>CAVWCS010000001.1:0-22959 GCA_963753525.1 uncultured Actinomycetes bacterium
AGAAGTCCCCACTCCTTCGCGAAGCCCTCGAGCTTCTCGAGCTCGGCGCGCGAGAACGTCTGCGGCACGACGAGGTAGCGGACGCACTGGCGCGCTCGTGAAGACGCCGAACTCGGAGCCGCGCGTCGACCTCGGTCGCGTCCTGGATCTCGATCGCCGAAGCGGAGGTCCGGCTTGTCGGTGCCGTACGGCGCGATCGCCTCGGCGTACGCGATGCGCGGGAACGGCCGCGGCGGCGGCTCTCGTCCCGACCGCCTCGAAGCTCGCGACGACGCAGCCTCCATGCACGTCGAGCACGTCCTCGCTGCTCGACGAACGCCATCTCGAGGTCGAGCTGGCGGAACTCGAACTGCCGGTCGGCGCGGAGATCCTCGTCGCGCCAGCACGTCGCGATCTGGTAGTAGCGGTCGAGCCCGCCGACCATGCAGAGCTGCTTGAACAGCTGCGGCGACTGCGCGAGCGCGAAGAACTTGCCCGGCTGCAGGCGCACGGGAACGAGGAAGTCGCGCGCACCCTCCGGCGTGCCGCGCGTCATGACGGCGTCCAGACGTCGACGAAGCCGAGGTCGTCCATCGCCGGCGGATCCCTGCGATCGCAGTATGTGGACAGCCGGAGGTTGCGCTGCATCCGCTCGCGTCCGCATGTCGAGCCAGCGGTAGCGCAGGCGAAGCGATCTCGTCGACATTCTCCTCGTCGAGCTGGAACGGGAGCGGCGTCGAGCGCGAGAGGATCCGCAGCTCGTCGACCTGGATCTCGACCTCGCCGGTCGGCGAGGTTCGGGTTCACGGCGCCGGCGCGCGCGCGACGACCTCGCCCTCCGCTTGGAGGACGAACTCGTTGCGGAGCTCGTGCGCGCGCGCTCGGACTCCGTTGAGGACGAGCTGGACTTCCCGGTGTGGTCGCGGAGGTCGACGAAGACGAGGCCGCCGTGGTCGCGGCGCGTGTCGACCCAGCCGGCGAGCGTGACGCGCCGCCCGGCGTCGGCCGCGCGGAGCTCGCCGCACATGACGTCGCGCCAGCCACTAGCATCTCCCGCGAGGTCGTCGCACGACGCGATCGTCCTCGCCCGCGCCGCCGCACGCGATACGTCCCGTCTGCGCGCGCGACGACGACCGTCTCCGCGCCGAGCCGCTGCGCCTGCGTGAGCTGCCCCTTCATCGAGCGGCCAGCGTAGTCGGTGTCGACGGCGCGGCCCTCCGCTCGCCAGGCGGCGATCTGCGGGAGGACGCGGTCGCGCAGCGCTGGCTCCTCGAAGGCGAACGAAGACGTCGAGGCGTGGCTCGTCGGCCGTCACGCCTTCACGCTCGAGCGCGAGCATGGAGCCGCTCGAGCCCCGCGCCGAAGCCGATGCCCGGCGTCGGCGGGACCGCCGACCGCCTCGACCAGGCCGTCGTAGCGGCCGCCGCCGCACGAGCGTCGAGTTGACGTTCTCCTCCGGCCCGACGAACTCGAAGGTCGTGCGGGAGTAGTAGTCGAGCCCGCGCACGAGCGACGGGTCGAGGGTGTACGCGACCCCGTACGCGTCGAGATGCGCCTTCACCGCGTCGAAGTGGGCACGGCAGTCGTCGCATAGCGAGTCGCCGATCTTCGGGGCGAGATCGAGCGCAGCGCGCACGCCTTCGTTCTTGACGTCGAAGACCTGAGAGGACGCTCGTCGCGCGCTTGTGCGCGACGTCGTCGTCGATCGCGAGCTCGGGATGCGCGTCGAGCCACTCCTCGAGCAGCGCGACGTACTGCGGGCGGCAATTCGCGTCGCCGATCGAGTTGAGCTGGAGCGCGCCACTCCGTGATGCCGAGGCGCCGCAGCAGCTCGTCGTAGAACTGGATCACTTCTGCATCGATCGCGGGGTCATCGGAGCCGATCGCCTCGAGCGAGAGCTGCCAGTGCTCGCGGTAAGCGGCCGCGGCCGGGCCGCCCGTAGCGGTACATCGGCGCGATCGTGTACGACTTCACCGGCTGCGGCTCCTGCGTGAGGCCGTGCTCGACGTACGCGCGCGCGATCGGCGCGGTGCCCTCGGGCCGGAGCGTGAGCGAGCGGTCGCTCGCGATCCTCGAACGTGTACATCTCCTTGTGCACGACGTCGGAGCCGGCGCCGGACGTC
This sequence comes from uncultured Actinomycetes bacterium, assembly GCA_963753525.1. Taxonomy (GTDB): domain Bacteria; phylum Actinomycetota; class Thermoleophilia; order Gaiellales; family Gaiellaceae; genus Palsa-739. Next base: position 2,104 of record CAVWCS010000001.1, read on the forward strand.
CGCTCGAAGAGCGCCGTCTCCTCGAAGCCGGGCGTCTGGATGCGCGACCAGCCGTACTGAGCGCACTGCTCCTCGATCGTCCGGACGACGTGCCACCAGAGACGGTCGGCCGGCAGGACGTCGTGCGTCCCGCGCGGCGCCTGGAACTTCTCGCTCATTCCGCGGCGGTGCGAAGCTCGGCGAGGAACGGGTTGCGCGCAAGCTCGATGCCGAGGGTCGTCTCCGCGCCGTGACCGGGATGGACGACCGTCTCCGGCGGCAGGCGGTCGGCGAGCATCCGGACCGAGTCGAGCAGCGTGTCCCAGTCGGCGCCCGGCAGATCGACGCGGCCGACCGAGCCTGCGAAGAGAAGGTCGCCGCTGAAGAGCTCCCCGTCCGCGTAGTACGCGACGTGCGCGGGCGAGTGACCGGGCACGGCGAGGCATTGGAACGAGATGCCCGCCACCTCGATCGTCTCGCCACCCGAGACGAGATGCTCCGGCTGGTGCGCCCGGCCGGGCACGCCGACCGGCGCGAACTCGGTGAAGCGCTCGAGCCGCTCTCGCTCACCCTCGGGCATCCACACCTCGGCCCCGGTTCCCTCCGCGAGATCGGCGACGCCGCCGACGTGGTCGAAGTGGCCGTGGGTGATGAGGATCCCCGCAGTCGAGGTGCCGAGCCGCGCGAGCTCGAGGCGGAGCGACGCCGCGTCTCCGCCCGGGTCGACGACGGCCGCCTCGGTCGCGTCGCGGTCCGTGCGGACGACGTAACAGTTCGTCTGCAGCGGTCCGAGCGCGTATCTGTCCACCACGAGCGGCATGGCGGCGAGTCTAGTAAAGGGGTGGGTCAGCGCTTCTTGGCCTGGCCGCCGGTCTGGCGTTCCCAGCGGCGGAAGGCGAAGCGGTCGAGGTAGTACGTGAACGGGATGAAGAGCCCGGTGTACAGAACGGCGAGGAGCGCCGCGGACGCGTAGTTGTGCTTGCCGTTCTTCGAGAAGACGAGCGCGAAGGCCACGAAGATCACGGCGCCGAGGATGAGCGAGCGCCGCACGGCCCGCCGCCACGACGGCGGCAGCGGTGTGCGCGTCGCGCGGGACGAGCGCTGCTGCGGGCGCTTCTCCTGTTGCTGGCGGTCGGTCCGCCGCTCGCGGCCCGCTCTCGGCGTCGCGATGTCGTCCGGCGGCTCCTCGAGCTCGTTCCCGTCGCCGTCGACCCAGACGGTCTCGTACTCGTGGCGCCGCTCTTTCAGCATGCGCTTGCGCTGCTTCCTCGTCGGCATCGGTTCAAGGCTAGCTCGCCGCCGCCGACGACCCGGGCGACGACCCGCCCCCCGAGGTGGTAGGCGAGGTAGCGCCAGTCGGGCGCGCCGAGGAGCGCAATGTCGGCGCGGAAGCCGGGCGCGAGGCGGCCGATCCGGTCAGCGCGGCCGAGGACGTGCGCTGCGTTCACGGTGCACGCCGACAGCGCCTCCGCCGGCGAGAGATGGAGTTGCGTCGCCGCGAGCGAGCAGACGAGCGGGAGGCTCTCGCGTGAACGAGCTGCCCGGGTTGAAGTCGGTCGCGAGCGCGACTGCGGCGCCGGCGTCGACGAGGGCGCTGCGCCGGCGGCATCGGCCGGTCGAGGAAGAGCGCGCTCGCCGGCAGGAGGACGCCCGTGACCTCGCTTGCGGCGAGCGCTCTGATCCCGTCGTCGCCGGTCGCCTCGAGATGGTCGACGGAACGCGCGCCAAGCTCGATCGCGAGCGGGATCGCGCCGGCTTCCGTGAACTGGTCGCCGTGGAGGCGGAGCGCGAGGCCGGCGTCGCGACACGCCTCGAGGTACCGCCGCGCCTGTGCCGGCGTCGAAGGCGCCGCGCTCGAGGAAGACGTCGGCGGCTTCCGCGATCTCGGCTGCTTCGGGAAGCACCTCGGCGAGCGCGAAGTCGAGATACGCGTCGGCGTCTGCGAACTCCGGCGGGACGGCGTGCGCGCCGAGCCAGGTCGGGACGCCGCCCGCGTCCCGGATCGCGCGCAGGGACGCGAGCTCGGTGTCACGGTCGAGGCCGTAGCCCGACTTCGCCTCGAACGTCGTCGTGCCGGCGGCGCGCATCCAGTCGCGGTGGCGCTCGACGGCGGCGCGCAGGCCGCCCTCGCTCGAGCGCGCGCGTGGCGCGGACGGTGGAGAGGATCCCGCCGCCGGCTGCGTGCAGCTCCTCGTAGCTCGCGCCGGCGGCTCGGAGCGAGAACTCCTCCACGCGGTCGCCGCCGAACGCCGCGTGCGTGTGGCAGTCGACGAGGCCCGGCACGCGCAGCAGGCCGCGCCCGTCGAGCTCGGCGACGTCGCCGTCGAGCGAGCGGCAGGTCGCGCATCCGCCCGACGGCCTCGATCGTCTCGCCGTCGCAGAGGACGAAAGCGTCGTCGAGCACCTCGACGTTCCCGAGCGCCGCGCCGCGCAACGGCGCCTCGCGGCCGGCAGGCGTCGCGAGCTGCGCAAGGTCGCGGACGAGGAGCCTCACGAGGGAATCGTCAGGCCGCCTGCCTCGGCGGCCGCGATCGCCTCGGGATAGCCCGCGTCGGCATGCCGCAGGACGCCCATGCCCGGATCGGTCGTGAGCACCCGCTCGAGCCGCTCTGCCTGCGCCTCGGTCCCGTCGGCGAGGACGACCATCCCCGCGTGGATCGCGTTGCCGATTCCAACGCCGCCGCCGTGATGGACACTCACCCACGTCGCGCCCGCCGCCGTGTTGATCAGCGCGTTGAGGATCGGCCAGTCGGCGATCGCGTCGGAGCCGTCGCGCATCGCCTCCGTCTCGCGGTACGGCGAGGCGACGGAGCCGGCGTCGAGGTGATCCCGTCCGATCACGACCGGCGCCTTGACCTCGCCGCTGCGGACGAGCTCGTTGATCGCGAGCCCCGCCTTCGCGCGGTCGCCGTAGCCGAGCCAGCAGATCCGCGCGGGCAGCCCCTGGAAGGCCACGCGCGCGGGCGCGAGCTCGAGCCACCGCTGGAGGAGCGGATCGTCGGGGAACAGCTCCTTAAGCGCCGCGTCGATGACCGCGATGTCCGCCGGATCCCCCGAGAGCGCAGCCCACCGGAACGGCCCGACGCCGCGACAGAAGAGCGGCCGGATATAGGCCGGGACGAAGCCCGGGTATGAGAAGGCCTCCTCTACCCCACCTTCAGCGGCCTCACCTCGCAGGTTGTTGCCATAATCGAAAACATAGGCGCCGCGCCGGACGTACTCGAGCAGCGCCTCGACATGGCGGACGATCGATTCCCGCGCGAGCCGGAGATACTCGTCCGGATCGGACGAGCGGAGCGCGGCCGCGTCCTCGACGGAGTAGCCGCGCGGGATGTAGCCGGTGAGCGGGTCGTGCGCGGCCGTCTGGTCGGTGATGAGATCGAACTCCTCGCCGCGCGCCGCGAGCTCGGGCACGATGTCGGCCGCGTTCCCGAGCAGGCCGACCGAGAGCGGACGCTTCTCCGCCGCCGCCGCCCGAATGCGCGCGAGCGCATCGTCGAGCGAGTCGGTCGCTTCGTCGAGGTATCGCGTCTCGAGGCGGCGCTCGATCCGTGCCGGATCGACCTCGATGCAGAGGATCGCCGCGCCGGCCATCGTGCCCGCGAGCGGCTGCGCGCCGCCCATGCCGCCGAGCCCCGCCGTGAGAATCGACCGTCCACGCAGGTCAGCGCTGCCGAAGTGCTTCTCCCCCGCCGCGGCGAACGTCTGGTACGTCCCCTGGAGGATCCCCTGCGAGCCGATGTAGATCCACGAGCCGGCGGTCATCTGGCCGAACATCGTCAGCCCCTCAGCCTCGAGCCGCCGGAACTCGTCCCACGTCGCCCACTTCGGCACGAGGAGCGAGTTCGCGATGAGCACGCGCGGCGCGCCCTCGTGGGTGGTGAAGACGCCGACCGGCTTGCCGCTCTGGACGAGGAGCGTCTCGTCGGGCCCGAGCTCGAGGAGCGCGCCGACGATCGCCCGCAGCGCGTCGTGGTTGCGCGCCGCCTTCCCGGAGCCGCCGTAGACGACGAGATCCTCCGGCCGCTCCGCGACCTCGCGGTCGAGGTTGTTGAGAAGCATCCGGAGCGGCGCCTCGGTCGACCACTGCCGCGCATTGAGCTCGCTGCCGCGCGGCGCGCGAATCGACGAGAGATCGCCGCAGAGCGCCTCGACGCGCGGGTTGCTCACTCGAGCTCCCCGACCGCGACTTCGACGGCGCCGACGAGCGAGCCGTCGGCGATCGCGGCGGCGACCGCCTCGATGTCGGCAGAGAGGGAGCGGTCGTCCTTCACGCGCGGCGAGAGCTCGCGCACCGCCGCCCGCGCCGCGCGCCCGCCGGCGCCTGGCTCGAGCGGCGCGTGGAACTCGACCGCCTGGGCGCCTGCGAGCAGCTCGATCGCGACGGCGCGCTCGGAGTTCGCAAGCACCTGCCACAGCTTCAGCCCGGCGGCGTTCCCCATCGAGACGTGATCCTCCTGGCCGGCGCTCGTCGGAATCGAGTCCACCGACGCGGGATGGCAGAGAACCTTGTTCTCGGAGACGAGCGACGCCGCGACGTACTGCGGGATCATGAAGCCGCTGTTCAGCCCACCGTCGGTGGTGAGGAACGCGGGCAGGCCGTCGGACAGATTCGGGTTGACAAGCCGCTCGATGCGACGCTCCGAGATGCTCGCGAGCTCGGACACGGCCATCGCCGTCGTGTCGAGCGCGAACGCGAGCGGCTGCCCGTGGAAGTTGCCGTTCGAGACCAGCTCCTCCTCGTCGACGAGCACGAGCGGGTTGTCGGTCGCGGCGTTGAGCTCGACGCCGACGGTGTAGGTCGCGTAGTCGAGGAGGTCGCGCGACGCGCCATGCACCTGCGGCGCGCAGCGCAGCGAGTACGCGTCCTGCACCTTGTCGCACCAGCGGTGCGCCTCGATGATCGGCGAGCCATCGAGGAGCCGGAGGATGTTCGCCGCCGACGCGACCTGGCCGCGCAGCGGCCGGAGCGCGTGGATCTGCGGGAGGAACGAGGTGCGTGAGCCGTTCAGTGCCTCCACCGAGAGCGCGCACGCGATGTCGGCGGCGCGCGCGAGCCGCCGAGCGCGAACGAGGCCGAGCGCGAGCATCGCCGCCATGAACTGCGTGCCGTTGATGAGCGAGAGTCCTTCCTTCGCCGCCAGGCGGACGGGCTCGAGGCCGGCCCGCGCAAGGGCGTCGGCGCCAGACAGGCGCTCGCCGGCGAACCACGCCTCGCCCTCGCCCACGAGCGGCAGTGCGAGGTGCGAGAGCGGCGCGAGATCGCCCGAAGCGCCGACCGAACCGCGCGCCGGTACGACCGGCAGGACGCCACGCGCGAGCAGCGCGAGGAGCAGCTCGACCGTCTCGACCCGCGCCCCGGAGTTGCCCTTCGCAAGCGCGTTCGCGCGCAGCAGCAGCGCTGCGCGGACGACCTCGTCGGGATACGGCTCGCCGACGCCGCACGCGTGCGAGCGGAGGAGCCGCAGCTGCAGCTCTTCGGTCTGCTCCTCGGGAATCGCGACGGCAACGAAGCGGCCGAAGCCGGTGTTGACGCCGTACGTGTGCTCACTCGTGCCGTGCGCGGCGCGCTCGACGAGCTCGCGGGCGGCGCACATCTTCGCCCGCGCCACGTCTGTCAACTCGACGGTCGCACCGCCGACCGCAACGGCCCACACGTCCTCGACGGTCAGGTCCTCGCCGGTGAGACCGATCGCGCTCGCCACGCCGCGAGCCTACGCTCCGAGCGGATGACGACGCGCAAGTCCTCGTACCGTTCCCTCGCCTCGCTCGAGTGCGACCTCTCCCGCTGCCGCGCCTGTGCCGAGGCCGGTCACCCGCTCCACTCCCTGCCGGTGCGGGCTCCGCTCGCCCGGCCGCCGCAACGCGCCTATCTCTTCGGCCAGGCGCCCGGCCCCATCGAAGGAGTCGAACGGCTGCCGTGGCGCGGCAGCGCCGGCCGGAAGCTCCGCGACTGGCTCCAGCTCGGCGAGGAGGAGTTCTACGCGTCGTTCTATTGCGCGTCGGTGACGCGCTGCGATCCCGGACGCTCGCAGACCGGTCGCGGCGACCGGACGCCCGAGCCGGAGGAGCAGGAGCTGTGCGCGTTCTGGCGCGACTGGGAGCTCGAACTGCTGCGGCCGCGGCTGATCGTCACCGTCGGCCTCCTCGCGCTGAAGCGCCAGCTCGGCTTCACGACCCTCACTCCCCATGTCGGCGAGCGCTACGAGCACGACGAGGCAGTCGTCATCCCGCTCCCGCACCCGTCAGGTGCGAGCAGTTGGCCGTCCGTCCCGGCGAACAAGGAGCGGCTCGATCGCGCGCTCGCCCTCGTGCGCGACGGGCTGACCGCTCTCTAGGAGACCCGGAGCTGGCGGATGAAGCCGGCCCAGTCGACGTCCTCCCAGATCTCGGCAACCTTGCCGTCGGCCACGCGGCAGATCGTCGTCTGGGTGAACGTGAAGGGCGCGCCGCTCGGCTGGATGTCGTTGAACGGCCCGCCACTGTGCGTTCCGTTGAACGTGACGCGGTCGGCCACGAGATTGCCCTCGGCCACCTGGATGTCAACCTCGGCCGATATGTCGGGAAAGGACGCAAGCCAGCGCTCGAGGGTCGCGCGCATGTCATCGAGCCCCGACACCGTGCGGCCCATGACGTGGAGCTGGATGTCCGGGGAGAAGATCTCTTCGCCGACATCGACCCGGTGGTCACGCCACCCCTCTTCCCAGATTCGGCGCGTGAGCGCCTTGTTCTGCTCGAGGTCCGACATCGAAGGAGCATAGGAGGTCGGCGCTACATTCCAAAGGAGTGAGCGCCGTTCCCTACCGCCGTACGCTCTGGCGGCTTCTCTCCTTCCTCCGCCCGTACCGGCGCGGGGTCGCCGTCTCGATCGTGCTCGCGACCGGCTCGCAGGCGTGCCAGATCGCGCTCCTGGTGGTGACGGGCCGGAACGTGATCGACGGCGCGCTGCTCCACCACAACACCCACAAGCTTTGGTTCGACGTCGGCGTGATCGCGGTGCTCGGCTTCGTCTCGGGCAGCGCTCATGCTCGGCCGACGGCTCATCTCGGGCAAGCAGGCGCTCGACGTCGAGATGGACATGCGTCAGCGGCATGTATTCGCACCTCGTGCGGCTGTCGTTCGGGTTCTACGACCGCAACCAGACGGGCCAGCTCATGTCGCGCGCGACGGTCGACCTGCAGGGCGTGCGGTTCTTCCTCGGCTACGGCCTGATCTTCTTCTTCCAGAACATCCTCACAATCGTCTCGGCGACCGTCGTCCTCTTCTTCTTCCAGTGGAAACTCGCGCTGATCGTGCTCGCGGTGATGCCCTTCCTCGTCGCGATCGCCTACCGGTACAGCCACATCGCGCACCCGACGCTCCGCGACGTCCAGCAGAAGCTCGCGGACGTTGCGACGGTTGCCGAGGAGAACATCGTCGGCGTCCACGTCGTCAAGGCATTCGCGCAGGAGCCGGCGGAGGAAGCGAAGTTCGCCGCGCGCAACGAACGCGCTTTTCGACCAGACGATTCAGGCGAACCGGCAGCGCGCGACGTACGTCCCGCTCCTCTCCTTCATGCCTCTCCTCGCCCAGGCCGCCGTGCTGCTCGTTCGGCGCTCGCATGGTCGCCGGCGGCACGCTCGCGTGGGCGACTTTGTGATCTTCAACTTCTGTTCGGGATGCTCGTCACCCCGCTCCGCTCGCTCGGGATGTGGATCGGCCAGGCGCAGCGCGCGACGGCGTCGGGCGAGCGGATCTTCCAGGTGCTCGACGAGCCCGAGGAGGTCGCGGACAAGCCCGCCGCGGTCGAGCTGCCGGCCGGCGCCGGTGAGATCCGCTTCGAGAACGTCTCCTTCGAGTACCTCGAAGGGCGGCCCGTGCTCGAGCACCTCGACCTCGCCCTCGACGCCGGTACGACGGTCGCGCTGATCGGCCACACCGGTTCCGGCAAGACGACGCTCGCCTCGCTCGTGCCGCGCTTCTACGACGTCGGCGACGGGACGCGTGCTCGTCGACGGCGTCGACGTGCGCGACGTGACGCTCGACTCGCTGCGCCGCGAGATCGGCGTCATCCCGCAGGATCCGTTCCTCTTCTCGACGACGGTGCGCGAGAACATCTCGTTCGGCCGGCCGGAGATGACCGACGACGAGGTCGAGCGCGTCTCACAGCTCGCGCAGGCGCACGAGTTCGTCGAGCGGCTGCCGCAGGGTTACGAGACCGTGATCGGCGAGCGTGGGATCACGCTCTCGGGCGGGCAGCGCCAGCGGATCGCGATCGCGCGCGCGCTAGCACTCGACCCGCGCATCCTCATCCTCGACGATGCAACCGCCTCGGTCGACGCGACAACGGAGGCGCAGATCCGCGTCGGCCTCCGCGAGGTGATGCGCGGCCGGACGACGCTGATCATCGCGCACCGCCTCTCGACGATCGCGCTCGCCGACGAGATCGTCGTCCTCGACGGCGGCAGGATCGCCGCGCGCGGCCCGCACTACCGAGCTCGTCGAGACGAGCGCGATCTACCGCGAGATCTACGAGCACGGCCTCCTCGAGCGGCAGTTCGCCGACGCCGTCGAGGCGCGTGCCGACGTGGAGGAGGTCGCGTGACGACTGGCACCTCCGGACACGTCCGGTACCTGCTACCGGCCGTGGCCAATTCAGCCATTGGCCTTCGCGGGTTCGCGAAGCGGAAAAAGCCTGCAAATTGCGGGCACGCCATCGTTCTTTCGGGCCACGTCCGGTACCTGCTACCGGACGTGGCCGCGGGAGCCATGTCATGAGGATGCACCAGCCGATGGGCGCGGCTCGCGCGGAGAAGGTCGACGACTGGTCGTGGAGCACGACCCGCCGCCGCTTCAGCGTCCTGTGGCGGCTGACGCGGCGCTACCCGACGCGGACGTTCTTCTCGCTCTTCTCGCTCCTCGCGGCGACGGCAACGGCGCTCGCTCCGCCGCTCCTCGCGCGGTATGCGTTCGAGGACGCGGTCGGCGGCAAGACCGGCAGCCGCCTCCTGCTCGTCATGGCGATCTTCATCGCGGTCGGGCTCGCGAACTGGGGGATGACGTACGTCGAGACGTACATGACCGGCTGGGTCGGCGAGCGGATCCTCGCCGACATGCGCACCGAGCTCTTCGGCCACCTCCAGAAGCTGTCGCTCGGCTTCTACGAGCGGAACCGCGCCGGCGTCCTCATCAGCCGGATGACGAACGACGTCGAGGCGATCGACCAGCTCGTCACCGATGGCGTGACGACCCTCGTCCAGAGCACGCTCCTCCTCGTCGGGACGGCGATCCTCCTGCTCTTCTACGACTGGCAGCTCGCCCTCGCGACGCTCGCCGTCATCCCGTTCATGAGTATCGGGACGTGGCTCTTCCGCTCACGATCAGGCCGCGCATACGCCGACGTCCGCGAGCGGCTCGGCCTCGTCACCGCGACGCTCGCCGAGGACATCTCGGGGATGCGGATGGTGCAGGCCTTCACGCGCGAGGAGCGCGCGACGGAGAACTTCCGCGGTGTCGCGAAGCGGTACCGCGACTCGAACATGCAGACCGTCGTCCTCAACGCCCTCTACTTCCCCTACGTCAGCTTCCTCTCGACGCTCGCGCTCGCGGTCGTGCTCGGGTACGGCGGCTACAGCTACCTCCAGCACCCGACGAAGGCGGGGCTGGCGACGCTGTTCTTCTTCATGCTCCTCGTTAACAACTTCTTCGACCCGATCCAGCAGCTCTCGCAGCTCTACAACACGTTTCTCTCGGCCACGGCCGCGCTCGACAAGATCATCGGCGTCCTCGACGAGGAGCCGGAGATCGTCGACGCGCCGGGCGCCAAGCCGCTCGACCGAATCGCCGGACACGTCCAGTTCATCGACGTCCGCTTCGCGTACGGCTTGCGCGGCGGCGAGACAGGAGAGGAAGTCCTCCATGGACTGAGCCTCGACGTCCCGGCGGGGACGACGGTCGCGCTCGTCGGCCACACCGGCGCCGGCAAGTCGACGATCGCGAAGCTGCTCGCGCGCTTCTACGAGCCGACGAGCGGGCGGATCCTCATCGACGGCGTCGACCTCAACGACGTGACGCAGGAGTCGCTGCGCAGCCAGCTCGGGATCGTCCCGCAGGAGGGGTTCCTCTTCGCCGGCACCGTCGCCGACAACATCGCCTTCGGCAAACCCGGCGCCAAGCCCGATGAGATCGTTCGCGCAGCGCAGACCGTCGGCGCGCACGAGCTTATCCTCCGGCTCGAGGACGGGTACGAGACGCAGGTCCGCGAGCGCGGCTCCCGCCTCTCGCTCGGGCAGCGCCAGCTCATCGCGTTCGCGCGCGCGCTGCTCGCCGACCCGCGGATCCTCATCCTCGACGAGGCGACGTCGTCGGTCGACATCGGGACGGAGCGGACGATCGAGCAGGCGCTCCGGACGCTGCTCGCGGATCGCACGTCCTTCGTCATCGCGCACCGGCTGTCGACGATCCGCGACGCCGACCTCATCGTCGTGCTCGAGCACGGGCAGGTGCAGGAGCAGGGCTCGCACGACGAACTGCTTGCGAAGCGCGGGCTGTACACGAGCCTTTATGGCGACTGGGCCGCCGCCTAGCTAACCCCGATCGGGTACGCGCTGACCGGCACGACGACGTCGTTCGCCGCCTTGTCGTGCCAGGTCTGCTTCTCCTTGTCCCAGAGCATCCAGAGGTAGCCGATGAGGATGGCGATCGCCGAGATGATGCTTACAAGCCACCGGATGAGGGCGCGCCCGTAACCGATCGGTCCGCCGGTGTTGAAGTCGATGACGCGGATCCCCATCACCATCTGCCCGAGCGTCTGGCCGCGCGACCCGCCGATCATGACGGTCGCGTAGACGAGCCCGATCAGGAGTTGGATGCCGGATCGCCCTCCTTGGTTGTGCGGCTCGATGATGTAAGCGGGGATGCTGACGAGGATCCCGTCGATGAGCGCACCGACAAAACGCCGCCAGAATCCCGCACGCGGACCTGATGCGCCGCCCTGATACGACGGGGGGGAAGTCTCGGGAGGTGGTGGATACATCGTCACGTCTGCACTCCTTTCAGATGAGTGAGAACCGGTGCAACTCGAACAGCCAAAGACCGAGCACGGTCAACGCGACGACCACTCCCGGCACGCGCAGAGCATGGCGGGGGCGTCGGACGAGGAGGAAGAGCGCAGCGGCGACGGCGGCCGGACCGAGCGGATTGGCCTGGAGCGCGCCGACGAGATGGCCCCGAAAGACATCCTCCACGCTCGTGGTGCTCCCGCACAGCGGACACGGGACGCCCGTCAGGGTTCGGAGCGGGCACGGAAGACCCGCGTGCCCGGGCAGGAGCGCGAAGATCGGCGCTGCCCCGAGTAGCGCGACGGCGGCGCCGCGCGCATCGGTGAGATCGAATTCCATCTAGCCCTGGCCCTAGCCCTGGCCGCGCTTCGCCGCAACCAGCCGTTCGAGGAACATCTCGTCGCTCTCGCCACCGGCCGAGCCGCCGATCCTCGGACGGAGCCGGCCGGCGAGCTCGCGCGCAAGTTGCACCCGAGCGCCGTACGCGAGCCCGTCGCGCCGCGAGAGGAAGGCGACGACGGTATCGAGTTCCTCCCGGCGAATCGCGCTCGTGTCCCAGGCCGGCGCCTCCAGCGACGGCGAGATGCGGAGCTCCGGAGAAAGCGCGCGGCGGTCCCGCACGACGAGCGTGCCGGCCGCAAGATCGCCGAGCCGCTGGTTCCGCCTGGTGACGAGGATCGAGCCGATCCCGACGAGATACCAGCCCGGAAGGATGTCGACGAGGCGCAGCACGTTCCGCACTGCACTCGTCGCGAAGGTCACGGGCGCGCCGTTCTCCCGGACGACGCGGAGGCCGTTGAGCCGCTTTCCCGGCGTGCGCCCAGAGTTGAGCACCTCGAACGACACGTCGTAGCCCGTGAAGACGAGGAAGACACAGACGAAGAAGATCGCGGCGGCGAAGCCGCCCGCACCAGGGTCGACTCCGACGCCGTAACCGAGTCCGAGGCCGAGCGCCAAGAGAATTACGCCTTGGATGAGGTGATCGACGAGCGCCGCCGTGAACCGCGAACCGACGCCGGCGAGCGTAAGCTCGAGCTGCACCCCTTCGGGCGTGTCGAGCGTTAGGCGATCCTCGAACACCATCCCTATGAGGCTAGACGCATTCATCGCGGCGCGAAACGACGACTGGCATGAGCTGGAGCGGCTCATCACGGAGGCGGGCCGACGTCCAGACCGGCTTCCTCCTGCGCGCGTCTTGCGACTCGGCGCGCTCTACCGCGCGGCCGCGGCCGACCTCGCCCGCCTGCGCCGCCGCGCGCCCGGATCGCCCGAGGCGGCCAGCCTCGAAGCGCTGGTCGGCAATGCGCGGCACCTCGTCTACAGCTCGAGCGGCAGAACCCGTTCGATCCTGTCCTTCTACGCCACCGACTACTGGCGGCTCGTCGCCGAGCGACGGAAACAGCTCCTGATCGCCTTCGCGCTCCTGTTCGGCTCGGCAGCGCTCGCTGCTCTGTGGGCCGCGCACGATCCCGCGGCTGCGTCCGGAGTCGTTCCCGGAGAGTTCCAGAGCGCGCTCCAACCCGGACATCCCTGGCACGACATGTCGGCGGGAGATCAGGCCGCGTTCACGACGGCGATCTTCACGAACAACATCTTCGTCACGCTCTCCGCCTTTGCCGGTGGGATAACGGCCGGGATCGCCACGGCGTTCGCGCTCCTCTACAACGGGCTCCTGCTCGGAGTGATCGGCGGTCTGATGACCCAGGCCGGGAACGGCGCCGGCTTCGTCGACCTCGTGATGGCGCACGGAGTTCTTGAGCTCAGCTGCATCCTCGTCGCCGGTGCGGCCGGTCTCAGCCTCGGCTGGTCGATCGTCTCACCGCAGCTTCGTACCCGGCGAGCGTCGTTGCAGCGCGAGGCTCGGCAGTCACTCTTGCTCGTCGTGGGCACGGCACCGTGGCTCGTCGTCGCCGGAATCGTCGAGGGGAACCGGGCCAACCTTGCGGAGTCGGGGCTCGGTGCAGTCGTCGGCGTGGGCATTGGGCTCGGAGCCGTCTACTGGGGACTCGTCCTCTGGCGCGGCAGAGCGTCTAAAAGCGAGCCATCCACTTCGCCCGCAGATACGCCCTGACGCAGGCGCCGGCGAGGACGGCCGGAGGCGCCTCGACGACGATCGCCCCCGCGCGCCGCAGGCGCGCCGCCGCTCGCGCCCGCGCGGCGAGCACGTCGAGAGCGACCGCGGTCCGGTAGACGTCCCCCGGCACGGTCGGCTGGGCGCGAATCGCCGCGTCGAGATCCGGATCAGCGGCGCTCGCGACCGCAATCGCGTGGCGGCGTGCGACGACGGGAAGCGCCTCGACGAGCGGTTGCGCAGCCGCCTCCTCGAGGAGAATCCGTGAGGACGAGGACGAAGGCGCGCTTGACCCCGCGGATCCGAGCGAACGCGAGCTCGTAGTCGCTCTCCTCCGCGCGCGGTTCGAGGTCGAAGACCGTGGTCACAACGTCTCGTGCACCCGCGCGCCGGGGCGGCAGCGCGCGCAGGACGTCACCCGCAAACGCGATGACGCCGCAGCGGTCGCCGAGAACGTCCGCGACAGCGGCGACGGCGACAACAGCGTCGAGCGCCGCGTCGAGGCGCGTCCGGTCGGCAAACGGCGCCGCCATCAGGCGGCCGCAATCCACGACGCAGACGACGTCGCGATCCCGCTCCACGCGGTACTGATTGCTCATCGGTCTCCCGAGGCGTGCGGTCGCGCGCCAGTTCACCTGTCGGATGTCGTCGTCCGGCGAATACTCGCGGACAGACTCGAACTCCGTCCCGAGCCCGAGCGGCCCGCGCCGCCGCAGCCCCTCGTCGCGGAACCGCCCGGTGCGGACGCTGCTCGCGAGCCGCCTGGCCGCGGGCAGATCGGGGTAGACGAGCAGCTCCGCTGTCTCCCCCACCTCGTGCGTCCACGCCGCGAGACCGAGCGGCCCCGTGCGCCGCGCGACCGGTTTCGGCAGAACGTGCCTGCCGCGACGCCGGGCGACGACAGACCCGGTCAGCACGCCGTCACTCTGCGCCGGCACGAACGTGAGATCGGGCGGCACGGGCTGGCGGAGCTTCACGCGTGCGGGCTCCTCCGCCGCGAGCGACAGCGTCGCCGGTACTCCGCGCGCCAGCCGTTCGGGAACACGCCGCTCGACGACCGGCGGTGTGCGCACGAGCCACGCGTCCACGACGACGCCGGTCGCAAGTGCGACCGCAAGAAGCACGGCGACGGGAACCGGGAGGATGAGGAGCGAAACCGCGATGCCGGCGAGGACGGCCGCGGCGCGCGGCGTGGGAGTCACCGCGGTACGGGGACGGCGTCGAGGGCGGCCGCAACCGCTGCATCCGGTGAGTAGCCCTCGAGCTCGGCTTCGGGACGAAGCAGGAGCCGGTGCCGGAGCACGTCGGGCGCAACCTCGGCGACGTCGTCGGGTGTCACGTAGCCGCGGTCGTCGAGTCGCGCGACCGCCTTCGCCGCCGCGAGGAGATGGACGCCGGCCCGCGGGCTCGCGCCGAGCTCGACGCTCGGCAGGGTCCGCGTTGTGCGCACGATCGCGGTGACGTACGCCATGACCTCGTCCGAAACGCCGGTCGCGTCGAGCTCCCGCGATGCTTGCAGCAACTCCTCCACGGACACGACCGGCTGCACGTCGTCGAGAGTCGCCGGGCGCACGCCGCGATGACGGAGCCCGAGGATTGCCCGCTCGGTCTCCTCGTCCGGATAGCCGATCGCGAGTTTGAAGAGGAAACGGTCGAGCTGCGCCTCGGGCAGCGGATATGTGCCTTCGTACTCGACCGGGTTCTGGGTCGCCAGAACGAGGAACGGGTCGGGCAGCGCGCGTGGCGATCCCTCGATCGACACCTGCCGCTCCTCCATCGCCTCGAGCAGCGCGGCCTGCGTCTTCGGCGGCGTGCGGTTCACCTCGTCGGCGAGCAGAACGCTCGTGAACACCGGGCCCGGCCGGAACGCGAGCTCGCCACCGTGGAGGGTCATCGTCCCGAGCAGGTCGGACGGGAGCATGTCGGGCGTGAACTGCACCCGCCGGAACTCGAGCCCGAGGGAGCGCGCAACGGCGTTGGCCACGAGTGTCTTCGCCGTTCCCGGCGCGCCCTCGAGCAGCACGTGGCCTCCGACCAGGAGCGCGCAGAGGATCCGCTCCACGGTCGCCTCCTGGCCGACGGCCACCTTGCCCACCTCGCCGACGATGCGATCGCGGATCCCTTCCATCAGCGTCGATCTTCCCCTATTCGGGCCAGCGCGCGCCCAACCGACAGCACATCGGCGTCGGTGCGCGCCGGGTGGAGCAGAGCCTGCGCCTCGTCGTCGGGCATGCCAAGCCGTCGCGCCGCGGCTTCGAGATCGGCGTCGGCAGCATCGGACGGGAGCGCAGCCCGGGCGAGGAGCGCCCGACGCGCTTCACGCCGCACAGGCTCGACGGCCTCGTCCCGGCGGCGTCCGCGCAGGAGAACCCGCGCCAGCGAGTCGACGTACTCGCGCCGCGGAGGAGGC
Organism: uncultured Actinomycetes bacterium; assembly: GCA_963753525.1. Taxonomy (GTDB): domain Bacteria; phylum Actinomycetota; class Thermoleophilia; order Gaiellales; family Gaiellaceae; genus Palsa-739. The sequence continues at coordinate 17,603 of CAVWCS010000001.1, forward strand.
ATGTCCCTGACCTCAGTCTCCGGCGGGCCGAAGCGCCGGCCACGCGCGACGAGCCAGACGAGAGCCGCGAGCGCGAGCCCGCCCAGGAGCAGCTTCCACGCGAGCGGCAACGCGCTCAACCCCGCCGATCTCCCGTAGCCGTGGTAGCTCTCGAGGAACTCGACCGGCCGTGTGGGCGGGCCGGCGAGCGCGAGCCCGAACGCGGCGTTACCGGCGGTTCCGAGCAGCCGGTTCTGGAGCGGCGACGCATCGGGGAGGAGATCGACGGTGCCGCCGCCGAGCCGCGTGGCGATCAGGAAGCCGTGAGCGCGCCAGGTCACGCCGTCGGTCTGAATTGCGAACCCGTCGGCGCGGGCAGAAGAGGCGCCCCGCACACGCGACGGCGCGCTCGCGCCCAACCCCCGCAGGGCGTCCGGCGACAGTCCGGATGCCACGAGCCGGCCACCCGCGCGGACGAAGGCGGCGAGCGCATCGACGTCAGCCGGCGCCACCGACGGTGGATCGAGGAGAAAGACGGTTGCCTCGGGGCTCGGCGGCGCGTCGTGTGGCTGCGAACGGGCCTGGTCGATCGCATGTCCGGCGCGCCCGAGCAGCTCGGCATACGCAGCGGTGCCCCCCGCTGCAGTCGCGTAGGACGACGACTGCGGCCCGCCCGGCGTCCCGCCGGTGAGCGTGCCGAGCACCCGCAGAACGACGTTGAAAGCGACAATCACCGCGAAGAATCCGAGACCCACTCTCCAGCGACGGCTCACGTCCGCACCTCCTCGAGCACGCGCGGCCACTCGCTCCGCGCGGTGGCCACGTCGTCCGGCACCGGACTGCGACCGCCGTAGACGACTTCGTCGAAGTCGTCGGCGAGCCGGTCGAAGCGTGGGTTGCGCAGGAGTCTGCGCGCCTCGCGGGTACGGAGCGACGGCCGCAGCGGCAGCACTCGCGCACGGCCGAGCCGCAGGAGGCCAGCGCGGAACCGGAGCCTGAGCGCGGCCGCGAGATCTCCCTGCCGCTCGGCGTCCTCGGCCGCCCGTTCGAGCGCGCCCGGATCCTCTTCGCCGGCTTGCGCGCGGCGCTCCGACGCGACGGCTTCGTAGCCCGTGCGGCGCCCGCCGAGCCGGAGCGCGACAAAGGCCGCGATGGCGACCACGATCACGGCGACGATCGCCCAGAGGACATCCCCGCCGCCGACCACACCGGAGAGCCAATTCCATGCGCGCACGACGAAGTGGAGGTGTCGCGCGAGCCACGAGAGGACGCCGTGGAACGGCCGCGGCAGACGTGAGCCGTGAAAGCGCCGCTCGGAGAGGATCTGGCGCGCCTGGGCACGCGCTCCTGCCGGGCTCATTGCCGAGGCTTCCACCCTGGCGGTGGCGGCCAGAACGGCGGCTGATCGGACTCGCTCGACGGTGGCGGAGGCTGCGGTGCGGCCGCCTCAGGACCTGGCGGCCCCGGTGTCCATCCCGGTGGCGGAGGCCAGAACGGCGGCTTCTCTCCCGTCCACGCAGGAGCCGCGGGCAGGAAGTCGGGAGCCGCGACCTCCGTTCCCGCCTCGCGCTCGACGCCGAGCCCTTGCGCGAGGAGGAACAGGTCGAAGCCCTCCTTGCGGACACGAAGGTCGATGTAGAGAACCGTCGCGAAGGCCGCTGCCGCCGGCGTCGTGAGCATGCTGCCGATGGTCGAGGCGACCGTGTTGAGGATGAAGCCGGTGGCGCTGTTCCGCGGGGGATTCGCGAATGCGACCCCCACGACGACGGCGGTGAGCGCCGTGCTGAGAACGAGCACGAGCAGGTAGCCGACGAACGCCACCCCGAACGCCGCCCACCACCGACCCTTGACCAGCCGCCGCGAGCGCCCGAGCGCCCGGAACGGCCCGGCTCCCTCCACCATCAAAGCGGGGATCGCCACGGAGAACGCTCCCCAGAGGTAGATCCCGGGAACGAGGCACGCGATGGCTGCGAGGAATTCCAGGAACGCGGCGACGAGCGTGAGCGCGATCACCGCCGGTAGCCGACGCAGCGCATAGCGAAGCGACGAGCTCCAATGCGCCTCCTCGCCGAGGTACGCGTCCGCGATCGCCCGGAAGCAGCCGGCTTGGGCGAGGTGTCCGGCGATGACGCTGATGAGGACACCTGCACCGAATCCGACGCCGAGGATCACGGCGTCGTGGTGAGTGAGGAACACCGGTTGCCGGTTGGAAAAGCTCGGCGTTCCGAGGAGGTCGACCCCACTCGGCAAGGCGGAGATCTCGACGACATTGACGAGGATCTGCGCAGGCAGGACGACGAAGACGACGATCTTCCAGAGCGTCAGCCAGTTCCGTGTGTAGATCTTGATTCCGACGTCGAGGATCTCGCCGATGCCGAGGGGCCGCAGGCGCGGCGCTGCCATTTGCGCGGACATCCTCGGCACTATCCTGCCACTCGTGGCCGACGAAGAACACCTCGACCCCGAGACCGCCGGGCGGATCGAGCAGCCGATCTCCGAGGAGGCCGAGCACGAAGCGCGCCTGACGCCGGCGGAGGCGGTCGCGCGGATGAAGATCAACGTCCCGGTCCGCGGCAATCGCAAGCTCCGCACGCTCATCGAGCGCGTCAACGCCGACGACCAGCTCAAGGGCTGGTGGCACGTCGCGAACGTGAACGCCGTGTCCCGCATGGAGATCAACGACCACTCCTGGGTGCACATCCAGATCGTCACGAACATCGCGCTCAAGCTCCTCCGCCAGCTGACGAAGCACGGCGTCGAGCCCGGCCTCGTGCGCGACTTCGGCTTAGAGCAGGACGACGCCGAGGTGGTCGTCGTGCTCGCCGCCCTCCTCCATTGCGTCGGGATGTCGATCCACCGGCACGGCCACGAGGACTTCTCGCTCTTCCTCTCCGAGCCGAAGATCCGAGAGCTGGTCGACGGTCTCTACGACGAGCCGGACAAGACCGTGGTCGTCTCGGAGGTGCTGCAGGCGATCATCAGCCATCGCGCCGACGGCGAGCCGCTCACGGTCGATGCCGGCATCGTCCGCGTCGCCGACGCGCTCGACATGGCGAAGGGCCGCTCGCGGATCCCGTTCGAGAAGGGCAGCGTGTCGATGCACTCGCTCTCGGCGGCGGCGATTGAGGACGTCGAGATCACCGACGGCGACGACCGCCCGGTCAAGATCTCGATCCTCATGAACAACTCGTCCGGCCTCTTCCAGGTGGACGGCCTGCTCAAGGCGAAGCTCCGTGGCAGCGGGCTCGAGCCGTACGTCGAGGTCGTCGCGCACATCGACACCGAGACCGAGCAGCGGCTCGTCCCGATGTACCGCCTCGAGATCTGATGGCCGCGCCACAGCTGAACTTCCTCACGCTCGCGTGCGCGGACATCGCGCGCGAGGCCGAGTTCCTCCGCGCGCTTGGCTGGGTCGAGGCGCCGTCGAGCGAGGAGGCACATCGCGTCTTCCAGGGCACGAACGGCCTCGTCGTCGCGCTCTACGCGGCGACGAACTACGAGGCGCATTTCAGGCCACGCGCCGCACGGCTTCCGCGGCTTCACCCTCGGTCTCAACCTCGCGACGCCGGAGGAGGTCGATCGCGTCCACGACCTCCTGCATTCGATCGAAGGCGTCGAAGTGCTCGAGGAGCCGTTCGACTCGCCGCACGGCTTTCGTGGCTTCACCGCGAGCGACCCGGAGGGAAACCTCTGGGACGTCGCCTGGAAAGGGCTCGACCGTCACGCCAGACGGCGACCTGACCTGGAACTGACGGCGCTAAACTGGCACCGCGATCCTTGCGGGATCGTCTAACGGTAGGACGCCCGCCTCTGGAGCGGGAAGTTGGGGTTCGAATCCCTGTCCCGCAGTCTCTCCTCACGGCGCTGTCACCTCACGTCCGTACCATCGCCGAAGCTTGGACGCCGAACCGAATCTCGGCCTGCCGCCATACCTCCGCGACCCTCGCCGCAAGCCGCCGCGGAGTGCTGCGCGCCGCAGCCATCCGCCGCGCGACCGCCGTCCGCGGAAGCGCGTCTGGATCCCGCTCCTCGCGCTCGTCTTCCTTTCCCCCGCGCTCTACTCGTGGGTCCAGATGGCGCGGCTTCCCTCAAGCCTGCCGCTCGGAGTGCGCAGCGTCGAATGGCTCCGCCAGCACCACTTCAACTGGCTCGTCGACGACGTCGAGCACTACTACTACACGTGGAACGCCCCGAAGAAGGGCGGCCCGGGGCTGACGACGCTGCCTTCTGTCGGGATCGGGAACGACCATCCGAAGCACCCGAAGAAGGCGTATCTGCCGCCGAACATCAAGCCGGTCTTCACGTACGCGCTGCCGGGTGAAGGAGTCTGGAAACCGAGCGGACCGCCCGTGAACGGCGGCCCGCCCGTCCTCGTCACGACCTTCCGGACGGAGACCGACTATCCGCAGATCCTCGCGTATGCCGCGTGGTTCGACCACACGCGGACGGCGAGCGCGTACTACCCCGGCCGCTACGAACCGCCGAGCGCGTCGCTGCGGGGGCCGACCGAGGTTCCGTCCGGGCAGCGCTACCGGCTGCTCGCGACGTTCAACAGCGGCTTCATCTACGCCGACGGGCTGAACGGCGACTCCCTCGACGGCGTCACGAACGAGCCGCTGAAACAGGGCAACGCGACGGTCGTCGCCTACAAGAACGGCAGCGTGAACATCATCAGCTGGACGGGTGGCCCGACCGCTCCCCGGAACATCGCGTGGGCGCGGCAGAGCCTTCCGCTGATCGTCGACAACGGCAAGCTCAACCCGAACCTCGACCTCGGCACCGAGTGGGGCTACACGCTCGGGAACGCCGTCCGCGTCTGGCGGACCGGGCTCGGGATCGATAAGCACGGAAACCTCATCTACGTCGCCGCCAACGACCAGACCGTCATCACGCTCGCCGAGATCCTCAAGCGGGCGGGGGCGGTTCGCGCGATGGAGCTCGACATCAATCCCGAGTGGTACACGCTCATCACGTACCGCCACAGCCAAGGCGAGCTCGTGCCGACTGAGGTCGCGCCAAACTACCAGCAGCCTTCCACCCGGTACCTCGTGCCGGACGATCGCGACTTCTTTGCGATCTACCGGCGTCTGCCCGGAGCAGTCACGGTTCCTCTCAAATAGCGGGCGGCGGCGCCGTTACACTGGCCCGCGCTCGGCCCGTTCGTCTAGTGGCCTAGGACACCGCCCTCTCACGGCGGCGGCACGGGTTCGAATCCCGTACGGGCCTCTTCCGGTTGCATGGTTGAGCGGATTTCGCTCAACCATGCGGGGCCAGCCTTGTCGGGGTGGTCGTCGCGCGCGTCGCGTTCCCCCCTCCGTTCCCCCCTCGGACTCCCGTTTCAACACGTTGTCAGGACACGAGACGCCACGCGAGCGCCG
>CAVWCS010000002.1:0-55687 GCA_963753525.1 uncultured Actinomycetes bacterium
CGAACGTATTCGAAGTCGCTTGCGCGAAGATTCCGCCGTTGGCGAGCAGCGTCGCCGAGGACTGAACCGTCGTGGGCTTGATCGTGGCGAACGTGGCAACGCCGCTGCTCGTCGTTGCGGTCAGGGTGCTCGAGTCACCGCTGAAGGCGGTGTTCGTGCTCGAGATCGTCAGGCTCGTGCTCGCGTAGCTCGTGACGGTGTTGCCGTAGGCGTCCTCCACGGCCACCTGGACGGCCGGACTGATCGCGGCCCCCGCGGTCGTGCCGCTCGGCTGCACGGCGAAGCCCAGCTGCGTCGCAGTGCCGAAGGCGTTGACCGTGTGGGCCGTGCCGGTGCTCGCGCTCCCGGCGAAGTTGCCGTCACCGCCGTAGGTCGCGGTGATCGTCTTCGAGCCGGACGTCGTCGAAGTCAGGTTGCACGACCCGGTCACGGTTGCGCCGGAGCCTGAGAGGGTGCTCGTTGAGCACGTTGACGTTCCGTCGGAGACGGTGACCGTGCCGCTTGGTGTGTTGCTGCCGCCCGAGCGGGTGACGCTGAAGTTGACGGGGTACGACTGGTTCTTGACGGTCGCCGAGCTCAGGTCGTTCGTGATCGCCGTGGTCGTGCCGGTCTTGACGTTGACCGTGACGTTCTGCGGGTTTGCGGTAAAGGCTCCGCCGGGGCCGCCGCTCTGGTCGCCGTTGTTGTAGGCGTTCCCCGCCCACGTTGACGTCCCGATCGAGGCAGGCGCGGTCGCGTTGACGGTGAACTGCACGGTCCCGCCGGTCGGGAGGCCGGTCATGTTGTTGGTCGTCCCGTTGCTTAGGGTGACGACCCAGTTGCTCGCGCCGCCCCCAGTCACAGCGGCCGACCACGAGCCGGTGCTGGCGGTGATCCCGGAAACGGACACGCCGGTGAACGGCAGGCTTGACGGAATCGTGATCGTCAGGCTGCTCAGCTTCGAGCCGTTGTCGCTGGCGCCGTCCGTGTTGGTGGCGGTGAGCTGATAAGCAAGCGCGCCACTCGGGGCGACGGTTGTGCTCGTGGGCGTGAGCGTCCAAGTGCTTGTTCCCGCCGCCGCGTACGGGTCGACGATCGGGCCGCCGCCGGGCGCGCCGAGCGGCGTCACGCCGTCGGTGCTCGTGTCCGCGAACGCGCGGGCGATGTTCAGGCGGCCGTTGCCGGTCGTGCCGGTGTCGCCGACCGGGTCGGCGTTCCGCGCGAGGCGCCCGTCCACGATCGCGTTGGTCGCGCTCGGATCGTTGGCCATGAGGAGTGCTGCGGCGCCTGCGACCTCCGCCGCCGACGCCGACGTGCCGGTGATCGACAACTCGCTGCCGTCTGTGGCGTCGGCCGGGATGCTTGTCGCCGGCGCAGCGAGGAACGTGTCGGCGCCGGTGTTGCTGCCCGACCAAGGCTGGTCGCTCTGGTCGGTGCCCGCGATGCCCATCACGTCGGTGTCGCCCGCCGGGTAGGTTGGGCTGTCGGAAGCGCCGTTGCCGGTCGCGGCCACGACGACCGCGCCCTTGCTCCACGCGTAGCTGATCGCGTCCTGCAGCGCCTGGCTGTAGCCCGGGTTCGAGAACGACATCAGGATGACGTTCGCGCCGTGGTCCGCGGCCCAGACGACGCCCTGGACGATGTCCGAGTCCAGGCCGAGGCCGTTCGAGTTGAGGACCTGCACCGGCAGGATCGTCGTGTTCGCGAAATCGACGCCCGCGACGCCGATCCCGTTGCCGGCGGTCGCGGCGGCAATCGAGGCGACGGCGGTGCCGTGTCCGTTCGGGTCGACCGTCGGGTCGGTGCCGAACGCCGACCAGCCGGCGCCGAGGTTCAGGTCACCGGTCGAGCCCGAGACGCCGGTGTCGAGCACGGCGATCGTCGTCGAGCCGTGCGGGTTGACCGAGCCGTAGATCTTGTCCCAGCCGATCTGTGGCAGGTTCCACTGGTCCGGGTAGGCCGGGTCGACCGACCCTTCGCTTTGCCGGTTCATGTTGGCGGCGATGCCGGCGACGTTCCTGTTCGCGCGGAGCGCGGCGAGGACGTCCCGCTTCGAGCCGGCCGGAACTTTGATCGTGTCCATCGAGAGGGGGGCGATGGAACTGATGACGGTGGCGCCGGCGGCGGTGATCGCGGCGGCCTGGGTCGAGGAGCTCGTGCCGTGGGAGAAGGTGACGAGGTAGTTCGAGGCTGCGGTGCGGGAGGGTGCGACGGGAGCGGCTGAAGACGCACCTGTCCCGCCAGAGGATGTGAAGCCGAGCGGCGAGACGCCGCCGAACGCGCCGGCGACGAGTAGACCCGCCGCGAGTAGTACGACAACTCCGAGCGTGCCCTTGATGGGCCAGTTCCTAGCTTTGTTCTCCCTCTGCCGCAGTGCGTTCAAGTCTCCGTCCTCCCTCGTAAAACCGCATAAGAAAGCGCATGAAAACCTGGCGGATTGTAGCTCTGTATTCGCGCCCCGGTATCCCTCGTTCGAGCACTCGTGCAACCGCCCTCAATGCCTCATTCGAGGGAGTTGTGCGCGCTAGTCGCGGGAGTCGTCCGGCGCGTCTGGACGATAAGGTCGCCGTGAAACTACGAGACACGGAGGGGAGTCGTGAAGCAACTCAAGCACCCGGCGACGATCATCGCCGCCCTGGCGCTATTCCTGGCAATCGGCGGAGGCGCCTATGCGGCGGCAACCGGGCTGATCTCAGGCTCGCAGATCAAGAACAACTCGATCCCGGCCAAGAAGCTCACAAAGGGAGCAATCAAATCCCTGCATGGTCAGAAGGGCGCAGCGGGGCCGGGCGGGAAGCTCCTGACCTGGGACACCACCGCTGTCGTAGGGTCGCCGGCGCCAACGACGATCGGCACCCTGCTTGGCGTCACGTACGCAGCCACCTGCGTTTCAACCGCGGGCAATGCCGTCTTGACCGTGGTCGGCAAGACCCCCGACGGCTCGTGGAAGGTCGACTACAGCTACCTGAGCTACAGCGGGGGCGTCGGGACCGTGTTCGCCAACGACTTGATCTACGTGCCCGGAACCCTGAGCAACTTCACTTTCCTCGACAGCATTACGGCGGCCTCCGGCGGAGCCGAATCCGACCGCCAAGTCGACTTCATTCAGCTCGACCCGTCGCCGGGATCAATGATCTGGCACGAGACAGCGGTAACCACCAACGCCCCGTCCGCGAGCTGTCACCTGTCCATGCAGGCCTTCGCGGAGACGCATACCGCAGTCGCCGCGGCGGCGCACGCCCCGGCTGCGCGTGGGCGTCCGCAGATCGGGCTCGGCCCGCGCTAAAGATCCTCGTCCTCGGTTCCGGGTCCGTTCTCTCAGGAGGGCGGGCCCGGGGCCGACCCGGGACGCCAGAGCGGTCCCTCGACACCGGCTGCGGCGTTCTCGGCACGCGCGAGGATGAAGAGCAGGTCCGAGAGCCGGTTGAGATAGATCGCCGCGAGCGGATTGACATCGGGGCAGGCGAGCACCGTCCGTTCCGCCCGCCGGCAAACGGAGCGCGCGAGGAAGAGCCGCGCGGCCGTCTCCGTCCCGCCGGGGAGGACGAAGCTCTTGAGCTCGGGCAGCGCTGCGTTCGCCTCGTCGCACTCCGCTTCGAGCCGGTCGATGGCGGGCTGCGTGATCCGGAGTTTCCCGTCTGCCGCGACGAACGGCACCGAGGAATCCGCGCCGAGGTCGAAGAGCTCGTTCTCGATCCGATCGAGGCCGGCGGCGCACCATCCGAGGATGGAGTTGAGCTCGTCGACGTCGCCGAGCGCGGCGATGCGCGGGTCGAGTTTCGAGACCCGCGAGCCGTCGCCGAGGCTCGTCTCCCCCGCGTCGCCGCCGCGCGTGTAGATCTTCGTCAGGCGGACGGGCTCGTTCTTGTCGCGGGGCACGTTCGTAGAGTACGGCGGTGATCAGACGCGCGACCGAAGCCGATGTCGAGGAGGTCGTCGCGATCTTCGAGCCGTCGTTCGCGCTCTTCGACTTCGTCCCGAAGCTCCACACGCACGAGGAGAACCTCGCGTTCTTCGGGCGCCTTCTGCGTGAAGGCGAGGCCTATCTGCTCGGGCGCGGCTTCGCGATCGTCACCGGCGACGAGCTGAGTCACCTCTTCGTCCATCCCGACGAGCTCGGCACCGGCATCGGGCACGCGCTCTTCGAGCACGTGAAGACGCTCCGTCCTGACGGCTTCGAGCTCTGGGTCTTCCAGCAGAACGAGCGCGCGCGGCAGTTCTACGAGGCGCACGGCGCCGTGGCGGTCGAGTTCACGGACGGCGCCGGGAACGAGGAGAAGACGCCGGACGTCAGGTACGAGTGGCGGCCAGCTGACCGCTCAGAATCGAGCGGGCAATGACGAGGCGCTGGATCTCGCTCGTCCCCTCGTAGATCTCCGTGACTTTCGCGTCGCGGTAGTACCGCTCGACGGGGAACTCCTTCATGTAGCCGTTGCCGCCGAGGATCTGGATCGCCTCGCTGGTCTGGCGCCGAGCCACCGCCGAGGCGAAGAGCTTCGCCTTGGCCCCCGCTTCCGCGTGCGGCAGGTCGTTCTGCTTCAACCAGGCGGCGCGATGAACTAGCAGCCGCGCCGCTTCGATCTCGGTCGCCATGTCGGCGAGCTTGTGCTGGATCGCCTGGAACTTCGCGATCGGCTGCCCGAACGCGTGGCGCTCGTTCGCATAGCCGCGCGCAAAGTCATACGCCGCCTGCGCGATGCCGACCGCCTGCGCGGCGATGCCGATGCGCCCGCCGTCGAGCGTCGCCATCGCGACGTGGAAACCCTTCCCCTGCTCGTGCAGCATGCGGTCGGCGTCGACGTGCGCGTCGACCGCGATCGAGTTCGTCGTCGACGAGTTGAGACCGAGCTTGTCTTCGCGGCCGGTGACGCGGACATGGGCGGCGTCGAGGACGAAGGCGGAGATGCCCCGCGAGCCCGGCGTGTCGGGGTCCGTGCGCGCGAAGAAGAGGAAGGTGCCGGCGTTCTCGGCGGTCGAGATGAACTGCTTCGCGCCGGAGATCCGCCAGCCGCCGTCCTCCGGCGTCGCCGGCGTCCGCAGCGCACCGGCGTCCGAGCCTGCCTCCGACTCGGTGAGCGCGAACGCGCCGATCAGTTCGCCGTGCGCGAGCGGCGGGACGAAGCGGGCGCACTGCTCCTCCGTCCCGAAGCGCAGCAGCGGCAGTGTGACCGCGCTCGTGTGGACGGCGACCGTCACACCGACGCCGGCGTCGCCTCGCGAAAGCTCCTCGAGCACGAGCACGTACGCGACGAAGTCGGAGCCGGCGCCGCCGTACTCCTCCGGCACGCAGACGCCCATCAGGCCGAGCTCGGCGAGCTTGACGTAGACCTCGCTCGGGAAGCGGTGCTCGCGATCCCACTCGGCCGCGTGCGGCTCGATCTCGGCGGCGACGAAGTCGCGCGTGACCGCCTGAATCTCCTTCTGCTCGGGCGTGAGGTCGAAGTCCACGCCTCGATGCTATGCGGCCGCGCTCAGGCCGCGAGAACGGGCGCGTTCCGCGTCGCGCGCAGAGCATCCTCGCAGCCGACGAACGCCTCCACCACCTGCGGGTCGAACTGGAGCGACGACTGGGCGAGAATCTCCTCTCGCGCAGCCTGCCAGGACAGAGCGCGACGGTACGGGCGATGGCTGGTCATTGCGTCGAGCGAGTCAGCGACGGCGAAGATCCGCGCCGGCAGTGGGATCGCGTGTTCGGCGAGGCCGTCGGGATAGCCGCCTCCGTCCCAGCGCTCGTGGTGCGAGCGGACGACGTGCAGCCCGTCTCCCTCGAGGAACGGAATGCCGGTGAGCATCCGCTCGCCGATCAGCGTGTGCGCCTGCATCCGCAGCCGTTCGGCGTGGGTCAGCAACCCCGGCTTGCGGAGGATCGCGTCGGGAATGCCGATCTTGCCGACGTCGTGGAGGAGGAAGCCGTGCTCGATTCCGGGGTCGCGGTTGAGCGCGCCGGAGTCGATGTGCTCGAGGAGACAGACCGCGTACGCGCGCACCCGGTGCGAGTGCCGCGCGCTGCCGAGATCCTTCGACTCGAGCGCGCCCGCGAGTGCGGACACAGTCGCGCGGAACGCCTGCGTGATCAGGAGCCGCTGCGCGCGTTCGACCTCGATCAGGTGACGGAGGTCCTGCGCGTAGAGCAGGAGCTGCTCGTCGTGATCCACCACTGCGCGTAGCCGCGTCGGCGTCCGCCCCTCGCGACCGATGAGTCCCTCGACGATGAAGAGCAGCTCGAGCGGGCTGAAGGGCTTCCCGATCACTTCGTCCGCCCCCGCCTTGCATGCGCGCTCGAGCTCGTCGCTGTCGCCACCGCTGAGGACGACGATCGGAAGCTCGCGAGTCGCGTCGTCGCGGCGCAGGCGCCGGCAGAGGTCGGCTCCTCCGATGCCCGGCAACCGCAGGTCGAGGACGACCGCGTCGGGCAGGTTGCCGCCGAGCAGTGCGAGCGCCTCCTCCCCGGACTCTGCCTCCACGACGTCGATCGACGCCCCCTCGAACGTCACGCGCAGCAGCTCGCGCAGAGCCGGCTCGTCATCGACAAGCAGAATCCGCAGGTCGTTGGCCGTTTTCACGTAGATCCCCCCTTCGACCCACGTAATCGGCCGATCGGCCTACCGACTTGAACCACTCGGCCTAACTCTTTTGGGGGATTCGGAGAGTGGGCCACTCCGGACACGTCCGGAACCAGGTACCGACGTGTCTCGGATGGCCATGCCCCGCCGACGCGGAGCCGAGATGGCCAGCGACTTCACGCTGTGCGGAACCTGTCTTCTCTAGACACGTCGGAACCAGGTTCCGACGTGTCTCCTTAGGACATGTCCGTCGGACTGCTGCTGCTAGTACCGGTAGAAGCCCTGGCCCGACTTGCGGCCGAGCCGGCCCGCGGCGACGTGCTCGCGGAGGAGCGGGCACGGCGCGTACTTGTCGTCGCCGAGCCCTTCGTGGAGGACTTCCATGATCGCGACGCACGTGTCGAGGCCGATGAGGTCGGCGAGCGCGAGCGGCCCCATGGGGTGCGCGAAGCCGAGCTTCGCGATCGTGTCGATCGCCTCCGGCTCGGCGACGCCGTCGTGGAGCGCCCAGACAGCCTCGTTGAGGTACGGCATGAGGATCCGGTTCGAGACGAAGCCGGGGAAGTCGTTCGCGACCGCCGGCGTCTTGCCGAGCGCCTCCGCGAGCGCGACGATCGCGGCTGCCGTGTGGTCGGACGTCTCCCTCCCGCGCACGACCTCGACGAGCTTGAGGACGGGCACCGGGTTGAAGAAGTGCATGCCGATCACGCGGTCGGGGCGCTGCGTTGCGGCCGCGAGCGACGTGATCGGGATCGAAGACGTGTTCGACGCGAGGATCGCCTCGGACGGGAGTGTCGCGTCGGCGCGACGGAAGACGTCCTGCTTGATGTCCGCGTCTTCGATCACGGCCTCGACCATGAGGTCTGCAGGCGCGATCTCGTCGACGGCGGTGACGCGCGCGAGCACCTCGTCGGGGTCGGGACCGCCCTTCTCCGCGAGCTTCTCGAGGCTCTTGCGCATCGTGGCGACGCCGCCGTCGGTCGCTCCCGGCGCGGCGTCGTAGAGCGAGACGCGGCGGCCGGACGCCGCGACGACCTGCGCGATGCCGCCGCCCATCTGGCCGGCGCCGACGACGAGGACGTGCTCGAAGTCCATGCCGAGACGTTAACGTCACGCGGTGCCGACGGTTGAAGTGAACGGAGCACGGCTCTGGTACGACGAGGCGGGCGGCGGGCCGGCGCTTCTCCTGCTCCACGGCGGTCTTGGCGACTCGGGCCTCTGGGAGCCGATCGTGCCGTTCCTTGCCGAGCGGTTCCGCGTCATTCGCACCGACCTGCGGTTCTTCGGCCGCTCAACGGGGCCGGCGGCGCCGTGGTCGTGGGAGGAGGACGTCGTCGGCGTGCTCGACGCGCTCGGCGTGGAGCGCGCCGCGCTCGTCGGACTGTCGCTCGGCGGACGCATCGCGATCGACACCGCGCTCGCTCATCCCGAGCGGCTCGCGGCGCTCGCGCTCGTCGCGCCCGGCCTCGCCGGTCACGACGGCCGCGCGTACACGCAGGACATGGAGAGGCGGTACGAAGCCGCCGAGACGGACGGCGACCTCGACGCGATGCTCCAGATCGACCTCGAGCCGTGGGCGCCGCTCGGTGTCGACGACCGGATGCGGCAGCTTTGGCAAGCGACGCCGGACGCGAGCCCTCTACCGGAAGGCGTCGAGCCGCTCGATCCCGCCGGGCCGCCGGCCAAGGAGCGCCTCGGCGAGTTGGCCGTCCCGACGCTCGTCGTCACGGTGTCCCACGACCCGGAGGGGTTCCGCGAGATCGGCCCGCTCATCGCGAGCGCGGCTCCGAACGCGCGCCACGTCGAGCTCGACTCCGACCACTACGTCACGCTGCGGGAGCCGGAGCTCGTCGCGGCGACGCTGGTCGAGTTCCTCGCCTCCGCCGAGCGACCGTCCCATTAGGACACGTCCTGTTGTCAGACATTCGGACGTGTCCTAATGGACCGGGAATGGCTCAGCTGAGCGATTCCACTGAGCGGCCATGGCCGAACAAGCCACGTCCTGTTGTCAGACAACCGGACGTGGCTCGAGGGGACAGTGTCCAGACGCCTGGAGAGCCGGCAAAAGCCGCCGGCACAGGCGGCTTAGACCTCGACTAGGAGCGCGTCGCCCTGGCCGCCGCCCGAGCAGATCGCGGCGAGGCCGAGCCCGCCGGCGTTGCGGCGCAGGTCGTGGATCATCGTGCCGAGGATGCGACCGCCGCTCGCGCCGACCGGATGGCCGAGCGCGACCGCGCCGCCGTTGACGTTGGCGATCTCGGGATCGGCGCCGAGCATCGCGAGCGAGTTCAGCGCGACGGAGCAGAACGCCTCGTTGATCTCGACGCGCTTCACGTCGCCGATCGTCTTGCCCGCCTTCTCGAGCGCCTGCGCGCCCGCGTTCGCCGGAGTCCGCGCGAGCCACGCGAACTCGTCCGCGACGTAGCCCTGCGCCACGATCGTCGCGAGCACCTCGAGGCCGCGGCGCGCCGCGAACTCCTCCGAGCACACGACGACGCACGACGCTCCGTCGTTTACGCCCGGCGCGTTGCCGGCGGTGACCGTCCCCTCGGGATCCATGACCGGCTTCAACGAGGCGAGCTTCTCAATCGTCGTGTCGCGGCGGACGGACTCGTCCGCCGTCACCTCGCCGACAGGAACGATCTCGTCGTCGAAGCGCCCCGTGTCCTGCGCGGCGGCAGCACGCTCGTGCGAGCGGGCCGCCCACGCGTCCTGATCCTCGCGCGAGATGCCGAGCGCGCGGGCCACGCCGGCCGCCTGCACGACCATGTGCTTCCCGTCGAACGTCGAGCGCAGCGCGTCCCAGATCATGAGATCGACGAGCGTGCCGTCGCCCATCCGGTAGCCCTGGCGCGCCTTCGGCAGCGCGTACGGCGCGTTCGTCATCGACTCCATCCCGCCCGTGACGACGACCTCGACGTCGCCGGCGCGGATCATCGAGTCGGCGATCTCGACGGCGCGGATGGACGAAGCGCACACCTTGTTGATCGTGTCGGAGGGGACGTCGATCGGGATCCCCGCCCCGACCGCCGCCTGCCGCGCGGGCGCCTGCCCGGCGCCGGCCTGCAGCACCTGGCCCATGATCACGTAGTCGACCTCGCTCCCCTGGAGGCCGATGCGCTCGAGCGCGGAGCGAATCGCAATCGCCCCGAGCTCGGTCGCCGCATGCGCGGCGAGGCCGCCGTTGAGCTTCCCGAACGGCGTGCGGACGGCGGAGACGATGACCGAGCGGCTCACGCCTCCACGGTAGCCAGACTGCGTCACGTCACGGGACGCCCGTTGTAGCGTCCCGGCGTGCAACTCCGGACGCTTCCCGACAGCTACGCCGTCGTCCGCCTCCAGCCAGGCGCCGACCTGCCGGACTGGGTGGACAAAGGCCCGTTCCGGTCGGTGACGCGCACCGAGCACGAGGTGTCAGTCGTCTGCCGCGACCACGACGTGCCGGAGGGCGAGAGCGTCGACCGCGGCTGGACGGTGCTCGAGACGATGGGGCCGTTCGACTTCTCGCTCACGGGCGCGATCTCGTCGCTCGTCGAGCCGCTTGCCGCAGCCGAGGTGCCGATCTTCGTCATCTCGACGTTCGAGTCCGACTACGTCCTCGTCCGCTCCGCCGACCTCGCCCGCGCCGCCGACGCGCTCGAGGGTGCGGGTCATGTGTTCGCGGCCTGAGTGGACGAGGGCTCACTGAAGGACTACGCTCCGGCCATGACTTCCGTCCGGACTTGGTGGCTTTGGCGCGCCGAGCGAGGCGGGAGCCTGCGCGCACGCTGAGTGCCCACACAGCCCGTCCGCTCGATCCGGCTCCGTGAGGAGCCTTTTCTATGTCTGAGATCGAAATCGCAACCGACCTCCTCACTCCGCTCGGCGCGTACCTCCGCCTGCGGGAGCAGAGCGCGGGCGCCTTTCTCCTCGAGTCCGTCGAGCGCGGCCGGCTCGGACGCCACAGCTTCGTCGGCGCAGGAACGAGGATCGTCGACTTCGAGGAGGCGGAGACGCTGGACGAACCGATCTTCGGCTACCTCGGCTACGACGCGGTCGCCCGGATCGAGCCCAGCGTCCCGCTCCCGGCCGCCGGCCCCGACACGCCGGAGAGCCAGTGGCTCGTACCCGACGTCCTCGTTCGCTTCGACCACGCGCGCGGCGTCGCCGAGCTCCTGCGCGGGGACGCGAGCGCGCTGGCGGGGCCGGAGCCGGACGTTCCGCGCGGAACGGGCGAGCGCGGCCCACTCGTGCGTGAACCGTCGCGCGAGGAGCACCTCCGGCGCGTCGAGCGCGCGAAGGAGCACATCCGCGAGGGCGACGTCTTCCAGGTCGTCGTCTCGCAGCGCGCCGAGCGGCTCACGTCCGCCTCGGCGGTCGAGCTCTACCGCGCCCTCCGCCGCGTCAACCCGTCGCCGTACCTCTTCCTCTTCGAGCTCGACGACCTGGCCCTCGTGGGCAGCTCGCCGGAGACGGTCGTCAAGTGCAGCGGACGGCGCGCCGAGCTGAACCCGATTGCCGGGACGGTGTGGCCGGGCGGCGGCGACGAGACTGCGTTGCTCACGTCGGCGAAGGACCGCGCCGAGCACACGATGCTCGTCGACCTCGGCCGCAACGACCTCTCACGCGTCTGCGTGCCGGGCTCGGTGCGCGTCAACCGGTTCATGGAGCCCGAGCAGTACTCGCACGTGACGCATCTCGTCTCCGAGGTCTCCGGCGAGCTGCGGGGGGGCGTGACGCCGTTCGAGCTGCTGCGGGCGTGCTTCCCCGCCGGCACGGTCTCGGGCGCGCCGAAGGTGCGGGCGATGCAGATCATCAGCGAGCTCGAGGGCTACCGGCGCGGCATCTACGCGGGCGCCGTCGGCTACTGCCTGCCGGGTGAGCGGGAGCTGGACACGTGCATCGCCATCCGGACGCTCTGGCTCCGCGACGGCGTCGCGCATCTGCAGGCGGGCGGCGGGATCGTCGCGGACTCCGACCCGGCCGCCGAGCATGAGGAGTGCCTCGCCAAGCTGCGGGCTCTGGAGACGGCGATCGACCTGGCAGAGTCGGAACAGGCGTGATTCTCCTGATCGACAACTACGACTCGTTCTCGTACAACCTCGCGCACCTGTTCGGCGCGCTCGGCGAGGAGGTCGTGGTGCGGCGCAACGACGAGATCGATGCGGACGAGGCCGAGCGGCTCGCACCGTCGCACCTCGTTGTCTCCCCCGGCCCCGGCCGCCCGCGCGACGCGGGTGCGACCTGCGCGATCCTCGAGCGGCTCATCCCGACGACGCCGACGCTCGGCGTCTGCCTCGGCCATCAGGCGCTCGTCGAGGTCTGCGGCGGCGAGGTCGGCTACGCGCGCGAGCTCGTGCACGGGAAGGCGAGCCCGGTGCGGCACGACGGCAGCGGACTGTTCGCGGGCCTGCCGGATCCGTTCGAGGCCGGCCGCTACCACTCGCTCGCCGCGACGCGGCTCCCCGACGTGCTCGAGCCGACCGCGTTCGCCGATGACGGCGAGGTGATGGCCGTGCGGCACCGGGAGCTACCCGCGGTGGGCGTCCAGTTCCACCCGGAGTCGGTGCTCACGCCGGACGGCGCGGCGCTCGCCCGCAACTTCCTGGCGGGTCGCCTGTGATCCAGGCGATGATCACGCGCCTGCTCGACGGCCACGACCTCACCCGGGACGAGGCTCGCGCGACGATGGGCGAGATCATGGCCGGCGAGGCGACGCAGGCGCAGATCGCCGGCTTCCTCGTCGCGCTGCGCGCGAAGGGCGAGACGGCCGAGGAGATCGCGGGCTGCGCGGAGGCGATGCGCGAGCACGTCCTCCACGTCCACCCGAAGCGCACCGACCTCGTCGACGTCGTCGGCACGGGAGGCGACGGCGCCAACACGTTCAACATCTCAACCGCGGCAGCCCTCGTCACCGCGGCCGCAGGAGCGGCGGTCGCGAAGCACGGCAACCGCGCGGCGTCGTCGCCAGACGGGATCAGCGGACGTGCTCGAGGCGCTCGGCTTCCAGCTCGAGCTGCCACCGGAGAGGATCGAGAAGTCGATCGACGAGCTCGGCTTCGGCTTCCTCTTCGCGCAGGCGCACCATCCCGCAATGCGCCACGCGGCGCCCGTCCGGCGCGAGCTCGCCACGCGTACCGTGTTCAACGTGCTCGGCCCGCTCACGAACCCCGCCGGCGCGCGGGCGCTCGTCCTCGGCGTCTACTCGCCGGAGCTCGCGCGGACGCTCGCCGCGGCGCTCGTCCAGCTCGACGCGACGCGCGCATACGTCGTGCACGGAGCCGGCGGGATCGACGAGCTCTCCCCGTGCGGCCCGAACCTCGTCTGCGAAGTGCACTCCGGTCGAATCAAGGAGTACGAGCTCGACCCGCTCGACCTCGGGATCGAGCGCTGTGCGCCGGAGGAGCTGCGCGGCGGCGATCCGGCGACGAACGCCGCGGCGCTACGCGACGTGCTCACCGGCGCGGCCGGTGGCCACCGCTCCGCCGTGCTCCTCAACGCCGCCGGCGGGATCGCGGCGGTCAGCGAGGCCGACGACATCCGGGAAGGTCTCGAGCACGCGCGCGAGGCGCTCGACTCCGGCGCCGCCGCGGCGCGCCTCGACGAGCTGGTGGAGTTCTCGAATGCGGCTTAGGGACGCTCTTTCGCAGCCGGGGCTCGGCGCGATCGCCGAGTTCAAGCGGCGCTCGCCTTCTATGGGCGACATCCGACCCAACGCGCGCGTTGAGGAGATCGTCCCGGCGTACGCGCGCGGCGGAGCGAGCGCCATCTCGATCTTGGTCGACGAGCGGTTCGCGGGAACCATCGACGACCTCCGCGCAGCCCGCGCCCTGACCGACCTGCCCCTGCTCGCAAAGGGCTTCTTCTCGACCGAGGAGCAGCTCCGCGAGCTGCGAGAGGCCGGCGCGGACGCGGCACTCCTGATCCTCCGCGACCTCGACGACGAGACGCTGAAGCGGCTGGAGAAGTGCGCCCACGACATCGGACTCGAGACGCTCGTCGAGGCTCACGACTACGAGGAACTCCACCGCGCCATGAGCGGCCTCCACGACGTCATCGGAGTGAACGCCCGCGATCTTTCGACGTTTGCGATCGACCGCGCCGAGCAGCTTCGACTTCTGGCATTTGCGTACATGCACGAGGACGTCCTCGTCGCGGAAAGCGCCATCCACTCACGCGCCCAGGCAGCGGAAGCCGAGCTCGCGGGTGCGAGCGCCGTGCTGGTCGGCACCTCGCTTATGCAGGCGCCCGACCCGGAGGCAAGGTTGCGCGACCTGATCTCTCGTCCACTCGTCAAGGTCTGCGGCCTGACGCGCCAAGAGGACGTCGACGTCGCGGTCGAGGCCGGCGCCGACATGCTCGGGTTCATCTTCTCCGAGGGATCGCCCCGCCAGGCGCCAGCCGTCCTCGACGTACCGGACACAGCGCTGTCGGTGGCGGTCTCGGTCGGCGAGCCCGTGGATCGCGGGGCCGATCTCGTGCAGGTCTACGAGCCGGCCGAGGGCAAGGTCAGGGGGCGCAAGGGATATTTGAGGAGCGAGCACGGCGGCGCCATGGTCTGGGATCAGCCGTGGGACGAGATCGACCCCGATCACTGGACGAACGCACGGAAGGAACGGAGGGGGTGGCCGCGTCTCGTGTTCGCCGGGAAGCTTGGCCCGGACAACGTCCGCGCTGCGATCGAGGTCGTCCAACCGTGGGCGGTCGATGCGGCGTCGCGTCTCGAGTCCGCGCCCGGGATCAAGGATCACGCGAAGGTGCGCGCGTTCGTAGAGGCTGCGCGCGCATGAACACGTTCGGCGAGTACGGCGGACGCTACGTCCCCGAGACGCTTGTCCCGGCGCTCGACGAGCTCGACGCGGGCTGGCGCGAGGCGGAACAGGACGAGTCCTTCCGCGCCGAGCTCGACGGACTCCTCGCGACCTATGCCGGCCGGCCGACGCCGCTCACACTTGCCGAGCGCTTCGCACCCGGAAAGCGGATCTATCTCAAGCGGGAGGATCTCCTCCACACGGGCGCGCACAAGCTCAACAATGCGCTCGGCCAGGCGGTGCTCGCGCGGCGGCTTGGCAAGCACCGCATCGTCGCGGAGACCGGCGCGGGCCAGCACGGCGTCGCGACGGCGACGGTGTGTGCGCGCTTCGGCTTGGAGTGCGTCGTGTACATGGGCGAAGAGGACATGCGCCGCCAGCAGCCCAACGTCGAGCGGATGCGGCTCATGGGCGCGGAGGTTCGTCCGGTCGACTTCGGCACGAAGACGCTGAAGGAGGCGACGAGCGAGGCGATCCGCGACTGGATCGCGAACGTCGAGACGACGCACTACCTCATCGGCTCGTGCGTCGGCCCGGCGCCGTACCCGGAGATCGTGCGCGAGCTGCAGCGTGTGATCGGCGAGGAGGCGCGCGAGCAGATCCTCGCCGCCGCGGGACGCCTGCCCGAAGCGGTCGTTGCGTGCGTCGGCGGCGGCTCGAATGCGATCGGCATCTTCTACGGCTTTCTCGAGGACACGGACGTGCGCCTTGTCGGCGTCGAGGCCGCGGGGGCGGCGTCGCTCGGTTCGGGCCGCGCTGCCGTTCTCCACGGCGCGCGCTCCTCGGTGCTCGCGGACGAGGACGGCCAGATCGTCGACGCGCATTCGATCTCCGCCGGCCTCGACTATCCCGGCGTCGGTCCCGAGCACGCCTTCCTCCGCGACACCGGCCGCGCTCAGTACGCGGTCGCGACGGACGATGAGGCGCTCGCGGCGTTCCGCGACCTCGCGCGGACGGAGGGCATCGTCCCCGCCCTCGAGCCGGCGCACGCCCTCGCCCGAGCTCGCGACCTCGACGCCGACCTGATCCTCGTCGGCCTCAGCGGCCGCGGTGACAAAGACCTAGCCGAAGCCCTGGCGCATCTCTCATGAGACACCAAGACCCCCTTGTGACAAGTTGTCACAAGCGATTTCTTGGGACGGAGTCGGCACTTAGCTGGCGCGTTTTCGGAGTGACCATGAAGCCGTGCGGTTCGCGAGTCACTTCTCCCTGCGCCTGCTCGACAAGGTCGACGACCTCTCGGAACGGTCTCTCCCGATCGCCGAGATCAACCGCCGTGTCGGAGCCGAGGCGCAGCGTCTTGGGGTCACAAAGCCAAGCTACGAGCGGGTTCGGCAACTCGTCCACGAGGCGCGCGACCTCCGCCGCGGTTACGTCTCGGCACTCGAGATCCTCATCGATGTCGCAACTCGCACGCGATCGCCGCATGCCATCGAAAAGCTCGCAACTCTGCCGCCCAAGCCGCGACTCCGCGACAGAAACCGTTTGTGACAAGTTGTCACAAGGGGGGTTCGGGTCTTGAAGACGCTCGTCATCTACCTCATGGCCGAACCGGAGACGCCGGAGCTCGCGCGCGCGGCGGTTGAGGGAGGAGCGGACATCGTCGAGATCGGATTCCCGTTCTCGGACCCGCTCGCCGATGGGCCGGTTATCCGCCGTGCTGC
This sequence comes from uncultured Actinomycetes bacterium, assembly GCA_963753525.1. GTDB lineage: Bacteria > Actinomycetota > Thermoleophilia > Gaiellales > Gaiellaceae > Palsa-739. The sequence goes on from CAVWCS010000002.1 coordinate 15,997, forward strand.
CGAGCGCGCTCTCGCGCGCGGGATGCGGACGCAGGCGTGCCTCGACGTCCTCGCCCGCACGCGCGACGCGCTCCCCGAGACACCGCTCATCACGATGACCTACGCCTCGCTGCTCGAGGCGTACGGCTGGGAGCGCTTCGCCGAGGACGCCGCCACCGCCGGCGCAACGAGCCTGATCATCGCGGACCTCCCCGCGGGCGACCGACCCGACCTGCGGCGCGTCCAGCTCGTCGCTCCGACGTCGACCGACGCGAGGATCCGGCTCGCGGGCGAGCAGACCGACGGCTGGCTCTATCTCGTGACGGTCGCGGGAACGACCGGCGCGCGCACCGACCTATCCCCCGCGCTCGCAGGTCTCGTCGAGCGCGCTCGCGCCGCGGCTGGCGTTCCGCTCTACGCCGGCTTCGGCATCTCCACTCCAGAGCACGCTCGCGCCGCCGCCGAGCTCGCGGACGGAGTCGTCGTCGGTTCCCGCGCGCTGCTCGCGGCGGAGGACGGCGCGGACGCACTGCGCGAGTACGTCGCCACGCTCCGCGCCGCGCTCGACACTTAGCGAACTCACACTCCCCGCTCAGGCGCCTCTCACGCTCGCCGTGGAAGATGCACGCATGGCAGGCACACCCGAGACGGTCCCTCCCTCCGGTCCGATCCGTGTCCGCCTCCCGGCTGATCAGGTCGAGAAGCTCGCGGAAGCCGCCTGACACACCCCCAACCCGCGCCCGGCGCCGGCCACTCCTCTCCTCACCCAGGCCGGCGCCGAGGTCGCGGCGTCTTGACTCCCGACTTCGCACCGTGATACGAACTATCCCGGATGCGTGTCGGGGGGAAGCTCCTCTTAGTCGCCCTTGCGGTCGCCGTGACCGGCGTCCTCGTCGGCTTCTACACCTGGAAGCTCACGTACGAGGCAGGGTCCGCCGCCTACACCGTCCCGGTCACAATGGTGGACGGCCATCCGGTCGTCGACCTGAAGATCGAGACCGTCGCGGCTGTTGGCCCGAAGCTGAGTCCGAACCCGGACTGGGTCTCGTATCTCGTCGGGACGCCGAGCGGCTGGAAGCGCGAGACGGTCTGGAACCTCCCGGCGAACGCGACCGTCAACGTCACGATCTACAACTTCGACGGCCAGAGCGGACTGCGGAATCCGCTCTACGGGAGGATGCTCGGCGTCACTGCGGGACTGGTCGGCGCCTCGAACCACATCCTCCTGAACAACGAGCCGGTCGACGCGATCGATCCCGCGACCGCCTCGCACGTCTGGGCGGTGCCGGCGCTCGGCATCGATGTCGCCATCCGCGGCGTCGACGACAACGCGAAGAACCAGTGCGGCTACGCGCCCTGCGCGATGGCGAACGCGCACGAGACGATCCAGTTCACCTTCCACACGCGCACGCCGGGCCACTACCGCTGGCAGTGCTTCGTGCCGTGCGCGGCGGGCTGGATCGACGGCTGGGGCGGGCCGATGCAGACGATCGGCTACATGGACGGCTTCCTCAACGTGAGCGCATAAGTGACGAGCGTCAACCACGGCCGCCGCGTAATCGCCATCTGGGTCATCGCCAGCGCGATCGCGACGCCGCTCGTCGCGATCTTCGTCGGGCCGCTCCTGCCGCCCGGCCACGCGAGCGTGCAGGCGGCGGGGCAGGTGACCGACAACACGTGGATCACCTCGATCTGCACGCCGATCGTCCTGCTCATCCTGATCTTCTTCGCCTACGCCCTCGTCAACTTCCGCTCCCCGCGCGGCGAGGCGCTCGTCGACGGGCCGCCGCTCCGCCACCACGCCGGCGTCCAGATCGCGTGGATGATCTCCACGACGATCACCGTCCTCTTCCTCGCCGGCTTCGGGACGTACGAGCTGCTCCAGAACGGCGCGGGCGGCGGACAGGGCCCCTCGCCGATCGCGGTGCCCGCGGGAGTCAAGATCGCAGTTCAGGTGATCGCCCAGCAGTGGGAGTTCACCTATCGCTATCCCGGCTTCGGCGGCTTCGAGACGCATCAGCTCGTGCTGCCGGAGGACACGGACATCGCCCTCCACGTCACCTCGCTCGACGTCGTCCACTCCTTCTGGGCATACCAGCTTGGTGTGAAGGCCGACGCGAACCCCGGCGTCGACAACGTCGCGTTCGTGCAGACGAGAGCGCCGGGCGTCTTCAACATCCGCTGCGCCGAGGTCTGCGGGCTCTGGCACGGCTACATGTTCAGCGACGGCCGCGTCGTCACCGTCCCGCAGTTCCACGCCTGGATCGCCCAGCAGCAGAGGCTCGACCAGCCGATCGCGAAGTACCTCCCCGCCTTCCGCGACGAGTACCTGCCCGATCCGCAGAGAAGAGGAGGCTGAGGTGGCTGCAGCTCGCCGGCTGATCGGGTTCAACCTGCTGACGGGGATCGTGCTCGGCGTCGCCGGCTGGTACGCCGGCTGGTTCGGCGCCCACGCGCTCGGCACGAGCGGGAGCCTCGATTTCATCAACGACGTCGACTACAACGAGCTCTCCGTCTTCATGGCCTACATCGGCGGGGTCGTCGGCTTCCTCGTCGGGCTCGGTTTCCTCAACTACCCGTTCGCGCGCCTGCGCGGCTACCCGCCGTCGCTGCGCGAGAAGGAGACCGGCGGCTGGTCGCGCTACTTCGGCCTCTGCACCGACCACAAGGTCGTCGGGATTCAGTACCTGTGGGGGATCGGGCTGTTCTTCTTCATCGGCGGCGTGAACGCGATGCTCATCCGCACCGAGCTCCTTCGCCCGACGACCCAGGTCTTCCCGGCCGGGACGTATCTGACGATCGTCGGCATCCACGGGACGATGATGATGGGGATCATGTCGAGCGCCATTCTCGGGCCGTTCGCGAACTATTTCGTCCCGATTCTCATTGGCGCCAGGCGGATGGCCTTCCCGCGCATCGAGGCGCTCACGTTCTGGCTCCTGATGTCGGCCGGCGTGATCCTCACGACGACGATCTTCTTCGGCGGCTTCCCGACCGGCTGGACGGGCTACCCGCCGCTCCAGACGCAGGCGAACGCGGGAGTGGACTGTTACATCCTCTTCTTCGCGCTCGTCGGGATCTCGATGACGCTGCTCGGCCTGAACATGATCGTGACGATCCTGACGATGCGCGCGCCGGGGCTGACCTGGACGCGCCTGCCGATCTTCGTTTGGGGCGTGATCTCCACCGCGGCGCTCATGGTCCTCGCGGCGCCGGTGCTCGTCGCGACGCTGGCGATGGGAGCGTTCGACCGCGCGATCAACACGTCGTTCTTCGTGCCCGGAGGAGGAGGCTCGAACTACCTGTACGAGAACCTCTTCTGGATCTTCGGCCACCCGGAGGTCTACATCCTCGCCCTGCCGGGCTTCGCGATCGTGCTCGAACTGTTGCCGGTCTTCTCACGGAAGCCGCTCTGGGGCTACCGGCTCGCGGTTGCCGGGCTGCTCGGGGTGACGCTCCTCTCATGGATGGTGTGGCAGCACCACCTCTTCGTGAGCGGCATCAACGCCGATCTCCGGCCCTTCTACATGCTCTCGACGGAGCTGATCTCGATCCCGACCGGCTTCACGTTCATCTGCGGGATGATGACCATCTGGCGCGGCCACATCCGCTTCACCGTGCCGATGCTCTTCTGCCTCGCCTGGTTCTTCAACTTCCTCATCGGCGGCCTCTCCGGGGTCTTCCTCTCGGACGTGCCGAGCGACGTGACGACGCACGGGAGCTTCTTCTCGATGGCCCACTTCCACTACACGATCATGGGCGGGCTGATCTTCACGTTCTTCGCCGCCGTCTACTACTGGGTGCCGAAGATGACCGGCTACGAGTTCAACGAGCGGCTCGGGAAGATCCACTTCTGGACGATGTTCGTCTTCTTCAACTCGACGTTCGCGCCGCTGTTCGCCGCCGGCTTCCTCGGCATGCCACGGCGCGTCGTCACGTATCCGCTCAACCTCCAGTTCATCAACGACTGGGTCTCGGTCTCGGCCTTCCTCCTGGGGATCTCGATGCTCGTCTTCCTCTACAACCTCGTCTGGTCGCAGGCATTCAAGAGGATGCCGGCCCTCGCGAACCCGTGGGGATCGCGGTCGATCGAGTTCCAGCTGCCGTCGCCGGTGCCGGTGCACAACTTCGACCGCATCCCGGTCTTCACGAGCGACCCGTACGGCTACGGCGAGGGGCCGGCGCCGGCGTGGGTGGTGCCGGCGGGCGCGCCGGCGGGGAGGGACTGACGTGAGCGCGCACCTGGCGAGCGAGAGCACCGACTACGGGATCGTCGAGGGCGAGCCGCCCGAGGTTCTCGCCCGCAACCTCTCGGCGGCGGGATACCTGCTCGCCGGAGCGACCGCGTTCTTCTTCCTCGCCTTTCTCTTCGCGTTCTTCTATCTCCGCTCGATCGACCAGAAGGTGCTGTGGAAGCCGCCCGGCGTGAACGCGTCGCTCGGCTGGGGAACGGCGATCGTCGCGTGCTGGGTTGCGAGCGCGGTGCTCGTCCGTCTCGGCCTCCGCGATCGGATAGCCGAGCGGCTCTCGGGATGGCGGATCAAGGGAATCGCCGCGTTCGTGCTCGGGCTCGCGGGGCTCGTGTCGCAGGTCCTCGCCTGGGCGGAGCAGGGCTTCGGTCCGACGGACGGCGCGTACGCAAGCGTCTATGTCGGCTGGACGGCCTTCATGGCTCTCTTCGTCGTCGGAGTGCTCTTCTGGCTGGAGACGACCCTCGCGACGTCTTTCCGTTATGCGCGACTGCCGATGTCGAGCGAGCCGTCCCCGGGCGAAGCGTCCGGCGATCCGGACAGAACAGCGCACGACATCCGCGACCCCCTCGCGCTTGTCAAGTCCGAGCTCGTCGCCCTGAGCTTCTACTGGACGTTCCTCGCCGGCATCGCTGTCGTTGCCTGGGCCGTCCTGTACCTGGTCGCCTAGATGGTTGATGCCACGATCTCGCGTGTCCGGGTCGTGATCTGGCACGCCTGGGCCGGACGCACGAGCTCACACCCCGGTGCAGACGATCTCATGGAATCAACCATCTGATGTCCGTCCCGCCGCTCGCGTTCTGCGTGGCCGCGGCGGCGCTCTACGCGCTCGGCGGGCGCGGCCGGCACCGCTGGCTCCGTGAGGCGTGCTTCTACCTCGGAATCGCGGCGCTCTTCGTCGTGCTCGAGCCGCCGTTCGACAACTGGGCGGACACGTCGTTCGCGATGCACATGACACAGCACGTCGTCCTGCTCACGGTCGTGCCGCCGCTGCTCGTGCTCGGGCGGCCGTGGCCCCGGATGTGGATGCCGTTCCCGGCGAACGCCCGCCGCGCCGCTGCGCGCGGCCTGGCGCGCGGCCGCTGGTCGGCACCGCTGCGGCTCGCGGCGCGGACGCTGACCCGGCCTCCGGTCGCCGTCGCCGTCCTCACCGTGACTCTCGTCGCCTGGCACCTTCCGTACCTGTACGGAGCGGCGGTCGTCCACGAGGACGTCCACCTGCTCGAGCACACGTGCTTCCTCGCCGCCGCGCTCCTCTTCTGGGGGCCGCTCCTCGACGCGCCGCCCGTCCGGTCCCGTCTCGACCATCTGCGGCGCGCCGGCTGGTTCGTCGCCGCGAGCGTCCCCGGCTGGATCATCGCGATCGTGCTCGCGTATGCCTCCCACCCGCTCTACCCGGTCTACGCGTCGCTCCACGAGCGCGCGTTCGGCCTCTCACCGATGGGAGACCAGGAGCTCGCCGCAGGGATCATGTGGGTGCCGGGCTCGCTCCCCTATCTCGTCGCCGCATTCGTCGCCTTCTACCGCTGGCTCGCGCCGACGGCCGACACGCCGACAGCCGAGCCCCGAACCGAGGAGCTCTCATGGACGTGATCGCCACCGACTTCCTCGCCGCCTCGATCCTCACGCTCGTGCTGCCGATCGGCCTCCTGGTCGCCGTCGGCATCTGGTGGGCGACGATCTTGCGGCGTCGCTAGGAGGGATTGGCGGGACGGTGCTCGCTGCGCTGGCGTGCTGGGCGCCGCGAGGCAAGGACGCAGGGAGGCCCGGTAGTCGCCACTATCGGGCCGACTGAGGACGCAGCCTCGCCACGCGCAGCACGTCAGCGCGGCAAGCTGCTGTTCCGCCAATCGCGCCTACTAGTGATGTTGTAGATCGACCACGGAGGGTTTGCCGCGGCGGGAGATGGTGAGGACGTCCCACATCCGTGCGACCTCGTGGCCAGGGACGAGGGAGGCGAGGCGGAAGACGCCCGCTCTCGTGGCGCGGAACGAGAACGTGGCGCGCTTCCCCGCTGCGAGGCCCGACACCGGGTGCGGGGTCGCGGCGCCCGGGAACGCCGGCTTGGTGGAGTTCGGGCCGTCGACGACCGCGCACGAATTCCGGAGCGAGCCGTGGTTCTTGCAGACGACGCGAATCGTCCAACCGCGCGGCACCGTCCACATCAGCTCCCGCGAATAGCCGTCGAAGTTGAAACCGTCGTTCGCGCCGTCGTAGGACGCGATCAGCGTGACGGTCGCAACATGCGTGCGGGCGTTGGCACGGAGAAACTGTGCGGGACGCGGCGGAGGCTGTGCGATCACGCGCGAAGAATCGCAGACGAGGCTTGAGCGGGCACGGTTCTTAGACGATGCTCAAAGAACTCTTACGCTCGTCCTAGGCGCCGCGGGCATTCTGAAGCCGACAAAAGAGTCAAGGAGACCGATCCGATGAAACCCCGCTTCGTTTACATCGCCGTTGCCGCCGCCCTCGCCATCGGGGTCGGCGCCGGCTTCGCCGCGCACAACCTGACGAGCAGCAAGTCAGCGAGCCCAACCGGCGGGCTACACGTCGTCGCACCCACGACGGGAGTCTCGTCCACCTCGACCCCCGACTCGCTCACGCAGATCTACGCAAAGGACGCGCCGGGAGTCGTGACCGTCTCGATCACCGGCAGGACGGCCTCCTCGGGCAGCTCCAACCCGTTCGGCATCCCCGGCCAACAGCAGTTCGAGGCCATCGGGACGGGCTTCGAGATCGACACGAAGGGCGACATCCTGACCGCCGAGCATGTCGTGGCGGACGCTACGACGATCAAGGTGACCTTCCAGAACGGCTCGACTGCGAAGGCGACGCTCGTCGGCTCGGACAGCTCGACCGACAGCGCGGTGATCCACGTCGACGTCCCGGCCGCCCAGCTCCATCCGCTCACGTTCGGCAACTCGTCGGCCGTGCTCCCGGGCCAAGCGGTTGTGGCGATCGGGACGCCGCTCAGCCCGGACTACTCCGAGAGCATGTCCGCCGGCATCGTCAGCGCGATCAACCGGACGATCACCGCGCCGAACGGCTTCTCGATCCCCGGCACGATCCAGACGGACGCCGCGATCAACCACGGCAACTCGGGCGGCCCCCTCATCGACGTCGCAACGAACACCGTGATCGGGATCAACGACCAGATCCCGGCGGGGACGGTGGACGCGAACGTCGGGATCGGGTTCGCCGCCCCGATTGACGTCGCAAAGGCCTCTGCCGCCACCATCATCGACGGGGGCACCGTGGAGCACGCCTACATGGGCGTGAGGATCGGCGATGCACCGACCGGCGGCGCGAAGATCGGCAAGATCGTCGCCGGCTCGCCGGCGGAGAAGGCCGGTCTCAAGAAGGGCGACGTGATCACCGCGTACAACGGGAAGAGCATCCTCAATGCGGACGCCCTCACCGCGTCCGTTACCCAGTCGCAGGTCAACCAGAAGGTCACGCTCACGATCCGCCGCGCCGGCGCGACGAAGCACATCACGCTGACGCTCGGCGTCCAGCCGTCCGCCGCGAAGTAGCGCAGCGCACGTTCCCTCCGAGATGGCGGGCGGCCTTCGAGCCGCCCGTCGTCTTTCTACTCGCCGGTGTCCCAGCGGGCGTGATGCTGCCGTGCCCAGTCCTCGCGCACATTGCCAAGCACCATCCCGCGCAACGCGTGTCGCGTCGTGGGGTGGATGAGCGCGAGGTAGAGGTGGCCGAGCAGCAGCGCGAGCGACGCGTAGAGCAAGCCGTCGTGGAGGAGGACCGTGCTCGCGAAGCGGAAGCGCGTGTCCTGCTCCCCGAACCAGAGGAGCAGGCCGGAGACGAGGAAGAGCACCATGAACGCCGCGTTCAGCGCGGCGTTGATCTTCTGGCCGGCGTTGAAGCGCGCCTGCTCCCACGGCTTCCGCCGCTTGAGCCAATTGACGTCCTCGCGCTCGAACACGTCGAGCTCGCGCGCCGTCCGCAGCAGGCCGCGCCGATCGCCGAGCACCGCGACGATGAGGAGCGACGCCACCCAGCCGACTCCGCCCCAGAAGTGGATCTCCTGGATGAACTGCCGGCGGCCGACCATCACCGAGAGCCGCGGGATGTAGAGGATGAGCCCTGTCGTGAGGAGGAAGAAGAAGCCGAGCGCGTTGACCCAGTGCACCGTCCGTTCCGTCTTCGAGAAGCGGCGGACGTAGCCGGCCTTCACGTGCCGTAGCCGTTCGAGCGGCCGACCCAGGCGTCGTTGTCGTACCCGTACTGCTCCCAGTAGCCGACCTCGGGCGCGCGCACGAGGTTGATCTCCTTGACCCACTTGACGTTTTTGTACCCGTACATGTCGGGGATCACGACGCGCACCGGGGCGCCGTGCTCCTGCAGGAGCGGCTGGCCGTCCATCTCCCAGGCGAGCATCGCGTCGGGGAGCATCGCCTGCGACAGCAGGAGGTAGTCGACGTACGGCTGCTCGGCGGAGACGAACTGGAGCGCGTGCGCGCCGGGGAGCGGCTTCGCGGCCGCGAGGAGATCCTTGAAGCGCACGCCGCGCCAGTGGACGCCGTTCACCGTCCAGCCCGTCACGCAGTGGAAGACGGAGACCTGCGACGCCTGCGGCAGGGCGCGCAACTGGTCGTAGTTCAGCTCCTGCCGCTGCTCGACCATCCCGCCGATCGTCAGACGCCACGTCGCCGGCTCGAAGACGGGCATCGTCGACGCGACGGTGTAGATCCGCCAGCCCTTGGACGGCAAGATATTCGGAGCGATCGCGTTCGCGACCCGCGAGACGGGCTTTGAGACGTAGCCCCAGGCAGCCTCTCCCCACCAGAGCGACGTCAGCCCCGCCGCGACCGTGCCAAGGAAGACACCGCGGCCGATACGGCGCGGAGCCTCGGGCTCCCCTGCAGAGCCGGGCACTAGTTCATCCACCTGCGGCCATGGTCGCACGCGCGGCGGGGGCACCGCCAGGGCAGCTCATTAGGATCATGTAAATGTCGAACCTCGGGCGCTGGACGCTGGTGGCGAGCATCCTCGGCTCGTCGATGGCATTCATCGATGGCTCGGTCGTCAACGTCGCGCTCCACTACATCACGCTCGACCTCGGCGGCGGCCTCGCCGCGCAGCAGTGGATCGTCGACGCGTACCTCCTCACGCTCGGCGCCCTGATCCTCGTCGGCGGCTCGCTCGGGGACATCTTCGGCGAGCTCCGGGTGTTCGCGTTCGGGGTCGCCGCGTTCGGCGTCGCGTCGGTGCTGTGCGCGGCGGCGCCCGACACAACGTCGCTCATCGTCTTCCGGGGACTGCAGGGCGTGGCCGGCGCGCTCCTCACGCCCGCGTCTCTTGCCATCCTCACGGCGACCTTCACCGGCGCCGCGCGCGGCGCGGCGATCGGCCAGTGGACCGCCTGGAGCGGGATCTCGTTCGTGATCGGGCCGACGATCGGCGGCTGGCTCATCGACGAGACGAGCTGGCGCGTCATCTTCCTCATCAACGTCCCGATCGCGGTCGTGACGCTCGCGCTCATCCTCAAGCTCGGCGGGTGGCACCAAACCCGGCGGACCGACATCCGCGTCGACGTTCCGGGAGCTCTGCTCTGCGTCGCCGGGCTCGGGTTGATGGTCACCGGCTTCATCGAACAGCCGACGCACGGCTGGGGGAACGCGCTCGTCGCGGGCGGTATCGCCGGCGGTGCGGCGCTTCTCGGCGCCTTCGTTCTCTACGAGCTCCGGACGCCGATGCCGATGCTGCCGCTCCATCTCTTCCGGCTGCGGAACTTCTCGGTCACGAACCTCGAGACGCTCTCGGTCTACGGGGCGCTGTCCGGGCTCAGCGTCTTCGTGACCCTCTTCCTCGAGCAGTACGCGCACTACAGCGCGTTCGGAGCCGGCGTCTCGCTTCTGCCGATCACGGTGGTGATGTTCTTTCTCTCGCCGCGGACGGGGAAGCTGTCGATGCAGTACGGCCCGCGTCTCTTCATGGCCGTCGGGCCGGTGATCGCCGGCGGGGCCGTCTTCGCGTACACGCGTCTGCCGGCGCACCTCGACTACTGGGTCGACCTCCTGCCCGCGCTGATCGTCTTCGCAGTCGGCCTCTCGCTCACGGTCGCGCCGCTGACGACGACCGTGCTCGCGGACGCAGGCCCAGGAGACGCCGGCACCGCGTCGGGGGTGAACAACGCCGTCGCGCGGATCGCAGGCCTGCTCGCCGTCGCGGTGCTCGGGATTGCAGCGGCGGGCGGCACCGGCCACCTCACGGCGCACGGCTTCCACGTGACGATGGCAGTGGTTGCCGGGCTTCTCGTGTGCGGCGGCCTGATCGGCGCGATCGGGATCCGCAATCCGCCGATCACGTCCTGACGAAGCGGAACGCATCGACGACGAACGGAAGTACCACCCGGTCGCCGGTGTGAAGAGACGGCTCGGCGTCGACGAGCTCCGCAACGTCCTCGAAAACCCGAGCGCGTTCGTCCTCCGGCAGCCGCGCGATTCCGGAGTACGAGAGCAGGTGGTCGACGAGCGCCTCGCGCGGCAGCTCGAGGAGGTGCTCGAAGCTCGCCCGCTCCGGTTCGCCGAAGAGCCCGCTTCCAACGACGGCGGCCGTCCAATCGCGCTGCCACCAGGCTCCGGCCGACGGCGCAGCGGAGTGCATCCGCTCCTGCATGCGCAGCACCGCCGGGATGCGGTTGTCGCGGTGGTTCCAGCCGAACGCGAAGCGGCCGCCCGGCCGCAGGACGCGATGAATCTCCGGCAGCGTCCGGTCGAGGTCGAACCAGTGGAGAGCTGAACCTGCGACGACGGCATCGGCCGCGCCGTCGGCGACGGGGATCTCCTCCGCCGAGCCGGGCGCGCCCTCGAGGCCGTGGCCGGCGAGGACGGCGCGCATGCGCTCGTCGGGCTCGACCGCGACGACGTCCACACCGAGCGCCGCGACGGCCCGCGTCAGCTTCCCCGTCCCCGCGCCGAGCTCGACGACGAGCTTCGCGTCGGCCGGCACGAGCCACCGCGCCGCCTCGGTCGGCCATTCTGGCCGCGCGCGGTCGTACGCATCGGCGTGCGCCCCGAAAGCGAGCCTGCGAGGAGTCTCGGCCACGCCGGCAACGTAGTCGCTTCGCGGCGTCATCTTGCCTAATCTATGATTTAGGTATGGCTCAACTTCGTGCCCGTACGGTGGCCGTCGAGGACTATGCGAAGGCGATCTACACGCTCGAGGAGCGCGACGGCTCGGCGTCCACGAGCGAGCTCGCGACGCTCCTCGACGTCCGTCCGGCCTCGGTCTCGGGGATGCTGCGCAAGCTGTCGTCGCTCGGTCTCGTCGAGCACGAGCGGTACCGCGGCGTGCGGCTGACCGAACGCGGCCGCCGCGTCGCGCTCGAGGTGATCCGCCACCACCGGCTGCTCGAGCTGTTCCTCGTCAAGAACCTCGGCATGACGTGGGACGAGGTGCACGCGGAGGCGGATGTCCTCGAGCACGCCCTCTCGGAGGAGCTCGAGGAGCTCATCTCGGCGAAGCTCGGCCATCCGACAGTCGACCCGCACGGCGACCCGATTCCGAGCCGCGAGCTCGACGTGCCGCAGTCCCACTCGCCGTCGCTCGGTGAGCTCGAGGCCGGCGAGCGCGCGCGTTTCGTCCGCATCTCCGACTCCGACCCGGAGATGCTTCGCTGGCTCGGGGAACGCCGAATCGTCCCCGGCACACCCCTCGAGCTCGTCGAGCGCCAGCCGTTCGATGGCCCGCTCTTCGTCCGCGTCGGCAGCAAGACTCATGCCCTCGGCTCCGTCCTCGCGCGCGCCATGCGGGTCGAGCGGGAGGAGACCTGACGGCCGAGCGGGCCGTAACCCCGCTCGAAGCTGTTCTTGCGCGCGGCCCCGCGCGAGCCACGCTCGCGATGCTCGGGCCGGCCTTCGTCGCCTCGGTCGCGTACGTCGATCCGGGGAACTTCGCCACGAACATCCAGGGCGGCGCGCGCTACGGCTACCTCCTGCTCTGGGTCGTACTCGCCGCGAACCTCATGGCGATGCTCATCCAGTACCTCTCCGCGAAGCTCGGCGTCGTCACCGACCGCAGCCTGCCCGAGCTCTGCCGCGACCACTATCCGCGGCCGGTCGCGTGGGGATTGTGGATCCAGGCAGAGGTCATGGCGATGGCGACCGACGTCGCGGAATATCTCGGCGCCGCGCTCGGCCTCAACCTCCTCTTCCACGTGCCACTGCTGCCCGCCGGCTTCCTCACCGGCGTGATCGCGTTCGGACTGCTGGAGCTGCAGCGGCGCGGCTTCCGGCCGTTCGAGCTCGCGATCAGCGCTCTGCTCGGGCTGATCCTGCTCGGCTTCCTCTACGAGACGGTGAAGATCGGCCCGTCGGCGAGCGGCGCCGCGCACGGCCTCGTCCCCCACTTCAATGGCTCAGACTCCGTCTACCTCGCGGTCGGGATCATCGGCGCCACGGTCATGCCGCACGTCATCTATCTCCACTCGGCGCTGACCAAGGGACGGACGGTCGTGCACAACGACGCCGAGCGGACTCGCGTGCTCCGCTTCGTCCGGACGGACGTGCTCATCGCGCTCAGTCTCGCGGGTCTCGTGAACATGGCGATGCTCGCGGTCGCAGCGAAGCTCTTCCACGGCACGCCGGGCTTCTCCCACGTCGACTCGATCCAAAGGGCCCACGCGGGCTTCTCACACCTCGTCGGCGGAACGGCGGCGCTCGCGTTTGCGGTCGCGCTCTTCGCCTCGGGCGCCTCGTCCTCGAGCGTCGGGACGTACGCCGGCCAGATCGTGATGGCGGGTTTCGTGAACCTGCGCATCTCCATCTTCCTCCGCCGCGCGCTGACGATGGTTCCGGCTCTCGTCGTGCTCGGGATCGGCGTCGGGACGACGCAGGCGCTCGTCCTCAGTCAGGTCGTCTTGAGCTTCGGGATTCCGTTCGCGCTCGTGCCGCTGGTCCTGCTGACGCGCCGCCGGGACGTGATGGGCGTGCACGTGAACTCGCTCGCGACGACCGCCGTCGCGAGCGCGGTCGCGGGTCTCATCGTCGTGCTCAACGTCTTCCTGCTCGCGCAGGCGATGGGGATTGCCTAGGCTCGTCCCGAGTGAGGATCTCGCCATGAAGACGCGCACGCTGGGACAAGGCCTCGAGGTGTCGGCGACCGGCCTCGGCTGCATGGGGATGAGCCAGAGCTTCCCGCCATTCCCCACTCGCGGCGAGTCGATCTCCGTCCTCCGCGCGGCCGTCGAGCGCGGCGTGACGCTCTTCGACACGGCGCAGGTGTACGGGCCGTACACGAACGAGGATCTCGTTGGAGAGGCGCTCGAGCCGGTGCGCGAGCAGGTCGTGATCGCGACGAAGTTCGGCTTCGACCTCGAAGGCGCCGCCGGCCGCGAGAGCGGCGTCGACAGCGGCCCGGAGACGATCCGCCGCACGGTCGAGGACTCGCTGCGGCGGCTGCGCACCGGCTACATCGACCTCCTCTACCAGCACCGCGTCGACCCCGACGTTCCGATCGAGGAGGTCGCGGGGACGGTGAAGGAGCTGGTCGAGGCCGGCAAGGTGCGCCACTTCGGCATGTCGGAGGCAGGCGCGCAGAACATCCGCCGAGCACATGCGGTCCAGCCGGTCGCCGCGCTCCAGAGCGAGTACTCGCTCTTCTGGCGCGAGCCCGAGGCCGAGATCCTTCCGGTGCTCGAGGAGCTCGGGATCGGCTTCGTCCCGTTCAGCCCGCTCGGCCGTGGCTTCCTGACCGGGACGATCACTCCGGACACCGAGTTCGAGAGCGGCGACTTCCGCACCGGGCTTCCCCGGTTCGACCCGGAGGCACGGCGCGCGAACCTCGCGTTCGTGGAGCTGCTCGGGCGGATCGCCGAGCGCCACGAAGCAACGGCGGCCCAGGTTGCGCTCGCCTGGCTCCTCTCGCGCAAGCCGTGGATCGTCCCGATCCCCGGCACGACGAAGCTCCACCGGCTCGACGAGAACATCGCGGCGACCGAGCTCGAGCTGACCGCCGACGACCTGCGCGAGATCGCCGCCTCCGAGCTCCACGCACAGGGCGACCGCTACGGCGCCGCGCACCAGCGCCTGATCGACCGCTAGGGGTCGCTCGTCAGCTCGGCGGTCGGGAGGGCGTGCGCCGCAGTGCCTATCGCCGCAAGCGAACCGTCGCCGAGGTAGTGGTAGAGGAACGCGACCGTCACATGCTCGACGGTGGCGAGGGTCAGGCCCGGGACGGTGTACGGCGGCAGATGGCCCGCGCCGCGCAGCAGGAGGAGGAACTTCGGGCGACCCACGGCGCGGAAGAGATGGTGCGCGTAGACCGGCGGGTTGATCTTGTCCGCGGTCCCCTGCACGGCGAGGAGCGGCACGCCGTCGTGCTCGACGTACCGGCTCGGGCCGAGGATCGCGCCGGAGAGAACGAGCGCGGCGCGGATGCGGTCGTCACGGAACGGCTTCTCGTAGGCGGCGGCGTAGGCAGTCATGGCGCCGTCGGACTGGCCAGCGACGGCGACCTTCTCCGGATCGACGAGCCCCGAGAGCGGACTGCTCGACGAGGCGCTCGCGGCGAGGACGCGGGTGATGACGAAGCTCATGTCACGCGGCTGGTTGACGATGTCAGACTCGTCCGGCCCGCCGGGCGCGTTCTCGTTCCCGAGCGGGAAGATCGGCGCGGCGACGACGTAGCCCGCCGCGGCCCAGTCACGCAGCAGGCGCCGGTACCACCACGGCGTCGACGCAAAGCCGTGCCCGAAGACCACGAGCGGGAACGGCCCGCTCCCATCGCGCGCGGGCGGGTACCAGAACTCCGTCGTCACAGGCCGGGGCTCACTCTTCCCGTGCGGCAGCTCGATCGTCCGCGACGTGTCGACCCACCGGAGCACGTGCGGCAGCGACGCACGCCGCGCCGGTGCCGCGAACGCGGCCGACACACCGACGGCGGCGACGAGCACGACAAGGGCGACCCCACGCACGCGCAACAGCGTGCCCGCGACTCCGACGTTCCGCAACCCCGCGAGGCCGCTTGATCTAGGCCGGGACGCCGCGCTGAGCGGTGAGGGCGCGCTTGAGCAGGTCAAGCGCCCGGCCCTCCTCGCCGCGCTCTTCGTAGAATCTCGCTCATCGCCTTTAGCGCGTCGGTCACGTGGCGGTTGGGGACAGGCGACTGGGCGACCGCAAGCTCGTAGAGGCCGAGCGCGCGGTCGGTGTCGCCCTGGCTCCGGAAGACTTCGGCCGCCGCGGCGTAGGCACGGCAGGCACTGACCGGCGAAGCCTCACTGAGGAGCGGCATCACCCCGAGCAAGAGCTCCACGGCCCGTTCCGGTTCTCCGAGGGCGGCCAAGGCCCGTGCACGTTCGATCGTGAACATCGCTGCCTCAGCCTGGTTGCCGGCTGCAGCGACGACGGGCTCTCCTTCGTCGACCAGTTCCAGGGCGGCTTCAGGGTTTCCCCTGTCGTTCTCGATCAGCGCGAGCAACAGGAGCGCCTTTGCCGCGCTGAGGGTCTGCTCGCTCTCTCTGAGTGTGGCAACGGTGAGTTGCGCGTACTCGGCTGCGCGGTCCGTCTGGCTCTGCGACAGGTACACGCGCGACTGCGACCAGTAGAGGCTCGCTCGCAAGAGCGGGTCGATCGTCTGCCGGGCGAGGTCGAGGATCTCGGCCAGCGTCATCTGGGCATGTCCGAACTCGCCTTGGTCGGTGTACGTGTTGGCGAGTAGGACGGCGAACAGGACTTCGTCCAGTCGATTGCCGGCTGCCCTCGCAGCTGCAAGGAAGCGGCTGAAGAGCGCAACGGCTTCGTCGAAACGACCTTCTGTCGCGTAGCTGCGGCCGAGCGCGTCCGCCGCCGCCGAGGCATCAGCGGGACTGAGCGCGTTCGAGTCCAGCGCTTGTTCGAGAAGTGCGATTCCTTCCCGAACCTCACCTCGGCGGAAGGCCAGCCGCCCGAGACCGAGCTGTGCCTGCGCCAGCATCTGCGGCGATTCGGCGTCCCGGCGTGCGTCTTCGTACAGAGCGGTGGCGCGGTCGTCATGACCGAGTCGCATCGCAACCTCAGCCTCGAGGAAGTCCGCGCTCGGGATCGCCTCAAGCTCGCCGGTTGCCAGGTACTCCGCGCTCAAGCCGAGTCGTTCGGCGAATCGGTGCAGGATTTGGAGTGACGGCACCCTCGCGCCGGCCTCGATCCGCGAGACGTATGCGGCGGTGCAGCCGTCGAACGAGAGGTCACGCTGGGAGAGGCCGGCGGACCGGCGTGCTTCCCGCAGGCGTTTCCCGAGGGCAACGGGATCGTCGACGTGTGTTGATGGCCGCCTCGGCATAGACGTGCCAGCCTACAGAGGAGCTGCGGAGTGGAGAAATGCTGCTCCGGCGGTGGCGTCGTTGGAACGCGGCCGCCGGAGCAGTTTTCGAGGTCGCGGCTTAGAACCGCTAACAGAACGAGCACGGGCCGCTGGAACGTGCTGTGCACGCCCCATCGGCGCGTGGGTCATTCAGTTAGAGGTTCTTAGTAGCCGCCGGGCCACACGCTGCCGTCGGCCATGACGAACGCGAGCAGTAGCGCCCCGGCAATGACGGCCAGGAAGGTCAACTTCGCCTTCACGGGACTGTCCTTTCAGTCGATTTGACAGAACAGCCCCGGCCGGGGTGCATTGGACTCTACGAGTCGTACCGGATGTTGCCTAAAGACAACTCCGACTTGACTTCAGCTAAGGTCGGGCCGGAACGTCAACGGCCTCAACGACTCTCGGGACGGAGTGCACAGCTAATGCAACATCAAGTCCCGAAGGCGATCGGATCCGGAGCTGTCGAGGAGTTGGCTCTAGCTGCCTGGGAGGCGTTGCCCGAGGCCAGCTCGCTCGTGTTCGACAGCGACCTGCGGTACGTCGTCGCTCGCGGCCCCGCGCTTGGCTTGCATGGGTTGACCTCGCCAAATCTGGAGGGCCAGCTCGCGGCGAACTCGCTACCTCAGGATCACTGGAACCTGTTCGAGCCGTTGTATCGCGGTGCGCTCACCGGCAAGACGGGCTCTGTCGAGGTGTCGTCACTCGCGGAGGGTCGCTGGTGTCGGGTGCAGGTGGGGCCGTTGCGTGGCTCCGATGGGGCCATCGTCGGTGGTGTTGCGCTGGCCGTCGACACGACGGAGCTCAAGCGGTCGGAGCAGCGCTACCGGGCGTTGTTCGAATCCGCCCCCGACGCGATGATCATGGTCGACCCGGCGGGGGTCATCCAGACGGTCAACGGAGAGACCCACAGGATGTTCGGCTACGGGAAGGACGAGCTGGTCGGGGCCTCGATCGAACGGCTGATACCCGAGCGCTATCGGCGTCCTCATGTGGAGCAGCGCACGGCGTTCGCGCTCGATCCGCACGACCGTCGGATGGACGGCGATCTGAACCTGTACGGGCTTCGCGCGGACGGCACCGAGTTCCCGGTCGACATCAGCCTCACCTCGCTCCGGCCCTTCGGGTTCGGGGAACCGCTCGTGGCGGCGGTCATCCGCGACGTCGAAGCCGAGTCCGAGGCCGCCGAGTCGTTGCGGCTGTTGGAAGCGTTGCAATCGGCCGCGCCTGTCGGCCTCGTGTTCGTCGACCTCGACCTTCGCATCCGGCGGATCAACGTGACGCTCGCAGGCCTCTATGGCTTCGCGGTGGAAGATCTGATCGGCCGGCCGGCAGCGGAGGTGTTCCCGACGCTCTGGCCACAGCTCGAGCCGGCCTGCCAGGAGGTCCTCGAGCGCCGGCAGGCGGTCCTCAATCGGGACATTCGCGTCGAAGCAGCAGACCCGTCGGGTGGCGTCCTGACCTTCGCGACGAGCTTCTACCCCGTGGTCGTCCGGGGGAAGACCGTCGGGATCGGCGTGGTGGCGTTCGACGTAACGGATCGGCGCCAGGCCGACGAGTTCCGCGATGCGGTGCTCGACAGCATGAGCGAGGGGTTGTTCGCCGAGGATGCCACCGGTCGTCTGACGCTAATGAACGCGGCGGCCTCGCGAATGCTCGGGTTCTCCGAGGAGGAACTCCTCGGCAAGCGTTTGCACCACGCGACCCACTTCCAACACGCGGACGGCTCACCCCACCCCGTGGAGGAGTGCGAGCTCGAAGTCGTACGCTCCGAAGGCAGAGCATTCGCAACGTCCGACGACGCGTACACCCGCAAGGACGGCACGATCTTCCCGGTTGCCTACACGGCGACCCCGTTGCGTGGAGCCGACGATAGTCACGGGGTCGTCGTCGTCTTCCATGACACGTCCGACGAACGCGCTGAGGCGCTCCTCGCCCAGCGGGAGCTCGATTCGTTGACGTGGGTGGGCCGTATCCGTGACGCGATCGACGAGCACCGTCTCGTGCTCTACACCCAGCCGATCGTGCCGCTCGCCGGAGGTGCGCCCCGGGAGGAGCTGCTTCTGCGGATGATCAGACGCTCGGGAGAGATCATCCAACCCGGAAGCTTCATGCCGGTGGCCGAGAAGTACGGACTGAGCCGGGAAATCGATCTCTGGGTGATCGAGCAGGGAATCCAAGTGGCAGCCGGTCGGCCGGGTGGTGTCGTCCACGTCAACCTGTCTGCGAGCTCGATTGGCAATCTCGACCTTCTCCCCGCAATCGGGAAGCTGCTCGGCGAGTCGCAGCTCGACCCGTCAAAGCTGGTGGTGGAGATCACAGAGACTTCCTTGATCGACAACGCGGACGCTGGCGAGGCGTTCATTCGCGGACTCGAGAGCCTTGGGCTGGCGATCGCGCTCGACGACTTCGGCACCGGCTTCGGCAGCCTCACGTCTCTCGCACGGCTGCCAGTCCGGGTCCTCAAGATCGACATCGAGTTCATCCGCAACCTCGCGTCGAGCGAAGCCAACCAGCACCTCGTGCGCGCAATCGTCCTGCTCGCCAAAGGCTTCAAGCAACTCACCGTCGCGGAGGGCGTCGAGGACGCCGAAACGCTCGAACTCCTGCGCGAGTACGACGTCGACTTCGCACAAGGCTTCCATATCGGACGCCCCGCGCCGCTCACCGCGCCGTAGAAACCCCGCCTTACTCTGGGGTGCGCCGGCGACGGCGAAAGGCCACGGCCACTCCGGCGAGCAGCCCGAAGGAAACGACGCCGAGGCCGGCGCCCTTCCACGGGGCAGCGGGCTGGGCAGATGTGTGGGCTACCGCCCGAGGTTCGCCGAGGGTCTGTTCGACCAACTCCAGCAGATCGACCCGAGGGAGGGTTGGGACCGAGGAAGCGTCTGTGCTCATGTCGGCTAGCGGGCGGGCAATGTGCGCACCCGCGACGATTCGCCTCGCGCCGACGTAGTTGTTCGCGAACCAGCGCTCGTCGAGGTTGTCGACCTGGACGAATGCGCCGGTGTGTGGCGCGTCGATCAGATATCCATCTCCGATGTAGATCCCGACGTGCCCCGGTTCCTTGCGTGTTCCGTCAGAGCCGGTGAAGAAGACGAGATCGCCCGCGTGGAGCTGTTTGGGGGTCACTGAGATCGCGTCGGGCGAGTAGAACTGCGAGGCCGCGAAGTGCGGCAGTGACACGCCGAACTGCCCGAACACGTACTTGACGAGGCCCGAACAGTCAAAGCCGACCTTCGGGGTGGCGCCGCCCCATTGATAAGGAACTCCGAGGTACCGCACCGCGAGCGACACGACGGGATTTCGTCGCGCCGCCGGTGTGAGAGCGTCGCCCGCAAGCAGAGGGGATGTCCCGGAGCGGAAAGCGGGCGGCGGCCTCCGCGGATGCCGGCGGTGCTTGTGGTGCGCGCGTGATTGCAGCCTCGGTTTCTGGACCGGTCGCGCCGATGCAGCGAACGCCAGCGCGATAGCTGTGCCGGCAGGCAGCGAATCGTGGGCGTGAGTAAGACGGACGACGAGCGGTGCCCGCACCCGGCCGACCATCACACCCAGGCTGAGCCTTCCCCAGCCGTCGACCGCCACCGTCTGGCCCGCTCTGACAACGACAGCCACGCCGTTGACCTCGAGGCCCGCCACCATCCCCTTGCCGTCCGTCCCCTTGACGCTGCGCGCCGTAATGGCGCCACCGAACAGCGAGACCCAATTCAGCGTGACTGTCTCCGACTTGCAGGTCGAACCGCCCGAGGTCGAGGAGCGAAGACTGAGAACCGATCCCGACGATGTCTCGTAGACCGACGGGCCGAGAGCGGAGGCAGGCGTGCCGAACGCCACGACTTGCTGCGTCGGGCGCGCTAGTGCGAGCGCGCCGGCGCCTACGCAGCCGGCCGGCAGCGAGGAAGGCGCAAGCGCCGCGAACGATGGCGTGGTCGTCGTGCCCGTAGTCGTCGCGGTCGTGGTCGTGGTGCCGGTGGTCGTCGTGTCCGTGGTCGTCGTGTCGGTGGTCGTCGTGTCGGTGGTCGTCGTGTCCGTGGTCGTCGTGTCGGTGGTCGTCGTCGTCGCCAAGCCGCCGGCCGCGCGCGCAGCGCCGACGCCGAGGACCAGCGCGATAACACCTAGGAGAGACAGCCAGACCGCATGACGCACAGCGACAGTGTGACGAAGCACTCGGCTCTTCGCGACCCCCGACCCCCGATGCTCACAAAAACTTGGCAAAGGTTCGCCGTCGCGATCCGGCGCCGAGACCCGAAAATCCGGGTCAGGAGTCGTGTTGGCGGTAGCGGAGCCCGTCGAGCGCGAGGTCGAGCAGGCGTTGCTTTTGCTCAGGGTCTTCGGTGGGCACCAGTGCGATTGCGCCGACCATTCGCACGACGTCGACGAAGGTCGTGTCGCTGCGTACCACGCCCGCCCGTTGCGCGCGTTCGACCAGTGGCGTGCCGGCGCCGACGATCGCCGTCCGGCAGGTGAGCAGCACGGTGGACGTCGGATCCGTCTCCATCAGCGCCTCGTTGAGCGCGCGCTTCGTCTCCGCGAAGCCGACGTACCGGTGCAGCCACTCGGATAGCGCCTCCCACGGCGGCAACTCGGCGAGGTCGTCGGCGGCGCGGGCGATCGCCTCAACCTCGTCGACGTAGACGGCCTCGAGGAGCGCCTGGCGTGTCGGGAAGTGGCGGTAGAGCGTTCCGATTCCGACACCGGCCCGCTCGGCTACGTCCTCGAGCGGCGCCGAGGTGCCTCTTTCGGCGAAGAGCGCGCGTGCCCCCGCCACGAGCTTTTCGTGGTTCGCGCGCGCATCGGCGCGCTGTGGGCGCTGCTGGGGTTGGGTTTCGGTCGGAGTCACTCGGTTTGACAAGCGGAGGTTCCCTCCGTATAGTAACCGGAGGTGTCCTCCATTTTACTCACGAGCGCCGGTTTGCACAAGCAGGTCCCCGGCGAGGACAAGTAATGCGCCAGGGACCGCTCGCCGGCCGTTATCCCGCAGTAGCCGCCATGGTGATGCTCGCGTTGATCCCGTATCTGGCGCTCTCCGCGGCGCTCGGGCCGCTGACGTCGAGCATCGCGAGTCAGCTCCACATGAGCGCGCAGACGCTCAGTCTGAGCTCCGGCATGGCGAACGCGGCCTACGCGGTGGGCACCGTCCTCGCCGTCCAGTTCGCGCAGCACCTCCCGCAGCGCAGGATGCTGCTCGGCTACGCCGTGCTGCTCGTGGTCGGCTCGATCCTCGCAGCCTCGGCGCAGGATCCCGGCATGTACATCGCCGGTCGCGTCATCCAGGGGCTGTGCACGAGCCTGTTGCTGATCGCCGCGGTGCCGCCGCTCGCGATCGGCTTTCCCGCGAACAGGCTGCGCGACACGGCCGTGATCATGAACATGTGCATCTTCGGGGCCGTGGCGCTCGGCCCGTTCATCGGCGGACTGCAAGCGCAATCACACGCCTGGCGGCCGTTGTTCTGGATCGTCGCCGGGATCTCCGTCGCGGCATTGGTGCTTGCTGTCTTGACCTTCGAGGACGCGCCGCCCGCCAACCCCGACTCGCCGCGAGACTTGCCCGCCATTGCCCTGGCGGCCATCGGTTGCGTGGCGGCATTCTTCGGCGCCTCGCAGCTCACGAGCCACCGCTTCCTCGATCCTCTCGTGATCGGGCCGCTGCTGGGCGGCCTCGCGGCGATCGTCATCCTCGTCGTCTACCAGTATCGCGCGAGGCAACCGCTTTTGACGATTCGCACGATGCTCACGAGCTCGATGCCCGTCGCGGGAATCGCGGTGGCGCTCTTCGCAGCGGCCGCATCGGTCTCGGCCACCGTCCTCACCGCCGCGGTGCTGGCCGGCCGCTACAGCCCGCTGTACATCGGCGTCCTCTATCTGCCCGAGGTTGCAGGAGCGGTGATCACCGCCGTCGCGCTCGGTCTCGTAATCCGCAGGCGCGCGATGCACTATCTCCCGCTGGCCGGTATGGCGTTCCTCGCCGCCGGGATTCTCGTCTTCGCCCTCCACGTGCCCTCGAGCCAGGCGGCAACGCTGGTCGGCTCAGGCCTGACCGGCATTGGACTCGGCGCGACCGTCGCGCCCGCACTGTTCGTGGCCGGCTTCTCGTTGCCATCCGCCAACCTCCAGCGCGTCTTTGCGATCGTCGAGCTGTTTCGCGCCGTCGCGGCGTTCATGATCGCCCCGATCTTCGTGTACCTCGCCGCTACCGTCGCGAGCAGCTTGGTCGTCGGGACGCAGATCGCGCTCTGGATCGGCTTCGGCTTGGCCGTTACCGGGGCGCTCGTCGGCGTCGCCCTCTACGCCCTCGGCGGCGCCCGCCCGCAGACACCCGACCTCGACCGCTTCCTCGCGGGCGAGCACCCGGCTTGGGATTCCCCGCCGCTCCTCGCCAAGCTTCGTGGACGCGTGGCGACGACACACGTCGCGACCGGAACCACGCCCTGACATGAGCGGACCCGTTCTCTTCGCCTACGACGGATCCGAGCTCGCCGAGCTTGCGATCAAGCAGGCCGGCCAGCAGCTCTCGCCCGGGCGCGACGCGTTGGTCCTCTGCGTCTGGCAGCCGGGAGACGTCGGATTCGAGCCCATTGGCGACCAACACTTCGACGCGCAAAACGCGACCGAGGTGCGGCTGGCCGCGGAGGAGACGGCGCGCCACGGAGCTTCTCTCGCCGAGAAGGCCGGGTTCCGGTCGCAGAGCATGGCGGCCGAATCTGCGCCGACCTGGAAGGGAATCGTCAAGACAGCCGAGGAGCGCAACGCAAGCCTGATCGTGCTCGGCTCCCACCGCCGAACCGGTGTCATGGGACATCTGCTCGGCAGCGTGGCCTCTGCCGTCGTCGCGCACTCGGCATCATCCGTGCTCGTCGTGCACTAACGATCTCGAGCGAAACGCTGGAGCTCAGCGCGATCTGCCCGTAGCACCGCTTGCGCGCGGCTGCGGGAGGCGTTCCAGCCGAGCACGCCACCGCTGCGCTCGCTGCGAGCGAGGAGCCGTCGCGCCAAGTCGGCGCGGAGGTCCGGCCGGAGTGAGGGCAGCCGTGAGACGAGCGTCGGTACGGCGTCGTCGCTGAGGCGAGAGAGATAGGCGATGTCGACGTGCGGCCGCGAGAGGTTTGTGCGAGCGATGAGCGCGTCCGGGCTCACGAGGTTGAGAGCAGCAGTCGCAGCGAAGCCGAGCACGAGGGCGCCGACCGCGAAACGGCCGCGTCCGCGCAGCGTCGTGAACGAGAGCCAGACGAAGACGCACATGAGCCACAGAACGACTCCCGTCGTCCAGATTCGCAGCTCGGTTAGACCGTACTCGTGCTCGTAGAGCCGCAATCGCTGCAGCGCGGAGACCGCGACGACGAGCTCAAGCGCGACCAGAGCGGCGGACAGAGCGCGCACGATCCGGGAACGCACGAGCGCATTCGCGCCGACGATCACAACGAGGACGAGCGCGGACACCGCGACGAGCTCGAAGAATCCGTGGCGCGCGTACGTCGCATAGGAGAGGTGCTCGCGCGCCTGGACGAGCGAGCGACCGCCGAAGAAATAGCGTGCTTGCACGGCAACGAAGATCGCAAAGAGCACGTCGAGCGCCCCGAGGGCGATCGCGACCTCGGTCGTGCCTAGCGAGAAACGGCGGGCAAGGAGCTTCTCTGCCGGCAACAACCGCGCGTCCTCTCGAGAGGCGACGAGGTCTCGCAGGAGACCTGCTGCCGGCCACGCGAATGCGCACGCGATCAGGAGGTGCGTTCCGAGATCCGGAACGCTCGGGATCGCTGACGAAACGAGATGCTGGAAGACAGCGTCAGCCGCCATGAACAGGCCGCCGAAGAGCACGACGAGCGGCAGACCGATGGCAACGCCGCGCGCGATCGACGCTGAGCGAGTTCCGCGTAGCGCAGCGTGCGCCTCCGACCACGGAACGTCGCGCTGCAGCAGCTGAACCGCTCCGCCGAATGCAGCGAAACCAGCCGATGCGCCGGCGCTGACGTACTCGCCCACCTCGGCGCGCACCGGCGAGTGCTGGGTACGACGGAGCGCTCCGAGCGTCACCGCGCCCGCGATAGCGAGAAGATTGGTCGCGACGAGCAACATCGACGTGTGCCACAGGAACGCCGCCGCGAAGACGAGCAGCGGCAGCGCCATCCACCGGCGACCCTGATGGAGCGGCGCGCGGCTAACACGTAGCAACACCGCCAACGCAGCCACGAACGCGAGCGCAAAGAGCGCGACGTTCAAGCCGAGCGGCCGGCCATGGACGACGAGATCACCGAGAATGCCGAGCGCAACCGCCGCAGCGAGAAGAGCGAGGCCCAGCCGCTTTTCCCTACCCATCGAGTAGGAATTCAAGCACAGGCCGTGAGCGCGGTTTGTTCTGGCGGAACGTCTAACCCACTGCCAGGCAGCGCAGCTCGCCGTCAGGCGCGCCGCGAGCAGCCAGCTCCGGGTCATATGGGAAACAGTCGCGTGCATCCCTAGTTCGCAGCAGTTGCCGCGGTCCTGGTTGACGTAATCAACAACGAAGCTCGAGAGTTCGGCGCGCGGGTTTGAAGCGCCCCCCACATCCCGCCACCGCGGAACCCAAGAGAACAGCGGCAGCGAGCGTCCCGAACTTGGTCACGACAGTCACGCTGGATACTTCCTGCTGGCGCGCCAGCCGGCACTTGCGCAGCGAGCGTCCCCGACTCGCACCGGGGTGGGCGACGCTCGCCGCCTGCTAGGGGCGGACGACGATGTCTCCGTGGGCAACGTTAGACAGCGGCCAGGGTCCTCCGCGGATGAGGTTGAACTGAATCGGTGTTGAGCACACAAGCGGCGGGCGTCCGGCCAGGACCACAAATGGAGTGATCTGGTCGCCAGCAGGGCCGTTGACCGGCAAACCGTTGTCGACGACCTCAATCTCGAGGTATTGGCCGGCGGGCTCGCCATTGAACCTGCCCCCAAGCACAGCCGCATTCACCACGACCCTCTCGCAGGTGATGTGAACCACCATCGCACTGCGCACTAAAGTGCCTCGGCCGTTCGCGACACCGATACTGAAGGTGCGGTTGTGATTAAGGATCACGGCGTCGCCGCCACCGAAGACGAAACCCACGTTCGGCGGTACTGCGCTGCGCGACTCCGCCACATACGTGAGCCCAGCCACCGACAACGCTCCGATCGCGAGCCCGAGGACTGCGAGTCTCTTCATGTTCCCTCCCTGCCTTCCGATCGGTCTGGCAGTCGCGGCGTCTCACGCCACAGCGGCACCGTCAGACGGTCAATCTGACAGCAAATCACAGATAGTGAAGGGCGCCGGTGGCAGAGCTCGGCAAAAGTTCGGCAATAGCACGCCGCGCCGATCTCGCTGCTGAGAACAGAAAAGCCCTGTTTCCAGGGCTTTTCCGATAGCGGGGGCAGGATTTGAACCTGCGACCTCCGGGTTATGAGCCCGGCGAGCTACCTGGCTGCTCCACCCCGCGACGCGGCCCTCAGTCTAGCACCGTCGTTACGCTCTTCCCGTGTGGGACTGGGCCGTCTGGAGCGCGCTCGCGGTTGCGATTTGCAGCGGAATCGCCGGAGTCGCCCTCCTCTTGGGGCGCGTCCGCGAAGTGGTGCGAAGCGTCAAGAAGGCCCGCTCGGGCGCGGTCGCGCGCCTCAGCGCCGTTGCCGCGAAGGCGGAGCTCGCAGCGGCGAAAGCCGAAGCGGCCGGAGACACGCAGGAGCTCCAGGAGAGCGTCGCCCGGCTCCGCGGCTCCATCGCGCAGCTGAAGATCCTGCGAGCGGCGATCGCCGACGTCGAGGAGCAGCTCGGCTGGGTGCGCGTGCTCCTGTGAGAGTCGCCGCGATCGACCAGGGGACGAACACGACGCGGCTCCTCGTCGCCGACGTCGAGGACGGCATCACGCGCGAGCTCCACCGCGAGACCCGCATCACGCGTCTCGGCGAGGGCGTCGACAGCGCGCGGCCGACTCCTACCCGTCCCGATCGCCCGCGTCCGCAACACCCTCTCCGACTACCGCCGCACGGCCGAGTCGCTCGGCGCCGAGCGCACGCTGCTCATCGCGACGAGCGCCGTCCGCGACGCGGAGAACGGCGAGGCGTTCCTCGGCGAGATCGAGTGGAGCTACGGCTTCGTCGACGCAGCTCCTCTCCGGCGACGAGGAGGCCGAGCTGACCCGGCGCGGGATCGGCGGGCTCGCCGCGGGGACGCTGCTCGTCGATATCGGCGGCGGCTCGACGGAGCTCGTGCTCGACGACTTCCGGGCTAGCCTGCCGCTCGGCTCCGTCCGCTTCACCGAGCGGCACGGCGAGAAGATCTCCGCACTCGAGGCGGCGGCGCACGCGCTGCTCCCGTCGCTCGAGCCGGCCGAGGCGGTCGGAGTCGCCGGGACGATCACGACGCTCGCAGCGCTCGATCTCGGCCTGGAGCGTTATGACAGGGAGCGCGTCCACGGCCACTTCCTCACGCGCGACGGCGTGCGCGTGCAACTCGAGCGCCTCGCGGCGCTCCCGCTCGAAGAGCGGCGCAGGGTGCCGGCGCTCGACCCGGAACGCGCGCCGGTCATCGTCGCCGGCGCCGCGATCCTCGACGCGATCCTCGACGCGTACGGCTTAGACGGGATCCGCGCGAGCGAGCGGGACATCCTCGACGGCGCCGCGCTCGCCGCGGCCGAGCTGCCGGAGCCGGAAGAGGGCGCCGCCCCGCCGGGCGCGTACACGTGCTGCTGAGCTAGCGAGTCCCGCCTCAGTCGGCGACGTCAATGAGGAAGACGAAAAACAGGACACCAAAGAGCGCGATGAGAGCCAGAGCGTATGAGCCAAACGCCGCCGGCCATCCTCCGAGTCCATCCAAGACTCTTCGGAGGCACCACAAGGCCAGGATGCAAATGCCGGCGGCGACAAGGCCTGCGGTGATGACCATTGCGTAGCCCGTGCCGGGGTTCGTAAGTGCCGGCACTCTCGTGACCATCGTGATTACCGCTATGAACTCAACGGCGATGGCCAGTGCGACAAGCACGACCGCCATTCCGGTAGCGACTCGACCGTCCGTCGTCGTCACGGCGCTAGTCCTCGAGGACTTCGTCCTCGGCGAGCCGCCGCTGCACGACCGCGCGTGACAGGACGCCCACGAGGCGGCCGTCCTCGACGACGGGCACGCGCTCGAGATCCTGCTCCTCGAGGAAGTGGAACCCGTCCTCGAGCCCGAGCGCGGCGTCGAGCGTGAAGTGCGGCGGCTCGGCGATGTCGCGCAGGCGCAACTGCGCGCGGATCGAGGCCGGCGGCGACGACCTCGCGGACGAGCGTCTTGCGCGTCACGACGCCGATGAGCTGCCCGTCGTCCTCCGTGACGAAGATCGCGCGCACGTCGCGGCTGTCGCCAAGGCAGCCGCCCGGCGTCCTGCGCGCTCGCGCCGGCGGAGAGCGTCGTCGGCTCGGGAACCATCGCGTCGCGAACGGTCTCGGGCACGTCATCACGGATAGATGCCGCGGGCCTCGAGCGCGCCCGCGACCTGCCGGATCGCCGCGACCATCGCGGCCTGCCGCAGCGTGATGTCCTTCTCCGCCGCGATGCCGTAGACGCGGTCGAACGCGGTCGCCATCTTGTCGGCGAGCTTGCGGCGGATCTCGTCCCGATCCCAGAAGAGCCGGCCGAGATCCTGCACCCACTCGAAGTACGAGACGGTCACGCCGCCGGCGTTCGCGAGGATGTCCGGCACGACCGGAATGCCGCGCTCGCGGAGGATCTCGTCCGCCTCGAGCGTCGTCGGGCCGTTCGCGCCCTCGACGATCATCGCCGCCTGCACGCGGCCGGCGTTGTCGCCGTGGAGCTGGTCCTCGCGCGCCGCGAGGACGAGCATGTCGCACGGGAGCTCGAGGAGCTGCTCGTTCGTGATCCGCTCACAGAGGTCGTAGCCCGCGAGGGAGCCGTGCTCGGCGGCGTACGCGTGCAGCGCCGGGACGTCGAGGCCCGCGCTCGGCGTGGAGGCCGCCGGAGATGTCCGAGACCGCAGATCACGCGCGCGCCGCGGTCGTGCAGCTCGCTCGCCGCGACGCCGCCGACGTTGCCGAAGCCCTGCACGACGCACGACTTTCCCGCGAGCTCCCAGCCCAGCCGCCGCCCGGCCTGCTCGGCCACCATCACGACGCCCGCGCCCGTCGCCTCGCGCCGGAACAGCGAGCCGCCGAGCGAGATCGGCTTGCCCGTCACGATCTCCGGCACGGCGTAGCCCTTGAGCATCGAGTACGTGTCCATGATCCAGGCCATCGTCTGCTCGTTCGTCGCCATGTCGGGAGCGGGGATGTCGCTCTGCGGGCCGATCTCGCGCACGAGCTCGGACGTGAACCGGCGGGTCAGCTTCTCGAGCTCGCGCTGCGAGAGCGCGTGCGGATCGCAGCGGATCCCGCCCTTCGCGCCGCCGTACGGGAGCCGGAGGAGCGCGCACTTCCACGTCATCCACATCGCGAGCGCCGCGCACTCGCCGAGCGAGACCTCCGGGTCGTAGCGCAGGCCGCCCTTCGTCGGCCCGAGCACGGTGGAGTGCTGGACGCGGTAGCCGGGGAAGATCTGGATCGGGCCGTCGTCGCGTCGCAGCGGAACACTGACGATCACCGCGCGCTCGGGGTAGCTGAGCCGCTCGGCGACCATCGTCCGAGACCTCGGCGTGCGGCAGCGCCTGCTCGAACTGGGCGCGCGCCATCCGGAAGAGCGGCGTGTCCCACTCGAGCGTGGGCTCAGCGTGCGACGCGTCCACCTCGGTCACGCGGCGGAGTCTACGGTCCCGACCGGCTCAGGCAGCTGCTTCGCCCGAGGCGTCGGCGGCAGCCGCTGTAACCGGCGGTGCGCCCCGCTCGCGCAGGGGCACCTCCCGCAACAGCAGCGAGACGAGGAAGGCGACGATGGCGAACGGCACTCCCCAGAGGAAGACGGTGTGGAGCGAGCTCGCGAAGGCGTCGAGCAGCCCGGTGTGGATCGGTCCTGGCAGCTTCTTCAGCGTGGCGGGTGTTGAGTTCAGGAGGGCGTTGGCCGCCTTCGTGCTGAGATGCACGCTCGGCGGCAGATCGACCGGCAGCCAGTAGCCAAGCCGGTTGACGAAGATCGCGCCGAAGACCGCCACACCGAACACGCCGCCGACCGAACGGAAGAAGGTCGAGGCCGCGGTCCCGGTGCCCATGTCTGCAGGATCAACGGCGTTCTGGACGGCGAGGACAAGCACCGGCATGACGAGACCAAGTCCAACCCCGAGCACGACCATCGCCACCGAAAGGGAGAAGTACGTGGTGGAGACCCCGATCCGGGAGAGGAGCCACATCCCGAGCGCCATGAGCGCCGTACCGGCGATCGGGAACGCGCGGTAGCGGCCGAGCTTCGAGATCAAACGCCCGCTGGTGATCGATGCGACGAGAAGGCCACCCATGAGCGGCAGCAGGCTGAGCCCCGATCGAGTGGGGGTCAGCCCATGCACGACCTGAAGGAATAGGGGTAGGAAGATGAGAGCGCCGAACATCGCAAACCCGACGAGAAACGCCATCGCCGAGCTCGTGTCGAAAATCGAGTTCCGGAACAGGTGCGGCGGTATGAGGGGCTCGATGGCCCTCCGCTCGACAAAGACGAAGGCAACGACGGCAACGACGCCGACAAGGAAGCACGCGATTACCTCCTTCGATCCCCACGGATACTGCGTCCCTCCCCACGTCAGGCCGAGCGTGATCAGACCCGCTCCGAGCGCAAGGAAGACCACGCCTTCGTAATCGATCCGATGCGAGCGCCGCTCGGTCGTCCTGCTGTAGGACGACGGCGATCACCGCGAGCGCGACGGCTCCGACGGGCAGATTGACGTAGAAGACCCAGCGCCACGAGAGGTTGTCGACGATGAAGCCTCCGATCAGCGGCCCGATGACGGAGGCGAGCGCGAAGACGCCTCCCATGTAGCCCTGGTACTTGCCCCGCTCGCGCGGCGGGACGATGTCGCCGATGATCGAGAGCGCCCCGACCATCAGGCCGCCTGCGCCTAGTCCCTGCAACCCACGGAACCCGGCCAACTCGCCCATGTTCTGCGAGAGCCCGCAGAGCGCCGAGCCGGCGAGGAAGATCACGATGGCGAACTGGAAGAGGCGCTTGCGGCCGTAGAGATCGCCGAGCTTCCCGTAGACCGGCTGGGAGATCGTCGACGCGAGCAGGTACGCCGTGACGACCCATGAGTATTCGCTGATGCCGTGGAGGTCTTCCGAGATCCGCGGCAGCGCGGTCGAGACGATCGTCTGGTCGAGCGCCGCGAGCAGCATCCCCAGCATCAGCCCGCTGTAGATGAGGAGGATCTGGCGGTGGCTGAGCTGCTGCGTCATGCGGTGACCGCCATCATGCTGCGCCCCTCCATGTCCGGCAGCACCGGCTCGCCGAGGAGCTCGAGAATGGTCGGGGCGATGTCGCGGATCTCGCGCTCCTCCCCCGGTCCGGCCGCGACGCCGTCGGCGGCGAGGATGTACAGCCCTTCGTGCGCGTGGTTCGCGTCGTCCGGCCCGGTGTCGTTCTCGAAGACGTGGATCGTCTCGGTCCCGACCTGGCCGATGCTGCGCCAGTAGAGGCCGCCGAAGTAGACGAGGAGATCGGGAGTGATGCCCTGCGGATCCGCGTAGAGCTCCTCCGGCTTGTGGGCGATCGTGCCGATCGGGCGACCCTGGTCGTCGCCGAGCGCTTCGAGCTTCTCCTTGATCTCGTCACGCACACGCTCGTAGTCGGCGGCAGGGATGACGCCTTCGGGCTCGCGTTCGGCGACGTTGAGGAAGAGCCGGCAGTAGTAGCCGCCCTCTCCCCACGCCGTTGTCTTCGACCAGTCGATCATGTCCGGCGTCAGCCGCGTCGGCTCTGTGGGCTCCTCCTTCAGCACGAGGTAGCCCTCCCGCCGTAGCCATTCGTTGACGCAGATGCCGCCGTCCATCTTCTTCGCGCCGTGGTCGGAAACGACGAGCACCGCGGTGTCGTCGTCGGCGAAGCGCAGGAGCGAGGCGATCTTCGTGTCGAGGCGCTTGTAGTAGTCGAGCATCGCGTGCTCGTACGGGTTCCCTTCTTCGTAGAGACGATGCCCGGGGTCGGTGAAGCGCCAGAAGCCGTGGTGGATGCGGTCGGTGCCCATCTCGACCATGAAGAAGAAATCCCAGGGACGCGTCTCGAGCAGGTGCTCGGCGAGGCGGAAGCGTTTCTCGGTCATCTCCTCGATCTCGGCGAGGAGGCGGTCCTTGTCGTCGGTGCGGAAGTTCTCGACGTCGACCATGTAGTGGCCGACGAGCTGCTCGATCTCGTCCTTGAGCTCGGGCGGGTACGTGTACCGGCTCGTTCGCGTGTCGGGCGTGAGGAAGCACGAGACCATCGCGCCGTTGACGCGGCTCGGCGGGTACGTCTGCGGCACGCCGAGCACGATGACGTCGCGGCCGCGCGTCGAGAGGACGTCCCACACTCGCGGCACGCGTACCGAGCGCGAGTCGGCGAAGGCGAGCTGGTCGTACGAGTGGTCCTTGCGGTTGCGGAAGCCGTAGAAGCCGAGCGCGCCGGGGCTGTGCGACGAGGTCATCACCGACCACGCGGGAACGGTGATCGGCGGGTCGCACGAGCGGAGCACGCCGAACCGGCCGCGCTCCGTCAGCGAGCGGATCGTTGGCAGTTCCGGCAGCCACTGGTCGAAGACGTACTGCGGCGCGGCGCAGTCGAGGCCGATCACCATCACGCGCTTGGCCATCTAACGATCGTAGAGCGAAGCAGCGAGCTCACCGGCGGACAGGCAGACGCCTCCGCGCTGTTTCACTTCGTCGAGCAGTTCGAAGTACAGGCGGTCCCAGCCACGGGCGCTCGGCGCGTCGAAGCGGTCGGGATGCCAGAGGATCGAGAAGCCTCCGCCGTGCTCGGCCGCGAGGTCGAGGAGCCGCAGGAGCTGTGGCTTGGCCGCGTCCGCAGTGAGCCCCTGATAGCGAGCCTCGGCAAGCGTCGCGTCCATCGCAGCGAGCGGGACCTCGACGATCGCGGCGGGCTCCTCTCGGGCGAAGTCCCACGGATGGAACGGATGCGCGATGCCGGCGCGGAAGCCGACCGCGTCGGGGAAGCCGAGCGTCGTGTCGTATCTGAAGCCGAGCGAGCCGAGCGGAACGAGATTCCGGTGCGGGTCGACGCGGAGGTAGTGGTAGCGGTGGCCGGCGACCTCTCCCGCAAGGCCCTCGAGCAGCGCCTTTTCGGCAGCGAGCTTGTCGGTGTCCTCGGCGGCGAGGTAGCTGCCGTGGAGGCCGACCTCGGAGCCCGACTCGAGCAGCTCCTCGACGAGCCGCGGACGCAAGCGGTCGTCGGACTCCGGCGCGGCGCCGTCGGCGCGGTGCCCGTGGCCGGCCATGACGTAGAACGTCGAGCCGGTCGCGCCGTGCGCGCGCTCCTCCGCCGCGATCTCCTTGAAACGCCAGTTGGGATCGGTGCCGCGCAGCTTGTGGAGCGGGACGCGCGCGAGCGCGCCCGCCTCGTGCAGCGCTCCGTGGCGCAGACGCGCGGCCGCGCCGCGGAACGCCGATCCGCGTCCAGCGCCAAGGACGGTCGACGTCGTGCGTCAGCGCGACCGCGAACCGCGCACCGTCGTAGCGCGGAGGCTCGACCCCGAGCTCCCGGCGCAGCCGCTCGAGCGGCGGATCGAGCGGATCGAGGCATGACGCGGCGGCCGGGAAGCGACTGCGCTCGTCGCGCGCGCCGCCCATCTCCTCCACGCGCGCGAGGTGGAAGAACGCCGCCGCAAGCCGGTCGTCCGGGCAGTTCGCCGCGCTCGACCGCCTCCCACGCCTCGGCGTCGTACGGCACGTCGTCGCCGAGCCGGAGATCGTTCGCTCCGAGCGTGTCGAGCACCCAGCGCGCCCGCCGCTCGACCCGCTCCGGAACAGTCATGGCCAGGACTCTACGTACCATGCTGTGACGACGCCGCAGCCCGCCGGTCCCTGGCCTCCCAGCTGCTCGAGCTCGACCCGCCATTCGGCGATCTACGGGATCGGCGGCCTCACGTCGCGCTTCCTCGCCGTGCTCATGCTGCCGCTCTACACGAGCTACGTCTCGGACGGCGACTACGGGCGGATCGAGCTCCTCATGACCGTCGATGGCGGTCGGCGTCGACGCTGATCCGCGGCGGCGCGAACTTCGGCTTCATCCGCTTCTACTTCCTCGACAAGGATCCCGAGTACCGGCGCCGGCTCATCCGCACGGTCTTCTGGGCGCAGGTCGGCTACTCGACCTTCGCGCTCGTCCTCTGCGTGCTCTTCTCGGCGCAGCTCGCCGGACCTGCTCGGCGTCGAGTACCAGCGCGGCGCGACCTTCAGGGAAGCGGGACGAGCCTCGTCATCGCGACGGCCGTCCTCCTCTGGGTGAACGTCAACTACGCGCAGATGACGAACCTCTTCCGCGCGGAGCGACGGTCGGTCTCGTTCACCATCGCGACGCTCGTCAACATCGCGATCACCGTCCCGCTGACCGTCGTCCTCGTCGTCGTACTACCACAAGGGGCCGCTCGGGATCATCGTCGGCAACCTCAGCGGCACACTCATCGTCTTCCTCGGCCTCCTCGCGTACAACCGCGAACAGCTCGGGCTCCAGTTCGACTGGAAGCTCCTGCGGACAATGAACAAATTCGGCTTCCCGCTCATGGCCGCCGCGCTGATCCTGTGGGTGCCTAACCTCGGCGACCGCCTCATGATCCGGAAGCTCCTCCACGGCTCGTACGCGCTCCACCAGCTCGGCCAGTACTCGCTCGCGAACAAGATCACCTCGGCGATGGTGCTCGTCTTCACGGCGTTCCAGATCGCCTGGCCCGCCTTCGCGTACTCGGTCGAGGACGAGGACGAGGCAAAGCGCGCCTTCTCCTTCGTCCTCACGTACCTGATGCTCGTCGCCGCATGGGTCGCCGTGGGGCTGAGCCTCCTTGCCCCGTGGATCGTCCACATCGGGCGGAAACCTGGGTATTGGGGCGCATCGTCGGCGATCGCTCCGCTCGCCTTCGGCTCGGTATTCCTCGCGGGCTTCATCGTGGTGTCGATCGCGACCGGCCGCGTCCGGAAGACGCAGTTCAACTGGATCGCGTCCGGCGCGGCCGCTGCACTCAACATCGGACTCAACTTCTGGTTGATCCCGGCCTACGGGATGCTGGGAGCCGCATACGCGACGCTCGCCGCCCTCTTGATGCTGATGGTCGTGCGGACGTGGAACGCGCAGAAGCTCTTTCCCGTCGCATATCAGTGGCGACGCATCGCGGTGATGCTCGCCGCGGCCGGCGGCCTCACGACGGTGGGCGAGTACCTGCCGCGTTCGCTACTGCTGGCCGTCGGCCTCTCGCTCGCGTATCCGCTGCTCCTCGGAGCGCTTGGCTTCTATCTTCCGGCCGAGCGGAAGCGTCTGCGGCGACTCCTCCCCGCGCATAATTAGACTCGCCCAGATGTCTGGGAGCAACAAGGCCCTGCTCGGCCGGGTGAAGCGGTACGTGCCGCTGTCCGCCAAGCGGAAGCTGCGCAAATCTCTGCCTGCGCGCTACCGCCGCCTCTGGGATTCCGACTGGCACCGCTCTACGGTGCGCGGGACGGCGGATTTCTGGGAGGAGCTCGGGCGCGCGCAGCTCGACTACCTCGTCGGGCAGGGGCTGCAGCCGAGCCACTACGTCCTCGACGTCGGCTGTGGGCCGCTGCGGGCTGGAGTGCACTTCATCCGCTACCTCGAGCCCGGGCATTACGCCGGGATCGACAAGCGCGGCGACAACTTGGAGCACGCGCAGAAGGTCGAGTTGCCGCGGCAGGGGCTCGTCGACAAGCAGCCTCTCCTCCTCGTCAACGGCCTCTTCGAGTTCCGGAAACTCGGGCAGACGTTCGACTACGCGATTGCCCAATCCGTTTTCACACACTTGCCCGTCAACACGATCACACGCTGCCTCGTCGAGATGGCGCACGCGCTGCGGCCGGGCGGCCGGTTCTACGCGACGATCTACGAGAACCCGCAGGGCAAGTCGTATCTCGGCGACATCCAGCAGTCGGAGCGTGTCACCTCCCACTACGACCGGGACAGCTACCACTACGACCTCGAGACGCTCCGTGCCGCCTGTGCGGGCACCGGCCTGACGATGTCGTACGTGGGCGACTGGGGACATCCCGACAACCAGAAGATGGTCGTGTTCACGCGGGAGGCCGATGTCTAGCCTCCTTCCGATCGCTTCCTAAACCGCGTGGCTGGGACGAAGGGGACCGCGGTCGTCGCGGAAGTCGGCTGGGCGAACGGGCTCGCGGCGATCCGGTCACTCGGGCGGCACGGCCTCCACGTCATCGCGGTCGACAACAGGACGTACGCGCTCGGCTTCCGCTCGCGCTACGCCGAGCCGCGACTCGCGCCCGACCCGATCGAGGACGAGGACGGCTACATCGCGACGTTCAAGGCGATCGCCGCCGAGACGGAAGACGTCCTGCCCGTCTTTCCCACGCACGACGAGCACCTCAACGCACTCGCACGCCACGCCGGCGAGCTCGGTGAGCGCTACCGCTTCCCGTTTCCGAGCTGGGACGTGCTCGAGAGCATCCAGAGCAAGCGCCACCAGCTCGACACCGCCGAGACGATCGGCTTCCCCATCCCGCGCACCTTCCATCCGCGCTCGGCGAAGGAGGCGCAGGCGGCGGGCGCGGAGCTCGGGTTCCCGCTCATCGTCAAGCCGGCTGCGAACGTCGGCTTCCGGCGCACCCACAACGTGCAGCTCTTCCGCTGCGAGACCGCCGCCGAGCTCGTGCGCGCGTACGAGGACACCGCGCCGTACGAGCCGATGGTGCAGGAGCTCGTGCCGGGCGGCGCCGAGGCGATGTACACGCTCGGCAGCTACGTCTCCGCCGACGGCGAGGCGCTCGGCCTCTTCTCCGGCCGCAAGATCCGGCAGACCCGCGGCTTCACGGGCGTGGCGCGCGTCGCCGAGGCCGTCTGGGTGGACGAAGTCGTGGAGCAGGGCCTCGCGCTGCTCCGCGCGCTCTCGTTCCACGGCATCTCGCAGGTGGAGATGATCCGCGACCCGCGCGACGGCCGCTACAAGCTCATCGAGGTGAACCCGCGCCTCTGGCAGTGGCACGGCCTCGCCGCCGCCTGCGGCGTCGATCTGCCGTGGATCGCTTACCGCGACCTGATCGGCGATCCGCTCCCGCCCGCCCGGATGCACGGCGACGGGAAGCGCTGGGCGATCACGGCCATGGCCGGCGCGAGCCACGCAGTGCAGCGCGGTCCGTACGTCGACGCGGTCTTCGCGCGGGACGACCCGAAGCCGGCGCTCGTCCATTTCGCCCGCTATACCCTCCACGGCGTGCGGAGCCTGACGGGAGGAGCGCAGCGTGGCTGATTCGCTCCGCATCCTCGGCATCGGCGACGCGAAGTCGCGCCACTTCGTGCGATGGGCGCAGAGGCTCGCCGAGCAAGGCCACGAAGTGCATATCGCTTCCAGCCGCTACAACCCGCGCACGGGCGAGCACGACGGCCTCGTCGTCCACCAGCTGCAGGAGGTCGACCCGCTCCTGCGCGTCCCGTTCATCCGCCGTTACCGGATGATCCCCGCACTGCAGCGCATCGCCAAGGAGACCAAGCCGGATGTCGTCCACTCGCACTACCTCCTCCCATACGGCTACTGGACGGCGCGCGCCGAGCTCGGGCCGCTCGTCGTCAGCCCGTGGGGCAAGGACGCGATCGTCGACGCTTGGAGCTCGCCCGAGGCCGAGAAGCGCGCGCGCATCGGATTGGCGCCCGATCGGGCTCTCGCGTACATCGTCAACTCGCAGGCCCTCGAGGACGCCTCCGTCCGGCTCGGCGCCGACCGCGCAAAGTTCCACCGGATCTTCTGGCATGCCCGCATCGACAACTACTCGCCGCAGCTCGCCGACCGCTCGCGCTGGCGCGGGCTCGGCTGGACGGACGACGCGGTCGTCTGCCTCTCGCTTCGCAACTTCCGCCCGTACTCGAACCTCGACATCGTCCTCAAGGCGTTCGCAGCGGCGCACGCGGAGGTGCCGGCGCTCCGGCTCTTCTCCACCGCCGGCGGCGGCTGGTCGCGCGACGAGTTCGACAGGCTCGCGCAGGAGCTCGGGATCGAGCCGTACATGGCGGTGCGCGACGTCCCTGCCTCGGAGCTTCCCGCCGTGAACGCGTCCGCCGATTTCGCAGTCTCGCTCGCCGACGTCGACTCCTCCCCCGCCTCGCTGCTCGAGACGATGGCGAGCGGCGTTCCGGTCATCGCCGGCATCGCGCCGTCGATGGACGAGTGGATCCAGAGCGGCCACGGCGGCGAGCTCGTCGACCGGCACGACGTTCCGGCCGTCGCCGAGGCGATGGTCAAACTCGCCCGCGACCCGCAGCTCCGCAAGCGCTACGGCGAGCGGAACCTGCAGGAGGTGCATGTCCGCTTCGGCGATCCCACCGCGCAGCTCGAGCAGGTCTATCGCGAGGTGCTCGACCGGTGAGGCGCGTCCTTGCCCTGGCTTTCGACGGCGCGGATTTCGAGCTCGTGCAGCGCCTCATGGGCGAGGGCAAGCTCCCGACGATCTCGCGGCTCGCGCGCGAGGGGACGTTCGGCCCGCTCCGCTCGACGATCCCCGCGTTCACGCCGACAGCGTGGTCGTCGTTCATCACCGGCCTCAATCCCGGAGGACACGGCATCTTCAACTTCACGACGAACCCGAACCGCGGCACGCAGAAGCTCGAAAGCGCGGCGAGTCGTGGCGGGACGCCCGTCTGGCGATTGCTCGGCGCGGCCGGCGTGCGCTCGGCCTGGGTCGGGATCCCCTTCACGTACCCGGCGGACGAGATCGACGGCATCGTCGTCACCGGCTACGGCGGCCCCGAGCGCCCGCAAGTCACGCCGGCGAGCGCGGCGGAGAAGATCTTCGCTGCGTACCCCGACCTCGTCACGGCGCATCACCCGATGGCCGAGCGCTGGTGGGAGGACTTCCCCGCCTACACCTCACGCCTGATCGAGCACGCCGAGCAGATGGCCGGCGTCTGCAAGCTCTGCTTCGAGCTCGAGCCGGCCCTCGGCGTGCTCGCCGTCGACTTCATGAGCACCGACCATGTCGGCCACCTCGGCTTCGCACGCTTCGACCCGGACCATCCCGCGCACGCCGTGAGCGGCGCCGGGGACGAGCTGCTGCAGGTCTACGAGACGGTCGACCGCCTGTGCGGCGAGCTGATCGACGCCGCGGCGGCGCAGTACGGCGAGGAGCCGACCGTCCTCCTCTTCTCCGACCACGGCATGAAGCCGATCTACTGGATGTTCCACATCGACCGCTGGCTCGAGGAGCGCGGCCATCTCCGCTTCCGCAAGCGGTCGCTGCAGCCGTGGCGGCGCGGGCCGCTCGACTGGTTCGCGCGCGTCGATCAGAAGCTCGTGCGGACGGTTCCCTGGTACGGGCGCGCGCTCGACGTCCTGCCGTTCCTGCCGCGCCCCGCCACCGACCGCAACTTCGCCGACATCGACTTCGGCTCGACGCGCGCGTACGGCTTCGCCTCGCAGGGCCAGCTGTACCTCGGCGAGCTGACCGGCGCGCACCACGACCGCGCCTACATCGACGCGCTCGCGGCGGAAATCGCCGAGATCCCGCATCCGGAGACCGGCGAGCCGGCGTTCGAGGTGCGACGGAAGGAGGAGCTCTGGTCCGGCCCGTTCCTCGACAAGGCCCCGGAGTTGATCCTCCTCCCGTACGACGAGCGGATCAACGTCGACCCCTCGCGCCGCCGCTGGACCGACGCGTTCGAGCGGCACGAGAAGCTCGACCCCGAGGTCTCGTATGGCTACTCCGGCCACCATGGCGTGACGGGCATCCTCGCCGCCGCGGGGCCTGGGCTTCAGCTCGCGGACGTGCCTGACGGAGCCGAGATCGTCCAGCTCCCGGCGACGATCCTCCGGCTGCACGGCCTCTCGGCGGAAGGGCTCGACGGCGCGCCGCTCGAAGACCTACTCGAGGACGCCGCTCCGGCCGCGGGCATAGCAACAGCGGCGCCGTCGCACGAGGCGAGCGACGAACCGGTGTACACGGAAGAAGAAGAGCGCCAGATGGTCGAGAAGCTCCGCGACCTCGGCTACGAGTAGGAGAACCTGTTGCTGCCGATCATCTTGGTCGTCTTCCAGCTCGCCGTCCTCGGCTGGACAAGCGCCGCGCTCATCCGCTGCGACGCGTCTCCGGTCCTCAAG
>CAVWCS010000003.1:0-239960 GCA_963753525.1 uncultured Actinomycetes bacterium
AGGCGCCTCCGCGAGCGTGAGGTAAAATCAAAGCATGTGCGGCATTGCCGGGATACTGACGGCTGCGCCTCAGGGCGGCGCACAAGCGCAAATTGAGGCCATGACGCTTGCGGTTCGCCATCGCGGCCCCGACGCCGGAGCGGTCTTTGTCGATGATGAAGCGGGCGTTGCGCTCGGCCATCGCCAACTCGCCATTCTCGATCTCTCCGAGCGCGGCGCGCAGCCGATGCATTCGGAACGCGGGCGCTATGTCCTCACGTTCAACGGCGAGATATACAATCATCTGACGCTTCGCAGGGACCTGGAAGAGAGCGGACCTGTCCGCTGGCGCGGGACTTCGGACACCGAAACCCTGCTCGCAGGTTTTTCGGCTTGGGGCGTCAGCGCGACTCTACAAAAAGCCGTCGGCATGTTCGCCTTTGGGCTCTGGGATCGCGCGGAGCGGCGCTTGACGCTGGCGCGCGACCGTTTCGGCGAGAAGCCGCTTTATTACGGCTTTATCGGGCGGGGCGGGGGGACGACCTTCGTGTTCGGTTCGGAATTGAAGGCGCTGCGCGCCCATCCCCATTTCGATAATCCAATCGATCGAGGCGCCTTAGCGTTATTCTTGCGTTTTAATAACGTGTCTGCGCCCCATTGCATTTATGAAAACATTTTCAAGCTTGAGCCTGGTTCGATTCTCACGATCGCGGCCGCCGATCTTGCCGCTCGCGTGCGGCGCGTTGAGCCTTATTGGCGCTACGAGGATGTCGCGCTAGCTGGTCTCGCCAATCCAGTTTCCGACGAGCGCGAGGGAGTGGAGCTGCTGGAGCAGATGCTGCGTCAGGCGGTCGCGTTGCAACTCGTAGCTGATGTTCCGGTCGGCGCTTTTCTTTCGGGCGGGATCGATTCCTCGACGATCGTCGCGCTGATGCAAGCGCAATCGAGCCGGAAAGTGAAGACCTTCACCGTCGGCTTCGACGAGGCGGGTTTCGACGAAGCCCCGCATGCGAAAGCCGTTGCGCGTCATCTTGGCACCGACCATTGCGAGATTCGCGTCACCCCAAGCGAGACGCGAGCCGTGATTCCGAATTTGCCGTCAATGTACGACGAGCCCTTCGCCGACAGTTCGCAAATTCCGACCAGCATCGTTTGCGCGATCGCACGACGGTCGGTGACGGTGGCGCTTTCAGGCGATGCCGGAGATGAAGTGCTCGGCGGCTACAACCGCTACGTTCTCGGGCCAAAATTGTGGCGTCGACTTGCGATCGCGCCTCCCACTTTGCGTAAAATGATCGGGACCGCCATTTCGCGCATGCCT
This sequence comes from uncultured Actinomycetes bacterium, assembly GCA_963753525.1. Lineage (GTDB taxonomy): Bacteria > Actinomycetota > Thermoleophilia > Gaiellales > Gaiellaceae > Palsa-739. Next base: position 1,301 of record CAVWCS010000003.1, read on the forward strand.
CATAGGGGGTGGGCGGCGCTTGCTTATGCGCCTGGGCTTGGAGCAAGCTTGGCGCCATTCAAGGACAAAGCCTATAAGATCGGACCTGCCCTTGGCGCGATGCAGAGCGTTGACGATCTCTATCGCGCGCTTGTCGCGGAATGGAGCATCGGCTCGACCCCGGCTCTTGGCGATGCGCGCTTGCCGACCCGGCTCGATGCGGTGGCCGTCTCGTGCAAGCTCGACCAGCCCGAGCATCGAATGATGTTGCTTGATGGTCTCACCTATTTGCCTGACGACATACTCGCAAAGGTTGATCGCGCGGCGATGGCAGTCAGCCTCGAAACCCGCGTTCCCATGCTCGATCATCGTGTCGCCGAAGCCGCCTGGCGGCTGCCGATGTCGATGAAAATTCGCGATGGCCGCGGCAAATGGGCGCTGAGGCAGATCCTGTACAAGCATATTCCCAAGGGACTTGTCGAGCGACCTAAGGCTGGGTTCGCTATCCCCATCGGGCAATGGCTGCGCGGGCCGTTGCGCGATTGGGGCGAATCGCTGCTTTCCGAAACTCGTTTGAAAAGCGAGGGATACCTTGACAGCGGCGAAGTGCTTAGTCTTTGGCGGGATCATTGCTCCGGCCATCGGGATTACGCCTATCGGCTGTGGAACCTGCTGAGTTTTCAGGCTTGGCTTTCTTCCCAGAGCCTGGCGTCGTAACGGGTCTCTGGCGTCATCGAGGCAATTGTTTATGGATCGACAAGCCAGGCGCCCGTGCTTGGGCAGCACCGCCAGGCCTATGTCTCTTAATCACTCACACACGGTAGTCCTCCATGGGCCGCAGTTCGGCCTCGGCGACGAGCGACGCGGTGCGCCGCGCGACCCCTTCCGATCGCGGCAGTGTTGCCGCCGCGCAACATATCAAAAATCGCATTCAGCTTTCACCCATCGCCCAAGAGGCCACAGCGACCGGCTCTGGCATGAGGCGGCATCAATGGCGCGATGTCTCGCCCTTGTTCGGCGCTCAAACCGCTGCCGTGGCGCAGATGGTCCCGGTCGTGCGGCGAAGGGGTCTGGGCATCTAATCGAATCGAAGGCTCCAGGAGAAAGGGAAGTTCTTCTCAGAACTCCATCGACTTGCCGAAATTCAAGACCTCGCCGTCCGTTTCGAGACGGTCTCCAAAGTTAGAGGGAAGCATGCGTTCCGCGCAGGGCAGTTTTATATTGTCGCTTGACTGTGAAGGTCTGTGGGGAATGGCTGATAATCGGACGATCCTTTCCAGGGGTCTTATCAATGACGTCTCCTTGACAATGGCTTACGACTACCTCCTTTCCGTGCTAGGAAAATATTCAATCAATGCCACCGCTGCTTTTGTTTCCGCGTTTGCCGTGGATTGTAGCATATTGTACGATCAGATGGAGCTGATCGAGCACCTAGGAGAGCTTAATCCGGCTTGGTTTAGTTCAATTTTGGCTGCCTTGAAGGGCCGCGAGTTGAATGGCTGGAGCGGGTCGGCTTTCTATCGGTTGATGTCAGCGGCGGGTATGGAAATAGGCTGGCACGGAGCCAGCCATTTGCCTCTTTCCGAACAAACATCTGAGCAATCGGCGGCGATAGAAGTCGAACTCGCATCGCGGTTGTCCGCCTCGCTGGGACAACGGCCTACGACGATTGTCTTTCCGCGCAACCAGGTTGGTCATCTACCCTTGCTTCGAAGCATTGGATTTGAAAACTATCGAGACGGCTTGGCGAACGACGGGATAGATAAGGTGCGAAATCTAGTAGCGGAATTCAATTTAAACGCTGGTTGCAAGACCCAGGCTCTTAAGATTGAAAATGGCTGGGGCGTCTGCTCAGCTGGTAATTTTCTTAATTGGCCTTCAGGTGTTCGCCGTCTTGTTCCTGTTGCCGTAACGATCAATCGCTGGAAGTCAATGCTGCGGGCAGCTGCGGAGCATGGCGGCCACGTGCATATGTGGTTTCATCCTCATAATTTCATCACCGCGCCGCAGATGAAAATCTCGTTTGAGGAAATCACACGCTTCGCCGGAGACTTGGTAAGAAATAATGATCTGATCAATTTGACGATCGGTGAGCACGCAACTCTTGCCAGAGAATCGCAATGAGTATCAATTGCTCGACCAGAACCTTCGAAATTGGTCAGTTCACTTCGTTATTTGATCTGTTTTCTGAGAATTTTCCACCCCACGACAAAGTACTTAGCAAGACATATTCAGAATGGCTCTACTTAAACAATCCATTTGGACCAGCGAAAATTGTCACCGCCAAGGAAGAGGAAGATGGATGTTGGTTGGGGTTCCTGGCGATGGTCCCAGTATGTCTCACACGGCGGGGTGAAGTTAGAACCGGCTATTTCGTGGTCAACGTTCTTGTTCAGCGAAAACAACGCGGCAAAAATATTTTTGGAATGATGATAGAGAAGGCGATGGAGTACGTTAAGACTGAGCGTGCAATAATAATGGGACATCCGAATTCGATGGCATACGGCGCCTGGCAGCGTGCGGCGATGCATTTTCAGCCACCGTTGAAATCGTATTTCGTGATTCCAAAGTTTGTCCAGTGGAATACCTCCGTTCTTGAGGTTAGAAAAGTCAGCGGACTTGAGCAATTTATTAAGGTGTTCAATGAACAAAAACGTAAATCACAAGAATTGCAAGTCATTTTATCCGAAGACTATCTAGAATGGCGGTATTTACGGCATCCGACAAACAGCTATCGCTTGCGGGCAATAAATGTCAAAAAAGACCCTGTTGGATTTACCGTTTCCAAAAAAGTGCATGCCAACTTGAATATGCTGATCGATCAATTCACGCTAAATGGTTACATGGAGGCGAGTTTGAGCACCGCGCCCCTGTTCACGGTGGCGTTCCTCCCGGAGGCTCTCACGCAGGGTTGCCGCAGGCTTTGGGCCATGCCCACAAGGAAGACGCTTCGTTTCTTCTGCACGGATTACGAGAAACCAATTGGAGCGCCCGAGGTCATGCGTCTTGGGTTGTCCGCGAGCGATTTTTGAATCACGATGAAGGTTTGCGGATTGACCCTTTACGGCGGCCAAGCTGCGAGTACCCGCTACAGATTGGGGCAATATGTTCCGGGACTCAGGACGGACGGGATTGACTTGCATATCAAACCATTGTTGGGAGACGAGTATGTACGATGTGCTTTTGCCGGTGAAACATACGGCATCAAAAAGCTGATCATTGATTACGTAAGTCGACTGGCGAGTCTTATGAAACAAGGAAGATATGACTTGGTGATTGTTCAGGCCGAGTTGTTTCCATTGTTGCCCGGCGGGATTGAGTCGCAGGTTGTTGCGCGTTCCGTATATTTACGATTTCGACGATGCATTCTTTTTGAAATATCGTCAGGACCGGTTCCGGCGGATATCGTTTTTACTGAAAGACAAATTCGCGCCAGTTCTTTCGCATGCGGCGGCGGTTCTGGCGGGTAATCACTATCTCGCCGATTATGCGAACCAATTGAACCCCGCAACGACTTTTCTGCCCACGGTGGTCGATACGGATCGCTACGTGCATCTGCGCCGCGAGCTGGATGACATATTCACCGTTGGGTGGATTGGATCGCCTTCGACATCGGTTTACTTGAGCGCATTGGCGTTGCCTCTGGCGCAATTGGGTCGTGAAGGGCCAGTTCGCTTCATTGTTGTCGGGGGGCATTGCGGAGCGATCGATGGGGTCGAGGTTGTGAACCTGCCGTGGGAAGAAGCCACTGAAGTGCGCCTTATTAATACCTTCGATGTCGGGGTTATGCCATTGTTCGACGACGAATGGGCGCGTGGCAAATGCGCGCTCAAACTTATCCAATATATGGCTTGCGGCGTTCCAGTGATTGCATCGCCGGTCGGGGCAAATCTCGACGTGGTCAACGATTCATGCGGCCTTTTGGCCCGCAATTCCGACGCTTGGCTCGGAGGACTGCGCCGGTTGAGGGACGACAGAGCACTGCGGCGCGACATGGGCGTTGCCGGGCGCCAACGCATCGAGCAATATTATTCACTTGGCACAGCTTTGCCTGTCATGACCAACGTCATCAAAACCGTGGCAGCGATGAGATAATGTCGGCACGTTTTAGGGCGCGACACACCCAGACGCTAGAAAAATCAGCATAAGCCTGTGAAGATTAAGCGACGGTCAAATAACGAAGGTTATTGATAGGCATATCGGTCCGTGCGTATCACACCGAACCTGCATAGAGGCTGTAACTGTTGGAGATCAGTTAGAATGTTGGACCGCTTTTAGTTACAGTGGCAAAGTGTAGTCCGCGACTGTCTACTATGACCAGAGAATATATCGCGATTGAAAATTGTCCTCTTCGCCAATTCTGACTGGTATCTTTATAATTTTCGGCGTTCGCTTGCTGCGGCTTTAAAGGATGCAGGACACGAGGTGCTGCTAGTCTCTCCCTCCGGTCCCTATGGCGAAAAGCTTCGGGCTCGGGGTTTCCGCTGGACGCCCGCGCCTATGCGGCGCGAAAGCCTCGATCCATTTCGCGAACTCGCTTTGCTATTTTGGCTGTGGCGGCTCCTGCGGGCAGAGAAGCCTCAACTGGTGCATGGCTTTACGATCAAAAGTGCGGTTTACGGGGGGCTTGCCGCGCGTTTGGCGGGCTCTGCACGCGTCAACTCTGTCACCGGCATGGGCTATGTGTTCATCAGCGATGCGCCGAAAGCCAAACTGTTGCGGCCAGTGGTTCGCGCACTGATGCGCTTCGCGCTTGGCGGCGAGCGAGCGCGACTGATCCTGCAAAACCCAGATGATGTGCGCCTTTTCGAAGAAAAGGCGATTTTGCCGCGCGCGCAAATTCGACTGATTCCGGGCTCCGGCGTGGACTGCACGCGATTTTTGCCCCCCACGTCCGGCGATGAGCCAGTCGCCGGCAAACCGCTGCGCGTGGTGCTGGCCGCGCGCATGCTTTGGGACAAAGGCGTTGACGAATTTGTCAACGCCGCGCGCCTATTGAAATCCGAGAAACGGAATTTGCAGTTCGTGCTCGCCGGGAACCCCGATCCCGGCAATCCGGCCTTCATCCCGGAAAAAACCTTGCTCGAATGGCAAGCGTCGGGACTGGTCGAATGGCTCGGCCATGTCGAAGACATGCCCGCTGTGTTGGCAGGCGCCGATATTGTGGCGTTGCCAAGCTATCGCGAGGGCTTGCCGAAGAGCTTGATCGAAGCAGCCGCATGCGCTCGACCGTTGATTACGACCGATGTGCCTGGATGTCGAGAGGTGGTGACAGACGGAGTTGATGGACTGCTGGTTCCGGCGCACGATGCAATGTCACTTGCACGCGCGATTGCTCGCCTGCAGGACGACCCGGCGCTCGCACGCCGCCTCGGTCAAGCTGCTAGGGCAAAGGCATTGGCGAAATTCGACGAGCGAGTTGTGATCGCCCGCACTTTGGCCGTATATGACGAAGTCGCGGCATCATAACGATCAGCGCGACGCATGGAGAAACGGCAGACGAAATATTCTCTATTCGTCGATGCCGGCCATTCTTGCTGGTGCGCCGTCAGCGAGCAGGCGCCACGCCACTGGACACTATCGCGTATTCAGCTTTAGGGTGATACTGCGTGGAGAGACGCCTACGTAGCCGATCTACGGAGCTTGGCCAGGAGATAGTACCGGCATTCGCTGACGAACAAGGACTCTCGATCGGGCCAGGGTCTTCGCTCTCTCCTTGCCGGGCCGAACCCCGCGTTCTTCCCGGGACAGCGCCTAACGTCGAACTATGTCCTTTCGACGTTCGGCCCGTTGCAGGCCTCACATAAACTGAAGCGTTTGGGAGGCTCATTATACTGGATCACCTGATCGGAAAGTTTCTAGAGTGCTTTCGCTCGGATCGAAATTGCCCTGCGATTGGCAGGCCGTTATTAGCCAACTTGTCGGAGCTCGGGCGTCATGGAGCTATCAAAACCAATACGTAGTCTTTCGACCGCCGCTCGAATCTTTCGCGATGAAGGGTTCGAGGGCATCCTTGTTGTCCTTCGGAGAATGGCAAACGCGAAACAAAAAGAACGTGATTTGCGTGCGATATTGGAACAAGAAACACTTGCTGACCGATTTACGGAAATCGACAGGAGAAGGTACTGGTACTCGCCAACGAATAAAGAGTCTCGATCTGGAGAGGGGTCGACGCGAGCGCTCGCGCGCCCGTACGTTGATTGCCTTTCCTCTTTTCTCGATCAATTTAAGAGCAAATATCATGGCAGGATGATCTTCCTTGATGCACCGTGCGGAGATTTCAACTGGATTTAGCCAATCGCCATTCGCGACGACGTGGATTATATCGGGGCCGACATAGTGCCATCAATTGTAGCAGAGAATAGCAGAAAATATAAGTGCCACAATGTACGATTTGTTGAGCTCGATATTACGGCGGACAGCTTTCCTGACGCGACGTTTTGGCATTGTCGTGATTGTCTAATTCATCTTTCTTTCGCAAATATTAGACGTAGTTTCGAGAATTTTGCCCAATCTAAGATTGAATATGCGATGATCACTTGCTCTTACTTAGCAGATGGTCAGAGTAATTACGATATTGCTGATGGTGATTTTCGATATCTTGACTTTCGCAAGCCTCCATTCATACTACCTGACCCAGTACAAGTCATCCCAGACGCATACCTAAGAGGGCCGCGCTTTACACATGTCTACACTCGTGATCAGATCGCGGGGTGGTTAGCTTGACCGGCTCTTCACGCAACCGCACAACGGGCCTGGTCGATGTGCTCCAAATCATCCGGAGAACGGATCGTCGCGGACTCGTCCGTTCGGTCGCCGCCTCGGTCTTTGGCGCAACTATGGACGTCGGTGCGTTAGGCGTCCTCGTTCCCTTCCTCACCGTGGCTACCAAACCGACCTTAATCGATACGCACTGGCTATTATTTCCTATACGCCGGTATCTAGGCATAAATTCCGGAGCAGCAGCTCTTATCGCGCTTTCATGCGTGACAATTATGGGGCTGTTCGTTCTAGCTGCCGGGCGCATTTGGGCGCGCCACAGAATCGTGCGGTTCATACACGGACAACGAGATATGCTTTGCCTCTTAATTTTGAAAGGACAGTTTTATACAGCCTATTGGGGGGATAAAGAACGCTCGACTCGTGAGCTACTTAAGTCGGTCTTCGGCGATGTAGACGTTTTTGTGGACAAGGCTGTCCGGCCCACAATGGAGCTCTTTGCGAATCTCTTGGTGTGTATCGTTTTCGTAATTGCCCTACTTTATGTCGATTTCTTTGCTACTATGCTGGTGGTCGCTTGCGGCTTGCTCTATTTTGCAATACTGTTTCGGATAACGCGATCAGGCATTGATTCTGGCGCTCGCGCAAGAGCTGTTGCGAACGCGAACCGGTTTCGGTTCGCGCTGAATATTCTGGATGGGCGCCGCGACATCCGAATTTACGGAGTTGACCGACCATTTTTTGCGGCGTTTGAAGCCGCGTCCAGCGAATTCGCAGACAGCGTTTCGGCGAACACGACATTGGTTCAACTCTCTTCTTATCTCACGCATGCGATTGCATTCTCGGCGATCGTTGCAGGGGTTACGGTTGCGATCGTGACACATGCCGATCCTTCTCTGGCAGTACCGATGATTGGGACTTTTGTTTTTGCCGGCGCACGACTCGCGCCAGCTCTCGCGGGCGTCTTCTCCGCTTGGAGCGAACTCCGGTATTGTGGTCCCGCAGTCGACGCCTTGCAGTCGACTTTAGACTATGTGGACGCTACGCTGGGCAATCCCAGCCATGAAACGCGAAATGACCGCATTCTCCTAACGGACCGTATTCTCCTGAGTGGCGTCTGCTTCGGGTACCCTCGCGGCCGTACAGTCCGTTGTAGCAACGACGTGTCGATTCGTGCTGGCGACATCATCGGCATTACGGGCGAGAGCGGGTCCGGAAAATCCGCTTTTTTGCTCAGTCTGATGGGTCTCCTGCCCCTGAAGGCGGGGTTGATCAAAATTGATTGGACTCCAGTTGGGCTTGAAAATCGCCGAGCTTGGCTTAACAATATAAGTTATCTCGGCCAATCTCCGTTCTTTTTGGACGATAGCGTCGCGTCCAACATTGCTTTTGGCGTTCCGGCCGAAAAACAAGATCGCGTGAGAATTATTGAGTCTGCAAAGGCGGCCGGCGCTCACGAGTTCATTATCCACGATATCCCAGATGGATATGACGGCTTCATAGGGGAAGGAGGTTCGCGCCTTTCAGGCGGGCAGCGTCAGCGATTAGCAATTGCAAGAGGTTTGTATGCGGGCAGACAGGTGCTCCTGCTCGACGAAATGACGTCTGCGCTTGATGCGGCCTCGGAGAGAAAAGTACTAGACACGCTTCAGGGCCTCCGTGGGACACACACCATCTTAATCGTAACACACCGTCGCGAGCCGCTCGAAATCTGCGATGTCGTCTTTCGTATTCAAGATGGCGAACTCAGGCGGCACACGAGTAGGGACGATATTCGCATCGATGGGCGTTCGCTGGTATGAATATTGGCGTTGTATATGAAATTGTGGATGGGGGCGGTGCCCCGCTAGTGGTCCGGAACCAAGTCCGGCATCTTAGCGATCGCGGCCATAAAGTTACGTTCGTGACCTCTCCACAGACGATGGAAAAGGCTCGAACATCGTTCCCGCACGACTAGATCCATAGCATTATTGAGGGAGACAAGATCGGTACTGTTTCAATTGTTTTGGCCTTGGCGTATTATTGCGACAATTATTTGGCTACGGCTTGAGATTGTCATCATTCACTCCATCCGTACAGCATCCTACTTCGGTTTCTTTGCTACTTTGTGCGGGTGTCGTGTAATTGTAGTGGAACACGCTAACCCGCCTACGACGTTTTCACTATTGTCGAAGCGTCAAAGAAGCTTCTTAAATGTTGTCCTAAGGCGTTCGACCGCAGTCTGTGTCTCACACGGATCCGCACGCGCATTCAAAGAGACATTCGGCGCGGAAGCGCAGGTGGTCTATAATTTTGTTCAGTTTGAGGCGAGCTGTAAGACGGCGCAGACCGGAAAAAGGGATAATACTATTGTTTTTTTGGCGCGGCTGGCACCCGAGAAGCGCGCGAGTGTCCTTATTGATTGTTTTGAGAAAATCGCTCCAGAATGCGACTGGCGACTGGAGATATATGGCGCGGGTGAAGAATTGGAAATGTTACAAAAAAAAGCTGATAGCTCACATTGCAGGGGCCGTATTAAATTTGGCGGGTGGATAGATCAGCCGCGCGTTGTCTATGAGCGGGCCGGTATATTTGTTCTGACCTCTTACTACGAGGGGTTCGGCATTACATTGATAGAAGCGATGTCTTTAGGGACCCCGTGCGTCTCGTTCGATTGCCCATTTGGTCCGAGGGAAATTATTGAGCATGGGCGCAATGGCATGCTCGTCGAAAATGGCAATGTCGATGAGCTTGCCAAAGTCCTTCTAGATCTGATCCGAGACCCAAATCTCCGTGAGCAACTTGGAAACGCCGGTATTGATAGATCGGCAAAGTTTAACCTCAATGCCCATAATTGTGCGTGGGATCGCTTGATCGATGGTGCTTACCGCCGCACGTCAGGGGGCGTTGTGGAAAGCGGAGCTCAGGCTGGAACATCTGAGGCGCCGCAGGCAGCACTGAAAGGGCCGTCGACGCGAGGCCACCACACCGGGCTGGGCCACGGCCCCGCACAATGAGTTGATGGCGGCGTCGGTGCGGTGGAGATGCTCCTGGCAACCCCTTGGGGCCGACCGACGCGAGGGTGCCTTGCAGCATAGACCGAAGTTTTCGTTGCCATGCCAAACAAGCCTGACGCCTGAACGCCGGCCATGGTGCTACATCGCAGTCTGACACCGAGCGGTTCAAAGGCGCGGGCCTGGGGGGCGTCGGCTCGGTGGGAAGATCGAAGCGGTATTTCCGGTTGTGGGCAGGCCGACCTTGTTGCGGGCGACCGGCTTCCCTGGCAGCGCATTCCTTGATGGAAAGGAGCGGAGTAGAGAAATGGGAAAATCACGGCTTGGACTAGAGCGGCTTAACGGGGGAGCGCCGGCGAGAGAGCGCCGATCTCGTTGCAGAACTTGTGGACATTCAGGAGGGCAGGTCAAGATCCAGGATATGGCGGTCTGAAGTGCGGCGCGTGTGTTTCTTTTCAGGAAATATCGGGCGGTCGGGGGGGACCGAGCGGGTGACGACGGTTGTTGCCAGCGCTTTGGCTGAGCGAGGGATGGACGTCTCGATCCTCAGTTTGATTCATGGGGAGAAGTCGCATTTTCCTCTCCATCCCGCCGTATGCCTGCATTCGCTGCACATGGAGCACCACAGCGCCAATTTCAGCGATATTCGCATCTGGTCGCGTTTGCGCAAGTTTTTGAGGCGGCAGGCGATCGAGCGGATTGTGGACGTGGATACGGCTAACAGCTGGTACAGCATCCCTGCCGCATGGGGCACTGACGCAAGAGTGGTTGCGTGGGAACATTTCCACCTCTTGATCAACGTGGGCGGCTGGCCGCAGCGCGTGCGCCAATTCGTTGGCCGTCGACTGGCGGTACGCTGGGCGGCGGCGTTGGTGACACTGACGGAAAAAGACAGGCAGCAGTACCTGAGGCATTTGTCTTGTCATGTACCCGTGGTCGCCATCCCCAACCCGATTACCATTGCCCACAGAGAGCGTGCCCGGCTAGACGCGCGGCTGGTGCTGGCCGCCGGCAGACTGGTGTCTCAAAAAGGCTTCGACATATTGCTTGAGGCGTGGGCGCAGATATCGCCTCGGCACCCCGAATGGCGGTTGCGCATCGTGGGTTCTGGCCGTGACGAGGCTCTGCTAAAATCGCAAGCAACGCGCTTAAATATCGTCGAGGGTGTCGAGTTTGCTCCGAACACCATAGATATGGCCTCCGAATTTCAATCGGCTTCGATCTTCGCCTGTTCTTCGCGTTTTGAGGGATTCCCACTGGTTATTGTGGAGGCAAAATCTTTTGGGGTGCCCGTGGTGAGTTTTGATTGTGATTGTGGGCCGTCAGAAATCTTGCGCCATGGGCAGGATGGGTTGCTGGTGGCCAAGGAGGATGTGCAGGCACTGGCTGCAGCTCTAGATCGCCTCATGAGCAACGAAAAAGAGCGAAGGAACTTTGGCCAAAGCGCTATTGAAGACACCCGTCTCGATTTGGGCCGGATCCTGCCCACTTGGCAGCGTGTACTTGCATGAGCGCGCCGAGAAAACCCCTCTCCGTTCTCTACATCTGCGCCCTAAGCGGGAGCCCCCCCGGCTGGCCGGGTGGTGCGTCTGTGAAGTTGTCTCTTGCTTTGAGGCGGAAAGAAATGATGGTGCTGCTCGATAAACAGCCGGAGGCTTATCAAAGCGTTTTCCTCGAGGACGGATGGGCCCACCAACGCTATTTCGGGTGGAAGGTTGCGTTGGATCTTCCTGGGCTGCGGGTCTTGCGTAAGCGCCGCGCGGTGTTCAGCCGTTATCTTATGCTGCTCACAAAAGGAGGGGAGCCGTCTCTAACCAAAGCCGTCAGGCGCGCACTAAGGTGGGGGCAGTTATCGGATATAATAGTTCACGATTTCGATAATTTACTCCCGAAAGAGGCCGAGCTGTCCGGCTGCAAATTCTCGCGCGCTGGAAAAGCGGAACGCCTTTTAAACACTTCGACGTTTGTTGTCAATCTTACGCAGACTAAAGACGAACTTTGGCATAAGTTCGGCGACAAGAGTTCGTAATATGGTAAGAAAAGCCGAGCAACTGGGTGCTGGATTTGCCCCAAGCGCGGACGTTAACGAAGAACTAACGGAATTCTACAGGTTTTATACAAAGATAGTGGTAAAATATGGCATAATACTTCCGAAAGAGAAACTGCTGGAGCGAATGCTCAGCGACGGAGCTGCGAAGCTTTTGCTCACTAGGGATGCCCGCGGCGGCATACTTGCCGTAAGCATACTTTACCTCACTCAGGACAAAGCGTACAACCTTTATACGGCTAGCGCCGAAAATGCTCCTACTGGGCTTGGGCAGTTCCTTTATTGGAAGACTATTGAATATCTCAAGAATGGAGGCTTTCGTTGGTATGACCTTGGCGGCGCTGGAGAAAAGAATGAAAAAGGCGGGATTTATGTATTCAAGAAATCTATCGGTGGTGCCTATGTGGATCTCGGTGAAGAGTATTATTATTGCAGTGAATTGACTAGAATTGCAAAAGGCCTCGCCTCACTGGCTTTAACGTTTAGAACCCGTCCGGCAAGTTAACAACTCTTGGAATCGCTTATGATTCACGGAGGCAACCCGGATTGCTTAGGGTGCTGCCTATGTTGAGCAACGAAAACTGCGCTATGAACGCATTCGTCGATACGCTGGGCCTTGTTGATGCAAGCGATCGTCCACACCCGCCGACATCCAGGACCGCGACGGCGGCGCGGCGCTGATGACGGCGACCGTGTTGGGCGCCTTTCCGTTCCTGACCGGCTTTGTGCCGACGGCGGCTACCGCTGCTCGCGCGCCGTCTGACAAATTCTGGCGCGGGTGAAGGTCGAGATCGTCAAGTGGTCGGACCAGGGCAAGGGCCTCGTCGTCCTGCCCAAGCGCTCGCTCGCCAAACGGCCCCCTCGCCTGGCTCGCCCGCTGCCGCAGACTGGCCAAGGATTGGGAATGCCTCAACCGCCAAGGCTCGCTCCGCCTCGCCTCATGGTGCAAAAACTATGCAATCCCACGTATTGATTCGGACAGACGCTTAACAAGGCTCATCGAAGAATACTTAGCCCTTGGAATTTAGCCCGGTCAACGAATTCGCAGGGCGTGTTTTGATTAGTGGCCCAGCTCAATAGTTCACGTTATTGTCAATTGGACCGAGGCAAACCAGGGCTGCGACTAATGTTGCTATTGTCCTTCTGCGCATAATTCATAACGCTATTTGGCACTAATGGTGGAGTAAATATATGTTGGCGACATCTATCGAAAAGCTAAGAACCGGCATATGGTTTCTCCAGCGTCCGAGCCATTGGAACCACGCTTCTCAGCTTGTCAAACGTAAGTGGCTTCCAAATCGGGACAGGCCCGCAGACGAACACAAAGCGCGAGCTTGGGCTACGGCGCGGGCAGTTTCCCTCGCCGATGCGCTGGTCCCGCTGGGATTGGCAGTGCCTGGCGCGCCGCTGCCCTCCCTTCCAGCCGCATTGCTCGAGGAAGCACGTAATTCCGCAATGCGATCAGGTGTACATATGGGCGGGCCCGGTGATCTCAATCTCCTCTATGCAGCCACCCTTCTCTTGGGAGCGCGGCGGATCGTGGAGACGGGTGTTGCTTATGGTTGGTCAACCCTAGCAATCCTTGCCGCGCTTAATGGCCGGGAAGGCGTAAAACTCGTTAGCGTCGATATGCCCTATCCAAAAATGAATAACGAACCTTTTGTTGGCATCGTAGTGCCGGACCGCCTGCGCGGGCCCTGGCAGATCATCCGGGAGCCAGATCGTAAAGGCATTGTGAAAGCAATCGCTCGCGCCGGCGGGATTTTAGACCTATGCCATTACGATTCCGATAAGTCATGGTGGGGGCGGCAATATGGCTACCCGCTTTTATGGAATGCGTTGAGGCCAGGCGGGTTGTTCATCTCTGATGATATTCAAGATAACATGGCCTTCGCGGAATTTGCCGCCGCGCGACAGGTAGCCTGTTTCGTAACAGAATGTGATGGAAAATACGTAGGGATAGTAAGAAAGCCTTGATATGCTCTGTCCCGACGCCATTTCAACCTCGCCTCGCGAGGCCAAGCTGCGCGGGCGGCTGGCCGATACTGCCGCTGGCAATTTTAAAAGTCTAATTGGAAAGCTGATCGAGAGATACTTCCGGCAAGTTGATCGCAATGGGCAAGCGAGCTGTACTTAACGTCACTTATGATGGGATGTTGAGCCCTGCTCGCCGGGTGCAAGCGCTCCTTGATGCATCCCCACTCACACCTATCCGAACCCGCGAGCCGTTATATGCCAAATCCGCATAACAGCCTGGAGAATCCGAAGCCGCGCGTGCTCTGCCTTACGCAAGACCTCGGCAGAGGCGGCGGAGCCGAGCAACTATTAGCTGGTCTGCTACCCGAATTGCGCAATCATGGCTATCAATGCGAACTCGTCGCGCTTTGCGACTGGCCTGACGACATTGGCTATCTGCTGGAGGAGCAGGGTGTCGCAGTTCAACGCCTCCATCTCTCGCACCGCTGGCATTTCCTTGCGGGGATACGGAAATTGCGTGTGCTGCTCGCCACCAGGACATACGACCTGGTCTGGGGACACCTGTTTGACGGCAATCTTTATGCCACTTTCGTCCAATGGCTCGCTCCAAACACGAAATCGGTCATCACCTTACACACGGAAGGCTATTCGGAATCGCCGCCGCGAACCATTAAGGGACGCATGTTCGTATTCCTGGAGAAGTTGCTGCTCTCGCGGACAGCGGCGAAAGTCGCCGTTTCGGCTGCAGTGGCGCGCGATTTCGAAGCCTTTTTCGGCTGGCGCGACATCGCCGTCATACACAACGGCGTGGTCGCCAGCGAGGTCCCGCCGCCGCCGGACGACGCTCGGCGGATGCAAATTCGGGCGGGATATGGTGTATCGCCTGACGATTTCATGATCGTGACGCCGTCACGCTTCATCCCCAAGAAGGGCCACGCGGTCCTCCTCGACGCGCTGGACATATTGAACCGGGAGAAATCGTGGCTGCCCAAACTGGTGGCCCGGGGCCTTGTCACGCCATTGCTCGACCAACTCCGCGCGCAGGCAGATGAACTCGGTTTGAGGGACGCGGTTGATTTTGCGCCACCTGTGCCGCACAGTCAGCTTTTTCCCCTTATCCAGTCCGCCGACGCTGTCGTTATTCCCTCCTTGCGAGAACCTTTCGGAATCGCCGCAGCGGAAGCCATGTTGCTCGGCGTTCCGGTTGTGCTTACTCGGGTCGATGGCTTTCTCGAATTGGTGGGCGATAGCGGGGGCGCAGTTATGGTCTCTCCCAACGACCCCAGAGGTCTCGCGGAGGCGATCTGGTTGCTGAAGTCAGATCCGGATTTGCGCTGGCGGGTGGCGGAGCGCGGACGAGCGCGGATTGCGGAGAATTTCGAAATGTCCGTCTGCGCTTCGAAGTGGGCGCGGCTGTTCGATCGTCTAATCTCGCCGTCCTAACGCCAAAGCCAACTCGAACCACCACAAAGGCGATCAGTGGACGGACCGCGCGCCGCGGCACGAGGGAGGTCGCCTGATTACTCGTCGCCTACCCCATCCTTTGGCACTATCTTAGAGTGGCCCGGGCCCTTCTCTGCTCATCTCGAGACCTCCACGGGGCCGCACGATTTGTCGATCCGCGATCTGTTGGGCTTGCCGCCGATTGGGCCAGGATCCTGGAACGCAAAGTTTGGATGCCGGCACTGCGACTGCCGCGCAATCGTGCGGTCTCGTGGAGCGACTTGACGGCGGCCCGGTCCCTCTGCGCGAGAAAATACGGCTGCTTGGGCGGTCGAGTGAGTTATGGCGAGCGGAGTGGTGAGGCGAAGCAAGCTCGGGGCACCAAAATCCTCGGCTTGACAAGCTTTGGTCGTGGTCGGCAACGCTCCAATCCCACCAGGACGGTTCCAAAATGCGGCGAGTGTTTATTACCGGAACGGGCGGCTTTATTGGCTACCACCTCGCGCGGCAACTCCTTGACGAAGGATTTCGCGTGGGCGGCTATGACGGCATGACCGACTATTACGACGTCGCTCTCAAGCGCCGGCGTCACCAATTGTTGCGAGACCACGGAGCGCACTCGTTGACCGAGGCGATGCTCGAGGATGACGCCAAGTTTTGGCCGGCGATAGAAGAATTTTCTCCCGAAGCGATCGTTCATCTCGCCGCTCAAGCGGGCGTGCGCTTCAGCCTCGAGAATCCGCGCTGCTACATTGACAGCAATGTGATCGGGACCTTTAACGTTATGGAGGCGGCGCGAAAGCTCAAAGTCAATCATTTGCTGATCGCTTCAACATCGTCGGTTTACGGCGCCAACGAGGATATGCCGTTCAAGGAAACTGAGAAGGCGGACACCCAACTAACGATCTACGCCGCCACGAAAAAAGCAAATGAGTCGATGGCGCACGCCTACGCACATCTGTGGGATTTGCCGACCACGGTGTTTCGCTTTTTCACCGTCTATGGTCCCTGGGGCCGGCCCGACATGGCGCTGTTTAAGTTCGTCGACGCGATCCTTGAAGGCAGGCCGATCGATATTTACAACAATGGGGACATGTATCGCGATTTTACCTACGTCGGCGACCTGGTGAGCGGCATTCGATTGCTTATCGACGCTGTCCCCTCCCGTCCCGCGAGCGCGGCCGGAATTGTTCCTGGCGACTCGCTGAGCCCAGTGGCGCCGTTTAGGATCGTCAACATCGGCAACTCGACCAAGGTCAGACTTCTCGATTTCGTCGAGGCGATTGAGGCGGAGTTGGGTCAGAAGGCGATCCGCAACTACATGCCCATGCAAATGGGCGACGTGCCAGCAACCTGGGCGGATGCGACGCTCCTTCAGCGTCTGACCGGTTATCAGCCACAAACCAATATCCGTGAAGGCATCGCCCGATTTGTCGAGTGGTTTCGAGAGTATTATGACAAGTAACGCTCTGGTTGATCTCGAACTTGGATTGCACCGCTTCGGATGCCGCAAAGCTTTTCTATGATACGAGCCTCTCGCCTTCAACGAGGTCAGGCGCCGCGCGTCAGCGCGGCAGCGGCCTTGCCGGCCTTATCAATGCGGCCTCGGTGGCAAGGGCGCCGCGGCCTGGCATAGCCGAGGCGCCCCGCAAAGAGGTTGGCGGATCGCTTTCGCCAATTGTTTTGGTAGTCGGTTCCGGCTCCCCGTGGCCGTCCAGCGATGACGGCGCTTGATAAGCCGACGATTCTCTATATCACCTACGACGGGCTTTTGGAGCCTCTCGGCCAAAGCCAGGTTCTCGCCTATATGGAGAAGCTCGCCCACGAATGGCCAGTCCATATTGTTTCGTTCGAAAAGACTAAGGATCGTCGGGACAAGGCGCGGATGGAGACGATGGGCGCGCGGCTGTCCGCGTCAGGTATCAGCTGGACACCGCTGACCTACCACAAATCCCCTTCGATCCCGGCTACAGCCTATGACATCGCGCAGGGCGCGCTTGTCGTTTTTTGGTTGGCCTTGCGGCGCAGGGCGGCGATCGTTCACGTGCGAAGCTATGTTCCGGGGCTTATCGCGCTTCCGACGAAGCGATTCACGGGCACGAAGCTCCTCTTCGATATGCGTGGCTTTTGGGCCGACGAGCGCGTCGATGGGGGGCTGTGGCCGAACGGCGGGGGCCTCTATCGCTTGGCCAAAAATCTCGAGCGGCTTCTCCTCGAAAGCGCCGATCACATTGTGACGCTAACTCAAGCCTCCGTCCCGGAGTTAAGGCGCTACCCCTGTCTCAAACGCCGTATAGCATCGCTTTCGGTGATTCCTACTTGCGCCGATCTCTCTCGTTTTCGCCCGCAAGTGACTAGGAGCCAGGAGCAATTTACGCTCGGCTATGTCGGGTCGGTCGGCACGTGGTATCTTCTCGACGAAATCCTGACCTTTTATCTGACGCTATTAGACGCGCGCCCCGAGGCGCGCCTTCTCTTCGTCAATCGTAACGAACATGCTCTCATTCGCGAGTCTTTGGCGCGGCGTGGAATATCGTCCGAGCGATTTGAGATCGTGTCGGCCGAACATGAGCGACGTCCCTCGCCAAATCGCGCGGATGCGCGCCGCAGTTGCGTTTTACAAGCCCTCTTATTCAAGAGTTGCGTGCGCGCCGACGAAACTTGCTGAGTATCTGGGTTGCGGAGTTCCGTGTATCGGCAATGTCGGGGTCGGAGACGTGGAGGAGGTCTTGGAGGGAAAGCGCGTCGGCGTGGCCTTGCGTGATTTTTCGCCAGCCGATCATAAGAACGCCGTCGATCGTTTGCTCGCGCTCTGCAACGAGCCAGAGCTGAGAAGCCGTTGCATCGCGACAGCACGCGAGCTCTTCTCACTTGAAGCCGGCGTGGAAGCCTATCGCCAAATTTACCTTGAGCTTTGTGGGATGGCAGTGCTGGCGCAAGACGGGCGTGGGTCGGGTACAGTGAAGAGCAGATGACGCAGCGCGTGCGGAAAACGCGCAATATCCGTCGCTCCCGAGGGCAAGCCCGGATTCCGGCATTCTCGCTGCGCCAAATCCTTGATACAAAAGCCGCGCCCGCTCTTTCGCTTGCGTCCACTTGCCGTTTGCCCGCTCCTCTGGCTCGCAGAAGGACAAGGTCTCAAGGTCAAAAACTTACGGCTGTCGTACTGGGCGGCAAATCCTTCAGTATGTGAGAGCCGAAGGCCGGCGCAGATCTAAGTCCGCGTTGGAGCGCGGGGCGGCAGACCCATCTCCCCGGGGTCCAGCCAAACAACCGGGGCAGCTCAGATCTTTATCGACTTCTCCAAAATCATTGGGTTTTTCGGTGCGCCGTCGCAGATCGGCCTGCTGTTATGCGCCTTTGGCCTCGCGCTGTGCGTTACCCGTTTCCGCGAGCGCGGCCTCCGCTTCGCGACCGCAGGCGCGGGGATGCTTGTCGTTATGGCCTTCACGCCACTCGGTCACTTTCTCAGCGTTCCGCTGGAGACGCGATTTCCAGCGCCACCCGAGGATCTCCGGCCGCCAGATGGCGTGATTGTGCTCGGCGGCTCCGTCGATGTGCCTCTTGCCGGCCAGCTTGACCGTGTCGTTCTCACCGACTCCGCCGAAAGGCTGACTGCGCCGGTCGGCCTGCTGCTCCGCTTTCCGAAGGCGCGCCTGGTGTTCACGGGCGGCGCAGCAGTTGTGGCGCATGGCTCTACCTTCACCGAGGCTGGAATGGCTAAGCGCTTCTGGCGCGACATGGGGCTCGATCAGGACAATGTCCTCTATGAGGACCGTTCCAGCAACACATACGAAAACGCCGTGTACACTCGCAACCTCGTCAAACCGAAGCCCGGCGAGCGCTGGCTGCTCGTCACCTCGGCCATGCATATGCCTCGCGCCGTCGGCGCCTTCCGGCGAGCCGGTTTTCCCGTGATCTCTTATCCGGTCAATTATCGAACGAATGGAAGCCTATGGAGTTTGAGCATGCCGTCGAACAAATTGCGGGCCCTCCAGCTCGTAGATGAGGCCACACACGAATGGCTTGGGCTGGCGGTCTACTGGCTAACCGCCAAGACTGACACGCTGTTCCCGGCGCCCTGAAGGGCCCTCGGTCATAGAGCGCCCCATGCCGGCCAACCCTGTGGTTCGCCGCGGCGCGACGCGCTCAGCTCGGGGGCAATCGCTCGCTGCTGACCAAATTGGCGGCGTATTTTGGTTGTGACGTGCATGCGTCCGCAATATTCGACATGTTGGATTGGTAGCGGGTGAACGCCTCGCCGTGGTTCTGCGGGTTTTTTCCGTCGCGGCCAAACGCGGGCAGCGTTCAGGCTGTTTAGTTCTACGCTAAAGCGGGCATTTCGAGCACGAGATTGATGTCGAGAGCGGCCCGCCAGCGGGTATTTCGAATGTTGTGACATCCCGAAGCCCTGATCAGATTGTAGGCGAAGGAGCGCAGACGCGCGACGATATCGGGGTTCTTGCGAATGCGGGAAGCGTCCTCGGCAAAGGCGGTGTCGCGCACGTAGTGACTGCCATTCTCAATGCGCCAATGCGCGCGAATCCATTCGTTCCAGCGCTCGGGCGTCTGGTTGGAAGCGGAAGAAACCCAGAAGACGACCTCGGTCGTTTGCGCGCAAAGTCCCGTTGCTGGGTTGCGCTTGTAGACCGTGCGCTCCAAGCGGAGCACGGTCTTGATCAGGTTTTCCCAGGGCGTATGGCGAAACCACGCCTTGGCCGGAAAGACCGTCAATTCGCGGGTTTCCCAGCGGTTGCGGCCCGCGGTCTCGCTCTTGTCCGAACCGGTTGGCTTTCGTCCTGCGGTTCCCAGTTCAAGCCTGCGGCGCAGGCTCGGTTGGTTGTCCTTGACCTGGGTGAGCAGATGATTGCCCGAGGCGATCACGCGCTCGAACGTTTTTTTGGGCGTGTTCGGCGTCGAGCGTGAACACACAACCCTTCAAGCCGAGCGCCTCGATCAGTTCCGGCGCGGCCGGAATCTCGTTGCTCTTCTCCTCGACCATCAGATGGCCGAGCACGATCTGATCGGCTTGCCGCAACGCCGACATCATGTGCGTCGCCTTGCGGTCGCTGAAGGCGTCGAAACTGCCGCGCAAGGTCTTGCCGTCAACCGCGATCGCAGTCAGGCCGTCCGAAGGAGGCGGCGTCGAAATCGACAATGCATGCTGGCGAAACGCGGCCTCCAAAGCGGTCGGATCGACGCCTTGAATGATCAATCGCAACCCGGTGTAGGAAGGCGAACAGCGAAGCCGAAGGCCGAACGCTTCGTTCAGCCGCTGCAAATGAATGCGAATGAATTCATGCATTTGCCGGTAGGAGTTGGCCCCGGCGACCATGCTGAGAATGGCGTACAGCAACACCGTGGCCAGATCGAACCGCTTGCCTTCGTCGCGACGATGGTCTGGGATGGTGCGCAAAACCTCCAGCAGCGATGCCGGCATGGGACAACCTCCGATTCGGGTTGTCGCCTATAAATTCAGACATTTTCGCCGGCGGGAATCCCCGACCGCCACATCAAAGCTTAGAGAACTGAACAGCCCTGGGGCAGCGTTGCATCGCGACGGCACGCGAGTTTTTTCGCTCGAAGTCGGTGTTGTGAAGACCAACTCCGACAACCAAATTGCCACGCTGGAAGTGAGCGAGAGGAAGAAGCCGGGATATGCTTACGTACGATTTGAATGGACCTCTATGAGCGCCACAATGTTGTTCCAATCGCCGGTCTCCCAGTCGCGGAAATATCGTCCCGACATCGATGGACTTCGAGCAGTCGCCGTCCTGCCGGTTGTCCTTTACCATGCCGGATACAAGGCGTTTTCCGGAGGCTTTGTCGGAGTCGACATCTTTTTCGTGATTTCCGGATTTCTGATCACCTCGATCCTTACTGAAGACATTCAACGCGGACGCTTCTCCCTAGCGTCGTTTTATGAACGCCGCTTGCGCCGGATCTTCCCGCCGCTTTTTGTAATGGCCGCGTGCTGCCTGGTCGTGGCCTTCGTTCTGTATCCTCCGGATCATTTGCTGCGTTTCGGCAAGAGCCTGATCGCGATGACGTTTTTTGTCAGCAATCTGTTTTTTTGGCGCGAAGCCCCTAGCGGCGGCTATTTTGCGGAGACCGGCAGAAGCTTTGACACTGACGCTTTACTTCACACTTGGTCCTTGTCGGTGGAGGAGCAGTTTTATGTCTTTTTTCCATGGGTTCTGTATACGCTCCATCGCTGGGCGAGACACCACGAATTTGCTGTCCTGATTGCGGCCGTCGTCTTTTCGTTTGCCTTAAGCGCTTGGGGTATCGAACGCGCGCCCGCCGCCACGTTTTACCTCCTAACGACACGAAGCTGGGAGCTTCTGCTCGGCGCCGTCGCGGCGAAATGGATCTTGCGGTTCCCGGAAACGCGCTGGCTGCGGGAAACTCTGTCGATAATCGGCGTGGGCTTGATCGCCTATGCGGTGTTTTGCTTCACAAAGGACACGCCTTTTCCCGGACCCAACGCGCTCTTTCCGTGCGTTGGCGCGTTCTTGATTATTTTTGCCGGAATGGGCGGGCCATCGTCGGTCGGCGCGGTGCTTAGCACGCGACCCGCCGTATCCATCGGAGTTATTTCTTATTCGCTGTACCTGTGGCACTGGCCCTTGATCGCTTTCCTTAAGTATTTTCACGCCGGCGAACAAGCTCAGCTCAACAAGCCGCTTAGTCATTGCCGCCTCGCTGGCGTTTGCAGTTGTTTCGTTTTTGTTCATCGAAAAGCCCTTCCGGGGTAAGAAGACTGGCTTTTCCCGGCAGCAGATTTTCGGGCTGGGCTTCGCCGCAAGCGCCTCTTGTGTGGCCTGCGGAGTCGCGATTATTGTATCGGGTGGGTTGCCCATGCGTTTCGCGCCAGACACTGTGCAGATCGTTGCAGAAAATATGAATGCCATAGACGATACGGCTAATCTTGGCGAATGCTGGAATTGGAAGAAGGAAGTGCACTCTGTCAGCGATATCGCACTGTGCGAAATCAACGCTAAGCCAGCACACAACGCATTGTTCTGGGGTGACTCCCACGTCGGACAGTTATATCCTCTTATACAGAACATGAACGCGTCTCACAATTTGTCTGACAAGGGTATTATTTTTGCTGTTTCCGGCTCTTGTCCCCCAGTTGAGCGATTTAATTTTGGCGAAGGTTTCCATTGCGACGACTTTGCTCACTATGCTATGCTTCGTGCTTTACAAGACGACATCGACACAATCTTCATTGGATTTGCGACTTGGTTCACGGTCACTGACGAGCAGTTTGATTGCCTATGGCAAAAAGGCCGTTGCGTTTTCGTGACCAAGGAAGCTTATATCCGTGAATTGATCGCCGAACTTACCGAAGACATAGTGACGCTACGCGCACACGGCAAGAAGGTTGTGATTTTCCTGCCCTTCCCTATCTTCGATAAATCACCGCCCTATATTTTGGCGCGTAACGCCATGCTCGAGCCGGTTCGGCATTCTACAAAGCGTGCACGATATAAGCTCGCCTGATTTGCGAGAGAAGTTGGTGAAAATGGCCGCCGCTGCAGGGGCGGATGTGTTTGATCCCCGCGTCAGCCTTTGCCAAGGGGACGCCTGTCTTTACCAAAAAGACGGCATCTCGCTCTATTCGGATCAGCACCACATCGCTGCGGGAAAAATTGACATCCTTGAGGACCAGATGCAGCAAGCGCTCTTACACTATTCTGGTTCGGAGAACTAAAGCTTGGCCTGAAGAGTGGGCCGAACCGATGCGCCCTGTGAGCTTGTCGAACTGGGCCTAGTCGCGCGAGTCATTCAAAATGGGGGTAGAGCCTTTTGAGTTTGACGCGGGCATCGTCGGTTGTGAATTGCCAATCGGCCTTGGCGTGATGGTTGTTGCGATGATCTTGCCAAGCGTCGACCTCTCTTTGGAGGGCCTGCTTATTGGGAATGCGACGGCGCAGGCATTGTGTCGCCAGAACGGCGAGTTCGGATTCGGCCATGTCGAGCCAACTTCCATGCTTGGGCGTGTAATGCCATTCGAACCGCTTTGCTAGTCGGCGG
The DNA here is from genome assembly GCA_963753525.1 of uncultured Actinomycetes bacterium. GTDB lineage: Bacteria > Actinomycetota > Thermoleophilia > Gaiellales > Gaiellaceae > Palsa-739. Next base: position 24,503 of record CAVWCS010000003.1, read on the forward strand.
GCCTCGGCCGCGGGAAAGGCCGCGTAGAGCGAAGCCGCCGTGTGCGTGCTGAGATTGTCTTGGACCAGCACAATCTTCTCGGCGCTGGGAAAATGCGTATCCGACAGTTCTTTCAACACCTGTCCGTAATCGGCGGCGGCGTGGCGGTCGGTGACCTTGACGCAACGCCAGCCTTCCAGCGGCGAGAACATCATGAATATGTTGGCGACGCCGTTGCGCTCGTATTCGTAATCGTGACGCGCGGGTTGTCCGGATTTGGCGGGGATCGGCGCGCGGGTCTCGATGATTAATTGTTTGGAGGTTTCATCCAGACACACGAGCGGGCGATCGGGATCGCGCGGTTTCTGGTAGGTTTCCAGCACATCTTCCATCGCGGCGACGAAGCCGGCGTTGGCGTCCGGCGGGATCACCCATTGCCGATTGCGGTGAGGTTTGAGCGCGTTTTTTTTAGCGTCCGGCCGATCGTGTTGTCGCTGACTTGCTTGACGATGTTCAGTTCGACGACTTTCTCTTCGAGCAGGCGCAGGCTCCAACGGGCGAACCCCTCGGGAGCCGGCGAGCAGGTCAGAGCGATCAGCTTGGCCTCCGCCGCCCCGTCGAAAATCCGCTTGCGAGCAGAATTCGGATTGTGTTTGCGCTTCAGCGCCGCCTCGAGTCCTTCCTCCACCAGCCGGCGCCGGAGGCGGCCGATATTGTTGATACTGGTGTCCAACGCCACGGAGATCGCGCTGTCGCTCCAGCCTTCGCCTGCCTCCGAAGCGTCCGCCTTGAGCAGGATGCGCGCCTTCGTCAGCAGTTGCGCAGGGCTCTTGCCCGCGCGCACGAGAGATTCAAGCCGCTCGCGTTCCTCGCCGCTCAGCCGAACCACGTATTTCTTGACCGCAATCTCTTTCCCGGCCACGAATCAACTCCATCGCCCTTGCGATTGCGCTAGAAACTGGCATTGATTCGCGCAGGGCGGCGGGCGCTTTTGATGAGCAATCTTCGCACGATCGATCGCGAAAAAGGCGGCGTCGAAAACGCCAATGGACGCTTACGTCGATGGCTGCCGCGCCACCTCGATCTCGACCGGGAGGAGATCGTCCTCACGACGAACCTCACCCCCCGTAAATGCCTCGGGTTCAAGACGCCCTTCCAAGCCTTGATTGCCGAGCTTGGAAAAGACGTTCAAATCCGCTTCTCTTAAGCGCGTTGCGCTTCGCTCCGGAATCCAGGACCGATTTTATGATCGCCCAGTTCGCAAGGTGCTTTCCTCGATAGGTTCGTGCAAGGGAGAAGGCCGGTCGCGATCTCACCGCCACGCGCCCTCATAACTATCGCCCTCTCGCGTCGCCCCCAGCGAGTTCGATTCGGCAAATTTTTCGGCTGAGGTTATCCGGCTTGCGCCGCGCGTCTGGGCGGAGGCGTCGAGCGAGGGCTGGGCGGGAACTTTACGCCAGACTCAGATGGGATGGTCTGAGAAAAGTCTCAACGCCGCAGGGCTCCTCACCAGCGCAAGCACCGCGTCGTGGTTGCAATTCGCGAACGGAACGGCAATAAATCCGTTCCTGACGTGAGCCATGCGCACAACTACTGCGCCGCCCGTGAACACCGAGCGGCTCGTCACCTCGGCCATGCATATACCTCGCGCCGTCGGCACCTTCCGGCGAGCCGATTTTCCGGTGATTCCCTTATCCGGTCAATTATCGAACGAATGGCAGAGGGAGTTTGACTGATCTTCTACACCGCAAATTGCCAAGGAATGGATCGAACACGCGAATCGGCGCTGGAAAAGCGCCTTGGTCCTGAGCACGAAGACGCCGTCGAACTTGGCGTCCTCTTCCGCCTTGGCCCAATCGATGGCGAAATGGTCGTCGCCTGGCGTCGCTAGGAAACGGCGGTAGCCCTTGTTGCCGACCAGGCTCTTGTCGCCCTTCTTCAACTGCCGCTTCGAGCGCGGCCAGGATGGCGGCTCGGGCGGCGGCGTCCTTTTTCATCTCCTCGCGATTGTGACAGACGATGTAGCGCCGCCCGGCCAGCGTCACCACGCCGGCGCGACGAGAGTGTCTTAAGTGGGGTTGCGGCCCAGCGCTGCCGGGATGGATACCAATCGGTCCATGAACACCAGATCGAGCGTGCTGAAGAGATCGCGCCGCCGCGCGAGCAGGTCCTCCTCGACGACGTCCTTCAGGCAACGCGGCGCGAAAGGCGTGGCCCCGTCCTGTTCCTCGGCCAGTTCCTCGCCGAGCCAGGCCATCGCCCGATAAAGATGATGCAAGTCGAGGCCCTCGACGCCCTCGATCGGCAATCCTCCCTCCAGCGGTCCGCCGCCCGGTCGGAGCCGCCGCAAAACAGCCGATGCAGAACGGCAAGGAACACCGCGCGCTCCAGCGCAAAATCATGCCTGCGCGAATTGGCGAGATTTTCAACGACCTCCCGGCAGCCGGTCCCCTCCCACAAGCGTTCAAAGACGAGCTCCTGCAGCGGATAGGCGACCCGATGGGGTTCGCGCTCGTCTTCGACCACCGAAGGCGATCCAGCAGTTCCGCAAGGCGCACCGCTCCCCAAACTCAACCGGCGACAGATCATAGCACCCTCAGAAATTGAGATGCGCCCATGGACTAACAGACAACGTCAATCCTCAATTCGCGTTAACTCGACTTCGCGGCCCTGCATCATCACCAACATGCTTGCCGCCGCAGATAAAAACGGACTAACACACATGCGCGTTACATCACGCTTCATTTTTCAACCCGAATTGCACGACCACGAAAACACCCTCACGCCAGCAAGGCGGCCAACGGTCCTGGACCTGTCGATAATCTGCCTAGCCGGATTCATTCTCTCGCTCGTGATAAACTATCCGGGCTTCATGAGTTATGACTCCGTGAAACAATTGCTAGAGGCGCGAGCCGGTGCGTATTCGGACATGCATCCGCCGTTCATGGCCTTCCTATGGCATTTCGTGGATAGCATTGTTCCCGGGCCATTTGGCATGCTGATAGTTGAAACGGCGCTCATATGGTGCGGAACTTATTTGATTTCCTTGTTCTGGTTTTCGGATGCTCATCCGATTTTCCCGTACGTTTCTCGCGGTCACCGCCTCGGCAGGAGCTATCACCCAACGCGGTTCGGCCACGTTCGCTAACAACAATCAAGCGACGCTGACAATCAACAAGCCGACCGGCGTGGTCGCAGGCGACGTGCTCATCGCGAACTTCATGGCCGCCGGAGGGAGCTCGATCACGACGGTGTCCGCAACCGGCTGGACGCTCGTCCAGACAGCCAACATCGAGAGCGGCGGCGCGCAGCACACCGTGACGGTTCTCTATCGGGTCGCGGACGGGACCGAAGGATCAAGCTTCACGTTCAACGGCCCGTCCGGCACCAACAAGATGTCCGGTGAGGTCAACGCGTTCTCGGGCGTCAGCACAACAGGAGGCGTGAAAGTAGACGGCAGCGCCGGCGGGCCGTTCGACGTGACTCCCCCTGCGTTGTCGACCAACACTGGGGGGTCGACCGCCGTCACGGCGGCGAGCATCACGACGGCGTCGGCGAACGCGGGCGTCGTCATGGTGGTGTCGGCCTTCGACGACGCGGGGTCCGTGGGCTCGTACAGCGCGCCGAACGTCACGCTGACCGACCTGGGCTACGCCCATAGCGGGAACGGCACCGTCGGCGCGGCTTTTGGAGTCAAGTCGACGGCGGGCGCCACCGGGGCCGGATCCGCAACGCTCGGAGGCAGCCAGCGGTGGGGAGCAATGCTGCTCGCACTCAAGCCGGCGACGGGATCAGCGAACCAGCTCGCATTCACGACGCTGCCGAGCAACACCACGGCCGGTTCCACAATGTCTCCCAGTGTCGTCGTCCAACTCAAGGATCAGAACGGGAACAACGTCAGCACGAGCGGCGTTCCGATCCAGCTGACGCTGAACACCGGATCGTTCTCGGGCACCAGCACGACCACGGTGAACACGGACTCCTCCGGCAAGGCGACGTTCTCGAACCTCCAGATCAACACCGCAGGCACGTACACGATGGCCGCAACCTCGTCCGGCTGGACCACGGCGACCAGCAACTCGTTCACGATCGCGAAGGCAACCCCGGTCTTCAGCAGTCTGACCGCGTCGCAGTCGATCCCCTACGGCACCAGCTCGGTGACCTTGTCGGGGACCGTGTCGGCGGGCAGCGCCGCCCCGGTCAACGGCGAGACGGTCTCCGTCAAGATCAACGGCAACACGCAGACGACGACCACGACCGGCGGCAACGGAAGCTTCTCGATCAACTTCAGCACGGCGACAATCCCGGCCAGCGTCACGGCGTACACGATCATCTACAGCTATGCGGGTGACAGCACTCTCAACGCGGCGGCCGACAATACGTCCACCGCCCTGACGGTGAACAAGGCGTCGCTGACGGTGACTCCGGATCCGCAGTCGCGCAGCTATGGGCAGGCGGTTCCGTCGTACACGTTCTCGGTGACGGGTTTCCAGAACAGCGAGAACGCTGGGACGGCGTCAGGCTATGTGGCTCCGTCCTGCACCTCGGATTACACGACGGCGACGACGGTCGCCCAGTCGCCCAGGACGATTAGCTGCTCGGGTGGTTCGGCCAACAACTACAGCTTCAACACCTCGGCGACCTCCAGTCTCACGGTCAGCAAGGCGTCGTTGACGGTGACGCCGGATCCGCAGTCGCGCTCCTATGGGCAGGCGGTTCCGTCGTACACGTTCTCGGTCACGGGTTTCCAGAACAGCGAGAACGCCGGGACGGCGTCAGGCTATGTGGCTCCGTCCTGCACCTCGGATTACACGACGGCGACGACGGTCGCCCAGTCGCCCAGGACGATCAGTTGCTCGGGTGGTTCGGCCAACAACTACAGCTTCAACACCTCGGCGACCTCCAGTCTCACGGTCAGCAAGGCGTCGTTGACGGTGACGCCGGATCCGCAGTCGCGCTCCTATGGGCAGGCGGTTCCGTCGTACACGTTCTCGGTCACGGGTTTCCAGAACAGCGAGAACGCCGGGACGGCGTCGGGCTATGTCGCTCCGTCCTGCACCTCGGACTACACGACGGCGACGACGGTCGCCCAGTCGCCCCGCACCATCACCTGCTCCGGCGGTTCGGCCAACAATTACAGCTTCAACAACAGCGCCACCGCCAACCTGACCGTGACTAAGGCGACGTTGACGGTGACGCCGGATCCGCAGTCGCGCACGTACGGGCAGGCGGTTCCGTCTTACACGTTCTCGGTCACGGGCTTCCAGAACAGCGAGAGCGCCGGGACGGCGTCGGGCTATGTCGCTCCGTCCTGCACCTCGGACTACACGACGGCGACGACGGTCGCCCAGTCGCCCCGCACCATCACCTGCTCCGGCGGTTCGGCCAACAATTACAGCTTCAACAACAGCGCCACCGCCAACCTGACCGTGACTAAGGCGACGTTGACGGTGACGCCGGATCCGCAGTCGCGCACGTACGGGCAGGCGGTTCCGTCTTACACGTTCTCGGTCACGGGCTTCCAGAACAGCGAGAGCGCCGGGACGGCGTCCGGTTATGTGGCTCCGTCCTGCACGAGCGATTACACGACGGCGACCACCGTTGCCCAGTCGCCCCGGACGATCAGCTGCTCGGGCGGTTCGGCCAACAATTACAGCTTCAACAACAGCGCCACCGCCAACCTGACCGTGACTAAGGCGACGTTGACGGTGACGCCGGATCCGCAGTCGCGCTCCTATGGGCAGGCGGTTCCGTCTTACACGTTCTCGGTCACGGGCTTCCAGAACAGCGAGAACGCGGGCACCGCCAGCGGGTACAGCAGCCCGTCCTGCACCTCGGACTACACGCACAACACCACGGTCGCCCAGTCGCCCCGCACGATCAGCTGCTCGGGCGGCTCGGCCGACAACTACAGCTTCGACGAGTCCGCCACGGCGAACCTGACCGTCAGCAAGGCGTCGCTGACGGTGACGCCGGATCCGCAGTCGCGCACGTACGGCCAGGCGGCTCCGTCGTACACGTTCTCGGTCACGGGCTTCCAGAACAGCGAGAACGCCGGCACCGCCAGTGGCTATGTCGCTCCGTCCTGCACTAGCGATTACACGACGACCACCACGGTCGCCCAGTCGCCCCGGACGATCAGCTGCTTGGGTGGCTCGGCCAACAACTACAGCTTCAACACTTCGGCCACGGCCAACCTGACCGTCAGCAAGGCGTCGCTGACGGTGACGCCGGATCCGCAGTCGCGCATGTACGGGCAGGCGGTTCCGTCGTACACGCTCTCGGTCACCGGCTTCCAGAACAGCGAGAACGCCGGAACGGCGTCCGGCTATGTCGCTCCGTCCTGCACCTCGGACTACACGACGACCACGACGGTCGCCCAGTCGCCCCGGACGATCAGCTGCTCGGGCGGCTCTGCCGACAACTACAGCTTCGACAACAGCGCCACCGCCAACCTCTCGATCACGAAGCGGGCGCTGACGATCACCGCCAACAACCGCTCCAAGATCTACGGCACCTCGCTCAGCCTCGGCGGCACCGCCTTCACGACCAGCGGCAACGAGGCCAACAGCGAGCAGGTCACCTCCGTCACGCTGACCAGTACCAGCGGTAACGACGCCAGCACCACGGCGTCGGTCGGCACCTACAGCGGCGACATCGTCCCCTCGGCCGCGACCGGGTCGAACGGCTTCCTGGCTTCGAACTACAACATCACCTACGCCAACGGCGACCTGACGATCACGAAGGCAACCTTCACGACGTCCTCGGACGTCCTGATCAACGGCCAGCCCACGGTGGGTACGGCCACGACGGTCACCAACGGCGTCTACTCGCCGTTGACGACGTCGCGTACGTACCAGTGGGAGCTGTGCAACAGCAGTTGCGCGCCAATCGGTGGCGCGACAGGCCATACGTACACGCCGGTGACCGGCGATGTCGGCTCGACCCTGGTGGTCGTCGAGACGGTTTCGAGGGCGGATTACAACGATGGCAGCTCCACCTCGAGCCCGAGCCCGGTGGTCATCAAGGGTGACTTCACGACGAGCTCGGCCGTGGCGATCAACGGGACGCCGACGGTTGATACGGCGTCGACGATCACGGCGGGGAGTTACTCGCCGACGCCGACCTCCAGCACGTATCAGTGGAGGTTGTGCGATAGCGCGGGTAACAACTGTGCGGACATTGCGACTGCGACCTCCAGTTCGTATACGCCGGTCGCGAGCGATGCCGGATCGACGTTGCGCGTCGTCGAGACGGTGTCGAAGAGTGGCTACAACGACCACAGCTCGACGTCTGCGAGTGCGGTCGTGGTCAAGGGCACGATCGCGACGAATACCGCGGTGTCGATCAGCGGCGGGACCCCGAAGGTCGGGACTCTGTCCACGATCTTCGCCGGGACGTACTCGCCGTCGCCCACCGGTCACTCGTATCAGTGGGAGTCGTGCTCGGGCACCTGCTCGAACATCGGAGGCGCGACCTCGAGCTCGTACACGCCGGTCGCCGGCGACGTGGGATTGACGTTGCGTGTAGTGGAGACGGTCACGAAGGACGGCTACGCCGATGGCAGCTCGACCTCTGCGGCGAGCGCGGCCGTCGTCAACGGCGACGTCTCGACGAATACGCCGGTGGCTATCAATGGGACGCCGACGGTTGGTACAGCGTCGACGCTGAATGCCGGCAGCTACTCGCCGACGCCCGCGTCGAGTTCGTATCAGTGGGAGTCGTGCTCGGGCAGCACCTGCACGAACATCACTGGCGCGAACGCGAGCTCGTACACGCCGGTCTCGGGCGACGTCGGTTCGACTCTCAAGGTCGTGGAGACGGTGTCGGAGTCCGGCTACAACAACGGCGGGTCGACGTCTGCTGCGAGCCCGGTCGTGATCAAGGGGAACTTCTCGACGACCACGGCGGTGGCGATCAACGGCACGCCGACGGTTGGTACCGCAACGACGATCACGAACGGCGTCTACGCGCCGACGGCGACGACGACTTCGCATCAGTGGGAGCTGTGTGACAGCAGCGGCGCGAGCTGCTCGAACATCGGTAGCGCGACGGGCAGCACGTACACGCCGGTCTCCAGCCAGATCGGCTTGACGCTGCGGGTCGTGGAGACGGCGACGCGGGCGGGGTACAACAACGGCAGCTCGACGTCGAGCGCGGTCGTGGTCAAGGGCATCTTCGCCACGACCACGGCGGTGGCGATCAACGGGACGCCGACGGTTGGCACCAAGTCCACGATCACGGGTGGCACGTACTCGCCGACGCCGTCCGGGCGCTCGTACCAGTGGAAGCGGTGCGACAGCACCGGCAACACCTGCGTGGCGATCTCGGGCGCGACCTACTCCACGTATACGCCGGTAGCGGCTGACGTCGGGAAGACACTGCGCGTGGTCGAGACGGTGACGAAGTCGCTCTACGTCAGCGGCGGGTCCACGTCGGCGGCGTCGGCTCTGGTCGTAAAGGGCACCTTCGTGATGAACACGCAAGTCGCGGTCTTCGGATACCCGAAGCACGGGGTGACCTCGTCCGTCACGCAGGGTTCCTACACGCCGACGCCGACCGCCCGGAGCTATCAGTGGCTGCGGTGCACCAGCACCACACTCGCGAGTTGCGTGACCATCTCCGGCGCGACGGCGAACACCTACAAGCCTGGATCCTCAGACATCGGGAAGAGACTGCGGGTGGTCGAGACGGTTTCGGCGCCCGGCTACAACAACCTCAGCGTCACGTCGCTTGCGTCCGCGGCAGTGACGTAACCGGCGCCGATCACCCCACGCCGTCGCCCGCAACTGGCACTCTGCCCGTCGAGCGTTCCAACAACGTTGACAGGGGGTGCTGATGTTCAAGCAAATGTTTCGCCTGCCCAGCCCGGCGATCGTGATCTCGATGATCGCGCTCGCCCTCGTGCTCGGCGGCACCGCAGTCGCTGCCGGCACCGCGAACGACCCGGATGCGAAGGCAGATACGGCGTTAGTGAAGAAGCTCGCGCCGAAGCTCAGCGTCAAGCACGCGAAGACTGCCGGTGACGCGAATACCGTCGGCGGCTACGCCGCGAACCAGCTGACGCGCGGTGCGGCCACGCACGTCGATTCGTCCATCCCGGACGGCAACCTGAAGACGATCGCCTCCGTCACCCTCACGGTCCCGCGTTCGGGATTCGTGCTGGTGAACGCGGCCACAGACACTGACGGATGTGCGTGTCAGCTTTCCACGCAGCTGAGCGAAGGGTCGGACTCCTCCTATTTCGTCAGTGCTGAAGTCCCGGCGAGCGGCGAGGCGGGCACTGCCAACACGTTCCTCTTCCCCGTGACGGTGTCCGGCCCCACACCGGAAACGTTCAAGTTGACTGGGTGGCGGTATAGCGGCAGCGGAACCCTCACCACCGACACGGACATGACTGCCTTGTTCGTCCCCTTCGGCGCCACCGGAACCTCCACAGGGGCGCCACGTCTCGCCTCTCACCGGAGATCGACTCCGGGGCTCACGAACTGACGCTTGATCGTCAGGCCCCGCGGCAGAGGAGGTCGCGGGGCCTGCCGGGCGTCACCCTCGCGACGGAGAGCCCGCTCTAGACTTCGTGGGGATGGCGACAACGCGGAAGCCCGATACGGGGAGCGCCGGCTGGCGCGACCGGTACGAGAAGACGGCCGAGCGGCAGGGCGAGCTCTTCTCCACGATCTCGGGCGTCGAGAACGAGCCGCTCTACTCGCCCGACCACGTCGAGATCGACTACGAGCGCGACCTCGGCTGGCCTGGCGCGTTTCCTTTCACGCGCGGCGTCTACCCGTCGATGTACCGCGGCCGGCTGTGGACGATGCGCCAGTTCGCCGGCTTCGGCACCGCGGAGGAGACGAACGAGCGGTTCCGCTACTTGACCGAGCACGGCCAGACGGGCTTGTCGACTGCGTTCGACATGCCGACCTTGATGGGCTACGACTCGGACCATCCGCGCTCGCTCGGCGAGGTCGGCCGCGAGGGCGTCGCGATCGACTCGCTCGCCGACATGGAGACGCTCTTCGACGGGATCCCGCTCGGCGAGGTCTCGACGTCGATGACGATCAACGGTCCGGCGGCGATGCTGCTCGCTTTTTACGCGTGCGTCGGCGAGGAGCACGGCGTTCCGCTCGCGGCGCTGCGCGGCACTGTCCAGACGGACATCCTCAAGGAGTACATCGCGCAGAAGGAGTGGATCTTCCCGCCGCACCCGTCGATGCGGCTCGTCGTCGACATGGTCGAGTGGTGCGCCGAGCACATGCCGCTCATGCACCCCGTCTCGATCTCCGGTTACCACATCCGCGAGGCCGGCTCGAACGCGGCGCAGGAGCTCGCGTTCACGCTGTCCAACGGGTTCGCGCTGGTCGAGGCGTGCCTCGAGCGCGGGTTGGACGTCGATTCGTTCGCGCCCCGGCTCTCCTTCTTCTTCAATGCGCATCTCGACTTCTTCGAGGAGATCGCGAAGTACCGGGCGGCGCGCCGGATCTGGGCGACGCTGATGCGCGACAAGTACGGCGCGAAGGATCCGCGCTCGTGGCTGATGCGGTTCCACACGCAGACCGCCGGCGTCTCTTTGACCGCGCAGCAGCCGGAGGTGAACCTCATCCGCACCGCGATCGAGGCGCTGGCGGCTGTTTTGGGTGGGACGCAGTCGTTGCACACGAACTCGTTCGACGAGGCGTTGGCGTTGCCGACCGAGCATGCGGTGCGGCTCGCGCTGCGGACGCAGCAGGTGATCGCGCACGAGACCGGCGTCGTGAACACGATCGATCCGCTCGGCGGCTCGTACTACCTCGAGCAGCTCACGAGCGAGCTCGAGCGGCAGGCGTACGACTACTTCGAGCAGATCGAGGCGCTCGGCGGCGTCATCCCCGCGATCGAGCAGAACTTCCAGCAGCGCGAGATCGCCGAGGCGAGCTACCGCTACCAGGCGGAGGTCGAGCGCGGCGAGCGCGTCATCGTCGGCGTCAACCGCTACCAGCTCGAGGAGGAGCAGCAGATCGAGCTCCTCCGCATCGATCCCGCGCTCGAGACGAAGCAGATCGAGCGGGTGCAGGCGGTGCGCGCGGGGCGCGACTCAGCCGCGGCAGAAGCTGCGATCGCGCGGCTGAAGGAAGACGCCGCGGTCGAAGGCCGCAACCTCATGGAACCAATCATGGACGCGTCGCGTGCGTACGTGACGATGGGCGAAATGTGCGACACGCTCCGCGAGGTCTGGGGCACGTGGCGCGAGACCCCGGTCTTCTGACAGACATGTCCTGACGCGACACGTCGGAACCAGGTTCCGACGTGGCTCGGTGGGGCGTGTCCGCGGGGGACATCTTGCGGCGAGCTCCTCGACCAGGAAGTGTCTCGGTATGCCTCGCCGGCCCCGTGACAGCGCTCCAGGCATCCACCACGTGTGGGTGAACGCCACGGGAGACTGGGACTACTTTCTCGACGAGGTCGATCGCATCATGTGGGTCAGGCTGTTGGTCATGACTGTGCGGGCGCACGGATGGACGTGCATTGCGTTCTGTCAGATGTCGACTCACGTGCACCTCCTCGTGGACGTCCCCGACAACTCACTCTCGATCGGGATGCGGGAGCTGAATCGCGAGTACTCATGCGCCTTCAATCTGCGCCACGGTCGAGTCGGAACGTTCGTGAGGAAGCGGTACGGGAGCCGCCGTATCAAGGACGGTGACGACTTGCTTGGCACATACGCATACGTCGTCCTCAACCCGGTTGCCGATGGATTGTGCCGTTGGCCGCATGAGTGGTACTGGAGCAGCTATCGAACCACGGTCGCGATGTTGTCTGATTTTCCCTTCGTCGATGCCGCTGTCGTGATCGCGGAGGCGTGCGGCGTCGCGCAGCTGCGCAAAACGGTCGAAGGCATCGCTCAGACCCATCACAAACGGACACGTCGGAACCAGGTTCCGACGTGTCCGTAAGAGCTAGGCTCCGCGCGATGGCTGGGAACATCCGCGTTGTTGTCGCGAAGCCGGGGCTCGACGGGCACGATCGCGGCGCCAAGATCATCGCTCGCGCGCTCCGCGACGCCGGCATGGAGGTCATCTACACCGGCCTCCACCAGACGCCCGAGCAGATCGTCGAGACGGCGATCCAGGAGGACGCGGACGCCGTCGGCATCTCGATCCTCTCAGGCGCGCACATGACCCTCGTGCCCCGCATCATCGAACTGCTCGCCGCTGAGGGCGCGGACGACGTCGTCGTGGTCGTCGGCGGGACGATCCCGGACGACGACGCGGACGAGCTCAAGAAGCTCGGGATCGCCGGCGTGTTCGGCCCGGGCGCGCCGACGAGCGAGATCGTCGACTTCATCCGCGGCGCGGTCGGCACGGCGGCTTGAGCGTTCTCGTCGAGAACACCGACGGCGTCGCGCTCGTCACGATCGACCGCCAGGACGCGCTCAACGCCCTGAACGTCGAAACGCTGACCGAGCTCCGCGACCGGCTGCGCGAGCTCGCCGAGGACGACGCGACCCGCGTCGTCGTCCTTACGGGTGCCGGCGACCGGGCGTTCGTGGCCGGCGCCGACATCAAATACATGGCCGGGCTCGGCCGCGAAGAGGCAATGAGGTGGGGTGGGCTCGGGCACGAGGTGACGCTCCTGCTTGAGGTGATGCCCAAGCCGACGATCGCCGCGCTGAACGGCTTCGCCCTCGGCGGCGGGTGCGAACTCGCGCTCGGCTGCGACATCCGCTACGCGTCGAGCAAGGCGCGGCTCGGCCAGCCGGAGATCGACCTCGGCATCGTCCCAGGCTGGGGCGGAACGCAGCGGCTCGCACGCGTCTGCGGGCTCGGCGTCGCGAAGGAACTGATCCTTACGGGCCGGATGATCGACGCCGAGGAGGCCCTGCGCATCGGGCTCGTGAACGCCATCGCCGACCCGGTCCTCGACCACGCCCTCGAGGTCGCGCGGAAGCTCGCGGAGAAGAGCCCGGTCGCGCTCCGCATCGCGAAGCGGCTGCTCAATCTCTCTCCGGGTGCGCTCGCGCTCGAGGCGGAGGAGTTCGGCGACCTTTTCGCGAGCGAGGACGCGAAGGAGGGCCTCGCGGCCTTCGCCGAGAAGCGCCCGCCCCACTTCACCGGCAGATAGAGCACGCAGGAATCGGCGCGCCCGCCGCGTAATCGGCTGGTCCGATGCGCATGCGCCTTCTCCTTTGCGTCGGCGCGGCGGCTGTTGCCGCTCTCGTGGCGCCGGTCGCGTTCGCCGGCCGCGATCCGCAGGTCGCCGGGCTGCAGGTCGCGCTACGCGCAAAGGGTCTCTACGCGGGCACGATCGACGCGATCCGCGGGCCGCTCACGATCCAGGGCGTCCGCGACTTCCAGCGCGCACACCATCTCCGTGTCACCGGTCACGCCAGCCGCCGCACTCGCGGAGCGCTCGGTGCGCTCGGCCGTCCGCTCTACGGGACGCGGCTGTTGGAGCGCGGCGAGATCGGCTGGGACGTCGCCGTTCTCCAGTTCCTGCTTGTCCGCCGCGGGATTGCCGTGCCGGTGGACGGCCATTTCGGCGGGACGACGCTGCGCGGCGTCCGGCGTTTCCAGCGGCAGGCACGCCTCATCGCCGACGGCATGGTGGGGCCGATGACGCGGGCTGCACTCGCGGGTCACGCGCCGCCTCCGCGCCGGGTCGACAGCATCAGCTCCGTCGAGGCCCTGCTCGACCACTGGGCCGCGCACTACGGCGTGAACGTGGATCTCGTCCGCGGGCTCGCGTGGATGGAGTCGGGGTACAACAACCGGCTCGTCTCCTCGACCGGAGCGCGAGGGATCATGCAGATCGAGCCATACACGTGGCGATTCGTCGAGACCGTGTTGATCGGCCGCCACGTCCGGCACGGCCCGAGCGGGAACATCCACGTCGGCGTCGCGTATCTCCACCACCTGCTGGGCGACTTCGGCGGCAACACGCGCAAGGCGCTCGCGGGCTGGTATCAGGGCGAACGCGCGGTCCGTACGCACGGCATGTACAGGGACACGCGGGTGTTCGTCCGCGATGTGCTTTCGCTCGCCGCGCGCATGTGAATCACGCCGCCGGGCCACACAACTAGAGTCCCGCCCGATGAAGATCGCCGTCTGCGTCAAGCACGTTCCCGAGGGGACGAGTCGCATCGATCCCGGCACGAAGCGCCTCGACCGCTCCGGCGAGGGCGCCCTCAACCACTTCGACGCGAACGCGGTCGAGGAGGCGCTGCGACTGAAGGGCGACTCGGACACCGAGGTCGTCGTCGTCTCGCTCGGCCCGCAGAAGGCGCTCGACTCGCTCCGCAAGGCGCTCGCGATGGGCGCCGACCGCGCTGTGCTCGTCTCCGACGACGCGGCCGCCGGATCCGATCTCGTCGCGACGAGCCGCGTGCTCGCGGCGGCGCTCGCGCAGCGAGGAGCCGGACCTCGTTCTCTTCGGTCAGCAGGCCTCCGACGCCGACGGCGCCGTCCTCTGGGCAGCGGTCGCCGAGCGGCTCGGCCGTCCGGTCGTCTCCCAGGCGATGGAGCTGACCGTCGACGGCGGCTCGCTCCGGGCGAAGCGCCAGACGGAGTTCGGCTACGACACGATCGAGGCGCCGCTCCCGGCCGTCGTCGCGGTGAGCGACGCGATCAACGAGCCGCGGTACCCGTCGCTCAAGGGGATCATGGGCGCGAAGAAGAAGCAGCAGGACGTCCTCTCCCTCGCCGACCTCGGCGTCGACGCGGGCGCGGTGGGCGAGGCCGGCTCGCGGACGACGGTGCTCGCGCTCGGCAGCCCGCCCGCGCGCGGCGACGCGCGCAAGATCGAGGACGACGGAAGTGCCGCGCAGGCGATCGTCGACTTCCTTGCGGAGAAGAGACTGATTTGAGCACGCTCGTCTTCCTCGAGCACCACGGCGCCGACCTGCAGAAGGGCTCGCTCGGCGTCCTCACTAAGGCGGCTTCGCTCGGCGACGTCGACGCCGTGATCGTCGGGCGAGCGGCGCGAAGTCTCTCGCCGCGCAGGCGGGCCGTTACGGCGCGACGAAGGTCTGGGCGTGCGAGGACGCCGAGGTCGCGCAGCCGCTGCCGCAGCCGCGCGTCGACGTGATCGCGCAGGTCGTCGCCGACGGCGGCTACGACACCGTCCTGTTCGCGAACTCCGTCCTCGCCGCCGACGTCGCCGCCGGTCTCGCCGCGCGGCTCGACGCCGGGCTCAACTGGGATCTCGCGGACATCGAGCTCGAACGGCGGCGAGCTCGTCGGCAAGCGCCCGGCGCTCCAGGACTCGGTCTACGTCGACGTCGGCTGGACGAGCACGCCGCGCCTCGCGCTCTTCCGCGCCGGCTCGTTCGACGCGACCGAGACAGGCGGCGGCGAGCCGGAGGTGGTCGACGTCTCGCCGTCGTACGCCGCGCACTCGACCGCGCTGAAGCTCGTCGCGCAGGACTCGGAGGAGTCGAGCGGGCCGTCGATCGAGGACGCCGACGTGATCGTCGCCGGTGGCCGCGGCCTCGGCGCGCCGGAGAACTTCACGCTCGCGGAGGAGCTCGCGCAGGCGCTCGGCGGCGCGGTCGGCGCGACGCGCGCGGTCGTCGACGCCGGCTGGTACCCGTACTCCGCCCAGATCGGCCAGACCGGCAAGACCGTCTCGCCGAAGCTCTACGTCGCGCTCGGCATCTCCGGTGCGATCCAGCACAAGGTCGGCATGCAGAGCTCCGGCACGATCGTCGCGATCAACAAGGACGCGAACGCGCCGATCTTCGACTTCAGCGACCTCGGCGTCGTCGGCGACGTCCACGAGATCGTCCCGAAGCTCACCGAGCTCGTGCGTCAGCGCAAGGTCGTGAGCCGCCCGTCCGACTACCCGCCGCCGTTCGACGCTGCGGACTTCGTCGCGGCGCCGACCGACCCGGCGGACGAGCGGATCGAGGTCGGCGTGCTCATCGTCGGCGCCGGCCCGGCGGGGCTCGCGTGCGCGATCCGGCTCGGCCAGCTGCTGGAAGAGCGACCCGGAGACGGCGGAGCGGCTCGGCGAGGTTCCCGTCGCGCTGCTCGAGAAGGGCAAGCAGCCCGGCTCGCACCTGCTCTCCGGCGCGGTCGTCGAACCCGCGGCCTCGCGCCGACTCTTCGGCGACAAGTTCCGGATGCAGGACCTGCCGTCGTACGGCGAGGTGCCCGGCGAGGCGGTCTACGTCCTCACGAAGCGCAACGCGCTGCCGCATCCCGCCGCCGCCGCCGATGCGGAACCACGGCAACTCGATCTTCTCCCTCTCCCAGCTCGGCCGCTAGCTCGCCGAGAAGGCGGAGGAGGGCGGGGCGATGATCCTCCCGGAGACGGCGGCGCAGAAGCTGCTCGTCGACGCACGGCCGCGTCGTCGGCGTCCGCACCGGCGACAAGGGACGCGGCCGCGAGGGACAGGAGCTGCCGAACTTCGAGCCCGGCTCCGACCTCGTCGCGCAAGGTCACCGTGCTCGCCGAGGGGACGCAGGGCCACCTCACCGGCGTCGCGCTCGACCGCTTCGGCCTGCGCGGCGACGAGCCGCAGGTCTGGGAGCTCGGCGTGAAGGAGGTCTGGAAGGTCGCGAAGCCGCTCGAGACGATCGTCCACACGATGGGCTGGCCGCTGCGCGCCGGCGCGAAGTACCGCGAGTTCGGCGGCTCGTTCATCTATCCGATCGGCGACGACATGGTCACGATCGGCATCGTCGTCGGCCTCGACTACCGCGACGCCGAGCTGTCCGTCCACGACCTGCTGCAGGAGCTGAAGACGCACCCGAAGATCCGCCAGATCCTCGAGGGCGGCGAGCGCGTCGAGTGGGGGGCGAAGACGATCCCGAGCGGCGGCTTCCACTCGCTGCCGAGCCAGCTCCACGCGCCCGGACTGCTGCTCTGCGGCGACGGCGCGGGGATGGTCAACATCCCGCGGCTGAAGGGCGTCCACTACGCGATCGAGTCGGGCCGGCTCGCGGCCGAGGCGGCGTTCCGCGCGCTCCAGCGCGGCGAGACGCCGGCAAGCGCGCTCTCGTCCTACGACGACGCGATCCGCGAGAGCTTCATCTGGAAGGACCTCCGCGAGGTGCGCGACATGCGCCAGGTCTTCCAGCGCGGCTTCTTCGTCGGCGGCGCGCTCGCGAGCGCGATGACCGTCTCGAAGGGGCGTATCGCAGTCGGGCGGCGCGAAGCGGAGCCGGACGCCGACGCAGCCGCTCCTCACGACGAACCGCGCCGCGAGCTACCCCGCGCCCGACGGGAAGCTCACGTTCGACAAGCTCTCCTCCGTCTTCGCCTCCGGCAACAAGACGCGCGACGACCAGCCGAACCACATCCGCATCGAGCGGCGCGTGCCGGCCGACGTCGCGCGGATGTGGGCCGCGATGTGCCCGGCGCACGTCTACGAGGTCGGCGCCGAGGCCGACGACGGCACCGTCACGGTCGAGGTCGCACCGTCGAACTGCGTCCAGTGCGGCGCGATCACCGCGAAGGGCGGCCGCCTGACGCCGCCCGAGGGCGGCTCCGGGCCCGAGTACACGAGCACCTGAGCGGCCTTACTCCTTTTACAGGGGATTTACCGTGCGAGTGCTCCCGACCAAGCAGAATGTGTCAATGCGGAGCAGGCGTTTCCTCATCCTCGCAGCAGTCCTCGTGATGCTCAATGCCGCGCTCTGGCTCGCGCCGGGCGCGCTGGCGCTGCGGCAGGTCGTCGTCTCGACGCTGTTCGGGAAGAACATGGTGCGCGCCGACGTCGTCGAGAACAACGGCTCGGAGTGGAGGGTCGACCGCGGCGTCGTCGTCTCGAACGCGCTGTCGCAGCTCACGCTGCGCGAGGCGGATGGGACGGTGCAGTCGATCGCCACCTCGTCGTCGACGAGAGTCACTGGGCCTGGGAACGGTGCGTCGATCAAGGCAAAGAACATCAAGCCCGGTTGGCGCGTCCTCGTGACGTGGCCTGCGCCGAGCGGCCCGGCCGACGCGGTCGTGGTCGAGAAGAAGCGCTAGTAGGGCGTCGGCGCAAGCTCCAAGCGCTGATCCGGCTTATTCTGCCGGTGTGAACGGTCGCGGCACGGGGGGAGTTCTCCTGCTCGTCGAAGACGACGACGCTATCGGTCGTCTCGTCAAGCAGTACCTCGAACAGCAGGACGGCTGGCGTGTCGTCTGGCTCCGGTCGGGCGAGGAGGCTGTTGCCGAGCTCCGGCAGCATCCGGTCCGCCTCGTCGTGCTCGACATCGGGCTGCCGGGGATCGACGGTTTCGAGGTCTGCCGCCGGATCCGCGCCGGCTCGAAGGTGCCGATCATCATGCTCACGGCGCGCGACGAGGAACCCGATCGCGTCGCGGGGCTCGAGATCGGCGCCGACGACTACGTCGCGAAGCCGTTCTCGCCACGCGAGCTCTCCGCGCGGATCAAAGCGATTCTCCGCCGCTCGGAACAGCGCAACGAGGACGAAGTGCTGTCTGCACGCGAGATCGTTCTGCGGCGCGAGTCGCGCGAGGTGACCGTTGCTGGCGCTTCGATCGAGCTCACGGGCAAGGAGTTCGACCTCCTCGCGTGCTTCCTCGAGCATCCCGGGATCGTCCTCTCGCGGGAGCGGTTACTCGACCTCGTTTGGGGGATGACGTACCCGGGCGGCACGCGCACCGTCGACATGCACGTCGCGCAGTTGCGCCGCAAGCTCGGCGACGCTGAAGGGATCCGCACCGTGCGCGGCGCCGGCTACAAGCTCATTCCTGAGAGCTGATGCGCGGCACGAGTCTCCGCTCGCGGCTCTTCCAGGCGATCGGAGTCGTCGTCATCGTCTGCGTCGCGCTGACGATCGGGCTCGGCCTCGTTCTCACCCGGCGCGCCGTGGAGCAGGCGACGCTTGCGGATCTCGCGCGGCAGGCGGACCTCGTCGCGCAGGAGCAGCAGGCATCGGTGTCGCGGACTGTCCCGCCGGATGTCCGGGTGATCCTTCGTAAGCAGCACGAGCGGTACTCCACGAGGACAGACGTCCTTCCCGTGGCCGCGCAGCAGTCCCTGGCGCGCCATCTCCCCGTGCAGGGAACAGTGACTTCGGGCGGCGTCGCGTTCTACTTCGCGGCGCGGTACTCGACCCCCCACGACCTCATCTTGTTCCGTCGGCAGAGTACGGCCACTTCGCTCTTGTCGCCGTATGTCTGGGGACTCTTGATCGCGGCCGGCGCGGGCGGCCTGCTCGCCGCGCTCGCCGCGTTCCTCGTCGCGCGCCGGATCTCGCGTCCGGTCGACCGGATCGCGAGCGCCGCGCGTACGCTCGCGGGCGGCACGCATCCCGAGCCGGTGCCGGTCGAAGGCGCCGCCGAGATCGCGACGCTCGCCGTCTCGTTCAACGCGCTCGTCGAGCAGTTACGCCGCGCGCAGGAGGCGGAGCGGAACTTCTTCTTGTCGGTGAGCCACGAGCTCAAGACACCTCTCACCGCGATCCGCGGCTACGCCGAGGCGGTCGAGGACGGCGCGATCGACCCACGCGAGGCGGCCGTGATCGTGACGGCAGAGGCGCGGCGGCTCGAGCGTCTCGTCAAGGACCTGCTCGACCTCGCGCGCATGAACCGCACCGACTTCAGCGTCCACAACTCCGAGATCGATCTCGCGGAGGTTGTGGAGGACGCGTCGCGCCGCTACCAGCAGGCGGCGGCGGAGTTCGGCGTGACGCTCCATGCGGTCACGAACGGGCCTGCCCCGGCCGTCGCGGACGCCGACCGTGTCCTCCAGGTCGTCTCGAACCTCGTCGAGAACGCCTTGCGCCTGACTCCGGCCGGCGGAGATGTTCGGGTCGTCGCGGAGCCCGGTGTCCTCCGCGTCGAGGACACCGGGCCTGGCCTCGACGCCGGCGACCGCGAGCACGCCTTCGAGCGCTTCTACCTCCACGAGCGGTACGGGCGCGAACGGCCGGTCGGCACGGGCCTGGGGCTCGCGATCGTCAAGGAGCTTACGCACGCGATGGGCGGGAGCGTCGACGTCGAGAGCCGGGCCGGAGAGCTGACCGTCTTCACGGTGCGCCTGCGGACACCCGTCGCGGCGCCGGAAGAGCTAGTGGCTCAGTAGCGCGTGGTACAAGGCCACGTGGGGGTGAATCGCGAGGACGTCGAGCGCGCGTGTGAGCGGCTGGCGGGGCGCATCCTTCGGACGCCGACCCTGCGCTCCACGGAGGCCGGCGGCGTCGGGCTCAAGGCCGAGCTCTTCCAGAAGACCGGCTCCTTCAAGGCGCGCGGGGCGCTCAACCGGATCGCGATGTTGACGCCGGAGGAGCAGACGCGCGGCGTCGTCACGTGGTCGGCCGGCAACCACGCGCAGGCGGTCGCGTGGGCAGCGGCGCTGGAAGGTGTCGACTGCCTCGTGGAGATGTGGGAGACCGCGAGCGCGTTCAAGATCGAGCGGACGCGCGGCTACGGCGCGACAGTCGACCTCTCCGCCGCCGATCCGGCCGAGGCGTACGAGAAGACGCTCGCTGTCGTCGAGCGCGAAGGCCGTTTCTTCGTCCATCCGCACAGCGACCCGCTCGTCGTCGCGGGCCACGGCACGCTCGCCCTCGAGCTGCTCGAGGACGTGCCGGATCTCGAGACGGTCGTCGTCGGGGTCGGCGGCGGCGGGCTCATCTCCGGCATCGTCGCGGCGGTCGATGGCCGCGCCCGCGTCGTCGCGGTCGAGCCGGAGAACTCGCCGGCCTTCAGCGCCGGGCTCGCTGCCGGCCACAGCGTCCGCGTCGGCACCGACACGATCGCCGACGGCCTCGCTCCTCCATTCGCCGGAGAACTGCCGCTCGAGCTCTGCCGCGGCCGCGTCGAGACCGTTCTCGTCACCGAGGGCGAGATCGCCGCCGGCATGCGGTTCCTCTACGCGCGCGCGAAGCTTGCGTGCGAGCCCGCGGGCGCGGCGGCGCTCGGAGCGGTGCTCGCGGGCAAGGTCGAAGCCGGGCCGAATGTGGCCGTGATCGTCTCCGGCGGCAACGTGGAAGCCCATATGGCCGCTGCTATCTTGGGAGGACTGTGAAGACCGGCATTCATCCCGAATATGTCGTCGCCACCGTGACGTGCTCGTGCGGGAACTCGTTCCAGACCCGCTCGACGAAGTCCGAGCTGCACGTCGACATCTGCTCGCAGTGCCACCCGTTCTACACGGGCAAGCAGAAGCTCATGGACACGGGCGGCCGCGTCGAGCGGTTCCAGCGCCGGCTCGAGCGCGCAGACCGCGCGAAGCGCTAACCCACGCCAATGGCGAACGTCGGAGGCCAGGCCGTCCTCGAGGGCGTGATGATGCGTGGCCCGGGCAACTGGTCCGTCGCCGTCCGTACTCCGAAGGGCGACATTGCGCAGGTCTCGCGGCCGATCTCGTCGCCGATGGCGCGCCACTGGGTCTGGCGGCTGCCGATCGTGCGCGGCGTGATCGCGCTTGGTGAGTCGCTCGCAATCGGCTTCCGCGCGCTCTCGATCTCGGCGCAGTACGCGGCGCAGGAGGAGGGAGCGGACGGCGAAGTGGAGACGGAGCTCTCGCGTGGGGCGCTCATCTTCGCCTTCGTGATTGCGATCGGCTTCGCGCTCGCGCTCTTCAAGCTGACGCCGGGCTTCATCACCGAGGCGCTCCCGGTCAAGGGGACGTGGTTCGCGATCGTCGAGGGCGGGATCCGCATCGCGCTGCTCGTCGCGTACCTCGGGCTGATCTCCCTCCTCCCCGACCTCAAGCGCGTCTTCCAGTACCACGCCGCCGAGCACAAGGCGATCAACGCGTACGAAGCGGGGGAGGAGCTGGAGCCGGAGATCGTGCAGCGCTATTCGCTCATCCACCCGCGCTGCGGCACCGCGTTCCTCCTCTGGGTGATGGTGATCGCCATCTTCGTCTACGCGTTCTTCGGACGGCCGACCTGGTACTGGCTCGTGCTCGAGCGGATCGCGTTCCTGCCGGTCATCGCGGGGATCGCGTACGAGCTGATCCGTTTCGCCGGCAAGCACTCCGGCAACCGCGTCCTCATGACGCTGCTCGCGCCCGGCCTCTGGCTACAGAGGCTCACGACGCGCGAACCGTCGCTCGAGCAGCTCGAAGTCTCGATTCGCGCGCTGCGCGAGGTGCTCTCGCTGGAGAGCAAGTCGGGCGAGTCGCTCGTGGAGGTCATGGCCTAGCCGTGTCCCCACGGGCCACGTCCGGTTGTCAGACGATCGGACGTGGCCTCTTTGGACAGGTGGTTGCTCCAGCGCGCCTCGAGGAACGATCGCAGTCGCCCAGTGGAACCGCCCGTTTCCGCGAGCACGAGAGACGCGTCGACGAACGGATAGTCGTCTGTGAGCCCAAGACTCGAGGCCAGGCTGCTCCACCGCCAGTCCTCGGCACGCGGGCACATGCCGGCCTTGACGGGGTTGAGGACGATGTACGCGAACACGCCCAGCAGATCCGCGGGTCCGTCGATGCGGCGGTTGCCGTAGCGCCTCCGCACGAACTGGCCGAGACGTTCATGGCGAACGTTGAATCTCCTGCTGTAGTCCCAATTCAGGCGCTGCATCGCGAGGCTGAGCGATCGCTCCGGAGCGTCCACGAGGAGGTGTGTGTGGGTGGTCATCTGGCAGAAGGCCAGACACGTCAGCCCGTGCATGTCGGCCGTCTGCACGAGGCCGCGCACCCACGTCATCCGGTCGATCTCGTCGACGAAGTACGACTCGTTCCCAGTCGCGCCGACCCACACGTGATGGATCCCGGCGTGTGCGTCGCGGAGCACAGTCGTCACTCGGACAGCGTGGCGGAACAGCGTCTGGCGGACAAGACGCTCTTTCGGACTCGTCCGCCTCGGCCACGTCCGAATGTCTGACAACAGGACGTGTCCTGCGGGGACATGGATGTGTCGGTAACTACGCTCAGGGTCTGGTCGAACGAACTGGACAGGGAGGACGAGATGGCAACGGATCGCCGTGCGGAGGTTGTGTGGCAAGGGAGCCTGATGGAAGGCTCCGGGACGATCGTCTCGACGACGAGCGGCTCGATCGGCGAGCAGACCGTCAGCTGGCCGAACCGCGCCGAGGACGCGCCCACGTCGACGAGCCCCGAGGAGCTCATCGCGGCCGCGCACGCCGCGTGCTTCTCGATGGCACTGTCCGCCGGGCTCGCGCGGGCGGAGACGCCCCCGACCGAGCTTCGCACCTCGGCGACGGTGACGTTCCAGCCGCGCGAGGGGATCACGCGCATCGAGCTCACGGTCGAAGGGGACGTTCCCGGCCTGGGCGAGGACGGCTTCCGGCAGGCGGCGCAGACGGCGAAGGAGAACTGCCCCGTCTCGAAGGCGCTGGCCGGCGTCCCGGAGATCACCCTGGAGGCAAAGCTAGGCTGACCGTCGCGATGGCGACGGACTTCGACAACCTCGTTGCGGAACTCGAGCGCTCGTACGAGGAGCTCCAGGCTCGCATGTCCGACCCGGCCGTCTACAACGACCACCGCGAGGCGGCGGACGTCGGTCGCCGCCTGAAGGAGCTCGAGCAGCCGTACAAGCTCGCGCGGGAGTGGAAGGCGCTGAGCGAGGACCTCGCCGCGGCGCGCGATGACTCCGATCTCCGCGAGCTCGTGCCCGACCTCGAGGCGCGCACGGCGCGCGCTCGAGGAGGAGCTCCGCCTCGCGCTCGTCCCGACCGACCCTGCCGACCGCAAGGACGTCATCGTCGAGGTGCGCCAGGGCGTCGGCGGCGACGAGGCCGCGCTCTGGGCGGGCGACATCTACCGGATGCTCGCGCGCTACGCGGAGCGGCGCGGTTACAAGGTCGAGGAGCTCGCGGCGAGCCCATCGGACGGCGGCGGCTACAAGGAAGTGACGTTCGCGGTCAAAGGCGACGGCGCGTACTCCGTCTTCAAGTGGGAGGGCGGCACGCATCGCGTCCAGCGCGTGCCTGAGACCGAGAGCGCCGGGCCGCATCCACACGTCGACGGCGACCGTCGCCGTGATGCCGGAAGCCGAGGAGGTCGAGATCGACATCGACCCGAACGACCTCAAGATCGACGTCTACCGCTCGACCGGCCCCGGCGGGCAGTCGGTGAACACGACCGACTCGGCAGTCCGCATCACGCACATCCCGACCGGCGTCGTCGTCGCGATGCAGGACGAGAAATCCCAGCTCCAGAACAAGGACAAGGCGATGCGCGTGCTGCGCGCGCGCCTGTACGACCGCGAGCTCGAGCGACGGCGCGCAGAGCTCGGCGCTGCGCGCAATGCGCAGATCGGCGGCGGCGAGCGGGCGGAGAAGATCCGCACCTACAACTTCCCCGAGAACCGGCTCACCGACCATCGCGTCAAGCTCACCGTCCACCAGCTCGACCGGATCCTCCAGGGCGAGCTCGACGAGTTCACCGAGGCGCTCGTCACCGACGACCGGCGGCGGGCGCTCGGAGAGTGAACGTGCGCGAGGCGCTCGCCGAGGCCGAGCGCAGGCTCGCCGCCGCGGGCGTCGAGACGCCGCGGGTCGACGCGGAGTGGCTCGTCGCGCACGTGCTCGGGACGACCCGCTCGGGTCTCGCCGCGCGCGGCGACGACGAAGTCGAGGGGCTGGAGCCGCTGCTCGCGCGACGCGAGGCGCGGGAGCCGCTCGCGTACGTCCTCGGCGCGTGGGGCTTCCGGCGGCTGACGCTGAAGACCGACGCGCGCGCGCTCGTCCCGCGCCCCGAGACGGAGACGCTCGTCGAACGTGCGCTCGCGCTCGTCGCAGCGATTGAGCGGCCGCGGATCCTTGACGTGGGTGTCGGCTCGGGCGCGATCGCGCTCGCGCTCAAGGACGAGCGCCCGGACGCAGTCGTCGTGGGCGTGGACATCTCGCCCGACGCGCTCGCGCTCGCGCGCGAGAACGCCGAGCGGCTCGGACTCGACGTCGAACTGCGTGAGCAGGATGGGGTGGAGGCTGCCGAGGAGGGCTGGGATCTCGTCGTCGCGAACCCGCCGTACGTCGAGAGCCTGGACGGGCTACAGCCAGAGCTCCACTTCGAGCCCGAGGTCGCGCTCATCGGCGCGGGCGCGTACGAGCGGCTTGTGCGCGCAGCCGATGCGCGGTTTATTGCGTTCGAGGTTGGCGACGGTCAGGCACCCGAGGTGGCGGAGATCCTCTCTGCCAGCGTCTTCTGGCGCGATGTGCGCATCACTCCCGACCTCTCGGGACGTGAGCGAGTCGTCGAGGGAACGAACTGGAACGACGCCCTCGGAGCACTGGAGGCCGGCCAGGCGGTGATTATCCCGACCGACACCGTCTACGGGCTCTGCGCGCTGCCCGAGCATGTGGACGTCCTCTACGAACTCAAGGGCCGCGACCGTTCGAAGCCGATTGCGCTCATCGCCGCCGACATCGACAGGCTCCTCGCCGCCGTGCCCGGCCTCGACCGCGCCGTGCTCGAGCGGTACTTCCCCGGCCCGTACACGCTCGTCTTCGAGAGCGTGGGCGTGCGCGTCCCGAACCTCCCGCCGGAAGTCGCCACGCTCGTGGGCGCGGTCGGCGGCGTCGTCGCCGCGACGAGCGCGAACGTCTCGGGCGGCCCGGATCCGCGACGCGTCGAGGACGTCCCCGAGGAGATCCGCGCCGCCGTCGGCGCAATCGTCGATGTCGGGGAGTTGCCCGGAACGCCGTCCACCGTTCTCGACCTGCGTGGCGACGAGCCCGTCGTCTTGCGACAGGGTGCAGGACCTGCGCCCGAGTAAAGTCCGGGCGTGGCGACCTTCGAGGAGTTACGCACCGCGGGACTCGACGCGATCGATCCCGACATCGCCGCTCTCCTGACAAAGGAGCTCGAGCGCCAGCGCGGGCAGATCGAGCTGATCGCCTCGGAGAACTTCACGTGGCCGGCGGTGCTCGAGGCGGTCGGCTCGGTGCCGACGAACAAGTACGCGGAGGGCTATCCCGGGCGCCGCTACTACGGCGGCTGCGAGGTCGTCGACGAGATCGAGACAGCTCGCGATCGACCGCGCCAAGGAGCTCTTCGGCGCCGAGCACGCGAACGTCCAGCCGCACGCGGGCGCGCAGACGAACATGGCCGTCTACGCCGCGACGATGGAACCGGGCGACACGCTCATGGCGCTCCGCCTCGATCAGGGCGGCCACCTCACGCACGGCCACAAGGTCAACTTCTCGGGCCGCCTCTACAACGTCGTCCACTACGGCGTCTCGCCGCGAGACGATGCTCGTCGACTACGACGACGTGCTCGCGAAGGCGAAGGAGCGCGCGGCCGAAGCTCATCGTCTGCGGCGGCTCGGCGTATCCGCGCACGGTCGAGACGGACCGGTTCCGCGCGATCGCCGACGAGGTCGGCGCGCTGCTCCTCTGCGACATGGCCCATTTCGCGGGGCTCGTCGCTGCCGGTCTGCAGCCGAACCCGGTCGAGCACTGCGACTTCGTCACCTCGACGACGCACAAGACGCTCGCCGGCCCGCGCGCCGGCTTCATCCTCTGCCGCGAGGAGCACGCGAAGGCGATCGACCGCGCGGTCTTGCCGGGGATGCAGGGCGGCCCGCTCGAGCACACGATCGCTGCGAAGGCGACGTGCTTCCGGATCGCGATGACCGGCGCGTTCCGCGACTACCAGTCGCCGCGTGCGCGCGAACGCCGACGCGCTCGCCGAGGCGCTGCTCGCCGGCGGCCTCGACGCTCATCACCGGTGGCACCGACACGCACCTCATGCTCGTCGACCTGCGCGAGTCGGAGTGGACGGGCAAGGTGGCGGAGGAGCGGCTCGCACGAGATCGACGTCACCGTCAACCGCAACACCGTCCCGTTCGACGAGCGCTCGCCGTTCGTCACCTCCGGCGTCCGGCTCGGCACGCCGGCGATGACGATGCGCGGCTTCGACGGAGACGACTTCCGCGAGGTCGGCGCGATCATCTGCGAGGCGCTGAGCGACTCGCCGGACATCGACGGCCTCCGCGCCCGCGTCGCGGCGCTCCTCGCGCAGCATCCGCTCTACGAGGGCTTCCGCGGCTACACGACCTACATCGCGTGACCGAGCCGCGCTTCACGGTGGTCGAGCACCCGCTCGTCCAGCACAAGCTCAGCTACCTCCGCGACAAGGACACGCCGACCGTCCACTTCCGCAAGCTCGCAGAGGAGATCACGCTTCTCCTCACGTACGAAGCGACGAAGGACATGGCGACGGAGGACGCCGAGATCGAGACGCCGCTCGAGCGGATGACCGCGCAGCGCATCTCGGGCAAGAAGGTCGCCGTCTGCCCGGTGCTGCGCGCGGGGATGGGGATGCTCGACGGCGTGCTCTCGCTCGTCTCGAGCGCGCGCGTCGGCTTCATCGGGATGTACCGCGACGAGGAGACGCTCGAGGCGGTGCAGTACTTCGTGAAGCTGCCGGTCGACCTCGCCGAGCGCGACGCGATCATCCTCGACCCGATGCTCGCGACCGGCCATTCGAGCTGCGCCGCGATCGAGGTCGTCAAGGAGGCGGGCGCGCTCGCGGTGACGCTCGTCTGCATCGTTGCCGCGCCGGAGGGGATCGAGGAAGTCCACCGCCGGCATCCGGACGTCCACATCGTCTGCGCTGCGGTCGACCGCGGTCTCAACGAGCGCGGCTACATCGTCCCGGGCCTCGGCGACGCGGGCGACCGCTTGTACGGCACCAAGTAGGACGTTCCACCCAGGCAATCCGGGTCGCCCCGGATGCCGGAGGGGTGTCAGCGGCAGAGACTGTCGGCGAGGTCTCGAGATGCATCGCGAGTACAGGCTCGTTCCGACGTCCGCCGTGGCCGCTGTGTGCCTTGTTGCGGCAGTCGTTGTCGTCGGAGGTGCGCAGGCTGGGCACTCCTCGCGCGAGCAAGCCATGCAGCAGATCCAGGAGCTGACCGGCGGCAACGAGACGGGGGCAGGCAGTTTCGGGCAGAACGTCACCATGTCCGCGGACGGGAACACCGTGCTCGTCGGTGGCGGCGCGGACAACAGCGGCGTGGGCGCGGCGTGGGTGTTCACCCGTTCCGGCTCGACCTGGACCCAGCAAGGGCCGAAGCTGACTGCCAGCGACGAAGTAGGGCCGGGCTCGTTCGGCAGCAGTGTGGCGCTGTCCGCCGACGGCAATACGGCTCTGATCGGCGGTGAGGCCGACAACACCGAGGACAACGTCGTGCACGGCGCCGTGTGGGTGTTCACACGCTCCGGCTCGACCTGGACCCAGCAGGGAACCAAGCTCACCCCGAACGACGGGCTCCCCTACGCGTTCGGCGACGACTTCGGGGACAGCGTCGCCCTGTCCGCGGACGGAAACATGGCGCTGATCGGTGGCGAGCTCGACGACAGCTACCAGGGGGCAGCGTGGATCTTCACGCGCTCGGGCTCGAGCTGGAGCCAGGAAGGGTCGAAGCTGACCGCGAGCGGCGAGACCGGCCCGCAAAGTTTCGGCATCGGCGTGGCGCTGTCGGCCGACGGAAACACAGCGCTCGTCGGCGAGATCGGATACCTCGACAGCGATACGAACGAAGAACACCCCGGGGCGGCGCTGGTGTTCACCCGTTCGGGCTCGACCTGGACGCAGCAGGGGCAGCTCGCCGCCAACGATGAGGTCTACGGCATCTACAACGGCTCGCACTTCGGCATGAGCGTGGCGCTGTCCGCCGACGGAGACACAGCCCTGATCGGCAGCAACTCCGACAACGAGACAGTTGGAGCGGCATGGGCGTTCACCCGCTCCGGCTCGACCTGGACCCAGCAGGGAACCAAGCTCACCGCCAACGACGAGGTCGGGTTCCTTTTCGGCAGCAGCGTGGTGCTATCGGCGGACGGGAACACCGCGCTCATCGGCGGCCCCGGCGACGAGTACGGGGACCACACCAACTCCGGGGCGGCGTGGGAGTTCACCCGCTCGGGCTCGACCTGGACCCAGCAGGGAGCCAAGCTTGCAGCAAGCGACGAGGCCTACGGCACCAGTTTCGGTTCGAGTGTGGCGCTCTCGGGCGACGGCAGCAATGCTCTGGTGGGCGGCCCCGGCGAGAACTCCAGCGTGGGGTCGGCGTGGGTGTTTGGAAGTTCAAGCGCCGCTCAGTACACGCTGACGGTTACGCGTGCGGGGGCGGGTTCGGGCACCGTCACCGGCGCTGACATCTCGTGTCCCGGCACCTGCTCGCACGACTACGCACAAGGGACGGTCGTGTCCCTCACCGCGAGCGCCGCAGCGGGTTCGACGTTCGCCGGCTGGTCGGGTGGCGACTGCTCGGGCACACACGCCTGCCAAGTCTCGATGACCTCTGATACGTCGGTCACAGCGACCTTCACCACGACGGTCCAGAAGGTTCGGTGCGTGGTGCCGAACGTGAAGGCGAAAGCGTTGACGGCCGCGAAGCACGCGATCGTTGGCGCTCACTGCGCCGTCGGCAAGGTCAGGACGACCGCCTCGAAGCACGTGGCGGCGGGCCGAGTGATTTCGCAGACTCCCGCGGCAGGCAAGCACCTCGCGAAGGGAGCAAAGGTCAACCTCGTCGTCAGCAAAGGACGGTAACCCGGGCGCTCGCCGCACTCGCGCGCAGGCTGAGGCATCTAGGCAGCGAAGTACGCTGAGGTCGTGCTCCTTGGCCTGAGCAGTCCGCACCTCAGCGTCCTCGACGAGTTCACCGACAACCTCGACGTCGTCTGGGGAGCGCTCATCGCGTTCGTCGTGGTCGTTCTCCTGACACCGGCGGTGGGAGGGATGGCGCGGCGGCTCGGGATCGTCGATCTGCCCGGGGGGCGGCGCATCAACCAGCTTCCGGTGCCGCGGCTCGGTGGGCTTGCGCTCTTCCTCGGGCTGCTCGTGCCGGCGCTCGCCTTCTTGCATTCGGGGCGCGAGAACCGGGGGCTGCTGCTCGGCGCTGCCGTTGCGGTGACCGTCGGGATCATCGACGACTTCCGCGGCCTGCCGTGGTTCGGAAAGCTTGGTGGCCAGCTCGCGGCGGCAGGCGTTGCGACGGGGTTCGGGATCTGGGTCGACCGGTTCACGCTGCCGTTCATCGGCATTCACACGCTGCCCGAGGCGGTCGGGGTCCCGCTCACGATCGCCTGGATCGTCGCGATCATGAACATGGTCAACTTCCTCGACGGTCTCGACGGCCTGGCTGCCGGCGTCACAGCGATCTCGGGCCTGACGTTCAGCGTGATTGCGCTGTCGCTCGGGAAGGTCGACGCTGCCGTCCTCTCGGCGATCGTCTTCGGCGCGTGCGTCGGCTTCCTCCGCCACAACTTCTACCCGGCACGGATCTTCATGGGCGACTCCGGCGCGCTGCTCCTCGGTTTCGTGCTCGCGACGGTCGCTGTGCAGGGGCTCCTGAAGACGGCGGCGACCGTGGCGCTGTTTTTCCCGCTCCTCGTGCTCGCCGTGCCGATCGTCGACACGTCGTTCGTGATCCTGCGGCGGCTTCGGCACGGGGAGAAGGTCTTCGAGGCGGATCAGGCGCACATCCATCACCGCTTCCTCCGGCGAGGCTTCTCGCAGCGGCGGGCGGCGCTGACGATCTGGGCGTGGTGCATCACGCTTTCGCTTGCTGCCTTCGCGACGCGCTTCGTCCCGTTCCGCGCCCACGGCGTTTGGCACCCGTGGTGGACGGTGCTCGCCGCCGGCGTCGGGCTCATCGCGGTGGTGTTCTCCGCCTATGTCGTGTACGTGCTCGAGATCGTGAAGCTCGGGAATCCGATCCAGAAGCGCCGCCGGGCCGACGACCCGCTCAAGAAGACCGCGTAACGAAGTCGGCGAGGACGTCGTTGAACGGCGCGCCGAGCCGTTGCACCGAGTGGCCGGCACCAGGAAGGACGACTCGTTCGGCGTCGAGCCGCTCCTCGAGCACGTCACAGACGGCCTCGAACGCTTCGCTGTGGCCGCCCGACACGACTAGCTTCGGGAACGACGCGGCGGCGAGGGCGTCGAGCGGGACCTCCGCCTCCGACGGCGGCCGCTCGACCATCAGCGTCCTCGCGCCCTGCAGCAGATCCGGCTTGAACTCTCCCGGAGGAAGCGGCGTGCCGACGAGCTCGAAGAAGCCGCGGAGGAACGCCGCCGGGTCGCGCGAACCTTCGCGCCAGTGCCTCGACGCCGCAGCCTCGAACGCGTCCACGGCCGGAACGCCTCGCGCGACCGAGGTCGCAGGCGGCTCGATCACCGTGAGCGAGCCGAGCTCCGGATGCGCCGCTGCGACGAGCAACGCGATCACGCCGCCGTAGGAGTGTCCGACGATGTGCGTCCCCGGCGCCAGGAACTGCTCGAACCAGAGCGCCTCATCCTCGAAATCGACCCGGTCGACGTCCGGCCCGGGCGGGAAGCCGCGCCGGTTCGGGAGGACGAGCTCGAAGCGGTCGGCGAGGGGCTTCTGCGCCGCCCAGGTCAGCTCCGCATTGACGACAGAACCGTGCACGAACAAGAGGCGAGGTCGTTTACTCATGCGGGATTTGGGTGTCACAAAGTACCGGGTGAGCGGACGCTGCCACGCTGCTATTCTCGCCGCGGATGCAGGGGACGCCGCGCTCGAACTTTCAGCCCATTGAGGCAGGTGCTGTGCTGGCCGGAACGGTCGGCGCGTGCGGTGGCGCGGGCGCGCTCGCCGGCTGGGCCGCAGGCAACACGGGCTACGGCGCGCTCGCGGGCGTCGTCGTCGGGATTCCGGCCGGCGTCTTCGCCGTTTACCGCAGGTACAAGGGCTACTTCTCGTGATGAGCGGGATGCTCTCGACCCCGCGGCCCGTCCCCGGCCGCAGAGCGCCCATGCTCGCCGGAGCCGGAGTCGTCGTCGTCTCGCTGCCCGTCGTTCTGGTCGCCCATTTCCCGTTCTCTGGCTGGGCGCTTGCGGCCGTCCTCTGGGCGGCCGGTGAAGCGCTCGCCGCGTGGCTCGGACGGCTGCCGACCGGAGCCGACCATCTCACGATGTCCGGGATGGTCGCGCTCGCGCACTCGTTCCGCGGCATCGGCGTGATCATCGTCCTTGCCATCGTCACGCTCGCCGACCGCGACGTCGGCCTCACCGCGTTCGTGGTCTACGCGCTCGCGTACTCGCTCTCGCTCGGCGTCTCGCTCCTCGAGTACTTCGGCGGAGAGAAGCTCGGATGACTGGGCTGCTGGCGGGGACGTTCAACCCGGCGGACGAGTTCCAGCTCAACGACTGGATCTCGATCCACCTCGGCCCGCTCGACATGTCCATAAACCGCGCGGTCGTCTATCTCGCGATCTCGGCGGCGCTGACGATCATACTCGGCCTCTTCACCATGCGGAGCCGCCTTGCGCTGCTTCCGAGCCGGCGCCAGACGGTCGGGGAGGCGCTGTACGAGCTTGCGCAGGGCCAGATCGCCGAGCAGGGCTTGCCCTCGAAGGCGATCGGCCGTTGGTTTCCGTACGTCGCCTCGCTCTTCCTCTTCATCCTCACGATGAATCTCGTCGGCTTCATCCCGCTGCCGCTGACTGGCCAGACGTGGCACCACGTGCCGGTCTGGGGGATCTACGCCGTGACGTCGCAGCTCTCGGTGACGCTCGTGCTCGCGCTCCTAAGCGTCGTGTTCACGCACGTCGAAGGCGTCCGTTACAACGGCCTCGCGTACTTCAAGAGCTTCGTGCCCGGAGGGGTTCCGAAGGCGATGATCGGGCCGATGGCCGTCCTCGAGACGATCTCGCACGTCTTCCGCGTCATCAGCCTCAGCGTCAGGCTCTACGCGAACATGGTGGCAGGCCACATGTTGATTCTCGTCTGCATTGGCCTGCTCTTCATCCTCAGCGGCCTGACGTTCTGGATCGCCGCGCCGCCGTTCCTCGTGCTCGGCCTGCTCTTCTACTTCTTTGAAGTCATCATCGTCGTCGCGATTCAGGCGTTCATCTTCGCGGCTCTCACGGCCATCTACATCGGCACGGCGATCGAGCCGGCCCACTAAGGAGGAAACGTGCTCCACCTGCTCGCAACGTCAGACACCATCAAGGCCGCGCAGGCGCTCGGCTTCGGGCTCGGCATGGGCCTGGGCTCGCTCGGCGCCGGCATCGGCATCGGCACGGTCTTCGCCTCGATGATCCAGTCGGTCGCCCGCCAGCCCGAGCTCCGCGGCGAGCTCCAGGGGATCATGTGGCTCGGCTTCGCCCTGACGGAGGCTGTCGTGTTCTATGGCCTCGTCGGCGGCTTCCTCGGCTTCGTGCTCGTCAAGTAGAGATGCTGGTCGCCGTCTCCAGCCCGCTCACCCGGATCATTCCGGGGCTGATGATCTGGACGATCCTGTTCTTCCTGATCGTCTTCTTCGTCCTGCGGAAGTACGCGTTCGGCCGGATCCAGGGCATCCTCGACGCGCGTCGTGAGCACATCGAGAAGGCGATCGCGGCCGCGGACGAGGCGAAGGCAGAGGCGCAGAAGCTCCTCGAGGAGCACAAGAAGCTCATCGCGGAGGCGCGCGGCGAGGCGGAGTCGATCCTCGCCGAGGCACGCAAGACCCGCGAGTCGATGGAGCGGCGCATGAAAGAGGAGACCGAGGCCGAGCGGCAGCGCCGGCTCGAGGAGACGCGCAAGGAGATCGCGGCCGAGACGACGCGCGCGCTGGCGCAGATCCGGGCCGAAGTCGCCGTCCTCACGCTCGAGGCTGCCTCGCGCGTCATCGGCAAGACGCTCGACGCCGAGCGTGACCGCGAGCTGATCTCCGAGGCGATCGCCGGTCTCGACTTCTCCCGCCTGGAGGACAGCGCCTAACCGATGGCTGTCGCGCACCGCATCTACGCCGAAGCCCTCTTCGGAGCCGCGAAGGACGCCGGCCGGCTCGGGCCTGTGCACGAGGCGCTGGCCGACTTCGCCGCGATGGCGGCGGCGTCGCACGCGGTCCGCTCCGTCCTCAAGAACCCGCAGTTCGACCCGAGCGCGAAAGCGCAGGTCCTCGCCGACCTCGCCGGCGACTCCGAGCCGCTATTCACCAACTTCCTGCAGGTGGCGGCGGAAAAAGGTCGCGCGGGCGAGATCGAGGAGATCGCAAAGGAGTTCGAGCTCCTCATGGCGCGCGAGGAGAAGCGCCTCACCGTCGAGCTGACGACGGCGCGCGAGCTGAGCGACTCTGAGGCGGACGCGATCCTGAAGGAGATCGAGAAGGCAGCCGGCCGCAAGGTCGACGCGACCCGGACGGTCGACCCCGACCTCGTCGGCGGCATCGTCCTCAAGGCGGGCTCGTTGCGCGTCGATGCGAGCGTCCGCGGCAGATTGGAACGACTACGACACGAACTGGTGAGGAGATAAATGAAGCTGCGCCCCGAAGAGATCACCTCGATCCTGCGTCAGCGGATCGAGCAGTACGACGTCGAGACCGACCTCGCCGAAGTCGGCACGGTCCTCCAGATCGGCGACGGGATCGCCCGGATCTACGGGCTCGAGAACGCCGTCTCGATGGAGATGCTCGAGCTCGAGCACGAGGTCGTCGGCCTCGCCTTCAACCTCGAGGAGGACGACGTCGGCGCCGCCCTGTTCGGCGAGTGGCAGAAGGTCAGCGAGGGCGAGCCCGTGCGGCGCAGCGGCAAGGTCGCAAGCGTCCCCGTTGGCGAGGCGCTGCTCGGCCGCGTCGTCGATCCGCTCGGCAATCCGCTCGACGGCCGCGGCCCGATCGAGACGACGGAGAGGCGCCCGCTCGAGTTCAAGGCGCCGGGGGTCATCGCGCGCCAGCCGGTGAAGGAACCGCTCCATGACCGGGATCAAGGCGATCGACACGATGACCAACGTCGGCCGCGGTCAGCGCGAGCTGATCATCGGTGACCGCTCGACGGGCAAGACCGCGATCCTCATCGACACGATCCTCAACCAGCGCGACACCGACGTGCACTGCATCTACGTCGCGATCGGCCAGAAGGAGTCGACGGTGGCCGGCATCTACGAGCGGCTCCTGGACGCGGGCGCGATGGAGTACACGACGATCGTCACCGCTTCGGCGAGCGAGGCCGCGCCGATCAAGTGGATGGCGCCGTTCGCCGGCTGCGCGATGGGCGAGTACTTCCTTTTCAACGGCAAGCACGCGCTCGTCATGTACGACGACCTCTCGAAGCACGCGGACGCGTACCGCCAGCTCTCGCTGCTGCTGCGCCGCCCGCCGGGCCGCGAGGCGTTCCCGGGCGACGTCTTCTACCTCCACTCGCGACTGCTCGAGCGCGCGTGCAAGCTCAACGAGGAGCTCGGCGCCGGCTCGCTCACTGCGCTGCCGGTGATCGAGACGCAGGCGGGCGACATCGCCGCCTACATCCCGACGAACGTCATCTCCATCACCGACGGGCAGATCTTCCTCAACTCGGAGCTCTTCTACTCGGGCATCCGCCCGGCCGTGAACGTCGGCACCTCGGTGTCGCGCGTCGGCGCCTCGGCGCAGACGAAGGCGATGAAGAAGGTCGCCGGCCGGCTCCGGCTCGACCTCGCGCAGTACCGCGAGCTCGAGGCGTTTGCACAGTTCGGCTCCGAGCTCGACAAGGCGACGCAGCAGGCGCTGACCCGCGGCTCGAAGATGGTCGCGACGCTCAACCAGCCGCAGTACGACCCGTGGCCGATGGAGGAGCAGGTCGCTGCGATCTACACCGGCAACGAGGGCTACCTCGACGACATCCCGACGCCGCAGGTGCATCGGTTCCAGGAGGAGCTGCGGGAGACCCTGCGCGCCGAGGAGACGGTCTACAAGCAGATCCGCGAGTCGGGCGACCTGCCCGACGACCTCGCGAAGACGCTCAACGGTGAGATCGAGAAGTTCAAGAACGGCTTCAACGTCGAAGGCCAGCCCGCGGTCTAATGACGCGCCGTCCGGCAACAGTCGAGGCACTTGCGACGGCTGCGAAGCGTCGCGACTCCTCGCTTCGCTCGTCGGCCGGCTGCGCCGGCTCCGGCGTCCTCAGTCGCGCCGATAGCCGCGGCTATCGGCGCTCCCTGCGTCCTTGGCTCGCTCGCTTTTCGCTCGTCGCAAGCACCGGACTGTCACCGGACGGCGCGTAGTTGGCTTCTCTTCAAGACCTCCGACGGCGGATTACCTCCGTCCGCAACACGCGCAAGATCACGAAGGCTCTCGAGCTCGTGGCCGGCGCGCGGCTGCGGCGCGCCCAGGCGCGGAGCGAGGAGATGCGACCGTACGCCGACCGGATGCAGGAGCTGATGGTCGGCACCGCTCAGGCGGCGTCGTCGTTCCGTAACCTCGCCCTGCTTCAGCAGCACGACGAGGTGAAGCGTGTCGGATTGGTCCTCGTAACCGGCGACCGCGGCCTCGCCGGGCCGTTCAACGGGCAGGTGCTGCGCCGCGGCTTCGAGCTCGAGCGCGAGGCGCGGGCCGCCGGTCAGGATGTTGCGTGGCTCGCCGTCGGCCGGAAGGGCGGCTCGAGCCTGAGGTTCCGCCGCTACGAACTGGCCGGCGAGTGGGCGGGCTTCGCCGACAAGCCGAGCTATCACGATGCGCAGGCGGTGGCCCATCGGCTTGCCGAGCTGTACGAGGCCGGGGAGGTCGACCGTGTCCTCCTCGTCTACAACCGCTACGAGTCGGCACTCGTGCAGCGGGTGACGACGACCGAGCTGCTGCCGATCGGCGAGGACGTGCTCGCCGCGCCGGACGGTGGGGAGGAGAAGAGCGGTCCGAGCGCCGACTTCATCTATGAGCCGGAGCCGGAGGAGATCCTCGAGCGGCTGCTCCCGGTGTATCTCGAGACGGAGATCTACCGCGCGCTGCTCGACTCGGCCGCGGCGTTCCTCGCGTCGCAGATGAACGCGATGCGGAGCGCGTCGAAGAACGCCGGCGAGCTCATCGACTCGCTGACGCTCTCCTTGAACCGTGCGCGTCAGGCAGCGATCACGCAGGAGATCCTGGAGATCGTCGCCGGCGCGGACGCCCTCGCTGGCTAAGCCGGAAACGCTGCGCGTTTCCGGCTTGGCCGAGGAACTCCGGCGCGGAAGAGCGCGGTCTTCCGCGCCTTCGTGCTGAGACCTCGTTTCCGCCGCGGCGGGCGCCCACGGCGCGCGCCGGGGAGCGGGGGAGCCTGCGGCTAAGCCGGCTTCGCCTGTCTTAGCCTCCGGCCGACGGTCAAGGGACGCGTAGGGTGACTCTCGTGATGAACCATGGCCGCTTGTGCGCGGCGCTCGGAGTCTCGGGGCTGCTCGCGTCCGGGTG
Source organism: uncultured Actinomycetes bacterium (assembly GCA_963753525.1). GTDB lineage: Bacteria > Actinomycetota > Thermoleophilia > Gaiellales > Gaiellaceae > Palsa-739. Next base: position 61,483 of record CAVWCS010000003.1, read on the forward strand.
CGGAACCGCCGGGCCGACGGCCATGCAGAGTTCAGCACTGCTGACACGCGTACATGCCGCCTCCTGCACGTGCCAGCCGTTCAGACGACACTCAACGCGAACGCGCCAGGGTCTCAGACGATAGACGAGCTCGCCGGCGTCTACTTCCTCCGACATGGCGTCACCACTGCCGAGGAAGTAATCGTCCCCGGTCCGCACCAGGCGAACCTGTTTGCTCATCGTAACGGTCCGGCGTACGGCTTCTTGTCCTCGACGAGCTGCTGGAGACCGGCTCCGAGGTACAGGCACTCCTTGACTAGCCTGGGCTTACCCTTCCCGGAAGGGATCTTCGCGGAGATGCACGTCAAGACCGCACGTCGGGCTGGAAGCTTCTGGCTCGTTCGTGTCGTCAAGCACGGAAGCACAAGCACGCTGCGCATCGACGCGAAGACGCTACGCGTTCAGAGCCTGACCACCTCCAGTCCCGGTGTGACAGAGACGGACCGGTTCCGAACCTTGGCGCGAGCGCCGACTCTCCCGACGCTTCGCCCCCTCTGCCGCAAATAAGCGGCTCAGCCCTGACAGGCTGAGATGAAGTCAAGCGCCGGGCCCGTCCCCCCTCCAGAGAACTCGGTGAAACCGCAACTGGTATTGCCTGCGCTTGCGAAGCCTGTGCCGTTCCAGGCCCAGCCCGGGGCTGTCCCACTCGACGAGGTGGTCGCGTCGAGCGTCGACGCGGCGACCGGGATCGCCCGGTATCTCGTCACCACGAACTCCCAGGCAATCGCCTCGTACGGCGGGCTCGCCGCCAGCGGGAGGAAATTGCTGATCGGCCAGAGAGTCTCGTACGGTTGGAAGACCTCCACGCCCGACAGGTCCGGCGGGACGAGCACGAGGACTTGCGCCTGGAGGAGGTCGCCGTCCCAGCTGAGGGACACCGAACATTGTGCGTCCATGGGCGGAGCGTTTCCGCTCGGCGGGTAGATTTGCCCGTCCACGGGGACGCCCGGTGTCTGCGGCCGGCAGTGGTCGAGCAGGTGCCCGGCCGCCGCGACGACCTGCCCGACAGCGGCGCTCTCGACGGGGCGAGGCCACGGCACCGACACTCCGACGTGCAGGACAGGCAGCGGCTTTCCCAGGCACGCCGGTGTGATCTGGAGCGGGCCGGTCCAGCGCACGGTGACCCGTTGCCCCGGCAGGTGCAAAGTCGCTCCGCGGCGCATCTTCCTCGGGCTTGGAGGTGGAATCCCTGGAAACGCCTCGTACAGCGCAGCCGTGTTGTACGTCGTGCCGTCGGCGGCGTTCAGCGTGAACCCAGCGCTGAACACCCAGAGGCGAACCGTCACCGCGTGCTTCGAGATGTTGTGCAGGGTGAACGTCACGTTGACGGTGTGACCGACGTCCACCTGTGGCGTGACGGTGGCGGTGCAGCGGACGCGTCCTCCGAGAAGAAGGCGGCTCGATTGCTCGGTCGGCGGCCACAGGGGCGGCCCCGCGGCGCGCGCGACACCTGCTCGCTCGGTTCCCACCCAAGCAGACAGCCCGAGCGTGAGCGCCACGAGCACGCCGAGAGCAGCCAGCGCCTTCATGTCGCTAAAGGATACGGCGTCTTTCGGCCGGGCTATGCGGGCGGATTGCGGCGTTGAGCAGCACGAGCATCGACTCGATGTCGAATGGGTCGCCGCCCGCGACTCGGAGGGCTAGACCGTTGAGGAGGGACGTGACGAAGCGGGCGACCTCGAGCCACTCGAGGTCCGCGCGCAGCCGGCCGGCCGCCTGCTCATCTCGGAACCACTCCTGAATCCGCGGGCTCGTGTCGGACGCCTTTGCGTCGAACCGCCGAACGAAGTCCTCGTCGTGCCGCATCCGGCTCTCGGTCTCGATCAAGACGGCGAGCCATTCCGGGCTCTCGGCCGTGAGCGCGCGGAAGGCGGCGTCGAGGCCCGACTCGAGGAGGATGTCTCCGAAGCGCGTGTTCATGTCCATCGCGAGCTCGACGAATAGCGCGTTCTTGTTCTCGAAGTAGTGGAAGATCGCGCCGCGGGAGAGACCGGTCGCCTCTTCCAGTCGCTTCACCGTCGCGCCGTCGTAACCGTGCTCGGCGAAGGCCGTCCGGGCGCCGCCGAGGATCTGCGCGCGGCGAGCGTCGAGATGCTCCTGCGTGACCTTCGGCATGGCTTGGATACTAGTCTCTTGACAAAACCGTACGTACGTATTATTTTCACTCGCCATGTGGAGGAACCGCTCTTTAGCCGGCCTGATCTCCGCCGAGCTCATCTCATTGACGGGCTCGTCGATGACGTTCGTCGCCCTCCCTTGGTTCGTCCTCGCGACGACGGGATCGACCGCGAAGATGGGCTGGGTCCTCGGCGCCGAGATGCTGCCCATCGCGCTCTTCGGCATCCCCGCCGGGACGGTGATCTCCAAGCTCGGCTCGAAGCGGACGATGCTGATCTGCGATGCGGCGCGCGGGCCGCTGATGCTCGTCATCCCGATCCTTCACCACTACGGCGACCTGTCGTTCCCGGCGCTGCTCGGGGCGACGTTCGCGGTCGGGATATTCTCCGCGCCGTACATGGCGTCCTCGCGCCTGATCGTTCCCGAGGTCGCGGGGGAGGACGAGCAGGCGGTCGCGAGTGTAAGTGCCATCCTGTCCGGCGCGAACCAGCTGACCTCGCTCGCCGGGCCTGTGCTCGCCGGCCTCCTGATCGCCGCCACGAGCCCATCGACAGTGCTTGTCGTCGACGGCTCCACGTACGTCGTCTCGTTCCTCGTGATCTCGATCGTCGTCAGCGCGGGAAAGCGTGTCGAGGCGGCAGCGCGGCAGAAGGGTGCGCTGGCCGGAGTGAAGTTCCTGCTCCACGACTCGCTTCTCGGCCCGATCACGATCGCCGCGTGCGTCATCAACTTCGTCGCGCAGGGACTCATCCTCGGGATCGAGGGAATCGCGTTCTTCCGCTACGACCAGAGCGCGCACATTCTCGGCTTCCTGTTCGGCGGTTTCGGTGTCGGCGCGGTGGCCGGCGCGGTCGTCGCCCAGCAGGCGGCGCGGAAGGTGCCGTTGCTCAAGCTCATGGCCATGGCGATCGTCGCGATGCCCTTGCCGCTCTTCCTGCTCTCGCCGACGTCGCCGTGGCCAATCGCGGTTCTCGTCATCGGCCTGTTCGGCTTCTTCGTGCCGCTCGTCAACGCACCGATCGTCGGCCTCCTCACGATGCGGACGCCCGCGGAGCTCCGGCCGAAGGCGGTAACCGGGTTCATGACGGTCGCGACGATGGCAGGACCGTTCGGTTTCATTGCGGCCGGCTACGCGTTGCGGCACGTCGCACTCGGCCCGTTCTTCATCGGCCTGCCGGCGCTGCTCACGCTCGGCGGTCTCGCGTTCGCAGCGGTGCTGCTTCGCGGCTCCAGCGAGGCGCCGCTGCCGGCTGCGGTCGCCGGCTAGCGGCAGGCGGAGACGAACTCGACGAGCGGGCCGGGGTAACCTCCGCCGCCACCGCCGGTGTGGCCGCAGCGGGAGCCGCCCGGCCGCCCCGTCCAACCCGAGGATGTCCATTGCCAGTCAGGCGCCATCCGGCCGCTCCCGGACTTGGCCGAATCGACGGTCGTGGAATCCACCGATGTGGCGCCGTCGCGGGTGACGACGAACTCCCAGGCCACGGCCTCGGCGTTCGTATGGAGGTCGCCTTTGAACCCGGTTAGCGCCTCGTATGGCTGGCTGATCCGGACGCCTTGCGAGTCCGGCGGCGTGAGCACGAGAACCTGAGCGACATCGAAGCCGCGCTCATGGCGGAGCTTGATGGAGCACCGCGCGCGCATCGGCGGTGCGCTGTCCCGCGGCGCATCGATCCGGCCGACGACGGAGACGCCGGACGTGCGCGGGCGGCAGTTGTCGAGCAGATGTCCGGTCGCCGCGACGACGCCGTTCACGGCGGCCGTCGCGCTCGTCGGTGGTCCCGGCGAGGTCACGGGGATCCGAACCGGGCGCAACGGGGACAGCCCGCAGCCGGGAGTGATGCGTAGCGGGCCTTCCCAGCGGACGCGAAGGCTCTGTAGAGGAACAGTTTTCGTCGCCCCGGGCGCAAGCGGAGTGGGCCGATGGAACGGGCCGAACTCGTTCTCGAGCGGAATGCGTGTGTCGTACGTCGTGCCGTCGGGGCTCCGGACGACGACCCACATGCCGCCGTAGGCGAGCTGCACTTTGACGGTGCGCTTCGAGACGTTGTCGAACGCGAACGAGATGCCAAGTTCGGCTCCGGCTTGCACCGCCGTCGCCAGAGTCGCGGTGCACCGAACCGTCCCGCCGAGAATGAGGCGGCTCGAGCTGACCGTCGAACCGCTCGTCGGTGGGTTGCTCGTCGGATGACTGCTCCCGCATGCGGACGCGGCGAGCGCGACCGCGGCGAGCAAGGCGGCTCCGAGGGAGATCTTCATCCCGCTGAAGGTTAGGCTCGCGGTGTGGAGGCGGTGCGGATCCTCGCTGCGGTCGTCGGCGGCTGCGCGGTCGTCTGGTCGCTGCTCGAGGCGATCCGCGCCTTCGTCATTCCGCGCGGCGTGCAGCTGCGGTCGCGCCTCGTCTTCTATTGGGTCTTCCGGCTCCTGAGACTCGTCGCGCGGTTGCGCGGCGCGGTGGAGCGCGAAGCGATCGACGGGATCATGGTCTACGGCGCGCCGATCGCCGTGCTCGGGCTGCCCGTCCTCTGGTTGATCACGACGCTGCTCGGTTTCTCGGCGATCTTTTGGGAGATCGACGGCGGGAGCTTCGGCAACGCGGTCGTCGTCAGCGGCTCGTCGCTCTTCACGCTCGGCTTCGAGCGGCCGGTCGGAGTCGGCGGAGCGATCGCGTCGTTCGCCGACGCGACGATCGGCCTCGGCCTGCTTGCGCTCGTCATCTCCTACCTCCCGACACTCAACTCCGCGTTTTCCCGCCGCGAGTCGGTGGTCGCGATGCTCGACACGCGGGCGGGGTCGCCGCCCGACGCGATCACGCTGATCGAGCGACACCACACCTTCGCCGGAATCGAGACCCTTGACGCGCTCTGGCCGGAGTGGGAGCGCTGGATCGTCGACGTGGGGGAGACGCACTACACCCATCCGATGCTCGTGTTCTTCCGCTCGTCGGAGCCTTGGCACTCGTGGGTGACGGCGGTCGCGACGCTGCTCGAAGCGGCGAACTTCAGGCTCTCGGCGATCGACGCATCAGGAGCGGGGAACGCCGCTGCATGGATGTTCTTCCGGGCGGGCCTCGGCGCGGTGGGAAGGCTGCGCGGCTTCTTCGCCTACCGGATCTCCGACCGCGATGTCGAGCCGGTCGACCGAGCCGAGTTCGAGCGTGTCCTCGTCCACTTCAAGGAAATCGGCGTCTCTCTCGTTGATGACCACGATCTCGCATGGGAGCGCTTCTGCCGCCGCCGGAAAGAGTACGAACCGATCGTCGATGCACTCGCCCGCCTCGTCGACGCGCCGCCCGGCCTGTGGCCGGCCGCTTCCCTCGAAGCCTGAGTCGGCTGCTCGGCTAATCTGCGCCCGCACCCGACCTCGAGAATCAGGGGAGACTCAGTGGCCGACAAGGCGAACGGCAAGAACGCGGGCAAGATCGTCGAGATCAAGGGCGTCGTGCTCGACGCCGTCTTCCCGAACAAGCTCCCCGAGATCTACCACGCGCTCAGCGTCCAGGTTCCCGAGGAGGACGGCGGCACGCGCCAGCTGATCGCGGAAGTGCAGCAGCATCTCGGCGACGATCGCGTTCGCGCGGTCGCGATGGAGACGACCGACGGCTTGGCCCGCGGCGTCGAGATCGTCGACACGCAGCAGCCGATCTCCGTCCCCGTGGGCGACCAGACGCTCGGCCGCATCTGGAACGTCATCGGCGACCCCGTCGACGGCAAGGAGCCTGCGACGGGCGAGCGCTGGCCGATCCACCGCGACCCGCCGACGTTCATCGAGCTCGCTCCGACCGTCGAGGTCTTTGAGACGGGCATCAAGGTCATCGACCTGATCGCCCCGTTCGTGCGCGGCGGCAAGGTCGGCCTCTTCGGCGGCGCCGGCGTCGGCAAGACCGTGACGATCACCGAGCTCATCAACAACGTCGCGCTGCAGCACGGTGGCGTATCGGTCTTCTCCGGCGTCGGCGAGCGCACACGCGAGGGCAACGACCTCATGCTCGAGATGCAGGAATCGGGCGTCATGGACAAGGTCGCGATGTGTTACGGCCAGATGAACGAGCCGCCGGGAGCGCGCCTGCGCGTCGGACTCTCCGGCCTGACGATGGCGGAGTACTTCCGCGACCAGGGCCAGGACACGCTGCTCTTCATCGACAACATCTTCCGCTTCGTCCAGGCGGGCTCGGAGGTGTCGGCGCTCCTCGGCCGCATGCCGAGCGCCGTCGGCTACCAGCCGACGCTGGCGACCGAGATGGGGCAGCTGCAGGAGCGGATCACGTCGACCAAATCCGGCTCGGTCACGTCGGTGCAGGCGATCTTCGTCCCCGCCGACGACCTCACCGATCCTGCGCCGGCGAACACGTTCGCCCACCTCGACTCGACGACGGTGCTCGACCGGAGCATCGTCGAGAAGGGCATCTATCCGGCCGTCCATCCGCTGCGGTCGACGTCGCGCGCGCTGCAGCCGGGCATCGTCTCCGACGAGCACTACACGTGCGCGACGCGGGTGCAGGAGCTGCTCCAGCGCTACGCCGACCTCCAGGACATCATCGCCATCCTCGGCATCGATGAGCTCTCGGACGAGGACAAGCTCGTCGTGCAGCGGGCGCGCAAGATCGAGCGCTTCCTCTCGCAGCCGTTCTTCACCGCGGCGCAGTTCACGGGCACGCCGGGCGAGTACGTGAAGCTCGAGGACACGATCCGCGGCTTCACCGAGATCCTCGACGGCAAGCACGACGACCTGCCCGAGCAGGCCTTCTACATGGTCGGGACGATCGAGCAGGTCGTCGAGCGCGCGAAGCAGCTCGCCGGCACCGACTCCGAGCCGGAGCCCGAGCCGGAGCCCGAGCCGGAACTCGAGCCCGCGGCCGCGTAGGAGCGCGAGTGGCCGACCATCCGCTCTTCCCGGTCTCGGTCGTCACGCCGGAAGGCGCGGCGTTCGAGGGCGACGCCGAGATGTTGATCGTCCCGGGCCAGTCGGGCGAGATCGGCGTGCTCGCGCGACACGCGCCGCTCGTCGCGATGCTCAAGGCGGGCTCGACGCGGGTGCATCTCGACGGCGGCGAGGTGCGCGAGTTCGCGACCGGCCCGGGCTTCTTTCAAGTGCTCGAGAACCGGGCGATTGCCCTCGTCGACGACGCGGTCGCTGCGGGCGAGATCGACACCGCGCGGGCGCAGCAGCAGCTCGAGGACGCGCAGGCGGAGCTCTCGAAGATCGAGTCCGGCGACTCCACGGCCGACAAGTGGCAGCTCGAGCAGCGGATCCGCCACGCCGAGAACCAACTCGCCGTCGGTAGCTCGCGAAGCTGACGCTTCGCTCGCTGGGTGACGGAACTGCGCGCGGACGAGAGCGCGGTCTCGTCCGCGCTCCGTGCTGAGGGCTTGTTGCCCGCCGCGGCGGGCGCCTTCGGCGCGCGCCGGGGAGCGGGGGGAACCTCCGGCGCCTTGGTCGAACCGTCTCGAACAGCGGGCGGGCACCCCCGCAGGGCCCGCGCGTTCGCGACGACGACGGCTGGAACCGAGCCAATCTCAATGAGCCCTACAGCACGGAGCGGGCCGGAACCGCGCTTCCGGCCCGCGGAGTACCGCGACCCAGCGAGCGAGTCCGCAGGACTCGCGAGCTCCCTAGTAGCGGTCGATCTCGACGAGTCGTTCGTCGCTGATCCCGAAGTGGTGCGCGATCTCGTGGAAGACGACGCGCTGGACGAGTTTCCGTAGGCGCTCCGGGTCGCCTCCGCTCGCCCGCTCGATCGGCCCGCGGTAGATCGTGATCTTGTCCGGCAGTGCGCCGGAGTAGTACGGCCCGCGCCGGCCGAGCGGAATGCCCTGGTAGAGACCGAGGAGCGGCTGGCCCGGCGGCGGCTCGTCGTCGACCGTCACCGCGACGTTGGACATCTGCGCCGCAATGTCCTCCGGGAGCGCGTCGAGCGCGTCGGAGACCAGCTGCTCGAACGAGACGCCCGCATCCTCCATCTCGCCCAACGTAGCGCGTCCCCGGTCTACTAGTAGCTTCTCCGGGCGAGCATGGAAACCGATCGGTTTTAGGAGGATCAAGTGAAGAGGGTCATGGTGCGCTACCGGGTGAAGCCCGACAGGGTGGCCGAAAACGAGGAGCTCGTGCGTGCCGTGTACGCGGAGCTCGCTCAGACCGCTCCCGAAGGATTGCGCTACGGCACGTTCAGGCTCGACGACGGCATCAGCTTTGTGCACGTCGCTGAGCACGCCGAGGACAATCCGCTCCGGCGCGTCGCCGCGTTCCAGCAGTTCCAGGAAGGCATCGGTGAGCGTTGCGACGAGCAACCTGTTGTCACGGAGCTCGACGAGATCGGCTCCTATCGGTTCTTCGGGGATGCGACGTGAGCGACGGCGGCACGAAGGGCGATCCCTGGCGCCTGAAGCACAACCTGCGGGGGAACCGGATGCGCGCCGCCTAGACCCCGTCGTGCGCGGGGAGGTAGAGCCGCTCGACGTACTCGGACACCATCCGCGCCGTCCCAAAGCGCGGCCCCAGCTCCGCAATCGACTCGCGCATGAGTGCGATCCAGCGCTGCGGTAGCTCGTCCTCGTTGCGCTCATAGAAGGCCGGAATCATGTCCTCCTCGAGGACGGCGAAGAGCGCGTCGGCGTCCGCCTCGTCCTGCTCCGCATCGCCGAGCACCCCGAACGCATCGCCCGAGCCGATCACGAACCCGTACGCCGGCGAGGCCGCTTCGGCCCACCAGCCGTCGAGGATCGAGCAGTTCAGAACTCCGTTCAGCGCCGCCTTCATCCCTGACGTCCCCGACGCCTCGTATGGCCGGCGCGGCGTGTTGAGCCAGACGTCGACGCCCTGCACGAGCCGCCGCGCAAGCGTCATCTCGTAATCCTCGAGGAACACGACGCGACCGGCCGCCGCCGGCGCGCGCGTGAAATCGACGACGCGCTGAATCACATCCTTGCCCGCTTCGTCCTGCGGGTGCGCCTTCCCAGCGACGAGCATCTGGATCGGCCGCTCCGGATCCGCGAGCAGCGCGGCGAGCCGGTCGGGCCGCGTGAACAGGAGGCTCGAGCGCTTGTACGTCGCGAACCGGCGCGCGAGGCCGATCGTCAGCACGTCGGATGAGAGCTCCGGCGCGCCACGCGTCACCGCGATGTACGCGAGAAGCCGGCGTTTCGCTCTCTCGTGTGCAGACCACAACTCTCCGTCCGAGATCTCCCGCGCCCGTTCAAACTGCGGATCGGTGTCGCCGAGCAGCTCCTCGAGCTCGCCCGAGATCCACGTCCGCTGATGCACGCCGTTCGTGACGGACGTGATCGGCACGTCGTGCAAGGGCCGGTCCGGCCAGAGTGGGTGCCACATCTCCCGCGAGACCTCGCCGTGCAGCTCGGACACGCCGTTCGCGAACCGCGACGTCCGGAGGGCGAACGGAGTCAGCCCGAAGTGCGTGTCCTCGGGCTCGACCTTGCCGAGCGCCGCGAATTCGTCCCAGTCGAGCCCGCATCGCGCGACGAGCTCGCCGACGTTGCGCCGGACGAGGTCGAGATCGAACTGCTCGTTGCCGGCCGGAACCGGCGTGTGGGTGGTGAAGACCGTGGATGCGCGAAGGTGCGCGAGCGCGTCGGCGGTCTCGAGGCCGTCGACCTCGACGAGCTCTCGCAACCGCTCCAGCTGGAAGAACGCGGAGTGCCCCTCGTTCATGTGGAACACGGTCGGCGCGAGGCCTAGCCGCCGCAGCACGCGTACACCGCCGACGCCGAGCACGAGCTCCTGCCGGATCCGAGTTCTCCCGGTCGCCGCCGTAGAGGACGTCGGTCACCTCGCGTGCCCATTGGGGATTGCCCTCGACCTTCGTATCGAGCAGATAGAGCGAGACGCGTCCGACCTTGACCCGCCAGACGCCGAGGCGCACCGGCGCGAGCTCGCCACTCTCCTCTGCGAGCTCGACGACCGGCGCCATCGGCACGAGCTCGAGCGGCAGGCGGCTGGTGTCGTTGCGCGGGTAGCGCTCGACCTGCCGGTCGTGCTCGTCGAGCCGCTGCCGGAAGTAGCCGCGCCGGTAGAAGAGCCCGACCCCGACGAGCGGGACGCCGAGCTCAGACGCCGCCTTCAGATGGTCGCCGGCGAGGATCCCAAGGCCGCCCGAGTAGACCGGCAGGCTCTCGTCGAGGCCGAACTCCGCGGAGAAGTACGCGACGAGGAAGTCGTCGGGCCGCTCGAGGCCTGTCCACCACGTCTCTGCGCCACGGTCGCGGATGAGCCGTCCGTGCACGCGGTCGAGCCGCGCGACGTAATCGGGGTTGAGGCTGCGCTCGAGGTCGGCGTCGGTCAACTCCGAGAGCAGCGCGGTCGGGTTCGAGTGGAGCTCGGCGAACCGGCGCGGATCGAGCTCCTCGAACAGCGGCCGCGCCTCGGCGATCCACGTGAACGAGAAGTCGCTAGCGATCGCGGACAGCGCCGCGCGCAGAGTCGCTCCGTCCTGAACCTCCCCCACGACGCGGCACCCTATCGCCACCGCGGTACCGTCCTGCCTGTGGAACTGCTCGAAGCCATCCTCCAGAAACGGATCGCCGTGCTCGACGGCTCCTGGGGCGTGCTCATCCAGCGGCAGGTGCGCGGGGAGGAGGCGTACCGCGGCGACCGGTTCCGCGACCACCCGCGCGACGTCGCCGGCAACCCCGACATCCTCAACCTGACCCGGCCGGCCGTCGTGCGCGACATCCATCGCGCGTACTTCGAGGCGGGCGCCGACATCGCCACGACGAACACGTTCACCGCGACGCGTGTCGGCCAGGCTGACTACGAATTGCAGGACTTCGCCGCGGAGATGTCGTACGAGGGGGCGCGGCTCGCACGCGAGGTGGCGAACGGATACGACGGCATCGTCGCCGGCTCCGTCGGGCCGCTAAACATTGCGCTCTCCCTTTCGCCCCGCGTCGACGACCCGGCGTACCGCTCCGCAACGTTCGACGAGGTCGTGGACGTGTACGCGGAGCAGATCCGCGCGCTCCGCGACGGCGGCGTCGACCTGCTCCTGATCGAGACGATCTTCGACACGCTCAACGCGAAGGCCGCGATCTTCGCCGCCCAGGATGCCGCGCCCGAGCTGCCGCTCTGGCTCTCCTTCACGGCGGTCGACCGCAGCGGGCGCAACCTCTCCGCGCAGACCGTCGAGGCGTTCTGGATCTCGGTCGAGCACGCGAAGCCGCTCGTCGTCGGCGTCAACTGCTCGCTCGGCGGCGCCGAGATGCGGCCGTTCGTCGAGGATCTCGCGCAGATCGCGCCGACCTGGGTCGCGTGCCATCCCAACGCTGGTCTGCCGAACGCGCTCGGCGAGCACGACGAGCGGGCGGAGGACACCAGCCGCTTCCTCGGCGAGTTCGCGCGCGACGGCCTCGTCAACATCGTCGGCGGCTGCTGCGGCACGACGCCGGAGCACATTCGGCAGATCGTCGCGGCGGTCGACGGCGTGACGCCCCGCGCCATCCCCGCGCCGCGCCGCGTGACGCGCTTCAGCGGCATGGAGCCGTACGAACTGCGGCACGGCACAGGCTCGAATTTCACGCTCGTCGGCGAGCGGACGAACGTCACCGGCTCGGCCCGCTTCCGCCGGCTCGTCGAGGGCGGCGAGATGCAGCAGGCGCTCGACGTCGCCATCGAGCAGGTGCGCGGCGGCGCGAACCTCCTCGACGTGAACATGGACGCCGACCTGCTCGAAGGCGAGCAGGCGATGACGACGTTCCTCAATCTCGTCGCGACGGAGCCGGAGGTCGCGCGCATCCCGATCATGATCGACAGCTCGCGCTGGACGGTGCTCGAGGCCGGCCTCAAGTGCATCCAGGGCAAGGGCGTCGTCAACTCGATCTCGCTCAAGGAGGGCGAGGAGGAGTTCCTCGAGCACGCGCGGCGCATTCGCCGCTACGGCGCCGGCGTCGTTGTCATGGCGTTCGACGAACAGGGCCAGGCGGACACCGTCGAGCGCAAGGTCACGATTTGCGAGCGCGCCTACAAGCTCCTCACCGAGAAAGCCGGCTTCCCGCCGGAGGATCTGATCTTCGACCCGAACGTTCTCGCAGTCGCGACGGGGATCGACGAGCACCGCGGCTTCGCGAAGGCGTTCCTCGAGGCGCTGCCGCTGATCAAGGAACGCTGCCCCGGCGCGAAGACGAGCGGCGGGATCTCGAATCTCAGCTTCGCATTCCGCGGCAACGACGCCGTCCGCGAGGCGATGCATTCGGCGTTCCTCTTATACGCCATCCGCGCCGGGCTCGACATGGGGATCGTCAACGCCGGCCAGCTCGTCGTGTACGAGGACATCGGGCCCGAGCTCCTCGAGCTCGTCGAGGACGTGATCTTCGACCGGCGCGACGACGCGACCGAGCGGCTCGTCGAGTACGCGAGCCGCGTGCGCGGCGAGGGAAAGCGGCGCGAGGTCGACCTCTCGTGGCGCGAAGCGCCCGTCGAGAAGCGCATCGAGTACGCGCTCGTCCACGGAGTCGTCGATTTCATCGAAGAGGATGCGGAGGAGGCACGTCAGCGCGCCGAACGGCCGCTCGACGTGATCGAAGGGCCGCTCATGGCCGGCATGCAGGTCGTCGGCGACCTCTTCGGCGAGGGGAAGATGTTCCTCCCGCAGGTCGTGAAGAGCGCGCGGGCGATGAAGCGCGCCGTCGCCTACCTCGAGCCGTACATGGAGGCCGAGCAGGCCGCCGGCGGCCGCGCCCGCGCGCGCGGGAAGGCGGTGCTCGCGACCGTGAAGGGCGACGTCCACGACATCGGCAAGAACATCGTCGGCGTCGTCCTGGGATGCAACGACTACGAGGTCATCGACCTCGGCGTGATGGTGCCGGCCGAGCAGATCCTCGACACCGCTGCGACCGAGGGGGCGGACCTCGTCGGCCTGTCGGGGCTGATCACGCCGTCGCTCGACCAGATGGTCGACGTCGCCCGCGAGATGGAGCGGCGCGGCCTCGACCTGCCGCTGCTCATCGGCGGCGCGACGACGTCACGCCAGCACACGGCGGTGCGCATCGCGCCGGCGTACTCGCAGCCGGTCGTTCACGTTCTCGACGCCTCGCGCGTCGTCGGTGTCGTCGCCGACCTCCTCGACCCCGAGCGGCGCGCGCGGCTCGATGCCGAGAACCGGCTCGACCAGGAGCGGTTGCGCGACCTACACGCGGAGAAGGAGCGCAAGCCGCTCCTCCCGCTCGAGCAAGCGCGCGCGAACCGGCACCGCGTCGATTACTTCGATCTCGCCGAGCCGGAGTTCACCGGGCGGCGCGAGGTGGAGGCCGACCTTGCCACGCTGCGCGACTACATCGACTGGCAGTTCTTCTTCCACGCGTGGGAGCTGAAGGGGAAGTTCCCGGCGATCCTCGACCAGCCGGCAGCGCGCGAGCTGTGGGACGACGCGCAGGCGCTGCTCGACGAAATCGTAAGTAAGAGTCTGTTACAAGCGAAGGGCGTGTTCGGTTTCTGGCCGGCGCACGCGGAGGGAGACGACGTCGTCGTCGGCGACACGCGCTTCTCGTTCCTTCGCCAGCAGACGGACTATGGCGACTCGCGGCCGAACCGCTCGCTCGCCGACTACGTCGCCGACGACGGCGATTTCGTCGGAGCGTTCGCGGTCACGGCGGGGATTGGCGCCGACGAGCTCTCCGCCCGCTTTGCGGCGGAGCTCGACGACTACCACGCGATCATGGTCAAGGCACTCGCCGACCGCCTCGCCGAGGCGTTCGCGGAGTACCTCCACGAGACCGCGAGGCGCGCCTGGTACGAGACCGGCCCGAAACTCCCAATGGAGGAGCTGCTCACGGAGCGGTTCCGCGGGATCCGGCCCGCCTTCGGCTATCCCGCGTGCCCCGACCACAGCGAGAAGGAGAAGCTGTTCGAGCTTCTCGCCGCGGAGGACGCAGGGCTCGCGCTCACCGAGTCGTTCGCGATGACGCCGGCGGCGAGCGTCAGCGGCCTCTATCTCGCGCATCCGGAGGCGCGGTACTTCTCCGTCGGCCGGATCGGCCACGATCAGGTGACCGACTACGCACGCCGCAAGGACGTCGCCGTCGAGGAAGCCGAACGCTGGCTCAGACCCAATCTCGCGTACTCCCCGGCAGGTGACGAGGAAAGCGCAGAGAAGGTCATATCGAGTTCTTCAGGAAGCTGAGCTATCCTCGGAACCGGCGCTCGGGTAGCGCCACTCACGTATGAGGACGTCGAAAAAGGGTGGAAGAGGCGGTTCGTGGGGCCAGGCTGCCGGTCAGTCCGGTGCGCCCGCGCCATCAGCTGCCGTGAGCCGGTACCAGTCGGGCGCACCGACGCGCTCGGTCTGGGGGCAGATCAGGCGCAGCCTCGGCTGGTTTCTCCTCGTTGTGGTCGTGATCGGCGCAGGTATCGCCGGTGGGGCGTATCTCTATGACCAGCACACGCTCCAGGAGATCGAGGCAACCGGCGGCACCAAGATCGCGACCAAGAAGCTCCACCCGATCAAGTCGGTGAACGATCCAGCGATCGCGCTCGTGGCCGGGTACGACGTGCGTGCAGGCACAGGAGCGAGCTCGTACGCGGGCTCGAACTCCGACACCCTGATGCTCCTCCGCGCCGATCCGAAGACCGACACACTCTCCCTGCTCTCGTTCCCGCGCGACCTCAACGTCCCGATCTACTGCAAGGGGAACACCGTGTCGACGTACGACCGGATCAACGCGGCCTGGGCAGACTGCGGTTCTGACAACGGTCCGCTTGCCTCCGTCAACACGATGGAGCACCTGACCGGGCTGCCGATCAACTATCTGATCACGCTCGACTTCAATGCGTTCAAGCAGATCGTCAACCGCCTCCATGGCGTCTACCTGAACGTCGACCGGCGCTACTACAACCCGCCCGACACCGGCTACTCGGCGATCAACCTCCAGCCGGGTTATCAGAAACTCAATGGCGGTCAGGCGCTCGCGTACGTCCGCTTCCGCCACCTCGACTCCGACATCTACCGCAACGGCCGGCAGCAGCTGTTCCTCGAAGCGCTCAAGCAGCGCGTCAAATCGGAGCTCTCGTTCTCGAACTTCCTGCTCCTACCGCACCTGATCGGAGCGTTGCACGGCAACCTTCAAGTCGGGAAAGCAGGCGGCGGAGCGCTGACAAATGCCGAAGTCCTCTCGTATCTCGACCTCATCAAGAACCTTCCGCCGGGCCATCTGATTCCGGAACGCGATCCCGCCTCAGGATCTCTCGAACTACTTCGTCAACGGCGCCGACGAGCTGAAGGCGACGCCGGAGGCGGTCCACGCCGCCGTTCAGTCGTTCCTCCACCCGGTCGTTCCGACCGTGCACCACGGGCACAAAGGGCGGAAGACGCCGAAGCTGCCGCACAAGACCATCTCGGTGCTCGTCCTCAATGCCGGGGCCATCACCGGCGAGGCATCGAACACGTCGTACGCGCTCCGGAGGCAAGGCTTCGCCACTAAGACGCTCCCGCAGTCGACTCCGGCGAACGCTCCGTCGAGGACGCGCAACACCGTCGTGTACTACGACGCGTCGCAGGCGAACGGCCAGAACGCGGCGAGGGAGCTTGCGCCGCTCTTCGGCTCCCACACCCGCGTCGCGCCGATGACGCCGCGGATCGCGTCGGTGGCGCATGAGGCGGGGAATCCGCTGACAGTCGTTGCGGTCGGCACGTCGTACAACGGCAGGTTGAAGTTGCCGCACACGGCCGGCCCGCCGAGCCGATCCACGTCGAACGCGCAGGTGCAGGACGGGATCCCGGTCGCGCTCGCGGGCGTTCGCTCCGAGAACGGCCCGGCGCACTTTCCGCTCATGGTCCCGCACAAGGTCGCGGTCGGCTCGGCGCTCTCGACGGACGAGGGCGTGTGGCTCTTCGCGCCGCTGCACGGCAAGCAGGAGCTCGTCCTCACGTTCAACTTCAACGGCATCGACTACTGGCAGGTCGAGGAGTCGAACTGGACGGGCGAGCCGCTCCTCGCGAGCCCCACGGCGCAGCTCACGTACAGGGGCCGCAAATACGAGGAGTTCACGAGCGGCGGCGCGATCCAGACAATCGCGGTGCACTCGGGGAGGAACGTCTACTGGGTGCAGAACTCGATCCTCAACAGCCTGTCGAACTCGACGATGATCGCGATCGCCGAGGGTCTCCAGCCGCTTCACTGAAGCGAAGTACGCTAGTCACGTGGCGCGGATAGGAATCTTCGGAGCCGGCTACGTCGGTCTCGTTACCGGGGCATGCTTCGCCGACCTCGGCCACGACGTCATCCTTCGCGACGTCGTTCCCGAGCGCGTCGAGCGCCTCCGGGCGGGCGAGGTGCCTATCTACGAGCCCGGGCTCGAGGACGTCATCGCGCGCAACCGCGAGCGGATCTCGTTCACGCTCGACGTGCACGAGGCGGTTGACGGCGCGGAGTTCCTCTACGTCGCGGTCGGCACGCCGCCGACGTACTCCGGCGACGCCGATCTCACCGCGGTGTGGACCGTCGTGGACGAGCTGCCCGAGAACGTGCCCGGCCGCCCGCTCCTCGTCATGAAGAGCACCGTCCCGGTCGGTACCGGCGACCACGTGCGCGCGCGGCTCGACGGGCGCGGCCTGACCAGCGTCGGCTACGTCTCGAACCCCGAGTTCCTCGCAGAGGGGAGCGCGATCGCAGATTTCATGAACCCCGACCGCATCGTCCTCGGGGCGTTCGAGCCGGAGGACGGCGAACGCGTCGCGGGCCTTCACGCAGCGCTCGACACGCAGGTGCTCCACATGGACGTCGCTTCCGCCGAGCTCGTGAAGCTCGCGGCGAACGCGTTCCTCTCAACGCGGGTCAGCTTCATCAACGAGATCGCCAACGTCTGCGAGCTCGTCGGCGCGGACGTCGTCGAAGTCGCACGCGGCGTCGGCCTCGATCATCGTCTCGGCCCGCACTTCCTCAAGGCGGGCATCGGTTTCGGCGGCTCGTGCTTCCCGAAGGACGTGACCGCGCTCAAGCAGCTCGCCGGCAACTCCGGCTATCCGTTCCTCCTCCTGCAGGCCGTCTGGGAGGTGAACGAGCTGCAGAAGCGGCGCGTCGTGCAGAAACTCCAGCAACGGCTCGGAAGCCTGCGCGGGAAGACCATCGCGCTCCTCGGGCTCGCCTTCAAGCCGAACACCGACGACATGCGTGAGGCGCCGAGCCGCGTTATCGCGGCGCGCCTCATCGCCGAAGGTGCGGAAGTGCGCGGCTGGGATCCGGTCGCGCGGCCCGACGATCTGCATGGCATCGAGTTCTGCGACTCCGTCCTCGACGCCGTGCGCGGCGCGGACGCCGCGGTCGTCGTTACGGAGTGGCCGGAGCTGCGCGACGTGCTCCCGAGCGATGACGTGCGCGACGCGATGGCTCGGCCGCTCATCATCGACGGGCGCAATCTCCTCGACGCTGCCGCCGTCGCCGCCGCGGGTTTCGAATACGAGGCGATCGGCCGGCCGACGAAGGCGACCGCGGTGGCGGTGAGCTGATGGAGGCTCTTCTCCTTGCGGGGGGCAAGGCCGAACGGCTCGGCGAGGCTGCGCAGGGACTGCCGAAGCCACTCGTCCCGGTGGCGGGCTTCCCGCTCGCGGAATACACCGTCGCGCGGCTCGTCGACGCGGGAGTGACGCGCATCATCGTGGCATGTCGAGGGGGGCAGGAGGACGTCTTCCGGAACGCGCTCGGCGGCCTCGGTGCCGAGATCGAGACGGCGGGGGAGAGCGAGCCGCTCGGCCGCGGCGGCGGCCTGCGCTTCGCGGCCTCGCATCGCCGCGAGAGCGGGCCGGTGCTGGCGTTGAACGGCGACGAGCTGCTCGACCTCGACTACGCGGCACTCGTCGACCAGCATGAGGAGAGCGGCGTGGACGCGACGATCGTCGTCGCGCAGGTGCGCTCGCCGTTCGGCGTCGTCGATCTCCGGGAGGACGGCTCGGTCACCGGCTTCCGCGAGGCGCCGATGCTCGACCAATGGGTCAACTCGGGCGTGTACGTCCTCGGCGAGGAGGCGCTCGCGCGGCTACCCGAGCGCGGCGACCACGAGCTCTCCACCTTCCCCGAGCTCGCCGCCGAGGGCAAGCTGCGCGCCCACCGGCACACCGGCGTCTGGCTGACGGTCAACACCCCGAAGGATCTCCGGCGCGCGACCGAATTCATGGAGGAGCACCCCGACTGGAAGCCGCAAAGGCAGCCGGCATGAGCATCGATAGCCCGAACTACGGTTCGCTCGACCGCTTCTCGTTCGCACCGCGTCGCGTCGAGAAGCCGTGGGGCTGGGAGCTCATCTGGGCGATCACGGACGCGTACGTCGGCAAGGTTTTGTACGTCCGCGCGGGCGAATCGCTCTCGCTCCAGTTCCACCGCGAGAAGGAGGAGAGCTGGTACATCGAGAGCGGCCGCGCGCGTCTCGAGCTCGGCGACGTGGGGCAGGAGGTGCTCGATGAGGAGGTCGTCACGGCGGGCGCGTGCTTTCACTACCGGCCCGGCACCGTCCACCGCGTGACGGCGCTCGAGGACACGACGATCCTCGAGGTCTCGACGCCGCATCTCGACGACGTCGTCCGGCTCGAGGACAGGTACGGCCGCGAAGGCACGAGCGCTGCCTGAGCGGGTTCTGCGCTGGGAAGGCTGCGTCAACGTCCGCGATCTCGGAGGACTGCCGCTCGAAGGCAGCGGCGAGACGGCGTTCGGCGTCGTCGTCCGCGCCGACTCGATCCGCTCGCTCACCGAGGCGGGCTGGCAGGCGCTGGCCGGCTACGGCGTCGGGAAGGCGGTCGACCTCCGTTCTGACGCGGAGGTGGCGCTCGATCCGCCGCGCCACGTCCCGATCGAGGTCGTCCACTTCCCCGTCAACGGCGACCAGGTCGCGGTCGTCGTCGAGTGGCCGTCCATGCAGGAGGCGTATCACGGGCTGCTCGGCGGGTTCCCGGAGCAGTTCGCGGGTGCGGTGTCGACCGTCGCGCGGGCAGACGGGCCGGTCGTCATCCACTGCCACGCCGGCCGGGACCGGACGGGGCTCGCGTGTGGGCTGATCCTGCGGCTGGCGGGAGTCGAGCTCGAGGCGATCGCCGCCGACCACGCGCGGAGCGACGAGTTCCTCTCCCACTGGTGGCAGCCCTGGCACGACGACGCCCCGGACGACGAGACGCGCGAGCGGCGAATGCGCGTCACGCAGATGCGCGTGAACGCGATGGCCGAGGTGCTCGGCGAGATCGACGTCCGCGAGTACTTGCTCGCCGGAGGCGCATCTCCCGAAGACCTTGACACACTCGTGATAAGGTTGCGCGATGAAACTCCTCGCGGTCGGTGAGACCGCACAGCACACGGGCTGGTCGGCGCGGATGCTCCGCTACCTCGAGCACGCCGGCCTCGTCGTCCCGTCGCGGACTGCGGCCGGCTACCGGCAGTACGGGCTCCGTGAGCTGAACCAGCTCCGCTCGCTCGCCGACCTCCGGCACCGCTTCGGCCTCGGCATCGGCGACATCGCCTTCGCCGTCCGGCTGCGCCGGGAGCCCGAGCTCCGCGCAGCGGTCGACGGCTGGCTCGCGGGGATGGACGACTCGTCGTTCCTCGAGTGGGAACAGCGCAAGCACGAGCGGCTGCTGACGGCCGCCTAAGACAGACGAAAGGAACCGATGGCAGCAACGCAGCGCTATGACGTAAAGGATCTCGCCCTCGCGGAGGAGGGGAAGCGGCGGATCGAGTGGGCCGACCGGCAGATGCCGGTGCTCGCGGCGATCCGTGAGCGGTTTGAGCAGGAGCAGCCCCTGACCGGCTACCGGATCTCCGCCTGTCTCCACGTAACGACCGAGACCGCGAACCTCATGCGGACGCTCAAGGCGGGCGGCGCGGACGTCGTGCTGTGCGCCTCGAACCCGCTGTCGACCCAGGACGACGTCGCCGCGGCGCTCGTCTCCGAGTTCGACATCTCCGTCTTCGCGATCAAGGGTGAGGACAACGACACGTACTACTCGCACATCGAGGCGGCCGTCGACCACAAGCCGCACTTCACGATGGACGATGGCGCCGACGTGATCGGCGTCCTCCACTCGGCCCGTCGCGAGCAGCTCGGCGACATCATCGCCGGCACCGAAGAGACGACCACCGGCGTCATCCGGCTCAAGGCGCTCGAGGCCGAGGGCAAGCTCGGCTTCCCGATCATCGCCGTGAACGAGGCGATGACGAAGCACATGTTCGACAACCGCTACGGCACCGGTCAGTCGACCGTCGACGGGATCATCCGCGCGACCAACGTCCTCCTCGCCGGCAAGCGGTTCGTCATCGCCGGCTACGGCTGGGTCGGCCGGGGCGTCGCTTCGCGGGCGCACGGGCATGGCGCGCACGTGATCATCACTGAGGTCGATCCGCTGCGCGCGCTCGAGGCCATGATGGACGGCTTCGAGGTGATGACGATGGCGGAGGCCGCCGAGATCGGCGACATGTTCTGCACCGCGACGGGTGACAAGCACGTGGTCGCGCGGGCGCACATGGAGCGGATGAAGGACGGCGCGATCCTCTGCAACACGGGCCACTTCAATGTCGAGATCGAGATCTCGGCGCTCCGCGAGCTCGCCGTCGAACATCGGCACGCCCGCGAGTTCGTCGAGGAGTTCACGCTCGCGAACGGCAATCGCATCTATCTGATCGCCGACGGGCGACTCGTCAACCTCGCGGCGGCGGAAGGGCATCCCGCGCTCGTGATGGACATGTCCTTCGCGAACCAGGCGCTCGGGATCGAGTACGCCGTGCAGCACGCGGGCGAGCTCGACAACAAGGTCTATCCGGTCCCGCCGGAGATCGACGCCGAGATCGCGCGCCTCAAGCTCGCGACGATGGGCATCGAGATCGACCAGCTCACGGAGGAGCAGGCGAAGTACCTCGCCTCGTGGGACGAGGGCACCTGATCCTCGCTCCCCCGTCCAGTTCGGACACGTCCGGTAGCTGCTACCGGACGTGTCCGCTTGATCCTCGACACATTCGGACAGTGAGCTCGCTGCAAAGCGGAGTTCACCATGCCCGACTCGTCCATTACGGCCTCGGCCGGTACCTGCTACCGGTCGAGTCCCCGGAGGACATGTGAAGGTCGTCCTGCTCGCCGCGGGATACGCGACCCGCCTGCGCCCGCTGACCGATGACAGGCCGAAGCACCTCCTGCCGGTCGGCGGCCGTCCGATGCTCGATTGGGTGCTTGACCGCGTCCACGAGCTCGACGAGGTGGACGGCGTCCATCTCGTCACGAACAGCCGGTTCGCGCCACACTTCTCGGACTGGGCCGCGAGCCACGACGTCACGGTACACGACGACGGGACGACCGCGAACGACGACCGGCTCGGCGCGGTCGGCGACCTGAAGCTCGTGCTCGACACCGCCGGCCTCGCGGGCGAGGAGCTCCTCGTCCTCGCCGGCGACAACCTCTTCGAGCTGTCGCTGCCGGAGTTCGCGGCCTGGTGGCGGGACAAGCCCCAGCCGGCGAGCGCGGTTCCGCTCCACGATGTCGGTGACTTCGAGCTCGCCACGCACTACGGGATCGCGACGACCGACGGAGACGGCCGCGTCGTCGAGTTCGCCGAGAAGCCGAGCGAGCCGGCGTCGACGCTCGCCTCGACGCTGATCTACCTCCTGTCGCCCGAGCACGTCGCGCTCATCGACACCTACCTCGCCGAGGGCCACAGCCCCGACAACGCCGGCAGCTTCCTCGGCTGGCTCGCCGAGCGCGAGCCCGTCTACGGCTATCCGTTCCTCTCCGGCTGGCACGACATCGGGAGCCACTCGCAGCTGCTCGAGGCCGACAACTGGCTTCGCCGCGCGGCCGGCCTCCCCGAGCGCTCGTCGTACAGCCTCGACTGAGCCGCAACGGTTCCGGCACACCTGCGCGCCTAGCGTGGGGCAGTGCTCGATCTTCTTGGGCTCGACCTTCTCCTGCCGCAGCGCTGCGTCGTCTGCGAGGCGGGAGGGAGCCAGCTGTGCGCGGCATGCCGCGACGACCTGCCGCGGCTCGAGCCGCCGCTCTGCGCGCGTTGCGGGGCGCCGGTCGCGTGGCCGGTCGACCGTTGTCGCGAGTGCGCAGGAAGGCGGATCGCGTTCGCGACCGCACGCGCGGCGACCGGATACGACGAGGCCGCCCGCCGCTTCGTCCACAGCTGGAAGGAGCGCGGGCTGCGGCGCCTCGCGGCCGAAGCGGCGGCGCTCGTCGTGGAACGCATCCCGCCGCCCGATGTCGACGTCCTCACGTTCGTCCCGGCCGACCGCACCCGCCGCCTCGAGCGGGGCCACAACCCCGCAGAGCGCCTCGCGCGCGAGCTCGCGCTCCGGTGGGAGCTCCCGTGCGAGCCGCTCCTCGAGCGCGTGCGCGGCGGCCGGCAGCGCGGCGCGACGGCCACCGAGCGCCGCAGTGTCCGCGGCGCGTTCCGCGGCGTCACCACGGCGCCGCGACGCGTAGCCCTCGTCGACGACGTCTACACGACCGGCGCGACCGCATCCGCCGCGTCCACGGCGCTTCGCGCAGCCGGCGCGCGCCGCGTCGAGGTCGTGACCTTCGCACGCGCCCTTCGACGCCTCTAGCCTCTAGCCTTACGGCAGCGGAATCCGACAGGGAGGCGTCGATGCAACTTCACGTCAAGGGCAAGAACCTCGAGGTGAACGACTCCATCAGGAGCTACGCCGAGCGCAAGCTCCAGAAGCTCGAGCGCCGCGTCCACGCCACCACGGTCGTCGAGCTCGAGCTCGCGGTGGAGAAGAACCCGTCGATCCCGGACTCGCAGGTCGCGGACGCGATCGTCCACCTGAAGGGGCGGACATTGCGGGCGCGTGAATCGGCGCCCGACATGAAAGCCGCGATCGACGAGCTCGCCGAAAAGCTCGTCCGCCAGGTGCGCGACGGCCACGACAAGAAGCTCACCAGCCGGAAGCACGTCGACGACATCGAGCTTGCGGAACCGCCGGCGGAGATCACCGAGTCGGAGATCACCGAGCCGTAGTGGCGCTGTTCAAGAAGCGGGAGACGTACAACGAGCAGATGCTCCGCGAGGCGGGGCTCGACCGCGTCGTCTTCAAGGATCCGGCGCCGCCGCCGGACCAGTCCACACGGCCGCCCACAAGTGACTGGTCCACGTTGACCCGTGACGGGAGGCTCGGGCCGCCGGATTGGGATGCCACGACGACAACGACCGCACCCGGCATCTTGGGCGACCAGGTTCGCTTCACGGTCTTGCCGAACGGCGAACTGATCGTGGAGGAGGAGCAGGGCGACGGCGACCTCTCGCCGCTCGCGGACGCGATCGAAGGACGGCTCGATCCGCCGTACAAGGCGATCGCCTCGCGGCAGGAGGGCGACCTCTGGGGCGTTGGTGCGAAGCGGATCGAGGTCACGACGATCCCGCTCCCCGACGCCGACACGCTCGAGCTTTCCCAGAGCGCCGGCGAGACCGAGCTGCGCGTCGACGGCGAGTCGAGCGACGCGGCTGCGCCGGTCGAGCTGCAGCGGCTCGGCGAGCGCACCGGCGGAGACTTCAGCGTCCAAGCGACCCGCATCGACGGGGACGAGTGGGAGGTCAGAGTCAGCCCTCTCTAGGCGGCTACCCTTGACCCGTGGCGCAGCAGCTCGGAGGAATGGAGAAGGTCCTGCGCGTCGGCGAGGGCCGGCGTATCAAGCGTCTCCAGGAACAGGCCTCCTACATCACCTCGCTCGAGCCGCAGTACGAGAAGCTCTCGGACGCGGAGCTGCAAGGGCTCACGGCCGCGTTCCGGCAGCGGCTCGAGAACGGCGAAAGCCTCGACGAGCTCGTCTTCGACGCGTTCGCAGCCGTCCGCGAGGCGCGCAAGCGCGCGTCGGACCAGCGGATGTTCGACGTCCAGCTGATGGGCGGGATCGTCCTCCACGAGGGCGACATCGCCGAGATGAAGACCGGCGAGGGGAAGACGTTCGTCGCGAGCCTCGCGCTCTACCTCAACGGCCTCACGAGCACGGGGTGCGCACCTCGTCACCGTCAACGACTACCTCGCGCAGCGCGACGCCGAGTGGAACCGACCCGTCTTCGAGTCGCTCGGGATGACAGTCGCAGCGCATCGAGACGATGCAGCCGTTCGAGGCGAAGAAGGCCGCGTACGAGGCGGACATCACGTACGGGACGAACTCGGAGTTCGGCTTCGACTACCTCCGCGACAACATGGCGGTCTCGCTCGACGGCTGCGTCCAGCGCGGCCATGTCTACGCGATCGTCGACGAGGTCGACTCGATCCTCATCGACGAGGCGCGGACGCCGCTCATCATCTCCGGCGAGCCCGAGACCGCCGCGCAGATCTACTACGACTTCGCGCGCGTCGCCGCGCAGCTCACCGGTCATCGCTCGTCTCCCGGCGACCCGAAGGGACACGCCGAGGAACTCGGCGTCGACTACGAGTACGACGAGAAGTTCAAGACGGTCGGCGTCACGCAAGCGGGCGTCGAGAAGGTCGAGCGCGCGCTGCGGATCGACAACCTCTACGCGCCGCAGAACACGCAGCTCGTCAACCACCTCATCCAGGCGCTCAAGGCGCAGGCGCTGTACCACCGCGACGTCGAGTACGTCATCCAGGACGGACGAGGTGAAGATCGTCGACGAGTTCACCGGCCGGATCATGGAAGGCCGCCGCTGGAGCGAGGGCCTCCACCAGGCCGTCGAGGCGAAGGAGGGCGTGAAGATCCAGGAGGAGTTCCAGACGCTCGGCGACGATCACGCTCCAGAACTACTTCCGCCTCTACGAGAAGCTCGGCGGCATGACCGGCACGGCGAAGACGGAGGAGAAGGAGTTCGTCGAGATCTACAACCTCAACGTCGTCGAGATCCCGACGAACGTCGCCGTCGCGCGCGCTCGACGAGAACGACCTCGTCTTCAAGACGAAGGAGGGGAAGTTCACCGCCGTCGTCCGGCGACATCGAGGAGCGCGCCGAGAAGGGCCAGCCGGTCCTCGTCGGCACGATCGCGGTCGAGACCTCCGAGTACCTCTCGCAGCTGCTGACGCGGCAAGGGGATCAAGCACAACGTCCTCAACGCGAAGGAGCACGCGCGCGAGGCGGAGATCATCAAGGACGCGGGCCAGCCCGGCGCGGTCACGATCGCGACGAACATGGCCGGCCGCGGCGTCGACATCAAGCTCGGCGAGGGCGTGCTCGATCTCGGCGGCCTCTACGTCCTCGGCACCGAGCGCCACGAGTCGCGCCGCATCGACAACCAGCTCCGCGGCCGCTCGGGCCGCCAGGGCGATCCAGGCGAGACGCGCTTCTACCTGTCCGGCGAGGACGACCTCGTCCGCCTCTTCGCCGGCGACCGGATCAAGGGGATCATGGATCGCTTCAAGATCCCGGAGGACCAGCCGATGGAGGCGAAGATCCTCTCCCGGCAAATCGAGGGCGCGCAGAAGAAGGTCGAGGAGCAGAACTTCGTCATGCGCAAGAACGTCCTCAAGTACGACGACGTCCTCAACCGGCACCGCCAGCGGATCTACGAGCAGCGCCGCGAGGTGCTCGGGGGCCAGGACATGTCCGAGCAGATCAAGCTCTGGATCGACGAGGTCGTCGAGGACACCGTCCACGTCTTCACTCAGGATCCGGCGCACGAGGACTGGGATCTCGAGGCGCTGACGAACGCGATGGCTGCGCTCTACCAGACGGAGATCACCGCGACCGAGCTGCGGGAGGATCTCCGCGAGATCTCCCGCGAGGCGCTGATCGAGGAGTTCCAGACCGACGCCGGGGACGAGTACCACGCGAAGGAGGAGGAGTTCGGACCCGATCTGATGCGTGAGCTCGAGCGGTTCATCGTCCTCCAGGTCGTCGACGTGCGCTGGCGCGAGCACCTCGAGAACATGGAGGTGCTGCGCGAGGGCGTCCACCTCCGGTCGATGGCGCAGAAAGATCCGCTCGTCGAGTACACGGGGGAGGGCGAGAATCTATTCACCGACCTCGGCCGCGCCATCCGCAGCGAGGTCGTGCTCCATCTCTTCCACGCCGAGCTCGCGCCAGAGGAGGCGCAGCAGCAGCTCGCGCAGCAGACGGCGCCCGGGAACATCCATTACGAGCACGAGACCGCCGCGGGAGCCGACGTGATCGACGCCGCGCTGGGCGGAGGAGGAGCGGTCGCCGCGCCGACAGTCGCGGCGCCGGTGCAGGTGAGCGAGCACGACAAGCTCGGCCGCAACGACCCGTGCTGGTGCGGCAGCGGCAAGAAGTTCAAGAAGTGCCACGGCGCTTAGCTCGCGAGTCCTGCGGACTCGCTCGCTGAGCTGAGGAACTCCGGCGCAGAAGAGCGCGGTCTTCGGCGCCTTCGTGCGGAGACCTCGTTACCCGCCGCGGCGGGCGCCTTCGGCGCGCGCCGGGGAGCGGGGGAGCCTACGGCTAAGCCCGCTCCGCGAGTCTTAAGCCTCCGGCCAGCTCAGGCGAGAGTCATTGCTCGCCCAGGCGAGAGCTCGCGCATCTTCCGACCGCCTCTGCGGAGCCTTGCCTACCATGGCGGAGTTGGCCGAGGAAGCCCGGATCTCGCTCGCCCAGTCGGCCGAGACCGCGCTTGAGCTGCTTCTGCGGGAGCTGCTCGCGTGGGTTGAGGAGGCGCCGCGCACGTACGCCGAGACGATCGAGGCGTGGCGGAGCAACTGCCCGCGTCATCCCGTGCTCGACGACGCGTTCACCGACGGTCTCATCCGTGTGGCTGATGGCGTCGTCGTCCTCACCGAGTCCGGCCGCGAGGCTGGCGCCTAGCTCGTGTCGTCGGGGGTCGACACCGGTATCGCGCTCCGCGGGCTGAAGAAGACATACCGCACCTCGGACGGCCCGATCGAGGCCGTCCGCGGGATCGACCTCGACATCGCGGCAGGGGAGACGCTCGCGCTCCTCGGGCCGAACGGCGCCGGGAAGTCGACGACGATCGACATGCTGCTCGGGCTCTCACGGCCGGACGCCGGCACGGTCACGGTGTTCGGCGGAACGCCGAAGGAGGCGGTCGCGGCGGGCTCCGTCGGCGCGATGCTCCAGGCGGGCGCGCTCATGCGCGACCTCACCGTCCGCGAGCTGCTCCTCCAGCTCGCGTCGCTCTATCCGCATGCGGAGGACGTCGACAAGACGCTGGAGCTCGCTGAGATCACGGAGATCGCGAACCAGCGCACGCAGAAGCTCTCCGGCGGACAGGCGCAGCGCGTCCGGTTCGCAATGGCTCTGATCACGGACGCCGACCTGCTCGTCCTCGACGAGCCGACGGTCGGGATGGACGTCGAGAGCCGGCACGCGTTCTGGACGACGATGCGCCGCCTCGCCTCGGGTGGCCGCACGGTCCTCTTCGCCACTCACTACCTCGAGGAGGCGGACGAGTTCGCCGACCGCGTCGTCCTCATGGCGCACGGGGAGGTCGTCGCCGACGGGACGCCGAACGAGATCAAGGCGAAGGTCGGCTCCCGCACGATCCGGGCGACGCTTCCCGATGTGCCGGTCGCCGATCTCGAGCGTCTGCCGGGGGTCACCGCTGTCGAGCGGCGGGGCACGGGCGTCGTCCTCGCGTGCTCCGACTCCGACGCTGCGATTCGTGCGCTCGTCGCGACGTTCCCCGAGGCGCACAACATCGAGATCGGCGGCAGCTCACTCGAAGACGCGTTCCTGGAACTGACCGCGTGACGTATCTCCGCTACGAGCTCCTCCGCACCGTCCGCAATCGGCGCTTCTTCATCATCTCGCTCGCGATCCCGGTGGTGATCTACATCATCATCGCGGCGTCGAGCCACGCGAAGACGCTCCCCGGGACGGGAATCCCGCTCAAGATCTACTTCATGGTCTCGCTCGCGGTCTTCGGCTCGATGAACGCCGTGCTCGGGGCGGGCACGAGGATCGCGGCCGAGAGGACGACCGGCTGGAACCGGCAGCTGCGGCTGACGCCGCTCTCGACCCGGGCGTATTTCGGGACGAAGGTCGTCACCGGCTACGCGGTCGCGGGCGCGACGATCGGGTTGCTCTACCTCGCCGGCGCGGGCTTTGGCGTCCGGCTCGGCGCGACGCACTGGCTCGAGATGACCGGCTACCTGCTCGTCGGGCTGATCCCGTTCGCGGCGCTCGGGATCCTGCTCGGACATCTCGTCACGGCCGACGCCGTCGGGCCGACGGTCGGCGGCGCTAGCGCGTTGCTCGCCTTCCTCGGCGGCGTCTGGTTTCCGGTCGGCCAGAGCGGCGGTCTCCACTACGTCGCGCAGGCGCTGCCGTCCTACTGGCTCGTCCAGGCAAGCAACGTCGGCCTCGGCGCTTCTGGCTGGGGACGGGAAGGGTGGCTCGTGATCGCGATCTGGACCGTCGTCGCCGCGCGCCTCGCGATGCGCGCGTACGCCCGCGACACCGGCCGCGCCTGACTACCCTGAGGCGCGTGCGGGAGGAACCGGGGACACGGTATCGCCGCCGCTGGCCGTTCGCGGCCGCAGCGCTCGTCGCGCTTCTCGTTCCCGCTCTCGTCTCGGCGACCGGGAAGGCGGCGCCGGTCGAGCGGGCGAAAGCGCCGACGACGTGGCCGCCGCCGATCAAGCCGGTCTTCAAGCACCCGCTCCGCGGCGAGGGAGTGTGGCATCGGACTGGCCCGCCGTATAAGGGCGGCCCGCCCGTCCTCGTCACGGTCTTCCGGACGGATCCGGCGTATCCGACCGTGCTCGCCTACGTCGCGTGGTTCGACCACACGCGCACGTCGGTCGCGTTCTACCCGGGTCGCTACGAGCCGCCGAACGCCGCGGTGCGCGGGCCGATGATGGTTCCGTTCGGGCAGCGCTGGCGCCTGCTCGCGACGTTCAACGCCGGCTTCACGTACGCGTACAACGGCAACGGCTCGTCGATCAACGGCCGGGAGAACGAGCCGCTCAAGCGCGGGCTCGCGACGCTTGTCCAATACAAGACCGGCGCGATCGGGATCGTCCGCTGGCACGGCGGCCCGAACTCGAGCAAGCGCGTCGCCTGGGCGCGCCAGAGCCTCCCGCCGATCGTCTGGAACGGGAAGCTCAACCCGAATCTCAACGACAGCAAGGAGTGGGGCGAGACGATCGGCAACTCGATCCGCGTCTGGCGCACGGGCGTCGGGATCGACCGCCGCGGCAACCTCATGTTCGTCGTCGCCGACTCGCAGACCGTCGAGAGCCTCGCGCGGATCCTCAAGCATGCGGGCGCGGTGCGCGCGATGCAGTTCGACATCAACTCGTTCTGGCACACGCTCATCACGTACACGCACAAGGGCGGCTTCCATCCAACTCTGGTGGAGCCGCAGCCCAACCACACCGCGGAGCGCTACCTCACGCCCGACGACCGCGACTTCTTCGCCGTCTACCGCCGTCTGCCCGGCAACTTCAGGGTCCCGTTCAAGTAGAAGCACGCCGGGAACGGGTAAGACACCGCAGGCATCGGTTACTCGTGCCGGTGGTGCTCGCGCGACGCGCGCTCGTGCAGTTCGTGCTCGCGAATTCGTCGCCGGTCTTCGGCCTGCTACTGCGCATCGTACTCCTCCCCCACGACAAGACCCAGAGCGCGACGGCCGGGCCTTGGACGCGATAGGCGTCGGGACGACTCAGGACAACAAAGTCAATGATCGAAAAAAAATGAGCGTCAGCGCAGTGACGCCGGCCCAGTAATACGGGGAGCCGATGACGCTTCCGACGACGAAGATCGAGATGCTCACTTTCCGGACGGTTAGCATGGCTGACGCCGTGCCAGAACGCGAAGAGACCCAGATCCCGCTCGACGAGCAGCTCAAGGAGATTGGCACCCAGCTCGACTGGGTGCGTGGTTACCTTTGACCCCGCTTCGCTGACGGCCCGTCTCGCAGAGCTCGAGCAGGAGCTCAACCAGCCCGATTTCTGGAACGACCAGCAGCGCGCCGCGCAACTGAGTGGTGAGCACCAGCGCGCGCAGCGGAAGCTTCAGCGCTACGACGAGCTCGTCTCCAACATCGAGTTCCTCCAGGAGGGTGCCGGCACGTTCTCCGAGGAGGAGCTCGCGCCGATGTTGCGCCAGGTCCAGGCCGAGCTCGCGCGCCTGCAGGAGGACGCGCTCTTCTCCGGCGAGTACGACGCTGGCGACGCGGTCGTGACGATCCAGTCGGACGCCGGCGGCACCGACGCGCAGGACTGGGCGGAGATCCTCCTGCGCATGTACCTCCGCTGGGCCGAGCAGCGCGGCCTCAAGGCCGAAGTGATCGACCAGAGCCCGGGAGAGGAGTACGGGATCAAGTCGGCGACGTTCACGATCCGCGGCGAGAACGCGTACGGGATCCTCAAGGCCGAGCGCGGCAAGCACCGGCTCGTCCGCCAGAGCCCGTTCGACTCGGCGCATCGCCGGCACACGAGCTTCGCGCAGGTGATCGTCGCGCCGCTCCTCGACGACGCCGCCGCGGTCGAGATCGACGACGACGACATCCGCATCGACACGTTCCGCTCGTCGGGCGCCGGTGGCCAGCACGTCAACAAGACCGACTCCGCCGTGCGCATCACGCACATGCCGAGCGGAATCGTCGTCTCCGTCCAGAACGAGCGGAGCCAGGGGGCGAACAAGGAGACGGCCATGAAAATCCTCCGCTCGCGGCTTGCCGAGAAGGCCGAGGAGGAGCGCGAGGCCGAGCTCGCGCGCGAGCGTGGCGGCGTGAACATGGGCTTCGGCGGCACGGCGATCCGCAGCTATGTCCTCCATCCGTACACGCAGGTGAAGGACGCGCGCACGGGCTTCGAGGTCGGCAACGCGCAGAGCGTGCTCGACGGAGATCTCGACGGCTTCATCCGCGCATACCTGCTGCAAACGGCAGGAGAGGTCTAGTACCAGCCGAAAACGGCCGCTAGAGTGACAAGTTCTTCCACCGCTTTCGAACCGGCCGTCGAGCCGGAGCCCGAGACGTGACTGACCTGCAGCTTGAGACATCCGTGACCGACCCTCCGTCGGGCGCTCCGGCCGAACGTTTGGCTGCGACGGGGTCGATGATCGTCTTCGAGGACGTCTCGAAGATCTACGAGCCGGATGTCGTCGCGCTCGACCACGTGAGCTTCGGGATCGACAAGGGCGAGTTCGTCTTCATCGTCGGCGCGTCGGGCTCGGGCAAGACGACACTCGTGCGGCTCCTCCTCAAGGAGCTCGACCCGACTCACGGGAAGATCATCATCGGCGGCCGCGACGTCGCCCGGCTCCGCCATGCGAAGGTCTCGACGCTTCGTCGCCAGATCGGCTGCGTCTTCCAGGACTTCAAGCTCCTTCCACGCCGCACCGCTGCCGACAACGTCGCGTACGCGCTCAAGGTGCAGGGGGAGTCGAAGGCCTCGATCCGGCGCAAGGTGCCGGAGGTGATGATGATGGTCGGGCTCAGCAACAAGATGTCCTCGTATCCCGACGAGCTCTCGGGTGGCGAGCAGCAGCGCGTCTCGATCGCGCGCGCCGTCGTCAACCACCCACCGCTCCTCGTCTGTGACGAGCCGACCGGGAACCTCGACCCCGACACGAGCGTCGGGATCATGCAGCTCCTCTACCGCATCAACCGCGCCGGCACGACCATCCTCATGGTCACGCACGACCGCGAGATGGTCGACAAGATGCGCAAGCGCGTGATCGCGCTCGAGGACGGCAAGCTCGCGAGAGACGAGCGCCGCGGTGGGTACACGTCGGAATGAGCAGAGCACGCCTCCTCCTGTCCGAGTCGTGGCAGTCGATCCGGCAGAACCTCTCGACGACGGTCGCCGCGACGACGACCGTCCTGATCGGGATGTGCCTGCTCGGCTTGTTCATCGCACTCGGCACGTGGGTGCTCTCGTGGAGCAATCATCTTCAAGACGAGTTGCGCGTCAAGGTCAACTTCTGCACGACGATCTCGATGCCCGAGTGCTCGAAGGACGCGACGCAGGCGCAGGAGCACGCTGTCGGCGCGGCGTTGCGCCGTGACCCTCACGTGAAGCACGTCGTGTTCGTCTCCAAGGCAGAGGGGCTGCGCGAGTTCAAGAAGGAGAACCCCACCGCTTTCGCCGGCGCGTACAACCTGCTGCTGGGCAATCCGATCCCCGACGAGTGGGTCGTGACCACTAAGGCGGCCGACGACACGCCTCTCGTCGGCAAGCGCATCTGTCGTGCTCACTATCCGGGCGTTGAGCCGTGCGCAACCGCCAGCCAGTTGGGCGAGGTGGACGGCGTCACCTGGGCGAGTTCGATCACGAAGCGAGTGCTGACGATCGGAAAGGTGATCTCGCTCGTCTTCCTCATCGCCGTGGTCCTCCTTGTGATCGCCTCGACGCTGCTCATCGCGAACACGATCCGACTCTCGATCTTCTCGCGGCGGCGGGAGATCGAGGTGATGAAGCTCGTCGGCGCCACGAACTGGTTCATCCGCGGGCCGTTCATGCTCGAGGGCCTCCTGTGCGGATTGTCGGGCTCGCTCCTCGCAGTCGTCCTCCTGTTCCTCGGGAAGACGCTCGTGCTGCCGAGCGTCACCTCCCACGTCTCGGGCACGAACTCCGACGGCGTCCACGCGCTGCCGTTCTCGCTGAACGCGCTTGCCCTGATCGTCGCCGGGCTTCTGCTGGGAGCCGCCGGCTCGGGGCTCACCATCCGCCGCTTCCTACAGGTCTGAGTTGGCCCGCGAGCGGGGGCGGCAGAAGCGTCCCAGCCGGAGCGAGCGGCATCGGCGGCGCGCGCCGCAGCGCAAGCCGGTCTCGGAGCTGACCGTCCGCCTCCCGGAGCGGCGCACGGAGCCCGAGGCGGTGATCGCGCACCTCGGCCCGACGAACTCCGGCAAGACCCACGACGCGCTCCGCTTCCTTGTCGAGAGCGGCGAGGGCGTGTACGCGGCTCCCCTGCGGATGCTCGCGCAAGAGGCGCACCGGCGGCTGAGCGAGGAGCTGGGGGAGGGCAAGGTCGGGCTCCTGACAGGCGAGGAGCGTGTCCATCCGGACGCGCCGATCCTCTGCTGCACCGCCGAGATGGCCCCTTCGAGCGGAGAAACCCTGGTCTTGGATGAGGTGCAGTGGGCGGAAGACGAGGAGCGCGGCTCGGCGTGGACTCGCCTCATGCTCGGCGGCGAGTACCGCAACATCCTCCTGCTCGGCGCGGTCGAAGCGCTGCCGCTCGTCCGGCACGCGTTCCCGCAGGTCGAGGTGCGTTTCTTCGAGCGGAAGGCGCCGCTCGACTGGATAGGCAAGCGCGGAATCGCTGGGCTCGGCGGCGGCACGGTCGTCGTCGCGTTCTCGCGGCGCGCGGTGCTCGGCCTCGCGGGCGAGCTCAATCAGCTCCATCCCGGCCGGGTCGCGTGCCTCTACGGCGCGATGCCGCTCGCGTCGCGGCGGGAGGAGATCGACCGCTTCATCGCCGGCCAGGCGGAGGTGTGCGCGGCGACCGACGTCCTCGGGCACGGAGTCAATCTCCCGTGCGAGACGCTTCTCTTCGCCGAGACGACGAAGTTCGACGGCAAGGAGCGGCGCGACCTCGAGCCGTGGGAGATCGCCCAGATCGCGGGCCGTGCAGGCCGCTTCGGCTTCCACGAGCGCGGCAATGTCGGCGTCCTCACCGGGCTGCCGTGGGCGGATCCCGACCCGGACCTCGTGCGCGCAGCGCTCGTCCCGCACGTCCCGATCGAGCAGGGCCAGCTTGGCTACCGCATCGTCGACTCCGGTCGCCTGCGGCCGCAGCTCTCCGACCTCAACGTCACGCGCGTGGACGAGCTCGAGCCGGCGCTCCACGCGTGGCGGGATGCGGCGCTTCGCTACTGGAGCGTCGACGGCTGGCTCGAGGTCGAGTCGATCCAGCCGCTGCTCCTGCGGCTCGACGCGGTGCGCGACGCTCTCCATCACTCGCGGCGCAACCTCGCGCTGGCCGACGTCTGGAAGCTCGTGCAGGCGCCGATCGACGAGGACGGACTGCCGCTGCTCGGCACGCTCGCGGCGGCGCTCGCCGGCGACAAGCCGCAGCACACCGTGATCGGCTGGATCCTCGACCCGAAGCGCCTGCAGGCGGCGAGTCTCGAAGAGGCGGAGTACGCCGCGCGCGAGGCGTCGATCCTCCGCTGGTTCGCGCTGCAGTACCCGGGAGTCGCGGGCGTCACGATCGAGCGCGCCGCTGCGCTCGAGGAGGCTGCGGCCGCGCGCGTTGTCCGCGAGCTGCGCGCGGAGATCGAGGATCCGACGATCGGCCGCTGCCGCGTCTGCGGTGCGCGCACCGCGCCGTGGGCGAGCCTCTGCGACCGCTGCTACATGCAGCGCAGCGGCGGGTCGCGGACGCGCCACCGGCGCTAGCGCAGGACGAGCTGCGTGCAGCGGAAGAGCGCCATTGTCCGCCCGTCCGGATCCGTCACGGTCGCATCCCAGAGCTGCGTCGTCCGGCCGCCGTGCACCAGGCGGGCTTTGCACTCGATCGTCCCGGACTGCACGCTGCGGAGGAAGTTCGTCTTCAGCTCGATCGTCGTGAAGCCCGTCGCGCCCTCCGGCAGGTTGAGGACGCAGCCGTAACCGGCCACCGAATCGGCGAAGCCGACCACCGTCCCGGCGTGGAGATAACCGTTCGGCGCGAGGTGCTTCTCCTCGACGGCAAGGCGCGCCTGCAAGACGCCCTCGCCGGGCTCGAGGAACTCGATGCCGAGCAGGCCGGGGAAGCCGTGCGAGCCGGCTTCCTGCAGGTCGTCGAGAGAGATATCCACCGGCGCGACCCTACACTTGGCGCCGTGAATGGCGAGAAGCTCATCGTCGAGAACCGCCGCGCGCGGCACGAGTACCACCTCTCCGACCGC
The DNA here is from genome assembly GCA_963753525.1 of uncultured Actinomycetes bacterium. Taxonomy (GTDB): domain Bacteria; phylum Actinomycetota; class Thermoleophilia; order Gaiellales; family Gaiellaceae; genus Palsa-739. Next base: position 96,327 of record CAVWCS010000003.1, read on the forward strand.
GTCGAGGCGGGCGTCGTCCTGCAGGGGACGGAGGTGAAGTCGCTGCGCGGCGGGAAGGCGACGCTGCAGCAGGCGTACGCCGAGGTGCGCGACGGCGAGGCGTGGCTCCTCGGCCTGCACGTTCCGGAGTACACCGAAGGGAACCGTGCGAACCACGAGCCGGACCGGCCGCGGAAGCTCCTCCTCCACCGCAAGGAGATCGAGCGGCTCGCGTCAGGCGTCGCGGAGAAGGGCTTCACCGTCGTGCCAACCAAGCTCTACTTCAAGGGCGGGCGCGTGAAGGTCGAGCTCGCGCTCGGAAAGGGCAAGGAGCTGCGAGACAAGCGGCGCGACATCGCCGCCCGCGACGCGAAGCGGCAGATCGAACGCGAGCTGAAGAGCGCGAGGCGCTAGCCGAGGTGCAGCTCGCGGGTCGCGAGTCGGATCGTCCACGGCTCGACCGACTCGATCACGAGGTGCGACCCGTGCCACGGGTCGCGCGCCCAGATCGCGCGGACTTCGTCCTCCGACTCCGCCGCGAACGCGTGGGCGGTCGCGCCGTTCGGCAGCGTGCCACCGAGGATGATGTGCCCCTCCTCGACGAGAGAGTCCATGAAGGCGGCGTGCTCGCCCCAGCGCGACTGCTCGGTCAGCGGCTTGCCGGGGTCGAACTCCGGCCCCGCCTGGCGCAGACGAACGAGGAACATGGCCACGGCTACAATTCCTACCCGAACGAAACATACGGGGGCGACCTGGTTTCGACGTGGTCGATCCATCCGGATGAGCTGCAAGCCGAGGTCGCCGGTCGGCCTCGTAAATCCACCGGCAAAAACCAAATGCGAAGCATGATCTCGCACTCGCTGCCTAAGGCAACTTAGGTTGGCGACGCCCCTCCGGGTTGGGCCCGTGGCCCGGAGCAGGCGCCAACCAACGGGCTCGGCGCTCAGGGAGAGCCACTCGCCTGAAAGCGCGACACCTAAAGGAGGGCTGGCTCGTCGGTAGGGCGGTGCACTCCAGCCGGCGAGTGAAATCCAAGTGGCACCTACGCTTGTAGACGCTCAGCCGGTGCGGCTGCGGACGTGGGTTCGATTCCCACCGCCTCCATTCGTTGTCGGATTTACAACGATTGCCCTGCTCGTGGAGGGCTTTTCGTGTCCGATCGCTAGCGGAGGAAAGGTGGCACGTACGAACCTTCGGATCCGCCTTAAGGGTTCGAACCGGCGCCGGTGGGTCAAGAGGGATCTTCGCCGGGTGGTGCGCTCAGCTTGACGGGTGGTACGCGGTTTGAGAGAGTGGGGAGGTCGAAGCCCGTGGACTGCGCAAGCGGTTTGCGGGCTTCGGCGTTTCTTCCTCGAGTCGTCGTGTTCGCCGGCCGCCGAGCGAGAGAGTGCACTGGCCCACGCGAGTGTCCGCTAATGTAGCCCGATGGTTGTGGTTGCTCGCTCGGCGGTGCCGCACGTGGGGATTTACGCGCGGATCTCGTCTGATCGAGAGGGCGACCAGCTGGGGGTGCGGCGGCAGATCGAGGACTGCAAGCGGCTCGCGGAGGAGCGCGGCTGGATCGTTGCCGACCTGTACGTCGATGACGACATCAGCGCGTGGAGCGGGAAGCCGCGGCCAGAGTACGAACGGCTGTTGGGCGATCTCCGCTTGGGCCGGATTCAGGGCGTTGTCGTGTGGCATCTCGACCGCCTGCACCGGCAGCCGCGCGACTTGGAGGCGTTTCTCGATCTGTGCGATGCGGCGAAGATCGAGACGCTTGCCTGCGTTACGGGCCACATTGATCTTGGTTCGCACGTGGGCCGTTTGATGGCTCGTATGCTCGGCGGCGTGGCGAAGTACGAGAGCGATCACAAGAGCGAGCGGATCTTGCGTAAGCATGAGGAGCTGGCGACGGCGGGGAGGCCGTCTGGGGGCGGCTCGCGCCCGTTCGGGTACGAGCCGGACAAGGTGACGATCCGCGCGTCGGAGGCCGTGATTGTGCGGGAGATCGCGCGGCGGTTCCTGGCGGGCGAGTCGATCAAGTCGCTTGCGGCTGATCTGACCGAGCGCGGCATTACTGGCGCGAACGGGGGCCGTTGGGAGCCGAACGCTGTGCGGCGGTTGTTGAACTCGCCGCGGATCGGGGGGATGCGCGAGCACAAAGGCGAGATCGTGGCCGATGCGGTCTGGCCGGGGATCATCAGCAAGGCCGACAGCGCCAAGATCCGCGCCATCCTCGCCGATCCTGACCGCAACACGCACCGCCATGGCCGCCGCTACCTGTTGCGCCGCCTGCTTCGCTGTGGCCAGTGCGGGGAGTACCTCCATTCGCGGCCCCGCAATGATGGTAAGCGCCGCTACGTGTGCGCGAAAGGCCCCGGCTTTGCGGGCTGCGGCCACTGCTACATCAACGCCGACGAGGTCGAGCAGTGGACGGTCGAGGCGGCTTTCCGGCGGCTCGACACACCCGAGCTCGCCGCGGCCCTTGCCGATGTGAACGCCGACGATCCCGAGGCAGAGCGCTGGCAAGAGGAGGTCGACGAGGCGCAGGAGCAGTTGGACAAGCTGTCGGCGATGTGGGCTACGAGGGAGATCACGCACGGCGAGTACATGACCGCCCGCGGCGTGATCGAGGAGCGCCGCACCGCCGCCCGCAAACACCTCGCCAAAGCCTCCCGGGTCACCGTCCTCGACGGCTGGGTCGGTAACAGCGAGGAGCTTCGGGAGCAGTGGGCCGACCTGGACATGACCCGCCAGCACGCGATGATTTCCGCCGTCTTGGATCACGTCGAGGTCAAGCCCGCGCGTCGCGGTTACAACCGCTTCGACTGGTCGCGCTTGGAACCGCGCTGGCGTCTTTGACCCGACGACTCGCGCAGCAGCTGCGCCGCCTGGGCGACGACGCGCCGCTCGGTCACCTTCACCGGCACGCCCTGCTCCGCACACGTCCGCTCGACCCATGCCTGGCAGTCCTCCTGCCAGCCGTCAGGAAGGCCACTGCGCCCAGCAGGCCGGGGGGCCATGCCATCCCTCCTTCGGAGACAACCACACATACGACGGGAAGCAGCCCATCAGCCGCGAGGCGCGAGCGATCACGTCTTCGGCCGAGCAGCCGTACACGAGGACCTTCTCCGGTTGGTAGCCCTGCGCGACCTCGTAGCGGTGTCTGCCGAGTGGCCGCCGCTCGTCATCGAAGGCCTTGCTTACGTACTTCGCCATGTAGCCGGCCACAACCCGAGCCTCACCAACCGCGCCGGCGCCGGCTGGCAGGTTGCCGACGAGCTTGATCCAAAAGTGGCCGTGCGGCCACGCCCGTTCGATCGCGCCCCGCGGCACATACCGTCCGAGCGCGACATGGACGTGGTAGCCGTGCCCGCCCGGATGCCACTCCGGCACCCACACATACGGAAACCGCGTCCCCAGCTGGCCGCGCAGGCTTCGGAAGAACCCGGCCACGTCAGCCCGCAACTCCGCCCCGTCGAAGCAGCCCGGCGGCCCATACGTCAGCGTCGCGTGCCGGTTGAGCACGTTGGCCGCACAGAAGCGCCGCAGCTTGCCCCGCGCCCGCCGAGCAGCCTCAGCCGCACTCCGGGCCGGATCAGGCCGACCACCCGACGGCACATTCATCCGCCGCACGGACAAGCACCCGCCGCCCTCACGCGCCTGCAGGTACAGCGACAACACCCACAACTCATCACGGTTCGAACCACGCATCACTCACCACCCTTGAATCGAGGAACCGATTCCCCGCTCCGGTAGCCGGGGGTGATGAGTGCGCCAGGCCCTTACAAGCTCAACGCGATCGAGCTTGCGACTGTCGGCCCCGAGCCGCCCCACTCATGCCTGGGCGATCCCGTAAGTCAATGGACAGTCCCGCCACGGTAGCAGCACGCACCCCGCGTTCAGGTGCAACTTCAACAGCCGCCTAGTACAAGTGCAAATACGCACTTTTGCAGGGATTTTGTCCCTCATCGAGTTTCGTTGCACCCCAACAAAAGAGCCACAGATCAGCCTCGCCGCCCAGGGCGACCCATCAGCCCCGCCACGCTCCCGAGTTTCGTTGCATCTTCAAGTGAAGAGAGCGGCCAATCGCGGGCCCGCGCGTCCCGATGCCGGGGCCACCCCGGACCCCCTCGCGGGGGTCCCCCGGGGCGGGCCCCCGGCGACCCCGGGACCGCCCCGACCTACCAGCCGGAGAACCGACTATTTACTGGGCGATACATCAAGGGCCACCACGACCACTCGCTCAGCCAAGTGCCCCTCCACGGCGGCGTAAGATCGCGGCTGACGGTGAAGATCCTACGAGGCATCAGCCGGGCGCTCGCCTGGTTCAACGACTGGTTCAACAGAAGCTACGACGCGGCCCACCCGGCGCAAAGACGTCAGCTTGAGGAGATTGAAGCTGCTGAACGCGAGGCGTCGGGACCGGGCTCTCGCTAGGGCGGCACGAGTGGCGGGCGAAGCCCGTCAGGCGCCGTCCCTCCCGTAGCAAATATGGATGATTGGACGTGATGAGGGAGTTCGCAACTTCGCTGGCGGTTCTAGTCGCTGCAGCGACCGTGACCGGGTGTGGCGGCACGGCGCCATCTGACGTGGCGTTTCGTTCGCATGTAGGCCTGGTCTGTCGCGAGGCCAATCCGATCCTCGGGACCGATCCTCGTACAAGGGCCGTGTTTAGAAAGCTCCGACGGACAGAGCATGCGTTTCTCAACAGACTCTCCCGGCTACACGCTCCCACGGCGATTGAAGAACGAGCGTATCGCGACCTGCTCGTGGAGCTGGACAAAGTCCATAGCATCTTCATCGCGCACGAGTCCGAGTTCATCAAACTAGCCCGCGAGAAGGCGCGTCTGAAGGAAACTCCAGCCGACTTCCGCTTGGTCTTTACGCAGTACAAGCAAGCCCTTCGACCCATGGAACACGCCATACGGTTGGCCCAGAAGAATCTTTCCGCGCTTCGCCTGACCAAACAGTGTTACGAGCTACCCGGGTTGTGACGGGCGGGCGTGGCTTCCGGGCTGTTGATTCTGTACTTCGTGGCGCTCTACATCGTGCTCGCTGAGTTGCACACCCACGGCACGTGGCCGTTCTCTGTGTAGAAGCTGGTTTCATCGCCTCAGGCCCCGTGCGTCAGGGGACATTCGCGAGCACTGGGGCAGGCCAACACGCTAGTGCCTGGTGCAGGAAACGAGGAAGTGCCCGCTACGACTCCACACCCTGATCCCGTGTCCGTTTGTCCCGAAGGAGGCAGAGCCGTTCTGGAGGATTCTCATGCCGACTCCGTTCTTGCACTCGAAGACGCTTCCGGCGTTCTCGTTTGCGACGGTGATCGTCCCGTAAGGAATCCCCGTGACCGTTGTCGGATGATGTCCAACCGAACCACAACCAGCGAGCAACACAACCGCGACGAGCATCAACCATGCCGCGAGTTTCACTCACCTGATGCTACGCCATCGTCAGGGGACATTCGTGAGCACTGGGGCAGCCGAGCCTGACCTGGTCGTGAAGGTTCAGCCTGGGGGGCTGGTTGATCGGAACTATGGGTGGGTTGGGTCCCGTGTGAGAGCGATTGCTACCGAGGAGAGCACCTCCGACCCTTTGTCGCTGCCGGCGCGGTAATCGAGCCTGATGCCGTCGCTCGCCGTCCGCGACCACGGATGATGCAGGAGTGCGCAGTGGCTGAGCAAGATGCTGGACTTGATCCAGGCCACTCTTCCCGCGGGGACGGCGAGCGGCCTGGGCTTGCGAGTGCTCCAGTTCATCGACCTCGGCACCGCCGGTGCCTCATCCGAAGAGGCGTTCGACTGTGGCTCAAGCTCGAAACTGATGGCGACTCGTGTCGCGAAGGGATCGAGTTTGACGGTCGGGCTGCCCATGAGTGTGACCGTGTGTTTTGTCCGGTTCCTAATGTCGGAAGCGACCACCCATCGTCGTCCGTCGATACAGCCGACGTACGCCCCGTGCGGCCCAATACCCCCGTCGCTGGCCACCCAGCCGCCGCGATTATCCCCGAACGGCCGCGTAGCCTGTGCCCGACCGGTCGATGCACAGCCGACCGCAATCAGCACAAGCGTCCCCATCCATAGGGAGAGACGAGACCATGAGACCCGCACCACCTTGATTTTCCACCCCGACCCTCTCCTACGCAAGGTTGGGAGTCACGCAGCGCAGCTCGGGTGACATTTCCGAGTACTGGGGCAGCCGAGTGTGGGCCATACTCGTGGGCGTGGACTCGACCCTCGCGTACTTCCTGTCGGTCGTAATCGGCCTCAGCGGGGGAGGCTGGGCGCTGTCAAGTCTCTACCGACGCACTCCGGCGCTCGGGGACAAGCCCCCAACCGCGAGACGGACCCTGGCAACAGTGGTCGCCGTCAGCGGCGTAGGCCTCGGACTCGCCTGGATAGTGAGCGAATGGCACGGCGTGTACCTCGCAGGAGTAGGCGCCTTCGCCGCGGTCTTCGTCCTCGGCGACTTCGTTTGGCCCCGCCTCCGTCACGGCCGAAACCGCGGAGCATCCGCCTAGCCGCGAGCGGTTCGCTCAGGGGACATTCGCGCGCACTGGCCCAGTCCAGTCCCGCGCTGTATGTGCCCGTGGGCGCCGGGTCTAGTCGGCCTCAGCTCGCAGGCGGTGGAGGGCCGTGCCGGACCATGCCGAGCTCGGTCTCGACCGCTTTGATCTTCTCCGGTGGCACGCGTGGCCCGTCAGGCGGCGGCTGGAGCCAGGGCCAGAGGGCCGGCTCAGCCAATTGCTTCACGTAGTCCTCGACGCCCGCGGGAGTGCTGAGGAAGAGCATCGTGGCGGTGTCGGACTCGACGCGAAAGCTGTGCGGCGTCCCGCCGGGCGCGAACGCGACCATCCCGACTCCGCCGCGCTGTGCGCACGATGTCACCCAGCCCGGCGGCTCGCTGGCGTCGGATGCGAGTTCGTGGTCGACGATCCAGGCAGTGACCTCCCCTTCGAGGACGTAGAAGGTCTCGTCCTGAGGGTGGGAGTGGAGCGGCGGGGCGGCGCCGTGCGGCAACACCGCCTCCCAGAGTGCGAAACGCCCGCCGGTGTGCGCGCCGTCGAGCTTCAGGCGGGCCAGAGTGCCGAGAAACCAGAGCGTGTCCTGGTTTCCGACGACCACGCGCCCCTTTGGCCCGCTCACGTGGCTTCCGTTGAGCCGATTCCGATCCACGTCAGACCATCGCCACCGGCGACCATCTGCCGCCGGGCGTCGGGCGGGCAGTAGACGAAATGGCCCGGCCGCAGCGGGACATCCTCGCCGTCAATGCGAAGAACGCCGCTGCCGGCGATCACCGCGTACACCTCCTCTTCGCCGTTAGCCGAGTGATCATGCTCAGGCCCTTCCCCGTCTGCGGGAAGTTCGAGCTGGTTGAGCTTGAAGCCAGCCACGCCGAGCTGGTCGGTCAGTGGCCGGAAGACGCCGTGTCGCGCCTCGACGTCGCTTGCGTGAATCACCTGCGAGCCCATCCGTTCTCCTTTCGAAGGTGGAAGACCTTATCGCTCCACGATGAGAGACTCAGCTGAAATGCCAGGAAGCGCTGTCTCAAATGACATTCCCGCGCACTCGCGCATGCGAGCCAAGTCCGATCGGTAGCGTGTTTCCCGTGGCGAAGCCGGTCGCGAACCTGATCTTCGTTGTGGCGATGGCAGCGGTGATCGTCGCTGTGGACGTCTTGGTGTTCCGTCACCACATCTGGGAGCGGCTCGCGGCCAACGTCGGCATCGTGCTGGTGTTCGTCGCGTTCTACTTCAGGTTCCTGCGCCACTCCTAGGCCAGACGCGTCAGGGAACATTCCCGAACGCTGGCCTAAGCGACGGGCTAGTACCTAGCAAGTACCAGCGAGACTCCGGATTCGAAGCGCCACACCAGTCGCATACCGTGACGTCATGAACAGGACCGGCAAATTCCTGGGTGTTCCGTACGATTGGCGACGGCCAACAATGGCCCGCCTCAAGTCGCGCTGGTGGAATCCGGCCGACTCCCGCCTCTTCACTCCAAAGACGTACGGGTGGGGCTTCGACATCAACCTCGCGCGACTTCTTCACCGCAGACCATCTCGCTGAACCCCCGACCCGCGCGCATCCGGGACATTCCCGCTAACTGGCCCAGTCGAGCCCGGCCTGCGTTGGCGTGGCGGGCGACACTTCGGTCTTAGGAGGTTCCTATCGCCCGCTTAGGCGCTCCTTGATGTGGGCGCTTAGAAAGGTGAGGTCAAACGCCTGCCCGGCGCAGCCCGCTCAAGGGGATCGAAATGAATCACTCCCGTCTGACCTTCAACTCGAACCGCTCAAGAAGCCGTAGCGATCCTTACCAGGAACGCGTGGCCTGGCTGCTCGCCCGAATCGAGAGGTATTCGCGCGAGCGACGGCGACTCGAGACCGTCGGCGCACGTCCAGTTGTCCTCGCTCCCATCGACGAGAAGCTCGAGCAGACGCGGGCCTACCTCGCCGCGCTCGTCGCAGCGCGCGCACGCGGGAGCGGAGTAGACCGTGAGATCGATGTCCCGCGCGCGGCGTGAGGGAGCGCAAGTTTCTGTCCCGCCGCGACTCTCACCCTATGACCTCGTCCGTGGTATCGGCATAGGCTGAGAGGGCAGAGCCATGTTTCGTACGGTGACGATCGGCATGAGTACCATCGCAGTGATGCTGCTCGTGACGGCCGGGGTCGGCAGTCCGGCCGCCGGCGCCGCGACCCCGCAACAACCTCAGCTCGTCATGCCGCAGGGGACGGCGTTCTCGAGCCTCGGACACGACTGCGGGGGCATCACGGAGTACGCCTATGTCACCGGCTTCGACAACTCTGTCGATCCGTCGGCGGGTTATCCAACCGGGTACATCCGCCTCTCCACCCGCTGCAGCAGCGGGAAGGGCGGGCCAGGGACCACGTACACGGCTTGGACCGCCGACACCTGGGATCTGACCGGAGCGTTGCTCTCCTATTCCGTCTACTCGGGCGCCCCGAGTGTCGACCCGGCCTTCTCGGCAACGGATCCCCTCACCGGCAATCAGATCAGCAACTCCTCTAGCCCCTGCCCGGGCACCGGAGGGACGGGCAGCACCGCCTACGCGTGCTTGCAATGGGCGAGCACCTTCACGCCGCGGCCACGGGTCACTAGCATCACGCCGGCCATCGGCCCGGCTACCGGCGGTGCAAGCGTGACGATCTACGGGGACGGCTTCACAGCGGCGACGGGCGTCGAGTTCGGCGGTACCTCCGCCACCAGCGTCACAGTGAACAGCGACAACTCGATCACGGCGGTCTCGCCGGCTGATACGTCCGGCGCCAATCCGGACACCGTTGACGTAACCGTGGTCTCGCCCGGCGGCACGAGCTTCACGAGCCCCAACGACCAGTTCACCTCGTACATCAGACCGACGATCACCGGCCTGAACCCCAACCACGGCAGTGTCGGGGGCGGCTACTACGTGACCGTGTCCGGCACGAATTTCGTCGGCACAACCGGGGTTACGGCCGGCGAAACCGCCACGGCGTGCCAGGTCATCGACAACAGCACCATGAGCGTCTACATCCCGGGCAGCGACAGCGGGAGCGGTGACAGCATGAGCATCAGCGTGACCTCACCTGGAGGTACGAGCCCGAACACGGCCGCCGACACGTTCACCTACACGGCTCCCGCCTCCGTGACCGTCTCCCCGCGCAAAGGCCTGCCTGGAACACGAGTCAAGGCCAGAGCCGTCAATTTCATCGCAGGAGAGACGGTCACCGTCACCTACCAGACCGGGTTGTCCTCGCCGAAACCGGCGGAGGTGACGATTTGCACCGCGACCGCGAAGGCCACAGGTGCCTTCGCCTGCAAGGGCAAGATCCCGGCGAAGGCCAACGCTGGGCCTAAGGGGCATCACGAGATCGACGCCACCGGCTCGGCCGGCGACTACGCCACCGCCGTCTTCACCCGGTCCTGATTGTCGCCCCGAGCCAGGATTGCGCCCACGGGCCGAAGCCTGCGAATCGTTTGGGTGAGGTTCCCGAGCACTGACGCAGTCGAGTCCGGACATCCCCTCGCCGACGCTCTTGGTGGATTGCAAGGAGGCTCAGATTCGACAGCGAACTCAGACCGTCTCGGGTAGCGCGATGTCAGGAGGCGTGATGCTTAGTTCGGCAGCAGAGCGGTACGCGGTGGGAGCGATGGCCTTCGTGGCTGCGGCGACATGGCACGGTGTGGGAGTGACTCACGGCCTGCTGTGCCTGTTCGTGGCCTTTGTGGGGACGCAAGGGATGCGGGCCTATCAGCGACGCACTGATGCGCGTGCCTCGGTCCGGCGGCGGAGTCGCGCGCCGCAACGGCACAGGGAGGCTCGTCTTACCCCTTCCGATCGTTACGACGACGAGGACCTCGACTGGCCCGCAGTCCGCGACGCAGTTCGCTAACGCGAGACGCGCACGCTCTACGCTCGGGTGACTGCGAGACTCGGTTGGTGGTCTTTCTGGGCCATTGCTGGAACCGAAACGTGCGAAGGAGGAGGCTGAAGGAGGAGGCTACGGGCGAGAGGTAGATCGGCTTCGAATGCGCTCCGCGGCGACTGCCGCCGCTAGAACAGTTTCCGGCGGGTTCCAAAGTGCTCCGCTTACGTCCATCCGTTGTCGGATCTACAACGATTGTCCTGCAGGCGGGCGGCTTTTAATGTCCGATCGCTCGGCGAGGAAGTGTGGCAGGTAGGAACTCTCGGATCCGGGTTGGGGGTTTGAACCCGACTGCGCCCATTCCGGGGGCCTACTAACGTGGCGGGTACGAACCCTTTCGTCCCGCAGCGTGGGTTGCCGACTGCCTCTCCGTCGGTCTCGGAGGCAACCTCTTAGGCGTCGCTAGGGATTGATAGTGACGATGGGCGTGATGTTGAGAGGGTCGTGCGGTTGAAGCGGCAGTCGAGTCGGGACGATGTCCGTGACGAGTTCGAGGTCTTCGTCAACGACACGGCCGCTGACCTGCTTCGGACGGCCGTCCTCGTCACCTGGGATTTGTCGCTCGCCGAGGATCTGGTGCAGGAGTGCCTTTTGCGTGTTGCAAAGCGGTGGCCGCGGGTTCGTTCGATGGACTATCCGCTCGCTTACGCGCGCAAGGTGCTCTTCAATCTTGCGTTGCGCAGCAAGCCGCGTCGGAGTCTGCACCGGGACGAGCTCGGCCACGGCGGCGCCGGCGACTTCTTCGATCGGGCGGACGCCTCGGCCGAGAGAGCGTTTCAGCTCGTCGACTCCACCTTCGCGCTAACGGCCGCCCTTGGGTCACTCGCGCCTCGACAGCGGGCCGTCCTCGCGCTTCGCTACCTCGACGATCTGCCCGAGGCCGAGGTTGCCGATCTGCTCGGCTGCTCGGTCGGCACCGTGAAGAGCACCGCGTCGCGTGCACTAGAGCGGCTCCGAGTGTCGACCGTTCTCGGCGAGGAGGAGTGCGTTGCTGACCGGCAGGAGCTCGAATCGAGGGGAGGGTTCGCGGGTGAACGACCAACTTGAGACTGACGTTCGCGGGGTGCTTGCCCAGGCGGCCGAGAACCTCCCTGCGGACGCGATCGAGCGGATCGCGAACGCCGATTACCGTCCCCGGACTGGATGGTTCACGCCCTGGCGAGCGGCGGGCGCTTTCGGTGGGGTAGGCGTTGTGGGAGCGGTAGTGGCGGTGGCCGCGCTGCTCACGACGGCGACGCCGGCGTTTGCCGGTTGGAAGGCGATCCCCGCCCACGGGAGCCACACTCCTTCAATGGCGGCCGACTCGAGCTGCCAGTCTCGGCTCTCCGTCCTCCCGACCGCGCCTTCCGGACAGTGGTCAGCGGTCGTGACCGACGTTCGAGGCCCGTACACGCTGGCGGTTTTCGAGGATTCCGGTGTCTACGGCACTTGCATCACAGGCCCGTCAGTGAGCGAGGCGTCGGTGAGCGGGGCAGACGGCACGGCAACCTCGGCCGGTAGCAGCTCGGGACCGGGCGCCGGTCACGAGCAGGGATCGGCCACGGTCTCGGGAGGCGGCTACGGCTCAGGAGGGCTCGAGCGCTTCTTCCAGTCCCATCTGGATAGCTCGAGCGGCTCGTACACGATCATGGAGGGGCAGGTCGCCGCTGATGTGACCGGGTTGACCGTGACCCTTCAGGACGGGACGGAGGTCGAGACGACGGTCGGCGGCGGCTGGTTCGTCGCGTGGTGGCCGAACGACCAGTCGGCGGTGTCCGCTGAGGTGACTTCGTCGAACGGCGTCGCCTCACAACCGCTCGCCGGCCAGTGAGCGTCGTGAGCAGGGGCGTTCGTAATGCCTTTCGGAACGCAACCCGGACGGTGTCGATCGTCCTCATCCTCGGGCTCGCCATCGGTTTGTCCTTCGTGATGCTGATCGCGCACCGCACGGTCACCGGCAAGATCGCCTCCACACTCAGCTCGGTCGGCAACACCGTGACCATCGGCCCGCCGGGGTTCTCGGCGGGCGGCCGGCTCGGGAAGAGCCTTACGACCGCCGAGCTCGCTCCGCTCGCTCGTTTTCCCGGCGTCACAGCGCTCGACGAGTCGCTCAACGGCGCGGCGAACACGAGCGGCACGAACCACAACCCGTGCCCGCCTGGCGCCAAGTGCCACGGATCCGGGGGATCGAACAGCACGAAGCTCGGCACGACGAGCCTCAAGTCACCGATGACTTTGGCGCAGCGGCGGGTGGGCCTCGAGTGTGAGCCGAAGCCCTGCACTCCGCCCGTCTCCGGCAGCCAGCAGATCTACTTCACAGGATCGACACAGCCGACGAACCCGGTGAACGTCGGCGCGTCGACGCTTCGTATCGTCAGCGGACGTCCGATCGCGGGCACGACCTCGGCGGACGCCGCCATGATCAGTACGGCAATGGCACGGAAGAACGGGCTGAAGGTCGGCTCGCACTTCACGGCCTACGGCAAGACGTTCACGGTCGCGGCGATCTTCGAGAGCGACAGTCTGTCAGCCGACAACACCGTCGTCACCTCGCTGCCTGTCCTGCAGCTCCTCACCGGCCGCGCCGGCCAGGTGTTCAACGCCGTGCTCACCGTCGCGTCGGCCAGCGAGCTCGCGACCGTGACGTCGGCGATCGAGCAGAAGCTTGGCCCGCTGGCGAGCGTCGTGAGCGACGTGTCGGACGCTGACAAGGCGGTCGGCAACCTCGACGGCGTGAAAGGGATCGCCCTGTACAGCCTGGCCGGGGCGGTCGGCGCCGCCGTCGTGATTCTCTTCCTGGTCATGGTGATGATCGTGCGGGAGCGCAAGCGGGAGATCGGGATCCTGAAGGCGATCGGCGCCTCGAATCGTCGGATCATGGCCCAGTTCACGATCGAGGCGATGACCTTCACGCTGCTCGGCTCGGTCGTGGGGCTCGTGGCGGGCATCATCGCGGCGAGCCCGGTTACCTCGTCGCTCGTCGCGCACAGCGGTGTGTCGTCAGACACCGGGGCCCGCGGGTTGTTCGGCGCGCCGAATCCGTTCCTCAGCCATCTGACCGACATCAATGCCCAGGCCGGCTGGGGAGCGATCCTCGAGGGCGTGGCGGCCGCACTCGCCGTTGCCGTCCTTGCCAGCGCGGCCTCGGCCTGGATGATCAGCAGAATCAGGCCGGCCGAAGTCCTGAGGAGCGAGTGACCGTGCTCGAGGTGAAAGACGTCGCGAAGTCGTTCGGCTCAGGCGACGGCGTCGTGACGGCCGTGAACGGTGTGACGATGACCGTCGGCGACGGCGAGTTCGTCGCGATCGTCGGGCGCAGCGGGAGCGGCAAGACCACGCTCATGAACCTGCTCGGCGCGCTCGAGCAACCGACCCGCGGCGCGATCTTCATGGACGGCCAGAACATCACCGAGCTCAGCCCCGGCGAGCTCGTCCATTACCGGGGTAACACGGTGGGCTTCGTCTTCCAGAGCTACAACCTCGTGCCCAACCTCACCGCTGCGGAGAACGTCATGCTCCCGATGGAGTTCGTCGGCCGTCCGAAGCAGGAGCAGAGACGGCGGGCGAGGGAGCTGCTCGACCAGGTCGAGCTCACCGAGGCCAAACAGTCGCGGAAGCCGGGCAAGCTCAGCGGTGGCGAGCAACAACGCGTGGCCATCGCCCGCGCCCTGGCGAACGAACCGAAGCTGATCCTCGCCGACGAGCCGGCCGGAAACCTCGACTCGCAGACCGCCGACACCATCATCGAACTGCTCCGCGGGCTCGCCCAGACGGAAGGCACCACGGTCATCCTCGTGACGCACGACCCGTCGTTGGCCGACCGCAGCGACCGCACCTTCCGCCTAGCCGACGGCCAGCTGGAGGACTAGTAAGGGGCCTAGAATGGGCTCCGGGATGATCGCGGCGTTAACGCATCATGCGGCCATCCGTCTTGCCGAGGTCGGGTTTCTCCTCATCCTGATCGCGGGGGTCTGGCTCGTCTTCGCCGAGCTCGTCAATCCGGCGGAGTGGGGTAAGTTCCGGAGGATTGTGTCAGGCGTGTTGCTTGCGATCGCCGGGCTGCTGCTGATCATCGCCACTCACTGGGGACACTTCGGCGGCAATTAGCTCGCGATGCGATCCGCTCGCGGGTACGGAAGCCTGAAGGCCATCAACCCGATGCCGCCACATACGCAAGTACCGCGCGTGCTGCGCGGGCGATGCGAGTCACCCGAGGCGACGATAGGCGACTGCGAAGTCGTGTTCCCATCGCCCGCGCTCGTGGCGTTTCTCCCACGCGCCGCGGATCGAGCCATCCGCCAAAAATGTCGCCTCGAAGCGCTGGGAGAACTCCGGATCGTCGCGCCAGAGCTTCCACACACCGTCGGCGAGAGACATCGAATAGACGCGGGAGACACCGCGCGCGTCGGAGTAGAGCACCGTGTACTCCGACCCCGCGTCATCGCGTCCGATCAGCCACGTCGCCGCGTCTCCTTGCCGTAGAGCGAGAAACCGACCACTCTCGAGGAACTCGAAGTGCGCAGTCAGTTCCACGGCCTCGCCCTTCGGCAAGAACGCGGCTTCGGAAAGCTCCATCACCCACGCGCCCGTCAGGAACCGCAGCGCTTCGAGTCCAGGAGCGACCGCAGGATGATCGGACACTCTTGGAGTCTGCCCATCCCGCAGCCGGCCTGCGGCTAGCTGCCGGCTAGACCTCCTCCGAATTCGTATACGCCGAATCGCACGCGCCGGAACAGAGCGTCCGCGCCGTGCCAGTGCGACGAGAGCGCGGCGTTGACGGACGAGCGCGGGACGTGGGTAGCGCGGTCGTTCAGTACAGCGGCATAGATGCCCGACACTGCTTGTGGTTTGCCGGCGCGCAAGAGGACACTGGTGACGGCGGCTAGCACGGTTCCGGGCCGAGCGGGTAGCGGTAAGTCGCCTGTCGCCCACATTCCATCGACTCTCGACGACCTCGTACGCAGCCTCCCGGCAAGGCTCACAGACCCGTGGAGAGGTTCAGCGGGGTTCCAAAGTGCTCCGCTTACCTCCATCCGTTGTCGGACTTATAACGATTGCCCTGCAGGAGGAGGGGTTTTCGTGTCCGATCGCTCGCGGAGGAAAGGTGGCAGGTACGAACCCTCGGTTCCGCCTTGAGGGTTCGAATCCGGCCCGGCTCCGTCCTTAGCCGTTGCCCGCTGCCTCGCGCACGCCGCGGAAGGAGGGCGGCGGTTCCGGTGCCGCACGGAGCGTGGCACCGCTGCGGTTTGTTAGGCGAGGCCGAAGGTTTGTGCGAGGAGGAAGACGTTGAGGGCGGCGATGATGCTTGCGATGACGATGGCAGTCGCGCTGGTGGCGCGGCGGTTGACGTGGATGCCCATGACGTCGCGCCGGCGGGTGAGGAGTACGAGTGGGATGAGCGCGAAGGGGATGCCGAAGGAGAGGACGACCTGGCTGAGGACGAGGGCGCTGGTGGGGCTGAGGCCGAGTGCGAGCACGACGATGGCGGGGATCATGGTGACGGCGCGGCGGAGGAAGAGGGGGATGCGGAGGTTGACGAAGCCGGCCATGACGACCTGGCCGGCGTAGGTGCCGACGCTTGAGGAGGAGGCGCCGGAGGCGAGCAGGGCGACGGCGAAGGCGAGCGCGGCGGTGCCGCCGACGAGGTGGCCGATGCCGGCGTGGTCTTGCTGAATGGTGTTGACGGCGCTGTAGCCGGGGCGGTGGTAGAAGAGTTTGGCGGCGACGGCGAGCATGGCCATGTTGACGAGGCCCGCGAGGCTGAGTGCGACGATCACATCGGTGCGCTCGAAGCGGAGCACGCGCGCGCGTTCGCTGTCGTTGCGGACGGGCATGCGGCCTTTGGTGAGGGCGGAGTGGAGGTAGATCGCGTGCGGCATGACGGTCGCGCCGATGATGCCGACCGCGAGGTAGAGCGACTGCGAACCCTGCAGGCCCGGGAGCAGGCCGCGCGCGCTGCCGCTGGCGGAAGGGCCGATCTTGAGGGTCTCGTAGAGGAAGCCAAGGAAGATGATCCCGAGCAGGGCGGTGATCGCGAGCTCGAAACGGCGGAAGCCGTGCCGTTGCAGCTCGAGGATGCCGAAGGCGATGAAGCCGGTCATCACGCCGGCGATGACGAGTGGGACGTGGAAGAGCAGGTTGAGACCGAGCGCGGCTCCGAGGAACTCGGCGATGTCCGTCGACATCGCCATCACCTCGGCTTGGATCCAGAGTCCCCAGGCGACCGGGCGCGGGTAGTGCTCGCGGCAGAGCTCGGGCAGGTCGCGATCGGTGACGATGCCGAGCTTGGCCGAGAGGTACTGGATCAGCATCGCCATTGCGTTGGCGGCGAACACGACCCAGAGCAGCAGGTAGCCAAACTCCGCGCCGCCCTGGAAGTTCGTGGCGAAGTTACCGGGGTCGACGTAGGCGATCGCGGCCACGAACGCCGGCCCGAGCATGGCCAACGTTGCGCGCAGCTTGCCCTTGGCCAGCAGCCGTTCGAGCGCGCTCGCCTCTTGCGCGAACGGGAGCGGAAGCGTGCCCGCCGGGCTCGCTGCCGCTGGGGTTGGTTCGGTAGGCGGCGGACTCACCGCTTTGCCGCGCTGCTGACGCGCATCGCGCGTGCGAGTAGCGCACCGAGCACGTGCACGTCGTCGCCGACACGCACATAGAGCGGTCCGTCGAAGGGCTGTCGCTCGATCACCTCGAGCCGGGCGCCGGGGGAGATGCCGCGCTCGCTGAGGAAGCGGAGCATCGCCGGGTCGGCGTCGGAGATGCGCACGAAGGTTCCTTGCTCGCCGGGCTCGAGCGCGTACAGGCTGCGGCTCTCGTCGGCGGCGATCGTCAGCTCTGGGCTGGGGATCGGGTCGCCGTGTGGGTCGAGCGTCGGGTTGCCGAGCTTGGCGGCGATCAGTTCCTCGAGTTGGTCGGAGAGGACGTGCTCGAGCCGCTCGGCCTCGGCGTGCACCGCATCCCAGCTCATGCCCACGCTCTCGACGAGGAACAGCTCGAGCAGGCGATGGTGGCGAATGACCTCGAGCGCCACTGCGCGGCCGCGTTTCGTCAGACGCGCACCGCGATACAGCTCGTGCTCGACGAGGCCGAGCGCAGTGAGCTTGCGCAACATCCCCGACACCGACCCGGGGCGAACGTTGAGCCGTTCCGCTAGGGCGTTCGTCGAGGCCGTCCCCTCGTTCGTCTCGAGCGTGTAGATCGCCTTCGCGTAGTCCTGAACCGCTGCGGACAGTTCGCTCGCATGAACTACATCGTGAGGCACGGCTAAACCGTAGCTGAGCCTGGCCTCGCGGGCAAGCGTCCAGGCAAACATATCGACGCGCGTTAGAATGACGCTGTGTCTGACGACCGCTGCGACCTGCTCTGTCTCGACCTGGCGAAGGCCGAAGCGCTCCGCGTCAGGCGACCATCGGAGCAGGAGGCGCGCTCGCTCGCACAGGGCTTCCGGGTGCTTGGGGATCCGACGCGTCTGACGGTCGCGCTCATCCTCCGCGACGGGGCCGAGTTGTGCGTCTGCGATCTCTCCTGGATCGTCGAGCGCGCCGAGAACCTCGTCTCCCACCACGTACGCGCCCTCCGCACAGCCGGTCTTGCCGACTACCGCCGCGACGGGAAGATGGCGCTCTACTCGCTCACCGACCGCGGCCAGGCGCTCCTCGAAACGATGGTCGGGCAGACGGTGCGGGCGTGACGACGATTCAGCTTCAGCCGCGGCTGCCCGTGATGCCGCCGCAGGAGCGGCTCGTGCTCGAGCGGCGGGCGCGACTGCTCGCCTGGGGCGGCAACGCCTGGCACGTCGTCGAGTTCGGGGTCGCGATCGTGGCCGGCGTTGTCGCCGCCAGCCCCGCGCTGATCGGCTTCTCACTCGACTCGCTGATCGAGCTCGCGGCGGGGTTCGTGATCGTCTGGCTCTACCGGCTGCGCAGCGACCACGCGGACGAGCGCCACGCACAAAAGCTTGTCGCCGCCACCTACTTCCTGCTCGTCACCTTCATCCTCATCGAGTCGTCGTTCACGCTGGCCGGTGGCCGCCACCCGGCCGCGAGCTGGGTCGGGATCGGCCTCGCCGCCTTCACGGCACCGACGATGCCACTCCTTGCACGTGCCAAGCGGAAGGTGGGTCGGCAACTCAACTCGTCGGCCACCGTCAGTGAGGCCGGGCAGAACATGGTCTGTGCGTACCTCTCAGTGGCGCTCCTCGTCGGGCTGCTCCTCAACGCGGTCGCGGGTTGGTGGTGGGCCGATCCCGCTGCGGCACTCGTGATCGCCGCTGTCGCGCTCAATGAAGGACGCGAGTCCTGGCGCGGCGAGTCGTGCGAATGCTGTTAGCGCGTCCGCAGTACACGAGACGGTCAGGGACACTCGTGAATGCTGGCGCACGGTTTCAAGTCGCGGTGGTGGAATCCCGCCGATCGTCGTCTGTTTACGCCGACGACGTACGGGTGGGGCTTCGACATCAACCTCGCCCGCCTCTTCAAACGCCGCTAGTCGGCGCGGACTTCGCATCCTTCTAGGAGTCGTCCTCGGGAGAGAGTGTCGAGTTGGTTAGGCGCGGCGCCAGATGAACAGGGCGCCCCCGGCCAGCACGGCGACCACGATCAGGCCGAATGCTAGGACGCCCAGCGGGGCACCGATGCCGACGTGCTGCGCGACGGCGCCGAGGGGCGGGAAGCCGAAGGGCGGATGGCGGCCAGCGGACGGGGCCCACAGCATTGTGCGGTGGATGGCTATGGCTTGCGCTGTCCGGTGCAAGGTCACGAGTGCGACGAATGCGACGCTGAGGATGGCCAGCACGATGAGCGCGATGGTGGCGATCGACCGTCGGTCGCTGCGCACAGCCGGGACGTGCGCCGCAGGAATTACTCCTCGTGCAGCCGCCCACGATCGGGCGAACGACGGTGCGTCGAAGACGCCGTTGCCGAGCACCTCTTCCGGCGCGACACCGTCTGCCGCGGCGTCTCTCAAGTCGGCGTCGAGGTCGGCCGCCATTTCGTTCGCGACTGCGTCCGGGACGCCAATCCGCTTCCACTCCCGTAGGCACCGCTCGACGAAGCCGTTCATGACGCGACCTCCACTTCTCCGGTAGTCAGCACGGCATCGAAAGCATCGCGCGCGACGCGCCATTCGGCTATGCCGGCGGCGAGCGCGCTTCGCCCGAGCGTGGACGGGCGGTAGTACTTACGCGGTGGGCCGCCATTGCTCGCGGAGCGATAGGTCTCGACCAATCCATCTCGCTCGAGCCGGCCAAGCAACGGGTAGATGGAGCCCTCGCCGACAATCGATAGACCCCGAGCCCGAAGGCGCCTCGTCATCTCGTACCCGTAGGCGGGCTCCTCCACGATCACCGCCAAGAGGCAGAGGTCAAGGACTCCTCGAAGAAGTTCCGACTGGCGACGCTGACTCACTGCCATGCCGCGCATGATAGCGGGTATCTCATGCCACGCAAGTCATACTCGTCCACCTGGACGATGGCGATCGTCTCCGGCCAGGCCAACGTCCGACTGAGACAACTGACGCATGAGCTGAACCGACTCGCGCGCGTCTAGTTCAGGGGTCGGTTCCCGAACACCGTGCCTGCGGTCATCAGCGGAACGGAACGTACGAATACGGAGGCTACGGGCGTGGGGTAGATCGGCCTCGAATGCGCTCTGCAGCGACCGCCGCGGCGAGGATAGTTTCCGGCGGGCTCCAAAGTGCTCCCGTTACCTCCACTAACTCAACGGTTTTGAGGGTGCCCTCGAGTGCGAATGCGCGGGAATGTCCGCGAGCGCGGCAGGGCGCTCACGGATGCGCACTCCGCGGGTCGAGCGAAGATGGGGGTGACAGGATGATCGTGTCGCTCTACGCCGAGGAGGCTGCCGGATGAACGCCGGAAACGTGGGCCGCGCGCTGGCGCGCCTACGCGAGTGGTGGCTCTCTCCCGCGCGACGCGGGGTGCTTCTTCTGATCGCCCCTCTCGAGTACCGCCACCTCCGGGCCTTTGGGCTAGTCCGTTCGTCGGCGGCATCGCCGCGGGCGCCATCGGAATCGCCTGTCTCTCGTACTCGGCCGCCGGGTGGGCAGCGTTCTTCCTCGTTGTCGCGGTGCTCGACCTGGCGGCCGGATATTGGGAGCTGAGGATCGACTGGTCGATCAGGCGATGACACGCGCCGCGTGAGCGCCGAAGCCGTGATCGTCACGCGCGGGCTGTCGAAGGACTTCGGCTCCGGCCGCGGTCTCTTCGGGCTCGACCTCGAAGTCCGTCGCGGCGAAGTGTTCGGGTTCCTCGGTCCGAACGGGGCCGGCAAGTCGACGACGATGCGCTTGCTGCTCGACCTGATCAAGCCGACGTCGGGCTCTGCGCAGGTTCTCGGCCTCGACGCGGGTGGGGGAAGCGTCGAGATCCGCTGTCGGGTCGGGTTCCTGCCGGGTGACTGGGCGCTCTACCCGAAGCTCACGGGCCGCGTCGTGCTCGACTACCTCGCGGAGCTTCGCGGTGGCGTCGACCGGCGCGTGCGCGACGCCCTCGTCGAGCGCTTCGACGCCGAGCTCGACCGCCCGATCCGCGAGCTCTCGACGGGCAACCGGCAGAAGCTCGGCCTTGTTCAGGCCTTCATGCACGAGCCGGAGCTGCTGATCCTCGACGAGCCGATTGCCGGCCTCGACCCGCTGGTGCAACAGAGCTTCCACACACTGCTCCGCGAGGTGTGTGCTCAAGGGCGCACCGTCTTCCTCTCCTCGCACACCCTGTCGGAGGTCGAGCGTGTCACCGACCGCCTTGCGATTTTGCGTCAAGGGCGGCTCGTCGTCGTCGACTCGCTAGAGAATCTTCGCAAGGTCGCCGTGCAGCGGCTCGAGGTCGAGTTCGCTGAACCCGTCGCCGCCGACGAGTTCCGGGCACTCCCTGGAGTGAAAGAGGTGAACGCGACCGGACGCACCGTGACGATCGGCTTCGAGGGATCCGCAGACCCGGTCGTGAAGGCGATCGCTGCCTTTCAGGTGTTGGCCATCCATCCCCGCGAGGACGACTTGGAGGACATCTTCCTCCGCTACTACCGGGACGCTCCGGCGTGAACTGGGCGACGACCCGGATCACGCTCCGCTTACGGCGCACCGGCACCCTGTCGGCGGCGCTCGGCCTGATCGCCGTGATGGCTGCAGTCGGTGCTCTCTTCCCGGCGGTCGGACACTCGATCGGGAAGCTCAACGTGCCGACCGGCGTTGCCAACCTGCTCGGCGGGGCCGACTACGGAACGATCACCGGCTGGTTCCGCAGCGAGATCGCCGAGATCTACGGCCCGCTCGTGATCGCCGCTCTTGCGATCACCGGCGCCGCGGGCTCCACCGCAGACGAGGAGGAGGATCGGATCCTCGCACTCGTGCTTGCCCATCCGATCCGCCGCTCACGACTTGTCGCCGCCAAAGCGACAGCCGTCGCCCTGATCGTGTGCGTCGTCGCCTTCGCTGTCTGGCTCGGCTTGATCGTCGGCGTCGCCGCCGGCGGTGGTGGCATCACGCTCGGTCACATGACCGCGCTCGCCGTCCAGCTCGGCTTCTTCGGACTCGCATCCGGGGCGGTCGCATTGGCGCTCGGTGCCGGCGCCGGTCGCCGCTCACTCGCAGCCGGAGGCGCCGCTGCCCTCGCGATCCTCGGCTGGCTCGTCAACAGCTTCGCCCCGCTGGTAGGCGCGATCGCGTGGCTCAAATACCTCACCCTGTTCTACTACTACGCCGGCTACGACCCACTCGCACGTGGGATCGGCTTCGTGGGCATCGTCGTTCTCGGACTCGTCACGATCTCACTGACCGCCGTGTCAATCGTCGCCTTCGACCGCCGCGATCTCCGCGCTTAGGAGACCGGGGCCGGCGTGAGAGCCGCAAGATGCTTGTGGACGAACTGCACGGCCATCGACCCCTCACCGACCGCCGTGGCGCAGCGCTTTGTCGAGCCGGAGCGGACGTCGCCGGCGGCGAAGATCCCCGGCACGCTCGTTTCGAGCAGCCAGTTCGCGCCGGCTGCGCCGCCCGTGAGGATGAAGCCGTCGTCGTCGCGCGCCACGGTGTCGTCGAGCCACTCCGTGCAGGGCTGCGCGCCGAGGAAGAAGAAGAGGAATGAGAATGGCAGCCGCGCGCCGTCCTTGAGCGTCACCGCGTCGAGCAGCCCATCCGCTCCGTGGAGCGCGGCGATCTCGCTGTTGTCGCGGATCGCGACGCCGTAGCGCTCGAGCTCGCGGATGAGATAGTCGGACATCGTCTCGCTCAGCTCGGTGCGGCGATGGAGCAGCGTCACGAGCGCGCCGCCGCGCGCGAGCCAGACGGCGGCCTGCCCGGCGGAGTTGCCACCGCCGGCCACGCCGACGCGCGAAGCGCCGCACAGACGCCCTTCGGGCGGCCCGGCTGAATAGAAGACGCTCAGCCCCTCGTACTCGGCGAGCTCGTCCAGCGGGAGCCGCCGATACGCAGCGCCCGTGGCGAGGACGATGGCACGCGCCGAGATCTCGTGTCCTTCCTCCAGCCGCACGACGTGTCGATCGGTGCCGGGCTCGAGCGCGATCGCGCGATAGGGCGTCGCCGGCTTCGCGCCGAACTTACGCGCCTGGCTGACCGCGCGGCCGGTCAACTCGGTGCCGCTGATGCCCGCCGGGAAGCCGAGATAGTTCTCGATGCTGCGCGAGGTTCCGGCTTGGCCGCCGATCGCGGTGGCTTCGACCATCATGGTGTCGAGCCCCTCGGACGCGCCGTAGACCGCGGCCGAAAGCCCGGCCGGCCCGCCTCCGACGATCAGCAGGTCGACTTCCTCGCGCGGCGCGAGCTCGCGACCGATCCCGAGAGCGCGGAGCACATCGCCGCGGGACGGGTTCACGAGCTCGAGGCCGCCGGGCAGCCGAAGCAGCGGTGGCTCCACTCCATCCGGCGGGTCGGTCGCTTCCCACGTGTACGGGAGCTTGTTGGCGCGGAGGAAGTCGACCATCCGCATCGTCGCCTCGGACGAGTGCGGGCCAACGATGTCGACCCCGACTCCGTGCACGGTCTGCAGCGCTTCGCGCCGGGTGATGAACGTCGAAAGGACAAGGTCGCTCAGCGCGCTGTTGTCGAAGAGCAGGCTGCGCAGCGCCTCGCGCTCGACGCGGATGTAGCGCAGCGGCTGTGTCACGACTGCGGTGACGAAGACGGTCTGCCCGGAGAGGATGTTCAGCTCTCCGAGGAAGTCTGACGCACCTTCGCGGATGATCTCGTTGCCGGCGGCGTCGAGAATCGCCACCTCGCCCTCGCGAATCGCGATGAACGGGTAGGTCGCGTCCCCGACCCGGAACAGCACGTCGCCGACCTCCGCCGTGCGCTCCTCACCGACCGAAGCGAGGATCTCGAGCTGACTCACGGAGAGCGACGGGCTGGCCGGCCGGTCCATTGCGCGAGCGTACCGGCGCGTCCTCTGTCTGGAGCGGCGCGAATCCCTGGCACTATGGCGCGCGATGAAGGTCGTCGCGACTCTTGTACTCGCCGCTGCGTTTGGCGTCATCGCGGCGACGAGCACGGCCAGCGCCGGGGGAGTCGGCATCGCGCACCTCACGAAGGAGCAGGCGCACGAGATTCAATCCTCGGGCGAGTGGCATCCCGGCTGCCCGGTCTCGCCGGGGCTGCTTCGCCTCGTCACCGCGCGCTACTACGGCTTCGACGACGAGGCGCACGTCGGGCAGATCGTCGTCAACCGGGATGTGGCGGTATCCGTCCTGCGTGTCCTCCGGAAGGTCTACGCGATGCGCTTCCCGATCCGCGAGATGTCGTTCGACGCGATGTACGGCCCGCATCCGAACCAGAACGGCGACGTCACCGCGTCCTTCGAGTGCCGCGATGCCGTCCCGTCTCCGTGCAACGGAAGTGCGAAGGGCACGACGTGGTCGATGCACGCGTACGGCGAAGCGGTCGACCTCGATCCGCGCGAGAACCCGTACGTCGGCTGTGGCATGACCCGGGACAAGACCGCGCGCTCGTACAGGAATCGCTCGCACGTGCGGCCGGGGATGGTCACGCCGACGATCTACAGCAGGACGTTCGCCACGATCGGCTGGGGCTGGGGCGGTCTATGGACCGGCTCGACGAAGGACTACATGCACTTCTCCATCAACGGGCACTAGGCCGGTACGTCCCGAAATACCACATCAGCCCGGCAAGGTCGCGGGCCGCGAATTCGCGCGAGCCGTAGTCGGTGTCCCCGAGCTCACGCTCGAAGTCGACGCCTGCCGACTTCGCCCGCTCGTACAACGCGTCGATGTCGTCGACGGCGACGTACGCGCCTCCACCCGACGCTTCGCCCTCGCCAATCATGATCGCGGCGCCGCCGAGCCATAGCTCGGCGTGCCGGACGCGGCCGGAGTCGTCGCGATGGATGTCGCCCGCCGTGAAGCCGAACGCCGTGCCGAGCCAGTCGATCGCGGCGTCGCCGTCGGGGTACCGCACTGATGGATAGAAGGTTGCAGTCATGGCCACAGCGTACGGCCGCGGCGCTCAGGTGTCTTGGAAAAACGTGACCTGGCGTGGATCTCGCCGGTACTCGGTCGGCGTCGCGCCCGCGAAGTCGCGGAAGTCGCGGTCGAGGTGCGACTGGTCGTAGTAGCCGCACTCGAAGGCGAGCTCGTCGAGCGGCGTCCCAGCCCCCAGGAGCTGAGCCGCTCTCCGAAAGCGGGTGACGCGCGCGACGGCCTTGGCGGACAACCCGACGTACTCGCGGAAGCGCCCGGCGAGGTGCTTGCCCGAGCAGCCGAGCGTCGCCGTGAGCTCCGAGAATCCGCGCTCTACCGTTCGTCTCCTGCAGCCGCCTCCACGCCCATGTGACATCGGGAGGAGGTGGAGCCGAGGGGCCGATCCGCGCCGTGAGCCACCCTTCGACAAGGTCGAAGCGCGTCGGCCAATCGGGCGCCTCGTGCAGCCGCTCCTCCAGCACGCGCGCCTCGGCGCCGACGAGATCCTCGAGCGGGACCGAGCGGCATGCGAGCTCGTGCATGGGAACGCCGAGGAGGCGGCGGGCGGCCAGGGGCGTCACGTCGACCTGGATGCCGGCCATGGCTCCGTCGTGCTCGATCCACTGGCACTTGTCCCCGAGCCCGCCCGCGAACGTGCCGAGCCTGTCGCCGTCGACTCCTATCCGCGTCTCGAGGCCGAAGATGAGCACGATGCTCGTCGAGATCGGCTCGCGCTGGCGTGTGGGCGCGCCGGTCCGCTCCTCGTATGCGCAGTACCGCAGAACGCTGCCGGCGACCGAAGGCCCGGGCGCTCGCTCGAGGAACATCAGCTTCCGACGACTTGCACGAGCCAGCGCCGGTCGCGCTCGCGGTCGAGCTCGATGAAGAGAACGCGCTGCCAGGTGCCGAGCAGCAGCTCGCGGTCGCGCACGGGCACCGACTCTCCCGCCGTCCCGAGCAGCATCGCCATGCAGTGCGAGTGGCCGTTGCCCTGGTCCATGTCCTCGGGGCAGATGTTCTCGGTGCGCCGGTCGAAGTCGTCGTGCGCGTAGTAGGTGTCGTTGGGGACGAGCTGTTTGAGGAGGTTCGTGAAGTCCTCGAGGAAGCCGGTCTCCAACTCGTTGACGCGGACGCAGCACGTCGTGTGCGGGGAGTAGATGCACGCGATCCCGTCGGTGACGCCGCTCTCCTTGACCGCGGCCTGCACCTCGCCCGTGATGTCGGTGACGGTCAGTCCGCCGGCGGTGCGGAGGCGCGTCTCGTGCTGGAAGACCTTCATGACGCGGCCATTCTGGTCGATGCGGTACCCCGCGCGGTAGGGGAATCATCCCGCCTCAGCGGATCCTGCAGCTTGCGCGAGGGGATGCGGCATGAGACCCTGTAGTCCGTTTCACGCAAGGAGGCAGTGAGATGGGCAGAAGGCTCCTTGGCCTGCTCGCGCTGGTTGGGGTATTGGGAATCGTGTCTGGCAGCTCTGCTGCGACGCCGATCACGGCCGGGTGGGGCACGGCGCTCGAGGTGCCGGGTAGCGCGACCCTCAACAGCGGCGGTATCGCGAATGTGCGCTCGGTCTCGTGTGCCGCGGTCGGCGAGTGCGCCGCCGGCGGCCGCTACACGGACGGCTCCGCCAATACCCAGGCGTTCGTGGTCGGCGAGACGAACGGTCATTGGGGCACGGCGACCGAGGTGCCAGGCACGGCGACCCTCAACAGCGGCGGCAACGCCTGGGTGAACTCGGTCTCGTGCGGCGCGGCCGGCGACTGCGCCACCGCCGGCTACTACATCGACGGCACGGGCTATAGCCAGGGGTTCGTGGCCAACGAGACGAACGGCAGCTGGAGCGACGCGGTCGAGGTGCCGGGCACGGCGACCCTCAACAGCAGCGGCGACGCCCGGGTGAACTCGGTCTCGTGTGGCGCGGCCGGCGACTGCGCTGCCGGCGGCTACTACAGGGACGGCTCCGACCATTACCAGGTGTTCGTCGTCAACGAGACGAACGGCAGCTGGAGCGACGCGGTCGAGGTGCCGGGCACGGCGGCCCTCAACAGCGGCGGCTACGCCGATCTGAACTCGGTCTCGTGCGCCGCGGCCGAGAACTGCACCGCCGGCGGGTTCTACTTCGACGGCTCCAGTCACGTTCAGGCGTTCGTGGTCAACGAGACGAGCGGCAGCTGGAGCACGGCGATCGAGGTGCCGGGCGCAGGGGATCCTCAACAGCGGCAACAGCGCGAGTGTGCAGTCGATCTCGTGTGCCGCGGCCGGCGACTGCGCCGCCGGCGGCTACTACACGGACGGTTCCGGCCACGCACAGGCGTTCGTGGTCGGCGAGACGAACGGCGGCTGGGGCAACGTGGTCGAGGTGCCGGGCACGGCGACTCTCAACAGCGGCGGTGAAGCCTGGGTGAACTCGGTCTCGTGTCCCACGGCCGGCAACTGCGCCGCCGGCGGCTACTACGCCGACGGCTCCTCCAACGTTCAGGCCTTCGTCGTCAAGGAGACGCACGGCAGCTGGGGCACGGCGATCGAGGTGCCAGGCACGGCGACTCTCAACAACGGCGGCAACGCCGAGGTGTCCTCGGTCTCATGTGGCGCGGCCGGCAACTGCACCGCCGGCGGCTACTACACCGACGGCTCGAGCCACCTCCAGGCGTTCGTGACCAGCGAGACAAACGGCAGCTGGGGCACGGCGATCGAGGTGCCGGGCACGGCGACCCTCAACAGCGCTGGCAACGCCGCTGTGAACTCGGTCTCGTGTGCCACGGCCGGCCACTGCTCCGCCGGCGGCATCTACGGGGACGGCTCCGGAAACTTCCAGGCCTACGTGGTCAGCTCCACCTCGCCCTGCATCGTCCCGAAGCTGGTCGGGAAGACACTGAGCGCGGCCAAGAAGACGCTCACCGCGGCCAGCTGCAGCGTTGGGAAGATCAAGAAGGTCCACGCGAAAGCGAAGAAGGGACGCGTCGTGGCGCAGCGCTCGAAGCCCGGCACGTTCCTCAAGCACGGAGCCAAGGTCGCGCTCACCCTCAGCAAGGGCAAGAAATAGGCCTTATGGCCGCGTGACTCGTGTCGCGTCGGTTACCCAGTTCGGGTCCCAGGTGGCGCCATCATCGAACGAGAAGGCCTGCTCCCAATGCGCGGAGGTGGGGCTGTCGATCGTCCAGGTGTAGCGGACTTTCAGCGGCACGCCGTCAATCACGTCGTCGCACTCGAAGATGCCGTTCCGTTCATCCTGGAAACGGCCGACGACCGGCACGTCCAACTCGCCATTGCTCGTCGTGGATGCCCACCAGATGCGCCAGAGACCTGTGTCGGGGTTGAGCAGCCGCAACGTGAACCCCTCGAACTCGCCGCGGCCGGGCATGTCCGGCACACGGACCGTGTCAGTGCTTCCCATACCGTCGAGGATCGTCTTCGAGACGATCTCGGCGTCGAAGGAGACCCACTCCGTATCGCTCGGGTCGAGCGGCTTGACGCGCTTGCGGTTTGAGGCTTTCCACGTTCCCTCGAAGAAGTCGAACGCGTGGCGGCCGTCGGCCACCGCGGTTGCTGATGCGGCGTGGGTGCTCATGTTTCTCCTTGCTGTTGAGTGGGCGTCAGCAGGCACCTTAGGAGGTAATGAGGACATTTTATGTCCGCAGTCAGTGCTTGAATCCAGTAATCGCTCGTCCCGCCTCCCGCCTTCTCGCGTTTCTCGAGCTCCTGCACGCCCGCCGCCGTCGTCGACGGCCCGACGGCAGCCGCCGAGCTTGGCGTAAGCGAGCGCACAATCCGCCGCTACGCGGCCGGCCTGCAGGACCTTGGCATCTCGGTCGAGGGCCAACCTGGCGTCGGCGGCGGATACCGGCTCCGCGCCGGCACGCGCTTGCCGCCGTTGATGCTCTCAGATGAGGAAGCCGCAGCCACCGTTTACGGACTGATGCTGGCGGCGCAACGCAACCTCAGCGGGTCCGACGGAGCTCTCGCCAAGATTGCCCGTGTCCTGCCTGAGCCGCTCACCCGCCGGGTCGAGCGCCTGAGAGGCGAGGTCTTTCTCTCAGGGGAACCACAACCACCAGCGGCATCGAGTGAGACGCTGCTCCTCATAGCCGAGGCAGTCCGTCGGCGACGTTCTCTCACGATCGACTACACCCGCCGCGATGGAACCTCCGGCGTCCGCGAGATCGACCCGCTCGGTCTTGTCGCCCGCCAAGGTCGTTGGTATCTGCCCGCGCGCGACCGCAGCTCACGCGAGTTGCGCACCTTCCGAGCCGATCGAATCTCGACTGCCACGCTCGCGGGCCCGGCCGAGCCCGTAGAGCCCGACTTCGACCCGGATGCGTACGTCCTCGGCATGCTCGCCCGTCTCCCGTGGGCGTGGGAAATCGAGGTTGTGCTCGATGCAACGGTCGACGCAGTCTCCACGCGCATCTCGCCGACGATCGCCACGCTGTCGGCCGAAGGCGACCGCACTCAGCTCATCATGCGTGCCGACGCCTTGGAGTGGGCAGCCGGCGTGCTTGCTGGGCTCGGCGCCGAATTCGATATCCGACGACCGGACGAACTCCGCGACCACGTAGCGGCGCTGGCAAGACGCCTCAACGCGAGCGCCGAACGCTGAAGTTCCGCACAGTCGCGTGGATCGAAATGGGCCCGCTTGGATTCGAACCAAGGACCAAGGGATTATGAGTCCCCTGCTCTAACCAGCTGAGCTACGGGCCCGCCGGGTTAGGCAGAACGTATCGCGCGGCGCAGCGAGAGCCACAGCACGAGCAGCGCGGCGACTGGCATCAGCCACCACGCCGTGACGTTCGAGTGCGCGACGGCAGCGGTGATCCCGATCGCGATTGCCACGAGCACGGCGGCGAGCCAGTCGTCTCCGATCACGAAGTCCCACCAGAAGCGCCCGAAGCCGACGAGCCACTTCACGCCGTCGCGGCCTCGAGCTTCTCCCGCTTCAACAGCTGCACGAGCAGGAGGGAAACGACGATGACGAAGCCGAGCACGCCGAGCAGCGAGGCGTCCTCTCCGGGCCAGTGCGCGCCGGCGCCCTCGGTCGACCAGAAGATCCCGAACGTCGTAAGCATCACGCCGACGCTGAACTTCATGAGGTTCTCCGGTACGCGGGCGAGCGGCGCGCGCACGGCGATGCCGACGCCGGCGACGAGGATCAGCGCGCCGGCGGCTCCGACCGCGGCGAGCGGGATCGAGTGCTGCGCGCTCCCGAAGGTGAGGACGATGAACACGACCTCGAGCCCCTCGAGCAGCACGCCCTTGAACGAGAGGACGAAGCCGTACCAGTCGAGGCCCGCGCGCTCCACACGCTCCGCTCCCTCGGCATCGGCAAGCTCGCGCGCGAAGATCGCGTCCTCGTCGTGCAGCGCCTTGAAGCCGCTCGCGCGAAGGATCGCCTTCCGCAGCCACTGCAGGCCGAAGACGAGGAGGAGCGCGCCGACGGCGAGGCGCAGAGCGTTGAGCGGGATGGCCGTCAGCGCCGGTCCGAGCGCGGCCGTGATCGCCGCGAGCGCGAGCGTCGCGGCGCCGACTCCGGCGAGCGACGAGCGCCAGCCGCGCGCGAGCGCCGAGGCGAGGACGATCGTCAGGGCCTCCACCATCTCGACAGCACTGGCGAGGAAGGCGGAGAGGACGAGGAAGGCGTTACCAGTGGTCATGCGCGACCACTCGAGGGTAGCCCGAAGCCTCCGCGACCGCGGCAGCAGTCGCGACGTCCTGCGGGTACGTCCGGCGCGCCTTGAAGAGCAGCCAGGCGCTCGCGCCGAGCGGCAGCAGCATGAGGACGAACGTCCATTGCAGTCCCGAGCGCCCGCCGCCGAAGATGTCATCCGACACGGCGCCGAAGAGGAGCGGCGCGAGCGCCATCGCGAGCGAGCGGAGCATTGTCCGCACCGACTCGGCCCGTCCCCAGAGAGCCGGCGGCATGATGTCGAGCTGGCTCGCGGCGATCGCCGGGTTCTGGAGCGTAAGGAAGAGCACGGCGGCGACGAGGTAGGGGAGGGCGCTGAACGCGCTCCGGGTGAGCAGGGCCGGGAGGAAGAGCACACTGGCGCCTGCGGCGCCGACGACGGCGGTCACGATCCGCCCGCTCAGCTGCCCGCGGCCCAACAGCCAGTCGCCGGCCGCGCCGCCGAAGAGAACGCCGAGGATTGCGCCGCCGCCAACGCCGAGCAGGAGGAGGTTCGCAAGCGGCTGGTCGATCCCGTACTGCTCTCGCGCGAACTCCGAGCCGAACGTCTGGACGCCCGCGAGGAAGTAGTACCCGCACGCCGTCGCTCCGATCAGGAAGAGGTTCGTCCGCACGCGGAGCACGTACTTCGCGGCCTCCAGGAACGACGCGCGCCGCATGTCGCGGCCCGTCGCGAGCTCGGGATTCGGCTCGATTCCGCGCTCGCGCGCGAGCAGCTGGGCCGCTGTCTCCCGCGACTCGGCCTCCGGCGGCAGCGGCTCGGTCGCGTGTGCGAGGACGCCGCGGCCGCCGCGCTCCGGTTCCCGCAGCCGCAGGACTAGCCAGCCGAGGACGAACGCGGGGAGGGCGAGGATGACGAACGCCGCACGCCAGGAGAGCGCGGCGATGTCCCCCGTCACCGCGAAGCCGAAGCCTGCGCCGAGCAGCTCCCCGGCGAGCACGAAGCCGTAGATCCGGCCGCGCTCGGCCGCGGCGAACCAGTCGCCGATGAGCGACGCGGCAAGCGGGCCCGCGGCGGCGACTACCGCGCCGAGGCAGAGCCTCGCGAGCAGGAGCTCGTGGAAGTTCGCCACGGCCGCACTCCAGAGCATCGCCGCGGCCCAGAGGAAGATCACGAGGCCGAGCGTCGTCGTGCGCCGGACGCGGTCGGCGAGGACCCCGAACGGCAGCGTCGCGAAGGCGCCGACGAGCGCGGTGACGCTGACGAGGAGCCCGATGTCGGTGTTCGTGATGTGCAACCCCTGGCGGAGCTCGGTTGCGGACGCACCGACGGTTGCGGCGTCCGCTCCTGCGAGCCCGAGCACGCACGCGAGGAGGACGATCACGCGCGTCCGCTCCTCGCCGCCGAGCAGCCGCGTGAGGCCGCGCTTGAACGCGCCCGCCGCAGCCGCCGTGACCGCGAGCGCGTCCTCGGCAACGCGTCTGCTCTGGCTTTCCCCGCTCACGCGGGCAATGATGCTCTTAGACGTCGCGGCGGCGCAGGAGGACGGCCGCGATCACGATCGCGGCGGCGCAGTAGCCGGCGAAGACGAGGCCGCCGGCGAGCGGCGTCAGCGTGTGCTCGCCGTGGTGGAGCGAGAAGATCTGCCGGCCGGCGTTGGGCGGCAGGTACTGGCTGATCGCGTTGTTCCAACTCGTCGGCAGGAGGTTCATCAGCGGCGGGATCACGAAGAAGATCCCTGCAAATGTGGCGATTCCGCCGGCCGTGTTCCGGACGATCGCGCCGAGTGCGAGCGCAAAGATCCCGGTCATCGCCACGTAGAGTGCGCCGCCGATCAGGCAGCGGGCGATGCCCGGCGCGGTGAAGGAAACCTGGAGGATGTCGTGCCGGGAGAGGATCGCCTGGCTCGTAAAGAAGCCGACAAGCACGGCCGGCACCATCAGCACGAACGAGACGGAGGCGTAGTCGGCGAGCTTCGCCCAGAGGACGGGCAACCGCTTCGGTACGGCGGTGAACGTTGAGCGGATCGAGCCGGTCGAGTACTCCGCGCTGATCACGAGCACGCCGAGCACGGCAATCGCCAGCTGGGCGACATAGACGCCGGCGAGCGCGATGTCGAGTGGCGATCGGCTCGCGCGATCGTGTGCCGACATCTGGCCCCAATGCGACGACGTGACCACCGAGAAGAGCACCGGGAAGAGGATCGTGAGCAGGAACCCGATCCCGAGCGTCCAGGCGGTAGAGCGCACGCTGCGGAACTTCGTCCACTCGGAGAGGAGGACGCCCGGGAACGTGACGCGGCCCGTCGACTCGAGGTGCGGAACGCTCGGCGCGACGGCGCTCACGCGATTGCCTTCTGCAACTCGGTGGGGGCTGCGGTGAACTCGACTTCGTCCTTCGTGAGCTCCATGAACGCTTCCTCGAGCGACGCCTGCTGCAGCGTCAGTTCGTGGAGCGCGATGCGCGCGGCCGCCGCGGCGTCGCCGACCTGCTCAGCGGTGAGTCCGTGCACCTCGAGCGCGCCGCGCCCGGCGGACGTGAACGTCACGCCGTCGCCGGCGAGCTGCTCCTGCAGCCGGGTGATGTCCGGCGAGCGGACGAGCACGACCTTCGCCGACGCGTGTGCGATGAAGTCGTCGACGCTCGTGTCGGCAATGAGCTTGCCGCGCCCGATCACGATGAGGTGTTCGGCCGTGAGCGCCATCTCGCTCATGAGGTGGGACGAGACGAAGACCGTCTTCCCCTCCGCCGCGAGGCCCTTGAGGAGGTTGCGGATCCAGTGGATGCCCTCCGGATCGAGGCCGTTCACCGGCTCGTCGAGGAGCACCGTCTTCGGGTCGCCGATGAGCGCCGCGGCGATGCCGAGCCGCTGACCCATGCCGAGCGAGAACGTCCCCGCGCGTTTCCGCGCGACATCGCCGAGACCGACGAGGTCGATCATCTCGAGCACGCGCCGCTTCGGGAGCCCGTGCGTCTGCGCGAGCGCGAGGAGGTGGTTGTACGCGGAGCGGCCAGTGTGGACGGAACGCGCTTCGAGCAGCGCCCCGACCTCGTGCAGCGGCGCCGGATGGTCGCGGTAGCGGCGGCCGTTGACGGTGGCGTCGCCGCGGCTCGGCGCGTCGAGCCCGAGGATCAGACGCATCGTCGTCGACTTGCCGGAGCCGTTCGGTCCGAGGAAGCCGGTGACGATGCCGGGCTGCACGGTGAAGCTCAAGCCGTCGACGGCGCGCTTGTCCCCGTAGTCCTTGGTGAGATCCTGCGCTTCGATCACGCGCCCACCGTAGCCCGGCTCTGTGAGCATGGGGTGAGGACGTACCCTTTACGTCATGTTTCTCTTCGAGAAGATGACCAAGCTGGTGTCGCCGGAAGACGCGCTGCGTGGCCGCGACGAGCCGTTGCGCGTGCCCGAGCGGCATGAGGTGCTCGGCACGCCGCTCCGGCCGCCATTCCCCGAGGGGATGGAGCAGATCGTCGTGGGGATGGGCTGCTTCTGGGGCGCCGAGCGCGTCTTCTGGCAGGCGGACGGCGTCTACACGACCGCGGTCGGCTACGCCGGCGGCTATACGCCGAACCCGACATACGAGGAAGTCTGCTCCGGCCGCACCGGCCACACCGAAGCCGTGCTCGCCGTCTTCGACCCGGCCGTGATCTCGCTCGCGAGCGTCCTGCGCCTCTTCTGGGAAGGGCACGATCCGACGCAGGGCAACCGCCAGGGGAACGACGTCGGGACGCAGTACCGCTCCGCCGTCTACTGGACGGGCGACTCGCAGCGCGACGCGGTCGAGGCCTCGCGCGACATGTACGCGGCCGAGCTCGCGCGCGCCGGCTACGGCGAGATCTCGACGGAGATCGCGGAAGCCGGGCCGTTCTACTACGCCGAGGACTACCACCAGCAGTACCTCGCGAAGAACCCGAACGGCTACTGCGGCCTCGGCGGCACTGGCGTCGCCTGCCCCGTCGGCCTCAAGACCACCTAGCTACCAGAGGCGCGTCGGCACGCTCTGCGCGAAGCGGAAGACGTCGTGCGGGTCGTACTTCCGCTTCACGGCGACGAGGCGCCGGAGGTTCGAGCCGTAGTACGCATGCATCCAGTTCCGGAGGTGCGGGTCGATGTAGTTCTGGTACGCGAACCCGGAGACGGACGGACGCATCGCGGCGTAGAGATCCGAGATCCAGCTCAGGTCGCGTGACCCGTCGCCCGACCAGATCGCGGCGTACTGGATGGAGAACGCCGCATTGCGGTGGACGAAGGCGGTTTCGCCCGGGTGGACGCGGTTGATCGCGCCGCCGTAGGCGTCGAAGATCAGCAGGCTGCGCCCGATCGCCGCGTCGGTCTGGTTCTGCTCGAGGCCGTTCAGCAGCGTCGAGATCGCGCCGTTCGACAGACTGCCGTGCACGAAGTCTGACTTGCCCTTGAACGTTGCTCTCCCGGCCTCGTGGCACTGGCTGAGGGGATGGCATCCCGCCCAGCGGAACGTCGCGTCCGCGTACGGCAGCGTCCCGACGTTCACGTACGTCGGAGAGCCGACGCTCGCGAGCGGCTCGATCAGATTGCTCAGATCGGACTGGCTACCGAAGAACTGGCCGCTCGAGCCGATCGCGGGCTCGGTGCCTGCTCCCTTCGGCGCGGTCGTCGCCAGGAACAGATCCGCGAACAGCGCGTCGGGTGCGTTCGGCGCGAAGTCCTGCCACGCGCGTACCGCCTCGGCCGCGTCCGCCCACGGCCACCCCACCGAGTAGTACGCGACATCGCCCACGGCATGCGTGCGGAAGCGGAAGTTCGTCACGATCCCGAAGTTCCCGCCGCCGCCGCCCCGACAGGCCCAGAAGAGATCGGAGTGCTCGTCGGCGTTGCAGCGGAGGAGTTCGCCGCGCGCGGTCACGATCGAGAGCCCGAGGACGTTGTCGCAGGTGAGCCCGAGCTTGCGACCTGCGTAGCCGGCGCCGCCGCCGAGCGCGAGGCCGGCGATTCCGACCGTCGGACACGAGCCGGCCGGGATTGTCCTCCCGTGCCCGGCAAGCGCGGCGTAGACATCGATCAGCTGCGCGCCGGCGTCGACGGTCGCTTGGTCGCCGCTCGCATGGATCCCGCGCAGTCGCGACATGTCGACCACCACGCCCTCGCTCGTTGTCGAATAGCCGCCGTATGAGTGACCGCCGGAGCGAGCGACGATCCGGATCGCGTGCCTCTGCGCCCAACGCACCGTCTTCGCGATGTCGTCGACGGTTTCGCAATAGACGATCGCATTCGGGTGCGCGCCCGAGAAGCGCGTGTTGTAGAGGAGCTTGTCGTGGGCGTACGCGTGGCTCAAAGGCGTGACGACCGTCCCGTCGATCTCGCGGGCGAGCCGGGCGTACGGACCGCCGAGCGTGTCGAGACGGAAGCCCGAAAGAGTCCCCACCGCGCTCGTTGCGAGCGCGAGCCTGCCAGCCCGCTCGAGGAATTCCCTCCGGTCGATGCCGTGACTCTAGAGTGTGTCCGGTGAAGCGTGCTGTCCTCGCCGTCGTCGTCATCGCGTGCGCCGCGCTCGCAAGCTCGGCGACCGCCAAGGGACAGGCGTTCGTCACGTTCCTCACGCCGTCCGGGAACATCGGCTGCGGCTATTCGAGCGGCTCCGGGCCGCGGAGCCTCCGCTGCGACATCGCGAGTGGGCTCAAGCCGCGCCCGGGCCGGCCGAAGGGATGCGTCCACCTCAACTGGGGCGACAGCTACACGATGAACGTCAACGGCCGCGCCATCGTCACCTGCCACGGCGACACTGTGATCATCAAGGGCTCAAAGGTCATCGCGTACGGGAAGACGTGGAGCCGCGGCGGCTTTGAGTGCTGGTCGCGCGCGGCGGGCCTCAGGTGCAAAAACCGCAGCGGCCACGGCTGGTTCCTCAGCCGCCGGCACTCGTACCGCTTCTAGACCCGTTTAGGGTTGGAGTCGCTGGCGACCCAAGGGAGGTAGATGCAATGAGTGTTCTCGTGATCGGCAAGTTCCAGGGCGATACCGCAGTGTTCCGTCAGGCGCTCGTCGACCGGGCGGACGAGTTCGCGGCGATCGGCGCCCGCTCGCAGACCGTGGGCGCGATCCATCACCGGTTCGGCATCGGCGACGGATTCGTGGTCGTCATCGACGAGTGGGAGTCCGCAGAGCAGTTCAACACGTTCTTCTCGGATCCCGAGCTGCAGCAGTTCATCGGCGAGATCGGCGCCGCCGGTGGTCCGCCGGACCTCACGTTCTGCGAAGCCGTCTCCACGCCCGACGAGTTCTAGGCAGCAGGCTGTCTCGCCGAGCGGGCTACTGCAGCCGCTCGGCGAGGTAGCGGATCGCGAGTGGGTAGCGGTACTCGATGCTCCCGTGGCCCGCGTCGAAGAGCTCGAAGAAGACGTCGGTGATGCCGATCGCCTCGAGCTCGCGCCTAAACGCCTCGGCGCCGAGGTCGAGGAAGTACTCGTCCCGCTTGCCGGCGTCGATGTAGATCGCGCGCATGCCGCGGAGCGCGTCGGCGTGGCGGCGCGCCATCCGCACCGGATCCCACGCGAGCCAGCGCTGCCAGACCTCGTCCCGCAGCATCCCCGTGGCGGTGTCGAAGGGCAGGTCAATCGAGCCGTCCTCGTTCGCCGAGTAGCACGCCGCCATCGCGTACGTGTTGAGGAGGATATGGTCGTTCTTCTTCGTGAACGCAGGCCGCGAACGGAAGTCCGCCCAGAACGTGTCGAAGGAGCCGTCGTAATCGTCGCGCAATGCTCGCGCCGCCTGGGCAAATTCAGGCTGGTAGCACGCCTCGAACAGCGCGTCGCCGGCGTGTGTCGCGAGGCCACCGAATACGTCTGGCCGCAGCATCGGCACGACCATCGCGCCGTATCCGCCGCTCGACTTGCCGGTCAGGCCGCGGTGCGCCGCCTCTGCGTGGGTCCGATATTTGGAGTCGACGAACGGGACGACCTCGTCGCAGAGGTAGCCGAGATAGCGGCCGGTCCCCGGCGAGTCGATGAACTGCGAGCCGCCGTACGTCGTCCAGCAGTCGGCGAAGACGACGATCGCGGGCGGGCAGCCCTCGTCGGCGAAGAGCCGGTCGACGAGCTCTGGGACGTTCGGGCGGAAAGCCGAGCGGTTGCGCCACATGTCGAGCTGCCCGGTCATTCCCTGGATGAGGTAGATCGCCGGGAACGCGCGCTCCGGCTCGGCCTCGTAGGCCGGCGGGAGGTAGACCCAGAGCGGCCGGACGTGCGGGTCGCCGAGTGGGTTGCCGCGGAGGAGCTCGCTCTCGATCTCGAGCTCGTCGAGCTTCCCCTGGCGCTCGCGAGACCACGGTTCCACGAGGCGGTTCTATCACCCGGGGCGGGGCTACACTCTGGGGACATGGCCGAGTACGGGACTATGCGGGTCAAGAGCGGGCTTGCGGAGATGCTCAAGGGCGGCGTGATCATGGACGTCGTCGACGCCGAGCAGGCGAAGATCGCCGAAGCCGCCGGGGCCGTCGCCGTCATGGCGCTCGAGCGCGTCCCCGCCGACATCCGCCGCGACGGCGGCGTCGCGCGCATGTCGGACCCCGAGATGATCACCGGGATTCAGGAGGCCGTGACGATCCCGGTCATGGCGAAGTGCCGCATAGGCCACTTCGCCGAGGCGCAGATCCTCCAGGCGCTCGAGATCGACTACATCGACGAGTCGGAGGTGCTGACGCCCGCTGACCTCGAACATCACGTCGACAAGTGGCAGTTCACCGTCCCGTTCGTCTGCGGTTGCACGAACCTCGGCGAGGCGCTGCGGCGTATCTCCGAGGGCGCGGCGATGATCCGGACGAAAGGCGAGGCCGGCACTGGCGACATCGTCAACGCGGTCACGCACATGCGGGCCGTGTTCGGCGCGATCCGGCGGCTCGGCGCGCTGCGCGAGGAGGAGCTGTACGCCGAGGCGAAGGAGCACCGCGCCCCGTACGAGCTCGTGAAGTGGGTCGCCGAGAACGGGAAGCTTCCCGTCGTGACGTTCACCGCCGGCGGCATCGCGACGCCCGCCGACGCGGCGCTCTGCATGCAGCTCGGCGCGGACGGCGTCTTCGTCGGCTCCGGGATCTTCAAGTCGGGCGACCCTGAGCGGCGCGCGAAGGCGATCGTCGAGGCGACGACGCACTACATGGACGCTGAGATCCTCGCTCGCGTCTCCGCCGGCCTCGGCGAGCCGATGGTCGGCATCTCGACGCAGACGCTCGATCCGAGCGAGCTGCTCGAGACCCGCGGCTGGTAACCCTGCGGCACTGGCCGCCCTCGCTCCCGGCCGGCGG
Source organism: uncultured Actinomycetes bacterium (assembly GCA_963753525.1). GTDB lineage: Bacteria > Actinomycetota > Thermoleophilia > Gaiellales > Gaiellaceae > Palsa-739. The sequence goes on from CAVWCS010000003.1 coordinate 135,026, forward strand.
AGCCGGCCTCCGCGAGGGCTCTCGCCGCTGACCGCACGAGGCTGCGCTCGCTCGGCGCGGTCGTACTACGTGTACTGCCCGCACCTCGCTCGGTTGCCTCGCGCGCCCAGCGACGAGCCAGAGTCGCAGGATGCCCCCTTTACTCCGTCCGCCCGGCGCGAGATGATCACGCGCGATGGTCAAGACCGAGACCAAGCCGATCTGGACTAGCTCTTCGTTCCTCGTCTACGCCGGCGGGCTGACCGTCCTCAACGCCGCAGAACTCGGGCTCTTGTACTTCGCCGTCGAGAGGAACGCGTACGGCAGCTACAGCGGCAGCGGCGTTATGACCGCTTGGACGTTGCTCTTCCTCGTGATCCTCTCCGCGATCGCGATTGCGTTTCGCCGCATGGACCGGTGGCTCGAGGCCGGCATCTTCGCGTTCACCGCGGTGAGCATCTGGGCGGTCCTCGTACTCGTGGCGCTGAATTGGTGGGGCTGGGAGAACGGGACCTTCCGCGACTTCCGGGTCTGGTCGTGGCCACGGCTCCTGCTCGAAGTCCTGATCCTGCTCGCGGCGACGCTTGCCCGCTGGCGCTTCAAGTTCCCGTTCATCCGCAGCATCTCCGCCGTCTTCGGCGCGCTCTTCGTGATCGACCTGGTGACGAAGGGGCACGGGAACCCGCTGGCGATTGTCGCACTCTTGCTCGGGCTTGGCTACCTCGCCTTCGGGAAAATCAGTGACAAGCCATCGACGTTCTGGCTCCATCTGGACGCCGGCGTGCTGATCGGGGCCCCGATCATCTACTGGTGCCACCACACAACGTTCGACTTCGCCGTCCTTGCGTTCATGTCGCTCGTCTACGTCATCTGGGCGTACTGGACGAAGCGTTCGAGCTGGGCGGTATTCGGGGCGATCGGCTTCTTCATCCCGGCCTACCACTTCGTCGCCTCGGAGGTGCGGAGCAGCATCGAGGGAGCCGCGTTCAGTGGCGGGTCGCCCGTTTCCGGCCTCTGGTTCGTCCCACTAGCGATCGGCCTCCTAGGGTTCTGGCTCGTCCTGCTCGGGATGGTCGGCAAGCGGAAGAAGGGCGACACGCACGCCCCGGTCAAGGCGGAGATCAAGCCCGTCTGGAACTCGTCGTCGTTCCTCGTCTACACCGGCGGGCTGACCGTCCTGATCGGAGCGAGCGTCGGGCTCACGTATCTCGCATACGAGGACAGAGGCGACGGCGCGAGGACGGCCTGGACGCTGCTCTTCCTCGTGGTGATCTACGGCGTCGCGCACGCGCTCCGCATGCGCGGCCGGTGGCTCGCCGCCGGGATCTTCGCGTTTGTCTCGGTGCTCGTCTGGGCGACGCTCGTTCTCCTCACGATGCGCTGGATCGGCTGGCATCCGTTGGGCGCGCATCCGTTCGGCTTGTACAACTACGGCTCGCCGTTCACCACCCGGTCATGGTCGCGGATCCTCTTCTGGATCTTGATCCTCGCGGCGGCGTGGTACGACCGGCGGTTGTTCAAGTTCCCGTTCATCCGGCTCATCTCGGCCGTCGTGTTCTGGGCCTTCCTCGCCGACCTGTTGACCTCGTGGCACGGCACCTGGTTCGCAGTCCTGACTCTGTTGACCGGAATCGGCTACTTGATCGTCGGGAATTTGATCGACAAGCCGTCCGCCTTCTGGCTCCATCTCATCGGTGGGGCACTGATCGCTGGTCCGCTCATCTACTGGTTCAACATGAGCGACGGAGATTTCGCCGTCATCTCAATCGTCTCCGTCCTCTTCGTGCTCGTGGCGTACTGGACGAAGCGGTCGAGCTGGGCGGTGTACGGGACGATCGGCTTCTTCGCGGCGACGTACCACTACATCGGCCTTTCGCCCGGCCACACCGTGCTCGCCGGCCTTAGTCAGGTCTGCAGCGGTGCCATAGGGGGCATAGGGATCCCATCGACCTCGACTTGCACGTCGTACGGCCCGCAAATCAGCCCGTGGGCACCGGCGCTCGCGTTCGGGCTCCTCGGCTTCTGGCTCGTCGCTCTTGGGATGCTCGGCACGCGCCGCAAGAAGATCGCGGTCGTCGTCGAGAAGACCACCGTGGTCGTTGAGACACCCGCCGAGTAGCCCTCGTTACCATCGAGGCATGGATCGGTGGCACACCCAGCCATGAATCGTGGCGTCTGGCCCGCGAGCGCGCGTCGCTCTGCGTCGTCCTCAGTCGCGCCGAGAGCGGACTGCTATCGGCGCTCCCTGCGTCCTAGCAGCGCTCGGCGCTCGCAGCCCAGCCATCCACGCTCATGACCGGGCGCACCACCAAGCCACTCAAGATCGGTGTCCTCGCGGTGCAGGGGAACTTCCGTGAGCACGCGGCCGTGCTGCGGCGGCTTGGCGCGGAGCCGGTCGAGGTTCGTCTCCCCGAGCACCTCGCGGGGCTCGACGGCCTGATCATCCCGGGCGGCGAGTCGACGGCGATCGGCCGCTTGATGCGGCTCTACGGCCTCGACGAGGCGGTGCGCGACTTCGAAGGCCCGATCTTCGGGACGTGCGCCGGCATGATCGTGCTCGACCGCGACCATCTCGGCCTTGGCGACTACCGCACGGAGCGCAACGCGTTCGGCCGCCAGGTGCACAGCTTCGAGGCCGACCTCGACATGGGCGACGGAGACGAGCCGCTGCGCGCCGTCTTCATCCGTGCTCCGTGGCTCGAAGAGCCAGGCCCCGACGTCGAGGTGCTCGCCGAGGTCGACGGTCACATCGTGCTCGCGCGCGACGGGCGGCTCCTCGTCGCAGCGTTTCATCCCGAGCTGACCGACGACACGCGGGTTCACGAACGGTTCCTGAACATCGTAAGAGAGGAGACGCACAGCCGTGTCGGGGCATAGCAAGTGGTCGTCGATCAAGCACAAGAAGGGCGCCGCCGACGCGAAGCGGGGCAAGCTCTTCTCGAAGTTGACGCGCGCGATCATCGTCGCCGCGCGCGACGGCGGGCCGGATCCGGCCGCGAATCTTGCGCTCCAGAACGCTGTCGATAAGGCGCGCGCGGCCTCGATGCCGAAGGACAACATCGATCGCGCGATCTCAAAGGGCGCCGGTACGGACGCCGACGCCGCCGCCTATGAGACGATCGTCTACGAGGGCTACGGCCCGGCGGGCGTCGCCGTGATCGTCGAGGCGTTGACCGACAACCGCAACCGCACCGCCGCCGAGGTGCGCCACATTTTTTCGAAGAACGATGGCAACCTCGGCGGCTCAGGCTCCGTCGCGTGGCTGTTTGAGCGCCGTGGCGTCGTCCTCGTTCCGGTCGACGGCGTCGACGAAGACGAGCTGACGCTCGTGGCCGCGGAGGGCGGGGCGGACGACGTCGCCCGTGACGGCTCCTCGTTCGAGGTGCTTTGCGCTGCGGAGCAGCTCGCGTCGGTGCGTGAGGCGATCGCCTCCGCCGACTTCGAGATCGAATCCGCCGAGCTGACGATGCTGCCGAAGACGACAGTCGCCGTCGAGGACGAGAGCGAGGCGAAGAAGATCCTCCGGCTCATCGACCAGCTCGAGGACGACGACGACGTTCAGGACGTCTACGCGAACTTCGACATCCCCGAGCGGGTCCTCGAAAGCGTGGCCGGCTAGCGCCGTCCACGCTTTCTCGGAAGCTGCGGAACTCCGCGCGACCGAGAGCGCGGTCTCGGTCGCGCTCCGTGCTGTCTCTCTTGCCCGCCCGCGGAGGCCGCCTCGCGGCGTCTGCGGGAGCGGTCTCAGTATCGGACCGGCGTCCAGACCAGGCGGCCTCTCCAGCCGGGGAGGTCAAATACCCACTCGTCATGACCCGGTGGACATCTCGCACGGAGCCGCTCCACGTTCCGTAATGGTTCTCCTTCGAACCCTCCCGATACTCAAGAACGAAGCTCCGGTCCTCCCCGCTCACGCTCTGGATGAAGTCTCCTATCCGTCCCGGCTCAAGCCGATCGACGACCAATGCGACCCGAATGCGGGGACGCTCCAAGATGACTCTGAACAGGATTCGTCCGACCGCGTCCGTAGCTTTCTCTCGTGAAAGTAGTCGGCATCGACCCGGGGACGGCTGCGTGCGGGTACGGGATCGTCCAAGAAAGCGGCGGGCGCCTCAGGGGCATTGCCCACGGCTGCTGGTCGACGCCCGCGGGAGAAGACGTGGCACTTCGTTTGAAGACGATCTACGACGGAGTGGCCGGCCTCATCTCCGAGCACGCGCCGGATGCGGTGGCTCTCGAGGAGTCGTACGTCGGCGCCGACGCCCGCATCGCGCTCTCCGTCGGGCAAGCGCGCGGCGCCGTGCTCGTCGCGGCCGCCAATGCGGGAGTCGCGTGCCGTGAGTACGCACCCGCCAGCGTCAAGCAGGCGATCTGCGGCCACGGGCGCGCCGACAAGGCGCAGATCCAGCGGATGGTGAAGATGATCCTCGGACTCGCCGAGATCCCGACGCCGAATCACGCCGCCGACGCGCTCGCCGTTGCCATCTGCCACGCGATGGCGCCGCCGCTGCTCCGCCTCGAGGCCGCGTCATGATCGCGCGCCTGCGCGGCAAGCCGGTCGCGAACACGCCCGGGGGGCTGATCCTCGATGTCGGCGGCGTCGGCTACCTCGTCCACGCCACGCCCGCCGCCGTCCGCAAGGGCGAGACGGCCGACGAGATCACGGTCGAGACATACCTCCACGTTCGCGAGGACGCGATGCAGCTCTACGGCTTCGCCGACCGAGAGGAGCGCGAGCTCTTCGTCCACCTGCTCAGCGTCAGCGGCGTCGGCCCGAAGGTCGCGCTGGCGATCGTCTCCGGCTCTCCCGCGGGCGAGCTGCGCCGCGCGATCGTCCGCGAGGATTCGGCCCGTTTCCAGTCAATTCCCGGCGTCGGCAAGAAGACCGCCGACCGGATCGTGCTCGAGCTGAAGGAGAAGCTCGGCGATCCCGGGCTCGCTCCCTTCGCCGGGTCGTCCAGCGACGAGCACCTGGTCGCACGCGATGCGCTCGTCGAGCTCGGCTGGTCGCTGCTCGACGCCGAGCGCGCGCTCGCCGACGTCGACGCCGATCTTGCGCCGGAGGAACGCGTCCGGCTCGCGTTGAAGAGAGCCGCGTGAGCACGCAGTTCCTGACGCCAGAGATTCGCGAGGACGAGGACGAGCTCGAGCAGAGCCTTCGGCCGCGCCGGCTCGACGAGTTCGTCGGCCAGACGCGCGTCAAGGAGCAGCTCGCGATTGCGCTCGACGCGGCGAAGGGGAGAGGCGAGGCGCTCGACCACGTCCTCCTCGTCGGCCCGCCGGGTCTCGGCAAGACGAGCCTCGCCCACATCATCCGCGAGGAGCTCGGGGTCGGCATCCGCTCTGTCGCCGGGCCGGCGCTCGAGAAGAAGGACATCGCCGCGATCCTCACCGCGGTCGAGGCGCGCGACGTCGTCTTCGTCGACGAGATCCACCGGCTCGGCCGCGCCGCGGAGGAGATCCTCTACCCGGCGCTCGAGGACTTCCGGCTCGACATCGTCATGGGCCAGGGGACGGCCGCGCGGACGCTGACGCTCGACCTGCCGCCGTTCACGCTCGTCGGCGCGACGACGCGCACCGGCCTTCTCACATCGCCGCTGCGCGACCGGTTCGGGATGACGTTCCGGCTCGACTACTACGAGCCGGGCGAGCTCGCCGCGATCGTCGCGCGCTCGGCGCGAATCCTCGGAGTCGCGATCGCGGTGGACGCCGCCGAGGAGATCGCCGGTCGCGCGCGGGGCACGCCGCGCGTCGCGAACCGCATCCTCCGTCGCGTGCGCGACGTCGCCGAGGTGCGCCACCAGGGCGCGATCACGACTGAGATCGCGCAGCGAGGCTCTCGACCTGCTGGAAATCGACGCGGCGGGCCTCGAGCGGCTCGACCGTGACCTGCTCCGCGCGATCGTCGAGAAGTACGACGGCGGCCCGGTCGGCGTCAACACGCTCGCCGCGTCGCTCGGCGAGGAGCCGGACACGATCGAGTATGTCTACGAGCCGTACCTCCTTCAGCTCGGCTTCATCGCGCGCACGCCGCGAGGGCGGACGATCACCACGCTCGGCCGCGCGCACGTCGGAGCCGCGGCTGCGGCGAAGGGCGACGAGAGGCTTTTCTGATGCCGGACCTCTGGACTCCCCTCAACGAGCCGCCGCATGAGGCGTTCGTCGAGCGTCTCCACGGCGCGATCGCAAACTTCGCCGAGGCGATGGGCGTGGAGAAGCCGCTCGTCGAGATCGAGCTCGCCGACACGTCCCATTTCACGCTCGACCGGATCGACCCCGAGCCCGGCTTCGGGATGGTGACGCTCTACGTCGCCGACCCGCGGGACGACGCGCCCGACGCGCTGATCGTGCCGCTCGGCTTGTTGCGCCGCATCGAGCTCCGCACAGCGGCAGGGAAGAGCGAGAGCTTCGGCTTCACGCTCCCGCCCGCCGCGTAGACGAGCCACGGCGCGACGAGCAAGGCCATCACGTCGAACCACACGTAGCCGCTCGCGACGCCGCTCGGCGGGTTCCCGTCGGGGATTCCGAGCCCGGGCAGCGTCGTCGCCCAGCGCCACGTCCCGATCGACGTCCCGTAGAGCTCGAGTGCGGCGACGACGAGGAACACGCCTGCGTACGTCGCGCGCCAGCGTGAGCGCCAGAGGAAGATGAGCAGGAGCGGGACGCCGAACGCGCCGGCCACGTCGAGCCGCGGCAGGACGGTGAGCCCCGCGATCCCCCAGCCCGCGGCGAGGAGCGCTGCCATCCAGACGAGCGCCCGCTTCGGGAGGGTGCCCGCAAGTGCGAGGCCGCTGAGGTAGACAAGCCCGTGCGCCGGGGGGATGAAAAGCGGCAGGTTGTGCAGGCGGTAGTGGTAGACGCCCCAGACGAGCGAGCCGGTCACTTCTCCTACGGTCGCGAAGACGACGACGCCGATCGCCTGCGCGCGCGCGAGCGGCACGAGCGGCTTGAGCGCAGCCGCGAGCACCGCGAACGTGAGGACGCCGAGCCCGATCTGAACGTGGAGGCCGACCTGCGTGTCGACCGCGAGCAGCGCGGCGAGGTACGCCGGTAGCGCCGCTGCGTACCAGCGAGGGAGTTTTCCCGCTCCCGGTGCCGGCAAAGCCGGCACCTCCGCTCTTTGCCGAGCTCCGTCGAGCCTACGCTCGGTCACGGCTTGTACTGCAGCTCGCGCCAGCTGGGCGTGGGGAGGAGCTCGAGCAGGGCGCGTCCGCCGTTCGTGTCGGCGTACGTGAAGTCCAGGCTCTGCTCGTCCCAGTCGACTTCGAGTAGCCCCTCCTTGACGCGATGGTCGAGCCACGCGCCACGGAAGACGAGCTTCTTCAGCCAGTAGACGAGCGACTCGCCGCGAACGAGCGCGAGCGTGTTCCAGTTCGCGACGACGTATGCGCCGAGCGCGCTGCGCGGGTCCGCGATCGCGTCGGTCTCCACGAGCTCGACTAGGTCGGCGGTCGCGTCGGAGCCGAGCTCGGCCGAGGGGACGAGCTCGAGGCGGACCGCGGCGGCCGTGATCCGCTCCTCGAAATCGAGGCTGCTGAAGGAGAAGCGGTAGCCAAGGAACTCGACGACGTAGTCGTCGCCGGAGTGGTAGTTGCCGGCCGCTTCCACGGACTCAGCGTACCCTGGCCTCGTGCGCGTATTTCGCTATCCGCTGGCCCTCGCGGCCGTGGTCGGACTCGTCGCACTGACCGCTTGGTCCTTCTCCTGGCCGTTCGAGAAGGCGATCACGCTCGCGCCGGTGATCGTCATCGGCGGCGCGGCGCTCGTCGGGCTCGTGCTCCTCTGGGGGAAGGTCGCGCTGATCCAGTTGCGCGAGACGCGCAACCCGCGGCGTGTGCTCGCGTACTGGGTGATCGGGCTCGCGGTGCTCGTCCTGCTGACGGTGCTAGGCGTCAAGCTCCCGAACGAGGGCGGCTAGCAGCCGGTCGACGTCGTCGCGTGTCGTGTACGCAGCGATCGAGATGCGGAGGAGGTCGCGGTTAGGGCCGGCGACCGGGACCTCGACTCGGTGGTTTGAGAAGAGCCTGTCGCGGAGGCCGGCGTCGGGCCGCGGGAGCCGGACGCTCGCCATCTGGCCGAGCATCTCCTCCGGCGCCAGCGCTTCCGTGCCGAGGAGCTCGCAGAGCTCTGCGCGCGCCCCGCGGGTGAGCGCGCGGCAGCGCTCGCGCACGCTGTCCCAGTCGCGCTCGGCCTGGTAGCGGATCGCGTCCGGGATGGCGAGCCATGCGGCGGGGTCGCGCGTGCCCTGCATCTCGATCCGCTCCTGAAAGCCACGCCCCTCCGCGTAGCCCCAGCTGACGATCGCCGCGTCGACGCGCTCCTGGTGCTCGGGCCGGACGTGGAGGAAGCCCGCGCCTTTCGGCGCCAGGAGCCATTTGTGCGCGTTTCCAGCGTAAAAGTCGGCGCCGAGCGCCTCGACATCGATCGGCACGTGCGCGGGCGCGTGCGCGCCGTCGACGATCGTCACCAGGCCGAGCTCGTGCGCGCGGGAGACGATCTCCTCTACGGGGAGAACGAGCGCCGTCGAGGACGTGATGTGGCTGACGTAGACGACGCGTGTCCGCTCGGTCGCGTGAGCCAAGAGCGCCTCGACGAGTTGCGCCGGGCTGTCGAGGGGAAGCGGGATAGGCGCGCGGACGTACGAGGCGCCGGTGCTCGCGGCGAGCCATTCCCAGGCGAGATCGCAGGCGCCGTACTCGAGATCGGTTGTGAGGATCTCATCGCCTGGGCAAAGGTCGAGCGAGCGGGCGGCGAGGTTGACGCCCGTCGTCGCGTTCGTGACGAACGCAAGGTCATGGGGTGGTGCGTTGAGGTAGCGCGCGAGCCCGTCGCGGGCCGTCGCGAGCAGGCCGGGGAGGCGGCGATCGAGGAAGTCGACCGGCTCCCACTCGAGCTCGCGCTGCCACGCCTGGTAACTCTCGAACACGGGTTGTGGGCACGCGCCGAACGAGCCGTGGTTGAGGAACGCAACCTCCGGCTCGAGCAGGAAGTCGCGGCGGAGCTCGGCCGGATCGAGCCTGCTCAAGGCGCGACGTTCGCCTGGGGTTGCCAGTGCCAGTCGGCCACGTCGGGCGCGTCCTCGCCGTTCTCGCGCGCGTACTGGCGCGCTCGCAGCCGCGCGTCCTCCATCTCCTGCCGCAGATGGCCCGCGCGGTCGCCGAGCCCCGGCACACGGTCGATGACGTCGATCACGAGATGGAAGCGGTCGAGGTCGTTGAGCATGACCATGTCGAACGGCGTTGTCGTCGTCCCTTCCTCTTTGTAGCCGCGCACGTGAAGGTTGCCGTGGTTCGTGCGCCGGTACGTGAGCCGGTGGATGAGCCATGGATAACCGTGATAGGCGAAGACGACGGGCCGGTCGGTCGTGAAGAGCGAGTCGAACTCGCTGTCGGACAGCCCGTGCGGGTGCTCGCTCTCGGGTTGGAGGCGCATGAGATCGACGACGTTGACGACGCGCACCTTCAACTCGGGGAGCCGCTCCCGGAGGATCGCGGTGGCTGCCAGCGTCTCGAGCGTCGGCACGTCGCCGGCGCAGCCGAGCACGACGTCCGGCTCGCCGCCGTTGTCGTTCGATGCCCATTCCCAGATCCCGATTCCGCGCGTGCAGTGCAGGATCGCGTCATCGAGCGGCAGGAACTGGAGTGCCGGCTGTTTCCCCGCCACGATGACGTTCACGTAGTGGCGGCTGCGCAGGCAGTGGTCGGCGACCGAGAGGAGACAGTTCGCGTCGGGCGGCAGATAGACGCGGATGATCTCCGCTTTCTTGTTCACGACGTGGTCGATGAAGCCGGGATCCTGGTGCGAGAAGCCGTTGTGATCCTGGCGCCAGACGTGCGAGCTGAGGAGGTAGTTGAGCGAGCCGATCGGTCGGCGCCAGGGAATGCCCCGCGTCACCTTCAGCCACTTCGCGTGCTGGTTGAACATCGAGTCCACGATGTGGATGAACGCCTCGTAGCAGTTGAACAGCCCGTGCCGGCCGGTGAGGAGGTAGCCCTCGAGCCATCCCTGACACTGGTGCTCGGAGAGCATCTCGACGACGCGGCCGCTTGGCGCGAGCGATTCGTCGGTCGGCTCGACGGCTGCGTCCCATTGCTTGTCGGTCACCGTGAACACGTCGCCGAGCCGGTTCGACGCCGTCTCGTCCGGGCCGAAGATGCGGAAGTTGTCGGGATTCGCGCGCACGACCTCCACGAGCCAGCGGCCGAGCACACGTGTCGCCTCTGCCGTCTCCGTGCCCGGCTCGTCCACCGTCACGGCGAAGTCGCGGAAGTCGGGCAGGTCGAGGTCGCGGAGCACGAGGCCGCCGTTCGTCTTCGGGTTCGCCGACATGCGGCGGTCGCCCTCGGGCGCGACGGCTGCGAGCTCGGCGCGCAGGACGCCGTGCTCGTCGAACAATTCCTCCGGCCGGTAGCTGCGCAGCCACCGTTCCAGCTGAGCCAGGTGAGACATATTCGTCCGCACCTCGGTGAGCGGCACCTGGTGCGCCCGCCATGTCCCCTCCATCGGCAGCCCGTCCACCTCGCGCGGCCCCGTCCAGCCCTTCGGCGTGCGAAAGACGATCATCGCGCGGCGGTCGTCGAGCGCTCGGTCGAGGAGTTCCGCGAAGCGGGCGTGGATCGATAGGGAGTCCTCCTCATCGAAGCCGGCCGTGAAAAAGAGCGGATCGTGGCCGTACCCGCGCATGAGCGAGGCGAGGTCCTCTTCGGGAATGCGCGCGAGGACGGTCGGGTTCGCGATCTTGTACCCGTTCAGGTGGAGGATCGGCAGGACGCGCCCGTCGTGGTCGGGGTCGGAGAACTTGTTCGAGTGCCAGCTCGTCGCGAGCGGGCCTGTCTCCGCCTCGCCGTCGCCGATGACGCACGCCACGGTGAGCCCAGGGTCGTCGAACGCGGCGCCGTAGGCGTGCGAGAGTGCGTACCCGAGCTCGCCGCCCTCGTGGATCGAGCCCGGCGTCTCGGGCGCGGCGTGGCTCGGGATCCCGCCGGGGAACGAGAACTGGCGGAAGAGCGCGCGTAGGCCGTTCTCGTCCCGGCCGATGTGCGGGTAGAGCTCGCTGTACGTCCCCTCGAGGTAGGCCTGCGCGACGACCGCCGGGCCGCCGTGTCCCGGCCCGCAGATGAAGATCGTGTCGAGGTCGCGCTCGCGGATCGCGCGGTCGAGATGCGTGTAGAGGAAGTTGAGGCCGGGGGTCGTCCCCCAGTGCCCGAGCAGGCGTGGTTTGACGTGTTCCGGGCGCAGCGGCTCGCGGAGAAGCGGGTTGTCGAGGAGGTAGATCTGACCGACCGAGAGGTAGTTCGCAGCCCGCCAGTAGGCGTCGATGGCGCGGAGTTGCTCGTCGGTCATGCGATTCTCCCTTCGTGGACGTGCTCGTCGTCAATGCAGGGTCTACCAGCCTCAAGCTCGATCTGGTTCGGGGAGAAACCGCAGAACGTGTCGAGGACTTCACGCGGGCCGACGCGGTCGGCCACCGCATCGTGCACGGCGGCCTGCGTTTCACCGAGCCGGTGGTCGTGGACGACGCGGTCGTCGCGGCGATCGAGGAGCTGTCGGAGCTCGCTCCGCTCCACAATCCGCCGGCGCTTGAGGCGCTCCGCCGCGCCCGGGCCGCGCTTCCCGACATCCCGCACGTTGCCGTTTTCGACACGGCCTTCCACCGCACCCTGCCGCCGGAGGCGTCCTCGTACGCGGTCCCCGAGCGCTGGCGCGAGGAGTGGGGAGTCCACCGCTACGGCTTCCACGGCATCAACCTCCAGTGGGTCGCCTCGCAGGTGCGCGTGCCGCGTCTCGTCGTCGCGCATCTCGGGGGCGGCAGCTCCGTCACCGCTGTGCTCGACGGCCGCTCGGTGGACACGAGCATGGGGTTCTCGCCGCTCGAGGGCGTGCCGATGACGACGCGCTCGGGCTCGGTGGATCCTGCCGCGCTCGTCTATCTCCTGCGCGGCAGGCTGACTCTCGATGAGCTCGCCGAGCAGCTCGAGCACGAGTCGGGTCTCGCCGCGCTCTCCGGTGGCTCCGGCGACGTACGCGAGGCCTTACCGCTCGCGCTGGCGGTGTTCGTCCTTCGGGTCGCCGGCGCGATCGCCGCGATGGCCGTGGCCTGCGGCGGCATCGACGTCCTCGCCTTCAGCGGCGGGATCGGCGAGAACGCCGGCGAGCTGCGCGAGCGGATCGTGGAGCGTCTGCGCTTCCTCGGTGACTTCCGCGTCGAAGTGGTGCCCGCGCGCGAGGAGCTCGTGATCGCCGCGGAGACGCGTCGCGTCCTCGCATCGGCTTAGAACTCGTCTCAAAATGAAGCACGGGCCGTCTGGCCGCGCTGGCCGGCGCGAGGCGTCGTCCTCGGCCATCACGCCCAGCCAGCGCGTGGTCATTCCGAGACGAGTTCTTAGTCGCAAGATCCCGGCAATCCCTCCACAGCCGGCCGTAGCGGACAAGGCCCAGCCCCGATTCCGTCCGCACCTCTCCGTAGCGTGGCTGCACGATGCACGACGGCACCTGGACACTCGCCGACTGCCCGCCTGGCGCTCAGGTCGACCTCGCGCGCGCGCTCGGGGTGTCCGCTGTCACCGCAGCCGTCCTCACGCGTCGCGGGTACGTCGATCCCGACGACGCACGTCGCTTCCTCGAGGGTGAGCAGCCACCGCACGATCCGTTCCTCCTCGGCGACATGGAAGCCGCGTGCGAGCGCCTTCGTGCTGCCGTCGCCGCCGGCAGACGGATCTGCGTCCACGGCGACTACGACGTCGACGGGATCGCCGCGACCGCGCTCGCCGTCCTCCTGTTGCGTGAGCTCGGCGCCGATGTGGAATGGCACCTCCCGAGCCGCTTCGACGAGGGCTACGGCGTCAGCCGCGGCACGCTCGGGCGGCTCGCCGACGACGGGTGCGGGCTCGTTCTGACCGTCGACTGCGGGATCACGGCGGCTGCCGAAGTGGCGGAAGCCGCCGCGCGCGGCCTCGACGTCATCGTCACCGACCATCATCGCCCTGGCGAGACGCTTCCGGAGTGTCCGGTCGTCGCGACGCGCCCGTCCGACTATCCGTTCCCGGAGCTCTGCGGAACCGGCGTCGTGTACAAGCTCGGCCAGGCGCTCTTCGGCGTCGATTCCGAGATCCCCAAGCGCCACCTGGACCTCGTAGCTCTCGCGACGATCGCCGACGTCGTCCCGCTCGTCGACGAGAACCGCTCGCTCGCGATCGCCGGTCTTCGCGCGCTTGCGCGCACGACGAAGCCAGGTCTTCAAGCCCTCATGCGCGCCGCCGGCGTCGATCCCGCCAGTCTCGACGCGGGGTCCGTCGGGTTCCGGCTCGCGCCTCGCCTGAACGCCGCCGGCCGGCTCGGGCACCCCCGCGCGGCGCTCGAGCTCCTCCTCACCGAGGATGAGAACGAAGCACGCCGTCTCGCCGACTCGCTCGAGGAGCTCAACAAGGAACGCCAGGCCGTCGAGGGGCGCATCGTCCGCGAAGCGATCGCGCAAGTGGAGAGATGGACGCCGGAGCAGCGGGCGCGGCGGGCCTACGCCGTCGCCGGCGCCGACTGGCACGAAGGCGTGATCGGCATCGTCGCCTCGCGGCTCGTCGAGCGCTACAGCCGTCCGGTCGTGCTCATCGCCGGTGGCGGCGACGAGTGTGACTGGAAGGGCTCCGGCCGCTCGATCCCCGCATTCGACCTTCACGGCGCGCTCGGGGCATGCTCGGAGCTTCTGGGCCGCTGGGGCGGCCATCGCGCCGCCGCCGGCTTGTCCATCAAGCCTGAGAACGTCGACGCCTTCGCGGCAGCCTTCGCGCGGCACGCAGAGAGCGTCCTCGACGAGGCCGAGCTCGAGCCCGTCACGCGCATCGACGCGATCGTCGGCCGCGACGAGCAGCTCTCCCTCGATCTGTGTGCCGAACTCGCGCGCCTCGCACCCTTCGGGCTCGGCAACCCCGCGCCGACGCTCCTCGCCGCAGGAGTCGGAGTCGCTGAACTCGCAACCGTCGGCGACGGCAAGCACCTCCGCTTCCGGATCCGCCGCTCCGGCCGCGACGGCGGCAGCGCCATCGCCTTCGGTCAGGGCGGGCGCCTCGATTCGTTCCGGCCTGACGACCGCTACGACGTCGCGTTCCGGCTCGAGGAGAACCGCTGGAACGGGGCGGTCTCGCCGCAGCTCGTCGTCCGGCGCGTCTTCCCGACGACCGCGCGCTACCTCGAGCTGCGCGAGTGGCTTGCCGGCGAATGGCGGAAGCTGCCCGCGGCGCGCGACGCGCAGGCCACCGCGATCTTCCGCGAGCTCGGACTCGACGACGGCGCGCGCCGCGACCTGCTCGAATCCGCGCAGTTCCGAGCGCTGCTCGCGACCGAGCCGCCGCTCGCTCGCGCCGCGTGATCAGCGTCGCGAGCGAAGCCGACTGGGCGGAGATCCCCGAGGTTCACCGCAAGGCGTTCGGTGCCGAGGGCGACGATGTCGCGCGCATCGCGCAACAGCTTCACGACCGCTCGGATCTCCACGAGCCGGACCTCTCGTTCGTGGTGGAAGAGGACGGGCGCGTCGTCGGTCACGTCATGAACACGTGGAGCGGGGTCGAGGGGTCCGCTGTGCGAGTCCTCCAGTTCTCGCCGCTCGGAGTGCTACCCGCCTACCAGCGCCGCGGGCACGGTTCAGCCCTCGTCCGCGCCTCGCTCGACGCGGTCCGCGCCCGCGGCGAGCCGGTGCTCGTCCTCGAGGGCAATCCGAAGTTCTACGGACGCTTCGGCTTCGTCCGCGCCGACGAGCTCGGCCTCCTGCCGCCGCCCGAGTGCCATTGGGACTGGGCGTTCCAGGTCGCGATCCTCGACCCGGACGCGGAGCTGCCGCAGGGGAGGGTCGTCTACTCGGAGCCCTTCAGGCACTGAGCGAGCGCCGCGGCGAGTCGGAGCATCGCGCGGCGGGAGCGAAACCGGCGGAACGTGGGCATCGGAACCGTCATTTCGTTCCTGTAACGGCCGTTCCTCCCGCAAAGGTTCGGGCCGGATATGCCTGAGTACACTGAATCGATGACCCCAGTCGAGGCAGGCGAGAGGCGCGAGGAGCTCCTCGAGGGCCTACTCACCGAGCTCACCGCGCAGCGTGGGGACGTCGGAGTCGAGCTCGTCACGCGCGCCTTCCGCTTCGCCGCCGCGGCGCACGAGGGCCAGCTTCGCCGCTCGGGCGATCCGTTCATCACGCATCCGGTCGGCGTCGCGATGATCTGCGTCGAGCTCCGGCTCGACGAGGAGACGATCGCCGCCGCGCTCCTCCACGATGTCGTCGAGGACACGGATATCAGCCTCGACACGGTCCGCGACGAGTTCGGCGCCGAGATCGCCACGCTCGTCGACGGCGTCACGAAGCTCACGCGCGTTCAGTTCCAGACCCGCGAGCAGGCCGAGGCGGAGAACTACCGAAAGATGGTCGTCGCGATGGCGGAGGACGTCCGCGTCATCCTCATCAAGCTCGCCGACCGCCTCCACAACCTCCGCACGATCGAGTACCTCGGCAAGCAGAAGCAGATCCAGAAGTCGAAGGAGGCGCTCGAGGTGTACGCGCCGCTCGCGCACCGGCTCGGCATCCACGCCCTGAAATGGGAGCTCGAGGATCTCTCCTTCCAGACGCTCCACCCGCGCAAATACGCGGAGATCAAGACGATGGTCGCCGAGCGCCGCGCCGACCGTGAAGGCCACGTTGCCGAGGCCGCCGACGTCCTTCGCCGCGAGCTCGAGAAGGTCGACATCCCCGTCGACATCTCCGGGCGCGCGAAGCACTTCTACTCGATCTACGACAAGATGACGCGCAAGGGCCGCGAGTTCAACGAGATCTACGACCTCACCGCGATGCGCGTCATCGTCGAGCGCGACGCTGAGGAGGGGACCCGCGACTGCTACGGCGCGCTCGGTCTCATCCATTCGCTCTGGAAGCCGATGCCGGGCCGCTTCAAGGACTACATCGCGATGCCGAAGTTCAACGGCTACCGCTCCCTCCACACGACGGTGATCGGGCCGGAGGGCCGGCCGCTCGAGATCCAGGTGCGCACCCGCGAGATGCACGAGACCGCCGACCTCGGGGTCGCTGCCCACTGGGCGTACACGCACGACGGGCGCCGCTCGACGAAGCACGCCGACGAGCACTGGAACGCATGGGTCGGCTCGCTCATGGATACCCACGCCGACGAGTCCGACACGTCCGAGTTCGTCAAGAGCTTCCGCACCGACCTCTTCGACGAGGAGGTGTTCGTCTTCACGCCGAAGGGCGAGGTGAAGACGCTCCCCGCGGGTGCGACGCCGATCGACTTCGCGTACGCGGTCCACACCGACGTCGGGCACCGCACCGTCGGCGCGAAGGTCAACGGCCGGATCGTGCCGCTCCACTACCACCTGCACAGCGGCGACCGAGTCGAGATCCTGACCGGGAAGTCGGCGGCGCGCGGGCCGTCCCGTGACTGGCTCTCGCTTGTCGCGTCGTCGCGGGCGCGCAACCGGATCCGCCAGTTCTTCTCGCGCGAGCAGAAGGAGGATCTCGAGGCGAAGGGCCGCGAGCTGCTCGAGCACGCGCTCAAGCACCAGAACCTCCCATACAAGAAGCTCGCCGGGTCGGCAGTGCTCGCCGGCGTGATCCGCGAGTCGGGCTACAAGAAGGCTGAAGACTTCTACATCGCGCTTGGCTCCGGGAAGCTCGTCGCGTCGAAGATCGTCGAGAAGGTCCTCCAGCAGCTCAAGGTGAGCGAGGTTGCGCACGAGACCGTGGCAGCCAAAAAGCCGCGCGCGCGCGAGACGGCCGGCAGCGAGACATACGGCATCAACGTGATCGGCGTCGACGACGTCCTCGTCCGGCTCGCGCGCTGCTGCACGCCGGTGCCCGGCGACGACATCGTCGGCTACATCTCGCTCGGCAAGGGGATCACGATCCACCGCGGCGATTGCCCGAACGTCCGTGCGCTGCGGCGCAATCCGGAACGGTTCACGTCGGTCGAGTGGGAGGGAGGCGGCGTCCAGAGCTTCCGCGTCCAGATCGCGCTCGACTCATGGGATCGCCCCCGCCTGCTCGAGGACGTCGCGCGAACGTTCGCCGAGCACGGTGCGAACATCGTCGCCTACGGCGGCACGGTCGACGATCAGATGGCGCGCAACTGGTACATGGCCGAGATCGGCGACGTGAAGGCGCTCCGCGGGTTGCTCACGGCACTACGCAACGTCGACGGCGTCTTCGACGCCCGTCGCATGACGCCCTCGTAGGTCTTAGGGCTCCCACTCCTCGCCGCTCGTGTCCCAGCCCACGAGGCAGAGATCGGCGATGTCGGCGGAGACGGCTTCGAGGTGCGCGGTTTCGATCGTGCCATCGGCTGCGAGCTCGGCGACGCGCGTTTCGCGCCACACGACCGGGACCATGACGCGCTGGTCCGGTTCGGGCTTGCCCGCCTGCGGGCCGAGCACGAGCTCGTCTCCCTCGACGAAGAAGACGCCCGCCCACGAGCAGTCGTCGCGCGCGGCGAGCTCGGCGACCGTCGCGCGGAGCTGGTCGTCGGCGTCAGCCGGCAGGGAACCGCTCCCGGTAGTCGTCGGGGATCGGGATTGGCCGGCGCGTGGCGCGGTCGATGAAGACGAGCGTCTGGTGCGCGGTGACGAGGAGCGTTTCCTCCGGCACCTTGAACGCGGCGAACTCGAACGTCATGCTCGTGCGGCCGAAGCGCGCGCGGACGTGGATCTCGAGCTCGTCGTCGAAGCGCGCCGGCGCGAAGTACTCGACGTCGTTCGCGCGCATGACGAACTCCGCATCGTCGCTGCCGCGATGGAGGAGCCCGAGCGAGCGGAGCCATTCCGCGCGGGCGAGATCGAAGTACGGGTTGTAGCGGCCGTAGTAGACGACGCCCTGCGCGTCAGTGTCCGAGAACGCGACGCGCGTCCGGACCGAGAACGCGTACTCCTCACTCACGACCGGATCACCGCGAGCACTTCGTCGCGCTTCTCCTCCATGAGCGCCTCGGATGTCGCCTCGAGATTGAGGCGCAGCAGCGGCTCCGTGTTCGACGGGCGGACGTTGAAGTGCCAGTCGCGGGCTTCGACCGACAGACCGTCGAGATGGGAGACCGTCCCGTCCTTCCCATAGCGCTCCTTCAGCTCCTGCAGCTTGAGCGCGACGTCGGCGACGGGCGTGTTGAGCTCGCCGGTGATGAAGTAGCGCTCGCGGAGCGGCGCGAGAATCTCCGAGAGCTTCCGCTCCCGCTTCGAGATCAGCTCGAGCATGAGGAGGAAGGGGATGACTCCGGAGTCGGCCTGGCTGAAGTCGCGGAAGTAGTAGTGGCCCGACACTTCGCCGGCGAAGGCCGCGTCGTCCTTGCGCATCCGCGCCTTGATGAACGCGTGCCCGACGCGGTTGATGAGCGCGACGCCGCCGGCCGCCTCGATCGTGTCGGGGACAGCGTGGCTCGCGCGCACGTCGTAGATGACCTTCGCGCCGGGCTCGCGTGCGAGGAAGATCTCGGCGAACAGCGCGGTGACGAAGTCGCCCGGGACGAACTCGCCGGTGTCGTCGACAAAGAAGCAGCGGTCGGCGTCGCCGTCGAACGCAACGCCGAGGTCGGCTCCTTCCTCGAGCGTCTTGCGGATGATGAACTCGCGGTTCTCGGGGAGGAGCGGGTTCGGCTCGTGGTTCGGGAAGGACCCGTCCGGCTCGAAGGAGCAGCGCACCGCCTCGATCGGCAGCCGGTCGAGCACCGGCGGCAGCATCGTCCCAGCCATCCCGTTCGCGGCGTCGATCACGACCTTGAGCGGCTTGATCGCGGCGACGTCGACGAACGAGAGGACGCGCTCGACGTACGCAGGCCAGATGTCATGCGCCTCCACCGATCCGGGCGCTGACACCGCTTGTAACACTGCGTTACTTGCGAGTGCGCGGTCGCGGACGTCAAACAGGCCCGACTCGCCGCCGACCGGCAGGGCGCCGCGGCGGACAAGCTTCATCCCGGTGTACTCCTTCGGATTGTGCGAGGCGGTGACCATGATCCCGCCCTCGAGCCCGAGCGAGCCGACCGCGAAATAGACCATCTCCGTGCCGACGAGCCCGATGTCGAGGACGTCGCAACCAGCGGCGGTCGCGCCGCGGATCACCGCCTTCTGCATGGTCGGCGAGGACAGCCGCATGTCGCGGCCGACGGCGATCTTCCTGCGGCTCGAACTGCTCGACGTAGGCGCGGCCGATCGCCTCCGCGCCGGCTTCATCCATCTCGGTGGGGTAGATCCCGCGGACGTCGTACGCCTTGAAGACCTTGGGGTCGAGCACGGTCCGATGCTATTCGCGCCGGAGGAGCACGTCGCCGATCAACCGCGTCGAGGCGGGGTCGGGGGACTCACTGATCACGGTTGCGGGCCGGTCGAAGCGAGCGAGCGCGTCGCGCAGCGGCTCGGCGCGGAGCGTCCCCTCGCCGTACGGGAGGTGCTTCGTCTCGTTGCGGTTCGCGTACTGGATGTCACTGAAATGGATGTGGAACGGCGCGCCTGGCTCGAGTACCGCGTCGGCCGCCGCGAGAGCGTCGGCGAAGCGGTCCGCCGCGAGGAACTCGCCGTCGCTCGTCGCGTGCATGTGCGCAAAATCGAGGACAGGGCGGACGAAGTCGACCGCGCCGGCGATCGCGACGACGTCGTCGACCGTCCCGAGATCGCGCACGCGGCCCATCACCTCGACGCCGAACGGGACGAGACGGTCCTTCGCCTCGAGCCGTTCGCGCAGGTCGCCGAGCTGGTCGACGACGTCGGCAATTGCTCGGTCACGTTCGCGGCCAAGGAGGAAGCCGGGGTGGAAGACGATCAGCTGTGCGCCGCACGCCTTCGCGAGCCCCGCGGTGTGGTCGAGCATCCCGAGCGCCATCTTGAACTTCTTGCCGCGGTCGGTGTGCCCCATGAACGCCGCGAGGGGCGCGTGGATGGAGAGTGCGACATCGGCGGCGGCCGCGGCCTCGCCGAGGAGCGGAGCGGCGTCGTAGTCGAGCCAGAAGCCGCCAGCGAAGCCGAACTCGCATGCGCGGTACCCGTCGGCCGCGAGCGCGGCGAACGTCGCATCGAAGCTCTCCGCCTTCGGCAGATCGGCTGGGCCGAAGCGGATCTCTCCCACGCGGGCAGCTTATGAAAGTCAAGGCTCCTCCTACGCCATCCCAAACCCCCACCCACCCACGGGGAGCTACTAAGGATGCGGGGCGAATCGCGCCGCCGAGCGCGCAACTTCGTGTCAAAACCACGCCGCCGCGGGCGCGAGCCGACGCGCTCGAATGCCGTCCGACCGTTTTTCTACTTTGTGGTCATGCCCAAGCGTCCGTCACGTCTCGACCTTCTCGAACTCGACATCGACCTCCGCCTCGCCGACCTCTGGCGCGAGACGGCCGACGTGAGCGAGTGGAATCTCGAGGTCGTTGCGGCGTTCCTCCGGGCGGCGTACGGCAAGGGCTACTGCGACGCCCTCACCGAGGACGCACCGGGATCGCTCTGCCACGAGCACGGGTACCGAATCCCGAACCGCGAGCCCGCGAAGCGGGCGGCTGAGCCCGACAAGCGCGCCGCCTAGCCGCACCACTCTCCTCACAGATCAGTACCGGCGCTGGGCTTCGCCCGGCGGGGCTACGATTCCCCCGTGGGAGCCAGTCCTGCGCGGCTCGTGATCGCGTTGTCGGTAGCAGCCGCACTCGCGATCTTCGTCGTCTACACGGCGCTCGCCGGCAACGGCGTCGCTCAGCTGACGCCGAGCACCATCCACACCGCCAAGGGAAACGTGCTGCTCGTCGCCAAAGTCGTCGGCCGCATCCAGCCGCACCGCGACGGGCTGCGCTTCGAGGTGATGGACATCGGCGACGCGAAGCCGGCGCGCGTCTGGGTCGACTACAGCGGGACCGTTCCGACCCTCTTCCGCACCGGACGCGACATCTCCGTCAACGGGAAGTTGCGCGACGGGACGTTCGCCGCGACGCCGGGCTCGCTCGTCACGAAGTGCCCCGACCATTACGCGCCGGCCACTTCGTCCAAGACGTAATGGCGCCACTCGGGCGCGCAGCGCTCCTCCTCGCCTTCGGCCTCGTTGCCTACGCGTCTCTCGCAGGCTCGTACGCCGCTTGGCGCAAGCGCCGCCGACTCGCCCACTCGGCCCAGAACGCGCTCATTGCGGCGTTCCCGGCGACGCTCGCCGCTTCCGCGGTGCTCCTCATCGCGCTCGCGCGCCACGATTTCACGTTCGCCTACGTCGCGGAGCACACGAGCCGCGACCTGCCGCTGCCGTACACGCTCTCCGCGTTCTGGGGAGGCCAGGAAGGCTCGCTCCTGCTGTGGCTCGTCATTCTCACCGGCTACGCCGCGCTCGCCGTCTGGCTCAACCGCCGCCAGCGCGAGCTCATGGCGTGGACCGTCCCCGTCTTCGGCGTGCTCGCCGTCTTCTTCAGCTTCATGCTCTGCTTCGTCTCGAGCCCGTTCCACCAGCAGCCCGCGCCGACCGATGGCGCGGGGATGGTGGCGAGTCTCCAGAACCCGTACATGCTCGCGCACCCGCCGATGCTCTATCTCGGCTACGTCGGCCTCAGCGTCCCGTTCGCGTTCGCGATGGGAGCGCTCCTTTCCGGTCGCACCGACGAGCGCTGGATCGTCGCGACCCGCCGCTGGACCCTCGCCGCATGGCTCTTCCTCGGCGTCGGCCAGCTGCTCGGCTCCCACTGGGCGTACACCGAGATCGGCTGGGGCGGCTACTACGCCTGGGATCCCGTCGAGAACGCCGCGCTCATGCCTTGGCTCGTGGCGACCGCGTTCCTCCACTCGGTGATGATCCAGGAGAAGCGCGGGATGCTGAAGGTGTGGAACATGATCCTCGTCGCGCTCGCCTTCAACCTCTCGATCTTCGGCACGTTCCTCACGCGCTCCGGGGTGATCAACTCGGTCCACTCGTTCTCGCAGAGCCCGATCGGTGCCTGGATCCTCGGCTTCCTGATTTTCACGGTCGTCTCTTCAGTCGTCCTCATCCGCTGGCGCCTGCCGCTTCTGCGGACGAAGACGCGACTCGAGTCACTCGTCTCGCGGGAAGCGACGTTTGTCTACAACAACCTCCTCCTCGTTGCACTCGCGCTCACGATTTTGTGGGGAGTCCTCTGGCCCGTGCTCTCCGAGGCGGTCGGCCAGACACGGTCGCTCTCGAAGCCGTACTACGACTTCTTCCTCCACACGTTCGGGCTGCCGCTAATCCTGCTTATGGGGATCGGGCCGCTCGTCGCGTGGCGGAAGGCGTCGCTCCGCTCACTCGGCAAGACGTTCCTCATCCCATTCGCGGCGGCGGTCGTCACGGGAGGAGTTCTGCTCGGGCTCGGCTTCGACAGCTCGTGGGCCGGTCTTCTTGCGTACACGTTCTCGGCTTTCGTCACGGCGTCGATCGTGCTCGAGTTCGTGCGCGGGCGAGCCGCGGCGGGCGGGATCCTCAAGCTCGTCTCGCGCAACCGGCGGCGCTACGGCGGCTACATCGTCCACGCCGCGGTCGTCCTTCTCGCGATCGGGATCGCCGGCTCGAGCGCGTACCAGACAATTCGCGAGAACACGCATCTCCGGCCCGGGCAGTCGATCGAGGCGGCCGGTTATGTCTTCAAATACGTCGGGATCAACGGAACGACGGGGCCGGACTACGTTGGCTACCGCGCTCATCTAACTGTCGCCGGCCATGGAGAGAGCTTCACTCTCGACCCCGGCCAGAGCGTCTATACAGGCAACAACGCGTCGACTAACGCGTCGATCTACCACGATCCGCGCACGCTCGGGGACGTTTTCGCGACTGCGCAAGAGCCTACGGGGAGTCACGGCGGCGTGATCGACCTCACCGTCCTCGTCAAGCCGCTCATCAACCTCATCTGGGCCGGCGGCTTCCTCTTCGTCTTCGGTGCGCTCGTCGCGATGTGGCCGGACGCGGTCGAACAACGCCGCCTTGCGGCGCGGTACGCGGCGGGTGCGGCTCCCGCCGGGATTTAGCCGTGGCGTGGGGGCTCGCGCTCGCGGCGGCGCTCGCGTTCGTGGCCGTCGTTTTCGTCGCGCGCCCGTTCATCCGCGAGCCGGCGCCCGCAAGCGACCGGCTCGACGAGCTCGCTCCAGAGGAACGGCGACGCCTCTCGCTCGCCGAGGCGCGCGACCGCGCCCTCGATGCGCTGAAGGAGCTCGAGTTCGACCACCGCACGGGGAAGGTCTCGGACGACGACTACCGCGCTCAGGTTGGCCCGCTCCGCCGGCGCGCGGCGGAAGCGTTACGCGCGCTCGAAGCGGGGGAACACTCCCCCCGTGGAGAGTGAGAGCCCGCGCAGCGAGACGTTTCCCGGCCCGATAGTCCGCGAGCAGCTCGAGCCGCGCTGGTTCGGCGTGCCCGCGCGGTTCGTACTCCTCTGTCTCGGCTGCGCCGCCCTCGGCGCGACGGTCGGCCTCTTCGTTGCTCGAGCGTGGGGGTGGGGCGTCGCAGCGCTCCTTGTGGCGCTCATCGCCTTCGGCGCGCTCCGCGAAGCCGTGCGCCAGAAGGGCCGGATGCTGCCGGAGCGGTCCACCCGGCTTGCTGCGGACGGCCGCGCGCACGCGCTGACGGCGGCCGAGGTGTGGCGCACCCGGCTCGAGACCTCGCTTGCGAACTGGCGGACGCGCTCCCGGCTCGACGAGGTCCAGCTCGCCCGCGCCCCGGCGCTGCAGGAGCTCGGCGCTGCCGTGCGGCGCGGGGATAGGCGCGCCGCCAATGAGGCATCGAAGCGTCTCGACGAGCTCGACGAGGTCGAGCGGAGCCTCGAGGCCGACCTCAAGCTCCAGTTCGTGCAGGCGAAGGAGCGAATTCGTCTCGCCCGTCTGCCGGTACAGGAGACGGTGATGATCGCGGCGCCCGACCCTGACGACGACTAGAGGTTCAACAGCCGCAGATCCGGAAGCTCGCGGTAGCGCTCGTCGAGGTCGAAGCCGTAGCCGACGTACAACTCGTCCGGCACCGTGAACCCGACGTACCGGACAGGGAGATCGTCGACGAGCCGGCGGTACGGCCGGTCGAGGAGCGTCGCCGCCGCCACCGAAGCCGGCCCGCGCAGCTCCAGCGTGCGCACGAGATAGTTGAGCGTCAGACCGGTGTCGATGACGTCCTCGACAATGATCACCTCGCGGCCGCGGACGTCGAGGTCGAGATCCTTCAGCACCCGGATCTGCTGGTGGCCGCCCATCCGCGCGCTGCCGTAGCCCGCGAGCTCGACGAAGTCGATCGCGTGGAGGATCGGGATCGCGCGCGAGAGGTCGGCGGCGAACACGAGGCTCGCCTTGAGCGAGCAGACGAGCACCGGCTCGCGCCCTGCGTAGTCCTTGGCGATCTCCGCTCCGATCTCCCGGACGCGATGGGAAAGCTCCGCCGCGGAGAGGTAGACCTCTCCGATGCGATCGTCCGCGGAGGTGCGGTCAGCTGGCGAGATCGAGGTGGAAATGCTGGGCGAGGCGCTCCAGGTCGCGCCGGTAGAAGAGCTTGATCTTGACGCCGGGATACCGCTCACGGAGCTTGCGCACCTTGCGGTTCTTGCGGGTGACGAGTGACTGCTTCATGGCAGTGATCTCGACGTAGAGGTCCTGCTCGGAGAGGTAGAAGTCGGGTGTGAAGGCCTCGAGCACACGGCCGGCTTCGTCCTGTTCGAGCACGAACGTCCGTGGCTCGTATTCCCAGGCGAGGCCGTAGTAGTCCAGCACCTTCGCGCATTCGAGCTCCGCGGGGCTGGCGAACCGCGGCGGCTCGGACCCGCGATACGCCCGGAACACAGGGAGCTGGAGCTCCATCCCGCAGGACGGTAGCTGCGTCGTCGGACGCCAGAGACAATTGTCACAAGGTCCCAACTTCCCGCCTCCGGGAATAACCTCCGCGCGATGTTTCGCATCGTCCAGCTGTCAGACCTCCACTGCGGTCAGCAGTTCTTCCTCCCGGACCACCTCAAGCGGGCGATCGCCGAGACGAACGAGCTCAAGCCGGACGTAGTCGTCGTCTCGGGCGACCTCACCTCCCACGGGTTCAAAGACGAATACGCGCTCGCGCGCGAGTACCTCAACGCCGTCGAGTGCAAGGCGATGGTCGTGATCCCCGGCAACCACGATTCGCGGAACGTCGGCTACGTCCATTTCGAGGAGCTGTTCGGCGAGCGGAACTCCGTCTTGCGTGTCGGCAACACGCAGGTCGTCGCCGTCGACTCGTCGGAGCCCGACCTCGACAACGGCCAGATCGGCCGCGGCCGCTACAAGTGGATCGAGGAGCAGTTCGCCGCTCCCGCCGACCTGCGCGTCTTCGTCCTCCACCACCACCTGCTGCCGGTGCCGGGAACCGGCCGCGAGCGCAACATCGTCAACGACGCGGGCGACACGCTCGAGACGCTGCAGCGCGCGAACGTCGACCTCGTCCTCGCCGGCCACAAGCACGTCCCATACGCGTGGCGGTTGGAGAACCTCTTCGTCGTCAACGCCGGCACGGTCTCGTCGTCGCGGCTTCGCGGCAACGGGCGGCCCTGTTACAACGTCGTCGAGGTCGAGGGGACGCACGTCAGCGTCTGGCGCAAGTACCCGTTCCACGAACAGGAGCGGATCATCCAGTTCTCGACCGAGACTAAGACCTACGAGAAGTACACGGCGCGGATCGAGGATGAGGTGCGCTCCTCGTGACCCCGAGGGCGCTCGTGCTCATCGACGGCGAGCACTACGCGCCGGTCGTGCGCGACGCGCTCGCCGAGCTGCCGTACGACGTCGTCGCGGCGCTTCTCGTCGGTGGGACGGAGAAGCTTCGCGGCGGCGAGGACTATGGCGTGCCGCTCGTCGCTTCGCTCGACGCGGTGGAGGTGGATGTAGATGTAGATGTAGTCGTCGACCTGTCCGACGAGCCGGTGCTCGGGCCGCGCGAGCGGATGCTCTGGGCCTCGCGGGCGCTCGCGCTCGGGCTGCCGTACGTCGGCGCGGACTTCCGGTTCGTGCCTCCGGTGTTCGAGCCGGTCGGGGTTCCGTCGCTCGCGGTGATCGGGGTCGGCAAGCGGATCGGCAAGACCGCCGTGACCGGGCACGTCGCGCGGGTTCTCTCCCGCGACCGCCGCGTCGTCGTCGTGGCGATGGGGCGGGGCGGAGCCGGCGGAGCCGGAGCTGATCGAGACGCCGCCGACAGTCGACGACCTCGTCGCGCTCGCGCGTGCGGGACGTCACGCTGCGTCCGACCATCTCGAGACAGCGGCGCTCGCCGGTTTGGCGACGGTCGGTTGCCGCCGCGCGGGAGGCGGCCTCGCCGGCGCGACGTTCGTCTGACAACGTTCTCGCGGGCGCGCGCCTCGCGGCGGGTCTGGACCCCGAGCTCGTCGTCTTCGACGGCAGCGGCGCGGCGATCCCGCCGGTCGCGACCGACGCGCGGATCCTCGTCGTGAACGGCGCACACGACATCCGGGCAGGCCTGAACGCGTATCGCGTGCTCGTCTCCGACCTCGTCGTCGATGCGGGCGGGGCCGACCGGAAGGAGATCGCCGCGATCGCCGACGTGCCGGTCGTCTCCGCCGAGCTGCGCCTGCAGCCGATGGAGCCACTCGCCGGCCGCCGCACTGCGGTGTTCACGACCGGCCCGGCGCCGACCGACGAGCTCGACGCCGAGGTCGTCCACGTCTCGCGCAACCTCGCGAATCGCGACGCGCTGCGCGCCGAGCTGGAGACGATCGACGCCGAGGTCTATCTCGTCGAGCTGAAGGCGGCGGCGATCGACGTCGTCGCCGAGACGCGCTTGCGCGCGGCGCGACGGTCGTCCTCGCGGCGAACGAGGTCGTCTCGCCGGAGCTCGACGAGCGGTTGCCGGGACTAGTCGCGGAGAGGAGCCTGACCTTATGAGCGTAGGCTCGACGGAGCTCATCAAAGAGCGGAGGCGCCGACATGCGCGGCGCCGGAGCGCGAAAGTGACCGAGCCGCGCCGGATCATGCCGCTGCCGCTCGGCGGCGGCGAACTCGGCCTGCCGTATTCGCGCGGCCTGATGGCGCGGTCGCTCATGGCCGCCGGCGTCGCGGCGCATCGCGCGTACGCGCTCGCGACGCGCGTCGGCGACGAGCTCGCCGAGCGCGGCGCGGCGGAGATCGAGCTCGACGGCTCGAGGAGCTCGCCGTCGAGGTGCTCGGCGAGGAGGAGGGAAGCGAGAGCATCCAGCGCCTCCGCCGCTACCAGGAGCTCCGCGAGCTCGACCTGCCGATCATCGTCTTCATCGGCGGCGCGACGGGTACCGGAAAGTCGACGGTCGCCACCGAGCTCGCGTACCGCTTCGGGATCACGCGCGTCACGTCGACGGACTTCATCCGCCAGACGATGCGCGCCTTCTTCTCGAGCGACTTCATGCCGTCGATCCACCACTCGAGCTTCGAGGCAGGCGACGCCGTTCCCCGACGCCGACGATCCGCTCGACTTCGGCTTCATGTCGCAGTCGCGCAACGTCAACGTCGGCGTGCGGGCCTCGTCGGAGCGCGCGCTCGAGGAGGGCTGGTCGCTCGTGCTCGAGGGCGTACACCTCGTGCCAGGCCTCGTCGAGCTGCCGCGCCCCGAGAAGGCGGTCTCCGTCTTTGTCGTTCTCTCGATCGAAGACGAGGAGGAGCACGCGCGCCACTTCCAGTACCGCGACGAGGACTCGGAGCGCCCCGAGTCGCGTTACCTCGAGCGGTTCGACGACATCCGGATCCTGCAGGAGATCATCGTCGAGCGTGCCCATGCGGAACGCGTCCCCGTGATCGAGAATGACGACGCGGACCGCGCGGCGCGGACCGTCGCCGATCTCGTCCTCGACGCCGCAGACCGGAGCGGACGACAATGAGCGAGCACGAGTCGGAGGTCGAAGGACAGGCGGAGCCGTGCCAGTGCCAGGCGTATCTTCGTGCCACCGAGCACGCGGCGCTCGTCTCCGCGCGCTGGCTCGGGCGCGCCGACGAGCACGGGGCGGAGGCGGCGGCGGCGAAGGCGATGCGCACGACGCTCGACTTCCTCCCAATCAACGGCCGCGTCGTCTTCGGCTCGCTCGACGACTCCGGCGGGCTGACTCCCGGTGCGGTCGTCGGGAGCGGCGGCAAGGACGTCGACCTCGCGCTCGATCCGCTGGAGGGACACGGCGTCGTCGCGCGGGGCGGAAACGGCGCGATGTCGATGATCGCGGTCGGCGAGCCCGGAAAGTTCACGACGCTGCCCGACATCTACATGCGGAAGATGGCCGTCGGCGCGAGCGCGCGCGGCGCAATCGACCTGCTCCGCCCGGTCGGCGAGAACATCGAAGCGATCGCCGAGGCGTTCGGGCGCCGCGTGAACGATGTGACGGCGATCATCCTCGACCGGCCGCGCCACCACGATCTGATCGAGGAGATCCGCAACGCTGGCGCGCGCATCAAGCTCATCCAGGACGGCGACGTGACCGCTGCGATCTCGGCCTCGATCCGCGGCACGAACGACCATCTCGCGATCGGGATCGGCGGGACGCGCCAGGCCGTGCTCTCGGCGGCGGCGCTCCGTTGTCTCGGCGGGGAGCTGCAGGCGCAGTTCTGGCCGACGTCCCGCAACGAGATCGACGAGCTTCGGGAGGCGGGGATCGAGGACTACGAGCGCATCTTCCGCACCGAAGATCTCGCGCCGGGAGAAGTGATCGTCGCGGCGACGGGCGTCTCGAACGGCGACCTCCTGCGCGGCGTGCGCTTCCTCGCCGACAGCGCGCGCACGCACTCGCTCGTCATGTGCACGCGGTGCAACTGGGTGCGCTTCGTCGACGGGATCCACTTCTTCGCTCGCGAACGCCGCGAGGAAGTCCGCTTGCTGGGTTACTAGTCTGGCGCTCGCGAGTCCTGCGGGCTCGCTCGCGGGTTGAGGAGCTCCGGCACGGCGCCGAGCGCCGCACTTCGAGACTTAGGTGCGATTACCGGAAGCGCGTGGACGTGCTCCCGAACGTGGACAACCCGGAACAACGAGCAATCGCCGAGCCGAACACCGTCCTGCTCGGGGTCGTAGGTTCGACGGTTCACGGCGTCACGGTCGACAGCGCCGACGATCGCGACGAGATGGGTATCTGCATCGAGCCGCCCGAGTACGTCGCCGGACTGCGCAGTGGGTCTTCCGCACGCAGCCCGAAGGAGTCCGCTCGGGCCGAGGCGACATCGACCGGACGGTCTACTCGATGCGCAAGTGGTGTCGGCTCGCACTCTCCGGTAACCCGACCGTGATGCTCCTCCTGCACACGCCTGACGAACACTGCTCGATCCTTGAGCAGCCAGGCCGCGATCTCCGAGCGAACAAGCACTGGTTCGCGGCGCGTCGCGCGGGGCGTGCCTACCTCGGCTACATGGAGCGCCAGCGCGATCGAATGATCGGCGAGCGGAGCCAGATGCGGGTCAATCGTCCGGAACTGATCGAGCAGTACGGCTTCGATACCAAGTACGCGGGCCACGTCCTGAGGCTCGGCTATCAAGGGATCGAGTTCCTCGAAAGTGGTGCGTTGACGCTCCCTCTCCCCGAGTCTCAGCGCGAGCGCGTCCTCGACGTCCGCAATGGCCGTGTCTCGTTCGGAGATGTCTTGGCCGAGGCTGACGAGCTCCGCGACCGTCTCGAAGCGCTACTCGAGAAATCAGCGTTGCCTGAGCACCCAGACCACGATGCCGTGAACGCGTTCTTGGCGGACACCTACCGTGCGTGGTGGTCAACCCGTCCCGCCTAGTCGACGCTAGTCGCCTTTCTGCCGCAGGAACCAGACGGCGAAGACGATGAAGCCGCCGACCGGGACGACGATCGAGGCAAGGATGATCACGTCGATCCAGTACGTGTTCGCGCCGAGGAGCACGGCGAAAGAGTACGCGCCCCTACACTGATCGCATGCCGACGAAGGAAGAGGTGCTCGAGATTCTCCGCACGGTCGAGGATCCCGAGCTCGGGATGGACGTCGTCGATCTCGGGCTCATTTACGAGGTCGAGATCGAGGAGTCGAAGGTCAAGATCTTGTACGGCCTCACGTCGATGGGCTGCCCCGCCGGCCCTCTCATCGCGCAGGACATCGACAGCGCCGCGCGGCAGGTTGAGGGTGTCGAGGACGTCGAGCTCGAGCTGACGTTCGACCCGCCGTGGACGCCGGACAAGATGTCCGACGACGCGAAGTTCATCCTCGGCTTCGGCTAGAGCGCGCTTCGGCGAGCGGCCTCACGGCGCCGGGCACCCGCGCGTCCCGACACAGATCGTCATGCCGACTTGCTGCGGAGCGCTGTATGTCAAGGCGCCAATCCTGTAGTTGACGATGAAGCCGCGGATGCGATGGACGCCGACCTCGTTCGAGGAGGCTCCGACCATTACGCCTGCCTCAACGTGTGCCGGGATGACGAACCCGGCGACGGGATGCAGTTGCCATTTCGCCGGGTGCCAGCCGGGCGCGCCACCGAATGGCATGCGGCCGCTCCACACGCCGTATCGCAATGTCACTCCGCGGGCGTCTTGCGCGTGAAGGGGGCGCACGGCGAGGAGCACGACGGGCGTGGACAGAGTCGGAAACTCGAAGAAGTTGCCCGAGGTGATGACTTGTCCGGCTTTCAACGGTGCCGCGATACCGCTGTAGCCGCCGTCGCTCTGCCAGGTGTAGTACGGGCCGCGGTCCGGAGGGAGGAAGACGAGCGTGAGGACGATCGCGGCGACGACTCCGACGAAGACCGCGAGGTCGACAATCCATCTCATGGCGCGACCCTAAATGGCGAGGATGACCTTGCCTAGCTGGTCGCCGCCGACGGGTGAAGGAACGGCACGACGCCGCTCCAGCCAGAGGCGAGGGCGTGGAGGGCGGACGGCGGGGTGATGAGCGTCGCGCGGCCTGCCGCTGGACGTCGCTCCGTGTAGCCGCCCGGAGTCCATCGCAGGAGTTCACCGTCGAGGACGAGCCACGGTGCTCCGTCCACCAGGACGAACGCGCCGTCGGGCAGCGAGGTGATGTCCCGTTCGCGCTTCGGCCCGAGCCGCTCCGCATGGAGGCGCTCGTCGATCGCGCCAGCCCGCTTCTCTCCTACGAGCTCCATGAACCGCACGTAGTCCTCCCGGCGGCACTCGGCGCAGGGCCGGTGCCCGGCTGCGAACGCCGTCGCTTCGTCGAGGAAGAACAAGCCCGTGTAGCGGTTCGGCGCCATAGGCCCACCCTCGCGGTAGCGGCCGCGGAACTCGAGACGGCACGAGATCCACCGCTTCAGCTGCCAGTTGCGCCGGATCCGGCCTTCTGCGTCGTGCAGGCGGCCGCGGTTGCCGTAGACGAGCCCGCGCTCGAGGGTCGCGATCAGCTCTCCGAGCGGCGTGACTCGGTTCTGGAACGGCATCGCTAGATCGAGAGGACGATCTTGCCCAGCTGCTCGCCGGCTTCCATGCGCTCATGCGCGGCGCGGATCTCCTCGAGCGGGAAGACGCGGTCGACGACCGGGCGCGCGCGGCCGCTCGCGACGAGGTCGTAGGCGGCGGCGAAGTCCTCGCCCGTCCCCATCGTCGAGCCGAGGATCGAGAGCTGCTTCCACCAGATCCGGTGGAGCTGCGCGGGCGGGTTGGGGCCGCTCGTCGCGCCGCAGACCGCGATCCGGCCCTGGTACGCGGCGAGGTTGAGCGACTGCTTCCACGTCGCCTCGCCGACGTGCTCGACGACGACGTCCGCGCCGTGCCCGTCCGTCGCCTCCTTCACCGCCGCGCCCACGTCCTCGGTCGCATGGTTGACGGCGAGGTCGGCGCCGAGGTCCCGCGCGCGCTCGAGCTTCGCATCGCTCGAGGAAGTGACGATGACGCGCGCGCCGAGCGCCTTTGCGATCGCGAGCGCCGCCGTCGAGACGCCGCTGCCGATTCCCCACGTGAAGACCCACTCGCCCTCCTGCAGCCGCGCGCGCGTCACGAGCATCCGGTACGCCGTCTCGAAGACGAGCGGGAAGGCGGCGGCCTCCTCGAAGCTCAGGTCGCCGGGAATGGGATGGACGGCGGACTCGGGAACGGCGATCAGCTCGGCGTTCGTCCCGTCGGCGTGCTCGCCGATCACGTGGATCCCGTTGGGCGTCTCGATGCCGGGGTTGAGGACGACGCGCTCTCCCGTGTCGACGCGGACGCCCGCGCCGTCGGCGCCGAGGATCCGCGGTTTCGGGACGGACGGCATCCCTTTGCGGATCCAGACGTCGAGATGGTTCAGCGCCGAGGCATGGAGCCGGACGAGCACTTCTCCCGGCGCGGAAACCGGATCGGGCACCTCTTCGAGGACGAGAACCTCGGGGCCGCCGTCCTCATGGATCCGCACCGCGCGCACCGCGGCAGACTATCGGCGTGAACGCAACGGAACTTCAGGCTCTCGGCGCGGAGCTCGGCTTAGACGCGATCGGTGCCGCGCGCGCGGAGCCGTACGCCGAGACCGAGCGCCACATCCGAGAGCGGCGCGCGCGTGGCCTCTTCGCCGACATGCGCTTCACGATGGCGCGGCCGGAGGAGTCGTGCCATCCCGAGACGCTCCTCCCGGGCGCGCGCACGGTCGTCTCCGCGGCGCTCTGCTACTGGCTGCCCGAGCCGGAGCGGCCCGCCGGGCACGGCCGTCTGCCGCGCTACACGTGGTTTGACGCGTACGCCGTCCTCCGGGAGAAGCTCGACGCGCTCGGCAACTGCATCGGCGGCAGCTACCGCGTCCTCGTCGACGCGAACCAGCACGTCGACCGCGAGGCCGCCGCGCGCAGCGGGGTCGGCTTCTACGGGAAGAACACGCTGCTCATCACGCGGCGGCACGGCTCGTGGGTCGTCCTGGGGACGCTGATCAGCGACGCCGAGCTCGAGACGACGCCCCCGCTCGACGCCGACTGCGGCGAGTGCCGCCTCTGCATCGACGCGTGCCCGACGAACGCGCTCGACGAGCCGGGAGTGCTCGACGCGACGCGCTGTCTCTCGTACTGGACGCAGTCGGCCGAGCCGCCGCCGGATGAGTTCCGCACCCACTTCGGAGCGCAGGTCTACGGTTGCGACATCTGCCAGGACGTCTGCCCATGGAATCGCGGGGTCGAGAAACGGCGCGCCGGTGAGTCGCTGCCGTCCGGCGCCGAGCCGCACGTCTCGCTCGCGGACTGGCTGAACGCCGATCCCGCCGAGCTGCGCGCGCGCTACGCGCGCGTGTACGTGCCGCGGAACGACGGACGACGGCTCCAGCTCAACGCGCAGATCGTGGCGGAGAATCTCGCGGCGGAGGAGAGCCATGTTGCCTAGACGCCAGGGGCAGTGGCTTGTCCTCCTGCGTGCCGCGCTCGTCGTCGTCGCCGCCGTGACGGTGTCGCTGACGGACTTTCCGCCGTCGTATGTCCCCTGGGCGTGGGTTGTGGTCGCCTTCTTCGCCGTCGTCACGGCCGTCTCCGCGGGCCTGACCCGAGTCGAGCTCGACCGCGCCGACCGCGCGCGCGCCCGCGCCCTCCTCATCGTCTGTGACGGGCTCGTCGGGATCGGGATCGTCGCGGTCTTCTCGTACCAGGCCGGGCAGCCGTACCGCGCGCTCTATCTGATCCCGATCGCGGAGGCGGCGTTGCGCTTCGGCTTGCTCGGCGGTGTGCTCGGCGGAGCGGTGATGACCGGCTCGACGATCGTCATCGACGCGCTCGGGCCGGGCGTCCAATGGAAGGCGGCATCGGTGCGCGTCCTCGTCGGGATGCTTGCGGGCATCGTGATCGGAAGGCTGCGCGACGGGATCTCGGTCGAGCGGCAGGTCGCGATCGCGCGCGCCGCCGAGGCGGAACGGCTTCGCGACGAGCTCGGCCAGCGTTCCGACGTGCTCGAGGCGGCGAACCGCGTCGCGCGAGCGCTCGCCTCCTCGCTCGAGCTCGACGCGGCGTTCGGCGCGTTCATCCGCGAGCTGCGTGGCCTCGTTCCGTTCGAGCGGGCGGCGATCGTGCTCGTGGAAGGGGACACGGCGACGACGATGGCGACTGCGGGCCGGGGCGCGAACGAGATCTTCCCGCCGGGAAGCACCGGGCCGCTCGAAGGATCAGTGCTCGAACGGGTGCTCGAGGGCGAGATCGTCGTGCGGCGCGACCTCGCGGAGCGGGAGTTCGCGGAGGACGAGCTGCTGCTCGGGCTCGGCCTCCGCAGTGAGCTTGTCGCGCCGCTCCAGCTCGGCGCGCGGACGATCGGGATGCTCAGCCTCTCGCGCACGACGCCCGACGCGTTCAGCGAGGACGAGGTCGATCTCGTCGCCCTGCTCGGGCGCCTCGTGGCGACCGCTGTCCAGAACATCCGCGCGTACGAAGCCGAGCGGCTGCGCGTCGAAGAGCTCGCGCGGCTCTCCGCTCTCCGCGCCGACTTCGTCTCGCTCGTTTCCCACGAGTTGCGCAGCCCGATGGCCGCCGTGATCGGCGCGTCGCGGACGCTGCAGGAGCGCTGGCGGCTGCTGAGCGCCGAGCAGCGGGAGTCGTTCCTCGCGCTCATCGCCGACGAGACGACCCGGCTCGCGTCCCTCGTCGCCGACGTCCTCGACACGTCGCGGCTCGAGGCGGGGACGTTCAGCTACCGCTTCGAGGACGTCGATGTCGCGGGGCTCGTCCTCGACGCCGTGGAGTCGGCGGTGCTCGCCCAACAGGACGTCGCAGTCGTGACCGCGGTAACGGGCACGTTGCCGACGATCCGCGGCGACCAAGCGCGGCTCCGTCAGGTGCTCAGCAACCTCATCGACAACGCGGTCAAGTACTCGCCGGAGAACGGGGAGGTGGACGTCCGGGCGTTCGCCGCCGACGGCGGCGTGCGCGTCTCGGTCCGCGACACAGGCCCGGGAATCCCGCGGGAGCAGCAGGCGCGTATCTTCGAGAAGTTCGGACGCGTGGACA
The DNA here is from genome assembly GCA_963753525.1 of uncultured Actinomycetes bacterium. Classification (GTDB taxonomy): domain Bacteria; phylum Actinomycetota; class Thermoleophilia; order Gaiellales; family Gaiellaceae; genus Palsa-739. The sequence goes on from CAVWCS010000003.1 coordinate 169,817, forward strand.
TCCCCGGCAGCTCGAAGCCCGGCACCGGCCTCGGCCTGTTCATCGCGCGCTCGATCGCCGAGGCGCACGGAGGCAAACTCGAGGTGAGCTCAGTCCCGCGTGAGGGAGCGACCTTCGTCCTGACGCTGCCCAGCGCCTAGGCGGGGGCGGCTGACTCACACGAGAGCCGGCACTTGCGCAGCCGAGCAGACTACTTCGTGAAGCCTGCGGTGCTGACCATCCGCTGCAGCGCGCGCTCGCCCCGTCCGTAGTCTGGGCCGCAGACCACGGCACCCATCAGGACGTTGAGGTTGCCGACTTGAAGGCGAGCGCCGAAGCGACGTCGGGGGCCACTCGTACAGGTGGCCCTTTTCTCGCTCGGCCACAGGCCAGCTGTCGGACCTGGGTCACGGATCAACTCTCGGCTTGTGCTCCCAGGGAGCGGGGGCGTGAGTTCCATCCAGACCGCGACACCGTCGCGTCCGAGCTTGATGCGTGGCGGTAAAGCCCGACCGCAGGTCGGCGTAGGACGCGCGGTCGTCAGGAGCAGGCCGCTGTTGAGGCCCATCCAGCAGTTCCATACGACCCGCTTCCACGAAGCCGGATACGTCAGCGAGGCCTGCCCAAATTGCGCTGTGGTAAGACCGTGGCCGGTAGTCGCTGTCGGAGGACCTGAGCCGCCCGACCCGCGCAGCGCCAGCGTCGTTCCCGTCGCCACGACGACGAGGAGAAGCCCAAGTGCTAGCAACCGCCTCTGTCTAGCCCGACGCTTCGCCTCCGCCATCAGCGGGTTGAGCGAAAAGGGCACGGGCGGAACGTGCTCGGTCATAGCGCCATTATCGGTAGCACCACCGCCAGAGTCAAGCCGGCGCGCGGAGCCGCTCGACGCCGAATTCTTTCGCGAGCGCCTTCGCCCGCGCCGCGATCCGCGCGCGGAGCTCCGCCGGCTCGACGAGCACCGCGTCGCCGCGGCTCGCGAGGATCTCGCTCTCGAGCCACTCGTCGTCGCCGTACGGGCGCTCGCGCGAGCGCCGTCCCGTCAGTCAGCCGCCGCGCGCCGCGCTCGGCGGCGAAGCGGGCGACGTCCTTCGCGTAGAGGATCTGCGCCGTCCTCGCGTTGCGGAGCTTCGTCGGCTCGAAGCCGGCGCGCGGCTCGAAGCGCTCGTCGGTCAGCGTCGCGCTGCGCATCCGGTCGAGCCGGAACGAGCGCTCGCCGTCGCTCGTCCGGTCCCACGTGTGCACGTACCAGTTGGGCAGCTCGCGCCCGAAGGAGTACGGCTCGACGAGCCGCGTCGTCGGCGCGGTGTCAGCCTCCTTCTGGTACTCGATCTCGACGAGCCGTTGCTCGCGCACGCCGCGCGCGAGCGTCTCGACGAGGTCGACCTCCTCGCCGCCGCCAAGCGGCTCGGGCGTCCGCTCGAGGTCGAACTGGCCGAACGTCTCCTCGAGCTTCTTGCGGACGCGCGCGAGCGGCGAGTGCGCCTCGGCAGCGATCATCGGCCCGACGTACTCGAGTGCGAGCCGGATCGCGCGTGCCTCGAGCGGCGTCAGCCGCGGCGCCGCGCGGAACGTGTCGCCCCACAGCTCCTTGTCCACGTGCACGGTGCTGCCCTGCAGCTCGGCGTAGACCGTGTAGCAGCCGCCGCCGAAATTGACGAGGTTGAGGAGCGAGAGGTGCTCCTCGAGCTCGTCGGCCGGCACCGACGGGAACCTCTCGAGCAGCTCGCTCGCCGGGATCTCGGCCGCCCGCTCCTCGCCGCACGCCGCGAGCAGGTACGCGAGCAGCGCCTGGAGGACGGCGAAGCGCTCGGGCGCGACAGGACCGGCAGGCCGCTCGGCGATTCCGTCGACGGCGCGCACCGGCTTCTCGCGCGCGGGCGCCGGCGCGCTCCCTCGTGGCCCGTCACGTACGCGGCGGAGCGCGGAGCCGACCTCCGGCTTGAGCTCGTGCGGCTCGAGCGGCACGGCGCGTCCGTTCTGGCGCAGCACCCACGAGGCGAGCTGCGGGATGGAGGAGTACTCGGTGACGAAGACGCCGTCCTCGAGCGTGCCCGTCGTGCCGTACGCGCGCTGCACCCACCAGGCCGTGTCGCCGCGACACCTCGATCCGCGCCGTCGCCGACGATGTCGCCGATCTGCCACGGCGGCCGGCCGCGGTACTGCTCGACGTCGAAGTCGCTCGGCGTGCGGAAGTCGCGCTCGCGCCGCGTCGCGAACTTGATCTCGCCGCGGATGCGCGAGACGCGGAACGTGCGGATGTCCTTCCGGTCGAGATCGTGCCCGACGACGTACCAGAGCCCGTTGTCGCTGAGGAGCGCGTACGGGTTGAGCGTGCGCTCCTTCGTCTTGTCGCGTGGAGATCGACCAGTACTCGAACTTCACCGTCCGCTGCTTCGAGATCGCATTCTCGAGCTTCGCGAGGCGGCCGGGCGTCTCCGGCGAGTAGTCGGGGTCGAGCACCTCGACGCGGCCGGCGGTCTCGGTCGGCGTCTCGGCGAAGCCGGGCCGGCCGAGCGCGAGGTTCTGGAGCGCGAGGCGCAACGGCTCTGCGTACGCGAACTTCCCCTCGAGGAGGTAGAAGGCGGTCTGGAGCGCCGCGAGCTCCTCGTCCTCGAGCTCGAGCTTGGGGAGGAAGTACTGCTCCGAGCGGAGCGTGTACAGCTCCTCGCCGGTGAACTCGTCGCGCTGCGACTGGAGCGGCACGCCGAGCGACGAGGAGCTCCGCGCGGTCGGAGTAGAAACGCCGTGCGAACGCCTCGTCGGACATCTCCGAGTAGCCCTCGACGTTCTGACTTGACGTCCCGTGCGGTGATCGGCCGCCGCTCCGCCATGAGGAAGGCGACGAGCGAGAGCTGCCGGATCAGCTTGTCTGTGTCGTGTGACATCCCCTGCCGCACCCTACTAGGGGTGGCCTGTGGAACGCGATTGTGGAAAAGCTGGGGACGGAGCCGCTACGCGGCGGCTTTGGTCTCGAGATGCTGGTGCGAGGGGCAGTAGTCGCGCTCCGGAAGCGGTGTGCGCTGGCACGGCTTGCCCTTGCGCGTCGTTGCGCGGCAGCGAGCGACGCCGCCGTCGAGGAGTCCCGACTCGATCTGGTCCTGGATGAAGGTCACCGCGGCCTTGACGCCGTTCTCGACGGCCCACGCCACCTGCGCCTGCGCCGTGATCGGGAAGTAGCGGCGGATGTCCTGGAAGAGCGCCCGGTCGGGCTTCGCGAAGTAGAGCGGATCGCTCGCGAGCCGCTCCATCGTCTGCTGGCACGCCTCGAGTACTCCGCGGCGCGCCTCGAGTTGCGTCTCACGGTCGGCATACGGCTCGATCATGTCCTTGATCGAGCGGTAGATCGCTCGCGAGTACTGATACATGCACTGCTGCAATTGCGCGGTTCTCTCTTCGATCACGTCGTCTTGCATCTCCTCGTCAACAGGCCCGGAGGGCGCATCACCAGCCGCGTTCAAGGCTCCCCTTAGCCTCGTCCACTGACGATCCTACATCGTATCGGTGCTGTTACAAAGTCGCCGGAAACGTTGTCTATGGCGTAAACGGTCCCGGTCACGCGCGGTCGCGGCCGGCTCTATCGTCGCCCGCGACTGTGGGCCGTCCGAACCCGGCGATCCAGAGGAACGCGAGGACGAGCCCGAGGAGGCCGGCGACGACCCCCGCCCACGGGACTACGAAGAGAAGGACGACCCCGAGAAGGATGAGCGCTATCCCGACACCGATCACAGGTTCCGCCTTTCCGGGCCGCGAAAAGGGAAACCCCTCAGCGCTGAAGGACGACGAGCCGCTCTTCCGTCATCTCGCGGATCGTGTACGCCGGTCCTTCCTTCGTGTTGCCCGAGCCCTTGACGCCGCCGTACGGCATCTGGTCGGCGCGGAAGGTCGGTGCCTCGTTCACGGTGACGCCGCCGAACTCAAGTGCCTCGGCGGCGGCGAGCGCCGTTGAGAGCGATGCCGTGAAGATCCCCGCCTGCAGCCCGTACTCCGTGGCGTTCGCGCGCGCGTATGCCTCCTCGAGCGAGTCGACGACGTTGACGACGCAGACCGGGCCGAAGACCTCCTCGCAGACGACCTTCGCCGACTCCGGCGCGTCGGCAACGACGAGGGGCGGGAGCTGGTCGGCATCGGTCGAGCCTGTGAGGAGCTTCGCGCCTGCCGCGATCGCCTCATCGACCCACGCGGCGATCCGGTCGCGGTTGCCGGAGTCGATCACCGGCCCGACGTCCGTCTTCTCGTCGGCCGGATCCCCGACGATGAGCTGCTCGACCCGCGGCACGAAGCGCTCGAGGAAGCCGTCGAGGACGGGGCGGAGGACGTAGATCCGCTGGACGGAGATGCAGCTCTGGCCGGCGAAGGCGAAGGCGTTCCCGGCGAGCTTCTGCGCGGCGGCGTCGAGGTCGGCGTCGGCGGCGATCACGACGGGCGTCGAGTTGCCGAGCTCGAGTCGGACGCGCTTCCGCGGAGCGCGCTCGGCGAGTCCCCAGCCGACGCCGCTCGAGCCGGTAAAGGTGATCAGCCGGACGCGCTCGTCCTCGACGAGCATGTCGCCGATCTCCGCCGCGGGCCCGACGAGAACGGTGAGCCAGCCGTCTGGCAGTCCCGCCTCCCGTTCGAGCTCTGCGAGCAGGAGCGCTGAGAGCGGCGTTGCGCTCGCCGGCTTGAGTACGACGGGGCAACCGGCCGCGAGGGCGGGGGCGAGCTTGTGCGCGACGAGGTTGCACGGGAAGTTGAACGGCGAGATCGCGCCGATGACGCCGATCGGTCGCCGCAGCGTGAACGCGATCTTCCCGGCGCCGGCCTCGGACGCCTCCATCGGGACGACGTCGCCGGCGAGCTTGCGCGCCTCGACGGCGGCGAACGTGTACGTCGAGACGGCGCGAGCGGCTTCGACGCGCGCTGTCTTGATCGGCTTCCCGGCTTCGGCGCAGATCGTCTGCGCCATCTCCTCCTGGCGGTCTCGGAGCAGCGCGGCTGTGCGGTCGAGGATCGCGGCGCGCTCGTGGGTGGGGAGCGGAGATTCGAGCGCCTTCGCGGCGGCGTCGACGGCGGCGCGGGCGTCAGCCGCGGAGCTCGACTCGACGGTGCCGACGACCTGGCCGGAGTAGGGGGAGCGAACCTCGATCACGGCGTGAGAGTCTATGCGCGTGATCGACGCGCATCTGGTGGCAGAGCTCGAGATCGACGGCGAGACCTGGCCGTGCTACGTCCACACGATCGACCATCCTGACGGTCTCGTGCTCGTCGACACCGGGATGGTCGAGTCGACGCCGGAGATCGACGAGTACTGGCATCCGACCATCCACCCGCTGCCCGAGGAGCTCGTGCGGCGCGTCGCGCACGTGGTCATCACGCACATGCACTTCGACCACCATGGCGGCAACCGGCTCTTCCCCGGCGTGCCGATCCACATCCAGCGCGTCGAGCTCGAGGACGCCCGGACGAAGGACGACTACACGATGCGCGAGTGGATCGACTTCCCCTGCATGAACTACGTCGAGCACGACGGCGAGGCGGAGATCCTTCCGGGCGTCCGGATCGTTCCCGCGCCGGGCGAGACCCGCGGCCATCAGATCGTCGTCGTGGACAGGGACGAGGGGAGGGTCGTGATCGGCGGAGACGTCGGGCACTCGTTCAAGGAGATCGGCCAGGCGGACACGCCTGGCAAGAAGCTCGTGATCGATCTCGGCGCGCCGGTCTACCTCGCGCACGTCGAGGAGCCTCGGGTGCCTCGAAGCGCCGCCGCTGGGTAAAGTCGTTGCCGTGACTGACGCACTGATCGTCGACGCCGTTCGCAGCCCGATCGGCAAGAGGAACGGGACGCTGTCCCACATCCGCGCCGACGAGCTTGGCGCCCAGGTTCTCAACGCGCTCGTCGAGCGCAACTCCGTCGATCCGGCCGAGATCGAGGATGTGCAGTGGGGGTGCGTTTCGCAGGTTGACGAGCAGGCCTGGAACATCGGCCGCAACACCGCGCTCACCGCCGGCTGGCCCGTCTCCGTCGCCGGCACGACGGTCGACCGGCAGTGCGGCTCCTCGATGCAGACGAACTTCAACGCGGCCGCCGCGATCATGGCCGGGCAGCTCGACCTCGTCGTCTCGGGCGGCGTCGAGATGATGTCGCGCGTTCCGATGGGTTCGAACAACGGCTCGATGTCGCCGCTTGTCTACGAGCGCTACGACATCGTCATGCAGGGCATCTCGGCGGAGGAGATCGCGAAGCAGTGGAACCTCTCGCGCGAGGAGCTCGACCGCATCTCGTACGAGTCGCACCAGCGCGCGGCGCGCGCGATCGACGAAGGCCGCTTCGAGAAGGAGATCGTCCCAGTCGAGGTCGACGTCGCTGAGTCGGACGCCGAAGGCGGCGGCGCGCCGACCCTGACGCGCGTGAAGTTCGCGGTCGACGAGGCGGTGCGGCGTGAAACGACGCTTGAGAAGATGGCTTCGCTGCAGCCGGCGTTCATCCCCGACGGCGTCGTCACGGCAGGGAACTCGTCCCAGATCGTCGACGGCTCGGCGGCGGTGCTCGTCGCGTCGGAGGCGAAGGCGTCGGAGCTCGGCCTGACGCCGCGCGCGCGGTTCGTCTCGTTCGGCGTCGTCGGAGTCGAGCCGCACCTGATGCTGCACGGCAACCCCGAGGCGTCGGCGAAGGCGCTCGCGAAGGCGGGCCTGACGTGGGACGACATCGCCGTCATCGAGGTCAACGAGGCGTTCGCGTCGGTCGTCGCGCAGTTCAACGCGGACGCCGGACTGAAGGAGCGCTACGAGGCCGGCGACGTGAACCCGAACGGTGGCGGCATCTCGCTCGGCCATCCGCTCGGCGCGACGGGCGCGCGGATCACCGCGACGCTGGTCTCGGAGCTCGAGCGGCGGAATGCGCGCTACGGCCTGGCGACGATGTGCATCGGCTTCGGCCAGGCGATCGCGGCTGTCATCGAGCGCGTCTAACTCGGCGACGATACGGGCGACATGACGCGATTCGTCCCGTCTTGCATCGTGGTCGCGTTCGCGGTCGTGGCGACGACCGGTTGCGGCGCCACCGGTCGCACTACGTCACCGCACCGATCGGTCCACAAGCCCGCCGGGAAGTTCCCGGTGGTCGTCAAGCACCTCAGCGTCCAGAGCACCGGACTGACGAACGTCGAGTTCCGCCACAGCGGCGCCCTCCTGCTCTCGCCGACCCGCGTCGCCTTCATGACGTCGGGGAGCACCAGCTGTGCGTGGTGGCCAACCCGACTCACCGTTCTTGGCCCGAATGCGATCCGGATCGACATGCGGATCAACGGCGTCGTGGCGACATGTACCTCCGGCGCTGTCGGATTCCCGATCGCCGTGAAGATCGACCCGCGAATCGTCGATGTTCACCATCCGCTGACGGTTCGGCTCGCCTACAAGGTGAACCTCGGAGGCGCCTCAGGTTCGAGGCAGTGGACACGAACGGCCGTCGCGCCTGCCATCGGCCGCGCATAGCGACGGTCTAGGATCGGTTCGACCGAAAGCATCGGTCGAACCGACGAGGAGGCACCGCGATGAGTTTCTTCGACAAGGCGAAGCAGGCTGCGAACCAGGCGGCAAATAAGGCGAAAGAGGGCGTCGAGGACGTCCAGCAGAAGCGCGAGCTCGGGCAGGCGTACGGCGACCTGGGCAAGACGGCGTTCGAGCTGATCGAGTCGGGCGAGATCTCCCATCCGCAGTTCGAGGCGACGGTGGCGAAGATCCGCGACCTGAACCAAAAGCTCGCCGCCGACTCCTAGCAATGACCGACGTCGCGAGCGAGAACCTCGAGGCACAGGAGGCCTGGAACGGCGTCCTCTTCGACCGCTTCCTCCAGTACCGCGACATCGTCATCGGAGGCCTTGCCGTCTTCGGGGACGAGGCGCTGCGTGTCCATCCACCGCGGGAGGGTGACCGCGTGCTCGACGTTGGCTGTGGGTTCGGCGACACGGCGCAACAGATCGCTCGGCTCGTCGGTCCGTCCGGCTCGGTGCTCGGCGTCGACATCGCGCCGCGGTTCATCGAGCAGGCGCGGCTCGAGGTCGACGAGGCGGGCATCGGGAACGCCAGCTTCGAGGTTCGCGACGTTCAGCAGACGACGTTCGACGACTCGTTCGACTATGTCTTCTCGCGCTTTGGGACGATGTTCTTCGACAACCCGGTTCCCGCGCTTCGGAACATCCGGGGCGCGATGCGGGACGGCGCGCTTCTCTGCTCCGTCGTGTGGAGGCGGAAGGTCGACAACCCGTGGCTCTATGTGGCGGAGGAGGTCGTGAAGCCGCTGCTGCCGGATCCCGAGGAGTCGGAGACGGACGAGCCGCGGTGCGGCCCTGGGCCGTTCTCGATGGCCGATGCGGACACCGTGACCGGTCAGCTCCGCAGCGCCGGCTTCGGCGACATCACGCTGCGGCGGTACGACGCGATGCTCCAGTTCGGTCAGAGCCTCGACCGGGCCGTGGAGATGAACCTCGCGCTCGGCCCCGCCGCGGAAGCGCTGCGCCTCGCCGGAGAGCAGGGGGCAGAGATGCGCCCGGAGCTCGAACGGCTCCTCCACGGCGCGCTCGCGCGCTTCGTGCAGGACGACGGTCAGGTTGAGGCACTGGCCTCCACCTGGATCGTCACCGCCCGCGCGTAGGTCGCTAGGTTTCGGCGCGATGAAGGTCGGAGTCGTCGGGCTGGGAACGATGGGCGCGGGCATTGCGCAGCTCGCGGTCGAGGCGGGTCTCGAGACCGTCGGCCGCGAGGTCACGGCCGAGCTGGGGGAGAAGGCGCGCGGACGCATCGACCACTTCCTCACGCGGAAGGTCGAGAAGGGGCAGATCGAGAGCCACGACATCGGGCTCTTGTCCACGACGACCGAGGTTGCGGACATGGCTGACTGCGACGTCGTGATCGAGGCGATCGTCGAGGAACTCGCGCCGAAGCAGGAGCTCTTCGCCGAGCTCGAGCGTGTCTGCCGCGCCGACGCCGTGCTTGCGACGAACACGTCCGCGCTCTCCGTGACCGAGATCGCCGGCGCGGTCGCTACGCCGGAACGCGTCGTCGGCATGCACTTCTTCAACCCCGCGCCGCTCATGCCGCTCGTCGAGATCGTCCGTGCCGAGCTCAGCTCAGACGCGGCGTTCGATACGGCGTTCGCGCTCGGGGAGAAGCTCGGCAAGCACCCGATCCGCTGCCACGACACTCCGGGCTTCGTCGTCAACCGCGTCCTCATCCCGCTCCTCAACGACTGCATCCGCGTGCTCGACGAAGCGCGCGTCACGCCGGAGGATCTCGACGCCGGCATGAAGCACGGCGCCGGCTGGCCGATGGGGCCGTGCGAGCTCGTCGACCTCGTCGGTTTGGACGTCCACGTGCATGCGAGCGAAGCGCTCTGGGAGAAGCTACGCGAGCCGCGGATGGCGCCGCCCGCGCGGCTTGTTGCGATGGCGAACGCGGGCCTCCTCGGCCGCAAGACCGGCCGCGGCTTTTACTCGTACGACAGCTAGGCGGCGAGCGGGAGCGCCCGCGCGGCTTCGGGCAGTTCGACCGGAACGGGCGCCGCGGGAGCCGGCGGATCGTCCGGGAGCATCAGATCGAGCGTCAGCGCATCGAGGACGGCTGCCGAGGCGTTTCCGAGCAGGCGCGACGCGGCATCGTCGGCGATACCGCTGCCGCGCAGGGCGGCGCCGAGCCCGTCGACGAGCGACGCGAGCCGTTCCGAGCGATCCTGAAGCGCGCCGGGAGACATCTCGAACAGATTCGCGTATGCGCCGGACGTTCCTGCGGCCGGGGTGGGAGTACTCTGAAGCCGGAAATGCGCCTGATTCTCCTCCTTCTTGCCGGTGCTGCCGTTCTGGCGCTGCCGGCGGCGGCCACCGCGCGCCCACAGGGTCACCTCCCCGCGCCCGGCTTTCTCGTCGTTCGCGACGCGTCGACCGACGGCGGCGTGACGGGCAGCCCTGTCGCCACGGTCGTCGTGCAACGGCTTCGTGCTCGGCCGTATCGCAGAGGAAGGCGCCGTCCAGCTCTACCACCTCGCTTCGAGCACCGGCTCGCTCGCGGCGGACGCGGCAGGAGTCGACGTCTCGCGGCGCGCCGTCACGTGGCACGGCGTGCCGGGGACGGAGTTCAGCGGGAGCGATTCCGGTTCCGTGCCATCGGCGGCGTCTGGCGCGTCGTCGTCTACGGCGCGGGCGTCTCGCTGTACGCCGGAAGCAAGGGCAGCAAGGGCAGCGTGTCCCTCCACGGCTCGGCCGCGTATCCCCGCAACGACGGTAAGTACTCGTTCGACGGTAGGCCGTTCGTCTCGCTGCCCTCGGGCGTCGTCACTCGGAAACTGAGGGGCAAGTGAGCGCCAGCTCCGATCGAGACGATCCTCGTCGTCGAGGACGAAGACGCCGATCGCGTCGTTCGTCGCCGCGTACCTTCGGAAGGACGGCTTCGACGTCCTCACGACGGCGAGCGGCCGCGAGGCGCTCCGCTTCGTGCGATCGAACGCAGCCGTCACTCGTGATCCTCGACCTGATGCTCCCCGACCTCGACGGGCTGGAGGTCTGCCGGCGGATCCGCGAGAACAGCGATCTCCCGATCCTCATGCTCACGGCACGCGACGACGACCTCGACAAGATCGCGGGCCTCGAGGCGGGCGCGGACGACTACCTCACGAAGCCGTTCAACCCGCGCGAGCTCGTCGCCCGCGTGCGCGCGATCCTCCGCCGCAGCGGCTCCGAACGGCCGCAACGGCGAAGGACGGACGCTCGAGCACGGCGAGCTCGTCCTCGACGCCGGCAGCCGTGAGTGCCACGTCGGCGACACGGAGATCCGGCTCGCGCCGAAGGAGTTCGACCTCCTCTGGGAGCTGCTCGACCATCGCGGGCTCGTCCTCACGCGCGACCAGCTCCTCGAGCGCGTCTGGGGTTACACGTTCGCCGGCGATACGCGCACGGTCGACGTCCACGTCCGGCAACTGCGGAAGAAGCTCGGCGACGCGTCGCCGATCGTGACCGTGTGGGGGATCGGCTACAAAGCCGCGGCCGCGCCGGCCGGCGCGTAGGGCTGCGGCGTGCTGCGGTCGCTGCGCTTCCGGCTGCCGGCGCTCTTCCTCGTCGGGGTCGTGCTCGCGGCCGTCGTCGTCCGCGCTGATCGCGGTTCGGTTCTTCCAGGACTACACGCACACCCGCGCGGCGCATGAGCTCCGCGCAGAGTCGGCGGGGATCGTGGAGCTGTACGCGCAGCAGGCGGGGATCGCGAACGTTCCCGTTCAGAGCCTCCACAAGGCGATCGGTGGCGACGAGATCTTCTGGGTCCCGGCGGTGCGCGGAGCGTCTCTCTTCGCCGGCGCCGTGACCGTTCTGCGGCGGAGCGCCGTCCCGTTCTCGGATCTCGTCGGCAGAGGCCCGCAGACCATCAACCTCTCGGCCAACGGGAGGGGCTATCTCGCGGTCGCGCAGGTCGTGCGGCTGGCGGGGATCCCCGTCGGCGCGATCGTCGTCGCCAAACCGAATTCCGCGGTCACGAGCAACTGGCTCCAGCTGCTCGGCGAGTTGGCGATCGCGTTCGGGATCGGGATTCCGCTGGCGCTTCTCCTTGTCGTCTTCTTCTCCCGGCGCCTGACTCGCCCTCTCGAGGCGCTTACACGCGCCGCCGACGCGGTGGCCGCCGGGCACTACGACGTCGCGCTGCCGGGGCCGGGCGGAGGCAGCGAGATCGAGCGGCTCGCGACGCGGTTCGGCGAGATGGCGTCGCGGCTCGCCGAGTCGGAGGAGCTGTCGCGCAATTTCCTCATGTCCGTCTCGCACGAGCTGCGCACGCCGCTCACGGCGATCCGCGGACACGTCTCGGCGCTACGAGAGGGCGTGCTGGAGGACGAGGATTCGGAGCGCCGGTCGCTCGACGTCGTCGCTGAGGAGGGGGCTCGGCTCGAGCGGCTCGTCGGTGACGTGCTCGACCTCGCGAAGCTCGACGCGCGCCGCTTCACGCTCCTGCGTGAGGAGGTCGACATGCGCGTCCTGTGTGAGCGCGCCCACGCGGCATTCGCAACGGAGGCGCAGGGGCGCGGCATCGAGCTGGGGCTCGCGATCGCGGGCGACGCCGTCCTTGTCACGGACGGTGACCGCGTCCTCCAGATCGTCTCGAACCTCCTCGCGAACGCGATCCAGTGGACGCCGGAGGGCGGCCGCGTCGAGTTGATGCTCGCGGTCGACCGTCGCGAGGTGGTCGTGACTGTGGCGGACACAGGGCCGGGCATCGCGGCGGACGAGCAGGAGCGGATCTTCCGGCCATTCTGGTCGGGCCACGGCGGCCACGCCGGCGGCACCGGACTAGGCCTGACGATCGCGAGCGAGCTCGCGTTGGCACTCGGCGGGAGGCTCGCGGTCGACAGCAAGCCCGGCGCGGGGAGCCGGTTCGTCCTCGTCCTACCGCGGGACGTTCAGCCGGCCTGACGGTCCTCGAGCCGGTAGACGACAGCCCCTTCGCGCTGCAGCCGCGACTCGAGTTGCGCGATGCGGTCGTCGACGCCCTGCCAGCCGGCGGCGATGAGGTCGACGAGCAGTGCGAGGTCATCGATGCGCGCGTGCCGCTCGGCGAGGACGTCGCCCTCGATCCGCTCCAGTCGGCGGATCACCTGGTTCATCAGGCCGCGAACCTCGGCGAGATGCCGCGTGCTTGGCCGGAAGTGGTGGCGAATGCCGTCCTGGATCGCCTCGGGCAGGCCCGCCTCGATCTCGGCGGTCGTCGCGGCGAGCGCCTCGACCGCGGCGCGAGCCCGCTCGAGCGCCGCGTCGAACGCCGCCGGGTCGGTCCGTCCCTCGGAAGCCTCCCCTAGCCGCTGCATTGCGCGTGCAATTGCGTCCTGATCCATGGCGCCGACGATACAAACTGCGGCGGATGGACGTCGACGAGCTCGATTACGAACTGCCGCAAGAGTTGATCGCGCAGCATCCCGCCGAGCGCCGGGACGCGTCGCGGTTGCTCGTGTACGAGCGCGCGAGCGGCGAGGTGCGGCACCGGAGCTTTGCCGATCTTCCGGACGAGCTGGCGGGCGAGCTCGTCGTCGTCAACGACACCAAGGTCGTGCCGGCGCGGATTCCCATCGAGTCGCCGCGTGGCGAGGTGCTCCTGCTGGAACTGTGCGAGGACGGTACGTGGGAGGCGCTCGCGCGGCCGACGCGACGGCTCAAGCCCGGCCGCCGGTATGGGCGGGTCGAGCTGATCGAGCATCTCGGCGAGGGTCGTTGGCGCGTGCGACTTGATGGCGAGCCAGACGGCCAGACGCCGCTGCCGCCGTACATCACCGAGCCGCTCGCCGACCCGTCCCGCTATCAAACGGTCTACGCGCGCGAGTCGGGCTCGGCCGCGGCGCCGACGGCGGGTCTTCACTTCACGCCGGAGTTGCTCGCGCAGCTCGACCCGGCACGCGTCACGCTCCATGTTGGCCTCGACACGTTCCGTCCGGTCAACGAGGCGACGCTCTCCGAGCACGTGATCCACGGTGAGCGCTACGAAGTCGCAGCGGGGGAGTGGGAGCGGATCCGCGCTGCGGAACGGGTGCTCGCGGTCGGGACGACGACGGTGCGCACACTCGAGACGGTCGCGCGCGGCGCGCCTCTCGCGTGCCGCACTGAGTTGTTCATCACGCCGGGCTTCGAGTTCCGACGCGTCGACGCGCTCCTCACGAACTTCCATTTGCCGCGCTCGACGCTCCTTGCGCTCGTGATGGCGTTTGCGGGAGTAGAGGAGATGCGGCGCCTCTACGAGCTCGCGATCGAGGAGCGGTACCGCTTCTACTCCTTCGGCGACGCGATGCTTATCCTCTGACCATGAGCAGCGTCGCTCTTGAGGTTCCCGTTGGCTCGACTCAGCCCCCGTCGTTCATGCGGCTGCTTTGGGCTGTGTTGGTCGGCTATTTCCTCGCGTCCGTGGCGCTCGTCGTCCTCGCGTTACCGCTCCTGGCGCTTGGATGGCTACCGCGACCCTTCGCGCGCCCCGGCCCCTTCCCGGTGGACGGTGCGTGGAGTCTCGACGCCGACCTCGTCGTCGCGGCGTTCGTCGTGCTCTTCGCGGCGTGGTGGATCCGGAGGGAGATCGCGCTCGCGACCCGCGGTCCGGTCTCGTTCGGGGTCGTCACGGTGGCGGTGGCTCTCACCGGCTACGCGCCCTACCTCGCGCTGAGACCGGCTGCGCTAGCCGGCATCGTCGCGCTGCCGGCGGCCACGTGGATCATCCGCCGGTACACGGTCGGTACGACCCTCCCCTTCGAGAGGCCGTCCTGGCGCGTCTGGCTCGTGTTCGCTCTCGTCGGCGTCGTCGTCTTGGGCTCGTACCGCGCGTACCACCCGCTCACGGGGACGAGTAATGGATTGAACGGCTGGGCGTCCGGGGGGAAGCAGTTCCGAGAAATCACGCTCGAGAACTCGGACTGGGCCAACCTGACCGTCCTCCGCGGCGACGGCGGCTCCGTTGGGCCGGCCGAAGGACTGATTCAGGCACACCGGCTGCCGTACACCGTTCACTCTCGCGCCCAGTTCGGCATCTACGTCGTCGGCCGTGCGTGCGTTCCGCGCGAGGTGGACATCACGTTCTCCGTCCTCGGGCGGACATCGAGTCAGCGCTTCGCGTTCCAGCCGTACACCGTCAGGCCCGGCTTTTCGTCGTCCGACGCTCGAGCATGTTGATCGCGTATCCGTTCTGTTGAGGCCGCGGAGCGCAAACGAGTGGCGGGACTTCTGGCGCGACGGCGGCGAGCGCGAGCTGCACGCGCAGCTGGACGAGTTCGCGCCGTACTCCGTCCGGATCGCGACGCTCCTCGGTAGTGCCGCGCCGCTCCGCGCTGTTGTCGCCGAGCTCGGACGGATTCGCGAGCATGACCTCCGCGTGCCCGCCGACCCCGCTCGCGACGCGGAGATCGCGGCGCGGATCCACACATGGTTTCCGGGCACGCTGTGAGCGTTTTCGAGGTCACCGCACGCGATGGTCTTGCGCGCGCCGGCGTGCTCCACACCCCGCACGGCGACGTCCGCACGCCCGTCTTCATGCCGGTCGGGACGAAGGCGACCGTGAAAGCGGTCGACCCGGACGAGCTGCGCACGCTCGGCGCTCAGATCGTCCTCGGCAACACGTACCACCTTCATTTGCGCCCGGGGGAGGAGCTCATCGCCGAGCTCGGTGGCCTTCACCAGTTCATGGGCTGGGACGGGCCAATCCTCACGGATTCCGGCGGTTTCCAGGTCTTTTCTCTCCGCGACACGCTGCTCGGGGCGGACGACGACGGCGTGACGTTCCGCTCGGTCTACGACGGGAAGGCGGAGCGGCTCACGCCGGAGCTCGCGGCGCAGATCCAGGAGCGGCTCGGCTCGGACATCGCGATGTGCCTCGATATCTGCCTCCCCGCGGATGCGTCGCGCGCCGAGCTCGAGGAGGCGGTACGCCGCACGACGCTCTGGGCGCAGCGCCAGCGCGACCTGCCGCGCGCGCCCGGGCAGCTCCGCTTCGCGATCACGCAGGGTGGGCTCGATTTTCAGTTGCGTGAACGGTCGTCGAACGAGCTCGTCGAGCTCGACTTCGACGGCTACGCGATCGGCGGCCTCAGTGTGGGGGAGCACCGCGAGCCGATGTTCGAGGCGACGAGCGCCGCCGCGACCTTCCTGCCGGACGAGAAGGCGCGCTACTTCATGGGGATCGGCGACCCCGAAGGCGTGCTCGAGGTGATCGCCCGCGGCGTCGACATGTTCGACTGCGTCCTCCCGACGCGCACGGCCCGCACCGGCAGCGCCCTCACGAGCGAGGGCCGGCTTAACCTCCGCAATGCCCGCTTCGCGCGCGACGCGCGGCCGCTCGAGGACGGTTGCCCCTGCCCGGCGTGCACGCGGTTCAGCCGCGCGTACATCCGTCACCTCGTCACGCAGCAGGAGATCCTCGGGCTGCGGCTCCTCAGTCTGCATAATCTCCGCTTCTTGCTCGATCTCGTAGCCGGCGCGAGGCAGGCGATCGAGCGCGGCGAATTCATCTCCTGGCGGAACGGAGTGCTCAACTGATGCTCATCGCACTAGCGACGACCGCAGCGGCGGGAAAGAGTACGAGCAGCGGCTTCCCGTCGATCCTGCTCATCCTCGCTCTCGCTTTCGGCGCGATGTGGCTGATCGTGATCCGTCCGCAGCGACGCAAGCAGAAGCTCGCGCAGGGCATGCAGTCCGAGCTCGCGGTCGGGGACGAAGTCCTCACTGCGGGAGGCGTCTACGGGAAGGTGACGCGGATCGACGACGACGACGTCCGCGTCGAGATCGCGCCGAATGTCGAGGTGCGCCTCGCGCGCCGTGCGATCGCAGCCCAGCTCACGGAGCGCGCTCCCGTCGCCGCAGCCGCGACCGCCGAGCCCGCCGACCCCGAAGACCCGTCCGATGAGCGCTGGCAGTCGGCGTTCGACGCCGAGTCGGACGAAGAGAAGCCCGGCTAACCTTCTCCGGCTGTGAGAGAACGCCGCAACTACCTCTTGCTCATGGGGCTGATCGTGGCCGCAGTGATCGGCGCCGCGTTCCTCGCAATCCCCGGGTCGCCGCTGTACATCAAGCCGACGCTCGGCCTCGACCTGCAGGGCGGACTCGAGGTCATCCTCAAGGCGGTGCCGGATCCCGGCCAGACGATCAACGCGGCGCAGATGCAGACCGCACAGCAGATCATGGTCAACCGCGTCGACAAGCTCGGCGTCGCATCGCCGAACGTCGCGATTCAGGGCACTGACGAGATCGTCATCCAGCTCGCCGGCGTCCACGATCCCGCGAAGGCGGCCGCGATCGTCGGTTCGACCGGGAAGCTGCAGTTCTTCGACTTCGAGAAGGATCTCGCGCCGCCGACGGTCAGCAACGGCAACCCGACGCCGTATCCGACGCTCTACGCGCTCCTCACGCAGGCGCACGTGAAGAGCGAGGCGAAGAAGGGCACGCCCGAGGCGTACTACCTCTTCGGGACGAAGATCGATGTCACGCACCCGAGGGTCAAGGGCAAGTCGACGACGAAGAAGACGACGGAGAAGAACGCCGTTCTGGCCGGTCCCGACCCGACGCAGAAGCAACTCCTCGCGGGCTTCGGCGGACACAAGCCGTCAGGCACGACGATCCTCGCGGTGCCGGCGAACCGGGAGGTCGTCTCCGGGACGCAGGCGAACTTCACCGGCTCGACGTCACCCGTCAAGACCTCGCCCGACGGCATCTATTGGTACCTCTTCAAGTACTACCCGCTCGCGCCTAACGGGCCGCCGGAACTGACCGGCAACGACCTCAACGAGTCGGACATCACGGCCGACAACGCCACGAATGGCGACGGTCAGCCCGAGGTCGTGCTCGGCTTCTCGAGCCGCGGTCAGAGGGAGTTCACGGCAATCACGAAGGCCGAGTACGACCGAGGCCGGTTCGTCGCCGGCCTCCACGGCTCGTCCGGGCAGCTCAACCAGCAGTACACGCAGCACAACGCGATCGTGCTCGACGGGAAGCTTCAGGCGACGCCGTACATCGACTACACGGACACGAGCTTCGAGGACGGCATCGTCGGCGGCGCGACGATCGGCGACATGGGGACGCTCGGGGCTGCGCAGAGCCTGGCGCTCGTTCTCCAGAGCGGCTCGCTGCCGTACACGTTCCAGCCGCTCGAGTCGTCGGAGGTCACCGCGACGCTCGGCAAGAGCTCGCTCCACCAGGCGATTCTGGCCGCAGTCGCGGGCCTCATCATCGTCGCGTTGTTCCTTCTCCTGCTCTATCGCTTCCTCGGTCTCGTCGCGGTGCTCGGACTCGCGATCTACGGGCTCCTCTACTACGCGGCGATCCTCCTCTTCAACGTCACGCTGACGCTGCCGGGCTTCGCCGGGCTGATCCTCACGATCGGCGTCGCGGCCGACGCGAACGTCGTCGTGTTCGAACGGATCAAGGAAGAGGTGCGGGCAGGGAAGTCCGTGCGGTCCGCCATCTCGGCCGGCTACGGCAAGGGCTTCCACACGATTCTCGACGCGAACGTCGTGACCGTGATCACGGCGATGGTCATCTTCCTCATCGCGGTGGCGGACGTGAAGGGCTTCGCCCTCATGCTCCTGATCGGGACGGTGATCTCGCTCCTCACCGCCGTCGCGGCGACGCGCGCGATGCTCGGCCTGCTCAGCGGCTTCCGCTGGTTCGACAACCCGCACTTCATGGGCGCGCACGGCCAGCAGACCGCGAAGTGGCTGCAGATCGACTTCATGAAGCGCCGCTACTGGTGGTTCGCCCTGTCCGGCGTGATCATCCTCGCCGGAGTCGTGGCGCTCGGCGTGCGCGGCCTCAACCTCGGGATCGACTTCAAGGGCGGCACGGTGTTCACCTTCCAGACGCCCAAGGCGTACTCGCCGGACACGGTCTCGGCGCTCATGGCCTCCGAAGGCGTGCCGGATGCCACCGTCCAGGGCGTCAACGCGCTGCCGAGCGGCGACGCGAAGTCCTGGCAGATTAAGACTAAGCCGCTCAAGCCGGCGGAGCAGCGGAAGGTTGAAACGGCCCTCAGCACCCAGCTCCATAAACGCGGGGGAGGCACGAAGGCCGTCTCCGGCACGTTCGGACACCAGATCGCGATCGACGCGATCTACGGGATCATCGTCTCGCTGCTCCTGATCACGATCTACATCACGGTCAGGTTCGATCTGAAGTTCGCGATCCCGGTCATCCTCGCCATGCTCCACGACATAGCCGTGACCGTCGGCGTCTACGCGCTTGTCGGCAAGGAGGTGTCGGTCGCGACAGTGGCCGCCGTCTTAACGGTGCTCGGCTACTCGATCTACGACACCATCATCATCTTCGACCGCATCCGCGAGAACATCCCGCTCATGCGCAAGTCGCCGATCGCGACGATCGTTAATGTCTCGCTGTGGGAGACGATCCGCCGTTCGCTGGTGACGACAACCATCACGCTGCTGCCGATCGTCTGTCTCGAGATCCTCGGCGGCGCGACGCTGAAGGACTTCGCCTTCGCGCTCATCGTCGGCGTAACGTCCGGTGCGTACTCCTCGATCTTCTTCGCCGCGCCGATCCTCGCGATCTGGAAGGAGCGCGAGCCCGAGTACGCGCGGCGTAAGGCGACCGCCGCGGCGGAGGCAGGCACTGCGGCGCTGCTCGGGTCGGAGACTGGCGCTCGCGGCCGAGCCGACGCCGGAGCTCGTCGACGCAGTCGTCGCGACCACATCGGCGCCCGATGCGCAGGATCGCCGCGAGAAGCGCAGCCAGCGGCGGCGCTCGAGGCCACATGGCCGAACGCGGTAGTACGCGTCTCTTCCTCGACGCCGTGGAGGAGCTCTTCGCGGAGCTGCCCAGCCGCGCGCGCGGCAGCAAGGAGAAGCTCTCGGAGCAGGCGACCGGAGCGCTGCGCTCGCTCGGCGACGAGCTCGGCCTCGTGAAGCGCGAGGAACTGGACGAGCTCGAGCTACGGGTGGCTCAGCTCGAGCACAGGCTTCGCCTCCTTGAGGACGCTCCGCGTCCTCAAGGATCCTGAACGAACTGCGGCGCGGAAGAGCGCGGTCTTCCGCGCCTTCGCACTGAGACCTCGTTACCCGCCGCGGCGGGCGCCTTCGGCGCGCGCCGGGGAGCGGGAGAGCCTGCGGCTAAGCCGTCGCTGCGCGGCTGTCTTAGCCTCCGGCCGAGATCCAATCAGGCGAGAGCCACGACTCGCGCACGCGGGTGCGGATCACTCGGACCGTGGTTGTGGCGCCAGAGGGATCCCAGGCGATCGTCCACGCGACATCGGCCGCTCAAGTTGCGCAGACTGCGTACACGTAAATGTCAGTCGGCACCGGATCTCCTTGCTGGAAAACGGGGTCGCTAGCAGCACCCTTCCAGCCGTTCGGTGGCTCATTCGGTCCCATCTGTGTGATCGGCCCAGACCTGTTGATGTACCAGTCGCCGTCCGGGCTAGTGTCCTGGAACATCACGCCGCCGCCCGTCGCGTACCAGTCGGTCTTGGTTCCCGACCCGCCGGGGCAGCGCACGCTCCCCTCAACCGAGTTGCCGCCTGACTTCGTCAGGGCCGCTCGGACTACCACGACCTTCGACAACTGCGTCAGGTCAGTGTTGTGCAGCGCGTTCAGGTGGGCGTTGACCCCCGACCAACTGGTGGCCGAGGAAGGCCAGGTGATGGCGGCGAACGCCGTCCCGGCCCCACCGAGCGCAAACGCCGCCACGACGATTACAGGAAGCTTCCTCATTTCCCTCGTTCCCCTTTCGTTGAAGCCCGACCGGGCCTCTCGCCAATCTTTCAGTGGGATGTTCATCCCGTCTTCGTGGATTGACAGTCTCAGGATCCGCCTAAGAGGGTGGGGCGGCATCGGGGAAACACCTGCCTCGCCTCCGATAACTACGCGATGTACTCCTGACGCGTCCAGATGCCGAATCCGCCCGCGCGCGGTTCCGAGCGCTGGCCCCGGCGAGCTAGCGCTGCGAACTCAGGATTGGGAACAGGCGCTCAGGTGACTGTCCCGCGCACTGGCCAGGCGAGAGTGCCTCTCGCTTGATGCACTTAGCCCGCCTGCGTCGAGTTCTCCGCGCCAGACGCGCGGCGGAAGCGCGTGACGGTCGCCGCGAGGAACTGCTCGGCGTCGTAGACGATGAAGGCGCATAGCGCGGCGAGCGGGAGTTCAGCGACGGCAGCCTGCGCGATCGCTTCGAGGAGCTCGGTGCCCGGCCGCGACGTGGTCACGTCGAACCACGCATCGCAGCACAGCATCGTCGCGGTCACGGCGGCGAACGGGACGAGCCAGTGCGATCCGCGCACGACGGCCCACGCGGTGGCGGCGAACGTAAGGGCGAGGCCGACGTCGAAGCCGACCCACGCTAGGTCGTAGTGAACCGTGACGTGCCGCGCGGGCAGCGTGAACGTGAGGTAGAGGATCCACGGCACGAGCAGGATCGCAAGGCCGAAGAGAACCGCGGCGACCCAACGAGGCAGCGGAATCCGAACAGGTTCGGTCGTCACCGTCACGTTGTACCCTGCGTGCGTGACGCTGCGGAGCCTTCCAGCCGAGCGGCTCCTCGCCTTTTCCGCTGCCGCGGTCGGCGTTATGGGGATCGTCTCGGCGGCGACCCCGGAGATGGCCGACCGCGTCAAGCTCATGCGCGGCGTGCTGCCGCCCGGCTGGCCGGAAGGCGCGCGCATCCTGACGATGGCGTGCGCGATAGGCCTCGTCTTCCTCTCGCGCTCGCTCGCACGGCGCCGCCATCGCGCCTGGCAGCTCGCGATCCTCGTCGTCCTCGCCTCGGCGGCGGCCCATCTCGCGAAGGGTCTCGACGTCGAGGAGGCGGCGATCTCACTTCTCTTCCTCCTCGCGCTGATCCACTGGCGCGACCGCTTCGACGTGCCGGGCGATCCGGCGAGCGTCCGGTTCGTGTTCGGCCTCGGCGCGCTCGCCGGCGGGATCGCCGCGGTCGCGATCGCCGCCGAGCTCCGCGGCGCCGACCTGCCGGACCGCGCCGCTGACGCGCTCACGGCCGTGGGGATCGTCGCCGGCTTCTCCGCGCTCTACTTCTGGCTGCGCCCGTTCGGGCAGGCCGTCGCGCAGAGCGTCGGGGAACGGCGCGTCGCGCGGACGCTCGTCGAGACGTACGGCACAGACAGCCTCTCGTTCTTCGCGCTGCGCCGCGACAAGAGCTACCTCTTCTCACCGACTCGCAGAGCCTTCCTCGCGTACCGCGTCGTGGCCGGGACGGCGCTCCTGAGCGGCGATCCGGTCGGGGAAGAGTCGGAGATCGACGCGCTCCTCGCCGAGTTCCAGAGCCTCGCGCGCGCACATGGCTGGCGGCTCGCGGTCGTCGGTGCATCCGAGTACCACCTGCCCCGGTACCGCGCGATGGGCCTCAAACCGATCCCGCTGGGCGAGGAGGCCGTGCTGAGGCCGGCCGAGTTCTCGCTCGAGGGCCGTGCGATCCGCAAAGTGCGCCAGTCGGTGTCACGGCTGCAGAAGGCCGGCTACACCTTCCGCGTCGTCGCCGCCGACGAGCTCTCGCCCGTGCTCGAGGCGGAGCTTGCGGACGTCTCAGCCGCGTGGCGCGGCGACCAGCCCGAGCGCGGCTTCTCGATGACGATCGACGACCTCCACGTGCCCGGCACGGTGCTTGCGATCGCGAGCGACGAGCACGGGAGCATCGGCGGCTTCCTCCACCTCGCGCCGTCGCCCGCGGGCGGAGGCTGGTCGCTCAGCACGATGCGCCGCCGGCCCGATGCGCCGAACGGGCTCACGGAGTTTCTCATCGTCGAGACGATCGACTGGGCGCGCGCCGAGGGCGCGAGCGAGCTGTCTCTCAACTTCTGCGCCTTCACCGATGTCATCTCGCCGGAACGCGCGACGACGCTCTGGAGGCGCCTCGCGCGGCGCGTCGTGCTGCTCGCCGACAACCTCTTCCAGCTCGAGCGCCTCTACTCGTTCAACCGGAAGTTCTTCCCGGAGTGGCGCCGCCGCTACATCTGCATCGAGCGATACGGGGACATCCCCGCCGTCGGCTTGGCGTATCTCCACGCCGAGTCCCTGCTCGTGCCACCTGGCCCGTGGACGCGCCGCCGCGAGGCGCGCCGGCGCGTCGCGGCCTAACCTTCTCGCATGAGCACGACCCCGCCGACGCGGACGCGGACGATCGGGCGTCTGTCCGAGATCGCGCAGGTGATGGTGCGCCACGGCTTCGGCTACTTCATCGAGGCGCACCGGCTGAGCGATCTTCTACCTCGACGCTCCGCGGAGGACCGCCTGTTGAACGCCGCCGCTGTGCAGGGGGCGGCCTCGGCGCGCGGCCAGCATCTCAGGGAGGTACTCGACGAGCTCGGGCCGACCTTCGTGAAGTTCGGGCAGCTCCTCTCGACCCGCCCCGACGTCGTACCGCCTGACATCGTCTTCGAGCTGCGCGCCCTGCAGGACGACGTGCGCCCGTTCCCGTTCGCGGACGTTCGCCGCGTCATTGAGGCCGAGCTCGGGAACACGCTCGAGCGTCTCTTCACCGAGTTCGATCCGGTGCCGGTTGCCGCGGCGTCGATCGGCCAGGTGCACGCCGCGACGCTCCCAAACGGTCAGCGCGTCGCGGTCAAGGTGCAGCGGCCGGGAGCAGCGCGGCAAGTCGAGGCCGACATCGGGCTCCTCTACCAGGCGGCTCGCCTCGCCCGTGAGCGGGTCAGGGCGCTCGACTTCATCGACGCGCGCCAGCTCGTGGACGAGTTCGCGCGCTCGATCCGGAAGGAGCTCGACTACCGCCTCGAAGGCCGCAACGCGCAGCTGTCCCACCGCCACTTCTCCGGCGCCGCGCACGTCCGTGTGCCGAAGGTCTACTGGTCGTACTCCGGTTCGCGCGTCCTCACGCTCGAGTGGATCGACGGGGTGCAGCTCGCCGACCTCGACGTCGAGGCGATGACGCTCGAGGAGCGGCGGGACCTCGCGTACCGGATCACCGAGACGTGGATGACGATGATCTTCCGCCACGGCTTCTTCCACGCCGACCCGCACCCGGCGAACATCCTCATCACGCCCGAGACGGGGACGATCGGCTTAGTCGACTTCGGCTCGGCCGGGACGCTCAGCGACAACGACATGTCGAAGCTGACCGGGTTGCTGATCGATGCGGCGAACGAGAACATCGACCAGATCCCGCGGCGGCTGTCCGACCTCGGCGTCCGCTATCCGCGCGAGCGCGAGGATGAGCTGCGGACGGAGCTGCGCGAGCTCTACTACCGCTACTACGGGGCGAGCCTGAGCGAGATCGATCCGATCCAGGCGATCCGGGAGGGATTCGCGTTGATCTACTCGCTCAACATGCGCCTGCCCACACGGTTCCTGCTCCTCGACCGGACGATCGCGACGCTCGGCTCCGTGGGGCAGGAGCTCTACCCCGATTTCAACGTCTTCGAGGTTGCCCGGCCGTACGCGCGTGACCTCATGCTCGAGCGGTTCACGCCGGAGCGCGTCGCTCGGCGCGCCCGCCGCGAGGTCATCCGGTATGCCCAGGTGCTCGCCGAGGCGCCGCACCAGTTCCACGACTTCATGGAGGAGATACGCGACGGCCAGATCGAGGTCGGCTTCGTCCACAAGGGCCTCGACGACCTCCTCGCAAAGCTCGACACACTCGCCAACCGGCTCGTGGTCGCGCTCATCGTCGTCGGCGGGCTGATCGGCTCGAGCCTGATCGGGATCTTCGCGAAGGGCGGACCGCATCTCCTCGGCGTCAACGTCCTTTCGATCGGCGGTTTCGCAGTCTCAGCTCTGCTCGGGTTGTGGCTGTTGTGGGGCGTCGTGCGCTCCGGCCGCCTCTGAATCCTCCCGGCGGCCGAGTCCCGGCCGGGCGGTCCGTGACAATCTCGTTGCGGTTCGCGGCGTAGGTTCGTGGCCATGACGGCACTCGTCCTCGCAGAAGCGGAGCCGGCGGTGCGCGGCTTCCTTGAGCGGCAGCTCCGGAACGACGGCTTCGACGTGTTCGCGTACGAGCGCGCCGAGCAGCTGCCGCGCGCCGCCGACCCCGACCTCCTGCTCCTCGGTGACGCCGAGGCGCTCGACCGCGGTCTCGTTCCGGATTGCCCCGTCATCGTTCTCGGCGGCGCGGATCCGGCCGCGCGCGTCCGCGCGCTCGCGCACGCCGACGACTGCCTCGCGCGACCGTTCGTCTACGAGGAACTGCTCGCGCGCATTCACGCGCTCCTACGGCGCTGCCCGCCGCGCGTCGAGCGGCTCGACGTCGGGCCGCTCTCGATCGACCGGGTGACGCGCCGGACGGTGGCGAACGGCGAGGACGTCGACCTGTCGGCGAAGGAGTTCGCGTTGCTCGTGAAGCTCGCGTCCGATCCCGACCGCGTCTTCACCCGCGAGCAGCTCCTGCGCGACGTCTGGGGATTCCGCACGTATGTGCCGACGCGGACGCTCGAGTCGCACGCATCCCGGATCCGCCGCAAACTCGCGGCGGCCGGGCTCGACGACTGGGTTGTGAACGTCTGGGGAGTGGGCTACAAGCTTCGCCCCGTGCTCGAATCGGTCTAGTGGAAGTGGCCCCAGCGGGTGGCGACGATGAGAAGGATGAAGCCGAGGGCGAGGCCGGCGCCGCCGACCGTTTGTCCCATCCGCTTGCCGAACGGCGTCATCCCACCGAGGAGTAGCGCGAGGCCTCCGATGACGCCGAGCAACTCGCCCACTTCCGCCAGCCGAATGCCGTTGTGGTGCGTAATTGTGTACGCGAGGAGTGTCATGCTGCGATGATGGCGCTCCCGCCGGACGGCGCGCGCCGATCTCCACCTAAAGAAGCGCACCCTCGAGCCGAAGCAGCCACTCTTTCCGGTCGAGCCCGCCGCCGTAGCCGGTGAGGCTCCCGCTCGCTCCGACGACGCGGTGGCACGGGAGGACGATCGGCACCGGGTTCCGGTTCATGACGGTGCCGACGGCCCGCGCCGCCTTCGGCGCGCCGACCAGAGCAGCCAGAGCGCCGTACGTCGTCGTGTGGCCGTACTCGACGCGTGCCAGCTCGGCGAGGACGCGCTGATGGAACTCGGGCGCGGCGCGGAGGTCGAGCGCGAGGTCGAACGCGTGGCGGCGGCCCTCGAAGTACTCGTCGAGCTCGCGGCGTACGTCGTCGAGCGCCGCGGGCGCACGGAGGACGCGCGGGCCGAAGCGGCGCGCGAGATCCTCGAGCTCCCGCTCGGGATCGGGATCGAAGTGGACGCGGCAGAGGCCGCGGTCGCTGACGCCGACGAGCAGTTTCCCGACCGGAGTGTCGTCGAGGACGTCGTAGGCGACGTCGAGCTCGCCCGTCGCGGCTGCGGCGGCCCGGAAGCGGGCGTCGAGCGTTGCAGGGACTGCAGTCATTGGGCGCCCTTCTCCTTTCGTAACCGCCGCACTCCGGCGGAGGCGGCCTGGCGCGCCGCTTCGTCGCTCGAGCCGAGGGCGGTGCCGATCTCGTCGTAGTCGAGCGAGTAGCCATAGCGGAGCACGACGGCCGCACGCTCCTTCGGTGGGAGCCCGTCCGTGAGTGGCGCGAGCTCCTCGAACGCGGGACGCGGATCCTCGCCGCCCGGTTCGGTTGCAAGCTCGGCGGCGGGCTTCTCGCGTCGCGCTGCATCGACGAGCGTGTTCGTCGCGATCGTCATGACCCAGGCGCGCAGGTGCTCGCCGTGCTCGAGCCGGGCGTACGCCCGTAGCGCGCGAAGAAAGGTCTCCTGGAAGAGGTCGTCGGCCCGGTCGCGCCCGGCGCGGCGGCGGAGAAAGGCGAGCACCTCACCGTTGTGTGCCTCGTAGAACCGCTCGAACGGAGGAATCGCCGCGACCGCCATCGATTCATGAAACGTACTTCGCCATCAAGATGTGAGGTCTATGCAGGTCGCCGTAGTCGGACATGTCGAGTGGGTCGAGTTCGCGCGCGTCGAGGAACTGCCGTCCGCGGGCGAGATCGTTCACGCGCGGGAGTCGTGGGAAGACGCGGCGGGCGGCGGTGCCGTGGCCGCCGTCCAGCTCGCGAATCTCGCCGGCTCGTGCCTCTTCTTCACCGCGCTCGCAAACGACGAGCACGGCCGGCGTTCGAAGAAGGAGCTCGCCGCGCGCGGCGTCACCGTCCACGCCGGCCACGCGGCGGGCACGCAGCGACGCGCGTTCACGCATGTCGACGACGGCGGTGAGCGAACGATCACGGTGATCGGCGAGAAGCTCCGGCCGTCGGGCGAGCACGACTCGCTGCCGTGGGAGGAGCTCGCCGGTTGCGATGCGGTCTATTTCACCGGCGGCGACGTCGCCTCGTTGCGGGCGGCCCGGCGCGCCAAGGTGCTGGTGGCGACATCGCGCGAGTTGCCGACCCTTCGCAGCACCGGCATACAGATCGACGTCCTCGTCGGGAGCGGCGAGGACGTCGGCGAGCGCTTCGAGCCCGGCGAGCTCGATCCGCCGCCGCGGATCGTCGTCACGACTGCCGGCGGGCTCGGCGGCTGGATCCGTCCCGGCGGGCCGTTCCGCGCAGCCCCGATCCCCGGCCCCGTAGCCGATGCATACGGCTGTGGCGACTGCTTCGCCGCCGGACTGACGTACGGACTCGGCTGCGCGCTGCCCGTCGACGAAGCGGTGGCGATCGGCGCACGCTGCGGCGCCACGGTCCTGACGAGCCGCGGACCTTACGAAAGGCAGTTGACCGCCGCAGATCTCTGATTCGCTGGACAAAGTGGGTTCGGGTGGGGTAAAGTGGGGAGCAGTGGCGCGATAGGGAGAGCTGCCCCATGCTCCTTGGCGAATACGAGCACACCATCGACGACAAGAATCGCGTGACGCTTCCGGCGAAGTTCCGCCGAGCGTTCGAGGATGGCTGCGTCGTCACGAAGGGTTTTGAGGGCTGCCTCTTCGCCTGGCCGCCGAGCGGCTGGGAGAACTACAGGGACTCGATCCTTGCCCCGCTCAACCCGCTGAGCCAGGAAGGACGGCGGATGCATCGCATGTTCTACGCCGGCGCGACTGAGACCCTGCCGGACAAGCAGGGGCGCGTGATCATCCCGCCTGCGCTGCTCACCCACGCCAAGCTCGGCCGGGACGTCGTCGTCGCCGGAGTCAACGACCACGTCGAGATCTGGGACCGCGACGCCTGGCGCCGCGAGCTCTCCGAAGTCGAAGGGAGTGCTGAGGATGTTGCCGAACGTCTCGCAGCCCATACCAGCTGACCACGTACCCGTTCTCGCCGAGGAGGTGCGGGCAGGCCTCGCCGTGCGGCCGGGCGAGTCGGTTATCGATGCGACCTTCGGCGCGGGAGGGCATGCCGCGCTCCTCGCCGCCGACCTCGCCGGCCGCGGAAAGCTCACCGCGATCGACCGCGACCCGGCGGCGCGCACGTACTTCGAGCAGTTCGAGAAGCGGTTCAGCCTCAACGCTCGTCTCCTGCGCGGCGATTTCGGGGTCGTCCTGCCGCAGCTCGCGGCGAACGGCGTCCGCGCCGACGCGATCCTCCTCGACCTCGGCGTCTCGTCGATGCAGGTCGACCAGCCCGAGCGCGGCTTCTCATACGCCGCCGACGCGCCGCTCGACATGCGGATGGATCCGACGCAGGAGGAGAGCGCCCGCGACCTCGTCAACACGTGGAGCGAGCGTGACCTCATGACGATCTTCCGCCGCTACGGCGAGGAGCGGTACGCGAAGCAGATCGCGCGCGCGATCGTCCGGCGGCGGCGCGAGCAGCCGTTCGAGCGGACGGGCGAACTCGTCGACACGATCAAGGCGGCGATCCCGGCACCCGCGCGGTTCGGCGAGGGCCATCCAGCGAAGCGCGTCTTCCAGGCTCTCCGGATCGCGGTGAACGGGGAGCTCGAGTCGCTCGCCGCCGCGCTGCCGGCGGCGCTCGAGATGCTCCGGCCCGACGGCCGGCTCGCGGTCATCTCCTTCCACTCGCTCGAGGACCGGATCGTCAAGCGCTTCCTGCGCGAGCGCGAGCGCGGCTGCACGTGCCCGCCCGACTTCCCGGTTTGCGTCTGCGGGCACGAGCCAGAGCTGCGCGCCGTGCAGCGGCGGCCGATCCGCCCCGGCGAGGCCGAGCTCGCGGCGAACCCACGCTCGTCGTCGGCACGCCTGCGTGTCGCGATCAAGACCGAGGCGGAGACGGCCTAGATGTCGGCGCTCGAGTCCTGGTTCGCACCCGCGGCGGTCGCGGAACCCCTTCCGAGGACGCGGCCGCGGCGTGCGCCCGCAAGGCCGAAGGCGCGGCAGCGGCAGCGGCGCGCCTTCCGCATCCGCGGGTCGCTCGTCTGGATGGCGGTCTTCGCGGTCCTGCTCGTCGGCGTCGTCGCCGTCAACGTCGCCGTCCTCCGCGCGCACGTCTCGGTCAACAACCTCGACACGGAAATCGGACAACTTCAGCAGGAGAACGCGAAGTTCGCATCGCGGTACGCGAGCGCCACCGCCGCCCCTCGGGTCGAAGCGGCAGCCCGCCGGGCCGGTCTCGGGCCGGCGCCGGGCGCCGACACCACGCTCCTCGACCTCGGTAGCCGCAAGTGAGCCCGGTGCGCGTGCGGCTCGTCAACCAGCGGGTACGCCTCCTCTTCCTCCTCATCCTCCTCACGTTCGGGGCACTTGCGGCGCGGACCGCGTACTTGCAGACCGTGCGGGCTTCGTCGCTCGCCGCGGCCGCGATCCTGCAGACGAGGACGACGGTCCACCCGCAGGCATTGCGCGGCACGATCTTCGACCGCATGGGTACACCTCTGGCGATCGGCGAGCAGGTGACCGACGTGATCGCCGATCCGATGCAGATCTCCGCCCCACGCAGCGAGGCGGCGATCGTGGCGAAGACGCTCGGGATCTCAAAGAAGACGGTTCTCCGGCAGCTCTCCGACCGCAAAGTCGGTTTCGTCTACGTCGAGCGGAAGGCACCCGCGGCCAAGGCTGCCGCGCTCGCGCAGAAGCAGCTCACCGGCTTCACCTTCCAACCCGATCAGCAGCGCGTCTACCCGCAGGGAACCGTCGCCGCGCCCGTGCTCGGCTACGTCGGCACCGACAACACAGGCCTCGCGGGTCTCGAGCTCGAGCTCAACACGGCACTCTCCGGCCGGCCGGGCGAGGCGACAGTCGTCCGGGATGCGACGGGCCAGGTCGTCGAGACCCAGCAGACCCAGCCGGTCCGCAACGGCAAGAACGTTTTCCTCACGCTCGACAGCCGCATCCAGGCGAACGCCGAGCAGATTCTCCAGCAGACAGTCGACCAGTGGCACGCGAAGGACGCCACGGCGATCGTCATGGACCCGCGCACCGGCGCGATCCTCGCGATGGCGCAGGAGCCCGGCTACGACGCGAACGAGCTACCCGCAGGCGTTCGCGCGCGGCTTGACCGTCAACCACGCGGTCGACGACGTCTTCGAGCCCGGCTCGGTGTTCAAGGTCGTGACGATCGGCGGCGCGCTCTCGCAGCACGACATCACGCCGAACTCGGTCTTCACCGTCCCCGGTTCGCTGCGGGTCGCCGATCGCGTCATCCACGACGCGGAGGTCCACGGCACCGAGCGGCTGCACGTCTGGCAGATCCTGCAGCGCTCCTCGAACATCGGTACGGACGAGATCGCGGCGAAGTACCTCGGCCACGCGGGGATGCTGAAGTGGATGGCCCGGTTCGGCTTCGGGAGGCCGACGGGCGTCGGCTTCCCCAGCGAGAGCTCCGGCATCTTGCCGTCCTACTGGTCCGGTTCGACGATAGGCACCGTTCCGATCGGCCAAGGCGTGTCGGTCACCGCGATCCAGCTCGCGGCGGCGTACTCGGCCATCGCGAACGGCGGCGTCTGGATCCGGCCGCACCTAGTCGACCATGTCGCCGGCGAGCCCCACGCGCCCGTGCAGCGTCGCCGCATGCTCGCTCCGGCGGTCGACACGGAGTTGCGGCGGATGCTCAAGGGCGTCGTCTCGGACCAGGGAACGGCCGAGCTTGCCGCGATCCCCGGTTACAGCGTTGCCGGCAAGACGGGGACGGCGCAGAAGCCCGGTCCGTACGGCTACCTCCCCGGTAAGTACGTCGCAACGTTCGTCGGCATGGTGCCGGCAGCCGCGCCGCGGCTCGTCGTCCTCGTCAGCGTCGACGAGCCGGAGGGCGAGATCTACGGCGGCCTCGTCGCGGCGCCGGCGTTCGAGCAGATCGCGTCGTTCGACCTCCAGTACCTCGGCGTCCCGCCGGATCTTCCGATCCATTAGCGCTCGGTAGAGTCCCGTGCCGATGAACCTGGAGCGCCTCGCCGCAGCGCTCGAGCCGGTGCAGGTGCTCGGGAGCACAGAGCTCGAGGTGCGCGATCTCGCCTACGACGCCCGAGCGGTCGCTCCCGGAGCGCTCTTCTTCTGCGTGCCCGGTACGCGGGCCGACGGCCACGACTTCGCCGCGGAAGCGGTCGCCGGTGGGGCGGTCGCGCTCGTCGTCGAGCGGGAGCTCGCCGTCTCGGTGCCGCAGATCGTCGTCGCCGACGCCCGCGCGGCCATGGCTGCTGCCGCCGACGTCTTCTTCGGGGAGCCGAGCGCCGAGCTCGAGATCGCCGGCGTCACCGGGACGAGCGGGAAGACGACGACGACGTTCCTCCTGTTCGCGATCCTCGCCGCCGCCGGGCGGAGACCGGGCTTGCTCGGGACCATCGAGGCGCGCGTCGGCGGCGAGCGGCGCGGCGTCGTGCGCACGACGCCGGAGGCGATCGACCTGCAGCGGACGTTCCGCGAGATGCTCGACGCCGGCGACCGCACGTGCGCGATGGAGGCGTCGTCGCACGCGTCCGTCCTCCACCGGCTCGACCGCGTCCGCTTCCGCGTCCTCGTCTTCACGAACCTCAGCCAGGACCACCTCGACTTCCACGGCGACATGGAGTCGTACTTCCAGGCGAAGCGGCGGCTCTTCCACGCCGAGCCACGGCCGATCGCGGTCGTGAACATCAGGCGACGAGTACGGTCGGCGGCTCGCGGCGGAGCTGCCGGACGCGATCACGTTCGACGCAGCGGACGACTCGGCGCTTGCCGACGGTCGATCTCAAGCTGCGCGGGCGCTTCAACGTCGAGAACGCGCTCGGCGCCGCGCTCGCGGCGCGCGAGCTCGGGTGCGACGACGACGCGATCCGGCGCGGCCTCGAGTCGGTGCGCGGCGTGCCGGGCCGCTTCGAGTCGGTCGACGCGGGCCAGCCGTTCCACGTCATCGTCGACTACGCCCACAAGCCCGACGCGCTCGAGAAGGTGCTCCGCGCCGCGCGCGAGCTTGCGGATGGGAACCGCGTGATCTGTCGTCGTCGGCGCCGGCGGCGACCGCGACCGCGGCAAGCGTCCGCTGATGGGCAAGCTCGCCACCGAGCTCGCCGATGTCGCGATCGTGACGTCCGACAACCCGCGGAGCGAGGATCCCGAGGCGATCGTGGCCGAGATCGTCGCCGGGACGGAGATGCCCGTCGAGGTCGAGCTCGACCGCGCCGCCGCGATTGTGCGTGCCGTCGAGCTCGCGACGCCCAGGCGACGTCGTGCTCATCGCGGGCAAGGGCGCGGAGCAGGGCCAGGAGTTCGCCGATCGGACGATCCCCTTCGACGACCGCGAAGCTGCGAAGGAGGCGCTCGCGTGATCCCGCTAACGCTCGCGGAGGTGCGCGAGCTCGCGCCGGGGCGGCTCGAAGGGGACGGCGGAGACGATCACGGGAGTCAAGGTCGACTCGCGGCGGGTCGAGCCCGGCGACCTCTTCATGGTCGTCTCCCGCGGCGAGGAGTTCCTCGACGACGCGCGTGCCCGCGGCGCCGCGGCGACGCTCGTCCCCGACGACGCGCACGCTGCGCTTGCCGCGCTCGGCGGCGCCGTCCGCGCGCGGAGCGATGCTCAGGTGGTGGGGATCACGGGCTCGGTGGGGAAGACCTCGACGAAGGACATCCTCGCGGCTCTCCTGCGCCCGCATCGGCGCACGGTCGCCGCCGAGGACGGCTTCAACAACGAGATCGGCCTGCCGCTCACGCTGTGCCGGATCGAGCCCGACACCGAGGTCGTCGTCACCGAGATGGCGATGCGCGGGCCGGGCCAGATCCGCGAGCTCGCACGCATCGCGCGGCCGCACGTCGGCGTCATCACGTCGATCGCTCCCGTCCACCTCGAGCTGCTCGGCACCCTCGAGAACATCGCCCGGGCGAAGGCCGAGCTGCTCGAGGAGCTCGAACCGGGCTCCGTCGCCGTGCTCCCGGAAGACGCGCCAGAGCTCGAGCCGTTCGTCCCCGGCGGGCTCGACGTGCGCCGCTTCGGCGCGCCGGACGTCGACGGTGAGCGCGACGGACGCACGCGCGTGCGCTGGCACGGGCGCGATCTCGTGTTCGGCTTCACGGCGCGGCACCAGGTCGACGAACGCCGCCGCGGCGCTGACGGCGGCGGAGGCGCTCGGCTTGGAGCCGCCGCGCGGAGCCGGTCGACGTCGAGTTCTCGCGCTGGCGCTCGCAGGAAGTGCAGCTGCCGGGCGGCGGCCTTCTCGTCAACGACGCGTGGAACGCGAATCCCGTCGCGATGCGCGCCGCGCTCGCGCATCTCATCGAGCGGGCCGGCCGGACGGCGAACGGTCGCGGTGCTCGGCGAGATGGCCGAGCTCGGGCCCGAGGCATCGCGGTTCCACGCCGAGGTCGGAGCGCGCGGCGGCGGCGGTCGATGTCGTCGTCGGCGTCGGCGAGCTCGCGCGGGGCTACCGGCCGGACGAGTGGGTTGCGACGGCTGCGGACGCGGTCGAGCTGGTGCGCGCGCCTCGTGCAGCCCGGTGACGCGGTGCTCGTAAAGGGCTCGCGCTCGGTCGGGCTC
Organism: uncultured Actinomycetes bacterium; assembly: GCA_963753525.1. Lineage (GTDB taxonomy): Bacteria > Actinomycetota > Thermoleophilia > Gaiellales > Gaiellaceae > Palsa-739. The sequence continues at coordinate 203,023 of CAVWCS010000003.1, forward strand.
GAAGTCGTCGCGGACGCGCTCGCTGGAGCCGGTGTCGTGATCCGCGTCCTTATCGCCGCCGGCGTCGCGCTCGTCGTGTCGATCGCGATCGGGCCGCGCTTCATCGAGTTCCTCCGCCGCAACGAGTTCGGGCAGCACATCCGCGAGGACGGGCCCGAAGCATCACCTCGCCAAGCAGGGGACGCCGACGATGGGCGGCCTGCTGATCCTCTTTGCGGCGACGGTCGGCTTCCTGCCCGGTCAGCCACTACCGGCTGCAGGCGCTGACCGTGCTGTTCACGGCGCTCGCGTGCGGGGCGATCGGCTTCCTCGACGACTTCATCAAGCTCACGCACAAGCGGTCGCTCGGTCTGTCGGGCCGGTGGAAGCTCGCTGCTGCTCGCCGGCGTGACGGCCGTGGTCGGCGATCGTCGCGCACCACCTCCACCTGAGCACCGAGCGTCTACATCCCGGTCGTCGACGTCTCGGTGCCGCTCTCGTGGGCGTGGTACCCGTTCCTCTTCCTCGTCATCGGCGGGCGCATCGAACGGGACGAACCTCGCCGACGGGGTCGACGGGCTCGCTCGCCGGGACGGCGATCATCGCCCTGTTCACGTTCACGGCGATGAACGTCGTGTCGTTCGTCCGCTCGGGCCACGCATCCCGGCGGACCGCAACCTGACGAAGCTCGACCTCGCCATCGTCGGCGCGGCGCTGATCGGCGCCGCGGTCGGCTTCCTCTGGTTCAACGCATTTCCGGCGGAGATGCAGATGGGCGACACCGGCTCGATGGCGTTCGGCGGCGCGCTCGCAGCGTTCGCGATCATGATGAAGGTCGAGGTGCTGCTCCTCTTGATCGGCGGCGATCTTCGTGATCGAGGCGCTCTCGGTGATGATCCAGGTCTTCTCGTTCAAACGCTTCGGGCGACGCGTGTTCCTCATGGCGCCGATCCACCACCACTTCGAGATGAAAGCGTGGTCCGAGACGAAGATCATGGTGCGGTTCTGGATCGTCGGCGGGCTCTTGTGCGCCGCGGGCTTCGCGCTCTACTACCGCTACTACTTCGCGCTATGAGCGCGGTCGACGAGGCGCTGCTCGAGGCGGCGCGGCTCGAGGCGGACGACGACGTGCTCGTCCTCGGCGGCGGCGCGCTTGCGCTCGGTGCGCTGAGGCGGCTCCGCGACGGCTGGGTCTACGTCGTGCGGCGCGAGGTGGATGATCTCGAGGAACTGCTCGGAGAGGCGCACGCGGTTGGGGCGCCCGGCGTTGCGTATCTCGTCGGGGAGGCGGAGGTGCTGCCGTTGCCGGACGACGCGGTCGCCGCCGCGCTGGGGCGGGTGTCGTCGGAAGACGGCGCGCCGATGCTCGCCGCCGCCGACCTTGCACGAGTCGTCGCCGCGGGCGGGCGCGTAGCGCTCGCGGAACCGGGCCGGGCCGGCGGCGACGCGATCGCCGCAGCGCTCGAGAGCTCGGGATTCGACGACGTCACGCTCACGGAAGTCGGAGACGAAGTCGTCGTCACGGGTACGAGAAAGTGAGGATGCGGGGCGCGCACGGCGAATCCGTAAGGCATCCGCGACAAAGCTTCGACAGTCTCTCCACAATCGCGCATCTACGCTGACCGCAGGGGCTCTCCGCCCCCCGGTGGGGGGGTGCGTGCGCTGTGAGCGGGACACGTGCCGAACTCGCACGGCCGCTCGGGACATGGCTGCCGCACCGTGCGCTTGTGATCGGGCTCGCCCGCTCCGGGCAGGCGGCTGCTCTCGCGCTCGCGCAGCGTGGCGTCGCCACCGTCGCCGTCGACCGCGACTCCGGCATCGACCCCGGCAGGCTCATCGGCGCCGGCGTCGAAGTCCACCTCGGAACGGAGGAGGAGTCGTTGCTGGAGGGCGTGGAACTCGTCGTCAAGAGCCCCGGCGTGCCGGGGGAGTCGCCGCTGGTCGCGGCCGCGCACCGGCGCAGCATTCCGCTCTGGAGCGAGGTCGAGCTCGGCTACCGGCTTCTCCCAGCCGGGGCGCGCCTCATCGGTGTGACAGGCACGAACGGGAAGACGACGACGACCGAGCTGCTCGGCGCGATCCTGCGCGCGGACGATCGCCCGACCGAGGTCGCCGGCAACGTCGGCCGGCCGCTCACCGATGCGGCGGAAAAGGCCGGGCCGGACACGTGGATCGCCTGCGAGCTCTCGAGCTTCCAACTCGAGGACCTCGACTCGTTCGCCTGCGACGTCGCCGTCCTCCTCAACCTCGAGCCCGACCACCTCGACCGGCACGGCAGCTTCGAGGCGTACCGCGACGCGAAGCTGCGGATCTTCGAACGCGCCCGATCGAGAGTCGTTCCGCGCGGCTTCGGGATTGAGGGGATCGAGTTTTCCGCCGACGACGAGCTGCCCGCCGAGCCGCTCATTCCCGGCCGTCACAACCGGGAGAACGCCGCCGCCGCGACCGCAGCCGCCCGCGCCGCCGGCGTCCCGGATGACGCGATCGCCGAGGCGCTTCGCACGTTCTCCGGCGTGCCGCACCGGCTCGAGCTCGTGCGCGACCACCACGGTGTCCGCTGGATCAACGACTCGAAAGCGACGAACGCCGCCGCCGCCCGCCGTGGGGTCGCCGCGTACGACGCGCCGCTCCACCTCATCCTCGGCGGTTCGCTCAAAGGGGAGGACTTCGGCCCGTTCGCGCGCGACCTGCCGGGCAACGTCGCCTCGATCCACCTCATCGGCGAGGCGACCGCCGAGCTTGCCGCAGCCCTCGACGCCGCCGGTCGCCCATACGACTCCGACGGCGATCTCGCCACCGCCGTCGCGCGCGCGGCCGCCGCAGCCCAGCCGGGCGAGGTCGTTCTCCTCTCGCCCGCGTGCGCGAGCTACGACCAGTTCGCGAACTTCGAGGAGCGCGGCGACACGTTCCGGCGGCTCGTCGAGGAGCTCGCATGAGCGGGGCGAGGAAGCCGAAGCCGCTCCAGTTCGAGTGGAACCTCCTCGTGCTCGTCACGACGGCGCTTGTCCTGTTCGGGCTCGTCATGGTCTACAGCGCAACATCCGGGTCGGCCGTGCTGGGACACGGAAACCCGCCAGGGATACGTCGAGCGACAGGCGCTCTTCGCGCTCGGCGGCCTCGCCGCCCTGTTCGTGCTCTCCCGGCTCGACCTCGAGAAGCTCCGCGCGCTCGCGCCGACCCTCCTCGTCACCGCGCTCGTCCTCTGCCTCGGCGTGCTCGCCGTCGGGACGCGCGTCAACGGCGCGCGCCGCTGGGTCGGCGTCGGCCCGCTCCTCTTCCAGCCCTCGGAGTTCGCAAAGCTCGCGCTCGTCGTCTGGGTCGCCGCGTATCTCTCCCGCCGAGCGGCGCCCCGCACGCTCAAGCAGCTCGTGAGGCCTGTCGGCGCGGTCGCGCTCGGCTTCTGCCGGGCTCGTGCTCCTCGAGCCCGATCTTGGGACGGCCCTCGTGATCATGCTCGTCGTCGGGGCGATCCTCCTCGTCTCGGGCACGCGGATGTCCCTCCTGGCGACGGCGTACGGAATCGTCATCGCCCTCGCCGGCATCGCGGCCTGGTCGTCGCCATACCGGCGCGACCGCCTCCTCACGTTCCTCGATCCGTGGAAGGACCCGACCGGCGCCGGCCTCCAGAACGTGCAGGCGTTCATCAGCCTCGGCTCGGGCGGGATCTTCGGCAACGGCCTCGGGAACGGCACCTCGACGCTTCGGTACCTGCCCGAGGCACCGACCGACATGATGGCCGCGGTCATCGGCGGGCAGTTCGGCCTCGTCGGGATGACGCTCCTCTTGCTCGCGTTCTGCGCGTTCGCGTACGCCGGGATCCGGCTCGCGCTCGCCTGTAAGGATCCGTTCGCGAAGCGGCTCGCTGCGGGCATCACCGCCCTCGTCTGCGGCCAGGCTGCGATCAACATCGCGGCCGTCGTCGGGGCCGCGCCGCTGACCGGAATCCCGCTGCCGTTCCTCTCCTACGGAGGCTCGAGCCTCATCGTGATGCTCGGCTCCGTCGGCGTGCTCCTTAACATCGCTCGTAATGGCGGACGAGCAGCAGCTGCGGTGCCTGATCGCGGCCGGGGGGACGGTCGGACACGTCGCGCCGGCGCTCGCAGTCGCGGAAGCGCTCCAGCGCCGCGGCGTGCTCGTGACGTTCGCCGGCTCGCCTGACCGCGTCGAGGCGACGCTCGTCCCCGAGCGCGGCTACGCGTTCGACTCCTTCGCTGTGTCCGGGCTGCCGCGGCGGCCGGGTCTCGCGCTCGTGCGCGCGGTCGCGCAAGCGCTTGCGGCCCCGGCCTCGTGCCTTCGGATCCTGCGGAAGCGGCGGCCGGACGTCGTGCTCGGCGCCGGCGGCTACGTCGCCGGGCCGATGGTCCTCGCCGCGCGTCTGCGCGGGATCCCGTGCGCCCTCACCGAGGCTGATGCGCACCTCGGGCTCGCGAACCGACTCGCCGCACCGCTCGCCGACCGCGTCTTTCTCGCGCTGCCCGTTGGGCGCGACGGGGAGAAGTACCGGGCGGTCGGCAGGCCGATCCCGGCGGCGTCGCACCCTCGCTCGCGCGCCGAGGCGCGTGCGGCGCTCGGCCTGTCGCCCGACGCCCAAGTCGTCCTCGTCTTCGGCGGCTCGCTCGGCGCCCGCCTTCTCAACGAGGTCGCGCTCGACGCGTGGGCGGAGTCGGGTCACGCCGTCATCCATCTCTGCGGCGAGCGCGACTACCCCGAGCTGAAGCGACCGCGTCACGCGGGCCGACTACATCCTCCGGCCGTTCATGGAGGAGATCGGGGTCGCGTACGGCGCAGCCGACATCGTGCTCGCACGCGCCGGCGGCTCCGTCTGGGAGCTTGCCGCCGCCGGCCTGCCCGCCGTCCTCGTCCCGGGCGAGTTCGCGACGGGCGCGCACCAGGAGAAGAACGCGCGCTGGTTCGTCGACGCCGGCGGCGCGGTTGTCGTGCCGGAGGCGGAGGCGAGCACGGCTCCCCGCATCGTGGAGGGACTGCTCGCCGACCCGGCCCGCCTTCAGGCCATGGCCGCGGCGATGCGGGCCGCCGCCAAGCCGAACGCAGCCGAGGAGATCGCCGATGAGCTCGTCGGCCTCGCTCGCCGGTAGACGCATCTGGATCGCCGGCATCGGCGGCGCCGGCATGAGCGGCTACGCACTCCTTGCGCGAGCGTGGGGCGCCGAAGTCGCCGGCTGGGATCGCGTCGAGACGCCGTACCTTCGACACCTCGACGGCGTCGCGGTCGAGATCTCGCCCGAGCCGCCGCAGCCCCCGCGCGGGTGGGAGGCGTACGTCTCGACCGCGTTCGCCGGTGAGGTCGACGGGAGGCCCCGGGCCGAGCTCCTCGCCGAGCTCGTCTCCCTCCGTCCCGCGATCGTCGTGGCCGGAGCGCACGGCAAGACGACGACGAGCGCGATGATCGCCTTCTGCCTCGACCGGCTCGGCCTCGATCCGGCGTTCCTCATCGGCGGCGAAATCCCGCAGCTCGACGGCAACGCGCGCGCGGGGGAGGGATGGCTGGTCGTCGAGGGCGACGAGTCGGACCGCTCGGTGGGCGCGCTGAGGCCACAGATCGCCGTCCTTCTCAACATCGACCTCGACCACCACACGGAGTTCGCGTCGCGCGCGGAGGTCGAGACGTTCTTCGCGGAGTGGCTGGCGGGCGTGCCGCACGTCGTGCGCGCCGAGGAGCTGGAGCCCGTCTCGCTCGACCTCTCCGTGCCCGGCGAGCACAATCGCCGGAATGCCGCCGCGGCACTCGCCGCGCTCGAGCTCGCGGGTGTCGGGCAAGCTGACGCAGAGCGCGTCATCGTCGAGTTCGCGGGAGCAGGACGCCGGCTCGAGCCAAGAGGCGACGCGGGTGGCGTGCGCGTCCTCGACAGCTACGCGCACCATCCGGCCGAGCTCGCAGCCGACATTGCCGCGGTGCGAGACGGAGGACGGGTCATCGCGCTCTTCCAGCCGCATCTCTACTCCCGGACGCTTCATCTCGCGCACGGCTTTGCGCAGGCGCTCGCCGGCGCAGACGCCGCGTGCGTCACCGAGGTCTATCCCGCGCGCGAGGCGCCGCTGCCGGGCGTGAGCGGGCGGATGATCGTCGACGAGCTCGCGGTCGTGCGGCCCGGGATGACGATCGGGTGGGCGCCGGAACTCGAGAGTGCCGCCGCGATAGTCGCGGGCTGGGCGAGGCCGGGCGACACGGTCCTCACGCTCGGCGCCGGCGACGTCGACCGCGCCGCTGCCATGGTGCTGGAGCGGCTCGCGTGAAGGTCGAGGAGGGAGTCGCGCTTTCCCGCTACACGACGCTCGGGACCGGCGGGGCGGCGCGGGCGTTCGCGCGGCCGGAGACAGCAGAAGACGTCGCGGAGCTCCTGCAGTGGGCGGCGGGGCGTGGCATGGCCGTCGCGGTTGTCGGCCTCGGCTCGAACCTCCTCGCCGCCGACGCAGGCGTCGACGCGCTCGTCCTCAAGCTCGGCGGCGAGCTAGCCGGAGTCGAGGTCGACGGCGACGTCATCCGCGCCGGTGCGGGCGCGGCGAATGCCGTCTGTCTCCACCGAGCGCGAGAGGCCGGGCTCGGCGGCTTCGAGTTCGCGTGCGCAATCCCCGGCACGATCGGCGGCGGCGTCTGGATGAACGCCGGCGCGTACGGAAGCGACTTCTCAGCGGTGATCGAGCGCGCGCTCGTTGCGACCGCCGACGGCAACGGCTGGCTGACACCGGCCGAGCTGGGGCTCTCGTACCGGCACTCTGAGCTGAGGCACGCTCAGGTCGTCCTCGAGGCGGAGGTCCGGCTGCGACCGCGGCCGAGCGAGGAGATCCGCGCGGAGGTGCGCGAGCTCAACGCGCGGCGCAAGGAGGCGCAGCCGACGAACAAGCGCACGTTCGGCAGCGTCTTCAAGAACCCGGCGCACGAGTTGAGCGCGGGGCGGATGCTCGACGCGTGCGGCCTCAGGGGCTTCACGATCGGCGGCGCGTGCATCTCCCCGAAGCACGCAAACTTCATCGAGAACGCCGGCTGCGCGACGACAGCCGACGCGCTCGCGCTCATGGCGGAGGCCCGCCGGCGCGCTCACGAGGAGTTTGGTGCCGTGCTCGAGCACGAGGTCGAGTTCCTCGGCGACCTCTGCTTGCCCGACCTGTAGGAGCATCGTCGGCTGCGGCGAAGTTCGGAAGGTGCCCGCGAAGGCGCTTCCCGCCGATACCCCGCTACGTCGGCTTTCTCCGGTCGCGCTTCGGCGTGTCGCCCGGTTCGTCCCGTCGCGCCGTTCGCTCCTGGCCGGCGCCGGCGTCGTCGCGATCGCTGCGGGCGGCTATGCGATCGCGCGGGAGACGTCGCTCTTCGCGATCCACCGGGTGGACGTCACCGGGGGTCCGCCGGCTCTCGACGCGAAGGTCGCGCACGCGCTCGCGCCGCTCGTCGGTAAGAGCCTTGTCGGGCTCGACGGGGCAGCCGTGCTACAGCGCACAGAGGCGCTTTCGATGGTCGTCAGCGCGACGTACGACCGAGCGTTCCCGAACTCGCTCCGTGTGACGATCGTGCCGGAACACCCGGTCGCCGTCCTCCGTGACGGTGCCGCTGCCTGGATCGTCTCCGCGCGCGGCCGGGTCGTTCGGCCGGTCGCTGCGAAGGGCGCCCGGGCGCTGCCGCGGATCTGGATTGCGACGAAAACGGTGCGCGTGGGCGAGGTGCTCCCGCTCAGGCTCGGCGGCACTCTCACGCGCGCGCTCACCGAAGCGGGCTCGTTGCGTTCGCGGATCGGAACGGCCGCGCTCGCGAGCGGGCAGCTTGTCTTCCACCTGCGGTCCGGCCTCGAGCTCCTGCTCGGAAGCCCCACGGACGTCGCGCTCAAGGTCGCCGTGGCGGCGAGGGTTTTGCAGCAGCTCTCGTCCGGGACGCGAAGCGTCGACGTAAGCGTCCCGAGCAGACCGGTGACGAGCCCATACTAAAGCTCGAGTAGAGATTGATGGTTAGAACGTCGATCTGCGGTTGACACCGAGAGTTGCCGTGCCTACCATCCGGCTCGAGCCTGTATACAACCGCACCAATCCTCTAGTAAAGGTTTAGGTCTGCCCATGAGCACGAGCGATGCATCTGGTAACTACCTGGCAGTAATCAAGGTCGTCGGCGCCGGCGGCGGCGGCACGAACGCCGTCAATCGCATGGTCGACGCCGGCCTCTCGGGAGTCGAATTCATCGCCGTCAACACGGACGCACAGGCGCTGATGATGTGCGATGCCGACGTCAAGATCCACATCGGCTCGGCCGCGACTCGGGGTCTCGGTGCCGGCGCGGACCCGGCTGTCGGTCAGGCCGCCGCGCATGAGACGCGCGACGAGCTGAAAGAGGCGCTCAAGGGCGCCGACATGATCTTCATCACCGCCGGCGAGGGCGGCGGCACCGGCACAGGCGCTGCGCCGATCCTCGCAAGCCTTGGCCGCGAACTCGGCGCGCTCACGGTCGGCGTCGTCACCAAGCCGTTCGCGTTCGAGGGACGGAAGCGCGCGCAGCAGGCGGAGCAGGGGATCGAATCGCTCCGCGACCACGTCGACACGCTCATCGTGATCGAGAACGACCGGCTCCTCCAGGTGGTCGAGCGCCAGACGTCGGTGGTGGACGCGTTCAAAATGGCGGATGACGTCCTCCGTCAGGGCGTCCAGGGCATCACCGACCTCATCACCGTGCCCGGGCTCGTCAACCTCGACTTCGCCGACGTGCGCACGATCATGCGCGAGGCCGGCTCGGCCCTGATGGGGATCGGCTCTGCCCGCGGCGACAACCGGGCGGCCGAGGCCGCGCGGTCGGCCGTCTCGTCGCCGCTCCTCGAGTCGTCGATCGATGGCGCGACCGGCATCCTCCTCAACATCACCGGCGGCCCGGAGATCGGGTTGTTCGAGGTGAACGAGGCAGCCGAGGTGGTCACGAGCGCCGCGGATCCGAACGCGAACATCATCTTCGGCGCGGTCATCGACGAGTCACTGGGCGACGAGGTGCGTGTAACGGTGATTGCGACCGGCTTCGGCGGTCAGCGCCGACGCCGCCGCTCATCCTCTGAGACGGCGGCTGGAGCCGGCGGCCGCGAGGAGTCGTTCGAGGTACCCGCGTTTCTCCGCGAGGGTTAGCGCAGACGAATGTTTGAGTGTCCCGCGTAGGGGCACACGAACCTTGCCCTCAACAGGGTTGACCACTTCAAGTCAACCCCACGACCCGGCCCGCCGCCCCGGCTCTTCTCCGTAGGAGCCGGGGCGGCTCCTTTCAGAGCTCCTAACGGGATGACCACGCGGCCCGTGCTTCATAGCGTTAGGAGCTCCTACGGCGGTTTTCCACTGAGTCGGCGGGCCGGGGGAGGTGACTAGGATCGCGCTCATGCCCGAGACGCTTCTCCACACGCCGCTCCACGACCGGCACGTCGCGCTCGGCGCGAAACTCGTCCCGTTCGCGGGCTGGGAAATGCCGGTGCAGTACGCCGGTGTGATCGAGGAGCATCGCGCGGTGCGCACCGACGCGGGCGCGTTCGACGTGTCGCACATGGGCGAGTTCGAGGTCGAGGGGCCGCGCGCCGGCGATCTTCTCCAGTCTGCGCTCTCGAACGACGTCGATCACATCGAGGTGGGAGAAGCGCAGTACACGCTGCTCACGAACGAGGACGGCGGGATCGTCGACGACCTCATCGTCTACCGCCTCGACGAGTGCTCGTATCTTCTCGTCGTCAACGCGGCGAACCGCGAGACCGACTTCGCGTGGCTCAAGGCGCGCGAGATTGCCGGCTCCGACGTGCGTGACGTCTCCGACGAGTACGCGCTCATCGCGGTGCAGGGCCCGCGCGCGATCGAGCGCCTCGGGTTGCCGCCCGCGAAAGCGTTCACGTTCGCGGAGACGACCATCGACGGGATCGAGGTGATGGTCAACCGCACCGGGTACACGGGCGAGGACGGCTGCGAGCTCATGTGCATGGCCGAGGATGCCGGCGCGCTCTGGGACGCAGTGCTCGCCCGCGGCGTCGTCCCGTGCGGGCTCGGCGCGCGTGACACGCTTCGCCTCGAGGTCTGCTATCCGCTCCACGGCAACGACATCGGCCCCGACACTGACGCGATCTCGGCCGGCCTCGGCTGGGCCTGCGCGCTCGACAAGGAGTTCGAGGGAGTCGCGGCCCTGCGCCGCGTGAAGGAAGCAGGGCCAGAGCGCCGGCTCGTCGCCTTCGTGATGGAGGAAAAGGCGATCCCGCGGCACGGCATGCCGATCTCCGGAGGCGGTGAGGTCACGTCGGGCACCCACTCGCCGATGCTCGAGGTCGGGATCGGGATGGGCTACGTCCCGGTCGCGCTCGCGAAGCCCGGCACCGAGTTGACCATCGACGTCCGCGGAAAGCCGCGCGCCGCCCGCGTGGTCAAGAAACCGATCTACAAGAGGGAGGACTGAGTGGCAGCCGCCGAGAGCTATCCCGACGACCTGAAGTACCACGCCGATCACGACTGGGCGCGTCTCGAAGGAGACGAGGCCGTGCTCGGGATCACGTGGTTTGCCGCCGACTCGCTTGGCGAGCTCGTCCACTTCGAGCCGCCCGAGGTCGGGGCGACCGTCTCGAAGGATCAGTCGTACGGCGAGGTCGAGTCGGTCAAGGCCGTCTCCGACGTCATCGCGCCGCTCTCCGGCGAGGTGCTCGAGGTCAATGCCGCTGTCGTCGATGCGCCAGAGACGGTGAACGAGGATCCGTACGGCAACGGCTGGCTCATCCGCATCCGGCTGTCGGACACGGGCGAGGCGGACGCGCTGCTCGACGTCGCGGCGTACAAGCAGGTTCTCGCCGACTCGTGACGGACGCGCATCCGTTTCTCGGCCTGACCGACTCCGATCGCGAGGAGATGCTCGCGACGATCGGCGTCTCGTCGGTGGACGAGTTGTTCCGCGACATCCCGCAGGGCGTCCGCCTGCAGCGGGAGCTCGATCTCGAGCCGGCGCTCTCGGAGCACGAGGTGTTCGCGCACCTCGCCGAGCTCGCGGCGCGGAACGTCGCCGCCGGCGCGCAGGAGCTCTCTTTCCTCGGCGCCGGGATCTACGACCACTACGTGCCGGCCGTCGTCGACGCGGTCATGCAGCGCGGCGAGTTCCTCACCGCATACACGCCCTACCAGCCGGAGATGAGCCAGGGCGTCCTCCAGGCGATCTTCGAGTACCAGACGGCGATCTGCGAACTGACCGGGATGGACGTCTCGAACGCGTCCGGCTACGACGGCACGACGGTCGCGGCCGACGCGTGCTTCGTCGCAAAGCACGCCACGGGACGGAGCAAGATCGTCATCACCGAGGCGACGAACCCGCAAGTGCGTCAGGTCGTCAAGACGTACGCGCCGGGCTTCGGCCTCGAGATCGTCGAGGTGCCCCACCGCGACGGGGTGACCGATCCCGAAGACGTCGCCCGCGCGGCGGTCGACGCGGCGGCCGTCATCTTCCAGCAGCCGAACTTCTTCGGCTGCCTCGAGGCGGCACCGGATCTCGCGGCTGCAGGGACGGACGCCGGCGCGCTCGGGATCGTCCACGCGGATCCGCTCTCCCTCGGCGTGCTCGAGGCGCCGGGACGCTACGGCGCCTCGATGGCGATCGGCGAGGGCCAGGCTGCCGGGAACTTCCCGTCGTACGGCGGACCGCACTACGGCTTCCTCGCTGCGCGCGAGCAGTTCATCCGCCGCATGCCAGGCCGGATCGTCGGCGAGACGGTAGACGCCGCGGGCGAGCGCGGCTATGTCCTCACCCTGCAGACCCGCGAGCAGCACATCCGTCGCGAGAAGGCCACCTCGAACATCACCACGAACCAGACGCTCCTCGCGCTCGGCGGGCTCGTCTATCTCACGTGGCTAGGCCCGCAGGGAATCCGCGAGCTGGGGGAGACCTGCCTGTCGCTGGCCGCCTACGCGAAACAGAAGCTCGTGGAACGAGCCGGCGTCGAGTTGGTGTTCTCCAATCAGACAACGTTCAAGGAGTTTGCAGTGCGCGTCGGACGGAATGCGCGCGAGGTCGTCGCAGCGGCGCGCGAGCGCGGCGTCCATCCCGGCTATGCGCTCGGCCGGGACTACGAGGGCATGGACGACGTCCTGCTCGTCGCCGTGACCGAACGGCGCACGCCCGCCGAGATCGACCGGCTGGCCGAGGTGCTCGCGGAGGTGACCGCGTGAAGCTCATCTACGAGAAGTCGCAGCCGGGCCGGCGCGCGTCGACCGTCGCGCGGCCGGCGGGTCTGCCCGAAGCGCACGTCCCCGAGGAGCTCCGGCGCCAGGACCCGCCGCGCCTGCCGGAGGTACCGGAGTTCGAGCTCATGCGCCACTTCACCGAGCTCTCGACGCGCAACTTCGGCGTCGACACGGGCTTCTATCCGCTCGGCTCGTGCACGATGAAGTACAACCCGCGGATCAACGAGCGGCTCGCGGCACTGCCAGGCTTCGCCGCCCTCCATCCGCTGCAGGAGGAGAGCGGCGCACAGGGCGCGCTCGAGCTCATGTGGCGCCTGCAGGAGATCCTCGCCGAGGTGACGGGCCTCCACGCGGTTTCGCTCCAGCCGGCCGCGGGTTCTCAGGGCGAGCTCACCGGCCTGATGCTCATCCGCGCGTACTTCGAGTCGAAGGGCGAGAGCGAGCAGCGCCGCAAGGTCGTCATCCCCGACACGGCTCACGGCACGAATCCCGCGTCCGTGACGATGACCGGCTACGAGCTCACGCCGGTCAAGACAGATGCGCGCGGCAACATCGACGTCGAGGACCTCCGTGGCAAGGTCGACGAGCACACCGCCGCGCTCATGCTCACGAACCCCTCGACGCTCGGACTGTTCGACGAGAACATCGAGGCGATCACCGAGATCTTCCACGGCGCAGGCGCCCTCATGTACTACGACGGCGCGAACCTCAACGCCGTGTGCGGGATCTCGCGGCCCGGCGACATGGGCTTCGACGTCGTCCACATCAACCTGCACAAGACGTTCTCGCAGCCGCACGGCGGCGGCGGGCCGGGCGGCGGGCCGATCGCGGTGCGCGACATTCTCGAGCCGTTCCTCCCGGTGCCGGCCGTGATTCGGAAGGAGGACGGAAGCTTCGGCCTCGACTTCGATCGGCCGCAGACCATCGGCAAGGTGCGCGCGTTCACAGGCCCGTTCGGCGTCTTCGTCCGCTCGTACGCGTACCTGCGGATGTGGGGCGACCGGCTACGCGAGATGTCGGAGGCCGCCGTGCTGAACGCGAACTACGTTCTCGCGCGGCTGAAGGACGCGTACGACCTTGAGTTCGACCGCCTCTGCATGCACGAGTTCGTCCTCTCGGCGCGGACGCTGAAGAAGGAGCACGGCTGCACCGCGCTCGACGTCGCGAAGCGGCTCATGGACTACAACTTCCACCCGCCGACGATCTACTTCCCGCTCATCGTCCCCGAGGCGCTGATGATCGAGCCGACGGAGATCGGAGACGAAGGAGACGCTCGACGCGTTCTGCGAGGCGATGCTCGCAATCGCACGGGAGGCGGCGGAGGAGCCGGAGCTGCTCAAGGGGGCTCCGCACAACCGGCCCGTCAAGCGGCTCGACGAGGTGCGTGCGGCGAAGAACCTGGTCGTGAAATACGCGTTCCAGAGCCATCCCGAGCTGCACGCCGAGACGCCGAAGGGCGCATAATGGCGCGGTGTTCGGCAAGAACGCCAAGATCGAGCTCCTGAGGAGCGTCCCGCTCTTCGCGGATTGTTCGAATCGAGACCTCGCCCACATCGCGCAGATCGCCGACGAGATCGGCTTCCCCGCCGGGCGCACGCTCATCGAGGAGGGGAAGCCCGGCCGGGAGTTCTTCGTCATCGCCGAAGGCACGGTCGAAGTCCGGCGCGGTGGCCGGAAGCTGCCGCAGCGTGGCGACTCGAGCTCGTTCGGTGAGCTGGCCCTCCTGACCGGGAAGCCGCGAAGCGCCACTGTGGCGACGACCTCGCCGGTTCGCGCGCTCGTGATCACGGACCGTGCGTTCGACCAGCTCCTCCGGGATGTCCCGTCGCTGTCGCCGAAGCTGCTCGCGAACCTCGCGGCGCGGCTCGCGCACGACTAGACGCGCACGCGCCAGCTCGGCGTCGTTCCGAGGGCGTCTAGCGCTCGAGCTCGAAGACCGCGTCCTCGACGACCTCATCTCCGATCGTGAACTGCCTCGTCCCGGTGCGGCGGAAGTCGACCGACTCGTACAGCCGGACGGCGCGAGCGTTCTCGTCCCAGACCTGCAGGAGGACCCGCTCGGCGCACGCGAGCCGCGGGTGCGCGAGTGCGGCATCGAGAAGCGCGCGGCCGATGCCTCGTCCCTGCAGCGCGGTCTCGACGTAGAGGCGATGCAACTCGCCGTCGTCGAACTCGACGTAGCCGACAAGCCCGCCGTTCTGCTCCGCCACGAGGATTGTCTGCTCGTCGAGCGCGGCGCGGAAGCGTTCCTCCGAACGGCCGGAATCGGCTTCCGCTGCGGCGTTCTCGGGCGACACGGTCGCGCCGAACGCGTCGAGCCAGGTGCGGCGGGCGAGATCGGAGAGCGCCGGGACGTCCTCGACGCGAGCGGGACGGATCACGTCACGGCAGCGGCGGCACGCTTCGGCGCGGCGGCGAGCTGGCCGCACGCCGCTTCGATGTCACGGCCACGCGTCAGGCGCACTGTCACGGGGACGTGCGCCTTCTCGAGCTCCCAGCGAAACGTGCCGATCGTCTCCCGCGACGAGCCCTCGAAGAGACCCGTCGGGTTGTACGGGATCAGGTTGACCTTGAAGTGGTCGCGGCCGAGGAGCGCGCGCGAGCGCCTGCGCCTGCTCCGGCGAGTCGTTGACGCCCGCGAGCATCACGTACTCGACGAAGACCCGTCGGTTCGTCGACGCCGCCTGACGCACGCACTCGGCGACGATCTCCTTGATCGGGAACCGCTCGTTGACCGGCATGATCCGCGACCGCAGCGCGTCGTCCGGCGCGTGGAGGGAGAGCGCAAGGCGGATCGGCTCCTGCACCTCGTCGACGAACCGCGTGAGCCCGGGGAGCCACCCGACCGTGGAGATCGTCGTGCGGCGCGGGGTGATCCCGACGTCGGGCAGCCGATGCGCGGCAGCGAGCACCTCGTCGAGGTTGAGCATCGGCTCGCCCATCCCCATGAACACGGCGTGGTTGATCTCGGTGCGCCGCCGGAAGTGGAGCGCCTGGTCGAGGATCTCCGACGCGGTCAGGTTTCGCCCGAACGCCATCGACCCTGTCGCGCAGAACGTGCACGTGAGCGGGCAGCCGGACTGCGACGAAAGGCAGAGCGAGCGACGGCCGTCCCGGTAGCGCATGAGCACCGCCTCGACCGGATGGCCGTCGGTGGTTCGGAACAGCGTCTTCACCGTGCCGTCTTTCGACTCCCGCTCGGTCTCGACGGTGAGCGTGGAGAACGGCACCGCGTCGGCGAGCGCGTCGCGCAGCGCGCGCGGCAGGTTCGTCATCGCTTCGTAGCCTGCGGCACCGCCCGCCGTCCACTCCCAGACCTGACGCGCGCGGAAGGCGGGCTCGCCGCGCTCACTCAGCGTCTCCTCTAGGAGCGTCAGGTCCATCGGACTACGGTAGCTTCCGTCGTCGTGATCGACCTTCGCTCCGACACCGTCACGAAGCCGACTCCGGGGATGCTCGCCGCGATGGCGGCGGCCGAGGTCGGCGACGAACAGGAGCTCGAGGATCCGACCACGAACGAGCTGCAGCGCCGGATGGCCGAGCTGCTCGGGCACGAAGCGGCGCTCTTCCTGCCGACGGCGACGATGGGGAACCAGATCGCGCTGCGTGCGCTCAGCCGGCCGGGGTGCAAGGTTGTCGCCGAGGAGCGGACGCACGTCCTCATCTACGAGTGGGGCGGACCGGCGATCCACTCGGGGCTCTACATGTACGGCCTTGTGGCGGAGGCAGGACGCCCGACTCCCGAGCAGATCGCGGAGGTCGACGAGTTCGGGGCGGGCAGCGTGCTCGTGCTCGAGAACACGCACCGCAGTTCGGGCGGGCGCATCTGGCCGCTCGACGAGTTCCGCGCAGCCGTCGACGCGGCGCGCGAGCGGGGCGCCGCGGTTCATCTCGACGGCGCGCGACTCTTCAACGCGGCCGTCGCCGCAGGTGAGCCCGTCTCCGCGTGGTCGTCGCTCGCCGACACCGTCACCCTTTGCTTCTCGAAGGGCCTCGGTTGCCCGTTCGGCGCGATCCTCGCCGGCTCCGCGGCGACGATCGAGCGCGCGTGGGAGGGGAAGTTCCTCTTCGGCGGCGCGCTCCGCCAGTCGGGGATCGCGGCGGCGGCGATGCTCTACGCGCTCGACCACAATGTGGATCGGCTCGCAGACGACCACTCGCGCGCGAGGCGACTTGCCGAGGGGATCGGCTTCGATCCAGCCGACATCGAGACGAACTTCGTCCAGATCCGCGACGACCCCGGCCTCGTCGAAGCACTCGCGACGCGCGGCGTGCGCGTCGGCGGCCTGCGCCCCGGCTGGCTGCGCGCGGTCACGCATCTCGACATCGGCGACGACGAGATCGACGCCGCGATCCCCGCCATGCAGGAGGTGCTCGGTGTCCACGCCTGAAGGTCTCGTCGCCAAGCTCGACCAGCTGACCGGCGTCGAGCAGCGCGATAAGCGCTTTCCGAGCCTCGCGGCTGCGGTGCTCCGCGACGGCGAGCTGATCTGGGAGAAGGCTGTCGGCGCGGCGGACGTCGAGGCGAAGGTCGAGGCGACGCCCGACACGCAGTACCGCGTCGGCTCGATCACGAAGACGTTCACCGCCGCCGCGATCATGCAGCTCCGCGACGCGGGGAAGCTCGACCTCGAGGACACGCTCGACCAGCACGTCGAGGGAGCCGCTTACCGCCCGTCGATCCGCCGGCTCCTCTCCCATGCGTCGGGCCTGCAGCGGGAGACGCACGACGACTCGTGGCTGACGCTGCGCTTCGCGCCGCCGGACGAGCTGCTCGAGACACTCGACCGCGCCGAGATGGTGCTCCCCGCCGGCGCGCGGTTCCACTACTCGAACCTCGCGTTCGCGCTGCTCGGGATCGTCGTCGAGCGCGTCAGCGGCGTGTCGTACATGGATTACGTCCGCGGGCGGTTCTTCGAGCCGCTCGGGCTGACGCGGATGAGTTTCGAGCCGGAGCAGCCTGCGGCGAAGGGCTACGTCTCGCAGCCGTACGCCGACGGTGTCTGGGAGGCGATCAACGTCGAGACCGGCGCGTGGGCCTCGGCCGGGCAGATCTGGGGGACAGTGGGCGACCTCTGTCGCTGGGGCTCGTTCCTCGCGGATCCCGACGAGAAGGTCCTCGCGAAGAAGAGCGCCGAGGAGATGCGCACCGTGCAGGTGATCGACGAGCACGAGCGCTGGCTCTCGGGCTACGGTCTCGGGCTGCAGCTCCGGCGGGATGGCGACCGGATCCTCGCCGGCCACGGCGGCTCGATGCCCGGCTTCATCGCGCGGCTGTACTTCTCCCCGAAGGAGAAGGTGGTCGCGGCGGCGCTCACGAACGAGAGCGAAGCGGCGCTCGTGCCGTTCGGGCTCTCGCTCGTGCGGACTGACGGTAGAGGAGTGGCCGGTCGCGCCCGAGGCGTGGCGGGTCGGCGAGCCGCCGCCGGAGGACGTCGTCCCGCTCCTCGGCGTCTGGTTCATGGAGGCGGCGCAGATGACGCTCCGCTGGCGAGACGGCAAGCTCGAGGCGGCGTTCCCCGACGCCGCGGACTGGGAGCCGCCCGCGGTGTTCGAGAAAGAGACGGACGACCGCTGGCGCACCGTCTCCGGGCCGGAGCGCGGCGAGGCGTTGAAGATCGTCCGGGGCGAGGACGGTTCCGTCGAGCGGCTCGTGTGGGCCGGCTATCCGGTCACGCGTGCGCCCGGCCCGTGGCGCGCGCCGGTGTGATAGGAAGCGCTTCGATGTCTGCGCGCCAGTACACGGTTCGTCCCTACAACCAGCGCATGGCGAAACGGGTGGCCCGCAGGGCTCACGTCGACGGCGAAGGCGCTGTCGCCGTTGCGTTCACCTTCAACAACCTCGCGACGATGATCATCTTCGGTCTAATCGAAGACGCTGCGAGCTTTGTTCCGGCTATCGGCGGGCTCGTGGAAATGGCGGTCAGCATCCTTGGTTTCTACTTCCATCGGATCGTGCTGGTCACCGACCAGAACGTGTATGTGTTCCGCGACTGGCCGTTCCACTACCCGGGCAAGTTGATCCTGAAGAGCGCGCGCGGACCGGGCGTCGTGCAGCTTGGCGCACCGGCCAGCTCGGCGTTCATGCGATTCATCCGGCGTGGCCAGCTGACCTTCCAGGACGGAACGATCGTGTACCACACGGTCATCTTCATCCGCCGTGTGCAGTACGTCGCGCAGGAAGCGAATCTGCCCGCAGGCCAGTAGCGCCGCTATTCGTACTGGAGCGCTTCGAGCACGTTCAGGCGCGCCGCCCGCCGGGCTGGGAGGATCGCGGCGAGCAGGCCGACGATCACTGCCGCGATCACGAATACGACGAGCTGTCCCCACGGGATCGTGAAGGCCGCGTAGCTGATCGCGTCTCCGACCATCGCCGCGAGGGCGATCCCGACCGGCAGCGCGAGTGCGGCGCCGATCAGCGCGGTGATCACGCTCTCGCCGAAGATCATCCCGCGCACCTGTCGGCGCGTCATCCCGACGGCGCGAAGCATCCCGAGCTCGCGCGTCCGCTCGAACACCGTCAGCACGAGCGTATTGACGATCCCGAACAGGCTGATCACGACCGAGAGCGAGAGGAGGACGTAGAGGAGGTTGAGCAGCGTGTCTAGACCGGCTTCCTGGTTGTGTTTGAACTCGGTCTCCGTTGCGACCTTCGCCTCGGGGAACTTCTTCAGCGCATCCGTCAGCGCCGCGGTGTTGGCCGCGGTCACGCCGCCGTTCATGTCGATGAAGGCGTAGAGGTTCTGCGGGTTCGCGAAGGCGGCGTCGAACCGCTTCGTCGAGATCGCCACGTCGCCGTAGACCGCGCCGCCCTTCGGCGGGTCGTAGATCCCGCGGACGATGAAGTGGAGGCGGGAGCCGGTGGGCGTCTCCACGCCGATGACCGAGCCGACCGAGAGGTGGTTCGCTGTCGCGTAGTCCTTGGAGACGACCGCTCCGTTCTTCCCGAGCTCCGACGGTGTCGCCTGCGACCCGGCGGCCCAATCAACGGCGATCACCCTCGAGACATCGCTGGAGATGCCGGTGAGGTTGATCCGTCCTCCGAACGCGCGCCCCTCTCCGGCTCTGATGCCCGAGATGACCGTCACGCCCGGCACCTTCGCCAGGGCGTTCGCGGGACCGACCGGGATCGGCGTGAAGTTGTTCGTCGACGTCAGCGCGTAGTCCGCCCGGAAGAGTGAGTTGACGCTGCTCTCGAAATGCGTCTTCAGGCCGGCGACGAGGACGGAGACGAGCGTGACGAGCGCGAGCCCGATCATCAGCGCCGACGCAGTGGAGGCGGTTCGCTGTGGGTTCCGCATCGCGTTCGCGCGCGCGAGCGTGCCGGACGCGCCCGCATAGCGCCGTCCCGGCCACCCGAGCACCGCAGCGAGCGGCGGCACGAGCGTCTTCGCGAGCATCGCCACTCCGACGAAGACTCCGGCGGCACCGATGCCGATCGCGAGAAGGCGGTTCGTCGTCGAAAGCCCGCCGAGGAAGAGACCGAGCAGCATCACAGCTACTGCGCCGGCGATGGTGACCCCGGCGACCGGCGCGCTGAAGCGTGCAAAGCGGGACTCTGGCAGAACCGCTCCCTCGCGCACGGCCGCAATCGGCGGCACGCGCGTTGCGCGAATCGCCGGCCGCATCGCCGCGATGACCGTCACGATCGTCCCGACGAGCAGCGAGACGACGACCGTCCGCGTCGCGAACACCGTCCCCGCCTGCGGCAGGTCGATCCCGAGCGAGACGAAGGCGCGGTTCAGCACCTTGGCGAGGCCAAGGCCGAGGAACAGGCCAACAACCGAGGCGAAGACTCCGATCACGAACGCCTCGACGAGGATCGAGAGCCGGACTTGCCGCCGTGTGGCGCCGAGCGTCCGCAACGTCGCGAGCTCGCGCGTCCGCTGCGCGATCGTGATCGAAAGCGTGTTTGCGATCACGAACGTCCCGACGAAGAGCGCGACCCCGGCGAAGGCGAGCAGGAAATAGCGGATGATGGTCAGGAAGTCGTCCGTGTCCTTCGTCGCCTGCTTTGCCTGCGCCTGCCCGGTGCGGACGATCGCGTCCGCGGGGAGCAGCGGCTTGATCTCCTGCACGAGCTGCTGCGGCGTCGTACCCGGGCTCGCGGCGATGGAGATCGAGTCGAGCTCGCCGGCCTTGTCGAAGAGCGTTTGTGCCGTCGGGAAATCGAAGATGGCCATCGTGGCGCCGCCGAGCGATGAGACGCTGCCGATCTGGACGATCCCGACGATCGTGTAGGTCTTCTCCGCGCCGCGCGCGACGACGCCGATCGACTGGCCGACTTTGTAGCTGTCTTTCGACGCCGTGTGGGCGTCGATGGCGACCTCGTGCGGCCCGACGGGGAAGCGGCCGGATACAAGCGTGAAAAAGTTGAAGCGCTGGTCGCCGTGCGGGTGGACGCTGAACGCGAGCGACGGCGCGCCGCCGCTGGAGATGACCTTGCCGTCGCGGCCGACGAGATATGCGATGTCGTCGATCCCGCCCTGCGCCTCCTCGACGCCCGGAAGCTTCTGGACCGTGGGGAGCAACGACTGTGAGAACGACGGTGGCAGAGCGGGGTTGTTGTTGTCCCGGCCGATTGCGCTGTTGCCGAGGACGACCGCGTCAGTGTGCTCGTAGACCGTCGTGAAGACGGTGCCGAACGCCGCCTGGATCGTGTCCGTGAGGACGTACGTCCCGCTGATCATCGCGACGCCGAGGACGATCGCGACCGCGGTGAGCGCGGCGCGGAGCTTCCGCCCGGCCAGCCCCTTCAGCGCGACCTTGATCACTGCAGGCCGGACATGACGCCGAGAACGTCCTCCGTTGTCGCGCCCTTCAGTTCCTTGACGATCAGCCCGTCCGCGAGGAAGAGGATGCGATCGGCGATCGAGCGCGGCGCGCGCCTCGTGCGTGACCATGACGATCGTCTGGCCGTAGGAGTCCGTCGATGCGCGGACGAGGTCGAGGATCTCGCCGCCGGTCTTCGAGTCGAGGTTCCCCGTCGGCTCGTCGGCGAACAGGATCGTCGGCTTCGTGATGAGCGCCCGCGCGATTGCGACGCGCTGCTGCTCGCCGCCGGAGAGCTCGGACGGGCGGTGCGAGCTGCGCGAGGCGAGTCCCACCTGACCGAGCAGCTCGTCGAGCCACGCCTTGTCCGGCTTGTCGCCGGAGATCGAGAGCGGCAGCAGAATGTTCTCCTCGGCCGTCAGCATCGGCAGGAGGTTGAAGAACTGGAAGACGAAGCCGATGTGGTCGCGGCGCAGCCGCGTGAGCTTCGCGTCGCTCAGCGTCGTGATCTCCGTGCCGGCGATCGAGACGGTGCCGGACGTCGGCGTGTCGAGCCCCGCGAGGATGTGCATGAGCGTCGACTTGCCCGGAGCCGGACGGCCCCATGACGGCGACGAGCTCGCCGGAGCGAACCTCGATGTCGACGCCCTGAGCGCCTCGACGGCGGTCTGCCCTTCGCCGTAGCGGCGCGTGAGTCCGTGCGCCTCGACCGCGGCGCCCGCCGGCGCGGCGACTCCGGCTTGCTCCGTCACGGACACGCAGCCAGCCTAGCGTCGCGGTCTCAGCGGCCGCCGTACAGGAGAAAACCGACGACCGCTGCGGCATAGGCCGCGACGAGGAGAACGCCTTCCCGCCGGTTCGTCCGCCCGTCCCAGACCACGGCCGCCGCGACGATCGCGGCTCCCGCCATCGCCACGAGCTCCGTCCAGCGGAAGGCGAGCGTGAGCGGGTGCGCGAACGCGAGGCCGAGGAGCATGACGGCCGGGACGACGAGCAGCGCCACCTGCGCGCTCGAGGAGACGGCGATCTCGGTGGCGAGCCGCATCTTCCCGGCGCGGGCGATGAGGATCGCGCCGCCGTGCTCGGCCGCGTTGCCGACGATGGCGACGACGACGACGGCGATGAAGAACTCGCTCAGCCCGACAGCCGTTGCGAAGGCGTGGAGCGAGTGGACGAGGATCTCGCTCACCCATGCGGTCGCCGCGGTTGCGGCCGTGAGCGCGGCGAGGGCGACCGGCAACGTCCACGCGTCGGGGTGTGGCGCCCGCCGCACGACCTGCCGATGGCGGTGGAGGTTCCGGCCGACGATGGCGAGGTAGAGCAGGAGCAGCGCGATCGCGACCGGTACCGAGGCGACGACAACCGAGTGCCGCTCGGGATCTCCGGCGTATCCCACTGCCGCGGGGATCGTGAACGCTGCGACGCCCACGCCGACGAGACCGATCTGCGTGAGCAGCGAGCGGCGGTCGATCTCCTTCCCGTCTGGCCCGGCCAACTGCGTTACGCCGAACACGAGCAACAGGTTCGAGATGACGCTCCCCGCGAGCGAACCGCGGACGACGACCGGCAGGTTCGCGCCGATCGCGAAGAGCGCGACAATGAGCTCGGGCGCGTTCCCGAAACTCGCGTTGAGGAAGCCGCCGATTCCCGGGCCGGTGTGTTCCGCCGCGTGCTCGGTCGCCTCCCCGATCAGCCACGCGAGCGGGATGAGCGAGCAGGCCGCGAGGACGAAGAGCGGCACGTCCCCGGCGCTCGTGAGCTTGTCGATCGCCACGGTGAGCGGCGCGAGGAGGAGCGACCCCCAGAGAAGCTTCGTCCCCACGCGACTACCGTAACGAGCCGATGCTGGAGGCGGTCTTCTTCGACTGGAGCGACACGCTCGTCCATTTCGAGTGGGACGACGCGCTCGTCGAGGCGGGCCATCGTGCGGCGCTCGGCCGCGACGACGCGGAGTTCACGGCGCGGTGGCGCGAGCTCGTGCTCGGTGACGCGCACGGGCGCCGTCCCTACGCGGAGCTGCTCGCCGAGCTCGGAGTCGCGGATCCCGACGCCTTCATCGATGCAGAGCACGCCGAGTGGCTCCCCGCGTACGGCGTCCTCTCGATGGGGCCCGCGCTGCTCGAGTCGTTGCACGAGCGCGGCCTCAAGACTGCGCTCGTCGCGGACCCGTGGCCCGATCCGCCACGCATCCTCGCCGGCGACGTCGAGCGGCTCGGCTTCGCTCCGCTCCTCGATGAGGTCGTGTTCGGTGACAACAACCTCGCACGCGCGTGCGCCGAGCTCGACGTCGCCCCGAGCGCGGTGCTCTTCGTCGGCGCCTCGCTCGCCGATGTGCAAAGAGCCGCTGACGCGGGCATGTCGACGGTTCAGGCGCTGTGGTTCAGAGCAGACGACACTCCGGAGATCGAGGCGGACTTCCAGGCGTTCACGGCCGTGGACGTCGTCTCGATCCTGCGGCGCCTAGCGCGATCTCGGCAGTAAGTCAAGTCTTGCGGAGACCGGAAACCGCTCGGACAATGTGCGTATGACGGCTAAGCAAGCGGCGGCGACGCTTCCCCTCCATCCGCAGGATGAGGCGGAGTGCCGGCTCTGCGAGGTGCACTGCGAGAAGATCGTCTACCCGGCGGCGTGCCTCGCCCGGTCATGCCCGTTCGTCTACGCGTACGACCAGCACGGGCACACGTACATGGGCTGTCTCCAGAAGGTCTACGAGGCGGAGATCGACGTCGATCTCCTGCGACAGGGCGAGCGGAGCCGTGAGGGTTTCGGCGCGGTGCGGGCGCTGCGGGCGCCGCTGCCGATGTGCCACTCGGGCGTGCAGTCGACGTTCCGGCACCGCGAGACGGAGCTGGGCTGCCTCAATCCGGAGTTCGGAGAGCTGCCGGCGGGCTCGCCGACGTTCCGGGTCTTCGCGCGCGTTCGCTGAGCGTCCGCAGGACGAGCACGCCGAGCGCCGGGCCGGCGGCGGCCACGACGAACGCCGCGCGCCAGCTGTGCGTCGCGATCGCCGCGAATGCCGGCGGCGCGCCGGCGACGACCACGCCGAGGAGCGTCTGCTGGAAGCCGAGCGCGGCCCCCGTCTTCCTCGAGCCGGCAGCCTCGGCGGCCGCGGCGTACGCCAAGCCGTTCCAGGCCATGCTCAGCACCCCGGCGACGACGAAGAGCGGGATGAGTAGCGGCAGTGGAGCGCTGGTCGCCGCGGCGACTGCGGCGGTCGCCACCGCGAGGCCTAGTCCGATCGCGCGAAGCGGACCGAGACGGCGGCCGAGCCGGTCGGAGATGAGTCCCGAGCCGATGCGCGCGGCGGTCGCGAGCACGTAGATCGCCGCGAGGACGATCCATGCCCGCTGGACATGACGTTCGTCGTGGAGGAAGAGGACAACGAAGCCGGTGATCCCGATCTGGGCGACGAGGTACAGGCCGGTGCCCAGGCCGAGCAGCCACATGTGCGGATCGCGCAGAGGGCTCGAGATGTCCTCCAGCTCAGGCTCCGTCCCCGTTCCGCCGCGCACGAAGACTGCCGCGACGGTCGCTCCCGTGGCGCACGATCCGGCGAGGAAGAGAAACGCCGCGTGCGTGCCGCCGGCCGAGGCGAGAGTGGGAAGGAGGACGGCGCCGAGCGCGCCGCCGATCGGGATCGCGGTCTGGCGGACGCCGAGAGCGAGGCCGAGCTCGGAGGCGGAAAACCACGCCATGATCGCGCGCCCGCTCGCGGCGTTGACGCTCGCGCCGAGAGCTCCCGTTGCGACGAGCGCGCCGGTCACGGCGCCGAAACTCCCGGTTGTCGATGCGATCGCGAGCGCGCCCGCCGCGGCCGTGAGCCCCGTCGCGATCACCCAGCGCTCGTCGATGCGGTCGGCGACGAGGCCCCAGAGAAGGAGCGTGAACAGCATCCCGATCCCGGTAGCCGCGAGGACGACACCGGTCTCGCCGAGCGTGAGCCCGTAGTGGCTCTTCAGCGCCGGGCCGAGCGCGGGTAGGCCGACGGTCGAAGCGGAGAACGACGCCTGCGCGAACGTCCCGGCCCCGAGCACGACCCAGCGATAGCGCGCCGCCGACATGTCCCGAACGTACACGTCCTGTTGTCAGACGACGGGACGTGTCCAAAGGAGACGAGCACCGCGTGTCTGAGCCGAATTGTGGCGCCGACATGGCCGTTCCGGCCACGTCCAGTTGTCAGTCATTTGGACGTGGCCCTTTAGGACATCCAGCGCGCCCGCAGATCCTTCGTCTTCTGGAGCTCGGCAGCGTCCGGGCCGTGGCCGGCGGGGCCGGCCGTTTCGAGCACCGCGGGAAGAGCCTGCAGGCGCGTGTTCGAGAGGAAGACGCCCATCTTCTCGCCGAGCTCGCCTTCGAGGACGTTCGCGTGACGGTCGCGGTTCGACCCGAGCGGCGCGGCGGAGTCGTTGACGTGCAGCGCGCGCAGCTTCGCGAGACCGATCGTCGCGTCGAGCTCGTCGAGACACGCGTCGAGCGCAGCCGGATCGGTCACGTCCACACCGGACACGAAGAGATGGCACGAGTCGAGGCAGACGCCGAGCCGCTCGGGTCGGCTCATCCGCTCGTGGATCGTCGCGAGCTCCTCGATCGAGCGGCCGATCGTGCCGCCGGCGCCGGCGGAGTTCTCCATCAGCAACCACGTCTCGTCGGTGCAGAGATCGAGCGCCTGCTCGAGCGCCGGGACGACGCGTTCGAGCCCTGCCTCAAGGCCCGCGCCGAGATGCGAGCCGACATGGAAGACGACGTGCCCGCCGATCGCGCGGGCGACCTCGGTCGTGTTCCTCAACGTCGCGACGGAGCGCTCGTGGGTCACCGGATCCGGGGACGCGAGATTCGTGAGGTACACCGCGTGGCAGAGCGCGCCGCCGAGACCGGCGGCGGCCGTCTTCTCCCGGAAGCGCTCGAAACTCGCCGGGTCGTGGTTCGTCGGCCGCCATGCGCGCGGGCTCTGCGTGAACACCTGCACCGACTCCGCACCGATCGCGACGGCGCGGTCGACGGCTTTGTCGATCCCGCCGGAGGAGGAGACGTGCGCGCCGATCTGCATCAGCCGAGCCAGCCTTCCAGCCGCGCTGCTTCCTCGTCGACCGGCCCGCGCCAGGCACGCGGCAGCGAAGCGAACGGCTCGACACGCACGCGACCCTTCTCCACCCGCCACAGCCCCGCCACGAAGCCGTCGATGAGGAACGTCGCCTCGACCATGCCGCCGCCATGGATCACGGTGCCGCGGTACTCGTCTGCGATCACGCGCGTCCGGTCGGCATGCGAGAGCACGAGGTTGTCGAAGCGCGGCAGGAACCGGACCGGAGCGGGGGAGTCCGCAGACGGGAGAAGCGCGCGCGGCAGGTCGAGCAGCTCGCGCCCGCGCTCGTCGGCGAAGCGGCGCAGTGGCTCGAGCGCTTCGAGCGCCGGCTCGATGTCGCGCACTCGAAGCCCGCTCCACTCGGAGATGTCCGCGCGGGTCGCCGGACCGAACGCCGCGAGGTAGCGCCGAATGAGGTGAACACGCGCTGCGAGCGGATCCACAAGCTCCTGCTCGATCAGGACGTAGCGCGTGTCGCGCGGCTGCTTCCACATCCCCGACTCGGGCGCGTGCGTCAAGCGCCCCGCGGTGCGGAGCGCGTACCAGAACCCGAGGCCGCCGTCGTGCTCGATGCCGTGCTGCTCGCGGAGCCACGCGAAGACCTCGGCGCGCGTGCGCGGCTCCCGGCCGAACTCCACGAGCGAGTCGTGCACGCGCTCGGCGAGCGCGGCCGACTCTTGCCGGATCCAGCCCGCGAGCGCCACTGCGGACCCGAAGATGCCGTAGTCGCGGCGCGAGACGAGATGAACGGTGCCGCGCATGAGCACCGCACGCACCGCCTGCTCGCGCGCGAGCGCGCGCTCGAGCGCCTCGCGGCGGAAGCCGTCGACCCGCGACCAGAGCCCGACATGCGTCGCCGGCGCCCACTGCGCCTGAAGCCCGGCGACGCGCTCCAGCGCCGGTACGACCGCGAGGCGCCGCCGCTCGAGCAGCAGCTGGCGCGCGAGGGTGGCCCGATTCAGCTCCCGCAGCGTCAGCGTCCGCACCCGCCCTACGCTATCGGCGTGAGCGTTCGCGTCCGCATGGCTCCGAGCCCGACCGGTTTCCTCCACATTGGCGGCGTCCGGACGTTCCTTTTCAACTGGCTCTTCGCCCGCCAGCAGGGCGGCGAGAACCGCCTGCGCATCGAGAACACCGACACGACGCGCGAGGTCGCGGAGGCGGTCGACCAGATCAAGCAGTCGCTCAGCTGGATCGGGATCGAGTGGGACGGCGAGCCGACATTCCAGCTCGACCGGATGGACGACTGCCGCAAGGTCGCCGCGCAGCTTGTCGCCGAGGGGAAGGCCTACGAGGACGACGGCGCGATCCGCTTCCGCATGCCCGACGACGGCGTGACCGCGTGGGACGACATCGTCCGCGGCCGGGTCGAGTTCGAGAACGCGAATCTCGCCGACCCCGTGATCGTCCGTTCCGACGGACGCCCGATCTACAACTTCGCCTCGCCGCTCGAGGACGTCTGGGACGGGATCACCCACGTCATCCGCGGCGACGACCACATCTCGAATACGCCGACGCAGATCCAGATCATCGCCGCGGTCGGCGCCGACCTGCCGGTCTACGCGCACGTCCCGAGCATCTTCGGCCAGGACGGGAAGAAGCTCTCGAAGCGGCACGGCGCGACCGGAATCGACGAGTTCCGCGCCGCCGGTTACCTCCCCGAGACGATGCTCAACTTCCTCGCCCTCCTCGGCTGGGCGCCCGACGGGGAGACGACACTCATGAGCCGCGACGAGCTCGTCGCGAGGTTCTCGCTCGAGAAGGTCAGCTCGAGCCCGGCGCAGTTCGACTACGCGAAGCTCGACTGGATGAACGGCGTCTACCTCCGCGAGCTCGCGCCGGAGGAGTACGCGCACCGCCTCGTTCTCTGGCTCGGCGAGAACGGCTACGACTGGGACGCCGAGCTCGTCGCGCGCACCGCGCCGCTCGTGCAG
Organism: uncultured Actinomycetes bacterium; assembly: GCA_963753525.1. Classification (GTDB taxonomy): domain Bacteria; phylum Actinomycetota; class Thermoleophilia; order Gaiellales; family Gaiellaceae; genus Palsa-739. The sequence continues at coordinate 230,962 of CAVWCS010000003.1, forward strand.
GAAAAGATCGCGAAACTCTCCGAGTATCCGGGTTTTGCAGGCTTTTTCTTCAGCGACGTCAAGCCGGATCCGGCTCAACTCGAGGGCGGCGGCGAGATGCTCGCGGCGGCCGACACGGCGCTCGCGACGCTCGAGCCGTTCGACGCGGAGGCGATCGAGGCGGCGCTGCGCGCGACGGCAGAGCAGCTCGAGCTCAAGCCGCGTCAGGCGTTCCAGCCGATCCGCGTCGCGGTGACCGGTTCGAAGGTCTCCCCGGGCCTGTTCGAGAGCATCGAGCTGCTCGGCCCGGACGAGACGCTCAAGCGCCTCCGCGCCGCTGCGGCGGTGGCGTAAGCGGCAGCGGCTTCGGCGGCGCGAGCGGATCCAGCGCGCGCTGAAACGCGAACCACGCGCGGTGGCGAAAGCGCAATGTCGGGAGCGGCAACCCCGGCGGCGGGAGCCCCCAGACCTCGCGGCTGGGATGCGGGGAATCCTTCACGTCTACGGACCCAACGAGAGAAGGCGCATACGGGGTTCGAACCCGCGGTCTTGCTTGGGCGGATTTCCCCCGCGTGAGGAAGCGGTACGAAAAAAGCACCCGCTAGCAGGGGCTTTCCTGAAGAGGCCCGTACGGGATTCGATACTCCCTGCAAATCGGGATTTCCTGGCTCGGAGGGGGGAACCGAGGGGGGAACACGGTGGGCTAGATCGGTTTGCCGATCAAGTATCGGAATCGCACGATCAGCCAGACGAATGCCACCCGGCGAGTCGGCCACGCCACTCCGTACGGGTGTAGGACCACCCACGAAAGCCGCGCCTGCTTCTCTGCTCTTCTCTGCACGCCCTCCGCGATTCGTAGCGCCTCGGGGTCGCCCGGCTCGCCGAAGAACACCGGACCCGCGTCGGCCGCATCCCACGGAGCGACGTTCATCACCGCTGCGGTCGAGAGGAGGATTCGACCCGGTCGCCCGTCTTCGCTCTTGTCGAAATCGCGCTCAGCTTGAATCTGTCGCACCACTAGGCGGTTATCCCGGTAGGTCGAGGCGATGACGACGGTTAGGAACAGCAGCGAGCTAACTGCAACAGCCACGAAGGATCACGGCCATGCAGAGGCGATGAGGAGCGCGCCACCTCCGGCCCCAGTCGCGGCCGCGAAGGTCGTCTTCACGTCGGCGATTCGACGGCGGCGATAGTGCTCGCGCCGTCCCACGACGGTCTCACTCGGCACGGGGATCATCGCGACGCTCAGCCCGAGCAGAGCGCCGAACGCGACCAGCGAGGTACCGACGCCTACGAGGATTGGAGGAGTCCTGCGTAGTCGATCTCGGTCTCGTCCGCGAGGACGTGCGTATAGACGCGGCTCGTGGTCGTGATGTCGCCATGCCCGACCGCCTCGCCGATCCGCGCCCACGGGACTCCCGCGAGGTGGAGAAGGGACACGCGGCGGTGCCTGAGACCGTGCGGCGAGAACGTCGGCACTCCTGCGGCGATGGCGGCACGCGTGAGTCCCGTCCGCAGCCGGTCTCCGGTCACGCCCTCGAAGACTCGGTGGTCCGGCACGCGGTCGTCACGCGGTACGAGATCGAGGACGCGCCGATAGACGAACTCGGGCGGTTTCACGAAGCGCGGCATCCCCGTCTTCGAGGTCTGGATCCGCCACTGTCCGCGCGGCTCGTCCATATCGCCCCACGTGAGCGCCTCCAACTCGCCGACGCGCATACCCGTCGCGTCGAGCACGACAATCGGAAGCCGGTAGCGGGTGGGGAGGAGCCGCACGACGGCGGCGACGTGCTCGGCCGTCGGCGGGTCGAGGATCCGCTTCTCCTCACGCGGGAGCCGGACGCGCTGCTTGTCACGCGCCGGGTTCGGCGTGACGCCTTCATGGTCGAGGATCATCGCGAGAACGGAGACCGTCTTGCGGATCGTCTGCTTACGGAGACCCGCGTCCGTCATCTCAGCGACAAGCCCCGCGACCGTCGGCGGCGAGATCGCTTCAACGGCGGTCGAACGGAGACGCGGCAGGAGACGCCCGAGCGCGACCGCGTACGTCTGCATCGTCCCGGCCGACACGTCCACGCGCGAGCGCCGCCAGTCTTCCGCAGCGTCAGCGAACGCCCGGCGGGTCGTCGTCGCTTCGTGGACGCCGAGATCCGGGACGCGTCTCGCGGCGAGTTCTCCGTCGATCCACCGCTTCCGCGCGAGCGCCTCCGTCTTCGTCTTGAACGAACCGCCGTAGCGCTTCCCGGCGGGATGCCCGCGACCGCCGAGGAGGTAGCGGACGCGGTAGCGCGCTCCGCCGCTGGTTGTCTGTCGTTTCTCAATCCAGGAGGAGGCCACGTCAGCGGGCCACCCTAGAGTCGCGAGCGGACGGCCACACGTCGCCCTCGTGATACGTCGCCTCCGCGAGGACGTCGAGATACGCCGAGACCCGCACGAACGGGCGCGAGTAGCCGGGGAGGATGACCACGCCTTCGCGCTTCCCGCACTCGCGAAAGACGGCATCGACGGCGCGGCGGGGGAGGCCGAGCGCGGCGAGATCCGTGCGCGAGAGGAGCGCCTGCGGAAGTTCGAGCCGTTCGAGGAGAGACTCGCGCGTCACGTCGTCCGCACCACCCAGAGGATCCCCGGCTTCGGATGGGCCGGATACGTCCCGACACGGCTGATGTAGCCGCGACGTTCCAGCCACGCCTTCCCGGAGCGGACACGATCCGGGACGAGTCCAGCCCATTCAGCGAGCCACGGGGCCGAGAGTGCGAGCATGCCATCGGCGGCGGGCTGGTTAATTCCAATTTGGCGCCCAATGCCACGATCAGCGGCGGCTATTACAACCTGGTTTCCGCCAATGCCAGCGGCGCGACCATCAGCGGCGGACAAAATAATACGGTCGGGGGCATCGGCGGCACCGTGGCCGGCGGCACCAACAATACAGCCAACGGCCTGGACAGTTTCGCTGCGGGCACCAGCGCGCAGGCGACCAACGACGGCTCGTTTGTGCTGGCGGACGCCTCGTCATTCGCCAATTTTTCTTCCACGACGAGCAACCAGTTCAGCGCGCGATTCACCGGCGGGGTGCGGTTTGTCACGGCCGGCGCGGGCATGACCCTCGACGGCCAGCCGATTGTGTCGGGCATGTATTCGAACATGGTAACGCTGACCAATGTCGGCAATGCCTTCGCCGGCAATGGCACCGGACTGACAAACGTCAACGCGGCGCTGCTGAACGGGCTGCCTTCCAGCGCCTTCGCAGCGGCCAGCGGATGTCGGCGACCAGTTGCCGATCTGGAATCCGCCGTCCCAAGCTGCATCGTTTGCCATCAGCGGCAACGCGCAGGTGACCGGCCTGTTCCGCTCCGGCTCGGAAAGCGGCACATCGCAGGGACCCAGCCTGGCTGGGCTGGTCATCCGCCGCATCAACAGCATTTCCGCACTTGCCGGCCAGGTCATTGCCCGCAGCGATCTGCTCACCCTCCAGCGCGACGGCAGCAATGGCGGTTTGATTATCGCTTATCCAGCCGGCGCGGGCGAGCAGACGATTCCGGCCATGGGAATCAACAATGCCGGAGGGCAGGTCAACTTTTTTGACACCCTGGCAAACCAGGGGTCGCCTGGGACGGTGCAGATTTATCTCAACAGCCAGAGTGTGGTTTATGCGCAGATCACTTTTGGCAACACCTATCTTGAAGGCCACGTGACGCAAGTGACCATCTCCAGGGCTTACGACGATTATTATTGGGTGGGCACCGTCACCTCAACCTACAACCAATGAACGCGTTCAAATCCTTGGCCGATGTGGCGGAAAATATCTGCTTGAAGCCTTGGAAAAACGATTGGAAAATCTGGAACAAACCGTAAAATCAAACCATTGAATTAAATGAGGCGCTTATGAAAAAACTGACCTCTTCTGCGTCTAACCTCCGCCTTCTGTCTTTCGGCGCTGGCGCAGCAATACTCAATCAACTGGTACAAGGTTGCCGGTGGCGGCGGAACGAGCAGCGGCGGGACCTATCAGGTCAGCGGCACCATCGGCCAGCACGATGCCGGCGGGCCGATGACCGGTGGCACTTACTCGCTGACCGGCGGATTCTGGGCGCTGATCTCGGTGGTGCAAACGCCCGGCACACCAAACCTGACCATCTCGTTCGCCGGGCCGAACAATGTGGTGGTATCGTGGCCAGACACGGGCAGTTATACCCTTCAAACCAACAGCGCTCTGGGGACGCCGGGCTGGCTCGGTTATGGAGGCACCATCAGCACAGCCGGCGGCACCAACAGCGTGACCATCACGCCGCCCACGGGTAATCTGTTCTTCCGCTTGAGCAATCCGTAGAGCCTGGTGATTTCGCCAACGGGAGGGCAGGGGAGAACTGTGCCTGGACTCTCCAGTCTGATGAAAATCGAACGCTGGACCTGAATTGGGGCGGGGAAGCGACGGTGGTAAAGCCGCACGAGTTGGTTGAGGGCGTAAAACGCAACACCAAAAATCATTCGCGGATTGACCATCAATCACAAACTTGAAAGGCGGGGCTGGTGTTTAATTTGAATCAAGTCGAGCGGGCGACAGCCGATTTATTTGGCTTGTAATCGTATCCGCGAACGATTATTTTTGTTAAATGAATACATGCACGCTGATAATATGCGTCTTGTGCATTATTCGCCCTGCACTCGCAATGGAGGCAGCTTCTGACGGGGACTCTGGTCAGGCGGATACCAATTGCGCCGCGTCCGTTTTAATACCACTGCCAGCGCCGGACCAACCTCCGAATGTCGTGCCACTGTCGACGCGGGGAGCAACTCGGCAAGGACATTTTCTACGACAACACCCTTTCCAAGCCGGAAGGTTACTCGTGCGCCACCTGCCACAATCCGCAATCGGGTTTTACCGGGCCAAGTTCGGCGTTGAACCTCGTGGCCGGGCCGGTGCCGGGCGTGATTCCCGGGCGTTTCGGCCGGCGCAATCCGCAACCCATTCCCTATGCCACGTTCAGTCCGCGCGGACCGTATTTATCCGGTCTGGAAGGAGGAACTTACGTGGGCGGAACTTTCTGGGATGGCCGCACACCGGACACCGCCACGCAGGCGCGAATGCCGTTTCTGGATCAAAACGAAATGGCCAACACGCCAGCCGGCCCTTATCCGCCGCACGCCGGCGGTTTTTCGCCGCTCGTGGCCGAAAACTGCAAGACCGGCCTTATGCGCGGCTGTTTGAAACTGTTTTTGGCCGCGACGTTTTCAAAACTTCCACCGACGAACAGATTTATGATTTGACGACGGCGGCGATTGCGGTGTATGAGGCCTCGGCGGAAATCAACCAGTTCAGTTCCAAATATGATGCCTCCACCAACGGCACGCCGCCCATGCATCTTTACACGTTCACCCGCGTCCGAGGAAAACGGCCGGCTGCTGTTCTTCGGCAAGGCCCAGTGTTTCCGAATGTCATTCCTCCGCCAAGCTTGACTCCGGTGTTGCAAGCCACGCAAGGCAAGGAAACCTTCACGATGTATTGCTACGCCAACATCGGGGTGCCCAAAATCCCGGAAATCCGTTTTACGCCAACACCAACCGCGATTCCAACCCGCAAGGCTGCAACCCGCTCGGCGCTGATTTCATTGACTACGGTCTCGGCGCCAACCCGAATCCCGCGCCCGATGGCACGATGTTCATGGACGCCAAACCCGGCGACATCGCCCATTCGATGGATTGTTCAAGGCCCCCAGCCTGCGCAATGCGGACCAGCGTCCGTCTCCGGGCTTCGTGAAGATCCTATATGCACAACGGCGTGTTCAAAAGTTTGGAAGAGGTCGTGCATTTTTACAACAAACGCAACGTCGCGACCAATCGCCGGGGCGGGAGATGGCGTTCGATTTGGCGGACGGCCCGCCCGCCGGTTACACGCCGATTTTCCCGCCGCCGGAAAGCATGGAATACCCCGCCAATGTCCAAAATATCGCCGCGTTGACCCCCGCCGAATTCGCCGCCCAGACATCTCGCGCCGCCGGCGACGAAGCGCCGCGGGCATTGAAATTGACTAACGGGCAGGTGGGCAATCTCCAATTGACCGCCGCAGGAGGAAACCGACCTCGTCAATTTTCTCAAAACCCTCACCGACGGCTATACCCGGCCAAATCCCGTGGAGGTGGTGGGCTTGTTTTCCACTCTGACCGCCTTGGCGCCGCAACCCGTATCCGGCTCGTTTGTCATGCAAATTGCCGGACCAGGCGGTCAGTTTTATGTTGTGCCGACCTCAACGAATCTGACGGATTGGTCCCCGGTGTCCACGAACGTTTTAACCGGCACCTCTGCCAACATAACGAACACGCTGATGCCCGGCGCGACCCGGCAGTTCTGGAGAGTTGTCCCGGAGCCGTAGCGTGGCCGGCAACTGGTTCAAAACCCATTTGCGCGAACCCAGTTTGAGCAAACCGGCCACTTGCCAGTCCCGCTTTCAACTTCTCCACCAAACCAGTTACGTGCTACTTAGGCCTGATACAATGCTTCGCCGAATAGTTAAGGTGATTTTCCAGTTGTTTTTCCAATGGGCGAGGCGTAAAAACGCAGCATCAGAGTAGAGAATCATATAAGTGAGACAGCCTAAACAAGAAATATTCCATGAAAACCAAATTCCACCATTCATTCATCGCGCTGACGTTGCTCGCGCTCTCAAGCCTTAACCTTCAACTCTCAACGGCCTTCGCCCAAGGCACGGCATTCACGTATCAAGGCCAGCTCCAGAACGGCGGCAGCCCAGTGGCCGGCAGCTACGACCTGGTGTTCACGCTTTACCTTGTCAATAGCGGCGGTACGGCCATGGCCGGGCCAGTGACCAACACCGCCACCGCCGTGACCAACGGCCTGTTCACCACCCAGGTTGACTTTGGCCCAAACGTGTTCACCGGCTCGACAAATGGCTGGAAATTGCCATTAGCACAAATGGCGCGAACAGTTTCACCACTCTGGCACCGCGCCAGCAATTGACACCCGCGCCGTATGCGATCACGGCAGAAAGCTTCAGTGGCATCTTGACGCCCAGTGAATTGCCCAGCTTTCAACCGCCCTATGCCACAATTGGCGGTGGCACGGCCAATGTTGCGGCGGATTCGTATTCCACAGTTTCGGGAGGAACGGAGAACAGCATTTCAACCATAAACGGCTCGTATTCTGCAATCGGCGGCGGTTACGGGAATTCGATCAATTACGTCATCACCTCCGTCTCTCCGTTTTCCTACACCAGCAGTTCTCTATGCACCATCGGCGGCGGTGACGAAAACACAATTAACGGGAGTTACGCTTCAACCATTGGCGGCGGTGACGGAAACACCGTTAATGGTGATTATTCAACGGTGGGCGGCGGTGGGATCAACTCCGCCAATGCAGCATATGCAACGGTGAGCGGCGGTTCACAAAACATCGCCAGCGGTGAATATTCAACGGTTGGCGGCGGTTACTTCAACAGGGCCAGCGGTTATAAGTCAACGGTGCCCGGCGGTGGGGGCAACTTTGCCACCGGAGATTTTTCCTTTGCGGCTGGCGCTGAAGCAACCGCCGGCTATGAAGGTTCATTTGTCTGGTCTGATAGCACGAGCGTAGTTAGCGACTCCAAGCCCAATCAGTTTTTGATCTTTTCTGCGGGTGGCGTGGGCATTGGCACTTCGCAGAGTCCGCCCGGCGGTTTGCGGGTAGCCACGGCGGCCTAGCTGTAACCGGCGCGTCCAGCCCCAATTACGGCAACACCGCCGTGGGCGTCTTCATCGAAAAAACCGCGACGGCGGGCGCCGTTTATGCCTTTAATTATGGAACCAGCTCGCCCATACCTTTGCTCTTGAATTCGCCCGGCGGCAATGTCGGCATTGGCACGACAACGCCCGGCGCTTTGTTGCAGGTCGGCAACGCTACTTGCAACGGGACAAGCTGGGTGAACGCTTCGGATCGCAACGCCAAGCAAGACTTTGCCGCCATCAATCCGCGCACGGTGTTGGAAAAAGTTTCCGGCCTGCCCATCACGGAGTGGAAATACAAAGTTGAGCCGGACGGCACAGAACATCTCGGTCCGATGGCGCAAGATTTCCATGCGGCCTTCGGGTTGAACGGCGCGGATGACAAACACATTTCCACCGTGGACGAAGGCGGCGTGGCACTGGCGGCCATTCAGGGCTTGAATCAGAAAGTCGAGGAGAAAGATGCAAGGATTCAGGAGCAAGAATCCAGAATCCAAAACCAAACTGCGGAAATCACAGATTTAAAAGCCCGCCTTGAAGTGCTGGAAAAAATCGTTCTCAATCAGAAACCAAATTGAAAGGAGTCCATTATGAAAAACAAATCAACAGTCGCATTCATCGCGCTGGTTTTGCTGGCGCTTTCAACCCTCAACTTTCAATTCTCCACCGCCTTCGCCCAGGGCACGGCGTTCACTTATCAAGGCCGGTTGAATGATGGCGGCCAACCTGCCAATGGAACGAATTATGACATGGTGTTTTATTTATATGACGCGCCGACCGGCGGGACGATGTTAGGCAACCTAGGGATTGTCAGCGTCACTGTGAGCAACGGACTGTTCACTACGCCGCTGGATTTTGGCAATCAATTTGACGGCACACCGCGTTGGTTGGAAATCAGCGTGCAAAAAAGCGGCGGCGGTTTCACCACGCTCGCGCCCCGGCAAGAGTTAACGCCGGCGCCGTATGCCGTATTCGCCAACACGGCGAGCAATATCCTGGGCGCGGTGCCGCCGGCTGGTCTGTCCGGCAATTATGACAATGCGGTGACGCTGGACAATCCCGGCAACAACATCAGCGGCACGTTCATCGGCGACGGCACGGGTGTGGCGAATGTGGATGCGCTCACGTTGGACGGCCTGACGAGCGCGGCCTTTTGGAGCACAGCGGGCAATGCCGGGGCCAATCCAACGAACGGCGCGTTCCTTGGCACAACGGACAACCTGCCGTTGGAACTCAGGGTGGGCGGGAGCCGGGCATTAAGGTTGGAATATGCGCGTAATCCATCTTTCGATAGCATCGTGCCGAACT
>CAVWCS010000004.1:0-825924 GCA_963753525.1 uncultured Actinomycetes bacterium
GAAAGCATTTTAATGGCTCCGCTCCCAACCTGGGCAGCACGTCCGGTAGCAGCTACCGGACGTGTCCCTTGACAATGTTCTTCCCCTTTTTTTGGCTGTATCCCAAATTGCAGCGGCGTAGACTCACGATATTGGCCACGTCCGGGAGCAGCTACCGGACATGGCCTGCCACCGTGGACATGTCCGGCGGGGTGGGGCCGCGCGAGTGGCGTGTGCAGGGGCCGCGCGACGCTCCGCACAACCCCAGCGGTGTTTTCTGATCTGGCGGCTCGCGGACGAAGCCGGAGCTTCTCGTACGTCGAGAGCGCGCCGTCGAAGAGGATAAAGCTTAAACTAATCGCTGAAAATTTAAAAGCTCTCGGACGACACCGCCGCCGCAGACCTGCAATCAACTCGAGCGCTCCCGCGAGCCCCGCCGACGCGCGGCCTTTGCGGCGGTGGCCCTTCCTCATCAGCGACGCTGCTCCACTCTATCCGCCAAGGGCGGGCAGATCCGCGAGGCCCTTCTCGTACTCCTTCAGGCTCTTGATTCCGCCTTAGCTCGCTCGGGGAGCCTGAATGGGGACCAGCCGACGCAGTCATCGCCGTGGCGGCAAAAACACGGAGCGCTGCGTGCGCCTCGCCGCCGCTGGATGCGTTCGAGCTCGCGCTGCGGTGCCCCTCGTAGCCGGGATGCGCATTATCTGACTTTCGTGGAAGCCGACGCACTCTCAGCCGCCGAATACTCGCTGTTGTTCGCCTCGACGAGCTCGTCCCAGGTCGACTCGTCGAGCGGCCTGATTTCGTAGCTCACGCGCGCGAGATGCTAGGACTCTTTCGGGTCGAACACGTTGCCGATGTTGACGAACATCGGCACTTGGACAACTGCGCTATTTTCGGCGTCGCCGCCTTCGTCACGTTGTTGACGGTGTCGCCCTTGACGCCCGGCTCGGTCTCGACGACCGCGAGCTCGACCGACGCCGGCAGCTGCACGCCCGATGGCTTCCCGTTCACCTCGAGGATCTGGACCGACGTATTCGGCTGCATGTAGGGCAGCTCGGCGGCGAGCTCGGCGTGCGGGAGCGAGAACTGGTCGTACGTCTCCTCGTCCATGAAGTGCGCCTCGGAGCCTCGTCGTAGAGGTACTGGACGTTCTTTGTCTCCGTCCGGATGCGCGGGAGCCTCTCCCCGGCGCGGAACGCGCGATTGATGATGGAACCGGCGTCGAGATCTTGAGCTTGGTGCGGACGAAGGCTCCGCCCTTGCCCGGCTTGACGTGCTGGAACTCGACGATCCGCCACACCTTGCCGTCGAGCTCGATGTGCATCCCGTTCTTGAAGCTGTTGGTGTCTACCTGCTCGGCCACGGCGGCGGATGGTAGCCGGGCAGCTCGAAGCGGCGGGAGGCCTCCAAACGTCCCCCCATCGCAAGACCTAACCCGGCCTCAAGTCGAGAGGCGACGCAACCGACTGGGCCGTGCGTCGAAGGCGATGCCGCTCAGGTAGCGTTGCAGCCGTCCGAGCAGCGGCTGCGACGGCGGGCGCAGCATCGGCGACACGCAGTTCAACGAGCTTGTCTGTTGCCATCCGTCTGATCCACCATCGAATCGTCCTTTCTCGGCCCCACGCCCATCTGAACGGGGCCTCCGGCGCGTACGTGGTCCAACGTCCATCGGCCACGTAGCACTCCGTTTCGCTCGCCAGCGAGACGAGCTGTGGATTGCGCGCAGGTCCCCGAGCTTCGCTAGCACCTCCGTCGCGCGGACTGAGACGCCGAGCGATGACGCCCTCTCCGCCAGCTCCGCCACCTTCGGAATCGCGCGTGCGTCTCCGATTTGCCGAGCGCGATCAATGTCGAGACTTGGAGCGTGTCATCGTTTGTGTCGAGACAATTCAAGAGCGCCGGAACCGCTTCGCTAGCGCGTAACTTCCGAGCGTGCTCCCGACGGTACTGCGCTCGGCAGATCGCTCTTGGACAGAGCTCCGATGACCCGGACCACGCTCACATCGCCAATCTCACCGAGCGCCCGGATAACCATGGCCGCGTTGCATGGTTCCCGTCCTCGAGTGCGTCTTGCAGCGCACCGACGGCGTCTGTCGCACGAAGCTTCCCCAAGAATGGGCGGCGGTCGGGAACCCTGCGATCTCCGTCCCGCAACCCCGAAATCAGCGCGGGCACATCGCGTCGATCGTAGGCCCGAACGATTTCCTTTGGCTCCATCACTACCCCCGATTCTGGAACCGGTGTCCGACACCGCCTAGTTGCGATCGCGTGCTGTCAAGTTCGATCTGCGCCAATAGTGCACCAGCTTTCTGACGAACGACGGCTCGCTAGCCGACGGTGATCAGTTCCTTCGTGAACCGCACCGGGTTCTCGATGCCGTCCTCGGTGACGAAGACGTCGTCCTCGATACGGATCCCGAAGCGGCCGGCGACGTAGACCCCCGGCTCGACGGTGACGACGTTGCCGGCAGCGAGCATGTCCGTGCTCTCGGTCGAGAGGCGCGGCGCCTCGTGGACGTCGAGGCCGAGGCCGTGGCCGAGGCCATGGCCGAACGTCCCCGCGAACGGCGTCGCGTCGATCACGGCGCGCGCCGCGGCGTCGGCGGCGATGCCGGTGACGCCGGCGCGGATCGCGTCGAGCCCCGCCTGCTGCGCGGCGAGAACCGTCGTACGCCTCGCGCATCTCCGCGTCGAGCTCGCCGGTCGCAAGCGTCCGCGTGTAGTCGGAGTAGTAGCCGCCGACGCTGCAGCCGTGTCGATCACGACGAGCTCGCCCGACTCGATGACCTTGTCGCCGGCGCGCGCGTGCGGCTGCGAGCCGGTCGGGCCGGAGCCGACGATCGACTCGAACGACATCGCCTCGGCGCCCTCCTCGTGGAAGAGCCGTTGAATGTCCCAGGCGACGTCGCGTTCGCGGCGGCCGACGAACTTCACCTCGGTCACGAGCCGCTCGAACATCCGGTCGGTGATCGCACAGCGCGCCGGAACGGGTCGAGCTCCCCCTCGTCCTTCACGGCGCGCAACTGCTCGACGACGCCGGTCGTGATCGCAGATCGATACCGCCGTCGCGGAGCCGGTGCACGTACGTGACGGAAGCACGTTCGCCTCGAAGCCGATCCGGCCGGAGAGGTTCTCCGCCAGCCAGCCGCACGTGTCGCGCTGTGTCTCGACGACCTCGACTCCCTCCACCGCCCGCGCGGCCTCGATGTAGCGGAAGTCGGTGAACAGCCGCGCGCGGTCGGGCTCGACGAGGAGCGCCGCGTTCGAGCTGTCGAAGCCGGTCAGGTAGAGGACGTTCGAGGTTCGTGACGAGAAGCGGCTCCTCGAGCAGCTCCGCAGGCGGTCGATCCGGTCTCATTCGTGCTCCTTGAGGTAGTCGAGGGCCATGCGGTAGCCGTCGGGGCCGTGGCCGACGAAGCGCGCGGCGACGAGGTCGGAGAGGACGGACATGCGCCGCCACTCCTCGCGCTCGTCGACGTTCGAGAGGTGCACCTCGACGATCGGGATGTCGAGCAGCTCGAGCGCGTCGTGGATCGCCCACGCGTAGTGCGTCCACGCGCCCGGGTTGACGACGATCCCGTCCACCGCGTCGTAGCTGTCGTGGCACCACTTGATGAACTCGCCCTCGTCGTTCGTCTGCCGGCACTGCACGGTCAGCTCGCGCTCGCGCGCCCACTCGTAGATCTGGCTCTCGAGCTCCGCGATCGAGAGGCCGCCGTAGAGCTCCGGGTCGCGCCGGCCGAGCACGTTCAGGTTCACGCCGTTGAGGACGAGGACCCTCACGAACGATCAACCTATCGAGTTCGCGCCGGACGTCCTCCGCCGGAACGTCGACGTCGTAGCCGTCGAGGAGGACGAGCCTGAGCGCGCCCTTCTTGTCGCGGAGGAGCGCTTCCCACGCGCGGTCGCGGTCGACGCGCACCGGCTTCGGGTGGAGCAGCTCCTCGACGACGGCGGTGTCGCGGCCGGAGAGGCGGAGCGCGGCGAGCAGGCCGAGCGCGACGGCGCGCCCGTGCGTGATCCCGTCGTAGCCGGCGGCCGCCTCGAGCGCGTGCGCGAACGTGTGGCCGAGGTTGAGCATCTTCCGCTCGCCCTTGTCCTCCGGGTCGCGGAGGCAGACCGCAGCTTTGAACGCGGCGCAGCGGCGGACGAGCTCGTCGTCGGGCAGCTCCCACAGCGGCTCGCCGGCGAGGAGCCCGTCTTCACGACCTCCGCCATCCCCTCGAGCCGCTGCGCCTCGGGCAGCGTCTCGAGCAGCGCCGGGTCGATCACCGTGCGCGTCGGCCAGTGGAAAGCGCCGACGAGGTTCTTCCCCTGCGGCAGGTCGATCGCCGTCTTGCCGCCGATCGCCGCGTCGACCTGCGCGACGAGGCTCGTCGGGACCGGGACCCAGGCGACGCCGCGGAGGTACGTCGCGGCCGCGAAGCCGGCGGCGTCGGTCGTGCAGCCGCCGCCGAGCGCGACGATCGTGCCGTCGCGGCCGAGGCGCAGCTCCTGCCAGAGCCGGGCGACCGCCGCGAGCGTCTTCGCCTCCTCGCCCGGCGGCAGCTCGTGCGTCTCTGTGAGGCGCGCGCCGAGCGCGAGCTGCGCGTCCGCGCCATGGATGCCGGCGACGTGCGGGTCGGAGACGAGCGCGACCGGGCCGTCGCCGGGGACGAGCTCGCCGAGCCGCTCCAGCGCGCCGCGCTCGACGTGAACGCCGGCCGCGGCGAGGACGACGTCGTGGACGTCGTTCGCTACGACGTCCGCGACCTCGGCGTACAGCTTGCGGCGCTCCTCGTAGAGCCGGCGGAACTCGGCCTCGTCCCGCGCGAGCGGGCGGCGGTCGCTTCCTGACGCGCTCCCAGCAGGTGTCGACGTCGACGTCGAGCCAGATGGTGAGCGAGTCGCCCAGTGCTTCCCGGACACGCAGCGAGGTCACGCGCCGCCGCCGAGCGCCGCGACGACCGTCTGCTCCTCGAGCATGCGGAAGGCCGCCTCGCCGTCGTCGCCGAAGATCTTCGGGATCGTCTTGCCGGCGGCAACCTCGATCAGCGCGTCGGTGTCGACTCCGCCGAGCGCGCGCGCAGCCCTCGACTTCCCGGAGCCCATGAAGCCGACGATCGCGACGTGCTTTGAACTCATTTCGGAATGATCACGCGCTGATCGGGTGCGATGGTCGAGTGCGAGACAAGGACGCAGGGAGCGGGAATAGCAGCGCTATTCCCGCGACTGAGGACGCCGGATCGCGCCGACCAGCGCGGCCGGGCGGCCCGTGATCCTTCCGAGAGGAGTTACTCATCAGATCCGCTCCACGTACGCGCGCCACGCGGCGACGAAGTCGCCGAGCGCGTCGCCGCCGAACTTCTCGCGCGCCGCGCGCGCGAGCTCCCACGCGACGGCGGCCTCGGCGACGACGGCGAGCGCCTCGACGGCGGAGACGTCGCTCCGCTCGACGAGCGCCTCGGCCGGCTCGCCGGTGGCAAGGTCGACGGAGCCGAGCGGCTTCATCAGCGTCGGCAGCGGCTTCATCGCGGCGCGGACGACGATCTCCTCGCCGTTCGAGACGCCGGCCTCGATGCCGCCGGCGCGGTTCGAGGTGCGGCGCTTGTCCGGGCCGATCTCGTCGTGCGCCTCCGAACCGCGCAGGGCTGCGAGCGCGAAGCCGTCGCCGATCTCGACGCCCTTCACCGCCTGGATCCCCATCACCGCCGCCGCCAGGCGCGCGTCGAGGCGGTCCTCCTTGCGGGCGTACGAGCCGAGCCCGGGCGGGACGCCGGTCGCGCGCACCTCGACGCGGCCGCCGAGCGTGTCCTTGTCCTTGCGCGCGGCGTCGACGGCGGCCGGATCGGCGCCCGCCTCGGGCAGCGCCTCGCCGCGTACCTCGATCCCGATCTCGCGGAGGAGCGCCTTCGCCACGGCGCCGGCCGCGACTAGACGGCGGTGTGGCGCGCCGAGGCGCGCTCGAGCGCGTCGCGCACGTCGTCGAGGCCGAACTTCTGGACGCCGGCGAGGTCGGCGTGGCCGGGCCGCGGCAGCGTGACCGGCTTCGTCCCCTTGCCCTTCGGCTCGCCCTCGGGCGGCCACGGGCTCATCCCCCACGTCCAGTTCGTGTGGTCGCGGTTGCGGACGACGAGCGCGAGCGGCGTGCCGAGCGTGCGGCCGTGCCGGAGGCCGGCGAGCACCTCGACCTCGTCCGTCTCGATCTGCTGGCGCGGCGAGCGGCCGTAGCCCTCCTGGCGCCGCCGGAGGTCGGCGTCGATCGCCGCCTTGTCGAGGACGAGGCCGGCGGGCAGGCCGGAGACGATCGCGACGAGCGCCGTCCGCGGGGCCTCCACGGGCCGGCGCTCGTCGCGATCGTCTCCGGCCTGCCCGCCGGCCTCGTTCTCGACAAGGCGGCGATCGACGCCGACCTCCGGCGGCGCCAGGAGGGATACGGCCGCTCGCCGCGCCAGCAGATCGAGACGGACGAGGTCGAGGTGCTCGCCGGACTCCGGCACGGTCGGACGCTCGGATCGCCGCTCGCCCTCGTCGTCCGCAACCGCGACCACAAGAACTGGACGTGGGGGATGAGCCCCTGGCCGCCGGAGCGGGAGCCGGAGGGAAAGGGG
Source organism: uncultured Actinomycetes bacterium (assembly GCA_963753525.1). Lineage (GTDB taxonomy): Bacteria > Actinomycetota > Thermoleophilia > Gaiellales > Gaiellaceae > Palsa-739. The sequence continues at coordinate 6,572 of CAVWCS010000004.1, forward strand.
ACGAAGCCGGTCACGCTGCCGCGGCCCGGGCACGCCGACCTCGCGGGCGTCCAGAAGTTCGGCCTCGGCGACGTGCGCGACGCGCTCGAGCGCGCCTCCGCGCGCCATACCGCCGTCTACGTTGCCGCCGGCTCCCTCGCGAAGGCGCTCCTCCGCGAGATCGGAATCGAGGTACGAGGCGAGGCGCTGCCCGAGGCGGGCGCCGATCCCGCCGCTGTCGACGCCGCGCGCAAGGACAAGGACACGCTCGGCGGCCGCGTCGAAGTGCGCGCGACCGGCGTCCCGCCCGGGCTCGGCTCGTACGCCCGCAAGGAGGACCGCCTCGACGCGCGCCTGGCCGCGGCGGTAATGGGGATCCAGGCCGTGAAGGGCGTCGAGATCGGCGACGGCTTCGCGCTCGCATCGCTGCGCGGTTCGGAGGCGCACGATGAGATCGGCCCGGACAAGCGCCGCACCTCGAACCGCGCCGGCGGGATTGAGGCCGGTGTCTCGAACGGCGAGGAGATCGTCGTCTGCGCCGCCATGAAACCGCTTCCGACGCTCATGAAGCCGCTCGGTTCCGTCGACCTTGTGACCGGCGAGCCGGCCGAGGCGCTCGTCGAGCGGAGCGACGTCTCCGCCGTCGAGGCGCTCGCCGTCGTCGCCGAGGCCGCCGTCGCCTGGGAGCTCGCTCGCGCCGCGCGTGAGAAGTTCGGCGGCGACGCGCTCGGCGACTTCGTCGCGGCGTGGCGCGCGTACGTGGAGCGAATCTGATGAGTAACTCCTCTCGGAAGGATCACGGGCCGCCCCGCCGCGCTGGTCGGCGCGATCCGGCGTCCTCAGTCGCGGGAATAGCACTGCTATTCCCGCTCCCTGCGTCCTTGTCTCGCACTCGACCATCGCACCCGATCAGCGCGTGATCATTCCGAAATGAGTTCAAAGCACGTCGCGATCGTCGGCTTCATGGGCTCCGGGAAATCGCGGGCTGCGCGCGCGCTCGGCGGAGTCGACACCGACGTTCTGATCGAGGTTGCCGCCGGCAAGACGATCCCGAAGATCTTCGGCGACGACGGCGAGGCGGCCTTCCGCATGCTCGAGGAGCAGACGGTCGTCGCGGCGCTCGGCGGCGGCGCCGTGACCTCGCTGCGTGTCCGGGAAGCGCTGCGCGACTCGCTCACCATCTGGCTCGACGTCGACGTCGACACCTGCTGGGAGCGCGTCAAGAACAACGACCGCCGCCCGCTCGCGCGGGACGAGGCCGAGTTCCGCCGGCTCTACGAGGAGCGGCGCAAGCTGTACGCCGAGGTCGCGGACGTCGTAGCGAAGGACGTCCACGACGTCGTCCTCGCCGCGGCCGGCGTGCAGGTCGAGCGCGGCGCGCTGCAGCGGCTCGGCGAGCTTGTCCCCGGCGACGGCTCGGTCGCGCTCGTCTCCGACCCGCACGTCGCCGGCATCCATGGCGCGGCCGCGCAGCTCGCCCTCGGCGCGAGCCTCACAGAGACGCACGAGCTGCCGCCGGGCGAGGAGGCGAAGACTCTCGCGGCGGTCGCACGGCTCTGGGAAGAGCTGCGCCTCGGCCGCGACGCCACGATCGTCGCGCTTGGCGGCGGCTGCACGACCGACGCCGCCGGCTTCGCGGCCGCGACGTACCTCCGCGGCGTTGCGTGGGTGCCGGTTCCGACGAGTCTCGTCGCGCAGGTCGACGCGGCGATCGGCGGCAAGACGGCGATCGATCTGCCGCAGGGGAAGAACCTCGTCGGCGCTTTCCATTGGCCGACGCGCACCGTCATCGACCCGGCGCTGCTCGAGACGCTGCCCGAGGCGCAGCGGCTCGAGGGGATGGCGGAGGTCGTGAAGACGGGGCTCCTCGCCGGCGAGCCGCTGTGGGAGCTGCCCGACGACGAGCTCGTCCGCCGCTGCGCCGCGTTCAAAGCTGCGATCTGCCTCCGCGACCCCGAGGACAAGGGCGAGCGGAAGATGCTCAACCTCGGCCACACGTTCGCGCACGCGCTCGAGGCGGCCGCCGGCTACGGCGGGATCACGCACGGTCGCGCCGTCGCGCTCGGACTGCTCGCCGCCCTCCGCCTCTCCGGCAGCGACACCGCCGTCGTCGAGGAGCTGCTCCACCCGCAGCCGGTACGCGTCGACCGCGACCGCGCGTGGGAAGCCCTTCTCCGCGACAAGAAGGGCGCGCTCAAGCTCGTCCTTCTCAACGCCTACGACGTTGACGTTCCGGCGGAGGACGTCCGGCGCGAACTCGATAGGTTGATCGTCTCGTGAGGGTGCTCGTACTCAACGGTGTGAACCTCAACGTCCTTGGCCGGCGCGACCCCGCGCTGTACGGCGGCCTCTCGATCGCGGAGCTCGAGGGCCAGATCTACGAGTGGGCACGCGAGCGCGAGCTCACCGTCCAGTGCCGGCAGACGAACGACGAGGGCGAGTTCATCAAGTGGTGCCACGACAGCTACGACTCCGTGGATGGGATCATCGTCAACCCCGGCGCGTGGACGCATTACGCGTGGGCGATTCACGACGCGCTCGAGCTGCTCGACATCCCGATCGTCGAGGTGCACCTCTCGAACGTCGACGAGCGGGAGGAGTGGCGGCGCATGTCCGTCCTCTCCGACCTCGCCGCCGCGCGCTACGTCGGGCACGGACCCGACGGCTACCGCATGGCCCTCGACTACCTCAAGGAGCACGAATGACCGACCGCATCGCCCGCCTGCAGACGCAGCTCGAGGAGCCGTTTCTCGTCACGAGCGAGACGAACGTCCTCTACCTGACCGGCTTCGACAGCTCGAACGCGGCTCTGCTCGTCGAGCCCGACCGCGCGCGGCTCATCACGGACTTCCGCTACATCGAATCGGCGCGGGCGGTGGAGGGAGTGGAGGTCGTCGAGTCACCGCGCGACACGTGCGGCTGGATGGCGGAGAACCTCTCCGGCCGGATCGGCTTCGAGGCGCACGTGCTTCCCGTCACGTACGTGCACCGGCTCCGCGACGGCGGAATCGAGCTTGCGATCACGACCGGCGTCGTCGAGCGGCTGCGCGCCGTAAAGGACGAGGCGGAGCTCGATGCGTTCCGGCGCGCCTGTGCGATTACCGACCGGATGTTCGAGCGGCTCACCGCCGAGGTGAAGTTCGTCGGCAGGCGCGAACGCGACGTCGCCTGGGACATTCGACGGCTCTTCCACGAGGAGGGCGCCGACGAGATGGCGTTCGACTCGATCGTCGGCTCCGGCCCGACCGGCGCGATGCCGCACGCGCGCGCCGGCGACAAGGTCATCGACTCCGGCGAGCTCGTCGTGATCGACACGGGATGCCGCGTCGACGGCTACTACTCCGACTACACGCGGACGCTTGCGACCGGCGAGATCGACGCGGAGATGCGGGAGGCGTACGACACGGTTCTCGCCGCGCAGCAGGCGGGGCTCGACGCGATCCGCCCCGGCGTCACCGGCATCGCCGCCGACGCCGCGGCGCGCGCCGTGATCGACGCGTCGCCGTTCGCGGGGACGTTCGGCCATGGCCTCGGCCACGGCCTCGGCCTCGAGGTCCACGAAGCGCCGCGCCTCTCCACCGAGAGCACGGACACGCTCGCTGTCGGCAATGTCGTCACCGTCGAGCCGGGGGTCTACGTCGCCGGCCGCTTCGGGATCCGTACCGAGGACGACGTCTTCGTCACGGAGGAAGGCATCGAGAACCCGGTGCGGTTCACGAAGGAACTGATCACCGTCGGCTAGCGAGCCGTCGCTCGTCAGAAAGCTGGTGCACTATTGGCGCAGATCGAACTTGACAGCACGCGATCGCAACTAGGCGGTGTCGGACACCGGTTCCAGAATCGGGGGTAGTGATGGAGCCAAAGGAAATCGTTCGGGCCTACGATCGACGCGATGTGCCCGCGCTGATTTCGGGGTTGCGGTACGGAGATCCGAAGGGTCGTCCGACCGCCGCCCGATTCTTGGGGAAGCTTCGTGCGACAGACGCCGTCGGTGCGCTGCAAGACGCACTCGAGGACGGGAACCATGCAACGCGCGCCATGGCTATCCGGGCGCTCGGTGAGATTGGCGATGTGAGCGCGGTCCGGGCACTGATCGGAGCTCTGTCCAAGAGCGATCTGCCCGAGCGCAGTACCGTCGGGAGCACGCTCGGGAAGTTACGCGCTAGCGAAGCGGTTCCGGCGCTCTTGAATTGTCTCGACACAAACGATCACACGCTCCAAGTCTCGACATTGATCGCGCTCGGGCAAATCGGAGACGCACGCGCGATTCCGAAGGTGGCGGAGCTGGCGGAGAGGGCGTCATCGCTCGGCGTCTCAGTCCGCGCGACGGAGGTGCTAGCGAAGCTCGGGGACCTGCGCGCAATCCCACAGCTCGTCTCGCTGGCGAGCGAAACGGAGTGCTACGTGGCCGATGGACGTTGGACCACGTACGCGCCGGAGGCCCCGTTCAGATGGGCGTGGGGCCGAGAAAGGACGATTCGATGGTGGATCAGACGGATGGCAACAGACAAGCTCGTTGAACTGCGTGTCGCCGATGCTGCGCCCGCCGTCGCAGCCGCTGCTCGGACGGCTGCAACGCTACCTGAGCGGCATCGCCTTCGACGCACGGCCCAGTCGGTTGCGTCGCCTCTCGACTTGAGGCCGGGTTAGGTCTTGCGATGGGGGGACGTTTGGAGGCCTCCCGCCGCTTCGAGCTGCCCGGCTACCATCCGCCGCCGTGGCCGAGCAGGTAGACACCAACAGCTTCAAGAACGGGATGCACATCGAGCTCGACGGCAAGGTGTGGCGGATCGTCGAGTTCCAGCACGTCAAGCCGGGCAAGGGCGGAGCCTTCGTCCGCACCAAGCTCAAGAGTCTCGACGCCGGTTCCGTCGTCGATCGCACGTTCCGCGCCGGGGAGAAGTTCCCGCGCATCCGGACGGAGACGAAGAACGTCCAGTACCTCTACGACGACGGCTCCGAGGCGCACTTCATGGACGAGGAGACGTACGACCAGTTCTCGCTCCCGCACGCCGAGCTCGCGGCCGAGCTGCCCTACATGCAGCCGAATACGTCGGTCCAGATCCTCGAGGTGAACGGGAAGCCGTCGGGCGTGCAGCTGCCGGCGTCGGTCGAGCTCGCGGTCGTCGAGACCGAGCCGGGCGTCAAGGGCGACACCGTCAACAACGTGACGAAGGCGGCGACGCTCGAGACTGGCGCCGTTGTCCAAGTGCCGATGTTCGTCAACATCGGCGACGTGCTGAAGGTCGACCCGAAAGAGGGTCGCTACATCTCGCGCGCGTGAGCTACGAAATCAGGCCGCTCGACGAGTCGACCTGGGACGCGTTCGCGGCGCTCGTCGAGGCGAACAACGGCGTCTTCGGCGGCTGCTGGTGCGTCGGCTTCCACGAAAGTCCGAATGCGCATCCCGGCTACGAGGGGCACCGCAAGCGCAAGCTCGAGCGCGTCCAGAGCGGCGAGGCGCACGCAGCGCTCGTCTTCGCCGGCGATGACTGCGTCGGCTGGTGCCAGTTCGGCTCCCCGAGCGAGCTGCCGCGGATCAAGAGCCTGAAGGAGTACGAGAAGGGCCTCGCGGATCTGCCCGCCTGGCGGATCGCGTGCAACTTCGTCGGGAAGGGCCACCGCCGCAAAGGCGTCGCGTCGGCGGGGCTCGCGGGAGCGCTCGAGTTGATTGCCGGTCTCGGCGGCGGTGTCGTCGAGGGCTATCCGGAAGCCGGCGATGCCGTTCCGGCGGGGTTCCTCTTCAACGGCGCGCTCTCGACGTACGAGAAGCTCGGCTTCGTCCGCGACCGCCAGATCGGAAAACACCGCTGGGTTGTGCGGAAGACGGTCGCGCGGCCCTAGCGCCACTCGCGCGGCCCGCCCGGCCGGACATGTCCGCTAACGCCATGTCCGGTAGCTGCTACCGGACATGGCCAAGCAGGACGTCCTTCTACGCCGCTGCAACGCGCGATTCGGCCGAACAAGCCGAGGAGCGTTCTCAAGGGACACGTCCGGTAGCTGCTACCGGACGTGTCCGGTTGGGACATGTCCTGGAGCCGTTGGAAGGCGTCGCGGTAGGCTCCGGCCGTGCCGTCGCTTGCCGACACGACGATTCGCCTGCTCGGGCAGGAGCCGCTCGCGGGGCGCGTTCCCGCGGCGGAGCAGCTTCGGCTCGCCGAGATCCTCGACCGCGCCGGCTTCGCCTACCTCGAGGTCTCGGGCGGCGGCAACTTCGAGTCTGCCGTCAAGCGTGGGGTGGAGAGCCCGTGGGAGCGGATCCGCGCGCTCAAGGCGCGCGTCAAGACACCGCTCGGCCTCGCGCTCCGCGGCCGCTTCCTCGTTGGCTCGCGTCCCGTCGACACCGACTTCGCGCGGCGCTTCGTCGCCTCCGCGGCCGAGAACGGGATCGACGTCTTCCGCCTCCACGACCCGCTCAACGACATCTCGAACCTCCGAGAGGCGGCGGAGGCGATCGTCGCCGCCGAGCGCGACTTCGAGGCCGGCCTCGTCTACAGCCCGGGCCGCACGGGTGAGCTCGAGACGCTCGTCGAGCGCGCGAAGCAGCTGCCCGAGCTCGGCGCCGTGCGCGTCCTCCTCCACGATCCGACGGGTGGGCTCCAGCCGCACACCGCGGAGGAGCTCGTGCACGCGCTCGGCGAGGCGAGCGGCCTGCCGGTGGGGATCTACGTCCAGGGAGCGGGAGGCAGCGCGCTCGCCGCCGCGCTCGCCGCGGCCCGCGCCGGGGCGCAGGTCATCGCGTGCGCGATCTACCCGCTTGCGCTGACGCTCCACCGCGTCTCGGGCGAGGCGCTCGCCGAGGCGCTCGCGGGCGCCGGCCTCGATCCGGGTATCGACATCAACGCACTTTGGGAAGCGACGGACCTCGTCGACGAGCACATCGGCGACGAGCTCGTCACGCCGCTCGTGCCACGCATTGCCGTCCTCGCCGCGCAGCACGACCTCCCCGCCAGCGTCGTGGCCGGCATCGACGCGGCCCTTCGGGCGGAGTCGGCTCACGACCGGCTCGCCGAAGTGCTCGAGGAGCTCGATCTCGTCCGGACGGAGACGGGCTCGCCGCCGCTCGCGTCCCCGATTGGGGAATTTCTCGCCTCGCAGGCGATCATCAACGTCCTCGCTGCGAGTCGCTACCTCACGATCGTCGATGAAGTCCGTTCGCTCGTCACCGGCGGCTTCGGTACACCGCCGGGGCCGATCGACCCGGCGCTCGACCGTGTCGTCCAGCTGACCCACGACCCCGATTCGGAAGAGGACGTCGCGCCGCCACTCAGCGAGGTGCGCGAGCGCGCCGAGGGCATGGCTGCGAGCGAGGAAGAGCTGCTCCTGCTCGGGCTCTTCGGCGAGGACGCTGAGGGGCTGCTGCGCTCAATCCGCAACCGCGGCCGCCGCGAGGACGATCTCGACACGCTCGACGAGAGCCGCGCCGAGCGGATCCGTGAAGTCGTGAACATCGTCCAGGAGTCGGGAATCGGCGAGATCACGATCGAGGAGGAGGGGATGCGGATTTCCGTCCGTTCGACGCCCGACGCACCTGTCGGCTCCGCGCTTGCTGCGTCGCTCGCCCTCTCCGAGCCCGACCTCCCTCCGGTGGCGCCTGCGGTTGGCGGCAACCTCCACCGGGTCGAGTCGCCGATGGTCGGGACGTTCTACCGCGCCTCGTCGCCCGACGCGCCGCCGTTCGTCTCCGTCGGCGACGTCGTCGAGCCAGGCCAGACGCTCTGCATCCTCGAGGCGATGAAGCTCATGAACGAGGTGAAGGCGGACGCCGAGGGAGTCGTTCGCGCGATCCACGTCGAGAACGCGGCGGCGGTGGAGTTCGGTCAGCTCCTCTTCGAACTCGAGCCGCTCGCAAGCCGTCCGGCGATCTAGTCGTCGCTCATGGCCGAGACCGTCATCCGCGCGGTCGAGCTCGCGGATGTCGAGGAGCTCGTCCAGATGCGAGCGGAGTTCACGTTCGAGGACTTTGAACCCGGACAGGCGACTGCGCGGCCGACGTACGAGCAGGAGTCCCGCGACTTCCTGATTGATGCGATCGAGGGCGGCCGATGGCAGATCTGGGTCGCGGAGACGGAAGGGTCGGATTGTCTCCCACGTGTTCGTTGCGCTCGCCGACAAAGTGCCGCGCCCAATCCGGGAGAACGCGCGGATCGCTTACCTCACGAACGTCTACACCCGCCCCGGCTTTCGCAGCCGCGGCATCGGGGCGGCCCTCCTTCGCAGAGCGCAGCAGGCCGCTCGCGAGGCCGAGGTCGAGTTGATGATCGTGTGGCCGAGCGACGAAAGCGCGGCGTTCTACGAGCGTGAGAGCTTCGAGCGGCCGGACGAACCCTTGATCTGGCGCTTAGGCGTCGGCGATCGGGCGGCCGACGACGAGTAGTTCGAGCTCGTCCGGCGTGAAGTCGTCCCGCAGGAATGCGTCCGGAAGCACGCCGAGCGCGTCGAGCGTCTTCGAGAGGAAGCACCGCGCCGTCGCCGCGAGGACGACGTCCATGGTCTCGTCGTCCGAGAGCCCCAGGTCGCGCAGTCGTCGCCGATCGGCGTCGTCGATCGCGGTCGCGTCGTCGACGACCTTCTCCGCGAGATCCATCACCGCGAGGTCGATCTCGTCCAGCCCTGCGGTGCTCCGGTCGCGGACGATGTCCGCCAGCGGCTCGCCACAGTCGTCGCGCAGCACCTTCCCGTGCGCGAGGCTGCAGTAGCTCGACCGAAGTCGCTGCGCCGCCGCGACGGTCGCGAACTCGTAGCGCCGCAAATCCATGCGAGATTTGATCGCCGTGTTCAGCTGCACCCAGGCGGCGAGGGCCTCCGGATGCGTCTCGAACGCGCGCTCCATGTTGGTGGGCATGGGACGATTCTGCCCGACCGTAGACTCTCGACGTGTTCACGCGTGTCCTCGTAGCCAACCGTGGCGAGATCGCCGTGCGCGTGATCCGCGCTCTGCACGAGCTCGGAGTGGAAGCCGTCGCCGTCTACTCGACCGCCGACGCCGAGGCGCTTCACGTCAAGCTCGCAGACCGTGCTGTGCGGATCGGCCCGCCGCCCGTCGGGCAGAGCTACCTCAGCATCCCGTCGATCATCGCCGCGGCGACGACGACCGGGTGCGAGGCCGTGCATCCCGGCTATGGCTTCCTATCCGAGAACGCCGACTTCGTCCGCGCGTGCGAGGAGAACGACATCGTCTTCATCGGACCGCCGGCGGACGTGATGGAGAGGATGGGCGACAAGGCGCGCGCGAAGGCCGAGATGCGTGCGGCCGGCGTGCCGCTCGTGCCCGGCGCGGAGGGGATCACCGGGTCGGCCGAGGCGCGCGCCGCAGCCGACGAGCTCGGCTATCCCGTCCTCCTCAAGGCGGCGGCCGGCGGCGGCGGCCGCGGCATGCGGCGCGTCGAGAACTCCGCCGACGTCGTCGAGCTCTACGAGCGCGCGTCCGCTGAGGCGCTGTCGGCCTTCGGCGACGGGACGATGTACGTGGAGAAGGTCATCACGCCGGCACGCCACGTCGAGATCCAGGTGCTCTGCGACAACCGCGGCACCGTCCTCACGTGTGGCGAACGCGAGTGCTCGATCCAGCGCCGCCACCAGAAGCTCATCGAGGAGTCGCCATCGCCGGCATTGAGCGACGAGCTGCGCGAGGAGATGGAGGCCGCCGCCGAGCGCGCGTGCGTACACATCGGCTACCGAAACGCCGGCACGATCGAGTTCCTCGTCGGTCCGGACGGCTCGTTCTCGTTCATCGAGATGAACACGCGCCTTCAGGTCGAGCATCCCGTCACGGAGCTCCTCACGTCGATCGACCTCGTGCGCGAGCAGATCCGAATCGCGGCGGGTGCGAAGCTCGCGCACGGTGGCCGCTCCGGCCCGCGCCTCGGGCACGTGATCGAGATGCGGATCAACGCGGAGGATCCGACGAACGACTTCGCGCCGGCGCCGGGGACGGTCACGCGCTTCCGGCCGCCGCTCGGGCCCGGCGTGCGCGTCGACACGTTCATCGAGGAGGGCTCGGCCATCCCGCCGTTCTACGACTCGCTCATCGCGAAGGTGATCGTCAAGGACGCGAGCCGCTCTCTCGCGATAGGCCGCGCCATCCGCGTGCTCGAGGAGTTCGAGATCGAAGGCGTGCCGACGACGCGCGCGGTGCTCCGCGACATCCTCGCGAGCGACGCGTTCCGCAGCGGTGAGTACTCGACGTCGTTCCTCGAAGAAGAGGGCGCGAGCCTGCCCGCGCTGGCGGGCGGGTGAGCCGCGTCCTCGTCTCTGGCGATGGCGGCTCGGTGCGTCTGAGCGAGGCGGCGCTCGTCCAGCTCGTCCGTGGCGCGGTCGCGGAAGTCGAGGGCGCCCGGCTGCGGAAGCGGAGACGGCTCTCGTTCGACCTCGCCGACGGCCACGCGCGTGCGGAGCTCGAGATCGCGGTCGCGCACGGGAGCGTCCTGCCGGAGGTCGCGCGCGAAGTGCAGGAGAAGGTCGGCGCCGCGCTCGCACGTATGTGCGACGTCGAAGTGGACGCCGTCCACGTCGCGGTCGTGGAGCTCACGCGATGAGCGTGATCAGCCGCCGCGAAGCGCGCCGCGCCGCCGTCTTCATGCTCTTCCAGTCCGATGTCACCGGGCAGCCGCTCGGCTCGCTCTACGACGGCGACGTCGACGCGTACACAGAGCGCCTCGCGCAGGCCGTCACCGAGCACGCCGAGGCGCTCGACGCGCGCATCACGGAAGCCGCCGACGACTGGACGGCTGATCGGCTCGGCGCCGTCGAGCGGAACGTCCTTCGCGTCGCGCTCGAGGAGCTCGACGAGCGCGAGGTGCCGGTCGAGGTCGTCCTCGACGAAGCGGTGACGCTCGCGAAGCGGTATGCATCCGAGGACGCCGCGAAACTGGTGAACGGCATCCTGGGACGAATCGTGCGGGAGGACGGACGTGAGCGCTGACGAGTCGTTGACGAGAGCGGAGGAGCTGCTGGCGCGGCTCGAGGGCGCGCGTGCCGAGCTCGAGCAGCTCTCGGAAGGCGGCGAGGGATCGCCGGACCGCGCGATCGAGCTCCTCGGGGAGCTCTCCGAGCTCGCAAAGGCGGTTGAAGAGGAGCTCGAGAAGGCGCAGCGGGCGGCAGGTTCCGATGCATAGCCCGGCGGAGCTGAAGGCGCTGGCCGAGGAGGCGCTCGAGCGGCTCGAGCTGTGGCCGGAGCTCCACGGCCAGGCAACGTCCGTCCGCTACTCGCTCGAGGTCGGCGGCAAGCGCGTCCGCCCGGTGATCGCGCTCGCGGTCGGCGAGGCGCTCGGCGCGCCGGTCGAGCAGGTCATGCCGGCGGCGCTCGCGATCGAGCTCGTCCACACGTTCTCGCTCGTCCACGACGACCTGCCGGGAATGGACAACGACGAGGAGCGGCGCGGACAGGCGTCCACGTGGAAGAAGTTCGGAGAAGGAGTTGCCGTGCTCGCCGGCGACGCGCTGCTCGCGGAGGCGGTGCGGCTCGCCGCGAGCTACGACTCATCCGCGGTCGCGCGCGAGCTTGCACAGGCGACGCTCGGGATGATCGGCGGCCAGTACCTCGACACGATGGTCGAGGGCTACGACCTCGCCGCCGTCCACCGGCTCAAGACCGGGCGGCTGTTCTACGCCTCGGTGACGATGGCGCTCTGGGCGGCCGGGCTGCCCGAGGCGGAGCAAGGCCCGTGGCGCGGCTTCGCGGAGGAGCTCGGTCTCCTGTTCCAGATCGTCGACGACATCCTCGACGAGGACGGCTACGTCCGCGAGCACGGCGCCGACGCCGCGCGGCTATACGCCGACGAGGCAGCGGAGCGGGCGAGAGGACGTCTCGACGAGATCGACGCAGACACGGCGGCGCTTCGCGAGATCGTCGACGGGCTGGCGGTCAGAACCGCGTGAGCTAGGAGAAGCCGGAAACCGGCGACGCGGCTCGCTGGGTGGGCGTGACCAAGTTTCGGAATGTTGCGACTAAGGCGTGAGCCTCATGTCTATCCATAGACGGTAGCGTCGCCGTTGAGGGCGGAGGGAAAGCGACCCCGCCCTAGGGTGGGGGTGTGGCACAGACCGGCCGGCGCCCGGCTGATGTCGACTTTGCGAGAAAAGCCGTTGCCCGAGGCAAGCAGAATGCCCGTGTGAAGAAGCGGTTGGACGTCCTCCTCGTCGAGCGCGGCCTCGCGGAGTCGCGGGCGCAGGCGCAGGCGCTCGTCATCGCGGGCCTCGTTCACGGCTACGACAAGCCGGGCCACCAGGTCGACGAGGCGGTCGAGCTCACGGTCGACCGGCCGCCGCGGTATGTCTCGCGTGGGGGGGAGAAGCTCACGCACGGCCTCGACGCGCTCGGCGTGGATCCGGCGGGCTTCGACTGCGTCGATGTCGGCGCGTCGACCGGCGGCTTCACGGACGTCCTCCTCGCGCGCGGCGCGGCCCGCGTGATCGCGATCGACGTCGGCTACGGGCAGCTCCATCCGCGGCTCCGTTCCGATCCGCGCGTCATCGTCCTCGAGCGGACGAACGCGCGCACCCTGACCGAGCTCCCGTTCGCGCCCTCGTTTGCGGTCTGCGACGTCTCGTTCATCTCGGTCCGCATCGCGCTGCCTCCGGTTCTGCGCCTCTGCGCGCCGGGCTGGCAGGCCGTCGTGCTCGTCAAGCCGCAGTTCGAGGCGGGGCGTGAGGACGTCGGGAAGGGCGGCGTCGTCCGCGACGACGAGGTGCGCCGCCGCGTCGTCCGCGAGGTCGCCGATGCCGCGCTCGGCTGGCAGGCGAGCGTCGCCGGAGTCGTAGACTCGGGACTGCCCGGCCCGAAGGGAAACCGCGAGATCTTCCTCCACCTCGTCCACTCCGAGCAGCCGACTCTCCCCAATGACCTCGACGAGCGAATCGACGCAGCACTCGCCGGTTGAGACGGTCGCGGTCGTCGCGCACGCGCGCGTCGACGTCACGACGGCGGTCGAGCAGGTGCGGGAGGTGGCCGGGCGCTCGGGCGTGGAGGTCGTCGACGAGCCGGAGCGCGCGCAGCTGACGGTCGCCGTCGGCGGCGACGGGACGATTCTCCGCACGCTTGCGCGTCTCCTTGGCACGGGCGTGCCGGTGATCGGCGTCAACTTCGGCCGCGTCGGCTTTCTCGCCTCGATCACGCCGGAGCGGCTCGAGGCGGATCTCGCGCGCGTCTTCGCCGGCGAGTACCGCGTCATCGAGCAGCCGACGCTCGAGGCGCGCCTTGACGGCAAGACGTTCGCCGCGGTCAACGATGTCGTCGCCGCGAGCTCGACGCTCGGGCGGATGATCGAGCTCAGCTGGGCGATCGCGGGGGAGGAACTCGGCGTCGTCTCGTGCGACGGGATGATCTGCTCGACGCCGTCCGGCTCGACCGCGTACAACCTCTCGAACGGCGGGCCTGTCCTCGTGCGCGGGCTCGACGCGATGGCGATCACCTTCATCGCGCCGCACTCGCTCGACGCGCGGCCGCTCGTCGTCCCGCGCGGCGCGGAGTTGACGGTTCGCAACGCGACCGCCGATGTCGAGGCGGCCGTCCTCGTCGATGGCCACCGCAGCGCCGACCTCGCTCCGGGGGCGGCTCTGTCGATCGGCCTCGGCGAGCAGCGGAGCCTCCTCGCGACGCTGCCGGAGACGACATTCTTCGGCCGCTACCGCGAGACCTTCACCGCGTAGCCGTGTCCGCACCGGACATCGGCCGGTAGCTGCGACCGGCCAATGTCCGGAAAGGCCAATGGTCGGCGTCGGATGCCCGGCGTACCATCGCTTGGATGCTGCGCAGGCTCCGTATCGAGAACCTCGTCCTCATTCGCGAGGCCGAGCTCGAGCTCGCGCCCGGGCTGAACGCGATCACGGGCGAGACGGGCGCGGGGAAGACGATCCTCGCGCAGGCGTTCGGCCTGCTCCTCGGCGCGAAGGGAGGCGAGGGCTTCGTCGGCGTTGCCGGCGAGGAGGCGTACGTCGAGGCCGAGCTCGATCTTCCGGCCGAACTCGATGAGCTCGGCGAGTTGCGGCCGGAGGACGAGGACGCGCTGCTCGTTTCCCGGCGCGTCTTCACCGACGGGCGCACGCGCGCGTACGCGTGGGGCCGAGCCGCCGCGCGGGAGGATGTCGCTGCGGCCGTGGAACGGGTCGTCGCGATGTCGGGGCAGTTCGAGCAGCGGCGCCTCGCACGGCCGTCGTACCAGCTCGAGGTGCTCGATCGTTTCTGCGGCGATGAGCAGCTCGCGCGTCGCGCTGAAGCGCACGCGGCGTGGCGCGACCTGCAGACGGCGCGCCGCCGCCACGAGGAGCTGACCGCGAACGCGGCGTTCGCCGAGGCGCGGCTCGCCGAGCTGCAGGCGCTCGTCGAAGACACCGGCGGGATGGAGCCGGGCGACGAGGAGCGGTTGCGCGCCGAGCGCGAGCGGCTTCTCCACGTCTCCGACCTCGCGACCGCCGCGGACGCTGCCGCGACGGCGCTCGCGCCGGACGACGGCGACGGAGCGAGCGGCTTAGTCGGTCTCGCCGAGCGGGCGGTCGCGCCGCTCGAACACATCGCTCCCGAGCTGAAGGCGGCCGGCGACGAGTTGCGGGACGTGGAGCTGCGACTGCGCGAGACGGCGTCCGATCTGCGCGGCTTCCTCGCCTCGCTCGAGGCGGAGCCCGGGCGACTCGAGCAGCTCGAAGCCGAGCTCGACCGGATCGCCGAGACGAAGCGCCGCTTCCGCTGCGAGACGCATGAGGAGCTGTTGTCGCGGGCCGCGGCGGCTCGGGCCGAGCTCGCCGCGCTCGAGGACGGCGTCGACCCGGCCGAAGCAGCCCGGCGCGAGCTCGCGGCCGCCGAGGTACGCGTCCACGAGTTCGTCCTCGAGCTCCGCGCAGAGCGCAACGCCGCCGCGCCAGCATTCGCCGACGCCGTCGCGGCAGAGCTCCGCGACGTCGGGATGGGAGACGGGGAGTTCGTGTGCGAGCTCAGCGAGTGCACAGAGGCCGGCGCGACCGGCGCCGACGATGCCGTCTTCCTCGTCCGTCCGAACGCCGGCCTGCCGTTCGCCCCGGTCGCGGAGACCGCCTCCGGCGGCGAGCTGTCGCGGATCGCGCTGGCGATTGCGGCCGTTGCGGGCGGCGACACGCTTGTCTTCGACGAGATCGACGCGGGCATCGGCGGCGAGACTGCGCACGCCGTCGGGCGCTTGCTTCAGCGGCTCGCCGAGAGGGCGCAGGTGGTCACGATCACGCACCTCCCGCAGATCGCAGCGCTCGCCGACCGGCACTTCCGCGTCGAGAAGATGCCCGGCGACCCGACGCACACGCGCATCGAGCAGCTCGGCGACGCCGAGCGAAAGTCGGAGCTCGAGCGGATGCTCGGCGGCGAAGAGTTCCTCGCCGCGGTCCGCGCGTGATAGCCGCGCGTCCTCCGGCCCTGATACCCTGAAATCCCGTGAGCGCACGGGCCCCGAAATACGTGTTTGTGACCGGGGGCGTCGTGTCGGCTCTGGGGAAGGGAATCGTCGCCGCATCGCTCGGGCGGCTCCTCAAAGCGCGTGGCCTGAAGGTGCAGCTGCAGAAGTTCGACCCGTACCTCAACGTCGATCCGGGCACGATGAGTCCGTTCCAGCACGGCGAGGTCTTCGTCACCGAAGACGGCGCCGAGACCGACCTCGACATCGGCCACTACGAGCGCTTCGTCGACGAGAACTTCCTCCGCAGCGCGAGCCACAGCGCGGGCGCGATCTGGGACACCGTCCTCCGCAAGGAGCGGAAGGGCGACTTCCTCGGCGCGACGGTGCAGGTGATCCCGCACATCACGAACGAGATCAAGGCGCGCATCCGCCGCTCGGCCGAGGCGACTCCGGCCGACGTCGTCATCTCCGAGATCGGCGGCACGGTGGGCGACATCGAGTCGCTCCCGTTCCTCGAGGCGATCCGCCAGTTCCGGCGCGAGGTCGGCGTGGAGAACGTCGCGTACGTTCACGTCACGCTCGTGCCGTTCATCGAGGCGGCCGGCGAGCTGAAGACGAAACCGACGCAGCACTCGGTCAACGAGCTGCGCCGCATCGGTATTCATCCCGATGTCATCGTCTGCCGCTCGCACGAGGAGCTGTCGCGCGACATCCGCGACAAGATCGCGCTCTTCGCCGACGTCGATCCCGAGGCGGTCGTCGCGTGTCCCGACGTTCCCGACGTCTACGAGGTGCCGCGCGTGCTCGAAGCGGAAGGGCTCGACAAGCTCGTCGGCGCGAAGCTCGGCCTCGATCTCGCCGAGCCGGATCTCACGGAATGGGACGAGCTGCTCGCGCGTGTCCACAGCCGGCACGAGGTCGTCAAGATTGCGCTTGTCGGCAAGTACGTGAAGCTTCAGGACGCCTACCTCTCGGTCCATGAGGCGTTGAAGCACGCTGGTCTCGATCATGGCTGCGAAGTCCACCTCAGCTGGGTCGACGCCGAGGACATGTCGTTCGACGAGGCGGTCGAGCTGCTCGACGGCGTCGATGGCGTGCTCGTTCCCGGCGGGTTCGGCTCGCGCGGCTGGGAGGGCAAGATCCTCGCCTGCCGCGTCGCGCGCGAGCGCGGCATCCCCTACCTCGGGATCTGCCTCGGAATGCATGTCGCGGTGTCGGAGTTCGCGCGGAACGTCGCCGGCCTCGACGGTGCGAACTCGACGGAGATGGATCCCGAGACGCCGTTTCCCGTCATCGACCTCCTGCCCGAGCAGAAGGGCATCGAGGATCTCGGCGGCACGATGCGGCTCGGCGCGCAAGCGGTCGAGCTCGCCGAAGGGACGCGCGCGCGGGAGCTCTACGGCGAGGCGACGATCCACGAGCGGCACCGCCACCGCTACGAGGTGAACAACACGTTCCGCGAGCGGCTCGTCGAGGCCGGCCTCGTCGTGAGCGGGACGTTCCAGGAGGGACGCCTCGTGGAGATCGTCGAGCTGCCGGACCACCCGTGGTTTGTCGCGAGCCAGTTCCATCCGGAGTTCAAGTCGCGGCCGACGCGCGCTGCGCCGCTGTTCCGCGGCTTCGTGGGCGCGGCTCTCGACCGCGCGCGGACTCGCGCCGGCGACCACGTCGCCGCGTGAGCGGAGTTACCGAGCTCCTCCTCGAGCTAGCCGCGATCCCGTCTCCGTCGGGAGGCGAGGATGCGGTCGCCGCGGTCGTCGCGCGGTACGTCCGCGATCTCGACCTCGCCGTCGAGGAGGACGAGTTCGGGAACCTCTATGCGCGGATCGAGCCGACGACCGAGGGCACGCCGCTCTTCTTCTGCGCCCATCTCGACACGGTTCCGCCGAGCGGCGAGCTCCGTCCCGTGGTGGAGGACGGCATCGTGCGAAACGCCGGCGGCACGATCCTCGGCGCCGACAACAAGGCCGCGGTGGCGCAGATGCTCGAGGGTGTCCGTCGCGTGCTCGCGGAGGGGATCCCGCACGCAGGGATCGAGCTCGTGTTGACGCGGCAAGAGGAGGTCGGCCTCGTCGGCGCTGCGGCGTTCGACCACACGCGTCTGCGTGCGCAGCTCGGCTTCGTCTACGACCAAGAAGGCCCGGTCGGCGAGATCATCCTCGGCGCGCCGTACGCGCAGGGCATGGAGATCACGTTCCACGGCCGCGCAGCGCACGCGGGCATGTCACCCGAGGAGGGACGGTCGGCGATCCAGGCGGCGGCCCGGGCGATCGCCGACATGCGGCTCGGCCGCGTTGACGAGGAGACGACCGCAAACGTCGGGCTCATCTCCGGCGGAACTGCGGGGAACATCGTCCCCGACCGCTGCGTGTTTTCGGCGGAGGCGCGCTGCCACGATGAACGGAAGCTCGGCGAGCTCGTGCAGGAGATGCTCGACATCTGCACGTTCGCGGCGAGCGAGGCGGAGTGCACGATGGAGAGCGTCGCGCGGAAGGACTACCGCGGGTACCGCTTCGCGAAGAACGAGCCCGTGGTCGAGCTCGCGGCGGGGGCGCTCGCCCGCCGCGGCCACGAAGTGCGGTACGGGTTGTCGGGCGGCGCCGCCGACGCAAACGTCTTCAACGAGCGCGGCCTGCGCTGCGTCAACATCACGCACGGCGTGTACGACTTCCACAGCCCGGCCGAGCGCGTCGCAGTCGAGGATCTCGAGGCGATGGTCGACGTCACGGTGGCGCTTGTGGAAGACGCCCGCGCGTAGCGCTTAGGCCCGCGATCGAGAGGTGGCTACTTCTTAACCGTCGCCGACGCGTCGGATGCCGTCACCGTCACCGAGCCCGCGGCGTTGGACGCTGTGATCGTCGCCCTCAGCTTGTGACCGGCGTCAGCGGAAGTCAGCCGGTACGAGGATTTCGTGGCCCCGGCGATCTTCTGGCACGACGCGCCCAGCGATGTGCAACGGAGCCACTGGTACGCGTACTTCGTCGGTGAGTAATTCCAGGTTCCGGTGGTGACGGACAACGAGTTCCCGACCTTCGCAACCCCGGAGAGCTTCGGCAGCGTGACAACGGCCGGCTTGCGGGCGACGACATTCGTCGGCGCAGACGGCGCGTAGCCGCTCGCGGCGGGACCGACGGCGTTGCTTGCGAGCACCGCGGAGCGGATCTTATGGCCGACATCGGCGGCGACGAGCGTGTACTTGGAACCTGTCGCGTTCGCGATGTTCACGCAGTTCGAGCCGGTGTTGTTGCAGCGCTGCCACCGGAACGAGTAGCCCGTCGGCGTGTTCGTCCATGCCCCGTGGGTCGTCGAAAGCTGCGAACCGAGAGCTGCCGTCCCGCTGACGACCGGCGCGCTCGAGAATCTTGGGTTTTGGTAGTCCGCCAACAGGGCTGGTCGGCGGCGACGGCGCATAGGTCGAGGCCGGACCAACAACGTTGCTCGCGCGGACCTCGGAGCGGACCTCGTCCCCCGTGTCGGCCGAGACGATCGTGTACTGCGATCCCGTCGCACCTGCGATGTCGACGCAGTGCAAGCCCGCGTAGTTGCAGCGCTGCCACTTGTACGCGTAGCTCGTCGGGTCGTCCGTCCAGATCCCATTCGTCGTGGAGAGTTGCTGGCCGACGGCCGCCGCGTTGCTGACGACGCGTCCTTGCCGTCGGAGAGATTGCTGATGAGAGACCAGCAGGAGGGGCGAGGTCGCCGAGGGAGCAGATTCGACGGGATCCGACGAGCCGACGCCGTTGGTCGCCACAACTCTGACCCGGAGCGTCGCCCCGACCCCCACGTCTTCGGCGGGAGGCAGATACGACGCGCCGGTGGCTCCCGCGATGTCCGCACAGTTCGCACCCGCGGCGTCGCACAGCTCCCACTGGTACGCATACGCACCCGGAAGCCCTGACCAGATGCCGACGTCGGCAGCCTCGATCCCGCTCAGATCGGGGGGCCCGTCGACCGTTGGCGGAGACTGGTTCGAAGGCACGTCGGTGATCGCGCCGTCGTGCCGGTAGGCGACTAGCTCGCTCCCGGCAGAGACGAGGAGCGTCCCGTTCGCCGCCGCGAAACTCTGCTCGTCGCCGGTGATCGGAGCTCCCACGCTCGTCGACCAACTCGTGGCGCCTGTCGTCGCGTCGAGCGCGTAAAGCATCCCTGCGGAGGATCCCACGAAGACCAGACCGCCAACCACGATCGGCGCGGTGTCGAGGTGCCCGTCGCCGGTGAATGTCCAGTTTTCGTTCCCGAGCCCGGCTCCGCCGACCGCGGCGAGCGTGGAACCGTCGAGCATGAAGGCGACACCGTTCGCGACAGCGGGAGCGGGACCCGGGTTGAAAGCGCCCTGCGTGGCTCCGGTCGAAGACGAGAGGATGACGCTCCCGAGCGGGCTGCCGGTCACGAAGACATGCCCACTCGCCACAATCGGCGTCGCGCCGCCACCGCCGGTGCAGCCGCTGGTGAAATGCCACAGCGGCGAGCCGAGCACCGGGTCAAGGTCGTACGTCTCCTGACACCCGGAGGAGACATAGACCCCCTGTGCGTTCACGGCGGGCGAACTGTTGCCACCGATATCGACCGACTGCGTCCAGAGAACCTGACCGTCGCTCTCCTGCACCGCGTACACGGTTCCCCCCACGCCTCCACCATCGGCGTAGACGATCCCATTCATTGCGGTGGGCGGGGAAAGGAAGAGGTACTGGCCAGGAAGCTGCTCACTCCAGGCAATCGCGCCGCTCGTGGCATCGAAGGCGCTGAGCACTCCGTCGGAATCGAGTACGAAGACGCGACCCCGGTCGTACGTAAGCCCTGACCAGGTGTAAACGCCGCCGATGGGATGAGACCAGATCGTGCTGCCCGTGGCCTGGTTCAGCGCGTACACCATCTTGTCCCCGGTCGTGATGAACACCGTGCCGTTGACGATCAGCGAGTACCAGACATCGCCGGGGAGGTTGTCCGACCACGCCTGCGTGAGCGGCGCGGCCAGACCCGCGTCGGTCATGTACCCATCGTGAGCGGCATCCAGTTGGTACCCAGTCGCCTCATCGGCCGGCGAGGTCGGGATCGTGGGTGTGCCGAGCTCGACGATGACGGCCGTCGCCGCCGACGGCGCGTTGCCGCTCGCTGGGCCGATGGCGTTGCTCGCGAGGACTTCGGAGCGGATTTCGGAGCCGGCGTCGTCCTCGACGAGCGTGTACTGCGAGCTCGTTGCGCCCGCGATGTCGACGCAGTTGGAGCCGTTCTCGTCACAGCGCTGCCACTGGTACGCGTAGCTCGTCGCAGAGTTCGCCCATGTCCCACTCGTCGTGGAGAGCTGCTGGCCGACCGTCGGCGTGCCGCTGACAACCGGCGCGGTCGAGAACAGAGGCGCCGCGGTCGACAAGCCAAGCACCGCTGAGGCGGCAGATTCGACGGGCGCTGACGAGCCGATGCCATTCGTCGCGACGACCCTGACCCGGAGCGTCGCCTCGTAGTCGTCCGCGGAGGGCACATACGTCGGATCGGTGGCTCCCGCTATGTCCGCACAGTTCGCGCCCGCGCCGTCGCACAGCTCCCACTGGTACGCATACCCGCTCGGGAGCCCTGACCAGATGCCGACGTCCGCAGCCTCGTTCTCGTTCAGGGCGGCCGACCCCTCGACCGTTGGCGGAGACTGGTTCGACGGCGCGTCGGTGATCGCGCCAGCCGATTGGTAGGCAACCAGCTTGCTGCCCGCGGAGACGACGAGCGTCCCGTTTGCCGCCCCGAGACCGGTCAGCGGTTGCGAGACGTCCACCTCGTCCGGGGCGGGGATCGAGGCGCCCACGTTCGTCGACCAACTCGTCGCACCTGTCGCTGCGTCGAGCGCGTACAGGTTCCCTCCCGACGACCCCACGAAGACGAGCCCTCCGACGACGATCGGCGCAGTGTCGACGCCGGGGAATGTCCAGTTGGTGGTCCCGAGCCCGGCTCCGCCGACCGCGCTGAGCGTGGAACCGCTGAGCATGTACGCGACACCGTTAGCGACCGCTGGAGCGGCATCTGCGCTGAATGTCCCCTGCTTGGCCCCGGTCGAAGGCGACAGGATGAGGTTCCCGAGGTCGACGTCGCGCGCGAAGACATGCCCACTCGCCACGACCGGCGTCCTGGCGCCACCTCCGCTGCATCCTCCGGAGTCGTGCCAGAGCTGGTTCCCGGTGAGGGGGTCCAGGTCGTACACGTGCTGACATGCGTAGGACATGTACACCCCTTGAGAGGTGACGGCAGGCGAACTCTCGTTACCGCCCACGGATTGCATCCAAAGAAGGTGGCCGTCGCTCTCCCGTACCGCGTACGTACCACCGACGTAGACGACCCCGTTCGTTGCAGTCGGTGCCGATTCAGAAAAGGACTGCCCGGGAAGCTGATCACTCCACGCAATCGAGCCAGTCGCGGCATCGAAAGCGGTGAGCAAGCCGGAGTTGTTCATTACGAAGACCTGGCCGCTGTCGTACGCGAGCCCCGACCACTTGTACGTTCCGCCGAGGGCATGTGACCAGATCGTGTTGCCCGTAGCCTGGTTCAGCGCGTACACCCTCCTGTTCGCGGCCGTCACGAACACCATGCCGTCGGCGATCAGCGGATACGAGGTCGCGTCCGGTAGGTCGATCGACCACGCCTGCGCGAGCGGCGCGGTCAGACCGGCGTCAGCCATAGACCCGTCGTGAGTCGCGTCCAGCTGGTACGCGGTCGCCTCGTCAGCCGGCGACGACGGCGCCGACGGCGAGGCTGCCCCTGTGAACACCAGCGCCATGAGCACCGCAACCACCAGGACGCTGCGCTTCAAGACCAGTCCGACCACGGGGGACATGGTAGGCGCTAAAAACCCCAACGCCACCGACATTTCCGGGAAGGCCCAGCTGTCAAAGAACTCCGAAAGTTGTTGCCCGTGCGAGGCGCTTTGCGCGCGAGCTAGTGTCTTCCCGCTTTGCGGATCGGCGTCGCCAAGGAGATCAAGACCGACGAGTACCGCGTCGCGCTTACGCCGGCGGGCGCGCGGGAACTCGTCCAGCGCGGCCACGACGTGCTCGTCGAAACGACCGCCGGCGACGGAAGCGCGTTCGCCGACGCCGACTACGAGCGCGCCGGCGCGAAGATCGGCTCGGTCGAGTCGGTTTGGGCCGACTCGGAACTGCTCCTGAAGGTCAAGGAGCCGATCGAGCCGGAGTACCCCCGCCTCCGCGAGGGCCTCGTTCTCTTCACGTACCTCCACATCGCGGCCGACGAGCCGTTGACGCGCGCGCTCATGGACAGCGGCATCGCCGCCGTCGCGTACGAGACGGTCGAGACCGACGACCGCCGACTACCGCTGCTTGCCCCGATGAGCGAGATTGCCGGACGGCTTGCGCCGCAGGCCGCGGCGCACTTCCTCGAGAAGCCTCTCGGCGGCCGCGGTGTCCTCCTCGCGGGGACTCCCGGCGTCGAATCCGGTCGCGTCGTCGTCCTCGGCGGCGGAATCGTCGGCTACAACGCCGCGATCATCGCGCTCGGGCTCGGCGCGCAGGTCACGATCCTCGAGCGGTCGATCGACCGGATGCGCCATCTCGACGAGATCCTCTCCGGCCGCGTCGGCCTTCTCATGTCGTCGAGCCTCGAGGTGGAGGAGCGGATCGCGACGGCGGACGTCGTGATCGGCGCCGTCCTCATCCCTGGCGCGCGCGCGCCGAAGCTCATCAGCCGCGCAATGCTTTCCGAGATGCAGCCCGGCGCGGTCATCGTCGATGTCGCGATCGACCAGGGCGGCTGTTTCGAGACGTCGCACGCTACGACCCATTCCGATCCGGTCTACGAGGTCGACGGAATCATCCATTACTGCGTCGCGAACATGCCCGGCGGCGTGCCTGTCACCTCGACGAAAGCGCTGACGAACGCGACGCTTCCGTACGTCGAGGCGATTACCGAGCACGGGCTTGCAGATGCCGTCGCGCGAGATCCGGGTCTGGCCCGCGGCGTCAACGTCCTCGACGGGAAGATCACGTACGAAGCGGTCGCCGAGGCGCACGGCCTCGAGTACTCGCGGCTCGCGGACGTCCTGCCGCTCGCGCGCGTCTAGCTAGGTCTTTTTGCTCGGCGTCAGCTGCACGACGAGCCACGTGATCCCCGCGGCGGCGCCAACGACCACGAGGCAGTAGACGACGAAGAGGATGAGTCCGAAGGCGTTCGACACGGCCGACCTAGAATAGCCCCGTGCCCAGAGCCTGCGTAATCGTGCTCGACGCCGTCGGTGCCGGCGCGCTGCCGGACGCCGACGAGTACGGCGACGAGGGATCCGACACCCTCGGGAACGTCGCGCGCGCGGTCGGCGGGCTCGACCTCCCGAGCATGGAGGCGCTTGGCCTCGGGAACGTCGAGGAACTCGTGGGCTGCCCGCCGCAGCCGGGCGCGCAGGCGGTCGCGGGCCGTCTGCTCGAGCGGTCGAAGGGCAAGGACACTACGACCGGCCACTGGGAGCACATGGGGATCGTGACGGCGCAGGCGTTCCCGACCTACCCTCACGGCTTCCCCCACGACGTGATCGACCCGTTCATGCACGCGACGGGTCGAGGCGTGATCGGCAACAAGCCCGCGTCCGGGACGGACATCATTCAGGAGCTCGGGGAGGAGCACCAGCGCACGGGCAAGTGGATCGTCTACACGTCCGCCGACTCCGTCTTCCAGATCGCGGCGCACGAGGAGACGATCCCGCTCGAGGAGCTCTACGAGGCGTGTCGCGCGGCGCGCGAGATCCTCACCGGCAAACACGCCGTCGGCCGTGTGATCGCACGCCCGTTCACCGGCGAGCCGGGCAACTACGTGCGAACGCCGAACCGGCACGACTTCTCGCTCGTTCCGCGCCGCCCGAACTACCTCTCGCTCGTCCGCGACGCGGGTCACAAGGTCTACGGCGTCGGGAAGATCGGCGACATCTTCGCGGGCCAGGACATCGACGAGTCGCACCCCACGAAGTCGAACATCGAGGGGATCCAGACGACGGAGAAGCTCCTGCGGGAGGTCGACGACGGGTTCATCTTCACCAACCTCGTCGAGACCGACATGCTCTGGGGACACCGGAACGACCCGGTCAACTTCCATCGCTGCCTGCAGGACTTCGACTACCGGCTGCCCGACCTCCTCGAGGTGCTGCGGCCGGGCGACCTACTCATCATCACCTCGGACCACGGCTGCGACCCGACGACGCCGTCGACCGATCACTCGCGCGAGTACGGCCTCCTGCTCGCGTACGTCGAGGGGCGGAACGCCGCGGGGCTGGTGCACGAAGGCGAGTTCGCCGACATTGGTGCGACCGTGAACGCGTGGCTCGGCGGCAAGGCGCCGTCGCGCGGCATCCCCGGACAGCCGATCGTCACGCCCTAGAGCTCCTAACGGAATGACGACGCGCTGGCTGGGTGCGATGGGTGGATGCGATGCAAGGACGCAGGGAGCGGGAAAAGCAGCGCTATTCACGCGACTGAGGACGCAGTCAGCGCGTCCGCACAGCGCGGCCGGACGGCCCGTCCTTCATTCCGTTAGGAGCTCCTAGCCGTGCCCGAGCTACCGGAGGTCGAGACCGAGCGAGGGAGGCTCGCCGAGGCGATCGCGGGCCGGCGCATCATCTCCGCACGCATCGACGACGCGCGCCTGACGCGCCCGTACGATCCACTGGCCGTTGCGGCGCAGCTCACCGGCGATCTCGTCGACACGGTCGAACGGCGCGGCAAGTACATGGTTGTTCGCCTGGCGAGCGGGCGCGTCTCTTCTCGTCCACCTCCGGATGACCGGCGGCTTCCGGTACGACGCCGGCGACGCATCGAGACGTGCTGTGCTCGAGCTCGAAGGCGGCGGGCGGAGTCGCCTATCGCGACACGCGCCGGTTCGGGACGTGGCTTCTCACGGACGCCGAGCGACGCCGATCGGCTCATCGCCGTCAAGAACGGGCCGGAGCCGCTCGCGCGGCGCTTCACCATTGCGTTTCTCGCGGGCCGGCTCGCCCGGCGGACGGCGCCGCTGAAGGCCGCGCATCCTCGATCAGCGGACGGTCGCCGGGCTCGGGAACATCTACGTCGACGAGGCGCTCTGGCACTCCCGTCTCCACCCGCTGCGTCCGGCCGGCGAGCTCACGCCCAACGAGGTCGCTGCACTGCGCGAGGCAATCCGCAAGGCGCTGCGGCTCGGGATTCGGCGCGGCGGCGCAACGCTCTACGACCAGGCGTACGCCGGCGGCGCGATGCAGCACGAGTTCCGCGTCTACGGCCGCGCCGGAGAGCCGTGCGACCGCTGCGGCGAGCCGATCGCGAAAATCGTCGTCGGCGGGCGCGGAACGTCGTTCTGCCCGCAGTGCCAGCCGGAGGATCCCGCCCGCTCCTCTCCCTAGACTGAACGGACATGGCCGGACGGGCATACAGCACGGAGGCGGTCGTCCTCCGGTCGATCCGGCTGGGTGAGGCCGACCGCGTGCTGCACCTCTACACGCGCGCGAACGGCCGCATCGGCGCGGTGGCGAAGGGCGTGCGGAAGACGTTGTCGCGCTTCGGCGGCCGGCTCGAGCTGCTGTCGCACGTCGACCTCGTCCTCCATCGCGGCCGCGGCGACCTCGAGACGGTGACCGGCGTGCAGCTCGTCGACTCACACCGCGAGACGCGCGAGGACTACTACCGCTTCTCGGTCGGGATGATCGGCGCGGAGGCGATGCTGCGGCTCTTCCCCGAGCAGGAGGCGAACGAGCGCGCCTTCGGCGCCGTCACGCGGTTCCTCGAGCTCGCTCGACGAGTCGCCGCATGCCGCTGTCACTCCGACGCTCGATCCGCTCGGCTTCGCGTTCCAGCTCAAGCTCCTGTGGCTCTCCGGCTACCTGCCGCACGTCTCGGGCTGTGCCGAGTGCGGAGCCGTGGACGAGCCGCTCGTCGGCTACTCCCCGAAGGCCGGCGGCGCGCGTCTGCGCGCGGTGCGCCGGCCCGGCGGAAGCGCTCGCGCTCTCGCGCAAACGGCGTCGCGGGGATCACAGCGCTGCTCGCGCAGCCGCTCGCCGACGCCGTCCCACTCGGACTATCCGAACGAGCGCGGC
Source organism: uncultured Actinomycetes bacterium (assembly GCA_963753525.1). GTDB lineage: Bacteria > Actinomycetota > Thermoleophilia > Gaiellales > Gaiellaceae > Palsa-739. The sequence goes on from CAVWCS010000004.1 coordinate 32,957, forward strand.
GCGACGCGCTCCGCGTCATCACGGCGTCATACGAGCACCACGGCGGCTTCCGCCTGCGGACGCTGAGCGCCTAGCTCGTCAGTGCAACTGATCGAAGCTCGAGCGTTCCGTGCTCGCAGACGCTCGTCGGCGGCTTGATCGGCGCATCGACAGTACCCCCGCCGTTCGCGGTGACCCGAAGCGTGTATGCCTTCGGTTGGCAGTGACTGCTCTGGGAGTCGCCCGTTCCTGGGACATCGGGTGAGAAGCGCGCCTGCGCGATGGCCCCCGATCCCGATTCGACAATGACCTCAGAGCCGGCTCCCCCTGCCTGACTAGGGACGACGTGCGTGGGCAGGGGGGATCCGGTTGCAGAGAGAAGCTGCATTTCCGGGAACTCAATGAGCTTGCATAGCGTCGGTGATGTGTTCGTCAGCATCAAGAGGTACGCGATGTGCCCAGCCCCCTGACTTCCTTTGACGACCTCGAACGTGCCGGACAGTTGATCGCCCGTGCAGGCCGACGCCGAAGCAGCGGGCTGCGTCACCGTCCGCGTTGTTGTCACGGTCCGGGTGACCGTCGAAGTCACAGTCTTGGTGCTGCCGCCGAGGCCGCAGCCGGCTGCGCTCAGCGCGAGTGCGGCGAGCGCCAGTCCTGCGCCAGCGCGTCGTCCAGCCACGCGCGCACGCCCGCGATGGGCAGGCGCTCCTGCGCGAGCGAGTCCCGATCCCGCACGGTCACGGTCTCGTCCTCGAGCGTCTGTTCGTCGACGGTAAAGGCCCATGGCGTTCCTATTTCGTCCTGGCGGCGGTAACGCCTGCCGATCTGCCCGCCTTCGTCGTGCTCGACGACGTGGAAGCGTCGCAGCTCCTCGTAGAGCGTTCGCGCGCGCGTGGCCATCCCTTCGTCCTTGCGCGATGAGCGGGAGGATCGCCGCCTTGACCGGCGCGACGAGCGGGTGGAGGCGGAGGACGACGCGCTCGCGGTCGCCGACGACCTCCTCGTCGTAGGCGTCGCAGAGGAAGGCGAGCATGATCCGGTCGATCGAGACGGCGGGCTCGATGACGTACGGCGTGTAGCGCGTGCCGTCCTGCTCGACCCACTCGAGCTTCGTGCCGGACGCTTGCGTGTGCTGGGTGAGGTCGTAGTCGCCGCGGTTCGCGATCCCCTCGAGCTCCTGCCAGCCGATGGGGTAGAGGTACTCGAGGTCGCTCGTAGCGCTCGAGTAGTGCGAGAGCTCCTCGGCGGAATGCTCACGAGCGCGGAGGTTCTCCTCGCGCAGCCCGAGCTCGAGGTACCAGTTGCGGCGCGCGTCGACCCAGTAGCGGTACCACTCGTCCGCCTCGTCCGGCGGGACGAAGAACTCCATCTCCATCTGTTCGAACTCGCGGAGGCGGAAGAGGAAGTTGCCCGGCGTGATCTCGTTGCGGAAGGTCTTGCCGCCGACCTGCGCGATCCCGAACGGCGGCTTGCGGCGCGCGAGCTGGGCGACGTTCTTGAAGTTGATGAAGATCCCTTGCGCGGTCTCGGGGCGGAGGTACGCGGTCGAGCTGCCGTCGGCGAGCGCGCCGACCTGCGTCTCGAACATGAGGTTGAACTGGCGCGGCTCCGTGAGGTCGCAGTCGGATGTCTCGCCGGGCCGCTTGCTCGGCCTCTTCCCGCAGTTCGCGAGTTCGAGCTGGTCGGCGCGGAAGCGCAGCTTGCATGTCTTGCAGTCGACCATCGGGTCGGTGAAGCCGGCGACGTGGCCCGATGCCTCCCAGACGCGCGGGTTGAGGATGATCGCCGAGTCGAGGGCGACGATGTCGTCGCGTTCCTGCACCATCGAGCGGAGCCAGAGCGAGCGGATGTTGTTCTTCGTGAGGACGCCGTAGTGGCCGTAGTCGTACGTCGAGCCGATCCCGCCGTAGATCTCGGAGGACGGGAAGACGAACCCGCGCCGGCGGCAGAGGGAGACGATCGTGTCCATGGTCAGCGGGGCTCTTTCGGCCATGGGCGGAGGTTACCCGGCGAAGTTTCAGCGCCCCGGCACGAAGTCGCCACGGCCGCTACACAGGTCGCGGCTTACGCTTCCGACCCCGTGGGTGGGTGGGGGTTTGGGATGGGACCGAAGAGGAGCGCCCGGGATACGCTCCCCCCGTGCCGAACCCGCCGGTCGAGCTGCACGTCGTGTCCGACGCCACGGGCGAGACGGCGGCGCGGCTCGTGCAGGCGCTCGAGGCGCAGTTCCCCGACCAGGAGTTCGTCGAGATCCGCCACCCGCGCGTCGAGTCGGAGGAGGATCTCCAGCTCGCGGTCAACCGGATGCGCGGGCGGGCGGCGGTCGTCGTCTACACGCTCGTCCAGCCGGAGCTCCGCGAGACGATGCGCACGCTCTGCCGCCGCGCGCGCCTTCACTACTGCGACCTCCTCGGCCAGCCGATCGAGGCCGTCGCGCGCGTCTCCGGCCAGGCCGCCAAGATGAAGCCGGGCTCGCGCCCGCCGCTCAACTCCGCGTACTTCAAGCGGATGGAGGCGATGGAGTTCGCCGTCCGCTACGACGACGGCGTCGCGCAGGGGCTCCACGATGCGGACGTCGTGCTCGTCGGCGTCTCCCGCACCTCGAAGACGCCGCTCTCGATCTATCTCGGCTACCTCGGCCACAAGGCGGCGAACGTCCCCGTCGTGAAAGGGATCGCGCCGCCGAAGGAGCTCTTCACCATCGACCAGTCGAAGGTCGTCGGCCTCACGATCGACCCGAACCGGCTCGCCGAGATCCGCCGCGCCCGCGTCCGCGCGATGGGCGCGCCCGGCCGCAATCGCCAGTACGCCGAGCTCGCCGAGATCTACGACGAGCTCGAGGAGGCGAAGAAGCTCCATCGCCGGCTCAAATGTCCCGTGATCGACATCTCGGAGTTGTCGATCGAGGAGACCGCGCATCGCGTTCTGCGCGTCATCGAAGAACGTCGCATCGAGCGAGCGTCGGCGCCGTGACCGCCACGAAGAGGCCAGTCGCGTGGTGGTGGTGGCCGATCTGGTGGGCCGCGCTGCTCTTCGCCGACCTGCTCTTCTACGTCCTCATCACGCCGGTCTGGATCGGCATCCGCTGGCTCGCCTGGATTGCGGAGTTCCGCGCACGCCGACGCTAGGGCCTTGTGACAACATCAGGCCCGATGACGCGCTACGTCTACGCGTTCGACGAGCCGGCCGACGGCGGCCGCGAGCTCCTCGGCGGCAAAGGGATCGGGCTTGCGGAGATGACCCAGCTCGGCATCCCGGTTCCCGCTGGGTTCACGATCACGACCGACGCCTGCCGCGCCTACATGGCGTCCGGCGGCGAGGTGGCCGGGCTCGACGAGGAGGTCGACGCGGCGATCGCGCGCCTGGAGGAGCAGAGCGGCAAGCGTTTCGGCGACCCCGACGACCCGCTCCTGGTCTCCGTCCGTTCGGGCGCGGCGGTCTCGATGCCGGGGATGATGGACACGATCCTCAACGTCGGGCTCAACGACGTCGCCGTCGCGGGTCTCGCCCGCTCGACCGGTAACGAGGAGTTCGCGCGCGACTGCTACCGGCGGCTCATCCAGATGTTCGGCGAGACCGTCGACGGGATCGCACACGAGCGCTTCAGCCCCGACGACTCAGTCGAGCGCGCCCGCGAGATCTACGTCGAGGAGACGGGCAGCGACTTCCCGCAGGACGCGCGCGACCAGCTGCGTCGCGCGATCACTGCAGTCTTCGACTCGTGGAACTCGCCGCGCGCGCAGGTCTACCGCCGCACGTACTCCATCCCCGACGACCTCGGCACCGCGGTCAACGTCGTGCAGATGGTGTTCGGGAACAAGGGCGACAGCTCGGCGACGGGCGTCGCGTTCACGCGCGACCCGTCGACAGGCGAGCAGGGCGTCTACGGCGAGTACCTCGTCAACGCGCAGGGCGAGGACGTCGTCGCCGGCACCCGCACGCCGCAGCCGCTCGAGGAGATGCGCGAGCGCCTGCCCGAGGCGTACGAGCAGCTCCTCGAGACGATGGCCGCGCTCGAGCGCCACTACCGCGACATGCAGGACATCGAGTTCACGGTCGAGGAGGGCAAGCTCTACCTCCTCCAGACACGCTCGGCGAAGCGCACCGCCGCCGCCGCGATCAAGGCCGCGGTGGACATGGCCGGCGAAGGCCTGATCGACAGGGAGGAGGCGATCGCGCGCATCGACCCGGAGCAGCTCGACCAACTCCTCCATCCGCGCCTCGACGAGGACGCGGAGTTCGAGGTCGCCGCGCGCGGGCTCAACGCGTCGCCCGGTGCCGCCTGCGGGAAGATCGTCCTCGACGCCGACACGGCCGAGGAGCGCGGCAAGGCCGGCGAGGCGGTGATCCTCGTCCGCTGGGAGACGACGCCCGACGACATCCACGGCCTCATCCAGGCGCAAGGCGTCCTCACGGCGCACGGCGGCATGACGTCGCACGCCGCGGTCGTCGCGCGCGGCATGGGCAAGCCGTGCGTCGCCGGCACGCGAGGGGCTCGAGATCGACGTCGAGAAGCGGACGGTGCGGATCGGATCGCACAAGCTGAAGGAGGGCGACGTCATCACGATCGACGGCGGCACCGGCCGCGTCATCGTCGGCGAGGTCGCCGCTCGTGCCGCCGGCGATCAACGAGGACTTCGAGACCGCTCCTCGTGTGGGCCGACGAAGCGCGGCGCCTCAAGGTGCGCGCGAACGCCGACAACGCCGAGGACGCCGCGAAGGCACGCGAGTTCGGAGCGCAGGGCATCGGTCTCTGCCGCACCGAGCACATGTTCTTCGGCGAGGAGCGGCTGCCCGTCGTGCAGGAGATGATCCTCGCCCGCGACGAGGAGGGACGCCGCGATGCGCTCGATCGGCTCCTCCCGTTCCAGCAGTCCGACTTCGAGGCGATCTTCGAGGCGATGGCCGGGCTGCCGGTCACGATCCGGCTGCTCGACCCGCCGCTCCACGAGTTCCTGCCGCCGCTCGAGGAGGCGACCGACGAGCGGATGCGCCAACGCATCAAGGCACTCACGGAGTCGAACCCGATGCTCGGCACGCGCGGCTGCCGGCTCGGGATCCAGTGGCCCGAGATCTACGAGATGCAGGTGCGCGCGATCGCGCGCGCCGCGAAGGCGGTGCAGGAGCGCGGGGGAGAGGCGCCGCTCGTCGAGATCATGCATCCGCTCGTCGGCTTCCGCGAGGAGCTGCGCCGCCTCCGCGAGCTAACCGAGGCCGTCATGGAGGAGGAGGCGCCCGGGCTCGAGTACCTCTGCGGGACGATGATCGAGCTGCCGCGCGCCGCGCTCCGCGCCGACGAGATCGCCGAGGTCGCGGACTTCTTCTCCTTCGGGACGAACGACCTCACGCAGACGACGCTCGGCATGTCGCGCGACGACGCCGAGGGCAAGTTCCTCACGTTCTACCTCGAGGAGGGCGTGATCGAGCGCAACCCGTTCGAGGTGCTCGACCAGGCCGGCGTCGGCGACCTGATGCGGATCGGCGTCGAGCGCGGTCGCGCGACGAAGCCGGAGATCAAGCTCGGCATCTGCGGCGAGCACGGCGGCGAGCCGTCCTCCGTCGAGTTCTGCCACACGGATCGGGCTCGACTACGTGAGCTGCTCGCCGTACCGCGTCCCGCTCGCGCGGCTCGCCGCGGCGCAAGCGGTGCTGAAGGAAGCGAAGCGCGGCCAGTACGTCCAAGCCGGCGGCTAGCCCGCGTGACAAATTGCGCTTCCGTGGCGTATAACGTTGGAATGAAGCGCGCGCTCGTACTCGTGCTCGGGGTCACTGCGCTGGCGGGCTGTGCGGGATCGCACGCGGCTTCTCCTCCCGCGAAGCGCTTGGCGGCACAGTTCGACGCCAGGGTTTCCCCGCACACGCACTACGCGGCGAACGACCGGGCGCGCGCAGACGAGGCGGCGGCCGGCACGCCGCAGGGTTACGCGGAGAGGATTGCCGGCGGGCGGTACTTCGCCGGTGTCGTCGACGACCCCGCCGACGACACCGTGCACCTCAATCTCGTGCACGCGCCGCAGTCGATCATCGACCGGCTTCGCGCCGCGTATCCCGACACGTATGTGATCAGTAGCAACGACGCGCCGCGCACGTGGGCGTTCGTGACGCATCTCCAGAGCTCGCATGCGTGGTTCGCGCTCAAGTCGAAAGGAATCGACGTCGTCGAAGACTGGCCGACACAGGACGGCCATTTCGTGATCGGCGTCTCGAACAGCGTCCCCGCGGCGCAGGCGTACTTCGACACGAGATACGGGCCGAACGTGATTCGCGTCGTCCACGCTGAGCCGGGGGAGCTCGTCACCGCCACGAGGTCGAACGGCTAAGGGCCGTGACCGCGGAAAGTCGCTTTGCCGGCGCAGCGGGCATTCTCGTCGCGCTGTCGGTCGCGGCGGCCGGCTGCGCGAGCTCGCACGGGCGGAGCGCAGGCGGAGCGGCCCCGGCTCCGAGCGCGGCGCAGACGCGCGCTTTCGCGCGCGCGATCGAGCGGAAGGCTGCGGAGTGGGGAGACTCCCATCCGACGCACGCTTTCGTCGTCCTCACGACGCAGCGGAACGCGCTGCTCATCGAGCCGGGATCGCGCCCGGGTCGTTCGGCTCCCGCGACGCCGGCCTATCTCGTCGTCGCACGCGGCGACTTCGTTGCAAGCGACGTTCCGAGGCCGCCTGGCGCGAAATCGCCGACAGGAACCGTCTTGACCATGACCTTCGACGCGAAGACGAACCGCCTGCTCGCAGAGGGACTCCTCCACGGCGCGCGCTCTCTGGCGCGCGCCGGCAAGCCGGAGCCGCTTCCGGCGCAAGGCGGCACTGCCGCTTCGTGCGACTCCTCCTGCCTCTTCTGGGCGAGGCAGTCGGCTCTTGACCACGCCGCGACGTACGCCGAGAACGTCGCAGGCGCGGCGCATGTCTTTGCCGGAGACCGAATCGACGACGCTGCCAACAAGACCATCGTCTACCTGGTTCACGCTCCGCAGTCCGTTCTCGCCAAGTTGCAAGCACGGCATCCGTGGACCTACGTGATCCACAACAACGCTCCGCGGACGCTTCACGACGTAGTTGCTCTGCAGAACTCCATGGACTGGTCGGCGTGGGGGGCGCGAGGCATCGCGATCGCCGACAGCTTCCCGACCGGGACCGGCTACCTCGTGGTCGGCGTCTCGACGAGCATTGCGAAGGCTCAGGCGGCCTTTGATGCGACGTACGGCCGCGGGATTATCCGAGTCGTGCGCGGCGAGCCGAGTGAACCGACGAGCGCTTCCTGGACCTGTGGTCAAGCCGTCCCGCTAGGCGTAGCCGCGGACGCGCCAGTACGCGATCGCGACGCTTCCGGCTGCGACGACAACGAGCCCGACGACGCCGCCGATCCCCAGCTGCCCGTATTGCGCCCGCCCGCCCCGCCAGTGGGCGTAACCGAGCGTCACGAGGATCCCGCCGATGAGGCCGCCGATGTGCGCGCCCCAGGAGATTTGCGGGATCGAGAACGAGAGCACGAGGTTGATCACGATCCACGTCATCGCCTGGCCGGCGAGGCGCCCGGTGATCTGCCACTCGAGGATGAGCATCGCGCCGAGGATCCCGAACACGGCGCCCGACGCTCCGAGGCTCGGGACGAGCGGCGCCTGCAACAGCGCGCCTGCGGACCCGGCGAGCCCGGCGACGAGGTAGAGGCCGATGAACCGCGCCGTGCCGAGGTACTGCTCGACAGAGCGTCCGATGAAGAAAAGCGACAGCATGTTGACGCCGATATGGAGGAGGCTCGCGTGGAGGAACGTCGTCGTGATGAGCCGCCACCAATCGCCGCGCGCGACGTACGGACCGCAGAGGATCCACTTGTTGAGGAGGCTGCCCCCGGGCGCGTTTAGCCCGCCGCCCTGCTCTGCGGTGACGAGATAGATCGCGACGTTGAGCGCGATCAGGATGTACGTGATCGGCGCACTGCCCGTTTCGAGCGAAAACCCCGGCGCCCGCCGGACGGTAGGCGGCTTGATCTGCCGCGCCTTCTTCCCGCCACGCGCGCCCGCATGATCAGGGCAGCGGATCCCGACCGGGGCGAAGGTCGCGCAGTCGGCGCAGATCGGCCGTCCGCACTCCGAGCACGAGAGGCCCGTCTCCCGGTCCGGATGCCGGTAGCAGTAACGGGGTTCCGCCGTCGACATCCGGACTAGCCTAGTCTCGTGCGCCTCCGGGCAGTGACTGTTCGGCCCCGGCCCGCGATCACGCGGCGCCATAGGCCACCCTCCGCCTTGCCAAGGCACCCTGCCTTGGCTGCGGCGGCGCGCGGCCTCTGGCTTGGTGCTCACGACCCGGTGCTCGAACGCCACTACCCGGAGGCGCACTAATGCGCGTCCATGTCTCCTTCACACCCGCCGAGCAGCCGCCGGCCACGATCGGGATCGTCGTCGATGTGCTGCGCGCGACCTCCACGATGTGCCAGGCGCTCGCGTCCGGGTACGAGCGCGTCCTCTGTTGCGCCGAGATCGACGATGCGCGCGCGCTCGCGGAGACCGAGGGGCCGGCGAAGCTCGCGGGCGAGCGGCGCCTCGAGCACATCGAGGGCTTCGACTTCGGCAACTCGCCGCGCGAGCTCGAGGGAGCCGCGGCCGCCGCCACGCTGATCCTCACGACAACCAATGGGACGCGGCTCCTCGTCGCCGCCGCGGAGCGTTACGAGCGCGTCTTCGTCGGCTCGCTTCTCAACCTCGACGCAGTGGCGGCCGCGGCGCGTGAGAGCGGGGAGGATGTCGCGGTGCTCTGCGCCGGCGTTCTCGGCGAGCTTGCGCTCGACGACGCGTACTGCGCCGGCCGGATCGCCGAGGCGCTCGGCGGCGAGCCGGAGGACTCCGCCGAGGCCGCGATCCGCCTTGCGCAGAGCTTCCGCAACGCACTCGAAGGACTTGGAGCGAGCCGAAGCGCGGCGAACCTCCGCCGTCACGGCATGGAGGCCGACGTCGACGTCTGCGCGCGGGAGAGCGTCCTCGACGTCGTCCCGCGCTACGTCCGCCGCGTCGGCCTCGCAGCCGAAGTGACTCTCTAGGGCGTCATCCGCATAGCGACGTTCGTCTTCGTCACGGACGTCCGGTTCCCCGGCGTGTCATCCCTCGGCATGGCGTCGAGGATCGCGTGCCCTGCTGCGTAGTCGTCCTCGTTGTCGAAGAAGACGATCGCGGTGGCCTTCTCGGCCTCGGGGTCGTGGAGGATCATCATCTCGGTCGCGTTCAGCCCCTCGGGCCGCTCGCCGCCCTCGATGTTCGCGGCCATCTCGGCCATCCGCTCCGAGCTGATCCCATCGAACGTAACGACGCGTGCTAGTGCCATCGAGTCCTCCCTGTCGTGGAAGGAGGAGCCTACGCGTGATGGCGTTTCCGGAGGGCGTCGAGGCGGCGGCGATCCTGCTTCGTCGGCCGCACGCCGAGGTCGGCGCCGAGCGGCCGCGCGAGGCGGCGTTCGAGCTGGATCCGCTCCCGCTGCTCGAGCGACTCCGGTGTCTCCTCGTAGAGCGTCGCGGCTACGGTCGCGGAGCCGCGGCGGTCCGCGACGCCGGTGACGACGACGGTGCGGGGGACGTGACCGACGCGGATCTCGACGGTCTCGCCGGGCGCGACCTCGCGCGCGGGCTTGACGCGCTCGCCGCCAACCTTGACGTGCCCGGCGAGGACGAGCTCGGTCGCCGCGCTGCGCGTCTTCGCGAACCGCGCCGCCCAGAGCCACTTGTCGATGCGCACGCGATCCACACGTCCAAAATAGTCAATCGAGTTTGACAGGAACATGTGTTCGGGTATAGAACATACGTTCCTATGAACGTAGTCTTGACGGAGTTCATCAAAGAGCGGAGGTACCGGCTTTGCCGGTGCCGGAGCGGGAAATGATCGCCTGTCTCTCCATCCCCGGGCTCGAGCTGAAGGCGGCGCTGCGCCGCACTCCGACCCTTGCGCTGCGGCCGGCGGCGCTCGCGCCCGAGCCGCAAGGGGAGCCGCTGATCGGGGCCGTCACCGCCGCGGCTGAGGCGCTCGGTGTGCGGCCTGGGATGCGGTTGGGGGAGGCGCTCGCCACGTGCCCGTCGCTCGCGCTCGTCGAGCCCGACGCAGCCGGGGCGGAGCAGGCGTGGGAGGAGATCGTCCGCGCGCTCGAGGATGCGGGCTTCGCGGTCGATCCCGCGTCGGCCGGAGTCGCGTACTTCGAGACGCAGGGAGTCGAGCGGCTCTACGGCGGGCTCGAGCCGGCGCTCAAGCGCTCGCTCGCCGCCGTCGGGTCGGAATGGGATGCGCGCATCGGCGCAGCTGGGCGGCGGTTCGCCGCACTTGCGGCAGCTTCTGTCGCGCGACCCGGGCAGGTAGTCGTGGTCGCCGATGAGGAGCTGCCGCAGTTCCTCGCTCCGCTGCCGCTCACCCTTCTCCCGCTCGAACGGAACCGCTACGAGGAGCTCGAAGCCCTCGGAGTGCGCAAGCTCGGACAGCTTGCCGGGCTCCCGGGTGGCGCCGTCGCCGAACGTTTGGGGCCGGACGGCCGGCGCGCCTGGAGCCTGGCGAGAGGTGGAACGGCCGCGCGCGTGCGCGGCCGTCGTCCGCCCGCCACCGTCTACGCCTCGCTCGAGTTTCCGGAGGCGATCGGCAACGAGCTGACGCTGCGGCGCGCGCTAGCGAGACTCGTCGACAAGGCGCTCGCGCGGCCGGAACGGCGCGACCGCTTCGTCCGCAAGCTCGCGCTCGCCGCTCGGCTGGAGACCGGCGGATCCTGGCGGCGGACGCTGACGTTGCGCGAGCCGAGCGCCGACTCCGAACGGATCCGCATCGCGCTCGCTCCGCGGCTCGCCGAGCTGCCCGTCGCCCGTCGTCGAGCTCCGGCTCGAGCTCGTCGAGCTCACCGAGTCGGCAGGCCAGCAGCTCGAGCTGCTCGCAGCCGGCGCCGAGGACCGCACCCGACTGCGCGAAGGCCTGCGCCAGGTGCGGGCGAGCACCGGCTCCGGCTCCGTCTGCACCGTCGTGGAGGTGGCACCGTGGTCGCGCGTCCCGGAGAGTCGCGCGCTGCTCGTCCCGAAGGACGAGTAGCTCGCCACTTCAACGCCCCGCGCGCCGCGCGCGTGCAGGCGGACGCCGCCGGGTCACCGCTCGAAGTCAACCACCAGGCGGTCGCGTTCGTCCGCGAGGAGTGGCGCGTCGTCGACCGCTGGTGGACGGAGGAGCCGGTCGTCCGGCGCTACTTCGAGCTCGTCCTCGAATCCGGCGAGAACACCGTCGTCTTCCACGACAGTGCGGGTGGAGGCTGGTTTACTCAGCGAGGAGCATGAGCGAGTTCGTCGAGGTTGAGCGGGAAGAGATCGCGGTGCAATTCATCCGCGTTCCCGACGGGATCGAGCACATTCGCCGGGCGTGGGACGAACTCGAGGCCGTCGTTGCGCTGCGCGGCCGCCACTTCTACGGCGCTTTCGACCCGATCGCCGACGACTACCGCGCCTGCGTCGAAGTGCGCGAGGGAGATGAGCTTATGCCGGGTCTCGAGTCGGGAACGCTTCCCGGCGGTCGCTACCTCCGCGTCCGGCTGCACGGCGAGCCGCCGGCCGTCTACGAGCGGATCGGACCGACCTTCGACGAGCTAGGAAAGGAGAGGCAGCCGGACACGAGCCGCCCGAGCCTCGAGCACTACCGCCGCCACGACGAGATCGACCTGCTCTTACCGATCTAGCGCATGCCGCAACGCACGCGCCGCGGCCTCCGGATCCTCGGCGTCGCGGATCGCGCGCACGACCGCGATCCCGGGCGCGCCCGCGCTCACGACCTCCGCGACGTTGCCCAGGTCGATGCCGCCGATGGCGACCCACGGCACGGTCAGCGCAGCGGCGGCGTCACGGATCAGCTCGAGACCGCCCGCGACCGCGTCCTACTTCGTCGGCGTGTCGAACGCGGTGACACCGACATAGTCGGCGCCCGCGACGTCCTGGAACTCCTCGAACGTCGAGACCGAGACTCCGACGAGACGCTCCGACCCGACGAGCGCCCGCGCCTCCTCGACCGACGCGTCGCTCCGGCCGACGTGGACACCGTCGGCGTCGCACGCCTCGACCAGATCGGGGCGGTCGTTGAGGATGAAGAGCGCGCGGTGGCGTCTGCATGCCTTCCGGAACGGCTCCGCCGCCGCGATCAGCTCGTCGTCACCGAGCTCCTTGTCACGAAGCTGGACGACGTCGACGCCGCCCCGCAGCGCCGGCTCGAGGACGTGCGTGTCGCCGGCGGCAAGGACGAGATAGAGCTTCATGACCGACTCACAGTGCCACGGCTAGGGTCACGACGTGCGGCCGCGCCTTGCCATCGTTCTCGCCGTGCTCGCGGCGATCGCGCTTCTCGGCGCGCTCGTCCAGAACCATCGGAGCGGCTCGCCGGCCACGACGACGACCACGAAACCGAAGCCGAAGCCGAAGCCGAATCGGGTCATCACCGCCCGCGGCCCACTGCCGGGCGCGATCCTCATCGCCGACCGCGGCAACGACCGCATCCTCCTCGTCGACCCGCACCATCACATCCTCTGGCACTTCCCGACGGCCCGCGACCGCGCGCGCGGCGCCCACCTCGTCTTCGACGACGACACGTTCGTCGAGCCCGGAGGCAAGGCGCTCATCACGAACGAGGAGGATCACCAAGACATCCTCTCGATCGACATCAAGACCCACCGGACGACGAATCTCTTCGGCGTGCCGGGAGTCATCGGGCACGACTCGACCCACCTCAACTGGCCCGACGACGCGTACGTCCTGCCCGACGGGACGATGACCGTCGCCGACGCCTACAACTGCCGCATCCTCTTCATCCGCCACCAGCGGATCGTCCGCCAGATCGGCGAGACCGGCGTCTGCGTACCACAACCCGCCGGCGACGCTCGGCTCGGTGAACGGCGACACGCCGATGCGGGGCGGCGGCGTGCTCGTCTCCGAGATCAACGGCTCGTGGATCGACGACTTCTCGAAGACCGGGAAGCTGCTGTGGGACTTCCAGGCGCCGGTCGCCTACCCGTCCGACCCGCAGCCGCTCTCGGGCGGGCGGATCCTCCTCGCCGACTACTCCAAGCCGGGTGCCGTGCTCATCGTCAACCGGCGCGGGCACGTCCTCTGGCGCTACGGGCCGACGACGGGACCCGCGGAGCTCGACCATCCGTCCCTCGCAATCATGCTCCCGAACGGGAACATCGCCGTGAACGACGACTACGGCGATCGCGTCGTCGTCGTCGATCCGAAGAAGCACCGGATCGTCTGGCAGTACGGCCACGACTACTGGCCGGGCACGACGCCGGGCTATCTCAACATCCCGGACGGGATGGACTACGTGCCGCTCGGGCCGCACGAGAAGCCGCTCTGGCAGCGCGTGCATCACCCGTAGGCATACGAACACACGTTCGCTTAGACTCGGTGGGTGGCGTACACCGAGCTCCACGCGCACTCCGCGTACTCGTTCCTCGACGGCGCGTCGCAGCCGGAGGAGCTCGCGGCGCGTGCGGCGGAGCTCGGGTACGAGACGCTCGCGCTCACCGACCACGACGGCGTCTACGGCTCGCTCGAGTTCGCGCACGCGGCGAAGCACCTCGGCGTCCGTGCCGATCACCGGGGCGGAGGTCACGCTGGAAGGAGGAGCGCACGTCACGCTGCTCGTCGAGAACGCGCGCGGGTACGCGAACCTCTGCCGGCTGCTCACCGCCGCGCACGCGCACACGCGCGACAGGACCTGATCCGGGGTCAGACCCCTCCATGTCTCGAACAGACAGTGCTCGAGGAGCTGAACGACGGTCTCGTCTGCCTCTCCGGCTGCGCGCGCGACGGTCTTGCGGTGCGCGACCCGAACGCGGCGGTGCGGCTCGCACGCGCTTTCGGCCGCGACCGCTTCTACGTCGAGCTGCAGCGGCCGTACGAGCGCGGCGACACGCGTCGCAACGCGCGGCTGCGCGAGCTCGCGGGAACGCTCGGCGTCCAGACCGTCGCGACCGGAGACGTCCACGCGCACGACCGCCGCCGCGCCGCGCTCCAGGACATCCTCGTCGCTGTGCGCTGCCGCACCTCGCTCGAGGGCTGCGAGCGGGAGCGACGCGGCAACCACGAGGCCGTTCTCCTCACGCCGGAGCAGATGCTCGACCGCTTCCCCGACGACCGTGACGCGGTGCTCCGCACGAGCGAGCTCGCCGAGCGCCTCGAGTTCGACCTGACGGAGGAGCTCGGCTACCGCTACCCCGACTTCTCGGACGGGACCGAGCCCGCGATCGTCCAGCTTCGCCGCGTCTGCGAGACCGCCTTCGCCGAGCGGTACAGCCAGCTTGAACGGCCACAAGAAGCGCGTCCGCAAGCGGCTCGAGGAGGAGCTCGACCTCATCGGCGAGCTCGGCCTCGCCGGCTTCTTCCTCCTCCACTGGGAGGTGCTCGAGCTCGCGCGGGAGGTCGCGCTCGAAGTGCGCGGCCCGGGCTCGATGCGCCACGTCCTGCCGCCGGGCCGCGGCCGCGGCTCCTCGGTCGGCTCGCTCGTCTGTTACCTCACCGGCCTCTCGCACGTCGATCCCGTCGCGAACAACCTCTCGCTCGGGCGCTTCCTCAACCGCGAGCTCGCGTCCATTCCGGACATCGACCTCGACTTCCCGCGCGACATCCGGGAGAAGCTCATCGTCCGCGTCGTCGAGCGCTACGGCCAGAAGCACGCCGCGCTCGTCGCCGCGTTCGCGACGTACCGCTCGCGCGGCGCGATCCGCGACGTCGGCAAGGCGCTCGGTCTCCCGTACGCCGACCTCGAACGGCTCGCGCGGCTGACGGACGGCTGGAACGCGCAACGCGTCGCCGACGAGATCGCGGCGCTGCCCGACGCGACGCGCAAGCTCCAGTCGCCGCGCTGGCGCGCGTTCGGCGCGCTCTGCACCGAGATCGCCGGCTTGCCGCGGCACATCTCCCAGCACCCCGGCGGGATGGTCATCTCGACGCGCCCGCTCGTCGAGCTCGTGCCCGTTCAGCCGGCGGCGATGGAGGGACGGCAGATGTGCCAGTGGGACAAGGACTCGTGCGCCGACGCCGGCTTCCTCAAGATCGACCTGCTCGGGCTTGGGGATGCTGTCGGCGGTCGAGGAGTGCGTCGACCTCATCGCGAAACACCGCGGCGAGAAGATCGACCTCTCCCGCGTACGTCTCGACGACCCGACGTGTTCGCGGAGATCCAGCGCGCCGACACCGTCGGCTGCTTCCAGATCGAGAGCCGCGCGCAGATGCAGGTCATCCTCCGTACGCGGCCGGAGACGATCGACGACATCACGGTGCAGGTCGCGCTCGTGCGGCCGGGGCCGATCCAGGGCAGGCGCCGTGCATCCGTACATCGAGCGGCGGCAGAAGCTCCGCGACGACCCGACGTTCCGCGCGCCGGCGGATCATCCGCTGCTCGAGGAGCCGCTGCGCGAGACGCTCGGCGTCATCGTCTTCCAGGATCAGGTGCTCGACGTCGCCGTCCATCTCGCGGGCTTCACGGTCGGCGAGGCGGAGGGACTGCGGCGCGCGATGAGCCGCAAGCGCTCGCACGCCGCGCTCGAGGCGTGGCGCGAGCGGTTCGTCGCAGGCGCGCTCGAGAAGGGCGTCGCGGAGCAGCAGGCGCACGAGCTCTACGACAAGCTCGTGGCGTTCTCCGGCTTCGGCTTCCCGAAGTCCCACTCGGCGGCGTTCGGGCTGCTCGCGTACCAGTCGGCGTGGCTGCGCCACCACTACGCGGCGGAGTTCCTCGCCGCGCTGCTGAACGCGCAGCCGATGGGCTTCTATCCGCCCGCGACGCTCGTGCGCGACGGGCAGCGGCGCGGCGTCGAGACGCGCCCGCCGCACGTCAACCGCAGCGAGGTGCGACTGCGTGATCGAGGACGGAGCTGTGCGCGTCGGGTTGAAGTACGTCGCGGGAGTGGGGGAGGACGACGCGGAGGCGGTCGTCGCGGCACGGCCCTACTCCACAGTGCGCGAGCTAGCGCAGCGGACGGGACTGTCGGAGGACGAGCTGCGCTCGCTCGCCGAGTCGGGCGCCTGCGACTGCTTCGGGCTCGCGCGGCGCGAGCTGTTGTGGCAGCTCGGCCTCGTGCCGCGGGCGGCGAGCGTGCCTGGCACCGAGGGGAAGGCGAAGCAGCTTGCGCTTCCTCTTGACCCCACGGCAGCGACCCCGGATCTCCCTGAGCCGACGGTGTGGGAGGGGATGCTGACCGACTACCGCACGACGGGCCTCTCGGTCGGCGTCCATCCGCTCGCGCTCATGCGCCCGCACCTGCCGGAGGGGACGCTGTCGAGCGAGGAACTGCGCGAGCAGCCGCACCGGGCGGGCGTCCAGTTCGCGGGGCTCGTCGTCGCGCGGCAGCGGCCGGCGACGGCGAACGGCGTCTGTTTCATGCTCCTCGAGGACGAGGAGGCGCAGGTCAATCTCGTGATCGCGCCGCAGGTGTACGAGCGCTTCCGGGCGGTCGTCCGCGGCGAGCCGCTGCTACTCGTGCGCGGGCGCTACGAGCACTCCGACCGAAACCGCAACATCCTCGTCCGCGAGCTCATCTCCCTCGCACCGCTCGCGCGCTCGCTCACGGACGGCGCGGACGTTCACGCCGCGCTCCCGCGTGCCCATCACTTCGGACACCGGTAACGCTCCTCATCTAGCGACGCTGAACTTCGCCCAGGCGGAGAAGCCCGGCCCGTACTTGCTGTCGCCACTGAAGTCGGCTTGGACCCGGTAGGCGCCCTTCTGGCTCGTCCGGAAGACGGTGTGCGCCTTGCCGTGCTGGGCTCGAGACCTGACGGTCACGAAGCGGAGCCACTTCCCGCTCTGGAAGCGCTGGACTAAGAAGCCGAGCGTCGCCGTTTGCGATGGGACGATGACCCCGGTCAGCGCGACTGCGGCGGGATCCTGGCCGGAGACGTGGGCGGCGGTCGGACGCGCGGTGCGCCCAGAGGCGTATAACCAGGTCAGATGAAACGCGTCGCTTTCATCGGGGCTGCTCACTTGAGTGTGGCTATGTTGGCAGGCGGTTGCGGCAACAGTCACAACGCGACCTCGCTACCCGGTCTTACGGCGACGAAGTTAGTACGGCTCAAGGCGATCGTGAGGACAGCGGCGAAAGTCAACGGGGACACGCATCCGTCGAGCGTCATGGTCTTCGCGAGTCGCCGCCATGAGGTGCCCGTCTATCTCGTGGTCGTTCGTGGCCAGTTCGTCTGCACAACTTGCAGCTTCCCTGTTCGGCCACCGCGCGGGAACGTCATCACCATGATGCTCGCCCGAAACAGCCTCGAAGTCTCGACGTCAACTTCGGCGGACAGGTGGTTACCAGCAACGACGGCCCGGGCCTGCCGCTTCGCCTCGGTCAAGCCTGAGCCGTAGCATCCCCAACAAACTGAGGCGAGTGGTAACTCTCGCCTGAGTCTTCAGATCCCATCCGTACTCTGGAAGCGTGATCGAGATTTCCTGTGCGGCGTGCGGCTGGGTCGCGATCACGGCTCAGCCCGTGAACGCCGTGTGGCGTGAACACGAGGATGGCTGCTCTGCTGTCGGCGGGGCAGTTCGCTTCATGCCGGACTTGCCGCCCTTGCGGCGCATGCAGCCCGTTGTCGTCGCGTGCTCGCACCGGCCGGTCCGGCGCCAGATCGCCGTCACACCGGCCGGGGTCAAGAAGTACGCAGTCATGTGCGAGCTCTGCGGCCGCTTCGTCGACTGACGGCGCGCGTGTCTCGCCGCCCGCGCGTTTTGCCCGTAGACTGCGCGGCGTGTCGAGGGCAGCCCGGACGAGGTTCCTTTCCTGGCGCACGGCTCTCGCCGTAGCGCTCCTCGTCGGGGTGTGCTGCACGCTCTCCGCTGCCGGCGCCGGCGCGGCCGCCTCGGGAACGATGCGGACAGTCGCCGCCGCGCCGCGCCTGCCTCGCGACGCGCGCATGCTCGGCGCCGTGCGCGCCGACGCGACCGTCTCGGGCGCCGTCGCTCTCCGACCTCGCAGCGAGGCCGCCCTGACGCGCTTCATCGCTGCGCTCAGCGACAAGCACTCGCCGCTCTTCCACCATTACCTCGCACCCGAACAGTTCGCCGCGCGCTTCGGCCCGGCGCCGTCGAGTATCGCCGCGGTGACCGCGCGGCTTCACGCCGACGGGCTCGAGGTGACCGTCGCCCCGAACGGGATGCTCGTCGACTTCCGCGGCTCGGCGGCCCAGGTCGAGCAGGCGTTCGGCGTAGGCCTCGATCGGGTGCGGCTCGCCGACGGCTCGCTCGGACGCGCGCGTACGGCGCCGATCCGCCTGCCAGCCACGATCGCCAGACTCGTAACCTCCGTCGTCGGCCTCGACGACGTTCTCCGGCTGCAGCCGGCCGCGATCCTTTCCGGGTCGAAGACGCATGCGCATGTCGCCGCGAAGAGGGCAACGTTCACGCATCCGGCGGGATCGCCGACCCCGTGCGCGGACGCACAGACGGCGGCGACGCAGTTCGGCGGCCTGACGGACGACCAGATCGCGAACGCGTACGGCGCCTTCGGCCTCTACGGCGCGAACGACGTCGGCTCGGGCCAGCACGTCGCGGTATTCGAGCTCGAGCCGTTCGACCCGACCGACATCCAGACGTTCGACGAGTGCTATTTCGGCGCGACGGCGGCGACGGCGATGGCCGGCCGCCTCAACACCGTTCCGATCGACGGAGGCCAGCCGGCCGGCGCCGGGAGCGGGGAGGCCCTGCTCGACGTCGCAAGACATCTCCGCGGTTGCGCCCGGCGCGAACATCGACGTCTACGAGGCGCCCAACACGACGTTCGGAGCGCTCGACGAGTACGCCGCGATCGTCAACGACGACACCGATCAATCGTCAGCTCGAGCTGGGGTCTCTGCGAGCAGGCGGTAGAGCAGGGAGAGCCAGGCGTGCTCGAGGCAGAGAACCTTCTCTTCCAGCAGGCCGCTGCGCAGGGCCAGTCCGTCTTCGCTTCCGCCGGCGACGAGGGCAGCAGCGACTGCAACGCCTTCTACGGCCTCTCGCCGGTCAGCCCCGTCCTCTCGGTCGACGACCCGGCGAGCCAGCCGTACGTCGTCGGGGTCGGCGGCACGACGATCGACAACCCGACCCAGCCCGCCGCTGAGCACGTCTGGAACGACGGTGTTGCGTGGGGTGCCGGCGGTGGCGGAATCTCGGAAGCCTGGCCCATGCCGACGTGGCAGCTCTCTTCGACGGTTCCCGGCGTCGCTGACGCCGCCACCATCGATGCCGCCGACACGTTCGAAGCGGGAGATCTCAGCCAGCCCGGCTACGCGTTCTGCCAGACCGACAATCCCGGCGGCGCGAACCAGTCCGCGTGTCGCGAAGTCCCGGACGTCAGCGCGCAGGCGGACCAGTTCACGGGCGGAGTCACCGTCTACGCCGGTTCGTTCGGCGGCTGGCAGACGTTCGGCGGGACCTCGTCCGCGACGCCGATCTGGGCGGCGCTGCTCGCCGTCGCCAACGAATCGGCGACGTGTCAGGCCAACGACGCCACCGCAAACGGCGTCGGCTTCGTCAGCCCGCTCCTCTACTCGGTCGCCTCGAATCCGACCGCGCTCGCCGCGTCGTTCAACGACATCACCGCCGGGAACAACGACCCGTACGGCGACTCGGGTCTCTTCCCGGCGACGACGGGGTACGACATGGCCTCGGGGCTCGGCTCGCCGCAGCTCACGCAGCCCGAACGACGCGGCAGGGCTTGCGTACTACCTCTGCACGGCAGCCGCAGCGGGCTCCCGGCCGACCGTGACCAGCATCGCGGCGAACGTCGCTTTCACGTCGGCTTCGTCGACGAGCGTGACGATCACCGGCACGAACTTCGAGGACAACACCTTCACGCCGGTCGTCGCGGATGTGCAGATCGGCGACTACGTGCTGCCGGCCTCCGACTTCCACGTCAACTTGCCGACGTCGCTGACGGCGACCTTCCCGGCGGCGGCGAAGGTCCTCCCGTCGAACGCGCCGACCGACGGCGCCGGCCGCGTCCAGGTCGTCGTAACGCTGACCGACGGCGAGAGCAGCGCCCCGAGCGCGGGAAGCGCGTTCACGTACGTCGACAACAACGGAGGCCAGACGATCCCGGCAGTCACGTCCGTCGGCCCGTACGGCGGCCTCGACGCGGGCGGCAACACCGTCGACATTTACGGCTCGGGCTTCACGGGCGCGACAGGCGTCACGTTCGGCGGTGTCGCCGCGAGCACCTTCACCGTGCTCCACGACTGGGAGATCACGGCAACCGTCCCGGCGTACGCCGGTGGGACGACGGACTGCACCGAGGACGGATCGTTCTACGGCACCGGCGAGAACGCGACGAACGACGTGTGCCAGACGCAGCTGGTCGTGTCGAACGCGCACGGCTCGAGCAAGCAGTCGACGATCCTCCCGCTCTACGAGGGCGACGCGACGTACACGGCGCTGGGGGACATTCCTGCGCCCGCAGGAGAGGAAGCCCGCCCCGGCGGCGACCGAGTACGACTACTTCCCACCCCCGGTCGTCACGTCGATCTCCACCGACGCAGGCCCGTTGTCCCTCGCCAGCGAGAACGGAGACGGCGTCGTCACGATCAAGGGAAGCGGCTTCAACCTTGCCGGCCTCGACTGGGTCGACTTCGGCGATCCGAGTCAATACGCCTCGCAGGACTTCAATCTCGTCACCGTCACGGGGACAGAGATCCAGATCGCTCCGCCCCCGCTCGAGACGCTGACGGTCGACCCGCTGACCGTGCCGGTCACGGTTCAGAGCCTTTCTGGCAATTCCGTATCCATCGACGCGACGTACGCGGGGGTTCCGGCTGTGACGGGAGTGACCGCGACCGGAGGCCCGACGGCCGGTAAGTCGGCAGGCCCGGACACAGGTGGCACCCCGATCGACGTGACGGGAGCCGGTCTCGCGGACCAGGTCGTCGTGGTCGGGTTCGTTGACGCACTCGGCCCGTTCTCGCTCGGCACGCAGTACAACTTCACGGCGCACAGCGAGTCCGACCTCACCTCGACGACGGTGCCGCAGAATCCGGCCCTCGTCGACGTAGAGGTCTGCACCGTCACGTCGTGCTCTCTTCCGATGCCGTCGGAAGACCCGGGGGACCTGTTCCTGCTCTACCCGCCGGGAGACCCGAAGGTCGACTCGATCACGCCGGCGTCGGGGTCGTCCTCGGGTGGCACGCTGGTCACGATCACGGGCGAGAACCTCGGCTGCGTCACGGGCGTCTTCTTCGGGAACGTCGCGGCGACGAAGGTCTCGAACGCGGCGGCTCTCCTCGATTGCGGCTCGACGACCCAGGTCACCGTCACCGCTCCGCCCGGCAAGACGGGCAGGTCCGTCCCGGTGACCGTGACGACCCTCGAGGGCGACCTCACGGGATTCGGTCCGAGCACGGGCACTGCGCTTTTCAAGTACACGCACGCCCTCGTGCTGACCCTCACGGTCAGGGACGTCGGGAACGGCTACGGAACCGTCAAGAGCTCGCCCGCCGGTATCAGCTGCGCGAAGGCGTCGTGCGCCCATCGCTTCCCGTACGGGTCTGCGGTGAAGCTGACCGCGAAGCCGGCAGACGGGTCGCGCTTCGCCGGGTGGGCGGGCGCGTGCAAGGGCACCGGAAAGTGCACGGTGCGGCTGAAGAGCGCCAGGGTCGTGAAGGCGCGCTTCGTCAAGAGCTCGCGGTAGTTCTCGGGCCTATCCCGGGTGCGGCGTCGCGTGGCGGCGTTCCATCGGCGACGGAAGGTACGGCGCGACGTTGAACGCCGTGTTCACGAGCGCGAGATGCGTGAACGCCTGTGGGAAGTTGCCGAGCAGGCGCTTGGCCGCCGGGTCGTACTCCTCCGACAGCAGGCCGAGGTCGTTCGACAGCCCGACGAGCCGCTCGAACAGCGCCTGCGCCTCGTCGTGGCGGCCCAGCAGCTCGTAGCAGTCGGCGAGCCAGAACGAGCACGGCAGGAAGACGCCTTCGCCGGGCGGCAGCCCGTCGACCGCTGGAGCGTGGTCTTGCTCGCGGCCCCCCGGCCGGGCGCCGGCGGCTTGGCCGTCGGCGCTTCCAGCCATCGTCCTGTAGCGGAGGAGGAAGCCGTCCTGGAGAAGCTCGCGCTCGACCGCTTCGACGGTGCCGCGAACGCGCTCGTCGGATGCGGGAGAAAGCCGACGAGCGGCAGCAGGAGCAGGCTCGCGTCGAGCTCCTGCGAGCCGTACGACTGGACGAAGGAGCCGAGCGTCGCGTCGAACCCCTTCTCGCAGACCTCGCGGTGGATCTCATCGCGGACCGCGCGCCAGCGGTCGACCGGGCCCTCGGGGCCGTGGCCTTCCTCGATCGTCCGTACGGCGCGGTCGAACGCGACCCAGGCCATCACTTTCGAGTGGACGAAGTGCCGGCGCTCGCCGCGGATCTCCCAGATACCCTCGTCCGGCTCATGCCAGACCTCCTCGACGTGCTCGAGAAGAGCGAGCTGGATCCTCCACGCGTTGGGATCGAACGGCAGGCCGTGCGCGCGCGCCTGGTAGAGGCAGTCGAGGACCTCGCCGTAGACATCGAGCTGGAACTGCTCGCTCGCCGCGTTCCCGACGCGCACCGGCGCCGAGCCCTCGTAGCCGTCGAGCCATGGCAGCTCGTACTCGTCGAGGCGCCGTTCACCGGCGACGCCGTACATGATCTGGACGTCGGCCGGGTCGCCCGCGACTGCGCGAATCAGCCAGCGCCGCCACTGGCCGGCCTCGCCCGCGTGATTGCAGTGCAGGAGGGCGAGGAGCGTCAGCGTTGCGTCTCGCAGCCAGCAGTAGCGGTAGTCCCAGTTGCGCACCGAGCCGATCCACTCCGGCAGCGACGTCGTGGGCGCGGCGACGATCCCGCCGGTCGGCTGGTACGTCAGCGCCTTGAGGACGATGAGGGAGCGGCGGACGACGGAAGCCCGCTTGGGCGGAAGGTCGAGCGCGCACGCCTCGCTCCACTCCCGCCAGAAGGTCTCCGTCTCGGCGAGCGTGGCTTCGGCGTCGATCGGCGTGGGCACGTCCTGGTGGGACGGGAACCACGTGAGGACGAACGGAACCCGTTCTCCCTCGTCCACCGCGAGCTCGGAGACCGTGCGCATGTCCTCGCCGCGCGTCGGCGCCGGCGTGCGGAAGCAGAGCGCGTCGGGGCCGGCGAGCGCGACGCGCGTGTTCTCTTCGTGCGTGCGCTTTCGCACCCACGGCACGACGCTCCCGTAGCCGAAGCGAATCGTCAGCTCCGAGCGGAACTGCACGCGCCCGCGCACGCCCTCGACGATCCGGACGAGGTCGGGCGACGCGCCGCGAGGCGGCATGAAGTCGAGCACGCGCGCGACGGAACCGTCCTCCGTCTTCCACGTCGTCTCGAGCACGAGCGTGTCGTGGAGATAGCGGCGCGAGCTCGTCGCCTTCGCGGTCGGGGCGAGGAGCCAACGGCCGTTCTCCGGCCCGCCGAGCAGCGCGGCGAAGCAGGCGTCGGAGTCGAACCGCGGGAAGCAGAGCCAGTCGATCGAGCCGCCACGCTCGACGAGCGCCGCGGTCTGGAGGTCGCCGAGCAGCGCGTAGTCCTCTATGCGAGCCATCGCCACCGCTTCCTCGCTGCGTTCTCGAAGGCGGGCTCGTACTCCTCGGCGGCGTCGGCGTCGAGCGTTGCGGCGAAGCGGTCGCGCATGTCCGCCAGCGCGTCCTTGACCACATCGATGGCGTAGACGTAGTCGCCGTACGCCTCCTCGGCTTCGTCGCGATCGGCTGCGTCGTAGCGGCGTTTCATCTCGTGGACGTCTGCCAGGAGGCCGTCCGCTTCGTCCTCGGCGAAGACGGCGAGTTGGCGGCCGATCACGTCCCCGAAACGCTTACGGCCGAAAATCAGACGATCTCCTCGTACACCGCGAGGTGAGCCACCGCCGCGGCGTCCCAGGTCAGCTCCGCGCGCGCCCGGCGAGCGCCCTCGCGCGCCTGCTCGAGCTGCTCCGCGTCGGACAGGAGCTCGCGCACTGCGAGGGCAAGCGCGGCGACGTCGCCGGCGGGAACGACGCGGCCCGCGCCGTACCGGCGGATCGGCTCCGCGATCCCGCCGACGTCGTACGCGATCGCGGGAATCCCGGCCCCGAGAGCCTGCAGAAGCGCGCCGCTCTGGTCGAGCTCCGGCTTGTACGGGAAGATCGCCACCGTCGCGTCCCCGAGCGCCTGGCTCGTCTCCTGCGGCGAGAGGTAGCCGAGCCGCCACTCGACTTCGATGCCGGCCGCAGAAATGCGGTACGGCTCGATCGGCTCGAGCGGCTCGCCGGCGACGAGCAACCGCGCCTGCCCGGCGCGCCGCACCGCCTCGATCGCGTCGCCAAGCCCCTTGTACGGCCGGATCATCCCGAACGCGAGCACCGTCTTCCCGTCGTCACTCCTCGGCGGGTCGCTCGGAAAGACGGGGTGGGGGATGACGCGGAGCTTCTCCTGCGCGACGCCGAGCGCGGCGAGCGTATCGCGGCCGTTCTCGCTGTGGACGACGATCCGGTCGAAGCGGGCGAAGAGCTTCCGCCAGAGCGCGGTCTTGTGCGCCGTGCGACGCGGCAGGAGGTCGTGCGCGGTGAACACCGAGGGGAGATGCGGGCGGAAGACGCGCGCGTCGATCTCCGGCGCCGGCAGCCACTGCACGTGGAGGACGTCCGCGTCGAGCCGCCGGAGCGCGGCAAGCCCGAACGGATGCTCCGCCGCCTTGAAGGGCAGACGCAGGCGGGAGCGGCCGAAGACGCGCGACGTGACGGGATAGAAGAGCTCCCGCCGCCGGTAGCCGTCCGGCGTGGGAGCCTTGCCAAAGCGTTGGCGCGAGGTGACGAGTTCCACCTTGGCTCCGGCCCGCGCGAGAGCCGCGGCGAGCTCGTGGTCGTACGGCGGCGTGAAAGCCGGAGGGTCGGCGAGCAAAACGCGCACTGCTCGTAGGCTACGCGCCATGGAGTTCACGGAGGCTCGTTCGCAGTTCCCGGTGCTCGAGCGCCAGGCGTACCTCAACGCCGGCTCGAACGGGCCGCTGCCGCACGCGGCGGTCGAGGCTGCGCAGGCGTGGCTCGCGCGCGATCTCGCGCAGGGCCGCAGCGGGATGCCGTACATCGAGGAGCTCGCGGGACTGCGCGAGCAGGTGCGCGCCGGCTTCGCGGAGGTCGTCAGTGCCTCGCCGGAGCAGATCGCGCTCACGGACTCGACGACCCGCGGCTGCCAGGTCGTCATCGCCGGGCTCGGTCTGACGTCGGAGGACGAGGTCGTGACGACGGACGAGGAGCACTTCGGCCTGCTCGGCCCGCTCCACGCGAGCGGCGCTCGCGTCATCGTCGCGTCTGCCGACGAGGACGCCGTGCTCGGCGCCGTCACGCCGCGGACGCGGCTAATCGCCGTCTCGCACGTCCTCTGGACAACGGGCCGGAAGCTCGACATCACGGGGCTGAAAGAGGCCGGGTTGCCGCTCCTCGTCGACGGAGCGCAGGCCGCAGGCGCCATCCCGCCGGAACTCGCGGGAGCGGACTTCTACACGATCAGCGCCCAGAAGTGGCTTTGCGCGGCCGAGCCGACCGGGGCACTGTTCGTCCGCGAGCCCGAGCAGCTGCCGGTCGCGCTGCCGAGCTACTTCGCGATGACGGCGCACGAAGCGGACGGCTCCTACACGGCGCGCAACGGCGCGCGCCGCTTCGACTCCGGCTGGCTCGCCGGCCCGATCCTTTCGGGCCTCGTCGCGTCACTCGCCTGCCACCCGGAGTGGCGCTACGAGCGCGCGGCGGAGATGGCGGCGCGCTGCCGGGAGGTGCTCGAGCCGCTCGTCGACGTCGTCACGCCGCCGGGTCACTCGACGCTCGTCTCGTTCCGGCCCGCGGGCGACCCTGGCGAGGTCGTCCGCTCACTCGGCGAGCGAGGCGTGATCGTGCGAGACATCCCCGGCCACGGCGTCGTGCGAGCGTCGTGTGGCTGGTGGACGAGCGAGAACGACCTCGAGCGCCTCGCGGAGGGCGTGTCCTAGGGCACGTAGCCGGGCGACGGACCGCCGGGTGGAGGTCCGCCGAAATCGGGTCCTTGTCCGGGCGGGCCGTAACCGCCGGGACCGCCGAAACCATGGGCGCCGATCACGCTGCCGCCCGCGAGCTTCGGATACTCGATGCCGCCGAGCGTGACTACTGCCGCGAGCGCAACGACCGGCAGCCAGCGCGGCAGGCGGTAGACGAGCCACGCGGCGAGAAGCGCGACCGCGCCGAGCGCCGGGACGTAGAAGCGGATGAGATGGACGCTCACGCCGCCGCCCGGGCCGCCCGCGCCTACGCCGGCAGTCCATGTGTACGCCGCGTAGAGCCCGTAGACGCCGAGCCAGACGGCCGCGAGCGCACCGGCAACCGCGGCATCGCGCCGCGCGCCGGGCAGGCCGCGCCGCAGCCGCACGCCGATCCACACGACGGCGGCCAGCGCGATCAGGAGCAGCGGCATCGACCAGACGAGCTGCCGCGGCATCTCGTGGAGGTTCGGGCCGATCGCGTTCAACGCGAACTGGATCTCGCCGGAGCGGTAGCCAGTCGTGAAGACGCCGCCGTACACGAGAGCGTCGAACGAGGCGACGAGCGCGCAGAACGCCGCAACGCTTGCGCCCCACAAGACGAGGGCGCGGCGGCCGATACCCGTGCGCCGCGCGACGAGCGGCGTCGCGATGCACGCGACGACGAGCGCGACGACGTCGGTGTACCGCGTGAACGTCGCTGCCTCGAGCGCGAGGAAGCCGAGGAGCCCGACGACGGCGCGCCGCCGTTGCGAGACGTCGGTCGCGAGGAACGTCCAGAGCAGCGCCCCGGCACCCGCGGCGACAAGCGACGCGTCCGTGAAGGTCGGCATCGTCGCGCGCCACGCGAAGACGAGCGCGGCGCCGGAGGAGCAGTAGAGGACGACCGCCCACGCGCCGCCGAAGCGTCCGAGCCAGCGGCGCGCCCCCGCGAACAGCCCGACGCACGCGAGCCCGCCGTAGAAGAGCGGCGCGAACCGCAGCGCCCCGATCCACTGGAATGGCACGGCGAGGAACGGATAGCCGGGGTTCTTCTCACTGATCCAGCGGCCGTTCGGCAGCTGCACCCATTGCGCGATCGTGCCGAGCTTCCGCGTGAGTGCCTGGTACTCGGCCGTCGAGAGGGTCAGATGCCCGTGCGAGAGAGCGACGATCGAGGCCCGGTACGCGAGGTCGTCAGGCTCGAGCAACGCGGTCGAACGCGTGAGCACGGCGACGCAGAGGCCGGCGAAGGCTGCGACCGCGACGGCGACGTCGATGCGAATGCGCGTCATGGCGAGCATCCAACTCCTGAGTCCTATGGACGCCATGAGAAGGCGATGAACGTTGTCTAAGAGGGCAGACCCAGCTCCGCGGCAATCGGCTGGAGTGCCTCGACGACGGTGCGGATGTGGTCGTCGAGATCGACCCCGAGCTCCTCAGCGCCCTTGTGGACGTCCTCTCGATGGACGCCCGCGGCGAATGACGGCTGCTTGAGCTTCTTCTTCACCGACTTCGGCTCGAGGCCCTCGAGGCCGGTCGGGCGCACGAGTGCGCATGCGTGGACGAATCCGCTCAGCTCGTCGCACGCGAAGAGCGCTTTCTTCAGCGGCGTGTCGCGCGGCAGGCTCAGGTGCTCGGCGTGGGAGAGGACCGTCTCGATCACCTCTTCCGGCCAGCCCTCCTCGCGGAGGATGGGCGCGCCGTCCTGCGGATGCTTGTCGAGCGTCGGGTGCATCTCGTAGTCGAAGTCGTGGAGAAGCGCAGCGACGCGCCACAGCTCCTCGTCGCCGTCGAGCTTGCGCGCGTACGCCGCGGTCGATGCCTCGACGGCGAGCGCGTGGCGAAGGAGCGACTCGCTCTTGGTGTAGCGCGTCAGGGTCTCCCAGGCACGTTCGCGAGTCGGTTCCACGGCCCGTCTATCCTAGTGGCCGATGTCTGTAAAGACCGCGCCGCAGGCCTTCGTGATCGAGGGCGGAAACGCCCTGCACGGCCACATCCGCGCGTCGGGGAACAAGAACGGCGCGCTGCCGATCCTCGCCGCCTGCCTGCTCACCGACGAGCCGGTCACGCTCTCGAACGTGCCGCGCATCCGCGACGTCGAGACGATGATCGAGCTCATCGCCGGAACGGGCGCGACCGCGGAGTGGGCGGGCACCAACGAGGTAAGGATCCACGGCGAGGGCCTCTCGTCGCACGAAGTCGACGCGGCGCTCGCAGAGCGGATCCGCGCGTCGTTCCTCCTCGCCGGCCCGCTCCTCGCGCGCCTCGGCAGGGCGAGCGTGCCGCCGCCCGGTGGAGACGTCATCGGTCGCCGTCGTCTCGACCCGCACATCCACGCGCTCGAACGCCTCGGCACGCACATCGAGATCGACAGCCGTTACGAGATGACGACAGACGGCCTTGTCGGCGCGCACATCTTCCTCGACGAGGCGAGCGTCATGGCGACCGAGAACGCGATCATGGCCGCCGCGCTCGCACCCGGCGAGACGGTGGTCGGCAACGCGGCCTGCGAGCCGCACGTCCAGGATCTCTGCCGCTTCCTCGTCTCGCTCGGCGCCGAGATCGACGGGATCGAGTCGAACGTCCTCCGCATCCACGGCGTCGAGAAGCTCCGCGGCGGGGAGTGGGCGATCGCGCCGGAGCACATCGAGGTCGGGAGCTTCATCGGCCTCGCCGCAGTCACGAACAGCGATCTCACGATCGACGGGGTGCGGACGAACGACATGGTCTCGATCCTCACGTCGTTCGAGCGCCTCGGGATCGAGGTCGAGCTCGGGGACAACTCGCTGCGCGTGCCGCCGAGCCAGGAGCTCGTGATCCAGAACGACCTCGGTGACCAGGTACCGAAGATCGAGGACGGCCCGTGGCCCGCATTTCCGGCCGACCTCACGTCGATCGCCGTCGCCGTCGCCACGCAGGCGTGGGGGACGATCCTCATCTTCGAGAAAATGTTCGAGAACCGGCTGTTCTTCGTCGACAAGCTCGTGTCCATGGGCGCGCGGATCATCGTCTGCGACCCGCATCGCGTCGTCGTCAGCGGCCCGACGCGGCTCTACGGCCAGCGGTTGACGAGCCCCGACATCCGCGCGGGCATGGCGATGCTCATCGCAGCGCTCTGCGCGAACGGGCAGTCGGTGATCGGCAACGTGGGCGAGATCGACCGTGGCTACGAGCGGATCGACGAGCGTTTGCGCGCGGTCGGGGCGCAGATCGAGCGGGTCGACGCGTGACGGAACACACCGCTGCGGGCGTCAGGTTGGACGCCTACGGCAGCGGCGTCGCGCACGTCGAGACCGGCCTGCCGGTGCTCAACAACCTCCTCGTGCGGCTCGCCGAGACGGCGCGATTCAACCTCGTGCTCGACATCGAGCCCGGCGATGCCGAAGCGGAGGTGGACGCGGCGGGCGCTGCACTCGGCGCCGCGCTCGCCGGGCCGCTACGCGTCGGAGGCGCGCGCGGGTACGGCTCCCAGTCCCTCGCCTCGGCGGAGGCTCTCGCCCACGTAGCGCTCGAGCGGAGCGACGAGCCGCTCTTCGTCACGAACGTCGACATGACGGACGCGGGCATCGGCGGGCTCGGCACGGACGTAGCGCGGCGCTTCCTCGAGACGTTCGTCGACCACGCGGGGCTCGTCCTGCACGTCCGGCTCCTCGACGGCACCGACAGCGCGCACGTGCTCGAGGCGATCTTCAAGGCGCTCGGCGCCGCACTGGCCCAGGCATGCGAACCGATCGGAGGAACCGAATGAGCGACAAGACCGCCGTCCGCACCGATAGCGCCCCGGGTCCGTTCCAGGGAGCGCCGTACTCTCAGGCGATCGCCGCGGGCGGCTTCGTCTTCACCGCGGGGCAGGTCGGGCTCAAGCCCGGCGACACCGCGATCTCGGGCGGTATCGAGGAGCAGACCGAGCAGATCTTCGCGAACCTCGCCGCCGTTCTCGCCGAGGCGGGAACCGGGCTCGATCGCCTCGTCAAGACGACGGTGTTCCTCCAGAACCTCGACGACTTCCGGGGGATGAACTCCGTCTACGCGAAGCACGTCGGTGACAGTCCGCCGGCGCGGTCGACCGTGGAGGTCGCGAAGCTCCCGTCGGGCGCACTCATCGAGATCGAGGCCGTCGCGCTGCTCTAGCTCGCGGGTTTGATCGCCCGCAGGTGCAGGAAGAGCGGGATCCGGCGCCAGCGCGCGCTGCGATGCTGCGTCGACCCGTGCTCCGGCAGCTTCGGTTCGCGCAGGCACTCGATCAGGAGCCCCGCCGCGCTCAGCGCGTGGGCGTAGGCCTCGATCGGGCGGTGTATGCTCTCGAGCGGCAGCACGAACTCCTCGCGTACGAGCTCGTCGATGAAGTAGGACGCGTCGAGATACGACCCTTCGATCACGAACGGGCTGTTGGCCTCCGCTTCCGCGAACAGCCCGGCGGAGTTGAGCGGGTGGACGACGGCGAGGCAGAGCCGGCCGCCGGGCTCGAGCACGCGCGCCGACTCGCGCAGAGCGCCCTCCAGGTCGTCGGTGTCCTGGAGCGACATGAACGCGATCACGAGCCCGAACGATGCGTCCGGAAATGGCAGCGCCGCTGCGTCGGCCTCGTGGATCTCCATCGCGGGAGCAGCCTCCCGGGCCGCGGCGACCATCGTCGGCGAGCGGTCGACCGCGACGACATCGTGGCCGAGGGCCGCGAGGTCACGCGCGAGCCGTCCTTCGCCGCAGCCGAGGTCGAGCGTTCGCGCGGCCGGCGGCGGCACGAGCTCGAGGAAGAGATCGCGGTGGTAGCGCACGTAGTGCGCGTCAAGTGTTTCGTCGCGCGCCCACTCGATCCACGTCGCCGCGTTCCGCTCCCACGCCGCGCCCAGATCGTTGTGCGCGAGTCTCCGCCGCATGGCCGGACTCTAGAGCGGCGAGAATGGCCGTGTGCGCGAGGAGATCGAGTCATATGTCCGCTCGCTCGGACTGGACGCCTATCTCGTCGGCGGCGCCGTCCGCGACGAGCTGCTCGGGCTCGAGTCGAGGGACGCCGACTTCCTCGTCCCCGGCGTCGACACCGAGCAGCTGCGGGCGGCCCTCGCTTCGCACGGCCGCGTCGAGGATCTCGTCGTAGCGGGTCGCCTCGTCGGCGTTCGGCTCATTCCTCGCGACAGGCGGAATCCGCGAGCTGACGCCCGCCGGGATCGAGTTCGCGCCGCCGCGCGCCGAGCGGAGCACCGGCCCCGGCCGCCACGACTTCGAGATCGTCGCCGACCCGTCGCTGTCGGTCGAGGACGACATGAAGCGCCGCGACTTCACGGTCAACGCGATGGCGCGCCGGCTCGAGGACGGCGAGCTCGTCGACCCGCTTGGCGGTCGCGCGGATCTCGAGGCGCGCGCGCTGAAGACCGTCTCGCCGCAGAGCTTCCGTGAAGACCCGCTGCGCCTGATCCGCGCGCTCCGGTTCGTCTCGCAGCTCGGCTTCGAGCCCGACGAAACGCTGCTAGAGCAAATGCGCGAGGAGGTGGCCGCCGTACAGCTCGTTTCCGGCGAACGTATCGGCGGAGGTCTGGCGGCGGACGGGATGGGCGAGCTCTCGAAGCTCCTTATGGGCGCCGAGCCGGCGCGAGCGCTCATGATCGCGCGCGACACCGGCGTGCTCACCGAGCTGATCCCGGAGTTCGTCGCCGTCCCGGAGTACCTGAGCGACCACATCTTCGCGGTCGTTCAGTCGAGTGCCGACGCAGGCGACCCGCTCGCGGTGCGCCTCGCGGCGCTCTTCCACGACGTCGGGAAACCGATCGACGGCGACCCGCTCGGCCACGCGCGCGTTGGCGCCGAAATCGCGGAGCGGACGATGGAGCGGCTTCGGTACCCGGCCCGCCTCGTGCGGCGTGTTGCGGCGATCGTGCGCGCGCATCCGTTCCACGCCGAGACCGCGCCGCGGCGGCCACGCGACCTGCGGCGCTATCTCGCGGAGCACGGCGACGAGCTCGCCGCCGAGATCACCGCCCTGCGTTTCGCCGACCTCCGCGCAAAGGACCGCGACACGTCGGTGCTCGAGGAGATCGCCGCAGGACTCGAGCGCGAGCGTGCGAACCCGCACCGCATAGCCGACCTCGCAGTGAACGGCGACGACCTGATCGAGCTCGGCTTCGCGCCCGGGCCGGCGCTCGGCCGTGTGCTCGACACGCTGCTCGCGGCCGTCCTCGACGAGCCGGAGCTCAACACGCGCGACGAGCTCCTCGCGCGCGCAAAGGAGCTCCGTTGATCCGCTGGCACATCGGCGGATACGTCGTCGGGTTCACGACGCGCGTCGGCGGCGTGAGCGAAGCGCCGTACGCGTCGCTCAACCTCGGCCTCAAGACCGGCGACAACCCGCAGCGCGTCCGCGAGAATCGGCGCATCGCCTGCGCCGCTCTCGGCGCGGACATCGGGAGACTCGCGCACAACTTCCAGGTGCACTCCAAGCACGTCGTTCGCGCTGCGCCGGGGCACCCTGTCGAGTACGCGGACGGGCTCTGGACCGACGAGCCGGGGATCCCGCTCCTCGCGATGTCCGCCGACTGCCTTCCGATCGTTCTCGTCCGCACCGAGGGCACGCCCGGACTCGCTGTTCTCCACGCCGGCTGGAAAGGATTGCTCGCCGGCATCGTCGCCGAGGGCGTCGACGCGCTTGGCGGCGGTGTTCTCGCCGCTGCGATCGGCCCCGCGATCGGCCCGTGCTGCTACGAGGTGGGGGAGGAGGTCGCCGCGCCGTACCGCGAGCGCTTCGGCGAGGACGTCGTGCGCGGCCGCAATCTCGACCTCTGGACGAGCGCCGAGCGGGCGCTCCGAGAGGCTCGCGTCGCCCGCGTCGATCGCTTCGACCGCTGCACCGCATGTGAGCCGGGGACGTTCTTCTCCCACCGCCGCGACCGCGGCGTGACCGGCCGCCAGGGAGTGATCGCCTATCTCCCCGGCTAGGAACTCCTTTCGAAACGAAGCACGGGCTGCCCGGCCGCGCGATCTTTCCGAAATGAGTTCGCGGATCCGCGAGCGCTACGAGCGTATCCGCGACGAACTAGGCCCGAGCGTCACGGTCGTCGCCGCGACGAAGTACGTGTCCCTCGAAGACATGGCGGTGCTCGCCGGAGCCGGGATCGAGGTCGTGGGGGAGAACCGCGTGCAGGATCTCGAGGCGAAGCACGCCGCGTACGGCGACACGTTCCGCTGGCACTTCATCGGCCATCTCCAGAGCCGCAAGGCGCCGGCCGTGAGCGCCATCTGCGAGCTTTGCCATTCGCTCTCGTCGGAGTCCGCCGCGCGCAAGCTGTCGATCCCAGCTCTCGTCGAGGTCAACCTCTCGGGCGAGCCGACGAAGTCGGGCGTCACGCCGGACGAGCTGCCCGCGCTGCTCGCGCTCTACCCTGACGTGCGCGGCCTGATGACGATGCCACCGCCCACCGCCGATCCCGAAGAGCTCGCGCCCGTACTTCCGCCGCCTGCGCGAGCTCGCAGAGCTCCACGGCCTGCAGGAGCTTTCGATGGGCACGAGCCAGGACTTCCGCATTGCGGCAGACGAGGGCGCAACCTTCGTCCGGGTGGGTGCGGTCCTGT
The DNA here is from genome assembly GCA_963753525.1 of uncultured Actinomycetes bacterium. Lineage (GTDB taxonomy): Bacteria > Actinomycetota > Thermoleophilia > Gaiellales > Gaiellaceae > Palsa-739. Next base: position 66,449 of record CAVWCS010000004.1, read on the forward strand.
GGCGCCAGTAACATCCTCGCGCTATGGGCCTCGCAAACGTCTGGGAGCGCGCACTCGTCTATTTCGGCATCGCCGATGACGAAGACTGGGACGAGGACGTCGACTACGAGGTCGAGGAGGAGGCCGACCCGTACGAGCGCCGCAACGTCCGTCACCTGCCGGCGCGACGCTCGCGGCGCGACTACGACGACGACTGGACAGACCCGGAGCCGTCGCCGGATCTTCAGCGGACGAGCGTCCTCCGCCCGCGTCTGACCGACCAGCGGCGCGCTCGCAAGCTCGAGCCGGTGCGCGGGCCGGGCACGTCGCAAGTCCACCTCGTCCTGCCGCGCAGCTTCAACGACGCTCAGCAGGTCGCCGACCGCTACAAGAACGGCATCCCGGTGATCCTCAACCTCCAGTCGGCCGACGCGGAGCTGTCAAAGCGTCTGATCGACTTCGCGAGCGGCCTAACGTACGCGCTCGAGGGCGGGATGCAGCGCATCGCAGACAAGGTCTTCCTCCTCACGCCGCGCGATGTCGAGCTGTCGGCCGAGGATCGCGCCCGGATGCTCGAGCGCGGCTTCTTCAACCAGGCCTAGGGGTTCTGAGCGAGGAGAACTCCCGTTCGGGGCGAACGGGCCTCCATGGGCGTCGCGGCCAGCTTGGCTCTGCCGTTGGGAGACGCGATCTCGAGCGTCGAGAGGTTCGTCGACGTCTTCATCACCCTCTACAGCGTCGTCCTCATCGCGTACATCCTCATGGGCTGGGTGCGACTGCCGTACTCGGTGACGCTCGACCGAATCCAGCACTTCGTCCACGACGTCTCGGAGCCGTACCTGCGGCTGTTCCGGCGCCTGCTCCCGATGGCAGGGCCGCTCGACTTCTCTCCGATCCTCGCGTTCCTCGCGCTCGGGGTCATCGACCGCCTCGTCATCTGGATCCTCGACCACTTCCACTAGAAGGAGGAACTCATGGGACTCACACCGGTAGAGATCAGACACATGCGGCCGCCAAAGACGCTGCTCGGCGGCTACCGCCGCGACCCGACGGAGCGGCTGTTCGACGAGATCGTCGCGAGCTTCGAGGACGTCTGGCGCGAGCGCGCCGATCTCGCCGACAAGGTCGAGCAGCTCCAGGCCGACCTCGTTCGCTTCCGCGAGCTCGAGACCCTCCTCCGGACGACGCTCGTCTCGGCGGAGCAGGCGGCCGAGCAGTTGAAGGATCACGCACGCCGCGAGGCCGAGCTCATCCTCACCGAGGCGCAGGCCGAGGCGCGGGAGCTCCAGCGCCGCGCCGTGATCGACAACGACCGCATGGTCACGGCGACGCGCCGCCTGCGCGCGCAGCTCACGGAGGCGGCTGCCGTGCTCGACGAGAGTCCGGTGACTGCGGAGGAGGGAGGCTGGCTCGTCGTGCCCAACGCCGACGCGGCCTAAGGTCGGCGTCCTCACACATAGACTTGGCGCCATGGGCGCTGAGACGACTCGGCTGCGCCTGCGCGTCAGTCCCGGCGCGAGACGCGCAGCTGTCGTGGGACGGCAGGGCGACGCGTGGAAGGTGCGCGTCGCGGAGGCGCCCGAGCGCGGCCGCGCGAACGAGGCGGTTCTTCGCCTGCTCGCCGAAGCCCTTGCACTACCCCGCACCGCGCTGACTCTCGTTTCGGGTCACGGTGCTCGGGAGAAAATCGTCGAGCTGACCGGGATCGGGCCGGGCCTGATCGAGCGCCGGCTGAGCTCCGCGGCCACAGGCGGACGCGAGAGAAAGGAGAGGCGTTGAGCACGATCGACATCGAGCACTTTCGCGAGCTTCTCCTCGGCGAGCGCGGCCGGGTCGAGCGCGCCCTGGCGGGCCTGCGCGACGGGCATCCCGGCTCGATCGAAGACGAAGCGGAGGAGGTCAACGGCGGCCTCGACACCGATGACCTCGGCGAAACCGCCTCGATCACGCTCGGCCGCGAGATCGACTACACGCTCGGCGAGAACTCTCAGAACGTGCTCGGCGAGATCGATGCGGCGTTGGCGCGGATCGAGGACGGCACGTACGGGACGTGCACGAACTGCGGCAAGGTGATCCCGGTCGAACGGTTGGAGGCTTATCCGTGGGCGTCTCTCTGCATCGACTGCGCACGCCTCGACGAGGGATGAGCGAACCCGCTCGCAGGCTCGACGTTCGCGTCGGCTCGTCGACGGACGCGCTGACGCCGGTCTCGAGCGCGAAGCGGTCGTTCGCTGCGACGCGCGGGCAGTGGGTGTCGCTCGCGGCGCTTGCGTTCGCGGCGGTCGGCGCGGACCAGCTGACGAAGTGGATCGTCGCGTCGAACCTCGAGCTCGGCGGCAGCGTCCACGTCCTCGGGCCGTTCTGGATCCGGCACGTCCAGAACTCCGGGATTGCGTTCGGCTTCTTCCCGAGCGCAACCGCGGCGGTCATCGTCCTCACCGCTGCGGCGGTGGCGTGGATGCTCGCGTACTTCGGTCGCTCGGGTGCGCGGCATCCCGTTCTTCCGATCGCACTCGGGCTTGTGATCGGCGGCAGCGTCTCGAATCTCTCCGACCGGATCCGGCTCGGCCACGTCACCGATTTCCTCGACTTCCGGTACTGGCCCGCGTTCAACCTCGCCGACAGCTTCATCGTCATCGGAGTCGGGATCCTTCTCGCCGCGCTCGTCCTCGCCGACCGCAGGTGACCATCGTCGACGTCCCGCCGGAGGCGGCGGGGATGCGCCTCGACCGCTGGCTCGCGACGCTGCCGGACGTCGGCTCTCGCGGTGCCGCCGAGCGGCTCCTCGAGTCGGGAACGGTGCGCGTCGACGGGAGCGCGCGAGGGAAGAGCCACAAGCTCGCTGGGGGCGAGACCGTGGAGCTCGAGCTCGCGGAGGTGCCGGCGGCACCCGATGTGACGCCGCTCGAGCTGACGATCGCCTACGCAGACGACCATCTCCTCGTCGTCGACAAGCCGGCCGGCGTCGTCGTCCATCCAGGGCCGGGGCACGCGGGAGGGACCCTCGCGCACGCGCTCGCGCTCGCCGGCGCCGAGGGCGGGGAAGAGGACGAGCGGGCCGGCATCGTCCACCGCCTCGACCGCGACACCTCCGGCCTGATGGTCGTGGCGCGCTCGCCGGAGGCGTACGAGAAGCTCCAGCGGCTCGTGCGGAAACGGGAGCTGGTGCGCGAGTACCTCGCCCTCGTCGTCGGCAAGCCGCGCTCGCGGCGCGGGACGATCGACGCGCCGATCGGCCGCGACCGCCGCGACCGCGTGCGCCACTCCCTCGATACGGACACGCCGCGGGCCGCGGTGACGCACTTCGAGCTCGAGGAACTGCTCGACGGCTACGCGCTGCTACGTGTGCGGCTCGAGACGGGGCGGACGCACCAGATACGCGTCCACCTCGAGGCGATCGAGCTGCCGGTCGCGGGAGATCCGACCTACGGGCGGCCCGGGGTACTCGGCCTCGAGCGACAGTTCCTCCACGCGACGCGCCTCGCCTTCACGCATCCCATCACCGGTGAGGAGATCGACATCTCGTCGCCGCCACCGCCGGATCTCGCCGCGGCGCTCGAGCGCGCGCGGTGAAGACATTCGCCCTTCAGGCGACCTTGGCCCGGACGGTCGCGCTGTAGGCCGATCTGTCGTGGACGCTCTCCTGCAAGACGGCGATGAGGGCGTCGGTGGCGGCAGTATCGAACTGGCTTCCGGCGTAACGGCGGAGCTCGTCGATCGCCCGGTCGAAACTGAGCGGGAGCCTGTAAGGGCGCAGGCTGGTCATCGCGTCATAGGCATCGACAACGGCGACGATGCGAGAGCTGATCGGGATATCGCCTGCGAGCAGCCCGTCCGGGTAGCCGGTGCCGTCGGGGCGTTCATGGCTCGAGCGAACGAGCGGTGCGACTGCTGCGAGCGCGGGTGCCGCGGCGAGGATCCGCTCACCGATGATCGTATGCCGCTTCATGAACGTCCACTCGTCCTGATCGAGCGGGCCCGGCTTGTTGAGGATCGCGTCCGGGATGGCGGTCTTGCCGACGTCGTGCAGCTCAGCTGTCAACCTCGTGAGCGTGACCTCGTCTTCGGCAAGGCCGAGCTTGCGAGCGACGGCCTCTGCGAGCTTGCCGACGGCGCTCAGATGAGAGGCGAGCGAGAGGTCTTGCTCCGCGAGGACACGCAGGAGCACGTCGTGGGCCTCTCTGTTTCCGTCCGTCGGCAATGAGCGCTTGTTGTCGTAGAGGCGCTGATCCGCTTGCTGCAACGCCTCCTCGAGCGTCAGCTCGTCCGGCGCGATCACGACGTTGCCATACGAGCAGCTGACGCCCCACGACTCGCCGCGCTCCGTCAGCGCTTCGGCAGCAGCCCCGAGGACGTCGTAGCCGCCGGCTCCACGGGCGATCACGCAGAACTCGTCGCCGCCCATCCGGTAGGCCGTTCCGTGACCGTTCACCGCTGCGGCGAGCTTGTGACCGAGGCGAGCGAGCAGGGCGTCGCCGGCCGGATGGCCGAAGGTGTCGTTGTAGTTCTTGAAGCCGTCCAGGTCGAACATGCCGAGCGCGAGCTCGTCCGGCGGTGGGGATTCGTGAAGGAGTGCCTCCATGTCGGCGAACAGGCTGCGGCGGTTGGGGAGGCCCGTCAGCGTGTCGGTCAGTGCGTCGACCTGGCTCCGCTCCAACAGCTCGTGCTTCTGGCGCGCCAGACGGGTGGAGCGATACAGGGCGCCGGAGAAGGCGAGCAGCATGAAAGCGAACGCGGCGGCCTCGCCGATCAACTCCACTACTCGGTCGTGCGCGGCTGCGCGGCCGTCGATCGTGCCCAACCGCCGAAGGTCGCCGATGAGCCTGCCGTAGGTTCCAGTCGGGGCGTTAATGCGGCCGAACGCAGCCGCCGCCGGCAGGCTGCGACCGCGGACAACGAGCGCAGCAATGTGCTCGATCTGAGTGAAATACGCTCCGACGGCTGCGGCGATCGGCTTGTACTCGGCTCGGGTGTCAGAGTGCTTGAGACTCGCGAGGGTGGTGTCGACCTTCCGTTCTCCAGCTCGCAGCGCAAGCGCAACCTCGGCGCCCGACGGCCGGAAAGCAGGCGGGACGAGGGCCGGGCCGAACGCAATCGATGTGAGGTCGCCGAGGCGGCGCTGCATAGCCTCGCCGGCGAGCTGAGTCTTCAGTTGAGTCTCGACCTTCGCCTGGGTGGACGCGACGATCGCCAGCGCGCCGAGGCCGATGGCCCAGATAACAGCGAATACGAGAATCGTCACCTTGGACCGCGCGACAAATGCAGCGGCGGATCGTGCGCGGTGGGTTACGCGTTGCATGGGACTGTCTCCTCGGTTCGAAGGCCCTACCTCGTCTATCGGTCTTGCCTTGCCTCACGGCGCGCGTAGTTGTCCGCATCCTGTTTCGACGCGGCCGCAGCTACCCTGAGCCGGTCATATCCCTACTCCCCGGCGGACCAGCCGCGGCGCGTGTGCCTCTCCTCACGAGCGGTGCGCCACGACCCCGACCGGCGCGCGACACCCAACCAATCGAAGGAGCTTCCTCAATGGCATCGACGAGCTTGACCGTCTCCATGCGCGAGCTGCTGGAGGCCGGAGTCCATTTCGGCCACCAAACGCGGCGCTGGAACCCCAAGATGCGCCGCTTCATCTTTGCGGAGCGCGGCGGCATCTACATCATCGACCTCACCCAGACCTCCGAGCGGCTGGACGAGGCGCAGCAGTTTCTCCGCAACGTCGCCGAGCGTGGCGGCACCGTCCTCTTCGTCGGCACGAAGAAGCAGGCGCAGGACGGGGTCGAGAGCGAGGCGAAGCGGACCGGCATGCCGTACGTCAACCATCGCTGGCTCGGCGGCCTCCTCACGAACTGGCGCACGATGGCCGACCGCATCGACCGGCTCCACGGGATGCGGCATTTGCGGGACGAGGGGCAGATGGATCTTCTCCCTGCAAAGGAGCGCATTGCGATGGCGCACGAGCTCGAGAAGCTCGAGGCGAACCTCGGCGGCGTCGCCGAGATGCGGCGGCAGCCCGACGCGGTAGTGATTGTCGACCTCAAGAAGGAAGCGCTCGCCGTGCACGAGGCGCGCCGCCTCGGCATTCCGGTCGTCGCGCTCGTCGACACGAACTGCGATCCCGACGAGGCCGACTACGTGATCCCGGGCAACGACGACGCGATCCGCTCCTGCAACCTCATCATTCGCGCGCTCGCCGACGCCGTCGAGGCCGGCAAGAACAAGATTGCGCCGCAGGAGTTCGAGGCAGCGCCGGCCGAGGAGACTCAGCCCGAGGCTGAGGCTGGAAGCGTCGCCGGCGAAGCCGCCGACGCCCGGCCGGGGGCTGACGACGAGACCACACCCGCCGAAGCGGCTCCCGTGGCCGAGGAGGAGACTCCGGCAGCGGAGGCAGCGGCACCCGAGGCAGTCGCTACCGAAGCGGCGGCGCCGGAGCCCGCCTCTGAGGCAGTTGAGCCGGTGACAGCGCCCGAGACGACTGAGGAGGAAACTCAGTAATGGCGGCAGAGATCTCGGCCCAGCTCGTCCGCGAGCTGCGCGAGCGCACCGGCGCGGGGATGATGGACTGCAAGAACGCCCTCGTCGAGACGAACGGCGACATGGAGGCGGCGGTCGTCCTCCTGCGCGAGAAGGGAATGGCGAGCGCCGCAAAGCGGGCTGACCGGGCCACGACCGAAGGCGCCGTCGGCTACATCGTCGCCGAGGACGGTTCGAAGGGAACGATGGTCGCCATCGGCTGCGAGACCGAGCCGGTCTCGAAGAGCGGGGAGTTCCGGGAGTACGCCACCAAGGTTCTCCACGCCGTGCACGCCGACGGGATCGACGCCGCCTCATCCCTCGAGGACGAGCGGGTCGAGCTGTCGGCCAAGCTCGGCGAGAACATCGCGGTTGCAGGTGCCGCCCGTTTTGAGCCGGTCGAGAACGGCCGCATCGGCGCGTACGTCCATCCACCCGCGAACAAGCTCGGCGTTCTCATCCACCTCCGTGGCGGCGGCGACGAGCTCGCGCGCAACCTCGCGATGCACATCTCCTGGTCGGATCCGCGTTGGGTCGGCCGCGAGGACGTGCCGGCTGACCTGGTCGCCGCCGAGCGCGAGATCTACCTCAACTCCGACGAAGTGCAGTCGAAGCCCGAGCAGGCCCGTGAGAAGATCGTCGACGGCATGCTCAACAAGCGCTTCTACGCCGAGCGGGGAGGCGTACTCGCCGACCAGCCGTGGATCCACGACGGCTCCGCGACGGTCGGCAAGGTGCTCGCCGACGCGGGCGCGGACGTGCTCGAGTTCCAGCGCTTTTCGCTGTCCGGATGAGCGCACCGGCGTTTCGGCGGGTTCTGCTCAAGCTCTCGGGCGAAGCTCTCATGGGTGAGCGCGACTATGGGATCGATCCGGGCGTCACCCAGGCGCTGGCGAAGGAAGTCGCGGGGATTCGCAGCGAGGGAGTCGACATCGCGATCGTCGTCGGCGGCGGCAACTTCTACCGCGGCCTGAAGGCGGCGGCCGACAGCGGGATGGACCGCGCCACCGCGGACTACGGCGGGATGCTCGCGACGCTCCTCAATGCTCTCGCTCTCCAGGACGCGCTCGAGCGGGAAGGTGCCGTCACGCGCGTCATGTCCGCGCTCACAGTGTCCGAAGTCGCGGAGCCGTACATCCGCCGTCGCGCGATGCGGCATCTCGAAAAGGGCCGCGTCGTGATCTTCGCGGCGGGCACCGGCAACCCGTTCTTCACAACCGACACGGCCGCCGCGCTCCGCTCGCTCGAGATCGGCGCCGACGTGATTCTTATGGCGAAGCACGGCGTCAAGGGGGTCTACGACGGCGACCCGAGAAGCAACGCCGACGCCGAATTCCTGCCGCGCATCACGCACCTCGAGGCGATCGAACGCGGCCTCAAGGTGATGGACACGACGGCGCTGTCGCTCTGCATGGACAATCGGCTTTCGATCCACGTCTTCGAGCTCGCGGAAGGCAACGTCGCGCGAGTCGTCGCAGGCGAGGAGGTCGGCACGATCATCTCCACTCCAGAAAAGGAGGGTTGACCGTATGGCAACCACTGACGAGCTCATCGCGAGCGCGAAGGACAAGATGGCGAAGTCGGTCGAGCACGCGCGAGCGGAGTTCTCGACGGTGCGGACGGGTCGCGCCTCGGCGGCGCTTCTCGACCGTATCGACGTCGACTATTACGGCACCGCGACGCAGCTCCGGCAGCTGTCGACGATCAACGTTCCCGAGCCGCGCATGATCACCGTGCAGCCGTTCGACCCGAGCTCGATCAAGGCGATCGAGAAGGCGATCATGGAGTCCGACCTTGGCCTGACGCCATCGAACGACGGCAAGCTCATCCGCCTGCCGATCCCGCAGCTCACGGAGGAGCGGCGCAAGGATCTCGTCAAGATCGTCCGCAACATGGCGGAGGAGCACCGCGTTGCCGTGCGCGATATCCGTCGCGACGCGATGAAGAACCTCAAGGATGCTCGTCGACAACGGCGAGGTCGGAGCCGACGAGGAGCATCGCTCCGAGGGCCGCGTCCAGGAGCTGACCGACGAGCACACGAAGCAGATCGACGATCTCCTCAAGCACAAAGAGGACGAGGTGATGGAGGTCTGACCGAGCTCCCGGAGCTCGCGCACGCCGTCGCGATCATCATGGACGGGAACGGCCGGTGGGCGACTGAACACGGCGTCCCGGTCGCGGAAGGGCATCGCGCCGGCTCGCGCGCGCTGCGACCGGTTGTCGAGACCGCGATCGACCTCGGTATCGAGTCTCTCGTCGTCTACGCGTTCTCGACCGAGAACTGGAGCCGTTCCCCCGACGAAGTCGGGGCGTTGATGGAGATTTTCGGCGAGACGATCGACCGCGAGCTCCACGACCTTGCGCGGGAAGGTGTTCACACGCGCTTCCTCGGCCGTCGCGACCGTGCGCCCGCGTGGCTCCAGGAGAAGATGGCCGAGCTCGAGCATGCGACCGAGCACGAGCGCCGTCTGCACCTCTGGATCGCCTTCGACTACGGCGGTCGCGCAGAGATCGTGGAGGCGGCCCGACGCGCGGCGGCGAGCGGCGTGGTGATCGACGAGGAGTCCTTCGCCGAGTTCCTCTATGCCCCGGAGATGCGGGACCCCGATCTCGTGATCCGCACGTCGGGCGAGCGGCGCGTCTCAAACTTCCTCCTCTGGCAGTCCGCGTACGCCGAATACGTCTTCACCGAAACGCTTTGGCCGGACTTCGGCCCCGACGAGTTGCGCGCTGCAATCGAGGAGTACGCGAGCCGCAGGCGTAGATTCGGCGGAAGATGAGCAACTTCGCCTCGCGGATCCTGGTCGCAATCGTCGGCCTGCCGCTCGTCCTCGGCCTCCTCTGGCTCGGCGGATGGTGGCTGTTCGGCCTCGTCGCAGCGGCTGCGTTCGTCGGCGTGCACGAGTTCGTGACGACTGCGCGGCAGCTGCGCCCGCTCGCGCCGGCGGTCTATTTCGGCGTGCTGCTCGCGTTGATCGGTGCCGAGAGCGGCGAGGTCGAGTGGCTGCTTGGCGGCTTCGTCGCGACGTTCGTCCTCGCGTTCCTTCTCAACGCCGCCGCCGAGACCCGCGCGCCGACGACGGCCGCCGTCGGGTCGACCGTGCTCGGCTCCGCGTGGATCGGCCTCGGGCTCGGCTCGCTCCTCGTGCTCCGCGAAATGCATACGGAAGGCCGGCTGATCGCCTTCGCGGTCGTGCTCACCGTGTTCGCGGCCGACACGGTGGCGTACCTCGTCGGGCGCTTCGCCGGGCGCCACAAGCTCGCGCCGCGTCTCTCGCCGAAGAAGACGTGGGAGGGGCTCGTCGGCGGCGCGATCGCCGGGGTCTTTGTCGCGTTCGTCTCGCTCTACCAAACGCGGCACCACTACCTCTCCGCTCCTCAGTCACTAGTGCTCGGGATCGCGGTCGTGGCAGCGGCGGTCGTCGGCGACCTCTTCGAGTCTGCCCTCAAGCGCGATCTCGATGTGAAGGACACGGGGCGGCTCCTCGGCGGCCACGGCGGCGTTCTCGACCGCGTCGACGCGCTCCTCTTCGCCGCTCCGGCCGCGTACTTCATCGTGCGCGCGTTCGGCTTCCACTGACCTGGCGTCCCTAGACTAGCTCTCATGAAGCGCGTCGCTCTCCTCGGCGCGACGGGCTCGATCGGCCGCCGGGCGATCGAGATCGTCGAGGCGCACCCCGAGCTCGAGCTCTGCGCCGTGGCGTCCGGGTCGACGCCGCTCGACGACATCGACGCGCCGCTCAAAGAGATCGGCGGCGATCTCACCGAGCTTCTCGACCGCGCCGAGCCCGACGTCGTCCTCAACGCCGTCGTCGGCTTCGCGGGAATCCACGCGACGCTCTGGGCGCTCGAGCGCGGCGTCGACCTCGCGCTCGCGAACAAGGAGAGCCTCGTCGCGGCCGGCGATCTTGCGCTCGCGGCGCAGCAGCGGGGTGGAGGCCGGATCCTGCCGGTCGACAGCGAGCACTCGGCGCTCTTCCAGTGCCTCGAGGGACGCAGCGCCGAGCAGATCGACACGCTTGTCCTCACCGGCTCGGGTGGCCCGTTTCGCGGCCGCGCGCGCGCGGAGCTCGAGGACGTCACACCGCAGCAGGCGCTCGAGCATCCGACGTGGCGGATGGGCCCGAAAATCACGATCGACTCCGCGACGCTCGCGAACAAGGGGCTCGAGCTGATCGAGGCGCACTTCCTCTTCGGGGTGGCGTACGACCGCATCGAGGTCGTGATCCAGCCGACATCGATCGTCCACTCGCTCGTCCGCTTCCGCGACGGCGCTGCGCTAGCGCAGCTCGGCTACCCGGACATGCGCGTACCTATCTCGTACGCGCTCACGTACCCCGAGCGCGCCGCCACGCCGCTGCCGCCACTCGACCTCACGTCGCTGACGCTCGAGTTCGCCGCGCCCGACACGGAGACGTTCCCGATGCTCGCGCTCGCGCGGGAGGCAGGGGAGAGGGGCGGTGCCGCGTCGTGCGTGTACAACGCCGCGAACGAGGTGGCCGTCGCCGCATTCCTCGCGGGGCGACTGCCGTTCCTCGCGATCCCCGAGGTCGTCGGCGGGGCGCTAGCCGCGGCGGGCGTCGAGGCGGTGCGCGATCTCGACGACCTGCTCGAAATCGACCGCGCCGCCCGGGCGCTCGCGGAAGGCGCGTTGGCGGCAGCATGATCTGGGTCGCCGTAGTTGCCGGGTTCGTCGGGCTCGTCTTCATTCACGAAGTCGGCCACTTCGGCGTGGCGCTCCTCGTCGGGATGCGTCCGCGGAGCTTCTACATCGGCTTCCCCCCGGCGCTCGCGAAGATCAAGCGGCGCGGGATCGAGTACGGGATCGGGGCGATCCCGCTCGGCGGGTTTGTGCGGATCCCGGGCATGCATCGGCCGGCGGCGCGCGATCTGCAGATCTTGCTCGCGCCGGCGATCGGGGAGCAGTCTTCGCTCGCGCCGGCAGCGCTCCGCGTGCGCAGCGCGCTCACCGTCGAGGACTGGGACGCCGCTCGCGCCGCGTATGCGGAGCTCGAGGAGGAGGTCCGCGCCGCGCACCTGTCCGCCGCCGCGCGCCGCGCAGCCGTGCGCGGGCTGCGCGACGTGGAGGAGGGCACGTCGCCTGAGGCCTACTGGCGGGCGCCGACGTGGAAGCGCGTCGCCGTTATCGCCGCCGGCCCGGCCGCGAACGTCGTCGCGGCGTTCCTCATCCTCTTCGTCATGTTCGGAACGAGCGGCGGGCCTACGTCGAACGCGACGAGGGACGTCGCATCGGTCGACGCACGGACGCCGGCCGCGCACGCGGGCCTCCGCCACGGAGATCTCGTCGTCGCGGTCGACGGCGAGCCGACTCACACCTTCGCCGACGTGTCCCGCCTGATTCGCGCCAGTCGCGGTGCGCCGATCACGCTGACAGTGATCGCGGAACGGACAACGGCTGCGGCTAGGCCCGGAGGCAACGATCCGTTCGCATGGACGCTGGATCTGGGGCTTCCTCTCCGCCGCGGAGATCGTGCGCTACCCGGTCGGCCGGGCGGCGAGTAGCGCGGCGCACGATCTCTGGAGCGTCGTCACGGAGTCGGGCTCCGGGGTTGCGTCCCTGTTCAAATCCCACTCGCGCGCGCAGCTCTCGGGGCCTATCGGGATGATCCGCGCCGGCCACGCGGAGTTGCAGCAGGGCGTGACGTGGTACCTCGGGCTCCTCGCGTTCGTCAGCATGTCGCTCGCGCTCCTCAACCTCGTCCCGCTGCTCCCGCTCGACGGCGGGCACATTTTGTTCTCGCTCATCGAGAGCGTGCGCAGGCGAGCGCTCGCGCGGGAGGTCTACGAGCGGGTCTCGCTCGTCGGGCTGGCGCTCATCCTCCTCGTCTACGTCATCGCGATCCAGAACGACACGCGCCACATCTTCGGATAGCCCGTCCGTACACTGCTTTGCAGATGGCGAGCAAGCGGCAGATCTCCGTTGGCGGCGTCAAGATCGGCGGTGGCGCGCCAGTCGTCGTGCAGTCGATGACGACGACGAAGACGCACGACGTTCCGGCGACGACCGCACAGATCGCCGAGCTCGCGTCCGCCGGCTGCGAGATCGTGCGTGTTGCCGTCCCGAAGACGGAGGACGCGGAGGCACTCTCGAAGATCGTCCGCTTCTCGCCGGTGCCGATCATCGCGGACATCCACTTCAACGCAAGCCTCGCGCTGAAGGCGATCGAGCAAGGCGTCGCGGCCGTGCGCATCAATCCCGGCAACATCGGCGGCCCCGACAAGGTCGCGGAGGTCGTCCGCGCCGCGAAGGCGAAAGGCACGCCCATGCGGATCGGCGCGAACTCCGGCTCCCTGCCGAAGCACCTCGAGGAGCTCGCGCAGAAAGACCAGGCGGAGGCGCTCGTCGAGGCCGCGCTCGAGGAAGTGCGCCTGCTCGAGAGCCTCGACTTCTACGACTTCAAGATCTCGGTCAAGTCGAGCCACGTGCCGACGATGATCCGCGCCTACCGGATGCTCGCGGAGAAGGTCGAGTACCCGCTCCATCTCGGCGTGACCGAGGCCGGCACGGTCTTCGCCGGCTCGATCAAGAGCGCCGTCGGGATCGGGACGCTCCTCGCCGAGGGGATCGGCGACACGATCCGCGTCTCGCTCTCGTCCGATCCGGTCGAGGAGCCGAAGACGGCGTACGAGATCCTCAAGGCGCTGAACCTGCGCGAGCGCGGGCCGGTGATGATCGCGTGCCCGTCGTGCGGCCGCGACAACGTCGGCGTCCACACGCTCGCCGAGGAGGTCGAGCGGCGGCTCGCGGAGTACCCGCAGGCGTTCGAGGTCGCGGTGCTCGGCTGCGCGGTGAACGGTCCTGGGGAGTCGGGCGACGCCGACTTCGGCATCGCCGGCGGCCGCGACGTCGGCTTCATCTACGCGCACGGGCGCGTCCTGAAGAAGGTCGAGTCCGAGATTCTCATCGACGAGCTGTTCGCAGAGATCGACAAGTGGATCGCCGACGGGATGAACCGCCCGAAGCGTCTCAAGATGGCGAAGCCGGCGGCTCTCGCGATGGCCGAAGCTTCGATGATCCCGCTCGAATAGTCTCCCCGCGCGCACCGGCCGGCCGCCGCTCCCGCCGGGCGGAGCCCGGCTCCGCGGCGGCCTCGCGCCGCTGGCATGGCGGTCGGCTTCGGCCCGTGCTGGCGCACTGTGCCTTCGCCGATCGTGGCGCCAGCAGCGCGCCGGGGCACGCGGTCTTATCTAGTGTCCCGTCGATGATCGCCAGAGCTTCACAGCTGTTCCTTCCGACCCTGCGCGAGCCGCCCGCCGACGCGGAGGCCGTGTCACACCAGCTGCTGGTCCGCGGCGGCTTCATCCGCCAGGTCGGCGCCGGCATCTGGAGCTTCCTGCCGCTCGGTTGGCGCGTCCACCAGAAGGTCGAGCAGATCGTGCGCGAGGAGATCGACGCGATCGGCGGCCAGGAGATGCTCATGCCCGTCCTGACACCGTTCGAGCTGTGGAAACAGACGGGACGCGACTACATCGACGAGATCTTCCGGCTCGAGGACCGTAAGGGCGCGCACTACGTCCTGCCGCTGACGCACGAGGAGACGGTCACGTTCCACGCGCGCGAGATCCAGAGCTACCGCCAGCTTCCGACGCTGCTCTACCACTTCTCGATCAAGGAGCGGGACGCGCCGCGCCCGCGCGGTGGCCTGATTCGCGTACGCGAGTTCATCATGAAGGACTCCTACTCGTTCGATCGCGACGAGGCCGGGCTCGACGCGCAGTTCGCGGCGCATCAGACGGCGTACGCGCGGATCTTCGAGCGCTGCGGTGTTCTGGCGTACGACGTCGAGGCCGAGCCCGGGATGATGGGCGGCTCAGAATCCCGCGACTTCCTCGCGCCTGCGGCGGCCGGGGAGAACGTCATCGTCTCCTGCGAGAACGGCGACTTCGCTGCGGACATCGAGGTCGCACGCACCTTGCCGGCGCCGGCGGTCCTGCCCGACGCTCTCGACGCGCCCGAGGAGGTGGAGACTCCGGGCGTCACGACCATCGATGGTCTCGCGGACTTCCTCGGCATCGACCCGTCGGCCACCTCGAAAGCGATGCCGCACGCGACGCAGGCCGGAGACGGTCGTGCTGGCGCTCATCCGGGGCGACGACCGGCTCGAGGAGGCGAAACTCGCTGCCGCGTTCGGCGTGCCGCTCTTCCCAGCGACGGACGAGCAGATCAAAGCCGCGTTCGGCGCCTCCGGCGGCTCGCTCGGGCCGGTCGGGTTCAAGGGCCGCGTGATCGCCGACCATGCGCTGCAGCGAGGGTCAGTACGTCGCCGGCGCGAACCGCGATGGGTTCCACCTGCGCGGCGTGCGGGCCGGTCGCGACTTCGAGCCGGAGTTCGCCGATCTCCGCCTCTCGGCCGACACAGACACGTGCCCCACGTGCGGCGGCAAGCTCCGCTTCGAGAGTTCGATCGAGGTCGGACACATCTTCAAGCTCGGCACGAAGTACTCGGAGCCGCTTGGCGCCCGTTTCCTCGACGAGGATGGGAAGGAGAAGGCGCTGGTGATGGGCAGTTATGGCATCGGCCTCGGCCGCGTCATGGCCGCTGCGGTAGAGCAGCACCACGACGAGAACGGCATCATCTGGCCGCGCTCCATCGCGCCGTACGACGCGCACGTCGTCGTACTGCCCGGCGGTGAGGAGATCGGCCAGGCAGCGGCGGAGGCTCTGTCAGCGGCCGGCCTCGATGTCCTCCTCGACGACCGCGACCAGCGAGCGGGGGAGAAGTTCGCCGACGCGGACCTCCTCGGCTGCCCGATCCGCATCACCGTTGGCAAGAAGAGCCTCGAGGACGGCAAGGTCGACTTCCGGGATCGCGCGAGTGGCGACGAGAAGCGATTAGATGTTGCCGATCTCGGCAAGGAAGTCGCCTGAGTGGCGAAACGGCGGCGATTCAGCGACGAAGGATTCGGGGCGACCGTGCAGCGTCTCATGGACGAGCAGGGCGTCACGTACCGCCAGCTGGCGGCGCAGACCGGCCTTTCGGCCGGCTATCTCAACCACCTTGTCCACGGCAACCGTCCCGTCCCGTCGAACGACGTCGTGAAAACCCTCGCCGGCGCACTCGAAGTTGAGCCGGAGCACTTCCGCGAGTTCCGACTCAGGACCATCACCGAGCGGCTCGAGGCGATGCCCGAGCTGATCGACCGGCTGTACAAACGCCTCGAGGCGTAGCTCGCGAGTCCTGCGGACTCGTTCGCTGAGTAGCGGAACTGCTCGGTTGGAAGGACATGTTCGCCTCAGCCGAGCACTCGCAGTTCAAGCTCGTCCGGTTGAAGCACCCGCCCTCAATGGGCAATGTCGTGCCCGTCGCGATCAACGGCCGCTATGTCTTCTGCGGCTCCTTCCCGACTGCCTGGACACCCCTCGCGAGCAAGTCCCACCGGAAGTGGCTAGTGGTGCTGCACGGCTGGGTTCTCACGCCGTTTACCTGCCTCGGGTAGGCACGCGCTCTCAGACGCCGCTCGACCAGCTCGACCCGTACGAGCGCTCGCGAGCTAGATGTCGGCCTTGCTGCGCGCCTCGGGAGGCTCGAGCGGCATCCCGGTCTCCCGCCAGAGATGAACGCGCACGAGCGCGTCGCATCCGTAGAGGAGCTCCTGGAGGAGGTCGGGGTCGTTCGGGTCAGCCGCGAGGAGGCACTCGGCCCAGATGTCGAGCGCTTCGAGCCCTTGCGGGTCGAGCTCGGCAGTCGGCTCCAGCCTCTCGCGCAGCTCGCCGACGAACGCGACGCACGTCTCGCGGCGCTCCAGCATCGTCTCGGAGCGGATCGTGCGCGCCGCGATGCGGAGGTCGCGAACGAGGTCGGTGAGTTCAAGCCTGCGTGTGATGTCGATAACCGTCATAACGCCGAGCGTGCGCCTCCGCGTGCCTGGCTACATCGGGGAAAGCGCGTATCGCAGGAAGAGGTGCGATCCGTTCGCCCGCACCGAGCGCAGGCGGCCGGCGACGCGCCGGTCCGGCAGGAGCTCAACTCCCTCGACGAGGTTGAAACGCGAGGCCAGCGCACGGCCGGCGAGGAGTGGTGAGACGGTGAGAAACAGCTCGTCGACGAGATTCTGCGGCGAGCAGCTGGCCGAAGAGTGTCGGCCCCGCCTCGGAGACGATCACGCCGTGGCCGCGCTCGCGCAGGGCGCGGACGGCGGCGCGGAGGTCCACGCCGGCGCCGTCGTTCACGGCGACGACCTCGGTGGCGTCCGGCACGGTCTCAGCGATTCCCGGCGCGGCAGTTTCGGTCGTGAGCACGATCGCGCCGACGTCGAGCACCGGATGAGATGGAGAGAACGAGACGCCGGACGTGACGATGGCGACGCGGGGCTGCTCCGGCAAACCGCGAGCCGCCCGCAACTCCGCGAACGCCTCCGCCACCTCCGGATACGCCTTGTCGACACGCCACGTCCCAGTCGGTGACGCGGCAAGCGTTCCGGTCCCGACGAGCACGACGTCCGCGCATGCGCGCAGGAGAGCCAGCACGAAGCGGTCGGCGTCACTGTCGTCCGAGACGACGGCGTGGGAGCGGGGGAGACCGGGGATCGCCACGACGCCGTCGAGCGACTCGACGAAGTTCGCGACGAGGCACTCGTCCGCGAGACCGAGCCGCCCGTAGAGCTGCTCGATCTCCGCCGGGAGGTCCCACGCTGGCAGGTCGTCGTCCTCCGCAAGGACGGTGAACGGCGAGATCACTGCGTCAGAGTAAGGAACTCGCTGCGGAGCGACTCGTCCTCGTCGTACAAGCCGCGCCAGACTGTCGTGACGGTGATCGAGCCGTGCTCCTCGACACCGCGCATCGCCGTGCAGAGATGCTCCGCCTCGAGCTTGACCGCAACTCCGCGCGCGCCCGTGAGCTCGCGGATGCCGTCCGCGATCTCCTCGGCGAGCCGCTCCTGCACCGTGAAGCGTCGCGCGTAGAGCCGCACGAGCCGCGTGAGTTTCGAGAGGCCGAGGATCTCGTCGCCGGCGACATAGCCGACGTACGCGTGCCCGTGGAAGGGGAGCGCGTGATGCTCGCAGAGCGAGTAGAAGCCGATCGGGCCTTCGACGATCTGCGCGTGCCGGCCCTCGACGTCCTGCGGCCGCTCGCTCGGGAAGAGAGTGCGGAGCTTCGGGTCGCCGTCGTAGCCCGCTGTCGCGTCGTACAGCGCCTGCAGGAATCGCTGCGGCGTCTCGCGGGTACCCGGCGTGTCGAGGTCGAGACCGAGCGCTGTGAGGATCTCGGCCGCGTGCTCCTCGAGCCGCTCGCGGTCCGCGCGCGTCCAGCTCCGGCCGGGCTCGGCGGGATGCGGCAGCTCGAAGATGTTGCTCATGCGATTTCCTCCACCGGGGTGCGCTGCGGGAGCAGGGCGAGCGTAATGGCCGCGAGCTCGCCCACCGCGAACCAGGCGAAGCCCAGCGGATGGCCGAGGACGAGGAAGAGCCCAAAGACCGCGAGCTGCGTCGACATCCCGAGATTCGCAAGGACGGTCACGGCGCTCCGTTGGCTCAGGGTGGGTCGTCGCGTGACGACCCACTCCGCGAGGCGGTCCTGCGGCGCATAGACGGCCTGGTAGGCGCTCCGGAGCGCCGCGGTCGGTCGCCCTCCGCCGTCGGGCTTTGCGGTCGCCGTGCGTGAGAGCCGTTCCGCGTTGAAGTTGAGGCTGAGGACGGACGTGAGCGCGACGAATCCCGCTGCCGCGAGCACCGGCTCCCCGAACCGCCAGCCGACCGCGGCGAAGAGTGCCGCGTTGACGACGAGGTCGAGCTCGGAGTCGAGGTAGCGGCCGAACGCGCTCGTGCGGCCCGTGAGGCGCGCGAGCTGGCCGTCGGCGTTGTCGAGGAGCGTCTTCAGCTGGATCAGGAGCGCGGCCGCGACGAGCGAGCCGCGGCCGATCTCCAACCCGGCGCCGATGCCGGTGGCTCCGGCTGCGATGACAACAGCGGGAGGCGGCACGCGCAAGCGCGCGAGGACGAGCACGAGCGGATGCGCAAGCGGCCGGAAGACCGCCTCGCACAGGATCTCGTAGCCGTTCCGCCGCTTTCGTGAGCGAGCGAGCCCGTCAGACCGCAAAGGTGCCCTCGCCGGAGCGGATCAGCTCGCGGGCGTCGTCGACCTTGTCCCAGACGTTCCAGAGGAGCACGCCGCGCGGCCGACCGTCGTCGACGTACGTGACGACGCCCTTGCGGTATGGCTCCTGCCACTCCTTGACCATCTCGAGGCGGGAGTCGACGAGGCCGACGGCTTCGTACCCGAGGTCGAAGAGGTCGGAGTAGAAGAACGGCAGATGGTCGTACGGCTGGGCGGCGCCCGCCATGTTCGCGCCGACGACCTTCCCGTGCGTGTTCGCGTGATCCTCGTGCTCGACGCGCATCGAGATGCCGAGCGCGGCGACGGGAAATCGTGCGACGTCGCCGGCGGCGAAGACGTCGTCGCGTCCGCTCGCGCGGCCGTACTCGTCGACGACGATGCCGTCTTCGACCTCGAGCCCGGCGCTCTGTGCGAGCTCGGTCTCGGGGAGAACGCCGAGCCCGGCGACGACGCAGTCGGCCTCCAGGACTCGTCCGTCGCCGAGCGTGACGCTCGTCCCGGACGCGGCGCTGACCGTCTCCCCGGCGAGCACCTCCACGCCTTTCTCGCGGTAGTAGTCGGCGAGAAACTCCGCGAGCGCGGCGGGGAAGAGGCGAAAGCCGATGCCCGGCTCCGGAAAGACCATGGTCACGTGGACGCCTGCGCCGACAAGCGCCGCGGCGATCTCGGAGCCGATGAAGCCGCCGCCGATGACGACGAAGCGAGCGCCCTCGGTCGCCTTCCCGCGTACGAGGCGGTAGTCGTCGAGCGTGCGGAACCAGACGACGCCGTCGGCGCCCGGAATCTCGCGCGGCCTGGCACCGGTCGCGAGGAGGAGCTTCTCCCACGCGTACTCCTCGCCGGCGTCGTCGGTCGCCGTGTGAGCATCGAGGTCGAGCGAGACGATGCGGCGGCCGGTGACGAGGTCGACGTAGGCCGCGGGCTCGCGCCAGAGTTTCTCCTCCGGCGAGCCCTGCCAGAGGCCTTTCGTGAGGAGCGGCCGCTTGTAGACCGGATTCGGATCGGCGCCGACAAGGACGATGCTGCCGTCCGCGTCGTGCTCGCGGATGCCTTTAGCGGCCATGTCGCCGGTCATCCCGGCGCCGACGATGAGGTACTTGGTCGTCTGCGTCACGGGGTTACCAACGTCGAAGTGCGCTCGGCCATTTCCCGATCCTTCGTCGTGATGCCGCCCTCGGAGTGCGTCGTCCAGCGCACGGTCACCCGGCCGTAGCGGATGTCGATGTCGGGGTGATGGTTCGCGCTCTCAGCCGCATCCGCGAGTCGGTCGACAAAGTCGATCGCCTTCGGGAACGACTCGAACTCGAACTCGCGCACGAGTGCGTTGTCTTGCTCTGTCCATTCGTCCATCACGGCACCATTCCACAGGAGCTACGGTTTGCGCGTCGCGGGGCGTGGCGCAGCCTGGTTAGCGCGTTGGTCTGGGGGACCAAAGGTCGCCGGTTCGAATCCGGCCGCCCCGATTGCGATAGCGGACTGGACGCGTGCCGCAAGTCAGGTTCTAGTCGTTGACACCAGCCGCTTATGCGAGGACACTGAGTCGGAAATGAGTTCGCGTATGGATCACGGCAGGCTCCTCGCCTGGAGACCCGTGCTGTCGGCGGTGGTGGCACTGCTTGCGCTGGCATTCACGGCGTCCGCGTCGCAGGCCCGCGTCAGCGCTCCGCAGTCCGTCCTCAGTGCGCCCACCTACGCCGGCTACAGCACCGACGTCTTCCGCTGGTCGGCCGTGCGGAAGGCCGACCACTACGAGTTTGAGCTGGCGGCCGACCGAGGTTTTAACTCGCCTGTCCTGGGTGGCTCAGGGAATTTCCAGACGCGGAGCACCTCGGCGACGCTCGCCCAGACACTGCAGGACGGCAAGTATTGGTGGCGCGTTCGAGCGGTCCGGAAGAGCGGGGGCACGTCCTCGTGGGTCACGCGTTCGTTCACGAAGGCCTGGACAGCGGCCCCGACCCTTGTGTCGCCGGCCGACAATGCATCGATTTCGTTTCCCACGGAGCCGCTGCTGCTGAGCTGGAAGCCGCTGCTCGGCGCCGTGGGATACGAAGTGGCGATTGCGCGGGATCCAGCCATGACGTCGCTCGTCGACGGCGCGCAGACGGAAACGAGTGCGACTTCATATATCCCGCCCTCGACGCTCGCCAACGGCAAGTACTACTGGACCGTCACGCCGGTAGATGCGGAGACGCACGAAGGGACGACCTCGTCCGTCCGGTCCTTCAACTGGAGCTGGCCGACGGACACCGGAACGGACCTAGAGAATCTGATCCAGAGCCCCGACGACGCGACTACCTACGACCCTCTCCTCACCTGGACTCGGGTCAGCGGAGCTGTCAAGTACCAGCTCGACATCAACTTCTCGCAAGACTTCAACGCGAGCTCGAGCGTCTGCTGCTCGGGCACGACCGTCGCGACCGGCTACTCCCCGCTGAAGCCTCTGCCGAACAACAAATACTTCTGGCGCGTGCGTCCGATCAACGCCCAGGGGGCCAACGGCGTGTGGACGACGGGCACGTCGTTTACGCAGTACTTCGACACGATTCCGCCGATCGCCGAGGATGTGCCGACGATTACGAACCTGCACGTGCGGGACGAGCTCAGCGACAACGGGCCTGAGCCGCCCGGTTGGTCGACCCCCTCACCGATCCTTACCTGGAACCGAGTGGCCGGCGCGGCGACCTACGACCTCGACGTTTACACGATGCAGCCCGACACCGGAGTCTGCGACATTCAGTCGGCGTCACAGGACTTTCACGTAACGACGCCTTTGACTGCATGGACGCCATTTAGCCATCCGAACTCTGGCGCCCCGTACCCGGCCACAGGGACATCGATTGAAGAGGAGTCGCCGCTCGTGGCCGGGGATCACTACTGCGTGCGCATCCGCGCCGTGGGGGAGTCGTCCTCAGATGGGAACCCGATCTACGGCGACTACACGTACCTCCCCGCTCCAGGAACGCCGGCTGGATCTGGAGCGTTCACATACGAGCCGACCACTGCTCAAGGCAGCGTTGCACTACCGCAGGCCTCTGATTATCTCGCTCCTACTCAAGGGGTCGTGACGAGCCTGACGCCGCTCTTCACCTGGAAGCCGATCGCCGGCGCGAACAGCTACTGGGTCATCATCGCTCGTGACCCCTCGTTCACGACTCTCGTCGACTACGGCTATACCCGGGATCCGGCGTACGCACCGCGGAAAACGTTCGCCGACGAGAAGACGCTGTACTACTGGGCGGTCTTGCCGGCCGATTCGAACGGGAACGTGCCAATCGATCCCGAGACGGGTCTGCCCGTCGGACCGCTCGATGCAAACGCTCAGAACTTTCAGAAGCAGTCGACTCCGCCGACCCTCCTCTCGCCTCAGGATGACACCGTGCTCGCCGCGAGCCAGCCGACATTCCAATGGACGCCGGTGGACGGCGCGCTCGACTACACACTCCAGGTCTCGACCGATCCGGATTTCGGCACGCTGCTCGACGACATGACCACCGGCTCGACCGCCTATGTGAGCACCACGACCTATCCGGCGCAGTCGACGCTCTACTGGCGGGTGCAGGCGAACGACGAGGACACAAACGCACTCACCTGGTCGAGCACGGGGACGTTCAAGCAAGTTCTGCCGACGCCGCAGCCGCTGCAGCAGCAGTCATCGGGCGGCGATCCGATCCCGGCTTGGCGATGGGCGCCGGTCACCGGAGCTATCTCATACGACGTACGCGTCGTCTACCCGGGCGGATCGGTTCATAGCTACTCGAAGGTGCCAACCCCTGCGATGGTGCCGACCGCGCTTTCCGGCACCGGCGTCTACTCCTGGCAGGTGAGGGCCGACTTCACCGGCGGCGCCGTCGGGCCGTACTCGGCGACCACCAAGTTCCAGCGCACAGTCACTCCGCCGACGCACACGACCGTGGCGGTCTCGCGGCATGCCCTGCTTCTGCGGTGGCAGGGACGGCCGGGACTCCAGCAGTACGTCGTCGAGATCTCTTCCACTCCCGACTTCTCACAGACGGTCGAGACCGACAAGACCGAAGGGACCGTCGTGGCCTCGAACCTGAACGCATTCACCAACAAGGGCGGCCGGTTCTACTGGCACGTTGCCGCGGTGGACGCCGACGGCAATGTCGGCGGGTTCAGCCCCAGGAAGACCTTCAAAATCCACCGGGTGTCCGCGGGCTAGCCCGTTTTGTTGCACTCTGGTGGCGTTTGTTGCATTCGGCGCGGGTGGGGAGTAGCGTCGCGCCTGCGGGCCCGCGAACGTTGAAGGTGGTCCGCCGAAGACGAAGAGGAGTGATCCGATGTCCAACGTGCTTCCGCAGAGCGCGTGGAAGGTGGGGATCGGCGTTCTGGGCGGCTTGTGCCTGGCGGCCGGAATCGCGGCTGCGACGGCAGCGTCGTCCAGCGCCGGAACGCAGTTCAAGGTCGATCATCAGCTGTGCTACACGGCGGTTGGCAGGTTCAAGCCGCCAGTAACAGCGCCCGTGAGGCTGATCAATCAGTTCAGTCCCAACGGCTTCGTACCGAAGATCAATCCGACGCTGGCCCTGCATTGCAACCCGGTGATCAAGACTGTTGTGGGCGGGCAGACATTCGGCGTAACCAATCCGCATGCGCACCTTGGCTGCTTCCCGATCACCGAGAGTCAGCAGAAACCCTTCAAGGTGCTGGTCACTAACCAGTTCGGACAAGCCCTAATGACGACGGGCCAGCCCAACTTGTTGTGCCTGCCGTCGTGGAAGAGCCTTACCGGTCCGCCCGGGAAGAAACCAACGACGCCGCCCGGTCTCAACCACTTCACCTGCTACCCGGTCAGTCTCATCTCCGGGGCCTACAAGCCGCCGGCCCTCATACTGAGGGACGAGTTCGGCAAGGCGAACGCGCAGGTCAGCCCGGTGCCGCAGGAGCTCTGTCTGCCAACGGAGAAGCTCGTGGGCAACCGCGAATTCCCGATCATCGACGCGAAAACGCACCTCTTGTGCTTCACGGGGCTCAAGCATCCGATCAAACCCAAGGTGTATGACGAGAACCAGTTCGGCACCGCGAAGGTCGCTATCAGAATCGCGAAGTGGCTTTGCGTGCCCTCAACCAAGCAGGTAGTGGGGCCGGCCGGCTAGTCGAGACTCCGCGCGAGCGGGACGGGACTCGTTCCCGTCCCGCTCGCGTTCTCGACGCGAGTCAGGCGTTCAGGCCGAGTGAGCGCGCGCCGTTCTCCGTGCCGATCGCGAGCAGGTCGTTCGGCTGGAAGACGTCCCGCCGGCCGGACTGGCGGCGCGCGATCCAGTCGAGCTCGCGGAGCTCCTCGCGCGGGTCGATGCGGACGTTCGAGTCCGAGCCGATGCACAGCTCGATGCCGCGGTGAAGGAGCCGCTCGACGGGGAGGAAGCCGTCTGCGAGGTCCGCCTCCGTCGTCGGACACGCGCAGACGCGGGCGCCCGCGGCCGCGAGGAGGTCGAGCTCCTTTCCGTCGGCGTGCGTCGCGTGGACGACGGTTGTGCGCGGCCCGAGGCAGCCGCACGCGTCGAGCAGCTCGATCGGCCGCACTCGGTGCTCGGCGAGGCACTCCTCGATCTCGCGTGGCTGTTCGTCGGCGTGGATGTGGAGCGGCAGCTCGTGCTCGGTGGCGTACCGTCCGAGCTCCTCGAGCCAGTCGCGCGGACAGGCGCGGACCGAGTGCGGCGCGACGCCGACGCGGATGCCCGCGGCGCGCAGTTCCTCGAGCTCGCGGAGATACGCCGCGACCGACTCCTGCCGGAAGCGGTCGATCCCGCCGCGCGCGTAGGCGACGTGGAGCAGGACGATCTCGAGCCCTGCGCCGCCGGCTGCCTCGGCAGCCGCATAGGCCTCGGCTAGGCCGAGGTAGTGGAACTCGCCCACCGCGGAGTAGCCGGCGGCTCGGAGCTCGCCGTAGACGTCTGCGTAGGTCGTCCGCACTGTCTCCGGCGCCTGCGCCGCGGCGAGCTCGAGCATCGTCTCGCGCCACGCCCAGAAGTCCCCGCCGGCCGCGCGCCCCGCCAGAGCGCGCTGGAAGGCGTGGCAATGGGCGTTTACGAAGCCCGAGGTCGGCACCCCCGTATCCTTGCTCACATGGAAGCCAGCGCCGACGCCCATCCGCTCGCGCAGCTCCCCAACGCGCTGACGATCGCGCGCCTCGTCTTGATTCCCGTCTTCGTCGTCCTCATGATCCGCGCCGGCCACGCGCCCAGTGCGGTTGCCGGGGCTGTCTTCGCGACCGCCGGCGCGACCGACCAGCTCGACGGCTTCCTCGCCCGCCTCTGGCACGTCGAGTCGCGCTTCGGGAGGCTCGCCGACCCGCTCGCCGACCGGCTGATGATCGACGCCGCCGTGATCCTTCTCTTCGCGTACGACCGCCTGCCGTGGGCGGGCCTCGCCGTAGTCATCGCCCGCGACGCGTTCCTGCTCGTCGGGTCGGCGAGTCCTTGCGCCGCGTGGGGTGGAGGTGGACGTGAACCTCCTCGGCAAGACCGCGACGTGGATCCTGTACTTCGCCATCCTCTGCCGCATCGTCCTCGACCGGTCGACGACGTGGCCGGTCGACGTCTTCTGGGCCGGACTCGGGCTCGCGGTGCTTGCCGGCGTGTTGTACATCCGCACTGCGTGGGGAGGACTGAAGCGATGAAGGCCGTCGTCATGGCGGGCGGCGAGGGAACACGCCTGCGCCCGCTCACCTCGAACCAGCCGAAGCCGATGGTCCCGATCGTCGGCAAGCCGTGCATGGAGCACATCGTCGAGCTCCTCAAGCTCCACGGCTTCGAGGACATCATCGTCACCGTCGCGTTCCTGCCGCAGGCGATCCGAAGCTATTTCGGAAACGGCGAGTCGCTCGGCGTCGACATCAATTACTCGGTGGAGGAGTCGCCCCTCGGCACCGCCGGTTCCGTTCGTCTCGCCGCCGGTCGCCTCGACGACACGTTCCTCGTCATCTCCGGGGACGCGCTCTGCGACGTCGACCTGACCGGCCTCGTGGAGTTTCACCGCGAGAAGCAGGCGTCGGTGACCATCGGCCTGAAAGCAGTCGAGAACCCGCTCGAGTTCGGGATCGTCGTCACCGACGAGGAGGGCCGCGTCGAGCGCTTCCTCGAGAAGCCGTCGTGGGGCCAGGTCTTCTCCGACACGATCAACACCGGCATCTACGTTCTCGAGCCGGAGGTCATGAAGCACGTCCCGACCGACCGCCCGTACGACTTCTCGAAGGAGCTCTTCCCGCTGCTCCTCGAGATGGGCCGGCCGATCTACGGACACGTCTTCGATGGCTACTGGCAGGACATCGGCAACCTCGACCAGTTCCGCCAGGCGAACATCGACGCGCTCGAGGAGCGAGTTCGGCTCGACATCTCCGGCATCCGCATCCGCGGCAACGTCTGGCTGGGGGAGGGGGTGGACCTCGACAACCTCGAGGCAATCGACGGACCGGCGTATCTCGGCAGCTACTGCCGCATCGCGCGCGGCGCGCCGGATCGGCCCGCACGTCGTGCTCGCGACGAGCGTGACTGTGCGGGAACGCGGGCGTGTCGTCCGCTCGATGGTCGACAGCTCGACCTACATCGGCCGAAGCTCGGAGATCGAGGGCGCGATCATCGGGCGCGGCTGCGACCTGCGCGCGCACGTCCGCGTCCACGAGGGTGTCGCGATCGGCGACGAGGTGACGATCGGCGCCGAGAGCGTGATCCTTCCCGGCGTCCGGATCTATCCGTTCAAGGAGGTCGAGACCGGCTCGCAGCTGCACGAGAGCCTCATCTGGGAGTCGCGCGGCACCACGCGCCTCTTCGGCAAGCAGGGCGTCGCCGGGCTGGTCAACGTCGACCTCACGCCGGATGTCGCGGTGCGGCTCGCTGCTGCGCTCGGCAGCGCCCTCGCACGCGGCGCGCGCGTCGTGGCGAGCCGGGAAGGCCCGGCCGCGTGCCGGATGATCAAGCGCGCGATGATCTCCGGCTTGTCCTCGACCGGAGTCCACGTCGCCGACCTGCGCGTCAGCCCGGCCGCCGTCGCACGGCATCTCGTGAAGTCGGAGGGCTACGAAGCCGGCTTCCACATCGGCGTCAGCCCGAACGACCCCGAGATCGATCCGGATCCAGTTCTTCGAGCCGCCTGGCATCGAGATGAGCCCGGCGATGCAGAAAGAGGTGGAGAAGCACTTCACGCGCGGCGAGCTGCGGCGTGTCGCCGCGAGCGAGGTCGGCGCGCATCTCGTATCCCGCGCGCGTACACGAGACGTACGCCTCCGAGCTCCTGTCGACGATCGACGTCGACGCGCGTTCGCGAGCGCGGCTTCCGCATCGTCGTCGACTACGGCTCGTCGGGCGCTTCGTACGTGCTGCCGCTCGTGCTCGGCGCCGTTGGGCGTGGAGGTGGTCGGCAGCGCACGCGTTCGCGGGAGAGGGCCCCGAGAACGCGGACGCGCCGCCGGGACTCGCGGCGGCGATCGGGCAGACGAAGCGGCTCGTCCCGGCGGTCGGCGCAGACCTCGGCGCGGTCTTCGATCGCGCGGCCGAGCGGCTCTACCTCGTCGACGAGCAAGCGCGGGAGGTGCCGGTCGAGCAGGCGCTGCTCCTCTTCCTGCGGCTGATCGCCTCGAACGGGCGCCGCGGCAAGATCGCGTTCCCGGTCACCGTGACGAGCGAGGTCGACCGGCTCGTCAACGGCTCGGAGCTCGAGATCGTTCGCACCCCGGCGTCGCTACCCGATCTCACGCGCGCGGCC
This sequence comes from uncultured Actinomycetes bacterium, assembly GCA_963753525.1. Classification (GTDB taxonomy): domain Bacteria; phylum Actinomycetota; class Thermoleophilia; order Gaiellales; family Gaiellaceae; genus Palsa-739. Next base: position 93,733 of record CAVWCS010000004.1, read on the forward strand.
GCGCAGGGGGACGTCGTCTTCGCCGGCGCTGTCGGGCGGCGGCTACGTCTTCCCCGACTTCCTGCCCGGCTACGACGCGGTCGCGAGTCTCGCAAAGCTGCTCGAGCTGCTCGCGCCCATCGACAAGCCGATCTCCGCGCTTGTCGCCGATCTGCCGGAGTCGACCCTCGTCCACCACCAGATCCCGTGCTCCGTGGGCGTTGAAAGGGCTCGTCATGCGCGTCCTCAACGAGCGCCTGGCTGGCAGGGAGCTCGACCTCACGGACGGGATCAAGGTGTTCGACGAGCGCGGCTGGAGCCAGGCACTGCCCGATCCTGACGAGCCCCTCATCCACCTCTACGCCGAAGGGCAGACGTCCGAGGCGTCGGAGGAGCTCGCGCGCGAGTTGCGAACGCTCGTAGAGGAGATCGAGCACGGCGAGGCAGCTGTCGAACCGGCCCAAGCCGGCCTGGCGGCCAACCAAGACAAAGGCTAAAGTTCAGCTTGACACTCTGTATTTCCCTGGCGTCCCCGGCGAAAGGTTTTCATGGAACCGCTGCCCGACCTCGCGATCCTGTCCGACGAGGATCTGAAGAAGCTCATCGACGAGCTGACCAGTGAGGAGCAGGAGGTGTCGTACCGGCGCCGGCTGCTGCACGGGAAGATCGACATCCTCCGCGCCGAGCTCGTGGCCCGGCTCCAGAAGACGGAGGGGCGGAGCGTTCTCGATGCTGGTCGACGTCAATGCGCTGACGGAGATCCTCGCCGGCAAGGCGACTCCCCGCACGTAGCGATGTCGCACGTCTACTGCCCCGAGTGCGGGTACAACAACCCGGAGTTCGCGCGCTTCTGCGCGAAATGCGGCGCGGCGCTCGTCGCCTCGGAGGAGGGCGAGCAGACCGAGACGTTCGCGATCGGCGACTCGGGCGACTCTCTCGACACCCTCGGCGATCTCGGGCTGCAGGGCGCCGTCCTCGTCGTCCGCTCGGGCGGGGGGCGGTCGGGCGAGACGTTCGCGTTCAGCGAGAGCCCGACGGTGATCGGGCGCTCGCCCGAGTGCGGGATCTTCCTCGACGACGTCACCGTCTCCCGCAAGCACGCTGTGTTCACGCAGGACGGCGACCGCTGGCGCCTCGAGGATCAAGGCAGCCTCAACGGCACCTATGTCAACCGAGAACGGGTCGACTCCGCCGTCCTCAGCGACGGCGACGAGATCCAGATCGGCAAGTACCGGCTCACCTACCTCCACCGCTAAAGCCGCCGATGTCGACCACCGAAGCGCCGTCCCGCCGCCGTCTCCTCACGATAGGAGCGGTCTGCAGCCGGCTCCAGGACGAGTATCCCGGACGTCTCGATCTCGAAGATCCGCTACCTCGAGGACCAGGGCCTCCTCAATCCACGGCGCACCCAGGGCGGCTACCGGCTCTTCTCGGAGGATGACGTCGACCGGCTCGAGACGATCCTGCGGCTGCAGCGGGACGAGTTCCTGCCACTCCGCGTGATCAAGGAGGAGCTCAGCGCCGGAGCCGGCGCGCAGCGCAAGCGGCGGCGGACGGTCGGGACGGGGGAGGAGGCGCTCGACCTCGACGACCTCTGCACGCGCGCGGGGATCACGCGCGAGCGCGTGAAGGAACTCGAGGAGTTCGGGCTGATCGAGGCGACGACCGTCGGAGGAAGCCGCGTCTACGCCGAGAGCGACGTCGACATCGCCGCCGCCTGCGAGGCGCTCGGGCGGTTCGGGATCGGCGCCCGGAACCTGCGGGCCTTCCGGACGGCTGCAGACCGCGAGTCGGGGCTGCTCGAGGCCGTGATCGGACCGGCGCTGCGGTCGCGCAACCCGGACCGGCGCCGCGAGGCGCTCACCGACCTCCAGCGGCTCGCGCAGAGCGCGCAGGAGCTCGCCGACCTGCTCCTCTGGCGCAACGTCAGGAGACTCGCCGAATGATCGACCTGAAGACGAAGGTTCGCGAGGTTCCCGACTTCCCAGAGCCGGGAGTCGGCTTCAAGGACATCTCGCCGCTCCTGCTCGACCGGGAGGCGCTCGCGCAGGCCGTGGAGGAGCTCGCGGCCTGGACGCGCGAGCGCGAGGCGGATCTCGTCCTCGGCGCGGAGGCGCGCGGCTTCTGGCTCGGCGGCGCCATCGCCGTCGCGGCCGGTTGCGGCTTCGTCGCCTGCGCGCCGTCCCGGGAAGCTTCCGCCGGAGACCGTCTCGGCGACGTATGCGCTCGAGTACGGGCAGAACACGCTCGAGGTCGCCTCCGACGCGATCAGGCACGGCGCGCGGGTCGTAATCCACGACGACGTCCTTGCGACGGGAGGGACGGTGCAGGCGATTGCCGGGCTCGTCGAGGATCTCGGCGGCACCGTTGTCGGTGTGAACTTCGTGATCGAGTTGTCGTTCCTCGGCGGGCGCGAGAAGCTCGAGCAGTACGACCTGCACGCGCTAATCACGTACTAAGGCGACTCAGAGCTGCTAGGAACCGCGCGGTTCCGTCCGGCGTTCGTCCTACAACTGCGTCATGTACGACCCGCTCACGAGCTGTTACACGTTCGCCTGTCCGGTTCGCGGCGAGACCCATGTGCCGCTCTCCGCGTTCCGCTCGATCGAGCGGCTGCCGGGCGCGGCGCATCCGGCCGTTTTCCGCGTCCGGTTCGATTGCGGGTGTGGGGAGGAGCACGATGGCCTGCTGACCCACGACGACCTCGACTGGGCGCCGCTCGGCTTCGCTGCCGGCGAGTTCGTCAATCTCATGACGTCCCGGCTCGAGCCCGTGGCGGCGGAGCTCGGCGACCTCGCCGCGGCGCGGATCAAGGCGGGGGAGTGGCCGTGGAGCTTCTTCTGCTACCCCGAGGAGCAGCCGCGGCCGGTCTTCCCGTCCGCGTTCGCCCTCCTGAGGCCGCGGACGCGACGGTCGGCCTCGCGGTGCGCTGCCCGAGTTGCCGCCGGCTCTCGGTAAACCTCGTCTCGCGGGCTCACGTCGACGTCCCATTCCACAACGACCACGAGATCGGCGTCATCGAGCACGTGTTCCACGAGGACGCGCTCGCGACGATCGACGAGTTCCGGGCTGAGCTGTGGTCGACCTCGTTCGACAGCCGCCGCCTCGCGCTCGGGTAGCTCCGCATCCCGAAACCTGTCTCGTTCGTTCCATCCGTGTCCACGAAAAGAGCGAGGTGAGAGGAATGCGGAGCTATTGGATGTACGACTTCACGCGCGGCCTGACGCTCGCGCTTGTCGCGGGCCTCGCTGGAGTGGGGCTGTGGGGTGCTGCGCAAGTCGGCACCGGCGACCCGGGGCGCTTCTGGATCGCGATGGCGGTCGTCGCCGCGGCCGGCTGCTTGCTCGTTCTCGCCACGCACGTCGGCACGTGGACGAAAGGCCTTCGACTGCGCACGTCGCCGACGACGTTCGTCGTGGCGTTTCTCCCGCTCCTCGTGTGCGTCGGCTGGATCTTGCTCGCGAGCCAACCGGGCAACGGCTGGGAGGAGGGCCGGATCGACTCGTGGAGCTCCTCGCTCGGGGTCCTCGGCGTCGTTCACTCTCTCGGGATCTGGCGCGGGGTTATCGCCTTCGGCTGCGGCGTGATGCTCGCGCTTTCGTTCGACGGCGTCCCGGAGCCTGCGCCGGTCGATCCGGTCGTCGCCGACGAACCGGTTGCCGCCGAGCGCCGGTGGAGTGCCCGTCGCCGCCGCGAGGACGGCGCGCCAGGCGCGGACAGGACCGAAGCGGAGACGCGCGTCCAGGAGCCGGCCCGGAAATGAGTGCCGGAACGGGGGATCATCGGAAGGCCCGTGCGGCCGACATTGAACTCAATGACCGGCCGGGGCTCGCAACTTCTCGAAGCACACATCCGCAGCCTCGACCCGGATGAGCCGACCGCGCGCGAACGCCTCGCGGAGGCGATCGGAGAACCGTTTGCGCGGAAGCTCCTGTTCGCGCTATGCCCGGGGCCGCCGCGTGGGCACGTCCTCGCCGCGTAGGCGGACGAGGAGCCAGATGGCGGCGAACGAGACGAGGGCGAGAACAATCGATGTCCCGCCGCTCGCGCCGATCGCGGCGAGCCCGAAGTAGACGAATACCGCGAGAACGACCGCCCAGATGAAGGCGGCGACTCCCTGGTCGATGCTCGGCGGACGCGGCGGATGGATCACTGCGGCGATCGTAGTCGAGAGGGAAGAGGTCGCGCCGCGGGCCCGTCTTGGACCAAAAAAAGTCGCCGAGCCGGTCGCGGTTTCGTCCACGGCACCGGCTGACTTTCCGCTTCGGCCCTTGCGAGCCGACACGTACAACCACCCGGTACTGCTTCGTCCTACTCCCGCGCCGTGCTCGGCGCAATTGGGAATCTAGGGCCTGGCCAGATCCCGTGCAAGGGGTCGCCGACCCGAAAACGTCGCAATTTGCGGACGTTGAATAATCAACATTTCCACAGCAGTGTGTGCAACCTGTGGAAAAGCGGGGAGGCCGGCCGATCGGGCTATCCCGTCTTCACCAACTTGACATAACGTAGCTTCTCGTGCATTGGACTTGATTCCACCAGTGCAGTCGTGTTTGTCTTGATCCCGCAGGCGGAAAGACCTCAAGACGCGCTGGATGAGGGGGAACCGTTGACCACCGTCGAGATCGAGTCGATTCTCGCAAGCGAGGAGTTGGTCGCGCTCCTCGACGCGGCTGAGTCGAGCGGCCAGCTCCGCCAGCCCGAGCTAGTCGAGATCATCGAGCCGCTCGAGCTCGATCCGCTCGAGATCGAGGCGATCCATCAGGAACTCGACCGGCGCGGTATCGAGCTGCTCGTCGAGCCCCAGCAGGAGACAGAGCGCGAGACCGAGCCGGAGCCGGAGAAGGCGCCGCCGCCCGCCCACGCCGTCGAGACGACGACGGACGCCCTGCAGCTCTTCCTGCGCGAGGCGGGCCGGCACCAGCTCCTCACCGCGGCACAGGAGGTCGAGCTCGCGAAGAAGATCGAATGCGGTGACATGGCCGCGAAGACCCGCATGATCCAGGCGAACCTCCGCCTGGTCGTCTCCATCGCGAAGAACTACCGCAACCAGGGCCTCCCGTTTCTCGACCTGATTCAGGAAGGCACGCTTGGACTCATCCGCGCCGTTGAGAAATTCGACTGGCGCCGCGGCTACAAGTTCTCGACGTACGCAACGTGGTGGATCCGCCAGGCCGTGGCGCGCGCGCTCGCCGATAAGTCGCGCACGATCCGGATGCCCGTCCACATCGTCGAGCGGCTGCAGAAGATGAGCCGGGCCGAGCGGACGCTGTGGATGGAGCTCGGCCGCGAGCCAACGCTCGAGGAGATCGCCGACGAAGCGTCCCTGCCGATCGAGCAGGCGCGCGAGGTGCGAGCGGCCGCCCGCGCGTCGACAAGCCTCGACCAGCCGGTCGGCGACAAGGACGACGCGACGTTCGGCGACTTCGTCGCCGGCGACGAGCCGCTGCCCGAGGAGTGCGTCGAGGGCGCGCTCCGCAGCCAGGCGCTCGCGATCTCCCTCCAGGCGCTCGAAGAGCGCGAGCGGCAGGTGCTCGTCCTTCGCTACGGGCTGATCGACGAGGAGCCGAAGACGCTCGAAGAGATCGGCAAGCGCCTCGGCCTCACCCGGGAGCGCGTGAGGCAGATCGAGCTGGACTCGCTGAAGCGTCTCGCGAATCTCCGCGAGATGCAGATGGCCGCGGCGCCGTAGGCGGAGCTACTCGGCGCGGAGGTAGTGCGCGAGGCCGGGAGCGGCGAGGCGAAGCTGGCGGAGTGCGCGCGTCTCGAGCTGCCGGACGCGTTCGCGCGTCACCCCCACGTCGGCGCCGATCTCGTCGAGAGTGCATGGCGAGCCGCCGTCCAAGCCGAAGCGGAGGGTCACGACGCGCCGGAGACGCGGCTCGAGAGTCTCGAGCGCCTCGACGAGCTCCTTCGCGCGCGCCTTGTCGGCCGTGAGCTCGTGCGGCGCCGGGGCGCGAACGTCCTCGAGCAGATCGCCGTAGAGGCTCTCGCCGTCGCCGACCGGCGTCTCGAGGCTGATCGGTGTCTCGATGAGCCGGAGGAGCTCATGGACGCGGTCCTCCGGCTGCTTCGCCTCGGCGGCGAGCTCCGGCAGGGTCGGCTCGCGGTTGAGCTTTTGGGCGAGCTGGCGGCGCGAGCGGAGAAGCTTGCGCACATCTTCCGCGACGTGGAGCGGCAGTCGGATCGTCCGGCCCTGGTCGACGAGGGCGCGCGTGATCGCCTGGCGGATCCACCACGTCGCGTACGTCGAGAGCTTGAAGCCGAGCTTGTAGTCGAACTTCTCGACCGCGCGCATGAGACCGAGGTTCCCCTCCTGGATGAGGTCGAGGAGCGGCACGTCGGCGCGCGAGTAGTTGCGAGCGACGGACATGACGAGACGAAGGTTCGACTCGACCAAGCGCTGCCGTGCCGCGTCGTCGCCGGCATCCTTGCGGCGCGCAAGCTCCCGCTCCTCTTCGCGCGTCAGCAACGGCCCAGAGCCGATCTGGCGGACGTAGAGCTTGAGCGGGTCGGCGGATGGAATCGGATCCGGGCGCGGCTCCGTGACGAGATGGGCTTCCACGCGCCTGTTATCGGCGTGTGAAGGTTTCGTCTTGAGCCGGATAAGCGCCGCACCTGGCGCTACCCTCGAAGGGACGGCCTGCAGTACGAAGAAATGGGCAATGCTTATGTGTGGAATAGCCGGGTACAGTCTCTCCTCAGGTAGTCGCGTCGACCGAACGCTTGCGGCGCAGGCGCTCCTCGCCGGGATCGCCGAGCGCGGCGCCGACGCAGTCGGCTATGCGTACCGCGGCCCCGGCGACGCCTATCCGGTCGTGACAAAGCAGCGCACGCCGGCAAGTCTCCTGCTCGAGCGCATTCGGGTTTCTGCCTACGCAACCGAGTTGCTCGTCCACGTGCGCGACTATACGAAGGGCCATCCGTCGATCCCGGCCAACAACCACCCCGTCCAGCACGGCCCGGTCGTCGGCATCCACAACGGGATCATCCTCAACGACGACGAGCTGCTCGCGGACTTCTCCTGCGCGCGCGCGGAACCGCGGATGACGGTCGACTCCGAGGCGATCTTCGCGCTCGCCGCCCATTCGGAGAACGACCCGCACGCGCTCGAAGCTCTCACCGGCGCGATGGCGACCGCGTGGCTCGATCAGCGGGAACCCGGAGTCGTCTTCGCAGCCCGCGGCGTCGGTCGTCCGCTGTGGCTCGGCCGCGGCCGCGAGGAGATCTTCTTCGCCTCGACCCGCACCGCGCTCGAGATCGTCTCGGAGTACGTCGGCGTCCGGCTGCGCACGAGCGAGGTGCGCGACGGGACGTTCTTCGCCTTCCAAGCCGGCCGTGTCGCCCGCACCTCGCGCTTCCGGCCGGATCGGGACTACGTCGAGGAGTCTCCGCTCCCGACCGTTCGTGCGCCCGGCGAGAGCGCCCATTGCCTCGCCCGCCTCGCGGCGATTGTCACCGCCGCGGCTTAGTCACGCACGGTGCCGTCGCCCGCGACCGTGATGCCATGTGCGGTGAGGTACTGCTGGACGAGGAACTGGAACGTCGACCAGGCGCCGCGACGTGCATCGAACATCCGGTGGACCTGCCACTCGGTCAGGAACGCCGGGTCCTGCTTGCGCGCTTCCGCCCAGTCCGCGAACTTCGGGAGGCGCTTCAGTCTCTTCGCGAGCTCCGCGCCTTGCTCGATCGCCCGTTCGAGCCGCTCCTCCCCCACCGGCACGTCGAAGCCCGCTTCGCGGAGCGCGTTCGTCAGCGAGCCGAACGTGTGCCAGTAGAGCGACTTCGACGGGAGCCGCCCCTTGTGCTCGTCGATGTCGCGTGCGGTCGGCGGCCGGCCGAGCTCGTCACCGAGGCTGCGTAAGAGTCCGAGCAGCTCCTCCCGCGTGGCGAAGCGCCGTGGGACGAGACCTGCTGCGCGCTTCGCGGCATTCCAGGAGCCGAAGTGCTCGATCACCGTCTGCGGATGGACTGCCGTCTCGGGATCGGCCGCGAACTCGCGCATGGTCGGCGAGCGCCCCAACCGCGCGGCGCACGACGTGATCTCCGCCACGATCTGCTCGTCCGTGTAGCGCTTGCGGATCCGGCTCTGGAACTCCGCAAGTTCCTTCGGATCGATCGCGGCGAGCGCCCGGTAGCGGGCTTTCTCGGCCATTCCAAGAATGGTAGAGCAGATTGGAGAATCCGCAAGTAGCCCCGAGCGGAGCGGGTCAATCAGCGAGGATTCCGCTTCCATCGCCAGTCTCTGACAAGCCAGACGAGCAGGAAAAGCAGCATGAGCAGGACGACGTCGTTCAGAGGCCCGCGATGCCTTCGGGGTTTCCCCACGTCAGGACGTTCCAGAGTGCATCGCCCACCACTGAGGCAATGATGACTCGACAGGGCATCGCATACGCTCAAGTGATGCGCGTCCACTCCCCTCTCGGCCTCGAGGTCGCTCTCGCTCGCGGCGTGGGCGGGCTGTCGCGGCGGCTCGGGAGGGGCGGCGGGACGACGATTCCCGGCAAGCTCCTCGCCACGCTCGACCCTGGTGCAATCGACCGGCTCGCGGCGCGGCTCCCGGGCGGTTGCTTTGTTGTCTCGGCGACGAACGGGAAGACGACGTCGACGGCGATGGCGGCGGAGATACTCCGGCCGCTTCATCAGCTGGCCTACAACGCCGCGGGCGCGAACCTTGTCTCCGGCGTTGCGTCAGCTCTGCTTGCGGCCGACGGGGCGGAGTTGGGGCTGTTCGAGGTCGATGAGTTCGCCCTTCCCGAGCTGCTGCGCCGGCTCCAGCCCCGCGCCCTCTGCCTCGGGAATCTCTTTCGCGACCAGCTCGATCGCTACGGCGAGCTCGAGCTCGTCGCCGAGCGCTGGCGCAACGCAGTCGACGAGCTGCCCGAGGCTTCGCAGGTCGTCTTCAACGGCGACGACCCTCAGCTCGCTGCGATCGGCACGGCTCGGGCGGGGAGCGTCGCGTTCGGGCTCGACGATCCGCGCGTCGCACGCCCGGCGCTCCAGCACGCGGCGGACTCGAAGTACTGCCTCACGTGCGGCGCGCCTCTCGATTACGCGGCCGCCTACGTCGGGCATCTTGGGGATTACCGCTGCCCGAACGGTCACCAGGAGCGACCGCCACTGGACGTTGCTGCGCGGGAGATCGAGCTCGAGGGCCTGGACCGAGCCGCGTTCCTCCTAGACACGCCCGAAGGAAGCCGCCGCGTCGAGCTCTCCCTCCCCGGCCTCTACAACGTCTACAACGCGCTCGCGGCAGCGGCTCTCACGCGCGCCGCCGGCGCGTCGCTCGACGAGATCGCCGCCGGGCTAGCGCGGTTCTCCGCGGCGTTCGGACGGTTCGAGCGGATCCAGGTCGGCGACAAGCGCATCCTGCTCCTTCTCATCAAGAACCCCGCCGGTGCGAACGAAGCGGTCCGCACGCTTGTCGACGGCGCCTCGCCCCGCGTGCTCGTCGTCGCCCTCAACGACGAGATTGCCGACGGGCGGGACGTCTCGTGGATCTGGGATGTCGACTTCGAGCCGCTGTTCCCAGGGCTCGAGACGCTCGTCGCGAGCGGCGGGCGCGCGGCCGAGCTCGCGCTGCGGTTCCGGTACGGCGGTCTCGACGAGGATGCGATCGCGGTCACGCCGTCTCTCGAAGCCGCGCTCGACCGTGGTCTCGAGCTAACACCCTCCGGCGGCGAGCTCGTCGTCCTCCCCACCTACACGGCCATGCTCGGCCTGCAGCGCATCCTCACCGGCCGCGGACTGACGAAGGCGTATTGGTCGTGAACATCCGCGTCGGCCACCTCTATCCCGACTACCTCAACATCTACGCCGATCGCGGCAATATCGCCGTGCTCTCGCGCCGGGCCGCGTGGCGCGGGCACGACCTGGAGGTCACCGCGATCGGCATGGGCGACGACGTCGTTCCCGGCGACCACGACCTCTACTACATCGGCGGCGGCCAGGATCGCGAGCAGATGCTCGTTGCCGAGGATTTGCTCGGCAAGGCGGAAGCGCTGCGGGCGGCGGTCGACGGCGGGGCTGCGCTGCTCGCGGTCTGCGGTGGCTACCAGCTGCTCGGCCGCGGCTACCGGGGCTTCCACGGCGAGGACATGCCCGGGATCGGCCTCCTCCCGCTCGAGACCGTTGCCGGCGAGCGGCGGATGATCGGCGACGTCCTCCTCGAGTGCGAGCTCGAGCCGGGCGAGCGGCGGACGCTGGCCGGGTTCGAGAACCACGCCGGCCGCACACGCCTCGATCCCGGCGCCGAGGCGCTCGGACGTGTCCTTTCCGGCTTCGGGAACGACGGCGAGAGCGGCTACGAAGGCTGCCGCGCCGGGCGCGTAATCGGCACGTATCTCCACGGTCCGCTGCTGCCGCGCAACCCGTGGCTCGCCGACTGGCTCCTTTCGCAGGCGCTCGCCTACCGCACAGCCGGCGACCCGGTGGCGCTCGAGCAGCTGCCCGACCGGCTCGAGCAGGAGGCGCACGAAGTGTCGGCCGGCAGGGCACGCGCCCGTGGCGGGAAGCTCTAGGAGCGCGCCGCCCGCACGACCTTCTCGACAGCGATCCGGAGCTCTGGCGGCACATCGCTCGTGCCCTTGAACTGCCGCCACGCTTTCTGCGGCTTGCGGCCGCGGCCGCTCGGCTTGAAGCCGGCGACCGTCTCGAAATCCGGTGTCAGGACCACCGTCCTGCGGCTTCCTGCGACCTCGCGGATCTGCCGGTTGACGATTCGCTCCGACTCGACCGGTCGCTCGCCCCGAGCGGCGTCGCGGTCGTGCACGACGACGTATGGGACGTCGCACGCGTTACAGATGCGCGCAAAGAGCGGCATGTTGCCCTTGCCCCCGCACTCGAGCACAAGGATCCCCTCCTTGTCGGCGTCGACGGCGAGCGCGTCGAAGAGCAGCGGGAAGACAAGCTTCTCCGTCCGGCCCTCCACGAGCACGGCGCAGCGCGCGAGGAAGAGCTCGGCGCGCTCGGTGTCGAACTCCGAGAGCGCGCGGAAGCCTTCCGCCTCGGCGAGCGGCTGGGGCTGATGGAGCGACGTGCCGCCGGTCCGTGTGTGTCGGACGAGGGCGAGCTCCTCGAGTTTATCGACGCTGAGGAAGACGGGGGCGTGTGTCGAGTAGAGGATCTCGATTCCCCTGCTGCGCGAGCGCGCGGAGGACGCGGTACAGGTGCCGCTGGGCGTGCGGGCTGAGGTAGAGCTCGGGCTCCTCGACGAGGAGGACGAAGTGGCGGAGATTCGACGCGAGGAGCCGCTCCATCCCGGCGATGAGCGCGAGGCCGCCATCCGCGGCAGCCCAGTGGTGATCGACGCTCGGCGGCGCGAGGAGCTCGGCGACCTCCGCGGCGCCGGGACCGGTGGCCGGAGCGGCGAGCGTGCGCGAGCGCAGGTTCGCCGGCAGGAAGAGGACGGGCGGAGCGCCGGCGCGGTTGAGGTTGAGTGTGTCCGGTGGCCGGGCGTCGAGGAAGATCGTTCCCTTCGCGATGTCGGCCTCGAGGTGGATGCGGCCGCTCTCCTCCCCGCGCGCGACATCGTCGATCGTCGGTGGTGGCGCGGCCGCTTCGAGGAGCGTCCAGATCGCGGTGAGCACCGTCGACTTACCGCTCGACCCTTCCCCGACGAGCGCGCACACTGAGCCGGGAAAGAGCTCGAGCGCGCGCGCCGCGCGGTAGCCCTGGATCGACACGCGCCGCAGCGGTGTGCTCACGGCGCCCAGAGCGCTCCGAGATAGACAGCGGGGTCGCCCGGCTGCCACCGCCGGAGGAAGCGTTGGAGCGGCGGGTGGAGCACGATGTCATCGAGGTCGGCGGAGTCGAACAGCCGATGACCACGCACGGCGAGGTCGGTCGAGGTCACCTTCTCGAGCGAGCGGCCGGAGAGGTCGGCCGCGAAGATGATGTGGACGACGTGCTTCGTCGAGAACGTCCGTTGCGGCGCAATCGAGTCGACGACCGCGACGGGGCCTTCGAACGTCACGTCCTCCCCCACCCCGACTTCCTCATCGAGCTCGCGCCGCAGCGCCTGAACGAGGCTCTCGCCGCCGTTCACGCCGCCGCCGGGGAGCAGCCAGTACTCGCCGCGGCCCGGCTTTTCGTGGCGGCAGAGAAGAAGGCGCCCCTCCCAGCGGAGGATCGCGGAGACGCGGATGCGTGGCTCGAGCCCCATCAGCTCTCCGAGCTGCCGAAACCACGCTCGCCGCGCTCGGTCTCCGGCAGTTCCGTCACCTCGATCGACTGCGGCGTCGCGACAGGGACGACGACGAGCTGCGCGATCCGCATCCCCGGCTCGACGACGAAACTCCGCTCGAGGTCCGTGTTGAGGAGGATGACCTTCAGCTCGCCGCGGTAGCCGCTGTCGACGAGACCCGGCGAGTTGACGATCGTTATCCCATGCTCGGCCGCGAGACCGGAGCGCGGCTGGACGAAGCCGGCGTGACCTTCCGGGATTGCGACCGCGAGCCCGGTGCCTACGAGCGCCCGCGCCCCGGGAGCGAGTTCCACGCGCTCCGCTGCCGCGAGATCGAGCCCTGCGTCACCGGCGTACGCGCGGACCGGCAGCGTCGCGCCCGCGTGCAGTCGCTTGAACGGAAGGTCGCTCACCGCACGAGGTAGGGAGTGAAACGCGACAGCTCGCGCCGTGGCAGGCGGGCGAGAAGGAGAACGCCATCCGCGGTGTCCTCCCGCTCCTCGATCGGCGTGCCGAGCGCGTAGAGCTCGTTGAGCCGGGCGCCGTCCGCGTACGGGACGAGGAGACGGACGAGCTCGAACCGCTCGGCGAACAGTTCTGCGATGCGCGCGCGCAGCTCGTCGAGCCCTTCGCCGTCAAGTGCCGAGACCTGGAGCGCCTCGGGGTAGCGGTTCGCGAGGCGGCGCCGGCCAACCTCGTCGACGGCATCGATCTTGTTGAGCACGAGCTGGCGCGGCAGCTCGTCGGCTCCGATCTCGTGCAGGACGGAGTCGACGGCCGCGATCTGCTCGACGAACCGTTCCTCGGTTGAGGATGCGTCGACGACGTGGAGTACGAGGTCGGCCACGAGCGTCTCCTCGAGCGTTGCGGCGAAACCCTCGACGAGCTGCGTCGGCAGCCGGCGGACGAAGCCGACGGTGTCCGTGACGAGGTAACGACGCCCGTCGTGCTCGAAGCCGCGCGTTGTCGGGTCGAGCGTCTCGAAGAGCCGGTTGTGGACCGAGACGCCGGCGTCGGTGAGCGCGTTGAGGAGCGTCGACTTGCCGGCGTTCGTGTAACCGGCGAGGGCGACCGTCGGCGTCTCGCTGCGGCGCCTCTCTTTGCGGCGTACGTCGCGCTGGCGGCTGAGGCCCTTCAAGCGGTCACGCAGGAGCGTGATCCGGCGGCGCGCGAGGCGACGGTCGGTCTCGAGCTGGGACTCGCCGGGGCCGCGGGTGCCGACGCCGCCGCCGAGCCGCTCGAGGTGCTGCCACATTCCCCGCATGCGCGGCAGGTTGTATTGGAGCTGCGCGAGCTCGACCTGGAGCTTGCCCTCGGCGCTGACGGCGTGCTGGGCGAAGATGTCGAGGATGAGCTGCGTCCGGTCGACGACGCGCGCCTCGAGCGCGTTCTCGAGCGTCCGCTGCTGCGCCGGGCTGAGCTCGTCGTCGACGACAAGCACCTCTGCGTGGGCGTCGCCGTAGGCCTGCTTGAGCTCCTCGAGCTTCCCTTTACCGACGAACGTGCGCGGATCGGGACGCGAGCGATGCTGCACGACCTGCGCAATCGGGTCGACGCCGGCCGTGCGCGCGAGCTCCTCGAGCTCGGCGATCTCGTCTTCGGAGTCGGCACCGGGCGGGAGCACGGCGAGGACGAGCCCGCGCTCGGGCTCGGCAGCCGACGAGCGATCGGGCTGTTTCACCGTCATTCGCGCGTCATTATGACGCTTGCCGTGCCGACTCCCGATCTCGCCGCCCTCACGCTCCAGCTCGTCGACACGCCCTCCGAGAGCCGTCACGAGCGCGAGGCGATGGAGCTCGTCCGCTCCCTCCTCCCCTGCCCGGCGCTCTACGACGACGGCGAGGCGATCGTCTGGGGCGATCCGAGCGCCGCGGTCGCGCTCGCCGGGCATCTCGACACGGTGCCGGCGCAGGGCAACATTCCGGGGCGCATCGATGGCGGCGCGGTGCACGGCCTCGGTGCGAGCGACATGAAGGGCGGCGTCGCGGTGATGCTCGAGCTCGCGCGCGCGGGGCTCGCGGCCCGGTACGTCTTCTTCACGCGCGAGGAGGTGCCGCTCGAGGAAAGCCCGCTGCCCGGCGTCTTTGCCAGCGGCGTGCTCGAGGGAGTCGAGCTCGCGGTCGTGCTTGAGCCAACGGACTGCATCCTCCACGCAGGGTGTCTCGGGAACCTCCAGGCGCGAGTCGACTTCCATGGCGAGAGCGCGCACTCGGCGCGGCCGTGGACGGGGCGGAACGCGATTCACGCGCTCGTCGAAGGGCTTGTCCCGGTCGCAGCGCTCGCGCCGCTCGACGTCGAGCTCGACGGTCTCGTCTACCGCGAGGTGCTGAGCGTCGTGCGGGTCGAGGGCGGGATCGCCCAGAACGTCGTGCCGGGGCTCGCTTCAGCGGAGCTCAACTTCCGCTTCGCGCCGGGCCGGTCGCGCGCCGAGGCCGAAGAGCGGCTGCGGGAGCTCGTTCCCGCGGGAGAGCTCCGCGTCCTCCACAACTCGCCGGCCGCCCTACCCGCGCTCACCAATCCGCTGGCCGCGCGACTGCGTGAGCTTGTCCCGGACGTCGCCCCGAAGCAGGCGTGGACGCCGGTCGCGCAGTTCGCCGAGCAGGGCATCGATGCGATCAACTACGGGCCTGGCGCGACGGCGTACGCGCACAAGGTCGACGAGCAGATCCCGATCGAGAACCTGCACACCGCGTACGAGACGCTGGCTAGGTTCCTCTCGTGATCAATCCCGTCCTGGCCGAGATGGCGACGTATCCGTTCGTCCGGCTCGAGGAGGAGAAGCGGCGCCTGCTCGCGGCCGGGGTCGACGTGATCGATTTCGGGAAGGGCGATCCGAACGAGCCGACCGACCCGATGATCCGGCAGGCGCTCGTCGACGCGCTCCCGGAGCGCGCTCCGTATCCGCTCGCGCAGGGGTTGCCGGAGCTGCGCGACGCGGCGGCCGGCTGGCTCGAACGGCGCTTCGGTGTCAACGTCGATCCCGGCACCGAAGTGGT
Source organism: uncultured Actinomycetes bacterium (assembly GCA_963753525.1). Classification (GTDB taxonomy): domain Bacteria; phylum Actinomycetota; class Thermoleophilia; order Gaiellales; family Gaiellaceae; genus Palsa-739. The sequence continues at coordinate 108,889 of CAVWCS010000004.1, forward strand.
GCCGACGTACGGCTCGAAGGAGGCGATCTTCTCCCTCGCCCAGGTACTCGACGTCGGCGGTCAGGTCGTCGCGTTCGGCGAGCCGGCGTATCCGGCCTACGAGCGCGGCGCGATGTTCGCGGGCGCGTCGGTGCGGACCCTGCCGCTGCGGCGTGAGAACGGCTTCCTCCCCGATCTCGGCGAGCTCGACGCCGACGTGGCGCTCGTGTGGGTCAATTACCCGCACAACCCAACCGGCGCCGTGGTGCCGCTCGACTTCTACGAGGAGCTCGCAGAGGCGGCGGAGCGGCACGACTTCGTCATCGCGTCGGACGAGGCGTACTCGGAGCTCTGGTTCGACGGCGCTCCTCCGTCCGCGCTCCAGGTGAGCGACCGCTCGCGTGTCGTCGCATTTCACACCCTGAGCAAGCGCTCCTCGATGACCGGCTACCGCTCGGGCTTCGTCGCGGCGCCGCCGGAGATCGTCGCCGCCCTGAAGTCGTACCGCCCGACGGTCGGAACGGCGCCGCAGGAGTTCGTCCAGCGCGCCTCGGTGGTCGCGTGGAACGACGAGCGGCATGTCGAGGAGACGCGCGGCCGCTACCGCGCGAAGCGCGACATCCTGATCCCGGCGCTCGAGGCGCGCGGCTGGGAGATCGTCGCGAGCGAGGCGACGATGTACCTCTGGACGGTCGGGCCGGACGCGGACGCGTTGCTCGAGCGCGGTGTGATCGTGTCCCCGGGCGAGATGTTCGGGCCGAGCGGCACCGGCTACGTTCGCTTCGCCCTCGTGCCGACGCTCGAGGAGTGCGAGCGCGCAGCGGCGATCATCGGGGAGCTGCCGTGAACGTCGAGGAGACGATCGCGGCACTCGACCGCGGCGAGCTGCGTGTCGCGGAGAAGCTCGACGGCGAGTGGCGGGTCAACACGGAGGCGAAGGCCGCCATCCTCGAGTACTTCCGCGTGCGCAAGGTCGAGCCGATCGAGGTCGGGCCTTTCGAGTACCTCGACAAGATCCCGCTCAAGCACGACTACGCCGAGCGCGGCGTGCGCGTTGTGCCGCCGGCGACGGCGCGCTACGGATCGTTCCTCTCTCCCGGCGTGATCCTCATGCCGAGCTACGTGAACATCGGCGCTTGGGTCGGGCCGAACACGATGGTCGACACCTGGGCGACGGTCGGCTCGTGCGCGCAGATCGGCGCTGACGTCCATCTCGCGGGCGGCGTCGGGATCGGCGGCGTCCTCGAGCCCGTCAACGCGCGCCCGGTGATCGTCGAGGACGGCGCGTTCATCGGCTCGCGCTGCATCCTCACCGAGGGGATCCTCGTTGGCGAAGGCGCGGTACTGGCGCCGAACGTGTCGCTGACGGGCTCCGTCCCGATCATTGACGTGACCGGAAGCGAGCCCATCGAGCACCGCGGTTACGTTCCTCCGCGCGCGGTCGTCGTGCCGGGGACGAGGCCGAAGGAGTTCGCCGCCGGGACGTTCCAGCTCGGGTGCGCGTTGATCGTCGGCTGGCGGAATGAGCAGACCGACCTCAAGACGAGCCTCAACGACGTGCTGCGCGAGTTCGAGATCGGCAGTTGACCGCGCGCCGACGGCGCAGTAGCCTCGAGCCGGGTATGGGGGGATTGCGCCGGATTCGGTTGCGTGGCCGGCTAGTCGTCGTCGTCGCCGCGCTCGTAGCGCTTGCCACTGTGGGCACCGCCTTGGCGTCGCAGCAGATCGCCATCACGCGCTCTTCGACCTTCGACTCCAGCAGCGAGGGCTGGGTCTTCACCGACAACGGCAACTTCTCCGCTGCCACCTGGCTATCGAGCGGCGGGAACCCGGGTGGCTTTATCGAGGGTCAGCTGGATCCGCCGGACTACGGCATCTTTCAATCGTCCGTCGCAGGTTGGGCCGGCAACGCCGTTGACGATTACGGCGGCACCCTGACGGTCGACATAGCCGGATCGGAGAACGACCCCTCCGCGGACGCGTCCGTCGGGTTGTTCTCGGACAACTCGAGCGTGGTGCCGTGCGAGGATCTGGGCGCCATCGGCGAGGGTTGGAACACCGAGGCGGTCACGCTTGACACGAGCCACCTCGTCGAGTGCGGCACAAGCACTCCGCTAACCGGCGCGCAGGCGAGCGCCGCGCTCGCCGGTTTCCAGGCGATATTCGTCTACATCGCCGGCACTGGTACGTCCGACACGTTTGCCCTCGACAACGCTGCGCTTTCGGGGCCACAGTCGGCTGGCTCTCCTCCCACTGGCCACGTCACCCGCGAGTTCACACTTGTCTACAAGTCGCGCAAGTTCCAAGGAACGCTCGTCGGCGCCGACGACTACAGCTGCGCCGGCAAGACGGAGGTGACGATCTTCCGCAAGGCGAAGAAGCCCGTGAAAGTCGGCACCGTCACAACGAGCGCTCCGAACCTGCTGAAGGAGTTCGGACCCGCCACGTTCTCGTTCAAGCCCAAGAAGGTCGTCGAGGGCTCGTACTACGCGAGCGCCGGCAAGACGAAGTCGGGGCTCGACGGGAATAGCTGCGTGGCCGCGAAGTCGAAGACCGTCAAAGCTCGCTGAGCGGCTCGGCCGGGCCGGTCAGCCACGCGCGTCCGCTGTCAAGCCTGACCCGCAGATCCCCACCGGGAAAGTGGACGAGCACCTCGCCCTCACCGTGCGTTGCGGCGGCTACGGCCACCGCGCTGGTGCCGGACGCCGTCGTCTCCCCCACGCCGCGCTCCCAGACCCGAGCCGTCACCTCGCCTGGCCTATCGACGCGGACGACCTGGACGTTCGTGCGTTCCGGGAACCTTGGATGCGTCTCGAGGAGCGGCCCCAGCTCGCCGATCGTCTCGGGGTCGCCGACGACGACAACGTGCGGGTTTCCAACCGAAACCGGGGTCAGCTCGACGCCGGCGACGATCTCGGCTGGGGACACCTCTACGACGCCCATCGCCGACTTGTACTGCCCGTCGCCGGCGCGGCGCACCTCGACCTTGCGCTCGCCTACGCGCACCTGGGCGAGGTCGGATCCTGTCTGAGACATGAGCCAGGCCGCGGCGATGCGCGTGCCGTTGCCCGACATCTCGGCGTGCGATCCGTCGGGATTGAGGATCCCGATCGTGATCTCGTCGCCGTCGACGGAGAGCACCTCCACGACGCCGTCCGTTCCTTCCGCGTCGGCAGGCGTCGCCGGCCCGTCATGGACGAGATAGACGTTCCCGTGCGCGTGCCAGCTCGACGATTTCAGCGGCGGTCTCCTTCGGAGGACGGTCGGCAGCGACCATAACGACGCCTTCGAGGCTCCGCATCCACTTGCGCTGGTACGCGGCGTAGCGTCGGGTCCGCGCTGTGAGCGCATCGATCGCCTCCTCCCGCGGAAGAGCGGTGACCTCGTCGACCCCGATCGCCTTTCGCGCGGTCGACGAGAGACCGCCGGCGAGTGCGCGCCGAGCTTCCCCCTCGACCCCGAGCTCGAACATCCGCTGCGTGCGAGCCGCGATTCGCGCGTCGAGCACGGCCTTCGGCACGTCGAGCCCGATGACGAGGGTGGGATGCCGCCAAGCGCCTCGGAAGAGCTTGTCCTCGTCGGGCACGAGGGACTCTCCCGCGGCAGCGAGCTCGAGGGCGCGAACGACTCGTCGGCGGTCGTTCGGGTGCAGCCGCTCCGCGGCCGCCGGATCGACCTCGCGCAGACGATCGTGCGCGGCCTCGGCGCCTGAGGCGTCGTACAGCTGCTCCCAGCGCTCGCGCTCCCCTGCAGCCGGTGCCGACGGGAGTTCGAGCTCAGCGAGGGCGGCGCGGAAGTACAGGCCGGTTCCGCCGGCCACGATCGGCGTCCGCCCAGCGGCGAGGATCTCGTCGATCGCGGCATGCGCGAGCGGCGCGTACTCCCCCACCGACGCCTCATGGATGAGCGGCCATATCCCGACGAGTCGCTCGGGATGCTGCGATCGGTTCGTGAGGATCGGGAGTCCGTCGTACACCTGCATCGCGTCGGCGGAGATGACCTCTGCCGGAATGAGGTCGGCTATCGCCGCGGCGACATCGGACTTGCCGCTCGCGGTAGGGCCGAAAAGCCCGATGACCGGCATCGCTCAGGCGACTGCGAGTGCGAGCTGCGCGCCGGCGAGCGTCGTCGACGTCGCACTCTCGATTCGCACATCGACGAGCTCGCCCGGCTCCGCATCGCCGGCGAAGTTGACCGTCGTGTTCCGCCGAGTCCGACCGCGGAGAAGATTGGACTCGGTGCGGCTATGGCCTTCGACGAGCACCTCCTCGACGGAACCGACTCGCGCCCTGTTTCGCTCGGCCGCGCAGCGCTGGACGACGCTCGACGAGCCGCTCGATCCGCTCGCGCTTGATCTCGTCGGTCACCTGGTCGAGCATCGCGGCCGCCTCGGTGCCCGCGCGCGGCGAGTACACGAACGTGAACGCGCTGTCGAAGCCGACCTCCTCGACGACGTCGAGCGTCTGGGCGAAGTCGTCCTCGGTCTCGCCCGGGAAGCCGACGATGATGTCGGTCGTCAGCGCGAGGTCCGGGATCGCTTCGCGCAGCTCGGCGACGAGGCCGAGATAGCGCTCGCGGGAGTACGTCCGCCGCATCGCCTTCAGGACGCGCGTCGAGCCCGACTGGAGCGGAAGGTGCGCGTGCTCGCAGACGGCGGCGCACTCCGCCATCGCCTCGATCACGTCGCGCCGGAAGTCCTTCGGGTGCGGGCTCGTGAAGCGGATCCGGTCGATCCCGTCGACGCGCATCCACGGCGCGGAGCAGCTCGGCGAACCCCGAGCCGAGGTCGCGACCGTACGAGTTGACGTTCTGGCCGAGGAGCGTCACCTCACGAACTCCATCGCTCGCGAGCTGCTCGATCTCGGCAAGGATCTCGCCCGGGCGCCGCGGAATCTCCGCGGCCGCGCACGGCGGGAACGATGCAGTAGGAGCAGACCGAGTTGCAGCCCATCGAGACCTGCACCCACGCCTGGAACCGCCGTTCACGCCGCATCGGCAGGCCCGGCGGCGAACTCCCGCTCGGCGGCGGTGCCGAAGCTGCCGCGCGCGACGCCTTCGCCGCCGGCGCCGAGCCAGTCCCGCAGGTGGGAGATCGTGCCAGGGCCGAAGGCGACGTCGACGTGCGGGTAGAGGTCGAAGATGCGCTCCCGCTGCGCTTCGGCGTAGCAGCCGCCGACGGCGACGACGGTGTCGGGTCGCTCGCGCTTGCGCCTCGCGGCGTTCCCCATGTGTGCAGCAAAGCGCTGGTCGGGCTTCTCGCGGATAGTGCACGTGTTGAACACGAGGACGTCCGCCTCGTCGGGATCTGCCGCCTCGCCGAGGCCGAGCTCTTCGAGGGCGCCCTTGATCCGCTCGGAGTCGTGGGCGTTCATCTGGCAGCCGAACGTCGTCACGTGGTAGCGGCGCATCGCCGCAGGGTAGCCTCAGGCGTCGCGTGCGAACGACGTCGCGAGATCCTCGAGCGTGTCGCGGGAGAAGCCGCGCGCGGTGAGCCGGCGGAGCATCGTCGGCGTCCGCTCCTTGCCTTCCACAGCTCGCAGGACGCGCTGCGCCTCCGGCTCGAGCCCGTCAATCGCGGCAGTGACCGTCTCGGAATCGATCCGCCGGCTCCGGAGGTCCGCCCGGATCACCGAGTCGCCGTAGCCGCGCCGTGCCAGCTCGCGCGCCCGGGACTCCGCCACCCGCCCGTCGTCGACGAGGCCGGCCGCTTCGAGCGAACCGAGCGCCTCTTCGCGTGCGGCCTCGGAGACCCCCGCCTCGTCGAGTCGCACTTCGAGCTCGCCGCGCGAACGGTCACGCGCGGCGAGCGCGCGGGTCGCCCGGGCGAGGGCGTTCGCCCGGCGTAGCTCGCGCGCCAGGAGACGCGCCGACTCCCTGTCGAGCCGGCGCCCCACTCGGAGCTCTGCCCGAACGACTACCGCCGCTGGAAGAACGCGCCACGGCTCGCCGTCGAGCTCGACCTCGACCTTGCCGCGCTTGAGCTCGCGCAGGGAAGTGACGGTGCGGGTCACTCCTCCGCGTCGGCTGTTGCGGCGGCGAGCGCTTCCGCAGCGACCTCCGCCTTGGCCTTGCCGTTGGTGCTGCCGTTGGCCGCCGCGTCGTCGGAGACCGGCAGGAGCCGGGCCGAGACGATCTGCTCCGGGCCGAGATCGACCTGGATCTGCTGGAGGATCTGCTGGGTGACGTCCGGGTGCTCGCGCAGGAACGCGGTTGCATTCACCCGGCCCTGACCGAGCCGCTCGTCGCCGAAACTGAAGTACGAGCCCGACTTCGCGACGACCTTCCGCTCGATGCCCGTGTCGAGGACTGTGCCCTCCCACGAGATGCCGGAGCCGTAGATGATGTCGAACTCCGCCTGCTTGAACGGCGGGGCGACCTTGTTCTTCACGACCTTGACGCGGACCCGGTTGCCGTACGCCTCGGCGCCTTCCTTCAGCGTCTCGATGCGGCGGATGTCGAGGCGGACAGACGAATAAAACTTCAGAGCGCGACCGCCCGGCGTCGTCTCGGGACTGCCGAACATCACGCCGATCTTCTCGCGGAGCTGGTTCGTGAAGAGGCAGATCGTGTCGGTGCGGTTGAGCGTGCCGGCGAGCTTGCGGAGCGCTTGGCTCATAAGGCGCGCCTGGAGGCCGACGTGGCTGTCGCCCATCTCGCCCTCGATCTCGGCCTTCGGCGTCAGGGCCGCGACCGAGTCGATGGCGACAACGTCGAGCGCGCCGGAACGGATGAGCAGCTCGCAGATCTCGAGCGCCTGCTCGCCCGTGTCGGGCTGGGAGACGAGGAGGTTGTCGATGTCGACGCCGATCCGCTTCGCGTAAGCCGGGTCCATCGCGTGCTCGGCATCGATGAAGGCGCAGATGCCGCCGCGGCGCTGCGCCTCGGCGATGACGTGGTAGACGAGCGTTGTCTTGCCCGAGGACTCCGGGCCGAAGATCTCGACGACGCGGCCGCGCGGCAGGCCGCCGATCCCGAGCGCGAGGTCGAGCGCGAGCGAGCCGGTCGAGACCGCGCCGACCGAGACGGCGGCGCGATCGTTCATCTTCATGACCGAGCCCTTGCCGAACTGGCGCTCGATCTGGCCGAGCGCGACGTCGAGTGCTTCGTGCTTGTCCACCTATTTACCTCCTACCTTCGCTCCGGGGCCACCAAGTCGAGAGCGCGTGGTTCCCACGCCTCGGGTGCAGCCGTCATAGATAAGCAATCGCATCGGACGGAACACGTGTTCGCTTCTACGGGTTCGCCTCCTGCACGCTAGACCGGCGCTGCTGAAAGCTCCGTCAAGACTTCGTGCCGACTTCGAGAAACTGCCGCAGGAGGTGAAGCGCCGTCACGGTCGAGCGCGCTCGCACCTGCTCCCGGTCGCCGGGAACGTCGAGCGTGCGCGCGCGCGAGCCGTCCGGGCCGCTCACGTGGAGGTGGACGAGGCCGACCGGCTTCTCGTCCGTCCCACCCCCCGGTCCCGCCACGCCGGTCACGGCGACCGCAAGGTCAGCGCCGACCCTGCGGCGCGCACCGTCCGCCATCGCCTCGGCGACCTCGACGGAAACGGCGCCATGCTCGGCAAGGACGGACTGGGGTACGTCGAGCTCTGCGGTCTTCACGGCATCGGCGTACGCGACAACTCCGCCGAGGAAGCTCTCGCTCGAGCCGGGCACGCGCGTCAGTCGGGCGGCGACGAGGCCGCCTGTGCATGACTCCGCTGTCGCGATCGTCAATCCGCGCGCGTGTGCGAGCGAGAGGACGTGCTCTTCGACCGAGCGCTCGTCGCGGGAGAAGACCCACTTCTCGAGACGCGCCGCGAGCTCGGCTTCCAACCGGTCCGCCCGTGCATCCGCGCCCGGCTCGACGACGAGATCGACATGGATCTCGAACTCACGCGCGCAGATCGTCACTTCGACGCCGTCGCCGTCTCCCCCGGCCTCCTCGAGCGCGCGCGCGACCGCGGACTCGCTGACGCCGAACAGGCGGAGGACGCGGCGGTCCGGCGGAGTCGTCTGCGCAAGAAGCTCCCGCACGGGCTCGCTCACGAGCGCGTTCGGCCAGAGGCGCTGCAACTCGGCCGGCGGGCCGGGCAGGACGACGACGACACAGCCGTTGGGCGCACGGAACACGAGGCCTGGCGCGGTTCCGGCGAGGCCGAGCGACCCGGCCGGCGCTGGACGTGTGGCCTGCTTCCGCACACCGGCCTCGAAGTCGCCGTACGGGCGGCGCAGCCGATCGGCGACCGCGCGCGAGACTGCACCGATCTGCTGCTCGAGCTCCTCGTCGACGACGAGCTCGAGGCCAGCCGCCCGCGCGAGCATCTCGACGGTGCGGTCGTCGTGCGTCGGCCCGAGCCCGCCCGAGACGAAGCAGGCGTCGGCCTCCAGACCCTCGCGCAGCGCCGCTTCGAGCTCGGCGGGATTGTCGCCGACGATCGTGATCCGCGCGGGCTCGAGGCCGTGCCGAAGCGCCTCGGCGGCGAGGAACGGGCCATTCCGGTCCGTGCGCTCGCCGCGGACGAGCTCGCTGCCGGTGACGACGACCGCTGCCCGAGGGCGCGGGCTCACCCGCCGAGGAGCGTCACGCCCGCCGGACGTGTGATGCGGACGCCCACTTGCCGGCGGGCGTGGACGTAGAAGCGCTTGCCGGAGAACGTCTCCACGCGACCGGGCGTGAGCGTGCCGCTGAAGAGGAGGTGACCCGTCCTCGAGCCTCGCCGGACGACGACGAACGTCCCGCGCCCGACGCCGTGGAGGACGAGCACCGGGGCATGCCGGCGATGGTTGCCGAGCGCCTGCACGGGCGGCGTGTTGCCGTACCGCCATGCCGCGAAGACGAGCGCGGTGAGGACGGCGATGCCGGCAAGCGCGAACACGACCGCGCGGCGCTCGATCGTCCGCTCGCGACGCGGCCGGCGCGGCCGGCTCCGCGTCGAAGGCCGCGGCTCATCGTCCCACTCCGCGTTGTGGAAGCGGGACGCGTACTCGTCGACGTAGATCTCACCGTCGAGGCCGAGGTAGTCGGCGTAGGAGCGGAGAAAGCCGCGCGCGTACGTGTCGGCCGGCAGTGCCTCGAAATCCTCCTCCTCGAGGGCGCGGATGTACTTCGCGCGGATCTTCGTCGCAAGCTCGGCTTCGGGGAGGCCGATGCCTTGCCGCTCCCGGGCAGTTCTGAGGCTGTAACCGATCTCGAACACGAGTTCAGTCTAGTGGCGTTCTTTCCACACGAGAAACTCGTAGATCCCGACTGCGAGCGCCGACGAGAGCGTGAGGCAGATGGCCGTGATCGCGAGGACACGTGCGGCCAAGAGACGTCGCGAGCCGCCCGCCTGCTTGAGCGTTCGGCTGACGACGCCGCGCGCTCCCCGCTGGAACATGAGGGACGCGGCTGCGGCGACGGCGGCGACCGGGATCGCCCAGACGGCGTCGAGCAGCACTGCCCCGGCCATCTTCCGCGTCAGTTCGATCGCGAGCGGGATGGCGATCACCGCGGCAAGGCCGCAGAGAACGGCGAGCGTCGCGCGATGGTTCGACCGCCCCCGGTTCGACGCAGCCTGCGTGTATGCGTGAGTCCGTGAGGCCAACTAGCCGCTCATTGTAGGGGGACGAAGGACGGCGAACTGATCCGTGATCTCGAGCTCGGGATTGCGGAAGCGGTAGATCGCCGCCGGCCGGCCTCCCCCGCTCCCGTAGTGCCGCCTCTCGCCCGTGTCCTCGATGAGCTGCCGGCGCAGGAGGACGCGCTGGAGATTCGTCGCCGTGACGTGATGGCCGAGCGCTGCGGCGTAGATGTCGCGGAGCTCGGCGAGCGTGAAACGAGGCGGCGCGAGCGCGAAGCCGAGGTTCGTGTACGAGAGTTTTGCGCGGAGGCGCTCGCGCGCGGTGAGGAGGATCGTCTCGTGGTCGTACGCGAGCTCCGGCAGGTCGTCGAGCGGATGCCAGCGCGTGTCCGCCGGGATCTGCGGGTCGACGCCCGCGGGCACGAGCCCGAGGTAGGCCGTCGCGAGCTCCCTCCCCGCGGGATTCCGGCCCGGCTCGCTCAGGGTCTCGAACTGCTCGAGGTGCGAGAGCTCCTTGACGTCGACCTTCGCGGCGAGGTGCCGCCGCGCCGATTCCTCGAGCGTCTCGTCGGGGGCGAGTGCGCCGCCGGGCAGAGCCCACGCGCCCGCGTACGGCTCCCTCGCGCGCTGCCAGAGCAGCGCCTGAAGTCGTGCTCCTCTCACCTGGAGCACAGCTGCGAGGACCGCGTGCGCGGCGGTTTTCGCCTGGGAGTCGGAAACCGTGTACACTCGCTCTAGAGGTTATCGCTCGTGAGGCAAAAACGCCACAAGATCGACGTAACAATCGTCGGAGCCGGGATCGCCGGCCTCTCTGCCGCCCTCGCCGCCGCCGAGGAAGGCGCGTCGGTGACGGTGCTGGCGAAGGCCTCCCACACTGCCTCGAACAGCTACGCCGCGCAGGGCGGAGTCGCTGCCGCTGTCGACGAGAGCGACGACCCGAGCCTCCACGCCGCAGACACGCTCGCGGCCGGCCGTGGGATCTGCCGGCCGAGCGCGGTCGAGCTCCTCGCAAACGAGGCGCCCGGACGGATCGAGTGGCTGCGCGACCTCGGTGCTCGCTTCGACGATGGCCTGTCGCTCGAAGGTGGGCACTCGCGCCCGCGTGTCGTCCATGCGGGCGGAGCGGACACGGGACGGCACGTCGCCGACGTCCTGACCCGGCGCGCGAGCGAGCATCCGCGGATCCGCATTCTTGAGGGCGAGCGCGTCACGTCGCTCTCGTCGCTGCGGGGCTCGGCGGTCGTCCTCGCGACGGGCGGCTACGCCGCGCTGTGGGCGCGGACGACGAACCCGGCCGGCGCGACCGGCGAAGGGCTTGTGCTCGCGCACGGCGCCGGAGCGGCGCTCGCCGACCTCGAGCTCGTCCAGTTCCACCCGACCGCGCTCCGCGACGACAACGGCCACGACGGGTTTCTGCTCTCCGAGGCGCTGCGCGGCGCCGGCGCGATGCTGCTCGACGACGGCGGGGAGCGCTTCACCGACGAGCTCGCGCCGCGCGACGTCGTCGCTCGCGCGATCGACGCGCGTTCGGGCGCGCAGCTCGACCTGCGCGAGATCGAGCGCGACCGCTACCCGACGCTTGATGGCGACGCTCGAGCGCGCCGGCTACGACGCCGGCAGACGAGCCGATTCCCGTCTCCCCCGCCGCGCACTACGCGATCGGCGGCATCGTCACCGACCTCGACGGGACGACGACCGTGCCCGGGCTCTACGCCGCCGGCGAGTGCGCCGCCACCGGCGTCCACGGCGCAAACCGGCTCGCGTCGAACTCGCTGCTCGAGTGCCTCGTCTTCGGCCGCCGCGCCGGGCTGGCTGCGATTGACGGCCTCGCCTTTGACAACGCTTGTAACACAGTGTTACTTGGAGAAGAGCCGCCAGGCGAGGCCCTGTGGCGTGACGCCGGACTGATCCGCAACGCGGCCGGGCTTCGAGCGGCTGCTCGACGCGCCGCATCCGCTCGCGCGGCTCGTCGCCGCGACCGCGCTCGCGCGCGAGGAGAGCCGCGGCGTCCACTTCCGCGACGACTTCCCGGTCGAGAGCGACGCGCTCGCGGGCCACTTCGTCGTTCGTCCCGGGCGCGAGCCGGAGCTGGAGACATGGAGCTGAGCCCGCAGGACATCGAGCGCGTCGTGCAGCGGCGCTCGCCGAGGACGTCGGCAGCGGCGACGCGACGACGCTCGCCCTCGTTCCCGCGGACGCTCGCTGCCGCGCGGAACTGCTCCTCGAGGAGCCCGGCGTCGTCTGCGGCGTTCCGGTCGCCGCGGCAGTCTTCCGCGCCCTCGACCCGTCGGTCACGGTCGAGGTGAAGCTCGAGGAGGGAACCGCCGTCTCCGACGTGCCGGCCGTCATCGCGGTTGTCGAAGGCCCGGCCCGGGCGATCCTCACCGGCGAGCGCGTCGCGCTCAATCTTCGTCGGCCGCCTCAGCGGGATCGCCACGCTCACCCACCGCTACGTCGAGCTGACCGAAGGAACGTCCGCCCGCATCCTCGACACGCGCAAGACGACGCCGGGCCTGCGAGCGCTCGAGAAGTACGCCGTCCGCTGCGGCGGCGGGACGAACCACCGTGCCGGCCTGTACGACGGCATCCTCATCAAGGAGAACCACATCCGAGTCGCGGGCGGCATTGCGCAGGCACTCGCGTCGCTCGACGAGCACAGTCTCGGGCTGCCCGTCGAGGTCGAAGCGGAGACGCTCGATCAGGTGCGCGAAGCGCTCGCCGCCGGTGCCGCGCGGATCCTCCTCGACAACATGAGCCCGGAGGAGGTGCGCGAAGCGGTGAACGAGGTTGCCGGCCGCGCCGAGCTCGAAGCCTCCGGCGGCGTGTCGCTCGCCACCGTGCGCGCCTACGCCGAGACCGGCGTCGACTTCATCTCCGTCGGCGCGCTTACCCACTCCGCCCGCTCGCTCCACGTCTCACTGGAGGTCACGTGACCGTCGCCCCATCAGTTACAGAGTTCACAGAGCTGCAGGAGGAGGTCCGCGCGCTTGCCCGCGAGCAGGACGCGGTCATCCTCGCCCACAACTACCAGCGCCCCGAGGTGCAGGACGTCGCGGACTACGTCGGCGACTCGCTCGGTCTCTCGCGGCAGGCCGCGGCGACCGATGCGTCGACGGTCGTCTTCTGCGGCGTCCACTTCATGGCCGAGACGGCGGCGATCCTCAGCCCCGAGAAGACGATCCTCATCCCCGACCTCGGACGCCGGCTGCTCGCTCGCCGCGTCGATCGACGCCGACCAGCTGCGCACGTGGAAGGCCGAGCATCCGGGCGCGGTCGTCGTCTCCTACGTCAACACGACCGCCGAGGTGAAGGCGGAGAGCGACTACTGCTGCACGTCGGGCAACGCGAAGTCGGTGATCGAGGCGATCCCGGCGGACACGGAGATCCTCTTCCTGCCCGGACATGTACCTCGGCCTCTGGCTCGAGAAGGTCACCGGCCGCAAGCTCGAGATCTGGATGGGCGAGTGCCACGTCCACGCGGGCATCCGTCCTGCCGACATCGAGCGCTGGCAGGACGAGGCGCCCGACGCCGAGCTGCTCGTCCACCCCGAATGCGGCTGCGCGAGCCAGGCGATGGCGTTCGCGAACGAGCGGACGCACATCCTCTCGACCGAGGGGATGATCGACTTCGCGAAGCGCTCGCCGAAGCAGCGGTTCATCGTCGCGACCGAGACGGGGATCATCCACCGGCTCCAGAAGGAGGCGCCCGGCAAGACGTTCGAGCCGGTGCGCGACGACGCCGAGTGTCGCTACATGAAGATGATGACGCTCGAGAAGGTGCGCGACTCGCTGCGCGACGGCAAGCACGTCGTGACGGTCCCTCCCGAGCTCGCCGACAGGGCGCGCCTCGCGATCGACCGCATGGTCGCGATCTCGTAGCTACTGCCTGACGTACGGCTTGCCGTCGGCCGCCGGAGCGACCGTTCGGCCGATGACGCCGGCGATCGCGATCAGCGTCAGGGCGTAGGGCAGGATCTGGAAGAGTGTTCCCGCCTGGTTCGAGTAGACCTCGAGCTTCAGTGCCAGTGCACTCGAGAAGCCGAAGAGGAGTGCGGCGGCGAACGCGCCGGCGGGACGCCAGTTGCCGAAGATCATCGCCGCGAGCGCGATGAAGCCGCTGCCATTCGTCATGTCGAAGATGAACGATCCCTTCCCCTGCGGACCTTCGGACAGGTAGAGCCCGCCGACGGCCGCCAGGATCCCCGAGAGGACGACGCAGCCGTAGCGGATTCTGTAGACGTTGATCCCGACCGTGTCAGCCGCGCGGGGATGCTCACCGCAGGCGCGAATCCGCAGTCCGATCGGCGTCTTGAAGACCACGATGTACGCGACGACGACGAGCGCGAAGCTCACCCAGGTCAGGACGTTCAGATCACCGACCGCCTGCGCGAAGAAGCCTGCGCCCGACAGGATATGGACGTTCGGCAGGACGGAGACGCCAAACGGGATGTTGTTGTTGTTGTAGAGCTGGATGTAGAAGTAGCCGGTCACCCCGAGGGCGAGGAAGTTGACTCCCGTGCCGCCCACGATCTGGTTGGCTCGCAGATGGATCGCGAAGAAGGCGTAGACGAGCGCCAGCAGGCCACCGACACCCATCGCGACCACGAGGCCAACCGCCCAGCTGCCGCCCCTGTCCGCGCCGTAGACGCCCCAGAAAGCGCCCATGAGCATCATTCCCTCGAGGCCGATGTTCACGACACCGCTGCGCTCGGAGAACATGCCGCCGATTGCCGCGAAGACGAGCGGCGTGGCGAAGCTGAGGGTCTGTTGCACGAGAGTCGCATCGAAGACCGCGCCGAGGTTTCCGGTGCTCGAGCGGGTCGCGAGGATGCCCAGACCGATGCCGAGAATGCCGGCCGCGACCGCGCCCCAGCCCAACCTCCGGCGGCCGCGCGTCACGGTCCAGATCCCGAGCATCGCCGCGACGATGCCGACGACGACGGGCCACGTGACCGCCCGCGCCTCGATCGGCGGGATCGCGAGGAAGGCGGCGAGCGCGCCGAGGAAGATGCCGACGACTCCGGTGAGCTTCGCGTTCCGCAAGCTCGTACTCAGGGGATTGTCGAATCTCGTCGTCCACGTGTTCATGAACCGACCTCGGCTGCGCGTGCGTTGGCCCGCCGGCCCGGTGGTCTGAGCTTCTTCCGGGAGCCCCAGACGTAGAGGATCAGCAGCTCGGCCCCGATGAACAGGACGATCAGGCCCATGATGATGTAGGGGAGGTTGTTCGCGAGGGTTGGGTCGATCACGCTCGAGCTGCCGAGGCCGTGGAAGCTCCCGTACGAGAGTGCCCCGAAGAGCAGCGCGGCGAGCAAGGTGCCAATTGCCGTGTTCCGGCCGAGCAGGGCGACTGCGATGCCGATGAATCCGACCTGGATGTACGGGATGGAGAGCTGTGCGAGCTGGTAGTCCTGCGCACCTCCGAGCATGTCGAGCGTCCCGGCAAGACCGGCGAAGGCGCCCGAGATCGCCATTGCGCGGATGTAGTTCTTCTTCACGTTGATCCCGCCGTACGCAGCAGCGTCCGGGTTGAAGCCCACGGCGCGCACCTCGTAACCGACTGTCGTGCGGTTGAGCAACGCCCAGAAGACGACGACGGCCGCAAGCGCGATGAAGATGCCGACGTGAAGCCCCTGAAGCGCCTGCGTGCCCCAGAAGTCCGGCAGTCTCGCGCCGGGCATCACTTGGCCCGACTCCGGATTCGTCGCGTTCGCGGCGCCGGTGATCTGCAGCGGGCCGCCGACCCCGACCAACCACGACGCCGTCCAGTAGGCGATCCAGTTGAGCATGATCGTCGAGATCACCTCGTGCGCACCGACGGTGGCCTTGAGGATGCCGGCGATCGCGGCGTATGCCGCAGCAGCAAGCGTCCCGGCCGCGATGCAGAGCAGAACGTGGACGAGCGGATTGAGCCCTGCCAGGTCTAAGCCAAGCCAGTTGGCGACGACGAGACCGACGATGTACTGACCGTTGCCCCCGATGTTGAACATTCCGCAGCGGAACGCGAAGGCGACAGCGAGGCCGGTCAAAATGAGGGGCGTCGTCTGCAGCAGGGTCTGCTCGAGGTTGTACGCCGAGATGCTCGTCATGAGGTTCGTGGTTGGGTGTGCGATCCAGTTCAGTCCTGTGCCGTAGAAGATCTCCTTGAAGACGATGAGAGCCTTGTGCACGCTGTGCTGTGTCGCGGCGACGACGATCCAGCTGATCACGAGCGCGAGAACCACCGTCGCAAGCGGCACGAGAATGCCGCCGGACCGCCTGAGCGAGAGGAGGTTGGAGAACCGGACGATGTTCGCCTCCGGTGGCGCCGACGGAGGCGGGATCACCGGCGAGCCCGGGTTCTTCGGTTCGCTCACGCCGCAGCGCTCCTGCCGCCGAGCATCTCGAGGCCGATCTGCTCCTCGGAGACGTCGCGGCTGTGCTCGCCGACGATCTGGCCCTCGTAGAGCACGAGGATCCGATCGGAGAGCGAGAGGATCTCCTCGAGCTCGAGCGAGACGAGCAGGATGGCCCTCCCCTTGTCGCGCTCGACAACGAGGCGGCGATGGAGATACTCGATCGCGCCGACGTCGAGTCCGCGGGTCGGCTGTGCGGCAATGAGAACTTTCGGGTCGCGATCGATCTCTCGCGCCGCGACGAGCTTCTGCTGATTGCCGCCGGAGAGCCCGCCGGCCCGCGTCTGCGGACCGCCGCCACGGATGTCGAAGTCTTGGATCAGCCGCTTCGCGCGGTCGGTCATCCGCCCCGGGAAGAGCCACCCGAACCGCGCGTCCGGCGCCTTCGCGTAATCGTGGAGCGCGATGTTCTCCGCGATCGAGAACTCGAGCACGAGCCCGCGCCGCTGACGGTCTTCCGGGATGTGCCCGACCCCGAGGTCGAGGGCGGTGCGCGCCGAGGCGTGCGTCAAGCGCTTGCCGTCGATCGTCACCGCCCCGCTCTCGATCTTCTGCAGGCCGGTGAGCGCGTCGATCAGCTCGGTCTGGCCGTTCCCGTCAACTCCCGCGATCCCCACGATCTCGCCCGCCCGGACGTCGAACGAGACGCCCCGCACCTTCTCGATTCCCCGGTCGTCGCGGACGTGGAGATCCTCGACGGAAAGGAGCACGTCACCGGGCTGCGCCGTCGTCTTTTCCACCTGGAGCAGAACGTCGCGACCGACCATCGCCCGCGCGAGCGACTCCTCGGTCGCACCCTCACGCGGAACCGTCTCGATCGTCTTGCCTCGCCGCAGAACCGTGATCCGGTCGGCGATCTCGAGCACCTCTTTGAGCTTGTGGCTGATGAAGATGATCGACATCCCGCCGGCCTGAAGGCTGCGAATGACCGCGAAGAGCTCCCGTGCCTCCTGCGGAGTCAGGACCGCGGTAGGCTCGTCGAGGATGAGCAGGTTGGCGTCGCGGTAGAGCACCTTGAGGATCTCAACGCGCTGTTGCTGGCCGACGGTGATGTCGCTCACGAGTGCGTCCGGGTCGACCGCGAGCCCGAACCGGCCCGAAAGCTCGCGGACCCGTTCGTCGGCCCCGTTCTCGTCGAGCAGGAGGCGCCTGTGCGGCTCGATACCGAGGACGATGTTCTCGGCGACACTCATCACCGGGATGAGCATGAAGTGCTGGTGCACCATCCCGATCCCGGCCTGGATCGCCTCGCGCGCCGAGGAGAACGAGACGGGCTTGCCGTTGACGCGGATCTCTCCTCCGTCAGGCCGGTAGAGGCCGTAGAGGATGTTCATGAGAGTCGACTTGCCGGCGCCGTTCTCGCCTAGCAGCGCGTGAACCTCGCCGCGACGGACGTCGAACGAGACGCCGTCGTTCGCGACGACGCCCGGGAACTCCTTGCGGATGTTCCGCATCTCGAGGACGAGCTGGTCGGCGGAGTGATTGCTCATGGCGTGAAAACAGAGAGGGCGGACTCTTCGCCCGCCCTCTCCGGAATAACGCGTTTCTTACCTCAGCACTTGTCGTTCTTGCAAGCCGCCGGAGGCTTGAGAGTCCCGGCGATGATCTCCTTCTTGTACTTGTTCATGAGCGTCTTCCAGCTCGCCTGCACGGCCGGGTTGATCCTGCCGACTCCGACGCCGTTGTTCTTGAGGTTGAACAGCAGGTTATGGCCGCCCTTGAAGCTGCCCTTGAGCGCGCCCTGGATCGTGTCGTAGACGCCTACACCCGTCTCCTTCAGCGCGCTCGTGAGGATATGGCCCTTGGCGACGTTGTACTCGTCGGCATCCACGCCGATGCCCCATTTGCCGAGTGACGCGGCTTCCGTGAGTGCGCCGTCACCGCACGAGCCGGCGACCTGGAAGATCACGTCGGCGCCCTGGCCGATCTCGTTCTGCGCGACCGCGGAGCACGCCGACTGGTTAGTGAAGCTGTTCGAATACTGGACGAGGATCTTCGTCCCCGGCACGGCCTTGTCCGCGCAGTACTTGTACCCCGCGATGTACGAATCGACGGGCGGGATCTCGATGCCGCCGGCGACACCGATCGTGCCGGCTTTGTTCCCGTTAGCGCTCTGAGCCTGCTTGGCGGCGAGGACTCCGACGAGACAGCCGCCCTCCTGCGTCGCGTAGGTGATGCCCTCCTCGTTCTTGTAGCCCGGCGTCGCCGTGTCGTCCGTGATCGCGAACTTGACCTTCGGGTACGCGTGGGCGTAGGTGTTCATCGTGTCGTCGAGCAGGAACCCGGCGGCGATGATCAGCTTCGCACCGTCGTGGATGGCCGTGTTGTAGTTCGGCTGATAGTCGCTCGGCGAATGCGAGACGATCGGATAGGCCTTGATGCCGAGCTTCGACTGCGCCTTCAGGAGTCCTTGGTACTGAGCCTTGTTGAATCCGTTGTCGTTGAAGCCGGCGACGTCGCTAACAAGCGCGACCCCGTACTTCGCCGTCGCGGCCGCAGGCGCCTTCGAGACGCCGACCGACCCCGCGAGCGCGACAGCGACGACGACCGCAGCCGCCCCCGCCACGAGCATCCAGCGTGAAAACTTCACGTAACCCTCCTCTTTCTTGATGAAACCCGGTTGCTGCCGATCCTAGCCCTATCTAGGACGAGGTGGAAGAGGAGCGGTTAGTTGTCGGCGGCAGCGGCGTACGAGTGGTACTGGCTCTCGTCGACGAGCACGCGGCGCGGCTTTGAACCTTCATAGCCGGAGATGATCCCGCGCCGCTCGAGCATGTCGATGAGGCGGCCCGCGCGCGTGTAGCCGACGCGGAGGCGACGCTGCAGGAGCGACACGGAGGCGGTCTGCGTCGTGACGACGATCTCGATCGCCTTGTCGAGCAGCGGGTCGTCGTCCGGGTCGAACTCGCCGTGGTCGGCAGAGTCGTCGGCGGCGAACACCTCCGGCAGCGCGAGGTAGCTCTCGTCGAGCTCCTGCTCGCGCTGGCGCGTCTGCTCGACGACGAGCGCGACCTCCTCCTCCGAGACGTACGCGCCCTGCACGCGCTGTAGGCGCGACGTGCCGAGCGGCTTGAAGAGCATGTCGCCCTGTCCGAGCAGCGACTCGGCGCCGCCCGTGTCGAGGATGACGCGCGAGTCTGTCTGTGATGAGACGGCGAACGCAATCCGCGACGGGACGTTCGCCTTGATCATCCCCGTGATCACGTCGACGGACGGGCGTTGCGTCGCAAGGACCAGGTGGATGCCGACGGCGCGCGACTTCTGCGCGAGGCGAATCACAGCGTCCTCGACCGCCTGCGGCGCGACCATCATCAGGTCGGCGAGCTCGTCGATCACCACGAGGATGTACGGCAGCGTCGGCTCACCGCGCTGGCGGAAGGCGCGGTTCGCCTCGTTGATGTTGCGCGCGCGCACCGACGAGAGGCGCTCGTAGCGGCGTTCCATCTCCGTGAGGCAGTTGGCGAGGACGGCGCTCGCTTCCTTCGGGCTCGAGACGACGGGCGTGAGGAGGTGCGGGATCGACTCGTAGTGGTTGAGCTCGATCCGCTTCGGATCGATGAGGATCATCCGCACCTCGTCCGGCGTCGCGCGCAGGAGCACCGACGTGAGCAACGCGTTGAGGCAGCCGGACTTGCCGGAGCCGGTCGTACCGGCGATGAGCAGGTGCGGCATCCGGGCGAGATCCGTCCACACGGCGGCGCCGGAGATGTCCTTCCCGAGCCAGACCGAGACGGGGCTCGCGGTCGCGGGCAGCGGCTCGAAGATGTCGCCGAGCGTGACGAGGTTCGGCGAGAGGTTCGGGAGCTCGACGCCGACGGCCTGCTTGCCGGGAATCGGCGCGAGGATCCGGATCTCTGTGGTCGCGAGCGCGTACGAGAGGTCGTCCTTGAGCGCGGCGACCTTCGCGACCTTCGTCCCGGGCGCGAGCTGCAGCTCGTAGCGCGTGACTCGCGGGCCCGAGATCTGGCCGATCACCGTCGCTTCGATCCCGAAGTGCGCGAGCGTCTGGACGAGAAGCTCGGCGACGCGCGCAGCTTCTTCCCCCGATTCGTCACCGCCGGGCGGCGAGCGGCGGAGGACGCCCGCGTCCGGGAGCGTGTAGACGCTGTTCTCGGAGGTCACCTCGTCGAACAGGGTCGGCTCCTCGACGACGAGCCGGGCGGGCTCGGTGTGGAGGAACGGTGGCGGTGCGAGCGTGTGCGGCGGTGTGTCGTGGAGGACGTCCGGGAACGACGCGACGCCGTCGACCGGCGGCGTGTGGGCGACCCGCGGATGCGACATCGTGACGGTTTCGTCGCGGTACCTGGTACCGGAGCGAGAGGCTCTCGCCTTCGTCGCGGCCTTGTGCAGGCTTCGGCCGGAGTGCCGGAGGATTGCGCCGAGCGACGCCCCCGAGAGCAGGAGCGAGCCGCCGAGGATGAGGACAGAGCCGAGGAGCAGCGAGCCCGTCGCGCCGATCGCGACGGCGACCGCGCCGCCGAGGAGTTGGCCGGCGTACCCGCCCTGATCCTTTCCGAGCGAGATCATCAGCCCCGCTGCGAGAACGACGACCCCGGCGCGGAATGGACGCACGTCGACGAGCGCGCTGCGCGTCACCATCAGCCCACCGAGCACCGTGAGCGCGACGGGCAACCCGTACGTCGCCGCGCCGATCAGACGGTGGAGGCCGTCGCCGAGCCAGCCGCCGACGTAACCGCCGTTCCACCCGAAATAGAGGACGGCGCCGAGGAAGAGCCCGAGCGCGATCGCGCCGAGGCCCCAGAGCTCGGAATGCTCATTGCGTGGACGCGAGCGCTTCGTCTGCGTCTTCTTGACGCGACTCGGCATCCGCGGACGCAGCTTCGATTTCCGCTTCCGCGGCATGCGCCTGGATTTCGCTCACAGGCGGGCCTATCCTCCCTTCGTGCCGGAGACTCGCTACGCCCGCAACGGCGACGTGAGCATCGCCTACCAGGTCTTCGGGGACGGGCCTTTCGACGTCGTCCTGATCCTGCCCGCGAGCAGTCACGTCGAGCTCGCGTGGGATGTCCCGGTGATCCGCGCCTTGTTCGAGCGGTTCGGCTCGTTCGCCCGGGTGATCAACTTCGACAAGCGCGGCGTCGGCCTATCCGACAAGGCGAGCGGATTCGCGTCACCGGAGACCCGGATGGACGACATCCGCGCAGTGATGGATGCCGTGGGGTCGGAGCGCGCGGCCATCTTCAGCTGGTCCGAGGGCGTCAGGCTGTCCCTTCTCTTCGCGGCGAGCTACCCCGAGCGCGCATGGGCACTCGTCGCGTATGGCGGCTTCGCGAGCCCAAGGCGGTCGGCCGACGAGACCCTCCGAGTGATGGCCGACCAGCGAACGCAGCGGGAGCGCGATCCGGCCGGCTACGCGATGGCGGAAGCGCGCGACGGATGCTCACCGAACGCGACCGAGGAGGAACTCGCCGCATTCGCGCGGATGTTCCGCTACTCGCTCAGCCCCGGTGACGAGTTCGCCTACAGCCGCATGAACGTCGAGGTCGACGTGCGACATGTGTTCTCTGCGATCTCGGCGCCCACGCTCGTGCTGCAGAACACCGAGGACAACTGGGTCGGCGCCGCGCGCGGGCGCGAGCTCGCCGCGGCCATCCCCACGGCGACATACGTCGAGATCCCGATTCAGGGCCACGTTCCGGCGGTCGCCGACATGGCGCCGTTTCTCGACGCTGTCGAGACGTTCGTGCGGGAGGCGTGGGAGGCCGACGCCAGGCGAGAGCCCGACCGCGTGCTCGCGACGGTTCTCTTCACCGACATCGTCGGCTCGACCGAACGCATGACGGAGCTCGGCGATTCCGGCTGGCGACAGCTTCTCGAACGGCATCACGCGCTCGTGCGAAGCGAGCTCGCCCGAGCCCGCGGCCGCGAGATCGATACGGCCGGAGACGGATTCTTCGCCGCTTTCGACGGGCCGGCTCGTGCTGTTCGGTGCGCGCGGTCGATCGCCGCCGCCGTTCGTGAACTCGGGATCGACGTGCGTTCCGGGCTGCATGCCGGAGAGTGCGAGCTCGTCGACGGCAAGATCGGCGGCATCGCGGTCCACACCGGTGCACGCGTCGCCGCCTATGCCGGTCCGGGGGAAGTTCTCGTCTCGCAGACCGTGAGGGACCTCGTCGCCGGCTCGGGACTCGAGTTCGAGGACCGCGGCGTCCGTGAGCTCAAGGGCGTGCCGGGAGAGTGGCGGCTCTACGCGGCCGTCTGAATCTCCGCGACGAGCATGCCGTAGTACGTCGGCGCGGCGTACGCGAGGACGTCCGCACACGCCTGCTCGCCGACAGCGCCCTGCAGGACGATCAGCTGCCACAGCGAGTCTGCCGTGCCGTTCTCGACGAACTCCGTGAGTGGATGGAAGTCCATGCGGTCGGAGGCGAGGATCTCCTGCAGCAGCGTGTCGTAGCGCGCCGCGTCCGGGTGGTAGCCGTAGATCCCGTCCTCCGTGTGAGCGTGACCGTGGTCGGCGCTCGCGATGAGCGCAACACGTCCGGGCAGCGCGGCGATCGCCTCGCCGAGCCTGAGATGCTCCGCGAGCGGCCGGTCGCGGGACGGCGAGACGACGACGACCTTCGGCGCGCGCACGAAGCCGAGCGGGATCTCGGCGCCCCAGTCGAGCGGAAACTCCGCGAGCTCCGGATAGTTGCTGCCGTACGAGACGGAGAGGATCGGCAGATCGGCCGCGAGCAGCGCCTCCGCGCTCGCCGCGTCCGTCTCGTATTCCCCGACCTTGCCGCTCGTGACGACCGCGAAATGCCCCTCGACGTGGACCGAGTGCGGCGTCACGACCACCGCGACGTCGGGCTGCGCGGCGGCGGCACGCCTGCCGAGCTCACCCATCGCCGCGCGCAGCGCGGGATCGAGATCGACGTCGCCGTGCGGCGCGATGCACGCGAAGACGAGGCTCACGGCAGGGACGCTATCCGCGAGACGAGGAGCTCGAGGAAGCGCTCCGCGTCGACGTCACATCCGACGTCGGCGTTCTTCGGCGCGTCGCGCACGAGCCAGCGATCGACGACGGTGCGGCCGTCGCAGAACTCCGATTGCGTCTCGATCTCGACGTTGCAGTGCAGCGTCTCGACGAGCGTCGGGTCGATGACATGCGCGACCGCCATCGCGTCGTGGATCGGAGCGCCGTCGAAGCGATAGCGCTGCCGGTGGAACTCGAGGAAGAAGTCGGCGAGCTCGGCGACGAAGCGCCCGGCCCGGCCGGCGTCGCGTAGGCGCTCGGCGTGCGCCGGCCCGAAGAGCGCCTTGTGTGTGACGTCGAGCCCGATCATGGTGACCGGGACCACGCTCGCGAACACCGCGGCGGCGGCCTCAGGGTCGACGAACGCGTTGAACTCGGCGGCGGGCGTGACGTTCCCCTCGGCGATCGCGCCACCCATCCACACGATCCGCTCGATGGCGACGCCGCGCTCGATCCATCGCGCCACGTTCGTCAGGGGACCGGTGGGAACGAGCACGACGCCCGGCTCGAACCACTCGGCGGGGTCGCCCGCGAACGGAGCCGCGCTCGGTTCCGGCAGCTCGGGGCCGTCGAGGCCGCTCTCGCCGTGGACGTGCGCGGCCGTCCGGAGCTTGCGCGTGAGCGGCGCGTCCGCGCCCGGGGCGACGGGGATGTCGGTGCGTCCTGCGATCTCGAGCGTCACGAGCGCGTTGCGCGTCGTCTTGTCGAGCGTCTGGTTGCCGGCGACCGTCGTGATGCCGATCAGCTCGACCTCGGGCGACGCGAGCGCGAGGAGGATGGCCATGGCGTCGTCGTGGCCAGGGTCGCAGTCGATGACGATCCTGGTGCTCACAGCAGCGCATCTACCTCCTCTGCGGTCGGCATGGAGCTTTGCGCACCGGGGCGGGACGTCGCCAGAGCACCGGCGATACACGCGCGGCGAAGCGACTCTTCGCGGTTGCGCCCTTCGAGGATCGATACGACGAGGCAGGCGGTGAACGCGTCGCCGGCGCCGGCGCCGTCGATCGCCCGCACGGGCGGCGGCTCGGCGCGCGCAATCTCCTCCCCGTCCTCGAGCAGGACGGCTCCCTCGGCGCCCAGGGTCAGGCAGACGAGACCGTTCCGCTTGCCGAGTGCCTCGAGCTCGAGCCGGTTGACGATCGTCACCTCGGCATCCGGCGCGCCGTCACGCGCAGGCGCGGCATTGAGGAAGAAGCGCGGCGCGAGCTCAGCCGCCCGCGCAACCGTCTCGGCCGGGATCTCCTGCTGGCAGAGAACGCCGTCCGCGCCCGCCACACGTACGTCCTCGGGGCGAAGCTCCGAGTTCGCGCCGGGCGCCACGACGATCGTCGTCTCGCCCTCCGCATCGACCGTGATGAGCGCGACGCCGGTCGGCATGTCCCGCGTCCCCCACGCCTCCCCCACGCCCGCCTCCCGCAGGCCTGCGAGCGCCTCGTCCGCGAACCCGTCGCTCCCGACGCAGCCGACCATCGTCACCTCCGCCCCGAGCCGCGCCGCCGCGACCGCCTGGTTCGCTCCCTTGCCGCCCGGCCCGCGGGAGAACGACGCGCCGGTCACCGTCTCTCCGGAACGCGGCAGCCGCTCGGAGTTGACGACGAGATCGAGGTTGATCGAGCCGACGACGGTGAGCTTGGGACGCGCCACGGCACGAGCTTAGACTCCGGAGCGATGGGGCTCGCGCACTGGGACGAGGTTGACAGCTACCGCGCCGCGAAAGGCGAGATGGACGCCGTCTGGCAGCGGCTCGGGGAGGCGGCCGGGACGAAGGGCGTCGGGCTCAATCGCGTCCGCGTCGAGCCGGGGAAGCTCTCGACCCCTCCCCACTCGCACAGCGCCTCGGAGGAGTCGTTCTTCATCGTGTCCGGCTCGGGACTCGCGTGGCAGGACGGCGACGTCTACGAGGTGCGCGCGAACGATTGCGTCATCTACGAGGCCGACCACTTCGAGCACACGTTCGTCGCCGGGCCGGAAGGGCTCGAATACGTCGTCTTCGGCACGCGCCATCCAACCGAGATCGCTTGGCTGCCGCGTTCGCGTGCGATCCGGATGGGCTACCCGTGGGTCGAGGGGCGCGACGACCATCCCTGGGAGGTCGAGGCGACCGCGCCGCCGCTCGAGTACGGCGATCCCGCGCCGCGACCGCCGAACATCGTCAACGTCGACGAGGTCGAGCACGAGTCGTGGCGGGAGGGCATCGTCACAGCGCCTCTCGCGAGGGAGGAGCGGTCCACTCGTGCCGGCCTTCATTGGGAGCGACTCACCGGCGTGAACCGGGGCACCCATCCGCACTGCCATTCCGCAGAGGAGGAGATCTACGTCATCCTCGACGGCACCGCGACGCTCGAGCTCTGGCCGCGCGGCGGCGGCCCGGTCGAGGAGACGCCTCTTCGGGCGGGACATGTCGTCGCGCGACCGCCGGGCACCGGCATTTCCCACTCCTTCCGACCGGGTCCGGACGGCGTGACGATGCTGATCTACGGGACGCGCGAGCCGAACGACATGGCGTGGAGCCCGCGCTCGCAGACGATCTTTTTCCGTGGCCTCGGCGTGAGCGCAAAGATCGACCCACTCGTCCCGCACAGCCTCGAGCCGGTCGAGGACGACCGCTGATGGCGTACGCCGCCTCCCTCCCACCCAAGTGACGAATCACGACTGGGCGACGTACTTTTCGCACATGAAGTGTGCGCTCCTCAGTGCCCTCGTCGTGTCGGCGCTCGTCACCGGGTGCGCGGGCACCCAGCACCTGCCGCAGGCGCGGCCGCTGCGCGGCGTGCTCGTCTACGCGAAGGCCGAGCCTCCGTACACCCCGACCAGCGCCGAGAACGTCTGGCGGTCGAACGTCGCGGGAGGCCATCGAACGATCCTCGCCAAGGACGGTGAGGATCCGGCGATCTCACCCGACGGCCGCTACGTCGCCTACTGCAGCGGCGGGAAAGTCCTCGTCGTCCCCACCGCCGGCGGTGAGGCGACCGCGGTCTACACGCTCGAGGGAACGAGCGCAGCACTCGGGGACCCTCCGGAGTGGGCGCCCGACTCGCGACACCTCGCCTTCTGGGCCGGCAGGAGCCCCGGGCTCGTCGTCGTCGACGTTCGGAGCGGAAAGGCGACCACGACCGGAGAATCGGTCGACGACTTTGCGTTCTCCCCCGACTCGCGACGGATCGCCTACGAAACCCACGGCGATCTCTACGTGATGCCGCTGGGCGGTGGCCCGTCGGTCCGGCTAACCGACGACCACCGCAGCCTCGTGCCCGTCTGGGGAAAGCCCGGTATCGCCTTCATCCGCTACACCCACGGCGCGCATGGGGACATCTGGCTCACCGATGGCCGCAAGCACGCCGCGCGGCAGTTGACGCACACCGGCGACGCCTTCTATCCGGCGTTCTTCTCGGCGGACGGGAAGGAGCTTCTCGCGGCCAATCCCGCGATACATAACGGTCGGCTCTGGGCGGTCGACATCCCGAGCGGAAACGCGCGGCCGTTGACCCCGTGGGTCGGCGACCTCGTTCCGCAGGGATTGAGTCGCGACGGGAGGACCGTCCTCGCGAGCATCGGTTGCGGCGGGATGATCGGGCCGTACGGCGTCGTCGAGACGATCCCCTTCGCGGGCGGGAAGCCGCACGTCATCGTGCGCGGCCCCTGCCGGGCGAGCTGGAACGCGAGCTCCTAGACCTCGACGATCACGGGCAGCACTATCGGCCGGCGGCGCGTGCGGGCGGGCGACGAGGCTCTCGCCGCCGCCTCCGTCC
This sequence comes from uncultured Actinomycetes bacterium, assembly GCA_963753525.1. Taxonomy (GTDB): domain Bacteria; phylum Actinomycetota; class Thermoleophilia; order Gaiellales; family Gaiellaceae; genus Palsa-739. The sequence goes on from CAVWCS010000004.1 coordinate 135,538, forward strand.
CGCCCAAGTAGCGCGCGGAACTACCGAGAGCAGATGCGGAGACTGACCCGCTCGAACGTGTACGGCAGCGAGCCGCTCTGGAGGACGAGGGCGAGGTTGTTCGCCGCCTGGATCGATCCCATGTTGCCGGTGAGGATCGCCTGGGCGTCCGCGATGCCGAGCGAGAGCGAGGGGTCGGTGTAGTCGATGTACGGAGTCGCCTGGAGCTTGCCGTCGAGGACGATCGCGTTGCTCTGCGCGTACAGCTGGTTGAGCCGCCCCGCGGAGCCGTGGAGGCCTGCGACGAGCTGGCCGCGCTCGTACTCGGCCTTCGTGATCGCCTGGAACTCCTTCGCGCCGTGGCTCGTGAAGCCGAGCGTGACCTCCGGCTGGCCGTCCGTCTGCGAAGTGTCCGCAGAAATCGTCGACTCCTTGAGGTCGGTGCCGCTGAGCTCCGGCGGGCCGTTCGGCGCGTCCCGGTAGTACTTGAAGAGGTACCAGTAGACGCCGTCCGGCGACGTCTTGACGGGCTGCGTTGCGGCCGTCTCGACCGGCCCGGAAACGACCTCGCGGTTGGCCGGAACCGCGAGGATCGTTGCGCCGGATGGCAATCTGCGGGAGTAGGAAGCAGCGAGCAGCTCCAGCTCCGCGCGAGTGGGATCGGGGCCTCCGAGCACGGGATGCAGGCCCGATCGCGTCTCCTTCGCCCCAAAGAGGTAGTACGCGGATGAACCGCCGCCCGCCTTCACCTGGCCCTGGATGGGCTGGAGCAGGCTGTACAGCGTCGGATACGGCGTCGGGTTGCCGTTCTTGACCGTTGGCGGCGCGAGATCCTTCTCGAAGTCGAAGAACTGGAGCTCTCCCGTCGACCCGACGAGCGAGATGTCCTTCGTCGGATCGTGGAGGCCGGCGAACCGGATTGTGATCTCGTCGCCGGCGACCGTGACTTTCGGCGAGCCGACGCCGAGCTTTTCGAGACGGGCAGTCATGATTCGCGCTGCGAGCTGCATGGCTGCGGTTGTCAGCGGTTCGCCGTTGCCGGGCAGCGCCCTGAGAACGACTTCGCTCTGTCCGCTTGCGCAGGAGCCGGATGCCTGATGCGAGCCGCTGCATCCTGCCGCGAGAACCAAGAGGATCGCCAACAGCAGGAGTCTTCTCACTGCGCGGTTAGACCTCGACGATGACGGGCAGCACCATCGGCCGCCGGCGTGTGCGGTCGTAGACGAGCTTGCCGAGCGCTTCGTGCAGGTGCTCCTGGAGGAGCTTGATCTCGGTCACGTCGTCGCCGAGTAGGTCGCCGAGCACGCGCGCCGCCTCCTCGCGCAGCTCGTCGAGGAGCGGCTCGGCGCCCTCGCCGAAGCCGCGCGCGATCAGCTCCGGCGGGGCGGTCAGCCCGCCGCCGTCCTGCGCCGCGAGCGTCGCGACGACGATGAGGACGCCGTCCTCCGCGAGCTTGCGCCGGTCGCGGAGCGCGACGTCGTGGACGTCCCCCACTCCGAGCCCGTCGACGAACGTCATACCCGCCTGGACCTGGTCGACGATGCGCGGCACGCCGTCGCGCAGCTCGACAACGCTGCCGTTCTCGGCGAGGATGATCCGGTCGTCCGGCACGCCTCCCTCGCGCGCGAGCTGGGCGTGCGCGGCGAGCATCCGGAACTCGCCGTGCATCGGCATCACGGCCTTCGGGCGGGTGAGGCCGATGATCGTGCGCAGCTCCTCCGCCTTGCCGTGGCCGGAGACGTGCACCGGCGCGTTGTCCTCGTGCAGCACCTCGGCGCCCATCTTCGCGAGGCGGTTGATCGCGTCGTGGACGCGCAGCTCGTTCCCCGGGATCGGCTTCGCGGAGATGATCACCGTGTCGCCGCGCTCGACCTTGACCTGATGGTCGTCTGTACGCGATGCGCGTCATCGCCGACATCGGCTCGCCCTGGCTGCCGGTGCAGAGGATCAGCTGCTGGTCGCGCGGCAGCTCGGCGAGATCCTTCGGGTTCAGGATCGCATCCTCCGGCACGTCCATGTAGCCGAGGCTCCGCGCGATGTTGCGCGTTCTTGCGCATCGAGCGGCCGACGAAGGCGACCTTGCGGCCGCAGTCGACGCCGACGTCCGCGGCCTGCTGCATCCGATGGACGTTCGACGCGAACGACGAGACGAGGATCCGGCCGGTGCGGCTCGGGAAGATCTGGCGGAACGCCTCGCCGACGACGCGCTCCGACTCGGTCACGCCCGTCCGCTCCGCGTTCGTCGAGTCGCCGAGGAGCAGGTCGACTCCCAGGCTGCCGATCTCCGCGAGCCGGCCGACGTCGGTGCGCTGGCCGTCGACGGGGGTGTGGTCGAGCTTGTAGTCGCCCGTGTGGACGCAGCGCCCGCCTGGCGTCTCGAGGACGACCGCGGCGGCGTCGGGGATCGAGTGCGCCATGCGGACGAGCTCGATCCGGAATGGGCCGAGCTGCACAGGATCGTCTCCCGGCATGAGCTCGCGCAGCTCCGCCGAGTTGCCAAGGCCGTGCTCGTCGAGCTTCGACTTGACGAGGGCGAGCGTGAGGCGGGTCCCGATCACGAGCGGGATGCGCACCTCGCGCATGAGGTACGGCAGCGAGCCGACGTGATCTTCGTGGCCGTGCGTGAGGACGACGGCGCGCACCATCTCCTCCCGCTCGCGCAGATAGGAGAAGTCGGGCAGGACGAGGTCGACGCCGAGATGCTCGTCGCGCGGGAACGCGAGGCCTGCGTCGACGACGACGATCGAGCCGTCCGCCTCGTAGACGGTCATGTTCTTGCCGACCTCGCCGAGGCCGCCGAGCGGGATGATCCGGCAGACGCCCACTAGGCGGACGTCGCGGCGAGAAGGCCGGAGCGCTCGAGGCAGGAGCGGATCTGCGCGAGCTCATCCTTTGTCGGCTCGACCATCGGCAGTCGGTGGCCGCCGACCGCGTGGCCCATGAGGTTGAGGGCCGCCTTGATCGGGATCGGGTTCGTCTGGATCCGCAGGAGCTCGTACGACAGCGCCATCTCTGCGTCGAGCGCGAGCGCGCCTTCGTCGTCCCCCTCGCGGTGGAGGCGGATCATCTCGGCGATCTGCTTCCCCCAAAGGTGCGCTGTGACCGAAACGACGCCGACCGCGCCGAGCATCGAGGAAGGCAAGCGTGTTCGGATCGTCGCCGGAGTAGAGGTCGAGGCGGGTCTGCTCCGCGATGAAGCGCGCTTCGTCGAGGTCGTCGTGAGCTTGCTTCACGGCGACGACCGTGTCGATCTCCGCAAGGCGTGAGATCGTGATCGGCTCGATATTCACGACGACGCGACCCGGGATGTTGTAGGCGATCACCGGGAGGTCGGACGCCGCCGCGATCGCCTCGAAGTGGCGCACGATCGCCCGCTGCGGTGGCTTGTTGTAGTACGGCGTCACGACGAGCACGCCGTCCACGCCGAGCGTCGCCGCCTGTTGCGTCAGATGGACGGAGTGCGCCGTGTCATACGTGCCGGTGCCGGCGATGACGGTCGCGCGGTCGCCGACCGCATCGCGTGCGGCGGCAAAGAGGAGGAGCTTCTCCTTGTCGCTCAGCGTCGGGGACTCGCCCGTCGTGCCACAGACGACGAGGCCGTCGGAGCCGTTGTCGACGAGGAAGGTCGCGAGCTCGCGGAAGCGATCGACGTCGACCGCTCCGTGCGGCGTGAACGGCGTCACCATCGCCGTGAGGACTGAGCCGAGCATCGGGCCGGATTCTACGCGGCGAGCAGGGATCCTCGGCCGCCGCCCCGGTTGACGAGCGCGAGCACACGGCGCGTGACGCGGTCGAGGCGTCGGGCGCCGGACGGAGTGAGGACGTCGCACACGAAGTCCCAGTGGAGCGAGACGAGGTCGCCCGGCTCCGGAGGCGCGACGAACGACCGGCCGCCGGAACGCCAACGCACGCGCCGCAGTGCCGGCTCGCCGAGGCTGAGCTCGCCGTCCTCCCACAGCAGCGGCGGCGCGAGCACGTCCGCCTCGTCGCCGTCCCGTGCCGCGACCCGCGCGGCCGTCGTGCGGCACTGGTCGAGGACGTGGAGCGGCTGCTCGACCATCCCGCCGCGCAGCAGACCGAGCCACGGATATACCGCGAACACGTGGAAGCAGTGGTGGGGCACGGCTCCCTCCACGGCGACCGTTCCGATCGCCTCCTCCGCCCTGCCGAGGCGGCCGTGGAAGCGCTCGACGACGTGGCGCGCGAGCGCATCGCCCGGCACGCGCTCGAGGAGGACGTTCCCGACCCAATACGCCTCGACGACGCGCGGGTCGAGCGGATCCTCGATTCCGTTTCGCTCCGCGATCAGCGTCAGGTACGGCCACGCGCCGTCGAACGTGCGCGCGAGCTCGGCGAGCCCGGCGTCGCTCTCCCCCGCGTCGCCGTACTCGAGGAGCGTGCCGGGACTGTCGGCGCCGCATAGGCCGAGCGCGTTCGGCGGATAGGCGTAGCGCGCGAAGAGGAGCGCCCCCGCCTCGCCACTCACGCCGCGAGCACCTCGGCTGGCCGCCGCCGGAATGCGAGCGCCGCGGTGAGTAGCGTCCCGAGCGCGATCAGCGCGATCCCGCCCGCATTGACGTGCGCTCCGTCGAAGGCGCCGGAGAGCGCGGCCGTCACCACCGCACCGAAGACGAGCACCGCCGTGACGTCGATCGCGCCCGCGAGCGACAGTGCCGCGTACCACGTCCCGACGTACGCCGTGAGGATCAGGCCCGTGAGCACGACCCAGCGCCACTGCGTCATGTTGAGCGACGTGAACGTCCCCATCTTCCCATCGACGGCGAGCCAGCCGAAGAGGAGCGTCGTGCCGAAGCCCATCCGCGCCGCCGCGAGGGTCCGCGGAGACATGCCGGCGAGGAGTTTCTTGACGACGATGACCTCGACCGACCAGAGGAGCGTGGCGCCGAGAATCATCGCCTCGCCTTCGCCGAACTTGACCGTGCCGACCGCCGGCACGAGCCAGGCCTGGCCAGCGATCAGGAGCGCGATCGCGAGGAAGTGAGGCCAGCGCACCTTCTCCCTGAGGAGCGGAACGGCGAGCAGCGCGACCCAGACGACGAGGGTCTTCTGGAGGAACGACGCCTGCGTCGCCTGCGCGCGCGCCAGCCCTTCGAAGAAGAGGACGAACGGGACGCTGCCACCGATCACGGCGACCGCCGCCAGTCCGACGATCCGCTTGCGCGCGGAGATCTGCGCGGTGAGAGGCGCCGAGTACTTCTGCCGCCACGTCAGCGCGAAGACGCAGAGCAGGAGGCCGGCGATCGCGTCCTTGGCTGTCGTATAGACGGTGGCGTCGGTGAAGTGCGTCACGGCGTGCGCGTTCACCCAGATCGACACGCCGCTGATGCACGCGGTCGCGAACGCGAGCAGGATGCCCGCTCTCCGGCCGGTCATGGTGCGACTCCTTCCTTCGTGGTTGGCAATTCGAGACGCTCGACTGGTATGCCGAGGTGGAGGAGGACGGCGTCGCCGGCCTGCGCCTCGGGCAGGAATCCGAGCGAGATGACGCGGCCGTCGCTGAGTCGAGCGGCGCGTGCTCCGCCGTCGTCCCAGACCTCGGCGAGATACGCAATCGAGCCGATGCACATCAGGGCACCTCGACCTCGACGCTCTCGAGGACGACGCCCGCGGCCCTCGGATCGTCGATGCTCGTCGCGAGGGTCGCCGCGACCTCGGCGCCCTCGGCGAGCGTGCCGCGTGATGCGTCGACGAAATGCTCGCGGAAGTGCTCCGGCGTGAAGTGAGAGAGCGCGCCCAGACTTACCTCGATCTTCGTGACGCGCGTCGCGCCGTCGGCGAGCGCGAGCTCCTCGATCTCGCGCATCAAGTCGGTCATCAGGGCGCGTTCGTGCATGTCTCCTCCTCGATCGTGTTCACAAGCCGGCTCACTGCCGTCTCAACGGCGGGGCTCAACGGCGCGCCCGCTTCGAAGCTCGCACCCTCGATCCCGTGGACGACAACGCGCTGCGGGAGCCGCCCGAGCGCCCGCGCAAGCTCGATCGTCTCGGCGAGACCGATCGCATGCGTCGACGAGCGCAGTTCGCGCGCGGGGATCGACTCCGCCCCGGCATCGAAGCGGTGCAGGGTTCCGGGAGGCGCGCCCGATGTCACGCAGTCCACAAGCACGACAGCATCCGCTCCCTCCCAGGCCTCGATCAGCCGGCTCGGCTCCTCGTCGCAGGCGACGACCTCGACATCCGGCAGGACGTGCTCGCGCAGCCGTGACGCGACCTCGACGCCCGCGGCATCGTCGCCGCGCAGGGCGTTGCCGATCCCGATCACGATCGTCCTCATGTCCGCTCCACCTGGAGGTCGAGGAAGTGCGTCGCGCAGGAGATGCACGGGTCGTAGTTGCGGATCGTCTGCTCGCACAACCGGCGCAGGGCATCGTCGTCGAGCTTCGTGTTGCGCGCTACGACGGCGCGGAGGTCGTCCTCGATCGCGAGCTGGTTCTGCGAGGTCGGCGGGACGATCTTCGCGTCGAGGATCGTGCCGTCCGCGTCGATGCGATAGCGGTGGTAGAGGAGGCCGCGCGGCGCCTCGCTGACGCCGTAGCCGGTGCCTGCGACCGGCTCGACGGGAACGAACGGCGCGTCAGGCTCCTCGTACTCCTCGATGATCCGCAGCGACTCCTCGCACGCGTGCACAAGCTCGACGCTGCGCACGACGATGCTGCGGAACGGGTCGCGGCACTCCGGCCCGAACCCCGCCTCGGCGGCTGCCTCGCGTGCGCCCGGTGAGAGCCGGTCTTGGCAGAGCGTGTAGCGCGCGAGCGGGCCGGTGAGGTATGTGCCGCCGCCGCGCAGCTGCGACTGAAGTGCGTTCGAGCGCTCGACGTGCAGCTCCTCGAAGTGCTCCTCGTACTCCGCCGGGTCTAGATCGAGACCCGCGCTCGAGACGATCCGGCCGCGCTCGATCGCGTACTCGTCCGGCCAGCTCAGCGCGACGAGGTCGCACTCCACCGTCCGCTCGGGGAAGTCCATGCCGGCCGTCCAGCGCACGGTCTCGAGTGCAGCCTCGCGCGCCCGTTCGAGCGGCTCGGCCAACGTCCTCAGTTCCCGCCTGGACGGGACCCGGTAGAAGCCGCCGACGCGGACGTTGATCGGATGGATCTCGCGGCCGCCGACGAGCGCCATCACGTCGTTGCCGATCCTCTTCAGCGCGAGCCCGCGCTCGACCGCGGCCGGCGCGACCTTGGCGAGCTCGATTGCGCTCTCGTAGCCGAGGAAGTCGGGCGCGTGGAGCATGTAGACGTGGAGCGCGTGGCTCTCGATCCACTCGCCGCAGTAGAGAAGGCGGCGGAGCATCCGCACCGGCTCGGGCACGACGACACCGCAGAGGCTCTCGAGCGCGTTGATGGCGCTCGTCTGGTACGCGACGGGACAGATCCCGCAGATGCGCGCCGTGATGTCGGGCGCCTCAAGGAACGAGCGGCCGCGAAGGAACGCCTCGAAGAAGCGCGGCGGCTCGAAGATCCGCAGCTCCACATGCTCAACCGTGTCGCCGTCGAGCTTGACGGTCATCGCGCCTTCGCCCTCCACGCGCGCTAGGTAATCCGTGACGATCGTCCTGCGTTTAGCCACGTCCAGCCGCCTCTTTGAAGAGCTCCGCGTTCGCGTTGAAGGTGGAGAAGAGCCGCTCGACGTCGGTGTCACTCCGGCCGAGCCGTTTGAGGAGCGGGATGAGCGACGCGGTGTTCGGGGACTCCATCGGGCCGAAGCAGCCGAAGCAGCCGCGGTTGTACGCCGGGCAGAGCGCGTGGCAGCCCGCCTGCGTCACCGGCCCGAGACACGGCGTGCCGTGCGCGACCATCACGCAGAGGTTGCCGCGGAGCTTGCACTCCATGCAGACGCTCGTCGTCGGGATCCGCGGCTTTCGGCCGACGAGAGTCGCGGTGACGAGCTCGACGAGCTGCCGCTTGTCGATCGGACAGCCGCGCAGCTCGAAGTCGACCTGGACGTGGTCTGAGATCGGCGTCGAGGTGGCGAGCGTCGAGATGTACTGGGGCGAGGCGTAGACGATCCGCGTGAACTCGTCCACGTCGGCGAAGTTGCGCAGCGCCTGGATCCCGCCGGAGGTCGCGCAGGCGCCGATCGTGATGAGCGCGCCCGACTGGCGACGGATCTCCTGGATCCGCTCGGCGTCGTGCGGCGTCGTGATCGAGCCCTCGACGAGCGAGACGTCGTACGGCCCGTCGACGACGGCGCTCGTCGCCTCGCGGAAGTCGGAGACGTCGATCTCGCCCGTGATTGCGAGAAGCTCGTCCTCGAGGTCGAGCAGCGTCAGCTGGCAGCCGTCGCACGAGGCGAACTTCCACACGGCGAGCGTCGGCTTCCTCACAGCTCCCTCACCGCCAGCAGCTCGCCGATCTCGGCCTGGGAGTAGACGGGGCCGTCGCGACAGATGAGCGTCGGTCCGAGCTGGCAGTGACCGCACAGGCCGATCCCGCAGCGCATGTCGCGCTCGAGGGACTGGAAGATCCGTTCGTCGGGGACGCCACGCTCCCGCAGCGCCTCGACGGTGAAGTGGATCATCACCTCGGGACCGCAGACGAAGGCGGTGACGGCGTCGGCCCGAAACTCGGCCGTCGAAACAAGCCTCGGGACGACGCCGACCTTGCCCTTCCAACTCGTGTCGGCGGCGTCGACAGTGACGTCCACGGCCAGGTTCTCGCGCCAAGCCTCGAGCTGGTCGGTGTAGAGGAGATCGCCGGGGGTACGCGCGCCGTAGAGCACGGTCGCGGAGCCGTAGTCCGCCCGGTTCGCGAGCGCGCGGAGGATGACCGGGCGCAGCGGAGCGAGCCCGATCCCGCCCGCAACGACAAGGACGTCTCCGCCGATGGCTTCTGCGATGGGCCACGTGTTCCCCCACGGCCCGCGCAGCCCAAGCAGCGATCCCCGCTCCGAGCCGCAGATCGCGCCCGACACCGCACCGACCGCGCGGACCGTGAGGACGATCGGGTCGCCGGCGCGCTCCGGCGGCCCAGAGACCGAGATCGGCACCTCGCCGATCCCCCAGACGTGGACCATCACGAACTGCCCGGGCTCGACGGCGAATCCCTCCGCCTCGGGCTCGAATGTCAGCGTCCACGTGTCGACCGTGTCCTGCCGCCGCTCGGCGACGCGGAACGGCAGCGGGACGAACGCCCCGACCGGCTGGGGCTCAGGCTGAGTGGCCGTTGCCATAGAGGTCGAGGAGTCGGAGGCGTGTCCACTGCAGGCGCTCGATCAGCAGCTGCGTGAAGCGGCTCATGAGGTCGAATCCGAGCGCAGCGTCCTGCGCGCACTTGTCGCGGAGGCACTTGCCGTCGAACTCGGTCGCGCGTACGGCCGAGACGGCCCGGGCGTCGAAGTGCAAGCGGTACGGCGGGAAGAGCCACGACCACCCGAGCACGTCGTCGGCCTCGAGCGTCTCGACCACGAGCTCGCCGCGCGGCGGCACGAAGTTGCCGACGGCGACCATGCCGTGGCGGATGACGTAGAACGTGTCCGCCGGATCGCCCTGGCGGAAGATCGTCTCGCCAGCGTCGAAGTGGACGTTGCGCCCGCAGCCGGCGATGAGCGCGAGCTCGTCCTCCGGCATCTCGGCGAAGAACGGAACGTGCGAAAGGACCTCGTCAAGCTGCTGCGGCATGGCTCTCCTTGTTCAAGGCGGCGACTTCCTCAGTGATGTCGATCCCGACGGGGCACCAGGTGATGCAACGGCCGCAGCCGACGCAGCCGGAGGTGCCGAACTGGTCGACCCACGTGCCGAGCTTGTGCGTCATCCACTGCCGGTACCGTGAGCGGCTCGACGAGCGGATGCTGCCGCCGTGGATGTACGAGTAGTCGAGCGAGAAGCACGAGTCCCAGACGCGCTCGCGGGCGGTTTCGGCGCCGGTGAGGTCGCTCGTGTCCTCGACGGACGAGCAGAAGCACGTCGGGCAGACGAGCGTGCAGTTCGTGCAGCTGAGACAGCGGGCCGCGACGTCGTCCCAGCGCGGATGCTCGAGGGTCTCGGCGAGCAGAGCGTGGAGGTCGACACTGGGCATCTTCTTCGTCATTCGAGCGGCTGCGCAATCAGTGACGCCGAGCGCCGCGGCGACGTCCGCGTCCGAAGCCGGCCGCGAGGGAAGTTCGGCGAGAACCTCTGCCCCACGTTCGCTCCCCACTTCGACGAGGAAGCGGTGCTCTCCGTCGAGGATCTCCGTCAGCGCGAGGTCGTGCTCGTCGCGCACGCGCGGTCCGGCGTCCATCGAGGCGCAGAAGCAATTCGCGCCCGGCTCGCCGCAGTTGACGGCGACGAGGAAGGCGCCGTGGCGCCGCGCCGCGTAGTCGCGGTCGACGAACTTGCCGCCGAGGAAGACCCTGTCCTGAATCGCGATCGCGCGCAGCTCACAGGAGCGCACGCCGATGAACGCGAGCGGCGTGTCGTCGAGCGGCTCCTCCTCGATCGTGCGCCCGCCGTTCTCCTTCCGCGCGCGCCACAGCGTGACGTGCGGCGGGAAGAGGAAGCGTTTCCACGAGTGCGGCCCGACCGCGTAGCCGAAGCGCGCCTTGTCGTCGCGCTCCTCGAGCCGGTAGGAGCCGGGCTCCTGGTGGTCGGTCACTCCGATTGGGAGATCCGCGGCGTTCTCGAGGTCCTCGTAGACGATCGCGCCGTCGCGGACGGTCGGCCCGAGGACGCGGAAGCCGCGCTGGCTCAGGACGCGGATGAGGTCGTCTAGCGCCTCTGGCGCAATGACCGCTGCGTGCTTTGACTCCACGCCTTCAGGCTCACGGCTAGGCCGTTCTGCCGCATCCGTGCCTACACGGACACGGATTGCGGTTGGCTTACCCTCCGAGCGCGGCGTCGAGGGCCTGCAGCGCGAAGAAAACGCCTTCGGAGAAAGTCGGGTACGGCTGGATCGTGTCGAGGAGCGTCTCCAGCGGGACGGCGGCGCGGACCGCGAGCGTGAGCTGGCCCAGCCACTCCGCCGCCTGCGGGCCGACGCAGACGGCGCCGACGAGGACGTCCTTGCCCGGATCGGCAAAGAGGCGCAGGAAGCCGGGCCGCGCGGGCTTCTCGTAGGTCGAGAGACGCGGCACGGAGTCGAGCTCGATCCGTGCTGTGACGAGGCCGTCGCCGTCCGTCCTCCCCACCGTCGCGACCTCGGGATCGGTGAAGACGCCAGCGGGGATCGCGCGGTAGTCGGCCTTCGCGCGCTGCCGGCAGAGATCGGCGGCTGCGACGCGCGCCTGGTACTTGCCAACGTGCGTGAACAGCGCGATGCCGTTCACGTCTCCGATCGCCCAGACGTCGTCGGCCGCGCGCAGCCGGTCGTCGACCGCGATCCCGCGCGGCGTGATCTCGACGCCAAGCTGCTCGAGGCCAAGCCCTTCGACGTTCGACCGCCTCCCGGTCGCGACGAGCAGCCGGCGGCACTCGAGCTCGGAGCCGTCGGAGAGATGGACGCGGATTCCCTGCTCGACTCTGTCGACGCCGGTGCCGAGGCGGACGTCGATGCCCTCCTCACGGAACGCGTCGGCGAGCAGCGCGCCTGCGTCGGGATGGACGCGGCCGAGCAAGGCCTCACCACGCTCGACGATCGTCACCCGCGCGCCCATGCGCGCGTAGAACTGGGCGAGCTCACAGCCAACCGGGCCGCCGCCGAGCACGACGAGGCTCTCCGGCACCTGGTGCGCGCGCGTCGCCTCTCGATTCGTCCAGTACTCGACATCCTCGATCCCCTCGACCGGAGGGATCGCGGGCCGCGAGCCCGTAGCGACAACGAGCTTGTCGTACGCGATCTCCTCGCCGTCGACCTCGACGACGCCCGGCCTAGCGACCCGGCCTTCACCCCGCACGAGCCCGCACCGCCACTCCTGGAGATAGTGGATCTGCCCCGAGTCGTCCCAGTCGCTCGTCACCCAGTCGCGCCAGGCCCACACGCCGTCCGGATCGGGCGACTCGGGCGCGAGACCCGGCGCGCGGTCGAGCGACGCGGCGAGCTCCGTCGCCCGCAGCATCGTCTTCGTCGGCATGCACGCGAAGTACGAGCACTCGCCGCCGACGAGCCGGCTCTCGACGAGCGTCACCTCCGCGTCGGAGTCGAACCGGCGGAGGGCGCCGACGAAGTGCTCGCCGGTCGACCCTCCGCCAAGAACGACGACCTTCAACTACTTGACGAGATGGTTGGCCTTCAAGAACGCGTGCGCGATCTGCTTCGGCGTGCCCTTCTGTGCGTAGGCCGCCGCGTCCATCGCCCGGATCGCCTTCAGGGTCAACAGGCTGGAGACTTTGTTGCACGTCCCCTCGAGCAGCATCCCGTTCGAGCCCTTGAGGAGCTTCTTCGAGAGCACCGGGGCGACGTTCTCGAAGCCGAAGATGTGCTTGTTGTCCACGAGCGTCGTGTACTTCTTGCTGCTCTGTTGCGGATCAGTCGTGAAGCCGTCACCGCCGTCGATCGTCTTATTGTCAAGCAGCGTGTAGACGCTGATCGAGCCGAGCGACACGAAGCTGAGTTTGCTCAGCCCGTAGATGCCCGTCAGGCCGGCGAAGCACGTGACCCGCGTCTGGCACTCCGGGTAGCCGGCGTACTTGAACGAATCGAGCTTGCTCAGGTCGGAGATCTTTGTGACTCCGTCCGCCTTCGCGGTCGCTGTGAGCATGGTCACCGTGTCGGCGTCGACGAACGGCGTCCGAGCGAGCAGCGTCAGACCGTGCTTCTCCTCGTACTTCTTCGCGTACGTGTACGTCGAGGCTGCCGTCTTCGGGAACGTCTCGTCGACCGACGAAGTCTGCGCGAGGTCGAGCGCGATGATCCCCGTGTACTCCGGGTAGAAGTTCATCTTCCCGGACTGGATCGCCGTGTTGGCGAGCTCCGACGAGCCGAAGCTGCCCTTGTAGACCACGTGGAAGCCCTTCGCGGCGAGCGCTTCGCCGTAGAGGTAGCCGAGGACGTACTCCTCCGTGAAGTTCTTCGTGCCGAGCACGATCGTCGGCTTCTTCGTGGCTGTGGCTTTTGCCGCCCCGGCGCTGCCGGCGGCGATTACTCCGATCAGCAGTGCTACTCCGAACGAAATCGCAAACGCGGCCTTGGCCGCGCGGCGCGTGTGCTTGCGAAACATCCTTCCTCCTCTCGGGTTTTCCTGCTCCCAGGACCCTACGCGGTCGGGGACATTCTGCGAAGGGCCGTGCGCTGCAATAGCGCGAGCACCGCAGCTGCCGAGAGCGCGAGCGCTGCGACGCAGTACGAGGCTCCGAGAACGCCGGCTTCGTGGTAGCTCGATGGGTTAGCGATGATCTGCCCGAGACCGCCGCCGCCGACGATGCCCGCGATCGTTGCCGTTGCGATCACGAATACGGCCGCGATCCGCAAGCCCGCGATGATCAACGGCAGCCCGAGCGGCAACTCCACGCGCCCGAGGATCTGCGCCTCGGTCAATCCCATCCCACGCGCCGCCTCGACCGCGTCCGCATCGACTCCGGCCACAGCGAAGAAGGAGTTCGCAAGGATCGGCGGGATCGCGAGGACGACGAGCGCCACCGCGTTCTCCCAAAAGAAGCCGATGTCGACGGCCGTGATCGCGAACCCGATCAGGACGATGCTCGGGAGCGCGCGGCCGACACTCGAGATCCCTAGCGCCAGGAGGAGCCCGCGGTGCTTGTGGCCGAGCCAGAGCCCGAGCGGCAGGGCGAACGCCATCGCGATCCCGAGCGCCGCGAACGCGAGCTCTGCCGTTTGGCCAGCCGTTGTGAGCAGCAGCGACGCGTGGTCGGGGATGAACCGAAACGAATCGATGAAGACACCGGCGATCACCTGACGCGGCCCCACGGCGTGAGCGTGCGCTGGATGACGTTGAGCAGCACATCGGCGGTGAGCGCGAGAGCGATGACGAGCAGACTGCAAGCGACAAGTTCTGTCCTGAAAATGTCGGGCACGGCCAGCGCGACCCAGATCGGTGTGCCGAGGCCCTCAACGAGTAGGTATCCGCCGATCGTCGCGATCGCGATCGTCGAGACGGTTGCAATCCGCAGGCCCGCGAAGATGGCCGGCATGGCAAGCGGCAGCTCGACCCGGAAGAACGTCTGCACGCGCGTCAGCCCCATCCCCCGCGCTGACTCGAGCACGTCATCAGGCACGGCCCGCAACCCCGAGATGATGTTTCGGTAGAGGACGAAGAGCGTGTATGCGACGAGCGGGATCTCGATCGTCGTCACGGTCAAGCCGGTGATCGGGATGAGGATCTCGAAGAGCGCAAGACTGGGCAGCGTGTAGAGGAAGTCCGCGAACGCGCCCAACGGCGGATCGAGGAACCGAAAGCGCAGGCCGACGAGTGCAAGCATGAAGGCGATCGCGAAGCCGCAGCCGACCGCGATCGCCGTGAGCTCGATGTGCTGGATCAACGCCGGTTGGAGGATGTCGCCCCAGTGCGCGCGCACCCAGCTCGTGCAGAACCAGTGGTGATGCGCAATGCATTTGTTCACCTTCCCGAAGCTCGGGATGACCGGTCCTCCGGCGAGCCGGCTCACCGGAGAATGTCCTCGCGCGTCACGATCCCCAGCGTCGCGCCGGCGCCGTCGGTGACGACGAGCGCGTTGCTGCGCTCGGCGATGAGCAGCGCGAGCGCGTCGCGGAGGTTCGTCCCAGCCGGCGCGCGAGGCAGGCCGTCGCCAGCGCCGGCTGCGGGCGTCAGCTCCGAGAGCTTCCGCAGGGTGAGAGCCTTCAGCGCGCGGTCCTGGCCGACGAAGTCCGCGACGAAGTCGTCGACGGGCCGGGCGAGGATCTCGGCCGGCGTGTCGTACTGCGCGAGCTGTCCTCCCTGCCGCAGGATCGCGATCCGGTCGCCGAGCTTGATCGCTTCGTCGACGTCGTGCGTGACGAAGACGACCGTTTTCCGCAACTCGCCCTGCAGCCGGAGGAACTCGTCCTGCAGGCGGGTGCGGACGATCGGATCGATCGCGCCGAATGGCTCGTCCATCAGCATCAGCGGCGGGTTCGCCGCGAGAGCGCGCGCGAGGCCGACGCGCTGGCGCTCGCCACCGGAAAGCTGCGCCGGATAACTCTTGGCGTACGACTGATCGAGGCCGACGAGCTCGAGCAACTCCGCGGAGCGCGTCTTCGTCCACGCCCGCGACTCGCCGTAGAGGCGCGGCACGACACCGATGTTCCCTTCCACCGTGAAGTGCGGGAACAGCCCGACCTGCTGAATGACGTAGCCGATCGAGCGGCGCAGCTCGACGACGTTGTGGTCGAGGATCGACTTCCCGTCGATGCGGATGTCGCCGCTCGTGAGCGGGATGAGCCGGTTGACGAGCTTGAGCGCCGTCGTCTTGCCGCCGCCCGACGGGCCGACGAGCACGCAGATCTCGCCGGCCGGCACCGTGAGCGAGAGCTTTTGGACCGCCGCTCCCTCACGTCCCGGGTACACCTTCGTCGCCTCGTCGAAGACGAGCTCTGCGGCTTGGCCCGGCATTAGGCCAATCTTCTACGAGAGCAGGGTGTCGAGGCCGACGGTCAGTCCGGCCGGCAGCTCGTCGAGCTTGGAGAGCGCGAGCATGACGCCGTCGGCGAACGATTCCCGGCCGGTCGTGTCGTGCCGGATCGTGAGCAGCTGCCCCTCTCCGCCGAAGATCACTTCCTGGTGCGCGACGAGACCGGGCAGGCGGACCGAATGGATCACGGGATCCGCGCCGATGAGCTTCGCGGTCGCCTTTGCCGTTCCCGACGGCGCGTCCTTCTTCGCCTCGTTGTGAAGCTCGATGATCTCCGCGCGCGGGAAGTGCGCCGCCGCGTCGCGCGCGAACCGCATCATGAGGACGGCGCCGATCGAGAAGTTCGGGGCAACGAAGAGGCGCAGCCCATTCTCCTCTGCGAGCGCGCCGAGCTCGGCCGGGTCCCAGCCCGTCGTGCCGACGACGCACGAGACGCCCTGCTCCAGCGCCGCGCGGACGTTCTCCGGCGCGGCGTCGGGAGTCGTGAAGTCGACGGCGGCGTCGCAGCCGCTCGCGTCCGGCTCGTCACCGAGCTCGATCGCTCTCACGTCGTGACCGGCGGCAGAAAGACGGGCTGCGACGGCGGACCCGGTCTTCCCGGCGGCGCCGAAGAACGCGATCTTCACGCCGCGGCGCTCGCCAGGAGTGCAGTGCTCGCGCGGCCGACGGCGGCGCGGAACTTGTCCTCGTCCGGTCCGACGCCCGAGGCGGCGAGCCGCTCCGACGGCAGAAGCACCGCCGCGAGCTCGGCGAGCTCGTCCGGGTCGACCGCGTCGATCTCCGCCATGACGCGCTCGAGCGTGAGCAGCTCCGTATCGGTGACAAGCGACTTCCCGAGTCGGCTCATCCGATTCGACGTCGACTCGAGCGAGAGAACGATGCGGCCCTTGAGGCTCTCCTTCGCGCGCTCGAGCTCGCCCTTGCGCAGGCGCCCCGCGGCGATCTCGCCGATCTGCTCGATGCAGATCTCCACGCACGCGCCGAGATTCTCCTCACGGGTGCCGACGTAGACGCCGATCACGCCGGTGTCGGTGTACTGCGCCGCGAAGCTGTAGACGGAGTACGCCATACCGCGCTTCTCACGGATCTCCTGGAAGAGCCGCGACGAGGCGGAGCCACCGAGGATCGAGTCGAGGAGGGACGCGGCGAAGCGGCGGCGGTCCGAGCCGGAGATGCCGGTCGCGCCGAGGCAGACGTGGTACTGCTCGGTGTCCTTGCGCTGGAAGCGGAGCTCAGGCTCCGGCTCACGCGTGAGCGGCCGGCGGACGCGCGTACCTGCCCGCGCGGGTGCGCCGGCGCGACGCTCGCTCCGCTGGAGAAGCGCGACGAGTCGATCGTGCTCGAGGTTCCCCGCGGCGGCGACGACGACGTTCCCCGGCGCGTACGCTGTGCGGTGGTAGGCCGAGAGCGCCCGGCGGCTGACGGTCGAGATGACCTCAGCCGTGCCGATCACGGGCCGGCCGAGCGGATGATCTCCGAACACGGCCTGCGAGAAGAGATCGTGGACGAGCTCCTGCGGCGTGTCCTCGTACATCGCGATCTCCTCGAGGACGACCTCCCGCTCCTGATCGACCTCTGCAAAGGCGGGCGCGAAGACCATGTCCGCCATGACGTCGAGCGCCGTCTCGACGTGGTGGTCGGGGACACGCGCGAAGACGACGGTGTTCTCGCGCGAGGTCGCGGCGTTGAGCTCGGCGCCCATCGCGTCGAACGTCTCCGCGATCGTCTGCGCGTCGAAGCGGCGCGAGCCCTTGAAGAGCAGGTGCTCGATGAAGTGCGAGACGCCCGCGCGATCGTCGCGCTCGTCGCGGGAACCGACGTCGATCCAGAAGCCGAGCGAGACGGAGCGCACGCCGCTCACGCGCTCCGAGACGACGCGCTCGCCGCCGTCGAGCTCGCTGAGCGTGACCTTCTGCACGCGCGGATCGTAGGCGAAGGGACGTGGCCGATCGAGAATGGACTAGGCCGCGCCGGCGACGACGAGCAGGCCTTCGCCTGTTCGCTTCGCCTCGTATAGAGCCTCGTCGGCGAGGCGGAACAGGGTCTGCGCGTCGTCGGCGTCCGGCGGACACAAGGCAAAGCCGAAGCTCGCGGTAAGACCGTCGAGTGCGGGAGTGCCCTTCCCCTCAAGCTCGGCAAGCATCGAGTTGATCCGCTCGACGACCACGCGAGCGCCATCGTCCACCGTCTCGGCAAGGAGCAGCGCGAACTCGTCGCCGCCGATGCGGAACGCAGCGTCAGGCCGGCGCAGAGCGCGACTGAGGATGCCGGAGAAGACGACGAGTGCCTCGTCGCCGGCGGCGTGTCCGAAGCGGTCGTTGCGATGCTTGAACTGGTCGAGGTCGGCGATGACCAGGCCGACCGTGCGGCCGTAGCGCGTCGAACGCGCGACCTCCGCGTCGAGCCGTGACACGAAGGCGCGACGGTTGAGGAGCCGCGTCAGCGGGTCATGGTCGGCGAGGAAGCGGAGCTCACCGAGGTGCTTGCCCGACACGAGCGCCGCGGCGGCGTCGTTCGCAAAGATCCGCAGAGCCTGCAGGCGGTCGGCGGACGGGACGAGTCTGTCGCTCGGGTTGTCCACCCAGATCACGCCGAGCACAGCTCCCTCGCCGTCACGCAGCGGCACGAGCAGCCAATGTCTGTTCCAGGCCCACGGCCCGCGCCCGTTCAGCTGGGACGGGTAGACATCGATGTCGGTCGCGAGGCGCGAATGCGCCTGGGCGTGCGTGAGGAGGAAGCACCCCTCACGCTCGAACTCGGCATCGAGGAGAGGCTCGATCTGGGCGACGCTCGCCCGAGGGCGTGCCAGCATGTCATCGAGGCGCCAGCCGGCGACGGCCCGCGGCACGAGCGCCCCGGTGTCGGGATCGACGAGAGCAGCGCAGACGTTGTCGAAGTCGAGCGCGGTGCGGATGCCACCGCAGACACGCCGCAGGATCTCGTCGGTCGACGTCTCGCCGGTGATCCGCGATGAGACGTCGAGGAGCTCCTCGAGTGCACGTTGGTGCCGACTCGTGTTCCGCGTCTCGTTCGCCTCCTCGACGGCGAGAGCTGCGTGATCGGCAAGCGCGACGAGCAGGTCGAGCTCCTCGTCGGTCGGGACACGGCCGGTGAGCGGTTCGTCGACGGAGATCGTGCCGAGGAGGTTCCCGGCCGCGTCTCGCATCGGCACGAGGAGCGCGTCTTCCGGATCCCACGCGTCGGGATGCGACTGCCGCTCGCCCTCGGGCGTGTAGCTCGGGCCGAGCGAGTCCCAATCGACGGAGCCGTTCGGCACGTAGTAGGCACCGCAGCGCTCGAAGCGCGCGTTGAGCAGCACGACGAGATGCGCGCCCTCGCGCTTGTTGCCGAGGAGCGCCGCGCGGGCATCGTCGTTGCCGTGCACGACCGCCACCTCGAAGTCGTCCCACGCAGGCCGGTAGAGGTTCACCGCGACCGTGCGGAAGCCGAGCGTCTCGCCGATCGTCCGAGCAACTGCCTCGAGCAGTGCCGGGAGATCTTCACGCGCCCGCAGTAGGCGGGTCACCTCGAGGAGGCCCCGCAGCGGTGAGATGGTCGGATTGTTCATGGGGCTCTATTCGTCTACCGGATCATCGGCAGCGAACAGGGCTTCGATTAGGCCGGGGTGAAGCGAGGCGGCCGGACTTTCGTCCGGCCGCCGTGCGCTTAGAGCTGCCTATTCGTCGTCGCGGCGCGGACGCCGGTCGCGCCCGCCTCCGCGTGGGCCGCCGCGACTACCGCCACGCGGCCGATCCTCCTCCGGAGGCCTCGGCGGCGCGTCCTTCGCCCGCTCGATCAGCTCCTCGGGCTGAACGAGTCTGCCGTCCTCGTGCTTCGCGACGAGCTTGAGGCCGATGCGGCCCCGCGCCTTGTCGACCTCCTGCACGACGACGTCGACGACGTCACCGCGAGCCATCACGTCCTCGATGTGCGCGACCCGGCCGGGGCCGACATTCGAGACGTGGAGAAGGCCGTCGGTGCCCTTCTTCAGCTCGACGAACGCGCCGAACTGCGTCGTCTTCACGACCTTGCCGGTGAAGGCGTCGCCGACCTCCGGCTCCTTCGTGATCGACTCGACCGCAGCGATCGCGGCGGCAGCCTTCTCGCCGTCGGTCGCGTAGATGAGGATCGTGCCGTCCTCTTCGATGTCGATCTGCACCTCGTAGTCGGCCTCGAGACCGCGAATCGTCTCGCCGCCCTTGCCGATGACCATGCCGATCTTCTCCTGGTCGATCTTGATCGCCGTGATCCGCGGCGCGTTCTGCGAAAGCTCGGCACGCGACTCGGGGATGACCGCGAGCATCGTGTCGAGGATCTCGTTGCGGGCTCGCTTCGCCTGCTCGAGCGCGCCGCTCATGATCTCCTGCGTGACGCCGGTGATCTTGATGTCCATCTGCAGCGCGGTGATCCCGTCGCGGGTCCCTGCGACCTTGAAGTCCATGTCGCCGAGGTGATCCTCCGCTCCCTGAATGTCCGTGAGGATGACGTAGTCGTCGCCCTCCTTGACAAGGCCCATCGCGATGCCGGAGACCGGAGCCTTGATCGGCACGCCCGCGTCCATCAGCGACAACGTCGAGCCGCACACCGACGCCATCGAGCTGAGAGCCGTTCGACTCGAGCGTCTCGGAGACGATCCGGATCGTGTACGGGAACACCTCCGCGGACGGGATCATCGCCTCGAGTGCGCGCTGTGCGAGCGCACCGTGGCCGATGTCACGCCGCTTCGGGCCGCGCATGAAGCCGGTCTCCCCGACCGAGAAGGGCGGGAAGTTGTAGTGGTGCATGTAGCGGCGATCGCGCTCGAGGGAGAGGTCGTCGATGCGCTGACCTTCCTTGGCGGTGCCGAGCGTGAGCGACGAGAGCACCTGCGTCTGGCCGCGCGTGAACAGACCGGATCCGTGCGAGCGCGGGTTCATCCCGACCTCGACCTCGATCGGCCTGATCTCGTCGGTGCCGCGGCCGTCGGGCCGCCGCTTGTCGACCGCGATCTTCTTGCGGACGATGTCCTTGTAGATCGCGTCTCCGGCCTTCTTGACGTAGGACTTCGTGAGCGAGTCCTTCAGCGGAGCGCTCGGCGACCCGACCGGGAACGGCAGCTCGACGCTCGAGACGATGCGGTCGAAGAGCAGATGCCGCTTCGCGGACTTCAGCTCCTTCGAGTCCTGCTCCGCATCGGTGAGCGCCTTCAGGTCGTCGCCGAACTGCTCGCGTACCGGGCCTTCGACGGCGGCGAGCCGCTGGTTATCGAGCAGCATGCTCAGGCTCGTCTTCACCTGGATCTGACGCTGGATGTCGTCGTCCGTCGAGTCCATCGAGATCGCCGGGGCAAGCTCTGACAGCAGCTCGTCGACGATCGCACCGGCGGCTACGAGCCCATCGCTTTGGATGCGCTCCCAGATCGCGTGCCCGTTCGCCGACTCGATCTCCGTGAAGAGATCCTGGTCGAACCACTTCGCCTTGCCGGCCTGCGAACGCAGATCCTCCTGTGCCTCGCACAGCTTGCGGATCTCGGCGTGCGCGAGCTCGAGAGCCTCGAGCAACACGTCCTCCGGAACCTCGTCGGCGCCGGCTTCGACCATCGTCAGGCCGTCCTTCGTACCGACGACGATGAGGTCGAGTGTGGTCTCTTCCCAGTTCTGCTGCAGCGTCGGGTTGACGATCAGTTCGCCGTCGATCTGCCCGATGCGCACGGCCCCGACGGGGCCGAAGAACGGCAACGGCGACAGCATCAGTGCCGCCGACGCTCCGTTGATGCAGAGGATGTCGTGCGGGGTGACGAGGTCGGCCGAGAGCACGGTGCAGATGACCTGCACCTCGTTGCGGAAGCCCTTCGGCCAGAGCGGCCGGATCGGGCGGTCGATCATCCGCGCGGTGAGGGTGGCGCGCTCGCTGGCGCGTCCCTCGCGCTTGAAGAAGCCGCCGGGGATCTTGCCCGCGGCGTACATGCGCTCCTCGACATCGATCGTCAGCGGAAAGAAGTCGGCGCCCTCGCGGGCCTCCGACCGTCCGACTGCGGTGGCGAGAACCATCGTCTCGCCACTGCGGATGACGACTGCGCCATCCGCTTGCTTCGCGAGGTGGCCGGTTTCGAAGCTGATCTCCTGCTGTCCCACTTGGACGGAGACCTGCGCCCGGCGATCGGTCGCGATACTCATAAGTTGTCCTCCACTGTGCTTTGGGAGGGCGGGAGCTCGAGCCAGCTCGTCTTGGCTGCGGGCTCGCTCGAACTTCCACCCTCCTGATTTGAGGAGCTAACGGCGCAGGCCGAGCTCCTTGATGAGGGCGCGATAGCCCTCGAGATCCTTCTTCTGCAGGTAGTTCAGGAAGCGCCGGCGGCGCCCGACGAGCGTGAGAAGCCCTCGCCGGCAGTAGTGATCGTGCTTGTGGGTGCGGAGATGCTCGGTCAGCTCGTTGATGCGCTGCGTGAGCATTGCGATCTGCACCTGCGCCGAGCCGGTGTCGGCGTCGTTGCGCCCGTGCTTCGTGATCAGTTCCTGCTTCGCTTCCTTGGTCAGGGCCATTCGCCCTCTCCTTCCACTCGTCTCCCGAGGTCCCGCCCACTGCGCCAAGGCGACAGCGAGCCGGGCCTGGGTCGCGGGTAGGGTAGCGGAAAACCGCATGGGAAGCGCGATTCCGCAGGGAGTGCTCGGTGAGATCGTGCGCGACGCGCGGTCGCGGACGGGCGTGCCCGCGGCATCCCGTTCGACGCGGCGCTCATGAGCCATCGCGTCGACTTCCCGCGGCCGGGCGTGGCGCGGATCGGGTGGAACGCGATGGAGCGGACCGGCGCATGACGCTGCCCGCCGGGGTCGCCGCCGGCCACCCGGCCACCGCTGCCGCGGGGCTCGAGATCCTCGCGGGAGGCGGGAACGCGTTCGACGCAGCGGTGGCCGCTTCGCTCGCCTCATGTGTCGCCGAGACAGTGATGACAGGGCTGCTCGGCGGCGGGCATGCAATCGTCTGGGACGCCGAGAGCGGCACCGCGCGGAACCTCGACTTCTTCTGCGCCATGCCGGGGCTTGGCGCCGACGGCCGCGAGGGCACGCTGGTCGACGTCGACATCCCGTTCGGCGTCGAGTCGGTGCCGTACGTCATCGGGCCTGGCTCGTGCGCCGTACCGGGCGTGATCGCCGGCCTCGAGGCGCTGTGGCGCGCGTCGGGCTCGCTTCCGTGGCCGCGGCTCGTCGAGCCCGCGCTCCAGCTCGCCCGGGATGGAGTCCCGCTGCCTCCGGCGCACGCATCCTGTCTCGCGTTTCTCGCACCGGTGCTCACCCTCGATCTCGGCCAGCGGATCTACTCACCAGGCGGACGCGTGCTCGAGACGGGAGATCTCCTCGAGCAGCCCGGGCTCGTCCCGGCGCTCGAATCGCTCGCGGACGAGGGTGTGGCGAGCGGCTACATCGGCACGATCGGTCAGTCGCTCCTTGCCCTCTCGGAAGCGCGCGACGGGTTGATTACCGCAGGCGACCTCGTTGCGTACAAGCCGGTCTGGAGCACGCCGGTCGAGGTGCAGCGCGAGCGGCTGACCTGGCTCACCCGCGGCGGCCTCTCGCGCATGCCTGAGACACTGCCCCGCCTCCCCCACTTCGGACTGCTCTCGCCCGCGGAGCGGCTTGTCGCGCTCGTGAGTGCGCTCGGCCACACAGGCAACAACGACGAGCACACGACGAATCTCGTGACGGTTGACCGGGACGGGAACGCGTGCGTTCTCACGACGAGTCTCGGTCTCGGCTCCGGCGACTACCTTCCGGGCCTCGATCTTCATCTCAACAGCATGCTCGGGGAAGCCGATCTCGTGGTCGGCGGGATCCCGCCGGCGGGCGAACGAGTGGAGAGCATGATGGCGCCGACGCTCGTGCTCGACGACGGCTCTCCGGTTCTCGCT
This sequence comes from uncultured Actinomycetes bacterium, assembly GCA_963753525.1. GTDB lineage: Bacteria > Actinomycetota > Thermoleophilia > Gaiellales > Gaiellaceae > Palsa-739. The sequence continues at coordinate 158,858 of CAVWCS010000004.1, forward strand.
GTCGGCTCGGCTGGCGGCGGCCGCCTGCGGACCGCGCTCGTCACAGCGGCGCTCGGTGTCCTCGACGAGGGACTAGCGCCGCAGGAGGCGGTCGACCGTCCGCGCGTCCATCCGGTCGGCGGCGTCGTGAACGCCGAGCCGGGCGTAGACGAAACCGGGCTCGCCGCACTCGAGGCGGCCGGCCGCACGATTCAGCGCTGGCCGGGCCTCAATCACTACTTCGGCGGCGTCAGCCTCATCGGGGGAACCGGCGGCGCCGCGGATCCGCGCCGCAGCGGCGCCGCACTCTCGCTCGCGGACTAGACCGGTCGCGTCGCGTGGCGCGCCTGGCTGACGTCGGCGCCAATCTGCTCGACGAGCGCCTCGACCGACTCGAACCGCATCTGCCCGCGCAGCCAGCTCCAGATCTCTACGACCAGCCGCTGGTCGTAAAGATCGTCGTCGAAGTCGAGGAGATGCGCCTCGACCCGCCGCTCGACGCCGTCGAACTGCGGGTTCGTGCCGACCGAGATCGCCGCGAGCCGGTCGCGCGTCCAACCGGCGTAGACGCCGTCCGCCGGGACGAGGAGGCCGGCCGGAACGTCGAGGTTCGCCGTCGGGAAGCCGAGCTCGCGCCCGCGATGGTCGCCGTGGACGACGATCCCCTCAACTTCCGCGGGGCGGCCCGAGCAGTCGTGCCGCACGGTCGGGCTCGCCGGCATGAAGAAGCTCGCGGATCCGGCTCGACGAGACATTCTCGAGGACCGGCACGCGGCGGACGTCGAAGTCGAGCCGCTCGAGCAATGTCAGATCGCCCTGGCGGTCGCGCCCGAACCGGAACGTCTCCCCCGCCGCGACGACCTCCGCGCCCATCCCGCGCAGGATCAGTTCCGCGAACTCGGTCGGCTCGAGGTTGGCGAGCGTCTCGTCGAACTCGAGCACGACGACGTCGTCGACGCCCGCCGCGCCGAGCAGTTCCAGCCGACGCTCGAGCGTCGTGAGAAGCTCGACCTCGCGCCCGAGCACCGCGCGCGGATGCGGATCGAAGGTCACGACCGCCGTCCGCAGCCCCGCCACCCGAGCGGCGTCGATCACCCGCAAGTGGCCGAGGTGCACGCCGTCGAAGGTGCCGACCGCCACACCGCGCCGCGCCTCGGGGAGCTCGTCGACGAGGCGGACGACGTTCACGCAACGCCCGCGGTCTCGAGCGCTGCGAGGACGTGTTCCTCGCTGAGCAGCCGCTCGGGGCCAAACGCCGCCGGAACGACGGCGTCATCAACGGAGAAGGGACCGACTTCGAGCCTGCGCAGCGACAGGCAGTGCCCGCCGAGCGCGTCCGCGATCGCCCGCACGTATGTCCCCGAGCTGACCGTGAGGTCGAGCGTCGCGACACCGTCCCGGTAGGCCACGAGATCGAGCGCGCGAACGGTCGAGCGGCGGAGCGGCATCTCGACCTCCACGCCGCGCCGCGCGAGCTTGTACGCGCGCTCGCCGTCGATCTTCACGGCGGAGGCGGCAGGAATCGGCAGCTCGATCTCGCCACGGAAACCCGCGAGTCGTGCTGCGAGCTCGTCCTCGGCCGGCGGGACGTGGCGGGCGATGGCCTCCCCCTCAGGATCGCCGGTCGACGTACGCGCCGAGAGGTCAATCTCCGTGACGTACCGCTTGTCGAGCCCGACGAGTCGCGGCGCGAGCTTTGTCATCCTTCCCGAGAGAAGGAGGAGCAGCCCGGTCGCGAACGGGTCGAGCGTCCCCGCGTGCCCGGTCCGGGCCCCCGTCTTGCGGCGGATCTCGGCGACGATTGCGAAGGAGGACGGGCCGCGCGGCTTGTCGACGAGCGCGACGCCCGCCGGCTCAAGCGCGCGAGGCGGCACGTTGCTCGAGGAAGCCGATGCGGACGCTTTCGATGATCTCGGCGAGCGTGTCGTCGCTCGAGAAGCCGGCGGCCTGGCGGTGCCCGCCTCCGCCGAACCGCCGCGCGATCGCAGAGACGTCGAGCTCGTCGATGCTCGAACGGAGGGAGCCTTTGTGGCCGTGTGCGCCCCTTCCCATCTGTTCCCGGATGAAGACGGCGAGCTCGGCTCCCTCGACCGCGCGGAGGTAGTCGATGAGCCCTTCGGAGTACGGCTCGGCCGCGCCGACGTCCGCGAAGTCGCTGCGCAGGAGGTGGGAGACGACGATGCGCCCACCTTCGAGAACTTCCGCCCGCTCGAGCACGCGGGCGAGGAGCTTGAGCTTCGCGAACTCGACGGTCTCGTAGACCTGCTGGAAGACGGCGTTCAGGTCGGCGCCGGCGTCGGCGAGCTCGGCGGCGAGGCGGAGCGACTTCGGCGTCGTGTTCGAGTACTGGAAACGGCCGGTGTCGGTGACGAGCGCGATGTAGAGCGGCTCAGCCAGCTCCGGCGTCAGGGCCACGTCCAGCTCGGCGAAGACATCGCGCAGGACCTCTCCCGTCGATGAGGCATCGGGGACGACGAGGTTGACGCCGCCGAAACGGGTGTTGTCGTGGTGGTGATCGATGTCGAGCGAGAGCGGGGCGCGCGCGACCGCCTCAGGGTCGCCGATTCTCTGCTCGCTCGCGCAGTCGACGGCGACGAGGACGCGCTCGGCGGCGTCCGCCGGAGGTTCGCGGACGAGATCTCTGAGCGGCATGAAGCCGTATTCGTGGGGTAGGGGCGCGCCCGCTGCGAGATACATCACGACGTCCTTGCCAAGGCCGCGGAGCGCCAGTGTCAGAGCGAGAAGCGAGCCGAGCGCGTCGCCGTCCGGGTTCTCGTGGGTGACGACGAGGAAGCGGTCATGCTCCCTCAGCGCGTTCGCTATCGCCTGCAGGTCACTCGGCTCTGTCATGGAGGCTGTCGCCGGGGTCATCGCTGTCGTCCGGCGCGAGCTCGTCGATGAGCTGGCTCATGCGTACGCCGCGCTCGACGGAAGGATCGTACTCGAAGGTCAGTTGCGGGGTTCGCTTCATTCTCAACTCGCGCGCGAGGCGAGACTGGAGCAGGCCGTGCGCTGCCCCGAGTCCCGCCAGCGTGGCCGTGCGCTTCCGGCCGGAGCCGAGAACGCTGACGTAGACGGTCGCATGCCGCAGGTCGGGCGCCGTCACGACTCCGGTCACGGTGACGAGTCCGATCCGCGGATCCTTGAGTTCGGGGACGGCTTCGGCGAGTACTTGCCGAACCGATTCGTTCACGCGCCGCATGCGCTCGCTCATGCGTCCCATTCAAGCGGCTCGGTCTGTCGGAGCGGGCGGCGGGGCGCGCCCACCAGCCCAAACCCCCGCCCAGGGTGGGGTCGCATCCCTCCGCCCTCGTTGCCGACGCTACCCGGTGATCGGTGACAGGGGGGTGCCGGGACTGGGCAGATTGCGCACCAACTTCCCGACTACAGTCCGCACGTCCCGAAGGTCAGGCTCAGCGGATCACGGCGAGCACGAGCGGACGCGGCTCAGGCGCCGTGTCGTCGAGCTCGTACGCACCGAGGAGCGCAGACCGCGCCACGTCGACGTCCGCCTCATCTCGCGCGTGGATCTCCGCGAGCGGCTCGCCGGTCTCCACCGCGTCGCCCCGTTTCTTGAGACAGACAACGCCGACGGCGTGATCAACGGGATCGCCCGCGCGGCGCCGCCCGGCACCGAGGTCGAGCGCTGTGTACGCCACCTCCCGCGCCCGCAGCTCGCGGACATAACCGGACTCCGTCGCGCGCAGCGGCACGATGACCGGGGCCACCGGCAAGGCGCCGAGATCCGGGTCGCCGTCCTGCGCGCGAATCCACTCGCCGTACTTCGCGACGGCGGAGCCGTCCGCGATCGCCGCTTCGGCGCGGCGCCGCCCCTCGGCCTCGTCCACGCCGAGATCGGAAAGCGCGAGCAGCTGCCCGCACGCGTCGAGAACGAGCTCGCGGAAGTCCGGCGGACCGCCGCCACGGATTGTCTCCACCGCCTCGCGCACCTCGACGGCGTTTCCGACCGCGCGGCCAAGCGGCTGGTCCATGTCCGAGAGGACGCACACGACGTCCATCCCCGCGCGGACACCGAGCTCGCGCATCACGCCGGCGAGCTCGCGCGCCTCCTCGACCGTCCGCATGAACGCGCCCTCGCCGACCTTGACGTCAAGGACGAGCGCGCTTGCGCCGGCAGCGATCTTCTTCGACATGATGCTCGCCGCGATCAGTGAGACCTCGTCGACGGTCGCGGTCACGTCCCGCAGGGCGTAGAGCTTCTTGTCGGCCGGGACGAGATTCGCACTCTGCCCCGCCACCGCGATGCCGATCGTGCGGGTTTGCTCGACGAGCTCGTCCGTCGTCAGCTCGACCCGGAACCCCGGGATCGACTCGAGCTTGTCGAGCGTTCCGCCGGTGTGGCCGAGTCCGCGGCCGCTCATCTTTCCGAACGGCACGCCACACGCCGCGACGACCGGCCCGACGGCGATCGTGACCTTGTCGCCGACACCGCCGGTCGAGTGCTTGTCCACGACTCGGCGTCCCAGGCGCGTCGCGAGATCGACCGTCTCGCCGCTATGGACCATCGCGTCCGTGAGCGCGTACGTCTCGGCCGCGCTGAGGCCGCGGAAACAGATCGCCATGAGGAGCGCGGAGACCTGGTAGTCGGCGATCTCCCCGCTCTCGTAGCCGTCGAGGATTGCCTCGAGCTCCGCGGCGCTGAGTTCCCCGCCCGTCTTCTTCCGCTCAATGAGCGCGACGACGTTCACGTCGCGACCCTAATCCTCCTCGGGATCGATGAGGAAGCGGTCGACAAGCGCGACCTCCCACTCCTGGCCGCGCAGCCAGCGCTCCGCCTCGTCGAGCAGCCGCTCCACCTCGCGATGCTCGCGCGCGACACACGCCGCCGTGATCCGCGCGCGTTGCCAGACATCGTGGTGGTCTACCTCCGCGACAGACGCACCGACGCGCCGCTCCAGTTGCGCCTTTGCCGAGCGCAGGAAGTGACGCTTCTCCTTCAGCGAGTGCGCCTCGGGAAAGTGGAGCTCGCACGTGAGGATCCCGACCCAGCCGCTCGGCACCGCGCAATTGAAGCCGGTAGCTTGGCGTCGTGTCCACGGACTCACCTCCTGCGCTCGATCCTGCTGCGGTGCACGCCTTCGTCGCCAAGGCACACGGAGATCTCGACTATGTCCGCGACGCGCTCGCCGCGGAGCCGTCCCTCGTCAACGCTGCGTGGGATTGGGGCGGCGGAGACTGGGAGTCGGCGCTCGGCGCCGCCGGCCACATGGGCCGTCGCGACATAGCGGAGCTCCTCATCGCCCACGGCGCGCGCATCGACGTCTTCGTCGCCGCAATGCTGGGCGATGTCGAGGTCGTCCGCGCGATTCTCGAAGCGCATCCCGAGACACGCGAGACGCTCGGCCCGCACGGCATTCCGCTTCGTGCCCACGCCGTTGCAGGCGGCGAGCACGCGCTCGCAGTCCTCGAGCTTCTCGACGCAGCGCCCTAGGACGAAGCGGAAGGCGCTTCGTCGAGCGACGTCCGCTCGACCTCACGCGTCTCGAAGATCTCGAGGACGTCGCCTTCCTTGACGTCGTTGAAGTTGTCGAGGCGAATGCCGCACTCGAAACCTTCGGCGACCTCGCGGACGTCGTCCTTGAAGCGCTTCAGATCGGCGATTGTCGTCGTGTAGATCACGGCGCCGTCGCGGATGACGCGAACGTTCGAGTTCCTGCGGACGACGCCGTCGGTGACCATGCAGCCGGCGATCGTGCCGAGGCGCGAGACCTTGAAGAGCGCGCGCACCTCGACCTCTCCGATCGTCTCCTCCGTCTTGACGGCGGAGAGCTTGCCGACGAGCGCCTGCTCGATCTCCTCGGTGAGCTTGTAGATGACGTCGTACGTCCGGATCTCGACGCCCTCGCGCGACGCGAGCTCGCGCGCCTCGGCGTTCGGGCGGACGTTGAAGCCGACGATGAGCGCGTCGCTCGCGGAGGCGAGCATGATGTCGTTTTGCGTGATCGCGCCGACGCCCGACTGGATGACGTTGAGGCGCACCTCCGAATGCTCGAACTTCGACAGCTCCGAGACGACGGCCTCGACCGAGCCGACCACGTCGCCGCGGACGACGAGGTTGAGGTCGGAGACCTCCCCCGCCTGCAGCTGCGTCGTATAGGCCCTCGAGGGAGACGCCGCCCGCGGGCCGGACGGAGGCGAGCTGCTCGCGGCGAAGCCGCTCGCCGCGCCGGTTCGCGATGTCGCGCGCCTCGCGGTCGTTCGCAACGACGCGCGCGAGCTCGCCGGCCGCAGGAGGCTTGTCGAAGCCGAGGACCTCGATCGGATCGCCCGGCGCTGCGCTGTCCTTCTTCTCGCCCTTGTAGTCGAAGAGCGCCTTGACGCGTCCGTACGCGTCGCCGGCGACGATCGCGTCTCCGACCCGCAGCGTGCCGCGCTGCACGAGCACCGTCGCGACCGGGCCGCGGCCGACGTCGAGCCGGGACTCGATAACCGGCCCCGACGCGTCGGTGTCGGGATTCGCCCGCAGCCCCTCGAGCTCGAGATCGGCGACGAGGAGAACCTTCTCGAGGAGCTCGTCGAGGTTCGTCTGCGCCTTGGCGGAGACTTCCGCGAACTGCGTGTCCCCGCCCCAGTCCTCAGGGTTGAGGCCTTCCTGGGCGAGCTCGCCCTTGACGCGGTCGATGTTCGCGTCGGCGAGATCGATCTTGTTGACCGCGACGACGATCGGCACCCCGGCGGCGCGCGCATGGGAGATCGACTCCTTCGTCTGCGGCATGACGCCGTCGTCGGCGGCGACGACGAGGACGGCGATGTCGGTCACCTTCGCGCCGCGGGCGCGCATCGCGGTGAACGCCTCGTGGCCCGGCGTGTCGAGGAAGGTGATCTTGCGGCCGTCGACGTCCACCTGGTACGCGCCGATGTGCTGCGTGATGCCGCCGGCCTCGGTGGCGACGACACGCGCATCGCGGATCGCGTCGAGAAGAGTCGTCTTGCCGTGATCGACATGGCCCATGATCGTCACGACCGGCGGGCGCGCCTGAAGCGACTCCTCCGTGTCGTCGAACGCCTCCGGCTCCGCCTCCTCGTCGGCGGCGTGCTTGATCGTCACCTCGCGGTTGAGCTCGGCTGCGATGAGCTGGACCTCCTCGTCACTCAACGACTGGGTCGCCGTGCGCATCTGGCCGAGGCCCATCAGGATCTTGATGAGCTCCGGCATCGAGACGCCGAGCGCCTGGGAGAAGTCGCGGACACTGACGCCCGACTCGACGGAGACGGGACCGGTCGGCGGCGCCGCCGGCGCACGCGGCTCGCGACGCACGCCGTCCTGGCGCGCCAGGCGCTGCTCGCGCGCGGACGGACGCTGCGCGCCCTGGTCGATGACGACGCGCCGGCGCCGTCCTGCAGCGCCGCCGCCGCCACGCGGGCGGAGCGGACGATTCGGTTTGCCTCCGTTAGCCATGTTCTCCTTCAGTGTAAAGACCACCTAGAGCAGGGTCGATTCGGACGGGCTGTTTCAGGACACGCGCGAACTGTCGGCGCGCCACCGCCCGCTCGAAGCACGCGATGTCGCGGCAGGTGTACGCGCCGCGGCCCGGCTCCGTCCGACTCGCGACGAGCACGCCGTCGCGGGCCGCGAACCGGATCAGGTCACGCTGCGGAGTGCGCCCGCCGCAGCCGGCGCACGTCCGCAACGGTTCGGATTCTACGACTGCTCCTCGGCGGCGACCTCGGCAACTTCGACCTCGGCCTCCACGCCCTCGGCCTCCGCCTCTTCGTTCTCTAGAGGTGGGGTGTTGTCGTCAGCCTCCGGCCGCGCGACGTCGGCTTCGCCGGCGTCGCTTGCAGCCTCAGCTTCGGGCGGCGGTCCGCCGACGTAGTCGCTGCCGGAGCCTTCGAGCGCCTGGTGCGCCGGGACGCCGCAGAAGCGCGAGCCGGGCAGTGCGGCGTTCGGGCAGCGCTTGCCGTTCGTAAGGATCGCGGCGCAGCGGCCGGAGTAGTCCTCCCCGCCCTCGCTGTCGCCGCCGCCGTAAGCCGCCTCGGCCTCCGCCTGCGCGAACTCAGTGTCACTCTGGATGTCGACCTTCCAGCCCGTTAGACGTGCAGCGAGCCGGGCGTTCATGCCCTCCTTGCCAATCGCGAGCGCGAGCTGGTCGTCGGGGACGACAACGGTCGCCTCGCGGGCCTCGTCGTCGAGATAGACCTCGCGGACGCGGGCCGGGGAGAGAGCCTTGGCGACGAAGCGGGCCGGCTCCGGGTTCCACGGGATGATGTCGATCTTCTCGCCGCGGAGCTCGGAGACGACCATCCGCACGCGGGACCCGCGCGGCCCGACGCACGCGCCGACCGGGTCGACGCCCTGTGCGTGCGACTCGACTGCGATCTTCGACCGATAGCCCGGCTCGCGGGCAACGCCACGGATGTCGACGAGACCGTCGGCGATCTCCGGCACCTCGAGCTCGAACAGCGTCTTGATGAGCTCCGGATCGCGGCGGGAGAGGATCACCTGCGGCCCCTTCGTCCCGCTCCGCACCTCGGTGATCACGGCCTTGATCCGCGAGCCCTGCTCGTAGCGCTCGCCGTCGACCTGCTCGGAGCGCGGCAGCAGCGCCTCGACCCTGCCGAGGTCGACAAGGACGTTGTTGCGGTCGCCGGCCTGCTGGACGATGCCCGTCACGACCTCGCTGACGCGGTCGATGTACTCGTCGTACATCATCCGGCGCTCCTCCTCGCGGATCCGCTGGAGGATGACCTGCTTCGCGGTTTGCGCGGCGATGCGGCCGAAGCCTTCCGGCGTCACGTCCTCGCGCTTCACATCGCTCTCGGGGACTTCCGACCAGTCGATGTCGAGGTCGTCGTCGGAGATGAGCGTGTGCTGCCGCTCGCCGGTCTCCTCTTCGAGCCGCTCGAGCTCCTCGAGCTTCCGCTCGCGCGCCTCGTCGATGAGCCGCTCCTCGACGTCGGCGGGAAGCTCGACGGAGAAGACGCGGAACTCGCCGTCGTCGTGCATCTCAACGGTCGCGTGCCGTGCCGCGCCCGGCGTCTTCTTGTAAGCCGCGAGGAGCGCGTCCTCGAGGGCTGCGACGAGCGCGCCCTCCTCGATTCCCTTCTCGCGCTCGATCTCGCGAACGGCGTCGATGATTTCCTGGCTCATGACACGCTCCCATCGTCGATCAGGTTGGCCCGCACGATCTCGGCGTACGGGATATGCATCTCGGCGCCGTCCGCGGCGGTGACGGTAACGCTGTCGTCCCCGGCGGAGACGACGTCGCCCTTCAGTTTCTTGCCGGCAGTCCGCACCTTGACGCGGCTTCCGACCGCGCCGGCGAAGTGCTCGCGCGTGCGGAGGGGGCGGTCGAGCCCCGGCGAGGAGACCTCGACCGAGTACTCGCGGAGATACTCGCGGAGCACGTCGGTGACGCGCTGGCAGAGCTCATGGTCGACGCCGGCGGGATGGTCGACGTAGACGCAGAAGCGCGACGGCGAGAGGAGCTCGACCGCGAGGACGTCGACGCCCGGGACGTCGTGCTCGACCCGCGGAACGATCTGTTCTGTCAGCTCGCGCTCCTTCTGAAATGTGGTGGCCATCTGCTCGCTATCCCCCTAGTGCTGTCACAAAAAATGGGCCCGCAGGCCCATTTCAGTAACGCCGAAATGTGGTGCGACGAGTGTAGCAGCGGGCTTCACAGCACGATCGTGACCGGCCCGTCGTTGACGAGCTCGAGCTCCATCGCCGCCCCGAAGACGCCGGTCTCGACCGGGACCCCGAGCGCCCGCAGTGCCGCGCAGAAGTGTTCGTATAACGGCTCCGCCTCTTCCGGCGTCGCCGCCTCCCCGAAGCTTGGCCGGTTGCCCTTCGCGGTATCGGCGATGAGCGTGAACTGCGAGACCACGAGCACTGCGCCGGCCACGTCGAGGACGGAGCGGTCGAACCTGCCCTCCTCGTCCGCGAAGACACGGAGCCGCGCGACCTTCCCCGCGAGCCGCACCGCCTCGTCCTCCCCGTCCCCGCGCGCAACGCCGAGCAGGACGCACAGGCCGGCGCCGATCTCCCCGCCTGGCGTTACGCGCGCCCGCGCGACCCGCTGCACCACCACTCTCAACTACAGAGCCCTCAACCTCTACTCGAGGTCGACGATGCGCGCCCGGTACTGGTTCGACCCGGGCCTGAGTGAGCTCGCGAGCTTGTAGTGACCATTGGCCTCGGCCTGCTTGCCCTGCATCTCGAGGCAGCGCCCGAGCGCATAGTGGGCGTAATCGTTGACGGGCGAGAGCTCGAGCAGGGTGCGGAACTCCGCCGCCGCCTCTTCCCAGCGACGAATCCTGAAGTACGCGATCCCGAGCGCCTCGCGGATCGAGGCCTTGTCGGGCTCCCGCCGCTTCGCCTTCTCGAGCGCGACGGTGGCCTGGGCGGCCATGCCCGACCGGAGATGCTTCCGGCCTCGCTGAAAGAGGGTGTAGGTCGACTCGCTCACGGTGGCGTGGTACCCAGAGAGGCAGAATCGTCAACGGTCCACCGAACCCGGGCGAGAGACCGTAAAGAGAGGAGCCCGCGCAGCCGCTCTCGCCGCGTGAGGAAGCGTCGGCAGGACGCGAGGAGCGGACGAGACTCACGCCGGGCGACGCGCGCTGCGGCAGCCGCAGCCTCGAGGCGCCCGAAGCGCGCGGCGGTCGTGGCGGCGACGAACTCGTCGACGTCGGCCCCGAGCCGACGCCGCGCGAGCCGGCCGAGCTCGCCGACCGTGGCGCTCGGCGGCGAATCGATTCCCTGGTCGAGGAGGAAGCTCACCAACTCGTCGCGACACGCCGCCGCGATCCGCCGCGGATCGCGGGAAAGCCTCCGCACGCGGCGGCGGGCTTCCTTCGCGAGCGCGATCCCCCCGACAGCGCCGGCCACGAGGAGAAGGATGACGAGCGCATACGGAAAGCCGCCGCCGCCGTGACGAATGACGGGCTCTCCCGCGCTCTTCGGGCCGGGGCGGCCACCGAGGTGGACTCGGGAAAGCCCCGTCCCCGTCGACTGCGATCCGCCTGCGTTGTGGCCTCCGGCGTTCGATCCTCCTCCGCCGCCGCTGTTTGCGCGTGCGTATGGAGCGACGAGCCGACCGCGGCTCGACTGGGGCGTCGCCGGCGTCGGGTCGAACGGGAGCCAGCCGTACCCCTTGAACCACACCTCGACCCAGGCGTGCGCGTCATGGTCGGTAAACGTCCACGAGTCGGCTGAGGGATTGAAGGCCGGGCCGGCGAAGCCGACCGCGACACGGGCCGGAATCCCGACGTACCGGAGCATGAGCGCCATCGCGCCGGCGAAGTATTGGCAGTACCCGCTCCGCGTCGTGATGGCAAAGCCGACGAGCGGAGGCGCAACGACACGCGGGTGGTTCGAGTACGTAAAGCCGCCACCGACGAGGAACCAGCGATCGAGATCGACAACAGCCGCGTACGGCGTCCTCGCTCCGCGCGTAACGCGATCGGCGAGGCGCGCGAGGCGGACGTAGTCGGGGAGGTCGAACGTCAGCGAGAGCGAGCGCGCGACTTCCGCGTCGCGCCCAGGGGCGCCGAACGCGGGCACGCGGATTCCGTCGCCGACGTCGAGCATCCCACCGCTGAGCAGCTCCGCCGGGTAGCGGGCCGGCGACTGAGCGAGCGCGCGAGCGCTCGGGCTCGGGGCATAGCTCCAGGCCGTGTACTGGAAGCCGCGGCCGAACCCGGCCGGCAGCGACGCGAAGCCCCGCTCGGGCTCGACGAGCGATGTGTCCGCCGCAAAACGGACCGGAACGGCGCCACCGAGGAGATGCGTGTCCGCCAGTCCCTCGACGGTGACGACCTCCTTCGTCTCGTTGGCGGGACGGAACGCGGCGGCCGGTTCGAGGGCGTCCGCTGTCCGCGGCGGGCCGATGATCCACTTCCCGTCGACGAAATCGTCGAGTACCGCGGCGCGGAGATAGGCCGGCTCGGTGGTCGAGCGGACATCGAGCATCGTCGTCTTGATCTTCGGCCAGCTGAGACCTTGGTAGCGCGCGTCCCAGACGAAGCTGACGCTCTCCCGAGCGCTGCCGCCGGCGATGTTCCAGCTCTGCCACTTGAGGACGGCGTGGTTCGACGCGGCCGCAGAGCCGACGACGATTCCGCCGAGCACAAGCGCCAGCGCGGACGGCACGGCATAGCCGGAGATCCTCCGCGAACCGGCCACAGCGAGAACGACGAGAGCAGCCCCGAGGATCGCTGCGCCCAGCGCGGTGCCGCGCGCCGGCACTATCAGGGTCGCGGGCCAGCCCGCGCCCGCGAGGACGAGTACCGCCGCGGCGACCGGCTTCCGCGCCGCTGCGCAGAGGCCGACGGCGAGCGTGAAGACGAAGACGGCGAGGAGGACGACTTCCGCCATGTCCACGTGGAGGCGGGGGTCGAACGGCAAGTGCGTCGAGTAGAAGTCGAGGAAGCCGCTGTCGAAATGCGTCCAGACCGCGCGGCCGCCGCCGACGGGATGGAGAGGCAGCCAGATGCCGAACGCGAGCCAGACCGCGACGACGCCGGCGATGACACTGGCCGCGGCGCGGGCTCGCCGGCCTGGGAGCGCGGCGGCGGTGACGGCGAGCACGACGAGAACGCCGGCGCGCGCCGGCGCCGCGAGCGGCTGCTCGAAGCTCAGCCACGCGACGGCGATCACGGCGCCGGCGACGCTCGTGGCGAGAATCGTCCTACGCACGCGCGGCCTCCGCTCGTGCGGGGGCCGACACGCCGCCAAGCGCTTCCCGGAGGTCATCGCCGCGCCGGACGACCGCGACCGGGACGCCGGCCGCCTGCAACTGGAGCAGCGCCGCCTGCGGGGTCGACGGCCGCCCAGCGAACGTCGGCGCGTCGACGTGGACGATGGCGACAGGCCGGCGCGAGAGCGCGCGCGAGCAGGCGACGCACGAGCCCCGGCTCGAGGAGCGACGTGACCACGACGAGCTCGAGCGAGCGCCCTGCCGGTCCGTCTCGCCGAGTCGAGCAGCGCCGTTGCGGGCGTCCGCGCGTCGGGGATCGGCTCGCCGCGAGAACGCCGAGCGCGCGCTCCCACTCCGGGCCTTCGGTCGTCACCGACTGCACCTCGCGCTCGCGCGTGTTGAGGACGAGCACGGCGGACCGGCCGCCGCGGACGTGCGCGCGAAGGATCGAGCCGGCGGCGCGGACGGCAGCATCGAACGACGAGTCGGGTGCCGAGCCGGCGACCCCGGCGGCGTCACCGTCGAGCAGGACGGCGACCTCGTCGCGCGGCGAGTCCTCGAACTCCTTCACCATCAGCGTGCCCTGGCGAGCAGTCGACGGCCAGTGGACGCGGCGCAGCGACTCGCCCGGCACGTGATGGCGAACCGTGTGGAACTCGAAGTCCCGCCGGCCGGCGGAGGAGTAGGCGCCGCCCGTCGGCGAGGGCTGCACCGACGTCGGAGAAGAGCCGCGTCGAGCTCGACGAGCTCGGGATAGACGACGAGCACTTCTCGCGCGTCGCCGCGGAGCGACGCTTCGGCGAGGTGCCACGGGTCGGAGACGGCCACGCGCAGCGGCTCGAAAACGTGACGTCCTCGCGCGACTTTGGTCAGCGTGTACGAGCCGAGGTAGACGCCACGCGTCCGGCGTAGCTCGACGATCTGCTCGCCGAGCCGGCCGATCGTTTCGTTGGCGGTTGCCGCCGGAAGCGGGATGCGGGAGCCGGGCTCGACGCGCAGCTCGACGTTGACGTCTCCTCCCTCGACGACGCCGTGGCCCGTCCCAGCGGCGGCTCACCGTGAGGCGCTGGCGCGAGACGCGCACCCAGGCGACGGCAACGGGGACGGCGAGCACGAGACCTGTCGGCGACCGGGAAAAGAGCACGCGAGCCGAACAGCCACGCGACGATCCAGACCGAAGCGCCGATGACGAGAACCGCAACGCCTCGCCGTGTCACTTCGGACCCGTGTCATCAGACGGGAACTGGGGTACGGGCGAGAGCGTCCGCGACGAGCTCGGCGGCGCCGAGACCCGCCGACCGCGCCTCGGGCGCGAGGATGAGACGGTGCGCGAGCACCGGCGCGGCGACGGCCTTGATGTCGTCCGGCGAGACGAAGTCGCGGCCTTCCGCGAGCGCCAGTGCCTTCGCGATCCGCAGCAGGGCGATCCCTGCGCGAGGACTCGCGCCGAGATAGAGACGTGGGTCGTTGCGCGTGTTCCGGAGGACGGCGACGACGTACCGACCGAGGCTCTCCTCGACATAGACACCGCGTGCTGCCTCCGTCAGCCGGAGGACGTCGGCGGCGCTTGCGACCGCTCGCGAGCGACTCGAGAGGCGGCTCGCCGCGTCTGCTCTGCGAGCATCTCGGCCTCCTCCGCAAGCGGCGGGTAGCCGAGCGACGAGCTTGAGCGCGAAGCGGTCGAGCTGCGCTTCGGGCAGCGGATACGTCCCCTCGTACTCGATCGGGTTCTGGGTCGCCATGACCATGAACGGGCGCTTCGAGCGGGTGCGTGACTCCGTCGACTGTCACCTGCCGCTCCTCCATGCACTCGAGCAGCGCGGCCTGCGTCTTCGGCGACGCGCGGTTGACCTCGTCGACGAGCAGGAGGTTCGTGAAGACGGGGCCGCGGCCGGAACTCGAACTCGTTGCGCTGCTGGTTGAAGACGTTGACGCCGGTGACGTCGGACGGGAGCAGGTCCGGCGTGAACTGCAGGCGGGCGAAGCGGCAGTCGAGCGAGCGGGCGAGCGCCTTTGCGAGCATCGTCTTGCCGACGCCGGGAAAGTCCTCGACGATCAGGTGTCCCTCGGCGACGAGGCAGAGGACGACGAGTCGCAGGGATTCTTCCGGCGCGTGCACGACGCGGCCGAGATTCGCGGTGATCGACTCAAGGACGTCCGCGGGAGCCGGCTCTAGCGCTCGCTCAGCCATGCCCGATGAGTTTCTCCACTTCGTCGAGGACCAACGCTGCGATCTCGCTCTTCGGCGCCCTGGGGAGAACGAGGTCGCCGGCGGCGGAGACGAGGGTCACGGCGTTGTCGGGAGCGTCGAAGCCGATGCCGGGCTGCGAGACATCGTTGAAGACGAAGAGGTCGGCGCCCTTGCGCTCGAGCTTCGCGCGCGCGCGCGCGAGGCCGTTCTCCCCCGTCTCGGCCGCGAACCCGACGATGATCTGGCCGTCGCGGCGACTCGCGCCGAGCGCAGCGAGGACGTCGGTCGTCGGCTCGAGCTCGAGCGTCCACGTCTCGGTGTCCTTCGGACGCTTCGCGGCGAGCGCCGCGGCGGGACGGTAGTCGGCGACTGCCGCGGACATGACGATGACGTCCACTTCGGCAGCGCGGGCGAGCGCCTCGCGCTCGAGGTCGGCGGCGGTTGGCGTCTCGACGAGCTCGACGCCGTCCGGCGCGGGGACCGCGAGGTTCGCGGCCAGAAGCGTGACGTCGGCGCCACGGCGGCGCGCCTCCGCGGCGAGCGCGACGCCCATCCGGCCGGACGAGCGGTTGCCGACGTAGCGGACGGCGTCGACCGGCTCGCGCGTGCCGCCGGCGGAGACGAGGATCCGCTTCCCGCGCAGCGCGCTGGTGCCGTGGAGCGCTTCGAGCGCGGCGCGGAAGATCTCCTCCGGCTCCGACATCCTCCCCACTCCGAGCTCTCCTTCCGCCGTGTCGCCCTCGTCCGGACCGACGAACGCGACACCACGGGCGCGGAGCGCCTCCGCATTCGCGCGCGTGGCCGCGTGCGCCCACATGCGCGGGTTCATCGCCGGCGCTACGAGCACCGGGCCGCGGTGCGCGAGCGCCGCCTCGGTGAGGACGTTGTCAGCAAGGCCGTGCGCGAGCTTCGCGAGCGTGTTCGCCGTGCACGGCGCGACGACGAGGAGGTCGGCGCGCGTGAGATGGAGGTAGACATCGTCGTCGGCCGGGCGCCGCGCAAGCGCGCGAAACGTCTCGGCCGTGACGAAGTGCTCGGCGCCGGGCGTCACGAGCGGCACGACGTCGTGCCCGTCCTTGACGAACAGCCGGCAGAGCTCGCATGCCTTGTAGGCGGCGATCCCACCCGTCACTCCCAAGAGGACGCGGGCCATCGGAAAAGGATGCCTACTTCGGGTAGGTGTACTTGAGCATGCCTTGCGAGACTTCCTCGAAGGCCATGGTCAGGTAGTTCTTCGAGCGGCTCTCGACGAGGGGCGGCAGGTTGTCGCCGAAGGTGCCTTCGCCGAGCTGGTGGTGGTAGTTGTTGATCTGCCGGGCGCGCTTCGCGGCCACGATCACAAGCGCGTAGCGCGAGTCCACTTCATCCAGCAGGTCATCTACACGAGGCTCGATCATCGTCCGGGCATGGTAGCTGCCGGAGCGACCAGGCCTGCGACTAACTTCGTCAGCTCGTCGACCGCCCGATCGAGCTCGTCGTTCTCGATCACGTGGTCGAACTCGTCCGCCTGCTCGAGCTGCCGGCGGGCAAGCTCGATCCGCTCCCCGATTTCACCGGCGCTCTCCGTCGCTCGCTCGCGCAGACGGCGCTCGAGCTCGTCGACGCGGGCCGAGATGAAGATCGTGACGGCGCCCGGCACCTCGTGCTTCACGCGGAGGGCGCCTTCGGTTTCGAGCTCGAGGAGCGGAACGCGATCGGTCGCCGCGATCCGGTCGAGCTCCGAGCGGAGCGTCCCGTACCGGTGGCCCGAGACGTACTCGACCCACTCGAGGAACTCGCCGGCCGCGACGCGCCGCGAGAAGTCGTCGTCCGAGAGGAACCAGTACTCGCGCCCGTCCTCCTCCCCACGCCGGCGCGCGCGTGTCGTCGCGGAGACCGTCGCCTCGATCGCGGGAACGCGCGCGACGAGATGCCTGATCAGCGTTCCCTTGCCGGCGCCCGACGGGCCTGTCACTACGAGCACCCTGGGCACAGCGGTCTAACGGTTGAAGAGCCCGATCAGCTCCGTGCGCTGCCGCTCGGACAAGCCGCCGACCGTCTTCGAGGGGCTGATCTTGCAGACGTTGAGGAACCGGCCGGCCTTGACGCGCCCGAACTTCGGGACCGCCATGAGGATGTCGATGACCTTCGCGGTCTCGACGTACTCGGGAGGGTTGCCGAGGATCGTCTCGATCTTGGTCTTCCCGTCCTTGAGGTCCTTCTTGAGCTTCGCCCGTTTGACGCGGACGTCGTTCGCTCTCTTGAGAGCGTCCATCCGCTGGTCGAGGGAACGGAGCGGAGCGTGCGCTTGCGTCTTGGTCGGACTCATGGCCGGGGGCGAGCATACCAACCTCCCGGCTCGCATCAAGCGGTGACTTTTTCCTCCGTTTCCGGGCTTTTTGCCAGACCGCGTGCGTCGTCGGGAGAGGCAACGCCGGCTTCGGCGCAAGCGGCGACGAGCTCGGCGCGGATCCGGGCGGGCGCGTCCGGGTCGGAGAAGAGCACCGTGCCGAGCGCGACATCGGTCGCTCCGCACGCGAGAAACTCAAGCACGTCGCGTCCGGTGGTGATCCCTCCCATGCCGACGATCGGGAGCGCCGTGGCCTCGGCGCACGCCCGGACGGCGTGAAGGGCGACCGGTTTGAGGGCCGGGCCGGAATAGCCGCCGCTGCCGCGGGCGAGCGCCGGGTGCAGGTTCCGGTCGAGCGCAACAGCGCGCAGCGTGTTGATGAGCGAGAGGCCTGTCGGCACCGGCCGCGGCCACGGCGCGCGCAACTTCCGCGACGTCGGGGTGCGCGGCGGAGAGCTTCGCGTAGAGCGGGAGCTCGGTGGCAGCGCGGCAGGCGGCGACGATCGCGGCGGCGGAGTCGGCGGCCTCGTCGACGTTCGGGCACGAGAGGTTGAGCTCGATCGCCTCGATGTCCGAGAGGCGCGCGCACGTCTCCGCGTAGTCCTCCGCGCAGAAGCCGCCGACGCTGACCCAGAGCGGAACGCCGAGGTCGCGCAGGCGCGGAAGGCTCTCGGTGAGGAAACGTTCGCGGCCCGGATTCGCGAGACCGATCGCGTTGAGCATCCCCTGCGCGGTCTCGGCGATGCGCGGCGGCGCATTCCCTTCCCGCGGTAGCGGCGTGACGGTCTTCGTGACGAAGCCGTCGAGCGCGCGCGCGACGCCGGGCGCGATGAGCCCGTCGAGGCAGCCCGAGGCGTTAAGCAGCCGCAAGGATCGGCCCCTCGATGCAGAGTCGCTTGAGCTCGCCGTCGATCTCGACGACGCAGCCGTAGCACGCGCCGTAGCCGCACGCCATCGGCGCCTCCCACGCGAGCTGCGCCTTCGGGGCCAGCGCGCCGACCGCGCGGAGCATTGGCTCCGGCCCACACGCGAGCACGTTCATGTCTGGATCGACGAGTTCGGTAACGAGGACGGGATCGACGACAACTTCGGTTTGCGGCGGGAGGATCGATGCGGCTTCGGCGTCGGCCTCGCTGCGGAAGCCGGCGACGATGCGCGGCGTGCCGCCGAGCTGCTCGGCGAGATACGGAAGCGGCGCGATGCCGATGCCGCCGCCGACGAGGAGCGGCCGCTCAACGTCGAGGCGATAGCCGTTCCCGAGCGGCCCGAGGACCGCGATCTCAGTCGCCGGCCTCGAGCGAGGCGATCGCCTCCGTCCCCGGACCGACGACGTCGACAAGGAACGCGAGCTCGCCGGGCGGCGCGAGACAGACAGAGAACGGCCGCGGCAGCAGCCGGCCGGGCGCCTCGAGCATGAAGAACTGTCCCGGCACGCCTGGCTCCAAGCCGTTCCGCTCGACGCGGACGAGCGTGTAGAGGCCGAAGCGCTCGGAGCCGATGACCCGGCAGCTACGCCGAACGGCGTTCAACGTCGATCCGCTCCTGCAGAGAGACGGCCTGCTCGGCGCGCGCGGTCGCGATCGCGTGCACCGCGGCGGCGGCGCCGGAGAGGGTCGTGATGCACGGGATGCGCTGCACCATCGCGGCCTCGCGGATCGCGTAGCCGTCGGAACGGGCGTCGCGTCCCTCCGGCGTGTTGATCACCAGGTCGCAGCGCCCGCGGCGGATGAGATCGACGACGGTCGCCTCGCCGTCGGCCGCCTCGCTGAGCTTGCGGACGGCCTCCACCTCGATGCCGGCGGCGGCGAGCGTCGCAGCGGTTCCCTCCGTCGCGTATAGCTCGAACCCGAGACCCGCGAGCGTCGCGGCGATCGGTACCGCGGACAACTTGTCTCCCTGGCGGACCGAGATGAAGACGGAACCGGAGCGTGGCAGCCTCCGGCCCGCAGCCCGCTCCGCCTTGTCGAGCGCGGTCGAGAGATCGGCGGCACTCGCCATCACCTCGCCGGTCGAGCGCATCTCCGGCCCGAGCACGGGATCGCTGCCGGGGAAGCGCGCGAACGGGAGGACGGCCGCCTTGACGCTCCACTGCCGCGGCGGCCGCTCCTGCGGCAGGCCAAGGTCGGCGATGCTTGCGCCCACCGCGATCCGGCACGCGGCCTTCACGAGCTCGACGCCGGTCGCCTTGCTCACGAACGGAACCGTCCGCGACGCACGCGGATTCGCCTCGAGCACGTACACGTCTCCGTCGCCCGTCACAGCGAGCTGGACGTTGAGGAGGCCAACCACGCCGAGTGCGCGTCCGAGGATCTTCACGATCCGCGAGACCTCCTGCGCCTGGGCGAAGCTGAGGCTCGGCGCCGGCAGGATGCACGACGAGTCGCCGGAATGCACGCCCGCCTCCTCGATGTGCTGCATGACCGCAGCGACGTACGTGTCGACGCCGTCGCAGAGCGCGTCGACGTCCACCTCGATCGCGTGGTCGACGAAGCGGTCGACGAGGATGCGTTCGAACCGCGGCATGTCGCGCACGTCGTCCGCGTCGTAACAGACGCGCATCGCGCGACCGCCGAGGACGTACGAGGGGCGGACGAGCACCGGATAGCCGATGCGCTCGGCGATCTCGACGGCCTCGTCCGGCGTCGCAGCGATCCCCCACTCCGGCGAGCGCAGGCCGTGCGCCTTGAGGAGGCCGGCGAAGCGCTCCCGATCCTCCGCGAGGTCGACGGCGTCGAACGGCGTCCCGAGGATCTTCCAGCCGGCGTCCTCGATGACGCGCGCGAGCTTCAGCGGCGTCTGGCCGCCGAACTGGATCACGACGCCCTCGGGCTTCTCCCGCTCGCAGATGGCCAGCACCGACTCGGCGTCGAGCGGCTCGAAGTAGAGGCGATCGGACGTGTCGTAGTCGGTCGAGACGGTCTCGGGGTTGCAGTTGACCATCACAGCCTCGTAACCGAGCTCGCGGTATGTCGTGACCGCGTGGACGCAGCAATAGTCGAACTCGATCCCCTGCCCGATGCGGTTCGGGCCGGAGCCGAGGATGACGACGCGCGGCTTCGCGCCCGTGGGCGGCGCCTCGTCGGCTTCGCCCCACGTCGAGTAGTAGTAGTTCGAGGCAGCGTCGACCTCGCCCGCGCACGAGTCGACGCGCCGGAAGGCAGGACGGACGCCGCAGTCGCGCCGACGCGCACGCACGGCAGCTTCGGTCGTTCCGGCGGCGCTGGCGATCTGCGCGTCCGAGAGACCGAGCCGCTTGAGCCGGAGGAAGTCGTCCGCGACGAGCGTCTCGACGTCGCCGACCGACTCGAGTCCCGCGTGGATCCGCCCGAACTCGTGCTGGAAGAACGGATGGGCGTCCTCGGGGACGTCGTCGAGCGTCTGCCATGGCGTCGCGGCGCCGGCGTCGAGCTCTCGCGACCGGAACGCCTTGAGAAACGCCTCGGCGAACGTCCGACCGATCCCCATCGTCTCCCCTACTGACTTCATTTGCGTTCCGAGCGTCCTGTCCGCGCCGGGGAACTTCTCGAAGGCGAAGCGCGGGAACTTGACGACGACGTAGTCGAGCGTCGGCTCGAAGCTCGCGGGTGTCGTCCCCGTCAGGTCGTTCGGGATTTCGTCAAGCGTGTAGCCCACGGCGAGCTTCGCCGCGACCTTCGCGATCGGGTAGCCGGTCGCCTTCGACGCGAGCGCCGACGAGCGGGAGACGCGCGGGTTCATCTCGATGACGCGCACCTCCCCGCTCTCGCGGCTACGCGCGAACTGGATGTTCGAGCCGCCGGTGTCAACGCCGACGGCGCGGATGATCGCGATCGCGGCGTCGCGGAGCTCCTGGTACGCCTCGTCGGGCAGCGTCATCTGCGGCGCGACGGTGACCGAGTCGCCGGTGTGGACGCCCATCGGGTCGAGGTTCTCGATCGAGCAGACGATGACGACGTTGTCGAGCCGGTCGCGGACGACCTCGAGCTCGAACTCGTCCCAGCCGCGTACGGACTCTTCGACCAGGACCTGGCCGATCGGCGACTCGGAGAGACCGCGCTCGACCTGGCGGCGCAGCTCCTCCTCGGTGTAGGCGAAGCCACCGCCGTGGCCGCCGAGCGTGAAGGCCGGACGGACGACCGCGGGCACGTCGATCCCGTGGAGCTGGTCGATCGACGTGACGATCGCCGAGGTCGGAACTTTGAGGCCGCAGCTCTCGACCGCCTCCTTGAACTTCAGGCGGTCCTCGGCGCGCTCGATCACGTCGAGTTTCGCGCCGATCAACTCGATGCCGAGCTCTTCGAGCACGCCGGCGTTCGCGAGCTCGCGCGCGAGATTGAGCGCCGTCTGCCCGCCCATCGTCGGCAGAAGCGCGTCGGGCCGCTCCAGACGGAGCACTTCGGCGACCGAGTCGACATCGAGCGGCTCGAGGTACGTCCGGTCGGCAAAGCCGGGGTCGGTCATGATCGTCGCCGGGTTCGAGTTGACGACAATCGTGCGGAAGCCGTCCTCGCGCAGCACCTTCAGCGCCTGGCAGCCGGCGTAGTCGAACTCGACTGCCTGGCCGATCACGATCGGGCCGGAGCCGACGATGCAGATCGATTCGATGTCGGTTCTACGCGGCACGTGACCCTCCGGCCGTGCCAGCTCGCGTCTCTGGCGAGCGAAAGCCAAGCGAGACGAGGACGCAGGGAGCGGTCGTACGCAGCGCGTACGGGCGCGACCGAGGACGCTGTATCGCGCCGGCTTGCAGCCGGCAGAGGCCGGGCTGGGGCGGGCGGCGGGTCACGATAGCTCGTCCACCCACTTCTCGATGAGCGGCCACGCGTCGTGCGGGCCGGGGCCGGCTTCGGGGTGGAACTGGAGCGAGCAGGCCCTCAGCTCGGGGAAGTCGAGACCCTCGACCGTGCCGTCGTAGAGCGAGACGTGCGACGCCTCGGCGGCTTCGCTCGCTCGGACGGCGAAGCCGTGGTTCTGGCTCGTGACGAGGACGCGGCCGGTCTGCCGCTCGAGCACCGGATGGTTCGCGCCGCGATGGCCGAACGGGAGCTTGTACGTCTCGAGGCCGGTCGCGCGCGCGATGAGCTGGTGGCCGAGGCAGATCCCGAGCACCGGCGTTCGGCCGAGCAGCTCCTCGACCGTCTTCGCCTCGGCCGCAAGCGGCTCCGGGTCGCCAGGGCCTGGTGAGAGGAGGACGCCGTCGTGCCGCGCGAGCGTGTCGGCGTCTACGTCGTGCGGATGGACGGTGACCTTGGCGCCCGCCCTCGACGAGCCGGCGGAGGACGGAGTTCTTGACGCCGCAGTCGACGACGCCGATCGAGACGCGACCCTCCTCCGCGAAGACGTACGACTCCGACGTCGAGACGCCGGCGATGAGCGCGCGCCCGAGCATGGGCGGCTGCTTGCGAGCGAGGTCGATCGCCTCATCGACGGGCATGTCTCCGGCGACCGCGATACCGAGTGCCGAGCCCGCCTCGCGGAGATGGAGGACGAGGCTGCGCGTGTCCAATCCGGTCAGTGCGACGAGGCCGCGCTCTGTCAGCCAATCCGTCCACTCCGGCCCGCGCGCCTCGCGCATCAGGACCGCGCGCGCATGAGTCGTCGCGGACTCGGAGCGCTCCTCGGCGACGCCGTAGTTGCCAACCATCGGCGCGGTGAAGCAGATGAGCTGATCCTCGAAGCTCGGATCGGTGACCGCCTCCTGGTAGCCGGACATCCCGGTCGTGAAGACAGCCTCGCCGAGCGCGTGGCCCTCCGCGCCGACCGACTCGCCGTGCCAGACGGTGCCGTCTTCGAGCGCGAGGTAGCTCATCTCGAACGCCACCTCTCCGCCCGCGAGCGTCATCCGCACCACGCCGTGCAGCGTCGAGCCGAGCAGCCACGAGTTGCCGGAGCGGGAACGGAACGGCTGCTCGCCGACCGTCCACCCGCGTTCGAGGTCGAGGAGGACGAGGTTCGCCGTCGCGCCCTTCGCGATGCGCGGGATGTCGAGGCCGAAGAGCCGCGCCGGCCCGGCGGACATCCGCTCGAGCAGCGTCTCGAGGCTCAGGAGGCCGGGCTGGACGAGGTGCGTGTAGAGCGACGCGAACGCCGTCTCGAGGCCGGTCACCCCGAACGGCGCCGCCTCGAAGGGAACGTCCTTCTCGTACGCCGCGTGCGGCGCGTGGTCGGTGGCGATCGCCTCGATCGTCCCGTCGCGCACCGCGTCGAGCAACGCGACGCGGTCGCGCTCAGCCCGCAGCGGCGGATTCATCTTCACGTTCGGGTCGAGCGAGCGCACGGCGTCGTCGGTGAGGACGAGGTGGTGCGGCGTCGCCTCGCCGCTTGCCGCGATGCCGGCCTCCTTCGCGCGGCGCAGTGCGTCGACCGACTCGGCCGCGGAAAGGTGAAGGACATGGACGCGGCCGCTCTCGTACGCGGCGAGCGAGAGATCGCGCTCGACCGCGACCGACTCCGCCACCGACGGATAGCCCGCGAAGCCGAGCTCGGCCGCGACACGTCCCTCGTGCACGTGCGCGCCGTGCGAGAGCGTCGGCTCCTCGCAGTGGAGCGCGAGCGGCCGGCCGGTGATCGACGCGTACTGGAGCGCGCGCCGCATGAGGCCGGCCGACGCGACGGGCACGCCGTCGTCCGAGAAGGCGATCGCGCCCGTGTCGGCGAGCTCGCCCATCTCGGTCAGCTCCTCCCCGCGCTGGCCGCGCGTGATCGCCGCGAGGAAACCGACCCCGACGACGGCTTCGCGCCTCGCGGTCTCGACGAGCGAGCCGAGTGTCGCGGCGGAGTCGATGACCGGGTCGGTGTTCGGCATCGCGAGGATCGCGCAGAAGCCGCCCGCCGCCGCGGCGGCGGTGCCGGTCGCGACCGTCTCCTCGTCCTCGCGCCCTGGCGTGCGCAGATGGACGTGCGGGTCGACGAACGCCGGCGCGAGGACGAGCCCCGCCGCATCGATCACCCGGTGCTCGTTCGCGTCGACCTTCTCCGCAACGTCGACGATCATCCCCTGGTCGATCCGCACCTCGAGCGTCGCGTCGATTCCCGCTGCCGGATCGAGAACGCGCGCGCCGCGGATGACGACGTTCGCGCCGGGCGCGTCCTTCTGCCACAGCATCTCGGCGGCCATCACGCCACCTCCGCCGCGGCGAGCGCCTGAACTCCGACCGGGCCGCCGGTGAGGACGTCGTAGAGCACCGCCATCCGCGTCACGAGGCCCGCGCGCACCTCGGAGATGACGAGCGAGTCGGGCGAGTCGGCGACGCGCGGATCGATCTCGACGCCGCGGTTCATCGGCCCGGGGTGCATGACCTTCTGCCCGGGCTGCAACCGCTCGGGGGTGATCCCCCACCGCGCGGCGTACTCGCGGAGGCTGGGGACGAAGTTCGCGCCGGGCTCCATCCGCTCGTTCTGCATGCGGAGGACGTAGACGACGTCGGCGTCGCGGATCGCGGCGATGTCGGTCGTCATCTCGGCCGGCAACTCGCGCGGCAGCAGCGCCGGCGGACCGACGAGCGTCGTCCGGATCCCGACGAGCGCGAACGCCTGGATGAGCGAACGCGCGACGCGCGAGTGGAGGACGTCGCCGACGATCGCGACGTGGAGCCCCTCGAGCCGGCCGAGCTCCTCCTGGATCGTGTAGAGGTCGAGCAGCGCCTGGGTCGGATGCTGGTTCTTGCCGTCGCCGGCGTTCACGACGTGCGCGTCGACCGTCGCCGCGACAAGCTGCGGCGCGCCAATCTGCGGGTGCCGGATGACGATGACATCGGGGTCGTACGCGCCGAGCGTGAGCGCCGTGTCCTTGAGCGACTCGCCCTTGTCCACCGACGAGCCGACCGCCTTGATGGTGAGCGTGTCGGCCGAGAGTCGCTTCGCCGCGAGTTCGAAGGAGGACGACGTGCGCGTCGAGGACTCGTAGAAGAGGTTGACGACGAGGTGGCCCTTGAGTGTCGGGAGCTTCTTCACGTGCCGCTCGAGCGAGGCCGCGAACGTGCGCGCGGTGCCGAGCAGGCGTTCGACGTCGTCGCGCGTCAGGTCGGCGACGGAGATGAGGTGACGCTTCGGCGGCGGCCCGGGCGGGCGCAACTCGTCCTTGACCAGCCGGATCATCGTCTCGCCTCCTCTGCGGAGCCAACGAGCAGGACCGCGTCAACCTCGTCCACCTCGACGAGCTGCACCTGGATCCGTTCGTCGCGCGCAGTGGGCAAGTTCTTGCCGACGTAGTCGGGGCGGATCGGCAGCTCGCGGTGGCCGCGATCGACGAGCACAGCGAGCTGGACGCGCTCGGGCCGGCCGTAGTCGAAGAGCGCCTCGATCGCGGCGCGGATCGTGCGGCCGGTGTAAAGGACGTCGTCGACGAGTAAGACGGTTCGCCCGTCGAGCGGGAAGTCGAGCTGCGTCGCGCGGACGAGCGGCTGCGGTGTGAGCGGAGCTTCGCCGCCGCGCACCATCACGTCGTCGCGGTGGAACGTGATGTCGACCGCGCCGAGGGCGGGCGCCGTGCCGGACCGCTCCTCGATGAGGCGCGCGAGCCGTTGCGCGAGCGGCACGCCGCGCGTTTGGATCCCGACGAGCGCGACGTCGTCGATAGACGGGTTGCCCTCGATGATCTCGTGGGCGATTCTCGAAAGGGTGCGGCCCAGCGCTTCCGCGTCGAGGACCGTCTTCCCCTGAAATTTGCTGGAAGCGTCGGCGGCCAAGCCGCCGTCGCCCGGCGAGGATCTGGGGGCGTGCGTATTCATCCGTCTCCTTTCCGGCCTCTCTGGACCGGCTTAAAGGGGTACGACCGCCGGGGAGCATAGCGGCTCAGGCGGACGGGTGCTCGGGCGCAGATTGTCAGTCCGCCGGATTGAGCAGCGGCGACCCCGCCGTGAGGAGCTCGTTCGGCACGAGCACCTGCGATGCCGTGAGCACGCTCTGCCATCCCCCGGTCGCCGAGTCGCGAATGACGACGCTCACGACGCGATTGGCGACCCACGATCCGTCTTCGAGCATGAACCGGTCGTGCGTCACGATCCAGCCGGCGTCGCCGGCCTCGAGCTCCGGCGAACGAGTGATGCTCACCATCGGGCCTTCCTCCTTCTTATGGAAGACGATGCCATGCCACCAAGGTCGGCGTCGCCCACGCCGAGGACCTACTGCTCGGAGATCAGATCGTCAGGCTCGGTGAACGCCTCGATAGCGTCCTTCGCATCCTCGAGGTCGCCTTCGGGGACGAGGATGCTGACCGCGTCGTCCTCGGGCGACTGCTCGATCGACGAGTCAATGCCGGCGTTGCGGAGAATCTCCTGCATCTCCTCCGCCTCGGCGATGTCGCCGGCGACCGCTGCCTGAACCATTCCGCTCATTCGGTCGGGATCATAGGACGTGGCGGGCGAGCGCCGCGTTCGACGAGCGTAGGCGCGCCGCGCTCGGCGAACGGCACCGCGATCACGTCGAAGTCGCGGGGGACGACCGTGGCCGGGAAGACGGCGCATGCCTCTTCGGCGAGCTCCGGCCCGAAGTACCGCGGCGAGACGTGCGTGAGCGCAAGGAGCCGCACCTGCGCAAGCCGCGCGACCTCGGCCGCCTCCGCCGCGGTGGAG
Source organism: uncultured Actinomycetes bacterium (assembly GCA_963753525.1). Taxonomy (GTDB): domain Bacteria; phylum Actinomycetota; class Thermoleophilia; order Gaiellales; family Gaiellaceae; genus Palsa-739. Next base: position 185,573 of record CAVWCS010000004.1, read on the forward strand.
TGGTTCGTCTCTCGCGCGCGCTCGGCCTCCTCCGAGAGGAAGCTCGCCTCGTGCACGAGGAGATCGGCGCCGTGCGCAGCTTGGACGACGACCGGCGACGGAGCGGTGTCGCCGGAGATCACGATCCGCCGGCCGGGGCGCGGCTCGCCGAGCACCTCGCCCGGCGTCACCGTGCGGCCGTCGGGAAGGTCGACGTCCTCCCCGGCCTGGAGCCGCCCGCGCGCCGGACCGGCCGGGACGCCGAGCCCGTCCGCGATCGCAACGTCGAAGCGGCCGGGGCGCTCTGCCTCGACGAGCGCGTACCCGAGCGCAGCGACGCCGTGATCTGCGGCGAACGGCTCGATCGCGTAGTCGCCGTGCGGCACCGTCTCGCCCGGGTCGAGTTCGACGAGGCTGACCGGGTACGGGAGGCGCCCGACGAACGGCTGCAACTGCCTGAAGAGCTCGCGGAGGCCGCGCGGACCGTAGATCGTGAGCGGCGTCTCGTCGCGGCCTCGCAGCGAGAACGTCTTGAGCATGCCTGGCAGCCCGAGGAAGTGATCCGCGTGGTAGTGCGTGAGGAAGATCTCCTCGATGTCCGGGAGCCCGACGGACGACCGCTGCAGCTGGCGTTGCGTGCCTTCTCCGCAGTCGAAGAGGAGCCGCTCTCCGCCGCGGCGCACGAGGACGGCCGCCGGGCTGCGCTGGGCTGTCGGCGCTGACGCGGCGGTGCCGAGGAAGACGACGTCGAGATCCACGCGGCGATTGTAGGATCGCGCTGTGCCCGACCCGTCGCTCCTCGAGGCGTACCGTCGCGAGTTCACGCCCAACGACTATCGCGAGGTGCGCGAGCTGTACAAAGCGCACTCCATCGCCGAGGACGCTCGCGACCTGCCTGGCCTGATCTCGACGCTGACCGAGGACTGCGTCTACGAGCTCGTCCAGAACGGCCACCGCTGGGAGGGCCACGAGGGCGCGGCGCGGTTCTACACCGAGTTGCTCACGGCGTTTCCCGACATCGTCTTCAACCTGACCGACATCGTGATCGGGCCGCAGGGAGTGTTCGAGGAGGCGAACGTCACGGCGACACAGCAGGCGCCCTGGCTCGGCGAGGGACCGGTCGAAGGCCCGCTCGAATGGAAGGTGTTGATCCGCTTTCCATGGGATCCCGAGAAGCGGCTTTTCCGTGGTGAGCGCGTCTACGTATTCGGGCTCGACCTGCCCGGGCTCGGCGGCTCCCTCTAGGGAAGGACGAGCTTCTCGCCGGGCGAGATCGTCGACGAGGCGAGATGGTTCCGTTGCTGGATCTCCCACACGCCCTCGCGCGGGTCACCGGCGTACGAGTGCGCGGCGATCGACCAGAGCGTGTCCCCCGCCCGCACGACGTAGGTCTGGCGCGGCCCGGCGCCGGACGAACCGTGCGCCGCGTAACCGACCGCGAAGGCCACTACGCAGAGGAGAATGAGTAGCTTCCCGAACATCTGTTCGCATAGTAGACGAACAACTGTTCGTGTGTCAAGGGCGGCATCCGCCGGCCCAGGCGCGGAGAACTTCCGACGCGCGCTCGACATCCTCGGGGGCGACGATCACGTCCCATTGGCCGGTATGGCCCATCCCCGACGGAGTGCCGCCCCACGGCGGCAGCAGCGGCGCCAAGTTCCCCACCCTCGCCGAGATCGAGAACGATTCGACCGATGCGCACTTGATCCGATGTGAGCGCAGTTGCTCGCAGGCTGCTTCCGCCTGCATGAAGTCGCGCGTCGAGAAGATTGGCTGCGCGTCCATCAGTTCGCGAGCACCGCGTCGACGAGCTTTGCGGCGCCGAAGCGCACCGGATCGTCGGCCGGCAGGCCCGTCTCCGCCTCGGCCGCAGCGATCGCCGCTCGCGCTTCGTCCTCGCCAAGGTCGCGCGTGTTGAGCGCGACCGCCACGACCTTCGCCGGGCGCGCCGGCAGCGCCATCCGCTCGTGTAGCTCGACGAGCTCCCGCAGCGGCGGGATCGTGTGCGGGCCGCCGCCGGCGCCCTCGATCTCCGTCCTCCCCGCCTCGTGGCAGAGGACGAGGAGATGCGGCGCGCTGCCGTGGTAGAGCCCGAGCGTGACGCCGGAGTAGACGGGATGGACGAGCGCGCCCTGGCCCTCGACCCAGAGCAGCTCGCCGCCGCGCTCGCGCCCCTCGACGACGAGCCGCTCCGCCGCGCCGGCGATGAAGTCGGCGACGACGGCGTCGACGGCTATCCCCCACCCCGCGATCGCGATCCCCGTCTGGCCCGTCGGGACGAAGACGGAGCGGATGCCGCGCCGGCGCGCCTCGAGATCGAGCTCGAGCGAGACGGTCATCTTCCCGATCGCGCAGTCGGAGCCAACGGTGAGGACGATCGTCGCGTCGACGCCGAGGTTCGCGCCGGTCGCCGTCGAGAGGTCGGCCGGCGGGCGCCGCAGGTCGCGCAGCTCCACGCCGCGCTCGGCGGCGAGCGCGCTCAGCTCGGGGTCGTCGGAGAGGAAGACGTGCAGGCCGTTCTCGACGTCGAGGCCGTTGGCGATGCAGCTGCGGAGGATCTCGATCCACGCGGGCGGGAAGTGCCCGCCCTGCGTCGCGACGCCGACGAGTGCGGCCGTCGGGCCGAACGGAAGCGCCTCTTCGACCGTGGCGACGACCGGGACGCCGTCGTCGGTCTCGCCCGCGCGCGTCGAGTCGAGGATCGCGACGACGTCCTCACGGCGGTAGCGCAGCACGCCGCGCATCGTCTTGCCGTAGTGCGGGTCGGCCGAGAAGCCTTCAGCCAGCAGCAGGTACTTCATGGACTCCGAGTCCGGGCTGGTCGGGCGGAAGCTGGACGCCGTCGACGAACGGCACTCCCGGCCACGGATCGTGCGCGAGCAGGAGATTCCCATCGAGGTCAACGTGGTCGAAGAGAGACGCGACCTGCGCGGCGGCCGAGATCCCGAGACCCGCCTCGACCATGCAGCCGAGCATGCAGCCGAGCCCGAGCGCGCGCGCCGCGTGCACCATCCGCGCCGCCTCCCGGATTCCGCCCGACTTCGCGAGCTTGACGTTGATCCCGTGCGCGCGCTCGGCGCACGCCGCGACGTCGGCGAGCGTGTGGCAGTCCTCGTCGACGTAGATCGGCACCGACGAGCGCTCCTTCACCTCCGGCGCGGACGGGTCACCCGCTGGCAGCGGCTGCTCGCAGTACGCGACGCCAAGCTCGGCGAGCCGCGGGAGGAAGTCGAGCGCTTCGTCGAGGCTCCACGCCTCGTTGACGTCGACCTGAAGCGGCAGTCTCGCCGGCCACGCCGCGCACCGCGCGGACGCGGTCGACATCGAGACCGTCGCGCCCGCCGAGCTTGAGCTTGAGACGCTGGAACCGGTGGAGCGCCTTCTCGGCGCGGCGAGCCATGTCGTCGGGATCGCCGAGCCAGACCGTCCAGCTCGTCGGCGGGCCGGCGCGACGGAGGCCGAGCAGCCGCCACACCGGCTGGCCGAGCAGCTTTCCCTGCAGATCGTGGAACGCCGCGTCGAGCGCGGCGCGCGCCGCGAACTCGCGCGCCGGGAGCCGCGCGAAGACCTCCTCGAGCGCGAACGGATCGTCGCCGAGCGCTCCCGCGTGCTCCTCGAGGTACGCGAGCGCCGACTGCGCCGACTCGTCCGTACCGCTCGATCGCCGCGGCTTCGCCGAAGCCGGAGACGCCGGAGTGGCGAATCTCGACGACAACCGACTCCGCCGTGTCACTCGACTCCCGCGCGATGACGAACGTCTCCGCGAGCTCGAGCGTGAGGATCCGCGCGGAGACCTCCATCGGGCAGGAGGCTACACTGGCTCTCTCGAGCGCCCGTAGCTCAGGGGATAGAGCGCGCGCCTCCGGAGCGCGAGGTCGCAGGTTCGATTCCTGCCGGGCGCACTCTCGCTAGGGGATGTAACAGCCGGTCGCGCCGATCGCCTTCGCGGGCGGGTACGTCGCTAGGTTGTCGCTGCTCGCCTTCGAGATCAGGAAGAAGAACTTCGGCCGGTCGCCTGCCTTTGCGGCCGTGAAGGCCGCTCGGTCGTCCGCGAGAACCTTCTTGTTCGCGACCAGGAAGACAGCAGCTTCCCTTGCGATGGACGCGGGCGGCATCAGAGACGCCAGGGACCTGTCGAAGTGCACCCCGATGTGGAGGATGTTCGCGTACTGCCGGTATGCGACGATCATGTTCGCGAAGTGAAGCTCGCGGATCGCGTCCGCCGAGACAAGGCAGAGACGGCTCACCTTCGCGTCGTACTGCGCCTTCGTCAGCGTGCGGCTACCTCCGCCACACGCGACGAGTGCGAGCACGGCGGCCGCGAGAGGCAGGAGAAGCGCACGCCGGAGCACGCGGGCATTCTCCTCGCAACGATGGGCGCCTTCAACAAGTACGTCCGCTCACTCGCGCCGCGTCTGCCGCGCGATGTCTACGTCCTCGAGACGGGCGCGCTCGTCAACGCCTTCGGGAACGGCGTCGTGCTGCCGTTTCTCCTCATCTATCTCCACGACGTCCGCGGGATCTCCTTCACCCTCGCCGGGAGTGCGGCGGCGGTGCAGTCGGCGGCGGCGCTCGCGAGCGGCTTCCTCGGCGGGACGCTCTCCGACCGACTCGGCCCGAAACGCGTTCTGCTCGGCGCGCTCGTCGTGATGACCGTGGCGTTCGCGCTCATGCCGACGATCCGTACGGCGCCGGAGGCGTTCGCGATCTACTCGCTCTGGGGGATCGGGAGCGGCTCGTTCTGGCCGTCGCAGTCGGCGATGCTCGCCGGTCTCACGCCGGCGGCGAAGCGCGCGCCCGCGTACGCGCTGCAGCGGCTCGCGATGAACGTCGGCGTCGCGCTCGGCGGCGTCGTTGCCGGATCGATCGCGTCGGTCGGCGATCCCGGCAGCTTCACCGTGCTCTTCGCGATCGACTGCGCGACCTTCCTCGCCTATTTCGTCGTGCTCACTCGGGTGCGTGCGCCCGCTCTACACGAGGAGCGCGCGGGCGGAAGCTGGCGCGCCGTGCTGCAGGATCGCGTCTTCACCCGCTTCACGCTGCTCAACGCCGCGTTCATGACCGCGGGCATCTCGCTCGCGGTCGAGATCCTCCCGGCCTTCGGGAAGAACGTCGCGCACATCAACGAGCGTGAGGTGGGGATCGTCTTCGCGCTCGACGCGGTCGGGATCGTCCTCCTCCAGCTGCCCATCGTGAAGCTCGCGGAGGGGCGGAGCCGGATGCGCGGCCTCGCGTTCATGGGAGCGCTCTGGGCCTGCTCGCTTCTGGGGGTCGGCGCCGCCGGCGCCTGGACGAGCGCGACCGCAGCGTTCCTCATCCTCGCCGCGGCGATGCTCGTGTTCGCCGTCGGCGAGTGCCTCCACGGCGCGATCCAGGCGCCGCTCAGCGTCGACGTCGCGCCGCCGCGCCTCGTCGGGCGCTACCTCGCCGCGTCGAGCATCTCGTGGCAGATGGGCTGGATCCTCGGACCCGCCGCCGGCGGCTTCCTCCTCCAGCACCGCCCGTTCCTCCTCTGGCCGGTCGCCGCCGGCGCGAACCTCGTCTTCGCCGGCGCCGCGCTGAGGCTCGAGCGGAGACTGCCCGAGGGAGTGCGGAGGACGCCGCGTGCAGACCCCGCTCGAGTGGTGGTTCCGACGCCGACCGGGTAACCTTTTGCGGCCATGCCAGCGACCATCGAACCCCTCAGTACCGGTGCACAGCCTCTGATGGAGAGCCATCGATGGCCACGCTTGCACCGGCAGTGCTCCATCTCTCCCTCGTAGTCGGAGGAGAGCTTCGCGATCCCGAAGGCGAGCGCCTCGGCCGGGTCGACGACCTGATCGTTCGCCTCGGCGACGAGGACTATCCGCCCGTCACGGGCGTCGTCGCGACCGTCGCCGGCCGCCCGGTCTTCGTCGCCTCCGAGCAGATCGTCGAGATCGGCCCCGGCTTTGTCACCCTCGAGGCCGACCAGCTCGACCTCCAGCACTTCCGCCGTCGCCCGCAGGAGGTGCTCCTCAAGAAGGACGTCCTCGACCGGCAGCTGATCAACGTCGACGGCGCCCGGCTCGTGCGCGCGAACGAGATCGAGCTCGCGCGGCTCGACGGCTGGTACCGCGTCGTCGGCGTGGACATCAGCCTGCGCGGGCTGCTCCGGCGCGTCATCCCGCGGGCGCTCGGCGACCGCGTCGCGCCGGGCCCCTTCCTCGACTGGGCGTCGGTCGAGCCGTTCACAGGCCACGTGCCGACCGTGCGGCTGCGGGTGCCGCATCCGAAGCTCGCGAAGCTCCATCCCGCCCAGCTCGCCGACCTCGTCGAGGCGGCGTCGCACAACGAGGGCGAGGAGATCATGGCCGCCGTCGCCGCCGACCCCGAGCGGGAGGCCGACGTCTTCGAGGAGCTCGAGGACAGCCATCAGCTCGAGTTCATCGAGGACCGCGGCGACGGCGAGATCGCGGCGCTCATCGGCCGCATGGAGACGGACGACGCCGCCGACCTCGTTCTCCAGCTGCCCGAGGAGCGGCGCGAGCAGGTGATCGCGCTCCTCTCCGCGTTCCAGGCGCGCCGCCTGCGCACCCTGCTCGGCTACGACCCGGCGACCGCCGGCGGCCTCATGAGCCCGGAGTACGTCTGCCTCTACGCCGACGCGACGCGCGAGGAGACGCTCGAGCGCGTCGAGCACTCGAAGCTCCCGGCCGAATCGCTCTCGCAACTCTTCGGGATGGACACGCACCGCCGCCTGCGCGGCACGATTGCGCTCGCCGATCTCGTCCGCGCGCCCGCGGGCGAGCGGCTCTCGAACATCCTCGGCGAGGCGCAGGCGGTACGCGCCGATTCCGACCTCGAGGAGGTCGCGCGGCTCATGACGGACTTCGACCTCACCGTCGTCCCCGTCGTCGACGACGAGGAGCGGATCCTCGGGATCGTCACCGTCGACGACGTCCTCGAGCTCGTGCTGCCCGAAGGCTGGCGCCGCCGCTTCGGCGTCCTCGGAGGAGACTGAATGAACCTCAGCCTCTCAATGCCGCGCCTGCCCCGCGGCCGTCCACGGCTGCGGCCGCGCAACCGGCTGACGCTGAAACTGCTGGCGCTGCTCGCGTTCCTCGGGCCGGGGATCGTCGCCGCAAACGCCGGCAACGACGCCGGCGGCATCGCGACGTACTCGTCCGTCGGCGCGAAGTACGGCTTCGACCTCCTCTGGATGATGGTGCTGATCACGGTCAGCCTCATCGTCGTCCAGGAGATGGCGGCGCGGATGGGCGCCGTCACCGGCAAGGGGCTCGCCGAACTGATCCGCGAGCAGTACGGGCCGCGCTGGTCGCTCCTCTCCACGTTCGCGGTGCTGTTCGCGAACCTCGGGATCTGCATCTCGGAGTTCGTCGGCATCGGCGCCGCGTTGTCGCTCGCGCACGTGCCGGTGCAGATCTCCGTCCCGATCGCCGCGGTCATGATCTGGCTGCTCGTCGTGCGCGGCTCGTACAAGGTCGCCGAGCGGGTGTTCGTGGCGATGACGATCCCGTTCTTCGCGTATCCGATTGCCGCGATCCTCGCGCACCCCAAGTGGGGCGCGGTCGGCAGGGCCATCGTCGTGCCGCATATCCAGCTGAACGGGGCGTACGTCGTTCTCTTCATCGCGACGGTCGGAACGACGATCACGCCGTTCATGCAGCTTTACCTGCAGTCGGCGGTGGTCGAGCGCGGGCTCGGGCCTGAGGACATCACCGCCGAGCGGATCGAGGTGACCGGCGCGTCGCTCTTCGCGAACATCGTCGCCGGCTTCATCATCATCGCGACCGGCGCGACGCTCTTCCTCCACGGACACCACGTGGTCCACAGCGCGGCGGACGCGGCGAAGGCCCTCGCACCGTTCGCCGGCCGCTACGCCGAAGTGCTCTTCGCGGTCGGTCTGCTCGGCGCAAGCCTGCTCGCAGCGGCGATCCTCCCCGTCACCGCGGCGTACGTGATCGCTGAGACGTTCGGGCTGGAGAAGGGCATCGCACGCCGCCCGCGCGAGGCTCCGGTGTTCGTCACGACGCTGACCGTGCTCGTGGTGATCGGCGCCGTTGTGGCGATGATCCCGGGCGTCCCGGTGATCAAGCTCCTTGTATTCGTGCAGGTCGTGAACGGAGCGCTGCTGCCGATCACGCTCTTCTTCGTCTGGCGGCTGGCGCGAAACGAGGAGCTCATGGGCGAGCACCGCAACGGGCGGATTTTCGACGTCGTCGCCGGCCTCACCGTCCTCGCCACGAGCGCTCTCTCGGTCATCCTCGTCGGCCTGACTCTGACCGGCAAGGCGTAGCCCCAACGCTCTAGCGGCGCGGGCCGAGGCTCAGCACGAGCCGCATCGTCGCGCCGCGGGCGACCGTTCGGCCCGGCGCCGGATGCTGTCGGATCACGATGCCCGGCACGTAATTCGTGTGCTTACGAAGCACCTTGCCGAGCGTGCAGTGCGCCTTCTCGATCGCCCGCGTCGCCCCCGCCAATCTCAGCCCGACGACGACCGGGGCGTTGCACATCCTCGCCGGCGGCGTCCCGGGGTCGTACGTGTTCGTCCCCGCTCCGTCGGCGACGGCCTGGCTCCACCTGTAGCTGTAGTGCGGCGTGTAGGCGGCGGAGCCGCCGACGAAGAGCCACGCGTAGCCGCGGTGGTGACTCGAATCGCGTCCCGCGGCCGCGCCCATCGCGAGCGTCGAGCCCGCGCCGAACTTCCACAGCACGCTGTGCCGGTGCCCCCAGCAGCGCGAATGATCAGTCGGCGTGCAGCGGGGGTTGGTACTCCCTAGCCCGTCATTCCACATCACCGTCTCGTATGCCATCGGGACGTTGTCGAACGCGCCGGCCCAGCCCGGCCACCAGGTGGTGAGGCCGGTCGTGTTGCTCGGGTACGGATCGTCCGCCCGCCAGACGCCGCTCACGAGCGCGTCGTGATTCAGCGCGCCCGTCAATCCGGGGATCGGCGGGAGCCCGTACTGGACCCGATCGAGGTTGACGAGGATGAACCATTGCTGCGGTGGCTTCAGGGACGCGAAGTTCGCCGGGAGTGCATACGGCGGCAGGCCGACCCTCGCTCGCGCCTTGTCGAGGTAGTACACGCCCGCATCGATGCACGCCTTCGCGGTCGGTGCGGCGCTGCACGACGACGGCAGCCCTCCGAGCCGCGTGTTCTTCGGCGGATCGCTGCCGGCCCAGTCGGCCGCGGCGCTCGCCACGAGGACGAGCGTCAGCACGCAGACGACTGCCAGTGAACGGATCCCCCGCGGCACGCGCTCCAACTTACCCGCAGTCTCGGAAGTCGAACCCGAGTGTGCGCCGGATCGGAAGGCGTGATCTAACTTGGGCCGAGGCTGACGGTGAGCCGGACGCTCGTGCCGCGCGCGAGTGTCTTGCCCGGCGCGGGGTACTGCCGGAACACGATGCCGGGCACGTAATCGGTGTGCTCCTGGACGACGTCGCCGACGATGCAGTGCGCCTTCTCGATCGCCCGTGACGCACCGGCCAGCTTCAGCCCGATGGCGATCGGGACGTTGCACAGCGCGCTCGGCGGCGGGCCGGGGTCGTACGTGTTCGTGCCCGCTCCGTCGGCGACGGCCTGCTTCCAGGTGTACGTGTAGGCCGGCGTGTAGCCCGCGTTGCCGCCGACGAAGAGATACGCGTAGCCGCGGTGGTGACTCGAGTCGCTTCCGGCGGCCACACCCATCGCGAGGACCGAGCCCGCGGGGAACTTCCACAGCACGGAGTGCCTGTGTCCCCAGCAGCGCGAGTGATCAGACGGCGTGCAGTGGGGGTTGGTACTCCCCAGCCCGTCAGACCAAACCCACGCCTCGTACGCCATCGGGGCGTTGTAAAACGCGCCGGCCCAGCCCGGCCACCAGGTGTTGAGGCTAGTCGCGTTGCTCGGATACGGGTCGTCCGCCCGCCAGACGCCGCTCACGAGTGCGTCGTGATTGAGCGCCGCCGTCATTCCGGGGAATGGCGGGAGTCCGTACTGGACGCGATCGAGGTTGACGAGGATGAACAGCTGCCGCGGTGGCGACAGCGACGGGAAGTTCGCCGGGAGCGCGTACGGCGGCAGATGAACACGCGACCGCGCCTTGTCGAGGTAGGACACGGCGGCGTTGACGCACTCCGTGCCCGTTGGCGCGCTCCGGCAGGAGCTTGGCACACGCTTGATCGGGGTGTTGTGCGGGGGATCCTTCCCACCCCAGGCGGCCGACGCAATGCCAACGCACGCGAACGCGAGCACGCAGGCCAGGACGAGACCTCGCAGTACCTTGAGCGCGACCATTGCGCCGTGAATCGGTCTGGCGCAAGGTCGACCCGAGACTAGAACGAGTGAAAGCGGGAGACGAGGCTCGAACTCGCGACCCTCAGCTTGGGAAACTGAGACCGCCCGGCATGACTACGCGGGTCCCGGCCCCTGCGCGCCAGTTTGCGCGCGAGTTACTCCTGGAGCGACCTTCGACCGCGCCGCCGTCCGGCCTAGGCGCAGCTCGCCCTTGCCGCGCTCGCCAGCCTTGTCGCGGGCGAGCGCGATGCGCTCGACGTCATGAGGCGGCTGCTAAGGCGAGTGCGGCCTACGCTCGTCGCGCGTGTGTCGTAGGTTCTGGCGCATGCGCTCGCTCGTGATCCCCGCCGTCTGCTTCGCGGTGGTCGTCGCGGGATGCGGATCGTCCTCAACGGCGAGCACGACCAGCTACACGATCACACCGAAGGGCGGCTTCAATGGCGAGATTTTCGTCACGTTCAGCGGGCCACCGGCAGCGGCCCGAAGCGTCATGCGCGCGTTTGAGGCGACCCGCAAGGGTGACTACGTGATCGCGTCCACTCCGATCGGCCAAACCCACTGCTCTGCCGCCGCGGGCGGTGGGAAGGTGAACATCAGCGTCGTGAGCGCCGTCGGCTTAAACCCGTCGTTGTCGCAGACGCTGTGCAGCTCGATCAGCGGACGGTTCTAATGGACAGCGCCCTTGCGGTCGCGGCGTTCGATGCGGACGACGCGCCGTGACACGTTCGGCATGCCGTCCGGCCCCGGACGAGGGTTTCCACGCAACCATGCCGAAGCGGGAGACGAGGCTCGAACTCGCGACCCTCAGCTTGGGAAGCTTGTTCGGGGTTGGAGGCAGCCGACGACACGCGACGACAAACTGGCCGCTACGCAGGTCTTTCCCGGTTTCGCGCTACTCCCCGAACCGATCCGCTCGCCCGAGTCCCTGCTGGGTTCTGGTGTTGAGATGGCGTCGGCATCGTGCCGTTGCAACACGTTGAGCGGACCGGGGACGCCACGCGCGCCACGAGACGGGTTTCGGCATCGCCTGAAAGCCTAACGGCGGGAGAACGGCTCACAGCGGCTCGGCGGTTGACGCACGACTTCCCAGAGTGAGAGGCTCCGACGTCGGGAGATCGGAACCGTCCGGAAGCCGCGACATCGATGGATGAGCAGGGAGAGACGAAGGTCTGCCCAGACTGCGCCGAAACGGTCAAGGCGCAGGCGGCTGTCTGCCGCTTCTGCGGCCATCGGTTTGACGGTGCGGCCCGCGAGGTGTCCTCCTCCGCGAGCGCTCCTGTACCTGCCACCAAGTCAGGCGCGCACCGGGGCTGGCAGACCTCGTTCACGATTCTCGTACTCATCGGCTGCGCGAACGCCTACCTCGCTATCGCCCATCATTCCCACGTCTCCGCTGTGGTGGCGATCTTCTGCGGCGCGTGCGCACTGTTCCAGCTTGTGTGGGGTTCTACGCGCGGCTAGGTCTGAGCCCTTTGGCGGATGATCTGCGCCGTGTGCTCGCGCAACCGTCGCATCGCCCGCTCCACGTCCGACTCGACCGGCGAAGACCGAGCCTGCCCCCCGATCTCCACGACCGGCTGAACGAGACGCGACGGCAGACGGTCCGGATGCGGCACGCGGTCGAGTTCTTCGAGCCACAGCTTCAGCGCCGTCCTGCCCGCCTCGCTCGGCGTGATCCGCAGCTCGCGCGCTGCCGCCCGCACCGCCTCCAGGAGATCCGGCTCGATCCGGCACTTGAACAGCGCCGTCTTACGCGGCGCGGCCATGTGACACCGCCCGCGAGCGCGATCCGCAAGGAACCGATAGGTAGGTGTGTGTGGTCACGTGTTGGCTTGTTCTAGGCTCGCGCGTCATGTTGCTGTTCCACTGCGCCGAGCCTTGCGCGAGGGAGTCGATCCTGCGCGAGGGATTGAGGCTGACGAAGCACGGCTACGTGTTCGCGTGGCCGACCCGTGAAGCCGCGGACGAGTGGCGCGAGAAGCAACCAGGTGGCTGGAAAGACATTTGGGTGTTCGATGACCGCGGCGAGTCGCAGGAGTCGCCTGGAGGGACGATCCACGCCGGAGTCGTCGCGAGAGTCGTCCCGTGGCCCGTTCCGCCCGAAGACCTGGACCCCGTGTACGAGGCGCACTAGGGCCGGGGCGCAGGGCCGCGACCTGCCCCGCGCTCCGGCGTGTCGGCCACCAGCAGCGGTCCGTCACGGCCGAGACCCGTGGCGTCCATCGTCGCGCGCTCGGGCCGAGCCTCAGCACTTGCACAACCCGGACGAGAGGGAGTAGTCGCACGTCGCGCAGTACGCCTCTCCGTGCACCGTCTGGACCGCTCCGGGGTGGATCCCCTTCTCGACCCTGCGCCGCTCCTCGCGCGCGCGAGCCTCGGCGAGGGTCGTCTGCTCACGATCCTGCTCGGCCGCAATCGCCGCGCGCAGGAACGACTCCTCATCGAGGCTGAGATCGGCGACGAACTCCCCGCGAGTCGCGAACCGCGCGAGGACTTCCGTCGTCACGACATCCGTCGCGTCGTCGCCGATTGCAGCACCCGCGAGCATTTCCGCGACCGTCTCCCGGCCGCGCTCGACCTGCTCGGCCGCGATCTCGCAGGCGTCCGCGTACTGCTCGAAGTTGGCGCTCTGCGCCCTGATTCCGCGCCGCTCCAGCAGCGCGACCGCAAGCTCGTGCACCCGCTGAGCCTGAGCCTCCGTCCTCACGATCCGACCTCCTCCCCGGCTCCGACTGCGGCGAGACGAACCTCTGCCTCGCGCCGCTCGCGCTCAGCCGCGACAGCAGCCCGCTCCTGCGCGCGCAACTCCAACTCCCGCCGACGCCGCTCCGCCTGCCGAGCCAGGAGGTCAAGCTCGGCCTGCCACCCCGCCCGGTTCTCGGCGAGCCCCTCCTCCGCGTCCACGGCCGCGTGCAACGCCTCCGCGAGCGCCGGATCGCGCACCGACCACAGCCGCACGATCTCCTCGACCTCACCGGCACCGACGGGCGACACAGCGAGGAGCGCGTCGAGCCGCTCAGCATGAAACGCCAGGAGCGCCTCAACCGCGTCGTGCCGGTCCTCCGCGAATGTGCCCGCCTTCCGCGCCAAGGCCGACCGGCGCGCTTCGAGCGCGCGCACCTGCGCCGCAACCTCCTCGTCGCTCCCCGGCAACCTGCCCGGCGGCTCCGAAAGGCCAGCCGCGACATCCCAGGCGAGCGCGAGATTCTCGACGAGCCGCCGCTCCTCGCCCTCCAGGTGCGCGATCAACTCGGCGCGCTCGTCCCACGCCTGAAGCTCCGCCGTCGTCGCCTTCGACAGTTCCGGCCGCACCGGAAGATGACCCCGCCGCGCTGCGTGCAGTTGCCGCCGCGTCTCCTCCAAGAACCCCTGACCCGCCTGAATGTCGTTGAGAACCCCGTCGAGCGTCCGCTCCGTCCGCGTCCGCTTCACGTGCCACGTCCCTCGCGAAGTACCCCCGTGCCGACTTCGCGCGCCGCGGCCGGTCGTTCTAGCGGAAGGTCTCCGGCGAGGTGGGCGCGGATCGCCTGCCGGACTTCGGCGGAGAGGCTGCGGTCGGACTCCTCGGCGCGGCGCTCCGGTTCGGCCCGCCACGGGCGCGGCAGGAACAGCGACAGCGGGACGGTTGCGGGTTCGGTCTCGGCTTCGAGCGTTCCTATGGTCATTTGCAATCCTCCCTGTACGGTGCGAGGAGACCGTGCGCTTTCTCGTGTTTGCTCTAAGCCACTATGCAGACGTGCCGGGTGGTCAGCAAGCAGCGCGAGCCGAATAGCCTCATTTGCAGGCATGTCACGTCTATGTGAATAGAGTTGACACGCGCGGACGGGAGGGCTACCGTCTCGGGCGTGAAGCTCGTCGGCTATCTCCGCGTCTCGACGGCCGGGCAGGTCGAGCGAGGTCTCGGCCTCCCCGTCCAGGAGCAGGCCGTCCTGACGTGGGCGCGCGAGCACGGACACAAGCTCGTGGAGGTCTTCGCCGACGAAGGCGTCTCCGGCACGCTGGCCGACCGCGAGCAGCTAGCTCACGCTCTTCACGCCGTACGGGATGGACGGGTCGAGGGGATCGTCGTCACCCGCTTGGACCGGCTCGCCCGGGACTTGATCGTCCAGGAGCAGTTACTCGGCGAAGTGCGGCGGCTCGGCGGCCAGGTCTTCTCCACTTCGATGGCGGAGCAGGCGTTCCTCGCCGACGATCCCGACGACCCCTCCCGAAAGATGATCCGGCAGGTGCTCGGCGCGGTCTCGGAGTTCGAGCGCGCGATGATCAGGCTCCGTCTGCGGAACGGCCGACGCGCGAAGGCGGAGCGCGGCGGCTTCGCGTACGGCTCTCCCCCGCTCGGCTACCGCGCCGAGGGACGCGAGCTTGTCCCGGACGAGGACGAGCAGCGCGCGGTCGCGCGGATCCGCGAGCTACACGGCGAGGGTCTCAGTCTCCGGGAGATCGCGGCGACGCTCGACGCGGAGGGTGTCCGGCCGAAGCGCGCCGCGCGATGGTCCGCTGAAGCCGTGCGGCGCGTCTTGAACCGGAGCTAGGAGCGGCGTAGGCTCGCCTCTGTGAACGAGGACTTAGAGCGCGCGCTCGTGTCGGCGCTCGTGCGCTGGCGTCGGACGCCCGGCAGGACCTCGATGGACAACTGCACCCTCGAACCTCTCCCCATTGAGTCGATCGCGGACGCGCTTCGCACATCGAGGCGTCCGCTCGGACGGGATGCCGCGCGCCTGTTCGACTTGGAGGACGACGCGCAGGGATGGCAGGCAGCCGAGGCTCTACGCGTCCGCGAGTGGCGACTAGAGGACCCGTGGTCTCGTCCGTGGCCACCGGAGGACGACCGACCGGCCAAGTAACGTTCCGCTTCGGAGTCCTTCGGCCTCCATTCGCACGGCGAGCGCCCTCCGGGGCGCTTTCCGTTTCCAGAGGGGTCATGCTGTCCGCTGCCTCGTGCAGTCTCCCTCGTGCGAATGGACGACAGGACTTCATGGACGCGCGTGAGCAGGTCTTAGCGCTCGCGAAGGCGCAGGCTCCCGGCGAACCCCTCGACCCGGTTCTCGCCGACCTCGTGCGGAATCTCGTCTTCGGCGACATGCCGTCGCAGCCGCCGCGCGACCAGGCTCCTCGCGTGAAGCGCATCGACGGTCGCCTTTACGTCAGGCACGACGGACCGAAGCGGTACTACTACGAGTGCGTCCAGCCGGATGCGCGGCCGTACGCGCCCGCGCCCGCCTCGTGTCGGAGCCGGAGCCGTGGAAGCGCCCGGGCCGCACTGCGCCGTCGCCGCACCCGCAGCCCGTCGCGCGGCTCGCCCGCCCGATTACCCGACGACCCTCCCCCATCTCCCCATAGGTGGGAGAAGACCTCCATAGGTGGGAGTGGCTTTGACGAGAACTACCACCTATGCGTACTGAGGGGCCTCTACCACCTATGGGGACGGTCTCATGGGTAGGCGTCTCTCGAAGCGCACGCTCGTGGCGTTCGACGCGCGGCCGGAGTTGTTCTGCTTCGTGCTCGACGCAGCGGAGCTCGCGCGCGGCGTCGGCCCGAAGGCGTGGAACGTCCGCGGCTGCGATCTCGCGCTCGACTTCCTGATCGACCGCGACCGCTCGATCTACATCGCCCGCGTGCTGTCCGGCTGGCCGACGACTCCGGCGCGCCGGTCGCTCTGCCTCGCCGAGGTCTACGCCATCGCGACGACCGGGCGCGTGCGGATGTTCAAGCCTCCGGAGTTGAAGCGGTGGAAGCTGCGCCTCCTCCTCGCTGCGGGTCTCCTCGAACCGCCTGCGCTGACCCTGCCGGATCTCACTGCCGACGCGCCGTCGGCGGCTGTCGAGACGTGGCGGGCCGTGGCGTCCTTGTGGCTCCTGCGGACGCTCGACGGCGACGAGGGGCCGCTCGCGCTGTCCGGGCCGTGGCTCGCTGAGTGGGCTGGACTCGCCCCGGAGCATGTCCGGTCCGGGAAGGCGTGGCTTGAACGTCACGGCTACCTCACGCGCGTCGGGACGTATCCGGCTCATCCGAAGCCGGGGATCCTCTGGGCGGTGCGGACGACGTGACGCGCCTGCTAAGCGTTCGCGAGGTAGCCGACGCGCTCGCACTCAGCCCGCGCACGGTGCTGCGGATGGTCGCTGCCGGGACGCTGCCCGCGTTCCGGTTCGACTCCGGCTCGCTGCGGATCGCCGAGGCGGATCTCGACGCTTTCCTCGATGCCCGCCGCACCGTGCCCCATACTGCGGCGGTCGTCGTAGTCCCGGAGGTGCAGCACGATGCCCGCTGAGCAGCGCGGATCCGTCTACAAGGTGCGCGGAGGCTTCGGCGTCCGCTGGACGGAGCACGGTCGCCGCGAGCACTACACGCCGTCTCCCCCGTTCCCGACGAAGACCGCGGCGCGCGCATGGTTCTCGGATGAGATCCGACCGCGCCTGCGGCGCGGCAGTCCGACGGCGCGCGCGACGCTCGCCGAGTTCGTGGACGCCTACCTCGCCGCGCTCGCCCCGACTCGCGACCCCGGCACGCTCGCGACTCTCCGGGACCGGCTCGGTGTTGCGGGGCAGCGGTCGAAGGCGCGCACGTACGACCGGCCGGTGGAGCGGTTCGGCGACGTGCCCCTCCGCGACCTCGAAGGATTCCGTCGCCGAGATCGCGGCGTGGCGGACGACGCTCCCCGAGGGGATGCGCTACGGGATCGTGCGCGCGTTCTCGCAGGTGTTCAACGCGGCGATGGACTGGGGCTACATCGGCAGTAACCCGGTCGCGCGGAGCGGACCGAATCCGCAGCCGAAGCGGACGGAGCTTGTCGTCTTCGCGAGCGACGCCGAGGTGGATCGGCTCGCGAGCGAGTTCCTGCCGACCGAGGTCTCCGGCGCGCTCATCGTCTTCCTCGCGGAGACGGGACTCCGCCCGGAGGAGGCGCTCGGACTCGACCGACGGCACATCGACCGGGAGGCATGCACCGGCGCGGTGGAGCAGGTGTTCGTCGGCGGGACACTGAAGCCGGTTCCGAAGACGAACCGCTCGCGCCGCGTCGTGCCGCTCACGAGCCGCGCGCTCGCCGCGCTCGAACACTTGCCGACGCGGATCGACACTCCGGCGCAGTTCCCCGGTCCCGAGTCTCCCCGGCTCGATCTTCACAACTGGCGCGCCCGCGACTGGGAGACCGCGCTCGAAAGCGCCGGGTTCTACACGTGCCCCCGCGACCCCGAGCACGAGACGAAGCGCGCGAAGGCGGGAACGCGCCGCGTATCGCGTTGCAACACCTGCGGACACGAGCGGCCGGTCTTCACGCCGTACACGCTCCGCCACTACTTCGCGACGAAGGCGCTTCGCGCCGGGGTCTCGATCTTCGAGTTGGCGCGGTTCATGGGCACGAGCGTCGAGATGATTGGCGACACCTACGGGCACCTTGCACCGGACTCTCTCGACCGGGTGCGCGAGAAGCTCGAAGCCGTCGGCGGAAGCTCCTAGCTAGATGGTCCTCGTCGCTCTCGCGGTGCTCCTGCTGTTCAGACCGGCGAAGCCGTGGACGCGCGACAAGGCCGTGACCCTCCTCGTCTTCGCCGCAGCCTGCGACGCGCTCACGTTCTGGCTCGCGCCCCGCTATGGCTGGAACCCGCTCCATCCCGGCGCTCCGACGTGGCACGATCCGCACCCCGTCCCGCAGTACCACCTACCGAAGAACTGGGGCGGCTCCTAGCGCGCGCGTTTCTGGCGTCGAGATGGCGTCCGCCGGGACGCCGTATCGACCGCCTCCCCGTCACTTCCCACTATAAGCAGGGGGTTTCCGTAAGCGGGAGACGAGGCTCGAACTCGCGACCCTCAGCTTGGGAAGCTGATGCTCTACCAACTGAGCTACTCCCGCGGTGCGGCGATTGTAGCCCGGCAATAATCTGGCCAGAGATTCAGACATCGGCAGCGACGACAGGAGATTCGAATGGCCAGCGAACTGCACGACACTGCGCGCGTACTCGTCGCCGAGGGCAAGGGCATCCTCGCCGCCGATGAGAGCGGCGGCACGATCGAGAAGCGCTTCGACACGATTGGCGTCGAGTCGACCGAGGAGAACCGGCGCGCCTACCGCGACTTGCTCTTCACCACGCCGGGCGCGGAGGAGTTCATCAGCGGCGTGATCCTCTACGACGAGACGATCCGCCAGAGCTCCGCTGATGGAACGCCGTTCCCGGAACTGCTCGCCTCGAAGGGGATCATCCCCGGCATCAAGGTCGACGCCGGCGCCAAGCCGCTCGCCGGCGCCGAGGGCGAGACGGTGACGGAGGGCCTCGACGGGTTGCGCGAGCGGCTCGCGGAGTACCACTCGCTCGGCGCCCGCTTCGCGAAGTGGCGCGCGACGTATTCGATCAGCGATTCGCTGCCGAGCGACTACTGCATCTGGACGAACGCGCACGCGCTCGCCCGGTATGCGGCGCTCTGCCAGGAGGCGGGCATCGTCCCGATCGTCGAGCCGGAGGTTCTCCAGGACGGCACGCACACGATCGAGCGCAGCGGCGTCGTCACCTCGCATGTCCTGAGGGCGCTCTACACCGAGCTGTTCGACCAGCGCGTCGATCTCGCCGGCACGCTCCTCAAGCCGAACATGGTGCTCAGCGGCTACGAGGCGTCGACCCGGGCAGGGACCGAGGAAGTCGCCGCGGCGACGCTCCACACGTTCTCCAAGCACGTGCCGGCAGCGGTGCCGGGGATCGTCTTCCTCTCAGGCGGGCAGTCGGACGAGGACGCGACCGCGCACCTCAACGCGATGAACGCGAGCGGGCCGCATCCGTGGCAGCTGTCTTTCTCCTACGGCCGCGCCCTGCAGGCGCCGGCGCTAAAGGCGTGGGGCGGGAAGCCGGAGAACATCGAGGCCGCGCAGCGCGCGTACTACCACCGCGCAAAGATGAACTCCGCCGCGCGCTCCGGGATGTATGCGCCCGCGATGGAGAAGGAGCTCGCGCCGGCCTAGGTGTACTCGAAGCCCGTCAGGGCGGAGAGCTTCGCGAGCGACTGCTGCGCGCGGACGCGGCGCACCGTGCCTGAGCGCGAGCGCATGACGATCGAGTCGGTCGTCGCGCCGCCGCTCGTGTACTGCACGCCCTGGAGGAGCGAGCCGGTCGTCACGCCCGTCGCGGCGACGAAAACGTCTTCGCCCGAGACGAGATCATTCGTGTGGAGGACCGTCGCCGGATCGAGGCCCGCGGCCAGCAGCGCCGCGCGCTCGTCGTCGTTGCGCGGCCAGAGCCGCGCCTGGATGCCGCCACCGACGCACTTGAGCGCTGCGGCGGAGATGACGCCTTCCGGCGTGCCGCCAATCCCGTAGAGCATGTCGACGCTCGTGCCCGGCTGCGCCGCGGCAATCGCCGGCGCGACGTCGCCGTCGCGGATCAGCCGCACGCGCGCGCCGGCCTCGCGCAACTCCGCGATCAGGTCGTCATGCCGGTCGCGCTCGAGGACGACGACGTCGACCTCGCGTGGCGTCTTGCCGAGCGCTTGCGCGACGGCGTTGACGTTCTCCGTCGGGCTCTTCTCGATGTCGATCGCGTCGATCGCGGCGGGGCCGACCGCGATCTTCTCCATGTAGAACGCCGCGCCGGGGAAGAGCATCGTGCCGCGCTCGGCCACGGCGAGCACGGAGATCGCGCCGGGCTGGCCGAGCGCGGTCAGGCGTGTCCCCTCGAGCGGATCGACCGCGACGTCGACCTCGGGGCCTTCGCCGTTCCCGACCTCCTCGCCGTTGTAGAGCATCGGCGCCTCGTCCTTCTCCCCCTCGCCGATCACGACGACGCCGCGCATCGAGACGCTGTCGAGGACGAAGCGCATCGCGTCGACCGCTGCCTGGTCGGCGCTCTCCTTCTTGCCGTGCCCGATCCAGCGCGCGGCCGCCATCGCGCCTGCCTCGGTGACGCGGACGAGTTCCATCGCGATGTTGCGGTCGGGTGCGGTGCGCTGGTTCATCCGCTCACATCCTCTCAGGTGCCTCGACGCCGACGAGGTCGAGGCAGCGCGCGATAACCGTCTGCGTCGCGCGGCAGAGGCCGAGGCGGAAACTTTGCTGCTCGCTCTCGAGGACGCGATGCTCGTGGTAGAAGCGATGGAAATCGTCGGCAACGCGGATCGCGTAGGCCGGAATGACTTGCGGCCCGCGTTTCGCCGCTGCGTCCGCGACGACGCCCGGGAGCTCGGCGAGCCGTTTCACGAGTTCGCGCTCCTCGGTCGCCAACGAACCCGTTAGTAACACCGTGTTACTAGCGTTGTCAGGAGCGTTGCGGAGGATTGCGGCGATGCGCGCGTGCGCGTACTGGACGTAGTAAACCGGGTTCTTCTGGGAGCGCTCGGCCGCCAGATCGATGTCGATGTCGATCGCCTGGTCGGGGCCGCGATTGACGAGGTACCAACGCGCGGCATCGACTCCGATCTCGTCGAGGAACTCGTCGAGGAAGACGACGTCGCCGCGCCGCTTCGACATCTTCGTCTGCTCGCCGCCGCGCATGAGGTGGACGGGCTGGTAGAGCAGCACCTCGACCCGGTGCGGGTCGTAGCCGAGCATCCTCGCCACTGCCGCGTACCAGTTGCGCGTGCCGTGATGGTCGGCGCCGAGCACGTAGATTGCGCGATCGAAACCGCGCTCGAGCTTGTCCACGAGGTACGGAACGTCGGCGGCGCGGTAGGTCGGCGAGCGGTCTTCCGACCGGAGGAGGACGCGATCTTCCTCGTCGCCGTACGCCGACGAGCGCGCCCACAGCGCCCCGTCCTTCTCGTACGTGTCGAGCTTCGGCAGTAGCTCGGGCAGCCGCTCCTCGACGACGCTTTGTTTCGCCCAGGAGTCGAAGTGGATGCGGAACCGCTCGAGCGTCGCCTCGATCGACTGGAGCATCGCCGGCACAGGGTCGCCGTCGGTCGCGGCGAGCTCCTTCACGTAGTCGCCGTGGTACCCGTCCTCCGGGATCGGCTCGCCCGCGCGGACGGCCTCGACCGAGGCGCGGAAGCGATCCATCTGGCCGCCGGAGTCGTTGTAGTAGTACTCGCGCTCGACCTCGTGGCCGGCGAGCTCGAGCAGGCGCGCGACCGAGTCGCCGTACGCGCCGTTCCGAGCGTGCGAGACGAGGATCGGTCCCGTCGGGTTCGCCGAGACCATCTCGACCTGGATGCGTAGGCCGGTCCTTTCCACCGGTTCCCCGGCGAGCATCGCCTCGAGCGCCGAAACGAACCACTCGTCACGGAGGAAGACGTTGACGAACCCCGGGCCGGCGACCTCGGCGCGCTCGACGACGTCGAGCCCCGCCGCAGCCTCGGCAATGTCGGCCGCAATCTCGCGCGGCGGGCGGCGGTGCGTGCCCGCGAGGCGCATCGCGACGTTCGTCGCGTAGTCGCCGTGCTCGGCCTCCGCGGGCCGCGCGAGCTCAAGATCTGCGCCGGCGGCAGCTGCGAGCTCGGCAGCGAGTGCACTTAATGGATCCGTTGCCACGTTCGTAGTATGTGGACATGGCAGACGAAGAGCTCAACCAACCCGAGCCGCAGCCCGGCGAGCGGCGTCTCAACATCCAGATGCCGACCGAGTTCATCGGCGGCACGTACTCGAACTTCGCGAATGTGAGCTTCTCGCAGTACGAGTTCACACTCACGTTCATGCGCATCGAGCACGAGATCGAGGAGGGCGACGTGCCCGGCACGGTCGTCGCGCGCGTGAACGCGTCGCCGCGCTTCGTGCCAGAGCTGATCGCGGCGCTCGAGGACTCGTGGTCTAAGTACGCGACCCGCGAGGGGATCCGCAACCTGCCCGAGGCGCCCGGCTACGCCGAGCCGTCCGAGGGCGCCTGACGCTCGCCTTCGCGCCGTCCTACGCGGTGCTCTGTGTCGCGCAGGCGGCGACGGTTGCTGCGCCGGCGCGGGCGGCGACGGGACGCTCCTTCCGTGCGGTGGGGATCCTCGTCCCGGCCGCGCTCCTCGCGGCCGGCGTCCTGATCCTCGACTTTGTCTCGGGCGGGCCACGCGCCCTCGCCCTGCTCGCGACGTTTGGCACGCCGGTGCTGGCCGCGGCTGGAGGAGTGCTCGGCGGACGGAGACGCTGGTGGCTGTGGCCCCCTCTCGCGGCCGGTCTGTGGATCGCGGCATGGCTCGCACACGGGCTCGTACGGGACGCGGCGGGCCTCGCTCTCGTCGCGCTCGCGTGCGTCGCAGCGGCGTCGGCGGCCGGGCGCGTCGCCCCCGCCACGTCGATCCGCCTCGGGCTCGTCGCGCTCGCCGCGCTCGACGTGGTGCTCGTCTGGGGAACGAGCGGCGTCAGGAACGCCTCGAACGCGCTCTACGGTGTCACTCTCCCCCACGCCGCGGGAGCGGCACTGCCTGGCCTGCAGCAGGCGACGTTCGGCTCGGCCCTCATGGGATGGCTCGACCTGCTCGCACCCGCGCTGCTCGGCGTCGTCGTCGTTTCCGGCCGAAGCAAGTACGCGGCCGCCGTAGCGACCGGAATTGCCGCGGGTCTCTGGGGGCTCCTCTTCTTCGTGACCCCGGAGGTCGCCGCGACCGTCCCCGTTCTCGCCGGACTAGCGTTCGCGACCGCTCATGCGCGTCGCCGTCGTCTCTGACATCCACTCGAACCTCCACGCACTCGAAGCGGTGCTCGAGGCGATCGAGGCCGACGCACCGGACGAGATGTGGTGCCTCGGAGACCTCGTCGGCTACGGCCCCCGTCCGAACGAGTGCTGCGCGATCGTCGAGGAGCGAGCGGACGTCTGCCTCGCCGGGAACCACGATCTGGCCATCATCGGGACGATCGACCTCGACGAGTTCCACGGCGACGCCGCGCTCGCGGCGCGGCTCAATCGCGAGGCGCTCACGCCGGAGTCGCACGCGTTTCTCGACCGCCTCGAGCCACACGGAAACGCGCACGGCATCGCGCTCTACCACGGCAGCGCGCGCGACCCCGTGTGGGAGTACGTGCTCTCCGACGAGGCAGCCTGGTGGACATTCCGGGCTACAGATGCGCCGCTCGTGTTGGTCGGCCACAGCCATGTTCCGCTTGCGATCTCGTTCGACGGCGAGACGCCCGATGGCGGGGCCGCTCAAGCCGACGCCACGTTCGACGTGTCCGAGGAACGCTGGCTTCTGAACCCAGGCTCCGTCGGCCAGCCGCGCGACGGCGACCGGCGGGCGGCGTATCTCCTCCTCGACCTCGCCGAGCGGCGCGCCGAGTTCCGTCGGGTCGAGTACGACGTCGCGTGCACGCAGAGAGAGATGGCGGAAGCCGGGCTGCCGGGCTCCCTCGCGGGCCGGCTCGCGCTCGGCCAGTAGGCCGAGGAGTCCGTCCTACAAGACGCTGACGGGCAGCAGCGGCGGCGGGAGGACGGAGAGCGCCGCAACGACGTCAGAGGCTGCTGCCGGTGCCTCGACCACGGCAGTTACCACCGGCTCGAAGAGCTCGATGCCGTCGCGGGCGAGCGCCAGCTGAACTTCCTCTCGCGCCTTCCAGATCCGCCACTTGACCGTGGCGAGCGTGATCTCGAGCGAGTCCGCAATCTCGGTGTACGAGAGCCCGACGATGTCGCGCAGGAGGAGCGCCATCTTGAGATCGAGGGTGAGGTGCTCGACCGCGCGCCAGACCGCGTCGATCGCCTCGATCCGCTCGAACGGGGCGTCGACGACCTCGAAGGTCCTCATGTCGTCCACGTCGACCACGGTGCGCGGGCGCCGCTCGGTGGCGCGCAACTCGTCGAGCACGCGGTTCTTCGTCACCTGGAAGAGCCACGTCGTGAACTTCGAGCGCGACGAGAAGCGCGGGAGGCCCTGGTAGACGCGGAGGAAGACCTCCTGCGTCAGATCCTCGGCGAGAGACCGGTCGCCCACCATCCGCAGCACGTAGTTGAAGACGGGCGTCTGGTACGAACGCACAATGATCGCGAAGGCACGCTCATCGCCTCGCTGCGCCTTCCGCAGAATGCCGTCATCAGGCTGGGGGAGCGACAAGGTGGCGCGAGTATAGACCCATCTCATGACTTTTCCAGGAGAGATTCTTTAGGCATTTGTGAAGGTTTTTCGACGCCGAGAAGGTGGAGAATCGTCGGCGCGACCTCCGAGAGCTCGCCGTCGCGAAGCGCGAAGCCCGGCGCAGTGAGAATCGCGGGGACGGGGTTCGTCGTGTGGGCAGTGTGGGGGCTGACGCCGTCGTCCTGGAGAAGCTTCTCGGCGTTCCCGTGGTCGGCGATGATCAGGCACACGCCGCCCGCGCGTTCCACCGCGTCGACGACGCGGCCGAGACACGCGTCGGTCATTTCCACCGCCTGCACAACGGCCGGGATGACGCCGGTGTGGCCGACCATGTCGGGGTTCGCGAAGTTGACGACGACGAAGCCGAGTCCGCCCGCATCTACGGCTGCGACGACCTTGTCGGCAACTTCCACGGCGGACATCTGCGGCTTCTGGTCGTAGCTCGCGACGTCGCGCGGCGAGGCGACGAGGATCCGCTCCTCCTTCTCGAAGGGCTTCTCGCGGCCGCCGTCGAGGAAGTACGTCACGTGCGCGTACTTCTCCGTCTCGGCTGCGTGGAGCTGGCGGATCCCGTGCTCGCTCAGCGCCTCGGCGAGCGTCCCCTCGACAACGTGCTCGGGGAACGCGACCGGGAACGGGAAGTCGTCGCGGTAGCGCGTCATGGTTGTGAGGTCGACGCCGAGCTCGCCGAGCTTCTCCGAGAGCTGGCGGCCCCGGTCCGGGCGGAAGTTGAAGAAGATCGCGGTGTCGGTCGCGGGGTCGAGGCGCGGCCGGCCGTCGAGAATGACCGGCTCGATGAACTCGTCCGTGACGCCCGCGTCGTAGTTCCGTTGCACTTCCGAGACCGCGTCGACCCCCCGGGGGATGATGCCTGCGGGTTCGTCACGGCGTCGAGCGCTTTCTGTGTCCGATCCCAACGGTTGTCGCGGTCCATCGCGTAGTAGCGGCCGGCGACCGTGGCGATGCGGTCGGCGGGGAGCTCCGCGAGATCGTGGACGGCCGAGTGCGGCGAGACGTCGCGACCGTCGGTGAACGCGTGAATCCACGTCTTCTCCGGCGCGAACTCGAGCAGCGCCTTGAGGTGGTCGATGTGCGAGTGGACGCCGCCACGCGACACGAGGCCGAGCAGATGGACGTTCTTCCCGCGCTCGAACGCGCTGCGGAGGACGGGGTTCTCGAAGAAGGAGCCGTCCTCAATCGCCGTGTTGACGCGCACGAGGTCCTGCAAAAGGACACGGCCCGAGCCGATCGTCAGATGGCCGACCTCGGAGTTGCCCATCTGGCCGTCCGGGAGGCCGACGGCGGCGCCCGAGGCCTCGAGCTGCGCATGCGGGAAGTCGCGCCATAGCCGGTCGAAGACAGGCGTGTCGGCGAGCTCGATGGCGTTGCCGGGCCCGGGCGGCGCGATCCCCCAGCCGTCGAGGATGACCAGTGCTACGAGAGGGAAGCTGCTCACGCGCCCCTCGCCGGCGTGAGAGGCATCACTGTTTTGACGCCACGTCGCATATCGCCCGGAAGGAGTGGACGTCGAGAGAGGCGCCGCCGACGAGCGCTCCGTCGACGTCCGGTTGCGCGAAAAGGCCGGCGGCATTGTCCGGCTTGACCGAGCCGCCATAGAGCACCGGTACGTCGAGGAGCGACTTGATGAAGGAGTGCGCGTCCTGCGCCATCTCCGGCGTCGCGGTCAGGCCGGTGCCGATCGCCCACACGGGTTCGTACGCGATGACAAGACGGTCGTCCTGCGGGAGGGCGGTGACCTGGCGGCGGAGGACGTCCTCGGTTTCGTCCGCCTCGCGCTGCTCGAGCGTTTCGCCGACACACGCAATCACGCCGAGCCCCGCCGCGAGCGCCGCTTCGGCGCGGCGCGCGACGCCCTCGTCGGTCTCCCCGAACAGCTGCCTGCGCTCGGAGTGGCCGACGAGCGAGCCGGCGGCGCCGAGCTCGAGCAGCATCGGCGCGGAAATCTCGCCGGTGAACGCGCCCTCCGGCTCCCAGTGGACGTTCTGCGCATACGTCGTCAGCCCGGCGGCGACGCAGTCGGCGAGGCGCGTGTACGGCGGGCAGACGATCGCGTCAAGGCCCGCGAGCGCCTCGGGGTCCGGCCCGCGGAACATCTTCCAGTTGCCGGCGACGATCACGACGGGATCGCTGCCACGCCGGGCAGCTCCTTTCCCTCGAGCAGCTCGAGGCTCGCGCCGCCGCCGGTCGAGACCCACGAGACTTTCGTCAGCGAGGCCGAGCTCGTTCAGCGCGCGGACGGAGTCGGCGCCACCGACGACGGAGAAGGCGTCGGCATTGCCCGCGACCGCCTCGGCAACGGCCTTCGTTCCGTCGGCGAAGCGCGGCCATTCGAAGACGCCCATCGGGCCGTTCCAGAAGATCGTCCGCGCCCCAGCGAGCTTCTCGGCGAAGCTCGTACGCGTCTCCGGCCCGATGTCGAGACCGAGCCAGCCGTCCGGCAGTTCGTCGTAGCCGCAGACACGACATTCCGCGTCGGCCGCGAACTCGGCTGCGCCGACGACGTCCACCGGGAGCTCGACGGAGAAATCGAGCGGATTCCCTGTGCGCAGCTCCTCGGCCATCTTCCCGCCGATCAGCACCGTGTCCGCGCGGCCGCCGAGATTGCGAAGCACGCCGAGCTTGTCCTCGACCTTCGCGCCGCCGGAGATGAGGACGAACGGCCGATCGACGTCGCCGAGCAGGCGCCCGAGGTGCTCGAGCTCGTCGAGCAGGAGCAGGCCCGCGTACGCGGGCAGGAGGTGCGCGATCGCTTCGGTCGACGCATGCGCCCGGTGCGCGGAGCCGAACGCGTCGTTGACGTAGAGGTCGGAGCCGTCGGCGAGCCGCCGCGCGAACTCCTCGTCGTTCGATGTCTCCCCTGGCTCGAAGCGCGTGTTCTCGAGCACCTTCACCCGGTCGTCGGGCAGCAGCTCGCGGAGCCGCGCCGCGACAGGCGCCATCGCGTACTTCACCCGATCCTCCTCCGTCTTCGGACGGCCGAAATGCGAGGCGACGCGCACCTCGGCGGCGCCGCCGTCGAGGAGCAGCTCGAGCGTCGGCAGCGAGGCGCGGATGCGCGTGTCGTCGGCGACGCGACCGTCCTCGAGCGGGACGTTGAGATCCGCCCGGACCAGGACGACCTTCCCCGCGACGTCGGCCTCGCGAACCGACCGCGGCTTCCTCATTACGCGGCGACGGCCGCCGGCAGCGTCTGGCCGATCCTCGCAACGAGGTCGACGAGGCGGCAGCTGTACCCCCACTCGTTGTCGTACCACGAGAAAACCTTGACGAGGTTGCCGTTCACCATCGTCAGGTCGCTGTCGAAGATCGACGAGTACGACGAGTGGACGATGTCGGTCGAGACGATCGGCTCGTCGGTGTACTGGAGGATCCCCTCGAGGTCGCCGGTGTCCGCCTTCGAGCGGAAGAGCTCGTTGACCTCGTCGGCCGTTGTCTCCTTCCCGACGAGCACCGCGAGGTCGACGATCGAGCCGGTCGGGACGGGCGCACGCATCGACATCCCGTCGACCTTGCCCTTCAGCTCCGGCATGACGACGCCGATCGCGCGGGCCGCGCCGGTCGAGGTCGGGACGAGGTTGATCGCCGCTGCGCGGGCGCGACGGAGGTCCTTGTGCGGGCCGTCCTGGAGCATCTGGTCCTGCGTATAGGCGTGGATCGTCGTCATGAAGCCGCGCTCGATGCCGTACGCCTCGTGGAGAATCTTCGCGACCGGCGATACGCAGTTCGTCGTGCACGACGCGTTCGAGACGATGTTGTGCTTCTCCGGGTCGTACTCGCGGTCGTTGACGCCGAGCACGACGGTGAGATCGGGATCGGTCGCGGGAGCCGAGATGACGACCTTGCGCGCGCCGGCCTGCAAGTGCTTCTCCGCGCCTTCGCGATTCGTGAAGAACCCGGTCGACTCAATGACGATGTCGACGCCGAGGTCACCCCAAGGGAGGTCGGCCGGGTCGCGCTCGGAGAGGAGTTTGATCTCGTGTCCGCCCACCGAGATGGCGCCGTCGCCCAAGGCGACAGGCACGTCGAGGTTTCCGAGCACCGAATCGTGCTTCAGGAGATGAGCCATCGTCGGCGCGTCGCCGAGGTCGTTTGCCGCGACGATCTCGAAGTCGCCGCCGCGCTCGAGGTGCGCGCGGAGTGAAGTTGCGGCCGATCCGGCCGAAGCCGTTGATCCCGACCCTGATCTTCGCCATCGTCTCGATCCCCTTTGTCGTTGCCTGTCCGAGCTTGCGAGTCGAGTCTAACGAGGCTGCTGTGCGGGAAAATCGGCAACTTCCCGCATGAGTGGTGCGGTTCGGCGGCAGGCGGGCGGACCGGGAAGCTCCGAGGACGACCCTCCCGGCCCATCACCCGCTCGAGACCCGACGGCAGACGGGGTCTGAATCTGCTGCCGGACGAGCACGGACCCGCCGCGGCGAGTATATGACCCTGCTGTTGTCGCGCTAGAAGACGTACAACGGACTCCGAACTACTGTCCGGATCCACCCAGCTCCCGCAGGCGACGGAGCCTCCGGTACGCGGCCGCCTTCGAGAGACCGGGCTTGCAGCGGCGGGCAAGCTCCGCCGTAGACGCGGTGGGATGGCGCAGCCGGAGAAGAGCGATCTCGCGCAGATCGTCGGGGAGTGCGTCGACATCGATGTGCCGGAGTGCCTCGAGCTGGACGTGTGCGGCGCGGCTTGTGCGGACGAGGTTCGCGTGGTCGGCGTTCGCAAGCCGGTTCGCGTCGCCGCGCGTTGCGGCGAGGACGGCTTGCTCCTCGAGCGCGAGCACGACGTCGACCGCGCCGGCCGCGACTAGGGTGTCGGCGATCGCCTCCGTCCCCTTCGCGTACACCGTTGCGTGCGTCTCGCGTTCCTGCACGTGAAGCTCGGCGCCGAGGCGCGCGGCGACAATCGCGAGGAAGCGAGCGCCGTCTGCTTCCCCGGTGCGGATCTCGAGGTGCGGGTCGCGCGGCCCGCTGAGACTGCCGGCTCCGAGCAGCGCGCCGCGAAGGTAGGCGGCGGCGCAGCAGCGGCGCGCGACGGTGCGGGCGGGCGGCCGGTCGAGGGGGCGATGGGAGCGGTCGAGAATGCCGGCGCGATGAAGCGCCGCGTGCGCCGCGTCCGATCCCTCGACGTGGAGCTGGTAGCGCGTCGCGTGGTCGAAGGCGGCGCGGCGGTACGTCCGGATCTCCGATGTGACGTCGAGCGCGCGAAGAAGCGCGAACGCGCGGCGCGCGACGGTGGAGCTCGCGACGTCGAGATGGACGTCGACGCTGCCGCGGCCGCGCAGGTGGGCACGCCCGGCGACGTGGAAGAGGCCGGAGAGCTCGGCAAGCCGGTCGCACTCGCGCTCGGGAGCGATCGCGGCGAGCTCCTCGCGGAGTTCGTCAGCGAGCACCGGGGTATCCCTCGAGGGCGAGCAGACGGCGCTTGTACTCGACTCCGGCGCTTCCGTACGAGCCAAGGTCGGCGGCGGCGACGACGCGGTGGCACGGGACGAAAAGGCCGAGGCGGTTGCGAGCGCAGAAGCTGCCCGCCGCGCGCGCCGCGCCCGGCGCACCCGCGAGCGCGGCGAGCTCGCCGTAGGTCACGACCTCGCCCGGCGGAACCGCGCGAAGCTCTTCCGCGCAGCGCGTACCGAACGGGGTCTCGTGCTCGAGGTCGACCGGCACTCCCTCGAGCGCCCCGGACTCGCCTTCGAAGTAACTGCGCAGGCGCGCGATCACTTCCGCGACGAAGCTGTTCCGTTCCGGAGCTCCTTTCCGTGCTACGCCTCGCCCTAGCCCCGGGTGGGAGGGGGTTTGGGATGGGACCAAAGAGGTGCGCGACCGCGGCCAAGGCGACTCGTGCCACACGACGAGGCTGTCGGCAACGACGAGCTCGCCGGTCCCCCAGCCGTCGACCTCGTACGCCACCTGTGCAACCGCCACGACTCCGCATCCTAGAATCGTCTCGTGAGCGCCCACGGAATCTTCCGCGTACCCGAGCCGATCAACGAGCCGGTCAAGGGTTACGAGCCCGGCAGCCCCGAGCGCGACGAGCTTCGGCGCCGTCTCGCCGAGCTGAGCTCCGAGCGCCTCGACCTCCCGCTCGTCATCGGCGGCGAGGAGGTGCGCACCGGCGACACGTTCGAAGCCGTCATGCCGCACCGGCGCAGCCACGTCCTCGCCGACGTCCACAAGGGCGCCGGCCCCGAGGTCGAGCGCGCGATCAAGGCCGCGGCCGACGCGTGGGAGGACTGGTCGCGCACGCCGTGGGAGGATCGCGCCGCCGTCTTCCTCCGCGCGGCCGAGCTGCTCGCCGGCCCATGGCGGCAGACGCTCAACGCGGCGACGATGCTCGGCCAGTCGAAGACCGCGCACCAGGCGGAGATCGACGCCGCCTGCGAGCTCATCGACTTCTGGCGCTTCAACGTCCAGTACATGACCCGCATCTACGAGGAGCAGCCGATCTCCTCGCCCGGCGTCTGGAACCGGCTCGAGTACCGCCCGCTCGAGGGCTTCGTCTTCGCCGTCACGCCGTTCAACTTCACGTCGATCGCCGGGAACCTGCCCACCTCCGCCGCGCTGATGGGCAACACCGTCGTCTGGAAGCCCGCGTCGACCGCCGCCGTACGCGGCCCACTTCCTCATGAAGCTCTTCGAGGAAGCCGGCCTGCCGCCCGGGCGTGATCAACCTCGTCTACGGCTCCGGCAGCGCGGTCGGCGACCCCGCCCTCGCGAACGATGACCTCGCCGGCATCCACTTCACCGGCTCGACGCCCGTCTTCCAGGGGATGTGGGGAACGGTCGGCGCGAACATCGCCCGCTACCGCAACTACCCGCGCATCGTCGGCGAGACCGGCGGCAAGGACTTCATCGTCGCCCACCCGAGCGCCGACGCCGACGCCGTCGCGACGGCGATCGTCCGCGGCGCGTTCGAGTACCAGGGCCAGAAGTGCTCGGCCGCCTCGCGCGTCTTCGCGCCCGCGAGCCTCTGGCCGCAGATGCGAGACCGGGTCGCCGACGAGGTTGGCGCGATGAAGATGGGCGACGTCGCCGACTTCGGGAACTTCATCGGCGCCGTCATCGACGCGAGCTCCTTCGCGACGCAGAAGGAAGCGATCGAGGAAGCGAAGGCGTCCGGTTCCGCCTCGATCGTCGCCGGCGGCGCGTACGACGACAGCGACGGCTGGTTCGTCCAGCCGACCGTGATCGAGACGACCGACCCGAAGCTTCCGGACGATGCAGGAGGAGCTGTTCGGCCCCGTCGTCACCGCGTTCGTCTACGACGACTCGCGCTACGACGAGACGCTCGACCTCGTCGACTCCGGCACGACGCTACGGGCTGACCGGCGCGGTGTTCGCGCGCGACCGTCGCCGCGGTCGAGCACGACGCGCGACCGGCTCCGCTACGCCGCCGGCAACTTCTACGTCAACGACAAGCCGACCGGCGCCGTCGTCGGCCAGCAGCCGTTCGGCGGCGCGCGCGCCTCGGGCACGAACGACAAGGCCGGCTCGATGTGGAACCTCATCCGCTGGGTCAGCCCGCGCACGATCAAGGAGACGTTCGTCCCGCCGCGCGACTACCGCTACCCGTTCCTCGACTCCGAGTAGCTAGCCCCGTCCGGCCTTGTGGAGCTGGGCGTAGATCCTCCGCGCGGTCGTCGGCAGGGACGCCCGGGACGCCCTCGAGCTCCTCCGGCGCCGCGGCGATCATCGCTTCGACCGAGCCGAAGTGGTTGAGGAGCGCCCGCCGCCGCGCGGGGCCGACGCCCTCGAGCTCGTCGAAGAGCGAGGAGAAACCGCGTGACTCGCGCCGCTGCCGGTGGAAGCCAACCGCGAAACGGTGCGCTTCGTCCCTAACACGCTGCAAGAGCTGCAAGCCCGGGTCGTGGCGTGACAGCACGATCGCGCGCGCCTGACCTGGTACGAACACCTCTTCCTCCCGCTTCGCGAGCGCGATCACCGCGACGCGCGGTAGGTCGTACGCCTGCATCGCGGCGAGCGCGGCGGCGAGCTGGCCTTTGCCGCCGTCGACCACGACGAGGTTCGGCGTCGCCGCGAACGACTCGTCGTACCCGTCCGACGTCACGCCTTTCGCGAGTCGCGCGAAACGGCGCGAGACCATCTCCCCCATCGCGGCGAAGTCGTCCATCCCGGCCTGGTCCTTAATCCCGAACTTGCGGTAGTGCGCCTTCTTCGGGAGGCCGTCCTGGAACACGACCATCGAGCCGACGTTGTCTTGACCCATGGCAGTCGAGATGTCGAAGCACTCGATCCGAAGCGGCAGCGACTCGAGGTTGAGCGTCTCGCGCAGCTGCTCGAGCGCCTCGACCCGCCGCAGCCGCCGCGCCTCGCTCTGCGCCACGTCGCTGGAGAGGACGTGGAGCGCGTTCTCGTCGGCGAGCTCCTGCAGGCGCCGCTTCTCGCCGCGCTCGGCCGTGCGGATCTCGACCCGTGCGCCGCGGCGCTCGCCAGAGGAGTTCCGCGAGCGCAGACAGGTCTCCGGCGACGGCGCGGCACGACGATCTGCGGCGGCACGCTCGGCGCGCTCCCGTAGTACTCGAGACCGAACGACTCGAGAACCGTCGTCACGTCCTGGCCGCCGACGTTCTCGAGGTGGAACGAGTGGCGGTCGACCATCTTGCCGCCGCGCAGCGGGAAGATCTGGACGACGGCGCGGTCGCCCTCCGCCGCGAAGCCGATCACGTCCGCGGTTCCGACCCCGTGCCGCTCGACCGACTGCCGCTCGACGAGATGCTGCACAGCGTGGAGCCGGTTGCGGTACCGCGCCGCGTCCTCGAACCGCTCTTCGCCCGCCGCCGCATGCATCTGCCGCTCGAGCTCGCGCTGGATCGGCTTCACGTCGCCGGAGAGGAACTCGATCACGCCGTCGATCAGCGCGCGGTAGTCCTCCACGCGAGACGTAGCCGACACACGGCGCGAGGCAGCGATCGATGTGGAAGTCGAGGCACGGGATGCCGCTGTGCCGGCCCGGCTTCGGCCCCTCGCACGGCCGGTACCGGAAGACGCGGTTGAGCACGTCGAGCGTCTCGCGCACCTTCTTCGCGTTCGCGTACGGCCCGAAGTACCAGACGCCCGGCCGGTGCCGCTCGCGCGTGAACATCACGCGCGGGTACTCGTCCTCGACCGTGACCGCGATGTACGGGAACGACTTGTCGTCGCGGAGCCGGACGTTGAACGGCGGCCGGTGCCGCTTGACGAGGTTCTGCTCGAGATGGAGCGCCTCGACCTCGCTGCCCGTGACGATCACCTCGATATCGCCGACGCGCTCGCGTAGCGCGCGGATCTGGACGCGCCCGTCGTGCGACTTCTGGAAGTACGAGCGGACGCGCGGCCGCAGCGACTTCGCCTTCCCGACGTAGAGGACACCGCCGCCGTCGTCGCGGAAGAGGTAGACGCCCGGCTTCGCGGGGATCTCCTTGAGCTGACTCTCGACTTGGGTGGCCATTTCGGCCACGCTACCCGAGGGCTACACCGGTACTGGCGCAGGCTCGGCGGCCGCTTCAACCACGAGCCGGCCGTCCTTGTAGACGCGCTCGATCCGCCTCGGGAGGTCGGTGAAATCGAGCGCGTCGCCGGCCACGACGACAAGGTCGGCGCGCTTCCCCGGCTCGAGCGTGCCGAGCTCGCGTTCGAGTCCCATGAGCTCGGCCGCGGTCTTCGTTGTCGCAACGAGAACCTCTGTCGGGCTCATCCCGACGTCCTGCATGAGCTGCAGCTCCTCGAGGTTCGTCCCGTGCGGGACGACGCCGGCGTCGGTTCCCATGGCGATCTTCACGCCGGCCGCGACGGCACGGCGGATCGAGTCGCGGTGGATCTCGACGACGTCGGTCGCCTTCGTGAGGATCGCCGGTGGAATCGGAACACCAGCCGCCGCCGCGCGCAGCACGCCGAGCGGCGCGACGAGCGTCGGCACGAGGTACGTGCCGTGCTCGAGCATCATCTCGAGCGCCTCGTCGTCGATGTAGATGCCGTGCTCGATCGAGCGCACGCCCGCGCGCACCGCGTTCTTGATCCCGATCGCCGCTTGCGCGTGCGACATGACGAACAGCCCCGCAGCCCGCGCCTCCTCGCACATCATCTCGATCTCGTCGAGCGCGAATCCGCGCTGATCGGGCGAGTCGCTCGGAGAGAGGACGCCGCCCGAGGTCGCGATCTTGATCACGTCGGCGCCGTTGCGGATGAGCTCGCGGACCTTGCGGCGCGCGTCCTCCACCCCGTCGACGATCTGCGACGGCATCCCTGGGTAGACGGGGAAGAGCTCTGCCCCCGCGCCCGACGGCATCCAGCCGTCGCCGTGCCCGCCGGTCTGGCTCAGCATCGTGAGGGATATCTGGAGACGCGGCCCGCGCACAATCCCTTCCTCGACCGCCCGCCTCACGCCGGGGTCGGCGCCGCCCGCGTCGCGCACGGTCGTGATCCCGACCCGGATCGTCGCGTCGAGGTTCTTGATCGCGTCGTAGAAGCGGTATGAGAACGGCGTTTGGAGGTGCTTCCACATGTCGAGGTGACCGAACATCACGTGGACGTGCGTGTCGAAGAGGCCTGGCAGGAGCGTCGAGCCGGAGACGTCGACCTGCTCGTCGCCGTCGAGCCCGGCTCCTACTTCGGCGATCAGCCCATCGTCGATCGCGACGTCGGCGTCGGCAACCGGCGCGCCCGTGCCGTCGAAGATCCGCCCGCCTGTGAAGACCGTCCGCATGCGATCAGCCTATTGAGACATGGCTAGCATTGCCAGCGATGGAGGGCCAGTACGTCGCGTACACGTTCTACCGCGTCCTCGCCGAGTGGCGGCGCGCCGTTCCAGCCGACGTCCGCGCGGCGCAGAAGGAGGAGTTCGCGCAGGTGCTCGACGACTTCTCCGGCCGGTTCGAGCATCTCCGCGCGTACACGACAACGGGCGTCCGGCCCGAGACGGACTTCTTCCTCTGGAAGATCACCGAGCGCTACGACGACCTCGGCGAGCTCGGCGCCGCGCTGAACGGGACAGAGCTCGCGGGCTGGCTCGAGACGCCGTACTCGTACCTCGCGACGACGAAGGCGTCGCAGTACACGAGTGCGCGCAAGGCGCGGAAGATCACGCCGCACGGCCTCCCGTACCTCGTCGTCTACCCGTTCATCAAGGTGCGACCGTGGTACGCGCTCTCCGAGGATGACCGGCAGCGGGCGATGAACGAGCACATGGTCATCGGCCGCGAGGAGTTCCCCGGGATCAAGAACCACACGACGTACTCGTTCGGCATCGACGACCAGGAGTTCATGACGGCGTTCGAGTGCGAGGAGCCGGCGGATTTCATGCACCTCATGCTCCGCCTCCGCGACAGCGAGGCGTCGCGCTACACCGAGCGCGACACGCCGATCTTCGTCGGGCGGTACGTGCCCGTGCGGGAAGCGCTCGCCGACCTCGATGGCGCCACGGCTCGCGTGCAAGCATAGGAACGCTCGGCGTCGCCCAGAGTCGGCGCCACCGGACTGAGAGGGGCTGCCATGGCGCTCAAGTTTGGTTTCCTTGCTCTCCTCGAAGCGAAGCCGGGAAAGAGTGACGACCTGGCCGACTTCCTCCGCGCGGGTCGGGACATCGCTGCCGGCGAGGAGGGAACCGCCACCTGGTACGCATTCAAGGTCGACGACACAACGTACGGGGTCTTCGACACGTTCGAAACTGCGGACGCGCAGCAGGCGCATCTCAACGGAGAGATCCCGAATGCGCTCGGCCAGATCCGGGCGGATCTGCTCGACTCCGATCCCGACATCCGCTCGGTCGAGATCGTCGCGGTGAAGTAGCGCCTACGCGTCGGCGCTAACCCGCAAGCTCCGACTCCGCCATCGGCTCGCGGCGGGCGAGCGACGCGACGACGAGCCCGGCGACGATCGTCCCCGCACCCACGAGTTGAAGCGCGGACGGCGACTCTCCAAGAATCGCGGCCGCGAAGAGAACGGTGCAGACCGGCTGGAACGTGAGCGAGACCGACGTCACCACCGCGGGCAGCCGCGGTAGCGAGATCGCGACGAGGATCCATGCGAGGAACTGGGTCAGGAGCGCAAGCAGGATGACCCACCCGAGCGCTGCCGCGGACGGTGTCCAGTCGAGGTCGCCGATCACGACGCCGGTGACGAGGCAGACGACGGTGCACGACAGCGTCGAGTCGAACAGCGGTCCGCCGGGCCCGACGACGCCGCGCTGCCCTCGGCGCAGCACGAGCAGGAAGCCGGTGTACGAGATTCCCGTGAGGAGGCCGTAGACGGTGCCGCGAGCCGGATTCGCGCCGTAGGCGCCCTTCTCCAGCAGTCCCGAGACGAGAAGGACGCCGACCGACACGACCGGGATCGAGGCGAGCGCCCACCGGTGCGGGCGCTCGGCGGCGAAGAACCACGCGAGCGCGCCGATGAACACGACCTGCGTGTTGCTGAGGACGGTAGCGAGCCCCGCACCGACGAACTCGATCCCGTGGTGCCAGAAAAGGAGGTCGGCGGCGAAGAAGAGCCCGGCGACCCAGGCATAGCCGCGCTCGCGCAGCGTCCGCCTTCCCCAGCGGCGCTCCTCCCAGCGCATGAGCAGATAGAGCGGCGGCAGGGCGAAGAGGCAGCGAAAGAACGCGCCGGTCTCCGGGCTCGTGTGCGAGAGGCGGAAGAGGATCCCGGAGAACGCAAGCGCGAGCGCCCCGACGAAGACGGTCAGCTCCGGCCGCCGGCCGAGCGCCGCCAAGCTCACGCGTACCGGTGCTGCTCGCGCCACGTGCGGAACATCGCCAGTCCGCACAACGCGAGGATCGCGATGAACGCGATCACTTCCATCCCGTGCGCCCCGCCGTACCAGTAGACGCCGACGTCCGCGACCGCGACGACCGCCGCGCCGTAGAAGACGACCTGCGCGCGCTGCGGCCACATCGAGATCCCCTCCCGCCGCTCGCGCCACATGAGGAAGACGAAGTACGCGATCGCGAGGAGGAACGCGATCCGGGAGAGGAGCACGAGCACGGACAGTGTTGCCCACAGCTGCAGGACGACGATCACGCCGGCGACCGCGGCGATGATGAGGAGCCCGCGAACGGTCCCGTTCAGCCTCATCCCGTCATGTACGCCCGCACGGCGAGTGCTCCTGCGACGAGGGTTGCGCCGGTGAACCAGGCGAGGCGTCCGCGCCGGTCGGCCGGGGCGTAGAGCCACGGCGAGAGGACGGCGAGAAGCGCGACGCCGCCGTAGAGATAGTGGAGCTTGTCCATCGCGCGGTGGTGGCTCGACAAGAGGAGCAGGCCGATCGCCGCTTGCGCAATCACGACCGTCTGCGCGAGCGCGAGGAGATGCGTGAGATACGCACGCGGCTCGGCGTCGCGGTAGTACGCCCATCCTCCGGCCGCAGCGGCCCCGAAGCAGATCGCGATTACGAGGAACGCGACCGCGTGATGGACGCTCACCATCGCCGGCGCAGCCTACCGAGGTAGTTCCCCGAAGCCGCGAAGGCACTCGTCTACGGCGGGCCAGGCCAGCGGACGTGGGAATCCGTGCCCGATCCGTCAATTGTCGAGCCGACCGACGCCATCGTCCGGATTGTCTCGTCGACCATCTGCGGCACGGACCTCCACATCCTCAAAGGGGATGTACCCGAGGTCACGCCGGGCACGGTCCTCGGGCACGAAGCGGTCGGAGTAGTCGTCGAGGTCGGCGATGCCGTGACCACCCTTCAGCCGGGCGATCGGGTCCTCGTCTCGTGCATCAC
Source organism: uncultured Actinomycetes bacterium (assembly GCA_963753525.1). Lineage (GTDB taxonomy): Bacteria > Actinomycetota > Thermoleophilia > Gaiellales > Gaiellaceae > Palsa-739. The sequence goes on from CAVWCS010000004.1 coordinate 223,506, forward strand.
TTCGTGCGGACGATGCAGGTACTGCAGGGAGGGCCACTACGGCCTCTGCACCAGCGGCGGTGGCTGGATCTTCGGCCACCTGATCGACGGCCTGCAGGCCGAGTACGCCCGCGTCCCATTCGCCGACACGTCGGTCTACAAGGTGCCGGACGGACTGTCGGACGAGCAGGTGCTCTTCCTCGCCGACATCCTCCCCACCGCGTACGAAGTCGGAGTGCTCGCGGGGCGCGTCGAGCCTGGTGACACTGTCGCAGTCGTCGGAGCCGGTCCGATTGGGCTCGCCGTGATCATGACGGCGCAGCTGCACTCGCCGGGCCGGATCGTGGCGATCGACCTCGAGTCGTCACGGCTCGAGAAGGCGCTCGAGTTCGGCGCCGACATCGCGATCGACAACAGCACCGAGGACGCGGTCGCTCGGGTGATGAGCCTCACCGACGGGCTCGGTGCCGATGTGGCGATCGAGGCCGTCGGCGTACCCGAGACGTTCGAGCTCTGCACCGAGCTGATCCGGCCGGGCGGACGTGTTGCGAACGTCGGTGTCCACGGTCACTCCACAACGCTCCATCTGGAGAAGCTCTGGATCCGCGACGTCCAGATCACGATGGGCCTCGTCGACACGACGACGACGCCGAAGCTCCTCCGCTTGATCGAAAGCGGGCGGCTCGATCCGACCGCCTCCGCGACGCATCGGTTCGCCCTCGACGACACGGAACAGGCCTACGACGTGTTCGGCGCAGCGGCCGAGAGCCACGCGCTCAAGGTCGTGCTGTCAGCCGTCCCGGTGGGGCACGAGCTCGCGAGCCGGCACGAGGTTCCCGTTACGGCGTAGCGCGACGTACGGGTATTTCCGCAGGCCTCCGCGGCGGCAGCCCCGACGCCGCCGCTGCGGCGAGTGCGGACACTGTCGACATGGCTTCTGAAAGGAGAATGCGATGAACGACAAGAGACCGATCCTGCTCGCGACCGACGGTTCGCCCTCGTCCGGCGAGGCCCAACACGAGGCGTTCGAGCTCGCGAAGCTCAGCGGCGCGCCGCTTCTAGTGGTCTCCGTTTCCCACGCGACACCGCCTGCGTTCGGGTACGGCGCGTACGGCTATCCGGAGATCATCTCCGAGCTCAGCGAGGCCGAGCACCAGCGCCTTGACGCGCTGCTCGCCGCGACAACCGAGGCGGCCGCGAAGGAGGGCATCGACTGCACGACCGTCGAGGCCGACGGCGCCGTCGTCGATGAGATCTGCCGGATCGCAGCGGAGCGTGACGCCCGTCTCGTGGTCGTCGGCTCGCACGGCTGGGGAGCAGCACGGCGGCTCCTGTCGGGCAGCGTCTCGACCGGCCTCGTCCACTCGGCGCCGTGCCCCGTCCTCGTCGTCCGGCGTCCCGCGGACGGTGCACGGCAGCGGGCCGCCGCATGAGCGAGATCGCAGCGCCGGCCTCCGGCGCGACCGACGTCATCCTCCGCGACGGCTCGACTCTGCGCCTGCGCGCGCCGCTCGCGGAGGACGCCGACGCCCTGCTCGAGTTCTTCACCGAGCTCTCGGACCGCAGCCGCTACCTCCGCTTCCACGGCTTTCCCGCACTCGGCCCCAAGCTCGTCGAGCCGGTCCTCGACCCGGACTGGGACGATCGCGGCGCGCTCATCGGCTCCCTCGACGGCCGGACGGTCGCGCTCGCGAACTGGGTGCGGCTGCGCGACCCGCGCATCGCAGAGGTCGCGTTCACCGTGGACGATCGCTTCCAGCGGCGCGGGATCGGCACGCGCCTTCTCGAGCAGCTCGCGGCCCGCGCAGCAGAGGCGGGGATCGAGGAGTTCGTCGCGGAGGTGCTCCACGACAACGACGCGATGCTCTCCGTCTTCCGTGCCGCTGGCTTCGACGTCACGCGGGTCGCCGACGGTGGCGAGGTCGAGGTCCGCTTCCCCATCGCGCCGACGACGACGTATCGCGAGCAGGTGGCCGCCCGCGACCACGTCGCCGTCCGGGCGTCCCTCGAGCCGTTCTTCCGGCCTAGCTCCGTCGCGGTGGTCGGCGCCTCGAGCCGGCGCGGCAACATCGGCGGCGAGCTCTTCCGCAACATCCTCGCCGCGGACTTCTCCGGCGCCGCGTACCCCGTCAACCGCAAGGGCGACTCCGTCGCAGGCGTGAAGGGCTACACGGCTGTCGGTGAGATCTCCGGCGGCGTCGACCTCGTAGTCATCTGCCTCCCCGGCGACAAGGTCCTCGAGGCGGCCGAGGAAGCACTTGATGCCGGCGTGCGCGCGCTCGTCGTCATCTCCGCCGGCTTCGCGGAGATCGGCCGCGAGGGCGTCGACCGGCAAGAGAAGCTCCTCGCCCTCGTCCGCGCGCACGGCGCCCGCCTCGTCGGGCCGAACTGCCTCGGCATCGCGTCCTCCCCGGTCCACCTCAACGCGACGTTCGCGCCGCGGAGCTTCCCGAGCGGCAACATCGCGTTTTCGTCGCAGAGCGGCGCGCTGGGCGTCGCGTTGCTCGAGGCGTCCGAGTCCGCGGGCCTCGGCGTCACCGCGTTCGTCTCGATCGGGAACAAGGCCGACGTCTCCTCGAACGACCTGCTCGAGTGGTGGGAGGACGACGACGAGACCGAGATGGTGATCCTCTACCTCGAGTCGTTCGGGAACCCGCGCGCGTTCAACCGTATCGCCCAGCGGCTCGCGCGGCGCAAGCCGATTCTCGCGCTCAAGGGCGGCACGACACGCGCGGGGAGCCGCGCGGCCGGGTCGCACACAGCCGCTCTCGCCGGCTCCGACGCCGCTGCTGATGCCCTGTTCCGCGACGCCGGCGTGATCCGCGCTCGCACGCTCGACGAGCTCATCGACGTCGCCTCCCTTCTCTCCGCGCAACCGGTCCCGCGCGGGCGGCGCGTCGCGATCGTCACGAACGCGGGCGGCCTTGGGATCCTCGCCGCCGACGCGTGCGATGCCGCCGGGCTAGAGCTGCCGTCACCGAGCGAGGAAACGAAGGCCGCGCTCACGGAGCTCATGCCGAGCGAGGGCAGCCTCGCGAACCCGATCGACATGCTCGGCGGCGCGACCGCGGAGAGCTTCGAGCGCGTCCTCCCGCCCGTCCTCGCCGACCCGGCGTTCGACGCCGTGATCGTCCTCTATGTCCCAACGGTCGGAGCGGACGAGGAGGAGGTTGGTGCCGCGATCAGCCGCGCCGCCGCGACGGCCGTCGGCAAGCCGGTGCTTTGTTCCTTCCTCAGCGCGAAAGGCGCCCCGGCGGGCCTGCAGAGCGCCGAGAAGGTGCCGTCGTTCGCCTATCCGGAGGCGGCCGCGAAGGCGCTCGGCCGTGCCGTCGAGCGCGGCGAGTGGCTGCGGCGCCCGACCGGAACGTTGCCCGACCTCGACTGTGATCGCGAGGCCGCAGAGGCGGTGCTGCACGAAGCGCTCGCCGCCGGCGGGGACGGCTGGCTCGACGCAGCGCAGACGCGTCGCGTGCTCGAGGCGTACGGCATCCCGCTCGTCGCCGAACACGTCGTCCCGACACCTGACGCGGCAGTGGAAGCGGCTCGCGAGCTCGGCTTCCCGGTCGTCCTCAAGACGGCTGTCGCCGGCGCGCACAAGACGGAGCAAGGCGGTGTGATTCTCGATCTCGGAGACGACGACGCGGTTCGCGCGGCCGCTGAGCAGCTCGTCGGCCCGGTGCTCGTGCAGCCGTTCGTCACGGGCGGAGCGGAGCTTCTCGCCGGCGCCGTTCAGGATCCGGTCTTCGGGCCGCTCGTCGCGTTCGGCCCGGGCGGCGTCTTCGCCGAGCTGATCGGCGAAGCGCAGTTCCGGCTCGCGCCGCTCGCCGATGTCGACGCGCAGGAGCTCGTCCGCTCGGGCAAGGCGGGACGGCTCGTCGCCGGCTTCCGCGGCGCGCCGCCGGCGGACGAGTCGGCTCTCGTCGACCTCCTCCTCCGCCTGTCGCTCCTCGCAGACGAGCTGCCCGAGGTCGCGGAGCTCGACCTCAACCCGGTGCTCGCGCTGCCGGATCGCTGCGTCGCCGTCGACGCCCGCATCCGCGCGGCCTATCCCGCCCAGCAGCACCGCGCGAAGTCCTGGTAGGTAGCGTCCCTATCGTGCATGCCTTCGGCGTCAGCAGCGTCGTCGAGCGCCTCCGCAGCGCAGGAGGCGGCTACGAGATCGTCCACGAGTCGCCCGGGCTCGAGCTCGGCGTCTACGTCCTCGTCGCCCCGGAGCCGGACCGCCAGCAACCGCACAAGGACGACGAGATCTATATCGGGCTCGAAGGCACCGGCGTGCTCGAGGTCGGCGACGAGAGCGTGCCGATGGAGGTCGGGAAGGCGATCTTCGTCGAGGCCGGTGTCGAGCACCGTTTCACGGCCTACGAGCAACTCGCCGTGCTCGTGATCTTCGAACGTGCGCGCGGCTAGTTTCGCCGCGACGGTCGCGATCCTCGCTCTTGCGGGGTGTGGCGGCGGAGCGACGACCACCACGCAGCATCACATCCGCCTGACCGCTTTCGAGCAGCGCGGGAAGGGGCTCTTCATCACCACATGCGGCGGGTGCCACACGCTCGCCGACGCAGGCACAGGCGGTAGCGTCGGCCCCGCGTTCGACACGCCGTGGCAGGCGTCCGACGTGCGGGAGGCGATCGCGGACGGGCGCGGCGTCATGCCGGCCGGCCTCCTGAGCGGCACGCAGGCCGCCGAGGTCGCGGCGTACGTGGCCGCAGCTAGCGGCCGCTAAGGCGGGTGATCTCGTCGGCGAGCTCAGAGACGGTGCCAACGCCGTTGACGCTGCCAATCCGGAGTGGCCCGCCTTCGTCGAGGTCAACGACGAGTGTCGGCCTTCCGGCAAGCCGCTCCCGCGTGTGACGGCCGATTCGAACGCTCTCGATGTGGTCGTAGTAGATGCGATGGACGCTTCCCGCGCCGTGTGAGCCTTCGAAGCGGATGCTCTCGGGCTCGAGCTCGAGCTTTCCCGCTTCGAGCTCGCCGCGGGGCTCGCTCCAGAGGACGGCATAACTCGACATACCCGCATGATCGGCGCCGGGAGGCGTCGAAGCATCGGTAGCGCCGCGCGCCTCGCGGTGGGAAACCCGTCGCCGCTCTAAGCGGTTTCGCCGTCCGGCTCGAGCAGGCCCTGATGGAGGGCGTGCCGTACGAGCTCGGCGCGGGTCGAGAGGCGGAGCTTCTGCATGACATGTGCGCGATGAGTCTCCGCCGTGCGAACCGAGATGAAGAGGAGCTTCGCGATCTCCTGGTTCGTATGGCCGAGCGCGAGCAGCCTCAAGACTTCCCTTTCCCGCTCCGACAGCGGGTCGGCGTCGGCGCGGGCTTGCGCCTCGGCCTCTGCGGCCGCGAGTCGCGCGCCGAGAGCCGGATGGACGTACCGCCCGCCCGCCGCCACGTCGCGCACAGCCTGGACGAGGTCGTCGTCCGCAGCCTCCTTGAGCAGGTATCCGGTCGCGCCAGCCGAGAACGCCTGGCGAACGTAGCTCGGGTCGTCCTGCATCGAGAGAACGAGGATCTTCGCCTTCGGGGCCGCCTCGAGGATGTCGGGCGCCGCGTCGAGACCGCTCCGGCCCGGCATCACGACGTCGAGGAGGATCACGTCCGGCTTGTGGAGACGCGCGAGGCGGATCCCCTGCTCGGCATCTCCTGCCTCGTCGGCGACTGCGATGTCGCCCTCGCCCTCGAGCAGAAGGCGCAGCCCCGAGCGGACGAGCGTGTGGTCATCGACGATGAGGACCTGGATGGACGCCGTCGCGACGTCGGCAGTCTTCGTGGGGCTCATGCCACCACCCTGCCGTCGCGGCGGCTTCGCGGCGTCCGCGCGAGCGCTTCAGACGGATTCGTAGTTTGCCGCAGCGACTACGCTGGCGTCGTGATCCGCGCAGGCGACCAAGCACCCGAGTTCACGCTGGAAAGCGACGCCGGCGAGCAGGTCAGCCTCTCCGGCCTCCGCGGCAAGCCGGTCGTCCTCTACTTCTATCCGAAGGACGACACGCCCGGCTGTACCGCGCAGGCGTGCGGAATCCGCGACGCCTACGGCGAGTTCGAGCAGGCGGGCGCGGTCGTTCTCGGCGTCTCGCCCGACGGCGTCGGGAAGCACGTCAAGTTCAAGAAGAAGTACGACCTTCCGTTCACGCTCCTCGCCGATCCCGAGCACGAGCTAGCCGAGCGCTACGGCGTCTGGGGCGAGAAGACGTACATGGGCAAGACGTACATGGGCATCAGCCGGACGACGTTCGTGATCGGAGCTGAAGGCGCCGTCGTCAAGGTCTTCGAGAACGTCAAGCCCTTGACGCACGCGGACGACGTCCTCGCTGCGCTCGACGCCGCCTAGCGACTGACGCGTCTTTTTGAGACGCTAGGTGCGATGCTCGCCTGGCTTCTCTCACTGTTCGGCCGCGGCGCGCGCCGGGCCGACGACGGCACGATCGGCGAGGACGCCGCATACGCGAACAGTTACGGCGTCCGCACCGGCGAGATCCTCAGCGTCGAGCCGATCCCCGAGCCCGAGCCCGAACCGAGCCCTAGCGCGAGGGGCGATCTCACCGGCGAGTTCCTGCGGCGCGCGTTCGAGGAGAAGCTCGACGGGCGCAAGAAGCCCACGAACTGATGCGGATGAGAGGACTTGAACCTCCACGAGCCGAAGCCCACACGGACCTGAACCGTGCGCGTCTACCAATTCCGCCACATCCGCGCGGACGGCCAGTCTAGCCACCTCAGGCCGCCTCCAACCGCAAGGATCGCGCGTACCATGCGGGCCTGCAACGCCCCGTCCTCCTCTTTCTCGCACTCTTCGCGGCCATTTTTGCGCTTGCCGCGGCCACCGGTTCTGCCGCGCCCTCGCAGGCTGTCGGGCCACTCGTCGAAGTCGTCGTGACTTTTCCGCAGGCGCCGCTCGCTCTCATGGAGAGGCACTCGCTCAACCTCCACGCAGCGCGATCGGTCTCGTATCTCCGCTCCCTCGCCGCGACGCAGCAGGCGTTTACCGCCCGGCTCGCCACCCAGGTGCCCGACGCACACGTCTACTGGCACTACGACGTCGCCCTCGACGGCGTCTCAGTCGTCGTCCCCGCGTCGCAACTCTCCCGCTTGAGCGCAATGCCGGGAGCGACGGTCTGGCCGACCGTCACGTACCACTCGCTTGGCAATCCGGCGCCCCCGAACGCGCCAACCGGGCCTGACAACCGCCCGCCTCAGCTAATCGGCGCGCCCGACGTCTGGGGCCCTACCCTCACGAACGCCGGCCAGGGGCTGAAGATCGGGATCGTCGACGACGGGATTGATCAGAAGCACCCGTACTTCGATCCGACGGGCTTCTCGTACCCGTCCGGCTTCCCGCTGGGGAACACGAAGTTCACGACGCCGAAGGTGATCGTCGCGCGCGCGTTCCCGTCCCCGTCGACGCACTGGAAGTACGCGGATACGCCCTTCGACCCGGACCTCTCCGACCATGCGACGCATGTCGCCGGTATCGCGGCGGGCGACTACGACACGCCGACCGACGACCCGGACAACGCGCAGATCTCGGGCATCGCGCCGATGGCGTATCTCGGCAACTACAAGGCGCTCACCGTGCCCACCTTGGGCTTCGGGCTCGACGGAAACTCGCCGGAGCTCGCCAAGGCGATCGACCAGGCGGTCGCCGACGGAATGAACGTCATCAACTTCTCGATCGGCGAGCCGGCGGTGGCGCCACAGCGCGACATCGTCGTCCAGGCGCTCGACAACGCCGCGGCGGCCGGTGTCGTCTCCGTCGTCGCTGCCGGAAACGACTACGACGTCGCCGGCCTCGGCTCGATCGGATCCCCGGCGAACGCACCCGACGTGATAACGGTCGGAGCGTCGACCGGCGGATCGTGGGACACGAAACCCGACGTGATGGCGGACTTCTCCGCCGCCGGTCCTGCGCCGATCTCGCTCTTGCCCAAGCCCGACGTGACAGCGCCGGGGGTTGACGTCCTCTCGTCGATTCCGCCCGACGGCTGGGAGGCCTGGGACGGCACGAGCATGTCGACGCCGGAGGTCGCCGGTGCGGCTGCGCTCCTCCTCCAGAGTCATCCGTCCTGGACCGTGAAAGAGGTCAAGTCGGCGCTCGTCTCGACAGCAGCTCCGGCGAGGGCCGGCGGGCACGAGGCATCCACGCTGCGCGAGGGCGGCGGCCGCATCTACATCCCCGCCGCAAACACGCCGCTCCTCTTCACGCAGCCGACAGCGCTCGGCTGGGGGCTCGTGCGGCGCGGCTACACCCGCAACAAGGAACTCGCGACCACGGACGCGGGCGGCGGCGCGTCCCCGTGGACGGTGTCGGTCGCTCCGCAGTCGCTGCCCGCGGGCGCGAAGCTCAAGGCGGTCGCGACGAGCCTCGTCGCCGGCCACACCCTCGGGCTCCGGCTCACGGTCTCGAAGCATGCGAGGCCAGGCGACGGCACGGGCTTCGTCGTACTGACGCGCGGCAGCGATGTGCGCCGCGTGCCGTTCTGGTTCCACGTCGAAGTCCCGAAGCTCCAGCTCGACCCGCACCGAACACTCTCCGGCCCCGGCATCTACCGCGGCGACACCGCCGGCCAGCCGTCGCGCGTGTCGACGTACCTGTACCCGCAGCGCGGCTTCGCGCCGGGAGTTCCAACACGACTGGGAGGTCCGGAGGAGGTCTTTCGCTTCCGGCTGCGCAAGCCGGTGGCGAACTTCGGCATTGCCGTCCTCGGCGGCGCCCATGTCTCGCCCCGTCTCGTTCGCAACGACGATGAGAACCAACTCGTCGGCTACACGGGCGTCCCCGCGACGCTGAACCCGTACGGCGACTACGGCGACCCTGCGCCCGTTGTCGGCGCGGTCCTCCCCACGCCCGGCGTCTACGACTTCGTCTTCGACACGACGAAGGACGCGAGACCTGGCGCCTTCACGTTCCGGTTCTGGGTCAATGACACGACCCCGCCGGCGATCACGCTGCTCACGCGGACGGTCACCGCAGGGAAGCGGATTCGGCTCGCCGTCCGCGACGCCGGCGCCGGCGTCGACCCCGGCTCCATCTACGTCCATCTCGGCAGGCCGCGAGCGCGCACTTCTCGTACGCGCGACGGGACTTGTCGGTCTCGACCCCGACGACCCTCGCGGCACGGACGCTTCTCGATCGTCGTCCATGCGTCGGACTACCAGGAGCTGAAGAACATGGAGGACGTCGGCCCGGTGCTTCCGAACACGCGCGTCTTCCACGCGTTCGTGACGGTCCGCAGCGCTAGCGGTCGTCGATCGTCGGGCAGGTTCGCGAGGTCGCGCTCGACGCTCGCGGCGAACTCGTCCGCCTCATCGTCACCGACGACATGGAGGTTCGCCTTCGTCTTCCGCCTGGCGCGTTCGCGTCGGCGGCGGGATCTCCCCGAAGCGCTCATCGAGCCGCGGCCATTCCGCTCCGGCGACGAGGACGACCGCTGCCGCGAGCAAGGCGATGTACAGCCAGCTCACGCGCCGAGTCTACCGGCGGGCGGTCTGCGCGGCGTCGAGCGCCTCGAGCTTGCCTCGCGAGGTACGCGAGGTACGGCTCCGCGTCGAGCGGCCCGCCGACCGCAGCGCTCGAGCAGTTCCGGCGGCTCGAACGTCCGGCCCCAGCGGTGGACGTGCTCGCCAAGCCACTCGCGCAGCGGCCCGAACTCGCCGGCCTCGAACTGCGGCGTCGAGATCGCCGAGCTCGGCGGCCGCCCGCTCCCAGAGCTGGATCGAGATGACGTTGCCGAGCGCGTACGTCGGGAAGTAGCCGAAGCTCGCACCCGACCAGTGGACGTCCTGGAGGACGCCCTCGACGATGTCCGACGGCTCGACGCCGAGATACTCGCGCAGCTTCGCCGCGAACGCCTCCGGTAGGTCGGCCGGCGTGACCGTCCCGGCGAGCATCTCCCGCTCGAGCTCGAAGCGGAGAATGATGTGGAGCGAGTACGTGACCTCGTCGGCGTCGACGCGGACGGTGCTCGGGCGCACCTTGTTCAGCGCGCGGTGGAACTCCTCGAGCGGCGACGTCGGCGAACGGCGCGGGGAACGAGCTCCTGCAGGCGCGGATAGAAGAACTTCCACGTTGACGAGGCTGCGCCCGACGACGTTCTCCCAGAGCCGGCTCTGCGACTCGTGGAACGCCGACGACACGCCGCTGCGCGAGCGGCGTGCGGAAGTAGGCCGGGTCGACCTGGCGCTCGTAGATCCCGTGCCCGAACTCGTGGAGGCAGGAGAGGATGCCGCTGATGTTGTCGGGGAAAGCCGCGTCGTCAGGCGGATGTCGTTGTGCGCGAGCGAGACGGCGAACGGGTGGACGGTGTCGTCGAGGCGCCACGCCTGGTCGTCCATCCCCCACGCCGCGAGCATCGTCGAGCGAGAAGGCCCGCTGGCGCTCGACGTCGGGTAGTCGCCGAAGAGGCAGGAGTCGTCGACCGGCTCGCCGAGCGCCCGCGACCATCTCCACGAGCCCGTCGCGGAGCGGTCGAAGACGACCTCGACCTCGGCAGTCTTCATGCCCGGCTCGTAATCGTCGAGCATCGGGTCGTACGGGTCGTCATACGGCTCGTGGCAGGCGACGTACTCGCGCGTGAGCTCGATCATCCGCTCGAGCTGCGGGCGGAAGATCTCGTAGTCGCACGCCTCGCGCGCCTCGAGCCAGCGCCTGGTAGCCGAGCGAGCCGGCGCGCGTCATCTCGGCGCGCAGATCGGCCGGAACGCGACGGTTCTTCTCGTAGTCGCGCCGGGTGACGCGGATCACGCTCGCCTCGAACGACTCGCGCTCATGCTCGGCCTCGAAGCCGCGGAGATTCTCGAGCAGCTCGCCGAGCTCCGGCGCCGTCGCCATCTCGTGCGCTACGTGCGCGAGCGTTCCCTGCGCTTCGGCACGCGCCATCGCGCCTTCGGGCGGCATCTTCGTCTCCTCGTCCCAGCCGAGCAGAGCCGACGCGCGATAGATGTCGGAGGCTGCGCCGAGGCGCTGGAGAAGCTGGTCGAAGTGCGTGGCCGCAGGACTGATGGCCAAGAGGCTAGCGCGTCGAGTCACGAACCGCATCGTCCATCGTGAACCAGACCGCACGTCCGAGTGCCAGAAGCTCACCGTCGCGGAAGAGAGCCGTGCCCGCGTGGAGCCTCCGCCCGTCGGCCTGCCCGAGCGGCCAGCCGACGACGACGCACTCGTCGGCGGCCTGCGGCGCTGCATCGACCCGCGCGGTCAGGCGCCCGAGCACGCTGATCCCTCTGCTTCCGTCCGGCTGCACGGCCCAACCGCCGGGGCAGTCGAGCGCAGCCCACGCAAAGCGCTCGCCGACGAGATCCGGCGCGACGAGCCACGGAGCGACGACCCGTCCGTCGCCGAGCGGAACCGGGCGGAGCCGCAATCCGTCGCCGCTCGGCCCGCACACAAAGCAGCCCGGGAACGGATGGTCGGGGTCGTCGCCACACGCGTCGGACAGCCGCTTCGCCTCGGCGAAGTCCACCGTCGGCGGAGCTTCAAGGTCGAGAACGCCCGGCCGCGCCTCGGCGACGAGCTCTCCGCCGTACAGGACGCGGACCGCGTCGCTCTCCCGCTCGACCGCCATCTCGACATCGAGCGGCGGTGGCTTACGCAGCGTCACCTCGACGACGTCCGCGTCGACGAGCTCGGCGATCGTGCCGCACGTGTACCCGCCGTTCGCCGACCCCTCCGGCCCGCGAAATCTCCGCGGGATGACGATCGACTCAGTCAAGAAGCTCCCCGGGTTGGACTCGAACCAACAACCCTTCGGTTAACAGCCGAATGCTCTGCCAATTGAGCTACCGGGGATCGGCGGCGGCATTGTAGCCCGGCTCGTCTGCGCTAGCCGAGCGACGGGATCTCGACCTGGAGCTCATCAGCTCCTCCTGGAGCTCCTGCTTCCTGTCGCCCTCGGACTTCGCGAGTTCACGCCGGAGCCCGCGAGACCTCAGACGCAGGATCATCTGGCGCCCTGTCTCAACAGTGATCTTGTCGGCGTCACTGATCGCGTAGAGCTCGGCGAGTAGTGGCGCCAGATCGCCAGGTTCGGTTTCCTCACCAAGTAAGTAGTCACGCACCCGACGATGTAACTCGTCATCGAAGAACTCTGCGGGAGTCGACGCAAGCTCGGACCTAAGCGACTCGTGGGCCGCAACTCCGGCCAGAACGCTCCGTTCGAGGCGTTGTCCCGACTCGATGAACCGTGATCCTTGCGATGCGACGCTAGAGCTTCGGCGTCCCGGTGTCAGGAGCGCTTGCATCTCGGGCGGAAGGTCGAGCGAGTCGGTGGCGAGTCGTTCCGCCTCAAGGTGTTCCGGCGAGACGGTGGAAGTCCGCTGAGAAACGCTCCGAAGTCTCCCCAACGCAGCTTGCCGGTCGGCTGCTCTCTCGATGCGCAGCCGCACGCGGTGGCACCGGGTAGCTCACCGGCGACGCGAGCCGCTCCGCGAAGGCGGCGGCATCGTCGGCCGGATCCGTCCCCTGCGGCAGCGGCACGACCCGCACGGCGAACCCATCGCGCACGGCGAGCTCCATGCCCCGCAGCGTCGCGTCCTGCCCGGCAGCGTCGGAGTCGAAGCAGAGGAACAGCCGCTTCGTCAGCCGCGCGAGCTCGCGGAGCTGCGCCTCTGTCAGCGCAGTCCCCATCGAGGCGACGACGGGCGCGAACCCCGCCTGCCGCAGCGCGAGCACGTCGGTGTTCCCCTCGACGACGACGGCGCGGTCCTCCTTCGCGATCTGCATGCGCGCCGTGTCGAGGCCGTAGAGGAGATCGCCCTTGCGGAAGAGCTCGCCCTCCGGCGAGTTGACGTACTTCGCTTGCAGCGGGTCGTCGTCGTGGAGCTTGCGCGCCTGGAAGCCGCGCACACGCCCGCGCGCGTCGGCAAGCGGGAAGACGATCCGCCGCTGGAAGTAGTCGTTGCCGCGACGGTTGGCGAGGCCGACGGCGAGGAGCTCCTCCGGCGAATAGCCCTCCTGCCGCGCGCGGCCGGTGAGCTGCCCGCCGCCCGGTGCGTAGCCGAGCCGGAACTCGCGGCAGACCTCCTCGCCGAGCCCCCGCGACGCGAGGTACTCACGCGCCGGCGCGCCGGTCTCCGCGTCCCAGAGCACGCGTCCGTAGAACTCGGCGGCGCGCTCGAGCAGCGCGCGCAACCGCTCGTCGCGCGCGCGCTTGCGGTCCTGCTCGGGCGAGCTCTCCTCGTACTCGAGCTCGACGCCGAACCGCCGCGCGAGCAGCTCGATCGCGTCGACGAAGTCGATGTTCTCCATCTTCATGACAAACGTGATTGCGTCGCCGCCCTCGCCGCAGCCGAAGCACTTGAAGGTGCCGCGCGCCGGCGAGACCGTGAAGCTCGGCGTGCGCTCCTGGTGGAAGGGACAGAGGCCCGTGTACCCGCCGCCCGACTTCCGGAGCCTGACCGTCTCCTCGACGAGGGGAACGATCTCCATCGTGGCCTTGACGCGCTCGACCGACTCGTCCTTGATCCGCGGCATCAGTGGCTCGCCCGGCCTTCTGACCGGATCATTCGGTCGCTAGCGCCGAGCGATACAAGGACGCAGGGAGCCTCGGTAGCCGTAGCTGTCGAGGCGACCGAGGACGCGGTAGCGCGACGCGCGATAGCGGGCGAAGGGCCGGTTGACGGGGCCGGGTGAGCCACTAGCCGAGCTCCGCGACGAAGGTGAGCGCGAAGCGGTCGGTCATCCCCGCAAGGTAGTCGGTCGCGTCCTCGATCGACATGCAGCGCTCGTCCACGAGCTCCTCGAAGATCGTGCGGACGGCGGCGCGAGCCGGGGCGTGATCCTGCTGCAGGTAGACGCGCTCGAACATGAAGCTCCGCAGGTCGAGCATTGCCTCGCTGACAGCGTCGCTCTGGACGATGTCGCCGGCGACGGCGGACGTTTCGACGAGATCGTGGACGAGCGTGTCGATGCGCCGCGAGCCGGTGTCGCCGAGCAGCTCGATCGGCCCGGCGGGAAGATCCGCCGCCTCGAGCAGGCCGGCGCGGAGCGCGTCGTCGATGTCGTGGTTGATATACGCGAAGCGGTCGACAAGGCGGACGATGCGTCCCTCCTGCGTCTCCGGCTCGACGGGTCCGGTGTGCTTGAGGATCCCGTCGCGTGTCTCCCACGTGAGGTTGAGCCCGCGCCCATCGCGTTCGAGCCGCTCGACGACGCGGAGCGAGTGCTCGTTGTGCCGGAAACCGGCGACGTCGCGCTCGCGGAGGATCTCGTCGAGCGCTTGCTCGCCGGCGTGACCGAACGGCGGATGGCCGAGGTCGTGGCCGACCGCGATCGCCTCGGTCAGATCCTCGTTCAGCCGCAGTCCGCGCGCGACGCCGCGCGCGATGCCCGCCGCCTCGAGCGTATGCGTGAGCCGCGTGCGGAAGTGGTCGCCCTCGGGATCGACGAAAACCTGCGTCTTGAAGCGCAGTCGCCGGAACGCCTTCGAGTGGACGATGCGGTCGCGGTCGCGCTGGAACGGCGTCCGGAGGCGACACTCATCCTCCGGGTGCTCGCGCCCGCGCGTCTCGTACGAGCGCACCGCGAGCGGCGAGAGCCACCGCTCCTCGTTCTCGCGAACCGCCTCGGCGAAGCCGTCGGCGACCTTTCCGGCGATCTCCGGCATCCTCGGGCCAATCTAGAGGATGATCGGGACGGTTCCTCCATCGGCGCTCCACGCCGCGCCGGTGACGTAGCTCGCGCGCGGCGAGCAGAGGAAGGCGATCACGGCAGCGATCTCCTCGGGCTCGGCGAGCCGTCCGAGCGGGCGGCCGGCGGCGACCTTCGCGAGTACTTCCGCGCGCTCGCCCTGCTGGTCGGCGAGGCCGCCGTCGCCGAGCCACGCCTGCGTGGCGGTCGGGCCGGGAGTCACGGCGTTGCAGCGGATCCCGTCCTTCGCGTAGAGGTCGGCGACGAGACGGGAGAACGAGAGGAGCGCCGCCTTCATGACGGAGTAGTCCGGCATCCCCGTCGACGGGCGCTTCGCGGCGGTCGACGAGACATTGACGATCGTGCCGGCACCGCGCTCACGCATCCCCGGCAGCGCGGCGCGCGTCGCGCGGATCGCGCTCATGAGGTTGATCTCGAACGACGCCTGCCAGTCGTCGTCGGTCACCTCCTCGAGCTTGCGGATCCCGTGCCCGCCGACGTTGTTCACGAGCACATCGAGGCGACCGTGCGCCGCGACCGCCTCCGCGACGACGCGCTCGGGCTCGCCGGCGACCGCAAGGTCGGCGCGGATGTCGCCCCCACTTCGGCCCGTCGTGACGACGATCGCTCCCTCGGCGCGCAGGAGCTCCGCCGATGCGAGACCGATCCCACCGGTCGAGCCGGTGACAAGGCAAACGCTGTCTGCGAGGCCGAGATCCACGGCTGGCTAGCGTAGTCCACCATGACGCAGCTCCTTCTCGTTCGGCACGGCGAGACCGACTGGAACGCGGAGGGCCGCCTGCAAGGGCACACTGACCGGCCGCTCTCCGACTACGGCCGCGAGCAGGCGCGCGGGCTTGCCGACGAGCTCGCGGGCGAGGCGCTCGACGCGATCTACTCGAGCGACCTCGCGCGGGCGCGCGAGACGGCCGAGATCGTCGGCGCGCAGCTCCATCTCACGGTCGTCCTCGACCCCGACTTGCGCGAGAAGGACTGGGGCAACTGGGAGGGCCTCACCTCCACCGAACGCTTGGGCATCGAACTCATAGGCGAGTCCACGGCAAACCACCAGAAGCGGATGCTCGCCGCGCTTGGCCGAATCGCCGCGAAGTCATCCGTACGGTCGCGTTCTCGTCGTCACGCACGGCGGATCGATGCGCCGCGTCCAGACCGAGGCGCTCGGCTTCGCAATGCCGGTCGTCGAGAACTGCGGTCGCTGGTCGTGCGTCTGGGAGAACGGCGCAGTCGTCCCAGTAGACTGAGCCTCAGGTGGAGGACTACACGAGCAAGTACAAGGGCGAGCAGGTCGAAGTCGCGCTCTTCGGCGGGGAGTACCAGGAAGGCGTGCTCACCGCGTACTGCTACGTCGACGAGGTCGCGCACATCGAGCTGAACGGACACATCCTCGTTCCGCTCCAGAACATCGCCTCGCTTCATTGCTCGAGCCGCTGCGACGCGCCGCAGAACGAGGACTGGCCGCCGCGCGGCCTGCTCGACGACGGGCAGGACGACGGCGGGGACAGCTCCGAGTAACGCCGGCCGCGTGCTCGTCGCGGTGCGGAACATCCTCAAGATCTGGCTGCTCGTCGTCGCGCTCGCCGGCGTGATGGCGCTCGTCGGCTGGGCGCTCGGGGGCCTGCGCCTGCTGTCGATCTTCGTCTTCGCGCGCGCTGCTCGTCGCGCTCGGCGCGTGGTGGACGTTCGACCGCGTCGCGCTCGGGATGATCGGCGCGCGAGAGATTCCGGTCGGCGGGGCGCCGCTCCTCCACTCCACGCTCGAGCGCCTCGCGGCGCGAGCGGGAATCGCGAAGCCGCGGCTCTACCTGATCCGCGACGGCATCCCGCTCGCGCGCGGCGACCGGACGCGGCGTGCGCAGCTCGGCCGTCGCACTGAGCGCGACGTGCATCAGCGCCTGCCCGCCGGCCGAGCTCGAGGGTGTCCTCGCCCACGAGGTCGCGCACGTCCGGCTGCGCGACGTCCAGGTGCAGACGGCGGCCGCGGTCGTCGCGGCTCTCCTCCTCGAGGCGAGTCGCATCGGTGGGTTCCTCCAGCGGGCGCTCCTCTTCGTTCTCGGCCCGGTCGCGGCTGCGTTCGTGCATCGCGCTCGTCTCGCCGAAGCGGGAGCTCGCCGCCGACCGGCTTGCCGCCGAGTTGTGCGGATCGCCCCACGGGCTCGCCGACGCACTGCTGCGTCTCGAGCAGGCGGCCGAGCTCGTGCCGTTCGAGGGGAGCCCGGCGGCCGAGCCGATGTTCACGATCAACCCGTTCGCCGAGCGCGGCCTCGGCGGTCTGTTCGCGACGCATCCGCCGGTAGCGGAACGTGTGCGTCAGCTGCGAGCGCTGGCGGACCGCGAATCAGAGCCGCCGGAGCGGCTCTGATTCGTCAAGAAATAATCGGCGGCGACCTACTCTCCCGGGAGGTTGCCCTCCGAGTACCATCGGCCCTGGCAGGCTTAACTTCTCTGTTCGGAATGGGAAGAGGTGTCTCCCTGCCGGTATGACCGCCGAACTGTCAAAGGCGTGCGAGCGCGCACAGGCCTTCAAAACTCCATAGCGACTCGTACCAGTGTTCAAATCAAGACCTCGGGCAATTAGTACGGGTGCGCTGAGCGCGTTGCCGCGTTTACACGTCCCGCCTATCAAGGTCGTAGTCTCCGACCGCCCTTACTCCCTCTAGGGGATGGGAGCTCTCATCTCGAGGTGGGCTTCCCGCTTAGATGCTTTCAGCGGTTATCCCATCCAGACGTAGCTAATCAGCAGCGCCGTTGGCACGACGACTGATACACCAGAGGTCTGTTCATCTCGGTCCTCTCGTACTAGAGACGACTCCTCTCAAAGCTCCAGCGCCCATGGTGGATAGGGACCGAACTGTCTCACGACGTTCTGAACCCAGCTCGCGTACCGCTTTAATGGGCGAACAGCCCAACCCTTGGGACCTGCTACAGCCCCAGGATGCGACGAGCCGACATCGAGGTGCCAAACCCTTCCGTCGATGTGGACTCTTGGGAAGGATAAGCCTGTTATCCCCGGAGTACCTTTTATCCGTTGACCGACGGCACGTCCACTAGTTACCGCCGGATCACTAACACCCGCTTTCGCGCCTGCTCGACCTGTCTGTCTCGCAGTCAAGCTCCCTTATGCGTTTGCACTCTGCGCACGATTTCCAACCGTGCTGAGGGAACCTTTGTGCGCCTCCGTTACATTTTAGGAGGCGACCGCCCCAGTCAAACTACCCACCTGACGCTGTTCCCGCCCCGGATCACGGCAGCGGGTTAGAAGCCCAGAACACGAAGGGTGGTATCCCAAGGTTGACTCCACGAAGACTGGCGTCTCCGCTTCAAAGTCTCCCACCTATCCTGGACAACAAATCCCAGACTCCAACGTCAAGCTGTAGTAAAGGTTCACGGGGTCTTTCCGTCCAACCACGGGTATTCGGCATCTTCACCGAAACTACAATTTCACCGGATCCCTCGTTGAGACAGCGCCCAAGTCGTTACTCCATTCGTGCAGGTCGGAACTTACCCGACAAGGAATTTCGCTACCTTAGGACGGTTATAGTTACCGCCGCCGTTTACCGGGGCTTGGATTCAAAGCTTCGCCCGAAGGCTAACCTCTCCTCGTGACCTTCCGGCACCGGGCAGGAGTCAGCCCCTATACGTCGTCTTGCGACTTCGCAGAGACCTGTGTTTTTGGTAAACAGTCGCTTGGGTCGTTTCACTGCGGCCCCCTCGAGCTCGGCCCGTAAAGGGCTTCACTCTACCGGGGCGTCCCTTCTCCCGAAGTTACGGGACCATTTTGCCGAGTTCCTTAACGAGGGTTCTTCCGATCGCCTTGGTATTCTCTACCTGTCCACCTGTGTCGGTTTTGGTACGGGCACGTCCAACCTCCCTAGAGGCTTTTCTAGGAGGCATGGCTTCAGGCACTTCGGCCCCTAAGGGCCTCGGCATCCCGTCTCAGGCTTAACGGCCGGCGGATTTACCTACCAGCCACCCTACGCGGTTACCCCAGGTCGACCAACGCCTGGGTTGCCCTAGCCTACCCCGTCCCCCCATCGGTGATAACGGTTGGTACGTGGTACAGGAATATCAACCTGTTGTCCATCGCCTACGCCTTGTCGGCCTCGGCTTAGGTCCCGACTAACCCTGAGCAGATTAGCTTTACTCAGGAACCCTTGGGCATTCGGCGGGCGAGTTTCTCACTCGCCTTTCGTTACTCATGCCAGCATTCTCACTTCCCAGCGCTCCACGGCAGGCTTGCCGCCGCCGCTTCTCCGCCCTGGGAACGCTCCCCTACCACTCCACGCAAAGCGTGAAGTCCGTGGCTTCGGTTCCATGCTTGAGCCCCGTTACATTGTCCGCGCCCGACCACTTGACCAGTGAGCTGTTACGCACTCTTTGAATGGTGGCTGCTTCTAAGCCAACATCCTGGTTGTCTGTGCAATCGGACATCGTTTCCCACTTAGCATGGAATTAGGGACCTTAGCCGACGGTCCGGGCTGTTTCCCTTTTGAGCACGAAGCTTATCCCCCGCACTCTGACTGCCGCGCTATGGAATAACGGTATTCGGAGTTTGCCTGACTTCGGTAAGCTGGTAGGCCCCCTAGGCCAAACAGTGCTCTACAGCCGTTATTGAACGCGCGACGCTATACCTAAATATATTTCGGGGAGAACCAGATATCTCTGAGTTTGATTAGCCTTTCACTCCGACCCACAGCTCATCCCCGCCGTTTTCAACCGACGTGGGTTCGGTCCTCCACGGGGTCTTACCCCCGCTTCAACCTGGCCATGGGTAGATCACTCAGTTTCGGGTCTAGCTCCCACGACTGAATCGCCCTATTCAGACTCGCTTTCGCTACGGCTCCGTTTCCTTAACCTTGCCGTGGAAGACTAACTCGCTGGCTCATTATGCAAAAGGCACGCCGTCACCGGACTAGCCCGCTCCGACCGCTTGTAAGCACACGGTTTCAGGTGCTATTTCACTCCCCTTCCGGGGTACTTTTCACCTTTCCCTCACGGTACTAGTTCACTATCGGTCACCGAGGAGTACTTAGCCTTACGGGGTGGTCCCCGCGGATTCCGACCGGGTTTCACGTGCCCGGCCGTACTCAGGTACTCGTCGAGGAAGGCCGTGCGCTTTCGCCTACAGGACTATTACCTGCTGTGGTGTGGCTTTCCATCCACTTCGGCTAACGCACGACTTTGTAACTTCCCGACCCGCCGGCAGGCGGATCATGACGAGCCCTACAACCCCTGCGTGACAACGGCTGCCGCCTATCACGTCACACAGGTTTGGGCTCTTCCCTTTTCGCTCGCCACTACTCAGGGAGTCGAGGTTTCTTTCCTTTCCTCCGGCTACTTAGATGTTTCAGTTCGCCGGCTTACCCTCCGCACCCTATGTATTCAGGTACGGATACCGCCGCATTACCAGCGGTGAGTTTCCTCATTCGGAAATCCCGGGATCGCAGAATGGTCAGCTTCTCCCCCGGGCTTATCGCAGCCGCCCACGTCCTTCATCGGCTCTCGGTGCCAAGGCATCCACCGTGTGCCCTTGTTCTCTTGATCAGAAGAACACCGGTATAGATGTCGCTATGGAGTTTTCAAGGTCCACGCGGGCTTCGAATCAAGCACAGACTCGAGCGATGCCCAGTCCTTCAAAACTCAACAGCGTACGTAGTGCAGACGTCGAGGTCGACGTGATTTCCAGGCGAGCCGGCTAGCCCGACGGCCGAAGCCATCAAGGGGACCGGCGCCTGCCGGAGTAAGAGCTCCGGCATTCCCTAGAAAGGAGGTGATCCAGCCGCAGCTTCCGCTACGGCTACCTTGTTACGACTTCACCCCAATCATCGACCCTACCTTCGACGGCTCCCTCCCTTGCGGGTTAGGCCACCGGCTTCGGGTATTGCCGACTTTCGTGGTGTGACGGGCGGTGTGTACAAGGCCCGGGAACATATTCACCGCGGCATTGCTGATCCGCGATTACTAGCAACTCCGCCTTCATGGAGGCGAGTTTCAGCCTCCAATCCGAACCGAGACCGACTTTTTGGGATTCGCTCCGCCTCGCGGCATCGCAGCCCTTTGTATCGGCCAATGTAGCACGTGTGTAGCCCAAGACATAAGGGGCATGATGACTTGACTTCGACCCCACCTTCCTCCGATTTGTCACCGGCAGTCTTCCATGAGTCCCCGCCATTACGCGCTGGCAACATGGAACAGGGGTTGCGCTCGTTGCGGGACTTAACCCAACATCTCACGACACGAGCTGACGACAGCCATGCACCACCTGTGCACTAGCCCCGAAGGGGGACCGTGTTTCCACGGTTTTCCAGTGCATGTCAAGCCTTGGTAAGGTTCTTCGCGTTGCGTCGAATTAAACCACATGCTCCGCTGCTTGTGCGGGCCCCCGTCAATTCCTTTGAGTTTTAGCCTTGCGGCCGTACTCCCCAGGCGGGGCACTTAATGCGTTAGCTTCGGCACAGCGGGAGTCGACACCCGCCACACCTAGTGCCCATCGTTTACGGCGTGGACTACCAGGGTATCTAATCCTGTTCGCTCCCCACGCTTTCGCGTCTCAGCGTCAGTACCGTCCCAGAGAGCTGCCTTCGCCATAGGTGTTCTTCCCGATATCTGCGCATTTCACCGCTACACCGGGAATTCCACTCTCCTCTTCCGGACTCTAGCCATACGGTTTCAACCGACGTCTCGAGGTTGAGCCTCGAGTTTTCACAGCTGACCTGTATGGCCGCCTACACGCTCTTTACGCCCAATAAATCCGGACAACGCTTGCCCCCTACGTATTACCGCGGCTGCTGGCACGTAGTTAGCCGGGGCTTCTTCTGGAGGTACCGTCACCCTCTGGGCTATTAACCCGAGTGGCTTCGTCCCTCCTGAAAGAGGTTTACAACCCGAAGGCCTTCTTCCCTCACGCGGCGTCGCTGCGTCAGGCTTTCGCCCATTGCGCAAGATTCCCCACTGCTGCCTCCCGTAGGAGTCTGGGCCGTGTCTCAGTCCCAGTGTGGCTGATCGTCCTCTCAGACCAGCTACGGATCGTCGCCTTGGTGGGCCTTTACCCCACCAACAAGCTAATCCGCCGCGGGCTCGTCCCCGACCGGAGGCCGAAGCTACCTTTTCCAGCCGGCCCGAAAGGCCAGATGGGGTATCCGGTATTAATCCGGGTTTCCCCGGGCTATCCCAGTGTCGAGGGTTGATTACCCACGTGTTACTCACCCGTTCGCCGCTGTCCCCAAGCCCGAAGGCTTGGTTCTCGCTCGACTTGCATGTGTTAAGCGCGCCGCCAGCGTTCGTCCTGAGCCAGGATCAAACTCTCCGTGAAGAAGTATTCGCCCCGAAGGACGAAACTTTTGTCACCTTGAGCTTGTGCTCAAAGTCCCATCCCCGAAGGGATGGAGACAGGTTTAGTTGATCTGACCAGCCTCGGCCGAAGCCGGACCAGCCACTCGACGTAAACGCACGCTGTTGAGTTTTCAAGGACCGAGCCGTCGCGGTGACGTAAAAAAGGCCCCGACTCACGCCAGAGGCCTCAGGACTTGCTCGGACTTCCACTTGCGGGAATCCTCCTGAGGCCGCTCCGTTTTCGTCGTTTGCAGGGACTTTCCTGCGCCACCCTCTCGGGCAGCCGGGGAAGTGTAGCAGGGCTTCCCTTGCTGTCAAACGGCTTCGTTGAGCCGAACGAAGCGCCGCTTGCCGGCCTGGAGGACGGCGCCTCGAGAGCCGCTCGCGCGGGAGGTCGAGCTCCGTCACCGCCTCGCCGTCGATCTTGACCCCGCCCTGGTCCGATCAGGCGCCGTGCCTCGCTCGTCGAGAGGCCAAAGGCCTCGGCGAGGAGCGCCGGCAGATGGACGGGCCGCGCCCGCCGGCAGCGCGATGCTCGGGAACCTCCTCGGGCGCCTCGCCCTGGCGGACGACGCGGGTGAAGTGCTCCTCCGCCGCGCGGGCGGCGTCGTCGCCCCACGCCCGCCGCACGATGAAGCGGGCGAGCTCGAGCTTCGCCTCGAGCGGGTCGCCGGCCGGCACGTCGTCGCGCTGCAGACGAGGCGGTACCACTGGTCGAGCAGCGAGTCGGGGATGCGCATCGTCTTCCCGAACATCTCCTCGGGCGCCTCCTTCGAGCCGATGTAGTTGCCGCGGGACGCGCTCATCTCCGGTCGCCGTCCCAGCTGTCGAGAGTAGCAGGACGGTGAGCGACGACCTGCGGCTCGAGCCCGTACGCCTGCATGACGTCGCGGCCGGCGAGGAGGTTGTACAGTCTGGTCGGTGCCGCCGAGCTCGACGTCCGCCTCGATCGCGACGGAGTCGTAGGCCTGCATCATCGGGTAGAGGAGCTCGGAGAGCGAGATCGGCTCGTTCGCGCGCGAAGCGCTTGGCGAAGTCGTCGCGCTCGAGCATCCGGGCGACGGTCGTCGTCCGCGTCAGCCGCACGCACCTCGGCGAAGTCGAGCTTCGAGAGCCACTCCCCGTTGAAGCGGAGCTCGGTCCGGTCCGGGTCGATGATCGTCGACGGCCTGCTCGAAGTAGCGCTGCGCGTTCGCGTCGATCTCCTCCGGCGGGATCATCGGCCGCTCCGCCGTTGCGGCCGGACGGGTCGCCGATCCGCGTGGTGTAGTCGCCGACGATGAGCACGCCGATGTGGCCCTCGTCCTGAAACGCTCGCATGCGCTGCAGAGGGATGCCGTTGCCGAGCGTGCACGTCGGGCGCCGTGACGTCGATCCCGAGCTTGACGCGCAGCGGCCGACCGAGCTTGAGCTTCGCCTCGAGGCCGCCCTCGGGCAGGACGTCACGGCGTTCCGGGTCAGCTCTGCGATTCCCATCCCGGCGAGTCTAGAAGCGGCGCGAGAGGAAGGGCGACCCGGCCAGCCCGTAACGCCACGGCTGCTCGACAGCGCGGGTGATCCCGATCCGCGTCCCGACGACGAGCGGCGGCTCCTCCTCCCGCGCAAAGAGCTCGAACGGCGGCTCGTCGAGCGGCAGGCCGTCTGCGGCACGGGTGATGCCGAGCGCCTGACAGAGCTTGCCCGGGCCGGAGCAGAGCGACCGCTCGCGATCGAGGCCGCGCCGCTCGCGCATGAGCGTCGAGCCCGTGCGTCGGCGCGAGCGCGCGGATGAGCGCCGCCTCCGCCCTCCCCGCCGGCGCGCAGACGAGGTTCAGGCACCAGTGGACGCCGTACGAGCGGTAGACGTACGTGTGCCCCGGCGGCCCGAACATCGAGACCCGCGTCGGCGTCAGCCCGCCGAAGCCGTGGCTCGCGGGATCGTCCTGGTCGTACGCCTCGACCTCGACGATCACGCCGCCGACGCCGTCGAAGAGGAGCGTCGCTCCGATCAGCTCCGGCGCGACCTCGTGGACCGAGCGCGCGAAGAAGTCCCGGCGAAGCTGGCGCAACTAGAAGAGCTGCTCGTCCTGCGACGACTTGCGTGTGCTCTGTGCCGGCAGCACCCGGCACAGCGTGGCCCATGTCTTCGAGGATTGTGCGCTCGGTTCGGCTCGCGAGGACAGGCTCGGCGATCCCCTCGACCCAGACGCGCGTACGCCGGCCGCCGCCTCGCTCGGGGCCGGTGATCGGCTCGAGCGCGTAGATCTTGTCGGCGCGCACCCACTTGCCGAAGCCGAGGAAGACCATCGGGACGGCGGGGTCGGTCACTGTAAGGCGCTCGCAAGCACGTCGGCCACACGCGCTTGCGCGCCCGGCTGAAGGTCGTTGAAGAACGGCAGCGCCAGCGACCGCGAGCTGACGTCCTCCGACACCGGGCACATCCCCTCGCGGAAGCCGTACCGCTCGCGCATGTACGGCTGCAGATGGATCGACGGGAGATAGCGGTTGAAGCCGATCTCCTCGCGCTCGAAGGTCGCGATGACGCGCTCGCGCGTCTCGTTGTCGGGCAGGAGGACGACGTACACGAACCATGAGCGGACGTGGTCGGCGTCGTCCGGGCATGGCAGCTCGACACCGTCGATCTCGGCGCAGGAGCTCGCCGTAACGCTCGGCGACGCCGCGAGCGCGGCGGCGAGGATCTCGTCGAGACGCTCGAGCTGGCCGATCCCCATCGCGGCGGCGACGTCGCTCAAGCGGTAGTTGAAGCCGAGGCGTACGTGCTCGAGCCAGCCGCCGGAGTCGCCGCGCCCCTGGTTGCGGAGCGAACGGAGCAGCGCGCCACTCCTCCTCCGAGTGCGTCGTCACGATCCCGCCCTCGGCGGTCGTCATCTGCTTGTTCGGATAGAAGGCGAAGACGCAGCGGGGCGCCATGCGAGCCGAGCGGTGCGCCCTTGTACTCGGCGCCGAGCGCCTCGCACGAGTCGCCGATGAACGCGAGCCCGTGCCGGTCGGCGATCGCCCGCAGCTCGTCGAGCTCGCACGGGCGGCCGTAGATGTCGACGCCGACGATCGCCTTCGTCTTCTCCGTCACGGCAGCCTCGACCGCCGCCGGGTCGAGGTTGAGCGTACGCGGGTCGATGTCCGCGAAGACCGGGACGCCGCCCTCGTAGATGAAGCAGTTCGCGCGACGCGGCGAAGGAGTACGGAGACGTGATCACCTCGTCGCCGGGCTCGATCCCGGCCGTGATCGCGAGCAGGTGCAGGCCGGCGGTTCCGGACGAGACGGCCGCGGCGTACGGCGCGCCGACCCGCTCGGCGAAGCAGCTCCTCGAAGCGGTCGATCGTCGGGCCGAGCGAGAGCCGGCCCGAGCGCATCACCTCGAGGACGAGCTCCTCCTCGCGCGCACCGAGATCCGGCCCCGAGAGCGGGACCGGTCCGACCTCCTGCTTCACGCCTGGCTTCGCGGCCGGCGCGTACTCGAGCCACTGGCTCCAGCGGTCGCTGCGCCCGTGCACCGTGTCGAGGTACGCCTGCCTGGATCTCGAGCGTCACCGGTCCGGGCGGCCCGACGACCTGGTCGTCGACCTCGCGGATCGGCGTCACCTCGGCGGCCGTACCGACCATGAAGACCTCGTCCGCGAGATAGAGGTCGGTGCGGATGAGCGGCTTCTCGACGACGCGGTGGCCGAGATCCTGCGCGATCTGGATCACGGTGTCGCGCGTGATGCCGACGAGGATCGACGCGGAGAGGTCAGGCGTGTAGATGACGCCGTCGCGCACGATGAAGAGGCTCTCGCCCGAGCCGTCCGCGATCGTGCCCTCGGCAGTGAGCATGATCGCCTCGTCGTAGCCGGCGCGGTTCGCCTCGCCGACGGCGAGCATCGAGTTGACGTAGACGCCGGTCGCCTTCGCGACATGCGGGATGACGTTCGGGCCGACGCGCTGCCAGCTCGAGACCTTGGCGCGGATGCCGTTCTGCATCCCGTCCTCGCCGAGGTACGCGCCCCACGGCCACGACATGATCACGACGTCGACGGGATTGCCCTTCGACGAGACGCCGAGCTCGCCGTAGCCGTAGAACGCGATCGGCCGGATGTAGCAGGACGGCAATTCGTTGGCGCCGATCACGTCCCACGTCGCCGTGCGTAGCTCCTCGACGGAGTACGGCAAGTCCATGTAGAGCAGCTGCGCGGACCGCTGCAGCCGCTCGAGGTGGTCGCCGAGCCGGAAGACGGACGTGCCGCGCTCGGTCTCGTACGCGCGGATTCCTTCGAAGACGCCAGAGCCGTAGTGGAGGCCGTGCGTCCCGACGTGGACGGTCGCATCCGCCCAGTCGACGAGCTCGCCGTTCATCCAGATCTTCTTCGTCTCGCGCATCGCGCTCGTTCCCTTCGCTAGGAGTGCGCCGGCAGTCGAATCGTACCCGCTGCGCAGATCGACGAAATCCGCGATCTGGCCTCGTGACCCGGACGAGATCGGGCGGCGCGATGCCGGCCATGTGCCGCTCCGAGCCGGCGCCGATCCAGACGTGCTCGTGGCGCAGGAGCTCGCCCGCCATGAGGACGAGCGGGACGGCCGGCAGCGGGAAGGGCGCGACCCCGCCGGGCTCGAATCCGGTGGCGGCGACGCACCTCCTCCGGCCGTGCGACGCGTGCCGCCTTCGTCCCGGCAGCAGCGGCGACCTTCGTCTCGTCGGCGCGCCGGTCGCCCGGAACGAGCGCGAGCGTCGGTGCGGCCGTCGCAACGAAGAGGAGCGACTTGACGATCTGGTCGCGCGTGCAACCGACCGCTTTCGCGGCGGCCCCGGCGGTCGGACGTCCCCTCCGGGAACTCCTCGACGCGCGCGTCGATGCCGGCGTCGCGCAGCACCGCCGCGACGCGCTCGACCGACTCCGGCCAGCGTTCTGCCATCACAGCTCGATGACGCGGGCGTCGTCGAAGCCCTCGCTGCGGAGGCGGGCGACGAGCTCCGCCGGTGGCGGCGAGTCGACCGTGAGCGCCATCAGCGCCTTGCCGCCCTGCCGGCTGCGCGAGACGGTCATGGCGGCGATGTTGATCCCGGCGGCGCCGAACAGCGTCCCGACGCGGCCGATCACGCCGGGCACGTCGTCGTAGCGGCAGAGGACGAACAGCGGCGCGAGCTCGAGGTCGATCTCGAAGCCGAGGACGTTGACGAGCCAGAGGCGGTTCTCGCTGCCGATCGTCGTCCCCGCGACGCCGGCGCTCCTCTCGCCCGCGCGGACCTCGACGCGGAGGAGGTCGTGTAGTCGCGTGCCGTACGCGAGCGCTCCTCCCGCACTTCGACCCCGCGCTCCGCAGCGATGAGCGGCGCGTTGACGTAGTTGACCGGCCGATCGGCCCGCCCCTGGAACGCGCCGTTGAGCGCGGCCACGGTGAGCAGGCGCGTGTCGTGCTC
Organism: uncultured Actinomycetes bacterium; assembly: GCA_963753525.1. Lineage (GTDB taxonomy): Bacteria > Actinomycetota > Thermoleophilia > Gaiellales > Gaiellaceae > Palsa-739. The sequence continues at coordinate 250,848 of CAVWCS010000004.1, forward strand.
CGCGAGACCGCCGTAGCGCGGTGATGACGATCTCCTCCGCCACTCCGTCGGCGAGCTCCATCGCGATGCGGCCGAGCCTCGAGGCGAGCGGGATGTACGGGCCGAGCACCTCGAGCTCCTCGGCACCGACGACGGGGATGTTGACCGCGTTCGTGACGAGCCCGCCCTCGAGCGCGGCCACGACCTGCTCGGCGACGATGACGCCCGCGCGGTCCTGCGCCTCGCTCGGTCGACGCCGCGAGGTGCGGCGTGACGACGACGCTGTCGAGCTCGAGCAGCGGCCCGGAGTACGGCTCGGCCGAGAAGACGTCGAGCGCCGCGCCTGCCACCTTCCCGGAGCGGAGCGCGTCGAGCAGCGCGTCCTCGTCGACGAGCTCGCCGCGGGCCGCGTTGACGATGCGGACGCCGTCGCGCATCGCGCGAACGCGGCCGCGTCGAGCGAGCCGCGCGTCTCGGCGGTGAGCGGCAGGTGGAGCGTGAGGAAGTCCGCCGCCGCGTAGATCTCCTCCAGGCGTCTCGGCGCGCTCGACGCCGAGCTCGCGGAAGCGCTCGGCCGCGACGTACGGGTCGTACGCGACGACGCGCATCCCGAGCCCGAGCGCGCGGCGCGCGACCTGCTGGCCGATGCGTCCGAAGCCGAGCACGCCGAGCGTCTTGCCGGCGAGCTCGACGCCGCCGTACGCGTTCCGCTCCCAGCGGCCCTGCTTCAGCGCGGCGTGCGCCTGCGGGATGTTCCGCGCGAGCGCGACAAGCAGCCCGATCGTGTGCTCGGCGGCGGAGACGACGGTCGACTCCGGCGCGTTCGCGACGACGATCCCGCGGCGCGTCGCCGCCTCGACGTCGACGTTGTCGACGCCCACGCCCGCGCGGCCGATCACCTTCAGGCGCGTCGGCGCCGTCGATGAGGTCGGCCGTCAGCTTCGTCGCCGAGCGGACGACGATCGCGTCGTAGCGGCCGATGATCTCCTCGAGCGGCGCACTCGGAGTCGACGTCGACCTCGAAGCGCGCGCGCAGCAGGTCGACGCCGGCGGCGGCGATCTCCTCGCGGACGAGGACTTTCAGCGGTCACGCGCACGACGGCTCGTACGCCTCGAGCGCCGCGGTGACGGCGACGCCGCGCTCGACGTCGGCGCCGAGGTCGGCGAGCACGAGCTCGACCGCGGCGAGCTGCGTCGTGATGTCGAAGACGTCGAACCAGCCGATGTGGCCGAGCCGGAAGATCTTCCCCTTCAGCTCGCCCTGGCCGTTCGCGATCGTGATCCCGAAGCGGTCGCGGAGCGCCGTCGACGACGTCCGTCGCGTCGACTCCGTCCGGCGCGCGGACCGCGGTCACGACGGCGCTCCGGTCCTCGTCGGGGGAGAAGAGCTCGAGCCCGATCGCCTTCACGCCCGCGCGGCGCGGCGCGGCCGAGCCGGACGTGGCGGTCGAAGACGGCGTCGAGCCCCTCCTCGAGCGATGAGGCCGAGCGCGACGTCGAGCGCGCCGACGAGCGAGACCGGCAGCGTGACAGGCGCGTCGAGCTGTCTGCTGCGCGTCGCGCGTCCGCTCCCAGTCGAAGTAGAAGCGCGGCGAGGAGCCGGTCGCCGCGAGCGCCGCCGGCGAGACCGCGGCGAGCGCCGAGGCCCGGCGGGCGACATGAGCGCCTTCTGCGAGCCGGCGACGACGACGTCGAGCCCCCACGCGTCCGTCTCGCACGGGACGGCGCCGAGGCTCGAGACCGCATCGACGACGACGAGCGCGCCGGCCTCCTTCGCCGCGGCGGCGAGCGCCTGCACGTCGGCGACGACGCCCGTCGAGGTCTCGGACTGGACGAGCCAGACCGCCTTCGCCTCGCGCTCGCGCAGCCGTGCGCGCAGGTCGTCGGCGGTCGGGCGTCTCGCCCCACGCATAGCGGAGGACGTCGACGTCGGCGCCGTACGCGGTGGTCATCGCCACCCAGCGCTCGCCGAAGCTCCCGGCCGAGACGACGAGGTGCGGCTCGCCCGGCGAGACGAGGTTCGCGACCGCCGACTCGAACGCGCCGGTGCCCGAGGCCGTGAACAGGAGGACGTCGTTCTCGGTCCGGCAGACCTCGCGCAGCCGCGCGAGGCACGCGCTCGTAGACCGGCAGGAAGTCGGGGCTGCGGTGGTGGACGACCGGCGCGCCCACCGCGGCGAGCACCTCCGGCGGCACGGGCGTCGGGCCGGGCGTGAACAGGTAGCGCTTCTCGCCACGCTACCGAGCCGTAGCGCTCTACTCTGCGCTGCAGTGGACGCGCTCGTCGCCTTCGCCGCCGCGCTTCTCTCGCTTCCGCGCTCGCGGGACTCGCTCGCCGGCGCCGGTGCGCGGCGCGCTCGCGCGCCGGCCGGAGCTCCTCGCGTGGTCGGCCGGCGCTCGCCGCGTACGCGGTCGCCGCGGCGCGCGATCGCGTGGGGCGAGGCCGCACGGCTGGGACGGGCGCGCGTTCCGTGTCTACTACGCGACGGGCGCGCTTGCTGACGGCGCCGCTGCTCGGCGTCGGCTCGCTCCTCCTCGCCGGCCGCCGGCGAGCCGCACCGGTCGCACTGCGTCTACGCCGGCCTTGCGGTCGGCATCTCCCTCGCGATGCCCCTGCACGGCGCGTTCGCGGCGCACGGGATCCCGATCGCGCAGGACCACCTCGCGTTCCTTCCCGCGCGGCTGCTCGCGATCCTCGCGAACTCGCTCGGGACGCTCGCGGTCGTCGGCGTCGCGCTTCGCTCGATCAGGAAGCGCCCGCTCGGCAATTCGCTCATCGTCGCGGGCATCGCGGCGGCGGCAATCGGGAGCGGATTGGCCGGACTGGGCGCCGCCGGCAGCGCAATCGGGATTGCGGTGGGCGCCGCGCTCCTGTATGCCGGATTCGTAGCTCCCATGCGGTTTCCGGCTGTTTTTCGGCCTCGCGCCTCCGTCAAGTCGTCGTAAAGAGATCGTGAAAATCTCCGCGAACCGGCGCACGGCGACCGCCCGTCTGCTTATCCTGCCTCGCCGAACGCAATAAGCCGCACCGAGCGCTGCTTGCCCTGAGGGGCACTTCCCGCCAGCTCGGTCACCGACTTGCAAACGACACCAGGGGGGTGTACGAATGCGGCGCTCGATCTTTGCCTGCGGGCTCCTTTTGGTGCTCGCGGGAATTCCATCTGCTGTTGCCACCGCCGCCGGCGGGACCGGTCGGCAGGCCTCAGCGGCGCGGCAGGAAGCACGCGCAATCGACTACTGGAGCGGCAAAGCGCGCCGCGCGCAAACCGCGACCACGCTCTGGCTGACCGTCGTCCGCGGCCGTCCGCCGCGGCACGTCTCGCGCATGCAGGCGAGCTCCTCACCGCAGGCGGCGCAGAACCTCGCGCGCATCTGGCATCGGCGCGAGATCGCCGCATGGCGGGCCGCGCACCATCCGCCTCAGCTCCACGCCTGGTACTGCATCCACCACTACGAGGGCAGCTGGACGGATCCGAACGCTCCGTACTGGGGCGGCCTTCAGATGGACTATTCGTTCCAGTCCGCCTATGGCGCCTGGCTTCTGAAGCACGAGGGGACGGCGAACCACTGGATGCCGCTCGCGCAGATCTGGGCAGCCGTCAGAGCGTGGCGCGTTCGCGGTTTCGCGCCGTGGTCGAACACGGCTCACGCCTGCGGCGTCTACTAGAAAGTACCTGCATATGACGATTTAGCGGCCCGCGACGAGCGGGCCGCTGTCGTTATGCTGTCAATTCGAGTTGACAATGACAGTCATTGTGCTGTCATAGTGCAGCCATGCAGATCGACGGACACATCCACGCGCTCCGGGAAGAGCTCAGTCGCATGGCGTCCCTCGGCGACGAGGCGACTGCCCACGCGGCCGAGCTTCTCTCGGTCGCACTCGAATCATCCCTCGCCCGGCGGCTCCAGGACATCCTCGCCGAGGCCGCACTCGAGCTCAATGCGCAGCTCGAGGACGGCCGCGTCGAGATCCGCATCGCCGGCCGCGACCCGGAGCTCGTGCTCGTCCGCGAGGACGGCACGGCCCCGGAGCCGGTCGACGAGGCTTTCTCCGCCCGGATCAGCCTCCGGCTGCCGGAGAGCCTGAAGGAGCGGATCGAGTCCTCCGCCACCCGCGAAGGCGCTTCTGTCAACACGTGGCTCGTTCAGGCGCTCCAGCGCGCTGTCGAGCCGCGCCGCCCATCCACGAGCAGCCGTAACCGCCTCACCGGCTACGGCCGCAGCTGAAAGGAGCCCGACATGTTCCCGACCTACCACGACATGCCCGCACTCGCCGACCGGATTCGCCCCGACCGGCGGCGCTACTTCCCCACCGAGAGCGAGATCCGCATGCGGATCAAGCGCACCGCCCGGGCGGTCTGACGATGCTCGAGCAGACCTTCCACACCCCGCTTCCGCTCGACCTCGAGGTCGTCATCCCCTCCGGTGACATCGAGATCGAGACGGTCGAGGGCGAGGAGTCGCACGTCACCATCGACGGCGACGAGCGGCTCCTCGCCGAGGTCGAGATCCTCCAGAACGGCAACCGGGTCACCGTGTCGTATCGCGGCAAGGCGAAGTTCGGCTTCTCGCTCACGCCGTTCACACTCGTCTGGGATACCAAGGTGCGCGTCCGCGCAACGATCCCGCACGGCGCCGGCGTGAAGGTCAAGACGGCGTCGGCCGACACCCGCATCGACGGACGCCTCGGGTCCCTCGCGGTCAACGTCGTCTCCGGCGACACCCGCGTCCGCGGCGAAATTGCCGGCGACGCGACGATCAAGTCCGTGAGCGGCGACGCCGAGCTCTCTGCCGTACACGGAAACCTCACCCTCCAGAGCGTCTCGGGCGACCTGCGAGTCGGGCCTGTCGGCGGCTCGGTCGAAACGAAGACGGTCTCCGGCGACATCCGGTTCGACGCCGTCCGCGAGGGCGACGTCCGCTTCACGAGCGTCTCCGGCGACGTCGAGATCGGGATCGCCGAGGGCTCGATCGTCGACGTCGACGCCGGCTCCACGTCCGGCGACCTCTCCTCCGAGGTGCCGCTCGCAAGCGAGCCTGTCGCCGGCGAGGCGACGGGCGGCCCGACGGTCGTCGTTCGCGGCCGAACGATCAGCGGCGACGTGCGGGTGTTCCGGGCGGCTTAGAGGTGCGCGCAATCCTCCGCCGCCCGGACGTCCGCCTCCTCTTCGGCGGGCAGTTCCTTTCGATGTTCGGCGACTGGGCGATGTTCATCGCGCTCGGCGTCTGGGCCAGGGTCCTGACCGGATCGAACGCGGAGGCGGGAATCGTCTTCCTCTTCCTCGGCGTGACGGGCTTGATCGCTCCGCTCGGCGGCATCGTCGTCGACCGGCTGCCCAAGCGGCGCCTGATGATCTGGACCCATCTCACGCTCGCCGCGGTGATGTGCCTCTTGCTCTTTGTGCACGACCGCTCGGATCTTCTGGCTCATCTACGTCGTGACCCTCCTCTACGGGCTCGGCGGCGACGTCTTCGGCGCGGCGCGCACCTCGATGCTGAAGGCGATGCTGCCGGACGAGCAGCTCGGCGACGCGAACAGCGTTCTGCAGACGGTGCGTGAAGGGCTCCGGATCATCGCCCCGGTCACCGGGGCCGGGCTCTTTGCCGCCTTCGGCGGTCACGTCGTCGCGCTGGTCGACGCGGCGACCTTCGTCGGCTCCGCGGCCACGCTCGTCGCTCTCCCCTTCGCCGAGCCGCCGACCGCGCCCCGCGAGCACCACTTCCTCCGCGAAGCTTCGGCGGGCATCGTCCACATCGTCCAGACCAAGGTCCTGCGGGAGCTGACGATCGGCCTCTGCGCCGCGCTCGCGGTCGTCGGATTCACCGAGACGCTCATCTTCGCGATCGTGATCAACGGCCTCCACCACAGCGCTCCGTGGGTGGGAGTCATCGATGCGTTCCAGGGAGTCGGCGCGATCGCAGGCGGGCTCACCGCCGCGCTGCTCATGCGGCGGATCGGCGACGTCCGGCTCACCGGGCTCGGGCTCACGCTCTTCGCGCTCGCGAGCTTCGGCTTTCTCATCCCTCGCCTCGGAGCCGTCATTCCCGCCGTGATCGTGTTCGGTGCCGGGATCGCCTGGGTGGTGATCGCGGCGGCGACGGCGTATCAGACGCCGCACCCCGCAGGTTCTCCAGGGGCGCGTCTCGGCGGCGTCGAACATGCTCTTCAGCCTGCCGCAGACGATCTCGATCGCGGTCGGAGCCGCGCTGATCACGCTCATCGACTACCGGATCGAGATCGTGATCATGGCCGTCGTCACGCTGGTCGCCTCGGCGTATCTCCTCACCCGCCGGCGCGCGGATGACGTCGTCGCGCCGAAAACAGAAGTCGCGCTCGCGGAGCTCGAGCGGCTACCGGTGCCCGCCGCCCCTGCGACGATGGAGGCGTGACCGAGCCTCGTCCCGCTGCGGCGCAACCGCGACTTCGTCCTCTTCCAGATCGGCCAGTTCCTTTCGACGTTCGGCAGTGGGATCTCGGGGATCGCGTACCCGCTGCTCACGCTCGCGCTGACGAACTCGGCAGCGAAGACCGGGTACGTCGGCGCGCTCGAGTTCGCGCCTCTCGTTCTGCTCTCGGTTCCGGCAGGCGTCGCCGCCGACCGCTTCGACCGCAAACGGCTCATGATCCTCGCGGACGTCGCCGGGGCGACGGCGCTCGCCATTCTCGCGACGGCGGTGCTGACCGGGCACGCGCGCTACTGGCTCGTCCTCGTCGTCGCGTTCGTCGACACGAGTGCGGCGGTCCTCTACCGATCCGGCTCGAGCGGCGCGATGAAGGCGGTCGTTCCCCAGCCACAGCTCGCCGACGCCGCGAGCGTCTCGATGGCGCGCATGTCGGTCGTCCGGCTCGGCTCGACGCCGCTCGGTGGAGCGCTCTTCCAACTCACGCGCGGCCTGCCGTTCGTCGCGGACGCCGCCTCGTACGCGTTCTCGACAGCCTCGCTCCTGCTCATGCGCACGCGTTTTCAGGAGGAGCGCGAGCGCGGCGCCCGCACGCCGTTCCGCGAGGGGCTCTCCTATTTCTGGAGCATTCCGTTCCTCCGCACGACGATCGGGATGATCGCGGCGAGCAACCTCGTCGCCGTCGGCGCCCCGATCGCGGTCATCATCCTCGCCCACCGGCAGCGGCTCGCGCCGTGGGAAATCGGGGTCTTCATCGCGTTCCAGGGGGCGATGCTGCTCGCAGGCTCGTTGCTCTCGCCCCTACTCCGGCGCGTCTTCCCGATGCGGGCGATCCTCCTCTCGGAGTTCTGGATGGCGCTCGTCTACGCCGCCTTCATCGCGTTCCCGAACGTGTACGTGCTTGCGGTCGCGGCATCACTCCACGCGTTCTGGTTCCCGAACACCGACTCGGCGATCCAGGCGTACTCGTACGCGCTCATCCCCGACCGGCTCCTCGGGCGCGCGATGGCCGCCGCGAACACGCTGCGGGCTGCGTCGGCGCCGCTCGGACCGCTCGTCGCGGGGCTGCTGCTTGCGGACACGTCGCCGCGGATCTGCGTGCTCGTCCTCGCTACGCCGGTTGTGGCCGCCGCGGCGCTCGGGACGCTGAGCCCCGCGCTGCGCGACCTTCCTAGCCTTTCAGCCGCTCAAGCAGAAGCCGGTTGACGACCTTCGGGTCGGCCTTGCCCTGCGTCTCGCGCATCACCTGGCCGACGAGGAAGCCGAGCACACCCTCCTTGCCGCCGCGGAACGTCTCGACCTGCTCAGGGTTCGCGGCGAGCACGGCATCGATGACCGGCGCGAGCTCGGACTCGTCGCCGAGCGCCGTCTGCGAGAGGTACGTCGTCCGCCTCGATCCGCCCGGCAGCGGCCGCGGCGAACGCCTCGTCGAGCGCTTCACGGGTCACGTTCGCCTGTACGACACTCGCCAGCGCCGGCGCGTTCTCGAGCAGGAAGTCGCCGCGGTTCATCGCGATCGCCGCCGCCGTCTTCCACTCCACTCCCTCCGCCGCGAGCGCCTCCGCCTTCGCCTCGTTCCCCGTCGTCACGAGCTCGACCGCCGGCGCGTGGCCGAGTTCGGCGGTGAGGCGGCGGATGCGGTCGGCGGGTCGCTCGAGGAGCTGGCCGCGCAACCGCTCGACGAGTTCAGCCGGCGGCTCGACGGGGACGAGGTCGGGCTCGGGGAAGTAGCGGTAATCGTCGGCCTCCTCCTTCGAGCGGTGGACGGTGAGCCGGTCGGTGTCGGGCTCGTAGTCGTACGTCGACTGGACGAGCTCCTCCCCACGCTCGTGCGCCTCGACCTGCTGGCGGAACGCCGCCTCGATCGCGCGCCCGATGAACGTGAACGAGTTCATGTTCTTGATCTCCCAGCGCGGCCGGAACGCCCCCTCGCCGCGCTTGCGGACCGAGACGTTGACGTCGGCCCGCAGCGTGCCCTTCTCCATCTCCGCGTCCGACACGCCGAGCTCTGCGATCGTCTGACGGAGCAGGCGGAGGAACGACATCGCCTCCTCGGCCGAGCGGAGATCGGGTGCGCCGACGATCTCGAGCAGCGGCGTGCCGCCGCGGTTGAAATCGACGAGCGAGTAGTCGGCTCCGACGGAGCGGCCGGTCGCGCCGCCGGCGTGCACGGTCTTCGCGGCGTCCTCCTCGAGGTGCGCGCGGACGATCCCGATCTCGCGGTCGCCATCGGCGGTCGGCAGGAGGAAGCGCCCCGGGCCGCAGAGAGGAGCCTCGTACTGGCTGATTTGGTAGCCCTTCGGCAGATCGGGATAGAAGTAGTTCTTGCGCGCGAAGACGGCGCGATCGGCGATCTCGCAGTCGAGGGCAAGGCCGAGGAGGATCGTCATCTCGATCGCGCGGCCGTTCGCCACGGGCAGAGCGCCGGGGTGCGCGAGACAGACCGGGCACGTGTGGGTGTTCTCGGCGGCGCCGTACTCGAGCGCGCAGCGGCAGAACATCTTCGTGCGCGTCTTGAGGTGGCAGTGCACCTCGAGGCCGCAGACGAGCTCCCAATCCGCGACGCTCATCTGAGCCGCTCCGGGACGACGTCAAAAGCGATCGCGCGCTCGAGCGCATGTCCGATCCGAAAGAGCGTGTTCTCGCCGAACTGCCGCCCAACGAGCTGCAGGCCGACTGGCATCCCGTCCGACAGCCCGCACGGAATGTTGAGCCCCGGCAGGCCGGCCATGCACGACGGGATCGTGAGCAGGTCGGAGAGGTACATCGCAATCGGGTCAGCGGTGCGCGCGCCGAGCGGGAACGCGACCGTCGGCGAGGTTGGCGAGACGAGCGCGTCGAACGTCTCGAACAACGCGTCGTGCTCCCGCTTGATCACTGTCCGCACCTTCTGCGCCTGGCCGTAGAACGCGTCGTAGTAGCCGGCCGAGAGCGCGTATGTCCCGACCATGATCCGCCGCTTCGGCTCGTCGCCGAAGCCCTCGTTGCGCGTGCGCTCGTACATCTCGAGCCGCTCCTCGGCGGGGGCGCGGAAGCCGTAGCGGACGCCGTCGTAGCGGGCGAGGTTGGAGGATGCCTCGGCCGGCGCGATGAGGTAGTAGCACGGCATCCCGTACTCGACGGAGAGCGGCAGCGAGCACTCCGCGACCTCCGCTCCGAGCGCGGAGAGGTTTTCAATCGCTGTCTTGACTGCGGCAGCGACGCCCGGCTCGATCCCCTCCGCCTCGTTGAGCTCCTTCGGGACGCCGATGCGGAGGCCTTTCACATCCTCGGCATCCGGCAGCTCGACGGGATGCGGCAGTTCTACGGTGGTCGAGTCGCGCGGATCGCGACCGGCGAGGATCGAGTAGAGGAACGCGCAGTCGCGAACGTTCTTCGCGACCGGGCCGACCTGGTCGAGGCTCGACGCGAACGCGACGACGCCGTACCGCGAGACCGTCCCGTACGTCGGACGAAGGCCGACGTTGCCGCACAGGGCCGACGGCTGCTTGATCGAGCCGCCGGTGTCGGAGCCGAGCGCCCACGGCGCGAGGCCGGCGCTCACAGCGGCCGCCGAGCCGCCGCCCGAGCCGCCCGGTACGCGCGACGGGATCCCACGGGTTGTGCGTCGGGCCGAAGGCGGAGTTCTCGGTCGAGGAGCCCATCGCGAACTCGTCGGTGTTCGTCTTGCCGAGGATGCGCAGGCCGTGCGACTTGAGCCGCTCGACGACGGTCGCGTCGTAGACCGGGACGTAGCCCTCGAGGATCTTCGAGCCCGCCGTCGTCGGGATCGCCTTCGTCCCGATCACGTCTTTCACGGCGATCGGCAGGCCGTCTCCGCCGGGGTCCTCGCACGTGTGGAGGTAGCAGTGGAGCTCTTCGTCGCGCTCCCCGATCGCGGCGACGTACGCGGAGAAGAGCTCGGCGCCGGAGATCTCCTTCCGCTCGAGCAGGTCCTTCGCGCCCTCAGCGGTGAGTCGCAGCGTGTCGATCGTCACGCTGTTCCTCCGGGCGGCACCTTGAAGAAGCCGCCCTCGCGCTCGGGCGCGTTCGCGAGCGCCTCGTCGACGGACAGGCACTCCCGCGGCTCGTCCTCGTCCCACACGTTGACGACGTCGAGCGGATGCGACGTCGCGGGAACGTCGGCGAGGTCGAGCTCGGAGACCTTCGAGACGGCGGCGAGGATGTCGTTGAGCTGCTGCCCGAGCCGCTCTACCTCGTCCTCGCGCAGCTCGAGGCGCGCCAGGTGGGCCACTTTGAGGAGCTGTTCGCGATCGATCTCGCCCATGTCCTTGATCCTTCCAGAAACGGAGAAGGCCCCTGTCGGGGCCTTCTCACAACGTGTGATCCGACCGGTTCTCTAGATCGCCTGGACGTTCGCGGCCTGCGCGCCCTTGTCGCCCTGAACGACATCGAACGACACGCGCTGACCCTCGGTCAGCGACTTGTAGCCGTCCATCGTGATCGCGGAGAAGTGCACGAAGACGTCGTCGCCGCCCTCGCGCTCGATGAAGCCGAAGCCCTTCTCGTTCGAGAACCACTTGACGGTGCCCTCAGCCAACGCTTCCTCCTTGCGAGAAACGACGGCTCGGGCACCGAGCCGCCGACCTTTGCTCAATCGCGCGGGAGTTTACTCAGTTTCCGGCGGATGCAAAGCCTGCGCCGCTCGGCGGAGCTTCGCGGCCGTAACCGTGTTCTGGAGCACCATTGCGATCGTCATCGGACCGACTCCGCCGGGCACTGGCGTGATGTACGCAGCCCGCTCGGCAGCGGCGGGATCGACGTCTCCGAGCAGCTTCTTGCTGTCGGGGACGCGATTCATCCCGACGTCGACGACGGTCGAGCCCACCTTGACCATGTCGGGCGAGACGAGGTGCGTGCGCCCGACGGCGGCGACGAGCACGTCCGCTGCGAGCGTGTGGCTCGCGAGGTCGCGCGTGCGCGAGTGACAGATCGTCACCGACGCGTTGCGCTGGAGGAGCAGATGCGCCATCGGCTTCCCGACGATCGCCGAGCGCCCGATCACGACCGCGCGCGCTCCTTCGAGCGGGATCTCGTATTCGTCGAGCATCCGCATGATTCCGAGCGGCGTGCCCGGCACAAGCGCCGGCCGGCCGAGGTAGAGGCGGCCCGCGTTCATCGGGTGGATCCCGTCGATGTCCTTCTCCGGCGCAATCGCCTCGATGATCCGGTTCTCGTCGAGATGGTCGGGAAGCGGCAGTTGAACGAGAAGACCGTCGATCGCGTCGTCGCCGTTGAGCGCCGCGATCATCGCGAGCACGTCCTCCTCGGACGTGTCCGCCGGGAGCTTGATGTCGCGCGCCTCCATCCCCGCGGCCGTCGCGGCTTTCTGCTTCAGGTCGATGTAGACCTGCGACGCCGGGTCGTCGCCGACGAGGACTGTGGCGAGCCCGACGTGGCCGAAATCGGCGGCCGAGGCAGCGACCTCCTCGCGCACTTTCGCGCCAAGAGCCTTGCCGTCGAGAAGGGTGGCGGTCACGCCGTCAGCGTAGTGCGTGAGAATGCGTCGGTGACCCGGCTTCCCCGCAAGAACGATCCGGACTCGATCCGCGCGCGCCAGCAGGCGCTCGGGCTGCCCGAGGCTGACCTCGAGCCGTGGCTGAAGGCAGCGGAGACGGTGACCGGCTTGGTCCAGATCCCGGTGTCCGTCGCGCAGCTGCAGGGCTCGCTCGGCGAGTACGCACTCTCGGAGAACGGAGACGTCGTCGAGACCGGCCGCGCCGACGAGGAGGTCACGGTCCCGCTCGCGCACACCGAAGGCGGCCTCACCGCGTCGGTGCAGCGCGGCGCGAAGGCGATAGCCGAGTCCGGCGGCTGCCGAACATACGTCGTGTCCGACAGGATCACCAGAGCATCGTGCTTCGTGTGCAAGTCGAGCGGCGACGCACTAACTCTCGCCCGCTGGGTGGAGGAGCAGCTGCCTGCGATGCGCGACTTCCTCACGAGCTCAGACATCCCCGAGCTCTCGCGCTTCGCCGTCCTCCGCGAGGTGAAGACGCACGTCGTCGGGCCGATGTGCCACGTCCTCTGGCGTTTCACGACCGGCGACGCCTTCGGCGCGAACATGATGACCCGCAACGCGTACGCGGTGAACATGGCGATTCGTGAAGCCGCAGGCGCCGGTGCCTGTCGAGCGCGTGATCCTCGAAGCGAATATGGGCGGCGACAAGAAGCCGTCGTTCGAGTACTTCCAGGAGGGGCACGGGAAGACCGTGATCGCCGAGGTGACGCTCACGGAGGCAGCGATCGAGCGCGTCCTACGAACGAGCGTCGCGGATCTCGAGGATCTCGCCTGGGCCGGGACGCACGGCGCCGTCGCGTCGGGGATGCAGTCGGTCGCGTTCACGCCGGCGTCCGCGATTGCCGCCGTCTTCGCGGCGACGGGCCAGGATCTCGGCCTCGTCGGCACGAGCTCGATGTGCCACGGGACGGAGCAGCGCGTCGAAGGCGGCCTCCACGTCGCCGTCCGCTTTCCCGGCATCGAGGTCGGGACGGTCGGCGGCGGCACGACGCTTCCCGATCCCGCCCGCTGGCTCGGGCTGATGGGCTGCGCCGGCCCAGGCAAGGTGTACCGCCTCGCCCAGCTCGTCGCGGCGACGGCGCTCGCGCTCGAGATCAGCGCCTCGGCGGCGATGGCGACCGCGGGCAGCGAGAACTTCTTCCGTGCGCACTTCGAGCGCGGCGGGATGCGCTAGCGCGCTCGGCTGGGCGAGTACTCCGGAATCTTCCCCGGACGACCGCACGGGCTAGCCTGGCGTCATGCCCCGTCCGGCAGCGTCGCGAAGTTGGAATCGCGTCCGCGCGGCGCAGTTTCCGATTGCGGCCGGTAGCCCTGGGTGGTTATGACGTGAGCGTGGGCCGGTGGATCGGCGCAGTCATCCTGATCCTGGTTTCTGTCGCCGCGGCCACCGTCGCTCGAGGCTAAGGCTCGGTGCAGCGATAGCGTCACGATTGGCGGGACGTGCGCGGCGCACGAGCGGGGTGCGCAGGTTTATCTCGTCAGACACTTTTTCCACCTACCGCCCGCGCAGGCGTGGTTACAGGAAACGGCTACCGAGGCGACGTCTCAATCCAAAGGGAAGTCCGTGACCACCACCGTCTACTCGCCCAGCAAGAGCGCGGCCGCGACCTTCTGCCGCATTCTCCTCGGCCGCAAGTGACGGGTTAATCGACTCGGCTGGGCCAGTGCTCGGGAACGTCCCCTGAGCGGGTTAAAAGCAGAAGGCGTCGGGCCGATACATGACGCGTGTTCCTCAAGGGCTGGATCTGGCTGTGGATTCTGGGGACACCGTGGTGCTGGATCGTTCTCGGGCTGGGTTGCGCCTGTCTAGGCGTTTTCCTGTTCACAAGCCCTCATGGGTCCGCGAGCGTCCCGACTCTCTTGCTCGGAGGTAGCGTGTTGGCTGTCTCGGTCGGGATCGTGGCACGCCGACAGAGTGGCTCCTGGCGTTGGGACGGACAGGCCCGCCGGTGGTGGCTTCAGTTCCCCTTGTCCCCCTGGGCCTGAAGTCAGGTCACGAGCAGCCTCGGCTGGGCCAGTGCTCCGTCTCGCCAGGCCGTCTCAGCCGGCGGGCATGCGGACGTCTGAGACGTCGAGGCCGAGCGAGCTCGCGAGCCGCACGCCGTGGTTGAGCTCCTCGCGGAGGCGCTCGCGGTCGCGCGCCTCCATCAGCGTCCCGATCATCTCGCGCGCCTTCGGCCGCCAGAGGACGTGCTGGGCGAAGATCGGCAGCATCGTGTTCGCCGCGTCGACGAGCCGCGTCCGGACCTTCTTCCCCGCCGACTGGAGGAGCACCCGCTCGTACGCCATCCCGGCGCCGTGATGGATCCCGTCGTCGATCGCAAGCCGGTTGCAGAGATCCTCGAGCACGGTGCCGCGCGACGATTTGGCGATGAGCCGGAAGCGCGGGATGATCAGCCGCTCGAAGAAGACCTGCATGAGAAAGACCTTCTCCTCAAGCAGATCGGCCTCGAGGAACATGTGCGCGAGCGCGTCGAGGTACGGGTCGCGCTCCCCCTCCCCGCCGACTTGCCCGATCAGCCGCAGCCATGCCTCGGTGTGCCGCGACTCGTCCTGCACCATCGTCGAGTAGTAGAGGCGCGCCTCCGGGTCGGGAGCGGCGTTGAGGAGCTGCGCGGCCATCGAGCACGCAAAGACGTCGGCCTGGAGCTGCTGCATGATCACCGAGCGCCAGATGTCCCGGCGCCGCGCCTGCCGCTCCGGCGCACCCTTCCCCTCGGGCACGAACGGGATCTCGCCCCACGGCACGTCGTCGACCTGCCACTCCTGGTGCTTGGCGAGGTGGTAGAAGCGGAGGACGGCTGCGTACTCGGGGCGTGCATCGGTCTCGGCGGGAACCGGTTCGGCGCTCACGCCGTGGACCCTATCCTCCCCGCGTGATCGCTCTCGTCTTCAGTTACGAGGTCCACGACGCCGCCGAGTTCGAGCGCGTCTACGGGACGGACGGCGAGTGGGCGGAGTTCTTCCGCCCCGGCCGCGGGTACATCGGCACCGAGCTGCTGCACGACGTGGAGGCGCCGAGCCGCTATCTCCTGATCGACCGCTGGGAGTCCACGGAGGCGTACAACGACTTCGTGGCGGCGAACCGTGAGGAGTACATGCGCCGTGTCGACGAGACGCGCTTCCTCTACGACAGCGAGCTCCGCTTCGGCACGTTCGAGTCGGTCTGAGAAACTACGGGCATGGCTGCGACGACGACCGACGACTACAAGATCCTCATCGGCGGCGAACTCGTCGAGGCGGCGTCCGGCGAGACGATGGACGTGATCGCGCCCGCGACCGGCGAGACGATCGCGAAGGTGCCGCGTTGCGACGCGGAGGACGTCGACCGCGCCGTCGACGCCGCGCAAGCCGCCGCGCCCGCGTGGCTCGAGAAGACGCCGAAGGAGCGCTCCGAGCTCCTCCACGCGCTCGCCGGCGTGCTCGATGACAACGCCGAGGAGCTCGCGCAGCTCGAGTCGGCCAACGTCGGCAAGCCGCTGATGGCGTCCCGCGACGAGATGCCATTCTCCGCGGACAACCTCCGCTTCTTCGCCGGCGCCGCGCGCAACCTCGAAGGCAAGTCGGCGGGCGAGTACATCGAGGGCTACACGTCGATGATCCGGCGCGAGCCGATCGGCATCGTCGCCGGCATCTGCCCGTGGAACTACCCGCTCATGATGGCCGTCTGGAAGATGGGGCCTGCGCTCGCCGCCGGCAACTGCCAGATCCTCAAGCCTTCCGAGCAAACTCCTCTATCTCTTTTGCGTTTCGTCCAACTTGCTCAGGACGTAATCCCCGCCGGAGTCCTCCAGGTCGTGACCGGAGACGGCGTCCCCGTCGGGCAGCGGCTCGTCGAGCACCCGGCGGTCGGGATGGTCTCGGTCACCGGCGACGTCGAGACGGGAAAGACGATCGCCCGCATCGCGGCGGACACGGTCAAGCGCGTCCACCTCGAGCTCGGCGGCAAGGCGCCGATGGTCGTCTTCGACGACGCCGACCCGAAGGCGGTCGCCCAGGGGATCCGCCTCGCCGGCTACTGGAACTCCGGCCAGGACTGCACCGCCGGCTCGCGCGTCATCGCCGGGCCGCGCATCTACGACAAGCTCCTCGAGGAGCTCGTGCCGCAGGTCGAGTCGCTGAAGGTCGGCGATCCGCTCGACGAGGAGACGGAGATGGGCTCGGTCATCTCTCAGGACCAGCAGACCCGGATCCTCGGCTTCCTCGAGCGCGCATCGAACGCGACGATCCTGACCGGCGGAGGCACCGGCTCCTCGGGCCGCGGCTACTTCGTCCAGCCCACCGTCGTGACCGACGTCGAGCAGACCGACGAGATCGTCCAGAACGAAGTGTTCGGGCCGGTCGTGACCGTGCAGCGCTTCGCAGACGACGACGAAGCGATTCGCTGGGCGAACGACGTCCGCTACGGCCTCGCCGCGTCGGTCTGGACGCGCGACGTCGGCCGCGCGATGAACGCCGCGCGCAAGCTTCAGTTCGGCTGCGTCTGGGTCAACGACCATCTCCTGCCGCTCTCGTCGGAGCTACCGCACGGCGGCTACAAGCAGTCCGGCTACGGCAAGGACATGTCGATCTACTCAATGGAGGAGTACACCCAGCTCAAGCACGTCGCCGTGAAGATCGACTAGGCGCTCACGTGGAGGCCGGCCTAGAGCTGGTTGTAGAGCTTCGTGAACGCGGACTCGCACGAGCCGCGCACCGTGACCGTCTTGTCGAGCGCCGTGATGTACATCGACGATTCGTCCTGGAATGAGCCTGGGCATTGCTCGCTCTTGAGGCCGGGGAACGCCGCTCGCACGAGCCCCGAGAGCTTCGAGACCTCGGCGCTCGTTATCGCTCCCGCGTGCGGACTGTCCGTCGTGGCCGCATCACCGTTCCGGGCGATGTCGTAGTAGGCCGGCACCATCGTCCCACCCTCGGTCCCGAACCTGATGTGTATCGGGCCCGACGCGCTCGACCCTCCGCACGCGGCGAGGCCGAGCGAGCAAAGGAGGCGCAGGGAGAGCTTGCGCATCAGCTTTTGAGCAGCGACCCGAGCATCCCTGCCGCGCCGCCGACCGTTGCCGACTCGCCCGCGTTCTGTGTCTCGAGGTACGGCTGGATCGCCGCCGCGAGCGCCGCCATCGAGATCGACTGGAGCCAGACCTTTCCCTGTCCGGTCAGCCGCGCGAGGAACAGCCCGTCGCCGCCGAAGACCTTGTTCTTGATGCCGGGCACCGTCGTCAGCTCAACGCTGATCGACGCGTCGAAGAGCGCGACGTGGCCCGGGTGGACGCGCAGCTCGTCTCCGACCGCGAGGTCGATCTCGACGACGTCGCCCGTCATCTCGACGAAGGCAAGACCCTGGCCGGAGAGCCGCTGAAGGATGAAGCCCGCGCCGCCGAAGATGCCGGCGCCGATCTTCTGTTGCATGTGGACGTTGAGCTCGACACCCGGCTCGCAACAGACGAAGCCGTGCCGGTGGACGACGTACTCCTGGCCCCCGCCGACCTGGACGGGCTTGATCTCGCCGGGCGCCTTCGCAGCGAAGACGATGGAGCCCGTTCCCGTCTCGACCTTGTAGCTCGTCATAAAGAACGTGCCGCCGCCGATCGCGCGCTTCGCGGCACCGAGGAAGCCGCTCTTCTGCTGGCCGGCGCCCATGCTGGTGGCGAGTTGCACCGGGCCGCGTATCCATGCGAGCTCGCCCGACTCGGCGATGACCTCGTCGCCCGGGGAGAGCGTGATCTCGAGAATCGGCGTCGTTCCGCCCTTGACCTCGTGCTGCATGTCGGCCTCCTGTTCGGTGTCTAGGGAACCTCTAACAGAACAAGCACAGGCCGAGGTCGTTCAGTTAGAGGATCTCAGCGGATGCTCTCACCACTCGGGCTGCAAACAAAATGCGCACATGTTCGTCCCAGCCGTAGAAGGCGTAGGAAGAGGATCCACTCCCAGGAGGGCGGCTTGGCAATCAGTGCTGCGGCGCACGAGATCGGCGAACGCCTACTCGACAACATCGAGACGGTCATCCACGGCAAGCGCGAGCAGATCTCGCTCGTCGTCGCGGCTCTCATCTGCGGCGGCCATGCACTGCTCGAGGACGTGCCGGGCACGGCGAAGACGGTCCTCGCCCGCGCGATCGCGCAGTCGATCGAGGGCTCTGTCGCTTCGCGCGTCCAGTGCACTCCCGACCTGCAGCCGACCGACGTGACCGGCCTCTCCATCTTCAACCAGCGGGAGCGGGACTTCGAGTTCCGGCCAGGCCCCGTGTTCGCGAACGTCGTCCTCGTCGACGAGATCAACCGCGCGATGCCCAAGACGCAGTCGGCGCTGCTCGAGGCGATGGCGGAGCAGCAGGTCACGGTGGACGGGACGACCCGGCCGCTGCCCGAGCCCTTCCTCGTGCTGGCGACGCAGAACCCGATCGAGTACGAGGGAACGTTCCCGCTGCCCGAGGCTCAGCTCGACCGCTTCTTCGTGCGCACCGCGCTCGGCTACCCGGACGCCGCGGACGAGCACCGGATCGTCGACGAGCAGCTCGGCGGCCATCCACTCCTGACCCTGCGACCGGCGATCGACGTCGACGATATCGCCGTCCTCCGCGAGGCTGTGCGCGACGTCTTCGTCCACGACGCGGTCTCACGCTGGATCGTCGATCTCGTCCGCGCGACCCGAACCCTCGACATCGTCACCATCGGCAGCTCCGTCCGCGGTTCCATCGCCCTCAACCGGGCCGCGCGGGCCTGGGCGGTGCTGCACGGCCGCGGCTACGCGACGCCCGAGGACGTCGAGCAGCTGATGATCCCAGTCCTCATGCACCGGCTGCTCTTCCGGCCGAGCTTTCTCGCGGAGATCCGCGATCGCGGCTGGACCGCGGCGGCGCTCGACGTCCAGACCCGTTGCCTCGACCTCGCCCCGAAGCCCGGCTTCGACATCGATCTCGACGTCCCCGCGCCGGCCGCGGTCTAACGGAGGCTAGGCCGTGGCGGTCGGCGTCTTCCCGCTCGTTCCGCGCCGGCGCCTGATCGGCCTCGCGTTCGGCGGCGTGCGTAGCGTGCGCCGGGGCGTCGGGTCGGATGTCGCGGGCTCCCGGGAGTACAGGACGGGCGACGACATCGCCTGGATCGATTGGGCGTCCTCTGCCCGTCTCTCCGCAGCACGGGACGGAGACGAGTTCATCGTCCACGAGCGCTTCGCCGACGAGTCGCCACGCGTCGTCATGCTCGCCGACCGGCGGCCGTCGATGGGAATCCGGAGGTCGGCTCTCCGCCCGCTCGACAAGCCGCAGGCGCTGCTCGCGGCCATCGACCTGATCTCCACGAGCGCCCACGCCGCGCGGAGCCTCACCGGCTATTGCGACCACGCGGACGGCGATGTCCACTGGCGCCCGCCGCGGAGCCAGCGCCAGACTGATCCCATTACCTTCGACCGCCCGTTCCGCGCGCCGGCGGATGCCGTGACGCTCGGGCTTCGGCATCTCCGCCGTCACCGGCGCGAGCTGCCCACGCAGGCGTTCATCTTCGTCGTCTCCGATTTCCTCGTGCCGCCGGACATGTACGCGTGGCAGCGCGCGCTCGAGCAACGCTGGGAGCTTGTGCCGGTCGTCGTGCAGGATCCCGTCTGGGAGCAGACCTTCCCGGACGTCGGCGGGATCACCGTGCCCTACGCCGACCCCAAGACCGGCGCGGTCGTCCCCATCTACCTCACACGCGCGGAAGCGGAGGCGCGGCGGGTCGAGCACGAGGCGCGCGCGGTCGAGCTCACGGAGTCCTTCCGTACGCTCGGGCTCGAACCGGTCATCGTCGGATCGGAGCGGCCGGACGAGGTGCTTTCGGCGTTCCTGCGCTGGGCCGACCTCCGCGTGATGACCCGGGGAGCCCTCGTATGAGACGAGGTATGAAGCGCGCCGTCCCCGCGGTCCTGCTTGCGGGCCTCGCCCTCGCCGGCTCCGCGGCGGCGGCGGCGCCTCTTCCGCCTAGCGTCCACGGCACAGTGGTCGGCGGCAGCGCGCCCATCCGCGTGGTGGCGGACATCTCGCCGCCGGTTCATCTCTTCGGCGACGACGTCACTGCGACCGTCACGGTTCTGGCCGACCGGAGGTGGATCGACCCGACTCGGCTCAGGCCGGAGGTCAGCTTCTCCCCCTACGAGCCGATCGCGCCCCGTGTGAAGCACGAGAGTGAGAACGGTCGCCTCATCGACATCGAGTGGACGTGGACGCTGCGCTGTCTCACTGTCACGTGCGTCCCGATCGTGCCGCCGAGCGACACGAAGCACGTCTTCCAATTCCCGGCGGCGAGCATCGAGTACCTCGGCACGAACGGCAAGGTCGAATGGGCGGCCCCGGCGAGCTTCCCGGCCATCGAGGCGTTGTCCGAGATCAGCCCCGGGATCGTCGCCTACTTCGCCACCAACCACAAGCTCCAGTGGCAGTACGATCTCGCGCCGCCGGCCGCCTCGTACCGGGTCTCACCCGGTCTCGTCTTCTGGCTCGCCCTCGTGCTCGCGGGCATCTGCGCTGCCGCCGGGATTACCCTCGCGGCGCGTTGGGCCATTCGGTTCCGCTCACCCGTGGCTGTCACCGCCGGGCCGCCGAGCTCGTCGCTGGAACGCGCGCTCGCGCTGTTCTTCTTGGCCGGCCGCCGCGGCGACGAGACGCTGCAGCGGAAGGCACTCGAGCGCGTAGCAGCCGAACTGCCGCTCGATGTCGCCGACCTGTCGGACGCCACCCGCGAGCTTGCCTGGTCGCCGGAAACGCCCGAGGCGGACGAGGTCGAGGCGATTTCCGAACGGGCGGGCGTGCCGGCACATCACGGGAACGGACCTGACGAATGAGAGGAACGACACTCAAGCGCGAGGGCGCGACAACGCTCGGTGACCTCCCAGGTCTCTCGCTCGCCGCCGAGCGCACGACTCTCGTTCGCGGTGCGCTCGCCGTCGGCCTGGCCGGGGCTCTTGCAGGCGCCGTGCTGCTCGCAGGCTCGGCGGGCAGCGGGCGAGCCGCCGTCCTTCCGGTGGGCGCGAAGACCGGCGTACTCGTAATCGACATGTCCGCGAGCGTTGCCGGGCCGAAGTTCGAGCGCGTAGCCGACGTGATGCGCAGCCTCTCGGAGGCCAATCAAAGCATGGGTCTTGTGATGTTCTCCGACACCGCCTACGAGCTCCTGCCGCCCAACTCGCCGAGCAGCGCGCTTCTCCAGTTCGAGCCGTTCTTCACCCCGCAGACCATCCAACACGGCGAGCCTATGTTCGGGCAGACGGCCTGGGCTGATTTCAGCGGCGGAACGAGGATCTCCAGCGGCCTGATCATGGGTCTGGACGCTCTGCGCCGCGCGCACGTCGCCGCTGGATCGCTTCTCCTCATCAGCGACCTCAACGACGCGTCCGACGACGCCGGTCAACTCGTCACTGCGGCGTTCACGCTCAAGAGGGCGCACATCCCGGTCCGGATCTTGCCGGTGGGCGCAGCGCCCGACGGTCTGCGGATCTTCTCGTCCCTTTTCGGCTCAGATGCCTTTATCTCCCCGTCGACGTTCAAGAGCACGTCGACGAGCCAGGCCCAGCCGATCGCAGTGGCGTGGCCCTGGGCACTCCTTGCGGTCGGCGTCGCCCTCGTGGCACTACTCGCGGCGAACGAGCTCTTCAACACTCGGCTTCGCCCCGAGGCGACGGCATGAGATTGTTGCGGCGCTCGTTGCCGCTCATCGCAGCGCTCGTCCTGTTTGGCCTCGCGACGGTACTTGCGCTCTTCGCGGTGGACGTTCGCGCCTGGCCAAGCACGCTCGCGCGCGATGACGTCCGTTTCCGGGCGATCCCTGCGCGGCCACTGCTCTGGCGTTCGCCCGCGAGCCTTCCCGGCGATCCGGCCCGGGCGCTGCTCGGCCTTGGTGACGCACTTGAATACCGGCACGTGCTCCAGAGCTTCTGGTTGAACGAGGTCGGCATCCAGCACGCGAAGGGGAACGACGACCTGTCGGTCGCGCGGGTTGCCGCCCAGGAGGAGCTCCTGGCGCTGAGCACCGGTGCCAGAACGCCAACGGAACGATCGAACGCGGCGAACCTACTCGGCATCATGACCATCACGACCACGGCCACCGACAGCGCAACACTCGAGCTAATCCTCGAGCACTCCGCGTCCGACTTCCAAGTCGCGATCGCGGACGATCCATCGAATTGGGCAGCAAAGGTCAACCTCGAGCTCGTGCTCCGCCTCAAGCGCCCGGGCAAGTCGCACTTCGGGGTAGACGCGCGCGGGGGATTCGGGTTTGGTGGCTCTGAGGGTGCCGGTGTGGTCGGCGGAGGCTTCTGACGGGCGTCACGTTCCTCACGCCGCTCGCTGCGCTCTTCGGGCTCGCGGCCGTTGTGCCACTCGCCGCCTTCGTCCTCACGGAACGGCGCATGCGCACGCTGCGCCGGCTCTTCTCCCTGACAGCTCCGAGGCGCCGCGACCTCGCAGCGGCGGCGACCGCCGTCGCGGCCATCCCCGCACTTGTGGCCGTCGCAGCCGCCCAACCGGTCATCATTCGCCACGAGTCGGTCAGCCAGCGATCTGATGCCGAGATTTTCATCGTCTTCGACACATCGCTATCCATGAGCGCACGCAGCGGACCGGACTCCCCCACTCGCCTCGAGCGGGCCGAGCGGGACGTCGAAGATCTGCTGCCCCAGTTCGGGGACATCCCGGTCGGGCTCGGGACGATGACCGACCGCGTCCTGCCGAATCTGATGCCTACGACGAACGACGCCTTGATTCGGCAGACAATCGGCCAGTCGATCGGTATCAATGAGCCGCCGCCGAGTGAGGTCTACCGCGGTGAGGCAACAAACCTAAAGAACCTCTTTCCCATTCCCACCTACCGCTTCTTCTTGCCTTCCGCCGCGAAGCACTCGATCCTCATCGTCTTCACCGACGGCGAGTCGCCACCGCCCGCGCCGGGGGTCGGCTACGACCTGGCCCAGCAATTGACGATCCCGCCACTGTTCGTGCACGTCTGGGCTGCGGACGAGCACATCTACATCCACGGACGCGTGCGACCCGCAGTACCGGCCCGACCCGCAGAGCACCGCGGTGCTGGACCAGTTCGCGCACGACACGCACGGTCGCGTCTTCGGCGAGAACGATCTCAACGGGCTCATCCGCACGATCCACGAGGAGTCCGGCCCGGAGAGCAAAGAGACGACGATGCTCGGGTACGCGCGCGTCGCGCTCGCCCCGTGGTTCCTGCTCGGAGGAGTCGTCCCGCTCGGCTTCCTCTTCTGGAGAAGAAACCTCTAGAGCGACGTCGTCGCCGGCCTCCGCGCACGGGCGACGTGCGCGGCGATGAAGCCGCGCCCGCCGCCCGTGACGAACACCATGAGGAGTTCTACTTCTCCATCACGAGGTAGCCGGTGAACGAGCACGCCGGCCCGTCCGCTCCCTGAATGTAGGAACCGTTGTTCGCGAAGCCGGTGAACGCCGTCTTCTGGTCGGCCGTCGAGACCGAGAAGTCGCCACTGTCATACTCGTTGACGAAGTCCGGGCTCTGGGGGCTGCCGTCCGAGGGGTTGGACGCCTGGTGGTCGTCGGTATTGTTGAAGTCGCCGGAGTAGTAGTTGTCGCCCCACGCGAGCGACGAGCCGTCCTGCGCGCTCAGAACATCCGTGACGGCCTCCACTCCCTCGCCCGACGAGCAATACCCGCGCACGGTGAACGGCCCGACGGTGGCGAGGTCGACAAAGTGCGCCGCCGAGCCGAACCGCTTTGCGGTTGGCGCGGAGGGAGTGGCGACCGTCTTGTTCCATGTGACGACGGAGGTATCGCCCGCCGGTCCCTGCTTGCCAGCGATGCACGTCTTATGCCCGTACTTCGGGTCTGCGCTGAGGTCGCCGTACGAATCGCCCCCGTCCTTGCGATCGACGTACACGCACAACTTCGTGACGGTCGTGGTTTTCGCCGTGCCGTGAGTGACACCCGCGAACGCACGCATGGTCAGCCCCCCGACACCACCCACGACGACGAGCGCCAGCACCGCTGCCGCCGCCAATGCCCATTTGCCTCGCATGTGTTCTCCCTTTGCCGTGATTCGGCCGCCGCTCGAGAGGCGGCGCCTGTGCTACGGCGATCCTAAGCGCGGGCGCCGAAGCGCGCAGCAGTTCGGGGGTACAGAAGGCGCCTAGCGGATTCGAACCGCTGTAAACGGCTTTGCAGGCCGCTGCCTAACCACTCGGCCAAGGCGCCGCGCGAGCGCCATCGTATCCGCGCGTCAGCCGAGAACTTCGTCGAGGAACGCGACCATTTGCTCGAAGCAGTCGATGCGGTTCGGAAGCTTGTCGATCGTATGGCCCTCGTCCTCGTAGATCACGAGCTCACAGCGCACGCCGCGCTTGACGAGCTCGCCGTGGATCGCCTCGGATTCGCCGACGGGGACACGCGGGTCGTTGCGGCCGTGCTCGATGAAGAGCGGCGCCCGGATGTCATCGAGCCGGCTCCACGGGGAGAGGCGGTCGAGCAGCTCGGGATCGGAGAGCGAGCCGTACTCGCGCTCACGAACGGCGCGACGGTACTCCGACGTGTTCTCGAGGAAGGTGCGAAGGCTTGAGATCCCGACGCACTCGAGGCCGGCGGCCCAGAGCTCCGGCTGGAACGCGAGCGCCGCGAGCACCATGTAGCCGCCGTACGAGCGGCCGTACACGACTTGGCGCGAGCCGTCGATCTCCGGCCGGGCGTCGAGCCACGCGTGAAGCGAGGCGAGGTCGGCGACGGAGTCGAGGCGCTTCTCCACGTCGTCGAGGCTCTGGAAGCGCTTCCCGTAACCGCTCGAGCCGCGGACGTTCGGCGCCGCGACGGCGTAGCCGCGCGAGACGAGGTGCTGCGTGAACGCGCCGAAGCCGCTCGAGTACCACGGTTGCCACTGGCCCTCCGGCCCGCCGTGGATCGTGATGACGACGGGGAACGGCCCGTCGCCTTCCGGCTGGAACAGAAAGACGGGGATCGATTCGCCGTCGAAGCTCTCGAAGCGGTGGAGGGTCGGGTCGACGCCTTCGATCGGGCCGTCGCCGGTCAGCCGGCGCGGCGGCCCGCCGGACTCGAGCTCGTAGACCCAGACCTGGTGCGGCTCGCGGGTCGTCGAGAAGCCGTATGCGACTTTCGTCCCGTCCGGGGAGAAGACGAAGTGCTCTGCGACGCCGTCGCCCGGGAACACGAGGTCCTTGCTCCGCGAGTAGCCGTCCTCGTTCGCGACAACGACAAGGTTCTGGCCTCCGTCGTCGCCGAAGCACATGAGATCCCAGTCCGACTCGGCGGTGACACGCCACTCTCCGGTCGCAACGTCGTAGTGCGCGATCGCGAGCGTGTCGCGGCCTTCGTTCGTCGAGGCGAAGAAGCCGGCCGAGTCGGCTGACCACACCGTTCCGCCGTACTCGGCTGCGTCCTCGTGCGGCGTCGCGTGGACGACTTCGCCCGAGGCGACGTCGAGCAGGAGAAGGTCGTAGTCACCGGCGCGCTCGTTGCCGCGCACTGCGACGACCCAGCGTCCGTCCCGTGAGAACGAGTCGACCCCGACGTAGCCACCGAGCTCGAACGTTTTCTCCTCCCCACTCGTCAGATCCCGCACCACGACGTCGAAGTCGCGGCCGTTGCGGCGGTTCGTCGTGTACGCGAGGAGCTTGCCGTCGTGCGAGGCGTGCGGCGTCCAGTGGTTGAAGCGTGGGTCACTGACGAGCGGCCCTTCACCGAGGATATGGAGTTGCGTGCGCTCGTTCCCGGCCTCGTCGATCTGCAGCAGGATCCGTCCGTCCGGGAGGTAGAAGCCCGAGACCGGCTCGGCGTAGTCCGTCAGTTGTTCAAGCGCGCCACCGTCGGCCGGCAGCGTGAAGAGCTGCCGCGTGCCCGACAGGTCCGACGCGACGAGCAGCGTCGAGCCGTCGGGCGACCACGAGAGCGGGTACGCCTGACGGAGCTCGAGCAGCTCGTGGAGCGACTTAGGCAGTGACGCTCGAGAGGTCGGGGATGATCTCGTCGCCGAACGCGTGCAACGTCTCCTCCTGCCCGTGGGTCATGAGGTAGATGTTGAACTGATCGACGCCGACCAACTCGAGCTCGCGCAGCTTCGCCTTCGCCTGCTCGACGGTCCCGAGCACGCAGAAGCGGTCGCAGATCTCGTCGGTGACGAACTCGCCGTGCGCCGCGCCGACGCGCGAGTGGTCGTTGTAGTCGTAGAATTTCCGCGCCTGGACGTAGTCGGTGAGCGCCTTCGGGACGGAGCTGCCGTCGGTGCCATAGCGCTCGATCAGATCCATCACGTGGTTCGAGACCATCGCCGGGAACCACCGCACCTGCTCGCGCGCGTCGGCGAGATCGTCAGAGATGTGCGCCGGGGCGCCGACGATGCATTTGAGCTGCGACGGGTCGCGGCCGACCTCCTCCGCCGCGCGCCGGGCCGTGTCCATGATCCACGTGATGATCTCCGGATCGGCGAGCTGGATGATCACGCCGTCGCCGACGCGGCCCGCGACCGCGAGCGCCTTCGGCCCATAACCCGCGACCCAGACCGGGATCGGCGGCAGCTCCTCGCGCACCCACTTCAGCTGGAGGTCCTTGTCGTTCCAGTTGACCTCGCGGCCGTTCATGAACTCGCGCACCATCGCGAGCGCCGCCTCGAACTCCGCGACCTTCATCGGCTGGCGGCCGATGTACCGCACCGCCGAGTCGCCGCGGCCGACGCCCATGACCATGCGCCCGTCGGAGAGGTCGTGGAGCGTCGCGTACGAGCTCGCGAGGACGGTCGGGTCGCGCGTCGCCGGGTTCGTGACGAAGTGGCCGAGCTTGATCGTGGACGTCTCGCGCGCGGCGACGGCAAGCATCGGGATCGACTCCTGCCAGAGAACGTGCGAGTCGTACGTCCACGCGTAGCCGAAGCCGTGCTTCTCGGCGAGCTGGATCAGCTCGAGCCAGCGCGAGAACGGCGGGTCCGGCAGGACGGTGACACCGAAATCCATGTCGTGCGAGCCTATCGCGCCCGAACTCAGCGGTGTCTTCGCAGGACACGTCTTGTTGTCAGTCATTCGGACATGTCCAAAACGGACGCGGTCGCCGCGGGAATCTGGCTCCACGCGTCGTGCAGGTGTCCAACTCGGACACGTCTTGGCGTCTGACGCCGGGACGTGGCTCTTGGGACATCGCGGTGTCTTCGTTGGCCATGCCCGGTGTCAGACACCGGACATGTACGCGAGGGACATGGCCCTGGCATTTTTGGGGGTGCTAGAGCCGCTCGAGCACGACGACGGGAATCTCGCGGACGGTCTTCTCCGCGTACTCGTCGTAGTGCGGCCACATCTCGTTCATCAGGCGCCACAGCCGCTCGCGCTCCTCGCGCGCGCGGGCGCGGAACTTGTCTCCCTTGATCTGGACGCCGACCTCGGGCGTCTTGGCGAGGTTCTCGTACCAGCCGGGATGCTCGGGCGCGCCGCCCTTCGAGGCGACGATCACCGAGCTGTCGCCGTCGAGCCGGTAGATGAGCGGCGTCGTCGACTCGTTGCCGGTGCGCCGCCCGGTCGTCGTGAGCAGGAGGATTGTCGATCCCTCGCGCCAGATGTGGCCCTCCTCGCCGTCGGTCTCGCGGTAGCGATCGACGTGCTCCTGTCCGAAAAGGACGGTCATGCGAATTCCTCCAATGTCTTCGTCGTCAGCCGGTCGAGCGCCACCACGGCGAGCTCGAGGTGCTTCTCTTTCGTGTCCTCGAGCTTCGTGTGCGAGAGACCGCGGAGTGACTGAACGAAGACCATCACCGTCGGGATTCCCGCGCGCGCGACCTCGGCGGCGTCGTGGAGCGGGCCGGACGGCAGGCGGTGGCATGTGCCGCTGACCTCGAGGATCGACTCCTCGGCGAGCCCGATGAGCCGGTCGTCGAACGGATAAGGCTCGATTCCCCAGAGCCGCTGCCATGCCACGTCGATGTTCTCGGTCTGTGCGAAGCGCTTGCTCGCCTCGCGCGCGAGCTCGAGCAGGCGCGCGAGTTTCGTGGCGTCGAGGTGCCGCTGGTCGAGGAGTTGCTCCGCCGTCTCGACGACCGAGGTGACGATGCCCGGCTTGCAGACGACGCCGCCGGAGGTACAGACCGCGCCGTCCCCCACCTCCGCCGCGATCGGCCGCAGCTCGAGCTCAAGGCGCGCCGCGCCCGCGAGCGCGTCGCGGCGCTGATCCATCGGCGTCGAGCCGGCATGCGCCGCCTGGCCGCGCCACGTGATCAGGTGACGCTCGACGCCGAAGGTTCCGAGCACGACGCCGAGAGGAAGGTCGAGCGACTCGAGCACGGGACCCTGCTCGATGTGGAGCTCGAGGTACGCCGCGGCGTTCTCCAGTTGCGAGCGCGCGTCGAGCGCGCGGTCGAGGTCGACACCGTGCTCCGCGAGCGCGTCGGGGAGCGCGATGCCGTCCGCGTCGCGGCGCTGCCGCAGCTCGTCCTGATCCGCCATCGAGCCTCCGGCGGCCGAGGAGCCGAACAGCGACCGCCCGAAGCGCGCGCCCTCCTCGTCCGCCCAGTTGACGACACGCACGGTGAGCGGCGGCGTGCCCTCCTGCGCAACGCGGCGCAGCACCTCGACCGCGGCAACGACGTTGAGACAGCCGTCGAGCCAGCCGCCGTTCGGGACGGAGTCGATGTGCCCGCCGAGGAGAAGCGCCCGATCGGACTCGCCCGCGAGCGTGAACCACTGGTTGCCCGCCTCGTCGATCTCTTCCGTCGCGCCTGTCGGGGCGACCCTTTCGCGCAGCCAGGCACGCGCCGTCTCCCATGTCTCGGTCCACGCGACGCGCTGCGCGCCATTTCCGTCGCCGGTCAGTTCCTGCAACTCCCTCAGCTCGTAAACGACGCGCGCGGGGTCGAGGGACATGGTGCGACTCTACAAATAGCAGGGCTTTTGGCAGGCGACGTGCGTGCCGATGAGATACCGTCATGTCGATCGTGGGGTTCTCCGGAGTCGTTCGGTGCACGCGTCTCGCGTGCCTCATTGCCGTTGTCGTCCTCGCGGCCTTCGTCTTTGCGAGCGCTTCCGGAGCCGCCGCGTCGTCGAGCCACGCGAAGGGCATCGACGTCTCGAACTGGAACGGCACGATCAAGTGGACGAAGGTCGCGCACGCCGGCTACCGGTTCGCGCTCGGCAAGGCGACCGAAGGAACGACCTTCGAGGACGGCACGTACGCGGTGAACCGGGCCGCCAGCGAAGCCGTCGGCGTGGTCTTCGGCGCCTACGACTTCGCCCGGCCATCAGGCTCGAACCTCGCCGCGGTTACGGCGAGCGCGACCGCGCAGGCCGACTACTTCCTCGCCTTCGCGACTCCGCAGCCCGGCGAGCTGCCCCCCGCGCTCGATCTCGAGACGACGGGCAAGCTTCCGGCGGGCCGACTCCAGGCGTGGACGGTGGCGTGGACGCAGGAGGTCTACGCGCGCCTCGGCGTCCACCCGTTTGTCTACTCGTCACCCGCCTTCTGGCAGGAGTACCTCGCCGATTCGACGGCGGTCGCCGCCGCCGGAACGCCGCTTTGGATCGCGCACTGGACGAACGCGAGCAAGCCGTGGGTCCCCGCCCAGGACTGGAACGGCCAGGGCTGGACGTTCTGGCAATGGACCGACTGCGTCTCCGTGCCCGGCATCGCCCATTGCTCCGACGGCGACCGCATGAACGGAGCGAGCCCCGCCTCACTCGCGATCGCGCCGTACTCGCTGGACACGCCGACGATCTCGTCCCCGCCGAGCATCGTCGGGCCTCCCGAAGCCGGCAAGCTCCTCTCGGCAGTACCGGGTGTCTGGGACGGAGGCAAGCCGCTCGCCTTCACGTACCAGTGGCGCCAGTGCGACGCCGCGGGCGCGAACTGCGTCGACATCGCCGGCGCGACGAAGGAGTCGTACCGGCCGACGAGCGACGACGTCGGGCATTCCCTGCGCGTGCGCGTCACCGCGGCCACCGTCACGGCCACAGCGAACGCGAACGCGCCGGCCACGGTCGCCGTCTCTCCGGCCGGCACTCCACCGAGCGCACGTCCCGCGAACATCCACGCACCGGTCGTTCTCGGAACACTCCAGGTCGGCCAGAAGCTCACGAGCACGGCCGGGGAGTGGACGGGCGCCCCGACGAAGTTCGCGTATCGCTGGCAGCGCTGCGACTCGAGCGGGCTCAACTGCGTCGCCATCCCGAAGGCGACGCACGCGTCGTACACGACGACGCCCGGCGATCTCGGCTCGACGCTCGCGGTCGTGGTCACGGCTTCAGGCGCAGGCGGTTCCGCCTCCGCACCTGCCGTCAAGACGGAGATCATCGATGCCGCGCCACTTCCGCCGCTCTCGGTCGGCTCGCAAACGGTCGTTCAGGGCATCGCCGGGAATGTCGGAACGATCGACGGCCGCGCGACTGCGACCTGGCAGCCGGGCGCCGTCCCCGTCGGCCTCACCGTCAACCTCGACGGCATCGACCCGGCGCTCGGCGTGGTCGGAAGCGGTGTCGCGCTCAGCGTTCCCGGTCTCCCGAGCACCGGCTTCAAGTGGCCCGTCGAGATCGACTACATGACCGCGGCGCCCGCAGAGACCGTCCTCGGCTATTCGACCGACGGAAGAGTCTTCGAGACGGTGTCGGTGCTCGGCCTGCCGGGGCTGCCGAGCGAGCAGACGGTCGGCGCGTATACGGCCGACGACGGGACGGCACATGTCCTGACGCGCGAGCCGCTCGACCTCTCGCTCTTCACCGCCGGGGCCTGGGGCGACCCGACCTACACTTCGTCCACGGGGCCGAGCCTCACACAGCAGACACCGCTCTCGACATTCGTGCGCTCGGATCGGACCGTCCTCCTCGTGTCGAGGCTCACCGCGAAGGAGCAGATTCGGCTGACCGCGAGGATCACGTCGCCGGCGGGCAAGGCCGTCCCGATCCTGCCGAATGGAAGCGTGTTCGGGAGTCCGCTGCCCGCCGGACGCCCGCTCGTATCCGTCCAGGCCGAGCGCGACCGTCCGGGCGCGATTCGGGTCCGCCTCCGCCTGAACGACCGCCGCCTCGCCGCGGGGACGTACACGCTCCGCGTCGTCGCCCTCGACCCGTGGGGCCGCGCAAGCGTCAAGCGGTTGCGCTTCACGCTCCCGTAGCTCGAGCTAGCGCTCGCTTATCCCTGTCGGAGCGCCGTAGTCGGCGAGCAGTTCGAGGAACGGGAACGCGGGAAAGGCCTCCGGGCCGAGCACGCCGACACCTGTCCACGCTCCCGTGTCGAGGAGCTCGAGCGCGACGACAGGATTGAACGCCGTCTGCAGCACGACGGCCTGATGCCCGTACTCGCGCATCGCCTGCTCGTTGTCGACGACGTGGTAGAGGTACGTGCGCCTCGGCTGCCCGTCCTTTCCGGTGCCGGTGACGTACGTGCCCGCGCAGGTCTTGCCGCGCATCCGGTCACCGAGATCGGCCGGATTCGGCAGCGCAGCGGCGACCACATCACGCGGCGCGACCTCGACGCCGCGAACCGCCACCGGCGTCGTGCTGTCGAGGCCGAGCTTGTGCAGCGTCTTGAGCACGTCGATGAACTCCTCCCCCAAGCCGTACTTGAACGTCACGCGGTTGCACTCGACCCAGCGCGGGATGAGGACGACCTCCTCGTGCTCGACGTTCACGCACTCGAGCGCGCCGATGCCTTCGGGGAAGTCGAACACCTCCGGCTCGGAGAACGGCTCGGTCGTGAACCAGCCGCGGTCGCGTTCCCACACGAGCGGCGGATTGATGCACTCCTCGATCGTCGTCCAGATCGAGAACGTCGGCGCGAAGTCGTAGCCGTCGACGACGAGGTCTGCGCCGTCGCGCACGCCGATCTCGTCGATCTCGGAGAAGAGCTCGTCGGCCGCGTGCCGCGCGAAGACATCC
Source organism: uncultured Actinomycetes bacterium (assembly GCA_963753525.1). Lineage (GTDB taxonomy): Bacteria > Actinomycetota > Thermoleophilia > Gaiellales > Gaiellaceae > Palsa-739. Next base: position 282,598 of record CAVWCS010000004.1, read on the forward strand.
GACAGGCCGGGCTCGACGCCACATCCGGCGAGACAGAGGACTCCCGCCTCGCGCCACTGCTCGTCCTGGTCGAGCTCTACCTGCCCGAGCAGCGTGTCCGGTGTCGAGAGCGTCATCGCCATGTCGAGATACGTGACGCGCGCGTCGAGCGCCGCCGCGAGGAGCGGCGGGTTGAAGCGCGGGTCGCAGGCGTTGAGCACGGCGTCGGCTTTCTCGGCGCGCAGAAGATCGGCGACGGCGCGGGAGTCCGAAGCGTCGACCTGCGCGGCCTCGAATCGGTCGTCGACTGCGGCAGCACGCTGCGCGCGCGCGAGGTCGACATCGGCGAGGACGAGACGCTCGACGAAGTCCCGGCGGGCTGCGATCGCGGCCGCAGCGGCCCCGACGCCCCCGGCGCCGACGACAACGACTCTCATCGCGTCTGCGGGAAACCGAGGTCGACGCGCGACGTTGCCGGATCGGGCCAGCGCGACGTAACAACCTTGCCGCGCGTGTAGAAGTCGATCCCCTCCGGCCCGTAGATGTGGCGATCGCCGAAGAGCGACGCCTTCCAGCCGCCGAAGGAGTAGTACGCGACGGGCACCGGGATCGGGACGTTGATCCCGACCATGCCCGCGGTGACGTCGAACTGGAACTGGCGCGCGGCGCCGCCGTCGCGCGTGAAGATCGCAGTGCCGTTCCCGTACAGGCTCTCGTTCACGAGCCCCACCGCCTCCTCGTACGTCGCGACGCGGGTGATCCCGAGCACCGGCCCGAAGATCTCGTCGTCGTACGCGCGCATGCCTGGCCTGAGGTTGTCGATCAGCGAGGGGTTGAGGAAGAAGCCTTCTTCCGGCGCGCCTTCGCGGCCGTCGACGAGCACGTCGCCCTCGTCCAGATAGGACGCCACCTTGTCGCGGTGCTCGGCGGTGACGAGCGGCCCCATCTCGGAGGACGGATCCATGCCGTCGCCGACCTTGACCTTCGGAATGCGCTCCTTGATCGCGGCAAGCAGCGGCTCGGCGACGTCGCCGACCGCAACGACCATCGAGACGGCCATGCAGCGCTCGCCCGCGGAGCCGTAGGCAGCCGAGACGGCCGCGTCGGCAGCCATGTCGATGTCGGCGTCGGGCAGGACGATCATGTGGTTCTTCGCGCCGCCGAGCGCCTGACAGCGCTTGCCACGCGCGGTCGCGGTCTCGTAGACGTAGCGCGCGATCGGCGTCGAGCCGACGAAGGAGACGGCCGCGATGTCGGGATGCTCGAGCACCGCGTCGACGGCGACCTTGTCCCCCATCACGACGTTGAAGACGCCGTCGGGGACGCCGGCTTCCTGCAACAGTTCGGCGGTCCACAGCGACGCGGTCGGATCCTTCTCCGACGGCTTCAGCACGAACGTGTTGCCGCACGCGAGCGCCGGCGCCCACATCCACATGGGCACCATCGCGGGGAAGTTGAACGGCGTGATCCCCGCGACGACGCCGAGCGGCTGCCGGATCGAGTAGACGTCGATGCCGGTCGAGGCCTGCTCCGAGTACTCGCTCTTGAGAAGGCTCGGCAGGCCGCAGCAGAACTCGATCACCTCGAGTCCACGCGTCACCTCGCCGAGCGCGTCGGAGAAGACCTTGCCGTGCTCGCGGACGAGGATCTCGGCCAGCGGCTCGCGCCGCTCGTGCAACAGCTCGCGGATGCGGAAGAAGAGCTCCGCGCGCTTGGCGAGCGAGACCTGGCGCCACTCGGCGTATGCCGCCTTCGCGACTTGGACGGCGGCGTCGACCTCCTCAACGGTCGCGAAATCGACCGCGCCGGTCTGGCGCCCCATCGCCGGGTTGTAGACCGGGCCGCTGCGGCCAGACGTGCCCTCGACGCGACGCCCGCCGATCCAGTGCGGGATGCGGGTGAATGCGGGGGCTTGCACTGTCTCGGTCATGAAGCGATCCTAGACCGCGATGATCGATCTGGACGAGCTGCAGCTGGCGGCGCGAAATCACGGCATGCCCCTCGAGCTGCTGCGCGAGCCGATCACTCCCGCCGGTCTCCACTACCTCCTGATCCACTTCGACATCCCGCACGTCGACGCGGAGACTTGGCGCCTCGAGGTCGGCGGGCTCGTCGAGCGGCCACTGTCCCTCTCTCTTGCCGACCTCCGCGCGCGCCCCGCGCGGACGCTCACGGTTACGCTCGAGTGCGCCGGCAACGGCCGCGCGCTCATCCCCGACCACACGCCGAGCCAGCCGTGGCTCCGCGAAGCCGTCGGGACGGCTGAATGGACAGGAACGCCGCTGGCGCCGATGCTCGAGGAGGCCGGGGTCGCGGACTCCGCGCGCAACCTCGTCTTCACAGGTCTCGATCGCGGCATCCAGGGCGAGATCGAGCACGACTACGCGCGGAGCCTCAGCGTCGACGAAGCGCTTGGCGAGGACGTCCTGCTCGCCTACGAGATGAACGGCGCGCCGCTGCCGCCGCAGCACGGTTTCCCGGTGCGGTTGATCATTCCCGGCTGGTACGGCATGGCTCACGTGAAATGGCTTCGCGCGATCAGCGCGATCGACGCTGAGTTCCAGGGCTACCAGCAGGCGCACACGTACCGGATCATGCGCGACGCCGACGACACGGAGGGGCCGCCCGTCGAGCGGATGCTGCCGCGTTCGCTCCTCGTCCCACCGGGGATCCCGGACTTCCTCTCGCGCGAGCGCCACCTCACCGCCGGCCGGGTCGTGCTCCAAGGACGAGCGTGGTCGGGCCAGGCACCGGTCGAGCGAGTCGAAGTGAGCGACGACGGCGGCGCGACGTGGGCCGAAGCCGAGCTCGAGCCGCCGCTCGGGTCCTTCGCCTGGCGCGGCTTCAGCTTCGAGTGGGACGCGGCTCCGGGCGAGCACGAGCTCTGTTGCCGCGCAACCGACGCCGCGGGAAACGTCCAGCCACTCGAGCCCGCGTGGAACTACGGCGGCTTCTGCAACAACGCAGTGCAGCGAATCCGCGTCGTTGTAGGCTCGGCGTATGGCGACGACTGATCTCGGCTCCCAGGTCAAGGCCGACGCGAAGCGATACGTCCTCCATTCATGGTCGGTGCAGGACGCGCTCGACCCGATCGCCGTCGCCGGCAGCGAGGGCTGCTGGTTCTGGGACTACGACGGCAAGCGCTACCTCGACTTCGCGTCCCAGCTCGTCAACGTCTCGATCGGCCACCAGCACCCGAAGCTCATCGCCGCAATCAAGGAGCAGGCGGACAAGCTCTGCACGATCGGCCCGCCGATGGCGAACGAGCCCCGCTCGACGCTCGCGCGCCTCGTCGCCGAGGTGACGCCCGGCGACATCTCGATGACGTTCTTCACGAACGGCGGCGCCGAGGCGAACGAGAACGCGATCAAGCTCGCGCGCTGGTACACCGGCCGCGAGAAGATCGTCGCCCGCTACCGCAGCTACCACGGCGCGACCGCGGGCGCGATGACGCTCACCGGCGACCCGCGCCGCTGGCCCGCCGAGCCCGGCATCCCCGGCGTCGTGCGGATGCTCGACCCATACACGTACCGCTGCCCCGCCGGCCACCCCGATCCGTGCCCCGTCTGCGCGGGCGCGCCGCACTTCGAGGAGATCCTTTCCTACGAAGGCCCGCACACCGTTGCCGCGGTGATCCTCGAGACCGTGACGGGAACGAACGGATTGATCGTCCCGCCCGACGGCTACCTCCAGTCGATCCGCGAGGTCTGCGACCGCCACGGGATCCTGCTCATCGCCGACGAGGTCATGGCCGGCTTCGGCCGCACCGGGAAGTGGTTCGCGGTCGACAACTGGGGGGTCGTCCCCGACATCATCACGATGGCGAAGGGGATCAACTCCGGCTACATCCCGCTCGGCGCGATGTCGGTGCGCGAGCCGATCGCCGCCTGGCTGCGTGACAAGTACTTCGCCGGCGGCCTGACGTACAGCGGCCATCCGCTCGCGTGCGCGGTCGGCGTCGCATCGATCGAGGCGTTCCGCGAGGAGGGCATCGTCGAGCACGCCGCGGAGATAGGGCCGCTCTTCGAGGCCGAGCTACGGAAGCTCCAGGAGAAGCACCCATCGATCGGCGAGGTGCGCGGTCTCGGCTGCTTCTGGGGGCTCGAGCTCGTGCGCAACCGCGAGACCCGCGAGCCGCTCGTCCCGTTCAACGCCTCCGGCGAGGCCGCGGCGCCCGTCGCCCGGCTCGCGAAAGCGGCGCTCGAGCGCGGCCTCTATCTCATGACGCACTGGAACGTCGTCATGGTCTGCCCGCCGCTCGTGATCTCGCCCGAAGAGCTGGCCGAGGGCATCGCCATACTCGACGACGCCCTTGCAATCGCAGACGAGTACTACACGGACTGAGACGTGCCCGCGCTGCGCCGCAGCGATGGAGTGGCGCCACGGCACGTACCAGTGCCCGACGTGCCGCTTCAAGTGGGGCTGTTGTGAAGGCGAGACGGGTGACTGCCGAGACCCCGGCTAGTCACAGAGCTAGGCTCGAGCAGCTCGAGGAGTCGGGCCTCGACCCGCGGTCGAGCGAGCTCCTCGTGATGCTCTGCTGGCTCGTGCAGGGGAACGTCATGATTCCCGAGGCCGACCTCAACGCCTCCAGGCGGCGCGCGATGTTCGTCCTCGCCGCCGGCGGCGACCCGCACCGCGAGCTCGACTTCGGTTCGATCGCCACGGAACGCCTCGCGGCGGAGCTCGAGACGCCCGAGCGGCGCGCAGCACTCGGCGCCGCGCTCGAGGATCTCCCAACCGCAGATCTGCCCGCCGTCGCGAGTGCGGTCGAGGCGCTTCGCGCCGAACCGGAGCTCGCGTGGCGCTCGTTCGCGCTTGCCCTGCTGGCGGACGAGATCGCGGACGAGTAGCTCGCTACCCTGCGGTCCGGTGGCCTCCCGCTTCCGCCTGCAGCCGTACTCCCGCGCGGACGCGCCGTACTTCCGCAGCCCGGGCTTCTACGTCCGCATCGGTGGCCTCGCCGTCGTCGTCGCAGCCGGCGTGACCCTCCTGCTGCTGCGCGCCTGGTCGCTCCAGGTGCTGCACGGAAAGCAGTACTCGGTCGCCGCCCGCCAGCAGGCGTACCGCAGCGTCGACCTGATCGGCGCGCGCGGCGCGATCGTCGACGATCGCGGCAGGATCATCGCCGGGACGACCGGCCACGTCGTGATCGACGCCGACGCCGCCTCCCTCGGCAGCCGCGACGCGCACGGCGTCTGGAGCCCGAGTGCGGCAGGCCTGCACGAGATCGCGCGCCTCGCAAGGTTCACAGGAACGCGCAAGCGGCAGCTCATCGCGCGAATCGCCCACGACGTCCTTCAAGCCCCCTTCGCCCCGGCCGTCGTCATCGCGAGCCCGCGCCTAGCGCTGACAAACTACCTCCAAGAGCACGCGGCGCGGTTCCCCGGCTTCAGCGTCGCGGAGGCGGATACGCGGAGCTATCCGCTCGGGGCATTCGGAAGCCCCTTCCTCGGCTTACTCGGCCAGATCAGCAAGCGCGAGCTCCGGTCGGGCGCGTATGGGAAGGCGCAGGCGGGCCAGCTCGTCGGCCAGAGCGGCGTCGAAGCCAGGTACGACTCGATCCTCGACGCCGGCTTTCTCAAAGCACGGATCCCGGTCAATGCGCTCGGGCAGATCGTCGGCCAGCTCACCGTCCCGAAGGCGAAGCAGCCGCCGACGCTGCAGCTTTCCATCGACACGAGGCTCCAGCGTGCGGCCGAGAACGCGATCTACAACGGGATGGCCGACGCGCGCACGGCCGGCTACAACCCGACCGGCGGTTCGGCCGTCGCGATCGACCCGTGGACGGGCGCGATCAAGGCGATCGCGAGCTATCCGACCTTCAACGAGAAGCTCGCCGCGACGAGCTCGCACTACCTCTCGGGTCTCTATGCCGACACAACCGGCACCCCGACGCTCAACCGCGCGATCGCCGGCGCGTATCCGACCGGCTCGACGTTCAAGCCGATCATCGCGGAGGCCGCGCTCGCCGGCGGGATCATCACCCCGTACACGTCGCAGCTCTGCTCCGGCTCGTTCGTCCTCGGCGACCACACGTTCTTCAACGTCGAGCGCGGCGCGTACGAGCTGATGGATCTGCCGACGGCGCTCGAGCAGTCGTGCGACACGTGGTTCTACCGGCTCGGCGACCGTATCTGGGCGGCGGATCCGGACAAGAAGGCGACGCTGATCCAACACTGGGCGCGCCTCCTCGGCCTCGGAACGACTCCGCCGATCGACCTCACCGGCGCGACGGCGGGCTACCTCCCCGAGCCGAACGCCTACTTCGAGCGGCTCACCGGGACGCCGTACTACGAGGGCCAGGCGATCAACCTCTCGATCGGACAGGGCGCGCTGCAGGTCAGCCCGCTCCAGCTCGCGGTCGCGTACTCGGCGCTAATCAACGGCGGCAAGGTCGTCCGTCCCCACGTCGCCGAGGCCGTGATCCGGAACGGCGTGCGACACGAGCTGCGGTTCAAGCCGGTGCGCAGGCTCAAGCTCTCGCCGTCGACGTGGGCGATCAAGGAGGGCCTCTACGAGGCCGCGAACAACGCGTCGGGAACGTCGGGCGCGGTGTTCGGCGGCTTCACGCCGACCGTGGCGGGCAAGACGGGAACCGCGCAGGCGCCGCCGCTTGACGACCACTCGTGGTACGCCTCGTGGGCGCCTTACAACAATCCGCAACTCGTCGTCGTCGTGATGATCGAGCACGGCGGCTTCGGCGTCGATGCCGCAGCGCCGGCCGCGAAGCAGATCTACCAGGCCTACTTCCACTCGAAGTAGTTCCGGATCAGACGGCCCGCTCGCGAAAGACCCAGTACCGGTAGGCGAGGAAGTTGAAGCTCATCGAGCAGAGGGTCGCGATCGCAAACGCCGCGGTCTTGGTCGCGAACGCGTCCGTGAAGACGCTCGGAGCGGCGCTCGTGAGCCCAACATGCCGGAGTACGTCGTGGAGCCAGCGGCCCGGCCCCTGGTAGTCGTGTGCGAAGAGCTGCGTGAGCGGAACACCGATCCCGTAAACCGCGATGGCCGTGGTTGCGAAGAACCGCGCGGCCTGGTGGTGTACCGGCGCCTTCCCGCCCGCCTCGAAGACCCAGCGCCGGTTGAGGAAGAAGCTGAGAGTCATCGCGACCGTCCCCGAGATCACCTTCGCGATCCAGACGCTGCCGAGCGAGACGTGGAAAACCTTCGTTATCCCGAGGAAGAGGGCGTAGTCGACAAGCGTGTTGAGCACGCCCACGACGACGAACCGGCTCGCCAAGAACCAGCCGCGCCCGCTTCTCGCTTCGGCAACCACCGGCGCATTCTCTCTGTGCGGACGGCCATGGCCGGGCAGGAGGGTAAATTGGGCAGCCAGTTGGACTCCCTGTCCCTCGTCGTGCCGGTCTACAACGAGTCGCAGCGCCTCCCAATCCTCTTCGACCTCCTCGAGGGCGAAGCCGAGCGGCAGGCCGAGGCGGCCGGCCTGGAGCTCGTCGAGGTCGTCGTCATCGACGACGGGTCGACGGACGAGACGGCCGCCCTCGTCGAGGCCCGTGCAGCGCGCGACCCGCGCGTCCGCCTGATCCGGCTCGGCCGGAACCGGGGAAAGGGAGCCGCCGTGCGCGCCGGCGTCCTCTCAGTGGAATCCGACTTGGCTCTCGTCAGCGACGTCGACGGCTCCACGCCGATGTCGGAGCTCGTCCCGCTCGCGGCGGCTCTGCGCGAGGGGAACGCGATGGCGATCGGATCGCGCGACCTGCCCGGCTCCAACGTCAAGGTCCACCAGCCCGCGCATCGCGAGTTCATGGGCAAGACCTACAACTTCCTGATGCGGAAGCTGACCGGCCTGCCCTTCCACGACACGCAGTGCGGCTTCAAGCTGTTCCGACTGCCGGAGACGCACATCTTGTTCGAGCTCCAGCAGATCGAGGGGTTCGCGTTCGACGCCGAACTCTGTCTCACCGCGTCCCGGCTCGGCCTGCCGGTCGCGGAGGTGCCGGTCGAGTGGATCGACAACCGCGACACGAAGGTGAAGCTCCTGCGCTCATCGTCGCGGATGGCACTCGACCTCGTCCGCATCGCATGGCTCGCTCGCCGCCCGCTCTCCGTCCCCTCCGACTCTTGACGGTCGCAGCCTTGCTATAGGGACATGTCTGCGATAGACGTGTCCCATGCGGCTCTTTCTCGCGGTTGTCGGCGTCCTGGCGGTGACCGCGGCCGGCTCCGCCGCAGCCGCGCCGCCAGGAGCGACGGCGCTCTGCCATGACGGGACGTACAGCTACTCGAAGCACCACTCCGGCACCTGCTCGCACCACGGCGGCGTCGCGAAGTGGTTGACCGGGAGCGGGTCTGGCGGTTCCAGCGGCATCCAGACCGGACACACCGTCCAACTCGGACGCCGGACGCAGAAAAGCCGCTGCGTCCGCTCCGTCCGGCCGGACCGCTCCTGCTCACCCGGTGCGTACTACTCGCGCCTGACGAAACGGGTGATCTGCTCGGGAAGTTTCCGCACAGGCGCCATCCGCAACGTCCCGCAGGCCGAGAAGTTCCGGGTCGAGCGTGAGTACGGGATGGCCGCCTCGTATTACGGCGACACGATCGAGATCGACCACATCGTCCCGCTCGAGCTCGGCGGCTCGAACGCGATCGCGAACCTCTTCCCGGAGCCTGGCAACGGCCCCGCGAACTACCACGTCAAAGATGCGCTGGAGAACCGCGCGAAGGCCGCTGTGTGCGACGGGCAACTGTCACTGCGCGCGGCGCGGCGGGGCTTCGCGATGAACTGGGAGGCGTTCTACCGCCGCCTGTTCGGCCACTCGCCGGGATGAAAAGCGGATGATGGGACTCGAACCCACGACCTTCTGCATGGCAAGCAGACGCTCTAGCCAACTGAGCTACATCCGCGTGGGCGCGAAGTCTAGCCGAGCGCCGCGGCGTCCAACGCGTCGTTGACGAGCTTGTCGGCGAGCTTGTTCTGCTCACGTCGCACGGCCGTGTACGTGACTTTGCCGACGGCTCGCGCGTGCCGCGCCGCTTCCAGCGACAGCGCCCGGAGCGCCTCGTTCTTCACGCGGTAGACACCGCTCATCTGCTTCACGAGGAGCTCCGAGTCGGAGACGACCTCGACCTCCGGCACCTGGAGCTCGACCGCCTTCGCGAGGCCGGCGACGAGCGCCCGGTACTCCGCGACGTTGTTCGTCGCGACGCCGAACGCCTCGCCGTGCGCCGCGAGCACCGTCCCGTCCTCCGCCTCGAGGACGTACGCGAACGCCGCCGGGCCGGGATTGCCGCGCGCGCCGCCGTCGGTGAAGAGACGCGCCTTCACCCGGTCGCCACGAGGTCGTAGATCTCGAAGGCCGGCTCCTCGTACGGGTGCGCCTCGCGCAGGGCCGCGACGACGGCTTCCTGTCGCTCCGCCGGGAAGACGGTCTCGAGCCGGAGCTCGGCGACGCGCTCCTCCCGCCCCGGTTGCCCGACAGCGGGAGACGTGCCTTCGCCGCCGAGGAACGTCCCCGTCCCCTCGGTGTACCAGGAGCACCGCTCGTAGTTTCCGGTCCGCCCCGCGCCGACGGCGAAAAGCGCGTCGCGCACAGTGTCGAGCGCCTCGCGTGGGACGAAGACGACGAGCTTGCGAGTCACGCCGCGAGTGCGGCGTCGATCGCGCGCAGCGCCGCTTCGTCGAGCCGTACTCCGGACGCGCCCGAGTTGTCGCGCACCTGATCGGGGCGCGAGGCGCCGATGATCGCCGCCGCTACATTCGGCTCGCGGAGGATCCACACCAGCGCGAGCTGAGCCATCGAGCAGCCGAGCCCCTCGGCGACAGGCCGTAGCCGCTCGACCCGCTCGAGCACCTTGTCGCTGTTGTAGCCCCACATGTACTCGCCGCGCTGGGCTGCGCGCGTGTCCGCCTCGGGCGCCCGGCCTGGCCGGTACTTGCCGCTGAGGACGCCCTGCGCGAGTGGCGAGTAGACGATCTGCGAGACCCCGGTCTCCCGCGACGCTGGGATCACGTCCTCCTCCGGCTCGCGCTGCAGTAGCGAGTACTCCGGCTGCGAGGAGACGATCTTCGCGAAGCCCTGCTCGCGCGCAAGGTCGACCGCGTTCCCGATCTGCGCCCCCCTCCAGTTCGAGACGCCGATGTACCGCGCCTTACCGGCGTCGACGACCTCGGTCAGCGCGCCGAGCGTCTCCTCCACCGGCACGTCGTCGTCGAACGAATGGCACTGATAGAGGTCGACGAAGTCCATCCCGAGCCGATCGAGCGAGGCGTCGATCTGCTTGAGGATCTGCTCGCGTGACAGCCCGCGGCCACCGTCGGGCGCCGTGCCGAACACCTTCGTCGCGACGACAACCTCGCCGCGCGGCCGGCTTGCGAGCGCGCGCCCGAGCACCTCCTCGGAACGACCCTCGCTGTAGACGTTCGCCGTATCGAAGAAGTTGATCCCGCTCTCGAACGCCGCGTCGACGACGGCGACCGCGTCGGCCTCGGCGAGGCTGCCGCCGAACGTCGTCCACGTGCCGAGGCAGATCTCCGAAACGCGCAGGTCGCTGTCGCCGAGTTGCCGGTACTCCACCTACTCCTCCGTATCGATTTGCGCGCGCTGGAGCTTGCCGGAGTAGTCGACGTAGATCGACTTCCACTCGGTGAAGACGTCGAGCGCCGCCTGGCCCGCCTCGCGATGGCCGTTGCCGGTCTCCTTCGTGCCGCCGAACGGGAGGTGCACCTCGGCGCCGATCGTGCCGGCGTTGATGTACGTGATCCCGGCCTCGAGGTCGCGCATCGCCCGGAACGCCTTGTTCACGTCGTGCGTGAAGATCGACGAGGAAAGGCCGTAGCCGACGCCGTTTGCGACACGCACCGCCTCGTCGAAGTCGTCGACCGGCATGAGCGCCGTTGTCGGACCGAAGATCTCCTCGTTCGCGATCCGCATCCCCGCTTCGACGCCGCCGAAGACGGTCGGCCGGTAGAAGAAGCCTTTGCTCGAGTTCGCCCTCGCTTGCGACCTCGCCGCCGGTGAGAAGGTCGGCGCCTTCGTCCTTACCGATCTCGGTGTACGAGTGCATCTTCTCGAGCGCCGCGCGGTTGATGAGCGGGCCGATGTCCGTCTCGTCCTCCCAGCCCGGTCCGAGGCGCAGCTTCTCGACGCGGGCGACGAGCCGCTTCTGGAGCTCGTCGTACGCGCCGCGCTGGACGATGACGCGCGACGCGGCGGTGCAGCGCTGACCCGAGGTGCCGAACGCCGACCAGACGATGCCGTCGACCGCGAGGTCGAGATCGGCGTCGTCGAGGACGATGATCGCGTTCTTGCCGCCGAGCTCGACGTGGAGGTGCTTGAGCCGCTCGGCCGCGGCCTTCGCGACGAGGATTCCCGTCTCGCGCGAGCCGGTGAACGTGATCACCGGAACGTCGGGATGACGCACGAGCGCAGCGCCCGCGTCTTCGCCAAAGCCGTGCACGATGTTGACGACGCCCTCGGGGATGCCCGCTTCGTGCGAGGAGCTCGACGAAGCGCTGCGCGAGCGCCGGCGTATCCTCGGCCGGCTTGAGGACGACGGTGTTGCCGCAGATGAGCGCCGGGATCGACTTCCACGACGGGATCGCGATCGGGAAGTTCCACGGCGTGATCGCCCCGACGACACCGATCGGCACGCGGATGCTCATGTTCCATTTGTTCTGCAGCTCGGACGGCGTCGTGTGGCCGAAGAGGCGCCTGCCCTCGCCGGCCATGTAGTACGTGATGTCGATGGCCTCTTGGACGTCGCCGCCGGCCTCGGCTTTCACCTTCCCCATCTCGTGCGTGACGAGATCGGAGAGCGCGGCCTTCTCACGCTCGAGGGCCTGCGCGACGCGGAAGAGGATCTCGCCGCGCTTCGGCGCGGGCGTCAGGCGCCAGTCGTCGTAGGCCGCTTTCGCTGTCGCGACGGCGCGGTCGACGTCCTCCGCCGTCGAGCGCGGAAACGCGCCGATCGTCGCGCCGTCGGCCGGGCTCGTGCTCTCGAACGTCTCGGTCGCCGCCATAAGGCGAGGGTAGCCCTACTCGGGCGCGTCGGTCTTGGGGAAGCGACCGGGATGGGCGCGACGGCGGTCGCGGGTGATGCGGCGGCTCTTGGTCTCCTCCACGACGTCCTCGCCGGCGCGACGGTCGGGGCCTTCGCGGCGCTCGACGATCACCTCGACATTCGGGTTGTCCTCGTAGTAGTCGACCATCTTGTCGTAGAGGTCGTCGACGAGCTCACGTGGGATGACGCAATAGATCACGGCCTCCAGTTTAGACGTGGGTCTACAGCCGCGCGATCTCCGGGACGAGGCGGCCTTCGTCCTCGACGTTCGCGTTCCACTCCTTGAAGACCGGCTCGAGCTCACCGACCTCGTGGCCGCGCCGCTCGAGCCTGATCGGCTGGCCGGAGTCGGGGCTCACGCGGTACTGGTACCACGAGAGATCCCAGGCGACCGTGACGGCGAGCTCGCCCGTCGTCCCCGACAGGGGGACGACGCTCGCGCGGGGCGCGCCGAGGCTCTTCGCGATGCCGCCGACCGTGCGGCGGTACGCGCTCCCGTTGAAGATGTCGGCCGCCTCGAGCAGCGCGACCTCCTCGTCCGAGAGGCGGCGAAGGATCGGCTCCTGCTGCGCGAGCGGCTCATCGCCGCCGCCGCGCGCAGTGCCGAAGCGACCGCCGAGCATGCGCCGGCGACGGCGTTCGACGTTGATGGTCGGCGTCGTCGGCGAGCCCTCCTTCACCCAGCCGGCGTCGACGGCAACCTCATGGCAGAGCGGGCAGACATCGACGAGCTCCGCACCCGGGGCCGGCGAGAACCGCACGGTGCGCTCTCCCAGCAGCAGCGTCCGCTCGCACACCGCGCAGGCGCGCGTGGTGGAGATCTTCGTCACGCGCATGCGGCAACTGTAGCCCGCTTGCGTAGCATCCCGGCCTCCCGCTAGTGTCTCTTACATGTGTAATTTACACGTATCGGCATGAGGGGACGCGGCCCACGCAATCGGCGGCACCACCACGGGCATTGGAGCGTCCACGCCCGCGTGGAGCGCTTCGCCGAGCCGGCGCTGCTCCTTCTCCTCCGCGAGCGGCCTGCACACGGTTACGACCTCCTCGAGCACCTACCCGAGCTGACCGGCGAGCAGCGCGTCGAGATGGGGAACCTCTACCGCCTGCTCCGCGCGCTCGAGGAGGAGGGTCTCGTCGCGTCGGAATGGGATGCGTCCTCCCCCGGTCCGGCCAAGCGCCGCTACGCAATCACTCCCGCCGGCGCGCATCTCCTCGACCACTGGGTCGAAGCGCTGCGCCGCTCGCAGGAGCGCACGTCCGAGTTTCTCAAGCGGTACGAGGAGAGGAGGTGAACATGCATCACAGACACCATCACCATGGCTGGGGCCACGGCCCGCGCGGGCTCTTCCGCGGCGGCTTCCCCAACAGGCACGAGCTGATCGAGCGCCTGGAGAATCACCAGCGCGATCTCGAGCAGCAACTCGCCGACATCGCCGACGTGCTCGCGCACCTGCGCGACCGGGGCGAGCAGGCGCAGCCTCAGCAGAGCTAGATCGGGAGGCGCGGCGGGCTGGCGATCGTCTCAGCCCGCCCCAGCGGCCGCCCACGGGCGGCGGCGGTCTGCCGCCGGGCGCCGCCGGCTTAGCCGGCGGCGCTTCCAGCAAGGGCGCTCTCGTAAAACGCCGTGATCGCGGCGGTGAACGCGTGGCGACTCTCCTCCCACGCGTAGAACATGTGCCCGCCACCGAAGTGCTGCACGGTCAGCCGCGCAGCCGCGTCAGGGACGAGCCGCATGAGATTCCGGAGCCGGTCGGTCGTGTAGTACGGCGTGACCATGTCGAAGCGGCCGTGCGTGATGAACGCCTTCATGTGCGGGTTGAGGGCCATGCCGTAGCGGAAACTGTCGGTCGCTCCATCCGGCGGCTGGAAGAAGTGCTTCTTCGAGTCTTCCTTCCACGCCTGGTTCACCTCGACGCTGAGGAGCCGGTAGTCGCGGTCGGTCTCGACGCCGATGTCCGAGCGGAGCTGCTTGTTGATCGCCGCGGTGTACGCAGCCGCGATCCCGGCGAGCGTCGCGTCGGGCGCCTCGTGGCCCGTACGGTCCGGGAACGGATCGGTCGTCGTGATGGTCGCGTCGTAGAACCCGACGACCTTGCGCTCGTCTCGCAGCAGCTCGCGCGCGAAGACCTCTTGGCCGACACGCCCCTCGGCCCTCGTCACGAAGTCGACCGGCAGGCCGAGGAAGTCGGCGAGCCGCGACAGGATCCGCTGGCGCTCGGCTGCGTCGAGCGACGCGCCAAGGACGAGGAACTTCGCGTAATCGCCGGCGGCGAACTCCTCCGCCGCCGCGCGCACGTCGTCGAGCGAGGTACCGGCGGGAAGCGCTCTCCCGCGACCATGGTGCGCCGCGGCGCCTGCCATCGTCGGCAGGACGTCGACCCACTGCACGACGCCGTAATCGTTCATGTCGAGCCCACCGAGCTCAAGTGCGGGTGAGATGAGGACAGCGCCGTTGAGGCCGATGCCGGCGTCCTCCTGGAGCATCCGCACGAGCCGGCCGACGCGGTAGCCGCCGTAGCTCTCGCCCGCGATGAAGATCGGCGAGCCCCAGCGGTCGTTCTCGGACAGCCAGCGCGTCATGAACTCGCAGAGCGACTCGAGGTCGCGCTTCGGACCGAAGTACTCGTCCTCGGGCTTCTTCTCGCCCTCGCCTTTCTTCTCGTCCTTCTTCTCGTCGTTCTCGACGATGCGGCTGAAGCCCGTGCCGACCGGGTCGACGAACACGAGGTCGGTGAACGCGAGCCACGACGACTCGTTCTCGACGAGCTTCGGCGGCAGCGGCGGCAACGTCCCGTCGGCGGGGAAATCGACGCGCTGCGGGCCGACCGCGCCCATGTGGAGGTACGCCGACGAGGCGCCCGGCCCGCCGTTGAAGACGAACGAGACGGGGCGCGTCTTGTCGCCCCCGTCCGCGACGTACGAGACGGAGAAGATCTCGGCGGACGGTTTCTCCTTCTTGCGGAGCACGTAGAACTTCGCCGTGGCGGCGTAGTCGAGCGGCTTGGCGCCGCCCTTCCATGTGCCCTTGGTCTCGGCGCCCTTCGGCGCCTCGTATTCCTTCGGAGCCTGCTCCTCTGCCACTAGACCTTCGCCTCCTCGCGCTCGCGCTTTGTCTGCTCGATGATCTTCTGCGCGACGTGGGTCGGGACTTCCTCGTAGCGGAGGAAGTGCATCGAGTAGTCGCCGCGGCCGCCCGTCATCGAGGTGAGGGCCTGGGAGTACGTGAGAACCTCGGCCATCGGCACCTCGGCCTTGATCGTGGTCATCCCGCCCGCCGGCTCCATCCCTTGCAGCCGGCCGCGGCGCGAGTTGAGGTCGCCGTTCACCGCGCCGACCGTCTCGTCGGGCGCTGTCACCTCGAGCTCCATGATCGGCTCGAGAAGAACGGGATCGGCCTTCTGGTACGCCTCCTTGAACGCCATCGAGCCGGCGATCTTGAACGCCATCTCGGAGGAGTCGACGTTGTGCTCCATCCCGTCGATGAGACTGACGCGGACTCCCTGGATCGGCGCGCCGGCGAGGTCGCCGTGCTCCATCGCCTCGCGCACGCCCTTGTCGACCGCCGGCCGGAAGCCTTGCGAGATGACGCCGCCGACGATCTTGTCGACGAACTCGTAGCCCAGCTCGCCGTTCTCGGCGGGCAGCGGCTCGATGAGGATCTCGCAGTCGCCGAACTGGCCGCGGCCGCCCGTCTGCTTCTTGTAGCGGTGCCGCGCGCGCGCCTCCTTGCGGATCGTCTCCTTGTACGGGACGCGCGGCGGGTGGAGCTCGACGTCGACGTGGAACCGCGTCTGTGAGCCGGTCGACCGCGACCTCGACCTGCATCTGCGAAAGGCCGGAGAGGAGCTGCTCGCCGGTCTGCGGGTCGCGGCGCATGACCAGGGTCGGGTCCTCCTCGCTCAGGCGGCGGAGGCCGGTCGCCATCTTCTCCTCGTCACCCTTCGCCTTCGGCGTGATCGCGAAGCTCATCACGGGCTCGGGGAAGTCGATGTGCGGCGGCTCGACCGGAACCTCGTGGTCGACGAGCACGTCGCCGGTGACGACGTCCTTGAGCTTCGCGACCGCGCCGAGGTCGCCGATCGCCGAGCGCGTCGACCGGCTCGGAGTCCTTCCCCTGCAGCAGGAGCACCTGGCCGAGCCGCTCCTTCGCGTGCGTGCGCGGGTCGACGAGCGTCGTGTCGCCCGAGACGGGCCCGGCGAGGACGCGGAAGAGGCTGATGCGGCCGGTGAACGGGTCGGCGATCGTCTTGAAGATGAAGACGCTCTGCTTCGCGTCGCCGAACTCGATCGTCGTGCCCTTGCGCGCCGGCGACGGGACGCCCTCGACGAGCAGGTCGAGGAGCGCGGTCGTGCCGAGATTCTTCGAGGCGACGCCGCAGCGCGACGGGATAGAGCTCGTCGCGCGTCACGGCGGCCTTCAGCGCGTGCGCGACCGCCTCGGCGTCGAGCTCCTCGCCCTCGAGGTAGCGCGCCATGAGCTCCTCGTCGGTCTCGACGACGGCGTCGAGGAGCTTCTCGCGGTGCTCCTGCACCACGCCGGCCATCGTCCTCGGGGATCGGCTGCGGACCGCCCTCGCGCCCGCCGGACGGATCCATGTACGCGCACATGTGGAGGAGATCGACGACGCCCGTCAGCTCGTGCTCGGCGCCGATCGGAAGCTGGATCGCGACGCAGCGGTCGGAGAGCTGCGCGCGCGCGGCCTCGAGCACGCGGATAGAAGTCGGCGCGCTCGCGGTCGAGCATGTTGATGAAGACGACGCGCGAGAGCTCGTACTCCTCGGCGCGGTTCCAGACGCGGCTCGTGTTGACCTCGACGCCCATAACGCCGCTCAGCACGACGACGACGCCCTCGACGACCCGCAGCGCCGCGTACGTGTCGGCCTGGAAGCCGGCGTCGCCGGGCGTGTCGACGAGGTTGATCTTCCGGTCATTCCACTCGAGGTGGCAGAGCGAGCCGGAGAGGGACATGCCGCGCTTCTGCTCGTGCTCCTCCCAGTCGGAGGCGGTCGTCCCCTGCTCGATCGTCCCGAGCCGGTTCGTCTTTCCCGCCTGGAAGAGCAGCGCCTCGACGAGCGAGGTCTTCCCGACGCCGCGATGGCCGGCGACGGCGATGTTGCGGATCTTGGCGGGCTCGGTGGCAGCCATACGGGGCACGTCCTCCTGAGTCGATTCCGGCCCGCATCGTATCCCGCGCGAGCTGCCCGGTCACCGCAGCGGGTTAGCTCAGGGTGCCGGTCGAGGCGAGGTGCGCCTTGAGGCGGAGGACCGCCTTCGTGTGGAGCTGGGAGACCCGAGACTCGGTGACGCTGAGCACCTCCCCGATCTCGCGGAGAGTCAGCTCCTCGTAGTAGTAGAGGGTCACGACGAGCTTCTCGCGCTCCGGCAGAAGGGCGATCGCCTCGGCGAGCGCCTCCTTCTGCTCGGTGACGGAGAGCGAGCTCTGCGGGTCGGCTGCGTCTTCGTCCTCGAGCGTGTCGATCAGCGCGACCTGGTCACCGTCGCCGCCGGACACGGTCCACAGCTCGTCGAGCGCGGCGATGGACGAACGCCCGATGTCGGTGAGACTCTGCTCGAGCTCCTCCTCAGTGATGCCGAGCTTCGCCGCGATCTCCTCGTCGGTGGGCGCGCGCTCGAGCTTCTTCTCGAGCTCGGCGATGGCGCGCTCGATGTCGCGCGCGCGGGCGCGGACGGAGCGGGGAACCCAGTCCATGGCGCGCAGCTCGTCGATGATCTGGCCCTTGATACGGGACATGGCGTACGTCTCGAACTTGATCTCCCGCGTCGGGTCGAAGCGCTCGATCGCGCCCATCAGGCCGAGGAGCCCGTACGAGACGAGATCGCCTTCGTCGACATGTGCGGGCAGGCCCGAGCCGAGCCGCCCGGCGACGTACTTGACGAGCGGCGCATAGGTCAGGATCAGCCGATCGCGCAGCTTCTGGTCACCGGTGCGGCGATAGTCGAGCCACAGAGCCTGCGTCTCGTTGACCTGGGCCACGCCGAGAGAATACGGCGTCCGGTGGCGGTCTCCTCACCTCCGCCGGCGAAAAGCTGCACGCGAGAGGCTCGCAAGCCAGGCGGCAACGGCCGCGGCGGCGACCCCGACGACGAGATGCGGGGCTGCTGTTCCGCTCGCGAAGGCGTACGCGGAGACCGCCGCAAGCGCTGCGGCAAGGGCGGCGAAGAGGGCGGTCATGGCCATCCCGCGACCATAGACGCGGAAACCGTCCCGGTACACTGCGCCCGTCAAAGGGGCGTAGCTCAGTTGGTAGAGCGGCGGTCTCCAAAACCGTAGGTCGCAGGTTCGAGTCCTGTCGCCCCTGCTTAGCGCGTCGCTTCGCTCGCTTCACGGGGGAAATCTCTGCCCACCCTTAAAAGAGGCGGGAGGCCCCGCAAGGGGCCTCCCGAGAAACACTCCATAGGCTCTCGTGGCTAGTACGTGAAGCTCACCACGAACCGCGTCATGCCAGTGTTGCTGGGGTCGTTCGAGACCCGCACCTCGAGGAAGTCCCCCCCTGAGGTCGAGAACGAATGTGCACTGTCAGTGCAAGTCGTCATGCCGGTGGAGATCGTGCAGGTGAGCGACGTCGCTGCTCCGTTGTCGAGCACGGTAATGACCAGAGGGCCAACAGTCGGAGCCGTCGAGGCCGCCACGGAGAGGTTCTGAACGCTCAGGCCGGCGGGCATCGGCCCGAACACGAGGGAGTTGTTATCGCTCGCGAAAGCCGCGCCGAGGCACGGGTTCTGGTGGTTTGCGCCCCAGACGCCGAGGCACAGGGTCTGGCCCATGTTGACCTGACCGCCGAACTGCGCCAGCGCGCTGGTACCGGGGCCAGCGGGACCCTGCGGGCCTGGATCACCCTGCGGGCCTGGATCACCCTGCGGACCCGGATCACCCTGCGGACCCGGATCACCCTGCGGACCCGGATCACCCTGCGGACCCGGATCACCCTGCGCGCCCGGATCACCCTGCGCTCCAGGATCACCCTGCGCTCCCGGATCACCCTGCGCTCCCGGATCACCCTGCGCGCCAGGAGCGCCGTCCACGCCGTTGCACCAGGTGACGGGTCGAACACGGCGGTGAAGTCCATCTCAAATCCGCCCGCCGTGCAGGAACTGTCGCTCACGACGGCCGAGATGCCGGTGCCGTCGGTGCCGTCCGTGCCCGTTGGTTCCGTCGGTGCCGTCAGCCCCGGGCTGGCCGGCCGCGCCGGTGTTGCCCTTCGGTCCCTTGTGCCCGCGCAACCTGTGGACTGCGCGAGCTGACAGCTTTCTCAGGGGAATCGAGTGGTTTGCGATCGAGTTGCCCGAGATCACCCCGCTGGCCAGGGCGGCTCCTCCGCCGAGTGCCACGAACAGGGCCAGCATCGCAATGACCGTCGTAGGGCTCTTCAAACTCTTCAACAGTGCCTCCTCAGATTTGACCCGCCGCGGCCTGATCTGCCGCGCAGATTTCGTCAGTTCCTTCTGCGCGCGACTCAGTTCTCCTATGCCCGCCCGTCTTCAGCCGGTTTCGAGCGCGAGCTGGCGGAAGTCGCCGAGGCCCGAGACGCCGACGCCGACGAGGCGCAGCGCGCCCGGGCGGTCGTGGAGGCCGCGGTCGAGGAGGCGGCACGCGAGGTCGCCGATCGTCGCGGCGTCGTCGATCCCGTTGTCGAGCGAGGTCGAGCGGCTGCGGATCGAGAAGTCGGCGTAGCGGAGCTTCGTCGTCACCGTCCGCGCGACCTGGCCGCGCCGCTGTAGTGCCTCCGCGACCTCGGCCGCCATGCCGCGCAGCTCGTCGTGGAGGCGCTCGCGGTCGGAGATGTCGCGCTCGAACGTGTTCTCGACGCTGATCGAGATCCGCTCGGTGCCGTGCTCGAGCCCGCGCGGGTCGATCCCGCGAGCGCGGTCGCGCAGCATCGTCCCGACGCTGCCGGCGAGCACGCGGCGGAGCTCGTCGTCGGAGATCGCCGCGAGCTGGCCGATCGTCTCGATCCCTGCCGCTCGGAGCCGCTGCTCGGCCTTCGGGCCGACTCCCGGCAGGCGCCGGACGGCGAGCGGCGCAAGGAACGAGCGCTCCTTCCCCGCAGGAACGACGACGAGGCCGCCCGGCTTGCGCGCGTCGCTCGCGATCTTGGCGACGACCTTGCAGGGCGCGACGCCGAGCGAGCACGTGAGACTTGTCGCCGCGCGTACCGCCGTCCGCACCGCCTCGGCGATGCCGCGCGCAGCGAGGAAGTCGGCGGCGACTTCTCCGATGTCGAGGTAGCCCTCGTCCATCCCGGTCTGCTCGACCGTCGGGACGATGCCGCGGACCGTCTCCCAGACGCTGCCGCGAGTACTCGCGGTAGAGCGCGTGGCGCGGCCGGACGAAGACGGCATGCGGACAGCGGCGGATCGCCTCGGCGCAACTCATCGCGGAGTGGATGCCGAACTTGCGCGCGTTGTAGTTCGCGGTCGCCACGACGCCGCGCCCGCGCGGATCGCCGCCGACGACGAGCGGCTGCTTGCGGAGCTCGGGGTTCTCGAGCTCCTCGACCGCGGCATAGAACGCGTCGAGATCGAGGTGCGCGACGATGCCCGGAACCGCCATGCGAACAAGCGTACGATCATGGCCTGACGGGACACGTCGGAACCTGGTTCCGACGTGTCTGCCGGGGACGCGGCTCGTTAGGCTCCGGGCGTGTCAGTCCTTACCTCGCAGATCGATCGCGGCGCCGACGAGTTCGCGCGGCGCCGGGCGCGGATGGAGGAGCTCGTCGCCGAGCTGCGCGAGCGCACGGCGCAGGTCGCGCTCGGCGGCGGCGAGAAGGCGATGGAGCGCCACACGCTCCCGCGGCAAGCTGCCCGCGCGCGAGCGGATCGACCGGCTCGTCGATCCCGGCACCGCGTTCCTCGAGCTCAACGCGCTCGCCGCGTGGGATCTCTACGACGGCGGCGCGCCGAGCGCCGGGATCGTCACCGGCATCGGCGTCGTCGAGGGCCGCGAGTGCGTGATCGTCGCCAACGACGCGACGGTCAAGGGCGGCTCGTACTTCCCGCTCACCGTGAAGAAGCACCTGCGCGCGCAGGAGATCGCGGAGCAGAACCGCCTGCCGTGCCTCTACCTCGTCGACTCCGGCGGCGCCTTCCTACCTCTGCAGGCCGATGTCTTCCCCGACCGCGACCATTTCGGGCGGATCTTCTTCAACCAGGCGCGGATGTCGGCGCAAGGGGATCCCGCAGATCGCGGTCGTGATGGGCTCGTGCACCGCCGGCGGCGCGTACGTGCCGGCGATGAGCGACGAGACGGTGATCGTCCGCGGCACGGGAACGATCTTCATCGGCGGCCCGCCGCTCGTGAAGGCGGCGACCGGCCAGGACGTGACCGCGGAGGAGCTCGGCGGCGCCGACGTCCACGCGCGCCGCTCCGGCGTCGCCGACCACTACGCGACCTCCGACGAGCACGCGCTCGCGATCGCGCGCGGGATCGTCCGCAACCTCGGTACACCGACGTCTACATCGACGTCCGCCTACATGGGACGCTACGCCGAGCCCGAGCCTCCAGCGCTCGACCCGGCCGACCTCTACGGGCTGATCCCGGAGGACTTCCGCCACCAGGTCGACCCACGCGAGCTGATCGCGCGCATCGTCGACGGCTCGCGCTTTCAGGAGTTCAAGCAGCTCTACGGCGAGACACTCGTCACCGGCTTCGCCCGGATCGAGGGCTTCCACGTCGGCGATCCTCGCCAACAACGGCGTCCTCTTCGCCGAGTCGGCGCAGAAGGGCGCGCACTTCATCGAGCTCTGCTGCAAGCGGCGTATTCCGCTCGTCTTCCTCCAGAACATCACCGGCTTCATGGTCGGCGACGGAGTACGAGGCCGGCGGGATCGCCCGCGACGGCGCGAAGCTCGTCATGGCCGTCGCGAACGCGCAGGTGCCGAAGTTCACCGTCGTCACGGGCGGCTCGTTCGGCGCCGGCAACTACGCGATGTGCGGGCGCGCGTACGAGCCGCGCCAGCTGTGGATGTGGCCGAACGCGCGCATCTCCGTCATGGGCGGCGAGCAGGCGGCGACCGTCCTCTCGATGGTCGGCGACGTCGACGAGGACGAGATCCGCGCGAAGTACGAGGCGGAGGGCAACCCGTACTACTCGACCGCGCGGCTCTGGGACGACGGGATCATCGACCCGCTCGACACGCGGCGCGTGCTCGCGCTCGGGCTCGGCCGCCGCGCGCAACGCCCCGATCCCCGAGACGACGTTCGGCGTCTTCCGGATGTAGCCGTGATCGCCCGCGTTCTCATCTGGAACCTCTTCGACTCGAAGACGACGCTCGGGGAGTTGGAGGAGCACCTCCCGCTGCTGCCGGACGGCGCGTACTGGATCTCGAACACGGTGTCCGACCGCTTCGGCCTCGTGTGCGTCGGGGACGAGTTCCCCGACCTCGGTGGCCTGCCCGAGCTGATCGGCAGCGAGCCCGTGGTGGCGGAAGAGTTCGACGTCATCGAGTGAGGCGGCGTTCGAGCTGGCCGGCAGTGATCGCGGCGGCGCTCCTGTTCGCCTTCTCGCTCTACGCCGTCCAGCGCTGGCTCGAGCAGGGCGCGCTGTCGGATGTCGGCGGCTACAAGGAGTACGCGGAGTTCGTCCGCGCCGGCCACATTCCGTACAGCCACCAACAGCTTCATCCGCTCGCCTATCCGCCCGCCGCGCTCGTCCCGTGGCTCCTCGCGTCATACATGCGGTGGAGCTACGCGACCTCGTTCACGATCCTCATGGGACTCTGTGGCGCCGGTTGCATCGGGTTCATCGCGACAACACTGCGGAGGGTCGGATCGAGCAGCGGACGAGTCTGGGCGGCACTGCTCCTCTTCGCCGTCTCGCCGCTCGTGCTCGGGTCGCTGTTCGGCACGCGCTACGACCTGTGGCCGACACTGCTCGCGCTTGGCGGTCTCGCCGCGCTCGTCCGTGAGCGGCCGATCCTCAGCGGCGCGCTACTCGGGCTCGGCTTCGCAGCGAAGCTCTGGCCGGGAGTCCTCCTCCCGCTCGCGATCGTCCACCTCTGGCGCCGGCGCGGCGGGAGCGCTCTAGCCGCAGTCTCGTTCGCCGTCGTAGCCGCAGCGTGCTTCGTCCCCTTTGCGATCCTCGAGCCGCACGGGCTCTGGTCGAGCATCTCGGGCCAATTCGACCGGCCCCTGCAGATCGAGAGCCTCGGCGCGGCGGTGCTCATGGCGGCCGAGCATCTCGGGATGGCCGCGCACACGACGATCACGTCCCACGGCGGGCAGGCGCTCACCGGCCGCGGCGCCGGAATCGCCGCCGACATCTCGACGGCGGTCGAGATCTTCGCCGTCGTCGGAATGTGGATCGGTTACGCGCGCCGCCGGGCGCACTCGCCTGAGGCGCTTCTCATGGCGGCGGCGGCGACGGTCGCCGCGCTCGTCGCGTTCGACAAGGTGCTCTCACCGCAGTACCTCATCTGGCTCGTCCCGTTCGTCGCCCTCGCCTCCGGCCGCGCCGGCATCGCCGCGGCGGCCTTTCTCCTGCTCGCGCTCGGGCTGACGCAGACGTGGTTCCCCTGGAGCTACTGGAACCTCGCCACGGGGCACGAGTCGCCGTGGGTCTGGTTCCTCCTCGCGCGCGACCTCGCGCTCGTGGCGCTCGCCGCCGTACTCGCGGGGCTTCAGCCGCGAACGAGGTTGCGTAGGAGGAAAAGCACATTCGCCGGCCGCTCGGCGAGCCTCCGCATTAGGTACCGGTACCAGTCAGGGCCGTAGGGCGCCGCGACGAGAACGGCGTAGCCGCGCCGGACGAGGTCGAGCTGGAGCTTCGGACGGACGCCGTAGAGCATCTGGAACTGAAACCGCTCCGCCGGAACGTCGTGCTCGGATGTGAACGCGATCGCGTGCTCAATGAGCGTCTCGTCGTGCGTCGCGACCGCGGTGAACCCGCTGCCGGTGAGCGCGCTCTCGAGGAGCCGGATGTACGCCGCGTCCACGCCCGCCTTGTCCGGGTACGCGACCTCGGGCGGCTCGAGGTACGCGCCCTTCACGAGCCGAAGGTTCGGCGCAAGCGGCAGGAGCGCCACGAGGTCGGCCTCGCTGCGGTAGAGGTACGACTGGAGGACGGCGCCGACGTTGTCGTGTCCGGCGTCGCGGAGCCGGCGGTAGATGCGCAGCGTCGACTCGACGCGCGCCGACTCCTCCATGTCGATGCGGACGAAGTTGCCCCGCTCGGCCGCGTGCTCGACGAGCGCCGCGATGTTCCGGTGCGCGAGCTCCTCGTCGAACGCGAGACCGAGATGCGTGAGCTTCAGCGAGACGTTCGTGCGGAGGCCATCCGCGGCGATCCGATCGAGGAGGTCGCGATAGGCGGCGACAACCGCAGCGGTCTCGGCCTCGGTCGTTACGCCCTCGCCGAGGAGCGTCGTGTTCGTAAGAAGGCCTTTGTCGTTCAGGCCGCGGAGGACGGGCACCGCAGCGTCGAGGCTCTCCCCCGCAACGAAGCGCGACGCACCGAGCCGGAAGCCGTACCGCTGGACGAAGCGCCCGATGGGCGGGCTGTCGGCGGCCGCGAGGATCGCGCGGCGGAGGACGCTCAGCCCCACTCCTCGACGATCCGCTCGACCTCGGCGCGCTCGGCGTCGGTTAGGCCACGCAGCGGCGCGCGCACCCCCGTCTCGATCGGAACGCCGCGCAACTGGAGCACCGTCTTCGCGGCCGCATGGAACGGGAGGCGCTGCAGCGACGCGCGCAGAGCGGTTGCCTTCTCCTGCGCCTCCGTCGTGCGGTCGCGGACGAGCGGAACGACGCTGTCCGGGAAGCACGACGCGAGGCCCGAGACGGCGCCGGCCGCCCCCGCAGCGAGCCCGCGCTCGAGCAGCGCTTCGGCGCCGATAAAGATGTCTAGGCCGTCGAGGAGATACGGCTCGACCTTCTCCCACGGGCTGTCGGAGACCTTCATCCCGACGAGGTTCGGTGCGCGCTCGCGCAGCCGCTCGATCACGGCGAGCGGGATCGCGTACCCGCTGCGCGCTTCGAACTCGTAGACATAGAACGGGGTCGGCGCGCACGCCGCCGCGGCGGCGGCGAAGTGCGCGACGAGCTCGTCCCCGTCGAGCGGGAAGTACGGCGGCGCAATCACCGCTACAGCGTCGGCGCCGATCGCGGCCGCGTGCTCGGAGAGCGCGACCGTGTCGGCGGTCGACTGCGCGCCGGCGTGGACGGCGACCTGCAGACGACTGAGTCCCGCGTCTGTGAACGCAACCGCGATCTCTTTCCTCTCGTCCGGAGAGAACAGCACTCCCTCCCCCGTCGTGCCGAGCGCAAGCACGCCGTCGACTTCGTGGCGGACGAGGAAGTCGACGTACGGCTCGATAGCGTGCAAGTCTGGGCGCCCGTCGCGGAGCGGCGTTACTGCGGCGGCGACGGCTCCCTTGAGCACCGCCCGAGTCTAAGCTCCTCGCCGTGGCGAAGAACCTCCGCACTGAGCGCGACGGCGACGTCCTCCGCGTCACGCTCGCCCGGCCCGACCGGCGCAACGCGTTCGACGCCGAGGTCATCTCCGAGCTCGCGCAAGCGTTCGTCGACGTCGGCCGCGTCCGCGCGGTCGTTCTCGCCGGCGACGGGCCGAGCTTCTCCGCCGGCGCCGACGTCGAGTGGATGCGCGCATCCGCCGAGCTGTCCTACGACGAGAACGTCGCCGACGCGAACGCACTGCGCGCGATGCTCGAGGCGATCGACTCCTGTCCCGCGCCGGTCGTTGCACGTGTCCAAGGCCACGCCCTCGGCGGCGGCGCTGGCCTCGTCGCGACGTCCGACATCGCGATCGCGGCGGCCGATGCGGTCTTCTCGTTCTCGGAGGTGAAGCTCGGGATCATCCCCGCGGTCATCTCCCCCTTCGCGCTCGGCAAGATCGGCCCGAGCGCGGCGCGACGCTACTTCCTCACCGGCGAGCGCTTCGACGCCGAGGTCGCGCTGCGGATCGGGCTCGTGCACGAGGTCGCGGACGATCTCGACGCCGCCCTCGACCGCATCCTCGGCGAGCTGCTGAGCGCCGGCCCACTCGCGGCGCGCTGGGCGAAGCGGCTCGTGCGCGAGCGCCCCGACGGCCCCGAGACCGCCCGCTGGATCGCCGAGCGGCGCACGAGCGAGGAGGGACAGGAGGGCCTGCGTGCCTTCCTCGAGAAGCGCTCGCCGAACTGGCACAACTAGACGAGTTCGAGGGCTGTAGCAGAGGCGAACGGCCGCCGATACAGAAGGCCACATGATGAGTGGCGCTTCGATGGCGGTTCCGGTCCCGAGGTTCGGTCGGGTACGGCCCGGTTCGCTCGTGCGCTCCGGGGTGCTCGTCTGCCTCGTCGGAGTGCTTGCCGCCTCGGGGGGCGGTCTTACCGCGCGGGCGGCGCCGGTCGCGCAACCGTCGGACTGGTCGCGGCTGCCGCTGGCGGCACGCGGGCCGGTCGCTGCGGCGGTCGCGAGCCACGACCCGCGCTACCGCGTCTCTCCTTCCGCGCGCGGCTTGAGCGCGCGCAATCCGGCTCAGGGGTTGCGCCTGCGATTCTCGGCGGCGGGCGCCGGCGTCTCGGTGGGCGCTGGGGAGTTGCGGCTCGCTCTACGGGCGGTGGGTCGGGGCGAGGTCGCGCGGCGACTCGGCGAGGTCGAGCCAAGCGTCTTGGCCGCGAACCGAACTGTGTACCGGTGGGCAGGTTTGTCCGAGTGGTATGCGAATAGCCCGCTCGGTCTCGAGCAAGGGTTCACGCTCCGGCACCGTCCGACCGGCCACGGCGAGTTGACGTTCACGGTCGGACTGGCCGGCTCGTTGGCCGCCGCGGCGATCCAGCACGGCCAGTCGGTGTCGTTCGGGTCGCTGACGTATCGCGGCCTCATCGTGACCGACGCGCGCGGGCGCAAGCTGCCAGCGCATGTGCAGCTGTCTCGCGGCCGGCTGCTGATCAGCGTCGCCGACCGTTCGGCACGCTATCCCGTCCGCGTCGACCCGTTCCTCCAGGCTGCCGAGCTCATCGCCTCCGACCGCGCCGCAGGCGACAACCTCGGCGCGAGCGTCGCGGTAAGCGGGAACACGATCGTCGCCGGCGCCCCATTCCACAAAGTTGGTGGCAACGCATACCAGGGAGCGGTGTACGTGTTCACCGAGCCGAGCGGCGGCTGGTCAACCGCCTCCCAAACCGCCGAACTGACCGCCTCCGACGGCGCTGCAAACGACAATCTCGGCTGGAGCGTCGGGGTAAGCGGTGATACGATTGTCGCCGGCGCCGTCCAATACGACGGCGGTCAGCCCGGCCAAGGGGCGGTGTACGTCTTCACGGAGCCGGGCGGCGGCTGGACGAACGCCACCCAAACCGCCGAGCTCACCGCATCCGACGGCGCGGCGAACGACAATCTCGGCTGGAGTGTCGCGGTAAACGGTCCCACGATCACCGCCGGCGCCCTATACCACGCCGTCGGCGACAACGACACCCAAGGGGCGGTCTACGTGTACACCAAGCCGGCCGGCGGCTGGATAAACGCGACACAATCCGCCGAGCTCACCGCCTCCGACGGCGCCGCAGCCGACCAGCTCGGCTCGAGCGTCGCGATCAGCGCTGACACAATCGCCGCCGGTTCCCCCCAACGCACTATCGGCGGGAACGTCGACGAGGGGGCCGTGTACGTGTTCACGAGGCCAAGCGGCGGCTGGACAGACGCCACCGAAAACGCCCGCCTGACCGCATCCGACGGCGCCGCATACGACGCTCTCGGCTGGAGCGTCGCGGTAAGCGGTGACACGATCGCGGCCGGCGCCCCCCTCCACGGCAACCAAGCGCAAGGGGCGGTGTACGTGTACACGAAGCCGGACGCCGGCTGGACAACCGCCACCCAAACCGCCGAGCTCACCGCCTCCGACGGCGCCGCATCCGACCAGCTCGGCTCAAGCGTCGGCGTAACCGCCGACACGATCACCGCCGGCGCCCCCCAACGCACTGTTGGTGGCCATGGAGCGCAGGGGGCGGTGTACGTGTACGCGAAGCCGGGCGGCGGCTGGACAACCGCCACCCAAACCGCCGAGCTCACGGCCTCTGACGGCGCCACAGGCGACGAGCTCGGCTCGAGCCTCGCGATCAGCGGGACGACCATCGCCGCCGCCTCCCCTCGCCGCACGATTAACCGAGGGGCGCTATACGTGTTCTCTTCAGGGCTGTCGATCTCGACCACGCAGCAACCGGCGTCCGCCACTGTCGGGTCTAAGATCGCCGACCAGGCGACCCTGTCTGGCGGCGACAGCCCAACCGGGACGGTGACCTTCCGGTTGTACGACAACCCGACCGCTAGCGGCTCGCCACTTTTCACCGACACAGAGCCGCTCTCGGCCGGGAGCGCCACCTCCGCCGGTTACACGACGGACGCGCCCGGGACGTACTACTGGGTTGCGGACTACAACGGCGACGACAACAACTCCGAACTTTCGTCCGGTGCCGCAGATGAGCCAGTCGCGGTCAAGGCGTCGGTGTCGGTCTCGACCACGCAACAACCGGCGTCAGCGACAGTCGGATCCTCGATCGCGGACCAGGCAACCGTCACCGGCGGGGACAACCCAACCGGGACAGTCATCTTCCGGCTGTACAACAACGCGACCGCGACCGGCTCGCCGCTGTTCACGGATACCGAGCCGCTCTCGAATGGCAGCGCAACCTCGGCGGCGTACGGGACGACCGCGACCGGTACGTACTACTGGGTCGCGACCTACAACGGCGACGCCAACAACTTCATCGCCTCCTCCGGCAACGGGAGCGAGCCGGTGTCGGTGACCAAGGCCACGCCCACGATCTCGACGACGCAGCAACCTGCCAGCGCCGCGATCGGATCCTCAATCGCCGACCAGGCAACCGTCTCCGGCGGCTACCAGGCGACCGGAACGGTCACCTTCCGCTTGTACAACAACTCAACGGCGACCGGTTCGCCAGTGTTCACCGACGCGGAGCCGCTCTCGAACGGCAGCGCCACCTCCAGCGGCTACGCGACAACCGCGATCGGAACGTACTACTGGGTCGCCACCTACAACGGCGATGCCAACAACAACACCGCCTCCTCCGGCACCGCGGACGAGCCGGTAACCGTGACCAAGGCTACGCCATCCGTCTCGACCACCCAGCAACCCGCCAGCGCCGCGATCGGATCCTCGATCGCCGACAAGGCAACCGTCTCCGGCGGCTACCAGGCGACCGGAACGGTCACCTTCCGCTTGTACAACAACTCGACCGCGACCGGTTCGCCACTGTTCAGCGACACGGAGCCGCTCTCGACCGGAAGCGCGACCTCTGCCGGTTACCCAACAACCGCGACCGGAACGTACTACTGGGTCGCCACCTACAACGGCGACGCGAACAACAACACCGCCTCCTCCGGCCCCGCGGACGAGCCGGTATCGGTGACCCACGCGACACCGTCGATCTCGACCACGCAGCAACCGACGTCCGCCACGGTCGGGTCATCGATCGCTGACCAGGCAACCGTCACCGGAGGAGACAACCCGACCGGGACGGTCGCCTTCAAGCTCTACAACAACCCCAACGGCACCGGCGCCGCACTGTTCGCCGACACCGAGCCACTCGCGAGCGGAGGCGCAACTTCTGCCCCGTACGCCACGACCCTTGCCGGCACGTACTACTGGGTCGCCACCTATAACGGCGACACCAACAACAGTCCGGCCCCCTCTGGCACCGCGGACGAGCCGGTAACCGTGACCAAGGCCACGCCGTCTCTCTCGACCAAGCGGCTTCCGTCCTCCGCGAAGATGCGCAAGCCGATCGAGGACAAGGCCACGGTCTCGAAGGGCTACAGCCCATCGGGGAAGATCACCTTCCGGCTGTACAAGAACCGAGCCGCGACCGGCAAACCAGTGTTCACCAGCACAAAGTCGCTCCGGCATGGCGGCGCGACCTCGGCTGGCTACAAGCCGAAGGCGCCTGGCAAGTACTACTGGGTCGCTACCTACAACGGCGACGCGAACAACAACACGGTCTCATCCGGCAAAGCGAGCCAGCGCGTGACCGTCCATCGCTGAGGTTCTAAGGCTGGAACTGCTGCGCGAACGTCGTCACGGTGTCGACGTCGACTGTGAGCCAGAGACCGGAGTCGAGTGGCTCCATCAGCTTCGGCGTCTTCGCACCGCCGACGAGCGCTGAGAGCTGAGCCGCTGTGATCTTCGTCGTCTGCATCTGCGGACTGTTGAGCGTGAGCACCGTCCCGGTCGTCTTCGCGGGAAGAACGAACAGCAGGTTCTGCGTCCCGGCTGGGATCACCCAGCGGTCGTCCTCCACGGGCGCGCACTCGAGCGGCTGGCACGCGTTCTGCTGCCCCGCGGCGAACGCGACGTTCGCCGTCACGCCGACGAGGAAGAACTCCGGCTTGATCGTCAGCGCGTAGCGCTTCGCGTCCAGCTTCGTGACCGAGACGGGAGTCCCGAAGTACTTCACGCTCGCCGTCTCCGCTTCGGCAGCCGGAGGCTTCTTCGGCCCCGCCGGCGACGTCACCGTCCGCGTGACCGTGACGGTCGTCGTCTTCGAGCCGCCGACCGCGCAGCCGGCGAGGACGAACGCTGCGAGAACGGATGTGGCGATCAGGCTAGAAATGCGCATGTTGCACCCGTCTTTCCACCGCCGGCGGCGGTTCATGTCCGAGGACGAAAACGTCGATCAAGGTGGCCACTGCAGACGTGAACGGAATCGCGAGGATCACGGCGAAGGCGCCGAAAAGAAGTCCCACGACCGACACCGTTGTGAGCGTCACGAGCGGCCCGAACCCGACCGACTTCCCCATCACGTGGGGGTTGATGACGTAGTCCTGCAGCTGCCGAAAGACGATGACGACGAGCAGCGCCAGCACCATCGTGTGCGTCGACTGCGAGAACCCGACGACGCCCACGAGCCCCACGCCGAGCACCGGGCCGATCACGGGGATGACCCCGAGGACGCTGACACTGCCCGCGACGAGCAGCCAGTAGTGAAGGCCGACCGCGTAGAACCCGACCGAGAGAACGACGGCGACGAAGATCAGCATCAGGAACGTCAGTCGCATGTAGTTGCCGAGGCGCGCCTCGATCGCGAGGACCGTCCGTTGCACGCGTTCGCGATTTCCGGGTGACGCGCGCGAGGCGACCGCATCGAGCATCCGCTGGCCGTCGGCGATCCAGTACCACGTCGCGGCGAGCAGGAAGAAGACGGCGGCGATGATCTTCGTCGCTTGTTTGCCGTACGTCGCGATCGGATGGATCGCCGAGGCGCCCGACGGGAGCTTGTGGACCTCCCGCTGCAGCCACGCGAGGACGTTGTGGCGAAGTCCTGTCCCGCCGACCGTGGGCTGCGACAGCGCTTCGGTCAGCTGATGGATCGCCGGCGGGATCGCGAACCAGAAGAAGAGCACGACCGAACCGACCCCCGCGAGCAGGAAGGCGCCGATCGCGAGCACCTGCGGAACGCGAAACCGCTCGAGCAACTCGACGCCGGGGCGAACCGCGGCGGCGATGGACAACGAGAGGACGAGGAGGATCACGACGTCCCGCACTTGCCAGAGCCCGAACGTCACGACGGCGACCACGATCACGCCGATTGCCGCGCGCGCCGCAATCCGCATCGGGTCGGCCGCGGAGTTCACGGCCTAACTCTGCGTCCGACGTCGGACGGCGGGATAGTGCGCTACCGGCAGTCGGCGCAGACGCCGCTGATCTCGACGCTGTGATCGGTGGCGACGAAGCCGTGGCGCTTCGCGGCTTTGTTCACCCACCCGTCGAGATCGCAGTTCTCCACCTCGACCACGCGGTGGCAGCGCTCGCAGACGAGATGGTGATGGTGCGCCTCGCCGCAGAGCCGGTAGCACTGCTCCCCGCTGTGGTGCGAGAGGACATCGACGACGCCGGCCTCGCTGAGGAGCGCGAGCGTGCGGTAGACGGTCGCGAGGCCGGTGCTGGAGTCGCGCTCCCGCAGCCGACTCCAGAGCTTCTGCGCCGTGACGTCGTCGCGCTCGCGCGCGAGCTCGTCGAGCACCTCGAGCCGCCGCGGGGTCGCGCGAACGCCGTGCCGGTCGAGAAGAGCGGAGAGGTCGTGCACCGCACTTGACATGTCGCGTATCGTAGCGCTCATGAGATTGAGAACCGTTCTCGTTATGACTGGGGTCTGCGTAGCCCTCGCAGGCTGCGGCGGTGGCCAGCCGTCCGTCCACGGGAAACTGAACGTCGTCGCGGCCGAGAACTTCTGGGGCAGCATCGCCTCCCAGCTCGGCGGCTCGAAGGTGTCGGTGCAGAGCATCATCGTCAACCCGAGCACCGACCCCCACTCCTACGAGCCGACGGCCGGAGACGCCCGCACGCTCGCCGGCGCGAAGCTCGCCATCGTGAACGGGATCGGCTACGACACGTGGGCTTCGCACCTGCTCGCGGCCAACCCGGTCTCGGGGCGCACGACGCTCGACGTCGGCACGCTGCTCGGCCTCGTCGACGGCGACAACCCGCATCAGTGGTACTCGCCTACGAGCGTGCAAAGCGTGATCCGCGCGATCGTCGCGGCATACGACAAGCTCGATCCGGCGGACAAGACGTATTTCGCGGCGCAAGAGCAACACTTCGAGCACGTCTCGCTCGCGAAGTACAACAGCCTGCGCGCCGAGATCCGCAGGCGCTTCTCCGGCGTGCCCGTCGGCTACAGCGAGAGCATCTTCCAGCCGCTCGGCGCAGACGTCGGCCTCAGGCTCCTCACGCCGTACAGCTTCGCCAAGGCCGTCGCCGAGGGCACGGAGATCAGCGCGCAGGACAAGGAGACGGTCGACGCACAGGCGCAAGACGGCCTGATCAAGGTCTGGGTCTACAACAGCCAGAACGCGACCCCGGACATCCAGGCGATCAACACGATCTGTCGCGCGAAGCACATCCCGATCGCGACGGTGACCGAGACGCTCTCCCCGGCAAGCGATAACTTCGAGCAGTGGCAGGTGGCCGAGCTTCAGGGACTGATCAAGGCACTACACGCGGCGACCGGGCGGTAGAAGACATGCCGGCCGTCGAGCTGGCGGACGTCACGGTTGCACGCGACGGGCGCGTCGTCTGGAGCGGGGCGAACGTCGCCGTCGAACGGGGCGAGTTCGTCGCCGTGCTCGGGCCGAACGCCGCCGGCAAATCCACACTGATCGAGCTTCTCCTCGGCCTGCTCCGGCCGAGCGCCGGCACCGTCTCCGTGCTCGGCGCGGCTCCGGGCACGCACGGCAGCGAGATCGGCTACGTGCCGCAGCGGCACGGGTTCGACGCGACGACGCGGATCCGTGGCAGCGACATCGTGCGGCTCGGCCTCGACGGGACGCGCTTCGGCTTGCCGCTCCCCTGGCGCAGCGACCATCGCGCGCAGGTGCGGGAGGCAATCGAGCTCGTCGACGCCACCGAGTACGCCGGCCGGGCGATCGGCGAATGCTCCGGCGGCGAGCAGCAGCGGCTCCTGATCGCGCGTGCCTTGATCAGCTCGCCGCAACTCCTGCTGCTCGACGAGCCGCTCGACAGCCTCGATCTGCCGAACCAGAGCGCGGTCTCCGCGCTCGTCGACCGGATCCGGCGCGAGCGAGACGTGACAGTGCTGCTCGTGGCCCACGACGTCAACCCGCTGCTGCCGTACCTCGACCGCGTCATCTACATCGCCGGCGGCCGCGTCCTCGCCGGCCCTCCGGAGCAGGTGATCACGAACGAGACGCTGACCGGCCTCTACGGGACGCCGATCGAGGTGCTGCGCACGTCCGACGGCCGCATGGTCGTCGTCGGACTTCCGGAGGCTCCCGCGCACCACGCCGATCGGCACGCACACCCGTGAGCCTCTTCACCTATCCGTTCATGGTTCACGCACTCGAGGCGGGGACGATCGTCGCCGTGATGGCCGCCGTCACCGGTTGGTTCGTGGTGCTCCGTCGCCAGACCTTCGCCGGGCACGCGCTCTCGGTGATGTCGTTCCCCGGAGCAAGCGGCGCCGCGCTGGCCGGCCTGCCGCTGCCACTCGGATACTTCGCCGCCTGCACGCTCGCCGCGGTCGCCATCGCCGGCGGCTCGCGGACGAACCGGCAGCGGAACTTCGCGCAGGAGTCGGCGGTGATCGGATCGGTCCAGGTCGTCGGCTTCGCGCTCGGCTTCCTCTTCCTCAGCCTCTACGGCGGCGTCCTCGAAGACCTCGAGTCGCTGCTGTTCGGCTCCTTCCTTGGGATCACCACGACGCAGGTGACCGTTCTGCTGGCGATCGCCGTCGCGACGCTCGCCTTCTTCGCGGTCGCGGGCCGGCCGCTCCTCTTCAGCTCGATCGACGACCTCGTCGCCCGCGCCGGCGGCGTACCGGTGCGCGCACTCGAGGTCGCCTTCCTGCTCGTCCTCGGCCTCGCCGTCGCAGCGACCGCGCAGATCACCGGCGTCCTGCTCGTCTTCGCGCTTCTCGTCGCGCCGGCCGCGGCCGCCCAGCAGTTCACGACGAGGATCGGACTGGGAATCGGGCTGAGCGTCGCGATCGGGCTCCTCGTGACCTGGGTCGGGCTCGCGCTGTCGTACTACACGAACTACTCCGTCGGCTTCTACGTGACCTCACTCGCCTTCGCCGTCTACCTCGTCGCGCGCCTGTCGCGCAGGCTCGTGCCGGTCTAGTGCTCTCGCAGGACTTCATCCGGCTGGCGCTGCTCGCGGGAACGCCGATCGCGCTCGCGAGCGGAGCGATCGGCTACTTCGTCGTCCTCCGTAGCCAGGTCTTCGCGGGGGACACGCTCAGTCACGTCTCGTTCACGGGCGCTCTCGCGGCAGCGGCTGCGGGGGTCGACCTCCGCTACGGCCTGTTCGTCGCGACGGTCGTCGTCGCGCTCCTCCTCGCGCTGCTCGGAGACCGCGCTGCCAGCGGCGACGTTGCGATCGGGACGACGCTCGCCTGGGTGCTCGGCCTCGGCGCCTTCTTCCTCGATCTCTTCAACCGCTCGAGCAGCGGCGGGAACGGCATCATCGCCGCCCGCACGCTGTTCGGCTCGATCTTCGGACTGAGCGGCAGCGAGGCGCGACTGGCCGCGGTGATCGGTGTCGCGCTCTTCGTGGTCATGCTCGCGATCGCCAGGCCGCTGCTCTTCGCGACGATCGACGCCAAGGTCGCCGCCGCCCAGGGACTGCCGGTTGCGGCGCTGGGGACCGGATTCCTCGTGCTTGTCGGGCTCGATGCGGCCGAGGCGACGCAGGTCGTCGGCGCGTTGCTCATGCTCGGGTTGATCGCGCTGCCGGCCGGTGCCGCCGCTCGCCTCACCGCGAGCCCCTATCTCGCCCTCGCGCTCTCCAGCGTGCTCGCAGTGGCCTCGCTCTGGCTCGGCATCGTCCTCGCCTACGTGATCCCGTCGCTGCCGCCCAGCAGCGCCGTGATCGGCGTCGGGGCCGCCATCTACGCACTCGCGTTCGCCGCGACCGCAGTCATCGCGCGGCTCAGCCGGCCACGGCGCGGAGGTTCGCTTCGAGGTGCTCGACCTTCGACGTCCCCGGGATCGGGAGCATGACGGGCGACCGCTCGAGCAGCCAGCGGATCTCGCCCTGCGCCGCGCCGAGACCCTCGCCGAGCGGAGACCACGGGAAGAAGCCGAGCCCGTCCTCCTCGCAGGCGGCGAGCACGTCCTCGGAGGTCAGGAGCCCGCGGTTGTACTCGTTCTGGACGGACACGATCGGCGCCACCGCCTGCGCCACGCGCAGCTGACCGAGCGAGACGTTCGAGAGGCCGATCAGGCGGAATCTTCCCCTCCTGGCGCAACTGCTCGAGCGCGCCGACGGAGTCCTCGAGCGGCACTTCCGGGTCGT
Organism: uncultured Actinomycetes bacterium; assembly: GCA_963753525.1. Lineage (GTDB taxonomy): Bacteria > Actinomycetota > Thermoleophilia > Gaiellales > Gaiellaceae > Palsa-739. The sequence goes on from CAVWCS010000004.1 coordinate 318,394, forward strand.
GGCGGTGCAGCTGGTAGAGGTCGATTCGCTCGAGCCGGAGCCGGCGGAGGCTCTCGTCGCAGGCCTGCCGCAGCCGCTCGGGCCGCGCGTCGCGGGTGCGCTCCTGCAGCCCGTAGCCGAGTCCGCCCTTCGTCGCGATCATGAGCCCAGCCGGATACGGATGGAGCGCTTCGGCGATCAGCTCCTCGCTGCGTCCGGCACCGTAGATGTCGGCGGTGTCGATCATGTTGACGCCGAGCTCGACCGCCCGGCGAAGGACGCGCTTCCCCTCCTCGGGATCGTTCACGATCCGCATCGCGCCGAAGCCGAGCCGGCGCACTTCGAGCTCGCCGCCGAGGACGAAGGTCGGGTTCATGCCGGGAGGTTACTTCCGCGGAAACGAGGCGAGCAGGCCGTGCGTGACGACGAGACGTCGCAGCACCGGAGCGAACGCGCCGCCGCCCGCCGTGATCCGGTAGACGGTCGCGCGCAGGCGCAGCGGCGTGCGGAAGATGCCGTCTCGGCGGAGTCGCGGATGCGCGACCACGTGCCAGATGCCGCGCTCGAGACGCGACACTTCTACGGGGCCGGCAGTTCGCGGAAGCACCTGGCCGCCGAGCAGGTGCGGCCCGAGCGCCTCGACCCGGAGCTGCGGCCGGACAGCGACGTCCACGCCCGCACCGCTCGCGCCCGCGACGCGCAGGCGAAACGCGGTGCTCGCACGCGGCTCGAGGGAGAGAACGGATCTGTGGGGGACGTGGCGCAGCGTCCGCCAGAACCCGTCCGGGCTCTGCTGTTGGAGCAGAGCGCCCTGCGCCTCGAGTGCCTGGGCGACAACGCGGACCGAGCTTCCGTAGAGGACGCGCGACGCGCTCGTCGAGATTGAGAGCTCACCGATCGAGAACCACGTCGAGCGAAGGCTGAGAGCGCTCGTCACCTGCTTCCCGCTCACGGTCGCGACACTCCCCGAAGCAAGGCGCAGCCGCACGGCCGAGACGCGAAGGCTCGAGTTCCGCTCCACGTCCGCCGACTCGATCGACCCGCCGACACCGAGCACCGCTCCGAGGCGGCTCGCCGAGTACGCGTACGGCCCCCAGTCGTGGTTGGGCGAGTACGTGTCCCACGGATCGGAGACCGAGCGGAGGTACGGAATCGGCGCCGAGCCGGGCCACGCGTCCTGCACCGACTCGGTGCGGCCGCCGGAGCTCGACGAGTAGTACGTCCGGGCGACCTGGCCGTCGAACGTAAGGACCTGGCCCTCGGTCAGCTCCACGGCCCGGTCGCTGCGCGGGCGTTCGGCGCTCACTCCGCCGTAGACCTGGTCTCGCGTGTCGGGCACGAGATCGTAGTGCGCGCTCGGCTTCAGCTCCCTGACGGCGTACGAGCGGGCTGCGATGGCCTGCGCTTCGAGTTCTGTGAGCGGCCAGCGCGCGGGCGATTCCGACGGGACGACTCCGCGCACGTACTCGTCGAGCTCGAGCGCGTTGATGACGGAGAGCGTCCTGCCGTTGCTGCGGACGACGAGATTGCCGCGGTACGGACGGCCACCGAGCGTGAGCGGCGCGCGTGGGCAGCTGAAGTCGGCGAAGCCCCGCGCGAACGGGCGACCGCGTGCGCCGCGGTCCACCGGCAGCGCGAGCCGCGGCCCGACGCCGTAGGCCCCCGCCGGCAGGTGCGCCGTGAACCGGCGTCCGTCGCTCACCGTGATCCGTGCCGTACAGCCGATGGTCGCAACGTTCGCGCCCTCGACGAGGAGCACGCGGACGTTCGGCTCGCCCTCCTTCTGCACCCTGGTGCCGGGGTAGTAGTGGAAGAGGATCCGCTTGTAGCCCCAGCCGTGGAGCGCGTACCCGTATGCGCCCCACTGGCTCATCCCGACTCCGTGTCCCCAGCCATGGCCGGTGACGATCAGCGTCGTCCCGGCGCGAGCAGTGCCTGCGGCGGCGACAGCGAGCACGGCGATTGCGGCGGCGACCTTCATCCTCATCTCGCGAAAGTTAGAGCGCTCCGCGAGAAGTCGTCGCGAGCGCGCCTGCATACACTCCGTCGCCATGCGCCGAGTGCTCGTAGCCAACCGCGGCGAGATCGCGCTGCGCGTCTTCCGCGCCTGCCGCGCGGAGGGGCTGGAGACGGTCGCCGTCGCCGCGCCCGACGATCGCGGCTCGCTCCACGCCGAGTCGGCGGACGCCGTCGTCGAGATCGCGTCGTATCTCGACCCGGCTGAGCACGTTCGCGCCGCACGCGAGTCGGGCGCCGACGCGGTGCACCCCGGCTACGGCTTCCTGTCCGAGAGCGCCGAGTTCGCGGAGGCGGTCCTCGGGGCCGGCCTGACGTGGATCGGCGCGCCACCCGCGGCGCTGCGCGCGGGCGGCGACAAACTCGCCGCGAAGGAGACGGCCCGCGCGGCCGGCGTTCCCGTCCTGCCGAGCGGCACGCCGCAGGAGATCGGCTTCCCGCTGCTCGTGAAGGCGGCGGCGGGCGGCGGCGGGCGCGGGATGCGCGTCGTGCGGACGGAGGCCGAGCTCGGCGACGCGATGGACGCGGCGCGCCGCGAGGCGAGCACAGCGTTCGGTGACGACACGGTCTTCTGCGAGCGCTATCTCGAGCGGCCGCGCCACGTGGAGATTCAGATCCTCGCCGACGGTCACGGCAACGTCGTGGCGCTCGGCGAGCGCGACTGTTCGATTCAGCGCCGCCATCAGAAGGTGCTCGAGGAGTCGCCCTCCCCCGCGCTCGACCCCGAGCTGCGCGAGCGGATGAGCGACGCCGCGGTGGCGTTCGCGCGCGCGATCGGCTACGAGAGCGCAGGCACCGCGGAGTTCGTCCTCGATGGGCGCGACTTCTTCTTCCTTGAGCTCAACGCCCGAATCCAGGTCGAGCATCCGGTGACGGAGCTCGTGACCGGCATCGACCTCGTGCGCGAGCAACTGCGCATCGCGTCCGGACAGGCCCTGTCCGACTTAGTGACAAGTTGTCACTTGCGGGGTCACGCCGTGGAAGTGCGGCTGTACGCGGAGGATCCACGCACGTTCCTGCCGCAGGCGGGCACGATCGAGCGGTTGCGGCTTCCGGACGGCGTCCGCGTCGACTCCGGCGTGCGCGAGGGTGACGAGATCGGCACCGCCTACGACCCGATGATCGCGAAGCTCATTGCGGCGGGCGAGACGCGCGACGACGCATTCGACCAGCTCGCCGCCGCGCTCCGCGAGACCGAGGTTGGCGGCGTGACGACGAACCTCCCGTTCCTCCGCTGGCTCGTCGGACATCCGCTCGTGCGCGCGGGACGCGTTACGACCGCGTTCCTGGCGGAGAACCCGCCGCTCTCGGAACGGCCGAGGGACGTTCCGGCCGCCGTCTGGAGCGCACCGTGGCGGCTCAACCTCCCCGCTCCTCCGTCCCGTCCCGCGCCCGACATCGACACCGCCGGAGGCACGAGCGCGGCCGGCGCGCAGGAGCAGTCGAGCGTAACGGCGCCGATGCCGGGCACCGTGATCCGCGTCCTCGTCGAGCCGGGTGACGAGGTCGCGGCGCGGCAACCGCTCCTAGTGCTCGAGGCGATGAAGATGGAGACGCCGCTCGTCTCGCCGTACGCCGGGACGGTGCGCGCCGTCCACGTGGCGGAGGGCGACCGCGTCGCGGGCGGCGCCGTGCTCGTCGAGCTGGACGAGTGACCGCGGACGAGTTCTTCGCGCAGGCGCTGCCGCTGCTGCTCTCCGACGAGGCGAGACACAACCTCCTGCTCGGTGTCGCCGGCAACGTCCGCAGCCGGCCCGAGGCGTACGCAGGTGCACGGTTCTGGCTCGTCGACGGTGCCGCCGCGATGCAGACGCCGCCGCGCGAGCTGATTCTCGCGCGACCGCGCGACCGGCCGCGCTCGAGCGGCTGGTCGCCGCGATCGACGTCGAGTTGCCCGGCGTCGTCGGGGCCGTTCCCGAGGTGGACGAGTTCGTGGAGCTCTGGGGACGGCCGAGCGAGCGCATCTTCTCCCAGGGCATCTACGAGCTCGACGCGGTCGTGCCGCCGCCGCCAGCGCCCGGCGAGTACCGCGGGGCCGGACGAGGCCGACTTCGACCTCGTCTTCTCCTGGTTCACGGCGTTCGCCGAGGAGGTACTGCACGAGCGGGGAGACCGTCGAGCGCAGGCACATCGAGGCGCGCCTCGAGTCGCCGGAGGGCGGAGTCGGGCTCTGGGAGGACGGCGGCGCGGTCGTCTCGCTCTGCGGTTACGGGTCGCCGACGCCGAACGGCGTCCGGATCGGCCCCGTCTACACACCGCCCGAGTTCCGCGGCCGCGGCTACGCGACCTCACTCACCGCCGAGGTCAGCGAGCGGCGGCTCGCAGCCGGCCGCCGCTTCTGCTTCCTCTACACCGACCTCGCGAACCCGACCTCGAACGCGATCTACGAGCGGATCGGCTACCGCCGCGTCTGCGAGTCGGCGAGATCCGGTTCCTCGAACTCTGCCTCTAGCTTGGGAAGAGCTTCTGGAGCTTCATCGCGGCGCCCATGTCGCCCTTGAGCTTCAGCTTGCCGGTCATGTAGGCGCTCGTCGGGTTCTGCTCGCCCGCGACGATCTTCTCGAAGACCTCCTGCGAGGTGCTGATCGTGCAGTCGGCGCCGTCGTCCATGCCGTCCTCGACCGTGACCGCGCCGTCGGTGACCTTCACCGTCCACTGCCCCGCGCCCTCGATGTCGAAGGCGTACGAGTTGTTCATTCCCGCCGTCTGGCTCGTGTCGGCCTTCGCAGCGAGGCCGTCGAAGAACTCCTGCGTCGTCTGTCCCACCGTTCACTCCTTCTCGGGTTGCCGGACGCGAGTCTATGCCGCGCGCCGCTAGCATCGCGCGGCGATGACGAAGGTCGATTTCTCCCTCCCCGACGGCGTCGAAGTCGACGCGCTCGCGGTACCGGTTGCGCAAGCCGCCCGAGGGAAAGCTCGACGAACGGCTCGTCCGGCTCGCCGAGACCGGCGAGCTCCGCGGCAGCCGCGGCGAGGCGATCGTTCTCCATGGGGACGACGAGCGGCTGGTGGCCGCCGGAGTCGGCGTGCGCGACGAGGTCGACGCGGAGGCGCTCCGCACGGCCGGTGCGGCCACCGCGCAGGCGCTCTCGCGCGTAGGCGGCACGCTGGCCTGGCAGCTCGACGAGACGCTGCCCGTGCCGCTCCCCGAGCAGGCCGCCGCACTCGTCGAGGGCACGATCCTCGGGTCGTACTCCCCCGGACGCTGGAAGTCGAAGCGACGACACGCGCCCGGTCGAGCGGATCGTGATCGCCGCCGAGGAGACGCCCGAGCTGCGCGCGGCCGTCGAGCGCGCCGCACTCGTCGCCGACCGCGCGAACCGCGCGCGCGACCTCGCGAACACGCCGCCGAACGAGCTGACGCCGGCGACGCTCGCCGAGCGCGCTGCGGAGCTCGCCGCCGAGCACGAGCATCTGACCGCGGAGTCGCTCGGCCCCGAAGGAGATGGCCGAGCTCGGCATGGGCTCGCTTCTCGCGGTCGGACAGGGCAGCCGCAACGAGCCGCGCCTCGTCGTCCTCCGCTACGAGCCGCCGGAAGCCACGAACACGGACCTCCTCCTCGGCCTCGTCGGCAAGTCGATCACGTTCGACACCGGCGGCATCTCGATCAAGCCCGCCGGCGGGATGCAGGACATGAAGGGCGACATGGCCGGCGGCGCGGGCACGCTGCACGGGATCGGCGCGCTCGCCGCGCTCGGCACTCCCGTGCGCGCGATCGCCGTCCTCGCCGCGGCCGAGAACATGCCCGGCGGCGGCGCGTTCCGGCCCGGCGACATCCTCCGCGCCGCGAACGGCAAGACGATCGAGGTGATCAACACCGACGCCGAGGGGCGCCTCGTCCTCGCCGACGCGCTCTGGTACGCGCGGCGCGAGGGCGCGACGCACGTGCTCGATCTCGCGACGCTCACGGGCGCGATGGAGCTCGCGCTCGGCGACCTCTACGCCGGCGTCGTTCGCGAACGACGACGCCTGGCTCGGGAAGATCGTCGACGGCCGGCGCGCGCAGCGGCGACCACGTCTGGCCGTTCCCGCTCCACCCCCGCTACCGCCGCTACATCGACTCGACGTTCGCGGACATGAAGAACGGCTCGACCCTGCGCCAGGGCTCGCCCGTGCTCGCGGCCGAGTTCCTGCAGGAGTTCGCCGGCGACGGTCCGTGGGCGCACATCGACATGGCCGGCCCGGGCTTCCTCGAGCGGAGCCGCGGCGACTACCTCCACGTTCCCGGCGGCACCGGCTACGGCGTCCGGCTCATCGCCGAGCTTGGCAGACTGCTCTCGTGAACTTCGACCTCACGGACGAGCAGGAACTCATCCGGCGCACCGTCCGCGAGTTCGCCGAGTCGCGCGTCGCGCCGGTCGCTGAGGAGCTCGACCTCGAGGCGCGCTTCCCCTACGAGCTCGTCGCGGAGCTCGCCGAGCTCGGGCTGATGGGCCTCCCGATCCCGGAGGAGTACGGCGGCGCGGGCGGCGACACCGTCTCGTACGCGATCGCGATCGAGGAGCTGACGCGCGTCGACTCGTCGGTCGCGATCACCGTCGCCGCGCACACGTCGCTCGGGACGATGCCGATCTACCTCTTCGGGAACGAGGAGCAGAAGCGCGAGTGGCTGCCGAGGCTCGCCTCCGGCGAGGGCCTTGCGGCGTTCGGCCTGACCGAGGCCGGACGCGGGCTCCGACGCCGGCGCGACGCGGACGAAGGCCGAGCTGCGCGACGGCGAGTGGGTCGATCGACGGCTCGAAGATCTTCATCACGAACGCCGGCACCGACATCAGCGCCTGCGTCACGATCACCGCGCGTCACGGGCGACAACGAGATCTCGAACATCATCGTCCCGAACGGCACGCCGGGCTACGAGATCTCGGCGCCGATGAAGAAGCTCGGCTGGCACGCCTCCGACACGCGCGAGCTCTCCTTCCGCGACTGCCGCGTACCCGAGGCGAACCTGCTCGGCACGCGCGGCCGCGGCTTCCACCAGTTCATGGAGATCCTCAACGGCGGCCGAATCTCGGTCGCGGCGATGGGCGTCGGCCTCGCGCAGGGCGCCTACGGCCTCGCGCTCGCGTACGCAAAGGAGCGGCAGCAGTTCGGGCAAGCCGATCGCGGAGTTCCAGGCGATCCAGTTCCAGCTCGCGGACATGGCGACGGAGATCGACGCCGGGCGGCAGCTCGTCTACAAGGCTGCGTGGCTCAAGGATCAGGGCAAGCGATTTCGCGCTTGCTGCGGCCCAGGCGAAGCTCTACACGGGGCTGCTCTCGAACCGCGTCGTCAACTCGGCGCTCCAGATCCACGGCGGCTACGGCTTCATGGAGGAGTTCGCGATCTCGCGTCTCTACCGCGACCAGAAGATCCTCGAGATCGGCGAAGGCACCAACGAGGTGCAGCGCATGGTGATCGCCAAGCACCTCGGCCTTTAGGGACACGTCGGTACCTGGTACCGACGTGTCCGCTCTGGACGATGCGTTCCCGCTCGAAGGGAGCGATGAACAGGGCACAGTCCTCCTAGGACCGGGCCTTCCGAGACACGTCGGTACCTGGTACCGACGTGTCACGAACCGACATGGCTGACTGAGCGGCACAATCATTCGGTGCTACCGATCGTCTTCGCCGCTGTCGCGGCGCTCTTGTTCCTCCAGGCCGTCGTGCGCTTGCGCCGCCGCGGGCGGGCCGATCTCGCGGGATGGGACCGCGTCGCGATCTTTGCCCTCGGCCTTGCCGTCACGCTGTTCGCGCTCGTCGGGCCGCTCGACGACCTCGCCGACAACAAGCTCCTCTCGGCGCACATGACGCAGCATGTGCTGATCGGAGATCTCGGCCCGGCGCTGATGATCGTCGCACTGCGCGGCCCGCTGCTCGTCTTCCTCCTCCCCGCGCCGGTGCTCGGGCCGATCGCGCGGAACAGCGGCGTGCGTCGCGTTCTGAGCGCCCTACTCCGCCCGCGCGTCGCGTTCGGGCTCTCGGCCGCGAACCTCGCGGTCTGGCACGTGCCGTATCTCTACGACGCCGCGCTCGAGCACCAGAACCTCCACGACTTCGAGCACCTGTGCTGGACGGTGTGCGGATTGCTCGTGTGGACGCTGCTCGTCGATCCCGGCTCGCACAAGCGGCTCACGGTCGGCGGCCGGGTCGCGCTTGCCGTGGCGATGTTCGCCGCGGGGCAGATCCTCACCGACGTGCTCGTCTTCTCGTTCACCCCGCTCTACCCGTACTACCAAGGCGCGTACGGCCTCTCGGCACTCGCCGACCAGCAGGTGTCCGGGCTCGTGATGATGGTCGAGCAGCTGCTCACGCTCGGGACATGCGTCGCGCTGCTGCTCCGCCCGCGCTGGCAACCGCGCTTCCGGCTCGCAGCCACGGCATGAGCCCGTATCGCTTCGGGTTCGAGCCGCTGTTCCTCGCTCTCGCGCTCGTAGCCGCGGCTCTGTACTGGCGCGCGGCCCGCTGCGACCCGCCCTCGCGTTGGCGCGTCGCGTCATTCGCGGGAGGTCTCTTCCTTCTCGCCGCCTCGCTGAACTCGCCGCTCGAGAACCTCGCGGCGCACTACCTCCTGCTCATGCATCTGCTCCAGAACGCGCTCATCGCGGATGTCGCGCCGCTCCTCGTGATGCTCGGGCTGACGCCGCGTATGCGCGACGCGCTCGCGCGACGCGGCCTCGGACGCATCCGCTCGCGAGCGATCGTCCCGGTCTGGCTCCTCGCGTGGTACCTCACGCATCTCGCGCCGTTCTACAACTGGGCGCTGCGCACCGGCTGGGGGCTCAACATCGAGCACGCAATCCTCATCGCGGTTGGCCTGCTCTTCTGGTGGCCGATCGTGACCGGCCGCCTCACGCCGGCGACGGGGATCGCGTACCTCGCCTCCGCGTTCGTCGGCTCGACATTCCTCGGCCTCGCCTACATCTTCTCGAGCCATCCGTACTACTCGTACTACGAGCATGTGCCGCGGCTCTGGGGACTGTCGGCGACGCGCGACCAGAGCCTCGGCGGGATCCTCATGAACGGCGAGCAGACGCTCGTGTTTCTCCTCGCGATCGGCTACTTCGTCATGCGGCTGCTCGACGAGGAGCACGAACGCGAGGCTCCCGTCGGCAGGCCCGGATAGAGTCGCGCCATGCTCTTCAAGCAGTTCCTCGACGACGACCTCGGCTGTGCCTCGTACCTCGTCGGCGACGAACACTGCGGCGTCGCCGTCGTCGTCGACCCGCCGTACGCGATCGAGCCCCTACTCGCGGAAGCCGACCGCCGCGGTGTCTCTCTCTGCTGTGTCCTCGAAACGCACACGCACGCCGACCACGTCTCCGGCCACGGCCGCCTCGCGCTCGAGCACGGTGTCCCGGTGCACGTCCACTCGCTCGCGGGCGCGAGCTTCGAGCACGAGCCGCTCGCGGACGGAACGGAGCTCGAGGTTGGCGACGTCGTCATTCGCGCGATCCACACGCCCGGGCACCGGCCTGAGCACTGCTGCTTCTCGGTCACCGACCGCTCGCGCGGCGACGAGCCGTGGCTCGTACTGACCGGCGACTGCCTCTTCGTCGGCGACTCCGGCCGGCCAGACCTCGCGGTCGAGGTGCGGGAGGGCGCCGAGGGACAGTTCCACAGCCTGCGGCGCCTCGGCGAGCTGCCCGACGGCGTCGAGGTGTATCCGGGCCATGTCGCCGGCTCACTCTGCGGCGCGGAACTGAGTTCGAAAGCGTCGACGACAATCGGGTTCGAGAAGCGCTTCAACCACTCGCTTCAGGGCGAGCTCGCGGACTTCATCTCCGCTGCGCTCGGCCCGCCGCCGCCCCGCCCGCCGAACATGGAGCGGATCGTCGAGCTGAACTGCGGCGCGTTCGTCGGTGCGCAGCCGCCACTTGCACGTGTCGGCGCGACACCGGCGGAGGCGATCGTCCTCGACGTGAGGCCAACAGCGGAGTTCGCTGCGGGACACCGGCCGGGCGCCGTCGGGATCCCGATCGGCGGCTCGAGCTTCGCGACGAGGGCGGCGTTCGTCCTGCCGGAGCGGCCGATCGTCATTCACGCGACCGACGAGGCCGAGGCGCTTCGCGCAACGCGCTCGCTCGCGGCGGTGGCGATCTTCGACCTCGCGGGCTGGGAGGAAGGCGGCGGCGACGAGCGCCTGCGGCCCGTCTCCCTCGAAGAGCTCGAACAGCTCCTAGCCGACGACGCGGTCGAACTGCTCGACGTGCGCGAGGCCGACGAGCGCGACGAGGGACACATCCCCGGCTCCCGTCATCTGCCCTACCGGACAGCACGAGCGGCGGCCGAGGCCGGCCTGTTCAACGGCAAGCCGGTCGTGACGATCTGCGAATCAGGCCCGCGCGCTGCAATCGCGGCGAGCGTCCTGCAGGCCGCGGGGGTGGACGCGCGCCCGGTGCTCGACGGCGGCACCGCGACGTGGCGCGGCGAGACGTCCTGCTTCCGCCGCTGCGGCAGCTAACGCGCTCCCCGCCAACGAATCTGTCGGTCGACGGTGCGGCCGTTGGATGTTCGCAAACTCCGGATCACGCTGGCGATCTGATGCATACGGTGTCCGACATCGCCTAGGTCACGCGTCGGTTTGTCAAGTTCTCTTTGTGTCAAAAGCGCGACAACTTCCTTCTTTAGTCCAACCGCTCGACGGGATAGCCCCACTCGCCCATCTGGGCGATCAGCTGCTCGCAGTGCTTCGAGTCGCGCGTGAGGAGCGTCAACTCGACGCCGGTGTAGCCGACGGGAACGCCCGCCGCCTCGCGCTTGTGCTCGACCTCGACGACGTTGACGTGCTCGGCGGCGAGCAGATCGAGTAGCTTCGCAAGCTCGCCGGGCTGGTCGGGGAACTGCGAGCGCAGCACGAGGTAGCGCCCGCTGAGCGCCAGCCCGCGCCGCATAACCTGCACCATGAGCGAGGCGTCGATGTTCCCTCCGGAGAGGAGCGCGAGCGCCGGCCCCGAGCCGACGATCGCGCCGCTGAGGAGTGCCGCGACGCCGACGGCTCCGGCGCCCTCGACGACGAACTTCGTGCGCTCGGCGAGAAGGACCATCGCCTGCGCGATCTCCTCGTCCTCGACCTGGACGATCTCGTCGAGCGTCTCGGCGAGGATGCCCATCGTCAGCTCGCCGGGCTTCTTCACCGCGATGCCGTCCGCGATCGTGAAGCCCGTCCCGCCCGGCCGCGTGCCGGCCGCCTGCACGCCGATGATCCGCAACCCCGGCCGCACGGCACGCAGCGCGAGCGAGATGCCCGACGCCAAGCCGCCGCCGCCGATCGGAATGAGGACCGTCTCGAGCTCGTCGACCTGCTCGGCGATCTCTAAGCCGATCGTCCCCTGGCCCGAGATGATCACCGGATCCTCGAACGGGTGGATGAACGTGCCGCCGGTCTCCTCGACGTACGCCATCGCAGCCTCGATCGAGTCCTCAATCGCGTGGCCGCCGAGCACGACCTCGGCGCCGTACGCGCGCGTCGCGTCGACCTTCGCCATTGGCGAGTCCTGCGGCATGAACACGCGCGCCGGCGCCCCGAGCTCGCGCGCGGCCCACGCGACCGCCTGCCCGTGGTTGCCAGCGCTCGCGGCGACGACGCCAGCGGCGCGCGTCTCCGACTCGAGCGACGAGAGCTTCGTGAACGCGCCGCGCACCTTGAACGAGCCCGTCCGCTGCAGGCACTCGACCTTGAGCAGGACGGGACGGCCGACGAGCCGCGAGAACGTCTCGGTCGGATAGACCGGCGTGACACGGGCGACGCCCGCGATCACCTCGCGGGCGCGCTCGATCTCAGGAAGCCCGGGTGCCGTCACTGTCGCCATCGTGGATGTGGAAGACCTTCTCGAGTATCTCTCGCACAGCGGTGAGCGGGTCGAGCTCGCGCGCCTGAACCTCGGCGAGGAGGCGCCGCAGCTCGGGATCGTCCGTGACCGCCCGCTCGAGATGCCGCGCGGCGCGACTCGCCGCAACCGCGAACACCTCGCGCGCGAGATTCGCGCGGCGCCGCTCCTCGAGCTGCCCGCTCTGCTCGAGGAACGCGCGGTGCTCCTCGACCTTCTCCCACAGCGCGGGGACGTTCTCGCCGCGTATCGCCTCGGTGAGGACGATCGGTGGTTTCCATTCTCTTTCGCGGTCGAGAGAGAGGATCGATCTGACCTCGTTGAGCATCGTCGTCGCAGCGGGGCTGTCCATCTTGTTGATCGCGATCACGTCGGGGATCTCCATGATCCCGGCCTTCAGCGCCTGCACCGCGTCGCCCGAGCCGGGCATGAGGACGAGTAGGACGGTGTCGGCGATCCCGATCACCTCGACCTCGCTCTGACCGGCGCCCACCGTCTCGAGGAGGACGATGTCCTTTCCGGCCGCATCGAGCACGAGGAGCGCCTGCAACGTCGCCTCCGCCAACCCGCCGAGGTGGCCGCGCGTTCCCATCGAGCGGATGAAGACACCGGGGTCGAGGAAGTGGTCGGTCAGCCGGATCCGGTCGCCGAGGAGCGCCCCGTGCGTAAACGGGCTCGACGGGTCTACCGAGATGACGCCGACGGTCTGACCGCCAGGGGCTGGAAGCGTCGGCGGCGAAGCCGCCGACGCCCGGCCGGAAGACCCCGGCGCCTGCGGCGCCGGTTGGCGCACGTGGCGGATGAGCGCTGATGCGAGGGTCGACTTGCCGACGCCGGGTGGCCCGGTGATGCCGACCGAGTACGCAGATCCCGTCTCGGGATAGACGTCAGCCACGACGCCGTAGGCGAGCGGGTCGCCGTCCTCGACGAGCGAGATCGCGCGCGCGAGCGCAAGCCGGTCGCCGCTGCGGATGCCTGCGGCGAGATCCTCCCGAGTCCAGTCGCGGCGGCCGGCCACCGCGCGTGACTCTAGTTGGCCACTTGGACGGCCGACGGAGCGAGCTCGCCCTCCGCGGCCGTCTCGCCGCCGAGCTTGCGCGCGATCGCCCAGCCCGCGACTGCGGCGACGGCGAGCGACGCGCTCGCGGCTCCCCACTCCCAGCGCGGCACATTGGGCTCGATTCCTTGTGGACGAACGAGCCCGCCGACGAACTCGCCGATCGCGACCCCGAGATACGTCGCGCTCATCACGAACGTCAGCGCGCGGCCGCGCATCGCATCGAACGTCCCGCGCTGGACGAGGAGCGCGTTGCACGCGACGGCGGTGCCGTTCCCGACGCCGAGCGACGACGCAGCACACGCCGGCGACCCAGACGTTCGGGCTGACGGCAGCGGCTCCGAGGGCGAGGCTCATCACCGTGAGGGCCGCCCCGTACGAAGCGCCGACTCCCCACTGCTCCAGCAGCTGCGCGCTGAAGAACGCACCGAGCACGAGTCCCGCGCCGATCGCGCCGGAAAGGAGGCCGTAGCCGAAGGCGCCCGACGAGAACGTGTGCTGCGCGAGGAAGATCTCGCGAGACGTTCGCGACGCCGAGGCCAAGCGAGGCGATGCCCCACGCCGACGAGCGACGGCGAGCATCGAGCGGGAGCGGAGCGTTACGACGAAGCCGTCGGCGAGATCGCGCCAGTAGCCGCGGGTGAGAGCCCGCTCGCTCTGCAGAAGCCGGGCCGGGATCCGCGACGATCAGCGCGATCGAGACGACGAACGACGCGGCGTTGATCGCGTAGGCGATGAGTCGGGCCGGCGACGGCGCCAAGAACCGGGCCGAGCATCCAGCTCATGTTCTCGACGGTCTGGAGGAGCGCGTTTGCCTTCGGCAGCAGCTCCGCCTCGACGAGGTTCGGCACGCCCGCGTAGACCGCCGGCCGGAAGAAGCCGGTCGCGAGCCCGGCGACGAACGCGAGCCCGACGACGGCGCCCGCGCTCGGCGCGAACGGCAGCGCCACGAAGACTCCGACGCGAATCGCGTCGGCCGCGATCATCAGCGAGCGTCGCGCGTAGACGATCGAGGAGCGGCCCGAGGAACAGCCCCACGATGATGGTCGGCAGGAACTCAACGACGAGAACCGCGCCGACCCAGAGGCCGGTGTGCGACGAATGTTCGTCCGCTCGTGGACGTCGATCGCAGCGCGACGGCGGCGATGAGCGTGCCGACGCTCGAGCCGAGCGTGGCGAGGAAGAGATTCCGGAACGCCGGAAGCCGGAGCGGCTCAAGCTGGGAGGCGAAGGTGCTCAACTAGCCTCCGAAGGACGTAACACTCGGCTGCGCCGGTTACGAGACGCCAGAAAGGACGTGTCCAAGCGCAACAGCGAAGAACTCGTTCTCGTCCGCGTGCCGACGCTGACGCGGATCGCCTCGGGCGCGCCGAAGCCGTCGAGCGGGCGGACGATCACGCCCTCGCGCTGCAGACGCTCGAAAAGCGCGCGCCCGCCGCCGACGTCGACGAAGAGGAAGTTGCCGAGCGCGGGCTCGACCGGCTCGAGGCCATGCTCGCGGAGGATCTCGGCGAGCCGAGCCCGGCCCGCTCGCATTCATCTCTCGCCGCCGCGCGAGCTCCTCCGGCTCGCCGAGGCTCGCGAGCGCCGCTGCCTGAGCCGGCGCGGTCACGTCGAACGCGCGCCGCACCTTCACGTGGCGATCGCGACGTCGGCTCGGCGCGACGGCCCAGCCGACCCGCAGCCCGGCCAGGCCGTAGATCTTCGAGAACGTCCGCAGCACCACGATTCGCCGCCCGCTCGCGGAACAGCTCGACCGCCGTCGGGGTAGTCGGGGTCGTCGATGTACTCGAAGTACGCCTGGTCGAGGACGCAGAGGACATGCTCCGGCAGCCGGTCGAGGAAGGAGACCAGCTCCTCGCGCCCGTTCGCGGTGCCGGTCGGGTTGTTCGGATGGCAGACGTAGACGAGCTTCGTCCGCGGGCCGATCGCCGCGAGCATCGCGTCGAGGTCGTACGTGTGGTCGCGGAGCGGGACGCGCCGCGCCTCGGCGCCGAGCTTCGCCGCGTCGAGGACGTAGCTCGGGAACGACGGCCAGCCGCACACGACGTCGTCGCCCGGGTCGAGAGTCGCCTGTGAGAGGAGGTCGATGATCCCGTCGGCGCCCGCGCCAACGATCACCTCCTCGAACGCCACGCCGTGCACGCTCGGCGAGGGCCGACCGGAGCGCCCACACCCCGCCGTCGGGATAGCGGTTCAGGTCACGTTCGCCGCGCTCCATCGCCTCGAGCGCAGCGGGGAAGGGCGGGAACGGCCCTTCGTTCGACGCGAGCTTGACGACGCGCTCGAGGCCTAGCTCGCGCTGCACGGCTTCGACCGGCTTGCCCGGCTCGTACGGGACGAGGTCGGCGATCGACGCTCTGAAAAGACTCAACGCTTGCGCCCGAAGGGCAGCTTCTGCGAGAGCTTCTTCGCCTTCTTGCGCGCGATGATCTTGCCGGCCTTCAACACGATGAAGCCGACGACCGCATTGCGTTTGTTCACGATGGCCATGCGACTGAGGCTAACGGATTACGGAACGGGAGAGAGCCGCCTGTGGTGGGTGGCTCTCTCCCTGAAAAGGCAGTCCCGGATCGTCCGCGGGCGGCAGTTCGACCCGGGACTGTGGACGAGGATGTCCACCGAGAGTGTGTCCGCGCAGGGCCGTTCTCGCCCCGGCGTGACACGCGCTTTACGCAGGGCTTACGCCGGAGTCTTGGCGCGTGGCTTGCGGTTCGGGACGTGGATCGCGCGGCCGAGCGCGACGAGGCCGGCTTCCTTGATCGCCTCGGAGAGGGTCGGGTGCGGCGCCATGCCGTCGGCGACCGTCTCGACCGTCGACTCGGCGTCGATCGCGACGACTCCCGCCTCGACCATGTCGGTCACATGCGGCCCGACCATGATCAGGCCGAGCAGCTCGCCGTAGCGCGTCTCGTGGATCGACTTGACCCAGCCGACGGTCTCGTCCTGCATCACGGCGCGCGCATTCGCGACCCACGGGAACACGGCCGACCGCGACGTCGTCGCCGTACTGCTCGCGCGCCTGCGCCTCGGTGAGGCCGACGCCGGCGATCTCCGGATCGGTGTAGATCGGCCGCGGCACGGCACGGCTTGCCGATGACCGCCTCGTGGCCGCACGCGTTCTCCGCGGCGACCTCGCCCTCGCGGAAGGCGGTGTGCGCGAGCTGCCAGTAGCCGGCGCAGTCGCCGACCGCGTAGATGTGCGGGACGCTCGTGCGGCGGTGCTCGTCGGTCGGCGATCCCGGCGCGCTTGTCGAACTCGACGCCTGCGGCCTCGAGACCGAGCCCTTCGACGAGCGGCGCGCGCCCGACGGAGACGAGCATCAGGTCGGCCTGCGACGGTCTCGCCGTCGCCGAAGTGGACCGTCAGCTGCGAGCCGTCGTCGTCGACCTTCGTGCACTGCTTGCCGAGCTGCGAGCGCGATGCCGCGCTTGGCAGAACTGCTTCGCGAGCTCCTTCGCCGCGTCGGCGTCCTCCTGCGGGATGAGCGTGTCGAGCATCTCGACGATCGTCACCTCGCTGCCGAAGCGGCTGAAGATCGAGGCGAACTCGCAGCCGATGATGCCGCCGCCGAGGATCGACGAGCCGCTTGCGGCACGCGACTCCTGCGCGAGCAGGCCGGTGGAGTCGACGCAGCGCGGCGAGTCGAGGCCTTCGATCGGCGGGCGCAGCGGGAACGAGCCGGTCGCGACGACCGCGGACTTGAACTTCACGTCCTCCCCGCCCTCGACGGCGATCGTGTTCGCGTCCTTGAAGCGTGCCCGTGCCCTTGACCCACTCGACGCCGTTCGCCTTGAAGAGGCCCGCGACGCCGGTCGTCATCTGCTTGACGACGCCGGCCTTCCACGCGTTCGAGGCGGCGAAGTCGAGCGTGGCCTCGCCGACGTTGACGCCGAACTTCGCGAAGCTCTCCTCGGCCTCCTTGAGCGCGAACGCGGTCTGCACCCACGCCTTGGTCGGGATGCAGCCGACGCGGAGGCAGGTGCCGCCGAGCTCCGGCTCCTTCTCGATGCAGGCGACCTTCGCGCCGAGCTGCGCGGCGCGGATCGCGGCGGTGTACCCGCCCGGGCCGCCTCCGAGAACGGCGACGTCAACGTCCATCGCTCATCTCGATCTCGCTGTTCGGTCAGCCAGGTCGACGCGTACTCATCGCCACGGCTGCGCGAGCATCGTCACGGCTGCGGCGTGTCGCTCGGCCCGACTCGAAGCCGTAGCTTCTCGTAGAAGCGCGGTCTGGCCCGGCTCGGCGCTGAGGCTGACGCGCGCGTAAGCCGTCGGCGCGCGCCCGCTCGAGGAGCGCCTCGAGCAGCTCGCCGCCGCCGCCTTGCCCGCGATGGCTCGGGACGACGGCGATCGTCAGCTCCGGCGTCTGCTCGTCGACGAAGCCGAAGCCCGGCGCGCTCGCGGGGAAGAGCCGGTACCACGCCGCGCCGTAGGCGTTCGGGCCGTCGAACGCGATCACGCCGGCGTCGCCCGGCCGTCCCCAGTTCTGGACGTAGCGGAAGAGCGGCCGGTCGGGGTCCTCGGCGATGCGCCAGTGGTAGGCGTGCCGGAGCATGTCGCGGAGGAAGCGCGTGTCCTGCCGGTCGACGGGGCGCAGCATCGGTTAGCTCCGCAGCTCCTGCGCGAACTGGATCCGGTTGCCGTCGGGGTCGAAGACGTCGAGCAGTCGCATCTCTGCGCCGAGCTCGACGACGATCCCGACCTCGACACCGGCAGCCCGCAGGCGCTCGGCCTCCGATTTCAGGTCGTCGACTTCGACGTGCGCGACGCCTTCCTCAGTCGGCACCCCCTCGGCCAGCCCGATCTCCATCCCGCCACGCTCGGTCGTGACCCAATTCTCCTCGGGGTCGTACAGGAGCTCCCCGAAGAGGAGCGTCTCGCGGTAGAAGCGCCTCGCCGATTCGAGGTCGCGGACGTAGTACCAGACAGTGGGCGCCATCCCTCGGTTCCCTAGAGGGCGAGCCCCGGATCTTCGAGGCTCTCCTTGAGGGTCTGCAGGAACGCGGCGGCCGGCGCGCCGTCGACGGCGCGATGGTCGAACGTCAGCGGTAAGCGTGAGCATCGGACGCACGGCGAGCTCGCCGCCGAAGCGGGACGACTCTGTCCTCGGTCGCGCCGACCGCGACGATCGCGGCCTGCGGCGGGTTGAGCACGGCGGCGAAGCTCTCGACGGCGTACATGCCGAGGTTGGAGATCGTGAACGTGCCGCCTTCGAGGTCCTCTGCGCGGAGCTTGTTGTCGCGGGCGCGGCCGACGATGTCGGCGCGCGCGGCGGCGATCTCGGCGAGCGAGAGCCGCTCGGCGGCACGGATGACGGGGACGACGAGCCCCTGCGGCGCGGCGACGGCGATGCCGACGTTCGCGCTCGGGTGGAGGAGGATCGCATCCGTCCGTGAACTCTGCGTTCACCTCGCGGTGGCGCATGAGCGCCCGGGCGGAGACCTTCGTGAGGACGTCGGTGACGGTGATCCGCACGTCCGGGTCGCGCTCGCGAAGCTTCGCGACGAGCGCGTTCGCGCGCGTCATGTCGGCGGACGCCTGAAGCTGGAAGACCGGGATCTGCCACGCCTCCGTCAGCCGGCGCGCGATCGTCTTGCGGATGCTCGTGAGCGGCGACCCGCTCGACCTCTCCCGCACCACCAGAGGGCGCTTGTAACACAGTGTTACTTGCGGAAACCGGCGGTCCCGCCTCGGCGCGTTCGACGTCCTCGGCGACGATCCGCCCGTCCGGGCCGGTGCCGCGGAGCGACCGCGAGATCGATGCCACGCTCGCGCGCAAGCCGCCGCGCGAGTGGCGACGCCTTGACTCGCCCATTGCCGGACGGCTCCGCAACCGGCTCGCGACTGCGCTTGTAACACAGTGTTACTTGCTGGCTTTTGCTCGGACTCCTGGGACGCGGGCGACTCCGCGGGCTCTTTCTCGGCGACGGACTCGGGCACGGCCTCGCCCTCGCTGCCGATGAACGCGATCGTGCGGCCGACCGGGACTTCGCCCTCGGCGACCGCGATCTTCAGGAGGACGCCGCTCGCCTCCGCCTCGACCTCCTGCGTGACCTTGTCGGTGTCGAGCTCGAAGAGCGGCTCGCCCTTCGCGACGGCGTCGCCCTCCGCCTTCAGCCAGCGGACGATCGTCCCGGTCTCCATGCCCTGGCCGAGCCGCGGGAGGATGACTTCCGTGGCCATCGCTACGCCTTTCCCACCGTCCGCTTGATCGCCGCGAGCACGTCCTCCGCGTGCGGGATGACGAAGTTCTCCATCACCGGCGCGAACGGCAGCGGCGTGAACCTCGAGCCCACACGCTCGATCGGCGCGTCGAGCCAGTCGAACGCCTGGTACTGGAGGACGGCCGCGACCTCGGCGCCGAAGCCCATCCGCGTCACCGCCTCGTGCGCGACGACGGCGCGGTTCGTCTTCTTGACCGACGCGACGAGCGTCTCCTCGTCGAGCGGCTGGAGCGTCCGCGGGTCGACGACCTCGACGGAGATGCCCTCGCTCTCGGCCTCCTCCGCCGCGCGCAGCGACTCGTGGACGAGCCGGCCCGTCGCGATAACCGTCACGTCCTCGCCCTCGCGATGGACGCGCGCCTTGCCGAGCGGGATCGGCTCGATCTCGTCCGGCACGTCGCCCTTGAGCGGGTAGAGCGTCCGGTGCTCGAAGAAAACGACGGGGTTGTCGTCGTAGATCGCCGACCAGAGCAGGCCGCGCACGTCCTCCGGCGTCGAGGCGAACACGACCTTCGAGCCCGGGGATGTGGACGAACCACGCCTCGAGCTGCTGCGCGTGCTGCGCGCCCGGCGACCAGCCGGCGCCGCCCTGCGTGCGGAAGACGACCGGAACCGTGATCTGCCCGCCGGACATGTAGCGGTGCTTCGCCGCCTGGTTCACGACCTGCTCGGCGGCGAGCGTCATGAAGTCCTCGTACATGATCTCGGCGACGGGGCGCATCCCCTGCATCGCGGCGCCGATCGCCGCGCCGGCGAGCGCCATCTCGGAGATCGGCGTGTTGCGCACGCGCTCCGGCCCGAACTCGGCGAGCAGGCCCTGCGTGACGCCCATCGAGCCGCCCATCTCGGCGATGTCCTCGCCCATGATGAAGACGTCGTCGTCGGCGCGCATCGCCTGGATCAGCGTGTCGCGGACGGCCTTCGCGGTAGGTCAGCTCAGGCATAGACGTTCTTCAGCGCGTCTTCGGGAGCGGGATCGGTGCCGTTCTTCGCAAACTCGACCGACGCCTCGACCATCTCCGTCACCTCGCCGTCGAGCTCGGCAAAGTCCTCATCCGAGATCTCGAGCTTTGCGCGCAGCAGTTCGATCGGGTCGCGCGTCGCGCGCAGCTCGCGCGCCTCGTCCTTGTCGCGGTAGACCTGCGGGTCGCCGATGTAGTGGCCGCTGAAGCGGACCGTGTCGAGGTGGAGGAAGACCGGACCGTCGCCGCCGCGCGCGTGCTCGAGAGCCTTGTGCGCGGTCTTGTAGACAGCCTCGACGTCCTGCCCGTCGGCCTTCATGCGCTTTCATCCCGAACGCCTTCGCGCGCTCGGAGAGGTCGCGGATCGGCGAGTGCTGGCTCTCGGGCGTCGACTCCGCCCAGTGGTTGTCCTCGAGCACGAAGACGGCCGGAACCCGCCAGAGCTGGGCGAGGTTGAGCGCCTCGTGGAACGTGCCGATGTTCGTTGCGCCGTCGCCGAAGAACGCGACCGCGACACGTGGCTCGCCGCGCATCTTGAACGCGAGCGCTGCGCCGGTGATGTGCGGGAGGCCGCCGCCGATGACGGCGTTCGCGCCGAGGTTGCCGCGCTCGACGTCGTAGAGGTGCATCGAGCCGCCGTAGCCGTGCGAGCAGCCCTCCTGCTTGCCGTACAGCTCGGCCATGACCTCGTTCGGATGCGTCCCCTTCGCGAGCGTGTGCCCGTGCGCGCGATGCGTCGAGGCGATGACGTCGCCGTCGCCGAGCGCGCGGCAGACGCCGACGGCGCAGGCCTCCTGGCCGATCGCGACGTGGAGGAAGCCCGGCAGCTCGCCCGCGCGGAACCGCTCTTCGACCTTCTCCTCGAAGCGCCGGATGAGGAGCATCTCGCGCAGGACGTCTCCGAGATCCGCCTTCGCGAGGCTGGCCCTTTGCTCCTTCACAGCCACGGGCGTAGGCTAGACGGAGCCCGCCAGCGCAGGTGCCGGCTTGGCCGGCGCCGGAGCAAAAAACATAGGCCGGAGTGTACGGTTCGCGCCGTGAGCCTCGTCGAGCGGTGGAATCACCTCGAAAGCGGCCTCGAACCGGGCTGGACGGAGGCGACGCTGAGCCTCGAGATCGTCGATCCCGAGGCGCGCTCGCGGGCTGCTGCGCTGCTCGGGCCCGCCGGGCCGGGCTTCTCCGGCGGCACGATCCGGTTCACCGTCTCGACCCGCGGCCAGGGGATCGGCCCCGACGCCGCGCGCCGTTTGCTGCGGCGGATCGACGACGAAGGAATCCCCGGACGCCTCGAGCTCGTCACCTCCGCAATCGCCACGGTCACCGAACCCGCAGTCGCACGCCGCACGCTCGCCGCAAGCCTGGGACGCGGCGCTCGCGGTGCTACCCACAGACTGGAGCGATCTCGTCGTCGAGATCGAGCTCGACTCGAGCGCCGATGTCGACCGCGGCGCCGTCCTGTGCGCTCCGCTGAACCCGATCCAGTTGACGGGATCGTCCGGCTTCCGGCTCCGCTGCGCGAACCGGCACGGTTACGGCGCGTCCGCCGGAATGGTCGGACGCTGCCTCAGCCGCCTCGACGACGACGGGATCTCCGGTCGTGTCCGCATCACGCGTGTCCTCTGCGACGCCCATCCGGTCGGGACACAGGGCGCGGTCTTCAGCATCGGCCGCCGCCCCGAATGAACACGCTCTCGGACGCTGTCGGAAGGGTCGCCGAGTCCGCGCGCTCGGTCGTCCAGCTCGAAGTCCAGACCGCGCTGAGCGACATGAAGCGCAAGGTCGCCTCGCTCGGAATCGGGATCGGGTTGGCGCTCGTCGCGTTGCCGTTCGTCGGGCTCGCGGTCATCTTCGGCCTCGCCGCGGCGACGGCGGGGCTCACGCACTGGCTCTCGGTCTGGGCATCGCTGCTCGTGATGTCGGGCGCTCTCTTGATCCTTGCTCTCCTGCTCGCCGGCGTTGGGATCAGCTTGATCCGCCGCGGCTCGAAGTCTCATCCGGAGAAGTCGCTCGGTGAGAATGAGAAAGAAGCACTGAACTCCACCAGGAGCTCGCGGATGAGCGACGCGAGCTAAAGGAGGCAATGACGGCGTTGCGCAACGAGTTGGACGAAACAGCCAAACGCGGCAAGAAGGTTGGCACCAAGGTCGGCGCCGCAGTGCTGGCGACGGTCGTCGCCAAGGTGCTGCTGAAGCTGAAGCGCCGGAGTTAGGCGCGCAGCACAGCGCCGAACTGCTTGCCGACCGCGTCGGCGATCGCTGCGCGCGCGGGCGCGACGTCCTCGTCGGTCAGCGTTCGCTCGACGGAGCCGAACGCGACCCGGAACGCGAGCGAACGCTTCCCCTCGCCCACCTGCGGCCCGCGGTACTCGTCGAACACGGACGACGTCGCGCAGAAGATCCCCGCCGGCAGCGCGGATCGCCGCGAGGATCTCGGCCGCGGGCACGTCCTCGTCGACGACGAAGGCGAGATCCTGCCGCACCTCGGGGTACGGGCTGACCTCGTCGAACCGCACCAGCTCGCCGGCGCGAGCGGCGAGCGCGTCGAGATCGAGCTCGAATGCCCCCCAAGCGCCGTCGAGCTCGGCCGGGTGGAGCTCTCCGACCCATCCTTCGGGCGTGCGCGCGGCCTTGCCCGGGTGGAGGAACGGCTCGCTCGTGCGCTCGTACGCCGGCTCGATCCCGGCGGCCGCATAGATCTGCTCTACGGCCCACTTCGCCTGGGCGAAGCCGCCGTCCACGATGCCGGCGACGTGCCACGGCTCGCGCCCGCGCGCGGGATACGTGTGCGCGATCTCGAACAGGGCGACACTCTCTACGTCGACGGCGCGATTGGCGCGGGCCGCCTCCACGAGGCTCGGCAGGAGCTCTCTCGCAGCGCGCCGAGCTCCGCGGAGATCGGCTCCGGCAGGACGATCGGGCCTGCCGTGACGAGGGACGGCGTGTACGCCTCCGACCAGCCGCAGCCGACGAGGACGTCCTCGACGACGCGGCGCAGCCGCTGCCAGCGCGTCAGCCGGCCGAACATCGCCTCGCGGCGCGGCAGCGTGAACGGAATCTCGGCCAGCTCGAAGCGGGCTATCTCCTCGACGAGGTCGATCTCGCGGCGTGACGTCGCGCGCGCGCCACGTCGGGACGCGGAAGCCGCCGTCATCGCGCTCGAAGCCGACGCGGCGGAGGATCTCCTCCTGCCGCTCGGCGGGAACGTCGAGGCCGAGCACCTCGTTCGTCCGCTCGGGCCGCAGCGGCACGACGGCCGGCTTCGGCAGCTCGCCGTGGACGTCGGCGGCGCCGGTCCAGCGCGCGCCGGCGAGCTCGACGAGGAGCTGCGTTGCGAGCGCCGCGGCGCGGCCGGCGAGGTACGGGTCGACGCCCTTCTCCCAGCGGTTCGAGCCCTCGGTGCGGAGCGCGAGCCGCTCGGAGCTCCGCAGGATCCCGACCGGCTCGAAGTTCGCGGCCTCGAGGAGGATGGTCGCCGTCGTCGCCGGAGACCTCGGTCTCCTCGCCGCCCATGATCCCGGCGAGCGCGATGGAGCGCTTCGCGTCGGCGATCACGAGGTCGTCGCTCGTCAGCTTGCGCGCTGTGCCGTCGAGCGTCCGCAGCTCCTCCCCCTTCTTCGCGCGGCGCACGACGATGCGCCCGCCGTCGAGCGTGTCGAAGTCGAAGGCGTGCAGCGGGTTGCCGAGCGCGAGCATGACGTAGTTCGTGACGTCGACGACGTTGGAGATCGAGCGGACGCCGGCGTCGCGGAGCCGAGCCTGCAGCCAGACGCGGCGACTCGCCGATCGTCACGTCGCGGAAGAGCCGGCCGACGTAGCGCGGGCAGCCGTCGAGGTCCTCGATCCGGATGTCGAGCGGCTCGTCGCCGTCCGGCTCCGGATCGGTGCCGGGCATCGGCAGCAGCTCGCCGTCGAGGAGCGCGGCAACCTCGCGCGCGATGCCGTAGACGGAGAGGAGATCGACGCGGTTGCCGGTGGGCTCGACGTCGAGGATCTCCTCGACGAGCGGCAGCACGTCTGCGAGCGGCGAGCCCGGCTCGAGGCCGTCCGGCGAGCAGCATGATCCCGGAGTGGTCGGTGCCGAGGTCGATCTCGTCCTCGGCGAGGATCATCCCCTCGGACATCTCGCCGCGCAGCTCGCGCCGCTCGAGCGTCAGCCCGTTCGGCAGCGTCGCGCCGGGCCGCGCGACCGCGACCGTTGCGCCGGCGCCGAAGTTCCACGCGCCGCAGACGATCTGCGCCGGCTTCCCCTCGCCGACGTCGACCTGGCAGAGCTGAAGGCGGTCGGCGTTCGGGTGCTTGTCAGCCGTGAGCACGCGCCCGACGACGAACAGCTCCGTATCCGCCGGGCCGCGCCGCTCGATCGTGTTCACCTCGGCGGTGGAGACGGAAAGCGCGTCCGCGATCCGCGCCGCGTCGGCGTCGACCCGCACGTACTCGCGCAGCCAGCTGAGCGGGACTCTCATCGGAATTGCCTCAGGAAGCGGAGGTCGTTCTCCCAGAACGGCCTGATCGTCGGGATGTCGTAGCGGAGCTGCGCGGCGCGCTCGAGGCCGAGCCCGAACGCGAAGCCTCCCCACTCCTCCGGGTCGAGGCCGACGTTCGCGAGCACCTCCGGGTCGACCATTCCCGAGCCGCCGATCTCGATCCAGCCCGACCACTTGCACGTCGGGCAGCCGCTGCCGCCGCAGACGCCGCACGAGACGTCCGGCTCCATCGACGGCTCGGTGAACGGGAAGTAGTGCGTGCGGAAGCGGACCCGGCGCTCCTCGCCGAAGAGCGCGCGCATGACGTGCAACAGCGTCCCCTTCAGGTCGGCCATCGTGATGCCGCGGTCGATCGCGAGCCCCTCGAACTGGTGGAAGATCGGGAAGCGCGTCGGGGTGATCGCGTCGCGCCGGTAGACGCGGCCGATCGAGACCATGTAGATCGGCGGCGGCTTCTCCTCGAGGATGTGGATCTGCGACGGAGACGTCTCGGTGCGGAGGACCGTGGACGGATCGACGTAGAACGTGTCGCGCGACGACCGCGCCGGATGCCAGGCGGGGAAAGCGAGCTTGTCGAAGTTGTACTCGACCGTCTCGATCTCCCGGTCCTCGCGGATCTCGTAGCCGAGGCCGATGAACGCGTCCTCGACGTCACGCCGGATGAGCGTCGTCGGGTGGAGCGTGCCGCGTGGACGCACGCGCACGTCGCCGAGCAGCTCCGCCGGCAGCGTGACGTCAACGCGTTCGGTGGCGAGCCGTTCGGACAGCTCGGCGCGCTCGAGCTCCTCCTGCCGCGTCGCGAACGCGGCCTCGAGCGCCTCGCGCACCGCGTTGAGCGCCATGCCGGTCTCGCGGTCGCGCACCTCGCGCAGTGCGAGCTTCAGCTCGCTGCTGCGGCCGAGGTAGCGAACGCGCGCCTCGTCGAGCTCCACGACCGTGGTCGCAGCGGCGACGGCGGCAAGCGCCTCCTTCTGCAGGTCGTCCGGGTTCACCGCGGCGACTGTATCCAAGTGCTTCTCCTCCTTTCCCGAGCACGGCAACGACGGCGGTCACGCCCCGGCCCGGACTGCAGAGGAGACGACGCTCGCTAGCGCGCCGACACTCCGGCAGCGAGCCGGGGCGACATAACGGCGAAAGCGCGAGCGGCGGACATCGACGGGGATACTACCGTCATGTCCGAGTACGACTCCTGGGCGGTCGTCTACGATGCGTGGGCCGCCGACATGACGGCGGACGTCGCGCACTACATCCGGCTCGCGCGTGAGGCAGACGGCCCGATCGTCGAGCTCATGGTCGGCAGCGGTCGGGTCGCGATCGAGGTCGTGCGCGAGACGGGGAAGCCTGTGCTCGGGATCGACTCGTCGCCTGCGATGCTCGAGATCGCACGCGAGCGTTCCGCCGGGCTGCCGCTCGAGCTGCGGCTTGGCGACGTCCGCGAGCTCGAGCTCGACGAGCCGGCGGCACTCGTCTACGTCCCGTTCCGCTCGCTGCTCCATCTGCACGGCTGGCAGGAAAAGCGAGAGGTCTTCGAGCGCGTTGCGCGGTCGTTGCGGCCCGGAGGACGCTTCGCGTTCAACTCCTTCGTCTTCAGCCACACGATCGCTGCGCGGCTCGACGGACAAACCCTCGACCAAAACGGCGTCGTCCACACGATCACGTACGCGCCCGGCGACAATCGCATCGACATCACCCGCGACGACGGCGCCACTATCCGCCTCTGGTGGGCGACGAAGTCCGAGTGGGAAGGCCTGATCGACGTCGCCGGGCTCGAGATCGAGGCTCTCTACGGCGGTTTCGCGCAGGAGCCTTTCACCGACGAATCGCTCGAGATGGTCTGGGTCACGCGGAAGCCGGCCTGATGGCCGAGTACGACTCCTGGGCGGCCGTCTACGACGCGTGGGGCGGCAGCATGCCCGACGACGTGGCGCATTACGTCCGTCTCGCACGGGAGGCGGACGGCCCGATCGTCGAGCTCGCGGTCGGGACGGGTCGGGTCGCGATCCCGCTCGTCCGCGAGACCGGTAAGCCCGTGCTCGGGATCGACTCCTCCGCTGCGATGCTCGACATCGCGCGCGAGCGCGCGGCCGGCCCTCCGCTCGAGCTGCGGCTCTCCGATATGCGCGACTTCGAGCTCCAGGAGCCCGCCGCGCTCATCTATGTGCCGGGTCGCTCGCTCCTCCATCTGCACGGCTGGCAGGAGAAGCGCGCGGTCTTCGAGCGCGTCTCGCGCTCGTTGCGGCCGGGCGGGCGCTTCGCCTTCAACGCGTTCGTCTTCAGCCACACCATCGCCGCCAGCCTCGACGGGCAGACGCTCGACCAGAACGGCGTCGTTCACACGCTCGACTACGCGGTCGGCGACAACCGGGTCGACATCAGCCGCGACGGCGCTGTGACCCTCCATCTGTGGTGGGCGACGAGGTCCGAGTGGGAAGGCCTGCTCGACATCTCCGGCCTCGAAGTCGAGGCGCTGTACGGCGGGTTCGCGCAGGAGCCCTTCACCGACGAGTCGCACGAGATGGTCTGGGTCGCACGGAAGCCCACTTGAGCGAGTACGACGCGATCGCGAGGCTCTACGACCCGTGGAGCTCGAGCGTCGTCGAGGACATCTCCTTCTACGTCGATGAGGCGCTCGCGTCGGGCGGGCCGGTCGTCGAGCTCGGTGTCGGCACCGGACGGATCGCGATCCCGACCGCGATGGCGGGCGTTGACGTGATCGGCGTTGACTCGTCCGCGGGGATGCTCGCCGTGTGCCGGCAGCGCGCCGACGAGGCCGGCGTCGGCGAGCGACTCGACCTGCGGCTCGGCGACCTGCGTACGCCGCCTGTCGACGAGCGCGTCCCACTCGTGACCTGTCCATTCCGCGCCTATCTCCACCTGCGCGACGACGACGAGCGGCTCGCGGCGCTCGCGGCCACGCGCGATCTGCTCCGGCCCGGCGGCAGGCTTGTCTTCGACGTCTTCACGCCGTCCCGCGGCGACATCGAGGAGACGCACGGCCGCTGGATCGAGCGCGAGCCGGGCATCGACGAGCGCGCCGACTGGGATCTCGACGCGCAGACGCTGACGCTCTCCGTCCGCGGCGGATCGGCGGAGTCGACGATGACGCTGTGGTGGCTCGAGCCCGCGCGGTGGCATGTGCTCCTCGCGGAGGCGGGCTTCGATGTCCTCGCCTGCTACGGCTGGTTCGACCGGCGGCCGTTCGCCGGCGGCGAGGACAGCGTCTGGATCGCCCTCCGAAAATGATCCGCGCAAATTGCGACAAATCGTTGACGAGCGGTGTTGACCTGGTGACCGCAACGTCGTAGGTTCTCTCTTGCACCGAGCAGGGCACGCGAGTAGGTCGAATCCTCGACCGAGCGGTCAAACGGTAAGGGAGCAATCCCAAGTCGAAAGGCCGGTTGGATGAGGGGGACGAAAGCGAAGCCGGCTCGGTGAATTTTGGTCCGGCCTCCATCTCGGGGGCCGGACTTTTTTCTGCCTCAGCTGCGGCGCGCCAGCTCGTAGAGCGCGATCGCGCCCGCCATCGCGACGTTGAGCGAGTCTCCCCCGCCCGGCTGCGGGACGGAAACGCGCTCGTCGCACCGCTCGAGCACCTCCGGCGAGAGCCCATCACGCTCAGCGCCGAGGACGAGGACGACGTCACCGTCCGCCACGAGCTCGGGGAGCGGCGTGCCTCCATGCGCGACAAGCGCGACGCGGCGACCGGCTGGCTCGTCGAACCCGGCGAGCGGGACGCGGAATATCGCCCCCATCGAAGCGCGTACCGCCTTAGGCCCGGTCGGATCCGCACAGCCGTCCGAGAGCGCGACGCCGGCGCCGAACGCGTCGGCCGCGCGAAGCAGCGTCCCGACGTTCCCCGGGTCGGCAACACGCCAGAGCGCGAGCGTCACCGGCCGAGCGCCGCGCGGGAGATCATCACGCCGGAAGACCGCAACAACGCGCGGCGGATGCGCAAGGGTCGACACCTCCGCGAGCAGAGACGGTTCGACGTCCTCCCCCGCCACGAGCACGTCGGAAGGCTCGAGGCCGGCACCGAGGCCGGCCTCGACGAGGTCCTCACCCTCGACCGCGAACAGCCCTAGCTTCTCGCGCCAGCTCCGCTCGTGGAGCTTGCGGAGGAGCTTGAGCCGCTCGTTATCGCGGGAGGTGATCAGCTGCTGGCCACCGCGTCGCCGGAGGCGGCGCGGGAACTACCCGGCTGGGCGTCAGCGGCTTTGCCGCCCTCGCTTCCGACCTTCAGCGCCGACTTCGCCTTGTCGGCGATCGCGCCGAACGCGGCGGGGTCGCTGACGGCGAGGTCGGCGAGCACCTTCCGGTCGAGCTCGATCCCGGCCTTCGTGCAGCCGTGCACGAACTGGTTGTACGAAAGGCCGTTCGCGCGGGCCGCGGCGTTGATCCGTGTGATCCAGAGCTTCCGGAACTCGCGCTTGCGCA
This sequence comes from uncultured Actinomycetes bacterium, assembly GCA_963753525.1. GTDB lineage: Bacteria > Actinomycetota > Thermoleophilia > Gaiellales > Gaiellaceae > Palsa-739. The sequence continues at coordinate 347,361 of CAVWCS010000004.1, forward strand.
CCTTCCGGTCGCGGTAGGCGTAGACGAGCGAATGCTCGACCTGCTCCTTCGCGTAGCGGTAGTGCGAGTTCTTGCGACCCCAGTAGCCCTTGGCCTGCTCGAGAACCTTACGGCGCTTCTTGTGCGCGTGGACTGCACGCTTGACCCTGGGCATTAGCGCATCCCCAGCATCTTCTTGATCTTGTTCGTGTCGGCGCCGGTCGCCAGGCGGTTCTTGCGGTAGCCGCGCTTACGCTTCGACGACTTCGTCTCCAGGTTGTGGCTCCGCATCGCCGGCCGGCGCAGGATCTTCCCCGTGCCCGTCACCTTGAAGCGCTTCTTCGCTCCGCTGTGTGTCTTCGTCTTCGGCATCTTCTCGTTTCACTCCTGCGTTCTTCGTCGGGCCGAGCAGCATCACCATGTTGCGTCCGTCGAGGAGCGGCTGGGACTCGATCGCCCCGATCTCCTTGACGTCCTCTGCGAGCCGGAGAAGTAGGTCGCGGCCCCGTTCCGGATGAGTCGTCTCGCGCCCCCGGAACATGATCGTGACCTTCACCTTCGCGCGCTGGTTGAGGAATCGCTCGACGTGTCCCTTCTTGGTGTTGTAGTCGTGAATCCCGATCTTCGGCCGGAGCTTGATCTCCTTGACCTGGATCTGACTCTGGTGCTTGCGGGCCTGTTTCGCCTTCTGCTCCTGCTCGTACTTGTACTTGCCGTAGTCCATGACCTTTGCGACGGGCGGGTCGGCCTGGGCAGCAACCTCAACGAGGTCGAGGTTCTTGCCATAAGCGTGCTCGCGCGCCTCGTCGGTGGTCTTGATCCCGAGCTGGGCGCCGTCGTCATCGATCAGCCGGACGCGCGGGACGCGAATCGCATCGTTGATGCGGGTCGTGTCGCGCGGCGACGGGCGAACCTGGTCGAACGGCCGGCGTCTAGGCCTCAAGTGGTAGTCACCAAGTCGGGCTTGCTCCTCCTCGTTTCGGGTTCAGAAAACTGAAAAACCGCTGTCATACAGCGGCCCGTTTCCTCGTCCCAAGACAATCGAACACTGCTGACTCGGTTGAACCTGCCAGCGCCACTCTCGTGGGCCGAAAGGTGAGGAACGGGTCCGCCCCTGCTTTTCAGGATTCAGAGGGTAGCAAGCCTCTCGAGCAGGGCGGGGAGCGAAAGCTCGGATTGCTCGCCGCCGCGCTCTCGCACGGCGAGGCTGTCGTCGCTCTCCTTGTCGCCGTAGACGATCGCGACGGGGATCTTCTCGAGCTCTGCGGCCCGGATCCGCTTGCCGATCGTCTCGGTCGGTGCATCTACTTCGGCGCGGAAGCCGGCCTCGACGAGACGGCCGACGAGGGTCGACGCCGCGTCGAGATGAGCATCGCCAACCGGCAGGACGCGCACCTGGACCGGGGCGAGCCAGAACGGGAACGCGCCTGCGTAGTGCTCGATGAGGATCCCCATGAACCGCTCGAGCGAGCCGAGGAGCGCGCGATGGACGACGTACGGCGTGTGCTCGGTGTTGTCTGCGCCCATGTAGGTGAGGCCGAAGCTTTGCGGCATCTGCGCGTCGAGCTGGATCGTCCCCATCTGCCAGGAGCGGCCGAGCGCGTCGGTCATATGGAGGTCGATCTTCGGCCCGTAGAAGGCGCCGTCGCCCTTGTTCACGACGTAGTCGATGCCGCGCTTCTCGAGAGCCGCCTTGAGCGCCGCCTCGGTGAAGTCCCATTCCTCGTCGCTGCCGAGCTTCTTCTCCGGCCGGGTGGAAAGCTCGAAGCGGGCGTCCATTCCGAAGAGGTCGTACAGGAACGATGCGTAATCGAGACAGCCGAAGATCTCGTCCTCGATCTGATCGGGCGAGCAGAAGATGTGCGCGTCGTCCTGCGTGATGTGCTTCACGCGCAAGAGGCCGTGGAGCGTGCCGCCGAGCTCGTCGCGGTGCAGCGTCGACGACTCCGCAAAACGGAACGGCAGCTCGCGGTACGAGCGCAGCGCGGAGCCGAACAGGAGCATGTGGCCAGGGCAGTTCATCGGCTTGAGCGCGAACTCGCCCTCGTTCCCGTGCGAATGGGTGAAGAACATGTGCTCGCGGTAGTTCTCGTAGTGGCCCGACGTGATGTACGTCTGGACGTCGTAAAGGAGCGGCGTCTTCACCTCGACGTACCCGCGCCGGAGGTTCTCGCGGCGGCGGAGATCCTCGAGCTCGTTCCAGACCACCATCCCTTTCGGGTGCCAGAACGGCGAGCCCGGCGAATTCTCGGAGAGATGGAAGAGGTCGAGCTCGACGCCAAGGCGCCGATGGTCGCGCGCGCGTGCCTGTTCCATCCGCTCCAGGTACGCGTCGAGGTCGGCCTGCGAGTAGAACGCGGTGCCGTAGATCCGCGTCAGCTGCGGCTTCGTCGAGTCGCCGCGCCAGTACGCCCCGGCGAGGCCTGTGAGCTTGAGCGCCTTGATCGGCTTCGAGTTCTGGAGGTGCGGGCCGCGGCAGAGATCGGTGAAGTCCCCTTGCGTGTAGAGGGTGATGTGGCCCTCCGCGGTGTCGACGAGCTCGACCTTGTACGGCTCATCCTCGGCGGCGAAGAGCGCCTTCGCGTCGTCACGCGAGATCTCCTCGCGCGTCCACTCGCGCCCTTCCTTCAGCTCCTTCGCGATCTCGGCCTCGATCCGCTCGAGGTCGGAGTCGGAAATCGGTTCGGGGAAGTCGAAGTCGTAGTAGAAGCCGTTCTCGATCGGCGGCCCGATCGCGACCTTCACGCCCGGATAGAGCCGCCGCACGGCCTCGGCGAGCAGGTGGGCCGAGGAGTGGCGGAGGACATAGAGCGCGTCGGGATCGTCCGTGTCGCGCGTCGTGAGGAGCTGGATCCGGTCGCCGTCGGCGAGTGGCGCGCGGAGATCCTGGACGTTGCCGTTCGCCCGAACGAGTACGGCCTGCTCGGCGAGCTTCGGCCCGATCGCGCGTGCGGCGTCGAGGCCGGAGGCGCCGTCGGCGAGCTCAAGTTCCGATTCGTCGGGAAGCAGCACCTTCATCACAGGGGACAAGGATAAGGACGCAGAGATCGAGGACGGTCGCAGACGCTCGTTCGAGGGCTAGCGAAACGACGGCGACTCTGCTAACGATCTAGTTGCTGCGGCACGAACGCATCGTCCAACAACGGAAAGGGTCGTCATGTTGAAGGGGTTATGGTGCCGCAGTCGTTACGTCCTGATCGTTTTCGCGCTCTGTGGGCTGGCTGCCCTGCTGCTTGGCGCGAACGCACGCTCCGCTACCGCGTCGGGGGTCACACCGCACTTCGTCCGCACCTGCGCGGCAGTTCCCGCCGGGGAGATGCGGTGCTTCGCGCTGCGCCGCACGACCGGTGTCGTCGCGCACGTTCCGGCCAACGTAAACCCGGCGGTCGCGGTCAGCGGCTACGGGCCGTCCGACCTCGACAGCGCGTACAGCGTGCCGACGACGCTCGGCTCGGGCAAGACCGTCGCGATCGTCGATGCCTACAACGACCCGAACGCCGCAAGCGATCTGAGCACCTATCGCAGCAACTTCGGGCTACCGGCCTGCACGACCGCCAACGGGTGCTTCAAGCAGGTCAACCAGAACGGCGCGACGAGTCCGCTCCCGGCGAACAACGCCGGCTGGTCGTCGGAGGAGATGCTCGACATCGAGATGGTCTCGGCCATCTGCCCGAACTGTCACATCCTGCTCGTCGAGGCGACGAGCCCGACAACCGCCAACCTCGGCACCGCCGTCAACAGTGCCGTCGCCGCGGGCGCGGCGGCTGTCTCGAACAGCTACGGCGGCTCCGAAACCTCGAACGAAGCCAGCTACGACACCTCCTACTACAAGCACGCGGGCGTTGCGATCGTCGCCTCGTCCGGCGACGGCGGCTACACGCGAGAGTATCCCGCCGCGTCGCCGTGGGTCACTGCAGTCGGCGGAACCAAGCTGACGCGCACGAGCAACGCACGCGGCTGGACGGAGGCTGTCTGGTCGACGTCCTCGAGCGAAGGTGCAGGGAGCGGCTGCTCGGCGTACGAGGCAAAGCCGTCGTTCCAGACCGACACAGGGTGCACACGCCGGACCATCGCGGATGTCTCCGCGGTTGCCGACCCGGCGACCGGCGTGGCCGTCTACGACTCGTACGGCTCGGGCGGCTGGACGGTGTTCGGCGGCACGAGCGTCGCGTCGCCGATCATCGGCGCGATGTACGCGCTGGCCACAGCGCCGGCGCCGTCCGCGTTCCCGAACTCGTACCCGTACGCCAATCCCGGTGCGCTCTGGGATGTGACGACCGGCAGCACGGCCTCATGCTCGCCGGCTTACCTCTGCACCGGCGAGGTCGGATACGACGGCCCGACCGGCCTCGGAACCCCGAACGGCGCCGCCGCGTTCGGACCCGGCTCGACGTCGACGAACGACTTCTCGATCTCCGTCAGCCCCTCGTCCGCGTCGGTCGTGGCTGGGTCGGGGACGAGTGCCACGGTCTCCACCGCGACCACCTCGGGCTCGGCGCAGACTGTCTCGCTGACCGCGAGCGGCCTCCCGTCCGGTGCGACGGCGTCATTCTCGCCATCCTCCGTCACGAGCGGTGGTTCATCCACAATGACGATCTCGACCTCGAGCTCGACCGCCGCAGGGACATACACGGTGACCATCACGGGAACCGGTTCGTCGGCAACACATTCGACGTCGTTCTCCCTGACGGTGACGGGAAGCGGCGGGAGTTGTACGGCGGCCCAGAAGATCACGAACCCCGGCTTCGAGTCCGGCTCGACCGGCTGGTCTGCAACCGCCGGCGTGATCGGACAGTACGGGTCGTCCGGGCAGCCGACGCACTCGGGCACGTGGGATGCATGGCTCGACGGCTATGGCACCTCGCACACCGACACGCTCTCGCAGTCGGTCACGATCCCGTCCGGGTGCACCAACTACACGCTGTCGTTCTGGCTGCACATCGACACGGCCGAGACCACGACGACGACGGCGTACGACAAGCTGACGGTGACGCTCGGCTCGACGACGCTCGCCACGTACTCGAACCTGAACAAGGCGGCGGGTTACCAGCAGCGCACGTTCAACGTGTCCGGCTTCGCCGGCCAGACCGTCACGCTCACGTTCAAGGGCGTGGAAGACAGCTCGCTCCAGACGTCGTTCGTCATCGACGACACGGCGCTAAACGTGAGCTGACGCAAGAAAGCCGCGGGGCGCCTCTTCGTGAGGCGCCCCGCGCTCTGCGTCGTTACGCCGTCGGGACGACGTTGCGGGCCTCGGGGCCTTTATCGCCCTCGGCCGGCTCGAACTCCACCCGCGCACCCTCCGCGAGAGTCTTGAAGCCCTCGCTGTTGATCGCGCTGAAGTGGACGAAGACGTCCTTGCCGCCCTCGTCAGGGGTGATGAAGCCATACCCCTTCGCATCGTTGAACCACTTAACGGTTCCGGTTGCCATATCTGTACACCTCCCTCCAACAAGTTCTGAACGGACTGGGAGGCGCAGAACTGCGAACCCGGTACTCGCTCTAGTGCAGTAACAGCCCGAACGGTAGCGACAATCGGCGCTTGATGCGCGTTCTCGCCGCTCCGGACAAGTTCAGGGGGACGCTCGGCGCGCGCGAGGCGGCGGCCGCGATCGCAGCGGGAGCGGCGCACGCAGGATGGGATTGCGACGAGCTACCGCTCGCCGACGGTGGCGAGGGGACGCTCGACGTGCTCGGCGGCGGGAACCGGATGACCTTCGTGACGGGGCCGCTCGGCGATCCGGTCGAAGCCGCGTGGCGGCTCGACGGCGGCGTTGCGCTGATCGAGGCGGCGCAGGCGTGCGGACTCACGCTGGCGGGCGGCGCGGATGGAAACGATCCGCTGCGCGCGACGAGCCGCGGTGTCGGCGAGCTCATCGCGGCGGCGATTGAGGCGGGCGCGGAACGCGTCACTGTCGCGGTCGGTGGCATCGCATCGACCGACGGCGGGGTCGGCGCGGTCGATGCGCTGGGAGGACGCCTTGTCGTCCCGCTCGAAGTCGCGTGCGACGTCGAGGCACGCTTCCTCGACGCGGCCGATGTCTTCGCGCCGCAGAAGGGAGCGACGCCGGAGGACGTCGCCGTTCTGCGCGAGCGGCTCGCGCGGCTCGACGTGCCGGACCAGCCCGGCGCCGGCGCCGCGGGCGGGCTCGCCGGCGGGCTGGCCGCAATCGGCGCGACGCTCGTCGCCGGCTTCGACCTAGTCGCGGGTCGGCTCGACCTCGACCGACGCCTCACCGAGGCCAACCTCGTCGCCACCGGCGAAGGGCTTGTCGACGGGACGTCACTCACCGGCAAGGTCGTCGGCAGCGTCCTCGCCCGCGCCGCGGCGTCAGGTGTGGAGACACTCGTAGTCGCCGGCGACGTCGTGACGAATCCACCCTTCGACGCCGTATCTCTCGTGGCACTCTTTGGCCGCGAGCGAGCTCTCGCCGATACCGCTGCCTGCATCGCGGAGGTCGTCGAGAAGGAGCTCACGAGTCGAGAGAGAACCGCCTAGATTCACAACGTGCCAAAGCCGGCTAAAGGACCGCATCTCACCTACCGCCCGGGCCTAGACGGGCTTCGAGCCCTTGCGGTCATCGGCGTCTTCCTCTACCACGCGTGGCCGCATTCGGACGGAGGCCCGTGGGTTCCCGGCGGCTTCCTCGGCGTCGATCTCTTCTTCGTTCTCAGCGGCTACCTGATCACGTCGATCCTGCTCATCGAGTGGGAGCACCACCGCCGGATCAACCTGCTCCGCTTCTGGAGACGACGCGCCCGGAGGCTCTTCCCCGCCGTCATCGTCGTCGTGCTCGCCGCGCTCTTGCTCTCGGCGATCTTCGCGCGTGACCACCTCGCCCAGACGCGCAGCGACACCTTCAGCTCGCTCTTCTACTTCAACAACTGGCACCAGATCGTTGCGAACGGCTCCTACTTCGTACGCACGGGGAGCCCATCCCTGCTCAAGCACTTCTGGTCGCTCGCGGTGGAAGAGCAGTTCTACATCGTCTGGCCGCTCCTTCTCGTCCCCGGCCTCATCTTCCTCGGCCGCCGGTGGCTGCCGGTCGCCGTCGGCGTGGGGATCGCAGCCTCGGCGATCGAGATGTGGGTGCTCTACAACGGGCCCGACAGCGATCCGTCGCGCGTCTACTACGGGACGGACACTCGGGCATTCCTGCTCCTGATGGGGATCGAGCTCGCGCTCCTCTGGCCGTACATCGAGCGGATCCGGCGGTCGCTGCCCCTGCTCGAGCTGCTCGGGATCGCGGCCCTCGGTATGACGATCTGGCTCTTCGCCACAATCCAGGACTACGACCCGGTCGTCTACCAGGGTGGCGATCTCGCGGCGTCGTTCTGCTTCGCCGTTCTCATCGCGGCGGTCGCGCATCCACGCACGCTGATCGGAAAGGCGTTCGGCGTCGCCCCGCTCCGCTGGGTCGGCGAGCGGAGCTACGGCATGTACCTCTGGCACTGGCCGATCATCGTCCTCACACCGCCGAGTGGTTGGTGGACAGGAGCGAAGATCATCCTCGTACAGGCCCTGCTCACGGTGGCCGCCGCGGCGCTCTCCTATCGTTTCGTCGAGCAGCCGATCCGCACCGGGCGTCTGCAGAAGCGGCTCGCGGAGGTCGGGGCGCGCCGCCGGACGGAGCTCGTCGCCGCCGGCGCGGCAGCGCTCGTCGCCGCATTCGCCGTCCTCTTCGTCGCGCCGAGCGCGACGAGCGCCCAGGCCTCGCAAGGCCCGCAGCCGCACCATCACCACAAGAAGCACCCCGTCAAGCACCCGAAGAAGCCCCACCACAAGCGGACGAAGCACCCCCTCCCGCGCGGGCACATGCTCGCGCTCGGCGACTCGGTGATGGACGGCTGCACGTCGGCGCTCCGCCCCGCGCTCGACTACCGCGTCGACGTGGACGCGGCCGTCGGACGCCAGGTCGATCAGACGACTGTGGAGCTCGCGAGGATCCGACACAAGTACGGCCGCCTTCCGAGCGTCGTGATCATCCAGGTCGGGAACAACGGTCCGCTGTATTTCCACGGCCCCGACGGCCTCGTCCTGCTGCGCCACGCGCTACGCGGCGTTCCGGACGTCGTCGTCGTCAACGTCCGGAACGGAACGACCTGGCAGAACGAGGCTAACTCGGCGATCACGCAATGGCTGCAAGGCTGGCACGCCGCCCACCTCGCAGACTGGTACGACCACTCGAACAGCTCGATGCTCTACTCAGACGGCACGCACCCGTTGCCGTGGGCGTGCAAGATCTACGCGCGCGTCATCGCGACCACGCTCCGGGAGACCACGGCCCCGAAGGCGTAACGCGCGAGAGGTCGGGCTAGTGCTGGTCGGCGTGGAACTGAATGCCGCCGGTGAGGCTCACCGCTCCCGCGAGCAGGGTTCCGAAGAAGGAGCCGCCGGAGATGGTCACGGTGGTCTTGGGCGCGAGGATCGTCATGGCGGCGTGGATTCCACCGACGATCGCTACGCCGCCTGAGATGCTGTCGCTCGAGGTGATGTGGAGGTTCGCGGGAAGGTTGGTCGTGTTGGCGATCTGTCCCTTCCCGGTGAGCTTGCCCTTGAGGTTGATCGTGACCGGCCCGCTCACCGAGAGCGTCGATCCGCTGGCGAAGGTGACACTGTTGAAGCAGTACGTGTTGTTCGCGAGCTTCACGGTGCCGCTCTTGACGGCGAGGTTCCCGTTCGAGTATGTGAAGCTGCCGCCACTGATCCCGGTTTTCGGGCTGAACGGCGAGCACGCGACGACGGTCGGCGGCGGGAGCGCCGCGGACGGCGCACTCTGCGTCACCGTGCCCCCGACGATGCCCTGGATCGACGCCGTGGTTCCGGCGGTGACGTTGCCACTCACGGCGGCGCCGGACGCAACCGAGACGGAGCCCTGCGTCGACATCGCGCTCCCGAAGAGAGAGACGCCGGAGAACGACAGCGGCCCGTTGCTCATCACGAGCGCCAATCTGCCGCGGTTCGACGAGGAGTAGACACCGTGCGTCGAGTCGAAGCTGTCGATCTTCCCTCCGCTCGCCGCCACAAAAACGCCGTTCAGGCCGATGATCCCGGGAGCGACCACGCGGAGCGTCCCGTTGTGGAAGGTGATCGTGTAGTTGCCCGCGAGGTTGGTGTTCGGCCCGGCAACCGCGTTGCTCGGCACGATCGAGTAGTTCCCGCTCGCAGCCGCTGCCGCCGCGCCGGAACTCGTCAGCGTCACCCCGGAGACGGAGTCGGAACCGACGAGACCCGAGGCCGTGAACGCCGTGGTCCCGAGCGCGAGAGACTGGGTGAAGAGCTTCTGCTGGTCCTTGGCGGTGATCGAGAGAGAGGCCTTGCCGACCGAGAATGTCCGCTGCACCTGCGCCGCGGCGTTGTAGTTCGCGTCCCCGGCCTGGTTGGCCGTGACGGTGCACGAGCCCGCGCCAGTGAGGTGTACCTTCCCGCTTGCGATCGTGCAGGCTCCTGAGGCACCGTATGACACGGCGTCGCCGGACGACGATGTCGCGCCCGGATCGAAGTCGGAGTTGCCGTACGTATGGCTTGCGGGGGTCACGAACGTGATCGTCTGGTCGGCCTTGTGCCCGGTCACGGTCTCGGTCAGCTCCGGCGCCGCCGAGTATTCCGTGCTGCCGGCCTCGTCGTAGGTGACCGTGCATTGGCCGGAGCCGGTCATCGTGTAGTGCGCGCCCGTGTTCGAGCAGGAGCCGGACGAGCCGTAGGTCACGGGGTTCCCCGACGCGCCACCTGTCGCGGCGACGGTGAAGTGGTCGCCGTACGTCGCGTTGGCCGGCGCGTGCGTCGAGATCCCGATCGCCTGAGCAACCTTCGAGACCGTCAGCACGTTCGAGCCGTTACTCGCCTGGTAGTTGCTGCCGTCGCCGGCGAACGAGGCCGCCACGCCGGCCGGGTACGAACCGGCGGCGATCCCGGCCAGGCTGACGCTCGGCAGCGTGGCTACGCCGTTCGCGTCAGTCGTCGCGCTACCGACGCTCGCGCCGTTCAGTGTGAAGCTCACGCTCTCGCCGGGCACGACGTTGCCTGCGGACATCAGCGTCGCGGAGAGCGTCGTCGTCCCGCCGTAGATCCCGCCCGCGAGGGCCGGGGCGACAAAGGTCGCGCCGACCGGCGCCGAGCTGGCGACGAACGCCTGGGTCTCGCCGTTTATGTCGGAGTACCAACCGCCGGCGGCGCAGTTGTCGGCGGACGCGCACGAGAGCGAGATCAGCTGGGCGTCTTCGCCGCCGTCTAGGGTCGCCGTGCCGGGCAGTTCGATCGCCGTGCCCCAGCTGCCGTCCGTCTCGTCGACAACGAACGCATGGAGGTCGCCATCGGAGTCGTTGTCGGTGTCGTCGGCGTAATAGCCGCCGGCGGCGCAGTCCCCGGCCGCGGTGCACGAGACCGCGCCCACCTCGGCGTATCCGGCGCTGTTGAGGGTCGCCGTGTCGGGCACTTCGATCGCCGTGCCCCAGCTGCCGTTCGTCTCGTCGACAACGAATGCCTGCTGGAGGCCGGAGCCGTCCCAGTAATGGCCGCCGCCGGCGCAGGTCCCGGCCGCGGTGCACGAGACCGAGGTCACCCTGGCGTCTCCGCCGCTGTTCAGAGTCGCCGTGCCGGGCGCTTCGATTGCCGTGCCCCAGGTGCCGTTCGTCTCGTCGGCAACCCATGCCTGGGTGTTGCCGGAGCTATCGGCGTAGTAGCCGCCGGCCGTGCAGTCCCCGGCTGCGGCGCACGAGACCGAGCGGACGGAGCCAGGGCCGAAGTTGAGGGCCGGGGTGCCGGGTACTTCGATCGCCGTCTTCCATGTGCCGTTCGTCTCGTCGGCAACGAATGCCTGGGAGTTGCCGGTGCCTTGGTTGTAGACGCCGCCGGCCGCGCAGTTGCCGGCCGTGGCGCACGAGACCGAGCGGACGGAGGCGCCGGCGCCGGTGTTGAGGGCCGCGGTGCCGGGTATTTCGATCGCCGCGCCCCAGCTGCCGTTCGTCTCGTCGACAACGAAGGCTTGGAGGCCGTGGGAACTGTCGTGGTAGTAGCCGCCGGCGGTGCAGTTGCCGGCCGTGGTACACGAGACCGCGTTCACCTGGGCGTTGCCGTGGTTGAGCGTGCTCGTGCCGGGCACTTCGATGGCGTTGCCCCAGATGCCGTTCGTCTCGTTGACAACGAATGCCTGGACGAAGAACTGGGCGTCGGTGTAGTTGCCGCCGGCGGCGCAGTTGCCGGGCGTTGCGCACGAGACTGATGTCAGGAGGGCGTTTCCACCGGCGTTGAGGGTCGCGGTGCCGGGCACTTCGATTGCGGCGCCCCAGGTGCCGTTCTTCTCGTCGGAAACGAAGACTTCTTCGCGGCCGGAGCCGTCCCAGTAATAGCCGCCGCCGGCGCAGCTCCCGGCCGCGGCGCACGAGACCGAGTTCACAACGGCGTCGCCGTACTGGTTGAGGGTCGCCGTGCCGGGCACTTCGGTCGCCGGCACCCACACGGGCGGCGACGCTGCGGAACTGGCGGAGACCGCCCCAGACAGCGCGACAACGACGCCGAGCAGGCCGAGTAGACAGAGCGACAGCGACCGTCTTCTCATGTCGGTCGCACCCTACATTCCTATTCTCAAAATCACCAAGCGGGAGATACCGCCCTAGGTATCGCCCCGGCGCCTCGGCAGGTGTTACGCGGATGTCTCTAGCCGATGAAGCGGTGGATGGCCTCGTTGGCGTTGTCCTGAAACGACGGGTTGCCCACGCCGGGGACGAATTCGGCTTGGTTGACCATCGGACCGTTCAGCTTGTTGGCCGCGCTGGCGTAGAACGCTCCGTTCGACAGGGTCGGGTCGGTGACACCGTCGACGAGCCGCTTCGCTCCCACGTCGAGTTTATGAGCGAGGCCAAGGGCGGGCATGACGTACTTGGCGGCTATCCGCATCGGCAATGGGAGGCCACTAGCTGCTCCCGTGCCGGTGGTGTTGCCAGGGCTGACGGTGATGAAGCGGCGGTCGGGGTATCTGCGGGCCAGGTAGCCCATCCATAGCGCCCCGATGTACTTGGCCTGCCCGAAGGCTAGGTTGAAGTCAGGTTTTGTGTTGGCGAAGTAGCTGCCGTCGATGACGGTGGCGAGTTCGTCGGCTGAGGTTGAGACGAACGATGGCCCCTTCATCCGCAACTTCGGGACACCCCTGACTGCTTCGCTTCCGACGAAGACCGCAACCTCGCCGAGGCGCCGCTCGGTTAGGAGCCCTTCGAGGAGCACGACGTGGCCGAGGACGTTCGTCGCGAACACGTTGGTGACCCCGTCAGCGGTCAAGGCCATCGACTGCGGACCAATGACCCCAGCGTTCATGACCAGCGCGTCGACGGATCCGTCGATGTCGGCCAGGGCGGCGCGGACAGAGCCCAGATTGGCAACGTCCATGAGGACGATGTCGAAGATGTTGCGACCGGTCTCAGCTTCGAGCTCGACCTTCGCCGTGTTCGCCCGCCCCGCGTTCCGGCACGCCAGGTAGATCCGGCCGAACTCGGGACGTAATGCCAGTTGCCGGGCTATCTCCTTGCCGATCCCGGCGTTGGCGCCCGTGATCAGTACCGTCTTTTCTGCGAGTGCGCTCATTGGTGTCCGGATCTCCCTAATTTTTGAAGTGTTCACTCCAGTATGTCATGCTGTAATGAAGTGTCAACTCCAAAGTTTGTACAGGGCAGATAGCCGATGTCGGTGACTGGTAGCGATGCAGAGCGTTCCGATCAGCGAACGTTCACACCCAAGGGGCTAGCCACCCGCGACCGGATAGTCGAGGTCGCGGCGGCGCTGATGTATTCGGGCGGCGTGGCAGGCACCAGCTGGGAGGACGTCCAGAAGGGGGCCGGAGTAAGCGCCTCGCAGCTCAACCACTACTTCGGCGACAAGCAAGGACTCGTCCGCGCCGTGATCGCACATCAGACCCGAGCACTCCTCGAAAACCAACAACCTCATCTCGCAAGCCTGGACAGTTTGGAAGCCCTCCGGGCATGGCGCGATCTCCTAGTCGAAGGCCGACGGCAAATCCAATGCCAAGGCGGCTGCCCCCTGGGAAGCCTCGCCGGTGAGCTGTTCGAGGCACACCCGGAATGTCGTGCTGGGCTGGTCGACGGATTCGACGAATGGGAAGGAGCGATCCGAGCGGGGTTGCAGACGATGCATAAGCGGGGCGACCTGCGTCGGAGCGCCGATCCCGACCGCCTGGCTACAGCTCTGTTAGCCGCCATCCAAGGCGGGCTAGTCCTTTCACAGGTCCACCGTGCCGTCGACCCACTCGAGGCAGCACTGGACACCACTCTCGAACACATCGCCTCGCTCACAACCAGGCGCCGTTCCGAGCCCCGCCGGTCGGAATCCATTCGCTGAGCGACTGACGGCCAGCTTGTTATTAGAGCACGGAAGCGGGGTCAGGTCTTGAATTCAAGCACCGCGCAGGCCACCGCGCGCAAAGCGCGCGCTGGACAAGCGAAGCGGGCGAAGCGAGAAAATGGGCGCTACTGGGCTCGAACCAGTGACCCCCAGCTTGTCGAGCTGGTGCTCTCCCAACTGAGCTAAGCGCCCGGGCCGCCGGAGTGTAGCCGCCTGCCTTGCTCAGCCGACGGTGAGGAAGGACGTGCCGCCGACGCTCTTCTCGGCGTACATCGCTCCGTCGGCGCGTTCGATCAGCTCGCCGATGCGCGTCTCGTCGTCCCGCAGCGACGCCGCGCCAATCGAGAGGCTGACACGGAACGTGCCGCGGTGCGTCTCGATCGGGTGTGACTCCAGAGCGCGCTGGATCCGCTCGGCGACCACGGCGGCTTCAGCCACCGTCGTCTCCGGCAGGACGACGAGAAACTCGTCACCGCCAAAGCGCGCACAGAGGTCGTACGGGCGGAGAACGGCACGCAACGAGTCCGCGACGGCGGCGAGAGCGGCGTCGCCCTCCACATGGCCGAAGCGACTGTTGATCCCGCGCAGATCGTTGACGTCGCAGATGAGCACCGAGAGCGTTTCTCCGGCTCGGCGTGCGCGCGCGAACTCGCTGCGGGCCGGCTGGTCGATGCCGCGCGAGTTGAGGAGTCCCGTCTTGTGGTCGGTGAACGCCTGCTCGCGTAGCGTCGGCACGGCGATCGCCCGCTGGATGAGGACGAGCGGCAGGATCGCAGTGACGGCGAGCGTAGGCCCGTGGAGGAGCGCGAACGCGACGCCGATCCCGACCGAGGCGACGGCGCCGTCGGCGAGCAGTCCGTCCAGCGAGAAGAGGCCGCTCGAGGCCGAGTCGTGACCGCGGGCGAGCCAGAGCATCCGGACGAGGAGCGCGTGGTTGACGAGGACGTACGCCGCAACGGCCGTTACCGCGACAGCAACGGCGGACGCGGCCGTGGAGCCGGCGACGTGCCAGCCCCCGCGCTCGAGCGCGTCGCGCATGGCCCATGCGGCGAGGCCCGAGAGAACGACATTCGCGGTGTTGAACGTCTGGATGAACCACGGGTAGCGGTGCCGAAGCCACTCCGGCACGTGCTGCGCGATCGCGATGAGCACGACGAGCTCGGGCGGCAGCAGGAGCGCGGCCGCGACGGTGAACGCGAGCCCCGTGTGGAAGACCTGGTTGCCGCTCGTGTGCGTCGCAAAGAGCTGCGCGACCGCACCGGCGGCAAGGATGACGCCGAAGTCGGCCCAACGCGCGTGGTGGACCGGGACGACAAAGCTCGCGCCCGTAGCCACGAGAGCCGCGCCGGCGCAGATGTAGAGGTAGCCGCGCGCGCGATCTGGAAGCCGGACGACGGCGAGCGTACGGCGGAGTGTCACGACGTGCGCGGTCATACGAGCACCCCGCGGCTGCGCGCGAGCCAGCCGAGCCGCCCCGCATCGACAGCGCGCTCGAGAGCCTCGACACACACCTCGCAGAAGTCGCTCCCACGGCTCCTGGAGACCTCGTCCATCGCAACCTCGAAGCTCAGCGCCTGGCGGTAGAACCGCTCCGTCGTCATCGCATCGAGGGCGTCGGCGACGTGGATGATCCGCGCGGCGAACGGGATCTCGTCGCCGAGGAGGCCGTCGGGATAGCCGCGCCCGTCGGGCCGCTCATGGTGGTGGCGGATCCCCGGCACGACGTCGCTGAGGAAGCCGGCCTTCTCGATGATCCGCGCACCGAGCGCAGGATGGCTACGCATGACCGTCCACTCCGCCTCGCTGAGCTCGCCGCGCTTGAGGAGGACGGCGTCCTCGACACCGATCTTGCCGATGTCGTGGAGCAGCGCCGCCTGGCGGACGATGTCGATCTGGGTCTTCTCGAGACCCATCTCCTCCGCCAGAGTGACCGCGATCCGCTGCACGCGCTTCGAATGACCTGCGGTGTACTCGTCCTTGGCGTCGACTGTGGCCGAGAGAGTCTCGAGCGTCTCGGTCGTGCGCCGCTCGATCTCCTCGTTCGCCTCCTCGACTCGGAAGATCGCCCGCTGCGTGAAGTGGATGACGAACAGCGGCGCGAGCGCGAGAGCGGCGAGCCAGAGGCTGACGTCCCACAAAGCCGCGAGCGTGACCGCAGCGATGGCGAGCACGAGCTCGAGCGAGACGTCCTCGACGTCGAGGAGCCCCGTCTCGCGCAACGTCAGACCGCGGCCGAGCCGGAGCATCGGCACGAGGAGCGCCCGGTTCACGACGACGAAGGTGACCGCAGCAGCGGCGCCCGCGGTCGCCTCGCGCGCCCCGACGTGGCCGAAGCCGATCGCCTGCGCGACAGCCCAGGCGGCAACGCCGGCGACGGTGTAGTTCGCGATGTTGAACGTCTGGATGTACCAGGGGTAGCGCTGCTTGAGCCAGTCCGGGATGCAGTGGGCGATGATGAGAAGGACGAGCAGCGCCGGCGGAAGGAGCAGCGCACCGGCGACGATGAAGACGATCGCCGGATGGAAGACACGCCGACGGTTGAGCTGGAACGACAGCAGCTGGGCGACCGATGCCAGCGCCGTCAGGATCAGGAAGTGCCGCCAATAGCCGTTCCCGTGGAGGTGCGCCTCGGCGATCGGGATCCCGATCGCGACGGGCGCAACAACGGCGGACCAGTAGAGCCACGCGTTGTCGCTCATCTGGGCGAGCGACGTCACGCCGAGACGCCGCGGTTGCCAGAGAACTCTCGCTGCGGCGACGGTCACGGCGCGACGTCAGGGACGGCGGCGGAACCCCACGCAGCCGAGCCCCACGCGGCCGATGCCAGCGACTGCGCCAGCGAGGACGAGCCCCAGGCAGCGGAGCCCCAGGCAGCGGAGCCCCAAGCCGCCGAGCCCCAAGCCGCCGAACCCCACGCCGCCGAACCCCACGCCGCCGAGCCCCACGCCGCCGAACCCCAAGCCGCCGAGTCCCAGGTCGGGTCGGCAAGCGCCGCGGCCTGCCAGGCGGAGGTGTTGAAGACCGGAATCGAGCCGCCGTTCGGATCAGACCCGACGAACTGGTCGAGCGCGCGATTCGGATTCGGAGGCGACGTGACCTGGGCCGCCGCTCCGACATCCAGCAGACCGACACCGACGGACATGGGCGTGGCGCTCGGCTCGGCCTGCGCCGACAGCATGAGCGCGCCCTTGACCTGGTCGGGAGTCCAATGGGGGTGGACTGAAAGCAGGTACGCAGCGGCGCCGGAGACGATCGCCGTCGAGAAGGAGGTGCCCGAGAGCTGGATGTAGCCAGGCGCGACTATGCTGTCCGGGCGCGTCGTAGCGAGCGTCGAGTTGTCAGGCACCGGCCCGATCAGGTAACGACCAGGCGCGACGAGATCCGGCTTGGCGAAACCGTCCAGCGTGTAGCCCCAGGCAGACCACGGCGCGGCCGTGTCGTCGCCGGGAGAGATCGTGCCGGCGATGTCGTCGGCGCCGACGGTGATCACGAACGGGTCGTTGCCGGGGGCGTAGAGCTCGCCGCTCGGTTGCGCGCCGGTGCCGTAGTTGCCGGACGCCGCAACCACGACGATCCCGTCCAACCAGAGCTTCTCGACCGCCTTGTCGAGCGGATCCCAGAACACGCTCGCCGGCGCGGTCGACGTCAGCGAGAGGTTCACAACGCCGATGTCGTCAGACTTCTTGTGCTTGACGATCCAATCGCAGCCCGCAATCACGTCGCTCGTGAGCGCCATGCCCTGGTCGTTCAGGACGTCGACCGACACGAGCGGCGCGCTCGGAGCAACACCGGCGTACCCCTTCGCGCTGCCCGCCGCGAGCCCGGCGACGAACGTCCCATGCCCGTAGCCGTCTCCCAACGAGTTCTGCGTGCCGCTGCTGTTGATTCTCGCCCGGTCGATCACCCGCAGCCCGTAGTCGAAGTCGGCGCGGAACCCCTGGATTCCGGAGTCGACCACGGCGATCGCAGGCGGGGTCGAACCGCTCCCGCCCGACGACCACGTTTGTGGGACGTCTGCCGCCGACGGCCACTGTTGCCCGTTCGAGATCTTGCCGAGGAGCTTGACGGGACGATCGAGGCTGATCGCGGCGACGCCCTTGGCGTTCGCGAGCGCCAGGAGCTGGCTGCCGGTGACGCCGGCCGACGCTCCGTTGACCACGCTCAGCCGGCGGCCGAGGCCGACGCCGCTGCCGCGGACGTCGCGCCTGATCGCTGCGACGACAGGGCGCTCGCTCTTCGCGCCCTGAACGATGACGCGGAAGATCTGCTGGGGGCGCGCCTGCGCGGTTGCGACGAGCTGCGGGGCGACGAACGCCCGCACCGGCTGCGCAATGCGCAGCGCCGGCGACGCGGAGCCAAGCGCCGTAACGGCCGCAATGGCGACGCCGATCAGGCCGACGAGCCGGGTTGTCTGGAGCCAATGTGTACGCATTCCCGCAGTCCCTCTCCTCTTGAAGGTAGGCGGACGGTAGGAGCGCGAAAGGGCACCTGCATCACCCGGAAGCGGTACGGACCGGAATTCCCCTCGAACGAGGGATCAGAAAATCTCGGGGCACCAGGGCAGCGGACGCCACGCGAATATCGCGTCCGCGCGCTCGACCGCGCCCGGCTGAAGCTCCTCGAGGCGCAACGCATTGCGCAGCTGGGCAAAGGAGATCGCCCCGAGATATGCCGAGCCGAGCACGTCGACATCGAGCGCGATGTCCGCGGCCTCTTCCGTGCGCTCGGCGAGGCCGTTCTCGAGCACCCAGCGCCCCTCGTTCCAGGGACAGATGGCATCGCGCACGTCGAAGACGATCCTGCCCTCGGCCGCGTATTTCCGCCCCGAGAGGGCAGCGCCGACGTCGACCAGGCGCACCCACAGCCCGTCGGCCGTTCGCATGCGGGCACGCCGCGGGTTGGCCAGCAGCAGGAACAGCGGATGGTCGAGCGGCAGCCCGAATGAACTGATCGTTTCCGTCCAGTCGACGTCGAGCAGGTACCGCCAGATCTCCGCGGTCGCCTGCGGCGTCGCGCCGATCGCCTCGTGCACGTCGAGCTTGGCGCTCGAGCTTCCGTCCGCCCAACCGGCCTCCCGGCGATAGATCGCGTACGCCTGCGTTTCGCCGTCGAGGTCGAGCGCGACGAAGCGGCGCGGGTTTCCCTTCTCCTCGTCGGGGATCCGCAGCGGACGCAGCTTCCACCACGCTTCCGAGCGCGAGGGCACGCCGGGACGCTGCCGGCGCAGCGCATCCCACACCGGCGGGAACTGTTCGAGCGCCTCCTCCGGCGACACGAACCGCACCTGACCGCGGCGCTCGAGCGGCTGGGCGAACGCGCTCCAGACGCGCTGGAGTGTCATCTCGCACGCCCACGAAGCCAGCCCGTAGCCGAACCGGCCGTAGATCGTCTCCTCGGACGCCCACAGCGCCGCGATCGGCTCGCCGCGCTCGTGCACGTCGGCGAGCTGCGCGTCCATCATCGCGCGCAGCGCCCCGCGCCGGCGGTGCGTCGGATAGACGCCGACCACGGTTACGCCGGCGCACGGCAGCGAGCCGCCGGGAACCGTGAAGTCGATACGAGTACGCGCCCGCACCGCCGACGAGCTGCTCGCCATCGAAGGCAGCGTGCATCCGCTCCAGTTCGATGATCTGGAGGAAGCGGGCGATGCGCTCCTCGTCGAGCGGCGCACCGAAGTACTGCCCGATCGAGTAGAACGCACGAGCGAACTCGTCGTTATCGCGGACTGGGCGGACGTCGAACATGGCCACGACGCTACAGCTTTTCGAGGGGGGCGTAGTCGAGCATGAGCTTGCGCTCGCTGCCGTCGTCGGCGAAGCGGACAGTGACGAGTCCGCCTGCCTCGACGTGGACGACGACGCCTTCCCCGAGCGTCGTGTGCCGAACGTAGTCGCCGGTCGTGAGGCTCGGAACGTCCTCCTTGCGGAACGACCTGGCTGAGCCGCGGCGAGCCGTAACTCGACCACGACGCCGGCCGCAGACGCTCGCGCTCGACGTGCTCGTCGGGCACCTCGTCGAGGAAGCGCGACGGGAGGTTGTGGTTGCGCCCGCCGAAGAGCATCCGCGACGAGGCGTGCAGCAGCGTCAGCCGCTCCTTCGCCCGCGTCATCCCGACGTACGCGAGGCGCCGCTCCTCCTCGATCCCCTGCTCCTCGATCGCGCGGCGAGTGCGGGAAGATCCCCTCCTCCATCCCGATCATGTAGACGGCGCGGAACTCGAGGCCCTTCGCGTTGTGCAGCGTCATGAGCGTGACGAGCGAGCCGTCGCCGCGGATCGCGTCCTGGTCGGAGTAGAGCGAGATCTCCTGGAGGAAGCCGGACAGCGTCGTGTCGCCTTCGGTCTGCTCGCGCCACTCGCGCGCGACGGAGACGAGCTCCTGGAGGTTCTCCATCCGCCCCTGCGCCTCGATCGTCCGCTCGGCCTCGAGCGACTCCACGTAGCCGCTGCGCGCGAGCACCTCCTCGATCAGCTCGGGGACCTCGTACTCCTGCGCCGCCGACATGAGCGACTCGATCGTCGCGCGGAACGCCTTGAGCGCCTTCTGCGGCGCGGCGCCGACGCCGGCCATCGCGGCCTCGGCCGTCGCCTCCCAGAGCGAGATCTCGCGCTGGTCGGCCCATGTCGCGAGGCGCGCGAGCGACGAGTCGCCGATGCCGCGGCGCGGCCGGTTCGCGATGCGCAGGAGCGAGACCGCGTCGTACGGGTTGTCGATCACCTGGAGATACGCGACGAGATCCTTCACCTCGGCGCGCTCGTAGAAGCGCGGGCCGCCGATCACCTGGTACGCGATCCCCTGGCGCACGAGGATGTCCTCGAGGACGCGGCTCTGCGCGTTCATCCGGTAGAAGACCGCGACCTCGCTGCCGGAGTAGCCCTCCTCGACGAGCAGCGCGATCTCGGCCGCGACGAAGCGCGCCTCGGCGTGCTCGTCCTCGACCTCGACGACGCGGACGGGGTCGCCCTCGCCGAGCTCCGACCAGAGGTTCTTCTCCTTGCGCTCGCGGTTGTGCTGGATGACGCCGTTCGCGGCGTCGAGGATGTTCTGCGTCGAGCGGTAGTTCTGCTCGAGCGCGATCGTGCGCGCGCCCGGGAAGTCGCGCTCGAACTCGAGGACGTTGCGGATGTCGGCGCCTCTGAATGCGTAGATCGACTGGTCCGGGTCACCGACCGCGAAGAGGTTCGTGTGCTTCTCCGCGAGCAGCTGGAGGAGCCGGTACTGCGCGTGGTTCGTGTCCTGGTACTCGTCGACGAGGACGTAGCGGAACGCGTCCTGCCACTTCTGCCGCGCCTCGGGGAAGCGCTCGAGGACGTCGACCGTGAGGAAGAGCATGTCGTCGAAGTCGACCGCGTTCGAGGCGAAGAGGCGCTTCTGGTAGAGGTCGTAGACCTCGGCGACGGTCTGGTCGTAGAAGCTCGCGACGCGCTCGCCGTACTCTGTCGGTCCGACGAGGCGGTTCTTCGCGTTCGAGATCTGCGAGTGGATGCCGCGCGGCGTGAAGCGCTTCGGGTCGCGCTCGAGCTCCTCGAGGCAGCGCTTCACGAGTCGCACCTGGTCGGCCGAGTCGTAGATCGTGAAGTTCGAGCGGTAGCCGAGCAGCTCCGCCTCGCGGCGCAGGATCCGCCCACACGCCGAGTGGAAGGTCATCACCCAGGCCGCGCGCGCCGGCGGGCCGACGAGGTCGGTGACGCGCTCGCGCATCTCCCCCGCCGCCTTGTTCGTGAACGTGATCGCGAGGATCTCGGGCGGCTTGACGCCGACAGCGCCGAGCAGGTGCGCGATGCGGCGCGTGAGGACGCGCGTCTTGCCGGAACCCGCTCCCGCGATGACGAGGACGGGGCCTTCGGTGTGGAGGACAGCCTCGCGCTGGGCCGGATTCAGGTCGGCGAGGTAGGTCTCCGGCGTCGTCGCAGCCACCGTTCGAGGATAGCCGTGGCCCCCGCCGTGCTCTCGGCAAGGGCCACGACCTCCGGTCGCTCTAGTTCGTGTGGACGGGCAGGCTCCCGCCGAAGTCCGCGGTCGGGACGCAGAGCGCCCACACGGCGAGGTTGTTGTCCTGCGAGCCGACGTGCGCGAACTGCACGATCCAGCCGTCGAGCCGACCGGCCTTCGGCGTGTACGTGTCCCAGTCCATGCGGCCCGGGAACGACGCCGCAACCGCGACCTGGGCGTCGTTCGTCGTCATGTCGGTGCTCGAGTCCGTGTCCTGGACGCCGCCCGAGATCGCGACATAGTTCTGGGAGTTCGTGTCGTCGTTCGGGTCACACGCCGCAGTCGCGATCGCGCCGACGCCGACGGTCTCGGTGTAGTCCTGGACGGAGTAGAACGCACCGGCGAAACCGCTGTCGCCCTTCGGGCCGACATTGCCCTGCGGGCCGCGTGCGCCCGTCGGGCCGACCGGGCCTTGCGCACCGCGAAGCCCCGCCTTCGCAGCGGTGCTGAACTTCTTCAGCCCGAGCGTGTGGTCATTGATGTCCGCGCCCCTGAGCGTGCCGGGCTTCACCTGGTTCCATGAGGTGATGAGGTACTTCTGAGCTGCCCATGCGCCGCTTGTGAGGGCGAGCGCAAGCGCGAGCGTGCCAAGCACGAGAATCGTGCGCTTCATACGTTGTACCCCCGTTTCGAATGCTTCAGCTACTTCGTATTCCGACCTAACTGTTGCCTTGATTCGTGAAGGGCCAAACATCCGCCGAGGATGCGCGACCGGCGGCGATAGGCTCGCACCATGGAGCTGGCGCTCATGGTCGAGGGGCAGGAGAACGTCACTTGGGACGACTGGTGCGCTCTCGCCGCGGCGTGCGAGGAGCATGGGATCGGGACGCTGTTCCGCTCCGACCACTACATCTCGCAGGGCGACGAGTTCCACAGCGTCGCCCACGACGCGTGGACGATCATCGCCGCGCTCGCGGCCCGGACAACGACGCTGCGTTTCGGCACGCTCGTCTCCCCCGCGACGTTCCGCGCGCCCGCCCTGCTCGCGAACGCCGTCGCGACTGCCGACCACGTCTCCGGCGGACGCGTCGAGCTCGGCCTCGGCGCCGGCTGGATGGAGCGCGAGCACCGCGCGTTCGGCTTCGACTTCCCCGAGACGAGCATCCGCGTCGAGCGTTTCGCGGAGCAGCTCGAGATCGTGCACCGGCTCTGGACGGAAGAGCGGGTCGACTTCCGCGGTCGCCACTACACGCTCGAGGACGCGCCGGGACTGCCTAAGCCGGTGCGGAAGCCGCGCCCGCCGCTCATCGTCGGCGGCTCGGGCAAGCGCGGCACCGTCGAGCCGGCGCTCCGCTTCGCCGACGAGTACAACACGCCGTTCGTCTCCCCCGCTGAGGCGGCGGAGATCCGCGAGAAGACCCGGCCCTTGCGCTTCTCTGTCATGACGAGCTGCCTCGTCGGTGAGACGCACGACGACGCGGTCGCGCGCGCGCACGAGCTCTACTCGGTCAGGCAGCGCGCGATGCCGTTCGAGGAGTGGCGCGAGGCGTTCAAGGGACGCGCGATCCTTGGGTCGGTCGACGAGGTCGCCGAACAGCTCCGCGAGTATGAGCGGGCCGGCTGCGACCGGGTGATGCTCCAGCACCTTCTCCACCGCGACCTCGAGTCGGTGCGCCTCATCGGTCGCGAGCTCGTACCGGCTCTCGCGTAGGTGGAAGGCTCAGGCACCGGCAGGCTCGAGGCGTTCAGCGACGGCGTCTTCGCGATTGCGGCGACGCTCCTCGTGCTCGAGTTCTCCGTCAAATCGCGCGGCGACCTCGGCAGCCAGCTGCTCCACCTCTGGCCGGCGTATCTCGCCTATGCGACGAGCTTCCTCACGATCGGGATCATCTGGATGAACCACCACTTCTGCGTCGAGACGATGGCGCGCGTCGACCGGACGCTGATGTTCCTCAACCTCCTACTCCTGCTGACGGTCGCGTTCCTCCCGTTCCCGACCCAGCTCGTCGCGGACAGCCTGCGCCAGCACTCCGGCGAGCGGCCGGCCGCGCTCGCCTATGCCGCCACGTTCGTGCTCATGGCGATCGTCTACAACGTCTGGTGGCGCTACGCGTCGACCGGCCGGCGCCTGATAGCGGAAGGCGTGCCCGACACCGCCCTGCGCGCGATCAGCCGGGCGTTCGACCCCGGCGTCCCGATGTACCTGCTGACCTTCGCCGTCGCGTTCTGGAGCCCCCTCGCGAGCGTCGCGCTCACCTTCGCGATCGCGGCTTTCTATCTCCCGTCGGCGGCGCTGTTCGACCGCTCATAGCTCGATCGTCCGCGTCGGCTCGAACGCCTCGAGGAAGCGGCGGTCGTGCGTGACGAGGAGCACCGTGCCGTCGTAACCCGCCAACGCACGCTCGAGCTCCTCGATCGCCTCGACGTCGAGATGGTTCGTCGGCTCGTCGAGGACAAGGCAGTTGACTCCGCGCGCGGCAAGGAGCGCGATGCCTGCACGCGTACGTTCGCCCGGCGAGAGCGAGGAGGTGGCGCGGAGGACGTCGGCCGCGCCTAAGCCGAACTTCGCGAGTAGCGTCCTCGCCGTCTCCGTGTCGAACTCGCGGAAGATGTCGAGGAGCGGGCGATTGCCCGAGAGCGTCGCGCGATCCTGCTCGAGCTCGCCGAGGACGACGCCAGGGCCTTGCCAGCGAGTGCCCGAGACGAGCGGGAGCCGACCGAGGAGCGCGTCGAGGAGCGTCGTCTTGCCGCTCCCATTCTTCCCCGCGATCGCGAGCCGATCGCCCCAGCCCACCGCGAGATTGACCGGGCCGAGCCTGAACGCGCCGCGCTCGGCGACGGCGCCTTCGAGCCGCACGACGACGTCGCCGCTGCGCGCGGCGGGCGCGAGACCGAGGCGAAGCTCCCACGGCTCGTACGGCTTCTCGACGGTCTCGACCTTCTTGAGTTTCGCCGCGTACGTCCGCTTCACGTCCTTCGACTTCTTCTTCTTGCGGCCCTGGCCGTAGCCGCGGCGCTCCCAGTCGGCCATCCGGCGCTGCTGTTCCTCGATCCGCTTGCGCTCGCCGACCGACGCCTCCCAGCGCTGGACGTGGCGCTGCGTCGCCGGTCGCGCTCGGCCTCGTACTCGCTCCAGCCGTCGGCGTACTCGGTCGCACCGCGCGTCCACTCGTCGAGCTCGACGATGCGCGTGGCAGTGCGGTCGAGGAAGGCGCGGTCGTGCGAGACGACGACGAGCGCGCCCGGCTGTGACGCGAGCTGCCGCTCGAGCCATTCGAGTCCGGCGAAGTCGAGGTCGTTCGTTGGCTCGTCGAGGAGGAGGACGTCGAACTCCTCGCGGAGCACCGCCGCAAGCGCGGCGCGCGTCTCCTCCCCGCCCGAGCGGGTGCCGGAGTCGCGCTCCTGCGCGAGGTAGCCGACGGTCAGCGACGGCGGCGAACGCCTGATGCGCCCAGCGTCGGGCTCCTCGAGCCCGGCGAGCACGCGGAGCAGCGTCGACTTGCCGGTGCCGTTCGGGCCGACCAGGCCGATCTGCGCGCGCGGCGGCACGACAAGGTCGACGTCCGCGAGGACGACTTCCGATCCATACGACTTCGTGATTCCGGACGCGACGAGCGAACCGGCAAGGCGAGACATGCGCAACGACCTCCAACGACGTGGAACGAGAACGGGTCGGGATGAAATCGGTCAGTCGCGCATAGAAGGGCGCCAGGCGCCGACGCGGAGTCTAGCTCGGAGGCGTATAACGGCGAGATGCAGCGCCTCTTCGTCGCCTTTTCCCTCGCGTTCTGCGCGTGCATGACCGCGGGATGCGGTGGGTCGTCACTTCATCAGGTCGGCGACAGGCTGTCGCTCCAGCAGGACGCACGCGATTACTCGAAGGAGTGGCTCGGCGACCCGCACCCAGGGATCACGCATGTGGAGACCGTTCGGCTTGCCTACGGGGCGCGGGCAGCGGTGGTCGAGATGGCGGGGCACTTCACGATCAACCCGCTGTGCCCGGGCGCGGGTCGCTGCCCCATCGAGCACCCGCGCCACGTCGTGCTGGCCCTCAGCCTTCTCCACCCGAAGAACATGCTGGGAGAAGAGACCACGTCTGTCGCGCAGCTCGCGACGATCGCCCGCGCGCGACACGCGCAGCCTGCGTTGGGGATCTTCCCCGATTTCGCGACCGAGGGCGTTGAGGGCGTCCGCTGCACCATCCCACGCGGCACTCCGCCCGGCGGGGTCGTGCCCGGCATCTGCTTGACGCAGGACGAGCCGTACCCGCACAGTCAGGACTCGCCGTACAGGCACCCCACCCGAGTCGAGTTCACTGAGCGCTGGCCGCTGACCCGACGGATCCACAGTCGGAGCGAGGCTGTTTGGATCGTGACGTTCAACCGAAGCGGCCACATCCAGTCGATCCGGGTGACGGGCCACCCGCCGCAGCTCCGGAAGTAGCGGCTAGCGGCGGACCGGCACGACGAAGACGCCGTGCTCGTCCTCGATCACGCGGACGTTCGCTCCGTAGTGCGCCGCGACGTTCCCGGCGGAGAGGACTTCCGCCGCCGGGCCTTCCGCGACGACGGAGCCTGCGTTCAGTAGAACGACGTGCTCGGCGTACTGGCCCGCGAGCGTGAGGTCGTGCATCGTGGTCACGACCGTGAGCCCGTCGTGACGGAGCTCGTCGACGAGCTCGAGCACGAGCTGCTGGCGGCCGAGATCGAGCGAGGTCGTCGGCTCGTCGAGGAGCAGGACACGCGCCTCCTGCGCGAGCGCGCGCGCGAGCACGGCGCGCTGGAGCTCCCCGCCGCTCAGCGAGCCGAGCGGCCGTTGCGCGAACTCCTCGAGGTCGAGCCGGCGCAACGCGCGCGCGGCTGCGTCGCGATCTCGCTTCCCCTCCCCGCCGAGGTACGAGATGTGCGGCGTGCGCCCAAGGAGGACGTACTCCGCGACCGTGAGCTCCGGCGGCGTCTCGGGCTTCTGCGGGACGAAAGCAACGAGGCGCGCCAGCGCGCGGCGCCCGAGCCGGCGCACGTCCTGCTCCCCGATGCGAACCGCGCCGTCGAACGGGACGAGACCGGCGAGCGCGCGCAGCGCCGAGGTCTTCCCCGCGCCGTTCGGGCCGATGAGCGCCGTCCAGCTGCCCGACTCCACCCGCAGCGAGAGTCCGCGTACGGCTGCGACCGGACCAAAGCGCACCCAGAGGTCGCGGGTCTCGATCACCGCGCTCTCCGAGATGTCCGCAAGACAATCGCGAAGAACGGAGCTCCGAGAAAGGCAGTGATGACGCCGATCGGCTCCTCCGCGGGCGAGACGACAGTGCGCGCCGCGACGTCGGCGAGCACGAGGAACCCGGCCCCGGCGACGAACGAAAGCGGGATCACCGCGCGGTAACTCGTCGAGACGAGCAACCGGATCAGGTGCGGGACGATGATCCCTACGAAGGCGATAAGCCCGCTCACCGAGACGGCTGCGGCCGTCCCGAGCGTCGCCGCGACGACGATCGTCATGCGCGCACGCGCGACGTTGATACCAAGACTCGCCGCTTCGTCGTCCCCCACGCTGAGGACGTCGAGCACGCGGCGATGGAGGAACAGTACGAGCGAGCTCACCGCGATGTACGGCCCGCAGATCTCGACGTCGTGCCAGGTCGCTGTCGAAAAGCCACCGAGCAGCCACGAGTAGATGTTCTGCAGCTGGTCGGGGTGCCGCTGCTGGATGAATGTCTGAACCGCCGCGGTGAACGTCGCCATCGTCACGCCGGCGAGCACGAGCGCGCCGGTCGTGTATGCGGCACCAACCGAGCGTCCCAGAGCGTAGGTCACGATCACCGCGGCGATCGCGCCGCCGAACGAGGCGAGCGGCACCGCCCACGTCGTCCCGGCGGTCGAGGCGTAGACGATCGCGAGCGTCGCGCCGAGGCCCGCGCCGCCGGCGACGCCGAGGAGGTACGGGTCGCAGAGCGGGTTCCGGAAGACGCCCTGGTACGACGCGCCTGCGATCGCCAGCATCCCGCCCACCAGCGCGGCGAGCGCGACCCGCGGCGCACGAATCTGCCAGAGCAGCGCGTGCTCCACGCCCACGAGCGGCTGGTGGACATGGAGGAGCGGAACGTATGCGAGCACCGAGCGGACGATCGAACCGACGCCCAGAATCCGCCGGCCCGACCGCGAGGCCCACAGCGAGCGCGACGAGAAGGAAACCGCCCGCGACGAGGCCGACGCGGAGGCCGACGCCGCGGGCCTGGACCCGCGGCATCGCCTCCACCTCTTCCGCGGCAACCATCTAGCTAGTTCTTTCTGGCGATTTTCGCGACGGCCGCAGCGAACTGGACGATGCGCGGCCCCCAGCGCGACGCGATGTCGTCGTCGATGCCAACCACGCGGCCGTGCTCGACCGCGGCGATCCCTCTCCAGCCGGGCCGCGCCGCGACGGTCTTGGCGGTTTGCCCGCAGCACTTCGAGTCGGCGAGAACGATGATCTGCGGGTTCTGTTGGACGATGTACTCGTCGGACAGCTGCGGATAGTCAGTGCCTGCGCTCGCACCCGCCGCATTGGCGATGTCCGAGAAGCCGAAGAGCTTGTAGATGCTCCCGATAAACGTTCTCGAGGTCGCCGAGTAATACGTCGGGTCGAGCTCGTGGTAGAGGCGAAGATGCCGGCGAACACCGGGGACGCTCGCCACGATCTGCGTCAACCGGTACTTCATCGAGCGAACGAGTACGGCCGCCTGGTCCTGGTGGCCGGTGAGCTGCCCGACGTTGGTGATCTCGGAGTACGCCTGCTTCAGGTCGCTCGCTGCGGGCTCCATCACGACCCTGATCCCGAGCCGGCGAAGCTGGTCCGCGAAGTCGCTCGGGTTGTACGAAATGAGCACGAGGTCGGGGTTGTAGCTCGCGACCGCCTCGACGTTCGGCGAATAGCCGGAAAGGCTCGTCGTCGGCGCGCTGGCCGGGTAGTTGGACTCCTGGTCGACCGCGATGACCTGCTTGCCGGCACCGATGGCGAAGAGATCCTCTGTGGTGCTCGGAGAGAGCGAGATGATCCGGTGGTAGACGTGCCGGCTCGCCGCCGGGGCGGCCGCCGAGAACGAGACCGCGACAAGAGCCCCGACAAGAGCGAGGCCGAGAGCCACGAGGAATGCTGAAGCATTGCGGTGCACGAATCCTCCTTCCGCGAGGGGTTCGGGGTGTCGGCGAACGACAGGTCTTCTGACTCGGGGCTCCCTCCTCCGCCGCCTTCCCGGGCCTTGCGGCCCAGTGACGTGATGGCGGAAGAGCGTCTCCCCTTACAGCGGCGGGACCGTCCCGGATTTGCACCGGAGTTCCCTCACCGCTCGCCGGTATGTGTGGCGCGAATCTAGCATCGACTCTCGTGGCCGGAATCGCGATCGCCGTGGACCTCGACGCCGTGCTCGCGGACACGCGGCCCGTGTGGGACGCCTGGCTCGAGGATGCGTCCCGGCGCACGCGCGTGGAGCTCGCCGTGCCGGACGACCGCACGGCAGCGGTACCCGTGCTCGACTCGGCGCTCGGAGAGTGGCGTCCCCTCCTCGACCGGTTCGCTGCCGACCGCGCACCGCTGTGGTTTCGGCCACGGGCCGACACGAACGCGGTCCTCCGGCGCCTGACGGCCGCCGGCAGCCGGGTCGGGGCGTTCACCGACGCGCCGCGCGAGCTCGCCGAGCTTGCGCTCGCACACACGGGCGCGGCGCGCTATGTCGAGACGATCGGGACGCTCGCCGAGGTGCGCGCCGAGCTCGGCGACGACGCGGTCGTGATCTCCTCGCGCGGAGCGTTCGCGGAATTACCATGATCCGGTGGAACACGATCTCTCAGACCGGCGCTTCGACCTGATCCTCGAGCGCCTCGACCGCATCGCCGACGAGCTCGCGAAGACGAACAAGCGGCTCGACAACGACGAGAACTTCCTGCGCATCAGCAAGGAGCTCGCCACGCTCAACGAGTCGCTACAGGCGCTCGCGTACGCCGCGCTCGGCCAACAGGCGCCGTCGGTCCGCCGCCGCCGCCCGGCCTAAGAACTCGTTTCGGAGTGACCACGCGCTGGCGCGGCGTGATGGCCGAGTGCGAGGCTAGGACGCAGGGAGCGCCCATGGCAGCGCTATGGGCGGCGCGACCGAGGACGACGCATCGCGCCGGCCAGCGCGGCCAGACGGCCCGTGCTTCATTTCGAGACGAGTTCTAAGAAGTCAGCTCGTAGATCGTGCCGCCGAGGGACACGGCGTAGAGGTTCCCGTTGCTGTCGACACCGAACGACGAAAGGGACGGGACGTTGGCGGACACGACGGGCGCGTCCACCTTCTGCCCACTCCCGTCGACGGCGAAGCTCCAGATCGTGCCCGAGCATTCGTCGCCGTAGAAGTAGCGCGCTTTCGCGCTCGGAACCTTCGAGCCGCGGTAGACGTAGCCGCCGATGATCGCGCAACCGTACGCATGGGAGTACTCGATCACCGGGAAGACGAGCAGTCCGACACCGGCCAGGGGGTGGCCGGAGTTGTACGTGTGGTCTCCCTCGTAACGGCTCCAGCCGTAGTTCGCAAGGTTGTCAAGCTTCGCGGCGGGGCGGTAGTCGACCTCCTCCCACTTGTTCTGCCCGACGTCGCCGATCCAGAGGTTGTCGGTCGCCGAGTCGAACGAGTACCGCCACGGATTGCGTAGACCGAGCGCGACGGTCTTCCATTGCGTGTTCGGCGTCGTCGTCACGGAGCGGAGCAGCTTGCCAAGGCGCGAGTTCATGTTCTGGGCGTATTGGTTCGGATCGCCTCCGGAGCCACCGTCCCCGAAGCCGATGTAGAGGTAGCCGCGCTTGTCGAACTGGAGGTCGCCGCCGTTGTGGTTCGAGTACGGCTGATGCAGCGCGAGGATGATCGCTGCGCTCGAGGGCACGCCCTTCCCGTTCGCCGCCTGGTACCGGGCGATACGAGAGTTCCCATTCACATCGGTGTACGAGACGTAGAAGAGGTGATTCGTCGCGTAGTGCGGACTGAACGCCATGGAGAGCAGGCCTCGCTCGCTGCAGCACGAGATCAGGTGCGTCAGATCGAGGAACGTCCCCGCGACCTGCCCGTTGCGGATGATGAGGATCTTCCCGGTCTGCTGGACGACGTAGAGCGTCGCCGGAGCGCCGGGCGCCGAAGTCACGTAGACGGGGTGGTCGAGCCCGCCGACGACCTGGACGAACGAGAAAGACTGGGCGGACGCGCGAACCGCGGACGCGCCGCTGCCAGGGCAACCGGCGGCGATGATGGCCGCGAGCGCGATCGAGAGAACGATCGACGAGGGACGATACGACACAGCCCGTCCTACGGTAGACGCCAGATGTCGAGGACACCCGAGGTGGCGTGGTCGTTCGCATTGCCTTCCGGCTCGACGACGATGCCGCCGGTGGCGATCGGGCTGTTCCAGTGTCCGCCGCCGGCGGTGAGCGTCGTCACGAGCTTCCCGTTCGCCGGCTTGTAGATGTTGAGGCCGCCGTTCGGGTCGTAGACGTAGAGGAGCCCGCCGGCGACGACCGGGCTCGTGCCCGCGGTGTCGTTGTGCCAGACGGAATGGAGGCGGCCTTTCTGCAGGATCCACGCCTGGGTCGCGCCACCGTCGACGGCGATGAGCCACGTTTTCCCGTTCTCGCTCCACACGGCCGGCGCCGTGAAGAGGTCGGAGCCGGACGGCGTCGAGACGATCTGGAGCTCGTGCCCCTTGTGCGCCGCTGTGCCCTTCATTCGCGCGAGCGAGAGGAGCCGGATCTTCCCGTCCTTGCCGCCCTGGGCGACGAGTGTCTTCGTCAGGTAGACGGGCGACGTCGAGCCGAGGTCCTGGTCGTCTTCATTGAGCTGAGCGCTGTTTGTCGGCGTGTAGTTGCCGAGCAGGTGCGCGGACGACGAGAGCTCGAGCACAGCATCTCCCCAGTTCGTCTTGCCGTTCCACGGCGCGTTGCCGGTGGCGACGAGGAGGTTCCCGCTGCCCGGCATGACGACCGCGCCGGCGCGTCCCCAGATCGCCGAGTCGCTCGCCGAGCACGTCGACGGGACGATGAGCCCGCGCCGGTTCGAGCAGAGCGAGTTCCAGACGTCGAGGAGCTTCCCGGCCGGCGAGATGACGGCGACATGCCCCTGGTACGGCGGCTGGTCGCCGATATATCCGCCGGTCGTCGCGATCACGTGGCCGTTCGCGTAGTTGAGCGAAGACGCAATCTTCTCGTGGGTCGGGTCCTTGGTGATCGAGACGCGCCAGGCGACGTAGCCGTTGGCGACGGAGAGCTTCTCGATCTTCCCGTCCGGTGACGCGGCGTAGATCCACTTGCGGCCCGGGTCGGCGACCGGCGTTGCCGTCGTGATCTGGGCGCTGCCGGCGAAGGACGAGTAGCCCGACGGCTTCCACTGCCAGAGGATCGAACCGCTGCGCGCGTCGATCGCAAGGGTGATCCCGTACGTTGTGGTGACAAAGAGCGTGTTGTGAGCGGCTCCCTTCACGGTCACGCCCTTGAGGTAGATCGCAGAGGCATCGACGGTTCCGGGTAGTTGCACCTGATGACGCACGAGCGAGGCGACGTTCGTCGCGGTGATGCCTGTCGAACTCGGGTCGTCACTGCTGCGACTCGCGTCGTAGCCGAAGCGCGTCCAGTCGCCGCTCGTGGACGACCGCACGCCCGCTGCGCCGCTGCCCGCCCAGCCGGCGGCGATGACCGCGGCGAGGACGACCGAGACGACTACGGACGAAGAAGGATGCGACGTAGCTCGTCCTCCTTACCCGGCTCGAGGATGGCGAGAACCTGGTCGCCCGCCTCGAGTACCGTCGAGCCGCCGGCGATCTCGGCGCTTCCATCGCGCACTACGGCGATCAGCCGCGAGCCCTCCGGAAGAGTCAGCGTCTCGATCGTCTTCCCGGCCGAAGGGCGAGTCGTGGTCGACGAGGACCTCGACGATCTCGAGGTTCTCCGCGCGCAACTCGAGCAGGTGGATGAGGCCGTGCTCGGGCACCTCGTGCTCGACGAGCGCCATGATGCTCGACGTCGCGCAGACGGTCGGCGAGATCCCGAGCAGGTCGAAGTGCGCCTGGTTGCGCGGGATCGTTGACGCGGGCGATCACCTTCGGAACGCCGTACTTCTCCCGCGCGATCTGGCAGATGATCATGTTGTCCTCGTCGTCGCCGGTGAGCGCGAGCACGACGTCGGGCGGACGCGCGATCCCGGCCCGCTCGAGCACGAAGAGCTCGGTCGCGTCGCCGCGCTGCACCTGGTGCTCGAACTCCTTCTCGAGCGAGTCGTAGCGGTCGCGCCGCTGCTCGATCAGCGTGACCTCGTCCCGAGGCTGAGCAGCGACCGCGCGACGTTGGCGCCGACCTTGCCGCCGCCGGCGACGATGAGGTACATCAGCGGCGCCGCCCGTCGGCCGGCCGGGCTCGTCGCAGCGGGCATCGCGCACGACCGGGCTGCGTCCAGCAGCCGCTCGATCGCGACACTCGTCGGGCAGATGGTGTTGAGGCCGCGCTCGGAATAGAAGCGCGCGCGATTCGGATCGAGGACGCGGACGACGACGCAGCGTACGCCGAAGCGTTTCTGGGCGACCTGGCCGATGATGATGTTCGTGTTGTCTCCGTCCGTCGCGACGATGACGGCGTCGGCCTCCTCGATGCCCGCGTCGCGGAGCAGATCGGCGTCCATCCCGTGCCCGACCACGAACGCGCCGGGCCAGTTCTCCCCGAGCCGTGAGAGCGCGTCCTCGTTCTCGTCGACGACGGTCACGTCCCAGCCTTCCTCGTGGAGCTTCACGGCGATCGATGAGCCGACCCGGCCGCAGCCGATGATGAGCGCGTTGAGCATCCCGCGGAGCGTAGCTCGCTAGCTGTCGTCGAGCACGCCCTCGGGAAACGCGACGACGAGCACCTCGGCCGACGAGTTGCGGATGACGTAGTCGACGGTCGGCGAGACGAAGCGCGACCGGCGCCTCCAGCGCGGCGCGGAGCCGAGCACGATCAGGTCCGCCCCGCCCTCCTCCGCCGCGCGGACGATCGCCTCGCCGATCGAGCGGGCACGAATCGACCGGCCCTCGACGACGACGCCGCGCGCCGCGCCGAGCGCCTCGGCCTCGGCGAGCGAAGCCGCGGCTTGCTCCTCCTGCTCGACGCAACTCGGCCTCGAGCGGTAGGCCGAGAGGAACGCGGATCACGTGCAGCGCCTCGAGCGCGACGCCACGGACTTGCGCGAGCTTCACCGCGGTCATGACCATCTCGTCGCCGATCGGCCCGAGCTTCATCGGCACGAGGATCTTCGTGAACTCTGCCCCGGGCGCGAGCTCGCCGGTGCCGGCGAGCGGCCCCGTCGCGATCAGCACCCGGCACGGTGCGGCGCGCAGAAGCGGCAGCAGCTCCTCGGGAAACGGACGGCGGAAGCCCCGGCGCGAGCGCACCGGCGCCCCGACGACGAGAAGCTCGGCGCGGTGCTCGGCCGCGACGCGTGCGAGGTCTGCGCCGACCCGGCCAGGCCGCGTCCGGACGATCTCCCGACGCAAGCTGACGCCGCTCGAGCCGACGACTGAAGCGGCTTCGTCCAAGCGACGCCTGAGCTCGTCGCGCTCGGCGTCGACGTGCGCATCGAGCGGCAGCTCCCGTGGGATGACGAGCGGCGCGACGACGACGATCCGCACACCGCGGGCGGCCGCGAGCCGGGACGCGAGCGCAAGCGCGTGCTCCGTCTCCTCGAGCTCGAGGAGCGGTACGACGATGCTGCGGTACGCGATCGAGCCGGTCCAGCGCGCGACCCGCCGCGCGCGGCGCCGCACCGTTCTCGGATCGGGGATCGCGATCCTCACCGGAGCAACTGGTACGGCACGGAGGCGAGAATGACGTGCCTCTCGAAGAGCAGCAGCCGCTTGATGTAGAGAGCGCGCTGGTTGTGGAGCGCGCGGCGCCAACCATGCACGATCAGCTCAGGCATGAGGACGAGTACCGCGACGTCCGGGTCGGCGGTGATGCCGCGGAGGTAATGGAGAAGCGGCGCGCCGATGTCGCGGTACGGCGCCTCCTCCACATGGAGCGGCAGGCGCGGGCCGTGCCGCGCCCACTCCGCCCGCGCCTCGCGCGCATCCGCGGCGCTGAAGGCGAAGTTCACCGCGAGCGTGTCCTCGACGTTCAGCGTGCTCGCGTAGTTCACCGCCCGCATCGTCGCGGCGCTGACGCTCGAGACGAGCACGCGCGCGACGAGGCGGCTCGGGAACGTCCGCTTCGGGCCGCGCAGCACCGGCACGTCGGCGACGACGACGCTCGGCTCAGCCAGTAGCCGCAGCTTCAGCGCGAGCTCCCGCGGGCGCTTGAACTGCTGGAGCAGGGACGCGCGCTCGAACAGCTCGGGGAGGATCAGCGTCACGAAGTCCGACTCGCTGCGCGGCTGCCGCCACACCTGGTCGAGCACGGCCGTCGTCAGGCCCGGCTCGTCGAGGACCTCGAGGAGCGGCTCGCCGCCGCGGAGATGGAACCACCGAGCATGGATGCCCGGATCGGCGCCGCGGACAGGAACGTGGATGGCGCGGTACCCGCCGGGCGAGATCTTCTCGGCGAGCCAGACGGCGGCCTCCGTCGCCTCGTCGAGCGTCTCGACGATGACGATCGACGTGTTGTGGGCCGCCGGCGCCGCCGCGACCGCCGCCGCTCCGGCGGAGAGCCTCCGCTGGATCCCGTCGTAATGGCGGCGCACGCCGTAGAACGCGAGCACCATCAACGGCACGGCAACGATCACAAGCCAGGCGCCCTCCGTGAACTTCGTCAGGATCACGACCACCGCAACGATCCCCGTCGCCGCGGCGCCTACCCCGTTGATCGCCGCGCGCCAGCGCCACCCGTCCCCGTGCGTGCGGAACCAGTAGCGCACCATCCCCGCCTGCGAGAGCGTGAACGCGGTGAACACGCCGACGACGTAGAGGTGGATGAGGTTGATGACGTTCGCGTGGTAGATCCAGATCAGGAGCGCGGCGGCGCCGGCGAGCACGACGACGCCGTTCGAGTAGACGAGCCGGTCGCCGAGGTTCGTGAACTGCCGCGCGATGAAGCGGTCCTTGGCAAGCAGCGCCGAGAGCCGCGGGAATCCCTGGAAGGACGTGTTCGCCGCGAGGATGAGCACCGCGAACGTGAAGATCTGGACGATCCAGAAGAGGAACGACGTCGCGTGGCCGGGCGGGAAGACCGCGCGTACGACCTGTGAGACGACGGAGACGCTCGTGCTCGGGCGCGCATGCGTAGCGACGGCGAGGTATGAGACGCCAAGGAAGAGCGTGATCGCGACGATGCCGAGCACGCCGAGCGTCCGCGCCGCATTCTTCGACTGCGGACGCCTGAAGGCGTTGACGCCGTTGGCGATCGCCTCCACTCCGGTCAGTGCGCTCGCCCCTGACGAGAAGGCCTTCAAGATCAGAAACAAGCCGATGGCCGCCGTCCCGGGCGGGATCGCGTGCGGCGTGATCGCGCGCGGGCAGCCGGTCGTCGCGCACTTCCCGAGCCCGACTCCGACAGCGATGAGCATCGAGACGATGAAGATGTAGGTCGGAATCGCGAAGGCGAAACCCGACTCGCGGACGCCGCGGAGATTGACGAGCATGATCAGGACGACCGCAAAGAGCGACAACTCCGTGTCGAGATGGGCGAGCGAGGGAGCCGCGGACGTGATCGCGAGGACGCCCGACGCCACCGAGACCGCCACGGTGAGGACGTAGTCGACGAGCAATGCGGCGGCCGCGACGAGGCTCGGCAGCGTGCCGAGATTCTCCCGGGCGACGACGTACGCGCCGCCCGACACTTCGTACGCGCGGACGGTCTGCCGGTACGACGTGATCACGATGGCCATCAGCACGGCGACGGCGATCGAGATCGGCAGGGCGAGCCGCATCGCGTGGAGCGAGACGGTGAGGAGCACGACCATCGCCGCTTCGGTCGCGTACGCGACCGACGAGATCGCGTCGGCGGCGAAGATCGGTAGCGCAAGCGGGATCGGCAGGAGCTCGTCTTCGAGCTGCTGCGTCGACATAGGGCGGCCGAGGACGAACCGGCGAACGGCCCGTTCCGGCTCGAGGGCTTTCTCGTGTCGCCCGGTCACGCCCACGCCGGGGAACTTACTCGCGCCTGCGGAGTGCGTCGCGCGCTAGGCGGCGGCCGGGCCAGGTTTCAAGAGAACGGTCTCGCTCGGAGCATGCTCGAGGATCCAGCTCACATCCTTGAGCGTGAAGCCGCCGGCTCCGCCATTCGGCGCCGGCGCGACAACCCAATCGAAGTCCTCGACCTCCCAGAGCCGCTTCAGCGCGTGCGTCGGCGTACGTCCTTTCTCGATCCGGGCGTCGACCGGAACGCCCTGGCGAAGAGCAGCGTGCTCGACAGCCTCGAGCAGTGGAAGCGCGACCTCAACCTCGTTCGCGAGCGGCGTGTCCTCCGGGTACTGCAACGGCACGCGCAGGAGGTACGCGGGGACGAGCGTCGCCTCTTGCGCCTTGGCGATACGGATTGCCGCGGCGAGCACCGTCGGATCGAGTGTCCCACCCGTGAAAGGCACGAGGATGCGACGGCTTCCCGGCTTCGGCCGCCGCAGGCGGACGCCGCGATTTGCGACGAGCGCCGCGGCGAGAACGACGACGACGAAGCCGAGCGCGATTACAGCCGCGATCATGGCTCGAGCTTGTCCCGGTCGGCGCGGTTGGCGATGACGCGGATATCGATGCCCGGTAGCTCACGCACCATGCGCGAGAGGAGCGAACCGCCGAAGATCTCGCGCCGGCGCGACTCGTCGGGCGTGCCGATGAAGATGTACGTAGAGCCACGCTCGGCCGCGACGCTGCGGACGGTGTCGACGAGATCGTCGCCTTCAGCCTCGACGAAGTGCGCACCGAGGATCGTCGCCACCCGGCGGAGGGCGGCGAGCTGTGTGACTTCCTCCGGCGTCGCGCTGTGACCGGGCTTGCGGACCCAGAGCGCGTCCATCGTCGCGCCGAGCCGCTGCGCCGAGCGCCACGCGCGCCGCATGATCCGCTGCGATTTCGGCTGTGGCTCGACGAGGGCAAGCACGCGTTCGCCGATGGCGTGGCGGCTGAGCGGCTCGAGCTCCTGCGCGGAGCGGCGCGCCTCGACGTCGTCGGCCACCTCCCGGAGGGCGAGCTCGCGTAGCGCCGCGAGCTTGTCCGCGCGGAAGAAGTTCTCGAGCGCGACCGTGGCGCGCTCCTGCGAATACACCTTGCCGGCTTTCAGCCGCGCCTGCAGCTCCTCCGGCGAAAGGTCGACAAGAACGACCGCGTCCGCCTCGTCGAGAATCTGATCGGGGAACGTCTCGCGGACACGGACCTCCGTCAGTTCGAAGATCGCGTCGTTGAGGCTCTCGAGGTGCTGGACATTGACGGTCGAGATGACGTCGATGCCGGCGTCGAGCACTTCCTCGATGTCCTGCCAGCGTTTCTCGTTGCGCATCTCCGCGGCGTTCGTGTGCGCCAGCTCGTCTATCAGCGCGAGCTTGGGGGCGCGCGCGATCAGCGCGTCGAGGTCCATCTCGTCGAGGTCGAGCTCACCGTGCCGGGCGCGAAGTCGCGGCACGACCTCGAGGCCCTCCGCGAGCGCCGAGGTGAGGGGACGGTCGTGCGGCTCGAGGTAGCCGATGACGACGTCCTCCCCCTCCTCCTGCGCCGCCCGTCCCTCGAGCAACATCCGGTACGTCTTGCCGACGCCGGCGGCCATGCCGAGCAGGATCCGATAGTGGCCGCGCGCCACGTCGGGGTCACGCCCCCAGGAGGTTGTGAACGATCAGGTCGATGAGCTTGATCCCCACGAACGGGAGGATCATCCCACCGAGGCCGTAGATCAGCAGATTCCGCTGCAGGAGGGCGGTGGCGCCGATGGCGCGGTACTTCACTCCCTTGAGCGCGAGCGGGACGAGCGCCGGGATGACGAGCGCGTTGAAGACGACGGCGGAGACGATCGCGCTCTTCGGGTCGCCCAGGTGCATGATGTTGAGCGAGTTCAGCGGGCCGCGCGCGCCC
Source organism: uncultured Actinomycetes bacterium (assembly GCA_963753525.1). Taxonomy (GTDB): domain Bacteria; phylum Actinomycetota; class Thermoleophilia; order Gaiellales; family Gaiellaceae; genus Palsa-739. The sequence continues at coordinate 385,628 of CAVWCS010000004.1, forward strand.
GCTTTGGACGCATACGTGAACGCGAACATCGCCGGCAGGATCGCGAAGTACTTGGCGACGTCGTTCGCGATCGAGAACGTCGTCAGCGCCCCGCGTGTGATCAGGAGCTGCTTGCCGACCTCGACGATCTCGATCAGCTTCGTCGGATTCGAGTCGAGGTCGACCATGTTGCCGGCTTCCTTGGCCGCGGTCGTCCCGGTGTTCATCGCCACGCCGACGTCGGACTGCGCGAGCGCCGGCGCGTCGTTCGTGCCGTCGCCCGTCATCGCGACCATGCGGCCCTTCGCCTGCTCCTCCTTGATCAGAGCCATCTTCGCCTCGGGCGTCGCCTCGGCGAGGAAGTCGTCGACGCCGGCCTCCTGTGCGATCACAGCGGCGGTGACGCGGTTGTCGCCGGTGATCATCACGGTGCGGATCCCCATGCGGCGGAGCTCGTCGAAGCGCTCGCGCATGCCGCCCTTGACGATGTCCTTCAGATGGATGACGCCGAGCGCGAAGTTGTCGCGGGCAACGACGAGCGGCGTGCCGCCCTGCTCGGCGACGCGCTGCACCGCAGCGTCGATCTCGGCCGGAGTCCGCCCGCCGTTCTCCGCGACGAATGCCTTGACAGCCTCGGCGGCGCCCTTGCGGATCATCGTCCCGTTCATGTTCACGCCGCTCATGCGGGTCGTCGCGCTGAAGGGGACGAACTCGTGCTCGCCCAGCGCCCGCTCGCGCAGGTCGAAGCGCTCCTTCGCGAGCACGACGATCGAGCGACCCTCGGGCGTCTCGTCGGCGAGCGAGGCAAGCTGCGCCACCTCGGCCAGCTCCCGCTCCTCGACTCCAGGGGCCGGGATGAACTCTGCGGCCTGCCGGTTGCCGAGGGTGATCGTGCCGGTCTTGTCGAGCAGCAGCACGTCGACGTCGCCGGACGCCTCGACGGCTCGGCCGGACATCGCGAGCACGTTCCGCTGCACGAGCCGGTCCATGCCGGCGATCCCGATCGCCGACAGCAGCGCCCCGATCGTCGTCGGGATCAGCGCCACGAGCAGCGCGATCAGGACGGTCTGCGAGACGGGAGTGCCCGCATAGATCGCGTACGGCCGCAGCGTCACGACTGCGGCGAGGAACGTGATCGTGAGGCCGGCTAGCAGGATGTTGAGAGCGATCTCGTTCGGGGTCTTGCGCCGCTCGGCGCCCTCGACGAGCGCGATCATGCGGTCGAGGAACGACCGTCCAGGCTCCTGCGTGACCTCGATCACGAGGCGGTCGGACAGGAGCTTCGTGCCGCCGGTGACGGCCGACCGGTCGCCGCCGGATTCACGGATGACGGGCGCAGACTCGCCGGTGATCGCAGACTCGTCCACCGAGCCGGCTCCTTCGATGATCTCACCGTCGGCGGGGATGGTCTCGCCGGCTTCGACGACGACGACGTCGCCCTTCTGCAACTCGGGGGCCGGCACCTCGCCCCCGTCGCGCAGGCGCGCGAGCGTGGTCGTGCGCGTCGCGCGCAGCGCGTTCGCCTGCGCCTTGCCGCGCCCCTCGGCGATCGCCTCTGCGAAGTTCGCGAAGAGGACGGTCAGCCAGAGCCAGACGGCGATGACACCGACGAACCAGAGCTGGCTGTGATCCCCCTGCGCGATGTCCTTGCAGAAGATCACCGTCGTGATCACGCTGCCGAGCTCGACGATGAACATCACGGGGTTCTTGAGCTGCAGCCGCGGGTCGAGCTTCGGGAACGAGTCCCGGACCGCCGCGAGCGTCAGCTCGCGCGAGAACACGCTCGAGCTACGAGCGGCCATCTACTTCCCTCCAAGCTTGTCGAGTGCGAGGTTCAACTCGAGGACGTTCACGCCGGGCTCCCCGAGAAAGCCGAACGTCCGCCCGGCGGTGTTCTGCTCGATCAGCCGCTGCACGGTCGCAAGCGACAGGCCCCGTACGGCGGCGATGCGGCGCGACTGCAGTGCCGCATAGGCCGGCGTGATGTCGGGGTCGATGCCCGAGCCCGACGGGACGACCGCGTCGACGGGGATGTCGTGGATCGTGAGGCCCGGGTTGTACGGGCTTTCGAGCTTCAGGATCGCCTGCGCGTTCGTCCGCACGAGCTTCGCAAGTACGGCGCTCGTCGGCCCGAGGTTGGAGAAGGTCGTGAACGCGGCGTTGTAGGCAGGCGACGTCGCCGACGGCCGCTCGTGGAAGTACTGCGGCGACGTGAACTCCTGCGCTGCGAGGCTCGAGCCGACGACCGTGCCGTCGCGGACGATGAGGCTGCCGTTCGCCTGGTTCGGGAACGCAACCTGGGCAAAGCCGGTCATCAGCGCGGGGTAGCCGAAGCCGAGCACGACGGTGAAGACGACGATTGCCACGACGGATGCCGCGAGCGCGCGGAGCATCAGTGCATCAGTCCTTCGACGATCGGTCCGAGAGTCAGCGCCGGCAGGATCATCAATCCGGCCGTCAGCGCGATCACGCCGATCAGCAGGACGCCGAAGGTGGCTCCGTCCGTGCGGAAGGTGCCCGCCGACGCCGGCACGACCTTCTTGCGAGCCAGCGAGCCGCCGATGGCGAGACCTGCGAGCAGCGGTACGAAGCGGCCGAACAGCATCGCTATCCCACCGAGCGTGGTCGAGAACGTCGTCGCGCCGTAGCCGGCGAAGGCGCTGCCGTTGTTGTTCGACTGGGAGGTGTAGGCGTAGAGCGCCTCCGTGAAGCCGTGCGCGCCTGTGTTGTAGACGGAGGCGAGCCCGGCCGGCGTGACGATCGCGACGGCGGTCAGCACCAGCGCCATCGTCGGCACGAAAAGTGCGCCGATGGCGGCAAGCTTCATCTCACGCGCCTCGATCTTCTTGCCGAGCCACTCCGGCGTCCGGCCAACCATCAGGCCGGCGACGAACACCGCGATCAAGATGTAGAAGATGAGGCCGTAGATCCCCGAGCCGACGCCGCCGGGCTCGACCTCGCCGAGGAAGATGTTGACAAGGGGCACAGCTCCGCCGGCGGGCGTGAAGGCGTCGTGCCCGCCGTTTACCGAGCCGTTGGACACGTCGGTCGTCGCGGTCGCCCAGAGGGCGGTGTTGGCGATCCCGAACCGAACCTCCTTGTCTGTCATGTTCCCGCCCGGTTGGCTCGCGCTGTTGGTGATGTTCACGCCCGAGTTGCGGAGGACCGACGAGCCGTGCTGCTCGGCCGGGAACGCGATGCCGACGCCGATCGCGAAGATCGTGAAGCAGACGGCGTAGAGCACCCAGGCATGACGGCGCGCGAACACCATCCGGCCGAACATGACGACCTGCGCGAACGGGATGAGCAGGATCGCCAGCACCTCGAAGAAGTTGGAGAGCGGCGTCGGGTTCTCGAACGGAACGGCGGAGTTCGAGTTGTAGAAGCCGCCGCCGTTCGTCCCGAGTTGCTTGATCGCGATCTGCGAGGCGGCCGGGCCGCGGGCGATCGACTGGTGCGCGCCCTGCAGGGTGGTCGCCGTCACATGTCCGTGGAACGTCTGGACGACACCCTGCGAGAGGAGGATCACCGTGAGCACGACTGCGAGAGGCAGGAGGATGTAGACGATCGAGCGGTAGAGATCGCGCCAGAAGTTGCCGAGGCCGACCCCCGTGCCGCGGCGCGCGATGCCGCGCGCGACGGCGGCGAGCACCGCCAGCCCGACGCCGGCCGAGACGAAGTTCTGCACGGCGAGCCCGGCCATCTGGCTGAGGTACGACATCGTCGCCTCGCCGCCGTAGTACTGCCAGTTCGTGTTCGTGACGAAGCTCGCGGCTGTGTTGAACGAAACGGTCCACGGCACGGCCGGCAGGTGGTCGGGGTTGAGGAAGAGGTGCCCCTGTAGGCGCAACAGGCCGTACAGGAAGGCCATGAAGGCGACGCTGAAGACGACGACCGACTTCCCGTAGGACTTCCAGTCCTGGTCACGGCTTGCGTCGCTGCCGAGTAGGCGAAGGAAGCCGCGCTCGACGATGTCGCCACGCTCGCGCGTGTACACGCGCGCCATCCAGATCCCCAGCGGGTAGCTGAGGGCAATCAGCACGACCGCGTAGACGACGATCTGCGCCCAGCCCTGTCCCATCAGAGCTTCTCCCCGCGCACGAGGGCGTAGACGAGGTAGCCGAGCACGACGAGCGAGATCGCCAAGCCGAAGGCGTCGCCGGCCGACATCAGACGCGCTCCAGCGACCAGAGCAACGCGAAGATGAACGCGAAGCAGCCGGCTGTGATCAGGACCGCATAGAGATCTCCCACGCAGCCGACGCTACGCCGGGCTTCCTGAATGCCGCCTGACGGTTTCCCGCCGCGGCCTGACGATTTCCTTAAGGCTCTACGAGGCGGTAGCCGGCGCCAGTCTCGGTGAGGAGGTAGCGCGGGTGGGCGCGGTCAGGCTCGATCTTGCGCCGGAGCTGGGAGACGTTCACCTGCAGGAGGTTCGCCGCGCCGACATAGCCAGGCCCCCAGACCTCCTCGAGCAGCTGCCGCTGCGTGAGCAGCTTCCCGACGTTGAGCGCGAGGACGCGCAGGAGGTCGAACTGGTGCGGTGTGAGATGGACGGCGCGACCGGACGTCGTCACCGTGCGATTCGCGAGGTCGACCACGAGCTCTCCGATCTCCACGACCGGCGCGCCGCTCGGGGAGGTGCGGCGGAGGACGGCCCGCAGGCGCGCGAGCAGCTCGTCGATCCCAACCGGCTTCGTCACGTAGTCGTCAGCGCCCGCGTCGAGCGCCGCGACCTTCTCGCGCTCCTCGCCGACCGCGGAGAGCACGATCACCGGCGCGCTGCTCCACGTCCGGAACTCGCGGCAGACGTCCGTTCCCGTCCCGTCCGGCAGAACGAGATCGAGGATCACCGCCTCCGGCGGCCGCAGCGCAGCTGCCGCCAGCGCCGTCGCCGCGGTGTCCGCAGTGTCGACCTCGTAGCCGGCGCCGCGCAGGCTCGTGCGCAGCGCGCGGAGGATCTGCTGCTCGTCGTCGACGACGAGGACGCGCTGCCCCGTCATGCGGGAACCTCGACCGGGGCCGGCGCGAGCGGCAGCGCGAGGACGAACGTGGCGCCCTGTCCTTCGTGCGACTCGACCCAGACGCGCCCGCCGTTCGCCTCCGCAAAGCCACGGGCGATCGCGAGGCCGAGTCCGGCGCCGCGGGTCGTCCCCGTGAGAGAACCGCGCTGGAACGGCTCGAAGATTCGCTCCGCCTCGCTCGGCGGGATGCCGGGGCCGTGATCGATGACACGCACGAGCACGTCCGAGCCGATCTCCCGCACCTGTACGCGCACCAGCTCGTCCGGCGGGGAATACCGCAGTGCGTTCTCGATGAGGTTCGCCACGATCCGCTCGGATTGAGCGCGGTCGGCGCGAACGAACGGCGAGTCGTCCTCGGGCAGCACGACCTCTACGCGACTACCGACCTCGATGCCGTCGAGAGCCTGCAGCACGAGGTCGTCGGCAGGCCAGTCGCCCGGCTCCGGGACGGCTGCGCCGGCCTGCAACCGCGAGAGATCGAGCAGGTTGCTCACGATGCGGTCGAGTCGATCCGCCTCGCCGAGGATCGTCTCGATCAGCTCGCGGCGGTCGTCGGGGTCGAGCGAGAGCTCGCCGTTGGTGAGCGCGCTCGCGGAGGTGAGGATCGCCATCAGCGGCGAGCGGAGGTCGTGGCTCACGGCGCGCAGCAGAGCCGTCTTCAGCGCGTCGCTGCGGCGCAGCGCTTCGGCCTCGAACGCCTCCTGCGCGAGCCGCTCGCGCTCCTCCGTGAGCTCGCGCAGCGCGTGGAGCGCCGCCTCGGCCTCGTCCGCACGACGCCGCGAGCGGGACGCGAGCTCGCTCACGACGACGGCGGTAACCACGAAGACGAGCAGCGCGAACCAGTTGCGGTTGTCCTGGATCGTGAGCGTGTAGAGCGGCGGCAGGAAGAAGAAGTTGAAGGCGAGCATGCTCCCGATCGCTACGCCGACCGCGTAGATGCTCCCCCACGCGATCGCGACCGGGATGATCGCGAGCAGGTACAGCACCGCGAGGCTGAGCACCGGGATGTGCCCCTTGAGGAGCCGAATCGCGCCCGTGACGAGGGCAAGCGCGGCGACGGAAGCAGTTGCCCGGGTGAGCGTTCTCACCCGGGCAACGGTACTCCCAGCCGCGAGCCGGAGGGCCTAGCCGTGAATGCTGATGATCAGCGGGATGATCAGAATCGCGACGATGTTCGTGATCTTGATCATGGGGTTGATCGCCGGGCCGGCAGTGTCCTTGTACGGATCGCCGACCGTGTCGCCCGTGACCGCGGCCGCATGGGCCTCGGAGCCCTTGCCGCCGTAGAGGCCGTCCTCGATGAGCTTCTTGGCATTGTCCCAGGCGCCGCCGCCCGCCGTCATCGCGATCGCGAGGAACAAGCCGGTCACGATCGTCCCGATCAGGAGACCGCCGAGCATCTGCGCGTTGATGATCCCGACGATGATCGGGAACGCGATCGGCACAAGTGCCGGCAGCATCATGCTGCGAATCGCCGACTTCGTGACGATGTCGATCGCCGGGCCGTACTCCGGCCGCTCGGTCCCCTCCATGATCCCCGGGTGCTCGCGGAACTGGCGGCGCACCTCCTCGACTACCTCGCCGCCAACGCGGCCGACGGCCTGCATCGCGAGCGAGGCGAAGAGGAACGGCATGAGACCGCCGATCAAGAGACCGGCGATGACCCAGGGGTCGTTGAGCTGGAACGTGAGCGTGTGCAGGACCGAGCCCTTCGACGACTGCGTGTGCAGGCCGTCGGAGTACGAGCCGAACAGGACGAGCGCGGCGAGCGCGGCGGAGCCGATCGCGTAACCCTTCGTCACAGCCTTCGTCGTGTTGCCGACCGCGTCGAGCGGATCGGTGATCGCGCGCACCTCCGGCGGGAGGTCCGCCATCTCGGCGATTCCGCCCGCGTTGTCCGTCACCGGACCGTACGCGTCGAGCGCAACGATGAGACCGGTCATGGAGAGCTGCGCCATGACGGCGACGCCGATCCCGAACAGGCCGGCGAAGTGGTTGGCGACGAGGATCCCGATCGCGATCACGATCACCGGGAGCGCGGTGGCCTGCATCCCGACGGCGAGCCCCTCGATGATGTTCGTCGCGTGGCCGGTCTGCGACGCGGCGGCGATCTTCTTGACGGGATTCCAGCGCGTGCCCGTGTAGAACTCCGTGATCCCGACGAGCAGCGCGGTGATCGCGAGGCCGATCAGCGCCGAGCCGTAGAGCGCGCCGAATGAATAGGTGTGGGGGGCGACGCATGGGACCAAAGAGTGGTCGCACATGAAGGGGACGGGATTCCCCACGAACGCCTTGATCACCGGGATGAAGATCACCGCGGAGATCAGCGTCGCGACGAGCACGGCGCGATAGAGGGCGTTCATCACGTTCCCGCCCTCGCGGACGCGCGCGAACTGGACGCCGATGATCGAGGCAATGATCGAGACGGCCCCGATCGCGAGCGGCAGGAGCCAGAGGCTCTTCCCCGCGGACGAAGCCGTGGTGACGCCGAGCAGCATCACGGCGACGGCGGTCACGGCGTACGTCTCGAACAGGTCGGCCGCCATGCCGGCGCAGTCGCCGACGTTGTCGCCGACGTTGTCCGCGATCACGGCCGGGTTGCGCGGGTCGTCCTCCGGGATCCCCGCCTCGATCTTGCCGACGAGATCGGCGCCGACGTCAGCGGCCTTCGTGTAGATGCCGCCGCCGAGCCGGGCGAAGACGGAGATGAGCGAGCCGCCGAAAGCGAGACCGACGAGCGCGTGGATCGCCCGCTCCGGCGAGTCGTTGAAGCCGGCGGTGAGGATCCAGTAGTAACCGGCGACGCCGAACAGGCCGAGGCCCACGACGAGGAGTCCGGTGACCGAGCCTGCGCGGAACGCGACGTTGAGCGCCGGCGGCAGCCCGCCGCGCGCCGCCTCCGCGGTACGGGAGTTCGAGCGCACGGCGACGTTCATGCCGATGAAGCCCGCGGCCGACGACAGAACGGCGCCGACGAGAAAGCCGATCGCCGTTCCCCACCCAAGCGAGCGGTAGAAGCCGAGCAGCAAGAAGGGTGCGATCGCGACGACCGCGATCGTCATGTACTGGCGTTTCAGATACGCGGCTGCACCTTCCTGCACGGCGCGCGAAATTTCCTGCATGCGCTCGTTGCCGGCGGGCTGCCGCAGCAGCCAGACGGTCAGGCCGATGCCGTAGGCGACTGCCGCGCCCGCGCACAGCAGCGCGAACAGCACGGCGTGATGCATGAACCAACTCATCGAGGCTCCCTCCGAGGCGTTACGACGACGTCGTTACAAAGTCAGCGCCGAGACTGCTCGGCGCGGCCTGTTTGTATCAGATCCGTGAAGATTTCCCGTAACGATGCGCCTTCCTCCTGCCGCGCGATCTGGCGCTCGGCAGCGTTTCGCTCGGGAATCGCGAGGAAATCGGCCGCGCCGAGCTCCTCCGCGACTGGGCGCACCCACTCGACGAGCTGCTCGAGCCGTGCGCGTGCCGCCACGGGAGCGCCGCGCGCGAAATCGATCAGCTCGCCGGACAGGCCGTAGCGGATCGCACGCCAGAGGTTTTCCTCGATCAGCCGGTTCGGAAGCTCCGGCAGCGGCTCGCCCTCGTCGAGCGCGCGCGCGATGCGCGCCGTGAGCGAGTAGGCAAGCGCGGCGAGCGAGCGCGCCTCCGCGAGGTCCGGCTGCGCGTCGCAGATGCGGATCTCAACCGTCGGGAACATCAGATGCGGCCGAACGCTCCACCAGATCTGCGTGTGCTCCGTGACCGAGCCCGTCTCGTAGAGGAAGCGGACGTAGCGCTCCCACTCGTCCCAGCTGCCGAGCGCGTCGGGGACGCCGCAGCGCGGGAACATGCGCGTGAAGATCTGCGTGCGCGCTGAGTGGAGCCCGCTGTTGACGTCCTCGACGAACGGCGAACTCGCCGAGAGCGCGAGCAGCTCCGGCAGGTAGGCGCGCAGCGCCGAGCAGACCTTGATGGCGCGGTCTGGACCGTTGATGCCGATATGGACGTGGAGGCCGAACGTGTTGTTGCGCCAGACGACGTAGCGGAGGAGCTCGTCGTTGCGGCGGTAGTGCGGCGTGTCGATGATCCGCTGCTCCTGCCACGGGCTCCAGGGGTGCGTTCCGGCCGCCGAGAGGCCGATCCCGAGCGAGTCGGCGAGGGCGCGCAACTGCTCGCGGCGCTCGCCCAGCAGCGCGGCGGCGCCGGCGAACGAGTCGCAGCGCCCGGTGCGGATTTCGACTTCGGAGGCAATGAGCTCTCCGACGAGATGCCCGTCGAGCTCGGTGCCGGGTGCGGCGGCCTGCAGCTCCTCGAAGCGGTTCGTCAGGTCGAGCGTCTCGGGGTCGACGAGCGCGAACTCCTCCTCCACCGCGACGGTGAAGTCGGGGACGGACTCGAACGCCGCGCGGGACTGCGCGAGCATCTCCTCGTACCCGAGCTTCTGCTCGTCACCCACGCGAAAAGCCTAGTGCCCTCCCGGCGCAGCGCGGAGACATGTCCCCCGTGGACGCGTCCGGTGTCAGACACCGGACATGTCCGTTTGGACCTCGCGCCGCGTAACCATGCGGCATCGCGTCCGTTCAGGACATGTAGGGGTCTGACCCCGGACATGTCGTGCCGGGACGCGTCCAGGCGGGGTCAGGCCAGGAGCTGTTCGGCGACGACGCTCCAGCTCCACCGGCGCTCTACGGCGCGCCGAGCAGCGAGGCCGAGCTCGCGGCGGAGCTCGGGCGGGAGGGCGAGCATCGTGGCGAGGCAGACGCGGAGCGCATCGGCGTCGCCCGTCGGGAACGAGAGCAGCTCGGCGATCTCCGAGCCGACCTCCTCCCCGATTCCCGCCGCGACCTCGGCGAGGCCTGAGTGCGCCGAGACGACCGGCAGAACGCCGGCCGCTGCAGCTTCCGCCGCGACCATCCCAAACGCCTCGGGGAAGATCGACGGCACCACCGCGACGTCGCACAGCGGCAGGAGATGACGGAGGTGGCGGTGCTCGAGCTGGCCGGTGAAGAGCGTCCCGGGCGGCGCGATCCGTTCGAGCTCGTCCCTGTAGTCGCCGAAGCCGACGACGACCGCGCGCGCGTCGAGCCCCTCGAGCGCCTCGAGCAGGACCTGGACGCCCTTGTTCTCGATGAGCTTTCCGAAGTAGAGGACGGTAGGCGCATCCTCCGCGAAGAAGTCGTCGAAGCTCACCGGCACGTCCTGCGCCTCCCGCACCAGCGCGGCAAGCGCCTCGTCGCGGGGCTCCGGGCGGAACTCGTCGACATCGACGCCCGGCGGCACGATCTCGACGCGTTCGGTGTGACCGCACACCTCGTCGAGCACGGCACGGATGTGCTCGGAGCCGGCGAAGACGACGTCCGCACCGGCGAGCGTCTCGGCGCCCCAGCGCGCAAGGTCGGAACGTCCGCGCATCGCGTACTCGAGCTCGGAGCCGTGCGCCTTCACGCGGTACGGCATGCCGCTCGCGGCGCCGACCGGCGCGCCGAGCAGGACGTGGTTCGCGAAGATTAGATCCGCCGGCCCGAGCTCGCGCAGCGCCGCTGCGTTCGCCTCGACGTACGCGCCCCGTTCCTCCTCCGTGAAGTCTGTGAGCAGCCGCGCTTCGAGCCCGTCGTACTCGTCGAGGACGAAGACGGGAAGCAGCCGGTCCGGCAGCTCGGGCACAACGACCCGCGCGCCGCCGAGGTCGAACCGCTCGGGATGCCGCTCCTGGCATACGACCGTGACGTCGTGCCCGGCCCGCATCCACTCGCGCGCGATCGACCGGGTGTAGACGTTCGACCCGGTGCCGTTGAGGAGGTACCCGTGCCACAGGAGGATCCGCACCAGGCGGACGCTACGTCAGGCGGCGGCGAGTCAGCAGCGCGAGCGGCAACACGATGCCGAGCGCGAGCCCGGGGGCGGCGACCCAGGTCACGACCGGATCCTTGTACTCCCGGGACGGTGTCGTCAGATACTCGACGACGTAAGGTGCAAGGACGAGCGAGACACCGACGGCGAGCACGGCGAGCCGAGGTAGGAGCCAACCGAGCGTTACCGCCAGCACGATCAGAAGCGCGACCGGCCAGCGCAGGAAGAAGAAGCCGGTCGACGTCTCGCGGGCAGGAACGACGAGCAGCAGCGCGGCGACGAGCGTGAGCGGCAGGCGCAGGAGCGAGCGTCGGCGCTGAGGTGAGGCGGCCGTCGCTAGCGCGAGCACGACTGCGGGCGCAAACCATTCCGGTCCGATCGGGTATCCCAGCCCTCCCAGGGAGGCGAGCGCGTTTAGGTGGCCACCGTCGCCCCCGGTGAGGAAGATCGCGTCGTATCCGACGAGGCCGAGATTCGCGAGCGCCGCGCAAAGTGCGAGCCTACGGTTGCCGAGCGCCAGGCCGAGCACGATCGCCACGGCCGCCACGGCGAAGGTGATCCACCACCAATCGACGACGTAGGGGTCGGGCCGCGCAACGCAGCAAGGAAAAGGGATCTCCATTCCACGCAGTGTTCGGGTCGACGGCGAGGGAAATCCCAGACAGCGCCACCGCGAGATTCACCAGCGCGAGCAGGCCGCCGAGGAGCGCCACCCCGTCCCGCACCGACCGGCGCCGCTCGGACCGACTGCGCTCGCGCACTCCGGCGAGGACGAGCGAGAGCGACTCGCGAGCCGCGCGCCACACCGAGCCGTCGGCCGCGAGCAGGGCCGTATCGAGCACCTCGTCGCTCCGGCGGGCGCGATGGTCGGGCGGAAAAGCGCGGCACGCGACGGCTAGGAACCAGCGCATCAAGTTGCCGCCCTTGGGACTCGCCCCTCCACCACCCGCGCCGCGCGTCGCAGTCGCCCCGCCTCGGCGGCGAGCGCAAAGTGGCCGTCCTGCGTCAGCGAGTACGACCGGCGGACACGTCCCTCGACCTTCTCCTCCTCCCCGGCCTCGACGAGTCCGGATTCCACGAGGCGGTCGAGTGCGCCGAAGAGCGTTCCGGTGCTGAGCCGCACGTCGCCGTCAGAGAGCTCCGTCGCGCGCTTGATGATCCCGTAGCCGTGCAGCGGCCCGTCGAGCAGCGCTGCGAGGACGAAATAGGTCGAGCGCCTGATCTCCATGCGCCGGACTATATGTCGTCCGGCGACATGTCGTCAAGCGCTATGTCAGATGGAAATAGAGGGCGTACAGCAGCTCGACCGCGGGGTTCGACGTGTAGACCGTCACGTCGGCCGGCGTCTCGAGCAGCGCTTCGGAGTAGTTGAAGACGATCTTCACGCCGGCGGCGACAAGATCGTCGGCCGCCCGCTGCGCGGAATCCGCCGGCACTGCGAGGACGCCGACGACGACGTTGTCGTCGCGCACGAGGTCGCCAAGCCGCTCGTACGGCTCAACGGAGACGCGGCCGATCGGTTGCCCGACCTTCCCCGGATCGGTGTCGACGACGGCCGCGATGTTGATCCCGTGCTCGTCGAAGATGGACGACGACGCGATCGCCTGGCCGAGCCGCCCCGCCCCGACGAGCGCGACGTTGTGCTGGCCCTGCGTCCGAAGAATCCTCCGGATCACGTCGAGCAGCGCCTCGATCGAATAGCCGACGCCGCGCTTGCCGAACTTCCCGAACGCCGAGAGGTCACGCCGGATCTGCGTCGCGTTGATGTTCGTGTACTCCGCGATCTCCTGCGACGAGATGCGCGACTTCCCCATCTTCCGCGCCTGCGTCAGCACCTGGAGGTACCGAGAGAGACGCGCCGCGACCCCGACGTTCAAACGATCCGCCACGCGTCCGTTCTAGCAGCAGGGTCTACGAGGTCGCGTCGACAACCGCTCGCCGCAGCGCATCGGGATGCACGTGATAGACGAAGCGTCGCTTCCCGTCGATCTCGACGACCGGGATCCACTCGCGGTACTCCGCCTCGAGCGCGGGGTCGCCGTCGATCGCAACCTCGCGCAACTCGAAGCCGAGCTCGTCGCGCGCCGCGGAGACGACGCGGCGGGCTGCCTCGCAAAGGTGGCAGCCCGCCGCGGTGTAGAGCGTGACCTCGGTTACGGGTAGATCCCGCGCGTGACCGTCGCCTCGGCGACCCGCTGCACGGCGAGGCCGTAGGCGGCAAGGCGCATCGGGAGGTTCCGCGTCTGGGCCAGCTCCCAGGTCTCGTCGAACGCTCTGCTCATGATGTCGTTGAGCTTCGCGTTGACCTCGACCTCCTTCCAGAAGTACTCCTGGAGGCCCTGGACCCACTCGAAGTAGGAGACGACGACGCCGCCCGCGTTCGCGAGGACGTCGGGGAGGATCAGGATTCCCTTCTCCTCGAGGATGGCGTCGGCAGACGGCGTGCACGGACCGTTCGCGCCCTCGCAGATGATCGACGCCTTGATCCGAGCGGCGTTCTCCTCGGTGATGACCTGCTCGAGCGCGCAGGGCGCGAGGATGTCGCAGTCGAGCTCGAGGAGCTCGGCGTCGGTGATCACCTCGGCGTCCTTGACGCCCTTGAGAGAGCCGGTCTCGCGCTTGTGCGCGAACGCCGCCGGGAATGTCGATGCCCTTCGGGTTGTAGAGCGCGGTCGTCGAGTCGGAGATGCCGACCACGATCGAGCCCTCCTGGTGGAGGAACTGCGCGAGGTAGCTGCCGACGTTGCCGAAGCCCTGCACGACGACCTTCTGGCCGGCGAGCGACTTGTCGAGCTTCGCAACAGCGTCCCGCAGGCAGAAGAGTGCGCCGCGAGAGGTCGCCTCCTCGCGTCCGAGCGAGCCGCCGATGATGAGCGGCTTGCCGGTCACGACGCCGAGGACCGAGTGGCCCTTGTTCATCGAGAACGTGTCGAAGATCCACGCCATCGTCGTGCCGTCCGTGCCGACGTCCGGCGCCGGGATGTCCTTCTCCGGGCCGATCTCGTTGATGATCTCGCTCGTGTAGCGGCGGGTCATGCCTTCGAGCTCGCGCCGCGACATCTTCTTCGGGTCGCAGGCGATGCCGCCCTTGGCGCCGCCGAAGGGAATGTCCATGAGCGCGCACTTCCACGTCATCCACATGGCGAGCGCGCGCACCTCGTCGACGGTGACGTCGGGGTGGTAGCGGATGCCGCCCTTCGAGGGGCCGCGGGCGATGTTGTGGGTGACGCGATAACCGATGAAGACCTGCGTCGACCCGTCATCCATCGTGACGGGGATCGAGACCTCGATCGCCTTCTTGCAGCGGCCCAAGACCGAGACGAGGTTCGGGTCGATGCCGAAGGTCGTGGCGACACGCTGGAGTTGCTCGCGTGCCAGCTCGAACGGGTTCTCGCGCAGGTGGGTAGTCGTAGTCTCGACTGTGGTCACCTGTTTACTCCTTTTTGTTGCCCGATTTGCAGGACAAAACCTCCTGCGCTGCGAGTATAGGCCGCGCCCCAGGGTGGGCTCACCCGTACTTTCCCGCCTGTTTACCGCGAGGCATACGCATCGAGAGCTAAGTAGCGGGGGTAGGGGATCGGCTCCGCCCAGCGGGCCGCCGACGCGATCATCGCAGCGTTGTCGGTGCAGAGGGCGAGCGGCGCGGCGGCGGCCTCGGGGAGCGCGGCGCGCAGCTCCGAGTTCGCAGCGACGCCGCCGACGATCGCGATTTGCTCGCGGCCCGCCTGCTCCGCCGCCTCGCGCACGCGGGAGACGAGCGCGCGGACGATCGCGCGCTGGTACGAGGCGGCGAGGTCGGCGCGACGAGCCTCGAGCTCCTCCTCGTCGAGGTCGCGCACCGCATAGAGGAGCGCCGTCTTCAGACCGGAGAAGGAGAAGTCGAGGCCTGGCACGCGCGCAATGGGGAAGTCGTACGCCTCGGGATCGCCGTCGCGCGCGAGGAGGTCGATCTCCCGGCCGCCGGGGTAGTCGAGGCCGAGCAGGCGCGCGCCCTTGTCGAACGCCTCGCCGGCAGCGTCGTCGAGCGTCGTCCCGAGCACCTCGCGCTCGGTGTGCGAGCGGACGTCGAGGAGCAGCGTGTGCCCGCCGCTCGCGAGGAGGCAGAGGAACGGCGGCTCGAGCGGTTCCGACTCGAGGTAGAGCGAGGCGACGTGGCCGTCGAGGTGGTCGACCGCGACGAGCGGCAGCTGCCGCGACCAGGCGAGCGCCTTCGCGGCGGAGAGCCCGACGAGGAGCGCGCCGATCAGGCCCGGCCCTTGCGTGACCGCGATCCGGTCGACGTCGTCGAGTGTCGCGCCGGCGTCGGCGAGCGCCTCGCGGATCACCGGCGTGACGAGCTCGAGGTGGCGCCGCGACGCGACCTCCGGCACGACCCCGCCGTAGCGCGCGTGGAGGTCCGCCTGCGAGGAGACGACGCTCGCGCGCACCTCCCCGTCCTCCGTGACGAGCGCCGCAGCCGTCTCGTCGCAGCTCGTCTCGAGTCCGAGAATCACTCGACTCGCTGACGGGGTCTTTCCACATGATGACCGCGTCCTCGCGGTTGTCCGTGTAGTAGCCGCGCCGGAGCCCACGCGACTCGAAGCCGAGCCGCTCGTAGAGGGCGATCGCGGTCGCGTTCGAGACGCGCACCTCGAGCGTGTAGCCGCGCCGCGCGTCGTCGGCGGTGAGCTCGAAGAGCCGCTCGAGGAGCATCGTCGCGACGCCGCGCCCGCGCTGGGCCGGGTCGACGGCGACGTTCATCACGTGCCACGCGTCGACGTAGCGTGAGACGATGAGGTAGCCGACGAGGGCGCCTTCCTCCGCGTCCGCCTCGAACGCGCCGAGGCAGATCGAGGTGGGCTTCGCGAGCTCGCCCGCGAACATGGACCGCGACCACGGCGTCGGGTACGACCGGTGCTCGATCTGGTCGATCTCCTCGAGGTCGTCGAGGGCGAGGAGGCGGAGCTCGACGGTCGTCATCGCACGTTCCTCTCGGCATCCGGGACGCGGAGGTAGAGCGGCTCGATCGCCTCGACGCTGCCCGCCGCGCCGGCGAGCGCGGCGTGGAAGCGAGCGCGCGGCCGATGCAGCTCGTCGTCGTCGCGCGGCACGAGGGCTCCGCGTGCCTCGAGCAGCGAGCGGTAGCGGACGGCACCGTCGCCGATGCAGACGGTTCCCGGCTCGATCTGGAGATCCTCCGGGAGGAGGACGGCCGGTTCGCCGTCGACGAGCGCGAAGACCTCGCGCCGCTTCGCGTCGATCACGGGAACGGCAGCGGGCGCGCCGGCTGCAAGAGCCGCCAGCGTCGAGACGCCGGCCCCCTCGACGCCGAGCGAAAACGCGAGGCCGCGCGCCACCGCGAGGCCGATGCGAGTGCCGGTGAAGCTGCCCGGGCCGATCCCGACCGCGAGGAGGCCGATCTCCGCTGGGTGCGCACCGGCCTGACGAAGGAGCGCATCGACGTCCTCGAGCAGGGTCTGGGCGCGCGACCAACGCTCGCCGAGGACTTCGAGACGCCCATTCGAGCCCGTGTCCACGAGCGCGCTCGTAGCGACCGCCGTCGCGGTGTCGAAAGCCAGCGTCAGCACTCCGAGATCTCCACCGCTCTCCCGCCGCCAGCATGCCGCAAACGCACGGCATAGCGAGGCGGAGGCAGGACGCCCGCGCCCGCCTCCGGCCACTCGACAAAGACGATCGCATCCTCGAAATACGGCTCGAGATCCCCCCACTCCGCGGCCGAGACGCCCGCGAAGCGGTAGAGGTCGAGGTGCGAGACCTCGACGCCGGAGCCGTGGTAGCGGTGACCGATCGTGTACGTCGGGCTCGTGACGTTCTCGCGGACGCCGAGCGCCGCGCACGCGCCACGCACGAACGTCGTCTTGCCGGAGCCGAGCTCGCCCGAGACCGTCACGACGTCGCCGACGGCGAGCCGGGCGGCGAGCTCCGCCGCGAGCGCCTCGGTCTCCTCGGGTGTCTGGGTCGGCGCCTCCACGCGTACGATCGAACCATGCCTGCATACGTAATCGTCGAGACAAACGTCAGCGACCCCGAGCAGTACGAGCGCTACAAGGAGACCGCGCCGCCCGCCATTGCGGCATACGGCGGTCGCTATCTCGTGCGCGGCGGCGAGCTCGCGGTCTTCGAGGGCGACTGGGATCCGGTGCGCGTCGTCGTCCTCGAGTTCCCCGATCTCGAAACGGCGAAGCGGTGGTACGCGTCGGAGGAGTACGGCGAGGCGCGCACGCTCCGCGAAGGCGCCGCGAAACTGAACATGATCGCAGTCGAAGGGCTCTAGCCGCTTTCGCCCCGACGGAAGCCCGCGACCGGGCCGGACAGCGCCAGCATCGGCACGAAGTACGCAGCAGCCCAGGCGGTCTTCGCGGACACGTTCAACAGCTCCGCCGTCCAGTCGAAGCCGAGGATGGTGTGCTGGTTCACGTGGAATCCGGCAGCGAGCCAGATCGCCCAGATCACCGCTGTCACCGCAACCCACGGCAGAGACGGGAATAGGCGATTCCAGATCGACCAGACGATGGTGAATACGCCGACGATCAATGGCAGTGCCCAAGTCATGAACGGGCCGGCCTGACCGGTCGCGTAGCGCGACACGTCGAACGCGACCTCGAACCCGAGAAGCCAGACACAGCACGCGACAAGGGGGCGAGAGTCGTGCCGCCTGATCGCCAAGACCGCAAACGCGAGCACGCACAGCCAGGTGGTGGTCCTCATCTCGAACGGGAACAGGAGGTGCTGCACGATCAAGCGGTCTCCGTCCAGGAGGAGAGGCGGGGCTAGAAGAGGCCGAGCTGCTCGGCCGGGGCGGCCGGGGCGGCCACGGTCGGTCCCGGGACGAGCTCGACGACCGGCGCCGACGCGGTCGTCTCCGCACCGAGGAGCGCCGGCAGACGTGCGAAGTCGGCTTCCAAGACCTTGAGCATCGCCCGCGTGTAGAGCGCTGCGGCCGGGTGGTAGAGCGGATAGAGAAGAACACTGCGGCCGGCGATCGTCAGCTCCTGCTCCTGCCCGTGCACGCGCGTGATGCCGAGCGGGCGGCCGGAGAGGAGCTTCGTCGCGAAGTTGCCAAGTGTCGCAATCACCTTTGGCTCGATCAGCTCGATCTGACGGAAGAGGTGCGGCTCGCACGACTCGATCTCGTCGGCTTGCGGATCGCGGTTGCCCGGCGGGCGGCATTTGAGCACGTTCGCGATATAGACGTCGTCGCGCTCGAGCCCGACTCCCGCGAGCAACCCGTCCAACAGCTTGCCGGCCTGGCCGACGAACGGGACGCCCTGCTTGTCCTCGTGGAAGCCCGGCGCCTCGCCGACGAACATCAGGTCGGCGCGCGGATTGCCGGCGCCGAAGACGACCTGCGTCCGGCCTTCAGCTAGCCGGCAGCGCGTGCACGCTGCCGTCGCTGCGGCATAGACCTGGAGCGCATCAAGCGGCTCGACAGGAGCAGCACTCATGGGTAGCGAGTCTACGACGAGCGGCCGACGGACACGATGCGGGCGCTCCAGCGGCCACGCGGCGCCTCGACCTCGATCGTGTCGCCCGGCTTCTTGCCGAGTAGCGCTCGACCCACCGGGGAATCGGGAGAGACACCGCCAACGCTCGTGATCTCGACCTCGATCGTCTGGCCGTCGTCGCGCTCGAGCTCGACCTTGGAGCCGACGGTGACGACGCCGCTCTTCGCGGCCGCTTCCTCGTCGACGACGGTCGCGTGGTGGAGGCGGTCGCGGAGGACGCGGATCCGCGCCTCGAGCAGGCCCTGCTCGTTCTTCGCCGCGTGGTACTCGAAGTTCTCGGAGAGGTCGCCGTGCGCGCGCGCGACAGCGATCGCTTCGATCGCGTCCCGCCGCTTCGGCCCCTCGAGCTCCTCGAGTTCGGCCTGGAGCTGCGCGTGCGCAGCCGGCGTCAGCAGCTCGCCGTCGTCCCCCGCCACGCGTCCCGCCTAGTGGCCGCAGCCGCAGGAGCCGCCGCAGCAGCCGCCGCCGCCACCGCCGCTCGCGACCTTCGTGACCCCGTGCACGGCGAAGGAGGAGAACTGCTTCGAGACGTTCATCGCCGCGCAGTCGGGACAGCTGACCTGTTCGCTTCCGCGAACGAGCTCCTCGAAGTGCGACTCGCACTCCATGCAGACGTATTCGTAGATCGGCATCGGTCAGATCCTAACCGTGGCCGCGGGCGCTCATGGCCCGGAGACGCTCGAGGGAGAGCCCTTCGCGAAGCAGGCAGGCGACCCCTAACACGTAGCCGACCGACGACTCGATTACCTGGAGTGCGATCCCGTATGCGAAGGCGCGCGAGTACGCGACCCCGTACGCGGTGAGTGGCACGGCAATCGCAGCCTGTTGAAGTCCAACATTCCCAGGCCACAGCGGCAGGACCAGAGCAACGTTCATCACGGCGAGGACGGCCGCCGCCGCGACGATCGGCAGATGGATGTCGAACGCGAGGAGAGCAACCCAGACGGCCCCGAGCTGCAGCAGCCACGCGAGGGTCTGCCAGCCGGCCGAGATGAGCGACGGGATCGGCCGGCGCAGGATCCCGAGCCCTTCTCGCAGGCGTGCGAGCAGGGAGCCGAAGCGGCCCTTGGCGTCCGCGACACCCTGCTCGTGCCGTCGCGCGAGCGCGACCCCGACGACAACGAACGCGACACCCGCTGCGACGACCGCCCACAGCGCAGTCCGCGCCGCCGACTGAATGTGTGCGTCGATCAACACCCAGAGGATCAGCGCGATCGACGGGAACACTTCGAGGATCCGGTGCGCAAGCACCGTCCCGATGAACGCCGGCCACAAGCCGGGCCGCTCTCGCTCGGGCATCCGCCGCATCAGTACTCCAATGCGGGCCACCTCGCCCACGCGGCCGGGCAGGACGCCGTTGGCGAAGATCCCGACGAAGAACGCGGAGATGACGTCGATCCGGCGCGGGTGCGGCTCCGGCACCGCCTCCTTGATCACGTTGTCCCACGACATCGCCCGCGCCAGCGCCGAGACGAAATTGAGGAAGATCGCGGCGGCGGCCCACCACCAGCTCATCCCCGCGAGCGCGTGCCCGACCTGGCCCCAGTTCGGGCCGTGGAAGACGAGGAGAGCGACGAGTCCGGCCGCGGCCACAGCGATGAGGCCGACGTGGAGCAGGCGGCGGGGCGCCACTACCGGGAGCTGCAGTTCGTCTGCTTCCCGACGACCTGCCCGACCCAGCTCGCGGGCGTGCCGGGAGCGGTGAGCGAGAACCGCTGGGGCCGCGAGAGGTCGAGAGTCGTCATCTGGTCCGGCCCTCGCGCGACGCAGCCGGCGCCGTTCAGGTGCCAATACGGGTTGTAGTGCTCGCGGAGGAGGTACCGCCCGGGGCTATAGACACGGCCGCTCGTCACGATGTGACCGAATCTCGTGACGACCGGGTGGCCGGGGCCTGTCAGAAGCGGAGTCGCGTGCGGCAGCTCGTAGATGAGCCAGTTCTTGCTCCGGAACACGCGCTTCAATCCTCCTGCGTGGGCGCGCACAATCTGCGCCTCGCGCGGGCCGCCGTGCCAGTCGAGCGGCGTGTTTCGCCCGAGCAGGACGTAGCGGACAGCGTTCTGGTGAAGCCATTCAACGTACGTTCGAGCGTCGAGGCCGTTCGAGTAGAAAATCGGGTTGTCGACCTCGTCGGTCTGCTGGTACCAGCCGCGCGCCAGCGGGATGCCCGCCTTCGGGATCCAGTCGGCTTCCCAATGCTCCGCGGTCGGAATGACCTCGACGCGGTATCCCGGCTGCTGGTGGTCGCGGAGGAAGTGGATGGCCGGTGCCCAGTAGCTCGCGCGTTGGGTGTTGTTGTCGAGTCGGGACGGGATGAGGAGGACGTACGGAACGAGGTTGTAGGCGAACGCGCACGCACACGCCAGAACCACCAGCCGCCGAGGCTTGAAATCCACGAGGCTCGCCGTGAGAAGCATCACCGGGAAGACGAAAGCGTCGAGCCGTGTCCAATTGTCGCCGAGCGGCGTCGCGACGAGATAGAAGAACACGCTGCCAAGGGCCCAAAGCGCAAAAAACGCCATGAACGGCGCCGCGGCCTTCGATCTCCGCGCGACGAGGAAGCCAAGGACGCTGACGATCATGACGCTGAGGAAGTTCTCCCAGTGGAAGGGGTAGATGCCCTGATTTGCGCTGAAGACGACGAGGGCGACTCCTTCGACCCCGGCGGCGACGACGAGGCCCGCCGCAAACCAGATGCGACGACGCGAGACTCCGCGGCGCACGACGGCGTACGACACCACGATGAGGCAGAGAAATGCGAAGGCGAGCGGACTGAACCCGACGGTGAGGATGGCCGGGATGATCGCCAAGCGATGCCGGTTCAGCTGGAGCAGCTTCAGAGTCACGAGCATCGCGGTGAAACCGAGGGAGTAGGCGAAAAGGCCGGTGAACATCGGCGCCGCGGCGAGGACGCCGAAGATCCGTGACGGCCACAGAGCCGCGCGACCCCATTCCCGCATCGCGATCGAGGAAAAGAGGACGGTCGACGCAACAGCGGCCGCAAAGACGAGCGGGAGGTTTCCGACGACTGCGGTCGGCAGGTAGTAGAGGAGGCTGTACGAGGTGAGCGGATACCAGCCGGCGTACGAGAAGTTGTCCCAGACGAACACCCCGTGCTGGACAAGCCAGGTGCGGTAGTCGTGGACGCCGGCATCTCCTGGGGCAGGCCCGACGGTGACGACGAGCACCGCGATGATCGCCGTCACCGCAGCTCCGATGAGGAGCTCGCGACGGCGCATCAGGCGCGGAAAGTCGGACGGCGTGGCGGCTGCGGCGCTCATCTGCCGTTCCCATTCTCGCACTTGGGTCGGGCGGTCGGGCTAGAGTGGCTTTGCCCGGCATCCGCATCGGAGCTGGAGCGTCAGATCGTGATCGAGACAGTCCATGTCATCGGCTCCGGCAGAGTCGGCTCCGCCATCGGCGCCCGGCTTTGCGAATGCTTGGGCGAACGCGGCGTTGCGGTCGCCGAGAGCGACCCCGACATCGTCCTCCTCTGCGTCCCCGACACGGCCATCGCGGACGTGGCCCGGGGTCTGACCCCGGGCCATGGCTGGATTGGACATGTGTCCGGGGCGACGCCGCTCGGCGCGCTCGCTCCGCACGAGCGCCGCTTCTCGCTCCACCCGCTCCAGACCTTCGACCGAAGCGGGAATCCCGCACAGCTCGACGGCGCGTGGGGAGCCGTGACGGGCGAGACGGACGACGCGCTCGCCGCCGCGCGCGAGCTCGCCGAACTGCTCGGCTTGCGGCCGTTCGAGCTTGCCGAGGAGGACCGGACGCTCTACCACGCCGGTGCGGTGTTCGCGTCGAACTACCTCGTGACGCTCCAGCGCGCCGCGGTGCGACTTGGAGTGCCGGCCGATGGCCTCGTCCCGCTCATGACGCGGACGATCGAGAACGGCTTCGAGCTCACCGGGCCGATCGCGCGCGGCGACTGGGCGACGGTCGCGGCGCACAAAGAGGCGATCGCATCGGCGCAGCCGGAGCTTGCGCCCGTCTACGAAGCGCTCGCCGAGGCGACGGTGGCGCTCGCATGAAGGTCGTGCGGACGATCGCCGAGCTCGAGACGGCGCCGGGTACCGGCTTGGTTCCGACGATGGGCTCGCTCCACGCCGGCCACCGCGCGCTCCTCGCCGCTGCACGCCGCGAGAACGAGCGCGTCGTGATGTCGCTCTTTGTCAACCCCGCGCAGTTCGACGACGCCTCCGACCTCGGCGCATACCCGCGCGACGAAGCACGCGACCTCGCGCTCGCGGAGGAGGAAGGCGTCGATGTCGTCTTCGCGCCGGACGCGGGCGAGCTCTATCCCGCCGGTTTCGCGACGTGGGTCGAGCCGGAGCGAACCGGCGCAGAGGGGGAGGCGCGCCCCGGCCACTTCCGCGGCGTCGCCACCGTCTGTCTCAAGCTCTTCTCGATCGTCCGGCCCGAGCGCGCGTACTTCGGCCAGAAAGACGCGCAGCAAGTCGCCGTGGTGAAGCAACTCGTCCGCGATCTCAATCTCCCGGTCGCGATCCGCGTCGTCCCTACGGTGCGCGATGACGACGGCCTCGCGCTGTCGTCCCGCAATGTCCGCCTCTCGATCGCCGAGCGGGAGAAGGCTCTCGGCCTGCCCCGCGCTTTGACCGGCGCCGTCGGCGCGGCCGATCCTGTCGCCGCTGCTCGCGCTTCGTTGAACGGCCTTACGCCCGACTACGTCGAGCTGGTCGAGCTCGACGGAGCCACCGTCCTTGCCGCCGCGGTTCGCGTCGGTTCCACCCGATTGATCGACAACGTCCTCCTGGAAGGAGACCTCGAATGAGCATCCCCGCCGGCAAACTGCCGCTGCCCGAGCTCGCCGCGATGAAGCGCCGCGGCGACAAGATCGTGATGGTCACCGCCTACGACGCGCCTGGCGCGCGGTTCGCCGAGGACGCCGGGATCGACATAGTGCTCGTCGGCGACACCGCGGCGATGGTCGTGCTCGGCCACTCCCGCACGACGCCGGTCACCGTGGACGAGATGCTCTTCCTCACGCGCACGGTCTCGAGCAACGTCAACCGCCCGATCGTCGTGGGCGACATGCCGTTCGGCTCGTACGAGGTCTCGGACGAGGACGCCGTCCGCACCGCGGTCCGCTTCGTGAAGGAGGGCGGCGCGGATGTCGTCAAGCTCGAGGGCGCCGGCCCGATGGTCTCCCGCGCTCGCGCGATCGTGAACGCCGGGATTCCCGTCATGGGCCACGTCGGGTTGACGCCGCAATCCGCGACGATGCTCGGCGGCTTCAAGACGCAGGGCAAGACGGCGGAGGCCGCGCAGCGGATCGTCGACGGTGCGAAGGAGATCGAGGCGGCGGGCTGCTGCTCGATCGTGCTCGAGGCCGTGCCTTCGCCGGTCGCCGCGCGGATCACGCGGGCGCTCTCGATTCCGACGATCGGGATCGGCGCAGGCCCGGACTGCGACGGGCAGGTGCTCGTCTACCACGACTTGCTCGGCCTCTCGGAGGGCCATCTCCCCCGCTTCGTCAAGCGGTACGCGAACCTCTCCGGCGAGATCCGCGACGCGCTCAGCGCGTACGCGAGCGAGGTGCGGAGCGGAGCGTTCCCCGAGGAACAGCACACCTACGCGATGTCGGAGGAAGAGCAGGCGGCGTTCGAGACGTCCGGCTAATGGAGCTGGGTCGCGACGACTATCAGCGCCGGCAGGGACGCGGCGAGCCCGACGGCAGCGAGGCTTCTCGCCCAGCTCCAGCCGTGCACGGCGCGGACGCCGATGAGGAGTAGAAGGGCGCTCCAGCCGAACACCGCGTAATACAGGCCGCCGAAGATGCGGTCGCCGGGCCCCCAGTCGTTACCGCCGGTGCGGAAGAGGTCCTCGCCGTAGATCGCGATCCGGATCGGCCACAGCGCGAAAAGCGCGAGGGCGAGCGGCGCCGAAGCGAGCGCGACGATGCTTCTCGCGCGGCGGAAGCTGCCGAGCCCGCCCAGCCGCCGGGCGGCGCCGAAGAGCAGGCCGCCACCGACCCAGTACACGGCGAGCGCGTAGAAGGCGCCGCCGACGAACGCCCAGACGGGGATGAGCGAGACCGAGTCGGACGGATCGTTGAGGAACGAGCGCGCCACCGGCGTCCCGAGCACGGCGGCGACTCCCGCGAGGCCGATCATCGCCGTCAGCGCCTCCTGCCGCCTATCGGCCGCGTCCTCCGACTCGTCGCGCAGCGCCACGAATACAGCCCGCGGCGCGACGAGAACCGCCGGCGCGCGCAGCCACCAGTTCCGCTCGAGCGCGGACTGCCGGGCCGTCGTCTCCACGGCCTCCACGTTACGCCGCCGCGACGGCCCGCTCGGGCAGGACGTGGCGCAGGAACGAGCCCGTGAACGAGTCTTCGACGAGGGCGACGTCCTCGGGCGTCCCGACCGCGATCAGCTCGCCGCCTGCTTCGCCGCCCTCCGGGCCGAGGTCGATCACCCAGTCGGCCTGCTTGATCACGTCGAGATTGTGCTCGATCACGAGCATCGTGTTGCCGCCGTCGACCAGCCGCTGCAGGGTCTCGAGGAGCTTCTCGATGTCGGCGAAATGCAAGCCGGTCGTCGGCTCGTCGAGGATGTAGAGCGTCTTCCCCGTCGCGACCTTCGAGAGCTCGGAGGCGAGCTTGACCCGCTGCGCCTCGCCGCCGGAGAGCGTCGTCGCCGGCTGGCCGAGCTTGATGTAGTCGAGGCCGACGTCGTGGAGCGTCTGCAGGCGGCGCCGGATCTTCGGGATCTTCGTGAAGAACTCGCAGCGCCTCCTCGACCGACATCTCGAGGATGTCGGCGATCGAGCGTGCCCTTGAAGCGCACCTCGAGCGTCTCGCGGTTGTAGCGCGCGCCCTTGCACGTCTCGCACGGGACGTAGACGTCGGGCAGGAAGTGCATCTCGATCTTGATCTGCCCGTCGCCCTTGCACGTCTCGCACCGGCCGCCGCGGACGTTGAAGGAGAAGCGCCCCGGCTTGTAGCCGCGCACCTTCGCCTCGGGCGTGAGCGAGTAGAGCTCGCGGATGTGCGTGAAGAGATCGGTGTACGTGGCCGGGTTCGAACGCGGCGTGCGGCCGATCGGCCTCTGGTCGATCTCGATCACCTTGTCGAACACGTCGATTCCCTCGACACCGGTGTGGACGCCGGGCTTGACGCGCGCGCGGTTGAGGCGGTTCGCGAGGGCCTTGAAGACGATCTCGTTCACGAGCGTCGACTTGCCGGAGCCGGAGACGCCGGTGACGCAGATGAACTTCCCCACAGGGAACTCGACGTCGATGTCCTTGAGGTTGTGCTGGGCCGCGCCGCGGACGACGAACGCGCCGCGATCCTCGTCGCGGCGCTCGGGCACCGCGATCTCGCGCGTGCCGGAGAGGAACTGGCCGGTGATCGACTTCTTGTTGCGCTCGACCTTCGCGGCGGGGCCTTCTGCGACGACCTCGCCGCCGTGCAGGCCCGCGCCTGGCCCCATGTCGACGAGCCAGTCGGAGCGCCGCATCATCTCCTCGTCGTGCTCGACGACGACGACGGTGTTTCCGATGTCGCGCAGCCGCTCGAGCGTCGCGATCAGGCGCGCGTTGTCGCGCTGGTGGAGGCCGATCGACGGCTCGTCGAGGATGTAGAGGACGCCGACGAGCTGCGAACCGATCTGCGTCGCGAGCCGCAGCCGCTGCGCCTCGCCGCCCGAGAGCGTCGCCGCCGCGCGGTCGAGCGTGAGGTAGCCGACGCCGACGTCGTCGAGGAACGTCAGGCGCTCGCGGATCTCCTTCACGATCCGGTGGCCGATCAGCTTCTCCGTCGGCGTGAGGTCGAGCTCGTCGACGAAGCCGAGCGCGCGGTTGACCGAGAGCTGCGTGAACTCGTGGATCGAGCTGGCCGCCGACGGTGACCGCGAGCACCTCCGGCTTGAGCCGCGCGCCCTTGCAGACCGGGCACGGCCGGAAGCTCATGTACTCCTCGATCCGCTCGCGCTGGTGCGAGGAGTCGGTCTCGCGGTAGCGCCGCTCGAGGTTCGCGACGATCCCCTTGAAGCTCGCGAGCTCATGGCCGCGGCTCCGGCCCATGCGATTCGTGTACTTGACGTAGATCCGCTCGTCGCCCGTGCCGAAAAGGAAGAGGTTCTGCTGCTCCTCGGTGAGGTCGGCCCACGGCTTCGACGTGTCGACCTCGTAGCGGTCGGCCACGGCCTGGATGACGGCTTCGTACCAGCTCGACATGCCGCCTACCGACCACGGCACGAGCGCGCCGTCGTCGATCGACAGCGACGGATCGGGAATGACGAGGTCCGGGTCGATCTCCTGCTGCGAGCCGAGGCCGGTGCAGCGAGGGCACGCGCCGTGCGGCGCGTTGAAGGAGAAGATGCGCGGCTGCAGCTCGGGCAGCGAGACGCCGTGGTCCGGGCACGCGAAGTTCTGGGAGAAGACGAGCTGGTGCCCGGTGTCGACCAGATCGACCGCCACGAGACCGTCGGTGAGCCCCACGGCCGTCTCGATCGACTGCGTGAGCCGCAGCCGCATGTCCGCGCGCATCACGAGCCGGTCGACGACGACCTCGATCGTGTGCTTGAACTTCTTGTCTAGCGCGGGGACGCCGTCCTCGAGGACGTACTGCTCGCCGTCGACCTTGACGCGCGTGAAGCCCTCCTGCGTCAGATCCTCGAAGACGTCTTTGTACTCGCCCTTGCGGTCGCGGACGACCGGCGCGTTGACGGTGAAGCGCGTCCCCTCCTCGAGCTGCAGCACCTGGTCGACGATCGCGTCGAGGCTCTGGCCGGCGATCGGCTTGCCGCAGATCGGGCAGTGCGGCCGCCCGACGCGCGCGTACAGGAGCCGGAGGTAGTCGTAGATCTCCGTCACGGTCCCGACCGTCGAGCGCGGGTTGCGCGACGTCGTCTTCTGGTCGATCGAGATCGCCGGGCTGAGACCGTCGATGTGGTCGACGTCGGGCTTCTCCATCATCTGGAGGAACTGGCGCGCGTACGCGGAGAGCGACTCGACGTAGCGGCGCTGCCCCTCGGCGTAGATCGTGTCGAAGGCGAGCGAGGACTTACCGGAGCCCGAGAGCCCGGTGATGCAGATCAGGCGGTTCCGCGGCAGACGGACGGTGATGTCCTTGAGGTTGTGCTCGCGAGCGCCGTGGACAACGAGTTCTTCGGCGGCCATACGTAGGCCATTCTACTAAGCGAACGGACGTTCGGGTAGCGCTACTTGCTCTGCTGCAGGAGACGCGCGAGCCGCCGCGGCACAAAGTCGATCTCGAGCTCGCCGGCGACGACGGTGGCGTAGCCGAGGATGCGGCCGGGCACCGTCCGCTCGACCTCGAACACCGTGCCGTTGAGCGAGATCGACGCGCTTCTCCGGCGCACGAAGCCGTGCTCGACCACGAACGCGTTCTTCGTCACCGCAAGATGAGTGCGGTCCCAGCGCGTGACACCGACCACCGCGATCACGGCGGCGAGGGCGAGCAGAGCCGCACCCGCGGCCGCGAGCGCGGTCCACGGAGCGAGAAAGCAGGCGGCGCCGGCGAGCGCGACCACGAGGGCGCGCGACAACGGCCGCGCCAGCGCGATCCCGTGCCGGTGCATCTCGATCATGAGACGTTCCTCGGGCGCTGGTCGCAAGCGGGGCAAGCGAGCGAGGCGAAGGGCAGTAAGGGGCGTGTCGCGCAGAGCATCGTTCTGCCTCGCACAGGGAATCCCTGGCGGAATGGAGGGCAACTCAACCGCGCGGCGTGCCGCTACCGCGACGCTCGTCGTCATCTCGATCGTCGTCGTCGCGCTCGCCTTGTGGAAGCTGAAGGTGCTCATCGCGCTTCTCTTCCTCGGCTTCGTCATCGCATCGGCGATGCGGCCGAGCGTCGAGTGGCTCCACCGGCGGGCGCGCGTACCGCGGAGCGTCGGCGTCGTCCTGCACTACATCGTCGTCTTCGGAGCGATCACGCTGTTCCTCTACCT
Source organism: uncultured Actinomycetes bacterium (assembly GCA_963753525.1). Taxonomy (GTDB): domain Bacteria; phylum Actinomycetota; class Thermoleophilia; order Gaiellales; family Gaiellaceae; genus Palsa-739. The sequence continues at coordinate 413,911 of CAVWCS010000004.1, forward strand.
AGTGGTGCCGGTCGCGATCACGCAGGTGCACCTGGCGATCGGGGCGGTGCCGACATCGCCGACGGAGCTCCACCACGCCGCCCTCCACTCGCACGGACTGCGGCACGCGATCCTCAGCGCGATCGACAAGTGGCTCCGCCGGCTCCCGTCGGGCGCGGGCCTCCTCCACCCAGCGATCAGCGCGACGAAGACGGCGTTCGAGGTGCTCATCGGGGTCCTGTTCATGTTCGCTGTCGGCGCGTACTGGATCTTCGAGCGCGACAACGCGATCGCGCTCGTCCAGACGCTGGTCCCGCGCCGCCACCGCCGCGTCACGCGCGACACGTGGGTGCTCATCGACATGAAGCTCGGCGCGTTCGTGCGGGGCGAGCTCCTCCTCGTCGTCCTCGTCGGGAGTCTCCTGTCGCTCGCGTTCTGGCTCGACGGCGAGCCGTACTGGCTCCTCGTCGGCTCGTTCGCGGGGGTGGTGGAGCTCGCGCCGATCGTCGGCCCGATCGGCGCCGGCGTCCTCGCGGTCGCTGTCGGGCTGACCGCCGGGTGGGGCGTCGCGATCGGCGCCGGGATCGCGGTGCTCGTCCTCCGGCAGCTCGAGGACTACGTGATCGCGCCGCGGGTGATGGGTCACGCCGTCGGGCTCTCGCCGCTTGTCGTCCTCGTCTCGGTGATCGGGATCGGCTACCTGCTCGGCGCGCTGTACGTGCTCATCGCGATCCCGATCGCGGCGATCGCGTCGACGCTGATCGACGTCGTGATCCAGAACCGGGACCCGGCCGAGGAGGACGCGCCGGCCGTCCTGTTCGCCGGGCAGAAGAGCGAGAGCTAGCTCAGGACTTGCGCCAGCGCCCGAAGACGAGGCCGCCGAGCGTGAAGCCGAGGCCGAACGTGCCGACGGCGAAGGCACCGATCGCGGCGGCCTTGCGCGCGGTGGAGAGCCGCTGCCAGCGGCCGAGCGCCTCTTCCTCTTCGTGCGTGAGCTCCTCGCCGCGCCGCTGCTTGCGCAGCGCGCCCCCCGCCCGGAGGCCGAGGTAGAGGTCGTCGAAGATCTCGGCGGATTCTTCGGCCATGGCGTCCAATCTATAGCCTCGTTCGATTGTGACGGCCAGGCTCCTCCACGTCTCCGACCTCCACGTGGGCGCGCACGAGGAGGGGGACGTCGAGCAGGCGCTCGCCCGGCTCGTCGAGCGGATCGAGCCGCAGCTCGTCGTCGCGTCGGGGATCTTCGCATCGCGGCCGCCGTGAGCAGCTCGAGCGCGCGGCAGCGTTCCTGCGGTCGCTCGGCCCGCCGGTGCTCGCGGTGCCGGGCAACCACGACCTGCCGTACACGCCGGCGCGCTTCGTGCGTCCGTGGGCGGAGTTCGAGCGCGTCTGGGAGACGACCGAGCCGGTCCTCTCGCGGCCGGGCCTGCATGTCGTGGGAATCAACTCGGCGCGGCCTTTTCACCACCAGAGCGGCGGGCTCGGCGGTGGACGGCTCGAGCGCGCCGTCACGCGGCTCAGCGAGGCGGAGCCGAACGCGTTGCGCGTCGCCGTCCTCCACCACCACCTCGTCGGCGCGCCGTGGCGCGCGGCGAACAAGCGCCCGCTCGCACGCCGCGAGCGTGTCCTCCACGCGCTCGCCGCCGCCGGCGCCGACCTGATCCTCGGCGGTCACATCCATCAGGCGACCGTAAGCGAGCGCCACGAGTTCGAGTCAGTCGGGGCCGACACGCGAACGACGGTCCTCGCGACCGCTCCGGGCTTCGGCCAGCCGCGCCCGCAGCGGCTCGGCGAGGCGCGCGGCGTCCATGTGTACGAAGCCGACGCCGAGGCGATCGTCGTCCGCACGTACGGCTGGAGCGGCGCCGACTGGACGCCGGCCGGCGAGCGACGGTTCCCGCGCTCCTAGCTCTAGCGGTGCTCGGCGAAGCGGCGCCGCGCGTAGAGCAGCGCGGTCGCGCCGATCACGGAGAAGACAAGGCCTGCCGGCCGTCCGATGAAGAGCCACGCCATCACGCCGCCGAGGAACGAGCCCGCAAGGCCGAGCACGATGGTGCCGGGAACGCTCATCGGATCAGGGCCGGGCAGGATCAACCGCGCGAGCGCTCCGACGATCAGGCCCGAGATGACGAGCGCGATGACGTACCAGAGAACCATCTAGCGAAGCTTCTCGAGGAGGCGCGTGCGCGCGGCGTCATACTCGGAGTCGTCGAGAACGCCCGAGTCGTGCAACTCCTCGAGCAGGCCGAGGTAGTGCGCGGGATTCTCGGTCGGCTCGCCGGGATGGTCGGGATGGTCGGAAGCCGAGGCTGCCGGCCGTTGCATCCCAGCGCCGGGCGCCGCGACGCCGAACGGCCCCGCCGAGCCGATCTTGTCCGGGTCGATGCCTGCCTTCCGCAGCCGCTCGCGCTGGTGCTCGACTCCGATCCCGCGTTCGGGGAAGCGGTACGCATCCGGCCCCCAGATCGGTCGCTTCTGAATGAAGTAGCGGTACGCGATGACGAGGCCGACGGCCACGAAGAAGCTCGCGATCCCGGCCCACGAGACGTCTTTCGTGTGGCGTCCTTCGATGGCGATGACGATCCCGTAGCCGATGAATGACGCGAGTAGGCCAATCGCGATCGTCAGCCAGATGGGCATCGGGTCCGGTCCGGGAACCGCGAAGCGAGCCAGCAGGCCGGTGAAGAACGCCGTCACCAGGATTCCGAAGACGAGCGACCACGCCGATGTTTGCGCCACCGCGGCGATCATCACGTGCGGAGCGTAGCGCCGCCTGAGGACGCTCTACGCGGCGGTGAGCGTCTGGAGCTCGAGCCGCAGCGCCTTGATCTCGTCCCGGAGCTTCGCGGCGTACTCGAAGCGGAGCTCATCCGCGGCGACGTACATCTCCTCCTCGAGCGTGACGACGAGCTTCTCGAGCTCCTCCCGCGACATGCCCTCGACCTTCGAGGCGCCGCGTCGCAGGCGCCCAGGGACGTGAGGAGCGTCGAGATTGAACAGCGCTCCGATGTCGGAGACGCCCTTCAGGATCGTCGTCGGCTCGATCCCGTGCTCCTCGTTGTACGCGAGCTGGATGGCGCGGCGGCGGTTCGTCTCGTCGAGCGCCTCCGTGATCGCCTGGGTCTGCTTGTCGGCGTACATGAGCACCCTGCCGTTGATGTTGCGGGCCGCGCGGCCGATCGTCTGGATCAGCGAGGTGCGACCGCGCAGGAAACCCTCCTTGTCGGCGTCAAGGATGGCGATGAGCGAGACCTCGGGTAGATCGAGGCCTTCGCGCAGGAGGTTGACTCCGACGAGGACGTCGTACTCGCCGAGCCGCAGGTCGCGGACGATGTGGATCCGTTCGAGCGTGTCGATCTCCGAGTGGAGGTACCGCGCCTTGACGCCCGACTCGAGGAGGTAGTCGGTCAAGTCCTCGGACATCTTCTTCGTCAGCGTCGTGATGAGGACGCGCTCGCCCGCCTGCTCGCGCGTGCGGATCTCGCCGAGAAGGTCGTCGATCTGGTTCTTCGTCGGGCGGATCTCGACCTCGGGGTCGACAATCCCCGTCGGGCGGATGAGCTGCTCGGCGACGACCTTCGAGTGCTGCAGCTCGTACGCGCCGGGCGTCGCCGAGACGAACACCATCTGCGGCACCTTGCGGAGGAACTCGTCGAAGCGCAGCGGACGGTTGTCGAGCGCCGACGGGAGGCGGAAGCCGAAGTCGACGAGCGTCTGCTTGCGCGAGCGGTCGCCCTCGTACATTCCGCCGATCTGCGGCACGGTCTGGTGCGACTCGTCGATGAAGACGACGAAGTCCGACGGGAAGTAGTCGAGCAGCGTGAACGGATGCGTGCCGGCCGCGCGTCCTTCGAGGATCCGCGAGTAGTTCTCGATCCCGTTGCAGAAGCCGAGCTCCTGGAGCATCTCGAGGTCGTACTCCGTCCGCTGCCGGATCCGGTGCGCCTCGAGCAGCTTCCCCTCGTCCTCGAACTTGCGGACCTGCGCGTTCAGCTCGGCGCGGATGTCGTCGACGGCGCGCTCGACCGTCGGCTGCGAGGTGACGTACTCCGTCGCCGGCCAGATGGAGAGGTTGTCGAGCTTCGCGAGCACCTCACCGGTGAGCGGGTCGAAGTGCGTCATTTGCTCCACCTCGTCGCCGAAGAACGAGATGCGGTACGCCGTCTCCTGGTTCGCCGGCTGCACCTCGACGACGTCTCCCTTGACCCGGAAGCGGCCGCGGCCGAGCACCGTGTCGTTGCGGACGTACTGCGAGTCGATGAGCTTGCGGAGGAGAAGGTCGCGGTCGTGCTCGGCGCCCGCCTCGAGGAAGATCATCCGCTCCTGCCACTCCTCCGGCGAGCCGAGGCCGTAGATGCAGGAGACCGACGCGACCACGATCACGTCCGTGCGCGTGAAGAGCGAGGACGTCGTCGAGAGCCGCAGGCGTGCGATGTCGTCGTTCCGCGAGCTGTCCTTCTCGATGTAGAGGTCGGCCTGCGGGACGTACGCCTCGGGCTGGTAGTAGTCGTAGTAGGAGACGAAGTACTCGACGGCGTTGTGTGGGAAGAACTCCCGGAACTCGTTGCAGAGCTGGGCCGCGAGCGTCTTGTTGTGAGCGATGATCAGCGCCGGGCGGCCGATCTTCTCGATCGTCCACGCCATGGTCGCCGTCTTGCCGGTGCCGGTCGCGCCGACGAGCGTCTGGTACTTCTCCCCCGCCGTCAGGCTCGTCGCGAGCGTCTCGATCGCCGTGGGCTGATCGCCGGTCGGGCGGTAGTCGGTGGTGGTTCTGAGCGGCGGCACGGGACCAGGGTATCGGTGCCTGTTCGCGCCACCTCGGCATGGAGGACTTACGATCGGGTGGTGTCGCCGGCGCCGGACATTGATCTCGTGGCCGCGTCGTTGCGGGCGGACGCGGGCGACCTGCGCATTTACGTGGAGGAGCTTGCGCGGAAACTCGAGCAGTCCTTCCCCGGTCTCTGCAAGGTACGGCGCTCGGGGATGCTTGGGAAGGGGCCGATCCGCGAGATCGCGATCGCGCTAGGCGAGGGCCGGTACGAGCTCGAGCACCATGATGGCTCCGTTGTCGCTCGGCGTTCGTCGGTCGTGCGCGGAATCTCGCTGAAGAGTGAAGAGCTTGGTCTCGATCAATGGATCGATTCGCTGGCATCTCACGTGGTTGAAGAAGCCGAGCGCAGTGAGCGAGGGAGACTGGCCCTCGAGAATCTCTTGACCGGAGTCCCGAATGAGGAGGCAACCTGATGGCGTACGACCCGCAATCGACCGAGGGCCTGACAGAGCATGGCCAAGAACGGATCGCGGAGCTGCGAAGCGATCACCTGTTCACAAGCGACCTCTCCGTGAACGAATTCCTGCTCGTTCGGGAGGCCGGGTTCGAGCCGCTCGGGTTCGTGGTCGGTTCGTGCATCTACCACATCGGATTCCAGCAATCGCGTTTCAACCAGAGCCAGGAGATGGCGGTGTTGTCGCAGGCGATGTACAACGCCCGCGAACTGGCGATGACGCGGATGGAGGAGGAAGCGGACCAGCTCGGGGCAGACGGGGTCGTCGGTGTCCGGCTCGAGATCGGTCGCTACGACTGGGGCCCGGATCTGGCGGAGTTCATCGCTGTCGGCACCGCGATCAAGCACCGTGAGGGTGTCCTGCACCGCGCACCGAACGGGCGGCCGTTCACGAGCGACCTCTCCGGACAGGACTTCTGGACCCTCCTGAAGAGCGGGCATCGGCCACTGGGGCTTGTGATGGGCTCATGCGTCTACCACGTCGCCCACCAGTCGATGTGGAAGGCGATGAAGAACGTCGGCCAGAACGTCGAGATGGAGAACTTCACGCAAGCGCTCTACGACGCGCGGGAACTCGCCATGGAACGCATGCAGACGGAGGCGAAACAGCTACAGGCAGAAGGCATCGTCGCCGTGCAGCTCGTAGAGAGAAGCCACGGCTGGGGTAGCCACGTGATCGAGTTCTTCGCCGTCGGCACAGCGGTCACGCCAGTCGAAGGAGCCCAGCCGGCACCAACCCCGGGAGTCGTGCTGGGACTCAACTAACCGAGCTGCCCCGCGTACACGCGGCGGTAGAGCTTCTTGAGGCTCTCCACCTTGTCGACGTACGCACGCGTGTCGGCGAACTGGATTCCCTCGTGCGCCGCCTGCCAGCGGTCGACGTTCGCCTCCCCCGCGTTGTACGCGGCGAGAGCGAGGCGCTCGTCGCCGTTGTACTTGTCGAGCAGGTGGCGGAGGTACCACGCGCCGTAGTCGACGTTGATGTGGGGGTTCGTGAGGTCGGAGAGGCGGAACGTCGAGCCGTGCGTGGCCTCCGCGATCCCCTGCGCAGTCGCCGGCGTGAGCTGCATGAGCCCGACCGCGCCGGCGCTTGAACGCGCGTCGGGGACGAACTTGCTCTCCGTCTCGATCACCGCGGCGAGGAGGGCGGGCTCGAGGTGGTGGTCGCGTGCGTTGACGCGGACGATCGTCGAGTACCGCAGCGGGTACCAGAGCCGCGCATACCAGGCCGGCTCGGCGTGCTGGAGGTAGAGGAAGGCGCCGATCAGCACGGCGACGACCCCGACCGCGGCCGGCCACTTTCTCAGAGGCGCCTCAGCTCCTCGAGGACGCCGGCAACCCAGGCGTCGAGCTCCTCGCGTGTCCCGTCGTTGACGTACGCGAAGTCGGCGCGGCGCACCTTCTCTTCCTCCGGAACGAGCCGCTCCTCCCGGTCGGCGAAGCCGTCGCGGCGTTCGGCGCGCACCTCCGCCGGCGCGGTGATGACGACGACCTTGTCGAAGCGCGACTCGCCGCCGGTCTCGAAGAGGAGTGGTATCTCGGCGACGGCCACCTCGGAAGTCTGCCGGGCGAGCCAGTCGGCGGTCGCGGCGCGGACGCGCGGATGGAGCTCGCTCTCGAGCCACGCGAGCTCGTCGCGGTCGGCGAAGACGATCCGGCCGATCGCCGCGCGATCGACCTCGCCCCCGGAGAAGACGCTGTCCCCCCAGCGTTCGCGCAGCGCGGCCTGCAGCTCCTCGTCGTCGCGGTAGAGCTCGTGGACGACCTCGTCGGTCGAGATCACCGCGGCGCCGTGCCGCGCGAACGCCTGCAGCGCCACGCTCTTGCCGGCGGCGATGCCCCCCGTGAGCGCGACCGCGAGCGGCCGCGTCATCTATTCATCTATTCCTCGGGAGCGGCTTCGGCTTCAGGCTCGTCCGAGGCGTCCGCCTCGTCGTCCGCCGCGAGCTCTTCCTCGGCCTCTTCGGCCTCGGGCTCTTCCTCGGTCTCGGGCTCTTCGGCCTCCTGGGCCTCGGGCTCAGCCTCGTCGACCGGACGCTCGAGCGCCTCCGGCGCAGGCACCTCATCCTCGGCGATGGGCTCCTCCTCCGCCGGTATGACGTTCGGCGAGATGTCGTTGAGCGGCTCGCCGTCGATCCCCTTGAGCGACAGCGAAAGCCGCCGGCGGTCGGCGTCGACCTCGACGATCCGCACCTTGACCTTGTCCCCCTGCGAGACGATCTCGCGCGGGTTCTCGACGTGATGCTGGGCAAGCTCGGAGATGTGGACGAGACCTTCGACACCCGGAAGGATCTCGACGAAGGCACCGAACGTGACGACCTTCGTCACCGTCCCCTCGACGACGTCGCCTTCCTGGTGGCTGTCGAGCACGTCCTGCCACGGATCGCTCTGGGTCTGCTTTAGACCGAGCGAGATCCGCTGGCGCTCGCGGTCGATGTCGAGCACCTGCACGTTGACCGTCTGACCGATTTCGAGCACTTCGGACGGGTGGTTGACGTGGCTCCACGAGAGCTCGGAGATGTGGATGAGGCCGTCCATCCCATCGAGGTCGACGAAGGCCCCGAAGTCGACGATGTTCGAGATCGTCCCCTCGACTTTGTCGCCGGGATTGAGCTGGTCGAGGATCCGCTGCCGCTGGTCCTTGCGCTCCTCCTCGAGCACGGCGCGGCGCGAAAGAACGACGTTGTTGCGCTGGCGATTGAGCTCGATGACCTTGCAGATGAGCTCCTGCCCCATGAACTCGTCGAGGTCCTGCACGCGGCGGATGTCGACGAGCGACGCCGGCAGGAAGCCGCGTACACCGAGGTCGAGGATGAGGCCGCCCTTGACGACCTCGATCACGCGGCCGGTGACGGGATCGCCGTTCTCGTGGGCGGTCTCGATCGCCTTCCACGCGAGCTCGAAACGGGCCCGCTTCTTCGAGAGGATGAGCCGACCCTCGGCGTCCTCCTTCGTGAGCACGAGCGCCGCGATGTCGTCCCCGACCGAAACCTCGTCCGCCGGATTGATCGAGCGCCGGATCGAAAGCTCTGAGACCGGGATGACGCCCTCCGACTTGTAGCCGATGTCGACGAGCACCTCGTCCTTGTCCACGCGGACGACAGTGCCGTTCACGACCTGGCCTTCCTCGATGGTCGGGAAGGTCGACTCGTAGTCGGGGACGAGCTCGCCGCTCTCGGGGTCTGTCGTCCAGACGCCCTCTTCGAGCCGCGGGTCGTTGATGGTCTCATTCGTCATAGAAGCGCGCAGCAGTGTAGCGGCCCCCATCCGAAGGCCGGGGCTAGGCTGCGGCGAATGGACGAGCGCTACCCGATCGGCGTCACGAGCTCCTGCGCGGTGACCGTTCTGCGACAGGACGGCGCGGAAAGCGGCTACGGCGGCTGGTCCGCCGCGGTCGGCCTGCTGAGCGGCGAGGCGACGATTCGCCTGCCCGGCCACTACGCGGGGCTCCTCGCCGACGTGCTGCGCAGCGCCGACGAGCGCTTCGCGGCCGGCACGCGCCTCGCCCGCGACGAGTACCTCGACCTGACCGGCCTCATCGCCGACGGCCTCGAGACGGTCGCCCTCTCGTCCACCGCCCGCTCGCCGGTGCGCGTGACGGTCGAGGTGCCGCGCGACGAGCTCGAGGATCTCGCGGTGCTGCTCACGCGCGCGCAGGAGCTGATCGAGACGCTGCGGCAGGGGCTCGGGCTCGTGCCGGACTCTTTGCCGGAAGCGCTGTGAAGACATTCGACTACGTCGTCGCCGGCGCGCGCGTCGCGGAGCGCTCGCTCGTGCAGCGCCCGCGGCTGGGGCACGAGGAGCGGCTCGTCTTCGTCGTCGGCTGTCCGCGCTCGGGGACGACGTTCATGGGTCGCGCGATCGGCGGCCTTCCCGGTTTCGTCGACCTCTCGGAAGTGACTCCGTGGAAGGCAGCGCTCCCGCACGGGCCGTCGGCGGCGGAGCTGCGGGCGATCCTCGAGCGCGTGCGGCTGATCGGCCTCGCGCGCGGGTTGCGAGGCGTCGAGCAGACGCCGGAGACATCGCACCTGCTGCGCGAGGCGCTCGAGGCGTACCCGCAGGCGCAGGCGGTGCACGCGCTCCGCGACGGGCGCGACGTGGTCTGCTCGCTCCTCGAGCGCGGCTGGCTCAACGCCGCGAAGGAGGGAGGCGACGACGCGGGACTCGCGTACGGCGCGCAGCCGCGTTTCTGGGTCGAGCCCGAGCGGCGCGACGAGTTCTCGCAGGTCTCCGACGCGCGCCGCTGCGCGTGGGCATGGCGGCGCTACGTCGAGGCGGTGCGCTCGGCAGGCGCCGGCGAGCGGCTCCTCGAGATCCGCTACGAGAGCTTCTCGAGCTCCGCCGAGGCGCTCGCCGAGTACCTCGGCGCGAACGTCACCTCGGCGCATCGCTCGCTCGACGGCTTCCGCGATACGTCGATCGGCCGCTGGCAACGCGACCTCACGCCGGATCAACTCGCGGACGTCGAAGCAGAAGCCGGCCCGCTCCTCGCCGAGCTTGGCTACGCGGAACCGAACGGCCCGGCGAGCCGTTAACCCCCCGGAGCCGGCCGTCGGCCGGGGAAGGAGGCAGGAATGGCTACATGGATCTGGATCGTCCTCGCCCTCGCCGTGGTGGTCGTCGTCGCACTCGCCGTGCTCGGCGGCGTGCAGCGTCGCCGGGAGGCGCTCGACGAGCGGCGCGAGCAGGCGCAGCAACTCCGGCAGGAGGCTGACTCGCGCGAGCAACTTGCTCGCGACCACGAGCAGCATGCGAGCGAAGCACGGAGGGTCGCAGCCGAGGTCGGGGCGCGCGCCGACCGGATCGACCCCGATCGCGAGACGCCCGAGGACGAGTGACGTAGTTCGCCGGCTCGCGTCAGCGGTGCAGGAAGCGGAAGTAGAACGCGACGAAGACGAGGACGATCCCGAAGTTCACGGAGAGCCGCTCCCAGAAGTGGTGGCGGAATAACAGGATGTCCACCGCCACAATGACCGCGGCCATCCCGACAACACAGACGATGTTGGTCGCAAGCCTCCCCACGGTTCCCAGCTTACGACTCAGGCGTGGCGGACGCTCGCCTGCGCCAGTGCTCGGGAATGTCACCCGAGCGAGGTCGAGGCTCTTAGCCGAGACATAGCAAACATGATATACCCGTTCTGTGAGCGACTCGACAATCGTCGGTGATGTGCTCGTCTTCGCGTTGGTGTCGCTGCTACTCCTCGGCGGACTCGTGCTGGCTCGCCGCCCGGCCGGCGTCGACAGGCCCGGGACCCTCGTCGCCCCGAGCATTCTCATCCTGGTCGTGGCAAGCGTCGTTTCAGTTTTCGCCTGGCCGACACTTCGTACCCGAGGGTTCTGTGACGTTGAGGCGCTCGGAGGGGCAAACATCGATCACGCCGTCGAGTTAGCTCTCCTCTGCGGCGTCTTTGGAGCAGTAGTTCTCGACCGTTGGCGGCGCGACCCGCGCAAACTCGCCGTGGCCCTGCTAGTCGCGGCAGTGCTCTTGGGCGCTTGCGTGGCGCTGGTCTCCTTGGATTCAGCGGCCTATACGGTGCGCTGGTTCCCGCCTTCCGGCGACATGTTCAACTGCCCGGACTCGACAGTCCCGGACATCCACCGTGTCTCGTACCTCTACCCCGTGTGGGGAGGCGCAGCCGCGGTACTCCTCCTCCAAGCCGTTCGCGCCTTCCGTCACCCCCCGCTACCTCGCACTAGCGAAACCAGTATCGGCGAGAGCGACGAGGGCGAGTAGCGGACGCTCTCGCCTGCCCCAGTGCTCGGGAATGTCTCGTGAGCTCGACCGGTCTGGCGATGGCGTTCACGCTAACCACGTTGCGCCAGGCCGCTGGAGTTGCGGTTCAAGGCTCCAGGAGCCTGGCGCAATCGTGGCGCCCCTGGCCGAGCGCCAGATAGGGCTAGGGCTCGACCGTTACGTGGCCAATGACTGCTCCATATGCGCCCGTCGTAGCGAACGAGGAGAACTTCAGAACGTCTGAGCCGGTGCCAACCACTCCAAGGGACTTGCGGACCCAGCACATGTGAGCGTCCGTGTGGTGGCACGGGTGGTTGACGTTCACGGCGAACGTGACGGCTGGGGTCGCCCCCCACGTGACTTGCATCTTCTTCAACGCCGGCGCTCCAATGGGTCTGCCATCGGGGTTGCCGGAGAAGTAGAAACAGAGGCGATAGTGCACCCCTGCCGTGTCCGTGATCGTCTGATCGATGGAACCAGGTGCTAGTCCGTTGAGGTCCACCGAGAAATTGCCAGCACCAACCTGCTGCCAACCGCCGGGCCTGACGCCCGGCCCGACAACGTCCACGCTACCGGGTCCCACCGTCCACTTTGGGATCCCGTTGGGATTGTTTGCCGCGGTGAAGTCGCCGCCGCTCCCAGCATGGAACCTCGCATTGCCCACCAGGTTGGTTCCCTTGCCGCAGCTTGTCATTACCTGGGCTTCGACAGTCGCGGCGTTCGCTGAGAGACCGTGCACCGCATAGACGAGTAACACGCATAGGAGAACAGCAACTGCTGAGAGAGATGCTGGGCGGGATGACCGCATATCGGCCTCCTTCGTCCCCCGAGTTTCCCGGTGATAGAACCCAGGCGAAGCGCGAGCATATCCGAATCCCCGCGAACGAACCGGCGACGACGCACTGACCTCGGCAGGGCGAGTGCTCGGGAATGTTACCCGAGTACTCGTGCTACGGGGCGACGTTCTCGAATCGCACCGTCACGTACGTGGGGATCCAGCCAGCGGCGCACGGCGCGAGGTACGGGCAGGAGCTGAACTCGACCCGGCCCTTGCCGTCGCACGGCACCCGCACCGTCGAGGGGATCGGCTTGGGAGACCGGTAGCTGGTGAACTCGACCTGGACCGGTCTGACTCCGCCGGGTCGGGGCACGAACCAGGCAAGGATCCGGCTGAAGGGGCCCGTGTACCCGCTTCCGGCTTTGGCCGCGGCCACTTCGAGCGTCTGACCTGCCTCGACCCGCCCCGTCTCGCCCTGCCGGGCGGGGCCGGGGCAGACCGTGTGCACCACAGCCTTGCCGGTGTGGCCGTTGACGAGCCCGACGAAGTGCTGCTGCGGGGCGATCGGGGTTCCCGCGCTCGTCGCTGCAACTCCCACGGAGAGCGGGGCTGCCACCACCAGCCCAAGCCCAAGCAGCGTGACGAGCTTGCTCACGTCCTATGTTCTAGCGTCTCGCGACCGGATTGTCATCTACATTCGAGAGTGCCCCTCGCCTGGGCCAGTGCTTACGAATGTCGCCTGAGGGTCACCACCAAGCGGAAGCGATCTTGGCCCTCGCGACCTTGCTGCTCTTAGCGTTCCGCCCGTAGAGGATGGTCCACCGTGGCGTGTTGCGGTCCGGGGTTCCGAGCAGGTACCCGCCTCGTGCGTAGGGTCCCCCACAGAAGTAGTTCATCCTCATCCCGTGGTATTGACCGGAAGCGCCGGACTCCCATTCGCACCACCAGCCGTTCGCGAGGCGTACGGCCCACGGAGGGGACTTCATCGATTGCGTGTCGTTTCCCGAGGCGGGGAGCGGCCGTGTGAGGTTGATGCGCCATACCGGCGATCCGGGACGGTACAGCGGACAGAGAACGAACGTCCGGCGGCCGGACTCGCTCGCAAAGCACGGATCGTGGATCGAGTTCCTGCCCGCAAAACAGCGGTAAGCGTTCGAGCGTGTGTCCGTTAGCGACGTAGTCCAGCAGTAGTTGCGTTCGTGCCCGGCGACGCGCACGCCCTTCGCCACCGCGGCACCATGAAACGGTGCATAGACGTGCAGCGTCGTGATGCCACTTTGCGCCGCAGCACCACTAGAGATTGCGAGGACCGCAGTGCCGAGTGCTAGGAGAAGGAGCAGACCCGGCGGCTTCCTCACGCACCGAGTTTACGCAGGCCTGAGCATCTTGTCATCAGTGATTTTCGGGAAGACGGCTGGGCGAGTGCGGCTTCTCGCCTGACCTTCTCCCGCGTTAGGTCTTCGCGTCGGCCCAGCTGTCGCCGGCGCCGATGTCGACGGCGAGCCCCGGGTCGAGCGGATACGCCTTGCACATCTCGTCGCGGACGATCTCCTTCACCGCCGAGGTCTCCGCGTCGGGCGCCTCGAGGAGGAGCTCGTCGTGCACCTGAAGGACGATGCGGGCGCTTCTCCCCTCCTTGCGCAGCCGCCGCTCGATCGCGACCATCGCGACTTTGATGATGTCGGCGTTCGAGCCCTGCATGACGAAGTTGACCGCGACGCGCTCGCCGAAACCGCGCGTCTGGCGGTTCCGCACGCGCAGCTCGGGCACCGGCCGCCGCCGGCCGAGCAGGCTCGTCGCGTAGCCGTCCTCCTCCGCGCGCTCGATCGTCCGCTGGATGAAGTCCTGCACGAGCGGGAAGCGCGCGAGGTACGCGTCGATGTACTGCTGCGCCTGCTCGCGCGGGATCTCGAGGTTCTCGGAGAGCCCGAACGCAGAGATGCCGTAGACGATGCCGAAGTTGATCATCTTCGCGATCGAACGCTGCGCCGACGTGAGCTTCGCGGGGTCGACGCCGAGCACCTCGGCGGCTGTCGCCGTGTGGATGTCCTCCCCGCGCTCGAACGCCTCGCGCAGCTTCGGCTCGCCGGACACGTGCGCAAGGATCCGCAGCTCAATCTGCGAGTAATCCGCGGAGATGAGACGGGCGCCGGGTTCGGCGACAAATGCCGAGCGAATCTCCTTGCCGAGCTCGGTGCGGATCGGGATCGCCTGGAGGTTCGGGTTCGACGTCGAGAGGCGGCCGGTCGCCGCGACGGTCTGGTTGAACGTCGTGTGGAGGCGGCCGTCCTCGCCCAGCATCGCGGGCAACGGCTGGAGGTACGTGTTCAAGAGCTTCGACAGCTCGCGCCACTCTTCTATTAGCGGAACGATCTCGTGGTCAGTCCGGATCGACCGCAACACCTTCGTGTCGGTCGAGTAGCCGGTTTTGCCCTTGCGGCCGGGCGTCAGACCGAGCTTCTCGAAGAGGATCTTCGCGAGCTGGGACGGCGAGCCGAGCACGAACTCCTCGCCCGCGAGCTCGTACGCGCGCGACTCGAGCTCCTCGACGCGGTCGGCGAGGCGGGCGGTGATCTCGCCCATCCGGTACGTGTCGATCTTCACGCCGGCCGTTTCCATGCCGGCGAGGACGCGGATGAGTGGCATCTCGATGTCGCGGTAGAGCGGCTCCTCGCCGCGCTCGCGGACGCGCTCGAGGAGCGGGTCGCGCAGGCGCGCGGTGACGGCGGCGTGGCGGACGAGCTGCGCCGTCTCCTCCTCCGCTTCGGGCTCGGGGACCGCTTCGACGGCGTACTCCGCGGCGAGATCGTCGAGCAGGTACTCGCTACGGGCCGGCTCGATGAGGTACGCGAGGATCATCGTGTCGTCGGTTGCCTCGATTTGCAGGGCTTTTGCGTCGTGCGCGACGTAGTCGCCGTCGAGGTACATCGGCCGCTGGGAGACGACGACCTCGTCGCCGGACGCGACCGCGATGCGGCCCTCGTCGGCGGCGATACCGCCCGCGGTCGGCGGCTCACCCTCGCGCCACTTCACGGTCGTCCCCGTCGGAGATCCGCTCGCGCGCGGGCACGGCCTCGTCGAGTTCGTCCACCCGTCCGAGCAGGGCACGGAATTCGAAGCGGCGGAAAGTCTCGCGGAGCTCGGCACGGTCGGGCGGCGCGAGGACGAGCTCTGCCGGGTCGCAGTCGAGGTCGAGGTCGCGGCGCATCGTCGCGAGTTGCTTCGCCGTGCGCGCCTGGTCGGCGAACTCCGTCAGGTTCTTCTTGCGCGCCGGCGACATCTCGTCCGCGTGCGCGAGCACTTCCGCGAGCGAGCCGTACTGCGCGATGAGCTGGCCGGCGGTCTTGTCCCCGATCCCGGGAACGCCGGGGATATTGTCGGACGTGTCGCCCTTGAGCCCTATGAAGTCGGGGATCTGATCGGGGCGAATGCCGTAGCGCGCCTCGACGCGCTCGGGCGTGTAGACGTTCACGTCGCTCACGCCGCGCGGCGTCATCATCAGGACGACGTTGTCGGAGACGAGCTGGAACGCGTCACGGTCGGTCGAGACGACGCACGTCTTCACACCCGCCGCGTCGGCGCGGGTCGCGAGGGTCGCGATGACGTCGTCGGCCTCCCAGCCCTCGAACTCGAGGTTGCGATACCCAAACGCCTCGACGATCGGGCGGAAGTGCGGGAACTGCTCGCGGAGAAGATCCGGCATCGGCCGGCGCCCCTCCTTGTAGACGACGTCCGCCGCCGCTGCCTGCTCGGCGCGGTGCACCGGACGCGTGTCCCAGGCGACCGCGACGCCCTTCGGCCGGTAGTCGGAGAGGAGCTTGAAGAGCATGTTCGCGAAGCCGAGCAGCGCGCCGGTCGGGAAGCCCTCGCTCGTCGTGAGCTCCTCCGGCAACGCGAAGTAGGCGCGATACGCGAGGTTGTTGCCGTCGACGAGGAACAGCTCCGACTCACGCGCGGGCGCGTCGTTGAGGTCGAGCTCGGCGCCCGTCAGCGTCTTCGGCGACACACCGCCGAGGTTACTTCAGCGTCTTCAGGTACGCGATCAGCTCGGCGATCTGCTGGTTCGAGAGGATCCCGCCCCAGTGGGGCATGCTCACGATCGGCGCGCGGCCGATCACGCTGCCGCTACGGATCACGGCGGCGATCTTCGCGTCGGTGTTGAACTGCTTGCGGAAACCCTGGCCGGAGAGGACGGGGATCGTCCCGTCCGCCGACAGCGGGTTCGGGACGCCGCCGAGGCCGTTCGGGCCGTGGCAGTTGATGCAGCCGTAGCTGACGTACAGCGCCTCGCCGGCAATTGCGGCTCCCTGCCCCTGCGGCACCGGAACGGGCTGTGTGTCGGCGACCGGCGGCAGGCCGGCGCGGATGTAGGCGACGAGGTTCGAGACCTGCGTCTTCGAGATCACCTCTCCCCAGACCGGCATGTACGGCTGCTTCGGGTTTGCCACTTCGCCGAGGCCGTGGTCGATGATGTGGGAGAGCTGCGCCACGGTAAGGCTGTTGCGGATCGCCGCGAGAGCGGGGACGGTGGGATCGACTCCGCCCTTGCCCTGCATCCCGTGGCAGTCAAGGCAACCGAACTGGATGAAGGTGTGCGCGCCGGCCGCGACCGTCTGCGAGACCTGGGGGTAGGACGTTGTCGTCGTCGAGCCGGCGACCTGCGTCGTGACCGTCTTCGTCTGCTCGCCGTAATGACCGGCCGCGTATGCGATCGCGCCGACCGCGATCGCGAGCGCGACGCCGGCCGCGGCGACGGCAGGCAACAGCCGAGCCTCGCGATGCGGGCGGTCCTCATCCACCATGTACGCATCTTTCTACATCGTGGGCGGCGCGGGCAATCCGTACTAGGCCGCAGAATCCTCGCGTGCAACTCGTCCCACTCCTCTCCGGCACGCGGCTCGTCGTCGCTTCCGCTCCCGACGACGCGGTCATCCTCCGGCCACCGACGCCCGGACGCGCAACCGACGCCGACTCCGCCACGCGCGAGGCTCTGCGCTTCCCGCTCGACGGCGACTCGCTGGAGGAGCTCGCGCGCGGAGCGAAGCGCGCGACGATCGTCGTGCCGGCGCCGTTGCTTCCGCCGGCCGGCGTTGTTCGCGACCCGCGACCGCGTGCGATTGCAGCTGTCTCGGACGCGCTCGCGGAGTTGGGGATTCCGGGTGCGAGCCAGACCTTGCTCGTCGCGTGCGGGCTCGGACGCCGGACGGGACAGCGGGCGGTCGTGTCTCTCGTCACGCCCGAATTCGCCCGCGGCTTCCGCGGCCACATCGCTGTCCACGACGCCGCCGATCCCGCGCTCGTCCTCCTGGACGACAACGAGCAGCCCGAGCTTCGCGTCGCGCGGGAGCTCGTCGAGACCGATCTCGTCGTCGTGATCAGCGCGGCGGAAACCGTGCTCCATGGCGGGCCGGCGACACTCCTCGCCGCTGCAAACGCCGCGGCGCAACGGCTAGCGACGGCCGACTCCCTGCTCGAGACCCACTCGTCGAAAGGCTGGCGACTCGCAACCCGGCTCGAGCACGCGCTCGCGGCGCGCGTGCCGCTCTTCGGCGTCTCGCTCGTCCTCAATCATCCGCAGACGACCGGAGTGTTTCGCGGCTATCCGTACGAGCCCGGCGCGGTGGACAGGATCGCCGCCTCCCCGCTCCGGCTCGGCGTCGCCGCAACCCCCGAGCCGCTGCGCCGTCGCCTCCTCCGCTCGCTGCGCGTCGAGCGGACCGCCGCCACCGTCCTCGCCGGACCGCCTTCAGTCGCGCACGCCGAGGCGCTCCTCCGTGGGATCGAGTTGCGCGGCGCCGAGCTCGACGCGCCGCTCGACGCGCTCGTGCTCGGGATCCCGGCGACGACGGCGTTCCTGCCCGGCGAGCCGCCGAACCCGCTCGCCGCCGCGCACCTCGGGCTCGGGCACGCGCTCGGGCTCTGGCGCGATACGTTCCCGGTGAAGGAAGGCGGCGTCGTCGTGCTCGTAGACCGGTTCACGCGCGTGTTCTCGCGGCCGACGCAGGAGCCGTACCTCGCGTTCTTCCGTCAGACGCCGATCGCGCGAAGCCCCGAGCTGCTCGCCGCCGCGGAACGCGCAGCCGCGCCGGACGTCGAGGCCTACCGCGCCGGCCGCACCGTCCACCCGCTCCTCCCGTTCCGCGACTGGGACTCATGTCGGCCGGCGCTCGAGCGGCTCGGTGCCATCTACGTCGCGGGCGCACGCGACGGCACCGCGGCCCGCCATCTCGGCTTCATCCCGATCGGCAGCATCGGCGCGGCGCTCCAGATGGCGCTCGGGCAGCGCGGACCCGAGGCGCGGATCGGCTTTCTCCTCGCGCCGCCGTATTTCCCACTGAAGGTCGGCACCTGAGCCGCGACGTACGATGGTTCGGCGCCGAAGTGGCGGAACTGGCAGACGCGCCGGACTCAAAATCCGGTTCCCTTCGGGGAGTGTGGGTTCGATTCCCACCTTCGGCATCAGGCAGGCATTCTCTCGGCTGATGAGCGTCGTCGCTCGCGGCCGGGGGTTGGTACGGACGTTCGGTAGCGGTCGCGCCGCTCTGAGGGTCCTGGACGGCGTCGACCTGGAGCTCACGGCCGGAGAGCTCGTCGCCGTCGTCGGTCGTTCGGGCTGCGGCAAGTCGACACTCCTCCACCTCCTGGGCGGTCTCGATCGTCCCGACGAGGGCACGATCGAGCTCGACGGTGTGCCCATGGAACGGGCCGGCGAGCGCGAGCTGGCGCGGCTGCGGCGCGACAAGATCGGCTTCGTCTTTCAGGCGTTCCACCTCCTGCCGGAGTTGAGCGGGGTCGAGAACGTGCTGTTACCCGCGCGGATCGCGCGCGACCGAGCGGCACTGCGGCGGGGCCGCGCGCTGGTCGAGCAGCTCGGGTTGGACGGTGCCGCCCAGCGCCTGCCGACGGTGTTGTCCGGAGGCGAGCAACAGCGCCTGGCAATCGCCCGCGCGCTCGTCAACGACCCGCTGCTCGTGCTTGCGGACGAGCCGACGGGCAATCTCGATCCCGAGTCGGGGACGAGCGTCGTCGAGCTCCTGCGCCAGGTCGCGCAAAGTGGCAAGGCGGTGCTCGTGGTCACGCACGAGCCAAGCGTGGTCGAGCAGGCCGACAGGATCCTGCGACTGGAGCAGGGAAAGCTCACCTAGTGGGAGCCGTTCTCGCGTATGCGTGGGCGCGAGCCCGCGCGCACCGGGGCCGGCAGGTGATCGCGCTGCTCGGCGTCGTCGCAGCCGCGGCCATGGTCGGCGCGTCGGTCACGATCGCAGCCACGCTGAACGGCGGCTTCGACCGCACGGCGAACCGCGCGGGACTGCCCGACGTCCTCGCGACCTTCTCCCCGCTCCCGCGTGCGCAGGTCGCTCACGTCGTCTCCGAGCTCGCGAACGTAGGAGGCGCCTCCTACGTTCTGCAACACGGGGGCGTGAACCTGTTCGCCGGCGACAACTACACCGACCACGGGAAGCTGTTCGGCGTCAACCCCGGGCGGAACGGCTACGCCATCGTCGCCGGCCACGACATCGACGGCCCGGGCCAGGCCGTCGTCGAAGAAGGTTTGGCGCGGGCGTGGCAGCTGCACCTCGGGCAGCGCATCGGCGTTGAGTACGACGGCCGCCAAGAGTTCTTGCGGATCGTAGGGCTCGCGGTACCTCCGGACACTGTCGCCTTCCCGCTGACGAAAGGCCCGCGCGTCTACACGGGCTACGAGGACGCCCGACGGATCGAGGGCGTACCGCCCGGGTACGTGAGCGGGGTCGACCTCTGGCTCGTCGATCCGGGGCTCGTCGACGTGACGCTCGCGCAGGCGCGTTCCGCGTCGTTCGGCGTCGCGGGGCTGCAGCTCGTGACGCGCAACGGGTTGAAACTTCTGATCGGCCAGGCCGCCGGGATCGTCATCGCGGTCGTCGTGGCCTTCTCCTTGATCGCGCTCCTCGTGGCCTGCGTGATGCTGAGTGCGGCCGCGGCCGCCGAGATGCAACGCCGCCTGACTGCGGTCGGCCTCCTGCGCGCGGTTGGGGTCTCCGCGCGGACGCTCGTCGCGGCGGCGGCGGTCGAGGCCACGGCGTTCGCCCTTCCGGCGGCGACCGTTGGCGTTCTCGCCGGCTGGCTCGCCGTGCAGGGGTCGTCCGACCGGCTGCTCGCGTCGCTGAACGAGCTGCCGCCCGGCTCATCCCTCGCGCTGCTCCTGGTGGCGAGCGTCGTCGGGTTGACGGTGCTCGTGGTGGCCGCAACCTGCTGGCCTGCGTGGCGAGCGACGCGACGGTCGCCGGTCGAGGTGCTGCGCGGGGGCGATGTCACGCACAGCGCACGAAAACTGCCTATGCCTCACGCCTTGCCGTTTCTCGGCGTTCGGCTCGTGCTCGCGCGACCAACCCGAGCCGCCGCGACCGTCGCCGTGGTCGGCTTCGCGGTTTCGGTCGTGCTCGCGATCCTCGCGATCGCGACGGTGCTCCAGAATCTCAACCAGCAGCCGCTCAGCGTCGGCAAGCGCTATCAACTCCTCGTCTACGCGCAGCCCTCGCAGCTGCAGCAGATCCGGCGGCTGCCGGGAGTAGCGGCGGCGACGCCGTTCTACAGCTTCGAAGCTGCGGACTCGTTCGCGCTCGACGAGCCGTTCACGCTCGAGGTATTCGGCGCGCCTCCTCAGGAGTACGAGGCGCCGCCGCTCGTCGCAGGCCACCTCCCACAACAGGTGGACGAGGCGGAGGTCGGGGTCGGCTTGGCAGATGCTCTCGGCCTACACCCGGGCTCCGTGCTCGCCGCCCAGCTTCCGGACGGACGAGAGGTGCGGTTCCGCGTCGCCGGGATCGTGCAGGCGCTCGAGGATCAGGGGCGCGTCGCGTACGTCCAGAGCCCCCGCCTGCTGCGCCCGGTCGGCGGGTTCGGACGGTTCGGGGGGTTCGGCGGATTTGGGTACGGCGGACAGATCGCGGTGAAGCTCGATCCGGGAGCGTCCTCGGCAGCCGTTACGGAAGCCCTCGCGCGCAGCGGGAAGCCGTCGACGAACTCCGGCGGCATCGCCGGCCAGAGCGTCCAAGGATGGGCCGCTCGCAGCGGCGGCTTCATCAGCATCCTCGTCGCTCTCCTCCGCACCGTCGCCGTGCTCGATATCGGCGTCTGCCTCTACGCCGTCGGACAGGCGCTCGCGCTGACGAGCCAGGAACGACGGCGCACGCTCGCAGTGGTGCGCGCCCAGGGCGCCACTCGGTTCCACTTGTTCGCGGTCTTCGGAGTCGCCGCCGGGTTCCTCGTCGTGCTCGCCTGGGCACTGGCGGCGCTGCTCGAACGCTGGGCGGTCGCACCTGGGGTGGCTCACCTCGCCGCCTCATACGTGGTGCTCACGCTCTCCGCGACAGGCCAGCTGCTCATCCTCACCCTCGCCGGGCTCCTGCTCGGCGCGGCGATCGTCTCGGCCCTTCTGGTGCGGGCCATCGTTCGCCAGCCTGTCTTGACCGGTCTGCGCGCGGACTAGCGCAGGTAGAGACTCGCGTTGCGATCGGTTGGTCCACCGGCGAAGTCCCCAGGGCGTCCACCCTGAAAGTCCAAGTAGGCCAGCTGCATCGAGATCGCGGCGAGCCGGTTGCGCGGGTCGGGGTCGAGCATCCAGGTCTGCAGGACGAGGCCGCCGTTCGCCGTCTGCTGCAGGCGGAACGCGCGCACCTGCTGGGGGTAGTCGACGAGGGACGAGGTCGAGATCATCCAGTAACCGCCGCCCGGGGTGTGCCGTGGCGTGATCGCGCTGCGGTGCGATCCGCCGCTGACTAGCGCAACGACGTGGGGGTCGTGGTCGAGCAGCGCCAGTGCGGAGTCGCCGCCGATGCAACTCGTCAGCGCGCTGTGCGAGAAGACCATCACGCTCCGCCCGCCGGCCGCCTTCAGCTGCGCGCGGAGCCAGGCCACCTGAGAAGCCCGCACGACTCCGTCCGCGCTGCCGGTGCGGCTGACGGTGTCGAGCGCGATACCCGTGAGCTCGTGGCCGAGCGGGAACGTGTAGTCGAGCAGCGCCCCATGCCCGCCGACACCGCTCGCCCGGCGCAGACGCGCGAGCACCTGAGTGGGCGCCAGCTCCCTCCGCTGCGGATCGGGGGTCACGCGCATCGACGCTCCGGGGAGCCCGTGCGCGAGCAGGGAATCCACGAGCCGAACCTTCACCTGTCGCGTCTCGGCGAGCCGGATCGCGGCCGGGTCGAGCGAGACGAGCTTTCGGCTGCCGATTGCGATCGCGTTTGTCTCCGGCGTCGCCGGCAGGTTCCCCAGGACGAGCAGATCGTGGTCCCCGACGACCGGATACCAGGGCACGCGCACGCCGGGCGAGGAGAACGGCTGCACCGCCGCGCTGAGCAGACCCGGATGCTGCGGCGGGTCGACCGCCGGCCGGTAGTAGTAGGGGTCCGGATTGCTCGCGGCCTGTACGCCCTGATAGCCCGGTCCGCCGCTATCGGATGAGACCCGACCGCCACGCATAATCGCGAGAAACTCGTCCAGCTCGTTCTTCTGATCGTTGCCGATCAGAATCTCCCGTGAACACGACCGCGCTCGGGTGCAGGGCGTCGACCGTAGCCAGCGACGCGGCGAAGACCTGCCCGGTGAGTGTCTCCTGCGGCCGAAACGCCGCTGCGAACGGCGCTCCGTAGCGATCGAGCATCTCGAGCCGCGCGGGCGACTGCGCGTCGGTGATCTCCGGATCGCCGATCGCGACGAACGTCGCGAGAGTCCGTACCGGCCGCGACCTCGGCGCGAGATCGGTTCGGTCGAGCAGTGGTTCTCCCGGCCCCCGTTCGAGAACGCCCGTCCCGTGCGGATCGACCCAGGTTCCCTGCAATGTCGAGCCGTCCCACGCCTGCCCGCCGCGCGTCGCGAGCACGGCGAACACGACAGCGGCAGCCACTACGAGCACGAGCCCGGCGGCGATGAGCACCGAGCGCCTCGCGTGCGGCTGCACGGTCACGGGGAGATGGTACGTCGGACGCGGCGGAGCATCTAGGCTCGAACGCGATGGCGAAGAGCATCGGCATCCTCACGGGCGGTGGCGACTGTCCCGGGCTCAATGCGGTCATCCGCGCCGTCGTGCGGCGCGCCGATGCCGCGGGCTGGGACGTCGTGGCCGTGCGCGAGGGCTGGCGCGGGCTTGTCGAGCCGCTCTTCGAGGACCTCGGGCCGCAGCAGGTTTCCGGGATCCTGCCGCGCGGCGGAACGATCATCGGCACGAGCCGCACGAACCCCTTCAACCTCGACGGCGGCGTCGAGCACGTGCTCCGGAACTTCGCCGACCGGGAGCTCGACGCGCTCGTCGCGATCGGCGGCGAGGACACGCTCGGCGTCGCCGCGCGCCTCCATGCCGAGCACAGCCTCCCCGTCGTCGGCGTCCCGAAGACGATCGACAACGACCTCTCGGGCACGGACTACACGTTCGGCTTCGACACCGCCGTCTCGATCGCGACGGAGGCGATCGACCGCCTCCACACAACGGCCGAGTCGCACAACCGCGTCATGGTCGTCGAGGTGATGGGCCGCCACGCCGGCTGGATCGCGGTGCACAGCGGCATCGCCGGCGGCGCCGACGTGATCCTCATCCCCGAGATCCCCGTCGACTTCGACGATGTGGCGGAGACGATCCGGAAGCGCCACGCGCGCGGCAAGAACTTCTCCATCGTCGTCGCGAGCGAGGGGTGCGAGCTGCCGGGGCTCGCCGACGCCGGCGAGACCGACCAGTTCGGGCACGTGACGCTCTCGAACCGCGGCGTCGGCGAGAGGCTCGGCCGCGAGATCGAGGAGCGGACGGGCTTCGAGACGCGGGTCACCGTGCTCGGACACACTCAACGCGGCGGCACGCCGACGGCGCGCGATCGCATCCTTGCGACGCGCTTCGGCCTGAAGGCGGCGGATCTCGCCCTCGCCGGCGAGTTCGGTCAGATGGCGGCGCTGCGCGGAGACGAGATCGTCGCCGTCCCGCTCGCGGAGGCGACCGCCGAGCTGAAGCTCGTGCCGCCCGACTGGTACGCGGTCGCGAGCGCCTTCTTCGGTTAACGGCTCAGCACGCCGTCCGAGTGGTGGACGACGTAGCGGAGGAGTCGGTCCATGTTCGTGCGGTCGATGTGGTCGATGTTCTCGAAGTCCGAAGCCTTCCCGCCCCACATGTGGATGTTTTCGCCGTTGACGAGCACGAAGCGGTAGCGCTCTCGGAGCCACGCGAGATACGTCCTAGCCGCTGTCAGTTCGGGGAAGCCGTACTTCTCCCGCGCCGCGAGCACTGCCGGGTAAATCGGGTTGAGCACGATGACCGGCGTCGCGCCCTGGGCGTTCATGAAGCCGAGGAGCTTCAGGAACCACTTCGTCGACCCGGGGTTGATGTGCCGCGGCTTCTTCGCGTCGGCGCGGAGCCCCGCAAGCCACCCGCTCCCAAGGGACTTTGCCACCCGCTGCTCCCGCTGTGCCTTGTCGAGTGCAGGCGGATACGCGAGCCCGCCGGCGGCGTCGTACCAGCCGTTCGGGACGCACGTCGTCGTCTTGGAGCTCGCGGTGGCGCCGAGGAACGGCCGCGCGAGCGGCTCGTCGGCGAGCTCCGGGTTGACGCCGTCGCCGGCGATCGAGACGTCGACGAAGATGAGATACGCCGGCTTCGCGTGCGGGAAGCGCTGCGCGAGGAGACGCGTGAAGACGTACTCGTCTGCGGCACCGCCGCCGTGGACTCCGGCGTTGAACGCCGAACCTCCGGTGAGCTTCTCCACCGTCGCCGGCCTCGCGACGCGGGCGCGTGAGCTGCCGAGGATGAAGACGTGCGGCGGCTTGCGCAGATGCTCGATGAGCCCGATCTTCGTGACGCGGTCGCCCGTGTCCTTGCAGCTCGGCGGGTTCGGGTTGTAGACGGCGAGCGCGGTTCCCGTGCCGGACGCAAGGAGAAGCGCGACGACAAGGACGGCGCGCTTCATCAAAATTGGAAGTAGATGAAGGGGTGCGGCACGGCGATCGACATGATGGCGATAGCCGCGGCGAGGCCCGTCGCGAGGCCGTAGATCAGGCGTGGCTTGAGCTTCAGCTCCCACGTGTTCGGCGCGAACTGGGCGAAGACGAGCAACCCGAGGAGCAGGACAACGAACCGGCCAGGCAGGAACGACTGCAGCGTCGACCACGACTCGATGCCGGCGGTTCCGAGCATCCGCCAGAGGATCGTCCCGGCGACGTGGAGGTTCGGCGCGCGGAAAACGACGAACGCCGCGACGACGTAGAGGAACGTCACGATCCGGTTGACGATCACGCTCTTCGGCGTCAGGCCAAGGTTCTTCAGGACGCCGTGGACGCCGAGCGCTAAGCCGTGCACGAGTCCCCAGACGACGAACGTCCACGCCGCCCCGTGCCAGAGTCCGGCGAGGAACATCGTCACGACGAGGTTGATGACCGTCCGCTTCGCGCCACGCCGGGAGCCGCCGAGCGGGATGAAGAGGTAGTCGCGGAACCACGCCGACAGGCTCATGTGCCAGCGCCGCCAGAAGTCAGAGACGTTCACCGCCTTGTACGGCGAGTTGAAGTTCTGCGGGAAGCGGAAGCCGATCAGCCACGCGAGTCCGACAGCCATGTCCGAGTAGCCGGAGAAGTCGAAGTAGAGCTGCAGCGCGTAGCCGATCGCCGCCGCCCACGAGCCGACGAAGCCGAGGTGCGACGAGTGCGCGAACAGCGCGTCGACGCGCGGCGAGAGCTGGTCGGCGAGCAGAAGCTTCTTCACCAAGCCGCACGCGAAGAAGTACGCGCCTACTCCCGCCGCCTCCGACGTCAGCTTCGGACGCGGCGCGCGCAACTGCGGCTGGAGGTCGATGAAGCGGACGATCGGCCCGGCGATGAGATGCGGGAACAGCGCGACGAACGTCGTGTACTCGAGGATGTGCTTCGTCGGCTCGACGCGCTTCCGCCAGACGTCGATCGTGTACGACATCGAGTTGAACGTGTAGAAGCTGATCCCGATCGGCAGGAGGATGTGGAGGTCGGGCAACCCCACCGGCGCACCGATCGCCTTCCCGATCCCGTTGAGCGAGTTGAGGAAGAAGCCGGCGTACTTGAAGTAGCCGAGCAGGCCGAGGTTGACGGTGAGGGAGGCGACGAGCCAGGCGTTGCGGCGGCGCGCGGCGTCGGTGCGGTGGATCATGAGCGCCGCGACGTAGTCCACCATCGTCGTCGAGAGCATGAGCGGCAGGAAGCGCCAGTCCCACCACGCGTAGAACGCCCAAGACGCCATCGTCAGGAAGAGGAGGCGGAGGTTCTTGTTCCGCAGCGCCCACGTCCCGACGAGCACGGGCGGCAGGAAGCCGAAGAGGAAGACGTAGCTGTTGAAGAGCATTTAGGGCTTCTTCAGAGCTCCGTGGGAGTGGGCGACGACGTAGCGGAGCAGCCGCCGCATGTTCCGGCGGTTGATGTGCGTCGCGTTGTTGAAGTCCCGCGCCTTCCCGCCCCAGACGCGGATGTCGCTGCCGTCGACGACGACGAAGCGGTAGTGCTTCTGAAGCTTGTGGAGCTCGGCGAGCGCCTCCGCCTCACGCTGCGAGTGGCGCCGCTGCATGAGCCGGTAGACGCTCGGGTAGATCGGGTTGAGCACGATCACCGGTGTCGCGCCGTGCGCGTTCATGAAGGCGAGCGTCTCCTCGAAGTACTTGAGCTGGCTGTTCCTGAACCGCGGCAGCGAGGGCGGCTGGTGGTTGACGTCAGCGAGTTTCTGGGCGACGGCTTTCTTTAGCGAAGGCGCGTCCTCCGGGAGGTACCTGAGCGCCGCGCCCTTCAGCGACCCGTCGGAGTTGTAGTGGAGTTTCCCTTGGCAGTGCCCCTCGGCGCACGCCTTGAGGACCCGATAGGACGCTTCCGTCGCCTGGAACCCGAGGTAGGTCCCGACATCGGCGAGCGAGAAGCTCGCGCTCTGGCCGCCGAGATACGGGCTGGCGTGCGGATCCTGCGCGAGCTGCGGGTTGACCCCGTTGGAGGCGAGCTTGTAGTCGACGAACCAGATGTACGTCCGCTTTTCGGTCGGGAAGCGGGCCGCGACATTCCGCACCATCACCCACGCGTCGACGGCGTCACCGCCGGTGACGCCGGCGTTGAACCCGGTCTTGAGACCCGTGAGCTTGTCGATGAACTTCGGCTCCGCCTGGCGCGAGCGCGAACTGCCAAGGACGACGACCTGCGGGTTCTTCTTGAGCTTCGCGATCAGGTCGAGCTTGATCGAACGATCGGTCTCGACCGCCGGCGGCAGGATCCTCCAGCCGATCAGCGACAGCGGGTCGACGATCGCGTTGAACATGAAGACGGCGACGAGTGCGACTGCGAGCGCCACAACGGTGCCGAGGGCGTAGCGGAGGAAGCCGCGCGGGTCGTCGATCTCCGCAATCGCCGGCGTGAGATTGCGGTGCAGGCGCTCCGACTCCGTCGGGTCTGCGACGGAGCCGGGGACGCTTTCGGTGGGACTTGTCGGGAAGCTCGACTCCATCAACGGCTGGCAAGGGTACGGAGGTTCTCTCGGGGCCGCGCGCCTCAGCGAGCCCGTGCGGCGACGACGCGGAGGACTGCCTGGACTTCGGGAGCCGCCGCCCCGCCGGCCGTCACTGGCCCATCGGGTGCCAGACGGTCTTCAACTCGAGGAACGACGCGATCTCCCACGGGCTTTGCACGTCTACCCGACCGTGGACGACCCGCTTGACGTTCTCGGCCGCAGCTCGCTCGAGTTCGGCGACGTCGCCGTTCGCGCCGCAGAGGTCGATCGCGTTGACATCCATGTGCGAGGCGAGCCACGGCCCGAGCTCGGCAGCGGAGCCGGTCAGGAGGTTGACGACGCCGCCCGGCACGTCGCTCGTCGCAATCGCCTCTGCGAGCTCGACCGCCGCCAGCGGACGCGCCTCCGACGCGACGGCGACGACCGCGTTTCCGCCGGTGAGCGGCGGCAGGATTCGCGAGACGAGACCGAGCAGCGGCAGCTCCTCGGGCGCGAGCACGGCGACGACGCCGGTCGGCTCCGGCACGGTGAAGTTGAAGTACGGGCCGGCGACGGGATTCGAGCCACCGAGCACCTGCGAGAGCTTGTCCGCCCAGCCCGCGTACCAGACGATCCGATCGATCGTCGCATCGACCTCGTCGCGTCCGGAGCAGAGCCCGGCGAGCTCGCCGGCGCGCGCCTCGACCATCTCCGCGAGGCGGTAGATGACCTGGCCGCGGTTGTACGCGGTCGCCGCGGCCCAGCCCGGCTGCGCGCCGCGCGCCGCCTTGACCGCGTCGCGGGCGTCTTTGCGGGAAGCGCGCGCGACGTTCTGCCCTTCCGCCTCATACGTCCGGCCGGACTCGCTGCGCGGGAATGCGCCGCCGATGAAGAGCTTGTACGTCTTCTTGACAGGAAGGCGCTCGCTCACGGCCAGCTCCTCTCGGCCTCGGCGGCGACGTCGACCTCGCCCGCCTGCAGCGCCCGAAGCGCCGACACTCCGCCTGTATTCCAGAGCTGCTCGGCCGCGACGCTGAGTTGGCAGTGGTACCAGACGTAGTTCACAAAGCCTCCGGTCTCGAAGCCGCTGGCGATGTCCATCGCAGCCGAGTAGGGGAAGCGTGACGGCGGAACGTCGCAGCCGGCGCGCATGAACGTCATGTAGACCGGCAGCTCGTCCGGCTCCTCGCTCGCCAGAAAGCCCACGGTCCCGAGGTCGGCGAACAGCTCCTCGTGCCACATCGTCGGCAACGGTTGCCCGCGCGGCACGAGATGGGTGAGCTCGTGGACGAGGACGAGGTCGGCGAACGCTTCGAGCTGCGGCGGATTCCCGTAGACCCGGTGCATGGCGTCACGCGAGTCCTCGGTCACGTCCGGCCGGAACTGCTCCCACACCGAGCCGAAGAGCGTCGCCGGCTGCGCGCCGAGGACGATCTTGCCGCTCTCGGGATCGGCATGCGGTATCCCGTATTCCGGGATCCCCGCGTGGTCCGCCCATTCGTCCTCGTCGAGCACGTAGAGGTCGAACGAGAACGGCGCGTCGAGTTGCTCGGCGAGCCAATTTCGCGCCCTCTCGGCCCGCGCACCAAGCGCAGCCGCGCGCGCCTCGGCACCGGGGCTGATGACGATGGTCACTCGTCGAACCTCAGGTACGGCTCGAGCCCGTGCCGTCCGCCCTCGCGGCCGAAGCCCGACTCCTTGTAGCCGCCGAACGGCGAGCTCGGATCGAAGCGGTTGAACGTGTTCGCCCACACGACGCCGGCGCGGAGCCGCTGCGCCATCCAGAGGATGCGCGAGCCCTTCTCCGTCCAGACACCTGCGCTCAAGCCATACGGCGTGTTGTTCGCCTTCTCGACGGCCTCGTCCGGCGTGCGGAACGTGAGAACCGAGAGGACGGGGCCGAAGATCTCCTCCTGCGCGATGCGGTAGCTCTGCGCGACGTTTGTGAAGACGGTCGGGGCGAACCAGTAGCCCTTCTCCGGCAGGACGCATGGCGGCTGGTAGATCTCCGCGCCTTCCTCCTCGCCCGAGGTGACGAGCTCGCGGATCTTCTCCAGCTGCATCGCGGAGTTGATCGCGCCGACGTCGGTGTTCTTGTCGAGCGGGTCGCCGACGCGGAGCGTCGTGAGGCGGCGCTTGAGCTTCTCGACGAGCGGTTCGTAGATCGACTCCTGGACGAGGAGCCGCGAGCCCGCGCAGCAGACGTGGCCTTGGTTGAAGTAGATCCCGTTGACGATCCCCTCGACGGCCTGGTCGAGCGCGCAGTCGTCGAAGACGATGTTCGCGGCCTTGCCGCCGAGCTCGAGCGTGAACTTCTTGCCGCTGCCGGCGAGCTGGCGCTGGATCGCCTTGCCCACCTCGGTTGAGCCGGTGAACGCGATCTTGTCGACGCCGTCGCTCTCGACGAGCGCCGCGCCGGTGCGCCCGTCGCCGGTGACGATGTTGACGACGCCGGCGGGAAGCTCGGCTTGGCGAAGGACGTCGCAGAAGAGGAGAGCCGTGAGCGGAGTCGTCTCCGCAGGCTTGAGCACGATGGTATTGCCACACGCGAGCGCTGGCGCGACCTTCCACGCGAGCATGAGCAGCGGGAAGTTCCACGGGATGATCTGCCCGGCGACGCCGACCGGGCGCGGCTTCCGGTTCGGGAACGCGTACTCGAGCTTGTCCGCCCAGCCCGCGTAGTAGAAGAAGTGCGCAGCCGCGAGCGGGAGGTCGACGTCGCGGGACTCCTTGATCGGCTTGCCGCCGTTGAGCGACTCGAGCACGGCGAACTCGCGCGAGCGCTCCTGGAGGATGCGCGCGATGCGGAAGAGGTACTTCGCGCGCTCGGAGCCCGGGAGCGCCGACCAGCCGTCGGCGTACGCGGTGCGGGCGGCCGCAACGGCGCTCTCGACCTCGGCCTTCGTCGCCTGGCCGATCGCCGCGAGCGGCGCCTCGTCGCGGGGGGAGATCGTCTCGTAGGTCTCGCTCGCCTCGAGCCACTCGCCGCCGACGTAGTGACCGTAGCGCTCCGCGATCCGGACGATGTCCGTGGATTCGGGCGCGCTCGCGTACGTCCAGTCGCCGGGGACGGCCACTCCGGCCGGAGCCTTGTCCAGCTCAGACATGCCTCGCCTCCCCATGGCCGGGATGGACGTTGTGGGCTGCCGCGGCTCCTCCCCAAACCCACCCCCCACCCTTATGGGAGGGGGCGAGCTTACGGGCGAAAACATCGAGCGGGTGCGCCAGTTTTGTCACGAAAGCGTGCCTCTTTCAGTCCAGGGTGAAGTAGTCGCCGCTTTGGTACGCACCGGTGCGCTCCTTGCGGAGTTGCATGAGGATGTCGTTGAGGAGCGACGACGCGCCGAGCCGGTAGAGCTCGGGCGTGAGCCACTCCGCCCCGAGTGTCTCGTGGACGAGCACGAGGTGCTGGATCGCCTGCTTCGCCTGCCGGATGCCGCCCGCCGCCTTGAACCCAACGCGCCGGCCGGTCTCCTCGTACACGTCGCGCACCGCTTCGAGCATGCAGAGCGCGACCGGCAGCGTCGCCGCAGGGGAGATCTTCCCCGTCGACGTCTTCACGAAGTCGGCGCCCGCGGCAATCGCCAGGAGCGTCGCCCGCCGCACGTTGTCGTACGTCCCGAGCTCGCCGGTCTCGAGGATCACCTTGAGGTGCGCGTCGCCGCACGCCTCCTTCACCTGCACGATCTCGTCGTAGACCTTCGCGTAGCGGCCGGAGAGGAACGCCCCGCGGTCGATGACCATGTCGATCTCGTCGGCGCCGAGCTCGACCGCCGACCGCACATCCGCGACCTTGATCGCCGTCGGGTACTGGCCCGACGGGAACCCGGTCGCCACCGCCGCGATCTTCACGCCGCTGTCGCCGAGCCGTTCTCGCACCGCCGGGATGAGGTTCGGGTAGACGCATACGGCCGCGCACGACGGCACTGAGGGATCGGACGGATCCGGCCGCCGCGCCTTCGATGCGACGGCGGCAGCCTTGCCCGGCGTGTCAGCCCCCTCGAGAGTCGTCAGGTCGGTCGTCCGGATTGCAAGGCGCAGCGCCCAGACCTTCGAGTCCTTCT
The DNA here is from genome assembly GCA_963753525.1 of uncultured Actinomycetes bacterium. Lineage (GTDB taxonomy): Bacteria > Actinomycetota > Thermoleophilia > Gaiellales > Gaiellaceae > Palsa-739. The sequence goes on from CAVWCS010000004.1 coordinate 445,193, forward strand.
TGATCGAGCGCTTCGCAAGCGATGCGGCGCGCTCTTCGAGCGCGACGGCGTCCACGGCGCCGATGCGCGGCAGCCGGGCCTCGAGCGGCAGCTCGAAGCCATGCGCCAGCCCCGCGAACGCGGGGCGGTCTTCCGGCCGGGCGTCGGCGGCCTCGCCGCCGGCGCTCCCAGCCTTGAGTGCGGGAGCCTGCGCCATCGCGAGAGTTTAGTCCGGCCTATTCGCTGGCTACTCTCTCCAGGTGCCGCGGAGGGGGGTCGCCACCGGAGCTGCCATCGCATTGCTCGCGACGCTGACCGCGTGCCTCGGCGCCGGCTCCGCCCCCGCGACCACCGCCGCGCGCGGTGCACTCGGCTTCAGCGACGAGGCCGAGGTCGTGATGGGGACGCTCACCGCGCCGCCGACCGGCACGTTCCTCGCGCGCATCCGCAGCGGGAAGATGGCCGGCGTCATCTTCCTCGGCAACGACTGGCTCACCCGCTCCAAGGTCAAGCACATCACGGCGCAGCTCCAACAGGCGGCGTGCACGCGCGGCGAGCCGCTCCTCGTCGCGCTCGACCAGGAGGGCGGGATCGTGAAACGGCTCTCATGGGCGCCGCCGACCGAAGCGCCGGCCGACATGAAGAACCCGTCCGACGCGCACGCCCAAGCCGCGGGCGCCGCGCAAGCGCTGATGGAATCCGGCGTCGACATCGACTTCGCGCCGGTGGTCGACACCCCAAGCTCGCCGAGCAACTTCCTCGGCTCACGCGCCTTCTCGCGCTCGCGGACGTGGAACGCGGAGATGGCGAAGGCGTTCGTCCGCGGCCTCCAGCAGAACGGCGTCGCGGCCACGGCAAAGCACTTCCCGGGCCTCGGGCTCGCCGGTGGGAACACCGACAACGGCCAGATCACGATCAACGCGTCGAAGTCGAAGATCGAGCCGGGCCTCCTCCCCTTCCAGGCCGCGATCAAGGCGGGCGTCAAGCTCGTGATGGTCAACACCGCGATCTATCCGCGCCTCGACGCGTCGCGCGTTCCTGCCGCGTTCTCGTCGACGATCATCAACGGGATCCTCCGCGGGCAGCTGGGCTTCAAGGGCGTCACGGTCACCGACTCGCTCACCGCGCCCGCGCCGGCGGCCATCCGCCACGCCGCGACCAAGGCCGAGCTTGCCGGCTCCGACCTCCTGATCTGGGGGAGCGAGTCGTCGGCCGCGCAGGGCTACGCGACACTCGTCGCAGACGCCTCGGGCTCCTCGGCCTTGCGGGCCAGGCTGGCTCAGGCAGCCGGACGGATCCGCGCCCTCAAGACGTGGCTCACCGCGCACGGAGGACCAAGCTGCGGCTAGCTAAAGCCCGAGTCGTTCGAGCGTCGCTGCGTCGCGGCGCCACTTCGGGCGCACCTTGATGCGCAGCTCGAGGAAGACCGGGTGACCGAGCAGCGCCTCGATCTCGGGCCGCGCACGCACGCCGATGCCCTTCACCATCGCGCCGCCCTTGCCAACGAGAATCAGCTTCTGCGACTCCGTCTCGACGAGGATCGACGCAGTCACGGTCTTCTCCTCGATCGCTTCGACCTCGGCGGAGAGCGCATGCGGCACCTCGTCGCGCGTGAGCCAGAGCGCCTTCTCGCGGATCAGCTCCGCGATCTGCATCTCGACGGTGAGATCGTTCCGCTGTTCCGCCGGGAAGTAGAGCGGGCCTTCAGGGAGCAGAGCGACGAGCTCGTCGCGCAGCCCGGCGATGCCGTCGCCGGTCTTCGCGCTCACTGGATGGAGCGCATGGAAGTTGTCGACCCAGTCGGCGGCGGCGTGGTCGGCGCGGAACCGCTCCCCGGCGGCAAGAGCCTTTGGCCCGGCGGCGAGCTTGGCAGCGGCGGACATCTGCTCCGCGATGTGCGCCGCCTTGAGCCGGTCGACCTTGTTGAGCGCGATCACGACTGGGACGCCGAGCGCGAACACGCGCGACGCAATGAAACGGTCGCCGGCGCCGATCCGCTCACGCGCGGAGAGCACGAAGAGCACCGCGTCGACCTCCTCGAACGACGCGTCCACCGTCCTCTGCATCCGCTCGGTGAGCTCGTCGAGCGGCCGCTGGAAACCGGGCAGGTCGGCAAGCACGAGCTGCCAGTCGTCGCCGTTCGCTATCCCGAAGATCCGTCGGCGCGTCGTCTGCGGCTTGTCGGAAACGATCGCGACCTTGCCGCCGCAGAGCGCGTTGACGAGCGTCGACTTGCCGACATTCGGACGGCCGGCAACGGCGACGAACCCCGACCTCACTCCGGCAAATCCCAGGTGTCCGGGAGAAGATCGTCGGCGGCGTACTCGGCGACGGAGCCATCGGCGCGGCGGAAGTACACGCGCTCGAACCGCCATTCGTGCAGCCACTGCCGGCAGCCTCCGCACGGCGAGGCCGTGATCGCGATCGCCTCGAAGTCGCCCGGCTTCAGCCCTTCGCTCGCCGCCTTCCCGATCGCCGAGCGCTCGGCGCAGATCCCGAGCGGATACGCGGCGTTCTCGACATTCGCGCCCGCGAAGACGCGCCCGTCGCGCGCGAGCGCCGCAGCACCGACGAGGTAACTCGAGTACGGCGCGTACGCGTTCTCGGCCACCGCATCCGCCTGTGCGAGCAGTTCCTCTCCCGTCATGACCCGTATCCGTACAGGAAGTTGCCGTTCGCGGTGACGCGGAGATCGAGCTCTAGCCCGAGCGGCGCGACACGGGCACGCAACTCCTCCGGCGTCCGGCGCAGCTTGACGATCTCGAACTCTCGCCCGTCCGCGAGTGTCCTCGTCTCGGTTTCCGCGCCGCTTCGCCTCCCGTGCGTCGACTCGCCGCCGGCGGCGTTGTCGACGAGGAAGACCCTGCCTCCGGGCGCGAGCCCCGAGCGCACCAACCGCCAGAACTCGTCGAAGCGCTCCTCGGGCACGTGCGAGAGCCAGAAGGAGAAGAAGACGACGTCGAAGGTTTCCGCCGGCCGAAACTCGAACATGTCGGCGACGACTCGCTCCGCCTCGCCGGTATTGAGCGCGAGCGTCTCGGCGTTCGCGTCGACCGCGACCACGCGATCGGCGGAGCGGACAAGCTTCCGCGTCCAGATCCCGGTGCCCGCCGCGAGCTCGAGCACCGACCCGCGCGGCGCAAACGCCTCGAGCGCGGCGTCGGCTTCCGCGATGTCGGCGCGCCCGCGCGCGAGCCCGTCGGCCTCGAGCTCGTAGCGGCCGCGACGGTGCCACCAGTCGTCGTACTCGGGCGCGCGCGCCGCGTAGTACCGCTTCTGCTCGTCCAGCAGATCCCTCACGCCGCTACCGCCTCCGTGAGGAACTCCTCCACGCCGGCCAGGGTGGCGGCAAAGCGCACCGCCCGCGGATCCGGCCGGCGCACGAGCACCGCCGGGATGCCGATCGCCTCGGCGCCGAGGACGTCCGCGACGACGTTGTCGCCGATCATCCACGCCTCGGTCGGTTCGAGCGGTTCGAGCACGGACGCGTACGACAGGGGGTGCGGCTTCTCGTAGCCGGTATCGGCCGAGCACGAGAGCGCGACGACGAGACGGTCGAGTCCGAGCCCGGTGACGATCGCGCCGAGCTCGGGCACGTGGTTGGAGAGGATGGCGTGCTTCCAGCCCTTCCCGGCGAGCCGCTCGAGCGTGGGCAGAGCGTCGTCGAAGAGGCTCCAGCCCGCAGGCTCGACATACAGTCGGCGGGAGACGGTGGCGAGCTCGCGAGCACGCGCAGGCCGATAGCCGGCTGCCTCGTAGGCGCGCGCAAGCTGAAGCTGCACGCCGGCCCACCAGCCATCGGGATCGCCGCACAGCTCGAGATGAGGCACGTCCGGCCGGTGCCACGGAAATCCCTCCCGCAGGTACGGCCGGAAGGTTTCCGCCGAGTGCCCGTGCCCGCGCTCCTCCGCGTCGAGGACCTCCTCGAGCAACATCGTCCAGCCGGTGTCGCCGCGCCGGTGCCCGAGCGTCCCGTCGAAGTCCCAGATCAGCAGTCTCATCCGACCGCCTGGAAGATCGCGAGCGTGACGAGGGCGCCGAATGCTCCGCCGTAGACGACTTCGATCGTCGAATGAATCCCCGACTCGATGCGGGTCTGGGCGACGAGCAGCGCCATGATGAGCGTGAGCGAGGAGACGAGGAAGCGATGGTGGTCGCCGACGAGGTACGTCACGGCGATCCAGCCCGCGAAGGCGATCGCCGCGTGGCCGGACGGCAGCCCGCCGCGCAGCGGAGTGCCCCTCCCCGTCCACGCCTTCGTCGCGATCACGAGGAGGATGACGAGGACGAGCGCCGCGAGTGTCAGCGACGCGGGCGCGTTGCGAACGCGGTCGAGAACGCGGGTCGCGCGCGTCCCCGCGGCATCCTCGAAGACGAGGTAGCCGACGCCGAGCGCGGCGACCGAGGCGATGAGGACAGCGCCGGCAGCGATGTCCTTCGCGAGCTTTGCGTTCGGATCGAAGCTCGTCGTCGAGACGTCGATCACGCCCTCGATCGCCGTGTTCAGCATCTCGGCGACGAGGACGAATGCGATCGCGAGTACGAGCGCGATGAGCTGCAGCCGCGCGACGCCGAGCGCAATCGCAGCGGCGAAGACGAGGATCGCGGCGAGGAAGTGGAGGCGGAGGTTCCGCTGCGTCCGGAGGACATGGATGATCCCCTCGAGCGCGTAGTTGAAGCTGTCGAGCAGCGTCGGCGCGCGTCCGGGAGCCGGTCTGCTCACGCGTAGAGCTCCTCGCGGGCCTCCATCTCGGCGCCGTGGTCGTACCCGACGAGATGGAGGAGCGCGTGGACGAGCGGCTTCCGCCACTCTGACCCGACCACGTCGGGGCAGACGACGACGTCGCCGAGCTGGCGCGGGAGGCCGTCCGGCAGCTCTTCAAGCCCGTCGAGGGGGAACGCGAGCGCGTCGGTCGCCTCGTCGATGCCGAGGTACTCGCTCTTCAGCGCGCGGCTCTCCTCGGGCCTGACGAACGCCAGTCCGAGCTCTCCCGACTCGACTCCCTCGCCTGCAAGGACGCGCTGCGCGAGCGCCACCGCCCCCGCCTCGTCGACCTCCTCGTCGGAGCGGTTGTCGACGGCGACATCGATCATCGGGAGCGCTGCGTCCCGGTGGAGTCGGCGTGAAGCTTGTACGCCTCGACGATCCGCTGCACAAGCTTGTGCCGCACCACGTCCTCGTGGCCGAACTCGACGAACGCGATCCCGTCGACCTCCGAGAGGATGTTCCGCACCTGGATCAGCCCGGACGCCTGCTCACGCGGCAGATCGATCTGCGTCACGTCGCCGGTCACGACCATCTTCGAGCCGAAGCCGAGCCGCGTGAGGAACATCTGCATCTGCTCCGGCGACGTGTTCTGCGCCTCGTCGAGGATGACAAAGCTGTCGTTCAGCGTGCGGCCGCGCATGAAGGCGAGCGGCGCGACCTCGATCGTGCCGCGCTCCATGAACGTGTTGAGCTTCTCCGGGTCCATCGTGTCGTAGAGCGCGTCGAAGAGCGGGCGCATGTACGGATCGACCTTCGCGAGGACGTCGCCCGGGAGGAAGCCGAGCCGCTCGCCCGCCTCGACCGCGGGGCGCGTGAGGATGATGCGGCCGACTTGCCGCTCCGACAGCGCTGCGACCGCGAGGGCGATTGCGAGATACGTCTTGCCGGTTCCGGCGGGGCCGATCCCGAACGTGACGGTGCAGTTGCGGATCGCATCGACGTAGCGCTTCTGCGTGACCGTTTTCGGCGTGATGCGCTTGCCGCGGTGCGACCAGACGACGTCCTCGAAGATCTCGCGGACGTCCTCGGCCTGGTCGATCGCGCCGAGGATCGCGTCGACGGTGCCGGCGCCAACGTCTTGCCCTCCCTCGACGAGCTCGACGAGCTCCTCGACGACGGCCTGAGCCTCTGCGACCTTCACGTCGTCACCCGTCAGCGTGAGACGGTTTCCGCGCAGATTGATGGTGCAGCCGAGCCGCTCCCGCAGGGCGTCGAGTATCCCGTCGCCGATGCCTGCGAGCTCGGCGGCAACATCGTTCGGAACGTCGAGAACCGTTTGCACAAGCCCAGTGTAGGCCCGTTCGGGCCGGCGCAGGACTCGTCGCAGGAGCCGCGAAGTTGGCTTCGGCCGGAGCCTCAGCTAGCGTTTCGGGCTCCGGGTCGTTCTTTGATCCATTTTCTCATGAGTCGCCACGGTCTCGTCATCGTCGGTGCTCTCGTCCTCGCCGCAGTCGTCGCGACGAGCGCGAGGGCTCACACCACGCCCCAGATCCGGGCGCAGGAGGAGCACGCCCGCGCCGTACGGACCGAAGTCGACCGGATCGGCGTCAGCCTCGAAGCGACGATCCAGAAATACGACGGTGCGCAGGTCGAGCTCCAGCAGGTCAAGGCGAGCCTCAAGAGCAACACCCACAAGCTTCACCTCGCGCGCGCGAACTTCCACGCCGCGCAGCTCCGGATCATGGCGCGGATCTACTCCCTCTACGTCAGCGGGAAGCCCACCACCCTCGACGTCCTCGCGGGCGCGAAGAGCCTCTCGCAGGTGATCGACCGCGCCGAGGCGGCGCAGACGATGTCCCAGCAAGATACGGCGCTTGGCCGCGAGGCGCTCCACTTCGAGCGGGCGGTCCAGAAGCGCCAGCACGACCTGACGAAGCTGCGCGCGCGGCGCGCGCAGGCCGTGCTCAGCCTCGCCTCGCAGAAGCGGCAGATCGAGACTGCGCTCGCGCGACAGAGACATCTGCTCGCGTCGATCCACTCCTCGATCCACCAGCTCCAGGTCCAGGAGGCGGCCCACGAGGAGGCGCTTAGGGCGGCGGCCGTGGCACGGCTCCGGGCGATCGCGGCGGAGAAGGCCCGCGAAGCCCAGGCACCGCCGAGCTTCCCCCAACTTCCGCCGATCCTCGGCGACGGGAGCGGCCACCCGCAGGCCGCGAGTATCGCGCTTCAGTACCTCGGCGTCCCGTACGTCTGGGGAGGCGCGAGCCCGAGCGGCTTCGACTGCTCCGGCCTCGTGATGTACGTCTACGCGCAACTCGGGATCTCGCTCCCGCACCTCACCTACTCGCAGTGGGACGTGACCGAGCCGATCTCGACGTCGCAGATGCAGCCCGGCGACCTCGTCTTCTTCGACGCGCTCGGCCACGTCGGGATCTACATCGGCGGCGGCCAGTTCGTCGACGCGCCGCACACCGGCTCGGTCGTACGAATCGACAGCCTCGCGGACTGGGGCTCGTCGTTCGTCGGCGCACGCCGCGTTCCTTAGTAGCGCGCGAGTGCTGCGGATTGCCGGAGGCTAAGCCGGGCTGCGCCCTGTCTTAGCCTCCGGCTGTCTTAGGCCAGCTTCTCTCTAACGATTTGGCTCACTTGTGAGCCATCGGCGCGGCCGGCGATCTGCGGCATCACGTCTGCCATCACGCGGCCCAGGTCCGCCATGCTCGTGGCGCCGACTTCGGCGATGACGTCGTCGACGATCTCGTCGATCTCGTCCTCGGAGAGCGGCTCCGGCATGAACTCCTCGAGGATCTCGAGCTCGCGCTCCTCGGCCGCCGCCTGCTCCTCGCGGCCGCCGGCGCGGAAGGCCTCGGCCGCCTCGAGCCGCCGCTTCCGCTCGCGCTGCAGCACCTGTAGCTCCTCCTCGTCACTGAGCGACCGCTGCAGTTCCTTCTCGGACTTCTTGAGCGCGTCGAGGATGAGGCGCAACGCGTCGCGGCGCTCGGCGTCGCGCGCCTTCATGGCGTCCTTGACTTCGTCGTCGATTTCCTCGATCAAGCTCATACCCAACCGCCCATGACGTGCCAGTGGAGATGGAAGACCGTCTGACCGGCGCTCGGCCCGACGTTGACGACGACACGGTAATCCTTCAGGCCCTCGCGCGCAGCTATCTCCGCCACAAACTCGAGCATCCGCCTCGCCTCGTCGGCCGGGAACTCACCGATGTCGCGGAACGTGTCGATGTGCCGCTCGGGGATCACGAGGAGGTGCAACGGCGCCTGCGGGTTGATGTCGCGGATCGCGACGAAGCCGTCCGTTGCCGCAACGTGGTCGCCTTCGCGGTAGAGCGTGCAGAAGAGACAGCCGTCCTTCACGCGGCGAGCACTCCCTCGTCGGACACGGCGGCGGCGCGGACGCGGACGAGCTCGCCGACGGGCACAGTCTCCGGCACGAGCCACGGCGAGTAGTCGTCGCCATAGCCGCGACCCCGGCGATCGACGAGCACCGCGTCCTCCGTGCCGAGCTTCGAGCGCCAGTGCGCGAGGCACGCCTCGTGCGAGGCCGCCCGGAGACGCGCGCCGCGCTCCTTCTTCACTCCGGCCGGGACAGGATCGGCGGCGGCCGTGACGGTGCCGGGACGCGGCGAGTACGGGAACACGTGCACCTTCGTGAGCCCGGCGTCGGCGACAGTGCGCAACGTCTGCTCGAAGCGCGCGCTCGTCCTCGGTCGGGAAACCGACGATGACGTCGCTCGTGAGGTTGAACTCGCCGCGCAGCGGCTCGAGGCGGCGGAGGTACGTCGCGACGGAGTAGCGCCGACCCATGTCGCGGAGCACGCCGTCGTCTCCCGACTGGAGCGGCACGTGGAGGTGGCGGCTCACGGTCGGTGTCTCGCGCAGCGCCGCGATGAGCTCGTCGTTCACATGGTTGATCTCGATCGATGAGAGCCGCAGACGCTGCAGGCCGGGCGTCTCCCCCGCCTCGCGCACGAGCCGCGGCAGGTCGTAGCCGGCGGCGCGGTCGCGGTAGCAGCCGAGGTTGATCCCGGTGAGGACGACCTCGCGGTGGCCCTGCGCGACTCGGCGGCGGATCTCGCCGAGCACCGCGTCGGCGGCGCGGCTGCGCGAGGCGCCGCGCACGAGCGGGATGACGCAGAAGCGGCACGAGAACGAGCAGCCGTCCTGCACCTTGACGAAGGCGCGCACGCGATCGAGGCGCGCGTCTGCCTGGACGCAGCCGATCGCGCCGACGTCGCCCGCGACGGCCTCGGGCGTCTCCTCGCTCTTCTCCGCAACGACGACGACGTTCTCGGGCAGCCCCGCGAACGCGTCGCCCGCGAGGTTCGCGCCGCAGCCCGTGACGTAGACGCGGCGGTGCGTGCGCGCCGCGCGGGCCGCCTCCTTGCGCGACTTCGCGACCGCCTCGTTCGTCACGCAGCACGTGTTGACGACCGCGACGTCGGCGCCGAGCTCGCGCTCCGTCGTGGCCGTCCGCGAGCAGCCGCTCGCGCACCGCGTGGGCGTCGACGTGGGAGACCTTGCAGCCGAGAAAGCGGACGGCGAACGTCGTCACGGGCGGAATTCGAGCAGGTCCGCGGCCCAGCCGTCGCGGACGCGTCGCTCGACCGAGACCCAGCCGGCCGCGTTCGGCGTGTCGCGCTCGAGATAGCCGGAGGTGATCGCGCGCGGAACCTCGAGCGTCGGGAGGATCGCCTTCGACGACGTCGAGCGCGATGTTCATCACCGCGAGCTCGGCAGCCGGGCGGCTCGCTCGACGAGCTCGATCTCGACGCCGTTCGCGGCGGCGTTCGCAGCCGTCGACCTCGAGCGCGACCTCGTCGAGGTCGAGCGCGGCGACGGGTGCGAAGCCGAGCTTCGCCGCGGCGATCGAGAGGACGCCGGAGCCGCAGCCGACGTCGAGCGAGGCTCGAGGGCTCGACGTCCTGCAGCAGCTCGAGGCAGAGCCGGGTCGTCGGATGCGCGCCGGTGCCGAAGGCGCGGCCCGGGATCGATCACGACGGCGAGTCGCGTCCGCCGGCGGCATCCTCCCACGGCGGCCCGACCCAGAGGCGGCCGACGGCGATCGCCGTGGTGGAACGCGCGCCACGAGTCCTCCCAGCCCTCGCGCGACGTCCTCGACCTCGACGACGTCGAAGCCGATCGGCGGCTCGTCGGCGTAGACGGCGAACGCGCCGTCGAGCTCCTCGACGCCTTCCGGGAAGAGGTGGAGGAGCAGCGCGAGCTCCGGCTCGCCGCCGACGACGACGTAACGCTTCAGGGTCAGCGGAACGCGCTCTTGAGCTTGTCGAAGAAGCCCCGTCCGGCTTGTCGTACGTGTGCTCGTCGGCGTGCGTCGTCGAACTCGCGGAGCAGCCGGCGCTGCTCGTCGGTCAGCTGCCGCGGCACGAGGACGTTGACGAGGACGCGCTCGTCGCCGCGGCCGAAGCCCTGGAGCACCGGCATGCCGCGGCCGCGGAGGACGACGATCTCGCCCGGCTGCGTGCCGGGCTGCGAACTCGAGCTCCTCCTCGCCGTCGAGCGTCGGGACCGTGATCGTCGCGCCGAGCGCGGCCTGCGTGATCGTGACGCCGACGGTCGTGTAGATGTCGTTGCCCTCGCGGACGAAGCGCTCGTCGGGCCGGATCCGCACGTCGACGTACGCGTCGCCGGCCGCCTCGCCGAGCAGCGCCGGCGTGGCCTTCGCCGCCGAGCCGGATCCGCTGGCCGTCGTGGATTCCGGCCGGGATCTCGACCGTCGAGCGTCCGCTCCTCGAGCGACGCGCCCGGCGCCGCGGCACTCGGTGCACGGCGTCTCGATCCGCCGCCCGGAGCCGCCGCAGTCCGGGCAGCCTTGGGTGCGGACGAACTCGCCGAAGACGCTCCGCGTGACCTGCTGGAGCCGCCCGGCGCCGCCGCAGGTCGGGCACGTCGAGATCTCCGTGCCGGGCTCCGCGCCGCTCCCGCCGCAGTGCGCGCAGGCGACGGCGACCTCGAACGGGACGTCGCGCGACGACGCCGTGCGCGGCATCGACGAGCTCGATCTCGACGGCGGCGGCGAGGTCGGCTCCCCGGCCGCGCCGCGGCCGGCCGCCGAAGAGGACGTCGTCGCCGAAGAACGCGGAGAAGAGATCGGCGAGGTTGCCGAAGTCGACGTGCCCCGGCTGGAAGCCGCCGCTGCGCAGGCCGGCGTGGCCGTAGCGGTCGTACAGCGCGCGGGTCTCGCTTTTCGAGAGCACCTCGTACGCCTCGACGACCTCTTTGAACCGCGCCTCGGCGTCGGGCGCGTCGGAGACGTCGGGATGGAGCTCGCGCGCGAGCCGGCGGAAAGCCTGCTTGATCTCGGCATCGTCGCGCGCGCACGCGAGACGCCGAGCAGCTCGTAGTAGTCGCGGTCGGTCGTCGCCATCAGGCTTCGTCGTAGATCGACTCGACGAAGCGGGAGAGCTCGAGCGCGGCGGAGCGGACGGCGCCGAGCGCCTTCTCGTAGTCCATCCGCACCGGCCCGACGAGGCTGACGGCGCCGAGCGCGCGGTGCACGAGGCCGTAGCACGCGCCGACGAGCGCGACCTCGCGCGAGCGCCGGGATGCGCGAGCTCGTGGCCGACGCCGGACGAACGGGCGCTGCGACGCGCTCGGCCGCGCCGAGCACGTCGAGCAGTGTCCGCGCGGCTGCTCGACGAGCTCGAAGAGGCTGCGGTACGCGTCGAGCTCTTCGGCGCGGACCTCGCCGAGCAGGTCGGCGGCGCCGCCGACGTAGAGGCGCTGCTCGGCCGAGACGAGCTCCGTGAAGGCGGGCCGGAGCGCGTCGAGGAACGCGCGCTCGCGCGGCGACAGGCCCGGATCGTCGAAGCGGCGGCGCGAGCAGACCCGTGCCGAGCTGGAGGCCGGAGACCGCCTCGTTGAGATAGTCGCCCGCCCACTGCGCGAGCCCCGGGTCGACCGGTTCGTCGAAGTGGAAGAGCCGCTTCGAGACGCCGCCGGCGGACGTGATGACGACGACCATCACGAGCTGCGGCTGCAGGAGCAGGACCTCGACGTGGCGGACGTGCGTCACCTCGAGCGGCGGCGCCGAAACGAGCGCGAGCAGCCGCGTCACCTGCGAAAGCATCTCGGTCGTCGCCTGCAGCGCCGACTCGACCTCGGTGCTCGTCGTCGTGAGATCGAGCGGGAACGCGGCCGGCTGCGGCTCGAGATGCCCGAGCAGCTCGTCGGCGTAGTAGCGGTAGCCGGCCTCGGTCGGCACGCGCCCCGCGGACGTGTGCGGATGCGTCAGCAGCCCGAGCGCCTCGAGCTCCGCGAGCTCGGCCCGCACCGTCGACGGCGAGACGCGGAGATCGGACCGCTCGACGAGCGTCTTCGAGCCGACGGGCTGCTCCGTCGACGACGAACTCCTCGACGACGCGGCGCAGGATCGCTCCCTGCCGCTCGCTCAGCTGCAGCGTTTCCGGCATTTGCAGGAGATTTTAGCCGCGAGCCTAGGCCAGTATCTCGGCCGTCACGCCGCCGCCGAGGAAGCGGCCGCGCCGCGTGAGCGCGAGCGTCTCGCCGCCGTCGACCGCAAGACCCAGCTTGGTCGACGCGCGCGAGACCAGCTGGGTCGAGCGCGAGCCGCAGCCCGGAAAGCGGTAGCGGCTCGTCGAGCCGCAGGCCGAGCATCACGCGTTCGCGTGCGCTTCGTCCCGGCGTCCAACAGCTCGACCTCCCGGTCGTAGTCGGCCGGCGCTCAGGTAGCGCCCGAGGCTTCGGCGTGTTCCGCCAGCGCCGCTCCTCGATTGTCGTAACCGCGCCGATCCCGAGCCCGAGGTAGTCGCGACCGAGCCAGTAGGCCAGGTTGTGCCGCGCGCGCAGGTCCCGCCCGCTCGCGTCCGGGCGGCAGAAGTTGGCGGTCTCGTACCAGCGGTAGCCGGCGCCGGTCAGCCGGGCGACGACGCGCTCGAAGTAGTCCTCGAGCGCCTCCGCCTGCCGTTCCAGCTCCGTTCCCCAGGCATGGGTGAAGCGCGTCCCCGGCTTCGCCTCGAGCTCGTAGCAGGAGAGGTGCTCCGGCTCGAGCGCGAGCGCGTCGTCGAGGTCGGCGTCGAGGTCGGCGGGGCTCTGGCCGGGAATCCCGTAGATGAGATCGAGCGAGATGTTGTCAAATCCGGCATCACGAAGATGATGTACGGCGCGTCGGACGTCGTCAGGACCGGCAATGCGCTCGAGCACGCGCAGAAGCTCCGGGCTGGAACGTCTGCGCGCCGAGCGAGACGCGGCGTCACACCGGCCGACCGAAGCGCCGCTGCGAGCTCGGGCGTCACCGTCTCAGGATTCGCCTCGACCGTCACCTCCTCCGCCGCGGGCAGCGCTTCGAGGAGCCGCACGAGCTCCGGCAGCGCGGTGAACGTCGGCGTGCCGCCGCCGAGGAAGATCGTCTCGACCTCGTCGCCGAGACTCGCGCGCTCGAGCTCCAGCTCGCGCAGCAGCGCGTCGACGTACGCGGCGTGCTGTCCGCCACGACCGACGACGGTGACGAAGTCGCAGTAGCCACATCGATGCGCGCAGAACGGCAGATGGACGTAGAGGTGCCGCGCACGCTCTCCCGGTCACGAGCTCGCCGCCGCAGTTCGGCCGTGCACCTCGCCGCATGCGCTGACCGGCGTCCGCGAGCCGACGCTCGGTCCGCTCACGACTCTTTCCCTGCCCGATGTTGAGCACGGCGAGGAACGCCTCCTGCGGTACCTCGACCGAGCCGACCTGCTTCATCCGCTTCTTGCCCTTCTTCTGGTTCTCGATGAGCTTGCGCTTGCGCGAGATGTCGCCGCCGTAGCACTTCGCAATCACGTCCTTCCGCTTCGCCTTGACCGTCTCGCGCGCGATGACCCGAGCCCCGATCGCTGCCTGGATGGCGACGTCGAACATCTGACGCGGGATCTCCTCGCGGAGCTTGTCGACGAGGAGGCGTCCACGGTCGTAGGCGAAGTCGCGGTGGATGATGAGCGAGAGCGCGTCGACGGTGTCGCCGCCGACGAGGACGTCGACGCGGACGAGGTTCCCCGGCTTGAAGCCCGAGAGGTCGTAGTCGAACGACGCGTAGCCGCGCGTGCGCGACTTGAGCTGGTCGTAATAGTCGAGGACGATCTCCGCAAGAGGCAGCTCGTACGTGAGATGGACGCGCTCGGGCGAGAGGTACTCGAGCTTTTCGAACGTGCCGCGGCGCTCGTTGTTGAGCTCCATGACAGCGCCGACGTACTCCTTCGGGACGATGATCGAGGCGGCGACGTACGGCTCCTCGACCTCCTCGACCTCGCGCGGGAACTCCGCCGGGTTGTGCACCTCGACCCACTCGGAGTCGTTCTTCTCCTTGACGCGGTAGGCGACGGTTGGCGCCGTGACGAGAAGGTCGAGGTCGAACTCGCGCTCGAGCCGTTCGCGGACGATCTCCATGTGGAGGAGCCCGAGGAAGCCGCAGCGGAAGCCGAAGCCGAGCGCGCCCGAGGTCTCGGGCTCGTAGACGAGCGCGGCGTCGTTGAGCTTGAGCCGCTCGAGCGCGTCGCGAAGCTCGGGATAGGCATCGGAATCCGTCGGGAAGAGCCCCGCGAACACCATCGGCTTGACGTCCTTGTAGCCGGGCAGCGGCTCGCTCGCAGGACGCTTGACGGACGTGAGCGTGTCGCCGACGCGGAGGAGTGAGACGTCCTTCAGCCCGGTGACGACGTAGCCGACCTCGCCCGCGCCCAGCGACTCAACTGGCTTCATCGTCGGCGAGAAATAGCCGAGCTCCTCAGCGTCGAAGCGCGTGCCGGTCGCCATCGTCCGCAGGCCTTCGCGCGCGGAGAACGAGCCATCGACCATGCGGACGAACGCAACGACGCCGCGGTACTGGTCGTATGCCGAGTCGAAGACGAGCGCGCGGGCCGGGGCGGCGCTTTCGCCGGCGGGCGGCGGCACCCGTTCGACGATCGCATCGAGCACCGCGTCCACTCCCTCGCCCGTCTTCGCCGAGATGCGCAGGACGCGTGCCGCGTCGTCGGCGAGCAGGTCGGCGACCTCTGCCGCGGTGCCCTCGGGATCGGCCGCGGGCAGGTCGATCTTGTTCACGACGGGAACGACCTCGAGGCCGTTCTCGATCGCGAGGCAGGCGTTCGCGAGCGTCTGCGCTTCGATCCCCTGCGCCGCGTCGACGACGAGCAGCGCGCCTTCGCACGCCTGGAGGGAGCGGGAGACCTCGTACGTGAAGTCGACGTGGCCGGGCGTGTCGATGAGGTTGAGCTCATGGCCCTTCCACGAAACGCGGACCGCCTGGGCTTTGATCGTGATCCCGCGCTCCCGCTCGAGCTCCATGGAGTCGAGAACCTGCGCGCGCATGTCGCGCGCAGAGACGGCCCCGGTCAGCTCGAGGATGCGATCGGCGAGCGTCGACTTGCCGTGGTCGATGTGCGCGATGATCGAAAAGTTGCGAATGCGGCCCTGGTCCATCCCGCTGGCGATGGTACTGGGGCCCGTCGCCCATGGACGCGGCCCGTCGGGACGGGGCCGACCGGCACTCCCCATTGCGCCGCAATGTCCGGCGACGGAGGCTGATGATCCAGATGCATCTCTAGAAGGAGTCCGGGACGAACGAACACTGAGATGTGGCAACCGCGCTCCCTGTCGCTCGCATCGCTAGGGCCACGAAGTGCACGATCGACGTAGCCCGGCAGGGAATTCCCCGATCTTTGCGGCTCGTTCCAGGGATTCTTTCGGCCCTCTTTGCGCCGACAACAAATGTATGGAGCGAAGCTTCATGCAGACAACAACTGTTGCACTCGTGAAGACCGCCAGTTTTGGCCCGCCGACCTGGCGCGCGAGGGTTTCTCGTTTGACCGGGCACATTCGGCTTCTTTTCCTCGCGGTTGTGATTGGATCCTCCCTGGTCGTCCTCGGGTCGGCTGCGGCGGCGCCTCTGCCGCGAACGCCGGGACACGTCGCCCCGAGCGTGTCCGGGTTGCAGCTCGTGTCTGCTGATCCGTCTCGCGGGGGGATGACCGTTTCGCCGGACGGAGTGATGACGATTCCGCCGGGAACGAGCGTCGTGCCGCATCGCGTGCTGGTTCGCTTTCGCGCGGGGACAGAAACGGCGACTCGGGTCGCGGCTCGCGCCGACGTAGAGGCGACCGTCGCTTCCGCCTACCACCTCGTGCCGAGGCTCGAACTGCTCCGCCTTCCACCTGGCCAATCGGTGGCCAGCGCGGTCGCCGCGCTCTCCCGCGATCCGCGTGTCGAGTACGCCGTTCCGGATCTTGTTGTTCAGGAAGCAGCGATACCGAGCGACCCGTTGTACTCGAGCCAGTGGGCTCTTCAGGCGATTGGGGCGCCGGCAGCCTGGGATCAGACGACCGGGAGCGCCAACGTCACAGTTGCCGTGCTCGACTCGGGCGTCGATCTCAGCCATCCCGACCTCGCGGCGAACCTCGTCCCGGGCTGGAACTTCGTCAACAACACGAGCGATCCGTCAGACGACTTCGGCCATGGAACGCACGTTGCCGGGATCATCGGCGCGGTCGGTGGCAACGGCGTCGGCGTCGCCGGAATCAACTGGCACGTCAGCATCATGCCCCTCAAGATTTGCGACGCCGGAGGCTCCTGTTCCCTCGACGAAGAGGTCTCCGCGCTCCAGTACGCGGTCGATCACGGCGCGAAGATCGCGAACGCGAGCTTTGGTGGCAACTACGGCGGCTACCAGCCTGAAGAGGACGCGATCGCCGCTGCAGGTCAGAAGGGACTCCTCTACGTCGCCGCGGCCGGGAACGCGGCCTACGACAACGATCTCATGCCGTTCTACCCTGCGAGCTACCCGCTCGACAACATCATCTCCGTCGCAGCGACGACCTCATCTCAAGGGCTCGCGTCTTTCTCCGACTACGGGTTCACCAGCGTCCAAACCGCGGCGCCGGGCCAGGACATTCTCAGCACGATGCTCACGAGTGGACCGCTGAGTAACCCCAGCGGCTACGGAACTCTGAGCGGGACATCGATGGCAGCGCCCGAGGTCACCGGCGCGGCCGCGCTGCTCTGGGCCGAGCACCCCGACTGGACGATGCAGCAAATACGGATGCGGCTGCTGACAACCGCGAGCCCGCTGGCAAGCCTCACCGGAAAAGTGGCGGATTGCGGCCAGCTCAACGTCGCCGCCGCGACAGACCCCACGCGTCCCGACCAGGGAATCGTCTGCGTCAAGCTGAGCGGAACCGGTGGAGGATCGGTGAGTTCTGACCCATCCGCAATCGATTGCGGTGCCGCGTGTGTCGCGTCCGTTCCTGTCGGGACGACCGTGACGCTCTCGGCGACGCCCGGCTCGGGATCGACATTCACCGGCTGGGGCGGCGCGTGCAGTGGCTCCGGCGCATGCACCGTCGACGCGACCGGGATCGGAGACGTGACCGCCACCTTCCACGCATCGGGAAGCCCTCCCGGCTGGCAGCAGACGCCGCTCTCCGCGCCTGCCGGCCGCGACCCCTTCGTGCCCGGGTCCGCGCTCGAGCGGGGTCCTGGTGACTTCAGCTCGTTCTACAACGTCGGCGTCTCCGCCGATGGGAGCGAACGCGCCGAGACGATCTTCAACCCTCCCTCCGGCTACTGCGGCTACGACTCGACCGACACCGGCGGCGTCTTCCTCGAGCACAGAACAGATGCCGGCTGGGTCGCTGACGGCGAGGTAACGGCGCCAACCGTGCCCGGCTACGACGGCGATCCCGTCGCCAGGTGGGCGAACTGCTCCGACTTCGGGACGGTCACGCAACTCTCTGCCGACGGGACGACGCTGCTCGTGGCCCCTGACATGGCACAAGTCTGGGACCCTGGCGCGTCCGGAGGACGCTACCGCTGCGCCGCCTACGTCTACCAACGTGGAAGCGGCGGCTGGGCCTTGGATGCCGTTCTCTACCCACCGGGAGTAGACGCGCGCGGCTCCGTGACCTGGGATGGCTGCGGCTACTTCGGAATCGGCGGGGCCATTTCCAACGCCGGAAACCGCGTCGCGATGTACTCGGCCGGCCTCGACGCCTCCGGAAGCAGCGTCCTACGCGCAGATGTCTATGTCCAGTCGCAGGGCGCTTGGAGCCTGGAGCAGCAGGTAATGCTTCCGTCGCCGAACACGGACTGCGCACACACGATCGGGCCGCGGTTCCTGAGCCTCTCCGGCAACGGCGCCACGATGCTCGTTGGAAGTCCCGACTGCGACGATGACGGAAGCCCCACTGCCGGTCTCGTCTATGCGTACTACCGGACCGGCAGTCAGTGGACCCTTGCGCAGACGATCCACTCCCCGACCCCTACCGAGAGTTACCGGTTCGGCGTCGAGACGGCCCTCTCCGAGGACGGAGGCACCGCGGTGATCGGTAGCGGTGACTCTGCCTGGGTGTTCGAGCGTGACGCGGCAGGCTGGCATGTGAGCGCGCAGTTGTCACGCCCTGGCTCCTCCGCAGATGCGACCGGTACGCCGCTCCAATGCCCCACGCTTGTTCAGAACGGCGCACGAATCATCTGCGGTGCCTTCGACACCGTCGGATTCAACGCGGCCCAAGGCGCGATCTACGTCTACGACCGCCCAGCCGGCGGCTGGGAATCGGCGCAACCGCAGGCGCTGGAAGCCTTCGCGAGCGACGGCTTCGACTCCGACCTGCTCGGACAAGGGCAACCACGCGGCTGGCTGACGCTCGCCGCGCCGGAGGACGGAAGCTTCATCGACGCGCCCATGTCGCCGACCGGCCTCGCCTTCGGTGTCTACCCTCACGATCGGATCGGCTACGAGTTCACGACGGGCGACGTCGACCAGACGGGCGACGACCAGACTCTCACCGTCGCCCCCGTCGGAAGCGGCTATGGAGCGATCAACAGCGAACCGGCCGGGATCGATTGCGGCTCGATCTGCTGGCACGGCTTTGCCGCCGGCACTTCGGTGACGCTGACTGCCACACCACAGACCGATTCGAGCTTCGTCGGCTGGTCTGGCGCGTGCACGGGTACCGGTACCTGCACCGTGACCATGGACCAAACCCGGTCGGTCACCGCGACCTTCGCCCTGGTGGACACGACCCTCACCGTAAGCCGGTCCGGCAACGGCTCGGGGAGCGTGACCTCCGGCCAGGCGGGAATCTCCTGCGGCAGCACCTGTTCCAGCAGCTTGAACGTCGGCGCAACGGTCACCCTCACCGCGACCCCGGCAACCGGTTCCCATTTCAGCGGGTGGACGGGAGCCTGCACCGGCACCGGCGCCTGCACCGTGGTCATGAACCAGACCCAGTCGCTCACCGCGACCTTCAGCCCGATCCCCGAGTCGCTCAACGTGAGCCGGGCCGGCAGTGGCTCGGGTAGCGTCGTCTCCGACCCGGCGGGAATCTCGTGCGGCGGCGCCTGCTTGACCAGCTTCATGTACGGCGCAACGGGCACCCTCACCGCGACCCCGGCGACCGGCTCACGCTTCGCCGGCTGGTCTGGCGCTTGTACGGGCACCGGCACCTGCACCGTGACCATGAACCAAGCGCGGTCGGTCACTGCGACCTTCACCCTGGTTCAGGAGACCCTCAGCGTGCGCCGGTCCGGCACCGGCTCGGGCGGCGTGACCTCAGACCCGGCTGGAGTCTCCTGCGGCAGCACCTGCTCGAACAGCTTCACCTACGGCACACGAGTCACTCTCACCGCAACCCCCGCGACCGGATCCCATTTCAGCAGCTGGACGGGAGCGTGCGCCACGGCCACCGGCACCTGCACCGTGACCATGAACCAAGCCCGGTCGGTCACCGCGACCTTCACTCAGGTTCACGAGATCCTCGGCGTGCGCCGGTCCGGCACCGGCTCGGGCCGCGTCGCCTCGAACGCGGCTGGAATCTCCTGCGGCAGCACCTGCTCGAGCAGCCTCACCTACGGCGCGACGGTCATCCTCACCGCGACCCGGGCGACCGGCTCGCACTTCGTCGGCTGGTCTGGCGCGTGCACCGGCACCGGCGCCTGCACCGTGACCATGAACCAAGCCCGGTCGGTCACCGCGACCTTCACTCGCTAACGCGGCTTCGGCTACGCGCCCCAGCCGTACGCGTCGTTCGTCTCGAGCTGGTGCCAGAACTTCGGCTCGGGCCGGCCGGTGACCCCGACCGCGGCCATCATCTCTCCGACCTCGGCTTCTACGTGGCCGAAAAAGGAGAGGAAACTCTCCGCGTCGGGCCACTCGTCGACGATCATGATGTGGCCGCCTGACGCATAGAAACGGTGCGCGATCAGGCCGTGCTCCACCGCGTGGTCGCGGATCGCGTTCATCCGATCCGGGTTCTCGGTCGCATACCGCTCGAGGTTCCCGCCGTCGCCTTCGAGAACCATGGTCATGATCACGGACATCTCTTCGTCCTCCTCGTCGTTGTCGACCTGAGTCTCACGACGCGCGCGGCGGCGGTCAAGCGGCCCGGCGCCGCAGTCGCAACATCGTCTCCAGCTCACGCACGCCCAGCAACCGGCAAGCACCGAGGAAGGCGGCGTAGCCGAGGAGTAGCGCCGTCCCGAGGGAGACGACCTGCGCCGGCAGCGACTGTCCGAGCGCCGAGTCGAGGAGGTGCCAGACCCACCAGCCGACCGCGGCGAGCACGGCCGACGCGACCCCAACGAGCACGAAGCTCCGCACCGTCTCCCTGATCTCGAAGCCGCCGACGCGCCGGCGGAAAAGGGCGAGCATCGCCCACGTCCCGGCGATGTTCACGATCGAGGTCGAGAGAGGGATCCCCCAGATCCCAAAGCGGTAGAAGACCGCGTCGAGACCCGCGTTGATCGCGAGGTTCATGACCGCGACGGTGGTCGGGATCCACGGCGACTGCATGGAGAAGAAGCCGCGGTTGAGCATCAGCATCGTCCCGTTGAACGTGAGGCCAAGCGAAAACGCCGCCAAGCACGGGGCGACGACGTGCGTCTGGCTCGCGGTGAAGTGGCCGTGCTGGTAGAGGAGCCGCACGATCGGCGTCGCCAGCACCGCCGCCGCCGCGCTCGCCGGAAGCAGAAGGAACGAGATGAAGCGCAGGCCCATCGCAATCGTCGACTTGAACGCCTCCCAGTCCTCGCGCGCGGAGTGCCGCGACAGGAGCGGGAACAGCACGGTCGCGACGGCCACCGAGAACATGCCCTGCGGGAGCATGTAGAGCCGGAACGCGCGCACGATCGCCGCCGGCGCCAGGTTGCGGTTGAGCAAGTGCGTCGCGAAGAGCTGGTCGATCGCCGCGTTGATGTTGATGAGCCCGAGCCCGATGGTCACGGGGAGCATCAGCTTGAACGTCCGCTTCACGGCCGGGTCGTGGATGTCGATCACCATCCGCAGCCGGTCGTCTCGGCCCCGCAGCCACGGCAACGGCAGCAGGAACTGGACGATCGTCGCGATGAGAATCGCGGCGGCGTACCAGTAGAGCCGGGTCGATTGCGCGTTCGAGTTCTCGACACCGAGGCCTAGTCCGAAGAGGATGACGAGGTTCCAGGCGATCGGGGCGAGCGCAGGGATCGTGAAGTGGTCGTAGCTGTTGAGGATCCCGACGACGATCCCCGTCAGCCCGAGCACGAGGACGATTGGGAAGAGCACTCGCGCCAGCCCGGCCGCGAGCGCGCCGTACCGCTGGCCCGGTCCGTAGTTGAAGAGCGCCATCACCCACGGGGCGATGACGATGAACAGCGCCGTCAGGCCACCGAGGCCGAGCAGCATCAGCCAGAACATCGACGACGCGACCCGCCACGCGCGCTTCCGCTCACCCTTGACGAGCAGGTCGCTGAAGACGGGGACAAACGCGCCTGAGAGCGCCGAGTCGGCGACGAGCGCGCGGATCGTGTTCGGGACGACGGAACGCGATCTCGAACGCGTTGACCGGGCCAGAGATCCCGAACACCGCCGCTTGGACGATCTCCCGGACCAGGCCGACGATGCGGGAGAGACCCGTCGCGACGGCGAAGATGACGCCGGAACGCGCTAGCCCACGCTGCGCCTCGGGCAGCTCGCCTTCGATCGGCGGTTCCTCCAGCGGGAGCTCCAGATCACTGCGCCCGATGATCGCTGCCCCGGTCTCGAAGTACGCCGGCTTACCGTGCTCGCGTCGGCGCCGGTCGCGCTCCAGCCGCCGCTCTTCGCGCTCCCGCTCGGCCTCGTCCACGGAAGGCAGCATAAGGAGAGGGGTTGCTACCATCGCCCGGCCCGCGCGTTGCGGGCACTTTCACGAGATGCCGAACATCAAGCAACAGGAGAAGCGCGTTCGCCAGGCCGCGCAGGCAGCGGCAGGAGAACCTCCGCTGGCGCTCGACCGCGAAGACGCTCATGCGGCGACTTCGTGAGGCGGCCGAGTCCGGCGACGCGGAGGCGACGCAGACGGCGCACCGCGAGCTCGTGCGTTGGCTCGACCGCGCCGTTTCGAGCGGCGTCCTCCACAAGAACACGGTCGCGCGCCGCAAATCGCAGGCCGCGAAGCTCGTCGCCGCCGAGCCCGCCGCGAAGTCGTAGCTCCCGCTAACTCGCGGGGCGCGTGATCTCGACGAGCGTCCGCTCGAGCTGAAGATCCGCGGGTAGGCGCGAGCCGCCCTTCGCGCCCGCGTCGAGCTCGGCGAGCCGGACCATCGCCTGCGCGAGCTCGTCGGCCGAGAAGTTCCGCGCCTGGCGCGCGGACTTCTCCGCGACGAACGGATGCACCTTGAGCCGCGAGGCGATCTCGGGCGGCCGAACGCCCTCGTCGGCGAGCACCGCGATCTTCCGCACGCGGCCGACGTGCGAGACGAGGGAGGCGACGATGCGGATCAGCTCGCCCGAGCGCGGCCGGTGCGAACGATCGAGCAGCGACTCGGTCGCGCGCAGCGTGCCCGCGACGTCACGGCTCCCCCACGAGTCGGTGACGGCAAAGATCGGCGTCTCGGCCCGGCCGACGGCGAGCTCCTCGACGGATGCTCGCGTGATCGCTTCGCCGTTCGCCCACGTAGCGAGCTTCTGGATCTCGGAGGAGAGGTCGCCGACGTCTTCCCCGACAGCTTCGACGAGGGCGCGGCAGGCGTCGCGATCGGCGGTCGCCCCGAGCCGCGCGAACTGCTCGCCGACCCACTCCGGTAGCTGCTTCTTCCCCACCTCGTACGTGTGTGCCTCGCCTGCCTTGCCGACCGCCTTCGCGAGCGCAGCGTCCTTCTTGAGGCCGGCTCCGACGAGCACGAGGACGGTATCGGGCGCTGGAGACGCGAGGTACTCCTCGATCGCCTTGACGTCGGCGGTCTTCCACGCCTCGACTCCGTCGACCACGACCGCGCGGGAGTCGCCGCCGAAGAGCCCGAGCGAGTTGCACGCCGATACCGCGTCCGCACCGGATGCCTCGGACGCGTGGAGGCTCTCCGTCGCGTCCTCACCGATCCGCGCCCTGAGGCGCTGCAAGGCGAGCGCGATCTTCGGCCGATCGCTCCCCGTGAAGAGGTAGACCGGCTTCAGCCCGCGTTCGTTCGCCACGTCGCCAAGCATAGGCGGCTGCCCCGACCGCGCCCAGGCCGAGCACGGCAGCCCAGCGCCCGGACGTGATCTGCGCGCCCGGGAGGCTGCCAAAGCCACGAGCGCAGACGGCGACGAACCACGCGCCACAGCCGTTGAGCCAGGCGAGCGCCGAGGCGACGGCAGGCGCGACGGGCGCGATCGCCGCCGTCAGGAACGCAAGACCGAGCACCTCCACGACGACCGGCACGGCGACGACATTCGCAGGGACCGTGACGAGCGAGATCTGGTGAAACTGCAGCCATGTCACCGGTGCGGTCGCACATCCGCACGCCGTCGAGACGCCGATCAGCTGCGCGAGCGTGCGCGAAACCGGGTAGCCCTCGAGCGCGCGGACGACGCGCGGCGTGACGACGAAGATCGAGGCGACGGCCGCGAACGAGAGCTGGAAGCCGGCGTCGAGCAGCGAGTACGGGTTCCAGGCGAGAAGCACTGCGGCGCCGACGAGAAGCGCCTGCCAACGGTCGCGCTGGCGCGCCGCGAGCCACGCGATCCCGCCGAGCGACGCGGCGATCGCGGCGCGGACGACGGACGGATGGAGCCCGACAGCGAGCGCGTATGCGGCCACCGCTCCGAGCGCCGCGACCTCGGCGGCGAGCCGTCCGAGCCCTGCGAGGAGGACGAATGCCACGATCGCGCTCGCCACCGCCGTGATCTTCAAGCCGTCGACCGCGAGGCAGTGGTACAGCCCGGACGCGCGGAAGTCGGCGAGGAGCGACTGGCCAACGAGGTTGGACCGCCCGAGGACGATCGCCTCGATCACGCTCCTTCGCTCGCCGCTCAGGCCGCGGACGCTGTCGCCAGCGAGCCACCGCTCGACATCGTCGCCGATCCCGTAGATCCCGCCGCGCCGGCCGACGACGCGCCACGACCCTTTGGCGCGGAGGACGACGTGGATCCCTTGCCGACGCAGCCACGTCGCCTGGTCAAAGCCGTTCGATGGCCCGGTCGGGGCGCGAAGCTGCCCGAGCAGCGCGATGTCGGCGCCCTGCGGCGGCGACCGGCCGAGCTGCAGCTCGAGGTACACCGGCTCGCCTGGCTTCAGCGGCCCCCAGCGGAGGAGCAGGGCTCGCGCCCGCTGGTCGAAGCTTCCGGCTTTCGGCGGCTCGTCGACTTCGACGAGCGCCTGCTCGACCGTGCCGATCCGGGAGACAAGCACGCTGCGGTCGAGCTCGGCGAGCCGGACGCTTCCCCACGCCCAGCCGCCCAGCGCGACCGCGACCGCCGCAGCAGCGCAGCGGAACCGAGCGTCCGTGATCGTCAGGGTCAGCGCGCCAAGCGTTGCGGCCGTCAGCGCAACCGGGAGCGCGGAGACGCGCGCCGAGTCCGCAAGCGCGCAGCCGACGCACACGGCACCCGTGACGAGGTGCGGCAGCCGCCACCTCAAGTCACGGGATCACCAGCCCCTTCAGCTGCGCCAGGTGTCCCGGCCCGATCCCCGGCACGCCTTCGAGCTCGGCCACCGCGTGGAAGGCGCCATGCTGCTGCCGGTAGTCGAGGATCTTCTGAGCGGTCACCGGCCCGATCCCCGGCAACGCCTCGAGCTGCGCGAGCGTGGCCGAGTTGAGGTCAAGCGGTGCGGACGGCGACGAACCGGCAGGGGAGGAAGCCGCCGTGACGCCGCCCGCGCCGCTACCTGGGACGACGATCTGCTCCCCGTCGGCGACGGGCGCCGCGAGGTTGACCGCGTCGAGCTGCGCCTTACGCGTTGCGCCGCCCGCGGCCGCGATCGCGTCGTCGACACGCGAGCCGGTAGGCAACTTGTAGAGGCCGGGACGCCGCACGTCTCCTGCGACATCGACAACGAAGAGCTTCGCGGCCGCCGGCTTCGCGGCGCGCGCGGGCACCGGCGTGTAACTCGAGGCCGCGGCGGAACCGGCGCCGCCGCCGCCGAAATGCCGCAGCGCGAGGACGAGCACGACGGCAACCGCAAGCGCGCCGCCGAAGAGCTGCCGTCGCGACAGGGACTGAAGAAAGGCCACACGCCAACGCTGCCTACTCAGGCGGGACGTGTCTGTCGAGACTTTCCGGCGATAAGGTCACCGGATGGCCGATTGGGTGACGATCTCCGCGCTCTCATCCGCGGGCGGCACGCTTGTGCTCGCGGCAGTCACGGTCACCTCCGTCCGCTCGGCCAATCGCGCCGCGCGCGTCGCGGAGATGTCCCTCCTCGCAGCCCAACGCCCGCTCATCGTCCCTTCACGCCTCGACGACCCCGACCAAAAGGTCGGCTTCGCCGACGACGTCTTTCTCCACGTCGGGGGCTCAAGAGGAGCCGCCCTCGCCACAGACGATGGCTTCTATCTCGCGGCAAGCATCCGGAACATCGGCACGGGGATCGCCGTGCTGCATGGCTGGTACGTCTATCCGGAAGTCATGCGCGGTACGACCGGCCACGCCCCGCTGGAGGACTTCCACCGCTTGACTCGCGATCTCTACATCGCGCCGGGGGACATCGGCTTCTGGCAAGGCGTCTCACGCGATCCGTCGACCGAGGAGTACGCAGAGCTGCGAGCCGCGATCGAGGCGCGCGAGCGGATCACGGTGGACGTCCTCTACGGAGATTTCGAAGGTGGACAGCGGGTCGTGACGCGCTTCGGGCTCTCACCTCGTGAGATCGACAACGGCTATCTGCTCGGCGTCGGCCACCACTGGAACATCGACCGCCCGGAGCCGCGCGAGCGTTGAGGGTGGTGCCGCAGGCCGTGCGTATGGATCACTTCCGCTCACTTTGCCGCAGCTCGTCGCAGACGCGCGAACAGGGCGGTCGCCGACGCCCGCATGGAACGCCCGGCGTCTGCGAGCTAGAGAACGAAGTTGATGAGCTTGCCCGGGACGACGATCGTCTTCCGCGGCTCCGCGGCGTCGAGGAACGCGGCGACTCGCTCGCTCGCTCGCGCGAGCGCGACGAGCTCCTCCTCGGTCAGCGAGGCGTCGACCTCGAACCGGTCGCGCACCTTGCCGTTGACCTGGACGACTAGCTCGAACGTCTCTCGCACGAGCTGCGACTCGTCCGCCTCCGGCCACGGCGCCTCCCAAAGCCGCTCGTGGCCGAGCACGCCCCACAGCTCCTCCGCGATGTGCGGCGCGTACGGCTGGATCAAGGACACGGCCGTCTCGGTCGCGAAGCGCGCGTCGGGGGCGTCCGGCGCCGCGGAGATTTCGTTCATCAGCTCCATCACGGCCGAGATCGGGGTGTGGAACTGGAAGCGCCGCAGGACGTCGTCGGTCACGCGCGCGATCGTCTCGTTCGCCTTCCGGGTCAGCTCGCCCGAATCGCCGCTTGCGGGCGCGCCCTCGGCGACCTCGTGCACGAGCCGCCACAGCCGGCGCAGGAAGCGGACGATCCCCTCCACCCCGTTCGGCGTCCACTCCATGTCCTGGTCCGCCGGCCCCATGAACAGGATGTAGAGCCGCACGGCGTCGGCGCCGTAACGCGACACGATCTCGTCCGGCCCCTCGACGTTCCCTTTCGTCTTCGACATCTTGGTCCCGCCGAGGGTCACCCAGCCCTGGTGGAAAACGCGCTCGAACGGCTCGCGGAAGCCGACCATCCCCCAGTCGTTCATCGCCTTCACGAAGAAGCGCGAGTACAGGAGGTGGCCGGTCGAGTGGTCGATGCCGCCGATGTACTGCGAGACCGGCAGCCAGTAGTCGACCACGAACTTGTCGAACGGCGCCTCGTCGTTGTGCGAGTCGATGTAGCGCAGGAAGTACCACGACGAGTCGACGAACGTGTCCATCGTGTCGGGGTCGCGCCGCGCCGCGCCGCCGCACTCGGGGCACGCGACGTTCATGTACTCCTCGTTCTGCGCCAGCGGTGGCTTGCCCTTCGGGGCGTAGTCCTCGATGTCGGGGAGGATCACCGGCAGGTCGCTCTCCGGCACCGGCACGACACCGCAGGTTTCGCAGTGGATGAACGGGATCGGGCAGCCCCAGTAGCGCTGCCGGGAGACGCTCCAGTCGCGGAGGCGGTAGTTGACCGTGGCCTTCGCGCGGCCGTCCTGCTCGAGCTCGGCGACGATCGCGCGCTTCGCCTCGTCGGCCGGGAGCCCGTCGAAGCGGCCGGAGTTGATGAGCTTCCCGTCCTCGTCGATCACCTGGACGACGGGCAGCGAGAACGTCGCCGCGAACTCGCCGTCGCGCTCGTCGTGGGCCGGGACGGCCATGATCGCGCCGGTCCCGTAGTCCATGAGGACGTAGTCGGCGACCCAGATCGGGAGCTTCTCGCCGTTTACGGGGTTGACCGCGTAGAGGCCGGTGAAGACGCCGGTCTTCTCGATCGCCGCGGAGCGGTCCTCGACCGAGCGCGTGCCGGCATGGCGCGCGTACGCCTTCGCCTCGTCGCTCGCGTGCGCGTCGACGAACGGGTGCTCGGGCGCGATCACGAAGAACGTCGCACCGGAAAGCGTGTCGGGGCGCGTCGTGAAGACGGCGATGTCGTCACCCGTCTCCTCGACCCGGAACAGAACCTCGGCGCCTTCGGACCGGCCGATCCAGTTGCGCTGGATCGCCTTCGTCTTCTCCGGCCAGTCGGCGCCCGGATACTCGAGGAGCTCGTCGGCGTACGCGGTCGTGCGCATGAACCACTGCGTCATGTTCCGGAGCTCGACCTCGGCGCCGCAGCGCTCGCAATGGCCGTCGACGACGTACTCGTTCGCGATGACGGTCTGGTCGTTGGGGCACCAGTTGACCGGGCCTTCCTTCCGGTAACAGAGGTCGTGGGCGACGAACTGCTGGAAGAGCCACTGCGTCCAGCGGTAGAAGGTCGGCTGGTGCGCGGCGACCTCGCGCTCCCAGTCGATCGCCCAGCCGAGGCGCTTCATCTGGGCGCGCATCGTCTCGATGTTCGCCTCGATCGTGACGCGCGGGTGGCGGCCCTCCTTGATCGCGGCGTTCTCCGCCGGCAGGCCGAACGCGTCCCAGCCCATCGGGCGCACGACGTGCCAGCCGCTGCGGCGACGCACGTGCGTCTGGACGTCACCCATCGTGTAGTTGAGGACGTGGCCCATGTGGAGGCTCGGGCCTGACGGGTACGGCAGCATCTCGAGCTGGTACCAGTGCTTCTCGGGAGTCGGCTCGCCGGGCACGGGATTCGGCGTGTTGAAGGCGCGCTCGTCCTCCCAGACGCGCTGCCATCTCGCTTCGATCTCGTCCGGGTTCGTATCTCGGTGTCGTCATCACGAATTGTCCTCTAGAACGAAAAAACCTCTCCGAGGAGAGGTCGCGGGAGGCCGACGCGGCGTCGCCGCGCTTGTCTCCCTGGCCTAGCTAAGAAGCAGCTCCTTCACTCGCGAGAATGTAGCAATGCGTGAAGGCATCTGGCACAAGCTCTCTCTGCTTCCGATTCTCGGCGCCTACACGCTGATCTCGGTGCTCAAGCCCCACCCGTCGGGAACCGACGAGGCGACGTACATCGGGTACGCGAGGAACCTCACGCACGGCTTCTATGCGCAGCCGCACACCCTGAATCCGAGCGCGTTCCTTTGGCACGGGCCGGGGCTGCCGGCGTTCCTGGCTCCGTTCGTTGCGCTTCACGTTCCGCTCGGTCTGATCCGCGTACTCGCAGGTCCCGGTTCTCCTGTTCGCCGCCTTCTGCGTGTTCAGGCGACTGGCGCGGCTCTACGTGAGCGAGCGCACGGCACTGCTCGCGACTTACGGCTTGGCGCTCTATCTGCCGTTCTTCACGGTCATCGGAGACATCTACGTCGAGCCGCTGGCCACGCTGTGTCTGACGCTCGCCGTCTTCTTCATGGTTCGGTCGTTCCGCGGTGGACGGCACGACCATCTCTGGGCCGGGATGGCGCTCGCGCTCCTCGCGCTCAGCCGCGTCGAGTACGGCTACGTGCTGCTCGCCGCCCTCGTGCTGAGCGGCGTCTGGCTCCTCGCGTCGCGGCGGTCTCCGATGGCCCGGCGCAACACGATCGCAGCCGCAGTCGCATTGGTCTTGTGCACTCCGTGGCTCGGCTACACGTACTCGCTCACGAGCAAGCCGTTCTACTGGGGTAACTCCGGTGGGCTTTCGCTCTACTGGATGAGCGCGCCGGGAAACCTCGGCGACTGGCACAGCGGCACTGAGGTCTCCACCGTCCCGCAACTTGCCGCCGATCGACCGCTGTTCACGGAGCTCCGACGCCTGAAGCCGGCGGATCAGGACGAGAGGCTGCAGCACGTCGCCTTCCGGAACATGCGAAACGACCCGCTCCACTACCTCGCGAACATCGGGAACAACGTCGGCCGGCTCCTGTTCAACACCCCGTACAGCTTCGGCGCTGCGAAGGCCCCGCTCAGCTTCACCCGCGAGAAGAACGGTGCCGTGATCTACGCAGTCCCGAACGCGCTCTTGCTGGGGCTGCTGGCGATTGCTCTCGTCGTCGGGATCAGGATGCGCCGCCGCATTGGTGCCGAGATCGTGCCGATCGCCGTCCTGGTGGTTCTCGCCTTCGTAGTCCACGTCCCGCTCGCGGCGTATGCGCGGTTCGTCATCCCGCTAGCGCCGGCGGCTGCATGGCTCGTGCTTGCAACACTCTCGCGGTGCTCGATCTCTTTCCCGAGAGTGCACGGATCGAGGCCGGCGAGCTAACGCTCGGCGGAGTTCGCGCCAGCGCGCTCGCGGAGGAGTTCGGGACGCCGCTCGTCGTCTATTGCGAGGCGACGATCCGCGCGCAGGTTCGCGCGTACCGCGAGGCGGCGCCCGGCGCGCTGATCGTCTACGGGACGAAGGCGTTCGCCAACGTCGCGCTCCTGCGGTTGCTCGCAGAAGACGGCCTCGGCGCTGACGTCTCGACGCTCGGCGAGCTCGCGTTCGCGCAGGCGGCGGGGATCGACGGCGAGCGGCTCGTCTTCCACGGGAACAACAAGTCGGAGGAGGAGCTGCGCGCGGCGGCCGAGGCGGGGGCGCTCGTCGTGCTCGACGCGCCCGGCGAGGCGCGGGCCGCCGCCGCGGCGCGAGTGCGGCGCGTGATGGTGCGGATGAGACCGGATGTCGAGGCCGTCACGCACCGTTCGATCCAAACGGCGCACGCGGAGTCGAAGTTCGGCTTGTCGCCGGATGACGCTGCACGCGAGGTCGGCGCCGCGCTCGCGCTCGGGATCGCGGTGGAGGGCGTCCATATCCACGTCGGCTCCCAGCTCGGCCGCGTCGAGGAGAGCCTTATCGCCCTCGAGCGTGTCCTCACGTTCTGCAAAGCACTCGACTGGACGCCGCGCTTCATCGACCTCGGCGGCGGGCTCGGCGTCCGGCACAACCGAGAAGAGCAGATGCCTTCCGTGGCGGAGTTCGTCGGACAGCTCGTCGAGCGAATCCCGGAGGGCGTGACGCCGATCCTCGAGCCGGGGCGATCGCTCGTCGGCCGCGCGGGCGTGACGCTCTACCGCGTCGGCTCGGTCAAGCGGTCGGGCGGCGTGACGTACGCGGCGATCGACGGCGGGATGTCCGACAACCCTCGGCCCCAGCTCTACGGCGCGCGTTACGAAGCCCTGCTCGTGAACCGCGCGGAGGAGCCGCCGGCCGGCGAGTACCGGATCGCCGGCAAGCACTGCGAGTCGGGCGACGTCCTCATCGAAGCGGTGGAGTTGCCCGAGCCGCACGCCGGCGACGTGCTCGCCGTGCCGGCGACCGGCGCGTACACGCTCGCGCTCGGCTCAACGTACAACGGCGTCCCGCGCCCGGCGGCGGTGCTGGTCGAGAACGGCGGCCAGCGACTGATTCGCCGCCGCGAGTCGGTGGAGGATCTCCTCCGATTCGAGTCCGGGGCTTGAGGGATGCGCCTGCTGCGATACTTGGCGTCGGCGTGTCCGTCCAGCAGCCGCCCGTAGTGCCCGTCCGTCAGCCTCTTCGCCGTTTGCGTTGGCTCGTTTTCGGCGGAGCGCTGGTGGTCGGTGTGGCGGTGGGTGGCGCGATTGCCGCGTTGCGTTCGCCGAGCACGCCGACGGTCCCGAGTTTCACCGCCTACGACCCCGGTATCACTTGGCCGGCAGGTAAAGCGCTCGCACCGGGCTTCACTCTTCGCGGCGAGAGCGGCAAGCCGATTTCGCTCGAGCAATTCAGGGGCCGTCCCGTGATCTTGACGTTCATCGATCCGCTTTGCCGCAATCTCTGTCCGTTCGAGGCGAAGGTTCTCGGTCAGATAGCGCGGCGGATGCCTGCGGCACAACGGCCTGCGATCGTCGCGGTGAGCGTTAATCAGTGGGCCGATGCGCGGAGCAATCTCTTGCTCGACAAGACGAAGTGGAGCCTGCCGAGCAGCTGGCACTGGGCGGTCGGCAGTCCACAGGCGCTGGCCCGTGTCTGGAAGGACTACGCGATCGGCGTGAGCGCTGCGACGAAGACCATCGCGGGTGTCACGGTCCATCGGATCACCCACACGGAGGCGTCGTACGTCCTCGATTTGAAGGGCTACAAGCGGGCGCTCTACCTCTATCCGTTCAAGGCGGCCGACGTCGAGCGCACGCTTCGCTCACTCGCCGGTGCGTAGAGCCGCGCCGGCGCTGGCGACGGCGCTTCTTGTCGCTCTTCTCCTCCCAACGACCGCCTCAGCTCATGTCGGTCGAACGCCTCCAGCAGCGACCGACTATCTCGCGCGAATCTCCTACCTGCCGCCGGGCCTCAGGGCCGAGGTCGTGGACGGCGACCAGGCGATCTGGATGCGTGCCAAGCCCTCGATGACGGTCATCGTGACCGGCCTACGCGGCGAGCCTTATCTGCGCTTCTCTTCCGCGGGTGTTGCCGTGAACACGCATTCGGCGACCTGGTTTCTCAATCGCGTGCTCCCGGAGACCATCCCGAGGAACATCACGCCGGCGACGCCGGCGAGCTGGCAGAAGTTGACCTCTGACCATTGGTGGACGTGGAATGACGGTCGGCTCCACACTCCGGCCCTGTCGGCACACCCGTCCGGTAACGCTTATCTGGGCCAGTGGGTCGTTCCGCTCGTCATTGACGGTCGCGGCACCGCAATCCGTGGCGGCCTGTGGCAGTCGGCGCCCGCCTCGCTCTTGTGGTTCTGGCCGCTTCTCCTTCTCGTCGCCTGCATCCCGGCGCTCATGAAGCTGCGCGAGGCGCAGCTGGAGACGCCGGTCGGTCTCGGTCTCGCGGGTCTCGCGCTCGCCACCTCGACGCTCGCCCGACTTGGCCGCGAGCTCTACGGGCGGCCGACGGTTTCATCCTCGCAACTCGTACTGGTGGGGATGACCTGCCTGATCGCCATTGCGCTGGCAGCCCTTTACCGCCGTCCCGATTGGCGGCCGGTCGCCGGGATCTTGATCGGGATTGCCGCTACCGCCCAGGGACTGGAACTCGTCTCGACGCTCCATGACGGGTGGGTGCTCGCGGTGATCCCGGCGTGGCTGGAACGGACCGCAACCGGCCTCTCGCTCGCTTCGGGCGTAGCTCTCGTCCTTGTCTCGCTCGGTCTAGGCCTTCCCGACCAGGTGGAGGAACGCCATCCTGAGCTGTTGAACTCGTCTCGGAATGACCACCCGCTGGTTGGGCGTGATGGCCGAGTGCGAGGCTAGGACGCAGGGAGCGCCCATAGCACCGCTATGGGCGTGACCGAGGACGACGCATCGCGCCGGCCAGCGCGGCCAGACGGCCCGTGCTTCATTTTGAGACGAGTTCTTAGCGCGCGGCTGAGCGAGCGGCACGACGCCGGATCAAGAGGCGCGCCACGATCCCGATCAGGAGTGCGACGACCACGGCAACGATGATCTCGGTGCGGTTGCTGCTGCCGCCGGTCGCGCTGGTCGGGATCCCGGGGCCGCCGCGTGTGGAGACCTTCACTCCGGCGGCGCCGGCGAGCCGGGCTACTGCAGTCGTCGCGGCCGTGGCAAGGCCGGCCGCCGTTGGGGTCACCTCGACGCCGGCGAGAGTGCGGTAGCCGGCCTTTGGACTGTGCTTCCACTGGGCGAAGCCGAGACCGTTCGGCATCACGACGACCAGCCGCGTCATCGTCTTGAACCGTCCGGATCCGCACTGGCCGCCCCACAAGCATTCGGCGTCCTCGGCGTCGAGGAAACGGGCATACGTCTGCGGTTTGTCGAACAGCTCGGGGACGGAGCCCATGTCGTAGCGGCTCCAGATCACGGCGACCTTCACCGGGAAGCCGTTCTTGTTGGCCGACGCGACTGCAGCGACGAGCTTGCTCTCGAGCGCAGCCGGGATCTTGGCGTCGTAACCGAGGAAGACTTGCTGGCCGATCAGGTAGTCGCTCGCCGGGTCGCCATCCGCGCGAGCCGGCAACGCGACGAGGCCGGCGCCGAGAGCGCACGCGAGCAGGCAGAGAACGCCGCGCGTAGCCTGGCGCCGATGGACGCGAGAGCCTTCGCGGTTGGAACAGTGGCGGTCGTGTCGGGGCTCGTGCCGACGCCGGTCGGGACGGGTCCGCGCTACCACCCACCGGCGCGGTCTCCCGCCGCGCGCTTCGTCTGCCGCTCGGCGGCGCTCGAGATAGGGCCGCGGGTTCACGTCGAGCTGTTCGCCCGCCGGCGCGTGGTCATCGTTCCGGCGGCAATCGGGATCGAGGGGGCTCGCCGCCGCCTCGGCCGTGTCGTCTCCGCCGGCTGCCGCGCGCACGTGTGGACGCTCGACCCAAGCGGCATCGTCGACTACCAGGGCGGTGCGACGCTCGGGCGCCTGTTCCGCGTCTGGGGTCAGCCGCTCGGACGGGAACGGCTTCTGTCGTTTCGCGGCCTGGTCTCTGTGTACGTCGATGGCGTACGCCAGCGCGGGAGCCCGCGCTTGCTGCGCCTCCGGCCCGACGCGGAGATCGTGCTCGAGGTCCGCGGCTACGTTCCGCCGCATCACCGCTTCCTGTTCCCGCCTCGCTGATCTCATCCGGCGAGGACGCTTCGGAGGACGTCGATGGCGACGACTGCTGCGGCGATGCCGCAACCGAGTGCGGCAACCGCGGCGAGGAGGATGAACTGCGCGCGGTTCATCTCACGTGGAGGGTGAAGGGGACGGTGAGCACGTGTCCGCCGAGATAGGTGAGGAGAAACAGTCGCCAAGTCCCGGGCTCGGGGAGCAGCACACCGGCCTTGAGTATGCCGGGGGTGGTCGATTGGCCGGTCACGCGGATGTTTCCGAGGACGGAGAAGCAGTAGATGGCACCCGGCTTGCAGACATGCGTGTGCGAGTACGCGAGGTCGCCTCGGTGGAAGAAAATCGCATGGGCGAGCGCGCCACGCCAGGTCGTGAAGACCGTCTTTTGCCCGCTGGGATCGGTCACGTGGAAGACGAGGAAGCCCGGCTCGATCGCCTTGAGGCGCGGATGCCCTTGAATCTGGAACCGGTAGCCGTCCGCCACTGCGGTCGCGTGGTATGGAGGGAGCGGCTGAGGCCGGTAGCTTCCGCGCACGGTGACCCAGGTGAAGAGCTGGAAGTTGAACGGTGTGTTGGGACCGGTCACTCTCGGATAGGCGTCGACGACGATCCGGTAGCGGCCAGGCGTCGGGAAGACGACCGGCACGCTGACCTCGCCGTCCGGTTCGGCGTCGGCGTCGATGTACTGGACGTGACTGTCGTCGCTGCGGACGACGATCAGGTCGACGCCGGCATGCGGGTCGCAGCACTCCTTGTACTCGGTGAGCGGCGTCCCCGCCGGTGTCCGGATCTTGAAGGAAACGACAGTTCGACGGCCCGGCCGGGCCGGCCCGCTTGGCGTGAAGCCCTCGAGCCCGAACGTGCGGGCGGGCTGGACGATCGGGTTGGTGACGCCGCCTCCCGAACCGCAGGCGGCGAGCAGGCCGACCGCAGCGAGTGTGACAGCGGCGAGAAGCGAACGACTGAGCGGCACGGTTCCGGCTCTCCTTTCTCTCAGCCGCCGGCGCGGTCGACGACGAGGGCGTTGAACGGCAGTCCGTTTTTCGGTGTGATGGTGAAGTCGAGGGCCCAGTGGCCGACCATGACCAGGGCGGGTGCTTTCCGTGTGTAGACGCCGGGAGTGCTCTCGGCGAGCTGGTATTCCTGGGTCGGCATCTGCATGTCGAGCATCGAGAAGGTCAGAGTCACGCTCGCCCCGTCAACGGGCTGCCCGCCGCGCGTCAGGCGCAGCCCGAACGTATCCGGTGCGGCGGCCTGGTTGGGGGTGACGAGAACCTCGAGCTTGTAGGCGGCCACGGACGACGGTGGAGGCCACCTTGCCCGGGCCGACGCGCGCGAGCGCCGACCCTTCCTCCGCGAAGGCGGGCGGCGGCGGCGCGAGGCTCGAAAGGACTGCGGCGGCGAGGATCGCCCCGGCGACGAGGACGGCTTCCGCCGAGACGAGCCGGCGCAGGAGCTTGGCCGACGGTTCGCTCACTTCGGGCTGCGAGAGACCCGGCTTCACGCGCAGCAGGTTGACCGAGGCGAGGAGCATCGCGACGAGCAGGATCCCGGCCTTGATCAGGATCACCTTCCCGTACGACGTGAGCCAGAGCGCGTCGAGCACGGGCAGGTGCAGCACGGCGGCGCCGACCCCGGTCCCGAGCAGCACGAGCACCGAGACGAACGCGACGTTCGAGAAGCGCGGCACGCAGACGGTGAGGCCGGCGACCCGCTTCGCGACCGGCAGGCTCCGCCAGACGACGAGCAGTCCGAGCAGCCCGCCGACCCAGACCGAGCCGGAGACGAGGTGGAGCCAGTCGAGCAGAACCGCGACGCCGCGCGGCGAGGTCTGGCCCGCGTGGCCGATCGCGCCCGGAAGGACGAGCACGGCGGCGGCGGCGGCGAGCGCGCCGCTGAGCGCGAGCATCGCCGCGACCGAGCGGCGCTCGCGTTCGCGGCCGGTCGACCCAGATCGCGACCGCGGCCGCGGCGACGAAGAGCGCGAAGCAGAGCTCGATGTCGACGTAGCCGCGGCCGAACGCCGTTAGCCGCCAGAGCGGCACGATCCCGGCCACGTCCCAGAACGAGCGGAGCGAGTCGATCGCCGTCGCCTCTTCGAGATAGACCGGGATCGCGATCAGAGCCGAGTCCGGCGACGATCCCGAACGCGATCGAGAGTGCGCGCAGGCTCGTCCCGGCGACGCGGCGGACGAGCGGCCGCGCGATCGCGATCCGCAGCACGAACAGCCCGATCGCGGTCATCAGCGTCAGGAAGGCGAGCCACTTCGCGATCACGAGCGGCGTCGAGGTCGCCGTGCCCGCGATGTGCGGGATCTTGAACTGCGGCGCCGGCCCCGCGTTCGGCCCGACCGCGAACGTGAACGCTCCCTGCACCGGATGGCCGTCGACCGAGATCGCGCGCCAGTAGACGAGGTACCAGCCCTCGCCCACGTGCCTGATCGGGACGACGAGCGTGTCGGGATCCGACGGCGAGCGCGTAACCGCGCCGGTCGTCTCCTGATGGGCGTGGACGTCGGTGACCGAGATGATCGCGAAGCGCGGCTCGACCGC
The DNA here is from genome assembly GCA_963753525.1 of uncultured Actinomycetes bacterium. Classification (GTDB taxonomy): domain Bacteria; phylum Actinomycetota; class Thermoleophilia; order Gaiellales; family Gaiellaceae; genus Palsa-739. Next base: position 481,738 of record CAVWCS010000004.1, read on the forward strand.
CTCGTCGTACGTGAGCTGCACGTCCGTCGGCGGCGGTCGTGAGGATCACGCTCGCCGCCGGCACGGTCTTGACGAGGTAGGCGTGCGCGGACGCCGCCGCCGGCACGCAGCAGCGCCAGTGCGACGGCGGCGACCGCGACAGTTCCATGCCTGCGGGCGGTCACGTCAGCGACCGGCCTCCGCGCGAGAACAGCGCGATCCCGCCGACCAAGCACGCCGAGCGCGCCGAGCACGAGCGCGACGATCGTCAGCACCGACGAGCCGCCGCCTCCGCCGACCGAGCTGACGACGTCGATCGTCGGCGCGGGCGCGGACGCGGTCTCCGGCCCGGCCCAGTCGACGATCTGCCCGTTCGAGTACGTCTGCTGAACCTGGAACGTGTACGTCCCCGGCGTCGACGGCCTCGGCGAGGAACTGGAACAGCGAGTCCTCCTCGGTCGGCACGTGGCCGCCCGACCACGTGACCTGCGTGATCACGGCGTTGTCCCCCGACCCGGTCGCCTGCTCGGCACGCTTCCAGCCGGGACTGGGCGCGAACGAGTCGATCGAGAACCCCTTCGGCAAGGTCAGGACGATCTTCGTCGTGTACGCGTTCGCCTGCTCGGTCGGGATCGCGAGGCTGTAGAGCTGCAGCTCGTTCGCGAGCGAGACCGACGGGCTCATGCGGGCGTGCGCGGACGCGCTCGCCGCGGCGACCAAGGCAACCGCCGCTGCGCAAACGAGCGCGAGCAGCCGGCTCTTCCGGTTCATCCTCTCTCCTTCTGTCGACGGGACACGCCGCCGCACGGCGACGGTTCGCTCAGCCGGCGAGAAGAGGAGGCCCGCGCCGACCCATGCGGCGCGAGAGAAGGGAGGGAAGCGGCGGCAGCGGCTGCGCCGCCGGCACGAGCAGCGGAAGAGCTGCCAGACGAGGTTGCGGAACCGAGGGGCGGCCCAGCCGGCGGCCGAGCTCCTTGGCCGTTCGCGACAGGAACCGCGCGACGAGGTAGGCGAGCACGCCGAACGGAAGCTGCAGCGCGATTCCGATCAGGAACGTCGGCTGCGCCGCCGCAAACCAGGGCATGAAACCCCAGGCAATCCACCGCTCGAGGTACTCCTGCATCGCAAATCCGACGATCGGCAGGAGCGCGAACGTCCACGGGGGCAGCGGACGAATGCCCCGTCCCCGCGCTGCGTCGGCGACAGAGACGGCGAGGGAGAGCGCGACGACTGCGCCGGCGACGCCGAGCGCGAGCGGCAGAGCGCTCATGTAGCCGTGCCCCGTCTCGACGAGCGCGTGCAACCGGACGCTCGCCTGCGGATAGACGATCCAGTACGCGAGCATGTGTGCGAACTGGGACCCCGCGAGCATCAGCGGGACGGCGACCAGCCAGGCGAGGCTCCGGCGCATCAGCCAGAATCCTGCCACAGCCCACTTCCTAAGTCATTGGTGAGGGTGCCTTACGAGCTGGTGATAGGCGACGGGCGGCCGATGTGGAAGCCCTGGGCGAAGTCGACGCCGTAATCGATCAGCATGGCCAGGGTCTCTGCGTCCTCGACGCCTTCGGCGATCGTCTCGTAGCCGAAGTCCTTGGCCAGCCCTGCGATGGCTCTGACGAGGTGTTGGTTGGACGTGTCGGCGGGCAGGTTCCGAACGAACTCAACATCGATCTTCAGATATGCGAGGTTGAAGGTCTTGAGGTAGGTGAAGCTGGCAAACCCGGTGCCGAAGTCGTCGAGTGCAACGCGGCAGCCGATGTCGCTGAGCCTGGTGATGAAAGCCTTTCCGGCTTCTACGTCGTTCATGAGGGCGGTTTCTGTGATCTCGAAGACAAGGTTCGCGGGGTCGGCGCCGGCGTTGCGTAGCTCCTGCTCGATGAAGGTGAGCAGGCTGAGGTCGCCGATCGAGTCGGCGGAGAGGTTGGCCTCGACGTTCTGACCTCTTCCAGCGAGGTGGGCCGCCTGGCTGATCACCCAGCGGTCGATCTCAGCGATCATTCCGTACTTCTCGGCCACCGGCAGGAAACTGCCTGGCGCGATGATCTCGCCGTTGACGCCGATCATCCGCAGCAAGAGCTCCTGAGAAGGCTGGCCACCAGCAAGAGGAGCGATCGGCTGCGTGTAGAGCGTCAGCCGGTCCTCGTCGATGGCGTCCCTGATCCGTCCGACCCAGGCAAGCGTGTCGAGTTCGCGACGGATCCGCTCCTGCTCGTCCTGCTCATCGCTCGTGTCGCGGAACACGACGACGACCCCGTTGGACTTCCAGCCGTTGCGCAGCGGCGCGGCTGAGTAGGAAACAGGACAGATCGTCCCGTCCTTGCGCGTGAACGCCTCGTGGCTTCTCTGCGTGGGCTTACCCAGCTGGCGAACCTGCAGCAGCGGGCAGTCCTGCGCAGAATGAGGTGATCCGTCGGCGTGCTGGAAATGGACCATCTCGTGCATCGGTTTGCCGCGCAGCTCGTCCTCGGTCCACCCGAGGATCAGCTCCGCAGCATCGTTCATGAACGCGACATGACCGTCGTCGTCCAACGCGCAAAGACCCTCGACCATGGTGTCCATGAGTGTCGAGCGGAAGTGTTCGGCCTCCGTGCGCTCGGTTACGTCTGTCACGACCACCCCGACGCCGATGATTTCGTCATCGACGACCACGGGGTAATAGCTGGCCAGCCAGTGCCGACGATCCTGCGTCAACCCCCGCACACGATCAACCTCGAGATTGACCACCGGCTCGCCGGTGTCGAGCACGCGCCGGTACACGGCCTCCATCTGCGACCAGAATCTCCGGAACCAGCTCAGCCACTGGCCGGCCGATCTGCTCCTCGACCGGCGCGCCGTTGATCTGCGCAAGAACGCTGTTCATGCGTACGACGCACAGCTCACGGTCGACCAACGCGAAGCCGATCGGTGCGCTCTCCTGCAGCGTCTCGACGAGCGTCAAGGACTCGGCCGTCGCGCGCTGCGCCTCCACGAGCTCGGTGACGTCCTGGACAGCGCCGACCATGCGCAAGGAGCGCCCATCCCTCGTGTCGGCAAGCTCGGAGAACGAGCGCAGCCACCGGACGCCGCCCTCGGGGCGTACAACCCGATATGTCACGTTCGGGAGCCGGCCCTGCCGCCGCGCTGCGTCAAGCTCCCCCGAAACGCGGTCCTGGTCGGCCGGATGCATCCGCGACAGCACGTAATCCGGCGAAGGCGTGACCTCGCCGGGCCGGACACCGAGCAGGCGGTACATGTTCTCCGACCACAACAACTCGTCGGACTCGAAATCCCACTCCCAGGTACCAGTGCGGGCCAGCCGCTCCGCCCTGTCGATTGCGGCACGGCCAGGCTCGGACCGGGCCGCCCACGATCGCGGACCCCGGACACTCGCATGGTGCCTGGGACGAACCGATGCCGTCATCCAACAAGTGTCGTCCGAGATGGCAGACCGCCGCGACCGCGAGGCACTACATAAGCGTGCGGGGAACTACCTCTCCGCATGGGAGCTCGAAGTCGGGTTGCAGAGCCGGCTCGCCACGCCGTGCTCGGCTACCTTTGCGGGCTGGTGACGTGCGACCTGTTCGATTGCCCGAGTTCGTGGTGACAGCGGCGGTAGAGGCGTTTGGCCTTTCGAAGCGGTTCGGCTCGGTGATTGCGGTCGATGGAGTCGATCTGCGCGTCGACCCGGGCAGCGTGCGCGGCCTGATTGGGCCAAATGGTGCGGGTAAGACGACCTTGCTTCGGCTGTTGTTCGGTCTGGTGCGCCCGGATGCCGGTCGGATCGAGTTCTTCGGTCGGCCTCCCGCTCTCGCGGCCGGCTTGGATGGCGTCGCGGGCTTCGTCGAGGAGCCGCGTTTCTATCCGTACTTGTCTGCCCGACAGACCCTCCAACTGGTGGCCAAGCTCGACGGCAGCGACGCGGAACGGCGGGTCGACGAACCGCTCGGTCTCGTCGGGCTTGGCGGCAAGGAGGCTGATCGGCGGGTCGGTGGCTACTCGACCGGAATGCGTCAGCGGCTGGGGCTTGCGGTGGCGATGCTTGCGAGCCCACGGGTACTCCTGCTCGACGAGCCGACGACGGGTCTCGATCCAAACGGGGCGCGAGAGGTTTGGGCGGTTGTGCGGCGCCTCGCGGCGGACGGGGTAGCTGTGGTCTTGAGTAGCCACGACATGGGCGCGGTGGCCGATGTCTGCACGGCGGTGACGATCGTCCGCTCAGGCCGAGTTGTCTGGGACGGCACGATGGAACGACTGCACGCCGAGGCGCCGACGGCGGAGTACCTGCTCGAAACGAGCAACGACGGCGCGGCTCTCGCCCACTCCCGGTCGCACGAGGGCGTGCGGGCGCACGAGGATCCGGGAGGCGGACTGCGCGTTGCGGCGGAGCGTGACGCGCTCGACGGGTTCGTGCTTGCGCTCGCGGTCGAGGGAATCGCCGTGCGCCGGCTGACGGAGGTCGCGAGTGCGGTCGAAGCGATGTTCCTCGCCCTGACGGAAGAGACGGCACCGTGAGCGGCACGGCAGTGGCGGCTTCCGGCGCCGACAAGGAGGCGCGGTGGCCGGTCGTCTGGCGGGTGAGCCGCTTCGAGACGGCGAAGCTGCTCGCGCAGTGGCCGACGCGCATCCTGCCGCTGATGTGCGTCCTTGCTCCGCTCGCGTTCGCCGTTCTGCTCCGGCTCCAGTCCGGGGTGCCCCAAGACACGCTCTTCGGCGTCTGGGTGCATAGCTCGGGGTTCGCCGTCCCTCTTGTGATTCTCAGCTTCGCCGGAGCCTGGGGCTTCCCGGTGATTGCGGGGATCGTCGGCGGCGACATGTTCTCGAGTGAGGACAGGCTCGGCACCTGGAAGACGCTGTTGACTCGTTCCTGTACGCGAGAGGAGATCTTCCTCGGCAAGGCGGTAGCGGCCTTCATCTACACGCTGGTGATGGTCCTCCTACTCGCCGGAGGGAGCATCCTCGCCGGCGTCGTCGCGACCGGGACGCAGCCGTTGGTCGGGCTCACGGGGCAGTCGCTCCCAAGCGGCCACGCCGCCGTCTTGACGATCGCAAGCTGGGGAATCGCCGTGCTTCCGGCGCTTGGGTTCACCGCGTTGGCCCTCCTCATCTCGGCCGTGACGCGAAGCAGCGCCGCCGGGATGCTCGGCCCGCTCGTGGCCTCGCTCGCGATGCAGCTGCTCGGGCTCATCGGGTCCGGTGACGTCGTCCGCGCTCTGCTCCTCTCGACGGCTCTCGACTCCTGGAACGGGATGTTCGCAGCGCCTGCCTACACACGGCCGATCGAGTGGGCGGTGTTGATCAGCCTCTGCTACGTCATCGGCTGCCTTCTGATCGCGTGGCTGAGTCTCCGCGGCCGCGACATCACCGGAATCGGCTCGGAGGAACGGAGCTGGGGCCGACAGCTCCGAGTGCTCGCGATCGTCATCGCTGTCGTCGCGCTGCTCGGGGCAGCCAGCAACCTCGGGCCAACCTCGGTTACTGCCGCCAAACTCGAGAAGTCGATCTCCCAGACGTTCAACAACCTGACCGTCTTGCAGCAGGAGGATCTCGGTCGTCACGTCCCAGCCGGTGCGTTTCTCGATCTCATCGCGTTCTGCGGACGCCAGGGCGTCCTGCAGACCCGCAGTGGCCCAGGCGCCGACTGGCTTTGCAACATCGAAGTCCCGAAGCTCTTCGGCGATACGACCGAGGTGAGTTACGACGTCGACGTGAAACCGAACGGCTGCTACACCGCGGAAGGGCCGCCCAGCTTCATAGGTCCGCTCACGATCCACAGACGCAACCACCCGCCGATCGTCAACCCACTCTTCCGCTTCGACGGCTGCTTCGAGGTCGCGCCCTAGAGCGCCGCGCCTCGGTACCCTCGTCCCGGTGAGCCGGAAACTCGCCGCCATCCCGGGAGTTGTGCTTATCGCGGTCGCGGCCGCGATGTGGGGCACCGATCCGATCATCCGCAAGACGATGAGCTTCGGGACCTCGGCGACGACGATCGTCTTCGGCGAGCACGTGATCCTCGCCGCGCTGACGCTGCCGCTCCTCCTCCCCGCGCTGCGCGCCGTCTTCCGCGCAGGCTGGCGGTTCGTCGCAGCAGCCGTCGTGATCGGCGCCGGCGCTTCGGCCGTCGCGACGATCCTCTTCACCGATGCGCTGATCGGTCACTCCGACTTCATCACGCCCGTCGTGATCCAAAAAGTGCAGCCTCTCGTCGCCGTCGGCGGCGCGGCGCTGCTGCTCGGCGAAAGGCCGCGGACGCGCTTCGCTTGGTTCTTCCTCCCCGCGCTCGCAGGCTTCTGGCTCGTCAACCAACCGAGTCCCTTTCATCCGTCCGCGCAGGGAGTGGTCGTGATCGCGGAGGCGACCGGGGCGGCGGTCCTGTGGGCCATGGGAACCGTGCTCGGCCGCTACCTCGCTCGGGAGATCGAGTTCCAGCACATCGTCGCGTTGCGCTTCTTCTTCGGTCTCGTCGCGAGCGCGATCGCGCTGCCGGTCATGGGCGCGAGCGCCTACTCGAACAGCCACGACAGCCTCCTCATCCTCTACCTCGCGCTCGTCACTGGGCTCTTCGCGCTGACGCTCTACTACTACGGCCTGCAGAAGACGCCGGCGGTTCTCTCCTCGCTCGCGGAGCTCACGTATCCGGCGGTTGCCGTCATCGCCGGGATCTACGCGTACAACCAGCATCTCCGCTGGACACAGTGGCTCGGCGTCGCCGTGATCCTCACGGCAGTAACGCTCCTGCCGGTTCAGCGACGGCGCGACATCGTCGTCGAAACGCGGAACGATCTGCTCCCGGCGCCCGCATCCGCATGAAGCTCCTCCTCACCTCGGCGGGAATCCGGAACCCGAGCATCCGCGCGGCGCTCGACGGTCTCCTCGGCAAGCCGGTCGAGGAGTGCGACGCGCTTGCCATCCCAACTTCTACCTACGGCCACCCGCACGCGACCCTCGGCACCGCGTGGCGTTTCGTCGCAGGGCAGGAGCCGAACTGCCCGATGGTCGAGCTCGGCTGGAAGTCGGTCGGGCTCCTCGAGTTGACGGCGCTGCCGAGCCTCGACCGCGAGCGCTGGGTGCCCGCCGTCGAAGCGGCCGACGTCCTCCTCGCGAACGGCGGCGACGCCGTCTACCTCGCCCATCACATGCGGGCGTCCGGCTTCGACGAGCTTTTCCCCTCGCTCGACGCCGTCTGGGTCGGGCTGAGCGGCGGAAGCATGGTGATGTCGCCGCGCATCGGCGACCACTTCAAGGCGTGGGAGCCGCCCGGCGGCGGCGACGAAGCGCTCGGCGCCGTGGACTTCGCGATCTTCCCGCACCTCGATCACCCCGAGAGCCCGGGAAACTCGATGGCCGCCGCCGAGAAGTGGGCCGCGAGCGTCGGCGTGCCCGGGTACGCGATCGACGACGAGACCGCGATCGTGTGGGTCGACGGCGAGGTCGAGGTCGTGTCCGAAGGGCACTGGAAGCAGTTCGCGTGAACGCGTTCGAGGGCTCGCCCGTCCAGAACGCGATCTACATCGCGGGCGAGGCCGAGTGGCCGGTCGGGCCGGAGGACTGGGAAGCCGCCGCAGAAGCCGCGCTCGAGCCCGGCGCGTTCGGCTACATCGCCGGAGGCGCCGGCGGCGAGTCGACGATGCGCGCCAACCTCGAAGCGTTCGAGCGGCGGCGGCTGCGGCCGCGGATGCTCGCCGGCAATGTGAAGCGCGACCTCTCCGTCGAGGTGCTCGGGCTGCGCTCGCCCGCGCCGTTCTTTCTCGGCCCGGTCGGCGTCCTCTCGATCGCGCACGCGGAAGCCGAGCCCGGAGCGGCCCGCGGCGCAGCCGCCGCCGGCGTCCCTTTCGTCCTCTCGAGCGCCGCCTCGACGTCCATCGAGGACATCGCCGAGGCGATGGGAGATGCGCCGCGCTGGTTCCAGCTCTACTGGATCAACGACCGTGAGGTCGCCGCGAGCTTCGTCCGGCGCGCGGAGGCGGCGGGTTTCGGCGCGATCGTCGTCACGCTCGACACGCCGGTTCTCGCCTGGCGGCCGCGCGACCTCCGCAACGCCTACCTCCCGTTCCTGCGCGGCGAGGGCTGCGCGCAATTCTTCACCGACCCCGTCTTCTGCGCGAAGCTCGACAAGCCGCCGGAGGAGGACCTGCTCGCGGCGGCGGCGATGATGCTCGCGACCTTCCCGAATCTCGGGCTGACCTGGGACGACCTCGGATGGCTGCGGGAGCAGACCGACCTGCCGCTCCTCGTCAAGGGCGTGCTGCGAGGCGACGATGCGCTGCTCGCGCGCGAGCGCGGCGTCGACGGCATCGTCGTCTCGAACCACGGCGGGCGGCAAGTCGACGGCGCGATCGCTGCGCTCGACGCGCTCGTCGACGTGCGGGACGCGGTCGGGCCGGAGTATCCGCTCCTCGTCGACGGGGGAATCCGGCGCGGCGCGGACGTCGTCAAGGCGATCGCGCTCGGCGCGGACGCGGTGCTTCTCGGCCGTCTCTACGCCTACGGCCTCGCGGTTGGCGGGTCGGCCGGCGTCGAGGCGTTGTGCCGGCAGCTGCTTGCAGAAGTCGATCTGACGCTCGCCCTCTGCGGCGGGACCTCGTTCCGGGACCTCGATCCCGGCCTGATCGCTTCCCGTTGAACACCGAGTCAATTAGGCTCGCGCCGTGGACCTGAGGGACACACCCGAGCAAGCGCAGTTCCGCGCGGAGGTGCGAGCGTGGATCGACGCGAACTTGCCGGAGGACAAGCGCGGTAGCCGCGGCGGCGCACAGCGCTTCGACGACCCGTTCATGCGCGAGTGGAGCCGGCTGCTCTACGCGGCGGGCTATGCCGGGCTGACGTGGCCGAAGGAGTTCGGCGGCGCCGGCGCTCCGTACAGCTTCCAGGCGATCCTCTACGAAGAGCTCGCCGCCGCCCAGGCTCCGCCGCACATCGGCGTGATCGGCTTGGGCATGGCCGGGCCGACGATCATCGCGCACGGCACCGAGGAGCAGAAGGCGCGCTACCTCCAGCCACTCCTCGCCGCCGACGAGATCTGGTGCCAGGGCTTCTCCGAGCCGGACGCGGGCTCGGATCTCGCCGCCGGCGCGCACGCGCGCCGAGCGCAAGGGCGACGTCTACGTCGTCGAACGGCCAGAAGGTCTGGTCGTCGTTCGCGCACATCGCCGACTTCTGCATCCTCGTCACGCAGAGCGACCCGGCCGCGCCGCGCTACCGCAACCTCACGTACCTCATCGTCGACATGCACGCGCCCGGCGTCGAGGTGCGTCCGCTCCGCCAGATCACCGGCGAGGCGGAGTTCAACGAGATCTTCTTCAGCGACGTCGAGGTGCCGGTCGGGAACCGGCTCGGCGATGAGGGAGACGGCTGGGCGGTCGCGATGACGACGCTCCTCCACGAGCGCGGCACGCTCGGCTTCGCGCTCACGGCGACGCTCGACGGCAGTCGTCGGGCGGCTGCTCGAGGAGGCGCGCGAGCGCGAGCCCGGCGAGCTCGTGCGCGAGGCGATCGCCCGCGAGTGGATCGAGCTCCAGGCGCTTCGGTACACGAACTACCGCGCGCTCGGCACGCTCGAGCGCACCGGCATCCCCGGGCCGGAGGGCTCCGGCGTGAAGCTCCGGTGGTCGGAGGCGAATCAGCGCCTGACGAAGCTCGCGCGCGAGTTGCGCGGGCCGGAAGGGATTCTCGACGACGGCTGGTGGAACCATCAGCAGCTCCGCTCGCGCGGCAACACGATCGAGGCCGGCACGTCGGAGGTGCTCCGCAACATCATCGCCGAGCGCGTCCTCGGCCTTCCGAAGGGCCGCTGATGGATTTCGCGCTCAACGCGGAGCAGCTCGAGCTGAAGTCCGCGGCTCGTTCCTGGCTCGCCGACAAGTTCCCGCTCGACCGCGACTGGGAGTCGCAAGACGACCGCTGGAGCGAGCTCGAGGAGCTCGGCTGGACCGATGTCGCGGAGGCGGGGCTCGGGTTCGTCGAGGAGGTGCTGCTGCTCGAGGAGCTCGGCTACGCGCTCTATCCCGGCCCGTTCCTCCAGCACGTCACCGGATTGCCGAACCGCGAGGACGTGGCGACTGTGGATGCGACGCGTCCCCTGGCAACGCCGCCGCAGGAGTCCCCGAAGCTGCGCGCCGCAATGGCTGCCGAGGCGCTCGGGATCGCGCAGCGCGCCCTCGACCTCGGCATCGAGCACGCCAAGACTCGCGAGCAATTCGGCAAGCCGATCGGCACGTACCAGGCCGTCTCCCACCCGCTCGCGCAGACGTACACCGACGTCGAGCTCGCGCGCTCGCTCGCGTACTGGGCCGCGTGGTGCGTCGCGGAGGAGGACGACCGAGCCGCGCTTGCCGCCGCCGCCGCGAAGGCGTTCGCCACCGAAGCCGCCGTCGTCGCGTGCGAGCGCTCGATCCAGATCCACGGCGGCACGGGCTTCACGTGGGAGCACCCGCTCCACCGCTTCTACAAGCGCGCCATCTGGCTCGAGGGCTTCGGCACGCGGCCGTCCGCGCTCCGCCTCGAGATCGCAAACGCTCTTCTCGCATAGGAGAATCGCGGCATGGACGGGCTGATGATGGACTTCCCGCTTACGCTGACGCACCTGTTGCGCCGCGCGGAGCAGTTCTTCCCCCGCGGCGAGATCGTCACGCGGCTCCCGGACAAGAGCTTCCACCGCACGACCTACGCCGAGACGATGCGCCGCTCGCGGCAGCTCGCGGTCGCGCTGAAGAAGGCCGGCCTCGAGCGCGGCGACCGCGTCGCGACGCTCTGCTGGAACCACCACCAGCACCACGAGGCGTACTTCGGGATTCCGTGCGGCGGCTTCGTCCTCCACACCCTCAACCTCCGCCTGCACCCGAACGACCTCGCGTACATCGCAACGCACGCCGGACGACCGGGCGGTGATCGTCGACCGCGCGCTCGCTGCCGCTGCTCGAGCAGTTCAACGGCCGAGACGCCGATCGAGCACGTCTTCGTCGTCGAGGACTCGCTACGAGGAGCTGCTCGCGACCGCCGATCCGGACGAGTGGGAGGATCCGCAGCTCGACGAGAACGAGGCGGCGGCGATGTGCTTCACGAGCGGCACGACCGGCCGCCCGCGCGGCGTCGTCTACTCGCACCGCTCCTCCGTCCTCCACGCGCTCGGCGTCGGCGCGAACAACCCGCTCGGCATGGGCTTCGGCGTCGACGACGCGGTGCTGCCGGTCGTGCCGATGTTCCACGCGAACGCCTGGGGCTACCCGTACCTCGCGACGATGCAGGGCGCGAAGCTCGTCTACCCCGGCCCCCACCTCGACCCGGACTCGCCTGCTCGAGGACATGGAGCAGGAGAAGGTCACGTGGGCCGCGGGCGTTCCGACGATCTGGATGGGCATCCTCGCGCGCCTCGACGCGGAGCCGGGCAAGTGGGATCTCTCCGCGATGAAGGCGATGCTCGTCGGCGGCTCGGCGGTGCCGCGCGCGATGATCGCGGCGTTCGAGTCGCGGCACGGGCTGAAGATCATGCCAGGGCTGGGGCATGACCGAGACGTCGCCGGTCGCGTCGACTGCATGCCTGCCGCCCGACCTCATGGAGGCCGACGCGGAAACGCGCTGGGACTTCCAGGCAATGGCCGGCATACCGCTCCCGCTCGTCGAGATCCGAGCGCGCGCCGGCGACGAGGACGTGCCGTGGGACGGCGAGGCGATGGGCGAGCTCGAGGTGCGCGGGCCGTGGGTGGCGGCGTCCTATCTCGAAGCGCCCGAGTCCGCCGACCGCTGGACCGCCGACGGCTGGTTCCGCACCGGCGACATCGTCTCGATCCACCCGCGCGGCTACATCCAGATCAAGGATCGCTCGAAGGACGTGATCAAGTCGGGCGGCGAGTGGATCTCCTCCGTCGAGCTCGAGAACGCACTCATGGCCCATCCGGCCGTGGCCGAGGCGGCCGTGATCGCGATCCCCGACGAGAAGTGGGCCGAGCGGCCGCTCGCGGCGGTCGTCGTGAAGGAAGGCGCGACGGTGACGAGCGACGAGCTGCGTGAGTTCCTCGAGCCGCAGTTCGCGAAGTGGTGGCTGCCCGAGCGGTTCGAGTTCATCGAGGAGATCCCGAAGACGAGCGTCGGAAAGTTCCGCAAGATCGAGCTGCGCGAGATGTTCACCGCGTGAAAGCAGCCGTCCTCAGCGGCGTTGGCGGCTCGTTCGAGCTGCAGGACGTTCCGGACCCGGTGGTCGGCGAGGGGCAGGCGCTCGTCCGCGTCCGCGCCGCCGCGCTGAACTTCGCGGACGTCCTGATCCGGCGCGGCCAGTACCCGCAGCTGCCGGAGTTCCCGGCGATCATCGGGGCGGAGCTCGGCGGCGAGCTCGAGGACGGGTCGCGCGTCATGGCCCTGACGGGCCACGGTTGCTACGCCGAGCTCGCGGCGGTCGACCGGCGCGCGCTCGTGCCGCTTCCCGAGAACGCGTCGTTTGCGGAGGGCGCGTCGTTCCTCCTCACCTTCCTCACGGCGTACGTCCCACTCACGCGGCAGGTCGTCCTCCGGGACGGCGCGACGGTGCTCGTCCATGCCGCAGCCGGCGGAGTCGGTACCGCGACGATCCAGGTCGCTCGCGCGCTCGGCGCGGAGGTCGTCGCGGCGGTCGGCTCGGCGGAGAAGCTCGACCTCTGCCGCGAGCTCGGCGCCTCCGCGGCGTATCTCTACGACGCCATCCCGGAGGACCTGCGCGTCGACGTCGTCGTCGATCCGATCGGTGGCGACCTGTTCGAGGCGGCGGTGGGGCGGCTCAAGCCACTCGGCCAGCTCGTTGCGATCGGTTTCGCGGCCGGCATGTGGCCCGAGCTGCAGCCGGCGAACCTCGTAGGCCGCAACGTCGGCCTCCAGGGCGTGTACCTCGGCAGGCTCATGCGCCACGCACCCGACGTCGTCGCGGCGGCGACCCGTGAGCTGCTCGAGCTGTGGGGCGCCGGGAAGATCAAGCCGGTGGTCGGCGCCGAGTTCCCGCTCGCGGAAGTGGAGCAGGCGCACGCGCTGATGGAATCGCGCGGCAGCGTCGGCAAGGTCGTCCTTCTCCCGTGAGAGCGTTGGTCACCGGCGGCCGCGGCGGCATCGGCTCCGCGATCTGCGCGCTTCTCGACGACCCCCTCGTCCTCGACCTGCCCGAATTCGACGTCGGAGACCCTGCGGCGTGGCGCTCCCTCGACGGCGAGTTCGACGCGGCGTTCCTCAACGCGGGTATCGGGATCGGCTACTCGGACGTCGCCGAGATCCCCGACGCCGACTGGCAGCGGATCCTCCGCGCGAACCTCGAAGGCGTCGTCTATGGGACCCGCGAGCTCGCGGCGCGGCTCATGCCGAACGGCGGCTCGATCGTCGCCACGGCGTCGCTCGCCGGGCTCACGGACATGCCGCACGATCCGTCCTACAGCGCGACGAAAGCTGCGGTCATCGGCTGGGTCCGGGCCTCGGCGTCGGGTCTCGCGCAGCACGGCATCAAGATCAACGCGATCTGCCCGGGCTTCGCCGACACGAACATCGTGACCGACGAGCTGCGAGGGATCCTCGACGTTCCGCTGATGGAGCCGTCCTTCGTCGCCGCCGCCGCGCTCGATGTCCTCAAGAGCGACGAGACCGGGCGCGCGTGGGTGATTCAGCCGAACCGTGTCGTCCCGTTCGAGTTCCGCGGCGTGCCGGGGCCGAGATGACGCCGCGCGCGCGTCTGCCGTGGGGCGAGTTCCCGCCAGAGGATCCGCACGTCTGGAACACGCTCGGCTACCGCGGCGTCGAACAGGCGGACGGCAAGGCGGTGATCGAGTGGGACGCGACGCCGGAGTACTGCTTCCACGCGCCGAGCGGCCCGATCGTCCACGGCGGCATGGTCGCCGCGCTGCTCGACACCGTGATGGGTGGCGCGTGCTGGACGCTGATGACCGAGGCGGAGGACTTCCTCACCGCCGACCTGCGGACGGAGTTCCACGTCTCGGCGCGCCCCGGCACGCTGCGGGCGGAGGGGCACGTCGTGAAACGCAACCGCCGGGTCGTCTTCTGCGGCGGCGAGCTCTACCAGGACGGCGAGCTGATCGCGAGCTCCCGCTGCACGCAGATCGTGCGCCGCGCAAGCTGACGTCGCTCCAGACGAGCGCACCGTCTCGACCGGACACGTCCCGGCGTCAGTCACCAGGACGTGTCCGAAGAGACCACGTCTCAGACCGGTGTTTGCTCAACCGAACGGCGAAGCGGTAACGCCCGCCGTCCAGTCGCGTCCACTGAGGACACGTCCTGTTGTCAGTCATTTGGACGTGTCCAGTGAGAACGGGTCTCGCAGTAAGGGCCTCCGGTCGACGAAGAGGTCTACGAATGGTTGAAGGCACAAGCCGAGCCGTTCGTCGACTCGCCCAACTCTGTTCTGCGCCGGCACCTCGGCATTGAAGCGGTGCAACCGAACGAGAGCGACCCGGCGGGTGAACTGCATCCCGAACGGATGCGACCCGGCGTCCTCCTCGACCGCAAACGCTACGACCTCAAGAATCCTTGAGGTCCTCAACGACATGGGCGGATCAGGCTATGCCCCCGACGTGATCGACAACGTCGGCGAGTTGGTGAAGGACCGGCTCACCGACGAGGACCGGGGACGTAACAAGAGTGGCCTGGTCCGGTGGCAGAACCGCGTCGCGTGGCGGCGGTTCAATCTCGTCCAGATGGGGCTTCTGAAAAGCGACAGCCCGCGAGGTACCTGGGAGATCTCAGGACGGCGAGCGCGCGCTGGCGGCCGGGAAGATCGACTACGAGGGGCGCCCTCGGTAGCCGAGCCGCATCTCGAGGGCGGCCTTCACGGCCTGCCAGTCGTCGTCGATTACCGCGTACCACGCCGAGTCGCGCCGTTCGCCGCCGCGGACGAGCATGTGCTTGCGGTGGATGCCCTCGAACGTCGCGCCGATCTTCTCGAGCGCAGGGCGCGAGCGCTCGTTAGCGGCGTCCGTCTTGAACTCGACACGGAGCAGCCCTTCGTTCTCGAATGCGTGCCGCATGAGGAGGTACTTCGCCTCGGTGTTCGCGCCTGTCCCCCAGGCCGACGGATTGAGCCACGTGTGGCCGATCTCGACGGAGCGGTCGGCGGCACGGTGGTTGAGGAAGCTCGTGTGCCCGACCGGCGCGCCGTCGAGGTAGTGCGCGAAGCCCATCTCGACCGACTCGAACCACGCGTGGAATGCCTCGCGGCTCTCGTCTCCGCGCACCTTCATCCAGCGCCACGTGCGCGGATCCTGCGCAACCGCCCAGAGCTCCTCCTCGTGGCGCGGCTCGAGCGGCTCGAGCCGGACGTGCTCGCCCTCGAGCGCTACGTGAAGCGCCAACCGTCGCCCTGGGAGAACGCCCGCAGGATCCGGCGCGCGACGACCGCCTTGTGCACCTCGTCCGGGCCGTCGTAGACGCGGCCGCCGCGCGCCATCCGCCACATGAGCGCGAGCGGCGTGTCGTCGGTCAACCCCAAGCCACCGTGCACCTGGATCGCGCGGTCGACGACGTCCTGCAGGACGCGCGCCGCGTAGAACTTGATGAGGGAGACCTCGACGCGCGCCTCGTCGCCTTCGTCGATGCGCTGCGCCGCCTGCATCGTCATCAGCCGGCACGCTTGGATCTCGGCTGCAGACTCCGCGATCCAGTTCTGGACGGTCTGCTTCTCGGCGAGCGGGCCGCCGTGCGCCTCGCGCTCGAGCGCGTACGTGCACATGAGCTCGAAGGCGCGCTGCATCTGCCCGAGCCAGCGCATCACGTGGTGGATGCGACCCGGACCGAGGCGCTTCTGCGCGATCCGGAAGCCGTCGCCGGGCTCGCCGAGCGTGTTCGCGACGGGCACGCGGACGCCGGTGAAGCGCGTCTCACAGTGTGTCCCCCAACCACGGCCCTCGTGACCCATGACCGGGATCCGCCGTACGAGCTCGTAGCCCGGCGTGTCGGTCGGGACGAGGATCATCGACGCGCGCTTGTGCGGCTCCGCCTCCGGCTCGGTCACCACCATCACGACGCCGAACGCCGCGCCGTCGGCGCCCGACGAGAACCACTTGTGCGCGTCGATCACCCAGTCGTCGCCGTCGCGCACAGCGCGTCCTTGCAGGAGCGTCGGGTCCGAGCCCGCGACCTCCGGCTCCGTCATCCCGAAGAAGGAGCGCACATCGCCATGCACGAGCGGCTCGAGGAACCGCTGCCGCTGCTCGTCCGTCCCGTACATGTGGAGGATCTCCGCGTTGCCGGCATCGGGCGCCTGGCACCCGAAGATCAGCTGCGCGATGAAACTGCGGCCGATCTCCTCGTTGAGGTCGGCGTACTCGAGGAAGCCGGCGCCCGAGCCGCCCGCCTCCGGCGGCAGGTGCGGCGCCCAGAGGCCCGCGTCCTTTGCCTTCGACTGCAGCTCGGCGATGAGCGCGTCGGCAGCATCGTCCTCGGCCGTCAGCGCGCGCTCGTTCGGATAGATGTGCTCCTCCATGAACGCGCGCACGCGCTCGCGCTTCGTCGGCATACCCGCGATGATCGCACGGATGCGGGAAGCGCTCGAAGACATCCTCGGCCCGGTCTCCGAGCCGGTCCTGCTCGCGGGCGGCGCGTCGAAGGAGGCGTGGGCCGTCGACGCCGGCGGCGAGAAGCTGCTCGTGCGCCGCGCGGGCGGGGGTGTCATCCACCAACACACGCTCTCGCTCGCCGACGAATTCGCGGTGATCGAGGCCGCGTACGAGGCCGGCGTGAAGGTGCCGCGGCCGATCCGCTACATCGCCGACCTCGAAGGCCGCGAGGCGTTCGTCATGGAACGGATCCCCGGCGAGACCATCGGACGTCGGATCGTGCGGATGGAGCCAGTGCCGCCGAGCCTGCCCCTCGAGCTTGCGGAGGAACTCACGAAGATCCACGCGATCCCGCCCGAGCGGCTCCCGTTCCTGCGCGAGACGACGATGGACCGACTCGTCGAAGAGCTCGACGAGACAGGCGAGCCGCACCCCGGGATCGAGCTCGGCCTGTGGTGGCTGCGGGAGAACCGGCCGCCCGCGCGCGAGCCGGTCGTCGTCCACGGCGACTTCCGGATCGGCAACGTCGCGGTCGACGCCAACGGTCTCGTCGGCGTCCTCGACTGGGAGTTCGCGCATCTCGACGACCCGGCGCGCGACCTCGCGTTCGGCCTCGTCCGCGCCTGGCGCTTCGGCAGAGACGACCTCCGCCTCGGCGGAATCGGCGAGGTCGAGCCGTATCTCGAGCGCTACAACGAACTGACCGGCCGCGAGATCCGCCCCGAGGAGCTCGACTACTGGGAGGTCGCCGGCAACGTCGCGTGGGCGATCGGCTGCGTCACGCAGGCACGGCGGCATCTGACCGGGCAGGAGCGGAGCGTCGAGCTCGCGATCCTCGGCCGGCTCGGCGCCGAGGTCGAGTACGAGATCTGCCACCTGCTCGAGGCGAAAGGAGTGACGTGACGAGGCCTACTCCCGACGAGCTCGCAGAGGCGATCGAGGAGTTCCTCTCCGGCGAGATCCTCCCCGCGCTAGATGATCACCGCCTTCGCTTCCGGCTTCTGGTCGCGCTCAACGCGCTCGGCATCCTCCGGCGCGAGCTCGCGGCGGTGCCCGAGGCGGACGACACCGAGGCGCGCGAGCTCGCCACGCGCATCCGCGCCGGCGAGGTAGCACCAGGAACGCTCGCGCGCGTCAAAGCGCTCGTCGCCGCGCGCCTCGCGATCGACTCGCCTCGATACCTCGACCGCTATTGATCTAGAGGCTCGGCGCGGAATCTCCGCCGAACCTCTAGGCTCCCGCCCATGCCAAATCTCAACGGAAAAGTCGCAATCGTCACCGGCGCCGGGCGCGGGATCGGTCGCTCTCACGCGCTCGCCCTCGCGGCCGCCGGCGCGAAAGTCGTCGTCAACGACCTCGGCGGAGGCCTCGCGGGCGAGGGCTCCGACCTGACGCCCGCGCAGCAGGTCGTCGAGGAGATCAAGGCCGCCGGCGGCGAAGCGACAACGAACGGCGAGAACGTCGCCGACTTCGCGGGCGCCGGACGCATGGTGCAGCAGGCGATCGACGACTTCGGCCGCCTCGACATCCTCGTCAACAACGCCGGGATCCTCCGCGACCGGATGCTCGTGAACATGACCGAGGAGGAGTGGGACGCCGTCATCGCCGTCCATCTCAAGGGCCACTTCGCACCGACGCAGCACGCCGCCGCCTACTGGCGCGAGCAGTCCAAGGCGGGCGAGGAGGTGCGCGGCCGCGTCATCTGCACCGCGAGCCCGTCGGGCGTCTTCGGCAACGTCGGCCAGGCCAACTACGGCGCCGCGAAGGCGGGCATCGCCGGCTTCACGATCATCGTCGCGCAGGAGCTGCAGCGCTACGGCGTCACGGTCAACTGCCTCGCGCCGAACGCGCGCACGCGCATGACGGAGGAGACGTTCCAGATGAGCGCACCGGAGGAGGGCTTCGACCCGCTCGACCCGGCGAACATCTCCACCGTCGTCGTCGCCCTCTGCGCCGACAAGGCGCAGGCGATCACCGGCCAGGTGTTCCACGTCTGGGGCGGCGCGGTGAACGCCCTAAAAGGCTGGAGCGCCGGCGAGCTGTTCGACGCGCCCGAGGGCTGGGAGCCGGACGCTCTGCTGGCGGAGATCGTCGCCCGCTTCCCGGAGGGCGCCTCGCCGCCCGGGATGATCGCGGGGATGCAGTCTGCGGGCGGCCGCTCGCTGCAGGCCGCCGACTGATGCTCACCCTCGAGCACGCGCGGCTTGCCTTCGGCGGCATCGTCGCGCTCGACGACGTCTCGTTCGAAGTCCCGGAGGGCGCGATCGTCGGGCTGATCGGGCCTAACGGCGCCGGCAAGACGACAGCGTTCAACGCAATTACGCGGCTCTACCACCTCGACTCGGGCGACGTCGTCTTCGAAGGACGCTCGCTCCGCCGGACGCGCCCGAGCCGCGTCGTCCACCTCGGCATTGCTCGGACATTCCAGAACGTCGAGCTCTTCCCGAACATGACCGTCCTCGAGAACGTCCTCGTTGGAGCGCATTCCTCCTCCCGCTTCGGCCGCGAGAGCACGGTGCGCCGCGCGGCCCTCGAGACGCTCGGTTACGTCGGCATCGGCGAGCACGCGAACCGTCCGGCGGCCGGGCTGCCGTTCGGGACGCTGAAGCGCGTGGAGCTCGCGCGAGCGCTCGCGGCGCGCCCGCGCCTGCTACTCCTCGACGAGCCCGCCGGCGGCCTCAACCACGAGGAGGTCGAGGCGCTGAGCGCTCTGATACGCAGGCTCCGCGACGAGCGCGGGCTGACGATCCTCCTCGTCGAGCACCACATGCGACTCGTCATGCAGCTCTGCGACCACGTGCACGTCCTCAACTTCGGCAAGACGATCGCCGCCGGTGTGCCTGCCGACGTGCAGCGCGACCCGGGAGTCATCGAGGCGTATCTCGGCGGGGAGCTCGCCGCGTGAGTTCACTCCTGGAGCTGGAGGACGTCGAAGCCCGGTACGGGCCGATCCACGTGTTGCACGGCGTCTCGCTCGCCGTGGAGGAGGGAGCGATCGTTGCTGTCCTCGGCCCGAACGGCGCGGGCAAGACGACGACGCTCCGGGCGGTCTCCGGAACCGTCCGCCGCTCGGGCCGGATCGTGTTCGCCGGCCGCGCGCTCGGTCGGACAGGCCCCGCCGGCGCCGCCCGGCTCGGCATCGCCCATGTGCCTGAGGGACGCGGCACGTTCTCCGAGCTCACCGTCTGGGAGAACCTCCGCCTCGGCGCGTACACCCGCCGCGGCTCGATCAAACCCGACGTCGAGCGCGTCCTCACGTACTTCCCGTGGTTGTCCGACCGGCGCCGCCAGCAAGCCGGGACGCTGAGCGGCGGCGAGCAACAGATGCTCGCGCTCGCGCGCGCGTTCATCCAGCGCCCGAGGCTCCTGCTCCTCGACGAGCCGTCGCTCGGCCTCGCTCCCGTACTCGTCGCCGAGATCTTCCGCATCGTCCGCGAGCTCAACGAGAAGGAGGGCCTCAGCGTCCTCGTCGTCGAGCAGAACGCGCACCTCGCGCTCCAGGCGGCGCAGTCCGGCTACGTCCTCGAGGCAGGGAAGATCGTGCTCTCGGGGACGAGCGACGAGCTTCGCGCCGACGACGCCATCCGGGCCAGCTACCTCGGGTACTGACGTGGCGAGACTGGAGATACCCGAGCTCGGAATCCCTGTCGGCCTCATTGTCGCCGGCGCGACCTTCCTGCTCGTCGGCTCGCTCGACAGCACGAACTTCGCGATGCTCACGGTGGAGGGAGTCGCGATCGGGGCGGTCTACGGCAGCCTCGCGCTCGCGCTCGTCCTCATCTACCAAGCGACGCACGTCATCAACTTCGCGCAAGGCGAGCTCGCGATGCTGACGACGTACATCGCGTACCAGCTGATCCAATGGGGTCTGCCGTACTGGGGCGCCTTCTTCGCGACGCTTGCCATCGCGTTCGTGCTGGGAGTGGTTCTGCAGGTGACGGTGATCCGGCCCGTGCAGCACCGTTCGGTCGTCGCGACGGTGATCGTGACGATCGGCCTGTTCACCCTCATCGACGGGATCGCGGGGTGGAAGTGGGGCGGCCAATTGTTGACGATGCCCTCGCCCTTCGGGTCCCCCACGGTGTCGTACGACGTCGGCGGCGTCCGCATCGAGCATCTGTGGGTCGGGACGGTCGTCGTCGTCCTCGTGAGCCTTGCCGCGGTTTGGGGTTTGTTTCGCTTCACGAAGCTCGGTCTCGCAATGCGTGCGGCCGCGCTGAGGCCGGCGGCGGCGTCTCTCGCCGGCGTTCGCGTCGACGCGATGCTCGCGATCGGCTGGGGGCTCGCGGCGGTCCTTGGCGCGGTGGCGGGTCTGATGGCGGAGCCGTCTCAGCTCTTCCTCGATCCGGGCTTCATGCAGCCGATCCTCGTCTACGCATTCGCCGGGGCCGCGCTCGGTGGTCTCGAGAGCCCGGTTGGCGCCGTCGTCGGAGGCGTCGCGATCGGCGTCTTCCAGACCCTGATGATCGGCTACGTCCCCGCGATCAGCTCGAACCTCCAGCTCCCGTTCTCGTTCTTGGTGATCCTCGTGATCCTCCTCGTCAAGCCGAACGGCCTCCTCGGCCGCCGACAGGTGCAGCGGGTATGAGGCGCAACGTCCCGGCTCTCGCGTCGCTTGCCGTGGTCGCGGCCGTCCTCGCAGTGCTGCCGTTCGTCCTCAGCGGCTACAACACGTTCCTCGCCGCCGGGGTGGGAGTCTTCTTCATCGCCATCCTCGGCCTCAATATCCTCACGGGGTACACGGGCCAGGTCTCGATCGGGCACGGAGCGTTCATGGCGATCGGCGGCTACGCGAGCGCGGTCATGTCGCGCGACCACCACACGAACCTCATCCTGACGATGGTCATCGCCTTCGGGATCTGCTTCCTCGTCGGCCTGCTCTTCGGACTGCCGGCGCTGCGCCTCTCCGGCGTCTATCTCGCCCTTGCGACGTTTGCCCTCGCCCTCTCGATTCAGCAGTTGCCGCTGCAGTGGTCGACGTATCTCGGCGGCAGCGGCGGCGTGCAGTCGACCACAACGGAGGGGAACGTATGGCTCTACGGCGCCGCCTGGGCGACCGCCGCCGTGCTTTTCGCGCTCGCATGGCTGATCCTGCGAGGACGCGTCGGGCGCGCGTTCCGCGCCGTCCGCGACAGTGAGATCGCAGCCGTCGCGTCAGGAGTCGAGATCGGGCTCTACAAGACGCTCGCCTTTGCAATCTCCGCGGCTTTCTGCGGCGTTGCCGGAGCGCTGTACGTCATCACCCTGAACGGTTTTGCGCAACCACAGGAGTTCGGCGTCGATCTATCCTCTCGCTCCTGGTGGGCGCGGCCGTCGCGGGGCTCGGCTCGCTCTGGGGGATCCTCGCGGGCGCGGCGTTCGTCAGCCTGTTGCCGACGATCTCGACGAGCGTCCCCGTCATCGGCTCCGATCGCGGGCGCGAGGTCGTCTACGGGGTGTTCGTGGTCGTCGTGATGCTCGTGCTCCCAGGCGGCCTCGCCAGCTTCATCGCGCGGCTCCGTTCGCTCGCCAAGACTTGAACCGAGAGTCAAAGACAGTCAAACTGCGCGAACGCTCGTCTAAGTGAGTAGCTGAACGGCTCGTCGCATTCATCTGAACGATCGGAGGAGGGCGCGTGAGTATCAATCGCAAGAAGCTCTGTGCGCTGCTCGGCGTTGTCGCCATCGCTATTGCCGTGGCGACCACCGCCGGAGCCGCACGTCAAGGGACGCCGGGAGTGACGGCTACCCAGATCACTATCGGCGGCACATTCCCGCTTACGGAACCGAACCCTCCAAACGGCGCCTCGCTCTACGCGACGATCGCCTATGCGGAGCAGGCGTACTACGGCTACGTCAACGCCCCGAAGAACAAGGGCGGGCTCGGCGGCGTGAACGGCCGCACGATCAAGGACATCGTCCTCGACGACCAGTACGAACCGTCGGAGACGTTCTCCCAGACCAAGAAACTCGTCGAGAACGATCACGTCTTCGCGGTGGTGGGCAGCCTCGGGACTGCCACCAACCTCGCCACAATTGGTTATCTGAACGACAGGAAGGTGCCGCAGGTGCTACTCGCCACCGGCGATGCCTACTGGGGCCTCTGCGCGTTGAACGGATCGGCGTTCAAGCCGATCGCCCACGTCTGCCCGAAGCGCAGGCCGTGGACGGAGGGCTGGCAGCCGGACTATCCGGGGGAGGGAGTGCTCTATGGGAAGTACATCCTCGCCCACGGGCCGGCCAACCCGAAGATCGGCGTCCTCTACCAGAATGACGCCTACGGCCAGAACTACCTCGCAGGGTTGAGGAAGGGCCTTGGCAGTCATAAGGGCGACATCGTCCACACCGAGGCATATGCCTCGGGCGAAAGCGGCGCGTCGATCGGTGCACGCGTCGTCCAGATTGCGGAGCATGGAGCCAACGTCTTCGTGATCTTCGCGACGCCGGGCTCGTCGATCGCAGCGCTCGTTGCGGAGTCGTCGATCCCTTCGTACCACCCGCTGACGATCCTCAACAACGTCTCGGCGAACCGGGTGTTCATGCTCACCGCCCAGGCGAAGGGGGCGACCGTCAACAACGTGATCACGACGACCTACATCAAGAGCCAGACGGACCCGAAGTTCGCGAGCGATCCCGCAATGGCGCTCGCGAAGGCGATCATCTACGGGACAAACAGTGCCGCCCTGAAGCACGAGTACGACATCGGCGACAACAACCTCATCTACGGGCTCGCCTCGGCGTGGACGTTCGTCGACGCGCTGAAGCACGCAGGCAAGAACCCGACGCGCGCAAGCCTCATGCACGCGCTTCGGACCATCAATGAGAACGGGAATAACAAGAACCCGTTCGTCTACCCAGGGATGGCCGTGAAGACCTCGTCGTCGCGGCTGTTCCCGATGCAACAGCTCCAGTTCGAGAAGTGGAGTGGTCAGACCAACGCGTGCGACCCCACCGACGGAGCTAGCTGCGGCGACTGGAAGACGTTCGGCGGAGTGCTCGCCAGCGGTACCTAGACCCGTCGTTCTGTTCTCTTCGAGGGGGAGCTTCGGCTCCCCCTCGTCGTTTTCTAGAGCTCGGCCGGATCCGTGACGGGCGCGCGGCAGGCAAAGCGCTCGCACGCGTAGACGGCCGGCGAGACCGTCTTGCCCTCGAGCAACGGTACGTCGTCGGCGGGGCCGAATGCGACGACGGTGTTCGGAGCGAAGCCGGCAATCGCCGCACGAGCGACGCTCCGTGTCCGGCCCGCCGAGAATCGCGAGCTCGCGCGGCGGCGAGAGGTGGAGGTCGAGAGCGCAAAGCGCCCAGCCGAACGCCGACGGCGCGCGCGTCAGATAG
This sequence comes from uncultured Actinomycetes bacterium, assembly GCA_963753525.1. Taxonomy (GTDB): domain Bacteria; phylum Actinomycetota; class Thermoleophilia; order Gaiellales; family Gaiellaceae; genus Palsa-739. The sequence continues at coordinate 505,520 of CAVWCS010000004.1, forward strand.
TCGCCGACGAGCCGGAGTGCGCCGACCGCGTGCCGCTCGAGCTCCTCGTCTCCCCAGATCCGCGCGAGCCGCAGGAGGACGAAGGCGAGCATCGAGTTGCCCGACGGGATCGGATTGTCCTCGAGCGATTTCTGCCGCGCGACGAGCTGTTCACCGTCGGCCGGCGAGAGGAAGAAGCCGCCGCGGTCGTCGTCGCCGAACCGCTCGACCGCCTGGAGCGCGAGCCGGCGGCTCTCCCACAGCCAGCGGAGGTCGCCGGTCGCTACGTGTAGCTCGTAGAGGCCGTGCGCGACGTTCGCGTAGTCGTCGAGGTAGGCGGGGAACTTCGCGCGGCCGTCGCGCATGGTCCGCCACAGCGGGCCGTCGCAGAGCAGCTCCCCGAGCGAAACAGCCGCTTGTAACACAGTGTTACTTGGAAGGAAACGTGCGCCCTCCGCGAGCGCCGCCAGGGCGAGGCCGTTCCACGAGGCGATCACCTTGTCGTCGCGGAACGGCTGCGGCCGGCGCTCGCGAGTCTCGAGGAGCCGCGCGCGCATTGCGTCGTTGAGCTCGCCGCGGATGATCGAGCGGCCGTGCTCGAACGGCTGCAGCAACTCGGCGGGGATTCCGTCCTCTTCGGTCCAGGTGTACGTCAATCCCTCGACGCCGTCCGTGTCGGCGTCCTGGGCAGAGGCGAAGCCGCCGCTCTCGAGGCGCAGCTCGCGGATGAGGTAGTCGAGCGTCCGCTCGGCGACGTCGCGGTAGTGGTCCTCGCCGGTCGCGAGCCACGCGTGGAGGTACGGCGGCACGAGCAGCGCGTTGTCGTACAGCATCTTCTCGAAGTGCGGCACGAGCCACTCCGAGTCGACGGAGTAGCGGTGGAAGCCGCCGCCGACGAGGTCGTACAACCCACCCGCCGCCATTCCGTCGAGCGTGAGCCGGACGGCGTCGAGCGACCCACGCCGCAGGAGGAACTCGAGCGCCGACGCCGGCGGGAACTTCGGCGCGTGCCCGAAGCCGCCCAAGCGCGGGTCGAGCTGCCGGAGTAGAACCTCCTCCGCTTCGGCGAGCAATCCCTCCTGGAGCGGCTCGGGCGACGGCTCCCGCTCCGCCGACTGCCGCAGCGCGCCGACGAGCGCCTCCGCTTGCGCTGCTACGTCCTCCGGCCGCTCGCGGTACGCGTCGGCGACCGCACGCAACACCTGCCGGAACGCCGGCAGACCGTGGCGCGGCTCAGGTGGAAAGTACGTCCCGCCAAAGAACGGCTCGCCCGTCGGGCGTAAGGAAGACGGTCAGCGGCCAGCCGCCCTGGCCGGTGAGCGAAACGACGGCGTCCATGTACACCGAGTCGACGTCGGGCCGCTCCTCGCGGTCGACCTTGACACACACGTAGAGCTCGTTCATGAGCGCAGCCGTCGCCTCATCGTCGAACGACTCGCGCTCCATCACGTGGCACCAGTGACACGACGAGTAGCCGATCGAGACGAGCAGCGGCCTGCCGGAGTCGCGGGCGCGTGCGAACGCCTCCTCCCCCCACGGCCGCCAGTCGACGGGGTTCTCGGCGTGCTGGAGGAGATACGGGCTCGTCTCCTGGGCAAGGCGGTTCGCCATCCCACGATCATGGCGAACGCGACTCGACCTAGTGCGGAGCTCCCGTCGGACCCACCCCGCCGGTCGGGCCATAGGCCGCGTACGGATTGGGCTGGTGGTACGTCCTCGTCGTCCCGTCCTCGAAATGGACGACGAGCCCGATCGAGTCTGTGCCGGAGATCGAGTCGTAGCCCGCGTAGAAGGAGTTGTCGACGATCGGGATCTTGCGCTTGACTCCGCCGACGTCGGCCTCGACCGATCCCACGTTGTCGGCGACGAGCCCGAAGATACAGAGCGGACCGGAGGGTGCGGGCGGGCCGTCGCCCGGCCAGTCAGCCCACGCGATGCTCTCGTGGCCGGTTGTGTTCACGTTCCATGTCGGCAAGCAGAAGCCACCGACCCCGGGGACGAGGAAGATGCACGCGCTTCCGTCCTGCCCCGGGAACGCGTAGAGGCGGAGGCCGCTCTGCGGGCCGAACGACAACCCGCTCTGGACGAGGCGCAAGCGATGCTCTGCCTCGCTCGGAGTGAGACCCGTCCCCCGAGCGAGCATGGGAAGAGATCCCTTCGGCATGTCTGCCGGCCAGGGCACGGTCGGCAGGCTCTCCAGACCGGTCAGGCCCGCGGTGAATCCGGGCGAGGGACTGAGGAGCCGGTACGCGAATGCCGTCGCGGCGCCGACGAGAACGACCGCAGCAACCGCGACGAGCGCGCGCCGCAACCGAACGCGGCGGGCGCGAGGAGCGGCTCCGCGCGCGAGCACGTCCGCCCAGAGATCGCGCGACGGACCGACGCGGTCGAGACTCCGCAGTTCGTCAGACCAGTTCATGCTCATCGGTTCCTCCTGTGGACCGGGTGCGCATGGCGCGAGCGGTGCCGTGGCGGCGCCGCAACGACTCACGGGCACGGTGGAGTTGGACGCGAACGGAGACCTGGGTCGACCCGGTCGCCTGCGCGATGTCGGCAATCGAGAGAATCCGCGTAGTAGAAGAGAAAGACGATCGCGCGCTGCCGCGGCGTCAGAGGCGCGAGAGCTCCGAGTGCGTCTCCCGCGGAACCGCCATCCGCCGGCTCGGGCGCGTTGTCGAGCCTCTCCTCTCGGCGCTCGTCGCGCATCCGGGCGCTGGCCTGGCGGAAGGCGACCCGATAGAGCCACGGCAGTGGCGACCGGATCCGGGCGGAGCTCTCGAGCGCACGGGCAAAGGCCTCCGCGACTGCGTCGTCGGCGATCTCGGCTCGCCCGCCCGAATAGGCGTAGACGCCGCGCCAGAGCTGCGCGCCGTGGTCGCGGTAGACGCGCTCGATCGCTTCCCGGGACGTTGAGCCTCCCACCTGCAGATATAGAGTCCGGCCGCGCCGCAAAGGTTACGCCGGATACTCGGGACAGCTAGAACTGACCAGCATGGGACGGGCGTACGAGGAGCTCCAGGTCGGGGAGATCTACCGGAGCCGCTTCGGGCGGACGGTGCTCGATGCAGACGCCGTGGCGCACGCGACGCAGACGATGAACACGAACCCGATCCACTTCGACGCGGAGTACGCGGCCACGACGGAGTGGAAACGGCCGCTCGTCGACTCGACGTTCACGCTCGCTCTCGTCACCGGGCTCTCGGTGGAGGCCGTCTCGGAGCGCGGCGTCAACCTCGGCTGGCGCGAGGTGCGGCTGCCCGCACCGGTCTTCGCGGGCGACACGATCCGCGCCGAGACCGAGGTGCTCTCCAAGCGCGAGTCGAAGTCGCGGCCCGGCTTTGGGATCGTCACCGTCCGCACGCGCGGGCTCAACCAGCGCGACGAGGTCGTGATCGAGTTCGAGCGCTCGATAATGCTGCCACTGTGATCAAGACCGAACGCCTTCTCGTGCGCTTGCCGCGCCCCGAGGACGCGGCAGACCTGCTCGAAGCGTTCGCCGACCCGGAGGCGATGCGCTACATCGGGGACGGTTCCACCACCGACCTCGCGGGCTCGGAGCAAGCGGTCGCCCGCTGGCTCGAGCGTTGGGATGCGTGGGACATCGGCATGTTCGTTGTCGAGCGGCGCGAGGACGGACGGGTGCTCGGCCGCGCAGGCTTCCTCCGCTGGGATCCCGAGACGTGGGAGATCGACGGGCCCCAGACGGAGATCGGTTGGGGGCTGGCACGTGAGCACTGGGGGCGCGGCTATGCGACAGAGGCCGCGCTCGCGCTGCGGGATTGGGGCATCGCAGAACGCGGGCTTACACGGTTGATCTCGCTCATCCAGCCCGGCAACGTTCCTTCCGTGCGGATCGCAGAGAAGATCGGGGAGGCGCTCGAGCGCGAGGTCGTCGTTCGGGGCCGGCCCACGCTCCTGTACTCCTTGGCGGCGTGAGCGAGCTTCTCCCTCTCGCCGGCATCCGCGTCGTCGACGTGACGTCCTCACTCGCGGGGCCGAGCGCGACGCAGCTCCTCGCGGCGCTCGGAGCCGAGGTGGTCAAGGTCGAGCCGCCCGGCGGCGACCACGCTCGTGAGTGGGGGCCGCCTTTCTGGGATGGCCAGGGCGCGATGTTCCTCGCGTCGAACGCCGGCAAGCGCTCGCTCGCGGTCGATCTCGGCGACCCGCGCGGGCAGGACGCGGTGCTCCGGCTCGCGGATCGGGCGGATGTCTTCGTCCAGAGCCTCCGTCCCGGCGCGGCGCACCGGCACGGTCTCGGCCCGGAGGATCTGCGTCCGCGCAATCCGCGCCTCGTCTACTGCACGATCGACGCCTTCGGCTCGCGCGGCCCGCTCGCGAGCCAGCCGGGATACGACCCGCTATTGCAGGCGGCGTCCGGGATCATGAGTGTCACGGGCGAGGACGGCCGCCCACCGGTGCGCGCGGGCGTCTCCCTGATCGACATCGGCACCGGCGTCTGGGCGGCGCTCGGCGTCGTTGCGGCGCTGTACGAGCGCGAGCAGACCGGAGTCGGCCGGACGCTCGATGTCTCGCTCTACGAGACCGCGCTCTCGCTCCTCTCGTACCAGCTCGTCGGCTACCTCGGCACGGGCGTCGTCCCGGGCCGGGAAGGGAGCGCGTTCTCGCAGATCGCGCCGTACCAGGTCTTCCCGACGCGCGACGGCGAGCTGATGATCGTGGCGGGAAACGACAAGCTCTATGCCGCGCTCTGCCGCGAGCTCGGAGTTCCGGAACTCGTCAGCGACGAGCGCTTCCTCACGAACCCGCTGCGCGTCGCGAACCGGCCGGCGCTGCTCGCGCTGCTCGGGGAGGCGACGCGCGAGCGCGACACCGCCGAACTGCTCGACGCGCTCGTCGCCGCAGGCGTTCCGGCCTCGCCGGTCCACGATGTCGGCGAGGCGGCGCGCCATCCGCAGACCGAGGCGCTCGGGATCCTCCAAAAACTGCCGGGCGGTGTCGTGGACGATCTCATCACCGTCGCGGCGCCACTCTCGGCGGACGGCGAGCGCATCCACCACCACTCCCCACCGCCGGCTCTCGGCGCGCACAGCGCAGAGATCCTGCGGGAGCTCGGCTACTCAAGCGACGAGATCGACGGCCTCGTCGCAAGCGGCGTCGTCTACGCCGGCGGCCAGGGCGCGGCGCGGTAGAGGTAGCCCTCGAGCGTCCGGCCGAGGACTCCCTCCAGCCACTGCGAGATCGCGACGAGCGCGTCGACGTCGACGCCCGTCTCGACGCCCTCGCCCTCGAGCAGCCAGACGAGATCCTCCGTCGCGACGTTGCCGGTCGCGCGCGGCGAGAACGGGCAGCCGCCGAGGCCGCCGATCGAAGCGTCAAGGACGGTCGCGCCCGCCTCGAGCGCTGCGAGGCAGTTCGCGTAGCCGGTGTTGCGCGTGTTGTGGCCGTGGAAGCCGGCGGCGCCCGTCCGCTCGACGAGCCCGCGCACCGGCGACGGCGTCGCGACGCCGATCGTGTCCGCGAGAACGACCTCGGCGCGGCTCGTGAACGGAGCCACGAGCTCGGCGACGACGCCCGGATCGACGCGACCCTCGAACGGGCAGCCGAACGCACACGAGAGCGTCACCGTCGCGGGCGTCTCCTCCGCTGCCGCGAGGATCGCCTCCGTGCGCGCGACCGCTTCGGCGAGGGTCGCGTTGCCGTTCCGCTCGTTGAACGTCTCCGTCGCCGCGAACGTGACGTTGACGCGGTCGAGGCCGGCGGCGGCGAAGCGCTCCCAGCCCTTTTCGTTGAGGATCAAGCCGGAGAGCTCGACATCCTCGCGCCGCTCGACCCGCGCAACGACCTCCTCCGCATCGGCCATCTGCGGCACACGGTCGCCGCGAACGAAGCTCACCGCCTCGATCCGCGGCACCCCCGCCGCGCCGAGCCGGTCGACCAGTTCGGCCCGCACGGCGGGCGCGAGCGTGTCCGGCTCGTTCTGCAGGCCGTCGCGCGGCCCGACGTCGCATACCGTTATTTCCACGCGAGCGAGCGTAGTGGATACGGATACGCGCACCCCGAGCCACGCCTAACTTCAAGAGGTGCACCCATCAGCGTCCTTCAGCGCTTCGATCCGCGTCCGGATCGAGAACCACCCCGGCGCGTTCGCGCGACTCGCAGCGAGCGTCGGCGAGGCCGGCGGCCTCCTCGGCGCGATCGACCTCGTGCGCGTCGAGGGAGACACCAAGATCCGCGACGTCAACGTCCTCGCCGACGACGAGAAGCACCTCGAGGCGATCGTCGAGGCGGTGCGGGACGTCGACGGCGTCGAGGTCGTCCACGTCTCCGACCGCGTCTTCCTCGCGCATCTCGGCGGGAAGCTCGAGATCAAGCCGCGCACTCCGCTCAAGACGCGCGAAGACCTCTCGATGGTCTACACGCCGGGCGTTGCGCGCGTCTCGAGCGCGATCGCGGCGGATCCGGAGAAGGTCTGGAACCTCACGATCAAGCGCAACACGGTCGCCATCGTCAGCGACGGCACCGCGGTGCTCGGCTTAGGCGACATCGGCCCCGAGGCCGCGCTGCCGGTGATGGAGGGCAAGGCCGTCCTCTTCAAGGAGTTCGCCGACGTCGACGCCTTCCCGATCTGCCTCGATACGAAGGACGAGGACGAGATCGTCCGCGCAGTCGAACTGATCACGCCAGTCTTCGGCGGCATCAACCTCGAGGACATCTCCGCCCCGCGCTGCTTCTCGATCGAAGCCAGGCTGCGCGAATCGCTCGACATCCCTGTCTTCCACGACGACCAGCACGGCACGGCGATCTGCGTCCTCGCGGCGCTTCTGAACGCGCTCCGCGTGGTCGACAAGCGGATCGAGGACGTCCGCGTCGTCACGACCGGGTGCGGTGCCGCCGGCATGGCCGTGACTCGCACGCTCCAGCACGCGGGCGTCCAGTGGATCGTCGGCTGCGACGAGGGAGGCTCCCTCTACCGCGGCCGCGAGGGGCTCAACCCGGCGAAGCAGGAGTACGCGGAGACGACGAATCCCGACAACCTTCAGGGGACGGCCGACGAGCTGCTCGCCGGCGCGGACGTCTTCATCGGCGTCTCCGTGCCGGGCGCGATCAGCGTCGAGGGCGTGCGCACGATGGCGCCGCGCGCGATCGTCTTCGCGATGGCGAACCCGAATCCCGAGGTCGATCCCGAGGCGATCGAGGGGCTCGCCGAGGTGATCGCGACCGGCCGCAGCGACTACCCGAACCAGATCAACAACGTCCTCGCCTTCCCCGGCGTCTTCCGCGGCGCCCTCGACGTCCGCGCGAGCGAGATCAACGCCGAGATGGAGCTCGCCGCCGCCCGCGCGATCGCCGACGCGATCGGCGACGAGGAGCTCGCGGCGGACTACGTCATCCCGAGCGTCTTCAATCGCGCCGTCGCACCGAGCGTCGCGGCGGCCGTCGCCGCTGCGGCACAGCACACGGGTGTGGCGCGTAAATCGACGCAGACGCCTCAATTCCTTCCGTAGTTCCTGCGGATGCCGCCCCGACGGCCCGTCGGCAAGCTTCCGCCATGGTCAACGCAGCTCACGACTCCGACGAACTGCCCGTCGCGTACGACGTCGCCACCGTCGGCGCGGCGATGACCCGCGGCGTGATCAGCGTCCCGCCCGAGACGCCGCTTCGCGTCGTCGCGCGGATGATGACGACGTTCCACGTCCACGCGATCTTCGTCTTCGAGCACAGCGACGAGGACGACGAGGCGCCACGCCTGTGGGCGGTCGTCTCCGATCTCGACCTCGTCGCCGCCACGCAACTCGATCTCGACCGGCAGACCGCCGGCGCGACCGCGGTGACGCCGCTCGTGACCGTGTCGGCGAATCGGCCGATGGCCGAGGCGGCGAGCCTGATGGCGCAGCACGGCGTGGCGCACCTCGCCGTGACCGATCCCGAGACGCGGCGCCCGATCGGCGTAATCTCGACGCTAGACATCGCCCAGGCCGTGGCGGCAGGCCACGACCCGGGCGAGACGTTCCCCTCGGCCTAGTCGAGGAGCCCCGCAGGCGCGACCTCTGTCTTCCGGCTGAAGAACCCCCGGAACCTGAAGGCGCAGAGGATCATGAATGGGATCCCGAGGAGCAGTCCGCCGATCCCGATCACGATCGGAATCTGGATCCCAAACAGCGGCGTCGAGTAGTTGTAGCCGGGCGTGCTCTCGACAATCCACGCCTTGACGAAGACGAAGCCCATCATCACGCCGCCCAGTACGGGAAGCAGCCCCGCGAGCACGAATCCGCGCACACTCTTGAACAGCTCGCGCCGGAAGTACCAGCCGCATGCCAGCCCGGTGAAGCCGTAGTAGAAGCAGACGGCGAAGCCGAGCGCGGTGATCGAGTCGTTGAGGACGTTCTGGCTCGAGTTGAACCCGATCAGCAACGTCGTCCAGACCGCTGAGAGCGCTCCCATCCCGATGGTCGACACGGACGGCGTCAGGTAACGGGGATGGATCTTCCCGAACACCTCGGGAATCGCGCCCCATTTCGCCATCGACAGCGTCGTGCGCGCCGTCGGAAGGATCGTCGTCTGGGTCGACGCCGAAGCCGACGTCAGCACCGCGATGATCAAGAGCTTGTCCCAGGGCGAGCCGAAGACGTGGCTCCCGATCGCATTGAGCACGTCAGTCGAGTGCGCGCTGAGGAACGCCGTACCCGCGAAGGCCTGGGCCGCGGTCGCCACGATGAGGTAGATCAGCACGAGGAGCACCGTTGAGACCACCGCGGCCTTCCCAGGCCCTTCCGTCTTGTCCCGCGACTCCTCGTTCACGGCCACGCCGGAGTCCCAGCCCCAGTAGATGAAGATGCCGAGCAGCACGCCGAGAATGAGCGCGTTGAACGAGAGGGCGAACGGGTTGAACCACGAGGCGCTCACGTGGATCGAGCCGGCCAGGGCGCCGCCGTGGTACGTCTTGACGAGCGCGACGACTGAGAAGGCGGTGAGGATCAGGAGCTCCGCGCTCAGGAGAAAGACCTGCGTCTCGGCGGAGAGCTCGATCCCGCGGTAACAGATCCAGGTCATGAGCGCGATCCAGACGATCGAGCCGACGATGATCCAGCCCGCCGAGTGCGCGCCGTGCTTCCAGTCGAAGAGCAGGAACGTGTACTGCGAGGCGATAACCGACAGCGAAGCCATGACGATCACGTCCGCGACAAAGATCGCCCAACCGTTGAACCAGCCGATCCACGGGCCGAAAGCGCGCGTCGTCCACGCAAAGGTCGTCCCCGCGTCCGGATCCGCCTTGTTCAAATAGCGATAGCCGAGCGAGACGAGAAGGATCGGGATAAACGCGACGAGCAGGACGGCCGGCGCGTGAACTCCCATCGCCCTCGTCGCGACGATGAAGCCGAGCGTCGCCGCGAGCGAATACGCCGGCGCCGTCGAGGCGACGCCGATGACGAGATTCGACATGTAGCCGAGGGCGTCGGCCTTGAGACCCTTGTCGCCCGTGGCGATACCTACAGCGCTCAATGCATCTCCTCCCATGCTTCGGCGAGCACGTCGCCGAGGATTCCGGTCATCTCGTCGAACTCCTTCTGCGTCGCGACGAGCGGCGGCGAGATCTGGATCACCGGGTCGCCGCGGTCGTCGGCCCGGCAGATCACGCCCCTCTCGAACAGCCGGTGCGACAGGAAGCCGCGCAGCAGGTGCTCGCACTCCTCGTCGCTGAACGTCTCGCGCGTCTCCTTGTCCTTCACGAGCTCGATCGCGTAGAAGAAACCGGCGCCGCGGACGTCGCCGACGATCGGCAGGTCGAGGAGCTGTGCGAGCGTCGAGCGGAACGCGTCCTCGTTCGAGAGGACGTGCTCGATGATCCCCTCCCGCTTCATGATCTCGATGTTCTTGAGCGCGATCGCGGCCATGACGGGATGACCGCCGAACGTGATGCCGTGCGAGTACATCGACGTGTCGGCGAGGAACGGCTCCATCACACGCTCGGTCGCAACGACGGCGCCGATCGCGGCGTACGACGACGAGAGCCCCTTCGCGCTGGTGACGATGTCGGGCCGGATGTCGTACCGCTCGGACGCGAACCAGTGACCGAGCCTTCCGAAGGCGGTGATCACCTCGTCGGCCGAGAGGAGGATGTCGTAGCTTGTCGCAGAGCGCCCGCACGCCGGCCCAATAGCCGGCCGGCGCGACGAACGCGCCGCCGGCGTTCTGCACCGGCTCCATGTGGATGAGGCAGACGGTCTCGGGATCCATCTCGACGATCGTCTGCTCGAGCTCGTCGAGGAGAAAGGCCGTGAACTCTTCCTCCGTCTCGCCCGTCGGGACGGTGGTAGCGGTTCGTGTTGCTCACGTGCCGGACCTCCGGCACGAGTGGCTCGAACGGCGCGCGCAGCGCCTCGATGCCGTTGATCGAGAGCGCGCCCATGGTCGTGCCGTGGTACGCGATGTTGCGCGCGATCGCCTTGTACTTCTTGCCGGGCGGAATGCCGTCCCGGGCAATGAAGAACTGCCGCGCGAGCTTCCACGCCGCCTCGACCGCCTCGGAGCCGCCCGAGACGAAGAAGACGCGGTTGAGGTCGCCGGGCGCGAGCGACGCGACCTCGGCGGCGAGCTCGATCGCGCGCGGATGCGCGTACGTCCAGTTCGTGTAGAAGGGCAGCTCCTGCATCTGCTCGTGCGCGGCCCGGCCGATCTCGTCGCCGAAGCCGTAGCCGAGGTTGACGGAGAAGAGTCCCGCGAGCGCGTCGAGATAGCGGTTGCCCTCGTCGTCCTCGAGGTAGCAGCCGTCGCCGCGCACGATGATCGGCGGCGTTTGCCCACCCATGCGCGTGAAGTGGAGCCAGAGATGGTCGTTCGCGAGCTGCCGAAGATCAGTTGCTGCCACGTGTCCCCCAGTCGTAGAGCTGTTTCCACATCTCGAGATAGAGAAAGGTCTCGGTCGAGACGACGCCGTCGAGCGCGCGCATCCGGTTCGTCAGCTCGAGCAGCTCGATGCGCCCGGACGTCACGACCTCGACGACTACGTCGAACTGCCCGGCGGTGACGACGACGTAGTCGGCCTCAGGCCATTTCGAGATCTCGTCGGCAACGGCGCTCGGCGAGCCGGACGTCTTGACGCCGACAAGGGCCTGCTCGAAGCCGAGCCCGAGCGGGTTCGTGACGCCGACGACCTGGAGGATCCCCTCGCTCGTCAGCCGGCCATAGCGCGCACGGACTGTCGCCTCCGACACGCCGACCCGCGCGGCGATGCCGCGGAACGACTCGCGCCCGTTCTGCTGCAGCGCCTCGATGATCTTGCGGTCGATCTCGTCGACTCGGCGCAGCGGTGCAACCGCTCCGCGTTCGGCACTCTCGCTGCGCATCCAGCGGGGATTCTTACACCCACGCTGCGCATTTCGTCAATACGACGGCGTAAAGGTGTCGCTACGCGGAGATTGGGTACGATCCGGGCGTCCCCGGCGAGAGGAGGCTCGAACAAATGACTGTGCCACGCGCCTCCTTGGTCTTCCTGTCCTAGCCGCCGGGCGCTCCTCCGAATGGGACGTCTGGCGTCCCACTCTCTTGCGAAGGAGCCTCGCTTGTCTCAGCACGACTTGAGCCAGCTCGGGTGGACTCCCGAACTCGCCGACAATCTGGAACCCGGCCTCGAGCCGGGCCGCATTGCCGCCGCCCACCGCGGCGCGTTCGACATCTGGACGGCCGAGGAAGCCGTCCGCGCAAGCCTGCCCGGAAAGCTGCTGCATGACGGAACCGATGTCGCAGTCGGCGACTGGGTCGGCGTCGGTGACGGACTCATCCGCCAGGTGCTGCCGCGACGCAGCGCAATCGTCCGCAACGCGGCCGGCCTGACGACGACGGCCCAGACGCTCGCCGCGAACGTCGACATCGCGTTCGTCGTCTCGTCGCTCGGCCCGGATCTCGAGCCGCGGCGCATCGAGCGCTACCTCGTCTCGATCTGGGAGACTGGCGCGTCCCCGGAGATCGTCCTCACAAAGGCGGACCGGCTCGAGGATCCGTGGCCGCTCGTCGCAGAGGTGGAAGCGGTCGCGCTCGGCGTCCCCGTCCATGTCGTCTCCGCGCTCACCGGCCAGGGTTGCGACGCCGTGCGCGCGCGGCTCGAGCCGGGCGCGACCGCCGTCCTGCTCGGCTCGTCGGGCGTCGGCAAGTCGACGCTCGTCAACCACTGGCTCGGAGAAGAGGTGATGGCGACGACGGAGACGCGCGAGGACGACGACGAGGGCCGCCACACGACCGTGCATCGCCAGCTCCTGCTCCTGCCCGGCGGCGGGCTCGTGATCGACTCGCCGGGGTTGCGCGAGCTGCAGCTCTGGGACGTCGGTACGGCCGGGCTCGACGCGACGTTCTCGGACGTCGAGGAGTTCGCCGTGGAGTGCCGCTTCGGCGACTGCTCGCACCAGCACGAGCCCGGCTGCGCGGTTCTCGCGGCGGTCGAGTCGGGCGCGCTGCCGCCCGACCGCCTGCAGAGCTGGCGCAAGCTCCAGCGCGAGCTGCTCGCGATCGCGATGCGGCACGACATCCTCCTCCGCAAGGAGGAGGCACGCAAATGGAAGCTGCGCGCGAAGGAAGGGAGGGCGAAAGCGAGACGCGTATGAAGCGGCTCGTCGCGCTCTCCCCTCCGCTCGCCGCCGGCGCGGACGCTGCCGCGATCGTCGTGTTGACGCTCATCGGGCTGCTCTCGCATCACGGAGCGTTGAACGGGCGCGGCTTCGCCCGCGACGCGGTCCCTCTCCTCGCCGGCTGGTTCGCCGCCGCGCTTCTCGTCCGGCTCTATACCCGCCCGGCGCTGCGGCGTCTCGTCGCGACGTGGCTTCTCGGCATCACCGCGGGCGTCGCGATCCGTGCCGCAATCCTCGGGCGCACGCACCCGGGGAAGGAAGCGGCGTTCCTCGGCGTCGCGCTCGCCTTCACGGCCGTCTTCGTCCTGGTCGCGCGGCTGGCGGCGGCTACGGCTTGGGCGCGACGGCGCTGATCTCGGCCGGCGCATCAGCGTGCTTCGTCGCGAAGTTCTCCGCGAACATCCGCGCGAGCTCGCGCGCCTTCTCGTCGTAGCGCGCCGCGTCGGCCCACGTCGAGCGCGGGTCGAGGAGCGAGTCGTCGACGTCCGGCGCGGTCACGGGGACGTCGAAGCCGAAGACCGGATCCGTCCGGAACTCCACCTCGTGCAGGTGCCCCGAGAGAACGGCGGAGAGGAGCGCCCGCGTCGCCTTGATCGGCATCCGGTGCCCCTCGCCGAACGGCCCGCCCGTCCAGCCGGTGTTGATGAGCCAGACCGTCGCGTCGTGCTGGTCGAGCTTCTCCCCGAGCAGCTGCGCGTAGACCGTCGGCGGCTGCGGCAGGAACGGCGCGCCGAAGCACGTCGAGAACGTCGGCTGCGGCTCGGTCACGCCGAGCTCGGTGCCGGCGAGCTTCGACGTGTAGCCGGAGAGGAAGAAGAACAGCGCCTGCTCGCGGCTGAGGCGCGCGATCGGCGGCAGGATCCCGAACGCGTCGGCGGCGAGGAAGATCACCGAGCGCGGGTGGCCCGCGCGCTTCGCCGGGAGCATGTTCGCGATCCGCTCGAGCTTGTACGCCGCGCGCGTGTTCTCGGTCTTCGAGTCGTCGTCGAGGTCGAGGTTGCCGCGCTCGTCGACGACGACGTTCTCGAGCACGGTGCCGAAGCTGTGCACGGCGTTCCAGATCTCCGGCTCGGCCTCGGCCGAGAGACGGATCGTCTTCGCGTAGCAGCCGCCCTCGAAGTTGAAGACGCCGTCGTCGCCCCAGCCGTGCTCGTCGTCGCCGATGAGCTTGCGGGACGGATCGGCCGAAAGCGTCGTCTTGCCGGTGCCGGAGAGGCCGAAGAAGATCGCAACGTCCTCCCCGTCATCGGAGACGTTCGCCGAGCAGTGCATCGGCATGATGCCCGTCGAGCGGCAGCCGGTCGTTCATCACCGTGAAGACCGACTTCTTGATCTCGCCGCCGTAGAACGTGCCGCCGATGATCACCTCGCCGCGGCTCGGATGGAGGCAGACGAAGACGTTCGTGCGCGTGCCGTCCTGCTCCGGGTCGGCCTCGACCTCGGGCTCGTGGAGGATGAGGACGTCCGGCTCGAAGCCTTCGAGCTCGGCGTCGGTCGGCTCGATGAACATCGTCTTCGCGAAGAGCGCGTGGTACGGGTGCGCCGTGAGCACGCGGACCGAGAGCCGGTGCTTCGGATCGGCGCCGCAGAACGCGTCGATGACGTAGACGTCGGACTGCTCGAGGCTCGCGCAGATCTTGCCGCGGAGGCCGTCGAAGTTCTCCTCCGAGATCGCGGCGTTGACGTCGCCCCACCAGATGCGCTCCTCGGAGCCCGGCTCACGGACGATGAACTTGTCCTTCGGCGAGCGGCCGGTGAAGCGGCCGGTGTCGACGACGAGGCCACCGGAGTCGGCGAGGACGCCTTCGCCGCTGTCGAGCGCGGCCGCGTAGAGCTGCGACGTGCTCGGGTTGCGGACGACGCGGCCGGCCGCCCGCAGGCCGTGCGCGGCGAGAGCGTCCGCTGGCAGGTCGGCGATCGTCACGGAGTTGCATCGTAGTAGCCGGAGTTCGGCTCTTGCCGCCGAACCTGACCGCGATGAGCGCCGCCGCAGCGACGACGAGCCTTCGCCATCCGGTGGCGCGGGCGTTGCTCGTCCTCACGTTCACGACGGGGATCGTCGACGCGGTGAGCTTCCTCGGTCTCGGGCGCGTCTTCACCGCGAACATGACCGGCAACGTCGTCCTGCTCGGCTTCGGCATCGCCGGGAGCGGCGGCCTGCCGATCGCGGCGCCGTTCGCCTCGCTCGGCGCATTCGTGCTCGGCGCGATCGCCGGCGGCAGAATCGCCGGACGGGCGGACGCGAGCCGGCTGCTGCGAACGGCGCTCGGGATCGAGGTCGTCGGACTCGCGACCGCCGCGCTGATCGCGGCGCTCACGACGGTCACGCCGGGACTGACGGCCGCTTACGTCCTGATCATCCTCCTCGCCTGCGTCATGGGAGTGCGGAGCACGTGCATCAGGCGGCTCGGCGCCTCGGACATCTCGACCGTCGTCCTCACGATGCTGCTCGTCGACCTCGCGTCGCAGTCGCCGCTCGCGGGCGGATCCGGGCTCGGCACGCTTCGCCGGTCGAGCGCCGTCTTCCTCATGGGTGCCGGGGCGCTGGCGGGGGCGCTCCTCCTGCGCGTCGACGTCGCGCTCCCGCTCGCCCTCGCCGCGGCGCTCGCGCTCGTGACGCGCGAGGCGTGCCGGCCCGCCCCACCGTAACCCGTCACGAAACTGCTGCTTGGACGGGGTAATCTCGGTCGGTGGCCACCGCAGCCCGCTCGCGCAAACGACCCGGAGCCGCCGTCGAGCGGCTCATCAACCGCGAGCTCTCGTTTCTCGACTACGACGCGCGCCTGCTCGATCTCGCCGCCGACGCGACCATCCCGTTGCTCGAGCGCGTCTTCTTCCTCAAGGTCTTCACGGACATGCTCGACGAGTTCTTCATGGTTAGGGTCGCCGGGCTGATGGGGCAGACCGCCGCCGGGCTCAGCGCGCGATCCGCCGATGGGCGCACGCCCCGCCAGACTCTCGCCGAAGCGCGGGTCAGCGTGCTCGAGCTCTACGGCAGGCAGACGCATCTGTGGGCAGATGAGCTCTGCCCGGCACTCGCCGGAGAAGGGATCGTCGTGACGAGCGTCGATGACCTGAACGACGCGGAGCTCAGCGAGCTCGACGAACGGTTCGACCGTGAGATCTATCCGGTCGTGACGCCGCTCGCGGTGGGGCCTGGCCAGCCGTTCCCGTACATCTCGCCGCTCTCGGTCAGCCTCGCGCTGTTCGTCGAGGACCCCGACACGAGCGAGGAGCGTTTCGCGCGGGTCAAGGTCCCTGAGGGGCTCCCGCGCTTCCTGCCGCTCGGCCGCCGTGGCCGGTTCGTCCCGCTCGAGCAGGTGCTCGCGCACTACCTGCCGCGCCTCTTCCCGGGGATGGACATTCGCGAGTGGTCGCTCTTCCGCGTCACACGCGACGCCGACCTCGACGTGTCGGACGAGGCAGACGACCTGCTCGAGGCCGTCGAGCTCGAGCTGCGCCGCGCTCGCTTCGGCGAGGTGACGCGCCTCGAGGTGCCCGCGTCGATGTCCCGACCCATGCGCGACCAGCTCCAGCAGGGACTGAGCGTCTCCGACGAGCTCGTCTATCCGCTCGAGGGGATGCTCGACCTCGCCGACGTCGAGCAGCTCTGGAAGCTCGACCGTCCTGACCTCAAGAACGACCAGTGGACCCCCGTGCCGCGCCCGCCCTGGAACTCGATCGAGACGGCGGCGGAGCAGTTCGCGGCGATCCGCGGCGGCGATCTCCTCGTCCACCACCCCTACGACTCGTTCGCGACGAGCTTCGAGTCGTACATCGACCGCGCGGCCGCCGACCCGAACGTCATCGCCATCAAGTCGACCGTTTACCGGACGAGCGACAACACGCCGCTCGTGCCCGCGCTGATCGAGAACTCCGAGCGTGGCAAGCAGAGCGTCTGCCTGGTCGAGATCAAAGCGAGAGGCGACGAGCGCCGGAACATCGAATGGTCGCGCGCGCTCGAGCAGGCGGGAGTCCACGTCGTCTACGGCTTCCCCGGGCTGAAGATCCATGCGAAGACGACGCTCGTCGTCCGCCGCGAGGGTGGGCGGCTGCGCCGCTACGTCCACGTCGGCACCGGCAACTACAACTCGGTCACAGCCCGTACCTACGAGGACTTCGGCCTCTTCACCGCCGACGAGGAGATCGCCGACGACGTCGCCGACCTCTTCAACCATCTGACCGGCTTCGGCCGGCCGGCGCACTTCCGCAAGCTCCTCGTCGCGCCGTTCACGCTGCGACAGAGGCTCGTCGAGGAGATCCGCGCCGTCGCAGACGCCGCGCGCGACGGGAAGAAGGCGCACATCCGGATCAAGGTCAACGGCCTCACGCATCCCGAGATCATCGACGAGCTTTACGCCGCATCGGAGGCGGGCGCAAAGATCGACCTCCTCGTCCGCGGCGTCTGCTCACTGCGGCCCGGCGTCCCGAAGCTGAGCGAGAACATTCGCGTCCGCAGCGTCCTCGGCCGCTACCTCGAGCACAGCCGGCTCTTCGTTTTCGAGGCCCGCGACCGGAGCGTCTACTTCCTGGGCAGTGCCGACCTCATGCCGCGCAACCTCGACCACCGCGTCGAGGTGCTCACGCCGGTCGAGGGTCCCGAGCTCCAGGCCGAGATCGATGGGACACTCGCCGCGCTGTGGCGCGACACCGCGGCCTCGTTCGAGCTCGACGCGAAGGACGACTGGATCCGCGTCCGGCCGAAGAAGGACGAGCGCCCTCGCTCCGGCCAGAACATCCTCATGCGGCGCGCGCGGCGACGGCTCTCGCTCGCCCGGCCGCGGTAGCGCGTGCTGTTACTGGGCCGTCTCCGGTCCGTCACCAGAAGATTGCAGCGCCGGCCGATCGCGGACCTACGATGGACAGAGATGCGTGTCGGTGTAATCGACGTCGGCTCGAACACGACCCGCCTACTCGTTGCGAGCGCCGGGAGCGGCGGAGTCGTCCCGATCGACAAGGCGAAGGTGCGCCTCTCGCTCGGCGAGGAGATCGAGCGCTTCGGTGCCGTCTCCGACGTCCACGTCGCCGCCGCCGCGAAAGCCGTCCGCAAGATGGCCGACATCGCCCGCAGCGAGCGCGTCGAGACGCTCGACGTCTTCCTCACCGCGCCCGGGCGGCAGGCCGCGAACTCCGCCGAGCTCGTCGCCGCCCTCTCCCGCGCAGCCGGCGTTCGTGCGCGCGTGCTGTCGAAGGAGGAGGAGGGCACGCTCGCCTACCGCGGCGCGGTGCTCACGGCCGACATCGCGCTGCCGGAACGGATCGCGGTGTGCGACATCGGCGGCGCCTCGACCGAGATCGCGGTCGGCTCCCCCGGCTCCGATCCGGCCTGGATCGAGTCCGTCGACCTCGGCTCGGTGCGGCTCACGACCCGCGGTGGCGACCTGCGTTCCGAAGCGGCCGCCGCCTTCGCCGAGGTCACTCCCCCGCACGTGGAAGCCGCGCTCGCCGTCGGCGGCAGCGCTCGCGCAGCCCGCCGGCTCGTCGGGCCGGAGCTCGGCCCCGCAGAGCTCGCCGAGGCGATCGAGATCGCGGCAACGAAGGCGCCGCGCCAGATCAGCCGACGCTACGGCGTCGATCGCGCCCGCGCCGAGATCGTTCCCGCAGGCCTCGCGCTGCTGGCCGAGGTTCAGGCGCTCCTCGGCGTCCCGCTGCACGTCTGCAGCGGCGGGATCCGCGAGGGAGCGGTGCTCGCCTCGCTCGACGCGCTCGCCGCTTAGAGCAGGAGGTATTCGGCTTTCTTCAGGCCACGCCCGAGAAGGTCGTAGATCACGTCACCGTGCGTGCAGGCGACTGCGCCGTCCTCGGCGAGCAACGGCCGTGCGGCGCCGCCCGCGCCCTCGGCGAGGCGGTCGTCGATCTCGACCTCCAGACCGAGCTCGGCGGCGAGCGGCTCAACCGTCTGCACGCAGCGCACGTACGGGCTCGAGACTACGCGGCGGATGTCCTCCGAGCGGAGCTGGGCGGCGATCTCGGCGGCTTGGCGGAGCCCCTTTGCGTCGAGCGGGCGGAGCCGGTCGTCGTCCGCCCAGGCATGGCGGTCGCCAGCCGAGGCGTGCCGGACGAGGATGCTCATAGAACTCGTTTCGGAATGACCACGCGCTGGCTGGGCGCGATGGTCGAGTGCGAGACAAGGACGCAGGGAGCGCGAATAGCAGAGCTATTTGCGCGACTGAGGACGCCGGATCGCGCCGACCAGCGCGGCCGGCCGGCCCGTGCTTCACTTTGAAGCGAGTTCACAGCGCCTTCCGCAGGCGCCGCCACGCCTTCGGCCAGCGTTTGCGCGCGTCGAGGCGCCGCGCCTCCTCCCGCTCGGCGAGCCGTCCCGCGGCGAACGCGAGCGGCGCGTCGCCTGCGGCGGCGAGCTCGCGGAGCCGTTCGCCGGCGACAACCGCGTCCTGGTGCTCGCCGAGCACGTCCTGGAACCGCTTCGCGCTCTTCGCGAGCTTCGAGTCGCCCGCGAGCTCGGCCGCGTAGCGCGCCCGCTTGCCGGCCTTCCGCAGCGCGTGCAGTTCCGCATCGGCCGGTTTCTTGGGCAGCGCCTTCGCGACCTTGCGGAGCTTCCCGGCCTGGCGGTCGACAAGATCGGAGAGCGTCGCGTCGCGGCCACTCGGAGCCAGGTCGCGCGACGTCCGCTCGAGCGCGTCGAGGAGCCGGAGATACGAGTCGGAGTCGAGCGCCCGAAGCAGTCTCCGGCGAGCCGCCAAACGCTCCCGGGTCAGCGAGCCGATCGCCGCCCGGAACGCTTCCCGGTCGCCCTCGTCGAGCTCGCCCGCTTCCGCGCGCAGCCGCTCGATGAGGACGTCGAGATCGCGCACATCGCCGAGCACACGACCAATCTCCTTGAGCCCCGTCTCGACCGTCTTCGTGTCGCCGGCGATGACCGGCCGACCGGTGCGGAAGAGTGCCCGCGCGCGGCGAACGGCGACGCGCATGTCGTGGAGGCTCTCCGGATCGCGGCCCAGCCGCGTGCCCGGATCGTGCGCCTCGATCTCCCGCAACTGCGCGAGCAGCCCGGCGCGGAGCGCACCGATCGCCGCCGGGCCGTCCACCGCCGAGGCCTCGCCCGACACGACCGCGCGGAAGAGCTTCGGGAGCTCGGCGCCGCGTTGGGCGCCGGCCTCCCGCAGCTCGCGGGCGATGAGATCGAGCTGGTGCGGATCGCCGCTCCGCAGCTCCACCTCGACCTCTACGAACCGGTCGCGCACGCGCCGCGCGTCCATGATCGAGACCTGGTCGAGCGTCACCTCGGCCTGCGAGCCCTCGCGCGCGACGAGCTCGCCGCTGCGCCGTGTCCGCAGCTCCGCGACCTTCTCGAGCGGCCCGCGGCGCAGGTGCGCGCGCAGCAGCCGCGTCAGACTCTCGGGGACTTGCGCCGGGCCGCCCGGTTCCTCGAGTTCGAGCCGGAAGCCGTCGGACGGGAGCTTGAGCTGCCAGACGCTGCGGCCGTGCTCGGTGCGCCGCCGCAGGGTGATTCCCGACGCCGCCAGTGACCCGCCCGGCACGTCGTAGTAGACCGACGTGAAGACGCGCGGCTCGAGCTGCTCGCCGCCGAGCGGTGGCAGCCGAAAGCCGACCGGCGCGTCGAGTTTCCGCTCGTACTCCGTGGCGGCTCGCACTAGCTCGGCTGGGGAACGACCCGGATGTACGGCTTCGGTTCCTCCCACTCGCCAAAGAGCTCCTTCGCCTCGTCGTTCGAGACGGAGCCGGAGATGATCACGTCGTCGCCCGGCCGCCACTGTGCCGGCGTCGCGACCTTGTGGTTCGCCGTCAGCTGAAGGGAGTCGATGACCCGCAGCACCTCGTCGAAGTTCCGGCCGGTCGTCATCGGATAGACGAGCACGAGCTTGATCTTCTTGTCCGGGCCGATGACGAAGACGTTGCGGACGGTCTGGTTCAGCGCCGGGGTGCGCTCGGCGGGGTCGCCCGAGACGTCGGCCGGCAGCATCCCGAACGCCTTCGAGACGGCGTAGTCGGAGTCGCCGATGATCGGATAGTTAGGCCGCGTCCCCTGCGTCTCTTCGATGTCGTCTGCCCAGGCCGAGTGCTTGTCGACGGGATCGACGGAGAGGCCGATGATCTTGACGCCGCGTTTGTCGAACTCCGGCTTGATCGACGCCATGTAGCCGAGCTCGGTCGTGCAAACCGGCGTGAAGTCCTTCGGGTGGGAGAAGAGCACCGCCCACGAGTCGCCGATCCAGTCGTGGAAGTCGATCTCGCCTTCCGTCGTCTGCGCCGTGAAGTTCGGCGCCTCGTCACCGATGGTCAGTGGCATCCCAGTCCTCCTCGTTCGCTTCCCTGGATAAACGTGTATGTCAAGTCTTACCTTCCCGGGACCTCGATCACGAGGCCGTCCGCGGCCAGCTCGATCTCGCGGCCCGCGAGCTTCTCCGCCTCGTCCCGCATTTCCTCGAGCGCGTCGTCGTCGCGGGCAGGGTCGTGGTGGAACATGAGCGCACGGCCCGGCGCGGTGCGCTGCACGAACGTTGCAAAGTCCGGGAGAGAGGAATGACCCCAGCCGACGCGTGTCCGGTACTCCTCGACCGTGTACTGCGCGTCGTGGAGAAGCACGTCCGCGTTCATCGCGAGCTCGAGCCCCGCGTCGGGGTCGAGACCGAGCTCGTTGTCGGGGATGAACGCGAGTGTGCCGCCGCCTTCCTCGAGCCGGTAGCCGAGCGCGCCGCCCGGGTGCTGAACCGGAGCCGCCGTGACGGTCAGCGAGCCGATCCGCCACGTCTCCTCCCGCACCTCGTGTACCTCGAGGTGCGCGGGGATGTCGGCGAAGGCGACCGGGAAGAGCGGCGGTGAGAGGTATGAGGCGAGGCTCTCGGCGAGCGGGGCGTCGCCGAGCCGTGGCCCCCAGATCCGAATGGTCGTGTCCATGAAGAGCGGCGCGAAGAAGCCGAGGCCCGTCACATGGTCGAGGTGCATGTGCGTGAGCAGGATGTCGAGCTCGCGGGGCGGGTCGGCGGCGAGGGCGTTGCCGAGCAGGCGGATCCCGCTGCCGCAGTCGAGGACGACGAGCCGTCCGTCCGCGGTCTCGACGGCGACGCAGCTCGTGTCGCCGCCGTAACGGACCGTCGTCGGGCCAGGCGCGGGGAGCGTTCCCCGGCAGCCCCAGATCGCCGCAATCATGGCGCGGACACTACAGTCGCCACCGCGAGGAATAGCATCGGTCTGGTGATCGGAACGAGGCCCGACGAGCTCCTCCGGCCGTACGTGCCGGTCATCCTCATCGACTGGCTCCGCAACTCGCCCGCCGCGCGGCATCGCGCGATCGACGGGTCGCTCGCGTTCGTCGACATCTCGGGCTTCACGACCCTCACCGAGCGGCTCACGCGACGGGGCAAGGAGGGCTCGGAGGAGATCAGCGACACGCTCGACGACTGCTTCAAGCAGCTCCTCGACGTCGCGTACAGGTACGGCGCCGGGGTCGTCAAGTGGGGCGGCGACGCGGTGCTGATCCTCTTCACCGGCGACGGCCACGTCGAGCGCGCGTGCGCCGCGGCACTGGGGATGCAGCAGACGATGCGGCGGATCGGGCGGTTGCGGACGTCGGCGGGAGTCGTCCTCCTCCGCACGTCGATCGGCATTCACAGCGGCACGTTCCACTTCTTCCTCGCCGGCGAGCTGCACCGGGAGCTCGTCCTCGCGGGAGCGGCGGCGGGACGAACCGCGGCAATGGAGTCGGCTGCGGGGGCCGGCGAGGTCGTGGTCAGCGCAGAGACGGCTGCGCTGCTCGAGCCGAGGCTGCTGGGAGACGAGCGCGGCAACGGCAGGTTGCTGAAGCGCGCTCCCTCCCTCGCCGCCGCGCCCCCCGGCCCCGCGCCCGACACGACCGGGCTGCCGCTCGAGGAGTGCTTCTCGCCGCTCATCCTCGAGCACCTACTGGCGGGCCGGCGCGTTCCGGAGCACCGCCTCGTCACCTCGGCGTTCGTCGCGTTCGACGGCGTCGAGGAGCTGATCGCGCGAGGCGGCGCGGCAACGGCGGCCGACGCGCTCCATGAGTCCCTGACGAACGTGCAGGCGGCGGCGGCCGAGCACGAGGTGGCGTTCTTCGACAGCGACATCTACGGCAGCGGCGGGAAGATCCTCCTCGTCGCGGGCTGCCCCCGCAGCACCGGCTCGAACGAAGAGCGGATGCTGCGAACGCTCCGGCGCGTGCTCGACACATCCGGTCCGCTGCCGCTGCGCGCCGGCGCGAACCGCGGCCGCGTCTTCGCCGACGACTTCGGCCCTCCCTACCGCCGTACGTACTCGGTCAAGGGCGACTCGGTGAACCTCGCCGCCCGCCTGATGGCGAAGGCGCAGCCAGGCCGGTTGCTCGCGACCGACGAGACGGTCGCCCGCTCACGGACGCACTTCGCGCTGACGCGGCTCGAGCCGTTCGCCGTGAAAGGGAAGGCGGAGCCGGTCTCGGCCGCAGAGGTCGGAGCGATCGACGGATCCGCGCACGCACAGCACGCCGCGTCGGACGCTCCGTTCGTCGGCCGCGAGCTGGAGCTCGACGACCTCGCGGGCCGGCTCGAGCGGGCGCGCGGCGGCCTCGGCAGCTTCGTCGAGATCGCCGGCCCGGCGGGAATCGGGAAGTCGCGCCTCGTCCACGAGCTGCGCGTCCGAGCGGACGGAGCACGTGTCGTAGCGGTGGCCGCGGAGGAGTACGAAGCGGCGACGCCGTACTACGCCGTCGGCCTCCTGCTCCGCGACGCGCTCGGAGCTCCTACGTCGGCCCGCGCGCTCGCCACGCGCGTCGCCGCGGCGGCTCCGAAACTCCTCCCGTGGCTGCCGTTGCTCGCACTGCCGCTTCGGCTCGAGACGCCCACGACTCCGGAGAGCGAGCAGCTCGACGGCGAGCTTCGGCGCACGAAGCTCGAGGAGGTCGTCAGCTCGCTGCTCGCCGCGCTCCTCGACGGGCCGGCGCTACTCGTCTTTGAGGACGCGCAATGGCTCGACGAAGCGTCGGGCTCGCTGCTCCGCCGCCTCGCTCAGGACGCCGGCACCCGGCCGTGGCTGATCGTCTCCGTCCGGCGAGACGACGAGCCGGCCGGCGACGCGCTCGCGCTGCAGCCGCTCGCGAGTCCCGTCGCGACGACGCTCGTGCATGCCCTCACCGAGGCCCGGCCGCTTCCGGCGCATCGCGTGCAGCAGATCGTCGAGCGGGCCGGCGGCAACCCGCTCTTCCTCGCCGAGTTCGCGCGCGAGGACGAGCTGTCGGACTCGCTGGAGGAGCTCGTCACAGCGCAGATCGACCGGCTCGCGACCACCGACCGCCTGCTCCTCCGCCATGCCTCGATCCT
Source organism: uncultured Actinomycetes bacterium (assembly GCA_963753525.1). Classification (GTDB taxonomy): domain Bacteria; phylum Actinomycetota; class Thermoleophilia; order Gaiellales; family Gaiellaceae; genus Palsa-739. Next base: position 529,374 of record CAVWCS010000004.1, read on the forward strand.
CGGCCGAAGCTTCGACGAGCACCTCCTCGCCGCCTCGTTCGACGAGCCGGTCGACGACATCGCGTGGGCGCGGCTGTCCGCCTTCGTCAGCCGCGAACGGGGCGTTGTCCGCTTCCGCCAGTCGGTCGTCCGCGACGCCGCGTACGAGGGACTGCCGTTCCGCCTGCGCCGGGAGATGCACGGGCGCGTCGGCGAGGCGATCGCGAAACTCTGGGGCGAAGACGCCGCCGAGCGGCTGTCCCTCCACTTCTTCCACGCGCACCGCCACGAGGAGGCGTGGCGATACTCCCGCATCGCGGCGGCCCGCGCCGAGGAGATCTACGCGAACGCCGAAGCCGCGGAGCTGTACGGTCGCGCGGTCGTCGCCGCGCGGGCAGTGAAGATGGTCGGCCCCGACGTCGCCGGTGTGTACGAGGCGCTTGGCGACGTGCAGGAGCGCCTCGGCCTGTTCGACGACGCTGCCGGCGCGTACCGCGAGGCGCGCCGCCGCCGGGGCGGCGATCCGGTGGCCGAGGCGGCGCTGATGCGGAAGGAGGGTTGGGTCACGCAGCGGCGCGGGCGGTATCCCGCGGCGTTGCGCTGGTATCGCCGCGGGCTCGGCCTGCTCGAGGCGGTGCCGGGGCAGGCAGCGACGAGCCGCCGGGCCGAGCTCCTGACTGCGTACGCGGTCGTCCGCCAGATGCAGGGCCGTCCCACCGATGCGACCGCCTGGTGCCGCGCCGCGATCGCAGAGGCCGAGCGAGCGGGAGACCGCAGCACGCTCGCCCACGCGTACCAAACGCTCGACTGGGCTCTCGTCGAGCTCGGGCGCGGCGACGAGGCGATCTTCTCCCCGCGCGCGCTCGCGATCTACGAGGAGCTCGGCGCCCTCGGCCGGCAGGCGGTCGTCCTCAACGCCATGGCCGCCTTCGCGTACTGGGCGGGCCGCTGGGACGAGGCAGTCGAGCTGAACGAGCGCGCGGTGGGCGTCTACGAGATCGTCGGCGATCCGACGCGGCGCGCGGACTGCATCGGCAACATCGCCGAGATCCGCTGCGACCAGAACCGGCTCGACGAGGCGCAGGCGAGCATTACGGAAGCGCTCCGCGCGTGGCGCGCCGCCGGCTGGACGGCGCGGATCGCCGGCGGGACTCGACTGCAGGCGGTGATCCTCCTCCGCGGCGGCGACGCTGCCCGGGCGCTCGAGCTGCTCGAGGAGGCGCGCACCGCGTTTCTCGAGCTCGGCGTGCGAAGCGAGGCGAATGCGACCGAGGTCCGCATCGCCGAGTGCCTGCTCGCGCTCGGGAAGACGAAGCGCGCGCTCGACCTCGCCCGCGATGCCGCCACCGCCATCGGGCAGGGCGGCGTGTACGAGCCGTTCGCGCAGCGCGTCCTCGGCCAGGCGTTGCTCGAGCGGGGACAGCGTGACGCAGCGGCCGCGGCCCTCGAGCAAAGCCTCGACGCCGGGCGGCGGCTACGCGCGTCGTACGAAGTCGCGCTGACCCTTGACGCCATGGCCCGGCATGACGCCGAGCGGGACGCGATCCGGGCGGAGCTGGGAATCCTCCCTGCCCCGCCCGGAGTGGTCACGTTGGTTTCGGGCTAGCCGCCCGTGACGAACGGGTCGCCGGGCCCGAGGAAGACCTGCACCTCGTTCATGCTCTCGCCGACGTATTGCCAGCAAGGAGGCCCTTCGCTCTCCGAGCAGCTCGGGATGAAGTTGAAGGCGAACGAGCCCGGGCTCCCGTCCATGCTCTTGCACAGGTTGTAGACGGGATACGGGTACGTGATGTCGAGCGTCACGGAGTCGCCCGCCGGAGGATTGACCCCGACGACCGGCGGGTCTTCCTCGCCCGCGAAGCAACTATCCACGTCGGGAGCGTTCGGATCGACAGAGACCGTGACCGTCCCGGCATGGCCGCCGGTGATCGTCGCGACGAGGGTAACCCCGCCATTCGAGTCCGTGACCGTGCAGCCGGTGGCCGGGCACTTGACCGTCTTCGTCGCGGATGTGCACTCAGGCCCCGTGATCTGGTGGCCGACGACCGGGTTCGAGTCGAGGCTCACCGCGGGTGAGTCGGCCTGGCACAGTAAGTCGTGCCCGACGCTCGTGCCGTACACCGTCACTCCACCGGTGTTGTGATTGATGTTCAGGTCGTGACCGACGGACGAGCCTCCGCAGTCGTTGATGAACCAGACCGAGCCGCTGTTGTTGTCGATCACTGCGTCATGTCCGACCGTCACCCCGCATAGAAGGCTGGTCGCGGACGTGTGCTCGATCTTGAGGTCATGGCCGATGCTCGCGCCGTAGGCCGCGAGGCTGCCGTTCGCGGCCACCGTGACGTCGCCGCTGACCGAGCTCCAGTCGAGCTCGCAGTTGGGTCCCGCCACGAGATTGCCCGTGACGTTGCCGCCCGACCACGTGCCCGTGCAGACGGCCGTACCCGCCGCCGAACCGGACGGCGCGAAGAAGAGCCCCCCAAGGACGAGCGTGAGAGCGAGAACGAGATATCCCCGTCCACGCGTTCCCCAGTTCCGCATGAAACATCGCTCCTTCTGTTGCTGGCTGAGGAGAGGATCCCCAGAGAGGAAGATCGGAGCCTAAAGCGGTAGTCGCCAAATGTGAAGCCCTGTCTCTGGCCATTCACCACCTTGATACCCAACGAGCTTTCGCGGAGGCAGAGACTGTCTCGCGTGGGCGTCCGGGGTTGCGGGTGAGGATGCTGGACGTCCGTATGGCGCTCCAGCCGTTCGCCTTCGTTCGTCAGAGCCCGCCTCTCCGCAAGATCCAGATCGCCTGGGCCGGCTCGTTCGGCGGGGACGCGGTCGTCGCCGTGGCGTTCGGCGTCCTCGCCTACGACGCGGACGGCGCGCGCGGCGTGGCGATCCTCGTCGCGGCGCAGATGCTGCCGGCGGCGATCCTCTCCCCGCTCGTCTCCGCGGCGACGCACCGGATTCCACGGGAACGCCTGCTGCCCGTGATCGACCTCCTGCGCTCCGTCGTCGCGGCAACCGCAGCAGGCTTGGCTGCCGCTCACGCTCCGAACTGGATCCTCCTCGTGCTCGCCGCGACGCTGATGACGGCGACGGCGGTCTCGAACCCCGCGCGCCGCGGCCTCGTGCCGCTCCTTGTCAACGCCCCCGCGGAGCTCACCGCGGCCGGCGTCGTCTCGAGCGTCGTGCAGGCGACGTCCGTCACGCTCGGCCCCGCTCTCGCCGCCCTCCTCTACGTCACGACGCAGTCCTGGACTGTCTTCGCCGCGGCCGCGGCCCTCTACATCGCGGGCGGTCTCGCCGAGTCGCGCCTCCCGAGCACGTCGGGGATCTCGATCCAGCTGCCGCAGTCGTCACGGCGGACCATGGGACTCGTCGACGGGCTGAACGCCGTCCGCGCGAACACGCAGCTGAAGCTCGCCGCCGCGATGTTCGCCGCGAAGAACCTCGCGCGCGGCGCCCTCAACGTCCTCGTGGTCGTCGTCCCGCTCCAACTCCTCGACCTGCACGCGTCGGCCGTCGGCCTGCTCACCGCGGCGATCGGGGTCGGCGGGATCGTCGGCGGGATCGCCGCGGCCGGTCTCGTCGGCCGGCGCCGTCTCGCCGGCCCGATGGCGCTCGGCCTCGCAGCCTGGGGTGCGCCGCTGCTCGCACTCGGTCTCGAGCCGGGCTTCGCGGTTGCGCTTGCCGGCTTGGCCGTGCTCGGTGGCGGGAACACCGTCACCGACGTCGCCGGCTACACCCTCATCGCCCGCTCCGCGCGCGACGACCTCCTGACCCGCGTCCTCGGCGTCCACGAGGGGATTCGCGGCTTCGCGATCACGCTCGGCTCCGCCACAACGGCACTCATCATCAACTTCGCGAGCGTGCGCGTCTCGCTCGCCGTCGTCGGGGCGGGGCTCGGCCTCGTTGCGGCAGTCGCGGGCGCGAGACGCCAGATCGAGCCGGCGGCGGAGATCAGCCCCGACGACGTGAAGCTCCTTCGCTCGAACCCGCTCTTCGGCTGGCTTCCGCCGGTGGCGCTCGAGCGGGTCGCGTTCACTCTGTCCGACGTCGAGCTGAATCCCGGCGACGTCCTCATCCGCCAGGGCGAGGAGGGAGACCGGGCCTATCTCGTTGCAGCCGGCGAGCTCGCGGTCGAGCGGGACGGCGAGGAAGTCGCCCGCGTCACTCCCGGCGAGATCGTCGGCGAGATCGCGCTCCTCCACGCCGTGCCTCGGACAGCCACCGTGCGCGCGGTCGGCCCCGCGCGTGTGCTTGCGATCGATCGCGACGAATTCCTGGCCGCCGCGACCGGTGGCGCGACCGCGCGCGAGGCCGCCGAAGAGCTTGTCGCCGGCCGGCTCGCGGAGGTAACGGTCCGGTGACCAACCGTTGTCCACGACGTCCGACGCGCGTAGATTGCCGTCATGGCAACGGCTGACGATCTCGCCCGCGTCCCGCTCTTCGCGGGGCTGAGCGACGACCAGCGCGGCCTTCTCGCCGAATGGTTCGAGGTCTCCGACGCGAGCCCCGGCACCGCACTCGTGAGCGAGGGCGCAGCGGGGTACTCGTTCTACGTCCTCCTCGACGGTGCCGCCGAGGTGACCGTCGGAAGCGAGACCGTTGCGACGTACGGCCGCGGCGACTTCTTCGGCGAGATGGCGATCCTCGGAGCCGGACGGCGCAACGCCACGGTCACGGTCACCGCGCCGTCCCGGATCCTCTCGATGTTCGGTACCGAGTTCCGCATGCTCCAGCAGGTGCAGCCGGATATAGCCGCGCAGCTGGAGGAGACGATGCGGCAGCGCGGCGCCGAGCTCGACGAGCTCAACGCCTAAGCGACGACGCGCGTCCCCGTCGCCTTGAAGGCGGCGTACGCGTGGCCGCCGGTGACGAGCCCAAGGCGCCGGAGCGACTCCGCTGTGATCTCCGCACTCACCGGCCCGATGGTGACGCGCGCGCGATTCCCGAGCTCGGTGATCGCGGTGATCGTCCCGGCGACGACGTTCATTGCGGAGTCGTCCGGCGGATGCGTCGAGACGGTGATGTCCCACGGGTAGACGGCGAGCGCCGTCGCTCCCTCGCCCTCCTCCGCTGCCGTGATCACCGTGCCGTCCTCGAGGCGGACCGAGCCCGGCCCGCTCGGCGTGCCGCGCAGGAGGTTCGCGCCCGTGAACGAGGCGACGAACGGGTCGGCGGGCCGCGCGACGAGATCCGCCGGGCTGCCGTATTGGCGCAGGCGGCCGTCGACGATCACTCCGACCTCCGTCGCGAGCGCGGCTGCATCTTCAAAGTCATGCGTCACGAGCAGCGTCGGGATCTCGAGCCCGCCGAGGAGCTGCTGCAGCTCGGTGCGCACCTCGACCTTCGTGTGCGCGTCGAGCGCAGCGAGGGGCTCGTCGAGGAGGAGGATCGCCGGGTCGCGTGCGAGCGCGCGGGCGAGCGCGACGCGCTGGCGCTCGCCGCCCGAGAGATCGCCCGGGCGCGCATCCTCGAGGTGAGCGATCCCGAAGCGCTCGAGGTACTCGTCGGCGGCGTGGCGTCGCGCGTACTCAACGTTCTCGCGCACGGTGAGATGCGGGAAGAGGGCGTAGTCCTGGAAGACGAGCCCGAGGCTTCGCTGTTCCGGTGGGAGACAGACACCCTCCGCGGCGTCGAACCACGTCTCCTCCCCGCACCGGATCGAGCCGCCGCTCGGCCGCACGAGACCGGCGATCGCGTTGAGGACGGTGCTCTTCCCCGCACCCGACGGGCCGACGAGAGCGACCGTCGAGTCGAGCGCGAGGCTTACCTCGAGCTCGAAAGACCGAAGAGGGACGGTGACGTGTTCGAGGTTGATCGTTGCCATGAGAGAGCGATTCGGAGGGTGAGGAGAAGGACGGCGCTGACGATGACTAGCACCCCGCTCATCGCGAGCGTCGCGTCGAAGCTCTGGTCGAACTCGTAGTAGATCGCGAGGGACAGCGTCTGAGTGACGTGCTGGAGGCTCCCCGCGAACATGATCGTCGCCCCGAACTCGCCGAGGCCGCGCGCGAACGAGAGCGCGAGCCCGGCGATCAGCCCGCCGCGCGCGAGCGGGAGCATGACGCGGAAGAACGTCCGCATCGGCCCGGCGCCTAGCGTGCGCGAGGCTGCCGGCAGCCGCGGGTCGACCGCCTCGAAGGCAGAGATCGCCTGGCGGATGTAGAGCGGGCTTGCGACGTACGCGACGGCGACGACCACCGCGCTCTGCGTGAACGGGAGCGAGACGCCGAGGGCGTGGAGGCTCGAGCCGAGCAGTCCGTAGCGGCCGAGCGCCGCGAGCAGCCCAATGCCCGCCACGGCCGGAGGCAGGACGAGCGGCAACTCGACGAGCGTGACCGCGAGCGAGCGCCCGGTGAAGCGCCTCGTCGCAAGCAGATACGCCGTCGGCGTTCCAAAGAGGATGATCAGCGCCTGCGCGACGAGGCTCGTCTTCATCGTCACAACGAAGGCGTCGTCGACGACAGGGTTCGAGAGCTGGGCGATCACGCTCCCCGGCGTCGTGTGGACGAAGATCCCGACGATCGGCAGGACGAGGAAGACGATCGCGACCGCCGCGAGTACGACGAACAGGCCGCCGCCGAGCCTGCCTCGCATGGCCTAGCGCTTCTTGTGCTTCGGCGCCGGTTTGACGCGCGGCAGGAAGCCGAACTTGTGAAGCTCGGCCTGGCCTCTCTTGCTGAGCACGAGCTTGATGAATGCCTGCGCGGCGGGCTTGTTCGCGCTCGTGGAGACGACGCAGATTCCGTACTGCACCTTCGGCTGCGCCCACGCGGGCACCTTGATCACCTTGACTTGGCCGGGCTCGGTCTTCGCGTCGGTCGAGTAGACGAAGCCCGCGTCGACCTCGCCGAGCGCGATTTTGGTCAGCACCGTCCGCACGTCCGTCTCCTGGCTGACGACGTTGGCGTTCACCGCAGCGGCGATGTTCATGTTGTTGAGGATCTGCTGCGTGTACGTCCCGACGGGGACGCCCGGCTCCGCGACGTCGACCGTGACGCCGGGCTTCGTGAGGTTGTAGATGTTCTTGATGTGCGCGGGATTCGCCTTCGGAACGACGATCACGAGCGTGTTGCGGGTGAAGACGACCGGCTTCGAGCAGTAGCCGCCCTGGTAGAGCTGGGTCGGGATGCTCATGTTCGCCGAGGCGAAGACGTCCGCCGGAGCGCCCTGCTTGATCTGGGTCGCGAGCGTGTTCGAGCCGCCGAAGGAGTACGTCTCGTTCGCGTTGATCGCAGGGAAGACGTTCGTCAGCGACGACGCCGCGTATACGGTGATCTTCACGGGCGACGCTGCGGCGACTGGCACGACGACCGCAGCGAGGAGGCATAGCGCGAGGATTCTCCGCTTCATCAGCTCTGCACCATCACATTCGTCGATTTGACAATGGCGGTCGCCGCCATCCCCTTCTTCAGCCCGAGCTCCTCGACCGCGTCGCGCGTGACGAGGGCGACGATCCGCGCGGGCTCGGTCACGACAAGCTCCACCTGGGCCATCAGCCCGTCGACCTGGACGTCCGTCACGGTGCCGCGGAAGCGGTTGCGCGCCGTGAGATGCTCGCCCTGGCCGTCGCCGCGCAAGCGGTCGATCTCGCGCGCCGAGACGACGCGCCGGTTGCTCTTGTCGCGCGTGACCTTGATCCGCTTGGCGCTATCCCAGCGGCGCAGCGTGTCGAGGCTGATCCCGAGCGCCGCCGCGGCCTCGCTCGCCGTGTATTGCTGCTTCGCCATCCCTCAGCTCTCGTAGTTGTCGAGGAAGTTGGACAGCGCCGGCATGCGGAGTGGCGACGGGAACGGCTTCTCGATCACGGGCTCGCCCTCGAGCGCCGCGAGCGCGCCATGGTGCTGCGCCTCGTTGGCGAGGATGCGCGCCATCGTCTCGCGGTAGCCAGGCGTCTGCACGTTCTCGAGGGCGTCGATGTAAGCCCCGACCAGAACGCGCTCGAGCTCCTTCGCGAAGCCGAGGATCGAGCGCCGGCTCGCGAACGTCCGCGCCGGATACGAGAAGTCGATGTCCCCTGCGGTGGCGGGAGTCTGTCCCGCGGCGGTCAGCAGGGCGGCGAGAAGCATGTAGTGCTGGTGCTCCTCGGCGCGGATCTGCCGCGCGAGCGCGGAAGCGGGACGCCGCAGTGTCCCGCTCGCTACCGCGCGTCCCTGGAAGTCGACCCCGAGAAGCTCAGCCGCAACGAGCAGGCGGAGATACGCGAGATCGCCGTCCGGCGGGCCGTCCGCGAAGGCGTTGGGAGCGAACGCGCCGACGCCGGACGCCGACGCGAGCACAATCCCGCCGCGGCGGAGGAAGCTCGACCGGCTCAGACCGCTGCCTATGCGTTGCCTAGTCGCCACTCGGCGGGATGCTAGCGCACGGCGAAGCGATAGTGCGAGACAAGCCACTCCTCCCCGCCGCGATAGCCCCACAGGCCTGCGCAGGCGAGGAAGAAGACGCGCCACTCCGCGGCGGCCGCGCGCCCGACGACGCGATCGACCGCGGCGCGGTTCGCGTCGAGTCGCTCGAGCCACGCTTCAGCTGTGCGCGCGTAGTGCGAGCCGGAGACGCGCCACTGCTCCTCCAACTGCAGGTCGCGGTCGAAGCGCGGCAGGAGATCGTCCGACGGCATCGTCCCCGCAGTGAAGAACCGTCGCGTCATCCAGCCGCCGTCGTACGGATACGCGAAGCGGTCGTGTGAGAAAACGTGGCAGAAGAACCGGCCGCCGGACTCGAGCCACGACGCGATCCGCGCGAAGAGCGCCTCGTAGTTGCGCATGTGCTCGAGCATCTCGACGGAGAGGATCCGGTCGAACCGTTCGTCGAGCTCGAGGCCGTTCACGTCGGCGGTGAGGACGCGGACGTTCGGTAGCCCTTTCGCCTCGATCCACTCCCGCTGCGGCCGCGAGTTCGAGACGGAGAGGATCTGCGAGTCCGGATAGCGCTCGCTCAGCCAGCCCGTCAGTGAGCCCCAGCCGCAGCCGAGGTCGAGCAACGTCATCCCGTTCTCGACGCCGGCGCGCTCGCACGTGAGCACGAGCATCGCGTCCTCGGCGGCAGCGAGCGTGTCGACGCCGTCGGGCCAGAGGCACGAGCTGTATTTCATTCTCGGACCGAGAACCGCGTGGAAGAACTCCGGCGGAACCTCGTAGTGCTGCTCGTTTGGCTTCTCGACCTGCTCGGCGATCGGCGACTCACGCAATTGCTCGACGAACGCCTCCTTCGCGCCCGGCCCTCGGCGGCGCTCGCGGCGGAGGCGCGTCGCGCACGCGGCGCGGACGCCGGCGCGCAGGAGCGGGTCGGGCACTCGACCCGAGGCAATGAGCCGATCTACTAGCGCTTCGGCAGCCATGGGACGAAGACGGACGTGCGCGCCTGGTAGTCGCGGTAGGCGTCGCCGCGCGAGCGCAGCGACGACTCCTCCGCGGGCGGCACGCCGGTGACGAAGAGGACGAGGTAGAGGATGAGCGCGGGCGCGAGGAATGCGAGCCAGCCCCACGGCGCAGCAACCGCGATGAGCGCGTACGCGACCCACGTGAGCGTCTGGAAGAAGTAGTTCGGGTGGCGCGAGTAACGCCACAGGCCGCGATCCATCACGCCGCCCTTGTTCGCGGGGTCGCGGCGGAAGGCGGCGAGCTGCCGGTCGGCAACCGACTCGAGCGACGCGGCGACGATCCAGAGCGCTAAGCCGATCCACTCCACGACCGCGAGACGATCGTGGTTGAAGCTCGCGAGCAGGGCCGGGACGGAGAGCCCGGCGGCGAGGAACGCTTGCGCTTGGTAGAAGATCGCGAACGTCAGCTGCTCGCGGCCTTTCTCCCGCCAGCGGCGGCGGAGCTCCTGGTAGCGGCCGTCCTCCCCCTTGCCGAGCCGGTTGCGGACGAGCGAGGCGATGCGGAGGTTCTCGAGCCCGACCGGCAGCGCGATCGCGAGCTTCTGCGCGAGACAGCCCGGCGCGAGGAGCGCGTAGAGGAGTGCGCAGAGCGCGAGCGCAGCGCCCCAGCCGGCGTCGACCGCCGTCGCGTCCCGCGTGCGGCGCTGCCAGAGGTAGAGCACGGCGAGGAGGAGTGCCGACGCGCCCCAGCCGACGAGCCACAGCTCCCAGCGGTGCTCGATCACGCCGCGGCGACCGCTTGCTCCAACTGCTCCATCAACGACTTCGCTGCGGCGATGGTCGGGCGCGCGACCTCGACGGCGATCGGCTCGCCGACGACGATGCGGATCCGCGTCCGCGTCGGCAGCGGCAGCCCCCGCGTCCCGCTCAGACGCACGGGAACGAGCGGCGCACCGCTCGCGAGTGCGAGGCGCGCGGCGCCGCGATGCCAGCCGATCTGGCGCTCCGGCTTCGACGTTCCCTGCGGGAAGATCCCGAGCACCGCGCCGCCTGCGAGCAGGCGCCCCGCCTCCGACATCGCGGCCTGGTCTCCGCCGCCGCGCTCGACCGGGAACGCGTTGAGCGAGCGCATCAATCTTGCGAGGAGGCGAGGCTCGAAGAGCTCGGACTTCGCCATGTAGTGGATCTCCCTCGGCGTCGCGACGCCGAGGATGAACGGATCCCAGACCGAGGCGTGGTTCGCGGCAAGGATCGCGGGGCCGCTCGCCGGGATGCGCTCGGCGCCGACGACCTCGATGCGATAGACGCGCCGGAGGAGCTCGCGGAAGCCGACGCGATGGAGGAGCTGGTACGCGTTCATCCGATGCTTCCGGCGCGCGCGACGACGAGCTGGACGTCGCGGAGCGCGCGGGTGCGGAAGGCCGCCTCGCAGAAGGCGAGGTAGAAGTCCCACGTCCGTTCGAAGCGCCCGTCGTACCCGAGCCGGCGCGCGTCCTCGATCCGCTCGTGGAAACTCGCGCGCCAGCGTTGCAGCGTTTCGGCGTAGTGCTCGCCGATCTCGTGGATGCCATAGATCGCGAGCCGCGAGTCCTTGGCCGCCGCGCGCGTAAGCGCCTCGAGCGACGGGATGAGGCAGCCGGGGAAGACGTATCGCTCGATCCAGTCCGGCGAGCGGCGGTAGCGCTGCCAGCGCTGCTCAGGGACGAGAATCGTCTGGATCGCCGCCCGGCCGCCCGGTGCGAGGACGCGGTCGATCGTCGCGAAAAACGTCCCAAACTGGTTCTCGCCAATCGCCTCGATCATCTCGATCGAGACGACCTTCGAGAAGCTCCCCTCGACCTTCCGGTAGTCCTGCTCGACGATCTCGACCGGCAGCCCCGCGGTGCGCTCGCGCGCGACGACCGCCTGCTCGCGCGAGATCGTCAGCCCAGTGACGCGACAGCCGTACGTCTCCGCCGCGTACCGCGCGAACCCGCCCCAACCGCAGCCGATCTCGAGGACGTGGTCCTCGGCGTTGAGCTCGAGCAGCCCACAGAGCCGCTCGTACTTCGCGCGCTGGGCGTCGGCCAGCGACATTTCCGGACGCTCGAAGACGGCGCACGAGTACGTCATCGTCTCGTCGAGCATCAGCTCGAACAGATCGTTGCCGAGGTCGTAGTGGTAGGCGATGTTGCGACGGGAGCGCGCGAAACCGTTGCGGCGCGCAAAGCGCGGGCGCAGCTCGAGCAGACGCCGCACACGTGCATGGCGCTCGGCTGCGGCGTCGGCGTTCCGGAGGAGGAGCTCGAAGAGGCCGACGAGGTCGTCCGAGTCCCACTCGCCGGCGGTGTACGACTCGCCGAAGCCGAGCTTGCCGCGCGTCGCGAGGCGGCGGAAGAACGCCCGGTCGTGGATCGCGAGCCGCACCGGCGCGCCGGTGCCGAAGCGCCGGACGCGCCCGCCGGGCGGCTCCACCTCGAGCGTCCCACCGTCTAAGCCCGCGAGCGCGCGCTCGAGCACAGTCGTCGCCGTCCGCTCGAGCAGGCGCCCGCGCGCGGCAGTCGGTTCCGCGCGAACGCTCACGGGCGGGCACTTCCCTCTCCCGGCGCGAACGGCGGCTTGTGGTGGAACGGCACGCGCTTCAGCCACAGGCGAAGCGCCTCGAAGTGGATGAGCGCGATCACTTGGAGCGGCTGCAGCGGATAGCGGAGCAGGAGCCTGGCGAGGGTGCGGTTCGTCAACTCGCGCCGCCGGCCGTGCAGCACCGCCGTGAGCGGCTTGCGGCCCGCGTCGTCGCGCACGTGGATCCGCGCCCACACCTCGTCCCCCGGCTGCGAGAACGCGTACTCGTAGCTCTGGTCGAGGCCGAAGAACGGCGAGACGTGGAGCCGCTTGCGGTGCTCATACTCGAGCGCCGGTCCGCGCAGCACCTCGGGCAGCCGCTCGCCGAACGTGTTGCTGAGCTCCGAGACGATGCAGGCGAGTTCCCAACCAGGCTCCGCGGTTTCTCGGCGGCCCTCTCCCGGTTCGATGCCGGAGGGGACAGTGCCTGGCGCACGGCCCCGAAAGGCAGCGGGCCGGGAGAGGGACGAGGGGGCGGCGGAGGCGGGCTCTGCCCGCCGGGAGCCGTCCCCGGCCGAGGAAGCGCGGCGGTAGCACCAGTAGAAGGTCACCGGATTGAAGACGTAGCCGAGCACGCGCGGCTGCGTAAGCATGAGGACACGCTCAATCGACGGATCGCCGGCGAGCTCGACGACCGCCTGCTTCAGCGGCTTCGTCCCGGCGAAGTGATCCCGGTCGCGCAGCGCGACGACGTTGCGGCGGTTGACGGAGAAGAGTCGCAGCCGCCGCTCGAGCTCGGGTAGCTCGTCGAGGTCGAAGAGCCAGTACGAAACCGGGTAGCGGAAGACGTGCCGCGACGGCGACCGCCGCGCGTGCATCAACGTCCCCGTGTAGACGGCGGACATCACCACTCCACCCCGAGCGCGCGCGCCGCGGCGACGCCGCTCGCGAGACCGTCCTCGTGGAAGCCGTTGCCGAAGTACGCGCCGGCGTACAGCGTCCGCTCGCCGCCGAGCCGCGGCAGTTCGGCCTGCGCCTTCATCGCCGCGACGGTGAAGAGCGGATGCGTGTACGAGAATCCGCTCGAGGACGTGCTCGGCCGGGACGTCCTCGTTGAGCGTCACGCAGTAGTCCTTCTCCACGTCGAGCGCCTGGAGTCGGTTGAGGTGGTACGTGATCGTCGGCCGCCCATCGTCGCCGAGACGGTAGTTCCACGATGCACGCGCGCGCCGTTCTCGCGGGAGGTAGCTCGAGTCGGTGTGAAGCGTCGCCTGGTTCCTCGTGTACGGAAATGCGCCGAGGACGCGCCGCTCGTCCGGCGTGGGATCCTCGAGCAGCGCGAGCGCCTCGTCTGCGTGCGTCGCGATCACGACGCGGTCGTACCGCTCGACGCCGTCTCCGACGCGGAGCTCGACGCCGTCCGGCGTGCGCCTGATGGAGCGAACGCCGCCGCCGAGCCGCAACCGGTCGCCGAGACGCGCCGCGATCGCGTCGACGTACGTCCGGCTCCCGCCGGTGACCGTCCGCCAGCGGAACCGGCCGAAGCCGAGCATGCCGTGATTGTCGAAGAAGCGGATCGCGTACGCGGCCGGAAACTCAAGCGCGCGACCGGGCGCGGTCGACCAAAGCGCCGACGTGAGCGGTACGAGGAAGTGCCGGCGGAACCGCTGCGAGTAGCCGTGCGCGTCGAGGTACTCCGCCAGCGACTGCGACTCGTCGCCGGGGCGTGCCGTCCGCAGCCAGCGGCCGATCTCCCAGACAAGCGAGAGGAACGCCGGGCTCGCTGCGTTCCGCGGCTGCGCGAACGGACGCCGGCCCGAGTACTCGAGCCCACAGCCGCGGCAACTGACCGAGAAGGACATGTCCGAGGCGTGCGTCGAAACCCCGAGCTCGCCGAATAGCCGCCCGAGCAACGGGTAGTTCCGCTCGTTGTGGACGAGGAAGTCGGTGTCGAGCGCCAGGCCGTCGTGCGTGACGGTGTTCGCGTGCCCGCCGGCGCGGCCGTCCCGCTCGAACACGTGCACTTCGTGTGACCGCGAGAGGACGTACGCAGCCCCGAGCCCTGAAACGCCGCTGCCGATCACCGCAATCCGCATCAACCGATCTTCGCCCACCGGCGAATACCGGTTCAATAGCGTGTACGCAATGACGGATACCGCAGCCATCATCGGAACCGTTCGTCCGCGGACGAGCCGCATCAGCCAGGTAGTCACCCTGGTTGCAGTCATCGTGCCGCCGCTCGGGATCGTCTCGGCGATGGGCCTCCTCTGGGGGGTCGCGTTCCACTGGCTCGATCTTGCGCTCTTCGTGGGCTTTTACGTCCTCTGTGCGTTCGGGACGACGATCGGCTTCCACCGCTACTTCACGCACCGTGGCTTCGAGACGAGCACGCCGGTCGAGGCGGTGCTTGCGATCCTCGGCTGCATGACGATGCAGGGGCCGCTGACGCAGTGGGTCACCGACCACCGGAAGCACCATGCCCTCTCGGACCAGCCGGGAGATCCCCACTCGCCGCACGTCGGCCACGGCGACGGCGCTCTCGGCGCGGTGCGCGGTTTCGTCCACGCGCACGTCGGCTGGCTCTTCACGAATCTCGGCATGGAGCAGGGCCGCGAGTACGGGAAGGATCTCTACGACAACCGCGTCATCCGGCTCGTCGACCGTGCTTATCTCCTCTGGGTCGTGCTCACGCTCGGGCTGCCGTTCCTGCTCGGCTACTGGATCGGCGGCTCGGTCGACGCCGGCCTCGAAGGCCTCGTTTGGGGCGGCCTGATCCGGATCTTCGCGTACCAGCACGCGACCTTCAGCGTGAACTCGCTCTGCCACATGTTCGGGAGCCAGGACTACCGCTCGCGCGACGAGGCGCGGAACAACCGGCTCGTCGCGGCGCTCGTCTTCGGCGAGGGCTGGCACAACAACCACCACGCCTTCCCGGCGTCGGCGCGGCACGGTCTCGACCGGGGCCAGTTCGACGTCTCGTGGTGGGTGATCCGCGGCGCCGAGCGGCTTGGCCTGGTCTGGGACGTCAAGGTGCCTGACGAGGCGCAGCGCGCCCGGCGCCGGCTTCAGAGCTCGTCGAGCTGAAGCGCGACGCGCCGCGCCCACTCTCCGGCGCGCGGTAGCGGGACGGGCCGGCCCGAGTAGGCGCGGAGCGCGATGGCGTGCAGCGCGCCCGGAATCAGCTCGTATGTGCAGGCGACCCCGAGCGCGCGAGCGCGCTCGAACCCGCGGCGTGACGAAGCGGGAGACACGCCGGGAACAAGAGGCAGCCAACCGTCCAGCGAACCGTGGAGGACGTCGAGACGCTTCCCGCGCAGCGGCTCGAGCGACAGCCGCTCCGGAATCCACGGGGCAAGCCCGAGCACGCCGACGACGGACGGCTCGTCGGCGGCCGATATGGAGACAGCCCCGCCCATCGAGAAGCCGAGCAGCAGCGTCCGTTCGGCGCCGATCTCGCGGATCGCGGCGCGCGCGTCGGCGACGCAGTGGTCGAGCCGCTTCCACGATTTGATCCGATAGCGCACCTCGGCGAAGGCGAGCCCGGGGAACTGCGGCGCCAGCCGGCCGACGAGCCACTCGAGCGACGCGCTCCACGTGCCCGCGACCTCCGCGCTCTGCCCGCCGTTCACGCACACGACCGCGGTGGCGCCGTCGCCGGCCAGCCGCATCTCCGCCCCCGTGGCGAGCTCGACGACCGTCACCGAACGAATCGTACGCGGCGGCCCCGACCGGCCAGCCGAGCCAGGACGAGTGACGCGAGCCTTCGTTGCTGGTAGGCTCGCGCGCGACTAACGAGCGAGTACCGGATGCGCGCGGTGCGCTTCCTCTGCCCGTTCCTGAAGTGGCGGAGGAGGTGTTTCATCTATGGCAACCGGAACCGTGAAGTGGTTCAACGCCGAGAAGGGCTACGGCTTCATCAGCCCCGACGACGGCGGCGACGATCTCTTCGTCCATCACAGCGCGATCCTCGGCGAGGGCTACAAGACTCTCGCGGAGAACGCGAAGGTGCAGTACGAGGCCGAGCAAGGCCCGAAAGGCCCGCAGGCGACGAACGTCGCGCCTGTCTAGGCGTTAGTCGAGAGCGGCAGCTGCGTGACTCGGCAACGCAGCTGCTCTCACCCGTCGAGCTCGCGGACGAGCCGCTCGACGTGGCGCTCGATCTCGTCCCGGATCGGGCGCACCTCCTCGAGAGGCAGCGCCTTCGGGTCGCGGAACACCCAGCCGATGCGACGGACGCCGGGCGTGATGGGACAGACCTCTTCGCTGCACGTCGAGACCGCGACGTCCGCCCAGGCGAGATCGTCGGCGTCGAGCTTGTGCGGCGCATGACCCGAGGCGTCGATGCCGATCTCCGCCAGCGCCTCGACGACCTGCGGATGGGGAGCACTGCCCGGCTCGCTTCCCGCGCTGCGCGACTCGTGCCGCTCGCCCGCAGCGCGCCGGAACAGGTAGTCCGCCATGACACTACGGCCGGCGTTTCCGACGCACACGAAGAGCACACTGCTCATGCGGGCTCCTCGGCCGCCCGCGGCTCGCCGCGAACGAACTGATACGCGAGTCCGCCGAGCGAGGTTCCGAGGACGGGAGCGACGATGTAGAGCCAGATCGCGTGCAGGTCGCCGGAGACGAGCGCCGGAGCGAGCGAGCGGGCGGGATTCATCGACGCGCCCGAGATCGGGCCGCCGAACATCGCGTCGAGGGCGATAGTGCCGCCGATCGCGATCGCCGCCGCCTCCCCCACCGCGCGCGTGTCGGTCGCCACGGCGAGGATCACGAACATCAGGAAGCCGCTCATTACGAGCTCCCAGAGAAACGACTGCCCCTGCGAGCCTGAAGGCAGCGTCGCGCCGGTGTGGGCAATGTTGCCGAGCGAGCCGCGGAGCAGGGCGGCCGCGATGAGCGCGCCGGACAACTGCGCTCCCCAGTAGGCGAGCGCACGCGACCACGGGAAGTGGCGGGCCAGGGCGAACGCGAAGGTCACGGCCGGGTTGAAGTGCGCGCCGCTGATGTGACCGACGGCGTAGATCCCGAACATGATCACGAGGCCGAAACTGATCGCCACGCCGACATGCCCGAGCTGGTGCGTCTTCGCGTCGACCATCACCGCGCCGCAGCCGGCGAAGACGAGCGCGAACGTGCCGATCGCCTCTGCGACGAGCGACCGCGCCAATCCCGGGCTAGTCACTGGGGCGCCAGCTCGGCGATCAACCGTCCGACGCGCTCGTCGAGCTCGTCGCGAATCCGGCGCACGGTCTCGAGATCCTGGCCGGCCGGGTCGTCGAGCTCCCAATCCTCGTAGCGTTTGCCGGGGTAGATCGGGCAAGCGTCGCCGCAGCCCATCGTGATCACGACGTCAGCTGCGGCCACGACCTCGTCGGTGAGCGGCTTCGGGAACTCCTGCGCCAGGTCGACGCCGAGCTCCTCCATCGCCTCGGTCACGGCGGGGTTGATCTGTTCGGCCGGGTCCGAGCCCGCAGAGCGGACGTGGATGCGGCCACCCGAGCGAAGGGTGACGAGCCCCGCCGCCATCTGGCTGCGGCCGGCGTTGTGGACGCAGACGAACAACACCTCCAGCTGGGTCTTGACGATCTCGTCCTGGGACTGCGCGAGGGCGAGCAGCCGCTCGCGGGCGAAGCGGTGGACGAGGAGCGGGAGGTACGTCGAGATCCGGGCGCCGCTGAGCAGGTCGGTCGACTCCTCGATGTAACGAGCGATCGTCTCGGTCGAGAAGATCCCGGTGAACTCTTCGTGGAGCTCTTCGGCGGCGTGGCGGACCTGGTTCCGCGTGATGGGATCGAGCGTCTCGGACATTCGGGGCCTCCCCATATCGACGGCGGTCGATGCCATCATTGCCTGTGGCATCGACGCGTGTCAATATCCTTGTAGCCATGAAAGCCCTGACCGTCCTCAACGCCGAGTGTGCTCCGCTCCTCGAGAACGAGATCGGCGAGAACGATGCCCAGCGTCTCGCCGCGCTGCTCAAGGTGCTCGCCGAGCCGGCGCGGCTCCGGCTCCTGAGCCTCATTCAGGCGCAACCCGACGGAGAAGCCTGCGTGTGCCACCTCACGACTCCGCTCGGACTTTCCCAGCCAACCGTCAGCCACCACCTCAAGGTCCTGCTCGAAGCCGGGCTCGTCGAACGGGAGCAGCGGGGCAGCTGGGCGTACTTCCGCGTCAGGCCCGAGCCCCTCGCCGCAATCCGCGACGTCCTGGCCTAAGACCTACCAGCGGAGGGGCTGCGCGGCCAGCGCGGCGATCTCGCCGTGCTCGTCGACCGAGACGACGAGGCGCTGTTCCGCCTTCCCGCTGGCGATGTGCCGCAGCAGGAAATAAAGGGGATGCCGGCGGACGATCACGGCCTGCGTGCCGGTCTGCGTCTCGATCCGGAACCCCTGCTTGCCCCGCTTTGCGATGTACGCCTCGAGCGCGACCGAGCGGACGTCGGCTGCGCCGGAGGCGGTCATTGCTTGAGCGCTCCGGCGAGGAGCGACTCGATCTCCTTGAGGCTGTGGTCGGTACGCCCGCCCACCGGCTTCCGCTCCGCGTCCATTAGCGACCAACCGTGGTCGGAATGGCGGAGCTGGAATCCGCCGGCGCCCGCCTTGCGGTGCAGGCTCCGCACGCGCAACTTCTCGTCCTTCGCCTGATTCGCGCCCTCCCAGGTCTCAATGTGGGCTCGCTTGGGAAGCGAAACGACCTTCCGCGCGACACCGGGGCCGCCCTCGGGGCGGCGCTCGGGACTCACTGGACCGCCTCCGCGGTCTCGGCCTGGATTTCGTCGGCCGACACCTCGCCGTCGGTCTCGACGTCAGTCTCAATGCCCGTATCGGCGGGGGTCACGAGCTGGCCGTCGTCGTCGTAGTAGGGGAGAAGTCCGGCGGCGCGCTGATCCTTCTTCAACTGCTTGCGCTCGCGCTTCTCGCGCAGGGCCATCTCGCGCGCCCGCTTGTTGTGCGTCTGTCCCCTTGTCGCCATCCGTCCGCTCCCTTCGTCTCCATGGAGCGACAGCTCCGGCACCCGAGCGGGCGCCGGAGCGTCACTCCGAACTAGGCGGACACCAAGGCGACGCTAGTCGCCTGCGGGCCCTTCTCGCCCTGTCCGGGCTCGTACTGCACCTTCGCGCTCTCGGCGAGCGTCTTGTAGCCATCGCCCAAGATCGCGCTGTGATGAACGAACAGGTCTGCACTGCCGTCGTCGGGGCTGATGAAGCCATAGCCCTTGTCGGCGTTGAACCACTTCACGGTTCCGGTTGCCATAAATGAAACACCTCCTCTGCCACTTCAGGAACGGGCAGAGGAAGCGCACCGTGCGCATCCGGTACTCGCTCAGCTAGCCCTTCGACCCTAGCAGGTAAACCCCCGCAGAGCTCACCCAGCAGCCGCAGCGCGCGCCTCTCGGAAGGTGACGAGCCGGCCGCGCCGCTCGTCCCACAGCTTCAGCCTCGTGGCGTGGAGCCCCTGTCGCACCGTGAGCTCCGGCACGGCCTGCAGGCGGTCGTCCCCCTCGTGCGCAGCCTGGAGGTTGTAGTTCGGGATCCCGACGCTCAGGTGGTGCACGTGATGGAAGCCGATGTTGCCGGTGAAGAAGCGCAGCAAGCCGGGCAGCTTCAGGTACGAGCTCCCGGCGAGCGCGGCGTGGTCGTACCGCCAGTCGGCGTGCGCCTGCCAGTACGTGTCCTCGTACTGGTGCTGGACGTAAAACAGCCAGACGCCGACTGCGCCGCCGACGAGGAAGACCGGGCCTTGCACGAGGAGGTAGTCCCTCCAGCCGATCGTCAGGCAGGCCGCGGCAACGATCAGCGCGAGCAGGAGATCGGTGAGCAGAACACTGTTGCGGACGCGCGGCTTCGCCCCGCGCGGGATGAAACGCGGATTCAGCACGAGGACGAGGAGCCAGCCGAGGCCGAACATGACGAACGGGCTGCGGTACAGCCGGTACTTGATCTGCCGCGTCCGCGAGAGCGCGTCGTACTCGCCGACCGTCAACGTGGCCACATCGCCAACGCCGCGCCGGTCGAGATCCCCCGCCGTCGCGTGATGGACGGCGTGCTCGTGCTGCCAGCCGCGGTACGGCAGCCAGACGAGCAGGCCGGTCACGACGCCGATCGCGTCGTTCGCGCGGCGGGAGCGCATGAACGAGCCGTGGGTGCAGTCGTGGAACACGATGAACGTGCGCGTCAGGAAGCCGGCGGTGGGCAGGACGAGCGCAAGGGAGAGCCAGACGGACACGCGCAGCGCGAACGCCATCGCAACGAGCAACGCGACATACGGCACGACTGAAGTGGCGAGATCGACGAGGCTCCGGCCGAGCCGCGGCTGCGCGTAAGGATCGAGGACGCCCCGCCACGAGCGCGGTGAATCCGTGTCGCTCGTCGGCTCGGGCAGAGTCACTGGAACCGTTGTAGCGGAACTTGGCTGCTACCGTGCAAGCGCGACCGTCACTTTGGGCGTCCGGAGATTCAGCTTCTCGTTCCCCTGGCAGCAGGCGTTTCGAGTCTCTCGTGTCTCGAACCCGCTCTACAGGAAGGAACTTCAACTTGAGTAAGTCATTCGCCGCGCTCGGCGTGAGCGCACCTGTGACCGAGGCTTTGGCTCGGCGCGGCATCCACACGCCATTCGCAATCCAGACTCTCGTCCTGCCCGACGCGCTCGCCGGCGTCGACGTCCTCGCGGCGTCGCCCACCGGCTCGGGCAAGACACTCGCCTTCGGAATCCCCATGATCGAGCGCATCGCGGGCGCGACCGCCCATCCGGGCGCGCTCGTCCTCGTCCCGACGCGCGAGCTCGCTTCGCAGATCGTCGACGAGCTCCACTCGCTCGCCGCCGCTCGCGGGCTGAAAATCGCCGCGGTCTACGGCGGCACGTCCGTCCACGGCCAGACAAAGGCGGCACGCGGCGCGGACGTGCTCGTCGCCACGCCGGGCCGGCTCAACGATCTGATCGAGCGGAGACTCATCTCGCTGCGCGAGATTCGTGTGCTCGTCCTCGACGAGGCCGATCGCATGCTCGACATGGGATTTCAGCCGCAGGTCGACCGGATCCTCAAGGAGGTTCCGCAGAACCGCCAGACGCTCCTGTTCTCGGCCACGCTCGACGGGCCGGTCGCGGAGCTCGCGCGGACGTACACCGTCAAGGCAGCGCGGTTCACGACCGGCGCGCAGGTCGAGAACGCCCCCGGAGAGATCGGGCACGAGTTCGTGGCCGTCACGTCCGAGGACAAGATCGACACGCTCGCCGAGCAGCTGCGCCGCGAGCGCGGGCTCGCACTCGTCTTCGTCCGCACGAAGTACGGGGCGGACAAGCTCGCACGCAAGCTCGACCGCCTCCACGACATGCGCTCAGCGGTGCTGCACGGGAACATGTCGCAGAACGCGCGCGAGCGGTCGCTCGCGCAGTTCGGCTCCGGGCGCGTCGGCACGCTGATCGCCACCGACATCGCAGCGCGCGGGCTCGACGTCGACGACATCACGCACGTGATCAACTTCGATCCGCCGCGCACCGCGGACGACTACACCCATCGCGTCGGCAGGACGGGCCGCGCCGGCCGCACCGGCACCGGCGTGACGCTGGTCCTTCCGGAGCAGCGTCGCGACGTCAGCAAGCTCGCGGGCACGCTCGGCCACGGCCGGGCCTTCGCGGCGTCGGGGATCGTCGCTCCGGCCGCCACACCGAAGCCGCGCCGGCGCCGCAACCGCTAGACGCGCGGCGCGACCCGGCTGGATACGGTTTGCCGGTGAGCGGGCACCACGCGCACGGCGTCGATGCGAACGCCGACCCGAAGCGCCTATCGGTCGCGCTCGCCCTGATCGCCGGCTTCATGGCGGTCGAGGTCGTCGTCGGGATCCTCGCCCACTCCCTCGCGCTCCTCTCCGACGCGGCGCACATGCTCACCGACGCCGGCGCGCTCGTGATGTCGCTCGTCGTGATCCGGCTCGTCCGGCGCCCGTCGGGCGGCAACCTCACCTTCGGGCTCAAGCGTTCCGAGATCCTCTCCGCGCAGGCGAACGGCGGCACTCTGCTCGTGCTCGCCGGGCTCATCGTGTACGGGGGGATCCACCGGCTCATCTCGCCCCCGGCGGCGGGCGGGCTCGCGATCCTCCTCGTCGCAATCGCCGGGATCGGCGTGAACCTGCTCGCGACGCGCCAGCTCGCGAGCGCGAACCGCGCGTCGATGAACATCGAGGGCAGCTTCCAGCACCTCCTCACCGACCTGATCGCGTTCGTCGTCACCGCGATCGCCGGCGCCGTCATCCTCGCGACCGGCTGGACACGCGCCGACGGCGTGGCGGCCCTCGTCGTCGCCGCAGTAATGCTCCGCTCGGCGTGGAGCCTCCTCCGCAACTCCGGCCGCGTCCTGCTCGAGGCGGCACCACCGGGGCTCGACGTCGAGGAGATCGGCCGTGCGCTCGCGGCACACCCGCATGTCGAGAGCGTGCACGACCTGCACGTCTGGGAGATCTCGAGTGGCTTCCCGTCACTGTCGGCTCACGTCCTCGTCCACGAGGGCGACGACTGCCACGGGATTCGCCGCGAGCTCGAGCTTCTGCTCGCCGAGCGCTTCGACATCGCGCACACGACGCTCCAGGTCGATCACGCGTCGGGGCGCGGCCTGCTCAAGATCAGCGGCTCGCGCGGCCACTAAACGAGGGCACGAAAAAGCCGAGCCGGTTGCACCTTCGTCCACCTCGCCAACTAACTCGATCTGGCCGAAGCCTTCTCGTGTCACTCGGCGGGGCTTCAACCTCCAGCGCCCCGTACTCGGCGAAGAGGAACCTATCCCGTCCACCCGCCGAGGGTCAAGACCGCGCCGAATGAAAACGCCGCTCTTTGCGGAGATCCTCGCAGGATGCCCTAGACGCTGGCCTCGGCCGGCGCCGTCTCCCCCGTCGGGGAAGGGACACCGGCCGAGTCTTCGACGATTCGTCCGTCGCGCATCGCGACCCGCCGCGGCGCGCGCGAGGCGAGCGTCACGTCGTGCGTCGCCACGACGACGGTCGTGCCGCGTCGGCCGGCCAGGCCGGCGAGGAGATCGATCACTTCGGCCCCCGTCGTGGAGTCGAGGTTGCCCGTCGGCTCGTCGGCGAGGATCACGCGCGGCTCGTTCGCGAGCGCGCGGGCGATCGCCACGCGCTGCTGCTCGCCGCCCGAGAGGTGCGACGGCAAGTGCTCTGCGCGCGGTGCGAGGCCCACCTCCTCCAGCAGCGCCTGCGAGCGCTCCCGCAACGCGTCGCCGCTGACCCCGGCCGGTGCAAGCACCGCTTCGACGTTCTCGAGCGCCGACAGGGTCGGGATCAGGTTGAACTGCTGGAAGACGAAGCCGAAGGCGTGAAGGCGAAGGTGCGCGAGGTCGCCGTCGCTCAGTCCGGCAAGGTCGCGGCCCTCGAAGAGGATGCTGCCTTCGTCCGGGCGGTCGAGTGCGCCGAGCAGCTGGAGCAGCGTCGTCTTGCCCGAACCGCTCGGGCCTTCGATCGCCACGAATTCGCCGGCGCCGATGTCGAGGTCGACGCCGTCGACGGCGGATATCGCGGCGTCCCCGCGGCGGAAGCGCTTCGCGATCCCGCGCAGCTCGAACAGCGTCGAGCCTGCGCTCATTCCACCCTCCGCAGGGCCTCGGCGGGGCGCAGCCTCGCGGCGCGCAGGCCGCCGACGGCGCCGGCGAGCAGGCCGCCGAGGATCGCCAGGGCGACGCCGAGCACGATCAACCCCACCGTGAGCGGCGCGTGGAGCGCGATCGTCTCCTTCGCGGTGCGGAGGGTCGCGTTGCCGAGGCCGAGGAGGTTGCTGCCGCTGCCGCCGGAGGTCGAGCTCGCGGTCAGCTGCCAGCCGACGGCGTCGAAGATCTCCGCGGCGGCGACTCCGAGCCCGAGCCCGACGAGGCCGCCGAGGATGCCCTGCGCGAGCGCCTCTCCGACGACCTGGCGCACGACGAGCCGCTGCGTCCAGCCGACCGCCTTCAACGTCCCCAATTCGCGCACGCGCTTGCCCACCGAGGAGAGCGTCAGCAGCGCGGCCAGGAGGAAGGCGGCCGCCGCGGCGAGGATCTCGAGTGCCAGCCCGAGGTTGTGGGAGAGGTTCGAGGCGTTGACGAGTGAGCCCGTGATCCGGTCGGCGACCTGGCTCGAGCTCGCCACCTGGGCGGTCCCGCCGAGCTTGTCCTTGATCGCCTTCTGCACACTCCCGACGGAGCTGCTCTTGTCGGCACGGACGAGGACGACGTTCGCGAGCCCCTTCTCGCCGGCGAGCGTCTGTAGCTGCTTCAGCGGCAGGTAGACGTCCGCCGTCTGGCCGCCGAGCGGTGGCGAGACGAGACCGACGACCGTGAATGCGACTCCGTTGAGGACGAGCTTGGAGCCGACCGTGAGCTTCTCCTTGGCGGCGTACGTGTCGGCGACGAGCGCCTCGCGGCCACCCGCGGCGGAGAAGTAGCTTCCCTTCGTCACCTGGCTCGGTGTGACGAGCCCGATGTCGGGCTGCGTCTGGTCGACCCCGCCGATCGTGTACGGCGTCGTCTGGATGTTCGTCTGCGGCGGGTCCAGCACCTGCTTGAGCGTCTGCTGCGGCGTCGTGAACCTCTCGCGGAACTGCTGGAAGCGTTGCGGCAGGCACTTGGCGAAGGCGCCGAAGCCGCCGCGATGGTGCCCGCCGCCGCCACCGCCGAAGCCGCCGCCTTGCGCCTCCGGAGCCGCCCGGCGGACCGATCGTGACGCCGTTCTTTTGCAGGCACTCCTGCACCTTCTGCTGCTCGGCGGCTGTGAGCGGCGTGATCCGGCGGTGGATGTCGAAGGTCTGGCCGCCGGTCTTCAGCTTCGCGACGATCTTCGGCACGGTTCCCGACTGGTGCTCGGCGACAAGCAGCAGCCCCGTCGAGACCGCGGCCACACCGCTGAGCGAGGTCAGCGGCGTCGCCTGGCTCGCCGGGAATGTCAGCTGCGTACCGGGCAGGAAGAAGTCGTGGACGAAATGCGTGCCGGGCTTGCCGAGCTTCGAGAGGTCCGTGATCACAGACTGGTTCGCCTGCAAGAGCTCGCCGCCGCCGCTGAAGCCGCCAGGGCCGCCGAATCCGTTTCCGGTCTGGGCAGTCCGTGTCACTGTCAGGTCGGTGCCGATACTCGAGAGCGGGTTCAGTGCGGTCTTCTGCGCGTGGGAGAGGCCGTTCGAGAGGCCGGAGATGACGATAACGAGCGCGACCCCGAGGCCCAACCCGAGCACGGTGAGCAGCGTCCGCGTCCGTCGGCGCAGGAGCTCGCGGCGCATGTAGCGGAGGTAGAACACGCGATCGAGTAAAGCACCGTGCGCTAAGTAATCAGTGAGTAAGTGACGAGTAAGACGTGGGCGGCAACTACCTTCCCGCCGTCGAATGAATGGAACTAAACGGGGCACTCTGGAACCCCCTCCAACGTGATAGAGCCGCGCTCGTGCGGCTCGGGGAACTGGTTGGCGAGCTGCGGCGCGGCTAGTTCAGACCGACTGCAGCGCGGCGATCCGTTCGCGCGTGCGCCGGGCAAGCGGGATGATCTCCTTCCGCTCATAGCGGCCGAGCGCCTCCTGCCAGGCGGCGCTCGCGCCGTCACGGTTGCCCGCGGCTTCAAGCACTTCGGCGAGGTCGCAGCACACGGCGCCCTGGTGGATAAGGGAATCGCTCCGCAAGGACAAGTCGACTGCTTCGCGCGCAAGTTGCTCGGCGGCGGCGTGCTCTCCTCGCACCGACTCGACGAGTGCCTGCGTCTGCCTCCAGAAAGCCTGCGTCGCGAGGTCGTCGTGCGCGCCGAGCGCGCGTCCGCGACGTGCGAGCTGCTCCGCCTCGTCGTAGCGTCCGAGCGCCCAGACGGCGCGGCCGAGCATCGGCGCGTAGGTGGAAAGCTGCGCCGTGGCGCCTATCCCCTCGTAGTACTGGCAGACGGTCTCCAGGTAGGCCGCGGTAGCTTCGTGGTCGCCGGCGATGCGCGCGATCTCGGCGAGCCAGATCCCTCCTCCGCGTCGTCCCACCTCGCGGTCCCTCTGCAGGGCGGGGATCGCGACGGCCCAGGCCTCGTCGATCCGGTCGAGCATTGCGAGCAGCACGCCTCGCTGCATCAGGTCGCCCGCGTACGGAGCGTCGTCGATGAACGAGTCGAGTGTCGCCAGCGCCTTACTCGCCGGCCGAGGGCCGAACACGAGCGCAGCCCCGATCCCCCACGAACCTACGCTGCGGTGGCCCGCGCGCCGGCTATGCACCACCACCTGCTCGATCGCCTCCGTCCAGGCCTCGCTGCGGGAGTGCATGTTGGCGACGTCGCCCAGAACCCCCCACACGTGGACAAGGCCGTCGTCGTCGCCCAGCTCTTCCAGTAGCGGCAGCGCTGTCCGGGCGAGCCTCTCCACCTCGTCCACGGATCCCTCGCCGCGGTCGAGCCGCGCCTGGGCGGCGACCGTCCGCGCCAACGCCGCAGCAACCTCGTCCCCCGCGGCGAAGGCGCGCGCCGCAGCGCCATCGGCCACGGCAACCGCTCGCGCCACGTCGGTCCGGATGAGTGAGGCAGTGAGCTCGAGCTCGCGATGGATCTCGAGGCGATAAGGCCGGGTCAGCTCGAGGCTCCGCTCGAGCAGCGTGTCCGCCGCCCGCCAGTCGCAGCGCTGCCAGGCGCGCCGGCCGGCGCCGCCGAGCCGGTCGCCAGCGGCGAGCGCCAGCTCCGGGTCGGGCCGCCGGAGCTCGTCGAGGTAGCGGGCCGCTTGTTCGAGGTGGTAGCCGAGGATCTCGTCCAGCTCGACCAGCTCCTCGCCGTGCTCTTCGAGCCAGACGGCGAAGCGGCGATGCAGCTCGGCGCGCACGCTCTTCGGGAGTGCGTCATAGGCGGCGTCGCGGATCAGCAGATGCCGGAAACGGTAGGCGTCGTCGCCGGCGAACTGGGTCTGCTCGGGGCGGACGAGCTGCTTGCGCACCAGTGAGACGAGCCGCTCGTCGAGATGGTTCTCGCCGAGTGCTGCGACCGCGCCGCGATGAAACGTCCTTCCCTCGACCGAACCGCGCTCCAAGACGGAACGCTCGGCCGGATGGAGCTGGTCGAGCCGCGCTGCGAGCAGCGCCTGGATCGTCGGGGGCACCTCGACCTCAGCGCCACCCGAATCGCGCACCAAGGCGAACACCTCCTCGAGGAAAAGTGGATTGCCCTCCGCCACTCGCACGATCCGCTCGTGCAACTCGGGCTGCACCTCGCCCAGCTCGGCCAGCAGGACGTCGGTGTCCGCTGCGTCGAGCGGCTCCAGCAGCACCGTGGTCGCGTTCCACTTGCCGCCCCCCCAAGACTGCCGCCGCTCCAACAACTCCGGCCGCGCCATACACAACAACAAGATCGGCGCGTCGCGGGAAAAGTCGGCGACGTGCTCGACCAGATCGAGCAGCGTCTCCTCCGCCCAGTGCAGATCGTCGAACACGCAGACGAGCGGCCGCTCCTGCGCCTCGTGTTCGAGCAACTTGCGGAAGCCCCAGGCGATCTCCTCCGCCAACGACGGCGCATCCGTCTCAGCCAGCAGCGACCGCAGCGGCCGCGCCGCGTCCCCCTCCGGCAGCGACCCGAACTGCTTGAGGATCTCCACAACCGGCCAATAGGTGATCCCCTCCCCATAGGACAGGCAGCGGCCGCGCACGCTGCGCGCGCCGACCGCGCCGAGAAGCTCTGCCGCCAGTCGCGACTTGCCGATGCCGGCGGAGCCGAGGATCGTGAACAGCTGGCAGGAGCGGTCGGCCTCGGCCTGTGCGAAGGCGTCGCGCAACCGGCGCAGCTCGCCGTCGCGACCCACCATCGCGGTCGCGAAACGCCGCTCCAACTCACCGGTCACCGCCAGCAACGGATACGCCGCCACCCGCTCCGCCTTCCCCTTGAGGTCGAGCAGCCGCTCGTCGCCGACCTCGCCCACGGGACGGACGAGCGCAAGCGTCGGCGCGCCGATGAGCACCTCCCCCGGCTGCGCCGCCTGCTCGAGGCGCGCCGCCACATTCACGGCGTCCCCTGTCACTAGGCGCTCCTCCGTCCCCGTCACCACCTCACCCGTGTTCACTCCGATCCGGCCGGAGATACCGAGCTCAGGCAGCGCGTCGCGCATCGCCACGGCCGCGCGGCAGGCGCGCAATGCGTCGTCCTCGTGCGCGACCGGAACACCGAACACGGCCATCACCGCGTCACCGATGAACTTCTCAACCGAGCCACCATGCGCCTCCACGACCCCCCGCATCCGCGCGAAGTAGCGCGCCAGCAGCGCCCGCAACGCTTCCGGATCGGTCGACTCCCCCAGCTCCGTCGACCCCGCCACATCACAGAAGACGACGGTCACCGTCTTCCGCAGCACACGCGGCGCAGCCGCGGTCTCGTACGGCGCGCCGCACTTCGGACAGAAATTCGCCTCCTCCGCCGTCTCGTGGCCACAACTCAGGCAAACCGGCACGAGCCGAGGCTAGACCATGGACGCGATCACGCCTAGGCTGCGGGTTCGCGGAGGTTCGTACCGGCCGCTTGACAATCCCCGGAATGGAGCTAGCCGGACAGCTTTTGAACCCTCCGGAAACCCTCGCCCGCCTCCTCTCCATTCTCTCACGGTCATCTTCGCGCACCAAGGCGCGGGATGATCACGCGGAAGTCGACCAATAGGACAGCCGTTGCTCAGTCAACGCGAATACAACGCGGCGAAGTGAAGTCATCCAGATCGCGGCGGCGCCAGCGACGTTCGTTAGGCCGATGAGGCTTCGGACTCGACAGCAACCCCGAGGCAGCCCCGGAGCGCCAGCCCGCGAGCATCGAGGCCGTCACTCGCGCCCATGTCCCGCGTAGACAGTCTGTTGTCTACGCGGGACTCGGGCGCCGAAGTCTGGCCTGTCTCTCATAGGTGGCGATCAGTGTGCCGGCGTTGACTCGCCCGGAGCACCCACAGGAACCTGTACCGCAGTGACGCACGACCGAGTTGCGTGGACGCTCACACCTCGGGCAGGAGCAGAAAGGACCAACGTGTGGTTTGCGGGAATCGAAGAAGGATCGAACGTCCAGCTAGTGGCCTGCGAATCGATCGAACGAGCTACGCGCGGGGTCGACACGGAACCACCGTGGGAGCGGACGCCGCCGCTTGGAACAGTTCCCTCTGAAAAGCCGCAGGAACAGCTAGCGTCGCCACTCGGTCCCGTTGCGCCCGTAGGGCCCCTGGCCCCAGTGGGGCCACCGGCGGGGGGTGCGCCGGCCGTGCCAGTGGCGCCGGTCCGGCCGGTGAAGTTCGCTGAGCCACAGCCGCACCCGCGGCTCCGCGGGTAAACCGATCCGGTTGCGCCCGTCGGGCCGGCCTTCGGGCCGTTTACGCCTGTCGATCCGCTCGCACCAGTCGGTCCGGTTCCACCCGTAGCGCCAATGACGCCAGACGCACCCGAGGGGGGGTGCCCGACGATGACCGTGATCCCACCACAGGCCGCAAACGAGGCCGGCGCCAAGAGCTCGGCCCTGACTCCCAGGGCGTGCAGCTGTGCGTTCGCACCCGCAAAGCCAGTCGTGTTCTTGAGTTGCACCGTGACGGTGCCGTCGTGGTTGAGGTTCACGGCATAGGCAGGTGAGGCGGTAGCAGAGCTGAACGCGAACGCGATGGCTGTTGCTCCCGCTGCCAGGGCGAGACCTCCGGCACCAAAGCGCGCCTGTCGCCGACCGCCTCCAGTCGGCCGGGTGGCCTGCGCGAGCTCGGCGCCGTGTTCCTGAACGACGCGCTCCCAAATGTGATCTTCAAAGTTCGTCGGCATGACGCTCCTATCTCAGTCGTGATCTTCCTCGATGCAAGCGCATCCGCAGCACTCCACGGGAGATACCTAGGGCTGTCGCTGCATCCTTCGGCGACAGACCGTCGATATCCACGAGCTCTACTGCTTCGCGCTCGGGTGAAGACAACGCCGCGAGTCGCTCGACCAGTGCGCAGCCCTCGCGAGCCGCATCGATCCTCGCGATCAGATCTTCGATTTCGGGCGGCGGGAGTTCCATCTGTCCGGCAAGCCTCTCGCCCGAGTCGCGTGCGGCGGCCACTTGCGCGCAGTGCTGGGCGTACACATGACCAGCTATTCCGAACAACCAACCTCGTGGCGTGCCGCGACTGCTGTCGAAGCCCAAAAACCCCGCCGCCGCCCGGAGGAAGGTCTCGGACGCCAAGTCCGCGACTGTCTGAGGGTCGGCGCAGCGGCGGGCGAAGAAGCCCGTTAGTGCGCCAATGTTCGTCCGATAGATGTCCTCGAACTCCGCAAGCGCTGAGACCTTGGCTCGTCTACGCGTGGAGGCCCCCGTCGTGATCAGCGCCGCGGTCTCGCTCATACTTATGTGTTGTGGACTTACGCGATTTCTGTCACCGGTTTGGTCGTGTGACGACGCCGGAAACCGTACTCACCTCCCCGGCAAGGTTTGAGTGCTGTCCGGTCTGCTGGCGAGCGACCGGTACACCGCACATGTGCGATTTGCAGGACAAACGTTGTAATGAGTGCAACGGGCCGATGGAAGAAAACGGGGCACGTTTGAACCGCGACCGGCTCGCCAGTGCGTATCTCCTGGTCGGCTCGCTCGCGGCTCGACAGAAGTCAAGAAGCCAGTCACAGAGCCAACTTCGACGTCGTGCGGGCGGAGTGAAGGAGGCGGTCTTCCGAGTACTCGCGACGGCAGAACGCCCGTTGCGGGCACGCGAAATCCACCTTGCCGCCGAAGAACTCACTGGAACGCCGCTCTCCTGGAACACCGTCAAAGACTGCCTGCACAAGAACGCCCGCCGCCCCGACAGCCCGATCGAACGCGTCAGCCACGGCCGCTACCGGCACCGCATAGACCGTCCCACCCATCGGGGAGAGAATCTGAAAGGGCCAGCTACATGACCTCAAGGTCCTCAGCCCGTCAACCAACTGTAGGGAGCGGTCCACAGCCCCGCCAGCTTGCTTAGGCTGGTGACGAAGCGTACGATCTGGCCCCAAGCAAGGACACAACAACTCAGGGGAGATAGGAGTGACCGACATGCGGCAGAAGCGCCTCATCCTTGGCCTCTGCGCTGTGCTCTGCGTTGGACTGGTGGGCAGCCTCGGACTGCTGGGGAGCTCCGCCCGCGCGGGCACGGCTTCGTTTCAGAACCTCACCGTCAAGCTGACGGGGGAGGGGGCCTTGATCGGTCATCCCCCGTTCACACCGAGCAGCCCGTTCGCCGCAAGGCTCTGTTCCGAAAGCGACCCGAACAACTGCGGCGGCTGCGGAGTCACCGACCGGGCCAACTGCGGCGCCTGCGGGGTCATCGACGACCGCGCCTACGACAACGCTGAGACCAGCTTCACCGGAACAGGGATGGTGTACTGCCGCCAGTACATCCCCGGTCGGCCGACGTACGGCGACATCACGTTCACGATCACCAAAGGAACCGCCAGTCCCAGCAGCGGTGGGCCACCGCAGACCACCACGGAGAAGGTGAAGGTCACCGGCGGCGATGGCTACTTCAAGGGCGCGACCGGCACCGGCACGGAGACCGCCACGCTGATAACCAGCAGTCCCGCCTTCTACACAGTCCAGTGGACGCTCACTGTCCGCGTGCAAAGGGTCACGTTGGCCTAGACAAGCAGCCCCGAAGTTCGGGAGACGTTGGAGGCGTTCGGACGGAATCGTCCGCAAAATCGAGGCCGCCGCGACAAGGAGTTGCGCGGTGGTCACGGCGCGCGTCGGCTTGACGTGCACTCGCGGCGGACGGCGATCGCAAAAGGCTCGCGAACTCGGAGTCGTTACCGACTGAGGCGCCGTGCGCTCGGGCGACATTCCGGAGCTCAATGTCATTCTCGGCGGGTGGCGTCCGGCGGTCGCAGGAGACTCGGAGAGGCGGCGGCTGACTCGATTCCCGATCGTCGCCTGAGGGCTGACTTTCCAGTGCTGTGTCGCCGCCGCCTTCCCGAGACCGTCGAGCGTGACCTGATAGGAGCTTGGCAGCTTGCCCTGATTGAGGCCTGTCCGCTCGCCGGTCGCCCCCAACCGTAGGAGGCGAGACGAATGATCGTGATCGGGGTGGACGTGCACAAGCACTCGATGAGCGCGGTGGCTGTTGACGAGGTGGGTCGGCAGCTCGACTGCTTGGAAACGAGCGACGACGAGGAGCTCATCTCCTGGTCGAAGCGGGTTGGCCGGCGGCGGTTGTGGGCGTTGGAGGACTGCCGGCACGTCACACGTGGGCTGGAGCGGACGCTGCAACGCGAGCGGCAGCGTCTCGTGCGAGTCCCACCGCGGCTGACGGCGCCGGAGCGCAGACGCGGCCGCACGCGCGGCAAGTCGGACCTGATCGACGCACTGGCTGTCGCTCGTGCTGCGCTGCGGGAGCCGGTCTTGGACTCGCCCAGGCCGGAGGAGGAGCGCTTGCGCGAGGTGAAGCTGCTGGTCGATCATCGCGACGACCTCGTCGACGAACGACGCAGGGCACAGCAGCGGCTGCGCTGGCACCTCCACGAACTCGACCCGGCCCTGCGCGTACCGCTCGGCGGCCTCGACAGGGCGGTCTGGCTGGAGCGGCTCAGCCGCCAGCTCGCGCGGCGCGAGCAGACGGCCCAGGTGCGGATCGCCCGCGAGCTCCTCAACCGGTGCCGCAGCCTCACACGCTCTGTCTCGGAACTCGAGCGCGAACTCCACGCTCAGACGACGGCACTCGCACCACAACTGCTCGAACTCCCTGGCTGCGCCGCGCTCACAGCGGCCAAGCTGCTCTGCGAGATCGGCCCCATCGACCGCTTCCGATCAGACGCTCAGCTGGCCCGCCACGCCGGCGTCGCGCCGCTTGATGCCAGCTCAGGCAAACACCAACGCCACCGCCTCGACCGCGGCGGCAACCGCCAACTCAACTGTGCCTTCCACCGAATCGCGGTCACCCAGGGCCGCGTCCACCCGCCAGCGAAGGCCTACCTCGGGCGCAAACAAGCCGAGGGCAAGAGCCGCCGCGAGGCACTCCGCTGCCTCAAACGCCAACTCGCCCGCACCGTCTACACCACCCTCAAAAACGAGGCCCTATTGACATAGGAGCAGCACTGGGGCAGCCGAGCGGCTACCCGTCGCCGCGTTGCGGCCCGAAGCCCATCAGCGCAACCAGTCCCTACAACGTCTCGTACTAAGCCGGAGCTCCATTAACTGTCACATACGCGGTGTCATTGTCGGTGGAGGAAATCCGGAGACCAATGCACCACAGTCCGGTCGGAGTGAAGCCGTGTGGCGCCACGCGCGGCGTGGGATAGGTGAACTCGACGGTAGGCGTATCCTGCGAGGCGACGAGCACGGCGATCACGTTTGTGGCATTTGGCTCGACGGTATACGGGCACGTCGACGAATTGCCGGCATAGATCGTGGCGGTGATCGAGTGATAGCCGGATTGCGCAGGTGTGCAGGTGGTGCACGTGACGGTCACGCTGGTCACGCCGATCCTCGTGCTAGCGGGGATCTTCTCGAACAGCGGCCAGTCGGTCGTGTCCAGCCCCGAATTGAACGCCGCGGTCACGCTTGCCTCCTGCACGTTCGGCGTGACGCTCACGGTGCCGAGGCCGCCGTTTAGCGTTGTAATTGGCGTGCCCTTCGGCGTGACGAGTTCGACCCTGGAGGGTCCCGTCGCAGCCGAGACCGGCGCAGCGCTGCCGATCCATGAGAAGGCAGCAATCGCGACTACTCCCAGCACCGGCAGAGCCGCGAGGCCGAGGATGCGTTTCCGCTGCATGTCGAGCTCCTGTCTCTTGCGGATGGCTAGTCCGGTTGGGGCAAGATCGTACGCTTCCTCACGCGTGAGATCAATGCCGCGACTACACCTCGCGTCCGTCCCTGCCACGCCGTGTAGCTCCTGAGCGGTACAGAACAAGTCCTGTTGCTCAGGTGACGGTAATGCCTTGGCTTGGACATGAACACCATCCTCCCGCCCGGCCCAGACGGGCCAAGCGCTCAGGTGTCCACGAAAGCTGGGGAACTCCAGTCACCGTCGGGGACGTGCTTTGCTTGACAGCCCTGCGGGGGGAGGTATCGTCGTACCATGGAGCGTGTCATTGGTGCAGGGGTGCGGGCTGCTCGTCGCGGCTGGGTGGTGGGTCGGCTCGCCTGGTTGATGCTGGCGCTTGTTGCTGCGATCTGTACGCTGGCGTCGGCTGCTCCTGCCGACGCTCATGCTTCCAGCGCGCACCAGTTGTGTTCGCGGTTTCTGTCAACCGCGGAGGTCGCGCGGATCAGCGGTTTGGGCACGATGGTCTACGGCAAGGTGGTGTACCCAAAGAGGGACGGTGTGCCCGATGGCAACGGCCACCAGGGCAATATCCCCGGTTCGGTGTGCCAGTGGATCGACAACCCGTCGCCGAGCGAGGGGCTGAACAACACAGCTCAACTCCTCGTCGGCTACGGGGCCTCGCGAGCCGACTGGAACAAGCTGGTCAGGTATTTCAAAGCGGGTCCGTCGGCTGGCTACCCGATCGGAATCACCGCCCCGACAACATACCGAGCCCTGACCGTCGGCTACGGGAGCAAGGCGTTTCTCTTGACGGTCAACCTGACGCCGTACTACGGGGGGATGCCGCCAGAGTTCAAGGGCGGCTACCTGTACATGGTCTGCGTCCTCACGGCGCGCCACGACATCATGCAGGCCTGGTTCGCCAACGTCGATGCCGCAACGACCGAAAGCTGGGTGCAGGGCGTTGTCAAGACGGACAGAAAGTTCTTCTGAGTTCGCCTGACCGCCACACCAGGCATCAAACCACCATCGACCACGCACCCGCAATGCGCCCATATGGGCGCTCTGAGGCGGTTTCATCAGACGGCTCCATCGGCTAGCGGAGCGACACCAAGCACGTAGTCCAGCTCGTCTGCAAGCATCACATCGACCTCCCGAGTCCGTTTGGTGGGTCCGGTGGTGCCGGTCTGAAGCGAGGCAAACCGCGGCGGCAGGACGGTAATGAGTCACGCCGAGAAGGCGGACGAGCTCCTGATCAAGCCAGCAGCGGGCGCCAGACCGGCGCCGCCGTGCACGCGCGGACAGTTCATTCCCAAGGCACGCACGAGGCGGCCAGTCACCTGACGAGTCACACACGACACGACGACAACCAGGCTGGCAAGCGTCCCAGACAGACACTCCCGCCGAGTCTTACCGTCACTTGAGCGCAGTGACGAATTGCAGGGCAGCGACGTACGATCCGTTGAGATGAAGCGCGCAATTGCGATCGGCACAACACTCACAACCATGGCTTTCCTATCGGGTGGCTGTGGCAGTAGCTCGCACGTCGCTTCACTCCCCGGCCTCACGCCCGCGAAGCTGGTGAAGATCCGCGCTGACGCGCTCGCGACAGCCAAGTTCAACAAGGACGCACATCCTTCGAGCGTCATGGTCTACGCAAGCCGGCGACACGAGGCCAACATCGCCGCCGGGGCCGGCACCGGAGTTCCGGGGAGCCAGCCTGTCTATCTCGTCGTTCTCCGGGGAGACTTTCTCGCTTCCTACCCATCCGCGCCGGGACCCATCGCTCCGAAGAGGACGAGCGTCATCACCATGATCCTCGACCGAACATCGCTCCGGCAGCTCGACTACGGGTTCGGCAGCGAGGTGGACACCAGCCAGGTCGGCCCCGGTCTCCCACTCGCACTCGGATAGAGAACGCCGCTCGACTGGGCCAGACCGTATGGAGTGCCCGGCGCCTCGCTCGTAAGTTAGGCGCGGGTTGCCGTCGGGATGGGCCCGGCGGTAGAGCCGCAATTACGGGAGGCGCCGGTTATGAGTGAAGGTAGCTGGGTCGGTCTGGATGTGCATGCCCGGTCGGTGGTCGCGGGCGTGATCGATCAAGGGAGTGGTGAGGTGCGGTCGCTGCGGCTGCCGCCGGGTGAGGAGACGGTCGCGTGGCTGCAGACGCTGCCGGCGCCGGTGCGTGTCGTGTATGAGGCTGGACCGACCGGTTACCGGCTTGCTCGTGCGTGTGCCGAGGCTGGGATCAGCTGCGTTGTGGCGGCGCCTCGAAGATCCGGCCGGCGGCCGACAGGGTCAAGACCGATCGGCGAGATGCGGAGCGGTTGGCGCGGCTGCTCAGGCTGGGTGAGATCACCCCGGTGCGGGTGCCCGGTCCCGAGGAGGAGGCCGCGCGTGACCTCGTTCGTGCGCGTGAGGACGCGCGGGGCGATCTGATGCGGGCTCGGCACCGGCTCTCGAAGCTGCTGCTCCGCCACGGGGCGGTGTACGACGCGACCGCCGGGACGAAGACCCACGACCAGTGGCTCCGCCGGCAGCGGTTCCAAAGCGGGCCGCTCGCGGTCGTGTTCGACGAGTGCTACGCCCGCATGCTGGACGCGAAGACCAGGAGGGACACGCTCGACAAAGCGATCACCGAACTCGCCGCGAGCGAGCCGTACGCCGATGTCGTCGACAGGCTCGTCTGTCTCCGTGGCGTCTCCACGCTCACCGCGTTCGCGTTGACCGTCGAGCTCGGCGACTGGCACCGATTCCGTCCCGACTCGCTCGGCCCCTTTCTCGGCCTCACCCCGAGCGAGCACTCAAGCGGCGAGCGGCGCCGGCAAGGCGCGATCACCAAGATGTGACAGAGTCCTGGAGTCGAAGCCCGTGGACTGCGCAAGCGGTTTGCGGGCTTCGGCATTTCTGCGGGTCGAGTGAGAGCACGGGCTCGCGCAGCCGAGAGTCGTGGTGGGTCAACAGCGCCGTTGTTCTGGCAAGCCCTGGCTGTCAGTCGTGGCTGCCGCCGCGTGAGGTGATCATGGAGACGGTGACGGCGACCTTCGCGTCGTGGCTGCCGCCGCGGCCGCACATCATTGCCACGTCGTGGCTGCCGCCGCGTTGGGTCATCATCGCGATGGCCCAGGATGGGAGGAGGTGGTCGGAGGCGACGATGGCCGGCCGATGGTCTCACGGTCATCTTCGCGGACCAAGGCGCGGGACTGATCACGCGAAAGTCGGCCAATAGGACAGCCGTTGCTCAGTCAACGCGAATAGAACGCGGGGAAGTGACGAGTCATCCAGATCGTGGCGGCGCCAGCGACGTTCAGTAAGCCGGTGAGGCCTTCGGACTCGACAGCAACCCCCCGAGGTAGCCGCGAAGCGCCAGCCCGCGAGCATCGAGGCCGTCACTCAAGCCCATGTCCCGCGTAGACAGTCTGTTGTCTACGCGGGACTCGGGCCGCCAAAGTCTGGCCTCTCTCTCCTAGGTGGCGATCAGTGTGCCGGCCTTGACTCGCCCGGAGCAACCACGAGCCCCGGCGCCGCAGTGATGCACGACCGAGTTGCGTGGACGCTCACACCTCGGGCAGGAGCAGAAAGGATCAACGTGTGGTTTGAGGGAATCGAAGAAGGATCGAACCTCCAGCTGGTGGCCTGCGAATCGATCGAACGGGTTACGCGCGGGCCGGTCCACACGGAACCACCGTGGGGGCGAACGACGCCTCTTGACGCGGTTCCTGTTGAACGGCCAGACATGGTTTTGCCGCTCGGGCGGACGACACGAACCGAGCCGCGGACGACACGAACCGAGCCGCAGGAACAGCTAGCGCCACTCGGTCCCGTTGCGCCCGTAGGGCCGCTGCCGCCAGTGGGGCCACCGGCGGGGGGTGCGCCGGTTGGCCCAGTGGCGCCGGTCGGGCCTGTGAAGGCTGCGCCCGTCGGGCCGTTTGCGCCTGTCGATCCGCTCGCACCGCCCGGGGGGGCGTGCCCGACCGCGATGACCGTGATCCCACCACAGGCCGCAAACGACGCCTTCGCCAAGAGCTCGGCCCTGACTCCCAGGGCGTGCAGCTTTGCGTTCACACCCGCAAGGCCAGTCGTGTTCTTGAGTTGCACCGTGACAGTGCCGTCGTGGTTGAGGCTCACGGCATAGGCAGGTGAGGCGGTAGCAGAGCTGAACGCGAACGCAATGGCTGTTGCTCCCGCTGCCAAGGCGAGACCTCCGGCACCAAAGCGCGCCCGTCGCCGACCACCTCCAGTCGGCGGGGTGGCCTGCGCGAGCTCGGCGCCGTGTTCCTGAACGACGCGCTCCCAAATGTGATCCTCAAAGTTCGACGGCATGACGCTCCTTTCTCAGTCGTGATCTTCCTCGATGCAAGCGCATCCGCAGCACTCCACGGGAGATACCTAGGGCTGTCGCTGCATCCTTCGGCGACAGACCGTCGATATCCACGAGCTCTACTGCTCCGCGCTCGGGTGAAGACAACGCCGCGAGTCGCTCGACAAGTGCGCGGCCCTCGCGAGCCGCATCGATCCTCGCGATCAGAATCTTCGATTTCGGACGGCGGGAGCTCCATCCGTCCAGCAAGCCTCTCGCCCGAGTCGCGTGCGGCGGCCACTTGCGCGCAGTGCTGGGCGTACACATGACCAGCTATTCCGAACAACCAACCTCGGTGGGTGCCGCGCTTGCTGTCGAAGCCCGAAAATCCCGCCGCCGCCCGGAGGAAAGTCTCGGACGCTAAGTCCGCGACTGTCTGAGGGTCGGCGCAGCGGCGGGCGAAGAAGCCCGTTAGTACGCCAATGTTCGTCCGATAGATGTCCTCGAACTCCGCAAGCGCCGAGACCTTGGGTCGTCTAGCCGTGGAGGCCCCCGTCGTGATCAGCGCCGCGGTCTCGCTCATACCTATGTGTTGTGGACTTGCGCGATTTCTGTCACCGGTTTGGTCGTGAGACGCGACGCCGGCAACCGTACTCACCTACCGGCAAGGTTTGAGTGCTGTCAGGTCTGCTCGCGAGCGACCGGTATACCGCTCACCACCGATTTGCAGGACAAACGTTGTAACAAGCGCAACGGGCCAATGGACCTAACCGGACAGCTTTCAAACCCGCCCGAACCATTGGCCCGACTCCTCTCCATTCTCTCACGGCCCTCGGCGAGGACCAAGGCGAGTGGCGGTTAAGAACCCGCTTGCTAGCTCAGTTGGCTGAAGAGCGAAGCCATGTCAGAGCAGATCCACTCTTCGGCGATCAGACCGTCGGCGACGCGGTAGAACTCGTAACTCTCATACTGGACGGTCCGCCCCGTCGCTGGTACGCCCTGAAACTCGCCAGAGTGCGTGCCGCGAAGGGTGAGTCGAATAGCGATCTTGTCGTCGGCTTCCACTAGGTCGTCCACGCAGACTTCGAGATCGGGAAACGCTGCCTTCATCATCTCGAACCCGTGCAGCCATATCTCGCGCCCCTGGAGCGGCTCCGGCAGGCCCGCATAGTGGATCAGCATGTCGGGCGCCACAAGCGCTAGCAATCTCTCGGTGTCGCCAGCGTTAAGTGCTTCTACCGACTCGAGCACGAGCGTTGCGTTCGCCTCAGGCATCGTCATCCTTTCGTCCGGCCGGCTGTGACGCCGATGATCCGGGTCATATGCTTACCATACTTCACTATAGAGAAGCTACAGCAACAAGAAGCCGTTCTCGACCGCGTCCTCGCTCTCGTTGTTCTGCTCAACGACGACATGAGCAACGCGATCGCGGCTCTCGGGCTGACGCCCTCCCGCACCCACCTACTTTGGGAGTTGGGTAACCGCGGACCCGTGCCGCAACGAGTCCTCGCCGACGCCCTCAAGGTCACGCCACGAGCGATAACCGGACTCGTCGATGCCCTCGTCACCACGGGCCTCGTCACGCGCGAGCCACACCCAACCGACCGCCGAGCCACACTCGTAACACTCACGCCGAAGGCTGTGGCACTGGTCGGTCGCCTGAAACGCGATCACGAAGTGCTAGCGCAGGCGCTCTTCGGCCCGATGTCGGAGAACGAACTTGATCGCTTCAGACGGACGCTCACAGACATCACGGGTCGGTTGCAGACCCACCTCGTGACTAAGGCTTAGACAGCGACCGATCGGCCAAGCGAGCGGACACCTAAAGGCGCCCCGTTGCAGGAAGAACGTTGTAATAAGCGCAACGGGAATGGAAGAAAACGGGGCACGTTTGAACCGTGCCCGGCTCGCCAAGGCGTCTTTCCTGGTCCGCTCGCTCGCGGCCACGCAGTCGCCGCAAATCCAGTCCCAGAGCCAACTTCGGCGGCGAGCCGGGGCTGTTCAGGGGACGGTGCTCCGGGTACTGGCCGAGGCCAACCAGCCGTTGCAGGCTCGCGAGATCCACGCAAAAGCTCAAGAGATGGCCGGAGAAGCGCTGTCATGGAACACCGTTAAGGACTGTTTACACAAGAACGCGCGCCGACCCAACAGCCCGATCGAACGAGTCAGCCACGGTCGCTACCGGCACCGCGATGAAATCGAGAGATTCTGCCGAGGCGAGCTACCTGAACTCGAGGCCATGATCGTCAATCAACTGTAGGGAGCGGTCCAGAAGCGACCGCAAGTGTCCCGCGCGGCGCTGCGGACGAGGACGCACTCCCGACCCACGGGCCGACGTCGCGGAGCCGTTTTAGTCGAGCGCCGCTCGATCTTGCGCGTAGCTCGGTCGCTGCGGCCACGGCGCTGTCAGGCCGGATAACGTCTGGGTGCCTGGCGGCCATGGGGTGACGTTCGCCAGACGCTCGTACGTTCCGGAGGTCGTGTCGCCGGGCAGCAAGATGGCGCTGGCGTTGCTGAGGACGACGACGCTCTCAAGCTCGGGTGGGTCGCGGATGAAGGCGATGAGACGCTCGGTCTGGTCCGAGTGCGTCATGAGGCAGTAGCGGCCGAGGATGTCCGCGTTCGGGTTCTGGATCTGCTGGCGGACGGGTTCGAGTTCTTCGCGGAGGATGTAGAGGTAGCCGAGGGTGGCGAAGGCGACTAGGTAACCAGCGCGCAGCCACCCGACCGAGGCGGCTTTGAAGTCGGGTGACGGAAACGACAGGCTGACGGTCCAGCCTTTGGCCGCATCGTCAGCCACTCGGTGCAGGGCGGCTGTCATGGCGGCCGTCGTGGCCGGGTGATTCTGCTTGGGAACGCCCTTCAAGGACAGCCCGTCCTCCGTGAAGATCGCGCTGCCTCGCAGTTCCACATCGCCAAACCGGAAGGTCGCAGGGATCGGCCTCGTCATGGTGCGGGTACCGAACTCACGGACCGTTTCAACCCGCCGAAGCTCCGCGTCGGCAGTGTGGCCGCTCCGGCTGTTGCACTCCCGACACGTCACGGCAATGTGTCGCCCCCCGACGCTCTGGGGCGGCGCATGTTCCAGACTGAGATCATCGAGGTCGGAGAACCAGTCGAGGCAAAGCGGGCAGAGGTAGCGGCCCTGGGCGTTCTTGATCAGCACGTCTGTGATCGCGACCGCTTCGCTAACCCAGCGCTCCTTCTTCTCCCGATTGCTCACCTCTCCCCAAGCTAGTCCGAATCTCGGCTCTTGTTAGGCTCGGCTCCGCGTCCGGCCCCGGATCGGCAAATCCCGCGTTCCCAACGCGGCAAATCCGTGGTCGTCGCAATGTCCCACTGACGATCCAACCCGGCCAGATGCTCGATGCGAGTTTCGATTGGGGCGGTGAGTCGCGGCCCGAGCGGCGGCAGTGGAACGGTGCGCGAGGGTTCCTCGTGTACGACGACGTTGCAGGCGAGACGTGGATCACCGAGTACTACATCCGAGAATCGAACCAAGGCTTGTTCTTCGACTTCGAGGCCGCGGACGAGCGCATCAGTTCGGGACCCTCTACAACCGCTACGGCGTCCATCCGCAGGCGGTTACGGCAGGCCCCTTCAATCGTCCGCTCGAACGAGTCCTCGCGGAGTCGAGCCGAGACTCGTAAGGGCCGGAGCGCGAACTCCCTGCGCGCGTCGGGTGCTTCCCCCACGAAGGAAGGAGTCCCCCCGGCAGCGCAAGACCCCCTTCCTCGGACTGGCCGATCCGGTTAGCGGCTCTCGCCCAGCTTGTCGAGCAGGAAGTCGCTAATCGTCCCCATGGTGCGGATCGCCGCACGCGACTCGGCAGGCGTGACGTTCGAGGCCCAAGGCCGCCCGTGGCCCGTGCCCTCCTTGTTGCGGAGACCGTTGATTGCGCACCCTGCCTCGTAGAGGCTGCGCTCGACGCGGCAGCTTCTCGCCTCGCCTGCCTGAGGCTTGGTCGCCGTCGTCATCAGTCCGAGCGCGGTAAATGCCTGGCCGAGTAACGTCGGGAAGTCGGCGCGCTCGTCGTAGCTTCCCCACTTCTCGCGCACAACGTGTGCTGCCGTAGCTTCGAGCAGGTCTTTGCTCGAACCGACCACGAGCGGGTCGTCGTCGGCACCCCTAGCGGCGCGTCTGGCGTACGCGCGGAGAACCTCTGTGGCCTCCGAGCCGGTGAGTCCATCGAATCCGAGCGGGAGGAGAACACCGTCGCGCGACAAGTTGAATCCCTCTACGCGGAAGGCATCCCTCGCGTTCTCGATGGCGTCCGCGCCAACGTAGTTGGCTGACTCCGCCCGAAACCCACCGCATCCTCGAATCTCCGCAAGCAGAAGACCGATGAATCTGCGCCCGGCCGCCTCGTCGTTCTCATACGCCCAACTGAGCACCGCGCGGACGCGCTTCTCCTTGCCCTTCGGCTCCGTCGGATCACCACCAACGCGAGCGCGCTTGATGTGGCTTGTGATGTCGGAGTGCGTCGGGTCGCGAGGATTGGCGTGATCCTCAACGAGTCGGCCAACGGCCGTGATGATCGTGTCAGAGAGTGGCGGCTCGGTGCTCATACAAGACAACGGTA
Source organism: uncultured Actinomycetes bacterium (assembly GCA_963753525.1). Taxonomy (GTDB): domain Bacteria; phylum Actinomycetota; class Thermoleophilia; order Gaiellales; family Gaiellaceae; genus Palsa-739. The sequence goes on from CAVWCS010000004.1 coordinate 571,784, forward strand.
GTTCCGGCGTCCGTCGGACGGAACCCCGGCTAGGTGCGCCTTTCGGATGTGTCCGGGCGGGGCTGACTACCAGCGAATCTTGAACGGCCGCGTCGGGATGGTCTTCGTGTACACGAGCGCTAGCTCCGGGTTCTCCTTCTTGAACCGCGTCTCCTCGAACTGCCCCTTCGGATCGCCGCTCTGCCAGGTCGCGATCCCTCGCAGTGTCGAGGCTGCTCGCATCACGAGCTTGAGCTGCGCCTCGATCCGCTCGCGCTCTTGCTTGGCGGTCAACTCGGCCTGCCGCAGGCGGAGCGCCTCGCGGTATAGCTCTCGCTCGACCTCGCCTGGCGTGAGCACCGTCCCGTCAGATGGCTGCCGTCCGAGCTTCTCGGCCTCGGCCAGCATCGGCAGCACGTCCGCATCCCACCGCTGTGCAGCCTCGATCACTGCAGCAAGCTCGGCCTCCTCCACTTCATATATCTCGCGGCCTTCGCCGCCGAGCCACTTGCGCCCTTGCAGCCGGTGCTTGACGAACGTCTCGATGTCGCTGTAGCGGGCGCTCTCGATTAGCGCGTGGTCCTCGAACTTCTCGGCGCTGCCGGTGGCTAGGGCTTTGCGCCGCTGCTCGTGATCCTTCGCCTTCCCGACCTTGTAGAGGTTGCCGGACTCTCCGATCTTGAGGACGTAGACGAAGCCCATGCTCCGAGAGACGCTACTCGACGGGTCTGAGAGTCTGGAGCCGGGCGGGCGGTCTACGTGTCGCGCGTGAAGCGGGGCTCGGTACCGGTCGTACCTGACCACGGCACGTTTGTCGTCTTGACACCAGGCGGTGGCTTCTGCTCGCTCTTGGGATGCTTCACGCAGAAGACGAGATGAACGTGATCCAAGTCCACCCACTCATTCAGCACGTCCCACTTCTCCCCCTCAAGCGTCACCGTGTCGCCCGTGCTGATCGGCGCGTCCTGCTCGTGGTTCTGCCAAGTGCTTTTCCACGCGCGGTCGGTCAGAAGTACGTAGTAGCTCGGCATGGCGAAGGAAGTCTAGTAACCGTATCGCTCGCGACGCAGCCGGAATGCCTCCGCGCTCCCCTCCATGATCGTTGCGACGACGTCCTTCACGTCCTGCCGGTCGATGCTTCCAGCTGTGAGGATTCGGCCGAGCCGATCCTCGACTCCGAGTGCCGTAATCAGCTCGGCATCGCCGTTCACCGGAATATTCGCGTTGTGCGTTGCGATCACGATCTGGCGGGAGAACTTCCGTTTCCTCAGTAAATCTACGACAACGTCGTATACGTACTGGTTGTCGAGATCGTCCTCCGGCTGATCAATGAGCAACGGCTGTTCGCCCGCAGTCAATAGGAGCGCGAGGATCGCTGTACTTCGCTGACCGATCGATCCCTGTTCGATGGGCTTGAACGTGCCATCGACGCCACGGACTCGCGCGAGGACGCTGTCTTCTGGAAGGAATCGCTCGACCTCGTCGAGATGCATCCGGTCGCCTCTCTGCAGAGCATTGAAGAAGTTCCGGGTGAGCCGACTCCCGGCATCGCCGAGAAGCTCAGCCGTCTTGGATTCGGAGTGGCCGACGACCAGTCCAGAGACGTTGAACGTATCGATGTCCTGTCTGATGGCGTCCACGAGGTATTTCAGACGATCCGAAAGCGATCCGTTGGGAGAGAACACGTAAGCCACAAGAAGCTCCCAATCGCGCTCCTGGATACCCGCTCCACCGAACCACTCTTCCCGCCGGTCGGCAAGATCGGCGCGATCACCGAACGCAAGCAGGTCAAGACGAATGTCTGCGTCGTTCTCCTCCAAGGACTGAGCAAGCGCACGTCGGAGAGCGAGCCTGGCTTCGTGGAGTTCGACGAACGCCTCACGTTGCTGGCGAATCGTGCCCTCCAACTCCTCAAGTTCGATGACCCGCCGTCGGAGGTCGGCTACCTCCTCCTCAAGGGACGCCCGCGTAAGGATGAGTGGCTCGTGCTGGTTGAACTCAACTCCCCGCTCCGTCATCTCATGCCTAAGCTCGTCGTAGGCCTCGCGAGCCCTTCCGTACCCTGGGAGCCATTCCGTCGCCTTCTCGGCCGTGACGGTCTCATTGAGGAGCCTGAGAGTTGCGGCCTGCTCGATCAGAGCACGTTTGGTTGCATCGACGGCTTCGCTTATCCGTTTGGAGACAGTCGCAGTCCACTCCGAGGTCGGACCGTCAGGAGCCGCGGCCATCGGTACGTCGGTCTCCCCGAGCTGGGCGCCCTCAGCTTCCAAGTGATCGGCGTTGTTCTCAAGGAGCGTTGCAGCCTGCGCGAGCCAGTGCTCCTCTGCTTGATAGCGCGTGAATGTTTCGAGAATCTCCTTGTTCCCGCCACGCTCGAGAAAGGCGATTTGATCGCGGACGGTGCGCAGCGCCGTTTCACGTGCGGGCAAATTCGCCACTCGTTCCTTGAGGTCTCGGCGGGTCGACTGGAGCGCCTCAAGGGAAAGGAGTGCATCCCTGCGGTCACTGGTGAAGCTGCGCATCGCTTCGGCATCCACCAACGCGTCGAGCTCGCGACGCTGAGCAGCAGGATTGCTTGCAATGCGCGAAATCTGCCGCTGAGAGAGGATGCGCGGGGCGATGAGCGATCGAATGTCGAGAGCAGCCGATTCGTCCTCCCCTTCAGGGGACACGCTTCCACCCCCGGCGGTTCGCACCGCTTGGTAAGAACGACCTGCGACGACGAACTCTGTGACGATCTCGTGATCAGGCAGCAAGATGCCTGGCGTCTCGCCGAAGTCACGGACATCCTTCTCGGTCAGGAGAGCTACGAGCGCGGAGCTTGTTTCGTCGCCTTCGTCGAAATCTTCGGGACGAGCACGGTCGAGCACGTACCGCAGACACTCAAAGACAGTCGACTTCCCTGAGCCTCGGCCGCCGATAAGCGTGTTCAAGCACGGATTGAGCGGCACGTTGATGTCTTCGAGAAAGTCTGTCCTCCTAATCCGGACGCTGCGAATGAATGGATATGTCTGCCCGGGTCGGCTGTCAGCGCTCCTGCGTAGCCGCGACTCCGGATCCAAGAGGGCTAGCCGGATGCCCTCGACGTCGGGCACCTCCATCTTCAGCCACGTGTACTGCGCCCCGACCTGTTCATAACGATGCGGGTCAGAGCATTCGATTAGAGGCCAGTGGACGGCATCACGGATGCGAGTGCGCTCGCGAGCATCGAGGTCGTCCCAAGCGAATCCGCGCCGCGCTGCGACCCATTGGGCAAGCAGGGCTCGGAAGGCTTCCGGCAATTCGGCATACGGTCGAACTGTTTGGAAGCCGTTCCAATCCTGCCGCGTGATGACCCACTGGCGAAGGTGTCCTCCCATCTCGTCCCAGATGGTCGTTGCGACGCTGAGTTGATCCTGTCTGACCGTTTCGCCATCCACACCTCGAGAACTGTCGGCGTGCGCGGGTATGACAACGAACGCGAGGTTCCTCTCGCCGGACGTTGGCCGGCAATACTCGTGGAGCTTGCGGAGGAATTCGTCGACTGAGTTTCCGGTAGCGCGCGGCGTGCCTGTTTGCGGATCGAAGCACTCGTGGGCTCCGAAGACATGGCGGATCGCGTGGTCAACCTCGTCCGGACCCGTCGATGCCGCGAAGATCACCAAGAAGTGGAGTGGTCGCTCCCCTCCCACAGAGAACTCAACGCCCGGCAGGACGACGGGAACCTTGCCCCTCTCGCCGCCCATTGAGGGCCCGACCGCGTCGAGGTATGGCTTGAGGACCCTGTAACCCTCAATGCTGTTGTGGTCAGTTAGGGCGACGAGGTCGAGTCCTTCGCCCCCCGCGCCTTGCTGGCATGCTTCGATGAAGTGACTCGCGATTTCGGTGAGCTTCCGAGGCTCCCCCTTCTTGAGGGCCTCCATCGCATGCTGGACGTTCTCGCCGAAAGTGCGTTCGGCGTCCCAGGGTGTGTGCACATGGAGATCGCAGGCAAGCCACCGCGCACCAGGATCGAAGTACTCCGACATCGCCGCTTGAGTCTAAGCCCTCGACCTCGAGAGCTTTCCCGCGGCCCAGGCTGGGAACCGGCGCGTTCTTCGAGCGGCCGATCCTCAACTCGCCCTACGAGCGCTCAATCAAGCACTGGGAGCTCGACGAGTCCGGTCAGCCCACGCACCACATCATCGAGAGCCGGCGCCAGGCCGACTTCATCACCCCAATTCCCAAGCCGAAGAAGCGCGAGCGCGCCGCGGATTCAGCGGGTGCTGATAGGTCGATTGCCGGCGCCGACGGTGGCTAGCTCGACGAAGCGGCAGAGTGCGTTGGCGAGGCGCATGTGCTCGATCGTGTGGCAATCGATTTCGAGCAGCCGCGGTGAGCAGATGAGGTAGGCAAGGCACTGGGCGCGCGAGATGGCGACGTTAAAGCGGTTACGAGAGAGGAGGAAGTCGAGGCCGCGCGGGATGTCCTCACCGCTCGAGCTGGCCATCGAGTAGAGCACGACGCGGGCCTGTTGGCCTTGGAACTTGTCGACGGTGCCGACGCGCACCGCGCCGGGCAGGCTGGCGCGGAGGAGGTCGACCTGGGCGTTGTAGGGAGCCACGACGATGATCTCGAGCTCTGCGACGCCGGCCGCCATGAGCTGCTCGACCTCCGCACGGACGGCACCGACCTCGGCGGCAGAGTTCTGCCGGCAGCCTTCGTGCTCGACCGGTAGGAAGCGCAACCCGGTGCCGAATGGCGTGTTCCGCTCGGCCGTGCTCGGGTCGGGTCGCAGGCGTCCGTCGTAGAACTCCTCGGAGATGTAGGCGCAGACATCGGGGTGCAGCCGGAAGGTGCGCTCGAGGAAGAGCCCGCGCTCGGGCGGGATGGTCGCGTCGTTGCCGAGCAGGTGGGCGAGTACGGACGCCTCGCTGCCTGCCGGATGGGTGCCCTGGATGACCTGGGCGAGTTGCTGCGGATCGCCGATGAGGATGACGTTGCGGGCGGCGGTGCCCATGGCGAGCGCGTCTGCGAGCGAGACCTGGCCCGCCTCGTCGATGAAGAGGTAGTCGAGCACCTGCTCGTGGTCTTCGCGCGAGTAGAGCCAGGCGGTCCCCGCGGTGAGGTCGCAGTCGGCGCACGCGCTGGCGTCGGTGATGCTCTCGATGTGGGCGCTCGTGTACTCGGACTCCGGGTTGCCGCTGCTGGCCTTCTTGAGGCCGCTGAAGTCGAGGCCGATCTCGGCTGCCGCCGTCTCGACTGCGTCGAGCAGGTTGTGGATCGCCTTGTGGCTTGTCGAAGCGACGCCGACGCGTTTGCCGTGTCGCATCAGGTCGGCGATCAGGCGCGCGGCAGTCCAGGTCTTGCCTGATCCCGGCGGGCCTTGGATGACGAGGTGCTGGCCGTCGAGCGAGCGGACGAGCGCTTTCATCTCGTCGAGGTCGCTCGTCTGGATCGGACGGTCGAAGGGCGTGCGGCGCAGGATCGACTCGAGCGCCGGGTAGCGCCCGTCGCCCGCGAGTAGCGAGCGGCCGAAGCGAGCCAGCGCTGCCTCCTGCTCCGGGGTGCGGTAAGGATCACCCGGGATGAGCGCTTCGGGGAGCGGTGTGTCCTCGAGTGACGGGCCGCGTCTGAGCACAAGCTCGCGAGCGTCTCGGTCGAGCGAGACGATCGCGCCCGCGCTCGCGCGGGTTGCCGGGTCGAACACGTCTTGGCCCTGGCCGATCTTGTGCTCCTGCGCGGGGAAGCGGAAGGTGTGGGCGCGCGAGCGCTTATCGACGACTGGTTCGCCGACGGGCTCGAGCCGGCCGATGGACTCCGGGTCGTCGACGAGTTCGTCTGGTGTCATCTCGAGCCGGTCGAAGAAGGCCCACCAGACCGGCTTGCGTTCACGGTCGTGGTAGTCGAGGAGCTGGGCCGCGATCTCCTCGCCCGCCTCCAGCAGGGCCTGCCGCAGCTCGACCCGTTCGACCTTCTCTTCGCGTGGTTCTTTGGCCGCGATCGGCTCTGGTAGCGGGAACGGCCCGAAGGCGGCGAGCGCCTCGTCGCGCCGCTCAAGCAGCCAGTCACGAAGAAGCAGCGTTGCGATGCAGTCTTCGCGGTTGTACTCGTCGATCTGGCGCAGTAGCTCGTCGTCGTGGGTCTGCATCCAGTGCTCGAAGACAACGATCGAGCTGCCGCCGTCCTTGACCTCGGCCTGGCGCTCGAAGTCGAGGAACGCCTCGAGCTCCTTGAGCCCGTAGCTTGGCCGCGAGACGCGGAGCCCGTTACGCACGACCTTGTAGAGGTCGACGAAGACCGCGCGCCGCAGTAGGTCGTCGAGCTCTGCCTCGCGCGTCCCGTAGCGGCCCATCAGGCGGCGCAGCGCGCTGATCTCGTAGGAGGCGTAGTGGTAGACGTGCATGTCCGGGTACTCGCGCAATCGCGTATGGACGAGGTCGACGAACGTCTCGAAGGCAGCCCGCTCGGTCTCGTGGTCGTAGGCGTGCAGCGGCGTGAACGCGTAGTTCTCGTCGAGGATCCCCCAGAGGTACTCGAGGCTTCCGGTCGAGTCCCAGAACGGGTTGCCCTCGAAGTCGAAGAAGAGATCGCCTCGCGAGCGTGGGGGCAGCAGTGCGAAGCCGGCCTCCGGCTGTGGCTGGAGCAGCCGGAAGGTGTCCTCCCCGGTTTCGCGCGCGTGAAGCTGAAGCTCGGCTTGCTCGTGCAGCTTCTCGAACGTGCCGGCCGAGAAGCCCGGCGGTGCTTCGTGAGCCGCGCGGGCAAGACCCGCGAGCGTCGTGATGCCGGCAGCGGAGAGCTTCTCGATGTGCGCGCCCCAGACGCCAGCGACTCGGCTCAGATGATCGGCCGAGTCCCAGTACGCATCGCAGAGCGGCTTGAAGCCGCACATGCCGCAGTGATCGCACGGAATCGCCTCGGTGAGCGGTGGATCGGCGAGGAAGGCTTCCAGGCGCGAGCAGACACTGCGGTAGTACGCGCCGAACTCCTCGGGCCGGAACGATTCGCGCTCGCCGGACCCGAGCAGGACGTGCATGCGCCTGGGCTGACGTCCTTGCAGCCGCGCGAGTTGCGCGTCGTAGAAGCAGAGCTGCAGGATGTAGCTCGGCTTGGAGTGACGCGCGAGTTTGGTGTCGAGCGCTTCGTAACTCCACGACCCGAACGCTGACCGCGTCTCGACGCGCAGGAGGAAGTCCGCGATACCGCGCCAGTTCCCGTCGACGAACACCCCCTGGTAGACGACGTCAGCGCCGGCGCGCATCGCCTCGACCGTTTCGCGCGCCGCGCGCTCCCAGTCGAGGTCCTCATCGAGTGAGACCGCTATGACGTGGTTGCCCTCATCCCTGAGTCGCTGCAGGTAGGCCGCCTCATGTTCGAGCCCCTTACGAAAAATGAGGTCGCGCTGTTCGTCCTCGCTCGGCGGCACCTTCAGCCTGCCGCTCGCGACCTGCAGCGAGAGCGCGGTCAGGTGCTCGCAGGCGAGATAGGCCGTCACATCCGACGGCGACAAAAAGCGTGTGTCTGCGGTGACCTTCATCTTCGTCGTTGTCGGCGGCAAACTGCCGCGGTTCCATCATGGTCCGTCGGGGTGGTCGGTGCGCAAGACGGTGACTACGCTCAACCTCTCTTACCGAAGCGCTTAGCAGTTGGCTGGTCGAGTCGATCTCGGTGGAGGTCGGAAGCTCCGGCAGGGCTACGCAGGCTGGTCACAGCCGGTCGTCGCGATAGCGTCAGACTCGTGAGCTTGAGTTCGTCGAGTCCTTGGACACTTGGGTGGGACGCCCTAGTGGCGATTGGAACGCTCGCGCTTGCGCTGGTGACCGTGGCGCTTGGGGTTGTGGCCGTTTGGGGCAACCGCACGGGGCGGCACGCGCTGCAGGTCGCTCAAGGGGAGCTCCTCGCTTCCACGCTGGCGATTCTCGAAGCTGTTCCGCCGGAGAGTTCGGCGATGGACAGCCGTCCGCTGGATCGCGTTGACTACAGCAGCCTCGGATCTCGGGAAGAGCCGAGGTGGGTGCCTCGCGATGGAGTCGACGTGCAAAGCGAGCCGGGAGCCGTGATGCTCTCGGTGCCGGTTCGCAATGTGGGACCTGGCGTCGCCCTGATTTCACGGCAGCGTCCGCAGGCACTCTCGCCCCCGGACATGATGTGGACTTTCGGGGAGTGCTCTCGACCGATGATCCCCTCCGGCCAGAACGCTCGGCTTCGCTTCAAACTTTCGGGGCTGCGCGAAGAGGCGTATGCAGAGGTCTTCTATTCAGACGTGAGCGGCCAACAGCCCGCCCGGTTGAGGCTCTACGTCAGAGGCGCGCCAGACTCGTGGACTGGCGAATGGGAGTACACAGTGTGCGGCACCGCGCTTTATTTCGACGAGGACGCCGTACCCTTTGCAATCTCCGGCGACGAGCGGGTCGCCGAGCAGCAGCCGCTAGTCGTTGCTCAGAAGAGGAACTAACGGTAGGCGGGGTACTGCTTCCCGCGGGGTACAACGTCCTCCGCGGCCTCGTCCCCCCAGACGGACCATCCGCCGCGCGGGTAGCGAGCAAAGAGTTCCAGGAATGGGCCAGGGGAGCAGCCTTCGATGATGTCGTAGAGTTCGTCGGGCTTGCGTGAGTGCTCGCGCTTCCTCGTTGCGATCAGGTTGGTTTGCCGCCGTCCCGGCTGGAGTGTCCGGAGAGACCCGCGGACGCCAAATAGAACGAGCTCCGTGACGTTCCTGAAATAGAAACCAACGCCTCGGCCGTCACTGCCGCCGTCCTGCCGGACCTTGTGCCAAACGAGGTTCGTCTTGTAGGTGTAACCCCAGGCCTCGAGGACTTCTAGTCCTTCGCGTACGAGCGCGTTGGGAACCCAGAGGTAGCAGTGGGATCGGGATGCAACGACGCTGGCGAGTGGGATAGCAGCGATCTCTTCGACGCTTAGCGTGTCGTAGCGGCCAAGGCGACCATGCTCAGGTGCCACCTTGCCTGTGCGATTCATGAACCGCCAGGGCGGGTCAGCGAGAACAGTTCCCCAACCGTCGTTGGTCTGCGGGAGTTCTGGCAGGGAGACGACTGAGCGCACGAGATCGTGCCGAGTCCGCTTCCGTCCCAGGGTTTCGACTCCGTTGTCTACGTGCGGGTGCCCGTTGCCATTCGGACTAACCGCGCCATTCCCGTTGCCTTCCACGCTGACCACGTAACGACGATAGTGCTCGCCTCGGTCGGACCCCCGAAAGCGTCTGTGGCTTGGCCTTATGGCTTCGAGTGCGAGCTGCTCTCCCCGGCGCTCGCTGCCGTGATGACGACTGCTACGTCCGCCGGCATCGTGTAGTGGGCGTGGCTCGTGCTCCCTGCTCGTCTCACGTGGAAGGGCCATTGGTAACGGTTGTAGTTCCGATAGATCGAGGCTGAGTACGAGCCGACTGCTCCCGCTAGGCGCTGGCGGTCTACCCCGAGGGTTTGCGCAATGTCTTCCGCGCTGACCTCTTGATTGGGGTTTGCGGCGAGAACCTCCTGAAGCTGGCGAATCATCGGGGACGCGCGGAGGTACTGCTCGGCGATCTCGTCGCCAGTCCAGGAGCTTTCGTTCGTAGACACGGCCACACGATACGAGACCTAACCGGCTCCTCTACCGTCGGGCTGCCGGGTCTGCAAGACTCGCTCTCCGGTGCCAATCGGTTCGGGCGAAATCTCTCTCACTAAGCACTACTCGCTCGAAGCGCTGGTCCAAGAGCTCGCTTCTGTTGACGCAGGAATGAGCCGCGAGCGGGTTCGTCAAGTCCTGGAAGCCGGTGGGCATGCGCATGGCGAGCTCTTCGACGACCTGATCGAGTACGACTCTGGAGGAGCGGTCGAGGACGAGTTGTTACGGGCCTGCCACGCCGGGGAGGCCTACGCGAAAGTCCTTGTCTGGGTGGCACTCGTTCTTGCAGACCCCCGGGTCGCGATCACCGTGGAGAGCCTCCTGACGCGTTCCAACGGACGCCTCGACCCTGCGCGCTTCACTGCCGAGCACTTGAGGGAGGCGCTTCAAGAGGTCATAGACACCGACACCAGCAAGGCTGCGTCCAACCTGCTCCGCTACTTTGAGACCGCAGGGATTGTTGTGCCCACGAGGCATGGCACGACTATCGTTGGGATCACGCAGAATCTCCCGACCTCGCACGCTGTTCCGGCGGTCGTCTGTTACGTGAGGGAGAAGCTGGCGAGCTTCGGCGTGCTTCCTGGCCCGGCGGCGGACCCAATCGAGTTAGCGCTTGCCTTGGGCGCGAACCACTGGCTCAACCTGACACCAGAGGAGTTTCGAGTTGCCGCTCGCGGCACTGCCGTCGTGCCGCTGCGCTCGCGAAAGGAACTCCCTGATGACCTCCAAGAGCTCCATACGGAACTTCGTCGAAAGCGACAGGTCATCTTGCAGGGGCCGCCGGGCACAGGAAAGACGTTTGTTGCGTCCAGGTATGTGACTTGGGCGACCGCGGACGACGCACTCGGCGCACGTCTCAGCGCCCTTTCCGACCGCATCCCGGCACATGAGCGTACTGCCGAGCGAATTGTTGAGGAGGTCGTGGCTTCGGGCGCGCCCGCGATCTGGGAGATAGTTCAGTTCCACCCTTCGTACACCTACGAAGACTTCGTTCGGGGTCTTCAGGCCGAACCTCTCGCCGCCGGTGTGACGTTTGCGGCTCGGAACAAGGTGCTCGGACTCCTGGCCGCGGTCGGACGGCTACTCGCGCAGGGAGATTACGAAGTCGACCTGATCCTGGTGATTGACGAGATAAACCGCGGAGACATTTCGAAGATTTTCGGGGAGTTGATCTACGCGCTGGAGTACCGAGGCGAACCTGTCTCGACACCATACGACGTAGACGGCGAGACGCTCGAACTTCCCGAGCGCCTGTACATCATCGGGACGATGAACACAGCCGATCGCTCGATCGCCGTCGTAGATTACGCGCTGCGACGCCGGTTCGTGTTCATCGATGTGGAGCCAAACCGCGAGGTCATCGCCTCGGCGCCGTTCGTTGGCACACGCGACCGCGATGCTGCGCTCTGGTTGTTCGACCAAGTCTCGGGCCTCTTCGACGATCCACTCGACGCCGAGCTACGCGAGTTGCGGGCTGGTCACTCCTACTTCCTGCCCCAGCAGAAGAACGCAACCGAAGAAGAAGGCGTCCTAGAGATCGGTCGGCGATTCGCCTATGAGGTCTACCCGCTTCTCGCTGAGTACGAGACCGAGGGCAGGTTCGGTCCAGACAAGCTCGACGCTCTCCTTGCAACCCTTGGCGTCGCGGGTGACCGTCCCCGGCAAGCGCAGCTTGCAGCCGACGTCAGTGGCTTACTGCTCGCCCGCGGTTGATTCCGCGTGACCCGTGAGTGGCAAACCGGTGATGCGCTCCTAGAGATCAAGGAGCACGAGACGGTTCTCGCCCCCGCAGAGGTAGTCGAAGCGCTTCCCGCTGAGATGTGGGGAGGCGTCGGACTCAGCGTTCGTCGCCACCTAGGCGACCCGGAAGGTCGCTGGAGGGTCAGCGCCGGTCAGTACGTAGGACTCGCGCGACTCGGGTCACGAGGCGGGTACCGACCGCACCTGTCGGTCCGTCCCAAAATCGCTGCCGACATTTTCTTCCTCTCCGACTACGCATTCGAAGCAGAGCGCGATCTTCTGGCCGACCAAGAGCTACAGGCGGAACTCGCGGCGCTCAGCGAAGACCCGGCGGCCTGCCTCCTAGCCTGGTTCCTCGCGGAGGCGGAAGCATTCGCGAAGCGTTGGATTCGTCGCGACTACATCCTGAAACGAGAGGTCTTCGAGGGTCGAGTGAGGGGGCGGTTGCTGGTCGCTGACTACGCGCGGACATTCGTTCCTCGGGCGCAGGCTCACCGTGCTCCGTGCCAGTTCTTCGAGTTGACCCAAAACAACCTTGCCAACCAAATCCTCAAGGCAGCGGTGCGCCGCGTCGCGAAGGTCGCCCGACTCGTGCCGGTCACGGCTGCCCGCCAGACTCTAGAACGACGGGTCAATCGACTCTTACCGCTGTTCGCGGGGATTAGCGACATAACGGTTGTAAGGGGCGACTACAACCGCCTCAGATTGAGGGGTGCCCTGCGGCACTACGGTCCAATGATTCGCAAGAGCCGTGCAATGTTGGAGGGGATGTATGTATCCGAGGCACTCGGCCCGAGGACGGAAGACGCGTTTCTGTGGGACATGAACGTGCTGTTCGAACGGTCGCTTCGGGGCATCATCGCGAGCTGGCCGGAGGGGTCTCTGGCGACGATTCGCTCTTCGGCGCGGATCGTCGACGGGGACGGTCACGTGAAGAGACGATCGAAGGTCGCCCCCGACCTTGTGCTCACAACGCAAGACGGGAGACTGATCCTCGATGCCAAGTACAAGGACACGGACTCCCGCGAGGTCGAAGAGGGGGATGCAGAGATCACAGTCGCTCGTAGCCGTTTCCGCGTTGGCCGCGCTGACATCTACCAAGCGATCTCATACGGCCAGCATCTAAAGCTCAAGCCTGCGACGGTCGGTCTCGTGTATCCGGTCTCTCTCGCCGAGGATGAGCAACTTCCCGCGCCGCTTCGCGTGGTCGGCTTCAGTGAAGACGTCTACCTGCTCTTCCTCGATGTGGGGCCGCAGGCCCGCGGCAATCTCCCGGCTTTCTACGAGGCGCTCGGCAACATCATCCCCTCTTCGCTCAAGTACTCGGGTTCCGTTCTCTAGCCAATGCCAGAACGCAGCGCTACGAGTTCGACTGGGAAAGGCGTAAACGGCAAGTCGAAGGTCACCTCTCGGCAGCAGGGCGGCGCCGAGGCCGAGCTTTTCGTCGTCAGTCGAGTTGCATGTCCGAGCTGCGGAAAGCTGCTTCGAGCTCTTCCGCCTGGCTACCCGCTGTACGACGTTGAGTGCTCGTACTGCGTGCTTCGAGCCCAGGTCAAGCGCGTGAAGGCAGGCCCGAGGGACCGCGTTCGGGGAGCGACATGGAATGTCCTGTCACATCATCTTCGGGCCGGGCACCTGCTGCCGCCGTTGTTCGTTTGCTTTGGCTGGCCGGCCGGTACGCCGGAGCCGCAAACCGTTTGGTTCTTTCCTCTTGTGCCTTCGAAGCATCTCAAAGTACGGGTGCTCGGCGAACGACATCAGACTCCAGGCCGCAAGATGGCTGAGTACGTGGGACTTCGCGAAGTCCCGCACTTCGTGGTCTTCGATAGAGAGGTACGCGAATAGGGCAAAGCCCTGCGGAACCCCGGTGAGGGACTCGAACCCTCGACCTCAAAGGCGCGTAGGAAGCGACCCTCGATAGGCGTCGGCTATCGCGACGGCAGGGGCTAGTGCGGCTCGTTTAGCTCTTGGCCGAGCCGTGTGGCGAGGGTGACATCGAGGCGCCCCGTTCCGCTTGCGGCGGCGACGCCGCCTGCTGCTCGGCTGGCGCGTGTCTAGGTCTTTGAGGCGTTGAAGCCAGGCCGCTCGGACGGCTTCTACGGTGTTGTCGAGTGAACGGATCGGAAACCCGCCGCTCAATATCCCGTTCATCGAGGCCAGTGGTCGTCAGCGTTAGATCGGGCACGCGCAGCTTCATGTGCCAGCCGCTGAACGATGGCTCGCTCGATCAGAGAGCGTACGAGCGGTTCAAGGTTCACGTTGTGAACGCGCCGCCCGAACGTAAGCGGCCCAAGTTCTACGTAGAGCTTTCCGATTGCCTCATCGGCGAAGCTGCTTGAGATCAGCGGAACACCCTCCCAATCAAGGACGAGCGGCAATAAGGGCTCGCTGTTCAAGAGGTTGAGAAACTTCGTTCGGAGGTGCTGGCCTGCGATGCGTGAACCGAAGCCTGCCGTCTCATCCTTCAACGCCACCTTGAGAGTACGACCGTCCTCAGACGTGTACGCGGCATCCACATAATCGAAAGGCTCCCAATCCGAACTCTGAAACCCCAAGGCATCTTCAAGTCGAAGCGGGGCTGACGAGTCCAACTCAGCGGTCACGACGGTTCCCTCGTATCGGTGATACAGCGGTAGCTGAGATCTGTGCTCTCCGAACTCGCCGCTATCGGGGTCTCGGTAGACCGAGACCAGAGCCTGGCCGGACATCACTGAGAACGAACCGTTCGAGAGCGTGGTCACTCGAAGCGTGCCTGCGAGTCCGTTGCCCTGACCGATACTCGGATCCCGCGTTACCCCCTGCTTCATTGCCTCGGCAATCCCCTCCTCATCGTCGCGGAGGCGAGGAAACCCTTCCCGCATCGACGCAAGGATCCCGCGTCCAGCATCAGCTACGACAAAACTGATCCGCTGCTGCGCGAGTTGCGTGACCACCTGGACGATCCCGGAAATCGGCGACTCGGCGTGAACAAGAACGTTGTCGGTGATCTCGTTGACCGACCATTCGAGCCCGGCGAGCACGGGACGTGCGACCTGCATGTTTCCCATGACGATCTCGACGACCCGATCAACAATGGTCTTATGGTTGCTCGCGTCGTACCAGGTGGCGGGAAGATGCGACGGGGTGCGTTGGTCAAGTCGATCGAACTGTTCCGGCGCGATGAAGGCAGCCCAGTTGCAGTTCAAGAAGAGACGCCGCAGCGTTTCGTCCGAGGGCGGCAACAGCCTGAACCTGCACCCATTCATGCGCAGCATCTCGATCTCGCAGATGAGCGGCAACATGCCCCCAGGCCATGCTCGTGTGACGCCCGTGAGGTCGAGGGTGATCTCGTCAAGTCCCCGCTGATGAACTCCTTCTCTGATCTTCCCGATCACCCACGGCGCGGTGCGCTCAGTGATGCGCCCCTCGACCCACACACGATCCCCGTCCCGCTCAACAATGTCGTACCGCTCGACGATGTCGCTCATGCTCGTCGTTTGCCACGGGACGCGCAACCGCTGAGATCGCTATCGACCCGGCTGTTGAGATCGCTTAACTGAGACTCTCTCGCAGCTTCGCCCAAAGTTTGTCGAAGAGGACTCCCCACATTCACGAAGACGTGAAGAGTCCCGGAGTTCCAGCACTCGCTCAACGCTACGCCGCGTTCTTCTTCCGTTCCGCAAGGAACGTCTTGAGCTTGTCTAGCGTGGCTTCGTCAAGTTCAAGGAACCGGAGCTTGAGCGCACCGTGCCCGGCAGTGATCCTGACGAGATCGAACGTCCCGTAGGTGGCCCAGGCGGCGAGGCCAAGTGCGACTCCAAGAAGAGTCTCCCGCGCCGTCGCCGACACGGCGGACCAAAGGAAAAGTCCAAGCACAGCGGCAACGGTGCAAGCGCAGCTGACGGCAGCGATCAGACGATAAGGGTAGAACACCTCGCCGATATCGTCCTGGTACTCACCGCTGAGAAGGATCGCGTACTCCTCGGTCAGGAACACGGTCAGGATCGAGATCGCGGCGATGACGACAGCGAGAATCGCCACCCCGAGCGCGGCGGCAACGTCAAGTAAGTGGGCATGGCGGACACCGACCTCGAAATGCGCCGTGAGGCCGACCGCGACACCGACCGCTAGACCGAGACGGAGGTCCGTGGCGAGCCAGTCGGCAAGTGCGTACTTCTTGAAGTACGCCCACTCCCGACGCCTCCGTGTCTTCCGTTCCTCAGACGTCGTCTTCGCCCTGATCCTCCTCCTTCGCCCTCTCCTCCAGCAAACGCCGTAGCTCGGAAGTGGGCACGCGCCCCGAGGCGTCGCGCTCGGTCTCGTCCTTGCGGACGCTCCCCTCCTCGTTCAGCGACCAGTGCTCCGTGTGGACCCCTCCTTCGGCAACGAGCGCGTCAGCGCTGACTGATCCGTAGTCGAGCGCGTTGCCCAGCGTCCCCTGAAGTAGCTCGGACTCCTCGACCTTGATGTCTTCGCCGTTCACCGAGACCGTGGCCGACGCGACACCAGCCTCGAAGAGCTCCACGAGAGCTGGCATCGGGTTGTGCGGATTCGGCGGTCTGACCGTGATCCAGAGCTTGGTGATCCGAGACGCCCGCTCTTGCCACTCCTCCCAGGAGCGCTGCCCTACACCTTCGAGCACAACCCGCCACGGATACGCCGACGCTTTCGTCAAGAGTGATTGCAGGTTCCCTTGGAAGGTGCCAGGGCGCACGGTCTGAGCGCGAAGCTCAAAAGCCGCCCGCCGCGAGCTCGTGTCAATTACGAACGGAACGACCTGGACTTGCTGGCCAACCTCCAGAGAGTCGAGTGTCTTGACGTCGTTCTCTTCCTCGTCCCAAACGGACGTGGGTTCCCCGACGTATTCGAATGCCAGGCGTCCGACAATCCAACGGCCCGACTCACTCTCTGTCCACTTGGCCATATACCAGCGCCGCCCGTAGCGCTCGGTCCATGTGCCGTTCAAGAGGGACGCCCGCAGAGCGGCGTCCCAATCTGGGGGAGGGATTCTGCCCTCCGCGAACTTGATCGTCGCGTAGGCGACCCGAGCCGTTCTGCCCTTGTTTGCCATGCGTGTGAGACTACGCCCTTGCCACGGGGCGAGCGGGTAAGCGAACACATGTTCGTCATGTTACCCCCGCAACGCGATCCCGTCTGCCGAGTTGACTCTAGTGATCTGAGTTGGCGGCAGGCGAGCGCTCACCACCCGGCCGTGCGTGAGCGCTGGCGTCATGACGAACGTGTCACTCGCCCAACTCGACGAGGCGTTAGTGGTGAAGCGAACAACGGTCAATCAGTCCATGGTCGTCGGCGGTGCTACAAGGATGGAACAGAATGAGCAGCGCCTCGCATCCGATTGGCAGCGTGGACTCGATCCGTCTGGTGCTGGAGTGGTACCGCCGTCGGATCACGCTCGATCGGTTCGGGAGCAGGTTCCCGGCACTCCCAGCGCCTCTCGCTGGCTGGGTAGTGGCTGACCCTGGCGAGATGTCCGAGGAAGGTGGACTACGACCGCTCGGTGCGGTTCGCGCCCTTCTTCTCGAGCTGATCGCGACCAGCGCGCTCGACGAGCGGGAACGCTTCGTCGTTTGTGCACGGTTCGGGTTGACGGAGTACCCGGCCGCGCAGCCGGCGCGCCAACTGCGTCACCGGTTGCCGATGCTGCGTGAGCGAACCGGAGACGGCGTCGGTGAACGGCAGCTTCGCCATCTGACGGTCACGGCGCTCAGGGCGCTTGACCGTGGGCTCGCTGAAGCGGGCCAGGGTCGTCCTAGTGACCGCCCAGTGGCGGCCGCCCCAGTTGATGATCCAGCGACCGCCGCGTGGTTCTCGGCTCGTGTCCCCGAAGCTGCGCAGCGGATGGTCTTCGAGCGGGCGGTGAACGCGGCGCGCGTGTTTGCGGCAATCGCTGGCGTAGACGCGGAGGTAGCGCGGGTGCTGGAGGAGATCGATGCCTACCACGCCGATGTTGTCTCTGGCGCGTGGCCGCCGCCGGTACTGCGGCGTGGACGCAGCCGGGCGAGGGCTCTCGTCTCGCTCGCCCTCTGGGACCTGACCCGCGACAGCGTTCCCGACATTCCGGTCGATCCCGCCCGGACCGGGATCGTTCGGGAGCCCTCGACTTCGTCGGTGTCGATCGTCTCGGCGCCGCTGGGTATGTTTCTGGCAGGCAACTGGAGCGACGAAGTTGTCCTCCAGGCGTGCACGTCCGTAGTCGAGCTTGCGAAGCGCGACCGCGCGGCTGCGGCAACGGCCTGCGATCTTCTGCTCGGCGGCTACGGGGGTCGCGGCAAGCAACGGCTCTCAGCCGACGCCGGGGCGGCTGTTCTGCGTACCGCGGTGCGGATTCGCGCTCATGACGTTGACCCGACGGCGGTAGCGCTTGCGCGGCAGGCATACGCCGACAGACCTCGGCATTGGCAGACGATCGCCACGCTCCAGGCAGCGGTCAAGGTCGCTTCGGCATACGGCTGTTACGACGTCGCGGACGAGCTGTGCGACCTGACCGACTCGATTCTCGCCGAGGGTTTCCGCGTTCCGGTTGGGCGGGAGCTTGAGGTGGAGAGGACGGAGTACCGACTGTTCACCCATTACCAGCGGACAGGAACGCTGAGGCGCCGGCTCAGTGACGGCGCGGGACTGTCCGAGTTAGAGCGTGCCCTTGCTGAGCAGCACGCAGCAGAGCGGGACTACGATCTCGCCTACCACAACGCGGAAACGGGCGCGCCGAACGACGTCACCGACCGCTGGCGGTTCTTCCTCGCTGTGCGGGCTGCGGAACTCCGGCTGATCGTGTTGCAGCGGCGCAGCAGCGGCCGCGATCTCGCCACGCGCCTCGATCGCATCGACCCCCTCCTTGAGGGCGCGTGGGCGTTAGCTGCACAGGAGCAGTTCGGCCCCGTCGAGTACGTCCCCGTGATCAAGGTCGCGCTGACGAAGGCGCTCGTCGAGGGTGATGCAAACCACGCGGTCGAGTTGCTGCACGAGTTGCATCGGCTTGGCTGGCCGCTCGACCGAACCACCCCTGAGATTGTCGCCGTTTCTCAGCCGACGCTGCGGCGTGAGCGCGCGCCCCACCTGCTACGCGACGCCGTCGACGAAGTGGCCGCCTTAGAGCGTGAACCTTCGTGGGTTGGCTCTGCTGCCTCGACCGCCGGTGGTTGGCGGCGGGCTCGCGCGCGTCCGCTGGCCGCGTAGATCGGTTCCTCGCAGAACGGTGCGGCTTATTGCCGCAACCGCACCCCCACCTCTCGGAAAGCCACAAGCGGTCGACAGGCTCGTTGTGCGGCCGCCGAATCGCGCGGTTCGCCGGGCCGATGGCCCGCTTCTCGCGAGAAACGGAAAGGGAGGCAAGCACATGAAGGCGCAGAAGATCAAGCTCAGGCGGCTGCGACCACTGGCCGCACTCGCCGTCATCGCAGCCGCGACGGTAGCGGTGTCCAGCGCGCAGTCGCCGCCGGCGAGCTTGGCGGGGAGACTGTTCTCGACCCGGGTCGCGCGGGTCGCTCATGGCCAGGCAACGTCCTGCCCGGGCTCGCCTGTCACGCCTACCGCGGGGCCGCAGAAGACGGTAGAGGAGGTGGGGCTCGACACGAGTGCTTTGACGATGTCGCGATCCCTGCGGGGCATGTATGCGGTGGCGGCGTTGGCGGTGGTCGATCGGGCGTCGGCGGAGGGGGCGGCGTTGCAGATCGTCGCGTTCGGAGCGTCGGGCGTCGGCGCGTCGCTGTTGTTTCAGGGGTCGTTCGCACCGACGAGCGTGGACGATGTCTACAACGAGGCGGCGGCGAATCGGCGGTGCTCACGCTTGCGCTGTCCGCAGTGGCCGGGTGCGCAAACGCGGTCGCGACGCCCTCGTCCGGGTGCGGCGGTCTGGTTCAGATGGCGCCCTTGCTTGTGGTGATGACGGTTCTCGTCCGGGAGCCGAGGAGGCATGGCGATGACTGACGGGGTGAGTACGCGAGGGAGGATTCTTGCGGCTCGTCCGGCCCTCTTGGGGTAGCGATACGCCGCGCACCGCAAGGAGCGCGGCCATCCCGGTTGCGGGACGGCGGCGTGTGGAGGTGCGGCGGGAGGCAGTGAGTGGGTCGGGCGAGAAGGCCGCCCGCCTCGATCTTGAGTCCGACCAGCCGCTCGGCGAGCGCAGTCACTTCCAGGTTGGCCTCCGTGCGGCGCAGAGCGAGGCAGCCCACCACCGGATCGAGCAGGCCGTCGCCGAGATCGCCGGCATAGACGAGGAGTTAGCTGACGTCGCACGCGAGCAGGAATGGCGCCGTCGCACCGTGGCGAAGGCGGCCAAGGCGGTCGCGGTGGCGAAGAAGAAGCTGAAGAGGATCCCGGTGCCGCGGCGGCTCGCGACGATCTCCACCGCTGCTTATGTCGCGATCATGGCGCTGTTCTCGGGCGCCGAGTACCCGCTGCTGCGGCTGAGCTTCGTCCGGCTGCCGGTCGACGACACGACGATCAAGATGATCGCGATCCTGACCGGCGCGACGCTTGTCGCCGGCACGCACGTGATGGCGCTCGCCGCTTCTCGGCTGGTCTTGCACGAGGGGGATCGGATCGAGGGCCGCCGGGACTGGTCCATGCATCGCGCGGTCGTGGCGGTCGGAGCGATCTCCTACACGCTCGTAGTGGCTGGGCTCGCTTGGGTTCGGGCTGGCGAGATCAACGCGATCGACCGGACGTTCAGCGGTCAGGGGATGAGCCATCCGGTCTGGCTCGGGATCGCGCTCGGCTTCCTGCATGCAGCCACGCTGCTCGCTGCCTTCTACGTCGCGTACGCGCGGGCCCGTGCCGCCGAGTGGCGCGCCGCCGAGCAGCTGGTCGAACGGCGGGAGGGCGAACTAACGGCAGCGGAACAGCTGCTCGAGGAACTCGACCGGCGCGAGGCACGCCTCTATGTGCAGCGGGAGGGAATCGCCGACCGCGCCGACCGCGACCTCGAGCGGCTGCACCGGCACCACAAGCTCGAGGAGGCGAAGTACCTCGCGATCCTCGCCCGCTCGCGTAAGCACCGGTCGCCGAAGCCGATCGAGGACTGGGACGAATCGCGCACTCCGCGCGAGTTGCGAACGCCGCCAAGGCGCTCCCTCAAGAAGCCCGCGTCTACGAACGGCAAGACGGACGCCACCACTGCGGAGGAGCAGATCCGCCACGCGGTGACCAAGCACAGAGACTCGAAGTGAGGAGGAGCAAGATGAGGACCCCGTTCAAGATCGCCGTAGCGGCGGCGGCCGTGCTTCTTGCGGCCGTCCTAGTTGGCACGTTCATCGTGCGGACGGCCGACTCGACCGGTCGAGCGACCGGTGCAACGTCGGCGTTCGCGCAGCGCGTTCTGCTGGCTGACTACAGCCTCGACACGACGATCGCGCAACGGCGAGAGGCGCGACGCATCGTCGGCGAGATGGCCGCGCTCGCGGCCGTGGACCACGGGCTAGTCGCCGCAGCGCCCTTCCAGGCCAGCGCTCTGGCGAGCATCGACTGGCCGATCCTGCACCGGTTCCTACCGAAGGCGTCTGATCCGAACTCGTACTACCGCCAGCTCGACCTTCAACAGCAGGCGGACGCCGTGCAGCGGGACGCGCGCCGCCAGCTCGGGCATCAGAGCGGAGTCTCGGGAACGGACATCCTGGGCGGCCTGATGGCGGCCGGCGAGCTGTTCGCCTCCGAGCCGCCCGGACCGAGAACACTCGTTCTCAGCTCCAACATGTGGGGCTACGACAAGGCCGACGGGCTCGAGCTCAAGTACCAGCGGCTCGACCCGGCCCAGATCTCGCGGCTCGTCACCAAGCTGGATCGCGCGGGAAAGGTCGCGCAGCTTGGGGGCGTCTGCGTGTTCGTTGTAGGCGCTGGACTCGATCCAACACGACGGATCTCCAACGCGATCCAGGTCAGCATGCGCGCCTTCTGGGCGGCCTACTTCGCCCGCGCCGGCGCGAAACTCCGAGGCTGGACGCCGACGCTCGACACCGAGCCGTCGTGCTGAGAGAGACCAGTCACGACATCGGCACGGCGGTCGTGGCGATCCTCGCGGGGCTGGTCGCGGCTGCCTTCTTCATGCCCGGGTGGACGGGGCAGCCGAGCAGCCGGCCCGTCCAGCCGCGGTCAGCTTCCGGATCGGCGCCTACAGCGACGCCCTCCCTCGAGCTGAGCGTCTTCGACGCTGCACGTCAGTACTCGTGGTCGCTGACTCGGGCGCTGGACGCGTGGAACGTCAGCGGCGCCCGAATCCGCTTCGTCGCCGTTGCCAAGCCGACCGCAGACGTGACGGTCACACTGGGAACGCCGAGCGCGTGCGGCCCCGGTGCGGACATCGCGGCTTGCACCGACCTTGGCCACTCCGGCCCGCGGACGATCTGGATCGTGCAGCGCCTCGATCGGTATGCCGAGGCAGAAGTGCTCACGCACGAACTGGGCCACGTTCTCGGTCTCGGACACGACAGGAGCGGTGACTGCGCCGCGATGACGCCTTCGCTCTGGCAGAACTGCGAGTCACCGCCGCACGGCGAGTGGCGCTGCCGACTGCTCGAACGGTCTGACATCGAGAGCGCGATCGCGACCATCGGCGGCGTCCCGCGACCGTCCACCGGACCGCTCTTCTGCCCCGTGACGCTCCGAGGTTCGAGGCACCGGACGGGGTGAACGGTTCGAGTCCTCTGCTGCGGTGCGCCGCCGGGGTGGTGGCGGTCGGCGCCCGGCGGCACACACAGCGGCGCTACCAGCCGCTCGGCCTCAGCGGCATGGTCTCGCTCGGCCAGCTCGGCGACGGCCACGTCGCGGCCGCGATCGCCTCGATCCTCGTCCACGAGGCGGGCCTCGCAGTCCGGAGCCCGACCAGGCGCTTGTGAACATGTCGAGTCCCTGGTTTCGCTTCTTCGCCGGCATCGTGGCCGCCGCGGTCGCGATCCGGATCGCCATCGAGTTGATCACGCCGGTGCTGCCGTACCTGGTCGGCGCGATCACGCTCTACGGGCTTCTCCTACTCGTGCGTTGGTGGCGGCATAACAGATGGTGACGTGGCGCAACAAGAAAATGTTGTTGACATGGTTGACAACATATGCGATAGTCGCTGTTGTTACAAACCTAGTTCGGGTGGGAGATTGAGGAGCACGTAGTGGCCCGCCCGAAGGGTTCAACCCCAAAGACCCATCCGCACAGCGTCCGCGTTCGTTCGCGGACGCTCGACCAGGTCGACGAGACGAAGTTGGCGCTCGCGCTGGCGATGATGGCTCATCGCTTGCTCGAAGAACGCGCCCGCGAGCTTGCGCGGCGAGAGCCGTCGCCTGACGCCGCCGAACGGGAGGAGCTGGCATGAGCACCCTCCCGCAAGTCGCACGCCGCCTGCTCGGGCCGGTCGGGGCGGCGCCGCTCGTCTCGGTCGAGTTGCGCTTCGGCGCCGACGTCGACGAAACGGCAGTTGAGGCGCTGCTCGCCGCACTCACCGGGCTTCACCGCGGCGCCGTCGCCGTCTTCGAGACGCTCGCCACCGAGGACGCGATCTGCCACCTCCTGCACTCCGATCAGGCGACCTTGGACACCATCAGCGGCCAGCTGCGCGCCCTGCTTCCAAGCACGCGGATCGAGCCCTCTCCGACAGTCCCGCACCCGGCGTGGCGTATCGGCGCTCACGTCTCCTGGTCGCATCATGCGCTGCTTCGGACGGACGGAGCGGCGCAGACGGCTGCCGGGCTGCTGGGCGCGCTCGGCCCGCTCGGCCGCGACGAGGCGCTGCTGGTGCGTGTCGTGCTGCGACCCGGCCGCCCGGCACCCTTGCCGGCATCCGACAAGGACGGCACCCGCCAGCCCGGCTTTGCCCTCGACTGGCTGCTCGGTCCGGCGCGCGTCCAGACCCACGTCGCGAACGCGATCAGGGCAAGAAACAGCGGCCCGCTCCTGCGGGCGAACGTCCTGCTCGCCGTCGCGTCGGGGCATCCGAAGCGGGCGGCGCATCTGCTCGGCAGGCCGACTGCGGTCGTGCGGGCGCGCCGGGGCGGCCACGGCCACCTCACCGTTCGCAGCCTCAACGCTCGCGGCGTCGAGCGCGCCCTTGCCCGGCTGCCGCGTGGCGGCGATCTACTTTCCCCGGCCGAGTTGGCCGGTCTTGTTGGTTTCCCGATCGGCGCGCCGCGCATCCCCGGTCTACGCCTGGGAGCGAGCCCCCTCCTGATGCCCGACCGACGGATCCCCGAGCGGGGCCGGCTGCTCGGAGCCTCGACCTGGCCGCAGGCCAACAGCCGCGGGCTCGCCCAGCCGGTCATCGGCGCGCTCTCGCACACGCTCATCTGCGGCGGCACCGGCTCGGGGAAGAGCGTTCTCGCCCAGCGGTTAGCGGTCTCCGACATGGCCGCCGGGCGCGGCTGCCTCGTCCTGGACCTCAAGGGCGACCTCGTGCGCGACCTGCTCGAACGCATCCCCGCCGACCGCACCGACGACGTGGTCATCCTCGACCCCGCCGCGCAGGGGCCGGTGCCCGGCTTGCGTGTGTTCGGGCGAAGCGACGATCCCGAACTGGCGGCCGATCTCGTTCTCGGCATCATGCGTGACCTTTTCCGCGACTCCTGGGGAGTGCGCAGCGACCAGTGGCTTCGCGCCGGCGCCGTCACACTCGCCCACGACCCGAGCGCGACGCTCGGCGACCTGCCGTTCCTGTTCACCGACGACGCCTACCGGCGCCACCTAGTCGGCAGGCTAACCGACCCCTTGTTGCTCGCCACCTGGGCGGCGTTCGAGGCGATGAAGCCGAGCGAGCGCTCCAACCAGATCGGGGCGCCCTTGAACAAGCTCGCTGAGCTGCTCGGCCGCCGCGTCCTGCGCACCGTCCTCTCCCAGCCCAAGCCGACCCTCGACCTGCACGATGCACTCCGCCGCAACCGGATCGTGCTCGTCTCGCTCTCCCCGGGCCGGCTCGGCAGCCCCGCCACCCGCCTGCTCGGCGCGCTGATCGTCCACCAACTCTTCAGCGCCGTCCAGGCCCGCGTCGCGCTCCCGCCCGCGGCGAGGAAACCGTTCCTCGCCTACATCGACGAGCCGAAAGTGCTAGCCGACATCCCGATCCCGCTCGACGGCATTCTCGAACTCGCGCGCGGCATGGGCGTCGGCCTCACTCTGACGGCGCAATCACTCAGCGGCCTGCCCGGCACCGTTCGAAGCGCTGCCTTGACGAACGCAGCAACCGTCCTCGCCTTCCGTCAGACCGCCGACGACGCCGAGCTGCTCTCCCGCCACCTGCCCGGGATCACAGCCGAAGGGCTGCAGAGCCTGGGAGCCTTCGAGATGATCGCCCGGATCGGGCTCGGCCCCGGCGAGATCGCCGCTCCCACCAGCGGCCGTACCTTGCCGCCGCTCCCGATCACGAGCGACCCGGGGTTGGTCCGGCGCGTCTCGGCTGAGCGCTACGGCACCGACCCGGCCGCGGTCGATCAGGCCCTCGCCGAGCGCCACAGCCAAAGCACCGACAGGCACAGCATCGAAGCCGAACCGCCGGTCGGGCGCCGACGGAGGACCTCGTGAGGTTGCTCGAGCACAGTCCGCTCGCCGGTCCGCTCGCGTCGAGCAGCAGGAACGGCGAGACCGCTCCGGCAGCCGCTTCCCGCCGGGTAAGCGACGCGACTCACCCTCCCCTGGAGGATGGTTCACGCTCGCGGCGGCGCCTCAGTCGGCGCGGCCTCATCCAGCTCGCCGAGCAGCTCTCCGAACGCGACCAGGCGATCATCGAGAGCGTCGGACGGCTGCGGCTCCTACAAGCCGATCAGGTCAGACGGTTGTTCTTCCACGAAAGCTCGACGACGGCGGGAGGCGCGAGGATCTGCCGGCGGTCACTGCAGCGGCTGACAGAGCTCGGCCTGCTGCGCCCGCTCGAGCGTCAGGTTGGCGGCAGGCGCGCCGGCAGCAAGGGCACGGTCTTCGCTACGACCGCGGCCGGCCGGCGGCTCGTTGCCTACTGGGCGGGCCTCGGCGGAACGAGCCACCGCGGCGTGCACGAGCCCGGCATGCCCTTCGTCAGCCACACGCTCGCGATCTGCGACCTCTACGTCTCGCTCGTCGAAGCCGACCGGGACGGCACACTCGAGCTGCTCGGCTTCGAGGCCGAGCCCAGCTGTTGGCGCACTTTCACAACACTGCTCGGGGGCAACACGATCCTCAAGCCGGACGCGCTCGTCCGGACCGCCGTCGGCGACTACGAGCACTCCTCCTTCGTGGAGGTCGACCTCGGCAGCGAAGGACGCGGCGCACTCCTCCGTAAGACCGACGTCTACATCGCCTATTTCGAGAGTGGTCGCGAACAAGCAGCGCACGGCCTCTTCCCGCGCGTGGTCTGGATCACCACCACCGCCAACAGGGCCCGCGTCCTCGACACGCTAATAGGCAGCCTTCCCGCGAGCAGACGACGGCTGTTCACGACAACCGTGACCGGTAAGGCGGTCGGGGCACTCACCGGAGCCGACAGCGGCACCGGTCCGGGAGACAAGCGATGAAGCCGACCGGTGGCTGGGAGCTGTCCGAGGCCGACACCTTCAAGCGTCTCGCCACGTTGCCGGCCCGAAGCGTCGACGCGGTCGTCACCGACCCGCCGTACGGGATCGGCTTCCGCGGCGAGGCTTGGGACAGCCGAGACATCCGCGCCAGCCACGCCGGTGCCGAACAGTCCGGGGGCGAGGCATTCGAGCGCTGGACGGAGCGGTGGGCTTCGGAGTGCCTGCGGGTGCTCAAGCCCGGCGGCTACCTCGTTGCCTTCGGCGCGCCGCGTACAGCGCACCGGCTCGCCGTCGGCCTCGAAGACGCCGGATTCGAGCTGCGCGACCAGCTCGCCTGGCTGTACGGCAGCGGCGTCCCCAAGACCCGGCTACACCAAGGACGATCGAGCACACTCAAACCGGGCCATGAACCGATCCTGCTCGCCCGCGCCCCACTGACCGGAACGCTCACCGCCAACGAGGCGACCTGGGGGACCGGCCGGCTCGGCATCGACGAAGCCCGCCTTCCCGCCGACAGCCCCACCGGTACCGGCCGCTGGCCCTGCAACGTCACACTCACACACCCCGCCGCGTGTCTGCCCGCCCACTGCGCGAGCGCCTGCCCCGTGTCGCAGCTCGACCGGTCGCGACCGCGTTCACGACCGAGCCGCTTCTTCTACTGCCCGAAACCGACGCTTGCCGAGCGGGACGCAGGCTGCCAATCACTCCCGGCGCGGACGATCGGGATCTACGGCAAGGGCAGCTCGAAGCCGCGCCGGAACACCCACCCGACCGTGAAGCCGCTCGCGCTGATGGGCTGGCTCGTCCGGCTTGTCTGCCCGCCGGGCGGTGTGGTGCTGGATCCCTTCACCGGCAGCGGTAGCACCGGCGTTGCCGCAATCGCCGAGAAGCGCCGCTTCCTCGGAATCGAACGCGACCCTGACTACGCCGAGATCGCACGCGCCCGCCTGAGCCACGCCGCCAGCACCACGCCCACGTCGCCGCACGGTTCGCATATGCGCGGGCGGCCGGTTGATGGCCGACCGGTGGACGGAACCCCATCCGTGGGTTCTGTCCGCCGTACCGCCATCCACCCTCTGGAAAGGAGGAACGAGCCATGACAAAGGCTCAAGAGGTGTACGAGCGGGTCGAGGCCCTGGTGGCCTCGGGCGTTCGGAAGGCAGACGCCTTCCGGCAGGTCGCGGACGAGTTCGGACAACCGTTCAACTCGATGCGCGGCGCCTACTACGCCCACACCCGCAGCCTCGAACCGACCGCTCCGCGGCGCTCGCGCAGCAAGCGTGAGACCTCGACCGGGGACGCGATCGAGCAGGCAACGAGCGTCCTCAACCGGGCGCTCGAATCGATCGAGGCCGAGATCGACGCCGCCAAGGCGCGGATCGACGAGGCCAAGGCCGAGTACGAACACCTCCGCGGCACTGCCGAGGAGCGCAAGGCCACTATCAAGGCCAAGATCGAAGCGCTCAAGGCCTAACCGCAGGGATGGACGGGTGGCCCGGATCGACAACGATCCGGGCCACCCAACACACACATGACAACTTGAAATAACACGTTACAAATAGTATAATGACAGCTAATAGAAGGGATATCGGGAATGCCAGACCTACACACACGGAAGACGCGCGCGATCGGCCGACTCGCCGCTCGGGCCGCGCGAAGCACCCGCCACCGGCCAAACCGGCAATTCGAGCAGCTACTCGCTCAGACACGTCGCAGCCTCGAACACCAGCTCGTCCAGGTCGACGAGGAACTCGCGGTCGCCAAGATCGAACGCGACGCCGCCGACCGGCGCTACCGCACGCTCGACGCTGCCGCCGGTCAACGCAAAGACGAGCTGAAGCGACGGCTCGCGGCGCTCTGAACACCGAAATGCAAAGGAGGAACAACGAGGAGATGACAACCACGGCAGCAACTAAGCACCGGCGGACCCCAGCCGAGGCGGACGCGGCCGAGCCACCCGAGCCGAACGGCGACGGAGAGGCGCTCCGCCGCGCCGTGATCTATGTGCGCGTCTCGAGCAGCCAGCAGGCCGACACTGACTACGACCCCGAAGGCTTCTCCATTCCCGCGCAGCGCGAGGCCTGCACCCGCAAGGCCGCAGGCCTCGGCCTCGAGGTCGTCGAAGAGTTCGTCGACCGCGGCGAGTCAGCCAAGACCGCAAACCGGGCCGGCCTACAAGCCCTACTCAAACGACTCGAGCAGGGAGACATCACCCACGTGATCGTGCACAAAGTCGACCGGCTCGCCCGAAACCGCGCTGACGACGTCGCGATCGTTATGCGGATCCGGAGCCACGGCGCGCAACTCGTCTCCGCCACCGAGAACATCGATGAGACCCCGTCCGGGCTCCTCCTGCACGGGATCATGAGCTCGATCGCCGAGTTCTACAGCCGCAACCTCGCCACCGAAATCATGAAGGGCACCACCCAGAAAGCGAAGACAGGCGGCACACCGTTCCAGGCGCCACTCGGCTACCTCAACACCCGCGAGGTGATCGACGGCCGGGAGATCCGCACCATCGCGATCGACCTAGAACGCGCCCCGCTCGTCCAGCTTGCCTTCGAGCTCTACGCCACCGGTCAGTACTCGCTGATCGATCTCGCCACGATCCTCGAAGCCCGCGGCCTGAAGTCCCGTCCCACCGCAAACAAACCCGCCAAGCCACTCGGCACCAACCGGCTCTCCAGCATGCTCCGAAACGAGTACTACATCGGCATCGTCCACTACGCCGGCATGACCCACCAGGGACGCCACGAGCCCCTGATCGGCGAGGCCGTGTTCGACAAGGTGCAGCAAATCCTCGCCGCACAACGCCAGTCAGGCGAGCGCAGCTGGCGCCACTACCACTACCTCCGAGGCAGTCTCATCTGCGCCAACTGCGGCCGCAGACTCTTCTTCGTCCGACCGCGAGGCCGCAGCACGAACTACGAGTACTTCGTCTGCGGCGGCCGCAGCGCACGCCTCTGCCCGCAGCCCTACCACCGTGTCGCAGCGATCGAGCAGGCCGTCGAACGCCATTACGCAACCCTCCAACTCACCGACGACCAGCGCGAACGGATCCGCACCGCCGTCCGCACCCACCTCGACGGACTCGCCACCGTCGCCGACAAAGAGACCAACCGCGCTCGCGCCGAAGTCATCAGGCTCGACAACGAAGAGCGGAAACTCCTCACCGCCCACTACACCGACCGGATCAGCGACCACATCTTCACCGAGGAGCAAAAACGCATCCGGCGCGAACGCGTCGCCGCCGACCAGCTCTTCCGCCGCTTCGAGATCAACCACCAAGACATCCTCGAGACCGTCGACCACGCCCTCGCGCTCACCGACAACATCCAGGCTGCCTACCTCAAGGCTGACCCCATCGAAAGGCGCCTCCTCAACCAGGCGTTCTTCGAATACCTCACGATCGACAACGAAGAGATCGCCGACCAGGAACTCGCAGCCCCCTTCGCCCAATTCGCCCCGAACGCCAGAACCGCCGACCCCGTAAACAAGGTCGACGGTTCATACGTGCAACATTTGGTGGAGCTAGCCGGGCTCGAACCGGCGACCTCCTGATTGCGAACCAGGCGCTCTCCCAACTGAGCTATAGCCCCGCGGCGGAGAAGTCTAGCCGCTCTTTTCCATCAGCTTGCCGGCGCGAATCGTCGTTTCCATGTCTTTTGACTGCTCGCGGTACCACGTCCCGTCCTCGAACTGGATGTCCGGATAGAGGCGCTGGCCAGTCCCGTCGAAGACGACGTCGCGCTTGGCCTTCGAATGCGGCCCGGGGACGCGCTCGTACTCGACGCCCGAGTCCATGAGCGCCTTCTCGACGCGCCAGCACGGATGCCCCTTGATCTTCACCCACTGGTTCGAGCAGCGGTGCAACTTGACGGCCATCGGTTCCTCCCATCTAGACGGAATGGTCAGGCGGCAAACAGGGTCAGATCTGGCTCGCGCTCGCCGCGAAGTACCTGCAGGTCGACTGTCGCACATCGGATCCCGCGTGACTCGGCGAGTGCGAGCGCCTGGGGCTTGAGCTGCTGCGCCGCGAGGATGCCGCGGCAGCCTGCCTTCGCCGGGTCCTCGCGGATGAAGGCGAGGTATCGCGTGAGCTGCTCGACGGCCTCGATCGTCCCGACGCGCTTGATCTCGACGGCGACCCACTCGCCGCCGGCGTCCTTGCACATCAGGTCGACGGGGCCGATCTCCGTCGCCCACTCGCGCTTGACCAGCGTGAGCGGCTCGCCGAGCGCGTCGGGCGCGTCCGCGAGCGCGAGTTGGAGGTCGCGCTCGACGCCGTCCTTTTGGAGCGCGGCGGACTCGCCCATGTCGTGCTGGACGTCGCTCAGCACTTCGGCGAGCCGGATCTCGAGCTGATCCTCGGTCTTCGGCTTCGTGACGACGAGCTTGTCTCCCTCGTCGGCGACGAACGTCGGCGCCGTCATCCAGTTGAGCGGCTTGAAGCCTCCGGCGTCGTCATGGACTAGAACAGAGCCGTCGGCCTTGAGGATCAGCAGCCGCACCGCCTCGGGCAGCGTGGCGTTCAAGCGGCCGGAGTAGACGACCTCGCAGCGGGCGACGATGAGGCGCACCCACGGAACCTACTGTCCCTTTCGGACACGTCGGTACCTGGTACCGACGTGGCTGTTTTAGACGCGTTCGACGCGAGAGCCTCCGACAATCGCTTCCGTCCCGTCGTCGGAGAAGCGCACCCACGCCTTGCCCTTGCCGTCGTAGTCCGGCGACCAGACGAGGAGCGTCGCATCGCGGCCGCCGACGCTCACCGGCTCCGTCCCCTCGGGCTCGGCGCCGCTCCAGACGCGGACGAACGGGTTCGCATCGCGCTCGCGGCCGATCGTCGTTTCGTCGGTGTGGCCGGGCAGGACGCCCGTCTCGTCGGGCAGCGCGAGCAAAACATCCATCACGGAACTCCGCACTTGCGCCACGTCGCCGCCGCCGACGGCGTCGCGAAAGAGGACGTCGCCCGTGAGAACGACTTCGCCGCCGACGACGAACGCCACATGGTCGTCGGCGTGGCCAGGCGTCGCGAGTCCGCGCACTGCGAGGCCGTCCCACTCCCACTCGCCCGGCTCGGCAATGACGGGAATCTCGTACCTCTCGGCGAGCTCGGCCTCGTTCACGACGTGATCGTGGTGCGAGTGCGTGCGCAGGAGGGCTACGGGCCGCGATCCCCACTCCTCCACCGCGGCGACGAGCGGCTCGACATCCGCGCCGGAGTCGACGAAAACGGCCGGCCCACCCTCGGTCGCCGCGATGACGTACGCGTTCGATAACCAGTCGGGATGCATGCTTCTCGCGACGAGCATCGCCAGCTAGGCTAACCCCCATGGCCGGACTCATGGGACGCACAGCGACGATCGTCAAGGCGAAGTACTCGAAGCTCCTCAACAAAGCGGAGAACCCGAACGAGACGCTTGACTACTCGTACGAGCAGATGCTCGAGCAGCTCCAGAACATGAAGCGCGGCGTCGCCGACGTCGCCACCGCACGCAAGCGGATCGAGCTCCAGCAGCAGAAACTCGAGCAGAACGTCGTCACACTCGAGACGCAGGCGAAGCAGGCCGTCGCCGCAAACCGCGACGACCTCGCAACCCAGGCGCTCGAGCGCAAGGCCGTCGCGCAGCAGCAACTGCAGGACATGGACGGCCAGGTCAAGCAGCTCCAGGACCAGCAGGACAAGCTCGTCGCCGCCGAGCAGCAGCTCTCGACGAAAATCGAGTCCTTCCGCTCGCAGAAGGAGATTCTCAAGGCGCAGTACTCCGCCGCGGAGGCCGAGGTCAAGGTCGGCGAGGCCGCGACGGGCATCGGCTCACACATGCAGGACACAGGGCTCGCGATCCAGCGTGCGAAGGACAAGACCGAGGAGATGCAGGCGCGCGCGGGCGCGATCGACGAGCTAACGTCCAGCGGCGCACTCGAGGACTTCTCCGCCGGAGACCAGGACCAGCTCACGAAGGAGCTTTCGCAGATCTCCTCGAGCAATCAGGTCAGCGACGAGCTCGCGAAGCTCAAGGCCGAGGTCGGCAGCGGTGACGCGCCGAAGGAGATCCCCGCCCCGGCCGCGAGCGACGACGCGCCGCCGTCCTGAGCCCGCTCGGCGACATCCTCTTCGGGCGCAAGAAGCTCAAGGAGCCGGCTGCGGAGAAGCTCTTCGCGCTCTCGACCGCGGCGGTGACGCTCCAGACCGAATGCTCGCTCAAGACGGCCGGCGACTCGGCGCTCATCTTCAAGCCGATCTCCGCCGGCGAGTTCACCTCGACCGAGAGCGACGCGGAAGAGCTCCTGCGCAGCGTCGCGAAGGGGCAAGGCTCGGACATCGACCGCAAGACCGACTCGTTCGGCTTCGAGTGGGTGATCGTCCGCGACCCCGACCTCGACGACCAGGTCGCCGGCGTGCACGCGCTCGCGTCGGAGCTCGAGGAGCACGGCTTCGGCGGCCAGCTCCTTGCCGCCGCCTTCCGCTTCGACGGCAGCGCGTTCGGCAACGGCCATCCCGTCTACTGGATCTACGGCTTCAAGACGGGCACGTGGTGGCCGTTCGTCCCGACGGGCGAGAAGCAGGAGCGCGACAACGCACAGGAGCTCGAGCTGAAGGCAAAGCTCGAGAAGGAACTCCCCGTCGAGCCGGATCTAAGCAAGTGGCTCGCTCTGTTCGACGCACCTATATAGCGAGCGAGTGCTGCGCGCTCGCTCGCTGTTGGCGGAGGCCCGACGGAGGCGCGCTGCCGCTCCTGCGCCGTAGGCGCACGACCGGCCTCGCCACGAACGCAGAAGTCCCCGCAACACGAGGTCCAAGCAAGCCCTCAGCACGGAGCCGCGGGAGACCGCGCTCTCCCGCGGCGGAGTCCCGCCAACAGCGAGGAAACGCGAAGCGTTTCCGAGCTAGCTAATTGGCTTGCCCATGTCGCGGGCGATCTCCGCGAGGGCGGCGAGGCGCTTCTCGAGCGGCGGGTGATCCATCATCCACTCGGCCATGTTCGACTTCCAGTTCGTCGGGATGATGAAGAACGCGTTCATCCCCTGCACCTGCCGCAGATCCTGCTGCGGAATCTGCGTGATCCCGCTCGAGATCTTCTGGAGCGCGCTCATGAGGTTCTCCGGCGCGCCCGTGATCAGCGCGGAGCCGCGGTCGGCCGCGTACTCGCGATAGCGAGAGATCGTCCGGATCAGGATGAAGCTGATCGCGTAGACGACGATCGAGACGACGAACACGATCAACCAGACCGGCACCTGATTGCCACCGCTGTTGTTGTTCCGGCTGTTGCCGTAGCCGCCACCGAAGCCGCCGAACATCCCGGCGTAGAGACCGAAGCGGGTCAGTATCGCGGCGAGCATCGCGAAGAAGCTCGCGACCGTCATCACGAGGACGTCGCGGTTCGCGATGTGGGAGAGCTCGTGACCGAGGACCGCCTCCACCTCCTGCGGCTCGAGCCGGCTCCACAGCCCGCTCGTGACCGCGACGGCTGCGTGCTTCGGGTTGCGGCCGGTCGCGAAGGCGTTCGGGACGTCGCTCTGGACGACGGCGATTCGCGGCTTCGGCAGATCGGCCATCGCGCACAGCCGCTCGACCATCGCGTGGAGATCCGGCGCCTCTTCCGCCGTGACGATCTTCGCCCCGGCAGCTCGGAGCGCGAGCTTGTCCGAGGTGTAGTACTGGAAGAAGGCGAGGCCGATCACGATCACGAGCATCGGCGCGAGGCCGACCTTGAGGACGCTGATGAGGACGACCGCGAAGACGACGTACAGCAGCCCGAGCAGCGCACTCGTGAAAAACATGCGCAGCGAAAGCCCTCTATCGCGACCGAACGACCGGCGGTTCACGCGACCGATGGTACTCACGTGACCACGGCTACCGGTCCTGCAGCGGCCTGTCTTACAGCTTCATTAGAGTCTCGCCCGGTGCGCCGGTTCGCTTTCATCGCCGCAGTTCTCCTCGGCGCTTCCGTGCTCGCGGCCTGCCAGTCGCAGGGAGTGAGCGCGCCGACACCGGAGCGGTGCATCCCGGCCGGCAAATGCGGAGTCACCGTCACGAAGTTCCCCGTTGTCCCCGCCTTCCACCTCAAGGGAAGCGCGTCGGCAGGCAAGCCGATCTTCCTCACGAATTGCGGCAGCTGTCACACCCTCGCCGCGGCCGGGACGACCGGCACGATCGGCCCGAACCTCGACCAGCTGAAGCCGAACTACCAGGCCGCGACGGCGCAGGTGACGAACGGCGGCACGGTGATGCCGGCCTTTAAGTCCCAGCTGAGCACGCAGCAGATCGCCGACGTCGCGGCGTACGTCGTGACCTCCACCGGCGGCACGGCGCCGTAGCTGTAGAGCTCCCGGCGACCTTCCCGCGGCGCGTCGCCGCGTTCGCATTCGATCTCGACCGGACGCTGATCGCGGAGGACGGCGTGCTGCGGCCGCGCACGCGTGCGGCTCTCGGCGCCGTTCGCGATGCCGGCTCGCACGTGATCGTCGTGACGGGACGGATGTTCCGCGCGGTGCGGCCCTACCTCGAGCAGGCCGGTCTCGACGATCCGATCGTCTGCTACCAGGGCGCCGTCGTCGCCGATCCCGCGAGCGGCGAGTTCCTCCTCCATCTGCCGATTCCGCTCGCCGACGCCCGCGAGGCGATGGACGCCGTGCTCGGCGCCGGCTTCCATCTCAACGCGTACGTCGACGACAACCTGTACGTCGCCGAGGTCAACGCCGAGGCGAAGCGCTACTCGGAGTTCCAGCACATCCCCGTGAACGCAGTCGGCGACCTTCGCGCGTGGCTCACCCGCGATCCGACGAAGCTCGTCGCGGTCGGCGATCCGGCCGCGCTCGGCGAGCTCGAGGCCGAGTTGAAGCCGCATTTCGCCGGCCGCCTCTTCATCTCGAAGTCGCTGCCGTACTTCCTCGAGTTCGCGCACCCCGACGTGAGCAAGGGCAGCGGCCTCGCGTTCGTCGCCGATCGGCTGGGCTTCTCCCCCGCCGAGACTGTCGCGTGCGGCGACGGCGAGAACGACCGCGAGCTGCTCGACTGGGCCGGCTTCGGCGTCGCCGTCGCGAACGCGCACCCCGACGTGCTCGCGCGCGCCGATCTGATCGTCCCGCCCGTGCAGGAGGAAGGCGTCGCGACTTTGCTCGAGGCGTACTTAGACTCACTGACGTGATCGACGCGCGCGCCGCCCGCATCGACCCGGACGAGTTCCGGCGCCGTCTCGCGCGCAAGAGCGCTGCCGAGGCGTTCGACGCCTGGCTCGCCGCCGACGAGCGCTGGCGCGAGCTCGTGCCGCGCGTCGACGAGCTCCGCTCGCGCACGAAACTGAAGGGCAAGCCGACGCCGGAGCAACTCGAAGAGATGCGCGGCGTCAAGGAGGAGCTGCAAGCGGCAGAACAGGAGCTCGCGGCCGCGGAGGTCGAACGGGACGCGCTCGGACTGCGTATCCCGAACCCGCCCGCCGACGACATCCCCGACGGCGGCGAGAACGACGCCCGCGTCGAACGCGTCGTCGGCGACCCGCCACAGATTGAGAATCCGAAGGAGAGCACCGAGATCGGCCGCTTCGACATGGACCGCGCGGCACGGATGAGCGGCGCCCGCTTCGGCTACTGGATCGGCGACACGGCTCAGCTCGCGCTCGCGCTGTACCGCTTTGCCCTCGACCGCATCGCGGCGAAGGGCTTCCTCGCCGTGCTGCCGCCGGTACTCGTCCGCGAGGAGGCTCTCTACGGCACCGGCCACTTCCCCTCCGACGCCGACAGCGTCTACGCAATCACGGCCGACGGGCTCTATCTCTCGGGAACTGCAGAGATCCCGCTCTCGAGCCTCCATGCCGGTGAGATTCTCGACGCCGAGGAGTTGCCGCTCCGCTACGTCGCCTTCTCGCCGTGCTTCCGCCGTGAAGCTGGCGCCGCGGGCAAGGACACCCGCGGCATGTTCCGCGTCCACCAGTTCAACAAGGTGGAGCAGTTCTCGCTCTGCCTGCCCGAAAACTCCTGGGACGAGCACGAGCTGCTGCTCGCGAACACCGAGAAGCTCGTCCGCGAGCTCGGCGTCCCGTTCCGCATCGTGACGCTTGCCGCCGGCGACATCTCAGCCGCGGCGGCGAAGACGTACGACGTCGAGATCTGGTTCCCGAGCATGGGCCGTTACCGCGAGACCGCGTCGGTCTCGAACACGACGGACTTCCAGGCCCGCCGGCTCGGAATCCGCTACCGCAACGGCAAAGGCCCGGAGCCGCTCCACATGCTGAACGGCACTGCGGTCGTCGACCGGATGGCGCTCGCGGTGCTCGAGAATTTCCAGGGCGACGTGCCGGACGTGCTGCGGCAGTACGGCGCGCCCGAACGCGTCACCGCGTAGCGAGCCACTCCTTCGCGAGCTTCGTCGGCGCGCGCTTCAGCCACGCCTCCTCGACCCGGTCGCGCAGCTCCGCCTTCGCGAGCTTCTTCAAATTCGAGATCCGGACGAGCACGGCCGAGTAGCCGTTCCAGTGCGGCGTTGTGAAGTAGACGCTGCCCGAGTCGACGAGGATGTCCTTGATCTCGAGGTCTTCGACCCAGAAGACGAGGACGTCGTCGAGTCGCTCTCCCGTCTCCGGGTCGAGCGCGTCGCGACGCGGGCGACGGTGGAAGCAGAAGAACTTGCCCGCGACCTTGTACGTCGGCCGACCCTCCTCGAGCTCCTTCGTCACCGCGGGCAGCGCGAGCGCCAGCGCGTCGAGATCCTTCATCGTCGCCACGGCTGCGACACTAATGCGGCGCGGCGGGGTGCCGGAGCGGTCGAACGGGGAGGTCTTGAAAACCTCTGACCTTCACGGGTCCCTGGGTTCGAATCCCAGCCCCGCCGCTAGCGTTCTCGCGGATGACGACGGGAGACGACCTTCGCGGCCTCATGCGGCTCTGGCCGCACGGCGTCTCGATCCTCAGCGTCGACGTCGACGGCGACCGGATGGGCGTCACGGTCTCCTCCCTCGTCTCCCTCTCGCTCGAGCCGCCGCTCGTCGGGGTCTCGATCGGGAAGGAGGCGTCGTGCTACGAGCTCCTTCGCGGCGCCGGCCGGTTTGCGATCAGCCTGCTCGGCTCCGACCAGGAGGAGATCGCACGGCGCTTCGCCGCCGGCTATCCGCCGATCGTCCACTGGGAAGGAGTCCCCACGCGCGAGGGCCTCGGGGCGCCTCTCATCGAAGGCGCGCTCGGCTGGATCGAGGCCGAGACGCGCACCGAGGCCGACGCCGGCGACCACACGTTCTTCATCGCCGATGTCCTCGCGATCGAGCACGGCCCCGCGCGGAAGGCGCTCGTCTACCGCGAGAGCACGTACCACTCGGTCTAGGGCGACGCCGGGAGTCCCGACTCCGCGACGGCGATGAGCTGATCCTCGGTGAGCCCCTGCGCATAGAGCCCGAGGAACGTGGGCGCAGCCCCTCCGGCGGAGGCCTTCGGCAGCTCGATGTACAACATCGCGCCGGAATCGCCCTGCGCGTCGTAATAGCCCTGGAACGGACCGACATCGACCGGCTGGCCCGCCGGAGTCGGCGTCGGCGCGGTCGCGCTTCCGGCGATGAGGTAGAAGACCTCGATGCAACCGCCGTCGCCGGACGCCGCCGACCGCATCGCCTGGACGGGAGTCTCCGGATTGCCGGGAGGCGTCGAAGTCGCGCCTTCGCAGGAGGCATTCGCCGGCTTGAACCCCGCAGGCGTCCTGAAGCGGTAGCCCGCCGTCTCGATCGTGGCCCCGTTGAGAGTTAGGTGATGGATGGTGGTGCGCGGGGAAGTCGCGTGTCCGTGGGTCGCGTAAGCAGCGACCGCCACGCCGACGGCCACAGCGGCGACGAGCACGACCGCGATCGGTCTTCCTCGCCGGGAGACATGCCGGTCGGAAGCGAGGATCCGCTGCAGGATCCTCTCCTCCTCGCCGGAGTCGATTGACGGCTCCGCCAGTGCGACGGCCGCCAGACGTTCGATTGGGTTACGAGTGCGCATCAACGTGCCTCCTTGTCTTCTGTGGCGCGAGCGACTGCAGTTCAGGCTCGAGAGCCTGCTCGAGCCGTCGTCGCGCCCGATGCAGGCGGACGGCGAAAGCGAGGCGCGTCACGCCGAGCACCTCGGCAGCTTCAACGGGGCTCAGCCCGTCCCAGGCGACGAGCCGGAGCACCTCGCGGTCGCGTTCACGCAGCGCCGCGAACGCGGTGAGCACCGATTCCCGGTCGGCGATCGAGCCCGCGAGATCCGCCGAGTCGGTCTGCAGCTCTCCCTGCAAGCGAGCAGCCAGCGCGTCCCTCCGTGTCTGCGACCGGAACTGACCGGCAATGACCTTGCGGGCCACGCCGAACAGCCAGGGCCGCGGCTCCGCTGGAACGTCGTCGAGACGCCGCCACGCGACAAGAAGTGTCTCCGCCGCGACGTCCTTAGCCCGCTCCGGGTCGATCCGCAGCGCGGCGAACCGCAGCACGGCGCGGAAGTTCTCGCGGTAGATCCGCTCGAACCGCTCTCTGTCATCCGCCATCGCTGAAGAGATGGCCGGCACGCGCTCGAAATTACAGTGCACGGCTGTGATCGAGGCTGTCGTATTCGACCTGGACGGCGTGCTCATCCAGTCCGAGGAGGTCTGGGACGCCGTGCGCGAGCAGTACGTCCGCGAGCGCGGCGGCCGGTACGACGACGAGGTGCAGCGGGCAATGATGGGCATGTCGGCGCCGGAGTGGTCGGCGTTCCTCCACGAGAGGGCCGGCGTCCCGGGCACGCCGGAGCAGATCAACGCGGACGTCGTCGAGCTCATGCTCGACGCGTACCGGCGCGAGCTGCCGCTGCTGCCCGGCGCGGTCGAGGTCGTCCGTCGCACCGCCGCGCGCTTTCCGCTCGCGCTTGCGTCCTCGTCGAACCGCGCCATCTTCGAGGAAGTGCTCCGCCTCGCAGGGATCGCCGACTGCTTTGAGGCCACGGTGTCTTCGGAGGAGGTCGCTCGGGGCAAGCCGGCTCCCGACGTCTACTTCGAGGCCGCGCGCCGGCTCGGTGTCGTGCCCGAGCGCTGCGCCGCCGTCGAGGACTCCCATGCGGGGATCCGCTCCGCGCACGCCGCCGGGATGCGGGTGATCGCCATCCCGAATCCGAGCTATCCGCCCGACGCGGAGGCGCTCGCACTCGCCGACGACGTGCTCGACTCGCTAGATGAGCTGACGCCCGGCCGCGTCGAAGGCGCGTAGCACCGGCGCAAACGACGGATCGAAGTCCTCGCGGAACATCGTGAAGATGGTCACGTCGCGGAGCGGGCCGCCGGCGCGGCCGGGAAGCCGCCGCCGCAGCGTCGCCTCGTCCACATAGCCGAGCTTCCGCGGCACGCCTTTACTCGCCTCGTTCGCCAGGTCGATGCGGATCTCGATCCGGTCCGCCCCGCAGATCTCGAACCCGACCCGCGTCAGCGCCGCGGTCGACTCGGTCACGTAGCCCTGCCGCGTCGCGCTCGCGCGGATGAAGTAGCCGATCTCGAGACCGCCCGACTCGAGCCGCGGATGGAGCCCGGTGCCGCCGAGCTGCTCGGACTCATCAGGAGAGAAGATCCCCATGATGAAGTTGTCGCCGACGTCGAACTGGGAGCGGAACCTCCGCAGGAGCTCGACCTTCTCCTCGAGCGTCTGCGGCTCGGCTTCGGTCCACGGCATCCACGGGCGCAGGTGGTCGAGGCTCAAGTCGATCATCTCCTTCATCACCGGCGCGTCACGCGGCGCGTAGCACCGGATGACGAGACGCTCGGTCTCGATCCGGTACGGCGGCGGCGGTCCCGGCCACGCACCCATGTCAACGCCTCCGGATGAAGGTGACCCCGTCGCGGATCGGCACGAGGACGGACTCGACGCGATCGTCGGCCATCACGTGCTCGTTGAACGCCTTGATCCCCTCGTTGCCCTCGAGCGCGCCGAGCGTGTTGTCGGCGAGGATCAGCCCGCCGTCGGCGAGCTTCGGGAGAACCGCCTCGTAGTACTCGATGTAGTCCGGCTTCCACGCGTCGATGAAGACGAGATCCCACGGCCCGTCGAGCCGGGCGACCTCCGCCTTCGCGTCGCAGACGCGGTACTCGATGCGGTCGGCTACCCCCACCTCCTCGGCGTAGCGGCGCGCCATCGCGGTCGTCTCCTCCTCGACGTCGAGCGCGAGGAGCGTGCCGCCCTCCGGCAACCCGCGCGCGATCTCGATGCCGGACCAGCCGGTGAAGACGCCAATCTCGAGCACGCGCATCGGCTTCATGAGCGAGACGAGGAAGCGGAGGAACGCCCCCTCGTTCGCGCCGACCGACATCTGCGGCACCTTCTGCGTCGCCTCGGTCTCCTCGCCGAGCCGACGAAGCGCGTCGAGCGGCGGCGACGTGTTCGCCTCCGCGTAGTTCTGAACCTCTTCGAAGTCGTATGCCATTAGACCCTCCCTATGAGAACGCAGCCGTTGTGTCCGCCGAGACCCATCGCGTTCGAGAGCGCCACGTCGACCTGCACCCGCCGCGCCTCGTTCGGAACGTAGTCGAGATCGCAGTCGGGATCGGGATGGACGTAGTTCATCGTCGGCGGCAGGACGCCGTCGCGGACGGCGAGAACGCACATCATCGCCTCGATCGCGCCCGCCGCGCCGAAGCAGTGCCCGGTGACCGACTTCGTGGACGAGACCGCGAGCTTGTATGCATGCTCGCCGAAGACGTCCTTGATCGCCTTCGTCTCGGCGGCGTCGCCGAGCGGCGTCGAGGTGCCGTGGGCGTTTATGTAGCCGACGCGCTCCGGTTCGACCCCGGTTCGCTCGAGCGCGCGCCGCATCATCTCGGCGACGCCGACGGAGTCGGGATCCGGCTGCGCGAGATGGTGCGCGTCGTTCGACATCGCGTAGCCGAGGATCTCGGCGTAGATCGTCGCACCCCGCGCCTGCGCGACCCCAAGCTCCTCGAGCACGAGAATGCACGCGCCCTCGCCCATGACGAAACCGGCGCGCGTCGCGTCGAATGGCCGGGACGCGCGTGGCGGATGCTCGTCTTCCGCGGCGAGGCCGCGCATCGCGCAGAAACCGGCGAGGATCAGCGGCGTCAGGCACGCCTCGGAGCCACCCGCGAGCACCGCATCCGCATCGCCGCGCTTGATCAGCTCCGCCGCTTCGCCGACCGCAGTGGAGCCGGTCGCGCACGCCGAGACGGGCGCGTAGTTCGGGCCGCGGAAGCCGGTGGCGATCGCGAGCTGGCCGCTCGCGGCGTCGACGAGGACGTTCGGGATGAAGGTCGGCGTGACGCGGTCGGGGCCGCGCTCCCGGAGCACGTCGGCCTGCTCGACGATGCCGGCGATCCCACCGATCGCCGTGCCGAACAGGATCCCGACACGCTCGGGTGGGTAAGCACCGTCGAGCCTCGCGTCGGCGACGGCCTCCTGCGCCGCGCCCAGCGCGAGGAGGACGTTGCGGTCGAGCCGCCGCGCGTCCTTCGCCGAAGCTACGGCGGTCGGGTCGAAGTCCTTCACCTCCGCAGCGACGCGCACCGGGAACTCGCTCGCGTCGAACGCGGTGATCCAGTCGATCCCGCTCTCGCCGGCGACCGCGGCGCGCCACGTCTCCGGCGCCGTGCCTCCGATCGGCGTCACCGCGCCGAGCCCCGTAACCACGACCCTCCGCATCCGGCCGAGGTTACATCCGGCACGACCCGCCCCCAGCACGTCGCCGCGGGATGTCCCTCCCAGACACGTCGGAACCAGGTTCCGACGTGTCCCCTTCGGAGGTGTCCAGCAGCAGTCATCGCGCGGTGCGAGCCGGCCTCGATCCCTAAGGCGCTGATTTCCGCGCGCGACTGGCATTCGCCGAAACGGCCATGTCCGGAACCCGGTTCCGGACACGTCTCCTTCAGACAGGTCTCCACGCGGGCCGGATAGATTCGCTCCGTGCCAGACGCCCCCGGCCTCGACGTCCCGTTCCCGCCGATGGAGGCAGAGCTCGTCGCCGACCTGCCGGCCGGCGGCGGCTGGCGGTACGAGCCGAAGTGGGATGGCTTCCGCGGCGTGCTCGAGAACGACAACGGCGAGCTCGCGCTCTGGTCACGCAACGGCCGCCCGCTGCTGCGCTACTTCCCCGAGCTGCGCGAGGTCGGCGACGCGCTCCCGCCCCACTCCGCGCTCGACGGCGAGATCGTGATCGCTCGCGGAGGCGCGCTCGACTTCGACGCGATGCAGATGCGTCTCCATCCCGCGGAGAGCCGCGTCCGCAAGCTCGCCGCCGAGATTCCCGCGACGTTCGTCGCCTTCGACCTGCTCCTCTGGAAGGGAAAGCCGGTCCACGAGAAGCCGATCGAAAAGCGGCGCGCCGAGCTCGAAAAGGTCGCGACGGGAAACATCCAGCTCTCCCCCGTCTCCGACGACGTCGAGCAGGGGCGCAATTGGCTCCAGACGCTGCAAGCCGCCGGCTTCGACGGCGTGATCGCCAAGCGCCTCGGTCTGCCGTACCTCCCAGGCTCACGCGACGGCGTCGTCAAGGTGAAGCCGCACAAGACGGCCGACTGCGTCGTCGCGGGAGTCCGCTGGAAGAAGGGCGGCCGCGACACGATCGCGACACTCCTCCTCGGGCTCTACGGCGACGAGGGTGAGCTCCACTACGTCGGCTCGGCTGCGGTCGGCGCGAAGAACCAGGCGGAGATCGCCGCGAAGGTCCTCCCGCTCCTCGACACGAAGAGCGACCGCCGCTTCAGCGAGCCGAACCGCTGGGGCACGGACGGCCTCGAGGAGGCGCCGCTCAAGCCGAAGCTCGTCGTCGAGGTGCGGTTCGACAAGCTCGAGAAGCACCGCTTCCGCCACGGGACGCGACTCCTCCGCTTCCGAGCCGACAAGGATCCGGCGGACTGCACGTGGCGCGAGGTGCGTCCTCCGCGCCGCGCGAGCGACCTCTCGGTCGAGGATCTCCTCCGCTAAGCGGCCGCCGGGTACTCGCCCCGGTGGACGGCCTCGATGTTGTTGCCGTCGGGATCGAGCAGAAACGCCGCGTAGTAGAGCCCCGCGCCTTCGGAGCTGTACTGCTCGCGCACTCCGGGCGCGCCGTTGTCCCGGTACCCCGCCGCGAGCCCTGCCGCGTGGAACGCGTCCACCTCTTCGCGGGACCGGGCGACGAATCCGATGTGGATGGGAGTAGTCGGCTCGCCTGGCCCGATGACGACGAGGTTCGCGTACTGCCCGCCGCGCTCGCTCTCCCAGAGCGGCGGGATCTCGAGCGCCGCCAGCACCGAGCGGTAGAAGGCCTTGCTCGCTTCGGGATCGCTGACCGTCAGTTGGACGTGATCGAAGACGACCCGCTCCCAGTCCCAGTCCGTCACGTCGCCGAGCCTAGCCCTTCTTCGCGCGCGAGGGCTGGACGCGCTTCGGCTCACCCGGCATCTTCGGGAAGTTCGGCGGATACGGCGCCTCTCCCTCACCCGCCGCTTCCTCCCGCTCGACCCACTCGAAGAGCTTCCGCAAGTTGCAAAGCGAGTCGTCGATCCCGGCCTGAACGTCGCCGAGCTCCGCGAACCGCGCCGGCATCGTCGCGAGCGTGAAGTCCTCCGTCACAAGCCCGTCGAGCTCGTCCCACCGGAACGGCGCGGAGACGGTCGCATCGATCCGCGCGCGCACCGAATAGGCGGACGCGATCGTCCGGTCGCGAGCGTTCTGGTTGTAGTCGATGAAGACGCGCTTGCCGCGCTCCTCCTTCCACCACGCGGTCGTGACGAGCTTCGGCGCGCGCCGCTCGACCTCGCGCGCGAACGCGAGCGCGCAACGGCGCACCTCCTGGAACCCCCACTTCGGCTCGATCCGGCAGGC
Source organism: uncultured Actinomycetes bacterium (assembly GCA_963753525.1). GTDB lineage: Bacteria > Actinomycetota > Thermoleophilia > Gaiellales > Gaiellaceae > Palsa-739. The sequence goes on from CAVWCS010000004.1 coordinate 615,324, forward strand.
GATGTGGATGCCACGGTTCCCCGACGTCTTCGGCCAGCCGACGTAGCCGAGCTCGTCGAGCGTCTCGTGGACGATCGCCGCAACCTGCTTCGCGTGCTTGAACGTCGTGCCGGGCTGCGGGTCGATGTCGACCCGTAACTCATCCGGATGCTCGACGTCCCGGCGCCGCGAGGGCCACGGGTGGAAGTCGAGCGTGCCGAGGTTCGCCGCCCAGCAGACCTGCGCGAGCTCGGTCACGCAGAGCTCGTCGGCGGTGCGCCCGGACGGGAACGTGACGGTCGCCGTCTCGATCCAGTCGGGACGCTTCTCCGGCACACGCTTCTGGTAGATCGCCTCGCCCTCGGCGCCATCCGGATGCCGCTTCAGCTGCGTCGGCCGCTCGTAGAGCGCCCGCACGATCCCGTCGCCGACCGAGAGGTAGTACTGGACGAGGTCGAGCTTCGTCTCCTTCCGCTTCCGGAAGTAGACCTTGTCGGGGTTCGTCACCTTGACGGTGCGCTTCCCGACCTCGAGCTCGATGAAGGGGGAGTCGGCCATTTGCGGGAGTATTGTGGCTGGCGTGTTAGAGCACTCGCGTCCCACGAGACTCGCGCTCGAGCCGCTCGACGATTTCGTCGTGGTCGAGTACGCCGAGGAGGAGGCGGAGACGCGGGCGGGGTTGATCCTGCCGGCGAGCCTCGAAGCGCACTGCCGCAGCGGGATCGTCATCGCCGTCGGCCCCGACGCACACGGCGTCTCGCCCGGCGACAAGCTCTTGTTCCCGAAGGACGCGGGTTACGACGTTCGCCTCGCCGGCACCGCTCAACGCGTGATCAAGCGCGATGAGCTGATCGCCCGCATCCTCGACTGAGACGACCCGGGCGACCGATCATTTCCGGACTCTGACGGCGATCTTTGCGCCGATGCCCAGGCGCGTTCCCGGCTTGCGGCTCTGGGAGATCACACGGCCCTTCTTACCCTTCGCGCGCACCTTGGTGACTTTCCCAAGGCGACAGCGGCCCGCCGAGAGCGCCGACTTCGCGCCCGGGAGGGTCATCCCCCTGAGCTTCGGCACCACACACGCGGCCAACACCGCATCGGTCAGGGTCGCCGCCGGGGCCGAGCTCGAGACCCAGGAGCTCGCGGCCGACACGTGGAAGACGTACGCCGCACCGGTCTGCGAGCGGACGCCGGGGGCTCCCGCGAGCGCGGTCGCGCCGTCGGCGGAAAGCACCCCGACTCCCAGACTGTCGTTGGCGTGGGCGCCGGACTTGGTCAGGGTCGCGGTTGGCGCGTCGCTAGAGGCCCAGGCTCCCTCGTCAGCGACGCGGAAGACGTAGGCAGCACCGCGCTGGTGGACGCGACCGGGAGCGAAGACGAGAGCGGTCGTGCCGTCAGGGGACAATGCCAGGTGCTCTCCAAAGGCGTCACCATTCGATCCGCCGGCGTTGGTCAAGTGCGCGTTCGGCGTCGAGGTCGAGGCCCACGCAGCTTCCCCGGAGGCGCGGAAGACGAACGCCTCGCCGGTGTTCGAACCGACGCCAGGAGCTCCGAGGAGTGCGAGGGTTCCGTCACCGGAGAGCGCGAGAGCGCGTCCGAGGCCGGCGTTCGAGCCGGTGCCGGCGTCGGTCAGGATCGCCGCCGGTGTCGAACTCGGCGTCCAGGCATCCTCGGCAGAGACGTGGTAGAGGTACGCGCCGCCCCCGTCTGGGTTCTCGCTGTCGCCGACAAGCGCGGTCGTCCCGTCTCCCGAGATCGCCACCGCAAAGCCCACACCGCCGTCGGCTTGACTCTCGAGCGCGTTGCTGAGAGCGGCGGTCGGAGTCGAGGTCGAGACCCACGCGCCCTCACTCGAGGCGTGGAAGACGTAGGCCCCACCCGCAAAGCTGTTGGAAAAGGGCGCGCCGGCAACGAGAGTCGTCCCGTCGGGAGACAGCGCGAGCGAGATGACCACCCCAACACCGTTGCTGACGGTCAGGGTTGCCGTCGGTGTGGAGGAAGACGCCCAGGCGTCCTCAGTCGAGACATGGAACACGAATATCGCGCCGGCACCGTCGCCGGCGCTAGGAGAGCTGATGAAGGCGGTCGTCCCGTCTGCCGAAAGCGCGACGACGAGCCCGAACAGGCTCTGTTTCGCGCCGTGTTTGTATGTCAGGGTCGCGGTTGGAGCCGCACGGGATGTCCACGATCCCGCGCTGGAGGCGTGGAAAATGTAGGCGGCGCCGGTCGCGTTCTTCACGCGGGGTGCGCCGACGAGCGCAGTCGTCCCATCCGCGGACAGCGCGACGGAGAGCCCCAGCTCCGGTCCCGTCGTGGCACGCGCTGCCGACCTCGACGTGATCGGCCCCGCTCCGAGCCGGGCGTGGATCGCGGCGGCGAGACCGAACGGAATCTCGTGCGCGCCGCGCACTGCGGCGGCGGACGACCCGAGTCCGGAGCCGGGCAGGGATGCCGCTGTCACTCCGGCCGCGATCGCGCTTGCCACCAGGAACCGCCGCTTGCTGTCCATCGCCCCTCCTCCGTGGTCGTGTGCATTCCAGCACACGCCCTGACTGCGCACGCCGGCGGCTTTGCCGCCGGCGTTTGCAGCCTTGAGCGGAGAGGGAGGGATTTGAACCCTCGAGGCACGTTTCCGCACCCACGCGATTTCCAGTCGCGCTCCTTCGACCGCTCGGACACCTCTCCGAGCGGATGCAGGGTAACGCCCTGGGGGTCAAGTCGAACGCCCGATGAGCCGATTGGAGTTCCGTGCGTCGTCTCCGCGACGAGTACGGCTTCATGTTGATCGAGATCGCAGTCGTCGTGGTCATCACCGGTTGCCTGGTCGCGATCGCGGTGCCTGCCTACCTGAGCTTCACCGGTTCCGCGCAGACGGCTGGGGAAAAGTCCAACGTCCGGTTGACGATTCCGGCGGCGGAACAGATGAGTAACGCGAACGAGAACTACGCCGGCATTTCCGGCGCCGCCCTTCGCAGCACCACTCCCGGGATCGGCACAGCCGTCAAAGCGGTCGCCGTGCACTCGAATCTCGGCTACTGCGTCCCAGGACACCGAGAACGGCGGTTCGACCTTCTACTACTACGTCGGTGGCGACCCCGGCTCCGCCGTCCAGCCCGGGTACAGCAGCGCCACAATCCTGCCCGGAACGTGCCTGCAGGCCGTCGGCGCCGCGGCGAGCTAGCGATCGTCAAGCGGCGGCCGACTGCGCCGCCATTCGCGAGAACCTTCGCCGACCTCGTCGTGAGCTCTAAGTCGAGCTAGCCGAGCCTTGCGGCCATGGCCGCAAGCAGCTTCGACGCCAGCTCGGGATGGCTCTCGACCAAGGGCTTGAAATCCCACGAGGTCATGCCGTACGTGAGCATGTCCGTCGTGGCGGTGAGAGTCGCCGTGCGAGTGCGGTCGGAACCAGCAAGCAGCGCGACCTCGCCGAAGTAGTCGCCAGGCCCAACCGATCCCTTGGCTTCGCCGTCGACCGTGACGTCGGCGGTGCCGTCTTCGATGACGAAGAACCCGATTCCAGAGGAGCCCTGCTCGGTGAGCAGGTCGCCGACCTTGTAGCGCCGCTCCACCATTCGGCCTGCGATGCGCTGGATTTCCTTGTCGTCGAGGCCCGCGAAGAGCGGAACCTTCTTGAGAGTGTCGGCGGCTGCGCTCATGGATCGGAGTTATACCGGACTGCGCACGCGCGAGCTAGCGCGGGCGCAGTCACCCGCTCAGCCGATGGCCAGCCCCCATGCGCACTCGACCTCGTCGAAAGAGGGGTCACGATGGGTGACCGACGGTGCAAGCTTCGAGGTAAACGACCGCGTCGCCAGCGGGTACACCCGGACGTTCGCGACGCTGCCGCAGTCGGCGACGTAGAGGTTGCCGCTCGCATCCCAAGCGAAGTTCGCCTCGTACGGCATGCCTTTCAACCCGGCCCTGTCCACCACGCTGGGCATCGCACGGGACTTCAGGTGACCGGCGTCGTAACGCACGATCGCGGAACCGTTGCCGTTCGATGGGTTGCTCGACGCGTACAGGTCGCCGTGCTTGTCGAAGGTGAGACCACCGGGCTCAATGAGCCCATTGAGGAACGTGGGCACGCTCGCCTCCGAGATTGGGGCGTGGTACATGGCGATCGATCGCGTCGACGTGCTCTCGACGTTGGACACGAACAGGTCGCCTTTCGAGTCGAGGGCCAATCCCGACGGCGTCATGTCCGGGAGCGACAGCGCGAGGCTGGCCACGAGCGTCGCGCTGGAATCGAACGGGCCGGGGAACTCATCGACCTGCTTGTTGTAGGCGTCCTCGACCCACAGGTTGCCGTTGTGGTCGAGCGTGAGGCTGTCGTCGTCACCGACGCCGGGAAGCGTGAGGCTGAACAACGGCGTGCTCGACGGGTTGAGAGGGAGGCTGAAGACCTGGATCACCGCGGGGAACGGAGCCGAGCATCCCGACGGGTAACTGAGCACCCAGAGACGGTTCTGTGGGCCGACGATCATCCCCGCCGTGCAGCGCAGACCGTTGTCCACGGTGCCCGAGATCACCGTGTCGGTCGACTTCGCCGTGAGCGCCAGCTTCGTGTACTCGACCTGGTAGGACGACGACCCGTTCCAGAACAGATCCCAGTACACGTTCTGGATGACCACCGTCTCTGCGCGCGAGGAGACGGCCGACTTCCCCTTGCTATCCGTGACCTTCGCTCGAACCGTGTACCGGCCGGCGTCGGCGTAGTCATGCTTGGGCGAGGCGGCGAGCGTGTGCAGGACGACCGGGCGTGTGCCGTCGCCCCAGTTGATCGTGACGCTCCGCAGCCTCGTGCCGCGTGGCAACGAGCTGCCTCTCAAGCTGGCGAAGACGACTTCGCCTGGCAGCGCCGTGCGTGGAGTCAGGGCCAAGGCGGCTCGGAGGTGGGCGGCATCGGGTCGCGTGGTCGCCCCCGAGCGTGTTGCGGCCACGAGCGAAGTGGCGACAAGAAGAACTGCGACGCCTCCGGCGAGAACACCCCTCGAGATCCCGATCAAGTCGAGGAGTTTATCTGCCGACCCTGGGTGTCTCAAAGGTCCCGAACGCCGATCCGTCGTTTGCATCACCGCCGGGCGTGAGGCGGGGATTGTGTGCTCCGCCTCACGCCCATGACGCTGGCTAGGTGACGACGATTCCCGTCGGCGTCGCGCCTGCGGGGCCGGCGGTCGGGGAGGTGGTGAGCTCGGTCAGGCTGCCGTTCTTGACCGAGAACGCATTGACGCTGTCGCCGCCTGCGTTGACGACCCAGAGCGTCTTGCCGTCGGGCGAGAGCCGCGCGTCCTCGGCACCCTTGCCGTTCTTGATCGCGGTGTTCCCGATCGTGGCGAGCGTCCCGTCGCGTCCGATCGAGTAGCTCGCAACCGTGGACGAAGCGGTATCGACGGCGAACAGGAACTTCCCGTCGTGGCTGATCTCGACCCAGCAGGACGCGACTCCGGCGTTCGCGAACGGAGAAGCTGTGATCGCGGTCAGGGTGCCGTTGGCCGTGTCGGTGTAGCCGGAGACGCTTCCGGGAGCGGGTCCGTTGGCTGACGTGTGGGCGTTGGAGACGAAGAGCTGGTCCGGCTTGGTCGGGCTGAACTCGCTGCCGAACTGGCCGTAGACGCCCGTCTGATGCTCGAACGGCGAGCCCGGCGCAGGGGTGAGCAGTCCGTGATGGTCGACCGTGAAGCTGTCGATCTCGGAAGTGCCGACCCGGGTGCCGACGAGCTTCTTGCCGTCGCGATTGAAGAGAACGTCGCCGGGCTGTGAGCCCGCGGGGAGCGCGATCGTCGAGCCGGGGATCGCTTGCAATTGACCCCGAGGGTCGAGGGTAAAGCCCGTGTAGTTCGGGGTGTCGGGGTCGGCGTTGGCGACGTACACGACGCGATGAGCGACGGCGATGCTCACAGGGTCGCTGCCGTTCGACGAGACGACGTCTGCGAGCTGAAGTGATCCGTCGTGCGCGATCTTGAGCACCGAGATCTGGTTGCTGCCGGCGTCGACCGCGAGGAGGAAGTGGCGGTCGGGACTGAGCTGCAACGAGCCTTGCGAGGCGAGGCCGTGCCCAGGCCCGGCCCCGCCGGTCGAGAACGGAGATCCCGGAATCGGTGTCAACGATCCGTCGGGATGGCGGTCGAAGCCCGCGATGGAGTTCACGCCGGCGGTGTTGTCGTTCACGTAGACGTGCCCGACGACTTTCGATTGATGCGGAGCGGGCGGCGACGCCGAGGCGCCGACAGCCGCCACCATCACGAAAGCTGCAGCGATCGCGACCGCGGCAGGGAAGGCAAGCTTCTTCACTCCTGAACTACCTCCTGATCTGGGCGAGGCTCATTCCCCGCACGCCCAGACCACGCTGCCAGACAACCCTGACCGCCTCCTTACGTGCGTCTGAAGTGTCCCTTAAGTCGACGCGGGGCACTCGCGGGGCCGAGGGCGCGCGCCGGTCCGGGGGAGTCTCAGGGGGTCCCGGTCGGGATGGATAGAGCGGAGGGGTCGGCCCCCGCGGCGAGGGCGCGCGCCGGTCCGCGCGCCGGTGCGAGCCCGCCCTGCCTGGCCGTCGCCCGTTTCTCCGACCGGGTTCACGCGCTCAGCGGCCCAAGTAACAGGGTGCGCTCGCGCAAGCGAGCGCCGTCAACTCATCGGGACTTGCGGCAGCAGGATCGGCTCGAGACGGTCGAGGATCTCCGTCAGGCTCTCGCCCGTCGCAGTGATCCCGTGGTTCTTGAGGCCGACGACGGCGTGAGCCGGATCGGGCGCCGCCGCGACGAGCGCCGCGACGCTCGACGCCAGCTCCTCCGTCCCGCAGGGGAAGTTGATCTCCGTCGCCTCGATTCCTTCCACCCACGCGTGCACGTGGAGGATCGCGCCGACGGACGGGTTCTCTCGGTAGATCATCCAGTGCTCGATCGCATCGACTGAGACGCGCCGCGGCTCCGCGTCGGGGGGAACGCTGAGGACGATCTTCCCGCCGTCAGCGTCGTAGCCCGAGACGAGAAGGATGTCGCGCCCCGGTTCCCGGAGGTTCGCCTTGTCCACGCCGCTCGCGCTCATCCAGAACCGTTCGGCGTCTTTGCGCTCGGAGAGGTTCCCGTAGGAGAGGCCGCCGATTGCGTAGAGGCGCATGATCGCGCGCATGTCGCGCTCGTTCACGAGATCCTCGACTGGGAACGGCGCCGGCAGGAGGCCGAGACCGTCGAGTCTCTTTCCGACCTCGGCGAGCTCCCGGGTCAGCTCGTCGCCTTGCCAGAGCTCCGGCTCCAGGTCCGTCCGGAACTCGTTGTCGATGATCAGTGTCGAGGTCGCGAGCGGCTCGAGGCGCTCGACGACCTGCGCTGCGAGCTCCGGCCCTTCGGGAACGAGGTAGTTGCCGCGCTCCATGGTCGTGAAGAGGACGCCGTGACCGGGGACGTGGCAGAGGCTGATGTTCGCGAGCGCTCGGACGAGCATCGGATAGGTCTCGCGGAGCGGATCCTCCGGCAGCTCCGGCAGGCTCCAAACGGCCGCGACGAACGTGCCGCGCGCCTTGCGACGGAACGGCCGCGGCTGCGAGGCGTCGACGATGTTGAGGACGATCGCCGCATCATTCGCGGCCACCGCCGGAACGAAGCCGCGGAACTCGAGAGCCTCGACGAGCTCGGCGGCGAGCGTGCTGTCGCCTGCTTCGCCAAAGAACGCAAAGCTCCGGGTTCCAGTCGGAGAAACCACCATGTCCGTTGGATAGCAGTGCCAGGCGTTCCCCAAATCGGGATTTTCCCGCAGCGCGAAAAAACTACGGCCTAGCAGCCGCGTAGCGTGGATCCGGGTTCGCCCGGATGCAGCCGCCCCGTCGAAGCCGCAAGCTCGGGGCGTGAATACGTTGTGGGCGGTCACGTAGCGTTGCGCGCGCTGGTGGCCGAGGCGCAGAATCGCTCCACGGTCGTGGAGAAGCTCAACGACTCCGCCGTCTTCGGGCCTTCGGGACTCGACGATCTGATCGGAGCTACCGGCTCGAGCGCCGCGACGACGACGCGCGCTTCGGTTACGCGGTCGGGCCGCATTCCTGGAAGCAGTTTCTCTTCCCGGCACGCCTGCGGCTCTGGTAGGCGCGCGCGAACGGCGGCAGGCCGAACGTTGAGGAGGAGCCGCTCGACGAGACGCCTCTCGCCTTCATCGGCGTCAGGGCGTGCGAGTTGAACGCAATCGCCACTCAGGACAAGGTCTTCACCGGCGGCAAGTTCATCGACCGTGACCACGCCGCCCGACGCCGCGGGATCTTCGTCGTCGCCGTCAACTGCGGTGAGCCGGCCGCCACGTGTCTTTGCGTCTCGATGGACGCCGGCCCGCGCGTCGAGCAGGGCTTCGACCTCGCGCTCACGGGCTCGGGCGAAACGAGGACGTAGACGCCGAGCTCGAGGCCGGGCGACTCGTGAACGATCTCGTAACCGCCGCCCGTATCTCGTAGGCGCCTGACGGCGTCTCGAGTGTCGAAGGCTCGCACGGATCGACCCTCCCCCTTCAGCTTCGCCTCAGCGCAGTTCCTGCCGAAGCGTTCACGCAGCCGCCGCGCTCTGGTGCGCGTGCTGTGTGCTGCGGACGACCAGCACCGGGCACGGGGCTGAATGCACGAGTCCGGTCGAGACGCTGCCCGAGAAGAGCCGCCGTGCGGCGCCCCAGCCGTGCGAGCCCACGACGATCAGCTGTGCGTCGTCCTCGCCCGCCCTGCGACAGAATCTCGTCGACCACGAAGCCGTCCGCCGCCACCGTCGAGCAGTGGACGCCTTCCGCCTTGGCCGTCTCCGCGACAGACGCCAGGAGCTCGTCGACCCGCTCGTGCTCCGCCGAGGTCGCCTCCGCGACCACATTGGAATAGCCGTTGCCGCTGTAGCCGACTGCGGGCAGCGCCGCATGTACAACGGCGAAGACCAGTAGGGGAGCATCCAACCGGCGTGCCAGCTCGAACGCCTTCCTTTGGGCCTCTGCTGCTGACGGCGAACCGTCGGTCGCGAACAGGATCGGTCTCGTATCGGTCATCTGATCTCCTCCTTCGCGGTGGTCATAGAGACAGTGTTCGCGCAGGCCGGCGCTACGGCATCCGGGCCGGGCCGACACGCGTTGCGGGAAAGCACCAAACAGCGCCGCGGGCGGCGCCCGATTGCCGGGCGGAGGGGGTGTTCCGTCACGATCCGGTTTATGAGGACGCGAAGGTTTCGCGGGGGCCGAGGCCGGCTGCGACGGCACTAGCGATGTCGAGCGTCGAAATGACGCCGATCGGCCGGCGAGACTCGGGATCGGTAACGGCGAGGTGCGCGGTCCCGTACTGCGCCATCAGGCTGCCGGCCTCGGCGATCGATCTGTCCGAGGCGATGGTGACCAGCGGGGTGACCGCGCTTGCGCCGGCGGTCAGCGTGTCGAGGTCGAGCCGGGTGGCCGCTACGAGGTCGAGGTCGGAGACGACCGACCACAGCTGGGGCGCTTCGTCGTCGTCGTCCGCGTGCTCGATGACGAAGATCGCATGAACGCTGTAGGTGGCCATCAGCCGCGCGACGACCCGCAGCGGAGTCTCGGGCGGACAGCTGATGACGCCGCGGCTCATCGCGTCGCCCGCGGTGGCCGTGTCGAAGGGGACTGGCTGGTCGTGTTGCAGACGTCTTGCGCCAATCATGTATCGATCGTCGCCGCCGCGACGGCAGGCGGCAACCGGAGAATCACTGAACCGCGACCGGGGTTCGGTACGGAGCTTGCGGGCGGCTGTCCGGAGAAGTGCTGAGGTCGCGACCCGGGTGTTCGCGGATGCGGGGCGGATCCGCCTGCGGCACCCTGGAGGCATGACTGACAGAGAAGCCAAACGCGCCGAGCTCGATGGCCTCCGCTCGGCGTGGCGGGAGGCGCTGCTCGCTACCCGCGAGGCGCTGCGTGCGGAGAAAGGCGTTCTCCCCGACGAGGAGCTCGCCGCATACGAACGCCACCTGCGCGGCGAGTACGAGGCGGCAGCCTCGGAGCTTCGCGATTTCGCACGCGACGAAGGGCTACCGACCGAGCTCGCGGAGCCGTTCCTGCCGCGCGGAAGCGCCCGGCGGGCGCTCGCGCTTCCGCAGAAGGTTCGCTCCTGCGTCTTCGAGTTGGACGACGTGCTCGTCGGCAGCGCGGGCTTGCACAAGGAGGCGTGGGCGCACGCCCTGGACGAGCTGCTCGCCGGGCGCTCGGAGACGAGCTACGGACGGTTGAGCGCGCCCTTCGATCCGCTCGTCGACTACGCGCAGCACATCGAGGGGCGGCCGCGGCTCGAAGGCGTTCGGGCCTTCCTCGCAAGTCGCGGTATCCGTCTGCCCGAGGGGCAGCCGACAGATTCGCCCGGCGCAGAAAGCGTGCACGGATTGGCGAACCGCAAGAACGAGTGGTTGGGCCGACTGCTCGAGCAGGATGGAGTCGGAGCGTTCGACGGCGTCCGCCACTACCTCGAGCTCGCGCACGACGCCGGCCTCAGCTGTTCAGTGGTCTCGGCGAGCGCTCACACCGACGAGATGCTCGAGAAGAGCGGTCTCAAGGAGCTCGTCGACGGGAGCGTCGATGCCGAGACGATCGCCGCCGAACATCTACGGAACCGCCCCGCTCCCGACCGGTTGCTCGCAGCTTGCCGGGCGCTTCGCGTCGAGCCACAACAAGCGGCGGCGTTCGAGACGAGCCCTGCCGGCGTCGCCTCGGCGCGGGCGGCCGGGTTCGCCTGGGTGGTCGCTGTCGATCCCGCGGGGGATCCGGACAAGCTCCGGCAGCTCCGCCGGGCCGGCGCCGACATCGCAGCCCGCGGGCTGGGCGAGCTCCTGGGGCGCTAGGGCCTGGGCCGTCAGCCGACGCTGTTGCGGTAGAGCCGGAGCGAGATGACGAAGAAGATCAGGAAGATCGCGGCAGCCCAGGCGAGCGATTGCCAGACCCAATGGGTGGCAGGTTGGCCCTCGAGCAGCGCTCGGGCAGCGGCGACGGTCACGCTCAAGGGCTGGTTGCGCGCAAATCCCTGAAGCCAGCCGGGCATCGTCGCGACCGGCACGATGGCGTTGCTCGCGAACATCAGTACGAAGAACGGCAGGATGCCGGCGATCTGCGCTGTCTCCGGATCCTTCGTGGCGAGCCCGATCGCGACGTACATCCAGGAGAACGCGTAGCCGAATGCGATCACGATCACGAGCCCGGCGACAATCTCACCGGCGCCGGCGTGGAAGCGGAAGCCGACGGCGAGACCGAGCCCGACCATGATCCCGAGCGAGAAGATGCTGCGGCAGAGGTCGGCGAGCGTCCGCCCGGCGAGCACGGCCGACCGGGCCATTGGCAGACTGCGGAAGCGGTCGACGATGCCGCTCTTCAGATCCTGGGCCAGCCCTATGGACGTGGTCATCCCGCCGATGAGGACTGCTTCTACGAACACGGCAGGCACCACGTAGTTCACGTAGCTGCCGCCGGGGATCGTGATCGCACCGCCCAACACGTAACGGAACAGGATGAGCAGGAGCGCGGGCTGCACGGCGGCGACGATCAGCATCAAGGGGGTACGCGCGATCCGCAGCAGGTTTCGCTTCGCAACGCCGAGCGTGTCACGCACCGCCAACCGAACGCCGAGCCGGCCGCGCGCTGTCAGCGCACCGTCGGTCACGCGACGGGCTCCTCGGCACCGTGTGTGGGCGCGCCGGTGAGAGAGAGGAAGACGTCGTCCAGGGAAGGACGACGGATCCCCAGGTCGTCGAGCGAGATCTGCTCGTCCTGAAAGCGCAGGCCGGTGCGCAGCAGAAACGCCGTGCCGCCGCCGGTCGGGACGCTCACCCGCTGCTGCTCGGGATCGACGTGGGGCGCCGAGCCGGCGAGCTCACCGAGCAGGGCGACTGCGCGCTCGAGGTCGGCGGCATCGCTGACGCGGAGCTCGAGCCGGTCCCCGCCGAGCCGGTTTTTCAGCTGCTCCGAGTTTCCGTCGGCGATCACGCGCCCGGCGTCCAGCACCACGATGCGCTGCGCGAGCCGCTCCGCCTCCTCCATGTACTGCGTCGTCATGAGCACGGTCGTCCCTGCGGCCACGAGGTCCTCGAGGAACTGCCAGAGGTCGTTGCGCGTGCGGGGGTCGAGGCCCGTCGTCGGCTCGTCGAGGAAGAGGACGGGCGGACTCCCAACGAGGCTGGCCCCGATGTCGAGACGGCGGCGCATGCCACCCGAGTACGTCTTGACCAGCCGATCAGCCGCGTCGGTGAGCGAGAGGCGCTCGAGGACTTCCTGAGCCCGGCGGCGGTACTCGCGCTTGTCGAGGTGGTACCAGAGCCCGATCAGCTCGAGGTTCTCGCGGCCGGTCAGCAGCTCGTCGACGGCCGCATACTGACCCGCGAGCCCGATCACGGATCGCAGCGGCGCCGCCTGGGCGACGACATCGAAGCCGGCCACTGTTGCCGAGCCGTGGTCCGGCCGCAAGAGCGTCGTCAGGATGCGCACGAGCGTCGTCTTGCCGGCGCCGTTTGGGCCGAGCAGAGCGAGAATGCTCCCGCGCGGACAGACGAGGCTCACCCCGGCGAGCGCGACAGTGTCCCCGTAACGCTTCGCCACGTCCTCCACTTCGATCATCGCGTCGTCGTGCACCTAGATCAGCGCCATTCCAGCGACAGGTGCAGACGGCGCAGTCAGACGCCGGTAGCCTCGCCGACGCGGAAGCGCCGCGCCGACTGAGAGGTCTCGTGCCAGGACGGCAGATCGAAGGTGTCCAGCTCGTCGTCGAACAGCGCGTCGCCCCGGCCTGCGTCGACGGCGCGCGGGAGAACCCCGCGCTGCGCGAGCATCCGGCAGAGGGCGTCCATCCGAGCCGTCTGGTCTTCGAGCCGCGCCTCCAGCCGATCGAGTGTTTTCTGCATCTCGTTCATGGCGCGAGTCTCGCCTCAGGAGCGGGCGACTGAATCCGGAGATGCCGCGGTCTCGTTCCGCAAAAGCCCGGATTTCGTGCGCTCTCGCCGAAGCGGACTCCGTCTACGCGAACGACTTCGCGGCTGAGGTTCGGGGGACACCGAGGACCATCAGTGGAAACGCGGACAGCGACTCCGCGGGGCGCCCGATGCCTCCGCGCGCCTGCGCAGAGACGATCAGGGCATGGAGGCGTCACCCACCAGACCCGGGTCTGCCCGTTCCCCATCCGACTTCGAGCTCTCGCTCGTGCTCGACCGCGAACGAGCTTCGATCATCGCCGTCGCGTTCGAGGCAATCCGACACAGCCGCACGCATTACGAAGCGGCTGCGCCCGCCGAGACCCAGCGGCGGCTCGAGGCGCTGTACGACGAGTTGTCGCGGGCGGTCTCGAGTCGTGACTTGGCGGGCATCACCCACTACGCGCGTCATCTCGCCGCAGAGCGGTTCCGGTCGGGCTACGACCTATCCGAAGTCCAGAGTGCGTTCAATGCGCTCGAGGAGGCGACCTGGAGCACCCTCTGCGCGCGCCTGCAGCCAGATCAACTTGCCTTCACGCTCGGCCTCGTGAGCACAGTCCTGGGCGCCGCGAAGGATGCGCTCGCGCGGGAGTACGTATCGCTCGCGTCGCGGACGCACGTCCAGTCGCTCGACCTGCGCGCGCTCTTCTCCGGCGATGCCGGGGCGTAGGGCCCTGGCCTAGTAGTGCATGAGCTGCTCGCTCCTTGAGTAGTTCTCCCTGACGCGTTCCGGGTCTTTCCTGACGACCTGGAGCGCGCCCGGGCCTAGCTTCCGTGTATGGAACCGAGCCAGGTGCAACGGCTGGTCGTCGACGGCAACGAGGCGGCGGCGAGGGTAGCGCACAAGCTGGCGGAGGTGATCGCCATCTATCCGATCACGCCGGCGAGTCCGATGGGGGAGCTGGCCGACGCCTGGTCGGCGGCCGACGGCCGGAACCTCTGGGGGCAGGTGCCCGAGATCGTCGAGATGCAGTCGGAGGCCGGTGCGGCCGGGGTCGTCCACGGCGCCCTCCAGGGAGGCGCGTTGGCGACGACCTTCACTGCGAGCCAGGGCCTGCTCCTGATGCTGCCGGACATGTTCAAGATCGCCGGCGAGTTGCAGCCTTGCGTGTTCCACGTCGCTGCGCGCGCGGTCGCGGGGCACGCCCTCTCGATCTTCGGCGACCACTCCGACGTCTACGCCGCTCGGCCGACCGGCTTCGCCATTCTCGCCGGCGGCTCCGTTCAGGAGGCCCAGGACATGGCGGCTCTCTCCTTCATGACCAGTCTCGAGAGCAGCGTGCCGTTCCTGCACTTCTTCGATGGCTTCCGCACCTCGCACGAGATCAACGTGATCGACGCGCTCTCGGACGATGATCTGCGCGCGCTGGTCGACGAGGAGCGGGTGGCCGCGCTGAAGCAGCGGGCGCTCTCGCCCGACCATCCGAGCCTGCGCGGCTCGGCTCAGAATCCGGATGTGTTTTTCCAGGGGCGCGAGGCCGCCAGCCCCTTCTATCGAGCGGTGCCGCGCCTGCTCGAAGAGGCGATGGTCCGCTTCGCCCGCCGTACGGGTCGCAGCTATCAGCCGTTCGAGTATGTCGGCGATCCGCGGGCCGAGCGGGTCGTCGTGGCGATGGGCTCGGCGACCGCGACGATCGAAGCGGCAGTGCGGCGTCTGAATGCCGAGGGCGAGCGGGTCGGCCTCGTCAAGGTGCACCTCTACCGGCCCTTCTCCAGCCGTTACCTGGCGGCGGTGCTGCCGCTCTCGACCACTTCCGTGGCCGTGCTCGACCGGGCCAAGGACGCGGCAGCGGTCGGCGAGCCTCTGTACGAGGACGTCGTGTCGGCTCTGCACGAAGAGCAGCGGCTGCCTCGGACCGTGATCGGCGGCCGCTTCGGGCTGGGCTCGAAGGAGTTCACGCCGGCGATGGCCTGCGCCGTGTTCGAAGAGCTAGCCCGCGCGCAGGAGCACGACCTCGAACACGTGCACCGCGACCTCGAGGTGCGGCCCCACCGTCACTTCACCGTCGGCATCGACGACGACGTCTCCGGCACGAGCCTGGACTGGGACCCGGCCTGGCGCGTGCCCGATCGGGGTGTCAGCTGCATCTTCTACGGGCTCGGCTCCGACGGGACCGTCGGCGCGAACAAGAACTCGGCCAAGATCATCGCCGAGGAAGCCGGCCGTTACGTGCAGGCCTACTTCGTCTACGACTCGAAGAAGTCAGGGGCAGTAACGGTCTCGCATCTTCGCTTCGGCGACGACCTGATCGACGCGCCCTACCTGATCGAGGAAGCCGACTTCGTCGCCTGCCACCAGTTCCAGCTTCTCGATCGAGTCGACGTGCTCGAGCACGCGCGTCACGGAGCGACCGTCCTGCTCTCGAGCCCGCACGGCGCCGACAGTTGGCGCCGACTTCCGCGGGCCGTTCAGGAGCAGATCGTCGACAGGCAGCTCCGCCTTTACGTCGTCGACGCGAAGCGGGTCGCGCGGGAGGCCGGCCTGGCCGGACGCGTGAACACCGCCCTGCAGACCTGCTTCTTCTCCCTCTCGGGCGTGCTGCCGGTCGAGGAAGCGATCGCCGCCATCAAGCACGCGATCGAGAAGAGCTACCGCGGCAAGGGTGAGGAGATTGTGAGGCGCAACTTCGCCGCCGTCGACGGAGCCCTCGCCGCGCTCCAGGAGATCGAGCCGGGTGCGCTAAACGGCTCGGGAGCCCTCGGTCTGCACGCGGACGCGCCACCCGTGCTCCAAGTGCTGCTCGACGGCCACGGCGACCGGCTGCCGGTTTCCGCGTTCGATCCCGGCGGGGTGTTCCCAACCGGCACCGCCCACTACGAGCGGCGCGCCCTGGCCGACGATCTTCCGGTATGGGATCCGGCGATCTGCATCGACTGCGCCAAGTGCACGCTGGTCTGCCCACACGCAGCGATCCGGATGAAGGTCTGCGAGCCGGAGCTGCTCGCCCATGCGCCCGACGGCTTGAAAAGCAAGCCGTGGCGGGGCAAGGATCTTCCGGGCAAGCAACTCGTGATCGCCGTCTCGCCTCTCGACTGCACCGGCTGCAAGCTCTGTGCGACCGCCTGCCCCGCCTTCTCCAAGACAGACCCGCGTCACCGCTCGCTCGAGATGCACCCGGCCGAGGGCACGCAGAAGCAGGCCCTGGAAGGCTGGGACTTCTTCCGGTCACTCCCGGAGCTCGACCGGACGCTGGTCGATCCGGCTGCGATCAAGGGCTCGCAACTGCTCGAGCCGCTCTTCGAGTTCTCGGGGGCCTGCTCGGGCTGCGGAGAGACCCCGTACTTGAAGCTGCTGACTCAGCTCGTCGGCGACCGGCTCGTCGTTGCGAACGCGACCGGCTGCTCCTCGATCTACGGCGGCAACCTGCCGACCACGCCCTGGGCTTGCAACGCGGATGGACGCGGGCCGGCCTGGGCCAACTCGCTGTTCGAGGACAACGCGGAGTTCGGTCTTGGCCTACGCCTCAGCATCGATCAGCAACGGCGCGAAGCGCTCGACCTCCTCGAACAGCTCAAGCTGCCCGAGTCCATCAAGGACGGCTTGAGCGAGCCACAACCGGACGAGGCGGCTGTGCAGCGGGCTCGCTGGCTGGTCGGCGAGCTGAAGTCCGTGCTGGCCGAGCGCGAAGATCCTGCCTCGCGCCGGCTCGCCCTGCTCTCGGATGCCCTCGTCGAGAAGAGCGTATGGCTCGTCGGCGGCG
Source organism: uncultured Actinomycetes bacterium (assembly GCA_963753525.1). GTDB lineage: Bacteria > Actinomycetota > Thermoleophilia > Gaiellales > Gaiellaceae > Palsa-739. The sequence continues at coordinate 631,918 of CAVWCS010000004.1, forward strand.
ACGGCTGGGCTTACGACATCGGCTTTGGAGGCCTCGATCACGTGCTCGCCTCCGGCCGCGACGTCAAAGTGCTCGTGCTGGACACCGAGGTCTACTCGAACACCGGCGGTCAGGCCTCGAAGGCGACCCCGCGCGGCGCGGTTGCGAAGTTCGCGTCCGGCGGCAAGCGAACTCGCAAAAAGGACCTCGGGCTGATCGCGATGGGCTACGGCGACGTCTACGTCGCTCAGATCGCCCTCGGCGGCGACAACGCGCAGGCCGTCCGCGCGCTCTGGGAAGCCGAGCAGTATCCAGGCCCTGCGCTCGTCATCGCTTACAGCCATTGCATCGAGCACGGGATCGAGATGGAGCAAGGCATGTTGCACCAGAAGGACGCCGTCGACACCGGCTACTGGCCGCTCTACCGCTACGACCCGCGCAACGAGAAGCCACTTCGCCTGGACTCCAAGCGCAAGCGCCCCGTGAGCGATTTCTTGGCCGAGGAGAACCGCTTCGCCTCGCTCCAGCGCAGCCGGCCGGAAACCGCGCGGGAGCTCGACGAGCTCGAGCAGACAGATGTCGACGAGCGCTGGAACCGACTCGAGCTGATGCTCGCCGGCCAGGCCGCGCCCGCCGTGACGGACTGACGAGAGGAGACGAAATGGAAACGGCAACGATCATCTGGGCGACGGACGGCTCCGACCTTGCCGATCACGCGCTCGACGTCCTCCGGGAGTTCGTAGACAACTGGGCCACGCGCCCGCGAATTGTGGCCGTTCACATCGACCAGCGCTGGACCGGCAGGGGGATGAACGTGCCCAAGCTCGCCGGCGAAGAGGATCTCGAGACGAAGATCCAAGCGCAGATGCAGGCGCTCGAGAACGACGGATTCGCTACAGGGTTCGAGCTACGACACTCCCACCGGATGGAAGACGAATCGGCTCTCATCGCCGCGGCGGCAAGCGAGAACGGCGGGCAGCTGATCGTCCTCAGCACGCGGGGCCACGGGCGCATGGCAGGCGCCCTGCTCGGAAGTGTCGCGCAGGGGCTGCTGCACGGTGCTCCCTGCCCCATTCTCGTGATCCCGCCCGTCGACGGGAAACAGGCAACGACCGAAACGGCCAACGAGCCAACCGCAACAACAGGCGCCGGCTGAGAACGACCGCGCGCCGGTCACGAGAAACGAGGTGGACCCCATGAACGCACCCAAGAAGAACACCGCTGCGAAGGGTCTGCTCGGGTGGTGGCTATCTCCGCCGCGTTCCGGCGTGCAACGCGTGATCGCACCCTGGGAATACCGCCACCTCCGTGCCTTTGCGGCCACGCGTCTCGCCGGTGCGGGTGCCGCGGGCGCCGCTGGCATCGTCTGCCTCCCATACGAGGCCTACGGATGGGCAGCCTTCTTCCTGATCATTGCGGCGCTGAATCTCGCGGCGGGCTACTGGGAGCTCGCGATCGCCCGCTGCAGGAATCGAACTAAGCCTCAATTGCAACCGCCGCCCGCGCCGATGGAGCCCGCGTCGCTTGTGATGGAGCGTACGATGCTGCGCGGGATAAAGCGGCGGGCCGAATCGCTCGCCGCCCGCCCGAAGGAGCCTGCCGGTAGCGCGCACCGCACGAATCGGTGATCGGCGGGCGGCGTCCCGGTCCTCTTAACTGTGTGGAAGGGACCCGGGGTCGAACCCCTCAGGCCGGATCAGAGGGTTCGTACCTGCCGCTCTTCCGCCGCGAGCGATGTTCGACAACGCACTGGAACTAACCGGACTCGGCCGACCCGGCTCCGCTTCCCGTCGAGCCCACGCACCGCTGCCGCGGGCGGCCTTTCGTGCACGGGGCGCGCGCCGGTCGCGGGCCGGTCCCGCGGAGTCTCAGGGGGTCCCGGTGCCTCTCGGTGCCACCTCGGCCGCCCCGCGGAGAGCGGCGCCGGGCACCCCGAACCCGATACCCCGCATCGGATCCGGGATGGATAGAGCGGAGGGGAGAGGATTTGAACCTCCGATCCGCTTGCACGGATAACGGTTTTCGAGACCGCCGCATTCGACCGCTCTGCCACCCCTCCGCGGGTGCGCGCGACCGCGGCGTCGCGCTAACGGAGAAGGAGGGATTCGAACCCTCGATGGAGCCATTCAGCCCCATAACGCCTTAGCAGGGCGCCGCCTTCAGCCACTCGGCCACTTCTCCGGGACGAGACAGGATAGCCGGGTCGCGCGGACGCCCTAGCCGAAGAAATTGATGGCGAGAACCATCAACACGAACATGAGGATCGAGCCGATCACGAAGACACTCAGGCCGTTCGGGCCGGGGAAGTCCGGCTTCTTGCGCGGCGCGAGGAACGAGGCGCTCAGCGCGAAGGCGATGAACACGGCCGCCACCACGATGAGCGCCACCTTGTGGCCTGTCGTCAGATCCGCGGCGAGCAGCACGCTGGGATTCTACGCGTTCGCCAGGAGCTTCTCTTCCCTCCTCCGCCGTTCGCGCACCAGCCACCAGGCGAGAGCCAGGAGGATGACGATCGGGACGGCGACGATGAGCGCGTAGAGGACGATGATCCCCTCGAGACCGAGGAAGCCCGCCGCGTTGTGGAGCAGCCGGCCGAGGCGCCCGCGCTTGTGGTGACCGCCGACGATCGCGTGCTGACTCGTAGACAGGTTCAGCTGGATGTCGGCCGTCGTGCCGGACTTGACGGTTTGGCTGTGCGCCTTCCGCGTCCCCGTGATCAGGTGCTCGGCGTTCGCGAGCTTGACCTGGACGTCGACCCGCTGCGAGCCCGTGAGCGTTCCGCTGGCCAGCGCCTGCTTGTAGATCGCGATCGCGCGCTGGAGTTGGCCGATCTGGTTCGTCTGCTGCTTTGCCTGCTGCTCGAGATCCTGGGTAGAGACCGACTGGGAGACGAGCTTGCCGAGCCCGCCGAGCTTCGCGATCGCGATCTCGGTGCGGGCGAGCGGGACATGGAGATCGAGGAACGCCCTGCCGTAGCCGTTCTGCGAGGCCGAGTACTGGACGTTCTGCGCATATCCGCCGAGCCCCGTGACGATCGACGTCGCCTTGTTCGTCGCGCGCGTGAGCGCACCGTGGTTCGCGACGACGACAGAGAGATCGGCGACCGCATGGACGAGCCGGTGCTTCGGGATCGCGAGGGCGTCGAGGGCGCCGGGGCTGGATTGGCTTCGCTGCTCGAGCGCCTTGTCATTGCTCAACGCCAAGGTCCTGTCATTGGCCGTCGCCTTGGTGCCATGTACGGCTGGCGCCTTGCCAGCGGCCTCCGCCGGTCCGAACATGCCGGTCGCGCCGTTCGCGCCGGTCGGGCCGGTCGGGCCGGTCGGGCCTTGCGCGCCGGTCGCGCCGGCCGCCCCAGTCGCGCCTTGCGCGCCGGTCGGCACGAGCGCCCCGTTCAGCCTGTGCGACCGGTTCGGCGCGGGCGTGCCGAGCCTCGAAAGAGCGACGCCGTTGGCTCGCGGCTTCGATGAGCCGGCGACGAGGCTGTGGACGACCGCGCCTCCGACGGCGAGTGCCGCCGCGGCGGACGCGACGACGAGCACGCGTCTCCGGCCGGACATGTCCGCCAAGCGGCGACGCTTCGCCGTGCCGCCCGCGAGCACACGCCGGTGGAGGTGGCCGGGAGCGCCGAGCGTCCCCGCGCGCAGCTGCCCAATCAGCGCCTCGTGACCCTCGAACTCAATCGCGGACATCTCCGACCTCCTCTTCCAATCGCGTCAGGGCCCGGCTGAGCCGGGTGGAACATGCCGTCTGGCTAATTCCGAGAACGCGCGCCGCGCTCGGGCCGTCGAGCTCGAGCAGCACCCGCAGCGCCACGACCTCCCGCTCCGCCGGTGTCAGCCGGTGCAGCGCCTGGTCGAGCTCAGGGGAGAACCCGTCGCCGAACACCGACTCATGGAGCATCTCGGAGTCGCGCATGTAGTTGTCCTCGCGCCGCTGCCGCCGCGCCTCCGCGCGGAACCAGTCGACGGCGACGGAATGCGCGATCCGGCAGAGCCAGGTGCGCGGCGCGCCGCGGTGCGGGTCGAACTTACGCCAGCGGCGGTACGCCTTCTCGAACGTCTCCGCCGCGAGATCCTCGGCGGCCACGCGGTCGCCCGTGAGGTAGACGAGGTAGCGGTAGACCGGGTCGAGATTCTCCGCGACGACATCCGCGAAGGGCTGCGCACGGCTGGAACGGGAGGCGGTCAGAGCCGCCGGCATCGCATTCACGGGCTTCATACGGCGCCGAACCGTCGAAGTGTCACATCGGTAACCGTAGGCTCATCGGCGATGCGCCGCTTGCTTCTCCTTGTCAGCGCTCTCGTCTGGGTCGACACGATGCTCTTCGCGGCGCTCACGCCGCTCCTCCCCCACTTCGCGCAGTCGCTTCATCTCTCGAAGACGGGAGCCGGAGCCCTCGTCGGCGCGTACGCGGCCGGAGCGTTGGTCGGTGGCCTGCCGGGCGGCGCGGCGGCGGCGCGGCTCGGCTCGCGCCGGGCGGTGCTCGTCGGGCTGACGCTGATGGGGCTCGCGAGCCTCGGCTTCGCGTTCGCGCACGGCTTCTGGGCGCTCGCCGCGGCGCGGTTCCTGCAGGGAGGCGGCAGCGCGTTCACGTGGGCCGGCGCGTTCGCGTGGCTCCTCGCTGCGGCGCCACGGGAGCGGCGCGGTGCGCTGATCGGGAGCGCGATGGGAGCGGCGATCTTCGGCTCGCTCTTCGGACCGGTCGTCGGCGCAATCGCCGCGCTGCTCGGGCGCACTCCTGTGTTCGCGGCGCTCGCCGGGCTCGCGGTGGTGCTCGGGTGGTGGACGCTGCAGCTCGAGCCTGTGCCACCGGAGCGGCCGTCCTCGGAAGCCGCGGCGCGCGCACTCCGTAGTCCCGTCTTCCTCGGCGGCCTTGCTCTGATGAGCCTCCCCGCGCTGCTCTTCGGCGTCGTCCAGACGCTCGCGCCGCTCCATCTCGCCGCGGCCGGCTGGGGAGCGGCGGCGATCGGCGCCGTCTTCCTCGTCAGCGCCGGAGTCGAAGGCGCCCTCTCTCCGGTAGTCGGACGCTTCCTCGACCGCCGCGGTGCTCTGCGTCCCGTGCAGCTAGCGCTCGCGCTCGGCGCCGTCTTCTCGGTCGGCCTCGCGCTCGGCCTGCGCCCGCTCGGCTACGTGCCGCTGATCGTCGCGGCCGGAGCCGCGTACGGCGTCCTCTTCACACCGGCGTTCGTGCTGATCGCGAACGGCGCCGAGCGGAGCGGGCTGCCACAGGGAATGGCGTTCGGGCTCATGAACGCGGCGTGGGCGCTCGGCGCGCTCCTCGGCCCGCTCGCCGGCGGGGCGATCGCCACTTCGTCCGGCGACGTCGCGCCGTTCCTCGTCTCCGCAGGCCTCTGCGCCGCGATGCTCGCGGTCGTCAGGCGCCGCGCGTCAGCGGTTCGTCCGCGGCCGGCGTCGTGACCTCGCCGGGGTCGTCGGGCAATTCGATGTCGCCGATCATCTCCTCGATCCGGTCCGTCGACAGCGCGACCGCGATCGCCCAGTAGTAGATGACGAGGCTGAAGGCCGCGACGGCGACCATGTCCCACCAGAGCGGAAAGACCGGGCTCTTCAGCGGGCCGAAGTCACTGAGGTAGACGATCGCGCCCATCCCGACGAGGTAGAACGGGAGCCAGCTCGCGGCGCGGAGGTCGAGCTGCGGCGAGCGTGCGTTCCACTTGAAGATCCGGGTCGCCGCGAGGATCACGTAGCCGATCGCGATCGCGACACCGAGCCGCCAGTCGGTGTCCCAGCCCGCCCAGAGGATGAGGAGGTTCGCGACGACGAAGGCGAGCGGCGCGAGGATCGGCCCCGCCGGCGCGCGCCACGGCCGCTCGGCGTGCGGCAGCCTGCGGCGGAAGACGCCGAAGGCGAGCGGCGCGCCCGCGTACATGAGAACGCTCGCCGCGGTGATCAAGCCGACGAGAGACGTCCAACTCGGGAACGGCAGGAAGCAGACGCAGCCAACGACGAACGCCGTCAGCAACCCGAACCACGGCACCGCGCGGCGATCGGTCGCCTCGTAAATCGTCGGGAAGTAGCCGTTCCGGCTCAGCCCGTACGAGACGCGCGAGCTCGAGGTCGTGTAGATCAGGCCCGTGCCACCGGGCGAGATGATCGCATCGACGTAGAGGATCGTTGCGAGCCAGCCGACGCCGACGAGCGTCGCGATCTGCGCGAACGGGCCGGTCATGGCCGAGTAGGCCCCGTGCGCCCAGGTGTGCCCGATCTGCGAGCTGGGCAGGGCGCCGAGGAAGATGATCTGCAGCGCGATGTAGATCACCGCGCCGATGACCACGGAGAACATCACCGCGCGCGGGATGTCCCGCTTCGGGTTTGCGCTCTCTCCCGCGAGCTGGTCGGCCTGTTCGAAGCCGAGCAGCGCGAAGATGATCCCGCTCGTCGAGACAGCGGCGAGGACGCCCTTCGCGCCGTTGGGGTCGAAACCGTCGGCCGCGTGGAAGTTGCCGGCGTGGAAGTTGACGATCCCGAGGACGAAGATCGTCAGCAGCGGGATCCCGACCTTCCACCACGTCGCCGCGCTGTTCGTGTGCGCGAGCTTTCGGATCCCGAGGAAGTTGATTGAGGTGAAGATCGCCATCAGCACGACTGCGGCGACGATGCCGGGGCCGGTCAGGACGCTCGTGCCGCCTGTCGAGGTCTTCATCCAGCCGCGCGCGAACGAGTAGTGCTGGCCGTAGGTGATCATCGCGAGCACCTCGATCGGTGCGACCGTCGCGGCCTGGAGCCACGAGAACCAGCCGAACGACGCGCCGGCCGCCCCACCGAAGGCGTAGTGCGGGAAGCGCGCGGTGCCGCCGGAGACAGGCCACATCCCACCGAGCTCGGCGTGCGGCAACGCGAGAAGGACGATCGCGATCGCGCCGATGCCCCACGAGATGATCGCCGCGGGGCCTGCCGCAATGAGCGCCTTCTGCGCGCCGAAGAGCCAGCCGGAACCGATGATCGACCCGGCGGACGCCCACAGGAGGCCAATGAAGCCGATCTCCCGGCGTAGCCCGGTACGTCGCGCCGCAGGAGCGCCGGCCGAGGGGCGGGTGACGGTCACTTCGGATGCAGTCGGATGCATGCCCCGACAACGCCGGAGCTGTGCGAGAAGTTACGGAAGCGCCGGGCTACAATCCGGCGGTCCCGGGCGCGTAGCTCAGCGGGAGAGCACTCGCTTCACACGCGAGGGGTCGCTGGTTCGATCCCAGCCGCGCCCATAGGCACGTTCGGCTTCGTTGAGCGGAGAATCAGACTCCGCTCCGTCCTCTGTCCAAGACTCGTCCAAGCTCGCGCGGATGTGATCCTCAAGCCGTAGCGCCTGTACCCGCTTCTCCGCCTCGTACAAGTGCCGGTAAGTCTTGAGGAACAGAGCGCCCCCGTCCGTATGTCCAAGCCGCTCGGAAGCCACGGCCGGATCCATGCCAGCCCGCGCCATAAGCGAGCCCGCCGTGTGTCTGAGCATGTGGAAAGTGAAGCCCCCGAACACTGAGGGCCGCCCATTAGCCGGCACGTCGTGTTTCAGCGCTGCGACGAGAGCCTTCGAGAGAACCCGCTGACGAAATGCGCTCTCCGTCCACTGCTTCCCCGTCGGGGTTGGGAACACGAGTGCCGTTCCCGTCGCGCGCGCCATGAGCTGCTCCCGAAAGAGCCCGACCTCAGTTGGAGTGAGGTAGACCTGGTGAGGCTTCCCGTTCTTCGAGAGCCACGCCGGGATCGCGAGCGTCCCCGCCTTGAGGTCGAGCATGTCATCCGTCATCTCGAACCACACGCGCTGCCGTTGCCCGACCATTCCCGCCAACAGAATCAGCCGCTTGGAATGCTCCGGAGCCCAAGACGCCAGCTCGTAGAGCTCCACGACCGTCAGCGCCTTGCCCTCGCGTGCCACGTGCGCGATTGGTTCGATCGCGAGCACGCCTTCGTCGACGCGTTGCCCCCGTCCCCGCGCATCACGGAGCAGCCGCTTCAAGAACTCAAGCTCGTTCTTCGCCGACCTCTCACATTCCGCGGCGCGCTTGACAATGAAGTCCTCCACCGGAGCCCGTCGAAGCGCCGCCACCGGGACGTCCGCGAACTCAACCCAGATGACCGCGCAGCGTTCGTAGTAGCGCAACGTCGGCCCGCGGCCCTTCCGCGCGCGCCGGCGGGAGAGCCAGCCCTCAATCTCCTCACCAAGCGTTGTCGCCTTCTCGACGTAACGGTCGCCCTCCGAGCGCCGGAGCAAGAGCTGCAGCTCGTACTTCTCAGCCGCGGCTCTCGTCGGCAGCGTCTTGGCCGGGAATGGCGCGACCCGCACCTGATACGCCCGACTCCCTCGACGCCGGACGCTCACGCCGCATCCTCTCGGTGACGCCGCAAGTAGTCGAGAACTCCGGACTCCGGATAGCGCCTCTCGCTCCCGACCCGGACAGACGGCAGCTCCCCACTCGCGGCCAGCCGGCGCACCGTTTCGCCACACACCGACAAGAGCTCCGCGACCTCGGCAGTCTTGTAGTGGCGCTCAATCGCGTCACCCATAGGTCAGCGCCTCCACCGTCAGCGTCTGCGGCAGCTTCGCAGCGTCCCTCTTCGCCATGCGCTTGTCGATCTTCGTGACGATCTGCGCCGCGAGCTCGTTCGGCGTCCGGAACTCCGGCCACAACTCGCGGAACTCGTCCTGCACGCGGTACGCCTGCCGCTCGCTTTCCTTCCAATACCGCTGATACTCGGTGATCGAGTAGCTGTCCTTGCCCTCGTCCCACATCCCGAGCGCCCAACAGACGATGAACGTCGCAACCCGCATCGCCTGCGGCGTCGCCTTCGTCACCGCCCGGAGCTGCGCCCACGTCGACCACCGTTCCTTGTTCGGGCCATACCGCTCCTTCATCGCGTCGAGCCCGCCCGCGTCGCGGACTACCGCGCGCGCAATGCAATGGCCGAGAATCGTGTCGATTCCCCTACGCGCCATACCTGCACCTATTCGTCACCTGCGCCACTTAGTCACCTGCGTGATTATGTCAGGTCTGCGCTGCTGCGGCGTCAAGCGCCGCTTCCGGCTTGACGTTTCGCCGCAATCGGCCCATACTCGCGGCGAAGCACCCCTCTGGGGGTGCAGAGACGTGGCCGAGACGACGAAACAAAATCAGCGCCTCCCCGGATTCATTCCTGCAGAGACTGGCTACTCTAAGGACGTGATTCTTATGACGACAGTTCTTTCGACCGTCGATTCGTCGCCAAAGTGGTTCACCGAAGTCGTCCTCGAAGGCTCAGCGCGCAGCAACGATGCAGCCCTCCACTTCGTACCACGGATTGAATACAGCGACGCGCCTTTCACCCGGGTGCAGTTCGACGAGGTCGATCCGCGGGTTACTCCCGAGCCCACCCCTGCCTGAGAATCGTTAGCTGAACCTGCGGTCCCCAGCGCGGCGGCGCTCCAGGCGGCGCTTGGGCAGGGACACGCGTTAGCTCGAAGTCGGCCGTGAAGACGTCGGTCTGCACCTCGCTTTCGACGTAGACCAGCTTTACGTCAGCGAGCGTGGTCGTTGCGTCCGCCGGCGGGAACATGCTGTGCATCGGCATCACCGGGGTCGTGAGCTCCATCGTCGTCTCGTAGCCCTCGAAGAGCTTCCAGATTGCCTCCTCTTCGTCAGGCGTCGCGTCGACCGCTTTCAGCCCAATCGCACGCGCCTCCACTCGCCCGATCCGATACTCGTGTGCGAGGAGTCTCGACACCAGGCTTTCGGCAATGTCCCCGATCTGCGCGCGTTCCGTGTCCGCGTCCATGTGGAGGCCAAGTAGCTTCTCGCTCTGAACGGAGGCGAGGCGATGCATCCTGTGAACATGGCCGAGCGCTAGGGGATGCACCTGCCGTGTCAGCTCACTTAGAACCGCAGCCCTTCCGTCCGGCGTATCAATTCCCGCTCGCTCGGTTGCGAACTCGAAGTAGGCCGCGGCGTCCTCGACGTTGATGCCGAGCTTCTGCTGGGTTGCCGGATCCGACGGATTGAACTGCATCGTGATCGTCGGTTCGACCGGCGTCAACTGCGCGAGCGGCGTCATGACAATCTCATCTGCCCCGAGACTGATGGACGTCGCCGCGCTGTGAGCCTTGAACGGGACGAGGACGCTGAACTTGGGGAACAACGAGCGAATCGCGTTGACGAGCGGCCAAGGCAACATCATGTCCCCGCCGCGCGAATACAGAAAGAGATCCAGCTTCTCCACCCCGTCACGGCGCAGCCCACGCAAATGGTCGTAGGCGATCCGGAGCACGTCCTCCGAGATAGGGGCGTGCGCGACTCCCCGATCCGCCGTCAGGTATGTCAGCACCCGGGAGCCACGAAGCCTTTCGAGCTCCGCGATTTGCTCAAGCCGCTCGTCCTTAGTCATCCCGGCTGAATGACCTCAACGTTCAGACTCGCGTGCCCCTGCGAGATGCCACCGCCTAGCACCTCGAACACATACTCACCGGGCGCGGGCAGAGGTAGCGGCGCGAGCCGGATGATCCCCACGGATTGGCCGGTCGGCCCGAGTTCGACGTGTTGTTGAGCCGTGCCAACCAGTTCCTTGCTCGGCCCCCAGAATCCTCAGCTCTGCCTCCACTGTCCCAAGCACTGGTCCACTCCAGCGACAAACCACGTGGAGGACAGGATGCAACGCTGGGAAGTTGCCGGCGAACAACCGATCGAAGATCCCGATGATCGACAGCTTCCCCGTGTTGTCCATCAACGCGTAGTCGCAGACCATCATGAAGTCGAGCGTGGGTGTCGTCGCCTCAGGCATCGGCTCTCTCTAGCGTAAACAACGGTTAGGTCGAACACCCGCCCCCGGCCGTTACCGGCGTGGTCTACGGGATCAAGTCGGAACCCGTCCGATGCCGCGTCCACGATGAAGACCAGGATGCCGGAGCACCGGGAGCACGAAGAGACTTCGCAAAGGAGGACCGACACGCGATGATGAGTGGTGACACGGCTACCGCCGCTCAGCTTTCTATGGATCTCGTAACCGCGACCCCGGAGACGCCCGCCGACGCATCGGCCTGGAGCGCTCCCTTCGAAAACCCGGCCTACCTGAGCCGGCAGCTACTCACCTACATAGGCAACAAGCGAGCACTGCTAGAGCCGATTCGTGACGCTGTGGAGACTGCGCGGGGCAGGCTCGGCGGTCGCAAACTGCGCATCGTTGATGCTTTTTCGGGCTCCGGCGTCGTTTCGCGCATGCTCAAGAGCTACGCCGAACTACTGATCGTCAATGACATCGAGGACTACGCGCGCGCCATGAGCGAGTGCTACCTCACGAACAGAAGCACCGTCTCGCTCCCGGAGCTCACCCGTCGTGTTGCCGAACTCGACCGGCTCGTAGAGGCCGGAGCCCTCGAGCCCGGCTTCATCCGGGAGCTCTATTCGCCGGCCGACGAAGCCGAGATTGGCGCGAACGACCGCGTCTTTTACACCCCCGCGAACGCATACCGCCTAGACGCCTACCGGCAGCTACTAGATCGGGAGCCACCCGAAGTCCGCCGCCTCCTGATGGGGCCATTGCTATCTGCTGCTTCCGTCCACGCGAACACGGCGGGTGTCTTCAAAGGCTTCTACAAAGATCGGGAGACAGGGATAGGTAAGTTCGGCGGTACGGGAGCAGACGCGCTTACCAGGATCACCGCGCCGATCCGTCTCGCACCCCCCATCCTCAGCGCGTTCGATTGCGCTCATGTCGTCTACCAGACTGACGCCAACGAGCTCGCCAGGGAGGTCAGGGACGTCGACGTGATCTACCTCGATCCGCCGTACAACCAGCACCCCTACGGCTCGAACTACTTCATGCTCAATCTGCTTGTCAACTATCAGCGCCCGACCGAAGTTAGCCGCGTCTCCGGAATCCCAACGGATTGGCGCCGCTCCGACTACAACGTTCGAAGCCGCGCACTTCCTCGTTTCCGCGACCTTGTGGAAGCGGCCGACGCCCCGTTCCTAATCGTGTCGTTCAATGACGAAGGGTTCATTGCCCCGGACGAGATGCGCGGTGTCCTGCGAAGCGTGGGACGGGTCGAGGAGGAACAGCACGTCTACCCGACGTTTCGCGGATCACGGAACCTCCGAAATCGCAGCGCTCACGTGACGGAGCACGTCTATCTGGTGGAGAAGAAGTAGCGGTGGCGCGGAAGTCGGACCTCCGTCGGCAGCGAGCCGGGACTGTCATCAATCTGACCTCCTCGAAGCAGGAGACAGAGCTCGGCCGCGCCCTCGCCGTCGTTGTTGAGCAGATCATCGGGGAGTTTGCAGTAGCCCTCCTGCACGAACCGACCTGGAACCTACGAAGGCTCGTCAGCGATCTTCGCGAGGAGTTCCCGGATGTGCCGTTCGCTGACCCACAGGACAAGTCATCGATGAGGCCGGACGGCGGCATCCTCTCCATGCTCGACGGCGACGAAAACCCTCACCCGATCCTGATCGTTGAGGTGAAGAACCAAGGTACGAACGACCTACGCGCCGCCGAAGGGAAGCCGAAACAGGCGATGGGGAACGCCATCGAGCGGCTCGGTAAGAACGTCATTGGATTCCGAACGGCGATGCTCCCCCAGGGCATCATGCCGTTCGTCTGCTTTGGATACGGCTGCGACTTCGCAGACGGAAGCAGCATTCTAGATCGCGTAATCACGATCGCGATGTTCGGCCCGCTGAACGAAATCAATGTCGTGAATCAGGGAGAAGCCGGCCAGTTCAACCGGGGAAGCTTCTTCTTCCGCGAGCCCGAGTGGACTCAAGACGAGATGGTCGAAGTCATGCTTGAGGTCGCCCGCCGCAGCGTCCACTACTACTTCGCGAAGTACGGCGAGGATGTGTTCCGCTCCGCGGAAGACTGACCCGCTCGCACCTAACTGCCAGAACGGCTTTTGACTGGGCGATGCTGGCGGCTCCCGTACCCGGGCCGGCGCGCCGCTCCGGGGGCCGCTCGCGCGGCTCCCGGGAGGCGGGCGCTCCGGCTCACGGGGCTCGGGGAGGCGCGCTGAACCTCTCCAGCAGACAGAGCGCGTGCATCAGGTCAAACGGGTCGAGAGCCTCTGCCGGGATGAAGCCCTCTCGGAACGCCCAGGCAAGCCGCACGTCTCGCAGAACTCGCATCGTGACCCCGCTCTCCGCGGTCAGCTTCCGACTGACGTAGTTGAGCAATGTCCGGCCGGCGGCGAGCACTGTCTCGGTTACCTCCATCGAGCCGTCGTCCTTCCACTTCGCGAGGTACTTGCTCAGGTAGCCGCTCGCCCGTTCCGCCGGCTGCGGCGCGTGGAGTGGCTTCGCGTCGACGAACCCGAAGCACCACCCCGGCCCGAGGTCGCGTAGCGCCGCTACATACTCGAAGGCCCAGACTCGCTCGACCGCCGTCTCCATGCCGAGCACGAAGTGGAGGTGCCAGACGCCCCGCTTCTGAAGCTCCCACTCATACATCAGGAGCCCGCCCTTGTAGTCGTGGCCGAGCCGCTTCACGGCGCGATCGGCGCGCTGCTTGGCTCGTCGGTTGAGCTCGCGCCACCAGCCCCGCGACTCGGCGTTCCAGAGTTCCGCCGCGGCCGGCAGCACCTTGCAGCCGAACTTCCGGCCAGAGCATCGAACCCCTCGCGAATGCGAGCAATGCTCGCGATCCCACACCAAACCGAGCTCCTCGCCCGGAGCCGTCAACGTGCACATCGCGACCAGCCCGCCGTATGTCCGAAGGTTCTCGCGGATCTTCCGCATCGTGTCGCGCGCCCAGGTCGGCGCGTACGCGGGACACCGACGCCGCCGACACCGCGACACCTCTAGGGGCAGCAGCCCGTCGCAGTGCTCACAGCGCTTGTAGCCCCGCTCCTCCAGCGCCGCGGCATCGAACCGCCCAGCGACAGCGCTCCGCTTAAGCGGTGGGCATTCCATCGCCCGCCTCGCGCTCCCGCCCAGCCTTCAACTCGGCGTCGATGGAGAGCTGGCAGCACGGCCCGATCCCACCCGGGACGCGGCTCCCTTGCGGCCAGACGAACCGACCGCCGCAGCATCCACACTGCCGCCGCGTGAACTCGCGAGGAGCCGGAGGCTTCCTCGGCCGCGTCACCGCTGTTCCTCCCCCGCCCCCGCATCCCCGCCCTCTAGTCGAGGTTCATCGCTGTCCAACCGCTGTCCAAGTACAGGGTCGTTCGCGGTTGGTCGTGGTCGATCGTTGCCCCCGTCCCCGGAGGCGTCTTCCCCCTGCAAATCGCAGGAAGAGTCCCCCGGAGTCGCTTCTAGCGGTTCAGCACCCGGCTTGGTTCGATCCCAGCCGCGCCCACTACAATCTCGCTGCACAGCGGCACCTTTAGTTGCGCCGAGCGAGGTCGACATCCGCCGCGAGCGACGCGACTCCCATCGCCCCGCCGAACTCAGTGGTCGATCGTGTAGACGTTGCCGATCCCTTGGCGGTTGAACGTCGCCTCATCACCGAGGCTCCCGACGATGGTGCACTGAGTCACAGACGGGCAGTCGATCGCGACCCACACGGCTGGCCGGAATCTATGGAGTCCGGCGGAATTTCGAGTTCCTGTGCCGGGGTTGAACGTAATCACGTTGGCGTACACCCAGCCGGCGGTGCACTGGCTGACGGACGGACACGACACCATCTGGAAGCCGGTCCCTAGCCAGAGCGTGACCTGGCCGGCGCCGGTTGGCTGGCCCGTGGTCGGGTTGAAGGTGATTTCGGCTCCGTCGCTGTCGACGGCGGTGCACTGTGTCGCCGAGGGACACGAGAGCTCGTTCAGACCCATTCCGCCGACAAGTGCGAGACCGGCGGCGTTGGGCGCGCCAGACGTCGGATCGAACGTCACCTCGAAGCCCTGCAACGTTCCGGTTCCATCCAGAAGGAAAGCCGTGCACGCCGTTGGAGAACTGCACGCGACGGCGCCAAAACCCCGTCCGCGGTTCGGCTCGCTGGAGTTTGAGATTGTCTTCCCTGTGCTGGGGTTGAATGACAGCTCGGCGCCCGCGTCGCTGACAGCGGTGCACTGGTTGACCGAGACGCACGAGAGCGCCTCATAGCCGACGACGTTCCCGGCTATGGCGAGCGGGAACGTGGCGAGGATCTTGCCCGACTTTGGGACGAACACCACTGCCTTCTTGCCTCCAGCCGTTACGCAGAGCGTGGTCGCAGGGCACGCAAGAGAGTTTGTGGACTGCCCAACCTTGTGGCGCGTGACGTGAGTGGGCGGTGACTTGGGATTGAACGTGACTTCTCGTCCCGCGCCGTCGATCGCAGTGCACTGACTCCTCGAAGCACATGACAGGTTGTTGAAGATCAGCTTCGCCGCGTCAGCCCCGCGGAGAGAGCCCGCCGACGCAAAGACGGGCAGCGCCAACACGGCTAGCGCGAGCGCTGCGCCTGACAATCACAGCCCGCCAACGGCCTTTCGCCATGCGAAAGACTCTACTCCGCTACACGAGGATGTTCACTGCGCGCGCCGCGACCAGCAGCACGGTGACCGCCGACAGACAAGACTCGGCGGCCATCAACGCCTTGGCTTGGCGGGTGAGCGGCATGGCGTCCGTCGGGCTGAATGCCGTGGCGTTGGTCAGCGAGACGTAGAAGTAGTCCCAGAGCCGCGGCGTCCATCCTTCCCGTGCGAGCTGCGGGTTCTCGTCCTGGGGGAACTGGAAGTCGGGCCGGCGCGGGCCTGGGGAAAGCGCGCGATTCACCGGGCCGCCGCAGTCGAGCTCCCAAAACGCGAGACCGAATGCGACGGCGTCGGTGATCCAGACCGCACCACCGCTGAACAGGAGCTGAGGCCCGGTGATGTGCACTCCCGAGCGCGCGACGAGTGACGCGACGAGCACCCCCACGCCCGCGACGTTGCAGACCCAGACGAGTGTGAGCAGTCCGATCGCGATCTCTCGGCGGTGGTCGTGACCGGCCAGACGGTTCAAGCCGAACGACAGCGTCGCGGCGAGCAGGAGATACGGCGCCGCGACGACGAGCCACATCCACCAGGCCTGCCGGCCGAGCGTCTCCCAGCCCGCGGTTCTGGTCACGAGCGCCAGCGCGGTGAGGATTCCGGCGGCGGCGAGCGCGAACGGCGCGGCGTCGCTGCGTGCTTCTCGAAGTGCCGCTCGCAGACGCTCCGCGTCCACGTCTGTCGTCGGTTCTGCTGGACGTGCGGAGTCCATCGCTCTCCTCTCTCGGCTCACCGATCGTAGCCCGGCGCTGTCGACTCGCCCCTTCTCGGCTACCCTTGGTTCAGCGTCCCCGTGTTCTGACTCCCGCACGAGCCCGCCGCTTGCTGTTTCGGGGGAGTCGTCAGATGGGAGCTACATCATGAGGAAGGCCCTTAAGCGCGTGCTGGACCAGCTGCGCGGCGCGACGAACGGCATGTTCCGGAAGCCGACCGCGATCCGCGACGGCCTGCAGGAGAGCCAGCAACTGCAAGCACTTCCCGTGCCGGCCCGCACGCGGCCATAGCGCGCAGCTTGCGCACCGCGATCGTCTCGACCTACCCGCCGCGGGCGTGCGGGATCGGCGCGTTCGCCTCCGACGTACGAGCGGCGTTGATGGGAGTCGACGGTGTCGAGAGCGCCGATCTCGTCGCGGTCCTCAACGAGCCGTCGAGCCCGCAGCGGCGCGGTCTGCTTGGGACGATCGCCCAGGCCGTGCGCGGCGACTACGTACGCACGGCCCGGATGCTGGGTCGGCTCGACATCGACGTCGTGCTGCTCCAGCACGAGTACGGCATCTTCGGCGGCAGCGACGGAGAGTACGTCCTGTCGTTCGCGCGGGAGCTCGCCCAGCCGCTCGTCGTGACGCTGCACACAGTTCTCTCGGAGCCGACGCCGCACCAGGCGGAGGTGCTTACGGAGCTGTGTTCGGAGGCGGAGCTCGTGATCGTGATGACGGACACGGCGCTGGAGCTGCTCGTCGCCTCGGGAGCGTGCACCGCGGAGAAGGTTCGCGTCGTCCCCCACGGAGCGCCGGCGCGGCTCGTCGCTCGCGCCGCCGCGGGAAAGGACGCGAGTCGGGCGCGCGCGGACAGGTTCCGGCTTTCGACGTTCGGGCTGATCTCGCCGGGGAAGGGACTCGAGACGGCCATCGAGGCGATGCCCGCGCTGCTCGAGCGCCATCCCGAGATCGTCTACATGATTGCCGGTCGCACGCACCCAGACATCGCACACCGTGAGGGTGAGCGGTACCGGCTGATGCTCGAGCGGCGTGTTCTCGAACTCGGGCTCGAGGCGAGCGTCGAGTTCGACGACCGGTTCCTCTCGATCGACCAGCTCTCCGATCTGCTGGCAGCGACCGACGTGTTCGTGACGCCCTACCGCAGCCGCGAGCAGATCTCCTCGGGGGCGCTGACCTTCGCGATCGCCGCCGGCTGCGCCGTTGTCTCGACGCCGTACTGGTATGCGCAGGACATGCTCGCCACGGGCGCAGGTCGCCTCGTCCCGTTCGACGATCCTGCGGCGCTCGCCGACGCGGTCTGCGAATACGTCGACCAGCACGAGTCGCTCGCGGCAGCGCGGGCGGAGGCGCGGCGCATCGGCTCGTCGCTCGCCTGGCCGTCGGTTGCCAAGTCAACCGCGGCGGTGCTGCGCGAGGCGCTCCTTCTGGCACCGCGTCACCGGCCAAAAGGGGTCGCCGACCTCCATCTGGCCGCCCTGCGCAACGACCACCTCCTCACCCTCGTCGACGACGTCGGGATCGTGCAGCACGCGCACGGGATCATCCCCAATCGCGACAGCGGCTACTGCGTCGACGACGTGGCCCGACTGGCGGTCGTCTCGCTCGCCTTGGGCCGCCGCGGGGACGAGCAGGTCTGGACGTCGATCCTCTACCGCGCCCTCGCGTTCCTGGAGGCGGCCACCGGCGACGGCGGGATGCGCAACTTCATGAGCTACGACCGCCGCTGGCTCGACGAGCCGCACGTCGGCGACCATGTCGGACGGTCAGTGTGGGCGCTCGGCGAGCTCCTCGCCACCGCCTGGATACCGGCCGTCGTGACACCGGCCCGCGACCTGCTCGCGCGGAACGTCGACGCGCTCAGCGGAGAGGTGTCACTGCGAACAGCCGCCTACACGGTGCTCGGACTCTCGCGTCTCGATGCCGACCGGCTCGAGCCCGCGGCACATCGCCTGCTGGAGCGCCTGGTCGAGCACCTTGCGGCCGCGTACGAGCAGACCGCCGGCGACGGCTGGGACTGGTTCGAGGACGAGCTCAGCTACGACAACGCGCGGCTCGCCCAGGCTCTGATCAGTGGCGGAAGCGCCCTCGGGCGCGACGATTTCCTGGCGCTCGGTCTCGAGTCGCTGCGGTGGCTCGGCGACGAGTCCGGCTTAGCGGGCGACTTCGTCCGCCTTGCCGGACATCGTGGCCGACGGCGAGGCGAGCCCGTCCACGACAGCGGGGACGAGCAGCCGCTCGACGCCGCCGGACTTGTCGAGGCCGAGTTGGCCGCCTTCGCCGCGACCCGCGACCCGGAGCACGGTGCGCGAGCGATCCGCGCCTTCGAGTGGTTCCTCGGCCGCAACCGCCTGCAGAAACCGCTCTACGACTTCGCCACGGGCGGCTGCAGCGACGGGCTCGGCAGCGAGGCGCTGAACGAGAACGAGGGCGCGGAGTCGACGCTCGCGCTCCACCGTGCCGCGCTTCTGCTCGACGCGGCCGGCATCCGCGCCGCGACCGGATCCGGCTTGGCCGAGCTGGCGACAGCATGAGCGCCGGCGAGCTCTTCGAGCGGCACCCGGCGAATCCGATCCTCACCGCCGAGGATTGGCCGTATCAGGTCAACGCGGTGCTGAACCCGGCCGCGGCGATCGTCGACGGCAAGACCGTCCTGCTCGCTCGGGTCGAAGATCGGCGTGGCATCTCGCATCTAGCCGTCGCCCGCTCAGCGGACGGCGTCGGCGACTGGTCGATCTCATCCGAGCCGCTCCTCTCCCCCAACGGTCTCCCGAGCGAACAGTGGGGCTTCGAGGACGCGCGCGTCGTCTGGATCCCCGAGCTCGAGCGTTGGTTGATCACCTGCACCGTCTACGGCCCCCCGGGCCCAGCCGTCTTCCTTGCGTCGACGACGGACTTCACCAGCGTCGAGCGTCGCGGCATCATCAGACAGCCGGAAGACAAGAACGCCGCGCTCCTCCCGTACCGGATCGAGGGCCGTTGGGTGCTCTTCCACCGGCCCAAGACGCAGTACGAGGGCGGCGAGATCGCTCTCTCCCGCTCCAACGACCTCGTCAACTGGAGCGCCCGCGAGAAGGTGCTCGGGCCGCGCGAGGGCGCGTGGTGGGACTCGCTGCGGATCGGCCTCGGCCCGCCGCCGATGCGAACCGAACACGGCTGGCTGCTCATCTACCACGGCGTCAAGGACACCGTCGCCGGCGAGATCTACCGCGTCGGCCTCGCTCTGCTCGACCTCAAGGAGCCGACCCGCGTTCTGCGGCGACTGTCCAGCTGGGTGCTGGCGCCGACCGCGCCGTACGAACGGACGGGCGACGTCCCCAACGTCGTCTTCCCGTGCGGGCTCATCCACGACGAGGCGAGCGACGAGCTGCGCCTCTACTACGGCGCGGCCGACAGCTCGATCTGCCTTGCCTCGGCGCAGCTCGGGGACGTTCTCGCCGCGCTGCTCGCAGAGCCCGAAGCGGACTGACCGGCGCGAACCGTTAGTAACCGAGTGGTCACGGCCGACGCGTGCGGTGGCCGAAGACGACCGCGGTCGTGATTCCGAGGAGCCAGCCGATCACGGCGGCGGCCAGGATGATCCAGACGAGCGACGCGTGGGTCGAGCCGACGGCCCAGTCGAGCCTGACGGCGCCCGTGTTCTTCGCGATGAGGACGATCAAGACGACGAGCAGCGCTACGAACAGGCCGGCGCCGGCGTAGAGGCCCGCCCGGTGCCCCCGGCGGAAGAGGCGCTCCCTCCGAGACTCGGCGGGAGACGCCGGGAGCGCGTCGGGGCTCGGCGGCGGAGGTCCTACCGGCGGCAGGGAGCCCATCGTCTCCTCCCAGCGCGCGAGCTGGGCAACGCGGGTACGGGTGCTGCAGACATGTCGGCTCCGATGATCAGGGGAGTGATCGCTACTCCAACCCGCAACGTCTGTGGGAGGACACATGCCGGATCACACATCTTGAGATTCCGGCGGACGCTCCATGGCGCCGCTGCTTACGGCACCCTCGATTCGCACTCTACACCTCCGGTCGCGAGGATCGCGCTCCTTGGGTCGTACAATCGAAAGTCAGTTGTCCGAACCCGCACTCCAACATCTGCGCGTCCTGATCGCCAACGAGAAGCGCGACCGGTTGGAGCTGTTGGCGCAAGTGGTCATCGGGCTCGGCCACGACGTGATCGCCCGCGAGATCTACGTCAAGGAAGTCGGGCCCGTCACGGCCAGGGAGAATCCGGATGTCGCTTTGGTCGGGCTCGGGGAAAGCTCCTCGCACGCGCTGGAGCTGATCTCCGAGATCGTCCGTGAAGCGTCCTGCCCCGTGATTGCGATCCTCCACGCCGACGATCCCGCCTACGTCCACGAGGCGGCGAAGAGAGGCGTCTTCGCCTACATCATCGACGGCACTCCCGAAGAGCTCCAAAGCGCGATCGACATCACGCTGCAGCGCTTCGCCGAGTACCAGAGCCTGCAGGGAGCGTTCGGGCGTCGGGCGCTGATCGAGCAGGCGAAAGGGATCCTGATGGCGCGCCACTCGACCAACGCCGAGAGTGCGTTCGAGCTGCTGCGCGACCACTCCCAGCGGAACGGACGCAAGCTCAGCGACGTCGCCGCCGCGGTCGTCGAGAGCCACCTGCTCCTCCTTCCGGCGTCGCAGCCTCCTGCGCCGCCGCCGACCGCATAACCAAGGGCGGCTAGGATTCACGGGTTGCGCCGTATTCGTCGGCGCGACGCACGGTGCGGCGAGGGCGCAACACCCCGGCCTCGCGAGTTCCGCCCTCACTTCCACGCGGGCCATCAGCGAAGACCGATGGACGAGCGCTGCGCCCAGCGAGCGCTTGCAAAGGAGGATCATGGCCGAACCTGCCCGCAGACACGGTCCGTTCGACGACCGCTATCCCAACCAGTTGAAGCTCGCGGCACCGAGCGGGATCCGGCCAACCGAGAACGGAGAGGAGCGGCTCGACTGGGCCACCTTCCTCGCACAGTTCTTCCCGAACCGCCCCCGGCACGACTTTGCAGCCATCGCCGCATATGAGGCCTACAGGGACGAGCTAGTGCGCTGATGGCCCCGAGACCGGGAGCCGCCGCGCTGCCTCGCGAGCCGTTGGCCGCGGTCGCGGTCACGGTTGCGCCGGTCGTGCTCGAGCCCTGGTACCGCCTGCTCGTCGGCACCTACGTGCGTCTCCGCCGTTCGCGACGGTGGACTTGGGCGATAGGCGCCGGGTCCGGAGTCGTCACGCTCGCACTCGCGGCTCTGGCGGTGCGCCACTTCGCGGCGATGTCCTGGCCGCTCTCGGGCGGACGCCCCGGCGTGCTCATCGTGGCCGCGTTACTGCTGCTGCTCGCCCAGGCGCTGAAGGCGGTTGGCTGGGGCCGACTGTTCACGCCGTCCGAGCGTCCGCCGTTGTTGGCGCTCGCGGCCGGCAACGGGGGCGCAGCGCTGGTCGGCATCCTCCTTCCGGGCCGCTTCGACGACGCGATGCGCATCGCCGTCGTTCGCCGCTATCCGCGTTGTCCTGCCGGCGTCCGCGTCCTCTGTCTCTCGCTTCTGATGCTTGGCCTGATCGACAGCGTCGCCATCGCCCCGCTCGCGCTGGCCGGCGCGCTGCTCCCTGACGCCGGAACGGTCGCACGGATCGGGCTCGCGATCGTCGCTGCCGCCGGCATCGCCGCCGCTGTCGTGATTTCGGTACTGCCCCGAGTGGCGGCCCACCGGCGCACATCACGCTTCCGCGTCGGCCGTTGGGTCAGTACCCGCACGACCTCGCGTCGGCGCGCCTCGGAGGCGTGGGCGCTCGTGTCTGCTTGCTGGTGCGTGCGTGCGGTCGCGAGCTTTCTGCTCCTCGGCGCGCTCGGAGTCGGCTATTCGATCTCGCTCGCTCTCCTGTTCCTCTGCGCCGGAGCGGCGGCGGCGGCGCTGCCGCTCGGTCTTGCCGGAGCGACCACACAGGCCGGCGCCAGCGGTGCCGCCCTCGCCGCAGCCGGCGTCGGCACCTCCGAGGCGCTCCACGTCGCAGTCTCGGGCGGAGTACTCGGCGTTCTCACCGGCACCGCAGTCTTCGCGACAGCGATCGTCTGGAGAAGTGGGAGGTCGCTAGCTCAGCGGATGATGGTGACCGGCACGCCTGGGCCGACGCGGTAGACCAGCCAGCGCATCGAACTGTCGGCAAGGCGTACGCAGCCGTGGGACTCCGCGGTGCCGAGATCGCCGCCGATATTGTCCAGTCCGTGCAGCGCGACCTGGCCCGGCCCGCCGTCGAACTCCTGGAACACGTTGGAGCGAGCGCTCAAGGCGAGGGCGAACGGAGCTCCGGGGTCGGTCGGTGCCAGCTGAATCGACTCCTCGATGAAGAATTCGCCGTGCGGCGTCGGCGTCGACGGCTTGCCCACGATCGCCGTGAAGACTCGGATCAGGCGCCCGCTGTGGTAGACGAGCACGCGCCGCGTGGAGGTCTTGACCACGAGATGCCAGCTTGTCGTTTGAGCGACGGTCCCTTGCGCTTTGATCCAGCCCGTGTGTGAGTTCGGGCGGCCGGGAAGCCTGACCCGCAGCCACGTGCCGTCAGTGCCGAGAACGGGCAGGACTGTCTGCTCGTTGGTGATCGGTCGCTCCGCCTGCACCACACCCACGCGCGCTGACGCTTCAGTCGGCTTCGAGAACGCAACGTGTGTGCCAAGCAATGCCGCCAGTTTCTGGGTCGCCGCTACAGCGTGCGCCTCGCGACCGACGTGCGCCGACGCCGGCCCCGCCGACGTCGTAGCGAACACCGCGAGCGCTGCCAGAAGTGTGAACCGATACTTGTGCGTACGTGTCATAACCGCCCGAATCGTATCGTCACTTTAGGACGCCGTCACACCCCCCGTCAGGGGGAATCGCTAGTGCACGAGACGGGCGGTCTTGATCCAGTCGAGCTTCGGGTAGTTCCGGCGGACCCACGACGCGCCGTCCTTCGTGATTCGCGCTTGGTTGTTGCTCGGGCCCTCGCCGTATCCGTGGTAGAGGTGCGTGAAGACCGAGAAGCCGCTCGTGATGGTGCCGAACGGGGCGAAGTACGGGTAGCTGTCGAGCTGCTTGTTCGCAACGAGGTTCACGAACACCTGGGTCGTGCGCGTGTTCGTGCCGGCGGTCGCAAAGGTGATCGTGCCCTTGGCGTTGTGGTGAGTTACGGGATCGTCCTTGAGGTAGGCGTACCTCCAGGCTTTCGCGATCGCCGGCTTCCCGCTGATCCCCCACTGCACGACGAACCCCGGCACGACGCGGAAGAGCGGTTGGTTGTCGTAGAAGTGGTTGAGGACGAGGTTGTAGAACCGGTCCGCGCCCTTCGGCGCCCAGCTGCGGGTGACCTTGACGACGAAGGATCCTTTCGTCGTCGTGAAGCGCGCGCTAAAGGTGCTAGGCGCCTTCGCGTGGAGCGATGACGGGTTCAGCAGCGACGGACCGCCGGACGCGCCCGCAGCCCCGACGGCGATGGCGGCAGCAAGAACTGCCGCGAAGACCGACCTCTTCATGGCCGGAAGAGTAGCGTCGAAACCCCGTTGGTCTAGAACGTTACGACGCTGCGGCAGGGAGCACCCGGCCGCGCACCTCGCCGAGCTCGACGCCGTTCGCGGCGCGGCCGCGCAAAACGAGCTCGTCGCCGTCGGCGAGGAAGCGCTCGCCGTGGTACAGCTCGATCATCGAGCCCTCGCTCCCCGGCTC
Source organism: uncultured Actinomycetes bacterium (assembly GCA_963753525.1). Lineage (GTDB taxonomy): Bacteria > Actinomycetota > Thermoleophilia > Gaiellales > Gaiellaceae > Palsa-739. The sequence goes on from CAVWCS010000004.1 coordinate 655,726, forward strand.
GGAACCGGAGATCGTCCCGCTCGCCATGAGGTCGCCGGTGCGGAGCGGTGCGCCGTTCGACGTCGCGTGGGCGAGCTGCTGCGGCATCGTCCAGTAGAGCGCCTTCGCGTTACCGCGCGAGATCGTCTCCCCGTTCAGCTCGACCTCGAGCGCCACGTCGAGCCCCCAGTCGCGACCGCCGGCGAGGTGGTCGAGCGGCGGCGGCTCCTGCGCGGGCGCCTCGACGCGCGCGTCGTCGAGCAGCGCGAGCGGCGTCACCCAGGCGGAGATCGAGGTCTGGAACGACTTGCCGAGGAACGGCCCGAGCGGGACGTACTCCCACGCCTGGATGTCGCGCGCGCTCCAGTCGTTGACGAGGACGACGCCGAAGACGTGGTCGGCGAACGCGTCGACCGGCACCGGCTCGCCGAGCTCGCTGCCGACGCCGACGACGAAGCCGAGCTCGAGCTCAAAGTCGAGGCGGCGGCTGGGGCCGAACGTCGGCGCGTCCTCGCCGGGCGCCTTCCGCTGGCCGTTCGGGCGGACGACATCGGTGCCGCTGACGACGACGCTGCCGGCGCGCCCGTGGTAACCGACCGGCAGCCACCGCCAGTTCGGGAGGAGCGGCTCCTGGTCGGGCCGGAACATCCGCCCGAGGTTCGTCGCGTGCTCGAGCGACGAGTAGAAGTCGACGTAGTCCGCGACAGCGAACGGGAGACGCGCCGCGTCGCGGCTCAGGCGTGGCCCGTCGTGGCTCTGCGCCGCCTCGATCGCCTCCTGCCACGCCGCAGGCCCGGCGGCCATGAGCGGATTGAGTGTTGGCTGGGCGAAGACGTCTCCGAGCGCGGAGAGGTCGACCGCCTCGTCGCCGTCCCGCCACAGCAGCCCCTTCTCCCCCGCGCCGAACCCGGTCACAGGATCCCGAGCTCCTCGAGCTCGCCGACCGGCTCGAAGAACGAGCAGCTGCCGATCGAGTGGAAGAGCGAGTGGCGGACGTCGGCGATCTGCGCGGACGTTGCCGCGCGGTCACGCCAGCGGAACGACTCCGCATCGAGCTCGAACGCGCCCGGCCCTTCGCGCAGCGCGTCGTCCTCGTCACCGAACACCGCCGCGGCGAGGACGTTGAGGAAGCCGTGCTCCCCGTTTGCGGTCGGATACGCGTGATGCAGCCCGGCAGTCGCCTTCAAGACGATGCCGCGCTCGCGACAGCCGCAGATGAACTCCGCGACCTCCTCGACCGAGGGCGCACGCTCGCCGCCGCAGCGGATCTTCGCGCGCACGCCGCGCGCGGCGACCTCATCGAGCGGCACGCCCTCGAGATAGACCGCGTCCCCTTGCCGCTCCTCCCCGCCGCCGACGTCGGCGAGCTCCCGAGCCGGAACCTCCGTCCCCGCAGGAACGACGAAGCGACCGAGCAGCCACGCGTGCGGGCTCGCCTGCGCGCGCCGATCCTCCTCGAGCGCGGCCGCGAGCTCCATGCGCGCCGGCGGGAACATCGGCGCGTGATCGAACAACCGCGAGAGGAGAGCTTTGCGTGCGTCGTCCGGCATTCCGGCCGGAGGCTACCCTTCCCACGGGTCAGGCCCCGCGCGATGGGAGCCTGCGAACCGCGTCAGATCCGGAAGGAAGCAGCGCTAAGTGGTCCCTTCCAGGTGTGCGGTGTGCCTGGCCCGTATCCACGCCGCGCCCGCTCAGGTCGGTCGCGGCGGCGAAGGGCTCGATGGCGATCTGCTTGAATCGTTGCGTGGCCGCGCTGTACCGGAAATACCGTCCCCAGAGCTTCGCGGACGTGGTCGGGCAGGAGGCGGTCGTCCGGACGCTGAGTAACGCGATCACGACCGACGCCGTGCGCCAGGCGTACCTCTTCGCCGGGCCGCGCGGCACCGGCAAGACGTCGATGGCGCGGATCCTCGCCAAGTGCCTCAACTGCGCGCAGGGTCCGACGACGACGCCCGACGGGACGTGTCACGTCTGCCGGACGATCGCCGCGGGCACGTCGCTCGACGTCGTGGAGATGGACGCCGCCTCGCAGCGCGGGATCGACGACATCCGGGAAATCCGCGACCGCGTCGTCCTCCAGCCGGTCGAGGGGCGCTACAAGGTCTACATCCTCGACGAGGCGCACCAGCTGACCGATGCCGCCTGGAACGCGCTTCTCAAGCTCATCGAGGAGCCGCCGCCGCATCTCGTCTTCGTCTTCTGCACGACGGATCTCTCGAAGGTGCTCCCGACCGTCCGCTCGCGCTGCCAGACGTTCGTCTTCCGGCGGCCGCGCCTGCAGGATCTCGTCCAGAAGCTTCGCCTCATTGCCGACGCCGAGGGGATCGACGTGCCCGACCAGGCGCTCGCACTCGTCGCGCGCGGCGCGCGCGGGGCCTACCGCGACGCAGAGTCGACGCTCGACCAGCTCGCCTCCTCCACCGGCAGCAAGATCACGGTGCAGGCGGTGCTCGAGCTACTCGGGACGGTCGACGAGGAATCGCTCTTCACGCTCTGCAACCTCGTGATCGACCGCGACACCGCCGGCGCGCTCACGTTCATCGAGGAGCTCTCCGAGCGCGGCCACGACCTCGGCCGCCTCGTCATGGATCTCCTCGAGCACCTGCGCCAGCTGATGCTCGTCCAGCATCTTGGGGAAGTACCCGTGGCGATGCCCGTGACCGAGGAGACACGCGAGCGGCTGCTCGCGCAGGCGAACCAGATCGGCGAGGCGACGGTGCTGCGCTTGATCGACCTCCTCGCGGTCGCGGTCGATGACATGCGCCAGGGCGGCGACCCGCGCCTGCCGCTCGAGCTCGCGCTCGTCAAGGTGACGCGGCCAGCGGCGGATCTCTCGCGCGAGTCGGTCGCATTCCGCCTCGAGCGGCTCGAACAGGGTGCCGTCCCCGCGAGCCCCGCCCCCGCAAGCAACAGTCTGTTACAAGCGGAGGAGGTGTCGGCCGTTGCTGTGCCGCCGCCCGCGGCGCCGAGCATCGCGCTGATCGGACCTGCAGGAGGCCTGGATGCACACCGTGCTGCCGGCGGTCGAGGAGCGCGGCGGCATCCCGACCGCGTCGATCCTGCGCGAGGCGCATCCGGCCGGCCTCCACGGCGACACGCTCACGCTCGAGTTCCCGGCGGCCGCGCAATTCCAACTCGACCAGGCGCGCGATCCGAAGAACGCGACGTTGCTCATGGACGCGCTCTACGACGTGACCGGCCGCCGGCTCGAGGTCTCCTTCGAGCTCGGCACCGCCGGCGAGCTGGCGCCGGTAACTGCGGCCGAGGAACCTGCGGGAGAGGAACGAGATCCTCGGGATCTTCACCGACGAGCTCGACGCCCGCGAGCGGGAGAGCTAGCCGATGCGCGAGCTGTTCTCGAACTGGCTCTGGGCGGCGATCGTCCTCGCGCTGATCGGCGTCGTGATCTGGGGCTGGGCCTTCGACTTCAGCCCGCGCTAGCCAGCAGCGCTAGCGGAAGAGCCGGCGAGCCGCGAAGGCCGCCCGGCGCCAGACGTTCATCGAGTGCTCGTGCTTCTCGGTCGGCGCGAACATCTTCCCCTCGACCTGACGCACGTCGGCGCCGAGCTGCTCGCCGAGGCCGTGATGGTCGTCCGGCTCGATGATCTCGCTCGACGCCGGTTCGAGGTACTCGCCAAGCGCGTCGACCTGCTCGGTCGTCAACGTCAGCTCGATGTGGCCCTCCGTGATCGGCCCGACGCTTTCGGCCGGGACGTACGTCGGCTTCGCGAACGTCGACCGCGCGATCGCCAGGCCGTCGAAGATGTCGGCGTTGTCGTCGCCCGCAACCTCGGCAACGGCGCCCACCTCGGTGCCGTCGGAGGCGTAGACCTTCCAGCCGGCACGGATCATCAGCCAGGAGACGGGGTCGGCCATGCGGGGATCTTACGTCCGAAACGGACCAGTACCCTCCGCCTCATGCTCAGCCCGTCCGTCGACAACCTCGTCGCGCAGCTGACGCGCCTGCCGGGCATCGGCGGCCGCACGGCGCAGCGGCTCGCCTTCCACCTCCTCCAGGTGTCGACGGACGAGGCGCTCGCGCTCGCGACGGCGATCGGCGAGGTGAAGGAACGCGTCCGCTTCTGCCGCGAGTGCGGCAATCTCACCGAGGACGAGCTCTGCTCGATCTGCGTCGACACGAGACGCGACCGGACGACGATCTGCGTCGTCGAGCAGCCGGTCGACCTCGTCTCGCTCGAGCGGACGGCGGAGTACCGGGGCCTCTACCACGTGCTCGGCGGCTCGCTCTCCCCGCTCGACGGCGTCGAGCCCGAGCATCTGCGGATCGACGAGCTCATGCAGCGCGTCCAGGCGAACGGCGTCGTCGAGGTCGTCCTCGCGACGAACCCGAACGCAACGGGCGAGGCGACCGCGTCGTACCTCGCGGGACGGCTGCGCGACCGCGTGCGGGTGACGCGTCTCGCGAGCGGCTTGCCCGTCGGCGGCGACCTCGAGTACGCCGACGAGGTCACGCTCGGCCGCGCGCTCATGGGCCGGCGCGAAATGGTCTAGGCACACTTTCCCGCATGGTCGTGATGAAGTTCGGCGGCACGTCCGTCGCCGACCCGGAGAAGATCAAGGAGGTCGCGCGGCGGCTCGTGCGCGCGCACGAGCGCGGCGAGCGCGTCGTCGGCGTCCTCTCCGCGATGGGCGACACGACCGACGAGCTCATCCGCCTCGCCCACGAAATCTCGCCGAAGCCGCACCCGCGCGAGTACGACATGCTCATCTCCGTCGGCGAGCGGATCTCGAACGCGCTCTGCGCGATGGCGGTCCAGGATCTCGGCCACGAGGCGATCTCGCTCACCGGCTCGCAGGCGGGGATCGTCACCGACACCGTCCACGGCAAGGCGAAGATCACGGAGATGCGCACGACCCGCATCGACGACGGCGCTCGACGCCGGGAAGATCGTCCTCGTCGCCGGTTTCCAGGGCGTCTCCGCCGACTCGCACGACGTGACGACGCTCGGCCGCGGCGGCTCGAACCTCACCGCGGTCGCGCTCGCCGGCGCGCTCGGCGCGAGCGCGTGCGAGATGTACACCGACGTCGAGGGCGTCTACACCGCCGACCCGCGTCTCGTCCCGAACGCGCGCAAGCTCAACGCCGTGACGTACGAGGAGATGCTCGAGCTCGCGGCGAGCGGCGCGAAAGTCCTCCAGCTACGCTCGGTCGAGTTCGCGCGCAACCACAACGTGCGCCTGCACGTGCGATCGACGTTCTCCGACGCAGAGGGAACGTGGATCGTCGACGAAGAGGATCCCGTGCTCGAGAAAGCGATCATCAGCGGTGTTGCCCACACGGACTGCGAGCCGCTCTACCGGGTCACCTCGATCGACCCGGCGCGGCTGTTCGACCGGCTCGCAGACGCGAACGTCAACGTCGACACGATCCTCCAGGTCACGGGCGGCGAGATCGTCTTCAGTGCGCCGGTGGAGGACCGCGCCGCGTGCGAAGAGCTACTCGGCGGCCTCGGCGTCGAGTGGTCGATGCGCGACGACCTCGGCAAGGTCGCGCTCGTCGGCGCCGGGATGAAGAGCCATCCGGGTATCGCGGCGAAGACGTTCGCGACGCTGGATGAGATCGGCGTCAAGGCGGAGGTCATCTCCACCTCGCCGATCAAGATCGCGTGCCACGTCGCGACGGGAGACGTGCCGAAGACGGTCGCGGCCCTGCACGACGCGTTCGAGCTGGGGAGCGCCTGATGAAAGACGCGCGGATCGCCGTTGTCGGAGCGACTGGCGCCGTCGGGACGGTGACGCTGCGCCTCCTCCGCGAGCGCGGCTACGGAAATGTGCGCGCGTTCGCCTCGGCGCGCTCGGCGGGACGGGAGCTCGACGGCGGCATCGTCGTCGAAGAAGCGACCGACGAGGCTCTCTCTGCCGGCGGATTGGACCTGGCGCTCTTCTCCTGCGGGACCGCGGTCTCGCGCGCACTCGTTCCGTCCGCCGTGCACGGTGGCGCCGTCGTCGTCGACAAGTCGAGCGCGTACCGGCTCGTCGACGGCTACCCGCTCGTTGTGCCCGAGGTGAACGGCGAACGCGCCGGCGCGGCCCTCGCCTCGACGCGCGTCGTCGCCAACCCGAACTGCTCGACGATCCCGCTCACATGCGTGCTCAAGCCGCTGCACGACGCCGCCGGCCTCCGGGCGGTGCGCGTCTCCACGTATCAGGCGGTCTCCGGCGCGGGCGCGCAGCGGATGGAGCAGCTTCGCGCCGAGTCGCCGGACGACTACGACCTCGCGTTCGACTGGGACTGGGAGGGCGACGAGACCGACGAGGAGGCGAAGATCCGCGCCGAGTCGCGCAAAATCCTCGAGCTGCCCGACCTGCCGATCAGTGCGACCACCGTCCGCGTGCCGGTGCTCGTCGGCCACTCACAGTCGGTCTGGATCGAGACGGAGGAGGAGTTCTCGGCGGAGCAGGCGAGTGAGCTGCTCGCGGCCGCGCCGGGCGTGCGCCTCGTCGACCTGCCGACCTCGCGCGCCGCGACGCAGACCGAGGAAGTCCTCGTCGGTCGTATCCGCCCGGACCGCGCATCAGACCGCGGCGGAATCGTCCTTTTCCTCGCCTGCGACAACCTCGTCAAGGGCGCCGCGCTGAACGCGATCCAGATCGCCGAGCTCCTGCTCGAACCCGCCCGCGCTACCGCGTAGAGCAGTCGACGCTCAAGAGACCACCGGGTGAAGCGGGAGGATGAACGGCGGCAGCGGCGTCTGGTTGAAATTGAAGTCCTTCGCGAGGTTGCCGAGGATCGGTTCGTTCTCGCGGACGTCGGGACGCGGGTCGGGTCGGCCGTCCGTCGCAGGATTGAGCCGCTGTCCGTTGAGGAAGTCGTCCTCGATGAACTTGAGGTACGCGTCCGAGCTGAGAGTCTGGTGGTCGATGTACCCCGACTTCGCGTAGGGGCTGATGACCATCGACGGAACGCGTAGCCCGTAGCCCTGGCCGTCGACCTTCGGCGGCGGGACGTGATCGTAGAAGCCGCCCCAGTCGTCCCAGGCGAGGAAGATCGCCGTGGAGCTCCACTCCTTCGAGCGCATGATCGAGTTGATCAGTCCGGTCACGTACGACTGGCCGACGCTCACGCTGTTGGGTGGGTGCTCGCTGTCCTTGTCGCCCGGCACGATCCACGAGACCTCCGGGAGGGCGTCGGCCTGCAGCGCCGGGAAGAACTTGCCCAAGCCTTCGATGTTGGAGAGCTGGTCGTCGTTGCGCACCGTGTCGAAATAGGGCAGCGGGTTCCAGATGCCCGGCGTCCACGAGTTCTGCGGAACGGGCGCGCAGAACATCTGGTCGTTCGCACAGTCGGGCTGGCCGCCTTGCTGGACGTAGTAGCGCCAACTGACCCCGTACAGGTGCAGGAGATAGGTGAGATCCGTGAACGCATAGTCGGGCGGCTTGGGCGTCGGGTTGAGGGGCGTGGCCGGCGGCGAGCCGGGATTCTGCACAGCGCTCCGGCAACTCATCGGGTCGTCCTTCTTGGTGCAATGCGCCGACCAGCCGGCAACGAGGTACAGATGCGCCGGGAGGCTCCAGGACGAGTCGGCCTGGAACATGTGGTCCTGGAGCGCGAATTCTCCGGCATAGGCCCAGTAGTTCGGGATCTCGCGCCCGTCGTGATAGCCCATTACGTCGGGCTTCTTCCGGTCCTGCGAGCACCCCGGGGCATCGAACTGCTTACACGCCTGCGCCTTCCCCTGTTCGGCCTGGACGATGAAGCCGTTCATACGCCCGCCCGCGATGTCGGCCAGCGCGCTGGCGTGGGTGTGCGGGCCGCCGTAGTTGTTCACCCTCGTGTCGTGGTACGGACGGATGCAGTGGCCTCGGCGCGGGTCGGGCAAGCACGGCACGCTGCCGAAATTGCCTGCGAGCCCGGGGATCCCGTCCGCCCCCGGATACGTGCCGAAGTAGGAGTCGAAGGACCGGTTCTCCTGCATGATGATCACGATGTGGCGGATCTTGTGGATCCCCAGCGGCGTACGGTCCGGAAGCACGGTGCTCGGCGCGGCCGCAGCACGCGAGGGTCCCTGGATCTTTTGACTCGCCAGAAGCGCACCTAAGGCGACGACTGCTACGAGACTGGCGCAGAGGCGGCGCTTCAAAGCTCGACGAGCCTAGCGCAACGCGCCGAAACCGCCAGTAGCTTCAAAGAGACTTACGGCCAGGGTTCTACCCAGACCTGCAGAAAGGTTGCTACATCTATGGCGATGGGCAAGCGACTACTCGCGATCGTCGGCCTGCTCGCCGTCGCGGCAATCGGCGGCGCGCACGCCGCAACCGCCGCGAACGGGAAGCCGAACGCCATCGCGGTCGAGAACGCACGGCCGGGCACGACGTCGTGGTTCATCGACACGCCGCGCCAGGACGAGATCTCCGGCTACTTCGGCGATGTCTCCTACCTGCCCGGGGACTCCGCGACGCTCTACGTCGACAGCCACGGCGATCCGTTCTCCTACACCGTCTACCGCATGGGCTACTACCAGGGGCTCGGGGGCCGGGAGGTGACGAGCGGAGAGGTCGGAGCGAACGCGCCGCAACCCGCTCCGACGGTCAGCGGCGACGACACCGGTGGCGCGAAGCTCCTCACGACAGGCTGGCAGAGCTCGGCGGTCGTCGCCGTCGGCACCGACTGGGTGAGCGGCTACTACCTCGTCAAGCTCCACGACGACGTCAACGGCGCGGAGTCGTACGCGAACTTCACGCTTCGCTCGGCAACGCCCGCGCCGATCGTCATCAACCTTTCGACGAACACGTGGCAGGCGTACAACCTCTGGGGCGACCTCTCCCTCTACCGCGACTCGCGGGTCACGCCGGCACTCACGAGCACGACGGGCGTCGCGCACCAAGTGACGTTCCTCCGCCCGTACCTCTCCGGGTGGGGCGCAGGGATGTTCTTCCTCTATGACCAACCGCTCGTCGAATGGGCAGAGTCGCACGGCTATCCGGTCTCGTACTCGACCGACGAGGATCTGAGGCTTGCCCGCGAGGCGGGGCCGCAGACGAAGCTCGTGATCTTTTCCGGCCACGAGGAGTACTACTCGATGTCCGACCGGCATGAACTGCTGCACCTGACCGCACAGGGCGTGAGCCAGGCGTTCTTCGGCGGCAACGCGTGGGCGTGGCAAGCGCGCTTCAACGACACGACGCACGTCATGTCCGTCTGGCGGAGGAAGTCGCTCGACCCGGGGACGAACCCGCTGACGAAGACGGTGCGCTGGGACTCCGACGGTTTGCCGCAAGACGCGTTGACCGGGGAGATGCAGACGTGGGGCACGGAGGTCGGCCCGCAGAGCGCGTACGCGATCACGAGCTGGCCGTGGAACGGCGCCGGCGTCGCCAGCGGCGAGGATATGGGGCCGATCGAGGGCACCGAGTGGGACGGCATCGCCGTGAACTCCGCTCTCGCGCCCAACCTCCTCATGCTCAGCCGGACGCCGTTCAGCGGTATGCCGAACGTCCCGGCAAACCAGGCGATGACGCTCTGGCAGAAGACACGATCGGCGTTCGTCTTCGCGGCTGGCCAGACCGGCTTCAACTGGAACCTCTCCTACCCCGGCGTCGTGCCCTCGACGTGGATCGACCCGACGCGCTATCCGGCAAGCTCGGTGGTCAAGCCGGCGATCGAGCGCCTCGTGGGGAACCTAATCCAGCGCGCTACAGGGATCGCCAATCCGATCGCGGCAATCGCCCCAACCAGCGCGGCCGCGCCGTTCGCGCTCCTCGCGCCACAGTCGGGCCAATACGTGGAAGCTGCGCCGAGCCCGCTGAGCCTCGCGTGGAGCGACCCGCCGACGGGCACGGCGAAAATCCGGGTCTACGTCGACGGCAAGCTCGCCGCGACCAGCAGCGCCGGCCGCAACATCCTCGTCATGAAAGGCGTTAGGAAGCTCGGCTCGCACATGATTCGCGTCGTCGCTGTTGCGAGCGACGGCGTCGGCATCCTCGCGAAGCTCCGCGAGCGGGTCACCGTGCTCGGCGCCCATAACGCGGCGTTCCGCCAGAACGTGAACCACCTCAGCCGGCTATGGGGCAACGACGACTCGGACTCGGTCGGCGTGGAGGCGTGCTTCCGCATCATGCCCTCGACCTAGGAGACCGCAGAGATGACGCTCGCGACGGCGGCGGCGAGCCGCTGCGGAGAGCGCGCAAGGCTCTGACGGACGCGCTCGCTCGCGAGGAGCGCGCCGAACGCGTACGCGACGAGGTGCTCGGTGTCGAGAAACGTCAGATCGGGCCGGAAGAGAAGGCCGACGCCGGCGCACACGAGCGAACCGGCGACGACGAGCGCATGTGCCGTTGCGGCCCGATGGCGCCTCCACATCACACTTGCGATCGCTCCGATCCAGGCGGCGATGATCGCCGACAGGCCGTAGTCGGAGACGTGCATCACGGACGCGAACGCGTCGGGTTGCGCGAGCCGCGTGAGGCCGATGAGGGAGTAGATGCAGAGAGCGGAGAGGAGATGCCCGCCGACTGCGACGCCGGCGACGACGCGTGCCGAGCAGATCGCGAACGCCGTGAAGCCGACGATCCAGAAGCCGAGCAAGGAGACGAGCGCCGGCCTGTCGGCGATCACGGCGCTGCTTGCGAGCAGCCAGACCTTGCCCTCCCCCACCGCCGCAGGGCTCGAAGCGATCGACGAAAGCGGCAGCTCTCGGAATCGGTTCGCGACCGTCACGATGGCCGAGACTCCGGTCACGGCCGTTGCCATGAGTGCAGCTCCCCTAAAGCGCACAGCGCGAGTCTGCCGTATCGGAACCGAGCCGTCTAGGGCCGGTGCGGCGCGGGCGCCGGCATGAACGCCTCGCGCACGACCTGCAGGACCTTCTCCCGCGCCCCCTCCTCGACCGGCTGCAAGCCGCCGAGCTCGAGGCGCGCAAGCTCCACGCGTCCGTGCGAGCGAACAGGGACGAAGCCAAAGTCGGCGAGGAAGTCCGCCGGGAAGATCGTGCGATGCGCGTGGAACCGCTGGAAGCTCGTCTCCCCCTCTGCGTAGCGGTACGAGAACGCCTCGAGCGCGCGGGCGCCGCGCTCGCGGACGTCGCCGATCGCCGTGAGGAAGAGGGACTGCATGACCCATGGGCGTGAGGGATCGGTGAGGTAGGCGCACGTGACGAGGGCCGCGTCGGGGCTCGCCGGGCCTGCCGGCAGCTCCCGCGCGCGCGGGAAGAGATCGGCGGGCCCGTACTGCATCGAGCCGAGCAGGTGACCGTCCTCGTCGTGGTAGACGGCGCCCCACGCTCCCCAGTCGTCCTCCGTCTCGCGGATCCACTTGCGCTTGTCGGCGCTCCTTCCGCTGCGGGTCTGCCACCAGATGCATTCGTGGCACACCGTCGGCGTGGTCTCGAGCGTCCCGCCGGTGAGCCCGGTGATGCGCGTCATTCGAGCGAGTCCACGACGACGTCGATGCTCGCGGGTTCGACGTCAGCCATGCTCCCGAGGTACGCGCGCACGCGTCTCTGCACGTCGCCGCCGAGCTTGGGGATTGACATGCCGCGTTCGGCCACGACGTGGATCTCGATGCGGACTGTGTCCTTGCCGGAGATGCGAACCCCGCGACGGCCCGAGATGGCCCGCACCCCCTCCACCTCGCGCGCCGCGTCGGCGGCGTAGCGGGCAAGGATGTCGGTCGCGATCGTCGCCTGATCGGCCATTCGTTCAGGTTAGCCCTGGCGCAGTACCAGCTCGGTCGCCTCTGGCGCCGCCGCGAAGCGGAACGGGACGAACGTCGTGCCGAGGCCCGGCGAGACGTGCATCGTCGCCGCGGCCGTCCGGTAGAGCCCGGACGTGTATGGCGTCGCCGGGTGCGCAAGGAGGATCTTCCCGCCGGGATACGGCAGACAGATCTGGCCGCCATGGAGATGCCCCGCGAGGACGAGGTCGAAGCGTCCCGGCTCCAGCATGTCGAGCACGTCCGGGTAGTGGCAGAGCAGGATCGAGAGATCGGCTTCCATTTCCCGCGGCGGCGCGAGCTCGTTCGGGTCTAGCCGTGGCGTGCCGCGGAGGACGAGGAACGGATCGACGCCCGCGATCCAGATCCTCCGGCCGTGCAGCTCGACCATCCGTCCCTCGTTGCGAAGCAGCGTCGCCGGCTCGAGCTCGCTGAGATTGGACGCCTTCGCCTGCGGGTCGCGGCTGATCGCGACGTCGTGGTTGCCCAGCACGGCGAACGTCGGCTGTGGAAGGACGCGCATCAGCCGCCGCAGCATCGGCTCCCCGCGGGGGTGCGTGAGCAGGTCGCCGGTGATGGCCACGAGATCCGGCTTCCGCTCGTGCACCCACTCCACCGCTTGCCACGTGGCGCCGATCCCGGGCGACGGGATGCCGAAGTGGAAGTCGGAGAGATGCGCGATGCGGAGCCCGTCGAGCTCCGCCGGTAGGCGAGGCAGATCGACCTCGAGCTCGCGCAGCCGCGGCCGCGCCGCCTCGGCGAGCCCCCACGCGAGTCCGGCGCCCGCGAGTGCGGCGAGTTGCTTCAGACCTCTAGGCGTTCGAGAGCCGGCCGCGGGTCGACGATGTGCCGCTTGAACTTCAGCTCCGACTCCTCGAGCCCGGCGGCGACGCCGACGAGCTGGGCGAGGTGGAGGATCGGCAGGCCGAAGCTCTTCCCGGTCGACGCCTCGAGCTTCTGCTGCCACGCGTCGAGTGAGAGGTGGCAGAGCGGGCACGGCGTGACCATCACGTCGGCCCCGGCCTCGATCGCCTGCGAGATCGGCTGGATGAGCTCGCCCATCGCCGTCTCCTCGCGCGCGGCGATGATCGGGAAGCCGCAGCACTTGATCTTCGCCGGATAGTCGACCGGCTCGCCACCGCAGGCCGTGATGATCCGCTCGAGCGACCACGGCCGGTCGGGATCCTCGAAGCCCATGATCTTCGACGGGCGGAGGATCTGGCAGCCGTAGAACGGCGCGACCTTCAGGCCCTTCAGCCCCTTGTGCGCGGCTTGCTTGAGAAGCTCGTAGCCCTCCCCTTCCGCGATCTCCCAGAGGAGGTGCCGGACCTCGACCTTGCCGGAGTACGGCGGCACGCCGACCGTGACGAGGTTCTCGTTGACGCGCGCGAGCAGCGCGGCGTCGCCCTGCAGCATGTGGTTCGCCTGGCGGAGGTTGAGCGTGCAGACGTTGCAGACCGTCAGCAGCGTGTCGCAGCCGGTCGCCTCGGCGTACGCGAGGATCCGCGCGTTGAGGTGGACGTAGTAGTCCGGCTCCGCCTCGTGGATGTCGCCGGCGCCGCAGCACGTCACCGACTCGAGCTCGACGAGCTCGAGCCCGACGCGCGGCGCGAGCGCCTTCGTGGACGTGTCGAGCTCCTTCGCCGAGAGCGAGGCGAGGCAGCCCTTGTAGTAGGCGACGCGTTTCGTCGCGACTTCCGTTGCGCTCACGTTGCTACTGCCTCCTCCACTTCGGGTAGCCATGGTCTCGGCGCGGCGTTCGGCCGCGCGTAGATCTCCTCGAGCGTCTCGCCGCCGAGCGCGTGCCCATGCGCGAGCCGTTCCAGCGCGTGCTCGCCCTGGACGTGCCCGAGCGCGCCGCCGCGATCCTGCTCTCGGACGAGCTTGCGGAGGTTCCGCGCCTCTCCGACGTCCTTCGCGGTGTGCGGGATCGGGATCGGGCGCACCTTGCCGTGCTTCGCAAGCGTGTAGCCGAACTTCAGCTGCTTGATCGCGGCGACGTAACCGTTCGTCTTCGGGATCAGCTCCTCCTCGCGGAGCCAGCCGGTCGTCTCGGACGAGCGGACGAACCACTTCGCGTGCTTCGCGCCCGGGTCGCGGTCGATGCCGTGCGCGATCGCCTCGGCGCCGAGCTTCGCGATCGCGTCGCGCGGGTCGACGCCCTTCGGGCAGCGCTCGTTGCAGAAATAGCAGCGCGTGCAGTCCCAGATGCCGTGCTCCTTGCTGTAGCTCTCGAGCCGCTCGACCGTCGCGCCGTCGCGCGGGTCGCCGACGAAGCGCATGCCCTTCGCGAGCGCCTGCGGGCCGAGGAACTCGGGATCCGACTCCATCGCGTTGCACTCCGAGACGCAGCAGCCGCAGTTGATGCAGAGCGACTCCTTGTGGATGACGTTCATCCGCTGCTGCGAGATCCGGTACTCGCGCCCGTCGCCCGGCCGCTCGAAGCCGGGCTGCAGCCACGGCTGGACGGACTTGAACTTCTCCCAGAAGGGATCCATGTCGACGACGAGGTCCTTGACGATCGGGAGGTTCCCCATCGCCGAGATGGTCGGCATCTGCCCTGCCTGCGCGATGTCGTACATCCGCGTCTTGCAGGCGAGGACTGCGGCGCCGTCCATCCGCATCCCGCACGAGCCGCAGATCATCATCCGGCAGCTCTTGCGGTACGCGAGCGTGCCGTCGTGCCTGTCTTTCGCGATGTCGAGACAGTCGAGGAGTGTCGCCTCTTCAGGCGCGTCGATCTCGTACTCCTTGAGCGCGCGCTCGCCCGTCGCGGCAGAGTAGCGCCAGACCTTGAACGCGACCTTCATCATGCGCGGCTCCCCGGGACGGTCGACGCGTCGACGGTGTCGCTCACCTGCGGGATGGTCAGGGAGAGGTGCTCGCCGAAGTGCGACAGCCCGACCGTCTCGATAAACGGGCCTTCCACGTAGCGAATCCGCGTGACGAACCCCCCAGCAGAGATCCAGACGTCAGCCCTGCGTGGCACCGCCGAGACCCAGATGCGGAAGTGACCGGGGGAGAGCTCTACAGCCCGGCGTACATGGCTGAATCCACCTGGCAAATACGGCACAAACGACGGCACGTAGCTGGTCCAGCCGGCGCGCTGGAGCCGTCCGCGGGCAATCCTCTCCCAGTTTCCCCCGATGCGCGGACCGAGGTACCTGAAGTAGATGTCCTTCGGCGTCAAGACGACTGTCATCCGCGGATGCGACCACCTCACGCGCACGAGATCGTCAACGTTGTCAACTTCGCCTAGCTGGCTGCGGACGTAGGCGCGCGCGTGGTTTCCGTTCGCTCCCGTCCACGCCGTCCCTGCCTGCTTCACGATCAGGTGAGCGCTCGGAGCGTGCGACGTCCTCGCGATCGCTGCGCGGACCTGCTCGACGGCACTCGCGCGGTGGGAGCTGCCGCACGCGACTAGCGCGAGTGGAGCGACGATCAGCAACAGCGCGAACTTCTTCATCTCAGTACTTCCTCTCCTCTGGCTGCCACTTCGTGAACCGTACGTCGGCTTTCGTGAGCTCGACGGCGCCGTCCTTCCAGCGCGTGATCGAGTGGTGGAGGAAATTGTCGTCGTCGCGCGTCGGGAAGTCGTGCGGGCGCGCGTGCGCGCCGCGGCTCTCCTTGCGCGCGAGGCCGGCGGTGACCATGCAGAGCGCCGTGTCGAGCATGTTCCCGAGCTCGATCGCCTGCGTGAGGTCGCTGTTGAAGACGTCGCCCTTGTCCTCGACCACGACGTTCTTGTAACGCTCGCGGAGGTCTTCGATGATCTCGATCTGCTTCGCCATCTGCTCCTCGCGGCGGAAGACGGCGAAGTTCTCGAGCATCGACGTACCGAGCTCCTCGCGGATCTGCCACGGCCGCTCGCCATCCTTGCGGTCGAGGAGCTCGCGGAGTTTCGCCTCGGCGCCGGCCTGGGCGGAGTCGGGCAGGTCGACGGCCACGCCACTCGAGAGCGCCCACTCCGCAGCCGAGCGGCCGGCGCGGCGGCCGAACGTGATCGTCTCCATCAGCGAGTTGCCGCCGAGCCGGTTCGCGCCGTGGACCGAGACGCACGCGCACTCGCCCGCCGCGTACAGGCCGGTCATTTCGGTCGCGCCGTCGTTGTCGGTCGAGACGCCGCCCATGTGGTAGTGCGCGCCGGGCCGCACGGGCACCGGGTCGTAGATCGGGTCGATGCCGGCGTAGACCATCGATAGCTCGCGCGAGCCCGGGAGCCGGTCGAGGATCTTCTCCGCGCCGAGATGCCGCATGTCGAGCATCACGTTCCCGTCGATGCCGCGGCCCTGGTCGATCTCCGTCTGCTCCGAGCGGGAGACGACGTCGCGCGAGGCGAGCTCGAGCGCGTTCGGTGCGTAGCGCTTCATGAAGCGCTCGCCGTCGGCGTTGATGAGGTACGCGCCCTCGCCGCGGCAGCCCTCCGTGAGGAGGATCCCGGTCGGGAACAGCGTTGTCGGGTGGAACTGCATGAACTCCATGTCCTTGAGCGGCAGCCCGAGGTGCAGCGCCATCGCGGTCCCATCGCCGGTGCACGCGTATGCGTTCGTCGTGACGCGGTACTGGCGGCCGGCGCCGCCCGTGGCGAGCACGACCGTCTTCCCGCCGACGGTCTTCAGACCGCCGTGCAGGAGATCCCAGCAGACGACGCCCTGGCAGCGGCCGTCGTTCTCGACGAGCTGCCACGCGAAGAACTCGTCGTAGACCAGGATGTCGCGCTTGCAGACCTGCTCCCAGAGCACCTGGATCAGGACATGGCCGGTGATGTCGGCCGCGAAGACCGTGCGCGGGGAGCCGGCGGCGCCGAACGGCCGCTGCGCAAGTTTGCCGTCGTCGCGGCGGGAAAAGACCGCGCCCCAGTTCTCGAGCTGGATGATGTCGCCCGGCGCCTCCTGGGTGAAGAGCTCGATCGCGTCCTGGTCGCCGATGTAGTCGGAGCCCTTGACCGTGTCGTACGCGTGGATCTCGGGGCTGTCGTCGGCCGCGTTGCCGAGCGCCGCGTTGATGCCGCCCTCGGCCGCTCCCGAGTGGGAACGAGTCGGGTGAATCTTCGAGATCATCGCGACGTCCGCGCCGGCGTCGAATGCCTCGATAGCGGCGCGCATCCCTGCGCAGCCGGCCCCGACGACGAGCACGTCGTGCTTCGCGATCACGTTGGATGACGCTAGCGCAAAGGCGCGCCACGACGGGCGTCGAACAGGCGGGAGTGGACGCCCGTGCTGCAGCCGACCGTTTTCTCGCCTCGCCGGCGCTCAGCGAGGGCACGCGTCGCGCCTACCGCGGCGACGTCGGTGAGTTCTGTAGCTGGCTCGAATCGCAGCGAATCGATCTTGCGCAGGTCGACATCCGCGTGCTCTCCGACTACGTCTCCTCGCTCGGCGACCGACGGATTCGGAAGCTCGCTCCGACGACGATCTCGCGGAAGCTCGCAGCCGTGCGCGCGTTCCTCCGCCATGCGCTCGGGCCGGAGCGCGTGCCGGACGGACGGCTCGCGCCTCGCCGCCCGCGGCGGTTGCCCGACGCCCCCACCTCCGCCGAGATCGAGCAGCTGCTCGCCGCGCTCGACGGGGACGGCCCGATCCCGCTCCGCAACCGCGCGCTCGTCGAGCTCGTCTACTCCGCCGGTCTTCGCAGCGCCGAGGCGGTCGGTCTCGACCTCGGCGACGTCGACTTCGAACAGGAACTCGTCCACGTCCGCCACGGCAAGGGCGGCAAGGACCGCGTCGTCCCGCTCGGCGAAGAGGCGCAACACTGGCTCGCGCGCTACCTCCGCGACGCTCGCCCCGAGCTCGCGGCCGGGGCGAACAACGCGTTCTTCCTCTCTGTGCGCGGCCGGCGGCTCGACACGAGCACGCTGCGCCGCATCGCTCCGCACCCGCACCGGCTGCGCCACGCCTTCGCGACGCACCTGCTCGAAGGCGGCGCCGATTTGCGGACGATCCAGGAGCTGCTCGGCCACAGCTCCCTCTCGACGACGCAGATCTACAGCCACGTCGACCCGCGCCACCTGCGGCGCGCGTACGACAGCGCGCACCCACGCTCGTAGGCCAGCCACAATGCCCGCATGCGCGTCTCGGCCAAGGTGGACTATGCGCTCCGCGCGATGACGGAGCTCGCGGTGGCCACACCGTCTCTCATGACGGCCGAGCAGCTTGCGACAGCACAGAAGATCCCGCCGAAGTTCCTCGAGAGCATCCTCGCCCAGTTGCGGAACGGCGGCCTCGTGGCAAGCCAGCGCGGCGCTGAAGGTGGCTACCGGCTCGCGAAGCCGCCGGAGGAGATCTCGATCGCCGACGTCATCCGCGAGCTCGAAGGCCCGATCGCGACCGTGCGCGGCGCCCGGCCGGACGAGTTGGAGTACGCAGGCCCGGCCACCGGCCTCCGCGACATCTGGCTCGAGCTGCGGTCTCAGATGCGCGGCGTCCTCGAGCAGACCACGCTCGCGGACCTCGTTACGAAAAGCTGACAGGTTGCCCTTGCGGCGTTCGCCTACTTATGGCAATAATCGGGTTTGCAAATACCTACTAAATCGGTAGACAAGCCCAGGAAAGGTAGGCGCTCCGTATGCGGAAGTTCGCCCTTCTCACGCTCTTGATTCCCGTTCTCGCGCTCACAGGTGTCGCCGCGGCGGGCGGCACGACGCTCAACCTCGTCGCGTTCTCGACGCCGCAGGCCGTCATGGGGACCCTCATCTCGAAGTGGCAGCACACGTCTGCGGGCAAGAACGTGAGCTTCACGCAGTCGTATGGCGGGTCGAGCTCGCAGGCCAAGGCGATCGTCGCCGGGCAGCCGGCTGACATCGCGTTTCTCTCGAACGCGCTCGACATCTACACGCTCGTCGACGCCGGCCTTGTGGTGAACAACTGGACGCACAAGCTCCCCGCGGGCGGCGTGGTTGCGAACTCGGTCGTCGCGTTTGTCGTGCGACCCGGCAACCCGAAGCACATCACCTCGTGGGCGGATTTGACCAAGCCGGGCGTCCAGATCGTCACGCCCGACCCCTTCCCGTCCGGCGGAGCGAAGTGGAACGTCCTGGCCGCCTACGGCGCCATGCGCGCGGAGGGCAAGAGCGACGCGAAGGCAACGGCGTTCGTCAAGGCGATGTTCAAGAACGTCATCGCCCAGCCCTCGTCTGCGTCGGCAGCGATGACCGCGTTCACCTCGGGCCACCAGGGCGACGTCCTTCTCACGTACGAGAGCGAGGCGTACACCGCGCAAATGGCAAAGAAGCCGGTATCCATCGTCATCCCGAAAGAGACGATGCTGATCCAGCTGCCGATGGTGCCGCTCAAGACCGCTCCGGCACAGGCGACGACGTTCATCAAGTACTGCCACTCGACGGCGGCGCAGAAGCTGTTCGTCCAGGCCGGTTACCGGCCGGTCGTCAGCTCGGTGCTCAAGGACCCGTCGCTCGCCGGCTGGAAGGCGAGGTTCTCGAACAAGGGCCACACGGTCTTCCCCATCACCGAATCGATCTTCGGTGGGTGGTTGAAGGCGTCCAACGTCTGGTTCTCCCCCAACGGCCGCATGGTGAAGATCGAGCAAGCGGTGGGAGGCCCCACCAGTTAGCACTGTCGCGGCTGCGGCCTCAAGAAAGACAAGAAGGGTCGGCGCGAGCGGGAGGGCCTCTACTGGCCTCTCGCTCGGCGCCATTTCGACGTTCCTTCTCGTAGTCGTCCTCCTGCCGATCGCGGCCCTCGTCTGGGAGTCGACGAAGGGCGGGGCGAGCGGCTTCTGGCAGGCCGTCTCGAACCCCGAAGCCGTCGGCGCGCTCGAGCTCACGTTTGCGGCCGCGTTCGTCGTCGTCGCTGTCGACGCCGTCTTTGGGACGATCACCGCTTGGGTGCTCGTGCGGGACGACTTCCGGGGAAAATCGGTCGTCAACGCAATCATCGATCTGCCCTTTGCGTTGCCGACGATCGTCGCGGGGCTGACGCTTCTCACGCTCTACGGGCCGATTTCGCCCGTGGGCATCCACCTCGCCTTTACACGCGGCGCCATCGTGCTCGCGCTCAGTTTCGAGACGCTCCCGTTCGTCGTCCGGTCGGTGCAGCCCGTCCTGCTGGAGCTCGACACGGAGATGGAGCAAGCGGCGCGCTCGCTCGGTGCCGGCCAGCTCACAGTATTCAGGCGGATCGTGCTCCCGAACCTCTTGCCGGGCATCCTCTCCGGCTGCGTGCTCGCGTTTGCGCGCGCTCTCGGCGAGATCGGCTCGATAGTCCTCATCGCCGGGAGCACGCTCCACACCCAGGTTGCGGCGGTCCTCATCTTCAACCTCATTCAGGACGGCGAGGGAGCTCAGGCTTCGGCGGTGGCGATCGTCCTGCTCGCCGCCGCTTTCGTCCTCCTGCTCGCATTCGGCGCCCTCCGGTTCTTCGCCACGAGGCACGAGCGTGCTTAGGAAGCTCGGCCTTCGCGGGGTCGCCCTCGGGTACCTCCTCGTCGTCCTGCTCGCCCCGCTCGTGATGGTCTTCTACCGCACCTTCCAGGCGGGGCTGCACCCCATTTGGCAAGCGCTCGACAATCAGGAGACCCTGCACGCGTTCCAGGTGACGCTCATCGCGGCCGCGATCGCGGTGCCGATCAACACGGTGTTCGGCGTGCTCTGCGGGCTCGCGATCGTCCGGCGGCGCTTCCCCGGCAAGGGGCTCCTCAACGCCTTCATCGATCTGCCGCTCGCGGTCTCCCCCGTCGTGATCGGGCTCTGCCTCTACCTCCTCTACGGCCGCGAGGGCTGGTTCGGCAGTTGGCTCACCGCGCACGGGATTCAGGTCCTGTTCGCGCTGCCCGCGATCGTGCTCGCGACCGTGTTCGTCTCCGTCCCCTTCGTCGCGCGCGAGGTGATCCCAACACTGCGCGAGCTCGGCACCGAGCAAGAGCAGGCCGCGGCGACACTCGGCGCGAGCCGCCGGCAGCGGTTCTGGCGGATCACGCTGCCGTCGATCCGCTGGGCCGTGATCTATGGCGTCGTCCTCACGAC
Organism: uncultured Actinomycetes bacterium; assembly: GCA_963753525.1. Lineage (GTDB taxonomy): Bacteria > Actinomycetota > Thermoleophilia > Gaiellales > Gaiellaceae > Palsa-739. Next base: position 676,356 of record CAVWCS010000004.1, read on the forward strand.
GGCGCGCTGCCTCGGTGAGTACGGCGCGGTCGCGGTGGTCTCCGGCCGCATCGAAGGGCGGACGGAAACGGCCCCGATCCTCGTCGACGACTACATGAACAACTTCAACACGACGGGCGCGTATGCCGTGTCTCTCGTCCTCGCCATGATCGCCGTCGTCGTGCTCCTCGCCATGATCCTGATCAAACCCCGGGAGGCTCACTAGAGATGTCGATAGAAGTCCGCAAAATCACGAAGCGCTTCGGCGACTTCCTCGCCGTCGACGACGTCTCGCTCGAAATCCCGGACGGATCGCTCACCGCCGTGCTCGGCCCGAGCGGCGGAGGCAAGTCCACCCTGCTGCGGATCATCGCCGGCCTCGAGCGGCCCGACTCCGGCGAGGTGCTGCTCTCCGGCAAGGACGCGACGGGCCTTGCGCCGCAGCGGCGCGACGTCGGCTTCGTCTTCCAGCACTACGCGGCGTTCAAGCACATGACCGTGCGGGACAACGTCGCCTTCGCGCTGACGATCCGGAAGCGGCCGAAGCACGAGATCCGCGAGCGCGTCGACGAGCTGCTCGAGCTCGTCCAGCTGAGCGGCTTCGCCGACCGTTATCCGTCGAAGCTCTCGGGCGGGCAGCGGCAGAGGATGGCGCTCGCCCGCGCGCTCGCCGCCAAGCCGCGCGTCTTGCTCCTCGACGAGCCGTTCGGCGCGCTCGACGCCCGCGTGCGCGCCGAGCTGCGCGACTGGCTCCGGCGCCTGCACGCGGAGGTGCACGTGACGACGGTGTTCGTGACGCACGACCAGGAGGAGGCGATGGAGGTGGCCGACCGCGTGGCCGTCCTCAACCGCGGCCGTCTCGAGCAGGTCGGCGCCCCGACCGAGCTCTACGACCGGCCGGCGTCGGAGTTCGTGATGCGCTTCCTCGGCGACGCGTTCAAGCTCGGCGACGGTTTCGTCCGGCCGCACGAGATCTCACTCGGGCGGTTCCCGAGCGAGGGCGCCGTCGAAGTCGAGATCGAGCGCCTCGTCGTCGTCGGCGCCGACATGCGGATCGAGCTAGTGGACGGAAGCGGAGAGCGGATGACGGCCCGTCTGCGGCGCGACGACGTGGAGCATCTCGAGTTGGCGCCAGGCGAGATCGTCTGGGCGACGCCCGAGCACGCCCGCAGCGTCCCGACGCCCCCCTAGACTCGCTTTCGTGTCGACCGCTGCGGCCACCGCTGTCGCGTTCGCGGTCGCTGCCGCTCTCTCGTTCTTCGTACCGCGACGCCTCCGGCGGCTACTTGTCGTCGCCGTGCTCGTCGTGCCGATCGCGCTCGGTACGCCGCGATTCATCCGCGCTGAACGGAGGGACGCGGCGGCAAGCGCGCGGGAGTCGCTCTACTCGACGCCGCCACCGTTCAGGTGGCGGTACGCGAATCCGGCGCTCCTCGCGGGGATCGTCGAACACGTCCCTGCGCACGAGTCCGTCTCCATCGTGGACGGGAACCTGGAGATCGGCTCGACCCGGTGGCTCGCCTACTCGATCGCGCCACGTCAGCTGACGAACGGCCCGGCGCTCTGGACGATCGTCTTCGAGGAGACGCCGGCGCGGGCCGGCCTCCGTCCCGCACACGCATGGGCATACGGCCGTGACTGGCTGGTCAAGCGCTGATGCACGTCGTCGGAGCGCTGCTCGCGCTACTCGCCTTCGCGCCGCTCGGGGCCGGAGTGCTCCTGCTCACGGGAACATGGCGGCTCGCGGCCGGTGTCCTACGCGCTGGGCTCGCGCTCTTCGCCGGGCTCGCCGCGGGCGCAGTTGCGCTCCCGCCGCTTCTCTACGTCGGCCTCTCGCCGACGCTGCCTGTCGTGATCCTGCTCGGCGTGCTCGTGCTCGCAGCGGGAGTGGCCTTGGCGAGGCGCCGTGCGCGGCCAAGGGATGGCCAGCCGGTCCGGATCGGCCCGCTCGGGCTTCTCGTCATCGCCGCCCCGGTCGGACTGCTCGCCGTCGACCGCGTCCAGACCCGCATCACGAACTACGACGCGTGGTCGATCTGGATGCTCAAGGCGAAGCTCATGTACAGCGACGGCGGCTGGTTCCTTGGCGCGCTCGACCACCGCGCCTTCGCCCTCCAGTCCGCGGCGCCTCCCGTACACCGCGAGTACCCGCTCGGGGTCCCGGCCCTCGTAGCCGCGGTGATGCACGGCTCGCGCGGGAACGTCCCGGACGCCGCTCTCCTCTACCCCGTGCTGCTCGCCGGCTTCGCCTTCGTGATCTGGCTCGTGCTCAGGCCGCGGCTACCGCGGCTCCCTCTTCTCGCCGGGCTCTCGCTCGTCCTCTGGCTCCCGGAGACCCGCGAGCTCGGGCTCGCCGCCACCGGTGATCTGCCGCTCGGCGTGTTCTTCGTCGCCGCGGCGCTCCTCCTCGGGCTCTGGCTCGTCGAGGAGACGCCCGGCGCGCTTCCTCTCGCGGCCCTGTTCGGCGCCGCCGCGCTCGCGTGCAAGCGGGACGCGATCGCCGACTGCGCCGTCCTCGCTGTCCTCGCCCTCGTCGAGACTGCGCGCCTGCGGCGGCCCGACCTCGCACGGCGTCTCGCCGTCGCGCTCGTCCTCATGTTCGGATCGATCATCCCGTGGCGTATCTACGTCGCCGTCCACCACATCCGCAACCAGGACGTCGGACTCGGAAACGGCCACATCTCGAGCAACCTCCACCACCTCGGCTGGATCGTCAGCCGGCTCTGGGACTTCCTCGTCGGGCGCGGCTACCTCGGAGTCGCGCCGCTAGCGGCGGCCGTGGCCGCGCTCGCGCTGGCGCGAAGGGAGCGGTGGCGGCTGCCCGTTTCCGCGCTCGTCTTCGGTGCGGTCCTCTTCGCGGCGCTCCTCGTCATCTACGTCGACGCGACCGCAGGTCTCCACTACCTCGTCAACTACTCCGGCGAGCGGACCCTCTTCCCCCTCTGCCTCTTCTCCGCGTCGGTGCTGCCCCTACTGCTCGTCAGGGCATTTGGGGCAGGCGCCGACCCGTAGATCCCGAAGTACGAGGGTCGTGGACAAGACCGTCGACTCGTTCCTCGCGCTTTCCGCAGCGCGGCTCGCGCCGCGCACCGTCGAGGCGTACCGGCGCGATCTCGCGCACCTCGCAGTGTGGCTCGAGCGCTCGCCGGCGACCGCGAGCGCCGACGACCTCGCCGCGTATGTCGCGCAGCTCCGCGCCGACGGACTGGCCGCGACGACGATCGCCCGCCGGATCGCCGCGATCCGCTCCTACTTCCGGCACCAGGTGCTCGTCGGAGCGCGGGGCGACAATCCCGCCGCGCAGGTCGAGCTGCCGAAACGACGCCGCGTGCTCCCCCGCACGCTCTCACCCGGCGAGGTGGAGCGGCTTCTCGACGCCGCCATGGGAACGACGCCCCTCGCGATCCGCGACCGCGCGCTCGCCGAGATCCTCTACGGCGGCGGGCTGCGCGTGAGCGAGGCGGTCGGCCTGGACAAGGGCTCGGTCGACCTCGAGAACCGCTTCGTCCGCTGCATCGGCAAGGGGAACAAGGAGCGAGTCGTCCCGATCGGCCGCGAGGCGGTCACCGCGCTACGCCGCTACCTCGCGCACGGCCGCGCGCATCTCGAGCGCCAGCCGCGGCCGGAGCTTTTCCTCAACGCCCGCGGCGGGCCGCTCACGCGCGCCGGCGTCTTCCTCATCCTCCGCCGCCTCGCCGAGAAGGCGGGCCTCGAGCCGGGCCGCGTCCACCCCCACCTCCTCCGCCACTCCTTCGCGACGCACCTCCTCGAAGGCGGCGCCGACCTCCGCGCCGTTCAGGAGATGCTCGGACACGCCGATCTCGCCACGACAGAGCTCTACACCCACGTCTCCGACCGGCGGCGGAGGGATCTGTACTTCCAGGCCCACCCGCACGCGCGCCGCACGACGACGTCGGCCGGCCGCCGCACGTCTCCGTAGACTCGCCCGGTGGGAATGCCCTTGCGGGTCGACGGGCGCAGGACGTTGTTCGTCGCTGTCGCGGCGGCCTTCGGGCTCGTTTGGATCTGCGTGTCGATCCGCGCAGACGTGCTCGCCTTCACGTCCGACGAGGCGATCTCCTATCGCATCTTCCACGGCTTCGTCGGAGCCGCGAGCCGGGCCAACAACCAGCTCCTGAACACGGTCCTCATGCAATGGAGCCAGGACCTGTTCGGACAGAGCGAGCTCGCGCTGCGCCTGCCGAACGTCCTCGCCTTCGGTCTCTACGCCGCCGGCTCGCTCGCGCTGCTCGCGAGCCTGCGGCGACGGCCGGCCATCCTGCTCGGCGCAACGCTGCTCCTCGCCGACCCGTTCCTGCTCGACTTCTTCGGCCTCGCCCGCGGCTACGGCCTCAGTCTCGCCTTCGCCGCCGTCGCGCTCGGGGCGCTGGCCACTCGTACGCGAAGCTGGCTACGCCCCGTGCTCGTGTGCGGTGGCTGTGTCGTCGCGTTCTACGCGAACTTCGCCTCGCTCAACCTCGTGCTCGGCGTGCTCGCGGCGCTCGGGGTCGAGTCGCTCGTGCGTCTGCGGCTCGATGCTCGCGCGGCGCTTGCGGCCGCCGCGTCGCTCGTCGTCGCGGCCGGGTTGCTCGTGCCCGGCGTGATCCGGCTCCGCTGGCTGCAACGGACGCACAAGCTCTACTACGGAGGCCACACAGGATTCCTCCACGACACAGTGGGGTCGTTGCTCCAGGGAGTCGGCTACAGCTACGGCCGAGGCGCCTCCTGGCTCATCTGGCCCGAGATCGCCGTTGTCGTCGTCGCCGTCGCGGCCGGCGCCTGGGCGGCGTACAGCGGAGTCTCCCAGCGGCGCTGGGGAGTCGGCCAGCAGGCCGCGCTCGTGCTCGGCCTCGCCGTCGCGGCGGCGAAGATCGAGGCAGCCGCGCTCCACACCCTCTACCCGCTGAACCGAACCGCCCTGAGCTACGTCCTCGTGTTCGCGGCTCTCGTCGCGGGCGCCTTCGACGACCTGGCGGTGACCGTGGCACGCGCGAGCGCGACCCGCGCGCTGGCGCTCGTCTCTGCCGTTTGCGCGGCCGCCAATGTCGCCTACCACGCGAACCTGCGCTACACGCCCGCGTGGCACTACGACGCGTCGTCCCGGCAGGTGATCGACGCGGCGATCGCCTACGAGCATGCTCACCCACGCGCGGGAAAGTGGAGTCTGATCAGCGGCGCCACGCGCAGCTACGCGCTCGACTATTACCGCATCCGGTTCCACCTCACGTGGCTCGAGCCGATGACGCGGACTCCGGTGTCGAACCCCCGCGGTGACCTCTACGACGTCAGCGTCTCCGACCTCTCGCTGCTCCCGCCCGGCACGAAGTTGATCGCTCGCTTCCCGGAGACGAACAGCGAATTGCGCGCTCGTTAGACGCACGTATCCGATCGCCGACCGCCGGAGTTGTATCGACAGGCATGCACATCGATCCACAACTCGCAATCGCGGTCGTGACCACGCTCGGCGCGGGCTGGCTGATGATGGCCGCGGGAATCGAGAAGAGCGCCCTCGAGCGCCGCCGTCGCTCGCGGACTTGTCCGTCGTGCGGGCGCGAGATCGCGGCGCGCGTCTGTACGACCTGCGCGAGCTAACGCTTAGCGATCGCCTTGCGCTTCAGTTCCTGCGCGATCGATGCCGCCGCGCGCCTGAGATCTGCGCCTTCATCGTCGTCGGCGGCCGTTCCCTCGAGCAGGACGATCGTCTCGCGCTGCGCCGAGCCGTTCTTCAGCGCGAGCACCGCGAGCCGGCGGACCGCGGCGTTCTCGTCGGGATCGGCGAGCATCTTGTGGAGGATCGGCCGCACCGAATTGACCGAGCTCGGATGGTCGCGAGACAGGAGCTCGATGGAAAGGAGCGCCGAGCCGCGCGCCGCGGGGCTCGAGTCGTCGAGGCCGCGCCGGAGCAACTCCTCCTTCGCCCGCCAGCGGAACATCCCGATCGCGCGGAACGCCATTGCGCGCTCGCGGAAGTCCTGGCTGCGCGCCTGCGTCTCGAGCTCCTCGTCCCATTCGGCCCGCAGTTCCGCAAGCCCGCGCGCCGAGCCGGTGGCCCAGAGCTCTTCCGCGCGCGCCGCTGCCTCCGTGAGAGTCACCGGCCGAGCCTAGCGCCAACTAACGGCGTCCCACGTTGGGCAAGGGGAACCGCTGCCAGTGCTTCGTGCTCACCGTTCCGACCGACAACCACTTTACGTTCCTTCTCCCGGTCACCACGAGGATTTGCTTCCCATTCGGCGACCAGAAGATGTCGCCCTCGATGCCGACCGCGGGGGGAAGGGGGAGCTTCCCGAGCGCCCGCCCGGAAGCCGCGAGGAGGACGATCCGCGTGGGCCCAACCGCTGCGAGCACGCCGCGGGTCACGAGCCGCGATCGTCCAGTTTCCGGGTTCAGCAGGTTGATCCCGGAATGGTTCGAGTACGCGATCCCGGCCTTGCCCATACGGGGTCGCCAGGACCATCCGCGCAACAGAGGTCGGGGTGCAGGACGCGCTCATGCCCGGAGCGCGCATCGACGATCACGAGGCCTTCCGGGTTGTTGCAGCAAACCTCCCGCTCGTAGACGATGTAGCGACCGTCAGGCGACCAGCTCGGCAGGCCGTCGTAAGACGCGTCTTCGGTGAGCGGCTTGACCTGTGTGCCGCCGGACCGCATGACGGAGATCCCGTCCGACTCCGGGTAGGCACCTCCCGCAGGATTGTCGGCCTCTTCCCAGGCAATGCAACGACCGTCGGGCGACCACACCGGGCCGGCAATCTCGTAGGCCGCCTTACCGAGCGGTTTGGCCCGCGAGCCGGGACGCCAGAGGAAGATCCGCGATTTCCCGTACTTCGCTCTGCCCACAAGCAGGATCCCGTGGCCGAATGCCGAGGTGCTTCCGCCGCAACCTACGCCCGCGAGGACGAGCGCAGCGCACAACACGAGAAGCAGACGCTTCGTCACCCGCGGAGCCCTAGCGCCAATTGACGGCGCACTCGTAGTTGCCTTCCTTCTTCCAAGTCGGCACGGGGGGAAGGCGCTGCCAGTGCTTTGTGCTCACTGTTCCGACCCACAACCCTGGGTTCCCTTTCGCATCGGTCGCCGCGAGGATCTGCTTCCCGTCCGGCGACCAGGCAATGGCGCACACGTCTCCGGTCGCGGGCTGGGGAATCGGGAGCTCCCCGACGACCTGGCCGGAACCCGCGAGGAGGACGATCCGCGTGTTCTCAACCGCTGCAAGAACGCCGTCCGGCGACCAGGCAAAGGTGTCGTTGAAGCCGCGCGCCATGAGCTGCGATCGGCCGGTCGCGGGGTTCAGCAGCATGATCCCGAAGCCGGAGCTGTACGCGATCCCGGCCGTGCCCCATACCGGGCTGTCCCCGGAGAAGGGCAGCGTGCGCTCGGCCCCGGAGCCGACGTCGACGATCGCGAGATCGCTCGAGGGCGAACCATTATCGAACCGCTCGTAGACGATGTGGCGACCGTCAGGCGACCAGCTCGGCGGGCCGTCCCCGTCGCCGACTACTCCGTCGCGGGCGTCGGGGGCGTAGGAAGAGTCGCTGACGAGCTTCACGTGTGAGCCGTCGGACCGCATGACGTAGATCGCCCCATATTGGGGCGCCAGACCGCCGTCAGAGTCCAACTCGAAGGCAATCGAGCGCCCGTCGGGCGACCGATACCCCTCGGACAACCCGAGGGGGTCCCCAGTGGGACGGGAGAACCCGTAATACGCCGCAGTGAGTGGTTTGACCGGTGAGCCAGGACGCCAGAGGAAGATCCGCGACTTTTCGTACTCATGCCCCACGAGCAGGATCCCGTGGCCGAAAGCCGAGGTGCTTCCACCGCAACCCGCGCCCGCGAGGACAAGAGCGGTACCAAGCGCGGCCATCGCTACGACTCTCTTCACGGCGCGCAGTATCGGTGCGTCGCCTAACCGATCTCTAACGGCTGCGCCTCCGCTACGCTCGCCCGCGATGACGCACCGCGTAGTCCTCATCCCCGGCGACGGCACCGGGCCGGAGCTCACCGAAGCGACGCGGCGCGTTCTCGAGGCGACCGGCGTCGAGTTCGAGTGGGACGTCCGCGAGGCCGGCGCCGATGTGATGGAGAAGCACGGCGGCAATCCGCTGCCTCCCGAAGTGCTCGACGCGATCCGTGAGGCCGGCACAGCGCTGAAGGGGCCGATCACAACGCCGATCGGCGGCGGCTTCCGCTCGGTCAACGTCGCGCTCCGCAAGGAGCTCGACCTTTACGGCCAGATCCGCCCCTGCAAGAGCTACCCCGGCGTGCGCAGCCGGTTCGACGACGTCGACCTGATCATCGTCCGCGAGAACACCGAGGACCTCTACGCCGGGATCGAGTACGAGCAAGGCACTCCCGACGCCGAAGAGCTCATCGCCTGGATCAAGTCGAAGGGCGGCACGCTTCGCCACGACGACGCCGGCATCTCGATCAAGCCGATCTCGGTCACCGGCACGCGCCGCATCTTCGAGTTCGCGTTCGACTACGCGCGCAAGAACGGCCGCAGGAAGGTCACCTGCCGTCCACAAGGCCAACATCATGAAGTTCACCGACGGCCTCTGGCTCCGCGTCGCGCGCGAGGTCGCCGAGGAGAACTCCGACATCGAGTTCGACGACCGGATCGTCGACAACATGTGCATGCAGCTCGTGCAGCGGCCGGAGGAGTACGACGTGCTCGTGCTGCCGAACCTCTACGGCGACGTCCTCTCCGACCTCTGCGCCGGGATGATCGGCGGCCTCGGCGTCGCGCCGGGCGCGAACTACGGCGAGACGTCGGCCGTCTTCGAGCCGACGCACGGCTCCGCGCCGAAGTACGCGGGCCAGAACAAGGTCAACCCGATCGCGCAGATGCTGTCGGGCGTCCTGATGCTCCGCCACCTCGACGAGCGCGACGCAGCCGACCGCATGGAGAACGCGATCGCCGCCGTCATCGCCGAGGGGAAGAGCGTCACCTACGACATGAAGCCGAGCCGCGACGACCCGACCGCTGTCGGGACGAGCGAAGTCGCGGACGCGATCATCGAGAAACTGGAGGCTGAGGTCCCGGCATGAGCAGCAGACGGAAGATCACGGTCGTCGGAGCGGGGAACGTCGGCGCGACGTGCGCGCAGGTCCTCGCGACCCGCGACTACGCCGACGTCGTCCTCGTCGACATCAAGGAAGGCCTGCCGCAGGGCAAGGCGCTCGACATCAACCAGATGGGCGCCGTGCTCGGCTACGAGCCCAACGTCACGGGCTCGAACGGCTACGAGGAAACCGCTGGGTCGGACGTCGTCGTGATCACCGCCGGCCTCCCCCGCTCGCCGGGCATGTCCCGCGACGACCTCGTCGCAACGAACGAGAAGATCGTCGGCTCGGTCACCGAGCAGGTCGTCGCGCAGAGCCCGGACGCGATCCTCATCGTCGTCTCGAATCCGCTCGACGCGATGTGCCACGTCGCGAAGAACGTCTCCGGCTGGCCGAAGGAGACGCGTCTTCGGGATGGCCGGCATCCTCGACACCGCACGCTTCTCCACGTTCATCTCGTGGGAGACGGGCTCGTCGGTGAAGGACGTGCAGGCGATGGTGCTCGGCGGCCACGGCGACCAGATGGTTCCCGTCGTCTCGGCGACGACCGTCGGCGGCATCCCGCTCCGCAAGCTCGTCGCCGAGGACAAGATCCAGGCGATGGTCGAGCGCACCGCGAAGGGCGGCGGCGAGCTCGTCAACCTCATGGGCACGTCCGCCTGGTACGCGCCGGGCGCGGCGGCCGCGCAGATGGTCGACTCGATCATGCTCGACGAGAAGCGCGTCCTCCCGTGCACCGCGTACCTCGAGGGCGAGTACGGCATCGACGGCCTGTACATGGGCGTCCCGTGCAAGCTCGGCCCCGCGGGGATCGAGGAGATCGTCGAGCTCGATCTCTCCGACGACGAGCAGGCCGCCCTCAAGGCGAGCTCGGACGCCGTGCGCGAGGTCGTCGGCGTCCTGACGACCTAGGCAGTGCGGAACGCGCTCGTCACCGGCGCCGACCGGTCGGCGGGCATTGGGCATGCGATAGCGCGCCGTCTCGAAGACGCCGGCGCTCGCGTCGTCCGCCACGGGATCGGTAACGGCGACGCTCCGGTGGACGTCGTCGCAGACTTCGCGGATCCCGCAGCGCCGGCTCAGGTGATCGCCGCCGCGGCGCCGCTCGACACGCTCGTCGTCAACCACGCGTTGAGCGAGCTAGGAACGCTGGATGAGCTGACGGCCGAGCAGATCGACGCCCATCTCCACTCGAACGTCCGGGCGTCGCTTCTTCTCGTCAAGGAGTTCGCCGCGCAGTTCGACGGTGACGCAGGCGCCGTTGTGCTCCTGACCTCGGGCGCACACCTCGGGCCAATGCGGACGGAGATCGCGTATGCAGTCTCGAAGGGCGCGCTCGCCGTCGCGACGGCCACGCTCGCCGACTCGCTCGCTGACCGCGGCATTCGCGTGAACGCCGTAAATCCCGGCCCGACCAATACGGGCTACCTCGACGGCGTCACGCCCGCGCGGATACCGGCGAGACGCTGGGGCGAGCCGGACGACGCCGCGCGGCTCGTCGCCTGGCTCTGCTCCGACGATGGGCGCTGGGTTACTGGCCAGGTAATCGACAGCGAGGGCGGCTTCCGCCGTTAACGTGGCGACGTGGATCTCGGGCTGAGCGGGCGTACCGCGCTCGTCTGCGGCGCTTCGTCCGGGCTCGGGCTCGCGAGCGCCGAGGCGCTTGCGGAGGAGGGCGCAAACGTTGTCCTCTTCGCGCGCCGTCAGGAGGAGCTCGAGGAGCACGCAGCCCGGTTGGGCGGCGTCGCCGTAGTTGGCGACGTGACGGACGACGCCGATCTCAAGCGTGCCGTCGCCACGGCGGTCGACCGCTTCGGCGGTCTCGACGTCCTCGTCTGGAACGGAGGCGGCCCGCCGCCCGGCGGTGCGCTCGACGCGGATCCGGAGTCCCTCGACAGCGCGTACCGCCTTCTCCTCCGCCCGGCCGTCACGCTCGTGCGGCTCGCGCTGCCGCATCTGGAGCGCAGCGCCGGCGGGCGGATCGTCGCGGTCAGTTCGCTTGCCGCGCTCGAGCCGACGACTCACCTCGCGCTCTCGAACACGTTCCGGCCCGCCCTCATCGGCTGGCTCAAGACGTTGAGCCGCGAAGTCGGGCCGCAGGGAATCACGGTCAACTGCGTGGCGCCCGGCCGGATCGCGACGGCCCGCCTCGACCATCTCTATCCCGGCGGCCCGACGCCCGAGCAGCTCGAGGAGATCGCGCTGCGCCGCTTGGGGACGCCGCGGGAGTTCGGCGACGTCGTGTGCTTCCTTGCCTCCGAGCGCGCCCGCTACGTCACAGGACAGACGATCGTCGTCGACGGCGGACTGCAGCAGGCGCTGTTTTGAGAGCGCGCATCACCCCGTTCCGGATCGCCGTCGGCATCGTCGTCGTGCTCATCGTGACCTTCGTGATCCTCCTGCGCCCGGCCGGCGACCTGCCATGGACCACGGGCCAGTACCTCCTCATGCCGGACATCGCACACCCGGTCGCGCCGCTCGTCCACGTCCAGGACGGCAAGCCGGCGAAGGGCGGCGGCGAGCTCTTCTTCGTCGACGTCCAGGAGGAGCAGGCGAGCGAGCTCGACGTCCTCTTCCCGTCGCTCCGTCCAGCGCACTCGACGCTCGTGCCGGCCTCGGAGCTGATCCCACCCGGCTCGAGCGGCCAGGCGTTCGTCCACACCGAGCTCCGGCAGATGGCGACTTCGAAGCAGATCGCCGCCGCTGTCGCGTTGCGCTACCTCGGCTACCACGTCGTCATCCACCCGAACGGCGTGCTCGTGAACCAGATCGTCCTCGGCACCGACGCCGCCAGGAAGCTGCGACCGAACGACGTGATCGTCGCCGTGAACGACCATCCCACGCCGACGCTGGCGGGGCTTCACGCGTTCATGGCCACAGTGAAGCCGGGCACGACCGTGACGCTTCGCGTCCGCAGCCGCAGCGCCATTCGGACGGTGCGGATCCGTACGACCAACGTCCACGGCCGTGCATTGATCGGCATCGCGCCCGAACAGTCGGCCGAGATCGGGCCGCTCCCCCTCAAGGTCGCGATCGATTCAGGCGACATCGGCGGGCCATCGGCCGGCCTCGCGTTCACGCTCGAGGTGATGCGCCGCCTCGGTCACGACGTGACGCATGGCTACAAGGTCGCGGCGACCGGCGAGATCAACCTCGACGGCACCGTCACCGCGATCGGCGGCGTCGAGCAGAAGACCTGGGGCGTCCGCGAGGCCGGCGCGCAGGTCTTCCTCGTCCCGGTCGACGGCGGCAATGCGAAGCTCGCCGAGAAGTACGCCGGCCCCAACCTCAAGATCATCCCCGTCACGTCGTTCGCCCAGGCGTTGCGCGCGCTCGCGGCGCTGCCTAAGTTGCCGTAGAAATCGCGAGGAAATTCGTCAGTTTTCGTATACGGCAACGGCCATGTGACCGAACGAGGGTCGTATCATCGCTAGTCGCCGCCAGCGCATGAGCAAACGTTCCAAACCCACCTGCAGTGACTGTTACTTCGGCCGCGCCGGCCTGTGCGCGCTGGCCGGAGAAGCGATCTGCCCGACGTTCCGGGCCGTATCGCGCGGCAATCTCGTGCCACCGCCGCAGCCGCGCCTCGTGCCGCGCACCCAGGCCGCGGCTTAGCTCTTCACGAGCCTCGCGAGCAGCGCGACGCCGTCGGCGATCTCCTTCGGCGAGACGAAGCTGAAGGCGAGCCGCAGCGACCGCTCGCCGCCGTTGCCACCCGGAAGAAGTCGCTTCCTTTGACGAAGCTCACGCCCGCCGCCTCCGCCTTCGCGAGCAATTCGGCGCTCGGCGGGCCGGACGGTAGGTCGAGCCAGACGAAGTAGCCGCCGTCGGGCCGCGTCCACGTCGCGTCGTCCGGCATCGCGCGCTCGAGCGCCGCGAGCATCGCGTCGCGCCGCTCACGCAGGAGGCCGTTCACGCGCTCGAGGTTCGGCTCGAAGCTGCCGCGCGTGAGGAACTCGAGCACCGTCGCCTGCGAGAGATACGGCGGCGAGATGTACGTCGAGGTCGCGAGCGCCTCGAGCTCCGCGGCGAGACCCGCAGGCAGGACGAACCAGCCGACGCGCAATGCCCGGCGCGACCGTCTTCGAGAACGACGAGCAATACGCCGTGGCCCCGCCCGAGAGCTCGAACACGCTCGGCAGCGCTTCGCCCTCGTAGCGGACGAGACCGTACGGGTCGTCCTCGAGCACGAGGAGACCGCGCTCGGCGGCGAGCTCGGCGAGACGGCGGCGGCGCGCCTCCGACATCGTCCGCCCGCTCGGGTTCTGGAACGTCGGGATCGTGTAGAGGAAGGCGAAGCTCGCCGTCCGGAAGCTCGTCGAGGGACGAGACCCTCGTCGTCCATCGGCACGGTCACGACCTCGGCGCCGAGCCGCGCGAGGATCTTCAGCGGCCGGTCGTACGTCGGCGCCTCGACGAGGACGCGCGCGCCCGGCCGGATGAGCTGCTCGGCGAGGAAGACGAAGCCCTGGAGCGAGCCGCTCGTGACGAGGATCCGCCCGGGCTCGACGCCGTGGCGCGCGGCGAACTCCTCGCGGAGCGGGCCGTAGCCGCCGCCGGGGCCGTAGGAAAGGATCGTGCGCCCGTCGCGCTCGAGCGCGGCGCGCGCGCAGTCCGCGAGCTCGTCGACGGCGAGGCACTCGGGCGCCGGCACGCCGCGGGCGAACGAGATCACGTTCAGCCGGGTCGCGCACCATCTGCGCCACTTCGGTCGGCGTCGTGCCGACCTCGATCCCGCGCGCCTCGAGCGCCTCCTTCTTCGCCTGCGGCGGTGCCCGGAGGAGCCGGAGATGATCGCGCCGGCGTGACCCATCGTCTTGCCGGGCGGCGCGGAGAAGCCGGCGATGTACGCGAGCACCGGCTTCGTGACGTGCTCGGCGACGTACGCGGCCGCCTTCTCCTCCTCGTCGCCGCCGATCTCGCCGACGAGGACGATGAGCTCGGTCTCGCGGGTCGGCCTCGAACTTCGCGAGCGACGTCGATGAACGACGAGCCGACGACGGGATCGCCGCCGATGCCGACGATCGTCGAGTTGCCGAGCCCGAGCTGCGTGAGCTCGTGCCCGATCTGGTACGTCAGCGTGCCCGAGCGGGAGACGAGGCCGACACTGCCCTCCGCTGAAGATCTCGGCGGGGATGATCCCGGCGTTCGCCTTGCCCGGCGAGAGGACGCCCGGGCAGTTCGGGCCGATCATCGTCACGTCCTTCGGCCGGAAGTACGTGTACGCGCGGAGCATGTCGTGCGCCGGGATGTGCTCGGTGATGCAGATCACCGTGCCGATGCCGGCGTCGACGGCCTCGTAGATCGCGTCGGCCGCGAACCGCGCCGGGACGAAGATGAGCGACGTGTTCGCGCCGGCCTCGGCGACAGCGTCGGCGACCGTGTCGAAGACGGGGATGCCCTCGACGTCCTGGCCGCCCTTGCCCGGCGTGACGCCGGCGACGAGGTTCGTGCCGTAAGCCCTGTTGCGGAGGCCGTGGAAGCGGCCCTCGCGAGCCGGTCAGGCCCGCGACGACGAGGCGCGTGTCGTTGTCGACGATGATCGCCACTAGCTCTTCACGCCTTTCAGGATCACGGTCGGCAGGTCGAGGCGACCGTCGCGAAGACGGCCGTCGAGGAGCTCCGTGATGCGCGCGCGGTCGTCCTCCGGCGTCATCCGTGCGGTCGAGCCATCGGCTCGAAGTCGGTGTCGCGCACCATGCGTCACCTCGGCCGCGACCTCGAGCCCGGCGAGCTCGAAGAAGCTGTGCCACTCGGCGGACGCCGTAGTTGCGGACGTGGCTCGGGTCGCGGAGACGGTCGGCCTCCTCGGCGCTCTCGCTCGTGAACGTGTTGTCCTACGATCACGACGCGCCGGCGCGCGACCCGCGCCATCTCCTCGACCGCCGCGAGTGCGTCGGGGAAGTGATGGACGGCGATGCGGCAGGCGACGACGTCGAAGCTCGCGTCGGCGAACGGGAGATGGTCGGCGGGCGCGACGACGTCGGGCTGCATCCCGGGCGCGGCATCGGTGGTCACGACCTCGGCGCCTGCCTCGCGCAGCCGGCGCGCGACATGGCCGCCGCCGGTCGCGACGTCGAGCACGGTGACTCCCGCCACAGGCTCGCACCACTCGACGACGAGGTCGAGGTCGTCGCCCGACGCGTGCGTTTGACTCGTGCGGTACGCCTCGGCCCGCTCATTCCAGATGTCAGTCACTTCGCCAGCTCCACCGCGCGCCGCGCTCCGTCGAGCATCGTCGCCTCGGGATGGATGTTCTCGCGGCCAGCGTCGGCGAGAATCTGCCGGCCCTCTGCGGCGTTCGTCCCGTCGAGGCGGACGACGATCGGATACGTCATCCCGAGCCGATCGAGCGCCTCGAGGATCCCGCGCGCGACCTCGTCGCAGCGCGTGATGCCGCCGAAGATGTTGAAGAAGATCGACGTCACCTGCGGATCGCGGGTGATCACCTCGAGCGCGTCGACGACTCCCTCCGCGTTTCCGCCGCCGCCGAGGTCGCAGAAATTCGCGGGACGGCCGCCGACGTGCGCGACGACGTCCACCGTGGACATGCCGAGCCCGGCGCCGTTCGCGAGCACGCCGACGTCGCCGTCGAGCTTCACGTATGTCACGTGCTTCTCGCGGGCGAACGACTCGATCGGATCGGCGGCGCTCGTGTCGCGCCACTCCGCGATGTCGGGATGACGCGCGAGCGCGCTGTCGTCCACCGTGAACTTCGAATCGAGCGCCTTCACCTCGCCCTCGGGCGTGACGATCAGCGGATTGATCTCGCAGAGCATCGCGTCGAACTCGACGAACGCGGCGTAGAGCTGCCCGACGATCGCGGCGATCTGCTTCTGCTCGGACGGATCCTCGACCTTGCCGCCGTAGACGAGACGCCGCGCAACCCACGGCTGGAAGCCCTCGAGCGGATCGACGTGGAGCCGGACGAGCGCGTCGGGGTTCTCCTCGGCGACCTGCTCGATCTCGACGCCGCCCTGCGTCGTGAACATGAAGAGCGGCTTCTTCACGCCGCGGTCGAACGTGACCGAGAGGTAGTACTCCTTCGCGATGTCGGAGGCCTTCTCGATCCAGAGCTTGTGGACGATGTGGCCGTTGATGTCGAGGCCGAGGATGTCCTTCGCCTTCGCCTCGGCGTCGGCCGGGTCGTCGGCGAGCTTGACGCCACCGGCCTTGCCGCGACCGCCGGTCAGCACCTGAGCCTTGACGACGACGGGGCCGCCGATCTCCTCAGCCGCCTTGCGCGCCTCCTCGGGAGTCGTCGCGAGGCGCCCTTCCGAGACGGGAATCCCGACCCGGTTGAAGAGCTCCTTGCCCTGGTACTCGTAGAGATCCACCGGCGCCGGACACTAGCGGCGCGACGCGGGTGGACCGTGCGGTTCCCTAGCCGGTTGTTTGGCTGAGAATCGACTGTGCGATGCCCTGAAGGGACGCCACGCGTCTCTGACCCAACACGTCGATCGTTGTGCCGCCGACGACGAACTCAATCGATCCCCAGCTCGAGCCGCCGGCCGGATACGGGTCAATTGCCAACGCCGGAACGCCACCGAGATAGATCACTCGCGACCCGGGTGAAGCCTGGACGAAGTTTTGGTAGTTCGCGAGCGGATCATGAATCGGCGGACGCATGTACGTGATGATCAGCCCTTGTGAAGGAAACGTGACGGCAGCCTCGGTACTGGTATCCCCTTTCTGAGTGCCGTGCATTTCGTTGATCCATACTGCTCCGGCTTCGGAGGGAGTCGCCTGCGGTGAGTCCGGGAGCACGATCGGCCCTCCGAGAGCGCTCACTGCCTCGCTCAAGGACACTTGTTTCGCGCTAGGCGTTGGCAACGGCCGGGCCAACGTCGTCGCACCATCGCCAGGGCCAAGCGGCCCAGCCGGACCCCGTGGCGAGATCCCTCGTGTCCAGGACACAACGAAGACGACGACGAGAGACGTGGCCACCACGACCGTGGCCGTAAGGGCGAGCACAAGTCGCCGCCGGGTGAGGCGCCGCGCGGGGAGCCGTTGTCCGGCGCGCTTCAGCACATCCTCCCAATCCATCGCCCCCTCTGACGCGGCTGCGAATGCGCGCATCCGCTGTTCCAGCATCTCTGTTTCGCTCATCGTGCTGCCTCCTTGTCTCGAAGTTCGTGGAGCAGCTCGGCATGGGCTTGCGAGAGCGTGGCCGCGACGGTGCCCTCGCTGATGTCGAGCAGGGATGCGATCTCGGCGTACGGGAGATCCGCGAAGTACCGGAGGTAGACGACGAGCCGGCGCCGCGGAGCAAGGCTCCTCACCGCCTGAGCGAGCTCAGGATCGCGCTCTGCCCGCGGTACCGGTACCGCCTCGACGAGCTCGTCGAGGGTCAGATCCCGGTCTCCTTTCGCCCGCGTGCGTAGCGCGGTCCGAAACGCGATCCGCCACACCCACGCTGCGAGCGGGCCTTCGCCGCGGTACTCGCGCCGGTCGCGGAGCGCCTGCGCGAATGCCTCCTGCACGACGTCGCGGGCGCCGTCGTAGGTGCCCGTCAGAGCCGCCACGCCCCCGCGGTAGGAGGCGTAGCGGCTCCGGTAGAGCTCCTCGAGTGCTTCAACGGTCGCCGGCATCCCTGTCCATCAGGGAGCTTGGCGCCCGGATTTCTTTAGCGCAACCGGGTGTTCGTCCTACCCCTGTTTGCCGGAGGCCTTGACGACGTAGAAGCCGCCGGTTCCCTCGCCGTTCGTCTGGCCGGCCTTCGTGTCATTCGTGTAGGTGTAGAGCGGGTGGCCGTTGTATGTGACCTGGAGCTTCGCGCCGCGCCGCGCCGTCTTGAGCAGCGACTTCTTGACGCCCATGCCGGCGACCGGCTTGCCCTTCGTCAGCAGCGGCGGCCAAATCGACGCGCAGCTGCCCGTACACGTGCTCTTGTTCTTGCCGTCCGTCGTGTCGAGGTAGAGCGTCCGGCCCTTGCTCGTCGCGAGCACCTTGCCGAGGTTCGTCGTCTTGTGGAGATCCACGGCCGTGCCCATGCCGGCCGCGACCGCGGCGCCGGTGGCGATGAGCGCCAGAACGATCGAGGCTGTGGCGATTCTTTTCAGCATTGCAACTCCTCCAGCGTGGGGTTCGGAGACGTCTACGCACCCGAGCGGGCTTCGGTTTGGCTCGGTCTAGACTCGAAGCGATGGACGCAATCGTCGCAGAGGATCTCCACAAGCGCTACAAAACCGTGCAGGCGCTCGACGGCGTGTCGTTCGCGGTGCGCGAGGGCGAGGTCTTCGGGCTGCTCGGCCCGAACGGCGCCGGCAAGTCGACCACCGTCCGCGTCCTCACGACTCTCACCCAGCCCGACTCCGGCCGCGCGTTCGTGGCGGGCGAGGACGTCGCCGCGCATCCCGACCGCGTGCGCAACAAGATCGGCTACGTCGCGCAGGACTCCGGAGTCGACTGGGACGCGACCGGCCGCGAGAACCTCCTGCTGCAGGGCCGGATCCACAGGATGGCCGGGAAGCCGCTGCACGCGCGCGTCGACGAGCTGCTCGAGCTCGTCGGGCTGAAGGACGCCGCCGACCGCGTCGCGCGCGGCTACTCCGGCGGCATGAAGCGCCGGCTCGATGTCGCGATCGGTCTCGTCCACCAACCGACGGTGCTCTTCCTCGACGAGCCAACGACGGGACTCGATCCCGAAGCGCGCGCAGCGATGTGGGTCGAGGTCGAGCGGCTGGCAAAGGAGCTGAACCTCACGATCCTCCTGACCACGCATTACCTCGAGGAGGCCGACCGCCTCGCCGAGCGCGTCGCGATCGTCAGTAAGGGGAAGATCGTGGTCGAGGGGACGCCGGAGGAGCTGAAGCGGAATCTCCACGGCGAATCGGTGAGCGTGGAGCTCTCGGAGCAGAACGGCCGGTTGGCGGACGCCGAGCGGATCGTCGCGGGCATCGGCAGCGACGTGAACGTCGACGGTCAGGTGCTTCGCGCCCGCGTTCCGAACGGCGCCCAGGCGATTCCCGTCATCCTCGGCGCGCTCGACGACGCAGGTATCGCGGTCGCGGCCGTCACGACTTCGCGCCCGTCGCTCGACGATGTCTATCTCCACTACACCGGGCGCGACTTCGCGAGCGAGGACGAGGGGCGCACGTGATCGTGCAGACGCTCCGGCAGACCGGCTGGATGGTCATCCGCCAGCTGCGCAACCTCTCGCGCCAGCCGATCTGGGTCGTGATGATGATCGTGCAGCCGATGATCTGGCTCGTCCTGTACGGGCAGCTGTTCTCGCGAGTTCCGTCGTTGCGCGGCGGGGCGAGCACCTACGTCGAGTTCCTCGCGCCCGGAATCATCTGCATGAACGCGTTCTTCGGCGGCATGTGGTCCGGGATGGGGATGATCACCGACCTCGATCGCAAGGTGATCGACCGCTTCCTGGCCGCGCCCGCGTCGCGACTGGCGATCGTGCTTTCCCAGGTCGTGCGTGCAGGGATCACCGCGATGGTCCAGACGTTGATCCTCCTGCTCGTGGGTCTCGCCCTCGGCGTTCGCGTGCACGGCGGCGTGCTCGGCTGGCTCGTGATCTTCGTCGCCGCGTTCCTCCTCGCGTCCGCGTTCGCAGGCTTCTCGAACGGATTGGCGCTCATCTTCCGCCGGCCGGAGTCGATGATCGCGACCGCCAACATGGTCGGCCTGCCGCTGATGTTTCTCTCCTCGATCCTCCTCACGGTGGCGGTGATGCCCGGTTGGATCGCGTCCGTCTCACGCTTCAACCCCGTGAACTGGGCCGTGCACGCGGCACGCCAAGCCGTGCTGTTCGGCGGCGACTGGGGCACGACGGGCAAGTTCCTTCTGCTCCTGCTCGCCGCGATGGCGACGACGTCACTGTTCGCGACGTGGTGCTTCCGGTCGTACCAGCACTCGATCTAGCTCGCGAGGCCAGCGGACTCGCTCGCTCTTGACGGAACTCCGCGCGCCCGAGAGCGCGGTCTCGGGCGCCCTACGTGCTGTTCTCGCTGGATCATGTCTGGATGGGAGCGGTGCGCTCATGCGCCACAGGCGCACGACCGACCGCGCCACAACCGAACTGTTACGCACACAGAGGCGCCGGCAAGCCGTCAGCACGGAGCCGCGGGAGACCGCGCTCTCCCGCGCCGGAGTTCCGTCAACAGCGAGCGAGTCCGAAGGACTTGTGAGCTAAGAGATCACGCACATGACCTGGCCCGTGGTGACGGCCTGCCCGGCTTCCACCGAGAGGTCCGAGACCGTGCCGGCTCGGTGCGCGTGCACCTCGTTCTCCATCTTCATCGCCTCGACGATGCAGATCACCTGACCCGCCTCGACCTCGTCGCCCTCCGAGACGGCGACGGACAGCACCGTCCCCTGCATCGGCGAGACGACCGCATCCTGGCCGCCGCCGCCGGCGCCGCCCGCGCGGACACGCTCGTGGCGCCGCCGTGCGAGAGCGCGCCATTCCGGCTCTGGCTCGGACATGCGCACCTCGAACCGCCGCCCGTCGACCTCGACCATCCGTACGCGCGCCACCGTCCGAACCGGCCCTGTCGAACCTTGTAACAGACTGTTGCTTGGGATGGCGATCGCGGCGCCGCCGTTGAACTCGCTGGATTGCGCAGCGAGCTCCTCCGACTCGACGATTCCGTGGCACGTCTCGCCCGCGACGAAGCACGGGTGCGAGAGCAGCGCCTTGTGGAAGCCGACGAGCGTCTGCGGGCCTTCGATCCAGAACTCGTCAAGCGCGCGCAGCATCCGCCTACGCGCGTGCTCGCGGTCGACGCCGTGGACGATGAGCTTCGCGATCATCGGGTCGTAGGAGCCGGAGACCTCGTAGCCCGCGGCGACGCCCGAGTCGACGCGCACGCCAGGCCCCGCCGGCTCGCGGTAGCCCGTCACGAGAGCCGGCGCCGGGAGGAAGCCGCGGCTCGCGTCCTCCGCGTTGATCCGGCACTCGATCGCGTGACCGCGCAGCTCCACGTCCTCCTGCGTCACCGACAGCGGCTCGCCGAGCGCGACGCGGATCTGCTCGCGCACGAGATCGAGCCCCGTGACCATCTCCGTCACCGTGTGCTCGACCTGGATGCGCGTGTTCATCTCCATGAAGAAGTAGTCGCCGTCGCGGGTGAGGAGGCCCTCGATCGTCCCGGCGGAGCGGTACCCGCAGGCGCGCGCCGCCTCGACGCCGATCGAACCGATCCGCGCCCGCAGCTCCGCGTCGACGGCCGGCGACGGCGTCTCCTCGATGAGCTTCTGGTGGCGGCGCTGGATCGTGCAGTCGCGCTCGCCGAGGTGGATGACGTTGCCGTGCGCGTCGGCGAGCACCTGCACCTCGACGTGGCGCGGGTCGACGATGAGCTTCTCGACGTAGACATCGGGGTTCGCGAAGTACGACTGGCCCTGGCGCTGCGCCGTCTCGAATGCTTTCGCCGCCTGGTCGGGCGCGTGCACCTCCTCCATCCCCTTGCCGCCGCCGCCCGCCGCCGCCTTGATCAGGAGCGGATAGCCGATCTCCTCGCCGAGCGAGAGCAGCTCGTCGACTGAGCCGACGGGATCAGTCGTACCGGGGATGATCGGGACGCCCGCGTTCTTCATCGCCGTCCGCGCCGCCGTCTTCGAGCCCATCAGCTCGATCGCGGCAGGAGGCGGGCCGATCCAGACGAGGCCGGCGTCCTCGACCGCCTGCGCGAAGCCCGCGTTCTCGGCGAGGAAGCCGTAGCCGGGATGGATCGCCTGCGCGCCGGCGCGCGCCGCCGCCTCGAGGATCCGCTCGACGTGGAGGTAGCTCTCGGCAGCCGGCGTCGGCCCGAGGAGGAACGACTCGTCGGCGTACGCGACATGAAGCGCGCCGCGATCGCCCTCCGAATACACGGCGACGGCACCGATGCCGAGCTCCCGCAGCGTGCGGAAGACACGGATGGCGATTTCACCCCGGTTGGCGACGAGGACCTTGTCGAACATGGCCGCACCGTATCCTCCTCGCTTAGCGATGACCGCCGCCGATCAACTGACAGTCGCGCGTGCAGCTTCTGTCCCGCTCGTCGTCCTGCTCTTCGCGTGGAACTTCCACGGCCACGCCTACTGGGCGACAGCCGTGTTCTGCCTCGCCATGGCGACGGACTGGTTCGACGGGAGGCTCGCGCGGCGGCACGGCCGGACCTCTCCGCTCGGATCGCTCCTCGACCCGATCGCCGACAAGGTGCTCGTCCTCGGCGCGCTCGTGATGCTCGTCGGGCTCGGCATCGTCCCCGCGTGGATGGTCGCGCTGATCGTCGTGCGGGAGGTGCTCATCACCGGGCTCCGGCAGGCCGCGATCGAGCGCGGCGTAGTCCTCGCCGCTCGCGACCTCGGGAAGCTCAAGACGTGGGCGCAGGCGCTCGCGGCCGCGACGGGCGGATTCGCCGCGGCGGGGGCGTGGAGCAACCGCGTCGCGTGGTGGACGCTCCTCGTCGCGCTCATCCTCACGTGGGTGTCGGGCCTGGACTACGCGCGCAGCGTGCCCGCGATGTTCGCGGGCCGTACTCAACCCGAGCAGTAGCTACTGGAGCTACGCGGCCTTCGCGCCGTGCGCGTCGCACCACTCGTCGAAGCGCGCCCAGGCGCGGAGGTACTCGCGGATCGCGTAGAGCCCCTCCTCCACCTCGGCGCGCACGGCCCAGTGGCAGTGCCCGCAATAGCCCTGCTCGTCGACCGCGGGCGCCTCGTTACAGCGGATGCACTCCTCCCACATGACGTGGGAACGGATCGCGAGGAGGTCCGGTTACGGATGATTGCTGCTTCTCCTTCTCCTCCGCCTCAAGAGCCGCTGCTATCGCGACGCGCTCGGCGTCGACCGGTTCGGGTGTGATCTCGAGATTCACCAAGAAGGAGGCTAATGCCCGCGGCGTGTCGAGTCGATGAAAGCAACTGTGGGTCGGAAGCTCGCCACACTTGCGGCCGGGGCCGTCGCGGCCCTCCTTACGGGCACCGCCACCGGTTCGGCTGCGGGCTCGTCTTCGCACCCGCCCAACTGGGCGAAGCCCGAGATCAAGACCGTCGTCGCGCACGGACTCATGGGCGCGAGCAGCGTCAAGACGTTCCAGCCGAACGCGCCGCTGACCGTCCAGACGCTCACCGACCTCGGGAACAGCCTCGCGCAGGAGCTCGGTTCGTCGCAAGCCTCTTCGCAGCAGTCGCAGTCGCCGACGACGACGACCGGCACGACCACCGGTACGACGACGACGACGAATGACTCGAACGGCGCGACGATGGCCAGTCTCGACCGCGAGCTCGTCATCTCGCTCGGGCTCCTTCCCCAGGCGCGGCAGTTCAGAAAAGCGGCGGTCGCAGCCGGGCTGAAGGTGCCGAGCCGCTTCGGGACGGAGGTCGTCGCGCGGCTCCTCGGCCTCCGCATCAACCATCCCGCCGCCGAGGACTACCTCGAGCTGCGGCCGCAGGACACGGCGACGCGCGCCGAAGCCGCCTACTCCGCGGCGCAAATCCTCGGCTTCGGCTACCTCGCCGACAGTTGGCAGATCGCCAACGTCAAGCAACTCGCGGCCACGATCTCGCTCCCGACGCTTACGACATGGCAGCAGCAGATCCTCGATGTCGCCCTCTCGAAGATCGGGATGCCGTACGTCTGGGGCGGAACGAGCGACGGAACGGAGACCGAGTTCGGCGTCACCTCGCGCGGCGGCTACGACTGCTCCGGCTTCGTCTGGCGCGTCTACAAGCTCCAGAGCTATCCCGGCGAAGGCGACCTCGCCTCGGTGATCCAGGGACGGACGACGTACACCATGAGCGTCGAGGTGCCCCGGTCGAAGCGGATCCCGTTCGCCAAGCTCCAGCCCGCCGACGTCATCTTCTTCGGCGCCGACGGCCCGCACTCGTCAGGCGGCGAGATCATCCACACGGGGATCTACGTCGGCAACGGCTGGTTCATCCACTCGTCCGACGAGGGCGTCGCGCTCGCGTCGCTCACCGGCTGGTATCGCACGGAGTTCGCGTGGGGCCGCAGGCCACTCCGCGAAGCCCGTCTCGAGCACTGACGAGCTCCACGCAAAGGGGATCCGCGGCCGGTTACCCCCTTCGGGTGATTCCTCGTTTTCCGAACTGGCCACACAATTGGCCTCACCTGGCGTCCTCGAAACAATCCCTTGGAGGAGAGAAATGCTGGAGTTCAAGTCCCGGATCGTGGTTCTCGCTGTGGTTGCTGCTGCGGCAGTGGCGGCAGTGCTCGGGAACTACGGCTGGATAGTCAAGCCGATTCACTAGCGACCAGCGCGACCTCTGAGGGGAGGGTGCCGGTCCATGTGTGGTCGGCTCGCAGTTCCCGGCATCCGTGCCGGAAGGGAGCTCAGTGAAAGTACGAGCTGAGCTTCCTCGCAAGGTTCTCATCGTGGTGACCCCCGTCCTCGCGGCGGGGGTTTTCACGATTGTCTGGGCCGCGTATCGCTACGCGGGCCAGACGCACACACCGCGCCACGTCGCGGAGCTCGTCGCGCTGCTCGCTGCGACCGCGCTCGCCGAGCGCTTTCCCGTACCGGTGGAGGGAATGGGCGCCGGCGGCGTCACTGTCGGCTTCGTCTTCTCCGTCGCCTCGATCGTCCTGCTCGGCTGGCCGGCCGCAGTGCTCGTCGTCGCCGTCGGCCCGACCGTTACGCACCTGATCGGCCGCCGCCCGCCCGTACGTGTCGCCTACAACAGCTCGATGTTCGCGCTCTCGGCACTCGCCGCCGGTGCCGTCATCGATCAGCTCCACGGCAGCTCGGCCGCCGTCGTCGTCGTGCGCGTGCTCGCCGCAGCGCTCATCTACTACTGGATCGTCAACCTCGCACTCATCAGCGCCGTCCTCGCGGCGTCCTCCGGCAAGCCGTACCTCCAGGTCGCGAAGGAGAACCTCGTTCAGACGACCCCGCCGTTCGCGCTCATGGTTTCCGCGGCGCTCATCCTCTGCATCCTCTGGCAGCGGACGCCGCTCCTCTCCCTCGCCCTCGGCGGGCCGCTCCTCGCGATCGGGCTCTACCAGCGCTCGACGTTCCAGGCGATGCAGGCGATGCGCCTCGCGCTCACCGATCCGCTAACAGGCCTCGGCAATCACCGGAGCTTCCACGAGCGGCTGCAGCGCGAGCTCTTCCTCGCGGAGCAGGCCGGCACCTCGGTTGCGCTTTGCCTCTTCGACCTCGACGACCTCAAGACGATCAACGACCAGCACGGCCATCCGACGGGCGACGCGGTGCTCAACCAGGTCGCGTCACGGCTGCGACAGGGCGGCGAGGCGTTCCGTCTCGGGGGCGACGAGTTCGCCGTCCTCTTGCCGGCGCACGACGAGCGCGCGGCGAGCGCAGTGGCGCGGTCGATCGTCGAGCGCATCGCGGCGCTGCGAATCGAGGGGATCGACGAAGTAACCGTCAGCGGCGGCGTCGCGACCTTCCCGACGCACGGGGTCGGACGCGACGAGTTGATCCGGCTCGCAGACAGCGCTCTCTACTGGGCGAAGGAGGATGGCAAGAACCGCGTGCGCGCGTACGCAGCCGAGTCCTTCCTCCGCGCCAACCTCGAGCAGCTCGCCGACAGCCCCGACCGCGCGGCCCGCTACCGCGCCGCGGAGAGCCTCGCGCAGACGGTCGACGCGCGCGATGCCTACAACGGCCGGCACTCGCAGCGTGTCGGCGAGTACGCCGCGCGGATCGCCCGGCAGCTCGGCGCCGACGAGCCGACGATCGAGCTCATCCGGCTCGGAGGGAACCTGCACGATCTCGGCAAGCTCGCGATCCCGGAGGAACTGCTGCGCAAGCCGACTGCGCTCAGCGACGGCGAGAGGCTCGTTCTCGAGCGCCATCCGCAGATCGGCTACCGGATGCTCGAGAGCCTCGGCGTCGATTCGGTGGCGGAGTGTGTCCTTCACCACCATGAGCGATGGGACGGCACGGGCTATCCCAACAAGCTCGCCGGCGAGCAGATCCCACTCGCGGCGCGGATCGTGTTCGTCGCCGACGCCTACGACGCCATGACCGCGGCCCACGGCCCGGTCCGCGGGCACGGCCTGCCGCGCACCGAAGAGGAGGCGCTCGCGGAGCTCGAGCGTTGCGCGGGCACCCAGTTCGATCCGCGCGTCGTCGAGGCGTTCACCAAGGCGATGCGCTCGGCGCGCGACTCCGACGCCGCGGTCGCTTAGCTCGCGAGTGCTGCGCACTCGCTCGCTGGGAGGCGGTACTCCGCCGCGGGAGAGCGCGGTCTCCCGCGACTCCATGCTGAAGGGCTTGATTGGACGCCGCGGTGCGGAACGCCTCGCTCGTGGGCCTGCGGCGCAGGAGCGGCAGCGCCTTGGTCGGGCCTCCGCGTAAGCCCGGCTTCGCCGAGTCCTACGCTCCGGCCTTTGCGCTCTCCTCGACCGGAGCACTAAGAGACACGTTTGGCGCGGGCGCGCCGCGCAGGACGCGGGCATGACAAAGAAGAAACCACATGTTCCGGAGACGCGGGACGTGAAGCCGAACCGCGAGCAGCGCCGCCATCCCGAGGGCCGCCCGCAGGACCAGCCGCTCGCCCGCGACGAGCAGGTTCTGCCGCCGGACGTCCCGGACGTCAGGGCCAAGAGCAGCGGCCACGGCAAGAAGACCGCCGACAAGTGGAACCAGTAGCGGCCTAACTTGACAGAGAAGCATAGTGCCAGTCATGATGGCACTATGCTTGCGCCGCCAAAGCCCCCGCCGGATCCCGAGGCCCTGATTCCGGAAGCGCGCGAGCGCCAGCGGCGACGGCAGCTTCTGACGGCGGCCAGCGTCGCGATCGCGGCGGCGCTCGGGCTCGCGATCTACGCCGTCACCGTTGGCAGCGACTCGAACCGGAGCACGGGAACTGCACCGCTTGGACGCGGCGGCGCGCCGCGCTGCCGCTCTTCGCAGCTCGCGATGAGCATCGGTGGCCAAGGAGCGACACAGCTGACCCTCGGCGGCGCGCTGATCACGAATACGGGCGGGGAAGCATGCGCACTGCCAAACGGCCGTCCGGTGGTTCGCATCACGTGGAACGGCCGGCCGATGCACGTCGCGGAGCCGGTTCCGAAGCCCGGCGAGGTCCAGTCGGGAAGGCCCGCACACGTCCTCGCACCGGGCGCGAAGGCTCTCATATCCATGCGGATGGGGAACTGGTGCGGTTTTCAGGCGCCCGGCGTTCCGACGTTCCGACTGGTCTTCGGGCACGGGCTGACGCTCTCGGGTCCAGGTCTCGGCGCGCCAAACTGTATCGGCCCAGGCTTTCCCGCGTTCCTCGACGTCAGCGCTCCGCTTGTCGCGAGCTAGAGCGGGATGTTGCCGTGCTTGCGGCGGGGCCGCGGCTCATCCTTGCCGAGCGTCGTCTTCAGCGCGTCGATGAGCATCGGCCGCGTGTGGCGCGGTTCGATGACGTCGTCGACGTAGCCGCGCTCGGCTGCGCTGTACGGGTTCGCGAAGCGCTCCTTGTACTCGGCGATCAGCTCCGGGCGCTCCTCCGGCGGCCGGTCGCGGTAGATGATGTTCACCGCGCCCTCCGGCCCCATCACGGCAACCTCTGCGGTCGGCCACGCGAAGTTGAAGTCGGCGCGGACGTGCTTCGAGCTCATGACGTCGTACGCGCCGCCGTACGCCTTGCGCGTGATCACCGTCAGCTTCGGCACAGTCGCCTCGCAATACGCGTAGAGGAGCTTCGCGCCGTGGCGGATGATCCCGCCCCACTCCTGCGCCGTCCCGGGGAGGAAGCCCGGCACGTCGACGAACGTCACGAGCGGGATGTTGAAGGCGTCGCACGTGCGGACGAACCGCGCCGCCTTGTTCGAGGAGTCGATGTCGAGAACGCCGGCGAGCGAACGCGGCTGATTGCCGACGACGCCGATGGGATACCCGCCGAGCCGCGCGAACCCGCAAACGATGTTCTCCGCCCAGCGCTCGCTCACCTCGAGGAACTCGCCGTCGTCGACGACGCGGCCGATGATCTCCTTCATGTCGTACGGATGCGTCGGGAGGTCGGGGATGAGCGTGTCGAGCTCCGCGTCCTCACGGTCGACTGGATCGGTCGGCGCCCGCCACTCCGGCTGCTGGGCGTTGTTCTGCGGCAGGAAGCTCAGGAGGTAGCGCGCGTCCTCGAGGCACGACTCCTCGTCGGGCGCCGTGAACTGCGCCACGCCGGACTTCGAGGCGTGCGTCGCCGCGCCGCCGAGCTCCTCGAAGCTCACCTCCTCCCCCGTCACCGTCTTCACGACGTCGGGGCCGGTGATGAACATGTAGGACGAGCCCTCGACCATGAAGATGAAGTCGGTCATCGCGGGCGAGTAGACGGCGCCGCCCGCGCACGGCCCCATGATCAGCGAGATCTGCGGAACGACGCCCGACGCCTGGACGTTGCGCCAGAAGATCTCCGCGTAGCCGGCGAGCGAGACGACGCCTTCCTGGATTCGCGCGCCGCCGGAGTCGTTGATCCCGATCACGGGGCAGCCGTACTTCACGGCCATGTCCATGACCTTGCAGATCTTCTCCGCGAAGACCTCGCTCAATGAGCCGCCGAAGACGGTGAAGTCCTGGGAGAAGAGGAAGACCTTGCGGCCGAAGACGGTGCCGTAGCCGGTGACGACGGCGTCTCCGTACGGGCGCTTCTCGCGCATCCCGAACTCGACCTCGCGGTGGCGGACGTAGCGGTCGAGCTCGACGAACGAGCCGGGGTCGCAGAGCTTCTCGGCGCGCTCACGGGCGAGGAGGCGACCCTCCTCTCGGCGCTTCGCGACGGCCTTCTCGCTGCCCGCGTGGAGCGCCTCGCCGCGAAGCTTCTCGAGCCACTCGAGCTTGCCTGCAGTCGTTTCGTGACTCTCGGGCACCGCCCCGGAGCCTAACGTTCGCGGATCGTGAGGCATCGGTTACCTCCCGCACTCCGCCTGCGGTCCTTCGCGCTGCTCTGGACGTCCTCGCTGTCCAACGGACTCGCCTCGCAGATGATGCAGGTGGCGATCGGGTGGCAGGTCTACTCGCTCCACCACAGCACGTTCGACCTCGGCCTCATCGGTCTCGCGGAGTTCGTGCCCTTGCCGCTGCTCGCCTTGCCGGCCGGCCAGCTTGCGGACCGCGTCTCGCGCCGCGCGATCACGGCGGCATCTCTCGTGCTCGACATCGGCATCGCCGCGTTCCTGCTCATCGTCACGCTCCATGGAGCGAGCGCGCTCTGGCCGTTCCTCGCCGTCGGCGCCATGGCCGGAGTCGCCTCGGTCGTCGGGAACCCCGCGACACGGGCGCTCACGCCCGACCTCGTCCCGCCGGAGATCCTCCAGAACGCGGTCGTGCTGCGCAATGTCGCGGGCCAGGTGGGCGTAGTCGCCGGCCCGGCGCTCGGCGGCGTCATCTTCGCGGTCGAGCCGATTGCGGTCTATGCGGCTGCGGCCGGACTTTTCGTCGTCGCCTTCGCGGCGATCGTCTCGCTGCCGCGGCCGGAGCGTCGCGCCTCGTTGGCGCCACCCGACTTCGACAGCCTCGTCGCCGGTGTCCGTTTCATCCTCAAGACGAAGATGCTGCTTGGCGCGATCGCGCTCGATCTCTTCGGCGTCCTCCTCGGCGATTCGATCGCGCTCGCGCCGGCGTTCGCGCAGTCGATCCTCCACATCGGGCCAATCGGACTCGGCGCACTCCGCGGGGCTCCCTCGGTCGGCGCGCTCGTGGCGGCCTTGATGCTCACGCGAAAGCCGCTGCAGCGGCGCGCCGGGCCGACGATGCTCGCGGTGATCGCGAGCTTCGGCGTCGCCATGATCGTCTTCGGTCTCTCGAAGTCCGTACCTCTGTCCCTCGCCGCGCTCGCAGTCGCCGGCTTCGTCGACATGATCAGCGTCAACATCCGGGCGACAGTGCTGGCGGTCGTCACACCGCGCGAGCTGCAGGGACGCGTGAACGCCGTGGAATGGGTGTTCATCAGCGCCTCGAACGAGCTCGGAGCCTTCGAGGCCGGTGGTGTCGCTGCGCTCATCGGCATCGTGCCGGCCGTCGTCGCAGGCGGTGGCGCGATGATCGCAATCGCCGCGATCTGGCGGCGCGTGTTCCCCGCGTTGTCGACGATGGGACGCCTCGACGAGCTCGAGACCGCGCCTGTGTAGGCTCGCCTGCATGTCGGAGCCCATCGATCGCTCGACGCAGTGGCCGTACGACCGCGGCGAGGTCGGGGCGTTCTTCTACCAGCGGTACGGCAGCCCGACGGTCGCGGCAGCGGAGGCCGAGCTCGGCGCGCTCGACGGCGGCACGGCGCTGCTCTTCCCGTCCGGCGCAGGCGCGACGACGGCACTCGTCCTCTCGCTCCTCCAGCCCGGCGACACGATCGCGCTCGCGGAGGGCGCCTACTACGGGACGGGCAAGACGTTCGAGGCGCTCGGTCGCTGGGGGCTCCGCG
This sequence comes from uncultured Actinomycetes bacterium, assembly GCA_963753525.1. Lineage (GTDB taxonomy): Bacteria > Actinomycetota > Thermoleophilia > Gaiellales > Gaiellaceae > Palsa-739. The sequence continues at coordinate 706,727 of CAVWCS010000004.1, forward strand.
TCGTCGAGTTCGACCAGACAGGCCCGCCGCCCGAGGACGCCGACTTGATCTGGCTCGAGGCGCCGTCGAATCCGTTCCTCACCATGCCCGACCTCGACGCCGCCGCCGCGCACCCGGCGCGCGTCGTCGTCGACGCGACTGCGGCGACGCCCGTGCACCTCCGACCGCTCGAGCACGGCGCGGACTTCGTCGTCCACAGCGCGACGAAGTACCTCGCCGGCCACAGCGACGCGCTGCTCGGCGTCGTCGTCTGTCGCGATCCAGCCGCCGCGGAGGAACTGCTCGCCTTCCGTACGAGGACGGGGATCGTCGCCGCGCCGGACCCCGCCTGGCTCCTGCTGCGCGGGCTGAAGACGCTGGAGGTGCGCGTGCGCCGCCAGACCGAGACGGCGCGGATCCTCGCGAAGCGGCTCGCCGACCACTGGGCGGTGGCGAAGGTTCGCTATCCCGGCTTCGGCGGCCTGCTCTCGTTCGACGTCGACGACGCGGAGAAGGCGCGCTCCGTCGAGACATCCACGCGCGTGATCGTGAACGCGACCTCGCTGGGCGGCGTCACGTCCCTCATCGAGAGCCGCCACCGTTGGGAGGGCGACCGGGTGCCGCCGGGGCTGCTCCGCCTCAGCGTCGGCCTCGAGGATCCGGACGTGCTCTGGGCCGACCTCGAGAACGCGCTCGGCGCGTAGCGCTTATCGACACCGGGTAGGCGTCGTCCATGTTCAGCATTCTCGTCGCCGAGGACGACGAATCGTTTCTCGAGACGATTGCGCTCCTCCTCGAGCAGGACGGCCGCTTCGCCGTTGCTGGACGCGCAGGGAACGGGCTCGAGGCATTCAACCTCGCGAAACGCCTGCAGCCGGACGCGGTCGTGATGGACATCGAGATGCCCGTGCTCGACGGCGTCGAGGCGACGCGGCAGCTGCGCGACCGCTGGCCCGATCTGCCAATCGTCGCGATCAGCGGCCACGACTACGAGGAGCGCGTGCTCGAGATCCGCAACGCCGGCGCGCACGACTATGTCCGAAAGGCGAGGCTCGCCACCGAGCTGCCGCGCGTGCTCGCCGCCGTGCTCGATGCCGCGGCAGAATCAGAGGATGACAAAGCAGCGCATCCTTGCAGCCGTGCGGGAAATCTGCCTCGGCTTGCCTGAGACGAGCGAGCGCCTCTCGCACGGCGCGCCGACGTTCTTCGTCCGCGAGAAGCGCTCCTTCGCGACGGTCTGGGACAACCACCACGGCGACGGCCGCTTCGCGCTCATCTGCGCGGCGCCGGAGGGTCTGCAGGCTGCCCTCGTCGAGGCGGATCCCGAGCGCTTCTACGTGCCGCCGTACGTCGGCCATCGCGGCTGGATCGGCGTCCGCCTCGACCGCAGCTTCGACCGGGACGAGATCGCAGGGATTCTCGAAGACGCGTTCGCGGAGGTCGCGCCGGCTCTCCTCCTACCTCCGGATTGAGCCGGAGAGAGATTCCGATCGAACCGATCGGGCGACTCATACGAATCAGCCGAAACCCCCCGATCCCCAGGGCGGCTTCGCCGCCCGAAAGGAGACTCAATGGAACGGCTGAACAGGGCCAAGTTCGTGAAGATCGCGGGCGCGGCCACCGGTGCAGCGGCTCTTGCCGCAGCCCCGCCGCTCGCGCGGGCCGCGATGGGCGGAGACAACGCCGAGTCGATCGATCCCACGACGGGCGTGCCGGAAGAGCCGGTCGTCGCGTACGTGCGGGACGTCGAGCGCGGCGAGGTCACCGTCACCACCGGCACGACCGAGCACACATACCGCGACCGCGCGCTCGTGCAGAAGCTCATGCGTGCAGCAGGCAGAAAGGGCGTGAGCTAGATGTCGTCCCATCGCGAAGCGCCGTCGATCAGTCAGGACCCGGTCGCCGACAACGCCGACACGTACGCATTCGTCAGCCCGGATGACCCGACGACGGTCACCATCATCACGAACTACGTGCCCCTCCAGGGGCCGCCCGGCGGGCCGAACTTCTTCGAGTTCGGTGACGACGTTCTCTACTCGATCTACATCGACAACGACGGGGACGCCCTGCCGGAGATCACGTACCAGTTCCGCTTCCACACGACCTACCAGAACCCGAACACGTTCCTCTACAACACCGGTCAGATCACGTCGCTGACCGACCCGCATTGGAACAAGCGCCAGCTCTACTCCGTCTCCGTCATCCACGCGAAGAGCAAGGGCAAGAAGCAGGATCACTCGTACGACGGTAAGGGCAAGGTGCTCGGCAAGGACCTCAAGTGCCCGCCCTGCAACGTCGGGCCGCGGTCGATCCCGGACTACGACTCCCTCGCGGCGGCGGCTGTGCACTCCCTGCCGGGCGGGATCTCCGTGTTCGCGGGCCAGCGCAACGACGGGTTCTTCGTGGATCTCGGCGCGACCTTCGACCTCGCCGACATCAGGCCGATCCAGCACCTCCACCTGATCTCGACGCCGGACGCTCCGGCCGTCGATCCACTGAAGACGATGAACGTCCACTCGATCGCGCTCAAGGTGCCGATCCACATGCTGACGAAGGACGGCTCGGTGCCGAGCGACGAGGCCAGCGCGAAGGCCGTGCTCGGCATCTGGGGCGGCGCAAGCCGGCGCAAGGTGATCGTGCAGGAGAAGCACCACAAGTACAAGTCCGGCCCGTGGACGCAGGTCTCGCGGCTGGGCAACCCGCTGTTCAACGAGGTCATCGTCCCGATCGGGCACAAGGACCACTGGAACGCGGTCGACCCGATCGACGACGGCGGCTTCGCGAAGTACGTGAAGAAGCCGGAACTCGCGGGGCTCTTGAACGTCCTCTACCCCGGCGCGTTCCCGAACCTCGCGAACTACAAGAAGGACCCGCGCGGATCTCGAGGCGATCCTGCTCACGGGAATCCCGACCGGTGTCGTCGACGGGTTCCAGAACTTCACGACCTCGAAGCCGTCGGACATGCTGCGGCTGAACGTCGCGATCCCACCGACCACGAGCAACCCGAACGCTCTCGGAGTCGTCGGCGGCGATCTCGCCGGCTTCCCGAACGGACGCCGGGTGTTCGACGACGTCGTGTCGATCGAGCTCAAAGCGATCGCCGGCTTCACGATCCCGCTCGTCGACCACACGTTCAAGCCCGACGGTGCCGTCGCCGACGTGTCGTCGTATCTCACGCCGGGCAACGACCGCTACCAGGCGACGTTCCCGTATCTCGGCGCACCCCACGACGGCTTCGACACGCCATCGTCGTGACGCACCACGATCACTCCACTGACGTCCGGCCCGAGCATGTGATGCTCGACCTCGGGCCGGGCGTCGGGGCCCTCGTCCTCAACACCGATGCAAGCCTGCACGGTGAGGAGATCGAGATCAGCCCGGCCGGGAGCGACGACGAACGCTCGCACAAGCAGGTGCATGAGCGGCCGGCCGGTGGGCGGCCGCTCTACGCCGCCGTGTTCGACCGCCTGCCCGCAGGCGAGTACACGCTCTGGCTCCACGACCGGCCGCTGCGGCGCGATGTCGCCGTGGCGGGCTCGGTCGTGACCGAACTCTCACTACAGGAGGACCACGAATGATCGGCTGGACGAACCCAACGCACCTCGTACTCCTGCTCTTGATCGCACTGCTCCTCTTCGGGGCGAAGCGTGTCCCCGAGATCGGGCGCTCCCTCGGCTCGGGGATGCGGGAGTTCAAGGACTCCATCACGCATGAAGGCCTCCCGAAGGCGGCGGAGATGATGGAGACAACGGAGACGACGGAGACGACGACCCTCGACTGATGCACATCCGCCGGCTCCCACGCGAAGACGAGGCAACGCTCGTTGAACACCTCGAGGAGCTGCGCTCGCGGATCATCGTGACGATCGCGGCGGTCGCTCTCGGAACGGCCGCCGCATACGTCTTCCACGACCGGCTCCTCGACTGGCTCGCTCGACCGCTTCCCCCCGCCCATCGGCACCTCGCCACTTTCGGCGTCGCGGAGCCGTTCTCCGTGTCGATCGCCGTCAGCGTCTACGCCGGGCTGGTCCTGGCGCTGCCGGTGCTCCTCTGGCAGGTGTGGTCGTTCTTCGCGCCGGCAGTCGACGCGTCGGCCGAGCGACGCGTGTTCCTGCTCTCGCTCTTCGGCGTCGTTCTCGGGGTGTCCGGCGTCGCGTTCGGCTACGGGATCATCCTTCCCCGCGCTCTGCACTGGCTCACGAACTACGACGCCTCGCAGTTCACGATCGTGATTCGGGCGACCACGTATTACTCGTTCGTCGTCTCGGTGCTCGCCGGCGTCGCCTGTGTCTTCGAGTTGCCGCTCGTCGTGCTCACGCTCGTGGGACTCGGCGTTCTCACGTCGTCCGGGCTCCGCCGGAATCGGCGCAAGGGCTACTTCATCGTCGCCGCGATCGCGCTCGCCCTTCCCGGCCCCGATCCGGTGACGACCGCCCTCGAGCTGTTGCCGATGTGGGTGCTCTTCGAGGGCTCGATCTGGCTCGCCGTACTGGCCGAGCGGCGGACGGCGCGACTCTCGATCGCTGGGGCGCAGGCATGACGCGCGCCGAGTGGACGAGACTCGGGGGCTTCGGCGGAGTCGTGCTTCTCCTCCATGTCGCCGGCTTTGGCCTCTTCCTCTACTACGCGCCGCGCTATCCGGCGCTGACGGGACTCGCGACGCTCGCGTACACCTTCGGCCTGCGTCACGCGTTCGACGCTGACCACATCGCGGCCATCGACAACACGACGCGCAAGTTGCTGCAGGACGAGGAGCGCCCGCTCGGGACCGGCTTCTTCTTCTCGCTCGGCCACTCGACCATCGTCTTCGCTCTCACGGCAGGTCTCGCCGTCGCCGCACACGCCGTTAATGCGGGGCTTCCGACGCTCCAGGCGTACGGCTCGGTCGTCGGAGCGTCAGTCTCGGGAACGTTCCTGCTGCTGATCGGCGCCCTCAACCTGCTCGTGCTGCTCGAGGTGATCGGCGTGTTCCGCCGGATGCGGCGCGGGAGCTACGACGAGCAGAACCTCGAGCGCGCGCTCGCAAACCAGGGATTCCTCAGCCGGATTCTGCTCAAGCGCTTCGGCAAGCGAGTCGACGCGAGCTGGAAGATGTATCCGCTCGGCTTGCTGTTCGGGCTCGGCTTCGACACGGCGACCGAGATCGGACTGCTTGCCGTCGCGGCCGGAGTCGCGACACACCACGTCCCGTTCCTCGCGGTCATCTCGCTGCCGCTGATCTTCGCCGCGGGGATGAGCCTGATGGACACCGCCGACGGCGCATTCATGAGCCACGCGTACGGCTGGGCGTTCTCGAGCCCGGTGCGCAAGATCTACTACAACATCAGCGTCACGAGCCTCTCCGTAGCGGTCGCTTGGCTCGTCGGAGCGGTGGAGCTCCTGCAAGTGCTCGCCGCGAAGCTCGCATTGCACGGCCCGTTCTGGCGGCTCCTGGAGGGCCTCAACCTCGGGGTCTTGGGCTATCTCGTCGTCGCGCTCTTCCTCGCGACCTGGCTGCTCTCGGTCACGGTCTGGAAGACCCGCCGGATCGAGGAACGCTGGAGCGCACTACTCGAGCGAACGTAGGACTCGTCTCGGAATGACCACGCGTTGGCTGGGTGCGATGGCCGAGTGCGAGGCTAGGACGCAGGGATCGCCCATAGCAGCGCTATGGGCGCGACTGAGGACGACGCATCGCGCCGGACAGCGCGGCCAGACGGCCCGTGCTTCATTTCGAGACGAGTTCTTAGAGCAGAGCCGGAGGTCGGACTCGAACCGACGGCCACCGCTTTACAAGAGCGGTGCTCTACCAGCTGAGCTACTCCGGCGCGACGGCCAGCGTAGCGCCGCGGCTTACAGGAGAACTTCGCGTTCCTTCTGGTGCGAGAGGATCTTGCGCTTCACCCGCTGGAGCGCGTTGTCGATCGTCTTCGTGTCGCAGCCGAGCGCGACGGCCATGTCCTCGTACGACGAGCCCTCGAGATAGAGCTTCAGCGCGTCCGCCTCGAGCGGCGAGAGGCCGGTGCCGAGGCTGTCGACGAGGCTCTGCAGCTCCTCGGTGGAGATGACGACCATCGGCGGCTCCTGCGCCCCCGGACCGGGCAGAGCGTCGCCGAGCGAGCACTCGCCCTCGCCGTCCTGGCCGGCAGGCGTGTGGCTGAAGGAGATGTACGTGTTGAGCGGGGCGTGCTTGAAGCGGGTGGCGGTCTTGATCGCCGTGATGATCTGCCGCGTCACGCAGAGCTCCGCGAAGCTGCGGAACGACGTCTCCTTGTCGGTGCGGAAGTCACGTACCGCCTTGTAGAGGCCGACCAGCCCCTCCTGCAGGAGGTCGTCATTGTCGCCGCCGGCGAGGAAGTACGAGCTCGCCTTGAGCCGGACGAACCCGGTGTAGCGGCGGATCAGGGCGTCCATCGCGACGTCGTCGCCGTTCTTCGCCTTCAGGACGAGCTGGAGATCCTCTAGCTCTCGTTGAGCTTTCTGCGGCGAATACGCTCTCGCGGCACGCGCAAGCATGGCCTCTCCTGGGGTCGCCAGGGTTAACCCTCACCCTGTGGTTGAGGGGAAGCTAGCAGCTGGACCAAGTTTTTACAAGTCCACTTGCTCTGGACCCAGCTTGACGGATGTCTTGGCGAGGACCGCCTACGCTACTGCCCGCGACGCAGTCGTTCTAGCTTGCTCAGGGTTTCGGGGTCGAGCTTGTCCCGCAGGTCGCCGCGCACCGCCTCCGGCTGGGTCGGCCGCGAGAACTCCGCGAGAAACGTCTGCGAGGCGAGCTTGCGTACGTCGATCCCCATCGTCTCCCGCACCGCCGAGTCGGAGGACACGAGCGCGACCTGCTCCTGCCCGCGCCGCTCCGCCGCAAGGCGCTCGAGCAGCGTGTCGGCGTCCTTCGCCCAGCGCACGCTCGAGGGGGCCGAGCTGCTCGTCCTTCCCCTCGCCGTCGAAGACGAGGATGCCGCGGGCTCCCTGGGCGGCGACCCAGCTCGCGAGAAGGTCGCGCAGCTCCTCCGGCGAGCCGAACCCGCCGGCGTGGAGGAGGTTGAAGCCGTCGAAGAGGTAGAGCGTCGGCTCAGCCATCCGCGTTGCCTGCGTGCCTCGTAGAGGAGCAGCGCGGCGGCGACGCTGACGTTCAGCGACTCGACCTGCCCGAGCTGCGGGATCGAGACCTCGAGGTCGCACGCGCGCCGCACGAGCGGCCGCAGCCCCTTCCCCTCCGCTCCGAGCGCGAACGCGATGCCGCCTGCGAGATCGGCCTTCCACATCGGCGTCCCCGACTCGCCGACCGCGCCGGCGATCCAGAGGTCGGCGCGCTTGATCTCGTTGAGATAGCGCGCGAGATTCGTGACGACCGCGACGGGGACGTGCTCGACGGCGCCGGCGGAGGCGCGACAGACGGCAGGGGTCACATGCGCCGAGCCGTGCGCGGTCACGACCACTCCGCTCGCGCCTGCTCCCTCTGCGCTGCGCAGCACCGCGCCGAGGTTGCGCGGGTCGCTGACCTGGTCGAGGCACGCGAGAAGCGGTGCCTCGCCGCCGGCGAGCTCGAACGCGTCGGCGTAGCGAAACGGCTCCGCCCACGCGACGACGCCCTGATGGTCGCGCGTCCCGGCGGCATCGGAGAGGTCGCGCTCGAGCTTCGTCTGGACGCGCGGCTTGTCGACCTCGCGCAGCCATTCCTCCGACTTGAGCGCGTTCTCACTCGCCCAGAGCTCGAGCACCTCGCGCGGCCCGCGCAGCGCCTCGCGCACCGGCCTCCTGCCGTAGACGAGGTCGCGGTTCACTTTGGAACGAGTTGGAAGCCGCCGTCGACGTCCCGCACAGTCCAACCTGCTGCCTCGATCTCGCCGCGCAGGCGATCCGCCTCTGCGAAATCCTTCGCGTCACGCGCCGCGACGCGCTGCGCGGCGAGCGCAACGAGTTCGGCCGGCGCGTCCTCCTGCTCGGCGATCGACTCCAAGCCGAAGATGCCGAACGCCCGCCGCAGCAGCTCGTGATCGCGCCAGCCGTGGAGAACCGCGAGCGCCTCGGGCGTGTTGAAGTCGTCGTCGAGCGCGACCTCGAAGTCCGCCCACTCCCCGACTGGCTCGCTCGGCGAGCGGAAGACGTTGCGGAACCCCTCGAGCTGCGCCCGCGCCTGCTCGAGCGGCCCGTCGCCGAAGTCGATCGGCTTCCGCCAGTGCGCGGTCAGGAAGAACAGGAGCACGACGTCGCGCCCCCATGTGTCGAGCACGTTGCGGATAGAGACGTCGTTTCCGAGCGACTTCGACATCTTCTCGCCGCCGAAGTCGAGCATCCCGTTGTGCGTCCAGATCCGCGCGAAGTCGTGGCCGAGCGCGAGCGACTGCGCGAGCTCGTTCTCGTGATGGGGGAAAACGAGGTCGAGGCCGCCGCCGTGGATTTCGAAGACGGGCCCGAACGCGTCCTCGGCCATGACAGAGCACTCGATGTGCCAGCCGGGACGACCCTTGCCCCACGGCGAGTCCCAGGACGTGTCCTCGCCCGGCTTCGTGGCTTTCCAGAGCGCGAAGTCCTGCGGAGCGCGCTTGAGCGAGCTCTGCTCCTCCGGCTCCATGTTCTCGACCTTCTGGCGTGACAGCCGCCCGTAGCCTGGGTCGGTCGCAACGCTGAAGTAGACGTCGCCATCGGCCGCATACGCATGACCGCCGGTCAACGAGCTTCTCGATGAAGGCGACGATCGACGGGACGGCATCGGTGGCGAGCGGCAGAGCGTCGGGCATGCCGAGTCCAAGATCGGCTGTGTCCTCGAGGTACCACTGCGTCGCTTGCGCGGCGCGCTCGGCACTGTTCCCCGGAGCGGCGTCGTAGATCTTGTCGTTGACGTCCGTGATGTTGTGGACGAGCGTCGCGTCGTAGCCCCGTGCTCGGAGCCAGGAGCGCAGCCACATGCCGAGCACGAACGGCCGCGCGTTGCCGATGTGCGCTCGCTGGTAGACCGTCGGGCCGCAGAAGTACATGCGGATCGGGCCGGGCGGCGGCGGCAGCTCCTCAAGTTGCCGCGACAGGGTGTTGTATAGCCTCACCTCTCTAGCCTAGAGAGCAACTCTTCCGGCGGCAGCGCCGCGATCACGGCCGCGAGCTCGGGGCCGCGCTCGGCGCCCGTGAGAGCGAGGCGCAGCGCCTTCAGGTCGCCGCCGACGGCCTTCAGTTCCCGCACGATCGTCTTCGGCTCCGTTCCCGCCTCGACGAGTTCGCGGAACCGCTCGAGCGTCTCAGGCGCGTCGACCTCCGCCGGCTGCGGCTCGAGGACGACCGTCGCGTACTCCCGCGCCTCAACGAGGTTGCGGGCGCCGCGCAGCACCGGCGCGACTGAAACGGGAACGCCGACGCGCGCCGCGAGCTCCTCATCCGACAACGCGCCGAGCGTCTCGATCGAGAGACGCCGCACGCGCGGCAGGTCGAGGCGGACGTCGTGCTTAGGCACACCGAGTTCCTCGAGGTACGCGCGCACCGCCTCGGCCGGGAAACCGTCGTCGCGGAGCGACGCGACCGTCGCGCCGTCGGCGCGCTTCGAGAGCTTCCGTCCGTCGTCGCCGAGGATCAAGCCGTGATGGACGAACTCGGGCGGCGGCGCGCCGAGCGCCTCGAACAGGCGCCGCTGCACGGCCTCGTTCGGACGGTGGTCGTTGCCGCGGACGATGTGCGTGATCCCGAAGTCGATGTCGTCGACGACCGATGCGAGCTGATACGTCGGGGAACCGTCCTCGCGGAGGAGCGTCACACCGCCCTCGAAGCGGTCGCCGAGCCGCGCGCCGACCTCGCGGTGTCGGTCCGCTCGGTCGCTCTGACGCACCGGGCCTTCGTCCCACACCACGCCGAGCCACTCGAGGTCGGCGACAATCGCCTCCTCGCCTCCCTCGATGGTCCGTGTGGCATCGGTGTCGTCGATGCGAAGCAGCATCCAGTCGCCGATCCGGCGGTTCGCGACCGCGCTGAGCGCGTTGCCGACGTGGAGCGAGCCCGTCGGGCTCGGAGCGAAGCGGACTCTCGGCATGCGGCGAGTGTATGAACTCCGCGACGGAGAGGAACCCACGGTAGGATCGCGCTTCCGGTGGATCGCCCAACTTCCGGCTCTTCCCGCCCCTTCGCCGCTACGGATCTCGTCCCCCAGACGCTCCGGAAGTGGTGGAACGGGATCTCGATCCCGCACTTGCTGCTGCTCGCCTCCTCGCTTGCGTACGGCGTGACCTTCGTTCTGCTCTCCGCCTACGGCCGGCCGGGGCTCGGGATCAGCGGCGGGTTCTACGTCGCCGTGATCCTGGTCGCCGCAGCGACGAGCCCGCTCGCCGGCGGCGCTGCGGCCGTCCTCGCCGTCTTCCTCCTCGAGCTCGCCGTGCACCATGGCCGAGGTCTCGCGTGGAGGGACTTCGCCACCGCGCCCGCGCTCACGCACTTCGCCGGCTACGCAGCTGCCGGGCTCCTGACCGGCTTCCTCGCACATCGCGTCCGCCGGATGCTCGCGCAGAGCCTCTACGTCCTCGAGGATCTGATCGACCTCGCCCACGGCGACGGTCGCGGCGCGGCGCCCGATTCCGCAGACTGACGGTGGAGGCGGAGCTTCTCGCCTGGTTCCGCGAGCACGGGCGCAACCTGCCGTGGCGGCGGACGCGCGACCCGTACGCGATCCTCGTCAGCGAGGTGATGGCGCAACAGACGCAGCTCGAGCGCGTCCTGCCGCGCTGGGAGCGGTGGATGGAGCGCTGGCCGACAGTCGAGTCGCTCGCGGGCGCGGCGCCTGCAGACGTGATCCGTGAGTGGCAGGGGCTCGGCTACAACCGCCGAGCCCTCGCGATCCATGAAGCGGCAAAGCAGGTAGCAGAGCACGGTTGGCCCGACGACCTGACGGAGCTGCCCGGCGTCGGCCGCTACACCGCCGATGCCGTGGCGTGCTTCGCCTTCGAGCGAGACGTCCTCCCCATCGACGTGAACGTGCGGCGCGTCTCGGAGCGCACGGGCCATGCGTTTTCGCCCGCCGCCGCACAGGCGCTGATGGATCTCGGCAAAAGCGTCTGCCTCGCGCGAGTGCCGCGCTGCGGCGTTTGTCCGCTTGCCGCGGCTTGCCCGTCGCGCGGCGCCCGTTTCGCGCCGGCACGTCGGCAAGGGCCGTACGAAGGCTCGTTCCGCCAGCGCCGGGCCGACGCTCTTCGCACCGTGCTCGCGGGCGGGCAGCCCGACGACGGCGAAGCGATCGCGGCGCTCGAGCGCGACGGCCTCGTCCGCGTGCGCAACGGGGTCGCCGCGCTACCATCGACGCCGTGATCGCCGACATCGTCACGCTGCTGATCCCGCTCTGGATCTTGCTCGGCCTGGTCGCGGTGCTCGCCGTGCTCGGGTTGCTGGGACGCGTTCAGAACGGCCGCTTCGTGCGGCCGCTGATCCTCCTCCTGATGAAGGTGCCACTCTTGAAGCGGTGGATCGAGAAGGGCTCGCGGGCGGCGATGGAGCGGACGAACCCCGAGCTCGCGAGCGCGATACGGAAGCTTGAGCCACACCAGAAGCATCTCAACGATCCGATGCGCGCGCAGAAGGCGATGTCGCAGCTCACGAAGCAGGAGCGGGCCGCGCTGCTCGAGATGCAGGACCAGCAGGGCGCCGTGCCGGAAGAGGCGACGAACCGCCAGATGCGCCGCCAGCTCGAAAAGCAGCGCAAGCGGACTCGCTAGCTAGACCTGGTGGCGGACCCAGACGTTGGGCTCGACGTAGAGGCCGCGCTCGTTCTTGAAGTGGACAGGTACCAGGGCGCCAGGCACGACGTAGTCGCCGTCGTCCGGGAACGTCATGCCCGTCCACTCCTCCCACTCCGCGCGTGTGCCGGCGATCGTCATCGAGCGTGGCGCGCTCCCGAGCATCTCGCCCCCGAGCCGCTCGTGCGTTCGCAGCCACGGGTCGTACGGGAGGCTGTCGCTGCGCCGCCATGCGGCGTAGCGCTGGATCGGGACGAGCGGGTAGCGCTCCTTCCACGTCGGCCGCACCGGCGCGACGAGAAGATCGAGACCATGCCCTGCCGCGACGGACCCGAGCCGGCGGAGAATCGCCTCGGCAATGCCTCGGCCACGGTACTCCGGAGCGACGCCCGCGACGACCGCGCACAGGGCGGTCGATGGGCCTTCGACCCCGTCGGTCAGTGCCCAGTCGAGGCCTCGCGGCGACGGTGCGTCCTCGTCCCACGCAATGGGCACGCTGCACGCGTAGCCGATTGCCCGGCGTGGCTGCGTCTCGCGGTCGACGGCCCAGATCTGGAAGTCGGGATAGACGTCGTAGAGCTTCGGCCAGAACGCCTGGACGACGTTGTCGTGGGACATGAACTCCGGCCAGAGGTCCGGAAGCGTGCCCCGCAGACGCGACCGTTCCAGATGCGTGACGAGCGCCAGCTTCATCGCCGCAGGAGCGCGACGGCCTGGGCAGCAAGCCCCTCACGGCGGCCTGTGAAGCCCATGCCGTCGGCGGTCGTCGCCCGCACCGCGACCAGTTCCGGCCCGACACCGAGCGCCCCGGCAAGCCGTTCACGCATCGCGTCGCGGTGAGGCGAAAGTCGCGGCTCCTCCCCGATGAGCACGACGTCGGCGTTTGCGAGCGCCCAGCCGCTGGCGGCGACACGCTCCCATGCACGCGCGAGCAGATCGACCGAGTCGGCGCCCGCGAGCGCCGGGTCGTCGGAGGAGAAGTACGCGCCGATGTCCTCGAGGCCGGCCGCGCCGAGGATCGCGTCGGTGAGCGCGTGCGCGAGCACGTCGCCGTCCGAATGTCCCGCGAGTCCACGCGGATGGTCGATGCGGACGCCGCCGAGCACGAGCGGAACGCCGTCCTCGAAGGCGTGCGCGTCGAAGCCGCTGCCGACCCGGAACTCGCTCACAGCCACGACGCAATCCTGTCGAGATCGTCGGCGGTCGTCACCTTGAGCAGCCGCGGATCGCCCTCCACGACCTTCACCCGCCCGCCGGCCGCCTCGACGTGCCCGGCGCAATCGGTCGCTTGTAACACAGTGTTACTTGGAGAGAACGCGCGACGGAACGTGTCCGCTGCGAAGGCTTGCGGGGTTTGCACCGCCCAGAGACCTTCCCGCGAGACCGTCTTCTCGACACCGCCGTCCCCGCCGACTCGCTTGAGCGTGTCGCCGACCGGCATACCCGGCACGGCGCCGTCCCAGCCTTCGGACAGCGGCGCGAGGAGACGCTCGACGATCTCGTCGGTGACAAGTGGCCGGGCGGCGTCGTGGACGAGGATCACGAGCGCATCATCCGGCACCTCGGCGAGACCGGCACGGACGGAGTCGCTCCGCTCCTCTCCACCGGTCACGCAGGCACGCACCTTCCCGCAGCCTTCCTCCTCAGCGAGGAGGATCGCCGGCTCCTCCCAGCCAGGCGGCGCGACGAGGACGATCGCGTCGACCCACGGGCTCGCGTCGAGACGGCGGAGCGGCTCCGCGAGGAGCGGCTCTTCACCGAGGTTCGCGAACGCCTTGGGCCGGTCCAGGCCGAGACGTTCCCCCCGCCCGGCGGCGACGAGGATCGCCCAGACGGACATACTCAGCCCGGCATGCCGAACGCGCCCTAAGCGGTTGCGGCCGCGGTGGCCTTCTTCTTCGGCGCCGCCTTCTTCCGCGGCGGCGGGCCGTCGGACGCGAGCACGCCCTCGAGCCACTCGGCGCACGTCTCCTCGTCCATGCCCTTGGCGTACATGAGCTCGGAGGCGAGGATCTTCTTCGCCTTCACGAACATCTGCTTCTCGCCGGTGGACAGGCCCTTCTCGCGATCGCGGAGGGCGAGGTTCCGCACGACCTCGGCGAGCTCGAGGATGTCGCCGGTCTTCATCTTGTCGCGGTTGTGCTTGAAGCGCCGGTTCCAGTTCTTCGGCATCTCGGTGGACACGCCCGTAAGTGCCTTGAGCACCGGCGCGATGTCCTTGTCGCCGATGACGCGCCGCAGACCAACCTTCTCGCAGTTCTCCGACGGGACCTGAACGGTCATGTCGTTGTGGAGGATCTGGATCGTCAGATACTCGCGCTGCTCGCCGAGAACCTCGCGCTTTTCCTTCTTGACGACCGTCCCCGCACCATGGTGGGGATAGACCACCTTGTCGCCGACCTGATACACCCGACCTCCCCTAACTGACTGAAACAGATGAAAACCGAGCTCATCCGTGAAGAAAGCCGGCACGCTCCGGGCGCCGGCCACGGAGGGAGATAGTAGCAGAAACGGCCTAACTAAGCCAAATCTGCGTTGTCTGAGCGGGATTTGGCTGGATCGAGCCCCGCTTTGACGGCTGCGCGCAGCGTCTCAGCGGACTCGACGCGGATTGTGCCGCCGGCGGGAGTCCCCACGGGGGCGACGACGGCGGCGAGGCCGAACTTGGCGCACTCTTCGAGCCTGCGCTCGGCCTGAGCAGCCGGGCGGAGCCGGCCGGTGAGACCGATCTCGCCGAACGCGCCTCGCCCCTCCCTCACGGGCACCCGGCGCGCTGCGGAGGCGATCGCGAGCGCGATCGCGAGGTCGGCGCCGGGCTCGTCGATGCGCACGCCGCCCGCGACGTTGACGAAGACGTCGGCCTGGCCGAGCGGCACTCCGGCGTGGCGGGAGAGGACGGCGACGATCATCGCGAGCCGCTTCGGATCGACGCCGGTCGCGACGCGGCGCGGCATCGCGAGCTCGCTCTGCGCGACGAGCGACTGGATCTCGAGCAGGATCGGCCGCGTTCCCTCGAGCGCGCACGCGACCGCAGCACCGGGCTCGCCGGCGACCGTCTTGCCAAAGACCTCCGACGGATCGGGAACGCCCGTGAGCCCTGCGCCGGTCATCTCGAAGACGCCGATCTCGTTCGTCGAGCCGAACCGGTTCTTCACGGCACGGAGGATGCGATGGGCGTGGTAGCGGTCGCCCTCGAACTGGAGGACGCAGTCGACGAGGTGCTCGAGCACGCGCGGCCCGGCGACGGAGCCGTCCTTCGTGACGTGACCGACGAGGATCGTTGCGACGCCGTTCTCCTTCGCGACGCGCAGTAGCCGCGACGCGGACTCGCGCACTTGTGCGACCGAGCCCGGAGCCGACCCGAGCTCGGACGCGTGAAGTGTCTGGACAGAGTCGATGACGCAAACATCGGGACGCTCGGCACGCAGCGTCTCGCATACGACTTCGAGCTCGGTCTCGGCAAGGATCTCGACCCGTTCGGCGCCGCCGAGCCGTTCGGCGCGCAGCTTCACCTGCGCGACCGACTCCTCGCCCGTGACGAGCAGCGCGCGCCGTTCCGTCGAGATCGCGGCGAGCGCGCTCAACAGGAGAGTCGACTTGCCGACACCGGGCTCGCCACCGAGCAGGACGAGCGACGCCGGGACGAGGCCGCCGCCGAGCACGCGGTCGAGCTCGGGGACTCCGGTCGAAATCCGCGCGGCCTCCTCGACGTGAACGTCGACGAGCCGCAGGAGCGGCTTGGGCGGCACGGAGGCCGTCGAGACCTGCCCGACGACCTCCTCGACGAGCGTGCCGAACGCGTTGCAGCCCGGGCATTTCCCGAACCAGCGCCCGGCCGAGTAGCCGCATTCCGTGCAGGAGAACTGGACTGCGGGCTTCGCTTTCGCCATGGGAACAAGCGTACGGTCGGATCCGGACGCAGCTGGTCAAGGAAGGGGGCCGGATGCGTCACGGGCGTGCGGAAAAGCCGCAAAAGGGTTCGTGGCCAGCACCGCTGCTGCTCGGCCGGCTCGCCGCGAAGGTGCAGAGCAATGTCACACAAAACGCCAAAGTCGAAGGAGGGGAATCTCATGAAGAGGTTCTTCGAAATCGGCGGAGTCGTCGCAGGCGTTGTCCTCATCGCTTTCGGCGTCGCCGCAATCATTCTCGGAGTCAACGGTCGGAACACCGTGTCGAGCTCGCTCGCACAACAGAAGATCGCCGGCGAGCCGTTCATGACACCGGCTGGAGAGACGGCCAACGCAAAGGCGGCCGGCCTCGACATCGCGAATACGCCGATCCCGACGTGCAGCGTCGCCAACCTGCCCGTCAACAACGGCAACCGCGCTCGCTGCTTCGGCGAGTACATGCAGGTCGACGCGCTCGAGGCCACGCATGGCTACTACTACTCGCAGATGGGGATCTACGTGGCGAAGCCAGGGACGCCCAAGTCGCAGCTGATGCCGGGCGGCGGCACGGACAACTCGCAGTACGCCGCTTCTGGTGTCCGGCCAGCCCGAGTCGAACGGCGCCCGGAACATCTGGGTCACGGAGACGGCGCTGACGACCGCGCTCAACGCCTCCTACATGGCCGATCAGATGGGACTGTTCGGGATCGTCGTCGGGGTCGCCCTCCTGCTCTCGGGGTTCGGGTTCATGATCCTCGCCCTCGGCGGGGCACTGGAGAACGATTTCTGGGCCTTCAAGCGGACGGCCAAGGAGAAGAGCACGACGACGACCTCGGCTCCGCTGAGCGTCTAGCGCAGCAGGCTCCCTTCACCTCACAGGGAGAAGCGAAGAGGGCGGCTTCCGAGAGCCGCCCTCTTCTTTACGCCTCTTCGCCGGCCGGTGCGTCCCCGGAGTCGGCGGCGGATGCCGCGGGCTCCTCGGGCGGGACGGTGACCTTCTCGGGCGTGACGTCGCCCGGGATGAAGGTGATGTCGACCTCGTCGCCCGGCGTGCCGTCCTCGTTCACGGTGCGCGCGACGAGGATCGTCGAGCCCGGCTCGAGCTCGCGGCCGAGCACGAAGTCGGCGAGCGGATCCTCGATCTCGCGCTGGATCGCGCGGCGCAGCGGCCGGGCGCCCATAGCGGGGTCGTAACCCTTGTCGACGAGCAGCTCCTTCGCCTCGTCGGTGAGCTCGATCGCAACGTCGTGAATCGCCATCTGCTCGCGCAACCGGCGGAGCTGGAGGTCGACGATGGAGAGGATCTCCTCCTTCGAGAGCTTGTGGAAGACGATGATCTCGTCGATCCGGTTGAGCAGCTCGGGGCGGAAGACCTTCTTCAGCTCGCCCATGACGCGGCTCTTCATCTCGTCGTACGAGAGGCCCTGCTCGTCGCCGATCGGTGAAGCCGAAGCCCTGGTTCTTCGAGATCTGCCCTGCGCCGAGGTTCGAGGTCATGATCACGATCGTGTTGCGGAAGTCGACGCGGCGCCCCTGGGCGTCGGTCAGCTTCCCCTCCTCGAGGATCTGCAGGAGGATGTTGAACACGTCGGGATGCGCCTTCTCGATCTCGTCGAGGAGGAGCACCGAGTACGGTTTGCGCCGCACGGCCTCGGTGAGCTGGCCGCCTTCGTCGTACCCGATGTAGCCGGGCGGCGAGCCGACGAGCCGGGACACGGAGTGCTTCTCCATGTACTCCGACATGTCGACCTGGATCATCGCGTCCTCGTCGCCGAACAGGAACTCGGCAAGGGTGCGGGCGAGCTCGGTCTTGCCGACGCCTGACGGGCCGAGGAAGATGAACGAGCCGGTCGGCCGCTTCGGGTCCTTGATGCCGGCGCGTGCGCGCCGGATCGACTTGGCGACCGCGACGATCGCCTCCTCCTGGCCGATCACGCGCTTGTGCAGCTCTTCCTCCATGCGGACGAGCCGCGCGGACTCCGCCTCGGTGAGCTTGAAGACCGGGATGCCGGTCCACATCGAGACGATGTCGGCGATGTCCTCCTCGTCGACTTGCGGCTGCGCCTCCTGGTTCTCGGAGGTGCGCCACTGCTCCTCGAGCTCGCGCTTCTTCTGCGTGAGCTTCCGCTCCTTGTCGCGGAGGGAGGCGGCCTTCTCGAACTCCTGGTTCTCGATCGACGCTTCCTTGTCCTTGCGGACGTGCTCGATCTCGTCCTCGAGCTCGCGGTAGCGCGGCGGCGCCGACGACGACTTGATGCGCAGGCGGGATGCGGCCTCGTCGATGAGGTCGATCGCCTTGTCGGGCAGATGCCTGTCCTGGATGTAGCGGTCGGCGAGCTCGGCCGCGGCCTGGAGCGCCTCGTCGGTGATCGTGACGCGGTGGTGCGCCTCGTAGCGGTCGCGGAGACCGCGGAGGATCTGGACGGAGTCGTCGACGGACGGCTCCTCGACCCGCACTTGCTGGAAGCGGCGCTCGAGGGCGGCGTCGCGCTCGAGGTACTTGCGGTACTCGTCGAGCGTCGTCGCGCCGATCGTCTGGAGCTCACCGCGGGCGAGCGCCGGCTTGAGGATCGAGGCCGCGTCGATCGCGCCTTCGGCCGCGCCGGCGCCGACGAGATTGTGGAGCTCGTCGATGAACAGGACGATGTCGCCGCGCTGCTGGATCTCCTTCATGACCTTCTTCAGCCGCTCCTCGAACTCGCCGCGGTACTTCGAGCCGGCGACGAGGGCAGCGAGGTCGAGCGAGTAGATCTGCTTGCCCTTGAGGATCTCGGGCACCTGGTTCGACGAGATCCGCTGCGCGAGCCCTTCGACGATGGCGGTCTTGCCGACGCCCGGCTCGCCGATGAGGACGGGGTTGTTCTTCTGGCGGCGGGCGAGGATCTGCATGATCCGCTCGATCTCCGTCTGGCGGCCGACGACCGGGTCGAGCTTGCCCTCCTGGGCCTGCTTCGTGAAGTTACGGCCGAACTGGTCGAGGAGCTTCGAGGACTTCGTCTTCTCGCCTGCCGGCCCGCCGCCCGCGCCTGCCTGACGGCGGCCGGGGCCGGAGAGCATGCGGATGATCTCGTTGCGGATCTTCTCCGCGTCGGCGTCGAAGTCGAGCAGGATCCGCGCGGCGACGCCCTCGTTCTCGCGGACGAGGCCGAGCAGGATGTGCTCGGTGCCGATGTAGTTATGGCCGAGGGAGAGCGCTTCGCGCAGCGCGAGCTCGAGCACCTTCTTCGCGCGCGGCGTGAACGGAATCTGGCCGGTCGTGACCTCGTCGCCCTGTCCGACGATCCGCGCGACCTGCGCCCGCACTTCCTCCACCGTGATGTCGAGAGACTCGAGTACCCGCGCCGCGAGACCCTCCTCCTCGCGAAGCAGGCCGAGCAGGATGTGCTCGGTGCCGATGTAGTTGTGCTTGAGCGCCCGCGCCTCGTCCTGGGCGAGGACGACGACCTGGCGAGCCCGTTCAGTGAACCGTTCGAACAAGTCTCGACCCTCCTTCGTATTCGTACAACCGCAGTAGGCCGGTACGAGTTGCGACCATCGTAGCCCACCCCTTCGGCTGTAGAGAGTGCGTCAGTCCTTGCTGCGGAGAGCCGGGAAGAGGATCACGTCCCGAATCGAGTCGCGGCCGAGCAGCACCATCGCGAGCCGGTCGATGCCAAGCCCGAGCCCTCCGGTCGGCGGCATTCCGTACGAGAGCGCCTCGACATAGTCGGGATCTCCCTGCTCAGCCTCGACATTTCCGGCCGTGCCCTCCTGAGACTGCCGGATGAACCGAACGTTTTGTTCCGCGTAGTCGTTGAGCTCCGTGAACGCGTTCCCAAGTTCCATCCCGCCGACGTAGAACTCGAACCTCTCGGCGATTTCCGGGTCATCGTCGCGCGTGCGCGCGAAGGGTGAGAGCTCGATCGGGTAGTCGTAGAGGATCGTCGGCTCGATGAGCCGCGGCTCGATGTACGCAGTCACCGCCTTGTCGACGAGCTGCGACCACGTCTTATCCTGGGATACATCGACCTCGCGCTCCTCGAGGCGCTGCTTCAGGTCGTCGTAGTCGGACGTCCAGAGGTCGAGCTCCTGCAGCTCATCGACCAGGCGCACGCGCTCCCACGGCGCCTTCAGATCGAACTCGTGCTCCTTGAACGTCACCTTCGTCGTGCCGAGCGTCGCCAGCGCGACATGCTCGATGAGGGACTCCATGCGACGCATCGTGTCCTCGTAGTCCGCGTACGCCTCGTACCACTCGAGCATCGTGAACTCGGGATTCCGCTTGTAGTTGACGCCCTCGTTGCGGAAGTCCTTGCCGATCTCGTAGACCTTCTCGAGACCGCCGACGATGAGCCGTTTGAGGTAGAGCTCGGTCGCGATGCGGAGGTAGAGGTCCTGGTCGAGGACGTTGTGGTGCGTGACGAAGGGCTCGGCGAACGCGCCGCCGTAGCGCGGCTGGAGGATCGGCGTCTCGACCTCGACGAATCCTTCCGCGTCGAGGTAGGAGCGGATCGCGGTAACGATGCGCGCGCGGAGGACGAAGTCGTTGCGCACCTCGTCGTTCATCAGCAGGTCGAGGTAGCGCTTGCGGTAGCGCTGCTCGATGTCGGTGAGCCCGTGGAACGTGTCGGGGAGCGAAGTCCGGATCGGCGCCAGAACCTCGAAGCGACTCGGCCGTCAGCGAGGGCTCGCCGCGCTTCGTCTTCGTCAGGAGTCCCTCTACGCCGACGATGTCGCCGAGGCTCACATCGCCGAAACGCGACGGCTGCGCGAGAACCTGGATCTTCCCCGAGCGGTCGACGACGTCGAGGAACATCAGTTCCTTGCCGGCCACACGCCGGCCCATGACCCGCCCCGCGATCCTCCGGAGAGTCGTATCGACCACGCCGGGCTCGAGCCGGTCCGCCTCCTCGCGGACGCTCTGGGCGTCGGAGCGATCGCGGAAATGCTTAGCAGCCACGGAGGCCGAGTCTACGCGGCCTTGATCTCCATGATCTTGAACTTCTTGGCGCCCTTCGGAGTCGGCGCCTCGACGACGTCGCCCTTCTTGTGGCCCATGATCGCCTTGCCGACGGGAGACTCGTTCGAGAGTTTCATCTCCGCCGGGTTCGCCTCGGCCGAGCCGACGACGTGGTACTCGAACTGCTTGTTCGAGCCCATATCCTTGAGCCTGACCTTCGTCCCGACCGAGACCTCGCCGGAGCGGATCTCCTTCCTCGTCACGACGCGCGCGAATTCGCGAGCCGGTCCTCGAGGGTCGCGATGCGCGCCTCGAGATAGGCCTGGTCGTTCTTCGCCGAGTCGTACTCGGCGTTCTCGGTGATGTCGCCGAACTCGCGCGCGACGCGGATGCGCTCCGCGACGTCGCGGCGGCCGGCCGTGGACAATTCCTCGATCTCTGCCTGGAGCTTCTTGAAGCCCTCCGGCGTGAGAATGACTTCCTTCAACGTGGCCTCCTGCCCCTTGCACAGAAACGGCCGCTGGCGAAGTGCCCGGCGGCGGGGGCGGATGGTACCCGACGGGTGCCCGATACCATCCGCGGATGCCGGTCAACCTTCGCGAATCGTGGACGATCGGCGGGGTCGAAGTGCCGACGCGGATCGTGCTCGCGCCGATGGCGGGCGTCTCGATTCAGGCGTTTCGCCGCCAGGGACGGCGCTTCGGCGCGGGACTCGTGTGCTCGGAGATGGTCTCCGCGGCGGGGATCGGGCACAAGAACGAGCGGACGTTCGGCTACCTGCGGGTTGCGGCGGACGAACATCCGCTCGCGATCCAGATCTTCGGCTCGGAGCCTGGCGCGATGGCCGAGGCGGCGCGAATGGTCGAGTCCGCCGGCGCGGACATCGTCGACATGAACTTCGGCTGTCCCGTCCGTAAGGTCACGAAGACCGGGCGCGGGCGCGCACCTGATGGACGATCCGGAGCTTGCCGTGCGGGTCGTCGCCGCGGTCGCGAGCGCAGTCTCGGTCCCCGTCACCGTGAAGATGCGACGCGGCGTCGGGAACGGCTCGCGCGCGTGCCTCGACGCCGGGCCGCGGCTCGTCGAGGCGGGAGCGGCGGCGCTGACGCTCCATCCCCGCTCCGCGGCGCAGATGTACACCGGCGTCGCCGACCACGCGCTGACGGCGGAGCTCGTCGAGCGTGTGGCTGTGCCGGTGATCGCGTCGGGCGACGTTACGACACGCGAAGAGGCCATCGCGGTGCTCGAGCGAACAGGCGCGGCCGCCGCGATGGTCGCACGCGGCGCGCAGGGCAACCCGTGGGCGTTGCGGGAGATGATCGAGGGCGAGACATTCGCGCCGTCGCGCGAGGAGGTTGCAGCGGAGCTGATCGTCTTCATCCGCGAGGCGGTGCGCGAGCTCGGCGAGCAGCGCGCGGTCGGCTTCCTCAAGAAGTTCTACGGCTGGTACCTCGGCCACGGCCGCTTCCCGAAGCCGTTCAAGCAGGAGATCGTGATGCTGCGGACGACCGAGGACGTCGTCACGCGACTGTTCGCCGCCGCGCCGGGCGCGGCAGAGTTCGTCGAGCGCTTGGAGGCGGAGCTCCCGGCGGCGGAGGACGACGTCGTCCTCGAGCTGCCGATCTCGGTCTACGGCGGCGGCTAGGCGCAGTCGAGATGCATGCGAACGGCCGGCCCGCCCGAGGTCTCGGCCACTCCGTCCTCGACGAAGCCGACCGACTCGTAGAAGGCGAGCGCGTGCGGGTTCGCGGTCAGGTCGATCCGCGGCACCGTGGCCGCGATGTCGTGCACGAGCGCCGTGGCGATGCCGCGCCGCATCCAGTCCGGTTCGACGAAGAGATCCTCCAGCCCGCTGCCGACAAGCGTCGCGAAGCCGACGATCTCCCCGTCGACGACGGCGACGCGCGTCCGGCCTTCTAGGACGTTCGCCTCGTCCAGCCCGAACTCGTCCGGATGCGCCTCGATCCACGCGCGGTCTCCCTCGTTCGCGAGCGCCGCCCGGCGGAAGATGTCCCGAATCGCGGGCAGATCGTCGGGCGTGGAGGAGCGGATCGAGAGACCACTCATTGCGCCGCTCTTTCGAGCGCGTCGAGATAGCCGTTCGTGACCCGCGTCTGGATACGTCGTGCCAGCGGCCCCGCGGCGCGCGCAAGCGGGTCAACCGTCTTCGAGAACGAGACGATCCGCACAACGACGTCCCCATCCGCCCCGCGCTCGACGCTCATCGCGACCTCGCCGCACTCGAGATGGCCGGGCATCGTCCCGTAGGCGAACGTGAAACACGAGTCGCTCTCGGCGGTGTAGACGACCCGGCACGGCAGGACCGACCAGAGGCCGAGCGTACGCGCGATGAGGAGAACCGGCTTCCCGGTTTCCACCATCGCACCGGTCGGATAGATCCGAACACCGGCGCCGAGGTGCCCTTGCCACTGGCGAAGCGCGGCGACCGCCCGTTCGAAGCGCCCGTCAGCGGCGCCAAGAGACTGCTCGTAGCAATCGAGGCGGTATCCGGCCGGCAATTCGGCTGTCCGCGTCGCGCCGACCTCGGGGTAGGAGAACTCGCCGCTTCGCGCGTCCTCGAGCGCGCGGCGGAGGAAGGCGTCGGACGGCGCGGCGAGCCGCAACACGGCTACGAGCGGTTCCGCTCCCAGACGATCCGCAACCCCGCGAGCGTGAGGAACTCGTCGACCGTCGTGATCGTGCGGGAATGCGGGGCGATGAGCTCGGCGAGGCCGCCGGTCGCGACAACGGGAGCGTCCAGCGCGCCGAGCTCCTCGCGGATCCGGTCGACGATCGAGTCGACCTGACCGGCAAAACCGTAGACGAGACCCGACTGGAGAGCCTGCGTCGTGGTCTGCGAGATCACGCGCTCCGGCGCGACGAACGGCACCTTGGGGAGACGGGCCGCGCGCGCGAACAGCGCGTCCATCGAGATCTCGATCCCGGGCGCGAGCACCCCTCCGGCGAACTCGCCCGCCGCCGAGACGACGTCGAAATTCGTGGACGTCCCGAAGTCGACGACGACGCAGGGCATTCCGTGCAGCTCGCGGGCGGCGACCGCGTTCGCGATTCGGTCCGGCCCGACCTCGCGGGGATCGTCGTAGCGGATCGGAACGCCTGTCGAGACGCCCGGCCCGAGCACGAGCAGCTCGGTCTTTGCCCATCTCTCAGCGAAGACCTCATATTCGGTGACGAGCTGGGGCACCGACGAGCAGAGCACCATCCCGTCGAGGCTCGGGAGATCGACGAGAGCGCGGAGCATGACGGCGAGCTCGTCCGCCGTGTGCGCGGGGTTCGTGCCGATGCGGTAGTGCTCGGCGAGCCGGTCTCCGTCGTACAGCCCGTAGACCGTCTGCGTGTTGCCGACGTCGACCGCGAGCAGCATCGCCGGAAGGCTCTACTCGTCTTCGGCGCGGAACGGCTCGCCGATCCGCTCGGCAAGGGCCTCGGCCGTGAGCGTCGGCTCGTCGCCCTCGCCGCGCAGCTCCTCGATCGTCACGTCGCCGGAGGTGAAAACCTTGGTGCGCGGGATGATCCGCGTCGGCCGGTTCTTGTCCCAGACCCAGACGTCCTCGAGGTCGAGCTGGAAGAAGGGCAGCGCGCCGGGTGCGGTCGGCGCCGCCTGCTGGACTTCGAGCTTGTTGCAGAGGTACGTCGCGTCCTGCGTGAGCACGCAGTAGCGGAAGAGACCGAAGACGGCCTGGTACTCCTTCTTCAGTGCGAGCTCCAGCTCCGCTTCGTACTCGTCGAGATCGTCGAGATGCGACATCGCGCCGGTCAGTGTAGCCCTGGAAGGTCTGGATCCAGCTCCGCGAGAGGCTCGAGGACGAAGGCGCGCTCGTGCAGCCGCGGGTGCGGAACGATGAGCCCCGGTTCGTCGATCTGCTCGTCCCCGTAGAGGAGAAGGTCGAGGTCGAGCGTGCGCGGGCCGTGCTCGCCGGGGACGCGGATGCGGCCGAACCGCTGCTCGGTCGCGAGCAGGCAATCGAGAAGAGCACGCGGCAGGAGAGAGGTGTTCAACTCCGCCACCCCATTCACGTAGAGGGGCTGCGGGCCGACGCCGACCGGCTCCGTCTCGCGGAGCGTCGAGACGGCCACGACCTCGATTCCGTCCTCCTCGGCGAGAGCGTCGACGGCCGCACGGATCGTCGCTTCCCGGTCGCCGAGGTTCGCACCGAGGCCGATGAACGCGCGCGTCACGGCCGCGTGACGGTCACGCCGACGGTGCCGTCGAGGCCGGCGGGCATGACCTTCGGTTTCCGGACGCGGACGACCGTGCGTTCCGGCGCGAAGCGGATCTCCAGCTCGTCGGCGACTGCGCTCGCGAGCGCTTCGAGCAGCGTGAACTGCCGCCCGTCGGAGACCTCCTGCACGACGCGCGCCACTTCGACGTAGTCGACCGCGTCCTCGTGGCGGTCACTCGTACCGCGATCGCCGACGTCGAGCTCGACGTCGAAGAGGAAGTCCTGCCCCTCCTCGCGTTCCTCGCCGCGAACGCCGTGATGTCCGAACAGGCGTAGGTCGTGGACGTGGACCGTGATCACGCGATGGCTTCGGCGACGGTCAGCGCATCGACAGTCGGCTTGACGTCGTGGACGCGGAGGATCGAGGCACCGCGCTCAAACGCGGCCACCGCGGCGGCGACGCTCGCGCCAAGCAGGTCGTCGGAGCCGGTCAGCCTCTTCAGCGACCTCTTGCGCGAGAAGCCGATGACCACGGGACGGCCGAGGCTGAGAAGGACATCAAGCCGGCGCACGAGCTCGAGATTGTGCTCGACGGTCTTGCCGAAACCGATGCCGGGGTCGAGGCAGATCCGCTCCTCCGGGATCCCGGCCGCGACCGCGAACGCCAGCCGCTCCTCGAGGAACGCGGCGACCTCGGACGCGACATCGTCGTACCGTGGCTCGCGCTGCATCGTCCTAGGAGTGCCGAGCATGTGCATGAGGCAGAGATACGCGCCGGCGTCCGCGACGACTCCCGCGAGCTCCGGGTCGCCACGCAGCGCGGTGACGTCGTTGACGAGGATCGCGCCCCGCTCGAGCGCCGCGCGCGCGACCGCAGCCTTCGCGGTGTCGATCGAGAGCGACACCTCGCCGCCGAGCCGCTCGAGGATGGGAAGGACGCGCCCGAGCTCCTCCTCCGCCGAGACGCCGTCGGAGCCGGGCCGCGTCGACTCGCCGCCGACGTCGACGACCGCGGCTCCGTCCTCGACCATGCGCCGCGCAGCAGCCGCGGCGACGTCGGGATCGAGATGAACGCCGCCGTCCGAGAACGAATCGGGCGTGACGTTGAGAACGCCCATGACGGATGGCCGCGGGAACCGCTCCTCGATCGCTATCACGATATGAAGACTATGGAGCGACGGGAGACTGGAGCGGGGCGCCTCGGCGCCCCGCTCCGGCTTCATTGCTATTCGGAGGGGGTGTCCGCCGAGTCGATCGGTCCGGCGGGTCCGGCAGGCTCTGCGGATCCGGCGGGCTCGGCCGATCCGGCGGGTCCGGCCGGCCTCGCTTGCGGCATCTCCACGCCCTCGGCGCGAGCACGCATGACCGCGGCCGCGGCGACGACGAGCGCGACGATCAGCCCGATCCACGCGGGCCAGTGCCGGGCCGTGCCCTTGTTGAGGAATGCGATCAGGGTGAACAACGCCATGAGCAGCACGAGACCGACTGAGACGAGACCCGGGCTCAGCGTGCCGAGCGAGACGTTGACCGCCATCAGTCGGAAGACTTCCCAGGCGAGCATTGCGATCACGAGCAGGCCGGCGAGGACCCCGATGCCGTGCCACTCGTTCAGACCGACGGTGCCTCCAAGAGTGCCAAAGTTGAAGGAAGCCTGCTGCCAGTCGAGGAACGAGAGGATCAACAGCAAGACTCCGCCGCCGAGAACGACTAGCGCCTCGCCTGAGAGCTTGGAAAGACCGTCCATCGAACTCCTTTCGCGCTGGAGGGACGAGACCAACCGCCCGGGCAGAGCCTAAAGCACGCTCCGGCTAGGTTTGCTCGCGTGACTCTCGCGAGGCGGATCGTCGGAGCGCTGCTCTTCCTGACCGGCGTCGTCTGGATCGGTCAGGGGCTCGGCTGGATCTCCGGCTCGTTCATGACCGGCAGCACCTTCTGGGGCGTCACCGGAGCGGTCTGCGTCGTCGTTGCGATTGGCCTGGTCGGCTGGCCCTGGCGGCAGCCGCGCGGCGAGCGCTAGTCCGACTCGCCGGCGAGGGCGCGGCGCGCCTCGTCCACCGCGTCGCGTGCGTGTTGCAGCGCCGACTCCCGCGGGTCGTCGCGCTCGCGCGAGGCGAGGGCGAGCTCGAACGCCTCGAGCGCTCCGCCGAAATCACCCGCCTCGAAGCGCGTCCAGCCGACGTTGTTGTACAGCGGCCCGAGCCAGTAACGGACGCCCGGATCGTCCGACGAGCCGGCGATCTCGACCCCGCGAGCAGTCCAGCCCTCCGTGTCGTCGACGATCGCGAGCATGTGCGCAGCATCGACGGCTAGCACATCGTCGCCGCTCTCCTGCGCCAGCTCAAACGCACGCCGGAACTCCGCCAGACCCGCCCCGTCCCGCCCGGAGGACCGCTCGCGCCGCCCGCGCTCGAGGAGGGAACGCGCAGTGACTCCGTCGAGAGCCTCCGCCTCGTCGAGCAGCGCGTCGCAGCGCTCGAACTCGTCCCGGAGGCTCTCGACCCGGGCGAGCTGCGTGAGGACTTCGGCGCGCCCGGCATCGGTCGTCTCCTCGGCGAGCTGCGCGAGAAACCGCTCGCGACTCGCGTCGAGATCGTCGAAGTCCCAGAGGGGACGGAGCCTGTCGCCCATCGAGGGATGATCGCATCCGGGTGCTGAGGCGATAATGCGTTCGATGCGTCGTCTCCTCGTGATCGTGGCAGTGCTCGCCGGCGCGACCTCCGCCGCCGGCTCGGCCGCGACGCTGCGCACACCACACGGGCCGCTCACCGGCACGTGGAGGGGCGTGCTCAACGGCGACACGCAGAAGGAGCGGATCACCATCACCGTCAACGGCCGCGAGAGCGGCGGCACGTGGAAGGTCAGCGCGAGCTGCCACGGCGCTTTGACCCTCGACAGCATCTCGAACGGGTACCACCACTACCGGCGGCACATCGCACGCGGCTCGACGTGCGCCGGCGGCGATGTCGACTGCCTCGAACGCGACGGCGCGAACGTCGCCGACTGGGTGACGCCGCGCCCGGACGGCTGGGCCAGGAACGGCACGCTCCACCGCATCCGCACCGGCTGAACAAAGACGCCGACTCGTCGAGGTGCCTTTACCGCGCTTTTACGCGCGGCTTGTCGAGCGCTGACGTCCGGTGGGAAGAGATGTCGCGACCGACCACACATTTGGACCAAGAAAGGGAAGAGACCCATGAAGAAGGCACTCCGGTTTCCCCACTATCTCGCCGCGCTAGGAGCGCTGGCAACGAGTCTTCTGGTAGCTGGGCTTGCCGCTGGCGGGGCACAGGCGACATCTGCCACGCCTCCAGCGTGCGGGTCGCCAGTTGTGGCTTCGCGCATGGCCACGATCACCTGCTCGTACAAGGGAATCAACCAGAGCTTTAGGTTCCCGGCCGCGATTTCGGCAGCGACGGTCACAGCGTACGGAGCCGCGGGCGGTGGAGCCGTTTCCAGCACGGCAGGCCTGGGCGGAGAGGCGAAGGCGGTCATTTCTGCTTCGTCCGGTACCACGCTGACCATCGTCGTCGGCGGCCAGGGAGTGCGCGCCGCTGACGGCGGTGCCGGCGGCTTCGGCGGCGGCGGTAACGGCGGTCCAGCCTCTGGCGGCGGCGGAGGCGGCGGTTCGTTCGTGCAAACCTCGGCGGGCGCTGACCTCCTGGTCGCAGGCGGCGGCGGTGGCGCCGAGTCCTGTAAGGACGCCGGAGGGACGTCCGATGGCGGCAACGGGGGCGGCAAGTCGGGGCGCGCTGGGTCCTCGTGCTTGACCAGCGCAGCAGGGCGTGGCGGAACCGGGACGTGTAAGAGCGGGCTCGGTCAGGGAGGCAACGGTGCTCCCGCCAGCGCAGGCCACGGCGGCGGCGGAGGCGGCGGAGGCGGCTGTGTCGGAGGGGGCGGCGGCGGCGCTCTCGCGGGCGGTGGCGGAGGCTCTGGCTTCGGATCACACCAGGCCACGCTCACCTCTGGCGTGAACACCGGCAACGGCAAAGTGATCATCGCGTATGCGCTGGCCGACCAAACGATCAAGTTCGCGGAGCGCAAGAGCAAGACGCTGCTGCAGTCACCGCTAACCGTGAGCGCTACGGCCTCCTCGAAGCTGACCGTGACCTTCGCCACGACGACGCCGACCGTGTGCACCTCCGGCGGGAAGAACGGCGCCACCATCACCCTGGTAAAGGCAGGGACGTGCACCGTCCAAGCCAGCCAGGCCGGCAGCGCCAGCTACAACGCAGCGAAGCGGGTAAGCCGGAGCTTCACCGTGTCGAAGGCCTCTCAGACGATCAACTTCGCGCTCGTCGCCGGCGAAACCCGGGCGGACTCGCCGGTGACCGTGAAAGCCAAGGCATCCTCGAAGTTGGCGGTGGCGTTCACCACGACGACGCCGGCCGTGTGCACCTCCGGCGGGAAGAACGGCGCCACCATCACCTTGGTAAAGACCGGGATCTGCGCCATCGAAGCTAAGCAACCGGGCAACGCCATCTACAGAGCAGCACAGCCGGTAACCCGGAAATTCAAGGTGTCCTGACCACAAGGACGATGTAGTTCGTCCCCGCGCCGGCGTTGTCCCTGACAACGCCGGCGCGGACGTCGGGCGCTCGTGCCTAGCGGCAGGGCGCCGACGAATGGACGACGCAAGGGGACGCCTCAAGCAGCGCGTTGAGGTTCTTCAGCGCCCCGAGTACGGCGGCGACCGACGTCTTGTGTGCCCGGAGGAGCTTGGCTTCGTGGAGGAGCTGCTCGACCGCCTTTTTCATCGCAGCCTTCTGCTCTCGGGTTCGCTCCATCGCCTGCAGTGTCTGCCTCAGATCGCTCTGGGCGTCCTGTTGTTCGAGCATGAACACGATCTGAGTGACGTCTTCGATCGTCAGCTGCGAGAAGTCGAGCCCACCGGTCGAGCCTGGCTGATTCAGGGGCACGAGTACGGACGGCGACGAGCAATCGTTCGTCTGCGGGACGATCCCGAGCGGGTAAGGCGGCTTACCCGAGGTGGGGTTGTAGCAGGCGTCGACCGTGCCGCTCGAGCGGGTGGCCGCGAAGGCGACACTTCCCGCCGCGACGAACAGAGCGACCACGACCAGGGCCATTCGCACGCCACGACTGTATGCCTCTAGTCCCCACGGCGCCACTAGAGGAGGGCCACCGATTCAGGAGTGGAACGTGACCGAGCCGGTGATGCGGACGTCCCCAACGCGTTGGCCAACGCCGCCGCCGCAACCGCCCGGTGCTCCCTTGAATGTTCTGGCGAACGAGCCCGCCGCTGGGCCTGCCCCGGCAAGGAAGATGCCTTTGAAAGGTCGCGGCCAGCCTGGCTTGAAGAGGCTGATTCCGCGGTTGACTCTGAAGGTGTTGCTCTTCTGGCCTGAGGGACTCCAGGTCAACCTCCCGCCGGCTAGCAAGGGCAGACCGGTGTGAGCGAGGCCACACGAGAGCCGCGGATGGTATCGCTGTTTGCCGTCACTTGAAGCGGTGTTTCGCCTGACGCCAGACCTACTTCCAGCAGCGCGCTAGCTCTGCGCGGGATCCGGGCCTTGCATGGCCGAGCCCGGGAGCGGGAACGGGCGCGGGCGCGGCTGGCGCTGGCGCTTCGGTTCCTCCTGCGGCTGCGGCGTGTCCGGCTGCGCCGGGGCCTCGTCCGGGAAGACCGTGCCCTCGTCCTCGCCGGCGAGGAGCGCTCGAACTGATCCTGGTCGATCGTCTCGCGCTCGATGAGGATCGCGGAGATCTTGTTGAGGTCGTCCATGTGCTCGCGCAGGACAGCCAGCGCGAGCTCGTGCGACTCCTCGATCACGCGGCGGATCTCGTCGTCGATCTCGCGCGCGATCTCCTCCGAGTAGTCCGCCTCGGCGCCATAGTCGCGGCCGAGGAACGGCTGATCGTGGCCCTTGCCGAGAACGCGCGGGCCGAGCTTCTCGCTCATTCCGAAGCGCATGATCATCGACTTCGCCGTCGACGTGACCTTCTCGAGGTCGTTCGCGGCGCCTGTCGTAACCTCGTGGAAGACGATCTCCTCCGCCGCACGGCCGCCGAGCGTCATCGCCATCTGGTGCATGAGCGCGGTGCGCGTCGTGAGGTAGCGGTCCTCGGTCGGGAGCGAGATCGTCAGGCCGAGCGCCTGGCCGCGGGAGACGATCGTGATCTTGTGGATCGGGTCGGTGTGCTCGAGGAAGTGGCCGACGAGCGCGTGGCCCATCTCGTGGTACGCGGTGATCTTGCGCTCGTGCTCCGACAGGAGACGGGCCTTCTTCTCCGGGCCGGCGACGACGCGCATGATCCCCTCCTCCAGCTCTTCCTGCTCGATGATCTTCTTGCCGCGGCGCGCGGCGAGCAGCGCAGCCTCGTTGACGAGGTTCGCGAGGTCGGCGCCGGTGAAGCCGGGCGTGCCGGACGCGAGCGTGTCGAGGTCGATCTCGGGCGCGAGCGGCTTGCCCTTCGTGTGGACCGCGAGGATCGAGCGGCGGCCGATGCGGTCGGGCCGGTCGACGACGATCTGCCGGTCGAAGCGGCCGGGGCGCAGCAGCGCCGGGTCGAGGATGTCGGGCCGGTTCGTCGCGGCGATGAGGATGATGTTGTCCTTCATCTCGAAGCCGTCCATCTCGACGAGCAGCTGGTTGAGCGTCTGCTCGCGCTCGTCGTGACCGCCGCCGAGGCCGGCGCCGCGATGGCGGCCGACAGCGTCGATCTCGTCCATGAAGACGATGCACGGCGACGCCTGCTTCGCCTGCTCGAACAGGTCGCGCACACGCGACGCGCCGACGCCGACGAACATCTCGACGAAGTCGGAACCGGAGATCGAGAAGAACGGCACGCCCGCCTCGCCGGCGACCGCGCGCGCGAGCAGCGTCTTGCCGGTGCCGGGAGGCCCGTAGAGCAGCACGCCCTTCGGGATGCGCGCGCCGAGCGCCTGGAACTTCTTCGGGTTCTCGAGGAACTCCTTGATCTCCTGCAGCTCCTCGACCGCCTCGTCCACGCCGGCGACGTCCTTGAAGCCGATCTTCGGCGAGTCGGGCGTCATCCGCTTCGCGCGCGACTTGCCGAAGCTCATCACCTTCGAGCCGCCGCCCTGCACCTGGTTCATGAGGAAGATCCAGAAGGCGATCAGCAGGACGAACGGGATCAGCCCGCTGATGATGCGCCCACCACGGCGAGCTGCCGACGCCGGTCGAGTCGAACTTGATCCCCTGCTTCTCGAGCAGATTCTGGAAGTTCGTCGCCGACTGGTCGGTCGGGTAGTTGACCGAGATCGTCTTGCCGCTGGTACGTCGCGTCGATCTCCTGCTTCGTCGGCTGGAAGACGACGTTGGTGATCTGGTGCCGCTCGGCGTACCCGATCATCTGCGAGTACGTCGTCTTCACCTGCGTCGGGCCGGTGGTGCCAGCAGTTTCACCGCGAGCCAGGCGAGCGCCGCGATGACGATGAGAGGGAAGAAGGCGCTACGGAAGAAGCGGTTCACGCGTCACCTGAGGGTACCAGCGGCATGCCGGTGTAACGCGCGCGCCGGGGTGCGGGCTACGCGCTCTCGGGGATCAGCTCGTCGCTCAGAACCGCCACGTACGGCAGGTTGCGGTACCGCTCCCCGAAGTCCAAGCCGTACCCGATCACGAAGCGGTTCGGGATCTCGAAGCCCGTGTAGCGCACGGGCACGTCGATCTCGCGCCGCGCCGGCTTCGTCAGCAGCGCGCACACCTCGAGGGTCGCAGGCCCGCGCGCCTCGAGATTCCGCATGAGATACGAGAGCGTCAGGCCTGAGTCGATGATGTCCTCGACGACGAGAACGTGGCGCCCCTCGATGTTGATGTCGAGGTCCTTGAGGATCCGCACGACGCCCGAGGAGTCGGTCGACGCGCCGTAGCTCGAGATGGCCATGAAGTCGATCTCGCACGGCACGGTGATGTGGCGCATGAGGTCGGCGAGGAAGAAGACGGCGCCCTTGAGGACACCGACGAGGAGTAGGTCGCGGCCCGCGTAGTCGGCGGAGATCTCGGCCCCCAGCTCGGCGATCCGCTTCTGGAGCGGCGCCTTCTCGATCAGGATCTCCCCGACCGCGCGCTTCGAGCTCAGTCGCGCTCACACGTCCACCCCCGGGTGGTCGACGATGCCCGGCACCGCGACGACCTCGTCGCCGCGTACGACGAGCGGCCACGCCTCGCGCTCCGAGCGGGGCACCTTCGCGTCGACGAACACGTCCTGGATCTTCCGGCTCCTACCCGCCAAACGGTCCCCTGGCCTCCATCCCCGCACTCTAAGTCCTGGCAGCTCGGAGCGGATCACCCACTCCCCCCAGCGCACCTCCCCGGCGATCTCGACCGGGCCGTGCTCGAGCCAAAGCCGCTCGTGCTCGCGCACCGCCTGGAGGCCGCCGCCGAGATCGACCCGCTTCGAGCCGACCGGCGAGGCAAGGAGCTCGGCGAGCGCGGGCGGCAGGGTCTCGCGTGAGTCGAGCGCGCGGAGAAGGTTCTCGTCTGCGGCCGGGTGGAGTTGGCGCAGGAGCGGCAGGATCTCCTCGCGGATCAGGCCGCGCTTCGTGTCGCGGTTGGTCGAATCGGTGCGAAAGTCGATACCGACAGAGCGGCAGTACTCCTCCGTCTCCTCGCGCCAAAGCGGCAGGAGCGGATGGACGACACCGAGGTCGTTGCGAGGGTGGATTCCGGTCGCGGAGCCCCGCGAGACGAGGCGATAGAGGATCGTCTCGACCTGATCGGAAGCCGTGTGGCCGGTCGCGCGCAGGCGATCGCCCGCGACGGAATAGCGCAGAGTCGCGGAGCTCCGCTTCGGTCATGCCCGTTCCGTCGAGCTCGACGACCTCCGCGCCGAGCTCCGTCTCGCAGAAGCGAGCGTCCTCTTCCGACTCCTTGCCTCGGCGGTTGTGGTTCACGTGGAGCGCCGAAACCGCGTAGCCGAGGTCGCGCAGGACAAGCCAGAGGCAGCTCGAGTCGGCGCCGCCCGAGACGAGGCACGTCACCTCGCCGCCGGGCGCGATCAGGTCGTGGGCGCGGATGAAGCGTTCGACCCGTTGCCGGAGCTCGTCCATCAGAAGATCAACGAACGATACGTCAGCGCGCGCGTCATCCCGATCGAGTCGTAGAGCCGAAGCGCGGGAGTGTTCTCGGGGCGGACGAAGAGGCAGACGGTCGGCGCGTGCGTGAGAAGAAGCCGGCAAAGATCTGCGAGGGCGCGCTGCGCGTAGCCGCGCCGGCGCGCCTCGGGGTCGACCCAGACCTGCTGCAGCTGGACGGCGCTCGGCGTCCACGCCGACGCCTCGGCCTTGAAGCGGATCACGCCGTCCTCGAGCCAGAGCCACGAGCGACCCTCCTCGAGCTGCTGCCGCGTGCGCCAGCGGAAGCCGTCGGGGTCGCGGCGCAGCGGGTCTAGTCCGATCTCCTCCTGGTGCGCCGCCGCGCAGGCGGGGACGAGGACGTCGAGATCGCTCACGCGCGCCGGACGCAGGCCGGTCTCCCCCGGCTCGGGCGCCTCGCTCAGGACGTAGACGGGCTGCCCTGGCCGGTCGTCGCGTGGCGCGGGCAGCCGGGACCGCCCCGCCTCCCACAGCTCTCCGACGGCGCCCTCCTCGCCGATCAGCATCCGCGCGCCGCCGTGCGCGGCAACCTCGGCGAACGCCGCGCAGCCGCGTCCCGACGGAACGACGTTCGCGCCCGCATGGCAGAGCGCGCTGAGGCGACCGTCGGCGTCCTCCACCGCGGCGAAGCGGCCGAATCCGCGGCGCGCGGCGTCTTCGAGAAAGACGCGCTCGACGGGATCCTCGGCGCAGAAGCGGAGAATCTGCTCGCGGGTCGGCGTGACGGTCGCGTCCATGGCGGGAGTTTCACACCGATAGAGTCGCCGCCATGCCAATCCATCTCCGTGCCGAGCCCGGCGACTATGCCGACGCCGTCCTCCTCCCCGGCGACCCGCTCCGCGCCAAGTACATCGCGGACACGTACCTCAAGGACGTGAAGCAGGTGAACGAGGAGCGCGGCCTGCTCGGCTTCACCGGCACGTGGGAGGGAAAACCCGTCTCGGTCCAGGGCACGGGCATGGGCTGCCCCGGCGCGACGATCGTGTTCGAGGAGCTCATCCAGCTCGGCTGCACGAAGCTCATGCGCGTCGGGACGTGCGGCGGACTGCAGCCGCACCACGCGCTCGGCGACCTCATCGTCGCGCTGACCGCCGTCCCCGCCGACTCGACCGCGATGCATCTCGTCGGGAACGAGCCGCACTGCCCGACTGCGGCATGGTCGCTCATCCACGGTGCCGTGCACGCGGCGAAGGAGCTCGGTCAGCCGATGCGCGTTGGGCCGATCGTGTCCAGCGACGTCTTCTACAACCCCGACGGCGGCCAGTACCAGCGCTGGTCGGAGCGCGGCGTCCTGGCGGTGGAAATGGAGGCGGCGGCGCTCTTCACCGTGGCGGCGATCGGCGGGATCGGGAAGACGCCCGTCGAAGCTGGGTGCCTCCTCACCGTCTCCGACATCGTCGTCGAGGGCGTGTTCACGCGGATCACGGACGAGGAGCTGCAGGCGGCGGTCGACCGGATGACGCGGGTCGCGCTTGCGACCGTCACGTCCGATTAGCTGGTGGTTCGGACGGCCGTGAACATCGGCGCCGAGCGGCTGCAAACCGGCGCGATACTGCGTCCTCGGGTGCGCCCATAGCTGCTGCTATGAGCGCGCCCTGCGTCCTTGCCTCGCTTGGTTTTCGCTCGCTCGTCATCCGATGACACGACCGCCCGAACCACCCGTCCTCTTCCTGATCAACCCGGCGTCCGGTAACGGCGCAACGGGCAAGCGCTGGCCGGACCTCCGCCGCCGGGCCTCGGAGCTCGGGCTGAGCGGAGACGAGGTGCTCTCCGAGTATCCCGGCCACCTCGCTGAGGCGGCGCGCGACGCCGGAGACCGGCTGCTCGTCGTCGTCGGCGGCGACGGGACGATGAACGAGGTCGTGAACGGCGCGGCGTTGACGAACGCCGAGATCGCCGTCCTCCCGAACGGCACCGGCCAGGACTTCGGGCGCACGCACGCGATCCCGACCGGCTTCGACGACGCCGTGCGCGTCGCGCTGGACGGCGAGGCACGCACGGTCGACATCGGTCGCGTCACCCTGGGTGACGAGACGCGCTACTTCGCGAACGTCGGCTCGGTCGGAATGAGCGGCTCCGTCGCGCGACGCGCGAACTCGATGTCGAAGCGGCTCGGCGGCCGTGCGACGTTCTTCTACGCGCTCACGCGGGAGTTTCTCGCGTGGCAGAACACCGAGGTGACCGTCCGGCTTGACGGCGGTGAGAAGCGGCGCGGCTCGATGCACGACGTCATCGTCGCGATCGGGCGCTGGCATGGCGGCGGGATGCATCTCGCGCCGGACGCGAGCCAGGACGACGGACTCTTCGACGTCGTCCTCATCGGCGACGTGAACAAGCTCGACTTCCTCACGACCGCGCCGCGGCTATACACGGGGAAGTACTTGTCTCACCCGAAGGTTGACCACGTTCGCAGCGCGACGGTCGAGATCGACGCGGCCGAGCCGCTTCCGATCGAGGTCGACGGCGAGCCGATCGGAATGACGCCGGCGCGGTTCGAGGTCGTCCCCGCGGCGCTGCGCGTGCGCGTGCCACGTGCGTAGGAACCTCTACGCGTTCACGTTCGCCGCGCTCGGCACGCTCGTCGCCGCCGGTGTCCTCAACCCGCTCGACCAGTGGGCCTGCGACCACCTGATGCCGCTCGCGGGCGGGACGAGCGGTGGGCCGCCGAGCCTCCTCGAGTCGCTCGTGCCGCTCTTTCACGCGAGCTGGCAACCGGTCGGCGTCGCCGTGACGCAGATCGTCACGCTGCCCGGGCAGGTGCTGATCTCCTTTGCGCTCGTCGCGGCCGGAGCGTGGAAGCTCCGCGCGCCGGTCTGGGTCGTCGTGTGGCTCGGCGCGACGGTCGTCGAGTATGGGATCCGCCACGTGCTGACGCGCCCGGCGCTCTATCGCGGTGGTGTGCACGTCACGGCGTTCGATTCGTCGTGGCCGAGCGGGCACGCACTGCGGTGCGCGCTCGTCGCGGCCGTTCTCGCGGCCGCGTGGCCGCGGGCGAGGTGGGCGCTGGCGGCGTGGCTCGTCGCCTCGGCCGTGCTCCTCGAGCTCGCCGGCTTCCACGCGCCGACGGATGTGGCCGGCGGGCTGCTGCTAGCTCTTCTTGCTTGGCGAGTTGCTGGTGCCGCTCGGGCTCTTCGCGAGGCCTGAGACCTTCTTCTCGAGCGCGGCTAGCCGGCGCTCGAGCTCCTCGAAGCCCTTCGTGCGGCGCTGCAGCTCGTCGACACGGTCTCCGAGCCCCTTCAACACGTGCAGCACCCGGTCCGCGCCGGGCGCTTCGGAGAGCTTCTGGATCGCCTCCTCGCTCAGGTCAGCCAGACGGCCCAACAGATCCTGCTTGCGCTCTGCCATTGCTCCTCCTCGTGGGATCACTCGACGATAACGAGATACTGACGGCCGTGGAGGGCTTCACTTTCTCGACGCCGGTGCGCGTGCGCTTTGCGGAGACGGACGCGCAGGGGATCGCGCACAACGCGCAGTACTTCGTCTGGTTCGAGGTCGCCCGCGTCGAGTACCTCCGCGCGTTCGCCGGCGGCTATCAAGCGCTGCGCGACCGCGGGATCGAGGCGCTCGTCCTCGAGTCGTTCTGCCGCTACCGGACGCCGGCGGTGTTCGACGACGAACTTGTCATCCACTGCCGCTGCCGCGGGCTGCGCGGCGCTCGCTTCCGCTACGAGTACGCGATCACCCGCGGGGACGAACTCGTCGCCGAGGGACACACCGAGCACGCGTGCGTCGACGCGGCGACGATGCGGCCGACTCGCGTTCCGGAGTGGCTCGTCGAGGCGCTCAGCAAGGCGGAGGCGGCGGCCACAGGTCCGAGCTGACGACGCCTGGAAGCGCCTTCTCGAACAGACCGGCGAGTTGCCGCTGTTCGCCGGGCTCGAGGCGGTCGAGGTAGAGCTCACGTACCGCTGCATGATGGTGGCGCTGCGCGCACCGCAACGCCCGCAAGCCGTCGTCCGTGAGTACCGCGAACGCGGCGCGACCGTCCTCCGGATCGGGTTCGCGCTTGACGAGCCCCCGCCGCTCGAGCCGCATCACCGCCCGGGTGATGCCGCTCGGGGTCAGGAGCCGCTGCGAACCGAGCACGCTCATCCGCAGCCGCTGCTCGGGCTGGCCGACCAGCGTGACGAGCACGCCGTAGTCGTCGAGGGTGATCTCCCCCGCCTCCTGGAGCCGGCCGTCGATCTCCCGCATGACGGACTCGCGCAGTCGGATGAGCCCGCGCCATGCGTCGAACTCCTCCGAACTGAAGGGATTCGGCTCCTGCGTGTTACTTGACTCAGTCAACTACTCCGCCTATATTTAGTTGCGCGAGACAACTATATCGAAGGAGGCTCCCGATGACGCTCACACCGAAGTCCCTCGAGCCGGACGGCGGTCTCCGGCTTCAGTCCGGCCCCGGCCGTGATCTCGTCTTCAAGGCGACCGGCGAGGACACCGGCGGCGCACTCGACTACTTCATCGTGGAAGTCGCGCCGCACGGCGGCCCGCCGCTCCACATCCACCACACACGTCCTCTCCGGACGCTTCAAGGTGCGCTGCGGTGAGGAGGAGGCGGTGCTCGAGCGCGGCGGCTTCGCGTTCATGCCGTCCGGCCTCCCCCACGCCTTCCTCAACCTCACCGACGAGGACGCCGAGGTCGTCGTGGTCTACACGCCCGGCGGCGGGCACCGCTTCTACGAGGAG
The DNA here is from genome assembly GCA_963753525.1 of uncultured Actinomycetes bacterium. Lineage (GTDB taxonomy): Bacteria > Actinomycetota > Thermoleophilia > Gaiellales > Gaiellaceae > Palsa-739. The sequence goes on from CAVWCS010000004.1 coordinate 745,159, forward strand.
CTCGGCCCGCTCACGCGCAACGGGACGCCGGACCGCGCCGAGGTCGCCGCCTGTTTCGAGCGGCACGGCATGACGCTCCTCGGGCCGCCGCTCAGCCCTTCGGCATGAAGATCTCGCGCGCGATCACGAGGCGCTGGATCTGGGACGTGCCCTCGTAGATCTGGAAGAGCTTCGCGTCGCGCATGAGCTTCTCGACCGGGTACTCCTTCATGTAGCCGTAGCCGCCGAAGACCTGGACGGCGTCGGTCGTGACCTTCATCGCCGTGTCAGCGGCGAAGCGCTTCGCGAATGAGGAGTAGAGGGTCGCCTTGCGGCCGTAGCCCTGGTCGAGCATCCACGCGGCCTGCCAGCAGAGCAGGCGCGACGCCTCGATCTCCGTCGCCATGTCGGCGATCATGAAGTTGACGCCCTGGTGCATCGCGATCGGCATGTCGAACGTGACGCGCTCCTTCGCGTACGCGACCGCGTGCTCGTACGCCGCCTGCGCGACGCCGACGGCGCCGATGGCCGTTCCCGGCCGCGTCGCGTCGAGCGTGGCCATCGCGATCTTGAAGCCGTCGCCCTCCTCGCCGATCAGGTTCGCGGCGGGTACGCGGACCTCCTGCAGTGCGAACGCGGACGTGTCGGTCGCGCGCTGCCCCATCTTGTCGAGATGCTGTTCGAGCGTCACGCCCGGCGCGTCCATCGGGACGACGAAGCACGACATGTCCTTCTTGTCCGTCTTCGCGAAGATCGTCGCCCACGCCGCGTAACCCGCGTTCGTGATGAACGTCTTCGAGCCGTTGATCACGTACTCGTCTCCCTCACGCACCGCGGTGGTCTTGAGCGACGCGACGTCGGAGCCGGCGCCCGGCTCCGAGAGCCCGAACGAGGCGAGCATCGGCTGCTCGATGAGCGGCGTCAGCCACATGCGCTTCTGCTCGTCGGTGCCGAAGCCGATCACCGGGCCGGCGCCGAGGCCGTTCGCCGTGATCGACGTGCCGATGCCGGAGCAGCCCCAATAGAGCTCCTCGCTGATGAGCATCCCCTCGAACGCGGAGAGGCCCGGCCCACCGAACTCCGTGGGCACGTGGAGGTTCATGAGCCCCACCTCGTGCGCCTTCTCGATCACGTCGACCGGGTGGCGCATGTGCTCGTCGCACTCCGCCTCACGCGGGCGGATCTCCTTCTCGGCAAACTCGCGGGCGAGGGCGCGCAGCTCCTTCTGCTCCTCGGTGAGGGCGAAGGAGACACCCGTCGCTGTGCGTTCGTCGATGGCGGCCATCGAACCTCCACAAAGTCTTGATTGAACGGTCAGTCAACAATACCTCGCACGACTGGAAAGCGCCTGAAACCGTACGATGGGGCGATGGCGACGACCTCTAGCGCGACGGCGATCGACCCGCTCGACTTCATCGGGATCGACGCCCTCCTCTCCGACGAGGAGCGCGCGATCCGCGACACGGTGCGGCAGTTCATCGCGGAGAAGGTCAAGCCGTTCGTCGGCGAGTGGTTTGAGAAGGGCGAGATCCCGCTCGACCTGATTCCGGAGCTCGCTTCGCTCGGCCTCTTCGGCATGCACCTCAAGGGCTACGGCCTGCCGGAGGCGAGCTCGGTCATGTACGGCCTCGTCTGCCAGGAGCTCGAGGCGGGCGACGCCGGCATCCGCTCGCTCGTCTCCGTGCAGGGCTCGCTCTCGATGTTCGCGATCTGGAAGTGGGGCTCGGAGGAGCAGAAGCAGCGCTGGCTCCCTGCGATGCACGCCGGGGAGAAGATCGGCTGCTTCGGGCTTACGGAGCCGGACGCCGGCTCCGACCCCGGCGCGATGCGGACGTCGGCGAAGCGCGACGGCTCCGACTGGATCCTCAACGGCGCGAAGATGTGGATCACGAACGGCTCCATCGCCGACGTCGCGGTCGTCTGGGCGCGCACCGACGACGGCAAGATCAACGGCTTCCTCGTCGAGAAGGACATGCCCGGCTTCGAGGCACCGCTGATGCACCACAAGATGTCGCTGCGCGCGTCGGTCACCTCCGAGCTCGTCCTCAAGGACGTGCGCGTGCCGGAGGAGAACCGTTTTCCCGAGATCGACTCGCTGCGCGGCCCTCTCTCCTGTCTCAATGAGGCGCGCTTCGGGATCGTCTTCGGCGTCGTCGGCTCGGCGCGCACGTGCCTCGAGACGGCGCTCGACTACGCGAAGGAGCGGATCGTCTTCGGCAAGCCGATCGCCGGCTACCAGCTGACGCAGCAGAAGCTCGCGGAGATGGCGCTCGAGGTGAACCGCGGCGGGCTACTCGCGCTCCATCTCGGCCGGATGAAGGACGAGGGGACGCTGCGGCCCGAGCACGTGTCGCTGGGGAAGATGGGCAACGTCCGCGGCGCGCTCGACGTGGCGCGCACGGCGCGCTCGATCCTCGGCGGCAATGGGATCACGCTCGAGTATCCGGTCATCCGCCACATGAACAACCTCGAGACCGTCCTCACGTACGAGGGCACGCACGAGGTGCACACGCTCTCGGTCGGCAAGGCGCTGACCGGAGAGAACGCGTTCCGCTAGAGAGCCTTCGCCTTCCGGCTGCCCTCAGTCCCGAAGCCGCCCGCGACGGCGGCCGATAACCGCCGCATCGGGACGGCGCCGAATCCCAAAGCTCACCTCGACGCCGTCGGCGCGAGGACGCGTTCCCGGACGGTAGACGGTGTCAATTGCCCGCCGAACGAGCTCGGCAAGCGAGAGACCGGTACGCGCCGACTCTCCGCGAAGGTAGGCGTGCTGGCGGTCGGTCAGAGTGATCTGGGTTCGTCTGCTCAGAGTGATGTAGGTGGATGTAGGCGTTGATGTCTGTGTACACCGGCGCACGTCATGAGTCCGTGACGCCTCCGCGGCAGATACCTCGCCGTTTCGCTACGAACCGAGGCCAAGCCCCGACGGGGCCTGCAGCGGGCTCAGCGGGAGGCCTTCGCGCGGCTCGCCCTCGTTGTACGCCGACGGGGCGACGTCGTTTGGGCCGTCGGGATAGAAGACGCTCGCGAGACGCTGGATGTGGAGCCGGCCCGGGCCGAGCTCGTACTGGCCGCCGCCGTACATGCGGATCCCCCGCTCCTCCGCCGCCTCGATCGTCTCGAAGAGCTCGCGCACCGTCCCGAACCGCGACGGCTTGATGTTGAGCCACTGCGGCGCGACCGGCAGGCCGTCCAGGTCGGCGAGCGAGTGGACGGGAGCGTCGAAGCTGAGCCTGTCCTCGGCGCCGGCGAGCGCCTCGAGGCAGCCGTCCTCGAGCCACGCGTCCTCGATCACGACGTCGGGCAGCTCCTCCGCGACGGCGCGGTAGAGCTCGGGATCGGGCTGCGAGGTCGACGGCGCGTGCCGCGGTAGTACGCCTTCAGGTCGACGACGCGGACGCGGTCGAGCGCGCGGAGCCGCCGGAGGAGGTCGCGATCCCAGTCCTTCTCCGCGTCGAGCTTGAACTCGAGGTTCGGTGCGACCGCCGAGCCAGTGCTCGGGATCGGCGCGCGTGGACACGACGAAGCGGATCGGGCTGCTCCGGGCGGTCGAGCGCCTCGCCGAGCCCCAGCCCGTTCTGGCGCAGCGCGAGGTCGAGCGCGGCGCTCTCGAACGCCCAGCGGCGGTAGCCCTCGGCAAGCTCCTCGAAGCGGTCGAGGAAGAGCGAGAAGTCCTCGAGCTTCCACGTCCCGGCGAGCATGAGCTCGGACGGGACGCCGTCGTGCGACTCGGCTTCGTACGTGACGTCCTCCCCGAGGCCCGCGACCTCGTCGCCGTCCATCTCGACGACCGTCGTGACGCGCGACCAGCCGGACGGCGTCTGCGACTCGTGGCGCTCGAGCCCGTAGCCGTCGACGCGGAGCTCGAGCCCCGCGACCGAATCCCATAACGACATACTCCGAGCATATGAGGAAGCCGCTCGTCCCCACGCTCCTGGCCGCGTTAACGCTCGCCGTACCGGCCGCCGCAGGCCTGCCTCGCGCCGGGACGCTCGTGCCCGGACGCTCGCTGGGCGGGATCCGGCTCGGGGAGCGCGCGCACGCCGTCCGAGCCGCGTTCGGCCACTCGTACGGCGTCTGCAACGACTGCGCACGGCCGACGTGGTACTTCACGTACGCGCGGCTCAACGCGCACGGCCTCGCGGTCGAGTTCGAGCACCGGCACGTCGTCGCGGTCTACACGCTCTGGAAGCCGGCCGGCTGGCACACGACGAACGGACTCCGCCTCGGCGCGACACCACTCGCTGTGCACCGGCGCGCAGGCCGGTTCCGGATGATCGCGTGTGCCGGGTACGACGCGCTCGTCGCAGACCGCGCCGGCTCGCGCACGGCGTACTTCCTCTTCGACGGCTCGCTCTGGGGATTCGGCCTGTTCCTCGCCAACTGGAGCCCGTGCCGATGATCGAGCTGGCGGACGTCGAGGCGGCGGCGAAGCGGCTTGCCGGCGTGGCGCATCGCACCCCGGTCGTCACGTCGCGCACGCTCGACGAACGCGTCGGTGCGCGCGTCCACGTCAAGGCGGAGTGCTTTCAGCGCGGCGGCGCCTTCAAGTTCCGCGGCGCGTACAACAAGATCTCCTCGCTCGATTCCGAAGCGCTGTCGCGCGGCGTCGTGGCGTACTCCTCCGGCAACCACGCGCAGGCCGTCGCGCTCGCGGCGAAACTGCTCGGGTCGCGTGCGACGATCGTCATGCCCGAGGACGCGCCTGTCGCGAAGCTCGACGCGACGCGCGGCTACGGCGCGGAGGTCGTCGCGTACGACCGCTGGACCGAGAGCCGGGAGGAGATCGGCGCGGCGCTCGCCGCCGAGCGAGGCCTCGAGCTCGTGCCGCCGTACGACGACCTGCTCGTGATGGCCGGCCAGGGGACGGCGGCGCTCGAGCTTTTCGCAGACGTTCCCGAGCTCGACCTCCTTCTCGTCCCGGTCAGCGGCGGCGGCCTGATCGCCGGCTGCTCGACCGTCGCGAAGGCGCTGCGCCCGGACTGTCGCGTCGTCGGCGTCGAGCCCGCGACCGGAGACGACACGCGCCGGTCGCTCGCCGCCGGCGAGCGCATCCGGATCGAGGTGCCGCGCACGATCGCCGACGGCCTGCAGGCGCCCGAGCCCGGCGCGCTGACGTTCGAGGTGAACTCGAGCCGTGTGGACGAGATCGTGACCGTGACCGACGACGAGATCGTCGCGGCCATGGCCTTCCTCTACGAGCGCCTCAAGCTCGTCGCCGAGCCGAGCGGTGCCGTCGGCGTCGCAGCGCTCCTCTCCGGCAAGCTCGACGCCCGCGACCGCACGGTCGGCCTGATCCTCTCCGGCGGGAACGTCGGCGCCGCGCGCTTCGCGGAACTCGTCAGCTCGGCTGCTGCAGGCCGCTGAGGTTGATCTCGAAGAACGTCTTCTCCGCCGCAGCGACATCGTCTTCGCCGGCGGGAAGCCGGTCGAGCACCCAGCCGGTGAGCAGCTCGTCGATTCCGCCGTAGACGATCGTCGCCGCGACGCGCGGGTCGATGTCCTGCCGGAACTCGCCGCGCTCGATGCCGCGGGCGACGACGCGCTCGATGAGGTCGATCGGCTGGGCGAGCTCGCCGATCCGCGCCGCGAGCTCCGGACTGCGGCCGAACTCCTGGATGACGACGCGGACGACGTCGGGTAGGTGCAGCCACGTGCGGAGGATGATCGCCGAGACGTGGCGGAGCTGGTCGACGGCCGGCTCGTCCGTCTCCTCGACGCTCCCGATCCGCTCGAGGAGGACGCTCCAGTTCTCGTGGAAGACGGCCTGGAGCACGGCGTCCTTCGACGGGAAATAGTGGTAGAGGAGGCCGTGCGCGACGCCTGCTTCCTCCGCGATGTCGCCGACACGGCTCGCGTGGAAGCCCTTGCGCGCGAACACGCGAACGGCGGCGTCCAGGATCTGGCGCCGCTTGTCCTCGGACGCTGAACGTTCGTTCAAGCGCAAGAGGATACGCTGAGCCGGATGAAGCGGGTTCTCCTGCTCTTCGTCACGCTCGTCGCCCTCGGCGTCGTCGGCCCGGCCGGCGCCTCGAGCTCGCAGGCGCGCGTGCTTGCGATCAAGTTCCCGAACCTCGAGATCAACCCGGTCACGCAGGACTACCTCACGAGCGAGCTCTCGCACGCGGCGAGCGGAGGCTACGACGCGGCGGTCATTCTTCTCGACACGCCAGGCGGCCTCTCGACCTCGATGCAGACGATCTACGAGGCGGAGTCCAACGCGAAGCTGCCGGTCATCGTCTACGTCGCGCCAAGCGCAGCTACCGCAGCTTCAGCCGGCGTCTGGGTCGCGGAAGCTGCGGACGTCCTTGCGATGTCGCCGGACTCGAACATAGGCTCGTCGACACCGATCGACTCGAGCGGAGCCAACATCAGCGGCTCCGACCTGCGGCGGAAAGTGATCAATAACGCCGTGGCGACACTCAAGGGCCTCGCGCTGGCGCATCACCGCAACACGAGCTGGCCCGCGAAGGCGATCCGCGTCGCGTCGAACCTAACCGCCCAGCAGGCGCTGAAGATGCACGTCATCGATTTCATCGCGCCATCGCTTCCCGCGCTGCTCAACAAGCTCGAGGGCTACAGAACGAAGGACACGGCGCGACCGTTCACGCTCAACCTCGCCGGCGCGCAGATCGACTACGTCGGCCCGGGCTTCTTCACGAGCTTCCTCAACACGATCATCGACCCGAACCTCATCAGCCTTCTGTTCCTCGTCGGGCTGATCGGGATCTTCTTCGAGATCTTCCACCCGGGCGCCGTGCTGCCGGGCGTCGTCGGCGCGGTGGGCATGATCATGGCGCTGTACGGCTTCTCTGTCCTGACGCCGAGTTGGGGCGGGATCGCGCTTATCGTCCTCGGTGTCGCGCTCTTCCTCATCGATCTCCACGCGCCCACGCATGGCGTGTTGACCGTGGCGGGCGTGATCTCGCTGGGCTTTGGCCTCGCTCTGCTCTTCCAGAACGAACCGGCGGGATACCAAGTCAACAGGTGGCTCGTCGTCGGGATAGGCAGCGTCCTCGGCCTGTTCTGGGCGTTCGCGCTGAGCAAGGGGATGGCGGCCAGACGCCTGCCGGTGAAGACCGGCGTGCAAGGGATGATCGGGAAGACGGCAGAGGTGCGCGGGCCTGCGCTCGTGTTCGTCGACGGTGCTCTCTGGAACGCGAAGGCGACGGACGGCTCGGCGCTCGTGCCCGGCGAGCACGTGCAGGTGGCCGCGGTGAACGGCCTGGTCCTCACGGTCACGAAGTAGGAGTAGGATCGAATCGTGTTCGGGTTCGTCCGAGTCCTCCGCGAGTACGAGCGGGCAGTCATGTTCCGCTGGGGACGGCTCGTCGACCCGCCGCGCGGGCCGGGCCTCGTCTGGAAGATCCCGATCGTCGACCAGCTCGTGAAGGTCGACCTGCGGACGGTCACGCTCGCCATCCCGCCGCAGGAGGTCATCACGAAGGACAACGTCCCGGTGCGGGTCCACGCGGTCGTGTACTTCAAGATCGTCGACCCGCGAAGCGCGATCGTCGAGATCGAGAACTTCATGGTCGCGACGTCGCAGATCGGGCAGACGACGCTTCGCTCCGTCCTCGGCCAGCACACGCTCGACGAACTCTTGGCCGAGCAGGAGAAGATCAGCGAGATCCTGCAGGGGATCATCGACGGGGCGACCGAGCCGTGGGGGATCAAGGTCTCGATGGTCGAGGTGAAGGACGTCGAGATCCCGCAGGGGATGCAGCGGGCGATGGCGCGCCAGGCCGAGGCCGAGCGCGAGCGGCGCGCGAAGATCATCAACGCCGAGGGCGAGTTCCAGGCGGCGGAGAAGCTCAAGGACGCGGCCGTCGTGATCGAGGCGCATCCGATCGCGCTGCAGCTGCGCTATCTGCAGACGCTGCTCGAGATCTCGAGCGGAACGACGTCGACGATCATCTTCCCGGCGCCGATCGACATCATCAAGCCGTTCCTCGACGCCGCCTCAAAGAAGTAGCGCCGGCAGCTCGCGCAGGCTCTCGATCCGCGGCTCGAAGTCAGGGTGGAGCCTTTCGCGGTCGAGGAGGACTGCGTGCATCCCGACCGCCCGGGCGCCCTCGACGTCGTCCGCGATCATGTCCCCCACCATCGCCGCCTCGGCCGGCTCGACCTCCAGGAGATCGAGCACGGCGCGGAAGATCGACGCGTGCGGCTTCGTGCGCCCGTGGTGGAAGGAACTGATCCCCGCGTCGACATCGAGCGCGTGGTGGCGGGCGAACTCGCGGACGTCGCGGGCGGAGTTCGAGACGAGCCCGATGCGGAGACCTGCGGCGCGAACCGCCGCGAACGCCTCCGCCACGTCGTCGTACAGCTCGAAGTTCTCGTGCCGCTCCCAGCCGCGCGTGATCTCGACCGCGCAGTCGTACGCCGAGTCGGCCTCGCCGCCCATCCCGCGGATGATCCGCTCGGTGAAACGGAACCAGATCTCCTCGTCGTGCTCGAGCTCGGGATGGCGGTGGAGGTCGACGAACGCGGCATCGCGCGCCGCCTCGTACCGGGACGGGTCGAGCACAAGGCCGTGCCGCTCGCCGGCGCGGACGTAGCCGTCGGGGCCGAGCTCGGGGCCGGGCCGCGCGAGCGTGAAGTCGACGTCGAAGAGGACCGCTTTCAGCTCAGCCACTCGACCACCTCGTGGAGATCGACGGACGCGCCCTCAGCCCACGCCGTCGTCTGGACGATCGTCCATCCGCGCGCCCGCTCGCGGTCCAAGCCGAGATCGGCGCAAAGTCGATCGAGGCGGTAGAGGACATCGCGCTTCGAGTGCCCGAGCTCCGGGCCGCGAACAATCGGCGCGACCGCGAACTCCCTCTCCGCGGCGAGCGGCTTCGGATCGATGACGAGCCATGGATCACGCTCCGCCGCGACGACGTTCTCCGCATGGAGGTCTTGGTGGACCAGGACGAGTTCACCCTGTGTCGCGGCCAGTTCCCGCGCGAGGTCGCCGACTTCACCTTCGAGACTCCACCATTCGACCTCGTCCGCCAGCGTGTGGAACCCGCTCGCGTCGATCCAGAGCTGCGGCAGCAGCCCAACCAGCGCTCCGATCGGATCGTCCGCGCCCACGGATAGGAACGTGCCGGGCTCGCATCGCTCGAGAAGGAGCGCGCCGCGCTCGTCGTCTCGCCGCAGCAGCCGCACCGCGCCGTCGCCGTTCCAACGCTCGAGCGCGTCGGCCTCCTGCTCGATTCTCGCGATGCCGGCTCGCGAGTTTGAGCACCGCAGGCGTGCCGTCGGCGAGCTCAGCGCGGACGACGAGGCCGTCCGCGCCGGGCGGGTACGGGTCGCCGAGCGCGAGGTCCCACTCCTCCGCGATCTCCTCGACCGACATCCCGCTACCCTATGGCCGTTCTCGGGGTGTGGCGCAGCCTGGTAGCGCGCTCCGTTCGGGTCGGAGAGGTCCCCAGTTCGAATCTGGGCACCCCGATTTTCGAGTCGCGGGAGGGTTTCCGCGACTCGTTACGTTTCGGGCACGGTCCGGTCACGGCTCCGCGTCTAGCGTCGACCGGGTGCCCCGGCCGCCGCGCGACCAGACCGCCGGCATCCGCCACATCACGTGCCGCGGCAACCGCCGTCAGCCGATCTTCCTCGACGACCTCGACCGGCGGCATTACCTCGGTCTCCTCCAGCACGTCTGCAGCGTCCTCGAGTGGCGCGTGCTCGCGTGGTGCCTGATGACGAACCACGTTCATCTGGTCGTGGAGGTGCGCGTTGGGACGATCTCGAAGGGGATGCAACTCGTCTGCGGCGACTACGCACAGGGGTTCAACTGGCGCCACGGGCTCACCGGCCACCTATTCCAGGGACGGTTCCGCGCCGAGGCCATCGTCGATGAGGCGTATCTCTTCGAGCTCTCCCGCTACGTCGACCTCAACCCCGAACGCGCGGGCGCCGTGCGGCGTCCCGAACGGTGGATGTGGAGCAGCTGCCGGGCCCATCTCAACCTCGAGCCACCGCGCCCGTTCCACGATCCGATCTGGGTCAGGAGATTCGGAGCCACGGCGGAGCGAGCGGCCGCCGCATACGCGGGCTTCCTCGACGCCGGCCGCAAGACACGTCCAGTTCGGACACGACGGGGTCTGACCCCGGACGTGGCCGACGGGGACAGGTGGCGCGACGGATTCTCGCTCTAGCCGAAGCCGTACGTGCCCGGGAAGCGCGCCGCGACGAGCCGCACGAGCAGCGCCGCCGGCAGGCCCATGACGTTGAAGAAGTCGCCGTCGATCCGCTCGACGAGCGAAGCGCCGAGCCCCTGGATCGCGTACGCGCCGGCGCGGCCCTCCCACTCGCGCGAGGCGACGTAGTGCGCGAGGTCGCGCGGTGTGAGCGAACGGAACGTGACGAGCGTCGTCTCCCTATGCACCTCCTCCCACGCGGCCGTCAGGAGCGCGAGACCCGGACACGACCTCATGCGTGCGGCCGGACAGGGACTCGAGCATCTCCTCCGCCTCCTCGGCGCTCGCGGGCTTCCCGTAGACGCGGCCGCCGCAGACGACCTCGGTGTCGCAGCCGAGAACCGGCCGGCCGGCCGCCACGGCGAGCACCGAGCGCGCCTTGCCGAGCGGCGTGCGCGACGGGATCATCCTCGGTCTCCTCGTACTCGGGCGCAACGATGTCGAACGGCACGCGCAGCAGCTCGAGGATCTCGCGCCGCCGCGGCGAGGTCGACGCTAGGAGGAGCGGGGAAGCAGGCGGGCGAGCCAAATCTCCTCCGCGGGCCACTGCCGACCCCACTCGACGGTCACGTAGTCGTAGTAGACGGGGTCGGTCGCGTCCGCCGGCGCCTGTACCTCGTGCAGCCCCTCGACGACCGAAGCCGTTCTCCCGGAGCAGCTCGATCCAGTCGCCCGTGCGGTAGGTGGTACTCGATGCCTTCCTCGCCGGGCCATTGCATGCGGTACATCCCGAAGAGCGGCCGCTGCAGCGTCGTGCCGAGCTTGTCCCTCGTCCGGCGCGCAGAGCATGCGAGAGGTTGGAGTTCGTCATGAAGATGAGCCGCCCGCCGGGCCGCAGGAGCCGTGCGGCCTCGGGAATCCACTTGTAGCGGATCCGCCCAGAGCGAAGCGCCGTACTCGGAGATCGCAAGGTCGAACGCCGCGTCGGGCAGAGGCACGGACTCGCCGGGCGCTTCGACGAGGGGAAACTCGACACTCGTCGCGGCCATCATCCGGCGCGCGGTTGCGAGCTGGGCGGGCGTCGGGTCGACGCCGGCCGGCCGCGCACCGTGGCGCGCGAACCACGCGGAGATGTACGCCGTGCCGCAGCCGAGCTCAACCACGTCGAGACCGGCGACCGCTCCGATGAAACCGACCTCGGACTCCGGGACGTGGAAGACGCCCCACTCGAATTCGTCGCGCGCCCACGCTCGTTCTGCCGCCCCGTCCGTGTGTTCAGCGTTCGCCTTCGTCCAGGCGGCGACGTTCCCTTCGAGCTCAGTCACCGAACCAGAGGGCGATCTCGCGGGCGGCGGACTCGGGAGAGTCGGAGCCGTGCACGAGGTTGTCCGGCATCGAGACGGCTAGGTCGCCGCGGATCGTTCCCGGAGCAGCGTTCGCGGGATCGGTCGCGCCGATCGTCGAGCGCATCGTCGCGATCGCGCCTTCGCCCTCGACGACGAGCGCCCAGGTCGGGCCGGAGGTGATGAAGTCGACGAGGTCGCCGAAGAACGGCTTCTCGCTGTGCTCGGCGTAGTGCTCCTCGCCGAGCTCGCGAGCTCGCGGTGAGGAGCTTGCCCTCGCGGATCTCGAAGCCGCGCGCCTCGATGCGGCCGAGGATCTCCGCCGCGAGCCGGCGGCGTACCGCGTCCGGCTTGATGAGGATCAGTGTCTGCTCGACGGCCATCGAGGCGGCACTGTAGCGAGCCGCCTCAGCGAGCCCGGCGGGTGGTGGTGGTGCGCGCGCGACGGGTCCCGAGCGCCGGCGGCGCTCCCACCTCCGGCCTCTGCATCGGCGTCTCGCAATACGGGCAGATCTGCCAGATCGGCTCGAGCGGCGCCTTGCAGCTCGAGCACGCCTGCTTGAGCTTCGTCGTGCAGACGGGACAGACGAGGAAGCTCGGATCGACTTCGGCGTGGCAGACCGGGCAGTTGAAGTCTGCCGCCGCGAGGCGCGACTCGATCGCGCGCATCTCGAGCTCGCGCCCGCGCCGGTCGTCGATGAACTCCGGCGGGCGGAAGAGCATGTAGATGACCGGCCCGACGAAGGGCGGGAACAACCCGATGAGTGTCGAGAGCCCGATGAAGAGCGGCTCCTCGATGCGCCGTCGTGCGTCGCGGTACGTCCAGTACCCAAGCGCGAGCCAGAACACGACGACCATCACTATGAGCACGTCGAGGATCAGATGCGACGAGCCCGAGCTGATGAAGCTGGCAAGAACGCTCACGCGCGCATCCTAGATACCGCGGTCCGTCAAGTAGAGGTCGGCGAGGAGATAAAGCGAGCCCGTGACGAGGATACGGCCGTCCCGCCCCGCGAGCTCGAGCGCGCGAAGGCGCGCGGCATGCGGCTCGGGGACGGATTCGACGCGCTCAAAATCGGCGGTTGCAAGCGCAGCGAGTTCCGCGGCTGGAAGCGCGCGGTCGTTCGAGCTCTCCGTCGCGACCAGCGTCGACCCGGCGCGCGCGAGCCGCTCGAGGATCCCCGCTGCGTCCTTGTCGCGGAGGATCGAGGCGACGACGACACTTCCCGGCTCAGGGAGCCGCTCGAGCAGCCAGTCGACGGCCTCCGGCGTGTGCGCGCCGTCCCAGACCTCGCGGCCACGCGTCTCGAAGCGCCCCGGCAGCGTCGCCTCGGCGAGCTCGACGTCGCGGCCGAGGAACGCAGCGGCGGCCTCGCGCGCGCCCCCGAACCGCACGTCGTTGTCCGGGGCGAGATGAGCGAACTCGGCGTCGGGCAGCACGACGACCGCCCGCGGCCCGGCGACGGCGAGCTTCTCCCGCGCGATCGCCTCACGCGTGTCGCCGAGCACCTCGGTGTGCTCGAGACCGACGTTCGTGAGGAGGACGACCCGCGCGTCGATGACGTTCGTCGCGTCGAGCCGCCCGCCGAGACCGGCCTCGATCGCCGCCGCCTTCACGCCACTCGCAGCGAAGTCGGCAAGGGCGGCCGCGGTGAGGATCTCGAACTGCGTCGCGCCGAGCTCCTCCGCCGCAGGACGAACGCGCTCGATCGCTCGCTCGAAGCCGTCAGCTTCGGTCTGCAGCCGCTCGTGCCAGCCGGACACGTGCGGGGACGTGTAAGCACGGCCGCCGATCGTCGCCGCAAGCCGGCGCGCCGCCGTCGACTTCCCCTTCGTGCGGACGACATGGATCGTGTCGAACTCGCGCTCGGGATTCCCCAGGCGGGCAAGTAGCTCGCGCATCCGCTCGAGCCCGAAGCCGTCGACCGGCCACGGGCTGAGCGACTCAACCCAACGCGTCGCGCTCTGCAACGTACTGCGCGAGCTTCTCGCGCTCGCCCTCGACGGCCGCAGGGTCGGCGTTCGCGACGAACTTCTCGTTCGCGAGCATCTTCTCGGCCCGCTCGATCTCCTTCTGCAGGCGCGCACGCTCGGCCTCGATGTCGCCCTGCTCGGCATCGGCGGACGGCCGGACGACGGCCTCGAAGATCCGCAGCGCGTCGCCGTCGAGCGGGATCCGCACCTGGCTGCGCCGGTAGATCCGCGCCGCCGTCTGCGCGCGGTCGAGCGCGCCGAAGTCGCCGTCCACCGCCGTGGGCTCGGGCCACGGCGCGACGATCAGCCGCGTCTCGCGCGCGGGCAGCTGCGTCCAGATCTCCTCGGTCACGTGCGGCATCACGGGATGGAGGAGCTTGAGCAGCCGCTCGAGCGCCGCGAGTGCCGTCGCTCGCACGTCCTCGTCGCCGAGGCGCGGCTTGATCGCCTCGAGGTACCAGTCGCAGAAGTCGTCGAAGATCAGGTGGTAGAGCCGCGCGAGCCGTTTGCGCGAAGTCGAAGACGCTCGAGATCGTTCTCGAGCTCGGCCCGGGTCGCATCGATCCGCGCGAGGATCCAGTGCTCCTCCACCGACGCCGACCGCGGCTCGGGCTCCACGACGCCGGCCATCAACAGCAGCCGGCTCGCGTTCCAGAGCTTGTTCGCGAGCTTCCGCCCCTCCTCGATCTGCTGGGTGTTGAAACGGACGTCCTGCGTCGAGGACATCTTCAGCAGCCCGTAGCGCAGCGCGTCGGCGCCTTGCTCGGAGATGATCTCGACCGGGTCGATGTCCGGTGCCGAGCGACTTCGACATCCGCCGGCCCTCGGAGTTGAGGAGCGTCGAGTGGATGATCACGTCGGTGAACGGCACCTCGCCGAACAGCTCGAGGCCCGCGAAAATCATGCGGTTCTCCCAGAGCCGGATGATCTCGCGCGCGGTCGTCTGCAGGTCGCCGGGATAGAACGCCGCGAGATCGGGCGTCTCGTCGGGCCAGCCGAGCGTCGCGAACGGCCAGAGCTGCGACGAGAACCACGTGTCGAGCACGTCCGTCTCACGGCGCAGCTCGGTCGAGCCGCACTCGGCGCAGGCGTCGGGCTCGGTCTCGGCGACGGTGACGTGGCCGTCCGGGCAGTACCAGACCGGTAGCTGATGCCCCCACCAGATCTGGCGGGAGATGTTCCAGTCGGGCGCGTCCTCGAGCGACGAGATCGCGAAGCGGTGCTGGGATTCGGGATGGAACGCAACCTTCCGCTCGCGCAACGCTTCGATCGCGGGCTTCTTGAGCTCGTCCATCCGGCACCACCACTGGAGCGAGATGAGCGGCTCGATGCGGCTGTGGCAGCGCTCGCACGTCGGCACCGAATGGCGGTAGCTCTCGCGCTTCTCGATCTGGCCGCGCTCGGACGCCCACTCGAGGATCCGCTTCGCCGCCTCGTCCTGCGTGAGGCCGGCGAGCTCGCCCGCGGCGTCGTTCATGCGGCCGTCCGGCCCGATCACGGTCAGCTCGGCGAGGCCGTGGTCGCGGCCGATCGCGAAGTCGGTCGGATCGTGTCCAGGCGTCACCTTCAGCGCGCCTGTCCCGAACTCCATCTCGACGCGGTCGTCGGCGATCACCGGGACGCGCCGCTCGACGAACGGGACGACGACCTCCTTGCCGATGAGGTCGCGGTAGCGCTCGTCGTCGGGATGCACCGCGACGGCGACGTCGGCGAGGATCGTCGCCGGCCGCACGGTCGCGATCGAGACGTGGCCGGAGCCGTCGGCGAGCGGGTACTGGATCGTCGTGAGCGCGTCGTCCATGTCGACGTCCTCGAGCTCGAGGTCCGAGAGCGACGTCTGGTGGTGCGGGCACCAGTTGATGATCCGGTTGTCGCGGTAGATCCAGCCGCGCTCGTACAGGTGGACGAACCACCGCATGACGGCGCGGACGTACGCGTCGTCCATCGTGAAGCGGATCCGCCGGTAGTCGATCGACGCGCCCATGCTCCGGAACTGGCCGACGATGTTGCCGCCGTACTCGTGCAGCCACTCCCAGACGCGCGCCACGAACGCCTCGCGCCCGAGCTCCTGCCGGCTCGTCCCCTCGCTTACGAGGAACGTCTCGACCGCGTTCTGCGTCGAGATGCCGGCGTGGTCGTAGCCCGCCTGGACGAGGACGTTGAGGCCCTGCATCCGCTTCCAGCGCGCGAGCACGTCACCGAGCGAGATCTGCAGCGCGTGGCCGAGATGGAGGTTGCCGGTGACGTTCGGCGGCGGGAAGCAGTAGACCCAGCTTTCACGCGTCGGGTCGGGGTCGGCGTTGTAGAGAGCTTCCTCTTCCCAGGTCTGCTGCCAGCGCTTCTCGACGCCCTGCGGCTTGTAAAGCGGGTCCATCGGGCGGATGTTGTCAGGCAGCGACTATGAGCTGACTTTAGCGGTCTCGCGCCTCGGCTGCGGCCACGAGCCGCCGACCTGCTCCAGGATCGTCTCCAGGAGGACGAACGAGGAGAGGACGTGGTCGCGGGCGAGCTCGCGGGCGCCTGACGGACTGCCTGCAGCGAGCGCTTGCCGGATCGCGCGGTGCTGCTCGGCGTTCTTCGCGTAGAGGCCGTCGATCGAGTGGTCGCCCGGCGCCCACACGGCAGGCCCGGAGAACGAACGGCGCGCGCTCTTGGCGAGCTGCTCGACGAGCGGGAGGTCGGCGACGCGATAGATGACGTCGTGGAAGGCGTGATTCGCGCGGATCCAGTCGCCCATGACCGAGCGGCGCGCCTCGCCGGGCTCGCGCGCGCGGAGATCCTTCGAGATCTCGGCGAAGCGCTGCTCGCCTGTCTTCGAGCTCGCTCGAGACCTCCCGAGTGATCTTCGTCGCCGCAACCTCGGTCGCGAGCGCCTCGAGCTCAGCGCGCACCATGAACGCCTCGTGCAGCTCGTCTCGCGAGATCGTGCGGACCCGGACGCCGCGGTTCGGGACGAAGGAGACGAGGCCGAGCGCCGCGAGCCGGCGCAGCGCCTCACGAATCGGCGTCCGCGAGACGTTGAACTGCTCCGAGAGCTGCTCCTGCCGCAGAACCGTACCGGGCTCCAGCTCGCCCGAGACGATCGCCTCCTCGATCACGAGCGCGATGTCGTCGGCCTTCGTGCTGTCGAGCACCTGGGTCATCCGGCCGAGTCTACGTAGGGGCTAATCGGTGTCGTGATCGCGCTCGCAGAACTCCGGGCACGTGCAGTCGGCGAGCTCGGCGATCGGCGGAGTCCTCGGGATCGAGGAGCTCGTCTTCGTCGAACTTTTCCTTGGCCTTGTAGATCGTCTCGCTCATCTGATCCTCCTTCAGTCGAGTCGTTCGTAAGCAGGAACAGTCAGGAAGTCCTCGAGCTGGTCAGCGAGCGCGAGCGACGCGAACAGCTCCTTCGCCTCGTCTCCGGCCTCCACTGCGGCGATCTCGTCGCGCACCTGGCGCTCCGACACGCGGCCGTTCTGCACCCACTGCCAGATCTGCGAGCGGGAGATTTCGGCCGTCGCGGCGTCCTCCATGAGGTTGTCGATCGCCGCCGCGCCGACCCCGTGCAGCCAGGAGTCGAGATAGCGGACGCCGACGGAGACGTTCGTGTGGACGCCGGCGTCGGTGACCTCGCCGGGCGTGTCGGGAATGGAGAGAAGCGCGGCTTCGTCGGGCACGACGTCCTCGCGCAGCCGCTCGAGCTGGTTCGGCCTCTCGCCGAGCGCCGCGTCGAAGACCTCGGTGCAGACGGGAACGAGATCGGGATGCGCGACCCACGAGCCGTCGAAGCCGTCGCGCGACTCGCGCTCCTTGTCCTCCCGCACCTTCGCGAGGGCGATCTCGTTGACCTCCGGGTCCTTGCGCGACGGGATGAACGCCGCCATGCCGCCGATCGCGTGCGCACCGCGCTTGTGGCACGTCGCCACGAGGAGCTCTGTGTACGCCCGCATGAACGGCACGGTCATCGTGATCTGGACGCGGTCGGGCAGCACCCAGTCGCGCGCGCGGAACTTCTTGATCGCGCTGAAGATGTAGTCCCAGCGGCCGGCGTTGAGCGCGCAGCCCCAGTCGCGCAGCTCGTAGAGGATCTCGTCCATCTCGAACGCGCGCGAGGATCGTCTCGATGAGGACGGTGCAGCGGATGGCGCTGTCGTCGGCGAGGCGAAACGCGTCAGCCCAGAGGCGCGCCTCGAGGTGGGACTCGAGCTTCGGGAGGTAGAAGTACGCGCGCGCCGCTTGCGTAGGCCAAGCCGAAGTCGAACAGCGACGCGGAGACCGGCTCGCCGTCGACCTCGTGGTGCCGCTCGATGAGGTGCCAGCCGCGCGGCCGGATCGAGGAGCGTCGCCACCTCGTCGTTCAGCCGGTAGGTCTTCTCCGGCGTCTCGAGGGACAGCTCACCGGCGATCGCGTCCCGGACATTCGCGTGTCCGCGGACGACGTTCTCCCACGTCGGCGAGTTCGCGTCCTCGAAGTCGGCCATGAAGACGCGGGCGCCGGAGTTGAGCGCGTTGATCATCATCTTGCGGTCGACCGGGCCGGTGATCTCGCAGCGGCGGTCGAGGAGGTCGGCCGGCGCGGGGGCGACGCGCCAATCGGCCTCGCGGATCGTCGCGACGTCTCCGGCAGGAAGCCCGGGTTCTCGCCGGCGTCGAGCCGCAGCTGTCGCTCCTGGCGCGCCGCAAGCAGCTCGAGCCGTCGCGGGTTGAGCTCGCGGTGGAGCCGCTCGACGAACGCGAGCCCTTCGCGCGACAGCGCTCCTGCGGCGACCGCGCTCACGCGAACTGCGCCTCCTCGGTCGAGCCCTTGAGCGCGAGCGTCTCGCTCTCGGGCGAGACGGCCTGCGTGACGAGGTCGAAGTAGCCGGCGCCGACCTCGTGCTGGTGGCGCGTCGCCGTGTAGCCGAACTCCTCGAGCTCGAACTCCCGCTGCTGGAGCCGCACGTACGCCGGCATCTGCTCAGTCGCATAGCCGTGGGCCAGCTCGAACATCGCGGCGTTGACCGAGTGGAAGCCTGCGAGCGTGATGAACTGGAAGCGGTAGCCCCAGGCGTTGAGCTGATCCTGGAACGACGCGATCTGATCGTCGTCGAGGTGCTTCCGCCAGTTGAACGACGGCGAGCAGTTGTACGCGAGGAGCTTGCCTGGGAACTTCTCGTGCATCGCTTCGGCGAACTCCCTCGCCTCGCCGAGATCCGGCGTCGAGGTCTCGAACCAGACGAGGTCGGCGTACGGCGCGTACGCGAGGCCGCGGGAGATGGCGGCGTCGATCCCGTCGCGTATCGCGGAAGAAGCCTTCCGCCGTGCGCTCGCCCGTGACGAAGTCGCGGTCGTACTCGTCGACGTCGCTCGTGAGGAGGGCGGCGCTGAGCGCGTCGGTGCGGGCGACGAGGAGGGTCGGCACGCCGCAGACGTCGGCCGCGAGCCGAGCCGCGTTGAGCGTGCGGATGAACTGCTGCGTCGGGACGAGCACCTTGCCGCCGAGGTGGCCGCACTTCTTCTCCGAGGAGAGCTGGTCCTCGTAGTGGACGCCCGCGGCTCCCGCCTCGATCATGGCGCGCATCAGCTCGAACGCGTTGAGCGGGCCGCCGAAGCCGGCCTCGGCGTCGGCGACGATCGGCGCGAGCCAGTACGTCCCGTTCCGGTCCTCGGCCCAGTCGATCTGGTCGGCGCGCAAGAGCGCGTTGTTGAGGCGGCGGACGAGCGAAGGCACGCTGTTGACCGGGTAGAGGCTCTGGTCGGGATACGTCGAGCCGGCGAGGTTCGCGTCGGCTGCGACCTGCCAGCCGGAGAGGTAGATCGCGTCGAGGCCGGCGCGCACCATCTGGACGGCCTGGCCGCCGGTGAGCGCGCCGAGCGCGCGAGTCGGCTCCTCGCGCCGCAGCAACTCCCAGAGCCGCTCCGCGCCGAGTTTGGCGAGCGTGTGCTCGGGGACGACGGAGCCGCGAAGGCGGACGACCTGCTCGGCCGTGTACGTCCGCTCGATCCCGCTCCACCGCTCGTCGGAGTTCCACTGCGCGTCGAGTTGCCGGGCCGCCTCGTCGATCATCCTCGCCTCCCTCAGTTGGTGAATCTCGGATCCGAGATATACCACATTCAGCGGACGCTAACCCCAAAGAGGCGAAAACAACCGGATTTGGGATCCGTTCTAGAGGTTGTAGTAGCGGTAGACGACCTCGGCGACGCAGACGGGCTTCTCCACTCCGTCGCACGCGATCGTCGCCGTCATCGTCGTCTCGCGGCCCCAGTCCTCCTGCCGGACCGCGTCCACGCGGAACGTGCCGCGAACGCGCGAGCCGGAGGGGACGGGCGCCGGGAAGCGCACCTTGTTCAGCCCGTAGTTGAGCGCCATCCCCGCGCCGGGCTCGTCGTGCGGGATGACCTCGTACGACATCGCCGGCAGGAGCGAGAGGGTGAGGTAGCCGTGCGCGACGGTGCCGCCGAACGGCGTTTGCGCCGCCATCTCGGGATCGACATGGATGAAGTTGTGGTCGTCGCGTCGTGTCGGCGAACGCCTGGATCATCTCCTGCGGCACGTCGATCCACGACGAGGGCCCGAACTCGGCTCCGACTTCGATGGCTGTCATAGCGCGAACGCTACGCGATCTTCATAGCTCGCGGATCTCGGAGACGTCCAGCCCTAAGATCAACCGTCGCGTCATGTCGAAGAGAGGTGCGGAATGGCTGAGTGGAAGAAGCAAATCGGTGCCATCAATCTGATCGTCGGTGACCTCGATCGCTCGAAGGCGTTCTACCGGGACGTATTCAAGTTGCCGCTGCAGCACGAAGACGAAGATACGGCGATGTTCCGCTTCACAGACACATACGTCTTCTTGCAACGCGGTGAGGCTCATCAGGACGGCGCATCAGGCGACGTACTCGACCTGGCGCAGAAGGGGGTTGGACAATTCGTCATCTTCGTCGACGACGTGGACGCGGTACGCGCCGAGCTGGAACAGGCACAGGTGCCGACAATCAGCGGCCCGGCGGACCGGGAGTGGGGTATGCGCACGCTCACCCTCGCCGATCCGGGCGGCTACACATGGGAGATCACGCAAGAGTTGCCCCGCGCCTAGAGCACGCGGTCACCGGTTCAGCGCGCTCGCGAGCTACTTACGCACTCTTCTCGACCGGCTCGTCCGAGTCGCCCTCAGCGGCGCTCGTCACGAGAGTCGGCCTGATGCCCTGCGAGATCGTCTCCTTCGTGATCACGCACTTCGTCACGTCGCGGCGGGACGGCAGCTCGAACATCACGTCGAGCAGGGCGCCCTCGATGATCGACCGCAGGCCACGGGCGCCGGTCTCGCGCGCGAGGGCGTGGTCGGCGATCTCCCACATCGCGTCGTCGGTGAAGACGAGCTCGATGTTGTCGTAGCCGAAGAACCGCTGGTACTGCTTCGTGAGCGCGTTCTTCGGCTCCTCGAGGATCTGGACGAGATCCTCGCGCCGCAGCTGGTGCACGGCGGAGATGACCGGCAAACGGCCGACGAACTCGGGGATTAGCCCGAAGTTGAGGAGGTCCTCCGGCATGACCCCGGCGAGCAGCTCCGACGCCTCGACGTCGTGCTTCGAGCGGATGTCCGCGCCGAAACCGACCGCGTTCTCGCCGATCCGCCGCGCGATGATCTTGTCCAGTCCGGCGAACGCGCCGCCGCAGATGAAGAGGATGTTCGTCGTGTCGATCGAGAGGAACTCCTGGTGCGGGTGCTTGCGCCCGCCCTGCGGCGGCACCGACGCGACCGTCCCCTCGAGGATCTTCAGGAGCGCCTGCTGCACGCCCTCGCCCGACACGTCGCGCGTGATGGACGGGTTGTCCGCCTTGCGCGCGATCTTGTCGACCTCGTCGATGTAGATGATCCCCGTCTCTGCCTTCTTGATGTCGAAGTCGGCGGCCTGGATGAGCTTGAGCAGGATGTTCTCGACGTCCTCGCCGACATAGCCGGCCTCGGTCAGCGCCGTGGCGTCGGCGATCGCGAACGGGACGTTGAGGATCCGCGCGAGCGTCTGCGCGAGCAGCGTCTTGCCGCAGCCGGTCGGGCCGAGCAGGAGGATGTTCGACTTCTGGAGCTCGACCTCGTCGTCCTCCTGACCCATCTGGACGCGCTTGTAGTGGTTGTAGACGGCGACCGAGAGTGTCCGCTTCGCCTCTTCCTGCGAGACGACGTAGTCGTTGAGGACCTCGTAGATGTCCTTCGGCCGCGGCAGGCTGTCGAGATCGAGCGTGGTCGGAGTCGTGAGCTCCTCGTCGATGATCTCGTTGCAGAGGTCGATGCACTCGTCGCAGATGTAGACGCCCGGCCCGGCGATGAGCTTCTTCACCTGGCGCTGGCTCTTGCCGCAGAAGCTGCAGAGGAGCTGTTCGTTGCCGTCGGTTGCGCGGGCCATGTTCGGGTTCTACCTCTGTTTGTCGGATTCGTCTACGGAGGGGACTTACCGGTGCGCGATGACTTGGTCGACGATCCCGTACTCGCGGGCCTCTTCGGCCGTCATGTAGAAGTCGCGTTCCATGGTCCTTCGAGATCTTGTCGACCGGCTGTTTCGTGTGAAGGGCATAGATCTCCTCCAAGCGCCGCTTGAGATTGATCGTCTCGCGCGCCTGGATCTCGATGTCCGTGCCCTGGCCCTGGAAGCCGCCGGAGACCTGGTGGATCGAGGATCTTCGAGTTCGGCAGCGCGGTGCGCTTTCCCTCTGCGCCGGCCGAAAGAAGGAGCGCGCCCATCGACATCGCGATCCCGCAGCACGTCGTCGCGACGTCCGGCTTGATGAACTGCATCGTGTCGTAGATGGCCAGCCCGGAGTAGACGGAGCCGCCCGGCGAGTTGATGTAGATGTTGATGTCCTTGTCCGGATCCTCGGACTCGAGGTGGATCATCTGGGCGACGACGAGGTTCGCGACCTGGTCGTCGATCGGGGTGCCGAGGAAGATGATCCGCTCGTTGAGCAGCCGCGAGTAGATGTCGAAGAAGCGCTCGCCGCGGGAGGTCTGCTCGATGACTGACGGGATGACGAGGTTCGACGGATGGGTCATTTCGTGGGTGCTCCTTCGGCCGGGGTCCAGAGTTTCGTCTCGGTCGGGGGTTTCTCCTTGTCGGGGGTCCAGATTGCCTCGCGCGCGTCGGCCTGCGCCTTGGGGATCGGCTTGACCTCGGCCGCGACGCGGTCGAGCGCCTGCCGCAGCCGCAGGTCGTCGCGGAGCGTCTCGAAGCGGCCGCTCTCGCGGAGCGCGGTGAGCGACTCCTCGACGCCCTCGTCGCCGACGAGCTCCGCCTGCTCGCGGACGAGCGCCTCGACCTCGGCGTCGGGGACGTCGATGCCCAGCTTGTCGGCGACTGCTTCGAGCACGAGCTCGCGCGCGACCGAGCGCTGCGCCTCGTCCTCGAGCCGCGCGATGAGCTCCTCGGGCGACTGGCCGGTCATGGCGAGGAAGGTCTCGAGCGGGACGCCGCGCGCCTCGACCTGTCGCGCGACGCCGCGCAGGAGCTCACGCGTGCGCGCCTCGACGAGCGGCCCGGCGGCGTCGACCTTCGATGCGGCGACGAGCGCGTCGGCGGCTTCGGCACGGAAGCGCGACTCGATCTCGCCCTCGATCTGCTCCTTCATGCGGCCCTCGATGTCGGCGCGCAGCTCGGCGAACGTCTCGAACTCGCTCGCGGCGCGCGCGAGATCGTCGTCGGCCGGCGGGAGGACTTTCTCCTTGATCTCCTTCACCATCGCGGTGAGGGTCTGCTTCGAGTCGTCGTCGAGCTCGAAGCTCAGCTCTTTCGTCTCCCCCGCGCTCATCCCGACGAGGCCTTGCTCGATCTCCTCGACGACAGCGCCGCGGCCGAGCTCGATCACGTAGTCCTTGCGGGAGTCGCCGTCCGAGCCGATGAGGTCGACGATCACCGTGTCGTCGGCGGCAACCGGACGGCCCTCGACCGGCGCGAGCGTCGCGACAGTGGCGCGCAGCGCGTCGACCTCGGCCTGGATCAGCTCCTCGGGGACGTCCATCTCCTCGCGGCCGACCTCGAGCTGCGTCCAGTCGGCGACCTCGGGCTTCGCCTGCACCGCGACCGTCGCGGTGAACTGCCAGTCCTCGTCGGCGGAGCCGGGCAGCTCGAAGTCGTACTCCGGCTCGGCAACCGGGCGGAGCCGAGTGCGCGCAGCGGCGTTCCAGAACCAGCCGCCGATGTGACTCTCCACGGCCTCGGTCATGAGCCGCTCCTGCCCCACGCGCTGCAGCAGCACCTGCCGGGGCACCTTGCCCTTGCGGAAGCCGGGGATCTTGACGGAGGCGGAGAGATCCTCGGCCGCGTGCTCGACGGCGTGGTGGACGTCGTGGGACGGCACCTGAACCGTGAGGCGGACGCGATTGTCCGGCAGCTCCTCGAGGGTCGTCGACATGCAACTCATTCAAGCAGCGGACCCAACGTCCGCGACAGGCCGAGTGCGGGCGGAGGGAGTCGAACCCCCACGGGCCGAAGCCCACGAGCTCCTAAGGCTCGCGCGTCTGACCAGTTTCGCCACGCCCGCGTCACGACAGCGTACTTCCGTTTACGATGGTCTTTCGTGACGGGACTGCGGCCCGAGGATGTCTATGAACTGACGAGTGCGAGCGACCCGCGGGTCTCGCCCGACGGTCGCCTGATCGCGTACAGCGTCACACGCATCGATCGCGACGAGAGCGCATACCGGAGCGCGATCTGGGTCGTACCGGTCGATGGCTCCGAGGAGCCGCGGCAGTTCACGTCCGGCGAGCGCCGCGACACCTCCCCGCGGTGGTCTCCTGACGGACGCTGGCTTGCGTTCGCCTCCGATCGCGACGGCGACGCGAAGACGGCGAAGGCACAGCTCTACGTGATGCCGGCGCACGGCGGCGAGGCGCGCAAGCTCACCGACGGCGACGAGTCGGTCGAGGCGGTCGCGTGGTCGCCCGACTCGAGCCGCATCGCGTTCGCGCGCCGCGTCCGCGACGCCGCATACGAGGATGAGGACGACCGCAAGCGCGCGCCGCGCCGCTTCACGCGCGTCTTCTACAAGCTCGACAGCGTCGGCTGGGTCGGCGATCGCCGCAAGCACCTCTTCGTCGTCGGCATCGACAGCCCAGCGGACGGGAACGGCGAGCGGCAGCTCACCTCCGGCGATTGCGAGAACGAACAGCCCGCGTGGTCACCCGACGGCAAGCAGATCGTCTTCGGCTCCCTGCGCGGCGAGCGCTGGGACGTCGAGCTCCGCGAGGCGCTCTACGTCCTCGACGTCGATGGTGACGGCGAGCCGCGCAAGCTGACCGCCGAGGACGAGAGCGCCAGCCGCGGCTCGTTCTCACCCGACGGCGGGCTCGTTGCGTACTACCACGCGCCGCACGACAACACGTGGCCGCATCACAGCCAGGTCGCGGTCGTCCCGGCCGGCGGCGGCGAGCGTCGCATCCTCACCGCGTCGCTCGACCGCAACTGCGAGCCGTACCCGACCGTCCGCGAGCCGGTCTGGGATGGCGACCGGATCGTCTTCGGCGTCGAGGACGGCGGCAATGTCCACGTCTACGCGACCGCGCCCGACGGCTCCGGCAAACCGGAGCTGCTCGCCGGCGGCGAGCGTGTTATCGGCCTTTACGACATCGTCAACGGCGTCCTCGTCTACACGGCGAGCACGTACACGCGGCCGCACGAGCTTTTTGTCGGCAACGACAAGCGGCTCACCCACGTCACCGACGCGTTCACCGGCGGCCGCGACCTCGTCGAGCCCGAGCGGTTTACCGCGATCTCGGCCGACGGCACCGAGGTCGACGCGTGGCTCGTCCGCCCTGCCGGCTTCGAGGAGGGTGGCAAGTACCCGACCCTCCTCACGATCCACGGCGGGCCGTTCTCCCAGTACGGCACCGGCTTCTTCGACGAGGTGCAGGTCTACTCCGGCGCGGGCTACGCGGTGCTCTTCTCCAACCCGCGCGGCGGCTCGGGCTACTCGGAGGAGTGGGGACGCGCGATCCGTGGGCCGATCGACGGAGGCGGCAGCGGCTGGGGCGGCGTCGACTACGAGGATCTGATGGGCGTTGTCGACACCGCGCTCGAGAAGTTCCCGTTCCTCGACGCCGACCGGCTCGGCGTGCTGGGCGGCTCGTACGGCGGCTACATGACGAGCTGGATCATCGGCCACACGAAGCGGTTCAAGACCGCGCTCTCGGAGCGCGCGGTGAACAGCCTCACGAGCATGTTCGGCTCGAGCGACGTCGGCTGGATCTTCGAGCACCAGTTCGGCGGGCACATGTGGGAGGACATGGACGCGTACCTCGCGATGTCGCCGGCGACGTACGCGCAGGACATCGAGACGCCCGTTCTCGTCGTCCACTCCGAGAACGACCTCCGCTGCAACATCGAGCAGGGAGAGCTGCTCTTCAACATGCTGCGCGTGATGGGCAAAGACGTCGAGATGCTCCGCTTCCCCGCCGAGAGCCACGAGCTCTCACGCTCGGGCTCGCCCGTGCACCGCGTGATGCGGTTCGAGGCGATCCTCGAGTGGTTCGGGCGGTATCTGTCTCCCTTGAGTGGCCCCGGGAGGAGTTGAACCTCCGCACGCAGCTTCGAAGGCTGCCGCTCTGTCCACTGAGCTACGGGGCCGAGTCGAAGAAGCCTAGCCCTCGTTTTCGACGGCGCTACTCTGTCCGGGCGCGGTGGCGGTAGCTCAGTTGGTAGAGCTCCGGGTTGTGGTCCCGGTGGTCGCGGGTTCGAGTCCCGTCCGCCACCTCAAGGCTGGAAACGCCGCCGGCGAAGCCGGCGGCGTCCGGCCGGGGCTGTGGCAAGACCTCACTACGGCAGTCGAGCTATGAGGCGACGGGCGCGCCGACGTACTTCGCGCGCAGGTAGTCGAGGTACGGCTGCGCCTGCAGCGTCGAACCCGTTGCGCGCTTCAGCACCTCCTGCGACGTGTACTTCCGCCCGAGCTCGTGGATATGCGAGCCGAGCCACTCGCGCAGCGCCGTGAACTCGCCGCGGCCGACCTGCTCCTCGAGGTCGGGAACGTCGCGCAGCACCGCTTGCCAGATCTGCACCGACATGACCGTCCCCAGCAGGTACGTCGAGAAGTAGCCGATCATCCCGCCCGACCAGTGGACGTCCTGGAGGACGCCGTGCGCGTCGTCGGGCACCTCGACGCCGAGGTACTCCCACATCTTCTGGTTCCAGATCTGCGGGAGGTCCTTCAGCTCGATGCGGCCCTCGACGATGTCCTGCTCGAGCTCGAAGCGGAGCATCACATGCATGCCGTATGTGACCTCGTCCGCGTCGATCCGGATCAGGCCCGGCTTCGAGCGATTGACGGCCGGGAGGAAACGGTCGAGCCCTACGCCGCCGAGCTGCTCCGGGTACGTCTCCTGCAGGCGCGGATAGAAGAACTGCCAGAACGGCTCGCTGCGGCCGACGAGGTTCTCCCAAAGCCGGCTCTGCGACTCGTGGATACCGAGCGAGCACGGGCCGCCGGTCGGGAGGCGCTCGAGATGCTCCGGCTGCTGATGGCTGTACAGGCCGTGGCCGTACTCGTGCATCGTCGAGAAGAGCGACTTGATCGAGTCGGGGTGGTAGTGCGTCGTGATGCGGACGTCGTTGCGGCCCGGGCCCGACGCGAAGGGATGCTCGGTCGGGTCGATCCGCCAGCTGTCGGGGCGGTGGCCGAAGAGATCGACGACCTCGTTCGCCATCGTCACCTGCCGGTCGACCGGGAAGTCGCCCTTGATGAACGAGTCGTCGACGTCGCGGTCGCGAAGCTCGGCGATGAGCGCCACGAGCGGCGGCTTGAGCTCCGCGAACACGGCGCGCACCTCGGCCGTCTTCGTCTGCGGCTCGTAGTCGTCGAGGAGCACGTCGTAGCGCTCGTCCGCTCCGTCTGCGACAAGGTCGACGTACTGGAGCTTCAGCTCGACGTTTCGCTGCAGCATCGGGAGGAACGACGCGAAGTCGTTCTCCGCCCTCGCCTTTACCCAGACCGGGTTCGCCTCGGAAGACGCGCGCGCCATCTCCGCGCGCAATGAGGAGGGAACCTTGACGGCCTTCTCGTAGTCGCGTCGCGCTAGGCGAATTAGCGCAGCGTCGTCGGAGTCGGGATCGAGCGAGTCCTCGAGCGGGCGCAACTCGTCGAGGAGCTTGCCGACCGCGGGATCCGTGAACTTGTCGAACGCGACCTTCACGAGCGCCCCGAACTGCTCGGCGCGGTGCTGCCCTCCGGCGAGCGGCATCATCACTTGCTGGTCCCAGGAGAGGATCCGGGCGATCTTGCCGAGGTCATGGGTCTCGGTCAGCCGCTCTTTGAGTTGTTCCAATGCGTCAGCCATGAGTCGAGCCTACCCTTACGGCGCGCGCCCGTAGCTCAGTGGACAGAGCGGCGGACTTCTAATCCGCGGGTCGGAGGTTCGAATCCTCCCGGGCGCATGTGAGCCCTCGGTCTCGCGGCCCGCTCGGCCTGTTCGCCCACCATCGCGAGCACGAGCCGCAGCACCTCGTGATCCTCATGATCCTCGCCGGTGCCCTGTCGCTCATCGCGACGATCGCGGTCGCCTGGGTGGCGGGCTTCGTGGCGGTCGTCCACGTCGCGCAGCACGCGAACCTCTACTGGTTCCCGTTCGCGATGGCGGGCGCGGTCGCAGCCCACATCGGTTACGTCTTCGCATACCGCGAGGTCGCGCACGTCGACCGTGGCACGCGGATCGGGGCGCTGCGGGCAGGCGCCGTCGTCGCGGCAGGATTCGGGATGTTCTTCCCCCGCGGTGGCTTCGCCGTCGACCTCGAGGCGCTCGAGGATCTCGGCGTCCCGAGGGACGAGGCGCGGATCCGTGTGCTCGGACTCGGCTCGCTCGAGTACGCCGTGCTCGCCGCCGGCTCATGCGCCTGCGCGGTCATCCTCCTCGCCGAGCACTCAAAGGCCGAGCACGCAGTCGCGCTGTCGTGGATCATCGGCGTCCCGGTCGGAACATTCCTCGCCGTCCTCGCCGTCGCCAATCGGGACTGGCTCTGTCGCGGCTGGCTCGGGAAGCTCATCCGCCCCATGCTCGACGCCATCTACATCGTCGGCCTGATCGTCGCGGCGCCACGACGGCACGGCTTCAAGGCGCTGACCGGCATGGCGTTCTACTGGGCGGGAGAGGTCTTCGTCCTCTGGGTCTGCCTCGCGGCGTTCACGCGGCACCTCCCCTCGATCCCCGCGGTCGTCGTCGGCTACGCAACCGGCTACGCGTTGACGCGACGGACGCTGCCGCTCGCGGGCGCCGGCGCGGTCGAGGCGCTGCTCCCGTTCGCGCTTCACTGGGTCGGGTTTCCGCTCGCGGCCGCCGTCCTCGCGGTCTTCGCGTACCGGATCTTCAACCTCTGGCTGCCGATCGTGCCGGCTACGGCGGGAGTGATCGCGCTCCGCCGGCGGCCGCTCGAGGGCGGCTAGCGCTAGTGCCGCGCGCCGAAGTCGGTGGTGATGATCGTGACCGTGTAGCCGTCGTACACGCCGCTCGCATCAGGCACACGCACGGCGGAGACACCGAGGTCGCGCCAGGCCTTGTTCTTGAGGTTCGCGAGGTGCTCGGGGCTCCCGATCCACATCTTCAGGGCCGTGACCGCGCTGACGCTGGGCGACGACCACAGGAGGTTCTCGCCGACTGTCCAGTACGAGTAGTTCGTGGACGGGTAGAAGCTCTGAATCCGCTTCCAGAACGCCGTTCCGTCTGCGGAGGGATGGTCGAAGTACCCGTCGGCGCCCATCTCCAACGAGTGCTGCCGGGCCGACGCGTTCAGGGCGACCGAGATGTGAAGCGCCGGGAGACCGTGCGCCGTGCGGAACACGTTGATCGCCGTGGCCACCTGCCGGTTGAGCACGAGGAGCTGCGTCTCGCGCTTCTGCGCCGCGGAGTGGGCGGCTGAAGCGGTCACCCCGACCGCAACGACGGCGAGCAGCAGAGCCGCGATGCGGAGTGTCTTCGGGCGGGTCATACAGACAACGTCGGCGACAGGCCCCGAACCGTCTATGGACAATTCGAGGGATCTTCAGAGCCGCGAGGGGACCTACGACCGATGCGCTACCTTCCAGCCCTATGAGCACCGCGACGCTCCACACGAACCACGGCGCCATCGAGGTCGAGTTCCACGACGCCGACGCGCCGAAGACCGTCGAGAACTTCCGCAAGCTCGCGGGCGAAGGCTTCTACGACGGCGTGATCTTCCACCGCGTGATCCCGGATTTCATGATCCAGGGCGGCGACCCCACCGGCACCGGTTCGGGCGGTCCCGGCTACCAGTTCGAGGATGAGTTCAACGACCAACCCGTCGCGCGCGGCGCGCTCGCAATGGCCAACGCCGGCCCGAACACGAACGGCTCGCAGTTCTTCATCGTCACCGCCGGCGCGTGCCCGTGGCTCGACGGCAAGCACACGGTCTTCGGCCGCGTGACGAGCGGGATGGACGTGGTCGACGTCATCGAGCGGGTGGAGACAGGCCCCGGCGACCGGCCGCGCGAGGACGTCGTCATCGAGCGCGTCGATCTTTGACGGCAGCGTAGAGCGGCAGCCCGTACCAGAGGGCGAGCACGAGCGCGCCGAGCGAGACGCACGCGGCGATCCCTGCACCGCTCGAGACGACGTAGCTCAGGACGAGCAGGATGACGGCCTCGAGTGCGACCGCGAACGCGGCGATCCCGAGGATCGCGAGGCGGTTCCCGATCGCGACGATGCGCGCCTTGTCTCCGTGCCGGAAGCGGAGCCGGTGATACGAGCTCGGCGCGGTGAGGAAGGCGATCGAGACGCCGGCCGCGAACACGGCGACGAGGAAGGCGTCTCGCTCGAAGTCCGTCACCTGCGGCCACCCCTTCGCGAACGGGACGGCGAGGAGGAACGCGAAGAGGACGGTAACGCCGGGCAGGACGACGCGGAGCTCGTTGAGCAGCTCGATCAGCTCGCGGTTCGCGCGCTCCGTCGGTGTCTCGTCGAGGCGAACTTCCTCCACCGCAGCAACCTACTACTGAAGCGGGTGGCGAGGATCGAACTCGCATAACTAGCTTGGAAGGCTAGGGCTCTACCATTGAGCTACACCCGCGAGGCGCCGTTACGGTAGCGAGATGTTTCTCTCGGCCGAGGCGGTCGGCCTCGCGCCCGCGCTGGCGATTGCACTCGTGTGGTTCGCGCGCGGAGGACGTGTGCCGCATGGTCGTCTCGTGCTCGGGGCGCTCGGCGTCGCGCTCGTCTTTGCCGCGTTCTTCACCGAGCTCGAGCCGCTCGCGAACCACACGTTTCTCTGGGCGCACCTGCTCCAGAACGTCGTCATGGCGGAGTGGGCTCCGGCGCTGCTGCTGCTCGCGGTCCCGTCATCGGTCGCTGCCCGCGCCGCCGGCTTTCCGCTGTTCAGACCGCTCGTCGCGCTCCCTCTCTGGCTTGCGACGTACTACGTCTGGCACCTGCCGTGGATCTACGACGCTGCGCTTCGGCATCCGCACTCCCTCCTCCACCTCGAGCACGTCACGTACCTGCTCGCGGGGGTCTGCCTCTGGTGGCCGGTCGTCCAGGGCAAGTACTCGGCCGGCGGGAAGGCGGCGTACCTCTTCGCCGCCTTCGTCCTCGCATCCCCGCTCGGCCTGCTGCTCGCCCTGATCCCGCGCGCGATCTATCCGTTCTACGTCCACGCGCCGCGCACGTGGGGTCCGTCGCCGCTCGCCGATCAGCAGATCGCCGGTGTGACGATGGCGGCGGAGGAGGCGCTCGTCTTCTTCGGCGCGTTCACGGCGTTTCTCCTGCGGTTTCTCGCGGATGAGCAGGCGGCGGGACCTCTGCGCGGCTCCGCTCATGCTCGGCGTTGAGCTCGGCGCCGAGAAGGAGCGCGATCGCTGCGAGCCACAGCCAAGTGAGCATCACGATCACGGCCGCGAGCGATCCCCACGTCTTGTTGTAGGAGCCGAACTCGGACGTGTAGACCGCGAACGCGCCCGAGACGGCAAGCCAGATCGCGGTCGCGAGGATCGAGCCCAACGTCACGAACCGCCAGCGCCGGTGCGGCATGTCGGGACCGAGATGGAGAAGGATCGAGAACGCCGTGAGCAGGCCGAGCAGCAGGATCGGCCACTCCGCGATCCACCAGATCCACGCGACGGCGCCCGTCGCTCCGCCCGCGTGCGCGGCGACGAGCCGCTCGAGAGCCGGCCCGAAGATCAGGAGCGCCGCGACGAGGAGGAACGCGACGCCGATCACCGCGACCATCTGCAGCGCTACGAGCCGCCGGCGGAGAAACGAGCGATTGTCCTTCCGCCCGTACGCGAGATTGATCGCGGTCATGTAGGCCGTCATCGCGCCGGTCGTCGACCAGACCCCAAGCACTCCTCCCACGGCGGTCATGGCGATGCTCGTCGACTGGTTCCGGTTCAGCCGCTGGAGGCTGCCCCCGAGGAGGGACGCCGCCTGCCCCGGCACGACATGCCGGAAGTGCGTCATCAGCGTCGTGATCGTCCCCGGCCCGACGACGAGCGTGAAGACGCCGACCGCGACGAGGAGAACCGACGGGATCGCGAAGAACGTGGAGTACGCGAGCGCCGAAGCGAGCATCGTCCCGTTGTTCGCCCGAAACGACTTGACGGCGCGGATTAGGGTCGAGTTCTTCATCGCCGACACGCTTTCCCCGCAGAGGCGTTCCGAAAATCGGGGCGGACAGACTTGAACTGTCGGCCTCCCGCTCCCAAAGCGGGCGCTCTACCAGGCTGAGCTACGCCCCGAGTCTGGGCCAGTGTAGGCGCGCCGCTACTCGGTTTCCATGAGCGAGCGCAGCTCCTCGAGCTTCTCGCCCCGGAGCTCGTCGAGCTCGCCGCGGTCGATCCGCGACAGGAGGTCGCGCACGAGCGTCGCGAGCTCCAGCGGGTTGAACGGCTTCGTGACGTAGTCGACGCCGCCGATGTCGAGGCCCCGTGCGCGGTCGCGGAACTCGGCCCGCGCCGTGAGGAAGATGATCGGGATGCGGTTCGTGCGCTCGTCGGAGAGCAGCTCCTCGGCCACGCGCCAGCCGTCGAGCCCGGGCATCATCACGTCGAGGAGGACGACATCGGGCGGATCGTTCCGCGCGAGCTCGAGACCGGTCGCACCGTCGGCCGCCTCGGTCACATGCATCCCCTCGGCCTCGAGGTTGACGCGGCAAAGCAGCCGAATCGGTGCCTCGTCATCAATGACCAGCACCTTCTCGCCGCCCGAGCCGCCGCCGCCGCCCACATGCTTCGTATACCCATTCACCTCGCTGTTCATTCTCCGGAGCCTCCGGACGGAGTGGGCAGCTCGAACGAGAAGCTCGACCCCTCGCCCTCGCGCGAGGCGACCCAGATCCGCCCGCCCATCGCCGTCACGAGGCCGCGAGCGATGAAGAGGCCGAGGCCGGTACCGCCCGCTCCGACGCGCAGCTCGGCGTCGGCGCCGCGGTAGAACTTGCGGAAGATCTGCTCCTGGTCGGCCTGCGGGATCCCGATCCCCTCGTCCGAGACCGTGACCTCGACCGTATCGTCGCTCACGGCGGCGCCGACGGTGATCGTGCCGCCGTCGGGCGAGTAGCGGAGCGCATTGTCGACGAGGATCGAGAAGACCTGGCGGAGCTTCTCGGCGTCGGCGCGCGCGGGCAGCGGCGCGTCCGGGAGTTCAACGACGACCTTGTGGCCGTTGTCGAATCGCACCGTGTCGAGCACCTGCCCGACAACCTCACGGACGTCCGTCTCGGCGAGGTTGACCTGGAGGTCGCCGGTGTCGAGCCGCGCGACGGCCAGGAGCGTGTCGACGATCGTCGTGAGGCGCTGCGACTCGGAGGCGATGTAGCGAAGGAACGTCTTCCGCTCCTCCTCTCCGAACGCGACGTCCTGGCGGAGGAGCGTCTCGGCGAAGCCGTAGATCGAGGTGAGCGGCGTGCGGAGCTCGTGCGAGACCGTGCTCACGAAGTCGGACTTGACCTGCTCGACGAGCCGGTCGCCGGAGATGTCGCGGAACGCGAAGATCCGGCCGGCGACGACGCCGAGCGGATCGCGCATCACGGCCTCCGTCACCGAGAGCCAGACCTCCTCGCGGCCGCGCATCACCGGGACGAGCCGGTCGCCCGGCGCCGCTCCGTCGGGCGCCTCGAGGCTGCGCTGGAGGACATCGACCGGCGCGCGGCCGAGCGCGGCCTCGGCGGGGACTCCCGTGATCCGCTCCGCCGCCGCGTTCCAGAGGACGACGTTCCCCTCGCGGTCGACGGCGACGATCCCGTCGGCGATGTTGGCGAGGATCGCGACCGACCGCTCCCGCTCGAGCGCGACGCGCTGATACAGCTCGGCGTTCGAGAGCGCAGCCGACGTGCTCGCCGCGACGGCCTGGAGCGCCTCGATCTCCTCCTCGCGCCATTCGCGGGGCTGTTCGGCGTACACGGCGAGAACTCCGGCGACGGCACCGTCCGCCGCACCGACCGGGACGCCGAGGAAGGCGGAGTGTCCCGCGGCAAGCATCGGATCGAGCAGGCGAAGGCGCTCGTCCACGCCGACGTCAGAGAGCACGACCGCGACTCCCGACTGGACGACATCGCCGGAGAGCCGGCCGCTCGCCGGGCTCCGCGACTCGAGCGCCGCCTCCGCGCCGGTCCCCTCCGCCGCCGTGACGACGAGCTCGTCGCCGTCGACGATCCTGAACACCGCGGCTTCGGCATTCACGAGCGCCGGAGCCTGCTGCACGACCTCATCGAGGACGGCCGCGGGATCGAGCTCGCTCGTGAGCAGCCGTCCCGTGCGCGTCAGCTGCTGCGCGACGGCGCGCGCGCTGCGCTCGGCCTCGAACAGCTCGCTCCGCTCGAGCGCGCCGCGCGTCGCGTCGCCGAGGTGACGCGCGACCTCGAGGTCCTCGTCGCTGAAGGCGCGCTCCTCCGCGAAGAAGATGAGGACCAAGCCGTGGCCGGCGTCGCGCGGCGCCTCGACCGGCACCGCGAGAAGCGAGCGGTAGCCGTTCGCCGCAGCCGCTTCGCGCAGGTCCGGCAGGAGCCGCTCGTCGTCGGCGATCGAGCGCGAAGCGACGATGCGTCCCTCGGTCGCCGCCCGGAAGAGCTGTCCGTCCCGTTGGGTCGCATGCTCCTCGAGCGCCCGGGCGAGCTCGTCCGGCAACTCGTACGCGCCGACGGGCTCGAGCCGTCCGTAGGACGGGACGATCACCGCGACGGACGCGCCTCCCAACGCCTCCGCCGCCGCCTGCGAGACGGCTTCGAGCGTCGCCGCGCGCGAGAGCGACTGGCCGAGCGCGGCAGCGATCCGGTAGAAGCCTCGCTGGATCCGCGCCTGTCGCTCGCTCTGCGTGAACGTCTCGGCGTTCCGCAGCGCGAGTGCGGCGAGACCGGCGAACGCGTCGAGCATGCTCGCGTCGCCCGAACTGAACCGGTGGCCGCCGCGACGCCCGGCCCCGAGCACGCCGCGCACCTCACCGCCCCACGACATCGGCGCCGTCGTCACGTCCGTGAAGTCCTCGTACGCCGGATGCGGGACGGGGTTCTCGATCCCGCCGTACGTGCTCTCGATGAGCGGCCGCCCCTCGCGAATAGCCGCGCTGGCGAGCCCCTTGTCCATCGGGAACTCGAAACCGAGCAACGAGTCGTCGAAGCCGTGCACGGCGACGCAGCGGAACACTCCGCGATCGCGGTCGAGGAGGTAACAGTCGGCTGCGTCGGCGCCAAGCAGGTCGGCGAGCTCGTCCGCAAGTCGCTGCAGGACGACCGGAAGGTCGAGCTCGCTGCTGAGCGCGTGCGCCGCGCGAAGCAGAGCGGCCTGCTGCGAGAGCCGCTCCTCATTTTCCGCGAGAGCCTCCTCGAGCGCGACGCCGGTTCGCAGGCGCTCGAGCGCGACCGCCGCCTCGGAGGCGAGCGTCTGCATGAGCGAGAGGTCCTCCGCCGAGAAGGCACGACGCTCGTCTGCGGTCGCGATGGAGATAACGGCGATCACGCGCCCCTCGAGGAGGAGCGGGACGAACGCGGCGCTCCGCGCGCCGGTGGCCTCGACGAGCTTGGGGCTGACGACGTTCGACTCGGCCGCGTCGTACACAGCGACGGCGGCGGCCTCGAACACGGCGCTCGCGACGCCGGACGGCTCGTTCTCGAGGTCGAGCCGCACGTCCCGCCACCAGTCGACGTCCTGGCCGTGCGACCGTGCGAGATAGCCGGCCGCCTCGCTCCCATCGTCGGAGACGAACGTCAGACCGGCGAACGAGACACCGGACATCGCCGCGATCTCGTCGAGCAGCGTGCGCGCGACGCCTCCGAGATCGGCGGTCCGCGCGAACTCGCTCGCGACGCGACTGACGCTTTCGAACTCTTTGCCGCCGCCGGCTGCCCGGCGGTTCGGGCGAATCCTTGGAGTTCTCACTGGGCGCCGGGATTCTACGCTCCGGAGAGATTCGTGCTCCGACGATTCCCGTTTACAAAGATGGGCCGTATGGCCCATTGTCCGCCCGGCAAACACGTCGTAGCCTCCTTTGCACTGGGCGATGCGAACCGCGGCGCGTCCTCGACGTTTACGCGGCTAGCACCAGGAAGAGCCCGCCGCGCCGACCCCCCGAGCGGCGGGCTTTTCCCTTTCTTGCGAAGGTCTCTCACAGACTGCTAACGCGGCGGCGGTATCGTGATGGCGTAGTGGTGAAGCGTGTCCTCCTCGCCTCTCCGCGCGGCTACTGCGCCGGCGTCGAGCGGGCGGTCGAGACGGTCGAGCGGGCGCTCGCGCTCTACGGCAGCCCCGTCTACGTCCGCAAGCAGATCGTCCACAACTCGCACGTCGTCCGCGACCTCGAAGCGCGCGGCGCGGTCTTCGTCGACGAGCTCACGAGCGTGCCGGAAGGCGCGACCGTCGTCTTCTCGGCGCACGGCATCGCGCCGGCCGTGCGGGCGCAGGCGGATGAGCGCGGGCTCGCGACCATCGACGCGACGTGCCCGCTCGTGACGAAGGTGCACACGCAGGCGCGGCGGTACGCGCGCGCCGGCTACGCGATCGTCCTCATCGGCCACGCCGGGCACGAGGAGGTTGAGGGAACGCTGGGCGAGGCACCCGACGCGATCGTCCTCGTCCAGTCGGCGGAGGACGCGAAGCACGTCTCCCTGCCCGCCGACCGGCCGCTCGCGTACATCACACAGACGACGCTCTCGGTCGACGAGACGAACCAGATCGTCGCCGTGCTCCGCCACCGTTTCCCGCGGATCGAGGAACCGGCGCGCGAGGACATCTGTTACGCGACCTCGAACCGCCAGTGGGCCGTGAAGGAGCTGCTCGAGAAAGTCGATCTGCTCCTCGTCGTCGGCTCGCGCAACTCCTCGAACTCGGAGCGGCTTGTCGACGTCGCACGCGGCGAGGGCGTCGACGCGTATCTCGTGGACGACCTCGGCGCAATCGACGAGAGCTGGCTCGAGGGACGCGAGACGGTCGGGCTGACATCGGGAGCCTCGGCCCCGGAACGACTCGTCGCGGAGGTGTGCGCGTGGTTCACCGAGCGCGGCGCGGTCGTGAGCGAGCACGCGCCCGTGCACGAGGACGTGAGCTTCAAGCTGCCGGTCGAGCTCCGCCGCGCCGAGCGCGCAGCCGCCTAGGCTTTCTCGATCTTCAACTCGCCGCCGTACCTCACGTCGACGGCGAGGACCTCGCGCTTGATCCAGTCCTCATGCGCCCCGAGTCCCTCCGCGGGGATCGTCAGGACGATCCGGTTGCTCAGCTCGAAGCCCTGCTCTTTGCGGAGCGTGTTGACGCGATGGATGAGGTCGTACGCCTCGCCCTCGAGGAGCAACTCGTCGTCTAGCGTGAGGTCGAGCGCCACCGTGACGCCCTCGGCCGACGCGACAGCCCAGCCCTCCTTCCCGCCGCGCTCAACGAGCACCTCATCCGGCTCGAGCTCATAGCCGAGGACGCGGAAGCGCCCGCCCTCGAGCTCCTCGAACTCGCCGGCCGCCAGCGCGGCGCGGACGGCGCCGAGCTCCTTGCCGAGCTTCGGACCGAGCGCCGGAAGGTGCGGCTTGACGTGGAGCTCGACCGCCTCCACCTCGCCGAGCTCTACTTCCTTCACGCGCAGCTCGTCGGCGATCTCCTCGAGATGCCCGTCGATATGCCCGCCTTCGACCACGAGCCGCCGTAGCGGCTGCCGCAGCTTGATGCCGGACTGAGAACGTGCCTGGCGGCCAAGCTCGACGACGCGTCGCACCTCGGCGATCTCGTCGAGCAGCGCGCGATCCGGCTCGGCGACCTCCGGCCAGCCGGCGAGGTGAACCGACTCCGGACCGTCGAGGACGAGCGTCCGCCAGAGCCGGTCGGTGATGAACGGCATGATCGGCGCGAGCACGCGCAGCGTCTGGACGACCGCGTACCAGAGCGTGTGCAGCGCGGCCTCGTCCTCGTCCCAGAACCGCCGGCGCGAGCGGCGGATGTACCAGTTCGAGAGATCGTCGAGGTACGCCTCGAAGTCGCGCATCACATCGGGCGCGAGCCAGCGCTCGTAGCCGGCCGTCGCATCGGCGACGAAGGCGTGCGTCCGCTCGACGAGCCAGCGGTCGAGCGTGGAAACAGCCACGGGGACAGGTTCGCGACTTTCCGAGTCACCGCGCTGTTCCGCAAAAGGCTCGAACCTGTCCCCGTGACCTCTTTCATCCGGTTCGAGCGAGGCCCACTTCGGCTCAAAGCCAGCGACGTTCGCGTAGTCGACGAAGAACTTGACGGAGTTCCAAAACGTGAGCAGCTTTCGCTTCAGCTCCTCCGCCGGCCCGAACCCGAAGAGGAGGTTGCGGTCGGGCGGCTGCGAGCAAAACTGCCAGCGCATCACGTCTGCGCCCATTCGCTCGAAGGCGTCCTCGGCGGCGATCGTGTTCCCCCAGGACGAGTGCATCGCGCGGCCCGTCTCGTCGAGCATCTTCTCGTAGCCGAGCACGCGCTTGAACGGCGCCTTGCCCGTGAGGACGACCGACATGAAGAGCTGCGAGTAGAACCACAACCGGATCTGCTCGCGCATCTCGCTCACCCAGTCGGCCGGGAACCACTTCTCCCAGTAGGCGTGGTCGGGCAGGTCGGCGGTCGTCAGCCCCTTGGCCGCTCCCGTTCCGTAGCCCTCCGGCACCCATTCGTCGTTCTGCCAACCGAGCGTGGAGAACGGGACGATGCCGGCGTCGAGCCAGACGTCGCCGACCTCCTTGACCCGCTCGACCGGCTCGCCGCACTCGGCGCACCGGATAGGGACGCGGTCGATCCACGGCCGCCGCAGCTCCTCGAGCTGGTCGAGCCCCGCGACCGCGCGCTCCTCGAGCTCCGCCTTCGACCCGATCACGTTCAGGTGGCCGCACGCGCACGGATAGAACGGCAGCGGCAGCCCGTAGTAGCGGCGCCGCGAGATGTTCCAGTCGCCCATGTTGCGGAGCCAGTCGTCCATGCGCTTGCCCATGTACTCGGGCGTCCACTCGACCGTCGCGTTCGCGTCGAGCATCTGCTGCCGGAGGACGCGGACGGAGATGAACCAGTCGTCGGCGATGCGGAAGATAAGGGGCGTGTGGCAGCGCCAG
The DNA here is from genome assembly GCA_963753525.1 of uncultured Actinomycetes bacterium. Lineage (GTDB taxonomy): Bacteria > Actinomycetota > Thermoleophilia > Gaiellales > Gaiellaceae > Palsa-739. The sequence continues at coordinate 784,061 of CAVWCS010000004.1, forward strand.
CACTCGGGATAGCGGTGCTCGTGAAGGCCTGCCTCGACGAGGATCCCCTTCTCCTCGAGGTTGCCGATGATCTGCTCCGCCGCCTCGGTCGTCGACAAGCCGTGCAGCCAGCCAAAGCTGTCGTAGAAGCGGCCCGACTCGTCCACCGGCTGGATGATCGCGAGGCCATTCGCGCCGGCGAGCTCGAAGTCCTCGGTGCCGCAGCCGGGTGCGATGTGGACGACGCCGGTGCCCTCGTCCATCGAGACGTCCTCCCACGAGATGACCCGGTGCTCGACGGCGCCGCCCGGGCCTAGGTCGTCGAAGGGGCCGCGATACGTCCAGCCGACGAGCTCCGAGCCGGGCCGCTTGTCCGCGAGCTCCTCGTCGGGATGGCGCGCGGCGGCGACCCACTCGCCGTTCGCACGTCGGCCGTACTCCGCCTCGGGGTTGACCGCCGCGGCGACGTTCGCCGGCAGCGTCCACGGCGTCGTCGTCCAGATGACGAGCGCCTCGCCCGGCCGGTCGAGGAGCGGGAAGCGGACGAAGAGCGACGGATCGGCGCGGTCGACGTACGAGTCGATGAGCTCGTGCTGGGAGATCGACGTGCCGCAGCGTGGGCACCACTCGGTCGAGCGATGGCCGAGGTAGAGCCAGTCGCGGTCGTGCACCGACTTGAGCATCCGCCAGACGTACTCGATGTTCGTGTCGCTGAATGTGAAGTAGTCCTTGCCCCAGTCCATCCACTGGCCGAGGCGGATCGAGCCGCGCGTCAACGCCTCCGACGAGCGGACGACGACGTCGCGGCAGCGGCGCGCAAACTCCTCGAGGCCGAACTCCTCGATCTCGCGCTTCGAGTTGAGGCCTAGCTCGCGTTCGACGCCGACCTCGATCCAGAGTCCTTGACTGTCGAAGCCGTTCTGGTAGCGCTGCTGGAAACCGTTCATCGCCTTGTATCGCTGGAAGACGTCCTTCAATGTTCGGCCCCACGCCGTGTGGACTGCGAGCGAGAACCGGTTCGCGGTGACCGGCCCGTCGAAGAAGGAGAAGCGCGGCCCGCCGGCGTTCTGCTCGCGGAGTTTCGCGAACGTCCCCTCCGCGTCCCAGCGCGCGAGCACCTCCTCCTCGAGGCGAGGATGGTCGGGTTTGTCCGGCAGAGGCTGGAAGATTGGCTTCCCCATCGGGAAGCCAAGTCTAGGCTGACGCGTTGTAACCCTCGTTCACGCAAGACGAAAGGAAACGATGGCAACTGATGTAACCGAGGCGACCTTCGACGCGGAGGTCCTGCAGGCCGCCGAGCCGGTGCTCGTCGATTTCTGGGCCGAGTGGTGCGGGCCGTGCCACGCGGTCTATCCCGTCCTCGAGCGGATCGCCGAAGAGCGGAACCTCAAGTTCGTGAAGGTCAACATCGACGAGAACCAGGAGCTCGCGATGCGGTACGGGATCCAATCGATCCCGAACACGATGCTCTTCGAGGCGGGCGCCCCGAAGGCTGCAGCCGTCGGCGCGATGCCGAAGGGCATGCTCGAGAGCCAGCTCGGACTGACTGCGTAAGAGGACGTCAGCGCGCGCCGGAGCACGCGACCCTGTCGCGCTCCGGGCGCCCTCGTCCACCGCGGCGAGCTACTCAGCCGCAGTTTGAGCAGCTTCGCGCGCCGCAAGGAACCGCAGAAACTCTGCGTGCTTGGCGAGGAACATCTCGATCTCGGCGAGCCCCGCGCCCGCCCAGTCCTCGAGCCACGTGTCGGCGATGTCGTCCTCGATGCGGTGGAAGCCGAGTTCGCTCATTCCGGAGGCATCCTCTCCGCGTTTTCGGTGACTGCCTATAGGCCGTTCGGCTCAACTTCTCGCACGGCCGGACCCATGGCCTCGGCGAGCACCGCGTCGCTGAACGAGGGCCACGCCTCTTTCGCCCAATCGCCGAACGGCCGGCCCGTAAGGACGCCGCATGCGAGGCCGGCGTCGGGATCGACCCAGAGGAACGTCCCGCTCCGGCCGAAGTGCCCGAAGGTGCGCGCCGAATTGCGAGCGCCGGTCCAGTGCGGCGACTTGCCGTCGCGCAACTCGAACGTCAGTCCCCAGTCGTTCGGCTCCATGCGGCCGAGCCCCGGCAGGACGCCGGTGAGACCGGGAAACTGGACGGTCGCCGCCTCGGCGATCGTCTCCGGCGCGACGAGCGTCGGCGCGAGAAGCTCGCGTCCGAGCGCGAGCAGGTCGGCGAGCGGGCCGCTATAGGCGTGCGCGGGCGAGCCGGCGAGGCTGCCGCGAAGACCGAGCGCCTCAGCGACGGCGTTGGCGAAGTAGTCCGCGAAGGGCATCTCCGCCCGCTCGGTGAGTAGGTCGGCTGCGATCTCGATGCCGGTGTTCGAGTAGATGCGCCGGCGCCCGGGCTCCGCCATCGGCTCGGCGCCGTCGAGCGGCAGCCCGGAGGCGTGCGCAAGGAGATGGCGGAGAGTCGAGCCTGGCGGCCCGGCGGGCTCGTCGAGGTCGACCGTCCCCTCCTCGAGCGCGACGAGGAAGGTGAGCCCGGTCAAGAGCTTCGTCACCGACGCCCACGGGACAATCGCGTCGGCCGCGCCGTGCGTCGCGACGACGCCGTCGCCGCGCACGACGCCGGCGGAAGCGTTCGGCGCGTCCCAGCCGTCGATGAGCCGCAGCGCCTCCACCCCTCGATACTGGCCCAAACGGCCACGTCCGGTACCAGGTACCGGACAAGTCCGAAGCGGACATGTCTATCTCCCCGCACCGACGGAAAAGCGCTGCACGTCTCAGCACACCCGTCTTGACCCGCCTAGTCCAATACGGACTCGTCCGGTACCAGGTACCGGACGTGTCTGATCGGGACGTGTCTGCTCGCCCGCGCTTTCTTCCTGCAAAGAGCGGATATCGTCTCCACATGACGGACTCGCTCATCCCGCCGTCGATCACCGGCAAGGGCTCGAGCTTCCCTCCGGGCGGGAGCGTGCTCGACCACGCCTTCGGCCAGAGCGACCCGTACACGCTCGGCGTCGAGGAGGAGTACATGCTCCTCGACGGCGAGTCGTTCGACCTCGTTCAGCACATCGACACGGTGCTCGCGGCTGTCGCCGGCCATGAGCTCGAGCCGCGCATCAACTCCGAGCTCATGCAGTCAGTGCTCGAGGTCGCGACGCCGGTCTGCCACACGCCTGCGGGCGTCCGGCAGCAGCTGCTCCGTATCCGCGGCTACGTCTGCGACGTCGCGCGGGAGAAGGGCCTGCGCGTCGGCTCGGCGGGCACACATCCGTTCTCGCTCTTCGAGCGCCAGCGGATCACGGCGAAAGATCGCTACCGCGCGCTCGTCGACCAGATGCAGTACATCGCGCGGCGCGAGCTCATCTTCGGGATGCACGTCCACGTCGCCGTCGACGACGCCGAGAAGGCGATTCAGGTCGCAGAACGGCCTAATCGCCCACTTGCCCGAGCTCGTCGCGCTCTCCGCGAGCTCGCCGTTCTGGCGCGGCGAGCCGACCGGCCTCCGCTCGTCGCGCCACATGGTCTTCGCGGCCTTCCCCCGCTCCGGCCCGCCGCCGCGCTTCCGCGACTACTCCGACTACGCGCAGGTCGTGAACCAGCTCGAGAAGACCGGCTGCATCCAGGATTACACGCACATCTGGTGGGACATCCGCCTCCACCCGCGCCTCGGCACGATCGAGATCCGGATCTGCGACGCCGTGACCCGACTCGACGACGTAATCGCGATCACCGCGTACTGCCAGGCACTCGTGAAGCACTACGCGGAGCTCGTCGACCGCGGCGAGGAGATCCCGTCCTTCCACCGGATCCTCACGACCGAGAACAAGTGGCTCGCGGCGCGTTACGGGCTGTCCGCACCGGTCATGGATCTCCACACGGGCAAGCGGAACCGGCTGCCGGTCGCCGCGCTCATCCGGCGCACGCTGAAGACGCTCGAGCCGCACGCGCGCGAGCTCGGCTCGGAGGAGGAGCTCGCCGGGGTCGAGGAGATCCTCCGCCGCGGCAACGGCTCCGACCACCAGCTCCACGTCTTCAACGCGAACCGGGACATCGTCGAGGTAGTGCGCGAGATCGCGGAGGCAACCGAAGTGGCGCCGGAGCCCGAGCCGGAACCCGCAGCCGCGTAGACTCGCGGGCGTGCTCGAGGCCGGAGACAAGGCGCCGCTCGAAGCGGTCGTCTGGACGACGCCGCGCGAGCGCGCGTCGATCGGCGACCTGCTCCACGACCGGCCAGTCCTGCTCCTCTTCTATCTCTTCGACTGGTCCACGACCTGAACGAGCGAGCTCGAGCTCCTGCGTGACAGGAGAGAGGAGCTGCAAGCGGCGGGCGTCCAGCCGTACGCGATCTCGCGCGACTCGCCGTACACGCACGTCGCGTGGATGCAGGCGCTCGACCTCGACTTCCCGCTCCTCTCCGACTGGAACGCGGAGGCGACCCACGGCTTCGGTGTCGCGATCGAGCACAACGGCATGCGCGACGTGTCCGCCCGGAGCGCATTCCTGCTCGACGGCGAGGGCGTCGTCCGCGGCGCGTGGGGTTACGCCAAGGACGAGCTGCCCGATCTCGACGTGCTGGTCGCTGCCGCGCGGGCCTTGTAGTCGTCCGTCGAATCGCGTTTACTCCGCGTCGATGGAATCCACATCTCGCGCGAGCTGGATCACGCCCGCGATCGGCTTTGCGGTCGTTGCCGTCGGCCTCCTCTTCGCCTTCAAGGCCACCGACATCAGTACGACCTGGTTCGGCATCTTCAAGCTCGTCCATGTCGGCGTCGCCGTCTTCTGGGTCGGCGGCGGACTGCTGCTCACCGTGCTCGCGATGCGGGCCGAGCGCGCCGACGATCCAGAAGAGATCGCGGCCATCGCACGCCAGGCGACGTTCGCCGGCGAGAAGCTCTTCGCGCCCGCCGGCGGAATCGCCCTCGTCTTCGGCATCGCGATGGTGGTCAACCAGCACATCGGCTTCGGCACAACGTGGGTGGACATAGGCCTCGCCGGCTGGGCGCTCTCCTTCGTCACCGGAGTCGCCGTCCTCTCGCCCCGCGCGAGGAAGATCGTCGAGCTGTGCGACACGGTCGGAGCGGCGGCTCCCGCGACCCAGGCGGCCATCAAGGAGATCCTCCTCATCGCGCGTGTCGACGTCGCCGTGCTGCTCGTCGTGGTCGCCGACATGCTGATGAAGCCGTTCAGCTAAAACTCGCACGAGACCCGAAAGAGGAGCCGAGATGCCGAAGACACTGTTGACCGTCGCCACGCGCAAAGGCGCGTTCCTGTTCGAGAGCGACGACCGGAAGAGCTGGACGATGAGCGGCCCGCACTGCGAGGGCTGGCCCGTCTTCCATGCGATCTACGACGCGAACTCAGACTCGATCTATGCCGCGGCGGCGAGTGAGTGGCACGGCTCAGCGATCTTCCGCAGCCGCGACCGCGGCTCGACCTGGGAGCTCTCGAGTGAGGGCCTGACGTACGGCGACGAGGACGGGCGGAAGATCTCGAAGGTCTCGACGCTCGCGCGCGCCGGCGACCGGCTCCTCGTCGGCGTCGAGGCTCCCGGCATCTTCGAGAGCAAGGACAACGGCGAGACCTTCTCTCTCCTCTCCACGCTCTCTGGCCAGCACGGCAGCGAGGCTTGGGACGATCCGGCGAACCAGCCGCCCGGCCATCTCGGCATCTCGAACTTCGTCACCGACGCCGACGACTCGGACAGCTTCTTCGCCGTCGTGCAGGGAGTCGGCGCCTTCGAGACGGACGACGGGGGCTCGTCGTGGACGCCGCGCAACCAGGGCCTCCGGCGCGACTGGCCGGCCGATTACGACGACGTCGGCTTCTGCGTCCACAAGCTCGTCCGCTCCGAGGACCCGCAGCGGATGTACCAGCAGAACCACGTCGGCGTGCACCGCTCCGACGACGCCGGGCAGTCGTGGACGGAGATCACGGAAGGCCTCCCGGGCGACTTCGGTTTCGCCGCGGCCGTCCATCCTCACGACACCGAGACCTTCTACGTCATCCCGGTCGACGGCGGCCACGGCCGGACGATGCACGAGGGGAAGGCAACCGTATGGCGCACGCGCGACGCCGGCTCGAGCTGGCAGCCCATGCGCGAAGGCCTCCCGCAGAAGGACGCGCACCTCGGCGTCTTGCGCCAGGGGATGACCGTCGACAAGCACGACGTCCCCGGCCTGTACTTCGGGACGAGCACCGGCCAGCTCTTCGCAAGCGTGGACGAAGGCGACACGTGGAGCGAGATCGCGAGCTACTTGCCGGCGATCTCGTCTGTCGACGTCGCGATCGTCGACTAGCCCGCATGGCCGACGTCCGCCTGCCGGGCACGCTCACACCGCTCTTTCCGGGACTGCCGCGCCGCCTCGAGATCGAGGCGGCGTCGGTGCTCGACGCGATCGACGACCTCGAGACGCAGTGGCCGGGGCTCCGCGACCGACTCGTCGGCGAAGGCCCGACGCTTCGGCCACACATCCACACGTACGTGGACGGCGAGCGCTCGGGCTTGGACACTCCGCTCGCGGCCGGCTCGCGGCTAGACGTGATCGCCGCGATCAGCGGAGGCTAGAAGGCTGGCGTTGCACTAGAGGGGCAACATCTCGTACGAGGATCGGCTGGTAGAGCGGCTGCTTGTCAACGACGCGGCCGTGGGGGTCGCGAGCAACGAGCGAAACAGGGCGGTGGCCTGCGCGCCAGCGGGAATGCGGAACGGGGTAGAGGAACATGCCGTCGCGGTCAGGGAGGCTCACACGTGTGCCGTCTTGGAATGTGACGGTGAGCTGGGCGACGCTGCTTCCGGTCCGTCCCCAGACCACCGGCATAAAGAGTTCCGGCCCGTAGCGGCGCCCGCCGACTGGAACTACGAGCGAAACTACCTCGGGCAGGCCGCGAAGAGGCGGCCCGTAGCAGGTGCCACCGCGGATCGCTCGCCCGACCTGGAGCCAGGCGCAGTGGGCGCTCGGGTTCACTCTGTCGGGCGCAACCCAGACCGACGCGAACTCAAGGGGCGTGCGACGCATGACGACTTCGCGCTTGCGGCGAAGCACTGCTCCGCCTGGCGGGTGCGTGATTCCACAACAACCGAAGTCGCGGAAAGCGACGGGCTCGCCTGACGGTCCTGCGGACCATGACGGTCCTGCAGGTCCGGTCTGGCCGTGCCCCGACTGACTCGCGAAAACAAAAAGGGTGACCAGGCTTCCTCGGGCCACGTGCTCACCGGCCGGCCCGCTCTGGGCGTAGACCCGGCCGTCAAACATGGGCGGCAACGTGCGCTCGCGGTGGATCACGCGAACGTGGAGGCCCGCGTTCGTTAATCGTCGCGCAGCGACTGGCTCAGGTTCGTTCAGCACGTTCGGAACGCTCACGGTGGACGTCCTCGCGCTCGGAGTGAACGGCGGAGCGTGCGCGAGGCGGAGGGCACCGACCGTTGCCGCCGCGAGGATGACCGCCATCCCAGCGGCGCCGCCTGCCGCCCGCGGAAGCTTCCTGCGGCGCGGAGGCTCACCACTCACGATCTGATGCACCCGCTGGTGCGACAGGCCCAACTCTTTCGCGATCTCACGAAGCGGAGTGCCGCCCCGATGGAGCCCAAGCACAGCCTCGTGGTACGCCGAACGCCGCGATTCCGCCGCATCGAGCGCGCGTTCATATTCCTCGCGCAGCTTCTTGACGTGTCCGACCGGATCCTTGTCCACTGCCACTAGACAGCATACACCCGGTCCCAAGGAACCATGGGTTGGGCGAGTCGTGACTCTCGCCTGGCCACCGGAGTCCCCGGCTACATGCCCATCGAGTGGAACCCCGAGTCGACGTAGAGCGTCGTCCCGGTCACGTTCACGGCGCCGTCGCCGAGGAGGTAGGCGGCAGCAGAGCCGACGTCCTCTGCGGTGACGTGGCGGTGGAGCGGCGAGCGCTCCTCGACGATGTCCTCCATCGTCGTGAAGCCGGCGATCGAGCGCGCGGCGAGCGTGCGCACCGGGCCGGCCGAGACGGCGTTGACGCGGATGTTCTTCTCCCCGAGATCCCACGCGAGGTACTTCACGCACGAGTCGAGCGTCGCCTTCGCGACGCCCATGACGTTGTAGTGCGGCACTGCCCGCTCCCCGCCGAGGTACGTCATCGTGAGGATCGAGCCGCCGCCCGCCTTCTCCATGAGCGGTTCAGCCGCGCGCGCGCACGCGACCAGGGAGTAGGCGCTGATGTCGACCGCCATCCAGAAACGGTCGCGCGGCGTGTCGGTGAAGCGGCCCTCGAGATCCTCCGCCGCCGCGAACGCGACCGAGTGGACGAGGAGATCGAGATTGCCGTCGAAGGCGTCCGACACCTCACCGAAGACGCGGGCGACGTCCTCGTCCGAGCGCACGTCGCACTCGGTCACGAGCGGCGAGCGCACGGTGTCTGCCAGCTCGCGCACCGACTTCTCGATCCGCTCGCCCTGGTACGTGAAGGCGAGACTGGCGCCGCCGTCGGCGAGCTGCTGCGCGATTGCCCACGCGATCGAGCGCTTGTTCGCGACGCCGAGGATGAGCCCGCGCTTGCCTCGGAAATCGCCCGCCATGCGGCGATCCTAGTAGCGTCTTCGCATGCAGCGCGTTGCGGTGGTCACCGGTGCGTCCTCCGGGTTCGGCGTGGAGATCGCCCGCCGCCTCGCTGCGCGCGGTGACCTCTGCATCCTGCTTGCCCGCCGCGCCGACCGGCTCGAGGCGCTCGCGGCGGAGATCGGCGGCGAGGCGGAGCCGTGTGACGTCTCCGACCGCGCCGCGGTCGACGCGGTGGCGGCGCGCGTGCTCGAGCGTCATCCGCGGATCGACATCCTCGTCAACAACGCAGGCATCCCGGGGAGGACGAGCTTCATCAACGGCGACCCGGAAACGATCGAGCGGCTCATCCGCACGAACTACCTCGGCAGTGTCTGGTGCCTCAACGCCTTCGTCCCCGGCCTGCTCGCCGCAGCGCCCTCCCACGTCGTGAACATCGTCTCGGTGTCGGGCGTCGTCGCAGGCCCGCCGAGCGGCCCGTACTCGGCGTCGAAGCACGCGCAGCTCGCGTTCTCGCGGACGGTCGCGGCCGAGCTGCGGGGCCGCGGCGTCCGCGTCCACACCGTCAAGCCGGGCTTCGCCGAGACGGAGGGCTTCCCGCAGAAGTGGCTGCCGAAGGCCGTGCAGCGCATCGTGATCGGGCCGGAGGAAGTCGCCGATCATGTCCTCCGCTCCATCGAGCGCAACCGCGGAGAGACGACGGTGCCGTGGTTCTACGGACCGCTCGGCGCACTACAGGACATGCTCCCGAACGTCTTCACCGTTGTCTTTGGCCGGGCTCCGAAAGCCCCATAGAATCGCGATATGACTCTGGAGGCCGAACCGAGGCGGCCCGCGGTGACCGACGTAATGGCCGTCGCGGACTTCCGGGCCGCGCTGCGCCGGTTCATGCGGACGAGCGAACGGATCTCCCGCAAGACCGGCCTCACGCCGCAGCGGTACACGCTGCTTCTGATGATCAAGGGCTCGCCGAACGGCCGCGAGCAGTCGACCGTGACCGAGCTCTCCGAGCGGCTGCAACTCGCGCAGAGCACGGTGACGGAGCTCGTGCACCGCGCGGAGGAGGCGGGGCTGATCGAGCGCGAGCAGTCGCAGCGTGACGCACGCGTCGCTCATCTTCGGCTGACGACGGAAGGCGAGCGGCGGCTGATGCAGTCGTTCACCGAGCTCGCGAAGGAGCGCGACCAGCTCGCAGCCGCGTTCTCGCATCTCGAAGGCGGGCTGACCGGCTAGTCGACGATCCGGCGGCTCGCGCGTTCCGGCGAGCCGTTGATCCCGCACGCGATCTCGTAGCCGATCGTCCCGGCCTGCGCGGCGTGGCGCTCGATGAGCAAGCCGTCGCCGACGATCGTCACCGGGGTGCCGACGGCGAGCTGCCGGTCGAGCTCGACCGCGAAGGCGTCCATCGAAACGGTGCCGACGGCGCGGCGCGGCTCGCCGTCGACGAGCACCTCCGTGCCGGTCATGTCGCGCCGGAAGCCGTCGGCGTAGCCGAGCGGGACGATGCCGATCCACGTCGGGTCCGTGGCGATGAAGCGCCGGCCGTAGCCGGTGCTCTCTTCGGTTTGGAGGAGACGCACCTGGGCGAGATGGCTGCGCCACGACAACGCCGGGCGCAGGCCGTCCTCCGCCGGATCGGTGTTGAACGGCGAGATGCCGTAGAGCGCGATGCCGCAGCGCGCCGCGTCGAAGCGCGCCTCGGGGATGCGGAGCGCAGCGGCGCTGTTCGCCAGGTGCCGCGTGAGTTTCGAGAACGGGGCGGTCTCGAGCCGGAAGCGCTCGATCTGGTGCTCCGCGAAACCGCGATCGCTGTCGGCGGTGGCGAGATGGCTCATCAGCCCGACGACGTTGGCGGGCGGCTCCGGAAGCTCGGCCAGTCCCCAGCGGCCCATGCCGGTGTCGAACTTGAGGTGGACGGGAATGTCCGCCGGGATCTCGCCGCCGCGCGGAACGGTGATCTCCAGCCGCGCCTCGCGTGCCGTGGCGACGTCATCCGTCGGCCCCATCACGAGGATCCGCGCTTCGGGGAGTTCCCGCCGAAGCTGGAGACCTTCGTCGACGGCCGCGACGCAGAGCACGGATGCCCCGGCCTCGAGCGCCGCGCGGCCGACGTCGAGCGCCCCGTGCCCGTAGCCGTCCGCCTTGACGACGGCCCACAGCTCGGCGCCACCGAGCGCCTCGAGGAGCCGCCCGGCGTTGTGCCGGATCGCCCCGAGGTCGATCGTGATCTCGCTGCGATGCATGGTCGCCAGCCTAAAGGCGGCGTAGGCTGCGCCTGTGAGAGGGAGGCTCGCACTCGCGGCGATGCTCGCCGGCTCGCTGACGTTTCTCGTCAGCCTCTACTTCGGGTGGATCCACGCAGTGTTTTGCATCCCCCGCTCCGTCTGTATCGCGAGCCATAACCCCAGTCTGGCCACAAACGGGTGGAACGACTTCGGCCAGATCGCGGCACTGCTAGCCATCGCTCTTGCTACTGGAGCAGTCGCGGCGATGGTCGACCAGGAGCTCGCGAAGCGGCTTCCGATCGGATGGGTAGCGGTCGCGCTGGGGATCTTCGTCCTGCCGTCGGTCTCAGAGCTTTGGACATCCGCCATTGCAGAGGGCGCTTTCACGAAGTACGCGGTCGGACTCGCGCCGGGTGCCTATGTCGGTCTGGCGGGTGTCGCCGTTGCGTGCGCGGGAGCGGCCGCCGCACGTCGGGGCGGGATCACGGGGCCTCTACGCGTCACGGCTGTCGCCGGCCAGTTGGTCACGCTCACGATGATCGCCTCGATCGTCCTGCCCGCCCTGAACGCCTCCGCGTCTAGTTACGAGATGTCTGAGTTCCAAGGCAGCCCGGCGACTTTCATCTGCGTGTTCGCCTGCCTCAGTTTGATCGCCTGGCAGGGACGGAGACCGGGGCCGCGGCTCGCGACGGCCGCCGCGATCGGAACGCTCGTCGCCGGCGAGCTGTTGCCGATCCGACACGACTACGCGGGGTGGCCGTACGAGTTCTGGCTCCTGCTCGCATGCTCTGCGGGATTGCTGCTGCTCGGCCTCGTAGGCAGCCGGGGTATGCGGCTCCGCCGGCTGTCCGTGTCCGAGCTTGCGATCGTCGCGGGGAGCGTCCTCTTGCTCGTGTCGCTGTTCCTGCCCTGGCAATCGTTTTGTGAGGTGCTGTGCTCATCGCAGCGCGGGTGGTCGACTACGGCGGTCGCAGGAGCGTTCGCTCTAGGCTTGCTCGTGGCTCTCGTCTGGACGGGACGCTTCGTCCGCGAGCTTGCCATCGGAGCGGCGATCTTCGTTTTCACGGCCGGATTGGCGACGGCGTTGAATGTCGCCGCACTCAGGCTCGGTTTCGAGTACGGCGCGCTGCTCGGATTCGTCGGTGCCGCGCTCCTCCTCGCCTTTGGCGTGGGTCGGTCTCGCCCGATTCTGAACAAGCGCGTCCTTGTGCGACTTGTTCCCGTGCTCGCGGCGCTCGCTCTTCTCTCGTTCGAGGTGGCCCCGAATGTCGCCACCTATGGCGACGTCCTGAGCAACTCCAAGCTCTTCGCAATTCAATCGCCCTTCCTCCAGCTCGACTCACTCGGTGCGGCAGCGATTCTCCTGACGGTCCGCCTCCTTCTACGATGGTTCGACAGGCGACGAGACACCGAGGTCGTGCTCCTCCCGCTCGCACTCCTCGCGCTCACCGCGCTCGCTCTCATCCAGGAGGCCACCACCCCCACCACCATTGGCTTTCTCGGCTTCGTCTACAAGCAAGGGGTTAGCTGGGAGGCCTGGGTCGCGGTCTTCCTGTGCTTGCTGCTCGTCGCTTGCGGCCGGGTAGAACGAAACGGCGGTCGGCTCAAGCGGATGCATTGGCGCCAGCCTCGAGACGGGCTAGGTCGCGCCTGATGAAAGGGCGGCTTCCGCTCGTTGCGATGCTCGCCGGCTCGCTGACGTTCCTCGCGAGCCTTTATCTCACGTGGATCTCAGTGATGCCGCCGGCGGCAGCTCGAGGGAACACGGGCGACGGCACAGGACTCAACAGCCTGCTCAACCTGATGAACGGGGGTGGTTGGAACGGCGTGGGAGTGGGAGTGTTCGGACAGGCGGCGGCGATCGCGGCCGTTGCCCTGGCCCTTCTCGCGCTCCTCGCGTTCTGGCGGCCAGAGCTCGGGGGCGGCGCGCTCCCATTCGGCGGCTGTGCGATCGCGCTGGCCGCCCTCGCGCTCGTCAATGCCGCCGCGCTCCTGGCTGAAGCGATCCTCGAGCCTGAATACGACGGAGTCTCGGCGCATCTCAGCACGGGGGCGTACGTCGGAGGAGCCGCGGCATTCGTGGCGCTTGTCGGCGCAGCCGTGGCGAGTCGCGACGAGCTCGCCGAGCTCGGCAACGCGACCGTCGCCGCTGCGACGCTTTTGACGGCGGGGCTCGCCGCCGCGTATGTCCTCCCCGCCCTGAACGTCCACCCGTTCCAGCTGACGGGCGCGAGTGGGTTTCAGTTCAGCTCGGTCGGAAGCTACGGCACGGCCATCATGCTTCTCCTTGCGAGCTTCGGCCTGACGTTCTGGCTCGGGGCGGCGCCGCCGCTCAGACGCCTCTCGACCGCTGCGGTCGTCCTCGTTCTCGCAGTCGGAGGCTTCAGCGTCCTCGGAACGCACGTGCACTGGCCGTACGAGGCGTGGCTGGCCATCGGCTGCGCAGCCGGACTCCTTGCGCTCGCCCTCGCAGCGAACGGCCGGCCTCACATCGCTCGGCCGAAGCGTCAGGACGCGCTGGCCCTCGAAGGCGCGTTCCTTCTCCTCGCATCTCTGTTCTTCAACTGGGAGAGGTCGTGCTCGCCTGCGGGGAGGTGCTTCGTCTCGAACGGCTGGGGCGGCGGGCTGACCGGCGGCCTCGTAGCACTCCTTGTCGTGCTGCTGCTCGGCTTCCGGCGTCTCTTGCCAGAGCTCGTCTTCACCATTGCGATCTACGTCGTTGCGTCGGGTCTCTCGATCACAGTCCGCGGGAGCCTGAGCTGGGGCGCGTTTCTCGGCTTCGCCGGCGCGGCGCTGCTCCTGCTCGCAGTGGGTTCGCACCCCAGGAAGCCTGCTCGCGGAGGCGTTCGGCTCATCCCGGTCGCGGCCTGCCTCGCGTTCCTCGCGATCCCGGTCGCCACGCTCAGCGATCGGCTATCGGGGCCGATTGAGATCTTCGGAGCGTGGCAGCTCCGCCTCCTGGAGGGGGCCGCGATCGTCCTCGCGCTTCGGCTGATTGGGCGCTGGCTGAGCGGGCCGCCCGCCGACGGCGAAGTGCTGCTTCTGCCGGTCGCCCTGCTCGCTTTCACCGTCCTCGATCTCGGCGAAGCGCAGCACGTCCACTTGATCAGCTGGGAGGGCTGGCTCTCGCTCCTGCTCTCGCTCCTCCTCGTGGCGCTCGGCTGGCTCGGCCGGCGCGGCAGGCTGGACAGATTCCGGATCCCCGAGGAGATCTGGCGCGTCGACCGGATCTCAGCCGGCGAGAACTGACGGCAACGCGTCGATCACGTCGCTCGCGACCAGGCCGTAGCGCTGCGAAGCTGCGCGCGATGCGAGTTGCTGCGCGGCGCACGCTGCAACGGCCGCGCGCTGCGGCTGCATTCCCTTCGCGAGGAACGCGGCCGTGATGCCGGTCAGGACGTCGCCCGTGCCCGCCGTTGCGAGTGACGGCAGGCCGAGGGCGCAGACAAGGACTCCGCCGCCCGGCGCGGCGACGAGCGAGTCCTCGCCTTTGAGGACGACGACCGCGTTGAACTTCTCCGCGGCCTCCTGGACCGACGCGAGCCGGTGCGCGGCGATTTCCTTCGAGTCGCGGCCGAGGAGGCGACCGAGCTCGCCTTCATGCGGCGTGAGGATGCGCGGCGCGGGCCAGTCCCCCGGCTCGAGCTCGAAGAGCGCGTCGGCGTCGACTACCGCAGCCAGCGCTACCTCGGCGAGGAGACGGCGGACGAGCTGCTTCGCCTCCTTGTCGCGACCGAGCCCCGGCCCGACGGCGAGCGCGTTGGCGCGCGACGTAGCCTCGTCCACCTGCTGCAGCGGACGCTTCACGGCCTCAAGGACGAGCGTCTCCAGCACCGGGACAGACTCCTCCGGCGCGCAGATCGTGACGTAGCCCGCGTCGGCGCGGAACGCCGCGCGCGCGGCGAGGGCAGCGGCGCCCGTCATCCCGCGCGAGCCGCCGACGACGAGCACGTGGCCGGACGTGTACTTGTTGCCGCCCCGCGCGCGGCGCGGCACTTCGTCGAGGATCGCCGGCGTGACCAGCGCATGCCGGGTCTCGCCCGACACGAGCCCGATGTCCGCGACGACGACATCGCCCGCGAGGAAGCGTCCCGGCGCGATCGCCAAGCCGACCTTTCGGCCGTGCATCGTCACGGTGACGTCAGCACGAACCGCCGCTCCCGCGACCTCGCCGGTCGAGGCGTCGACGCCCGACGGGATGTCGACCGCGACGACCGGCACGCCGGCGCCGTTGATCTCCTCGATGATGCCCGCGGTCTCGTCGCGCGGCGCGCCCTTCATCCCGGTGCCGAGCAGCGCGTCGACGATCACGTCCGGCCGCTCGCCGACGACCTCGCGGCCGTGCGAGCTCAGGATCTCGCCGGCGATCCTCCCGTCGCCGCCGTTCGCGCCGCCGCCGGCACGGATCGCGATCCGCCGCGCGTCCGGCCACCGCCGCATGACCTCCTCTGCAACCGACGCGCCCGCGCTGCGCATCAGCGCGTCGACGTCGTGGCCCGCCTCCGCGGCGCGCATCTCGTCCGCGGTGTAGAGCGGCTCAGTCGGCGACATTCGCTACAGCGACCGCCTGCGCGAGCTCGCGCGAGTGCGTCATGGAGAGATCGACCGAGGCGGCTCCGATCGCGGCAGCGCGCTCGGCAAGCCGGCCCGATAACCGAACCGCAGGCTTCGGCCGCCCGACGATCTCGATCTCCTGCCACGCGAACGCGCGCGCGACGCCGAAGCCGAGCGCCTTCCCAACCGCCTCCTTGCCCGCGAAGCGGCCCGCGTAGCTCTCAGCCGGATTCCGCCGGGAGTCGCAGTACGCGCGCTCGGCCGCGGTGAAGCACCGCTCGCGGAAGCGCTCGTACCGGGCGAGCGAGCGCCGGATCCGCTCGATCTCGATCAGGTCGGTGCCGACGCTGACAGCCACTAGACGTGATCCTCGATCCAGTCGGGCAGGTGCGCGATCGAGGAGACGATCCCGTCGGGCTGCACGCGCGAGGCTTCGACGGCGTCGGGGCGGAACTTTCCCGTCCGCACGAGCACCGCGTGCATGCCGACCCCGCGCGCGCCGACGACATCGGTCTCGAGGTCGTCGCCGACCATCCACGTCATCCCGGGCTCGGCGTCGAGCGCCTCACACGCGGCGGCGAAGTACGCGGAGTTCGGCTTCCCGAGCACGACCGCCTCCGTCTTCGCCGCGTACTCGAGCCCAGCGACGTAGCAACCCGAGTCGAGCAGCGGCCCGCGCTGCGTCTGCCACCAGCGGTTGCGGTGGAGGCAGTAGAGGTCCGCGCCGAGCTCGAGCTCGGCGAACGCGCGCGCGAGGTTCATGTAGGAGAAGACGAGATTCGTCTCGGGCGAGTCGTCCGCGCCGCCGATGAGCACTGCGCTCGCGCCCTCCCCCACGATCTCGAGCTCCTCGAGGTCGCCGATGAGCGCGTGCATGACGAGAGCGAGGACGCGCTTGCCGCGCAGGGCCGCGACCGCCGCGTCCGCCGTCGTCTGCACCTCGGATTCGTCGAGCTCGATCCCCATCGCCTGCAGCTCCGTTGCGAGCTGCGCCTTCGACCGCGTCGTCGCGTTCGTGACGAAGCGGAGCCGGTGTCCGGCCTCCCGCAACTCGCGCACCGCCTGGGCAGCTCCCGGGATCGGCTCGCCCGAGACGTGCAGAACACCGTCCACGTCAAGGAGAATCGCGGCCATGGCAGAGGACTCTATTCGCGTCACGCGCTCGGTAGTGCTGCCGCTCGCGGAAGTCGAGCTCCAGTACTCGCGCTCGAGCGGCCCGGGCGGCCAGCATGCGCAGAAGTCGGAGACGCGCGCCGTCGCGGTCTTCGACGTGGCGGCGTCAACAGCGCTGACCGAGCGCCAGAAGCAACGCGTGATCGCACGCGTCGGGCCGGTGCTGCGAGCCGTCGCGCAGGACGAGCGCAGCCGCACGCGCAACACCGAGCTCGCGCTCGAACGTCTCGTGGCGCACCTTCGCGACGCGCTCCACGTCGAGCGGAAGCGGGTCGCGACGAAGCCGTCTGCGGCGGCACGGGCACGGCGGCTCGACTCGAAGCGCCGCCGCGGCGACGTCAAACGATTGCGGCGTCCCCCGGAGTAGGAGGCGTCGACGCGCCTTCGATGTCCGCGTGCGGCAGCCACTCGAGCCAGCGCGGCAGGTACCAGCTGCGCGCGTCGAGAAGGCTGAGCACGCTCGGCAGGACGACCGAGCGAATCACCGTCGCGTCGAGCAGCAGCGCGACCGCGACGCCGAAGCCCATCTGCTGGAACTGCACGAGCTTCCCCGAGGCGAAACCGGCGAACACGGCAACGATGATGAGCGCAGCGCCGGTGATGATCCGCGCAGTCGACGCGACTCCCCACGTCACCGCCTCGCGCGTCGACCCGCTCACGTCGTACCGCTCCTTGATCCGGCTCATGAGGAACACCTGGTAGTCCATCGAGAGGCCGAAGAGGACCGAGAACAGGAACAACGGCACCCACGCGTCGATGAAATGTGTGTGCTGGAAGCCGAAGAAGCTCGCGCCGTCCCCGTAGAGGAACACGAGCGCGAGCAGCCCATAGGCCGCGCCGACCGAGAGCAGGTTGAGGAGGACGGAGACGAGCGCAACGACGAGCGACCGGAACGCCACGGTCAGGAGGATGAAGCTCAGGCCGAGCACGAAGAGCAGTACGTACGGCGTCGGCGCGCTCACCGCGTCGAAGTAGTCGATGTTCTCCGACGTCACCCCGCCGACGTAGACCTTCGCGCCGCTGTCGGCGATGCCGGCGAACAGCGATGGAATCGTGTGGGAGCGGAGCTCGCGCACGGCGGCTATTTGGGAGCTACCGACAGGGTCACCGCGGAGCGGGACGACGAGTAGCGCGGTGTTTGAGGCGTGGTAGATAGTCCCCGGGCCGAACTGCGGGTTGGCGGCGAGCCGTGCCTCCAACGTCTTGATGTCATAGAACACCGGAGGGCCGCCGGGCCCGACCAGGCCTAAGCCTCCGACGGCGACGATCCGCACCGGCTCCGGGTTCTGGGTCGGGAAAGCGCGCTGCACCGCGAGATAACCCTGCTTCGACGGCGCGCTGTTCGGCAGCGTCGTGATCCCGTTCGCTCCAATGTGCATCCCGAAGACCGGGATCGCGAGCGCGAGCATCCCCGCGACCGAGACCGCAAGAGCGAGCGCGGGCCAGCGGAGGACTGCGTTGACGATCCCGCGCCAGAACCGTCCCTCAGCCGCATCCGCGCGACCGACGTTGCGCCCGATGTACGGGACGCGGAGCCGGTTGATGCCGTCCCCCCAGAGGCTGAGCAGCGCCGGAAGCAGCGTCAGCGCGGCGGCGACCGAGGTGATCCCGACGAGGATCGCGCCAAGCGCGAGGCTCCGCATGATCGAAGTCGGGACGATGAACATGCCTAGCAGCGCAACGATGAACGTCGAGCCACTGAACAGCACGGCGCGACTCGCGGTCGCGCCCGAGCGCCCGATCGCATCTTCCTTCGAGAGCCCATGCGAGCGTTCCTCGCGATAGCGGGACACGACGAAGAGCGCGTAGTCGATCCCGAGCGCGAGGCCCATCCCCGTGAGCATGTTCACGATGAAGGTCGAGAGCGTGAACTCGAGCGAGACGATCGAGACCAGGCCGAGCGCGACGATGATCGAGACGATCGCCATCAGGAGCGGCAGGAGTCCGGCGACCAGGGTGCCGAAGACGAGCACGAGGATGATGAGCGCCGCCGGCAGTCCGAGGCCGAGCTCACCGCCCTCGAGATCCTTCTGCGCCTGCTGCCCGAAGTCGTAGTTGACGCTCCGGTAGCCGGTCACGACGGCGGTGAAGCCGCCTCCCGAGTGTTGCGCGAGGACGTTCTCCACCTGTTTCCCGCCCGAGTCACTCGCGATCAAGAGCGAGACGAGCGCGCTGTGACCATCGGGTGAGACCGCGGCAAACGTCACGTGACTCACCTGGCCGGTCGCTCTCAGCGCGGCGAGTAGCGTCGCCCCAAACGCCTTGGCCTGCGGGGACTCGACCGTGTAGCGCTTCGAGCTGATGAGGATGACGTCCCCTTTTGTCTGCGCAGCGACCTGCGGGAACGCCTTGTCTATCGCATTCGTCGCCGCCGTCGACTGCGGGTTGCCGATCACGTGCGCCTGCGTGCTCAGCCCGTGGAGCGAGGTCGCGACAAGCGCGAGCGCGACGACGACGACCACTCCCCAGAACGCCAGCGTGCGGCGAGGATGCGCAGCGCATGCCCGCGCGAGGCGCTCAGTCATGCGCCGAGCCTATCGCGGTCTTACTCGACGGTGACGGTCTTCGCGAGGTTCCGCGGCTGGTCGACGTTCAACCCGCGCAGGCGCGCGATCTTGTACGCGAGGAGCTGGAGCGGCATCACGGCGAGCGGCGCCTGGAGGAAGTTCGGCGTCCGCGGCACGTAAATGACGTCGTCGGCGTGGTGCTGGATGTCCTCGTTGCCGTCCGTCGCGATCGCGATCACGTGCGCGCCCCGGGCCCGCGTCTCCTGGATGTTCGAGACGATCTTGTCGTAGACGTGGATGTTCGTCGCCACGACGACAACCGGCGTCCCCTCGGTGAGCAGCGCGATCGGGCCGTGCTTCATCTCGCCGGCCGAGTACGCGTCGGTCGGGATGTACGAGATCTCCTTCAGCTTCAGCGCGCCCTCGAGCGCGACCGGCAGCCCGATGTGGCGGCCGAGGTAGAGGAAGAACGGCGCGTCGTGGAAGCGCTCGGCAATCGAGTCGATCGGATGGTCGCCGTCGAGGAACTCCTGCATCTTCTCGGGCAGCTCGTGCAGGCGGTCGAGGATGAAGTCGATCTCGTCCTGCGGCAGCGTGCGACGGATCTCGGCGAGCTTGAGCGCCAGCAGCGAAAGGAGCGCGACCTGCGCGGTGAACGTCTTCGTCGCGGCAACTCCGACCTCCATCCCGCAGCGGGTGTAGAGCGTCGCGTCGACCTCGCGCGTGATCTGCGTCCCCATGAGGTTCGTGATCGCGAGCGTCCGCGCACCGGCCTCGCGCGCGAGCTTGACCGCGTTGACCGTGTCACGCGTCTCGCCCGATTGCGAAATGCCGATCACGAGCGTGTCCTTCGAGAGGACGGGGTTCCGGTAGATCCACTCGCTCGCGATGTCGGGCTCGACGGGGATACGCGCCCACTCCTCGATGATGTACCGCCCGACGACGCCTGCGTGGTACGCGGTGCCGCACGCGACGACGACGATGCGGCGGAGGTTCCGGATCTCCTCCTCGGTCATCCCGACCTCCTCGAGGAAGAGCTTGTGGCCGCGGACGCGGTCGCCGATCGTCTCCTGAACCGCTTCCGGTTGCTCGTAGATCTCCTTGAGCATGAACGTCTCGAAGCCGCCCTTCTGGGCGCTCTCGAGATCCCAGTCGATCTCCTGCGCGGCCGGCGTCTCGATCAGCTCGCTGTCGACGAAGACGCGGACGCCGCCCGGCGTGATCTCGAGCACCTGGCCGTCCGCGGGATGGATGACGGTGCGCGTCTCGCTGAGGAACGCGGCGATGGACGACGCGAGGAAGTTCTCCCCGTCGCCCAAGCCGACGACGAGCGGCGTCTGGTGGCGGACGCCGACGAGCATGTCGGGGTGCCCGTGGTGGATCGCGACTATCGAGAAGTGGCCTTCGAGCAGCGGATAGACGCGCGAGAGGGCCTGCGCGAGGTCGCCGTCGTACTCCTGCTCGAGGAGGTGGACGACGACTTCGGCGTCGGTCTCGGACGTGAACGTGTGACCGGCGGCGGTCAGCCGGTCGCGCAGCTCCATGTAGTTCTCGACGATCCCGTTGAGGACGATCGCGAGGCGGCCGGCGTCACAGCCGACGAGCGGATGCGCGTTGCTCTCGGTGACGCCGCCGTGCGTGGCCCAACGCGTGTGGCCGAGGCCGTGATGCGCGTGCGAGCCGTTCGTCTCAACGGCGGCGACGAGGTTGTCGAGGTTGCCGACGGCGCGGACGTAGTCGAGCTGGCCGTCCTCGCGCAGCGCAATGCCGGCCGAGTCGTAACCGCGGTACTCGAGATGACGCAGCCCGTCCAGGATGAGCGGCTTCGCCTCGCGCGACCCGACATATCCGATGATCCCGCACATTTACCCTCCAAAAACGGCAAAGAGCCCGGCTTCGGAACCCGGCCGCAGCGCCGCGGAGAGGTTCAGCCGAGCTCCTGTTCTACTAGCGCGGCAAGGCTAGCACAGAGGCTTTCCGCCTCTTCCTCGCTCTCGGCCTCCGCGAGAACGCGCACCACGGGCTCGGTTCCGGAAGGCCGGACGAGACCGCGACCGCGCCCCGCGAGCTCCTCGTTGACTGCCGCGACTTGCGCGAGGAGCGAGTCGGAGAGCGGGCCGCGCCCCGCACGCGGCAGATTCCGCACGACCTGCGGGAAGCGCGGCATCACCGCAGCAGCTTCCGACAGCCGCCGGCCATCGACGGCGCGACAGAGGAGGAGCGCGGCGACGAGCCCGTCGCCGGTGACGTGCCCCTCGAGCCAGAGGATGTGGCCCGACTGCTCGCCGCCGAGCAGGGCGCCCTCGCGACGCAGCGCCGCGAGCACATAGCGGTCGCCGACGTCGGTGGTGACGACGCGGATGCCGCGCTCCTCCATCAAGCGGTGGAAGCCGAGATTCGTCATCGACGTGACCGCAACGGTGTCGACGCCGAGCGCGAGGGCGAGGATCGCGACGATCTGGTCGCCGTCGACGGTCGCGCCCGTCTCGTCGACGGCGAGCATCCGGTCGCCGTCCCCGTCGAAGGCAATCCCGAAGTCGAGCCCTCCCTCGCGAACGGCGTCGGCGAGCGCGCGCAGATCGGTCGCACCGCAGTCGACGTTGATGTTCGTCCCGTCGGGTGCGTTGCCGATCGCCGTCACCTCGGCGCCAAGCTGCTCGAACGCCTGTGGCGCCAGGCCGGAGTAGGCGCCGTTCGCGCAGTCGACCGCAATGCGCAAGCCGCTCAGGTCGGTGCCGAACCGCTCGAGGACGTGCTCGAGGTAGCTGTCGGACGCGACGCCGACGCGGTCGATCTCGCCGCCTCCGCGGGCCGGTTCGTCGAGGAGCTGCTCGATCTCCTCCTCCGCCGAGTCGGTGAGCTTCCCGCCCATGCGATCGAAGAACTTGACGCCGTTGTACTCGGGCGGGTTGTGGGAGGCGGAGATCACGACGCCGAGATCGAGGCGGAGCAGCGCGACCGCCGGCGTCGGGAGCACGCCCGCAAGCACGGCGGCGCCTCCCGCAGACGCGACGCCGCGCGCGAACGCCTCCTCGAGCTCGACGCCCGAGGCCCGCGTGTCGCGTCCGATGAAGACACGGCCGCGACCGCACCAGAGCGCCGACGCGCGGCCGAGCCGCTCGACGAGCTCGACCGTCAGCGATTCGCCGACGACACCGCGCACGCCGTCCGTTCCGAAGTACTGCCGCGCCACGGCGCGAGACGATAGCCGCGCGGCTCCCAGCCCGTGTACGCGAGATAGACCGTAAGAGCGACCACGACGAGGACGTGCGCCGCCTGGAGCGGCGAGATCGGACTCGAACCAGGCGCGCCCCAGATCAGGCACGGCGCCGCCCACGCGAGGGAGAGGCGCGGCCGGTAGAGCGCTACCAGCACGAGCAGCACGGCGACGTAGTGCATCTCGACCAGGGGCGTGAGCGCGAGCACGGCGAGGAGGACGAGAGCGAACGCGTCGCGCTCCCGGCCGCGGCGGCCCGCCACGCACGCGAGCACGACCATGGCTAGGCCGACAACGGCCGCGACGGCAACCGCCGCCGTCCAGCTCGACAGGATCGAGTGGAGCAGTGCGGCGAGCGAGTAGCTGTGCGCTCCCTCGACGCGCGAGAGCGTCGACAGCCTCCCGGGGTAGTCCCGCAGGCCGGCGAACCCGATGCCCGCCCACGGCGCGAGGACGAGGACGGCCGTCGCCGCCGCAGCGAGCGCGGCGCTTCGGTAGCGGCGCGAAACGACGAACCAGACGAGCAGCGGCCAGAAGAAGAGCTTCAGCGCGACGACCGCGGCCGCGGCGAGCGGCGCGATCACGGCGCGGTCGCGGTAGCGCCACACGAGCGCAACGCCAAGGAGCATCGTTAGCGTCAAGTTCGCTGTCTGGACGCCGACGATGGTCGGCGGCCAGAGGAAGGCGATCGCGTAGCAGCGCCAGTCACGCACGCCGAGCAACCACAGGGCGGCCGGCACCGCCGCGGCCGCGAGCGCCGCCGCAAGGATCTCGGCTCCCCAAGTCGGGAGCACCGTGAAGGGGACGACTAGGTACGCGCTGAGCGGCGGATAGAGAAACCCGTGCCACCCCACCGTCGGGTGCGGGCCAAGCGGGTGGAAGGGCGATGCCCCGTGCAGGACGGCTCGCGCAGCGGGCAGGAAGGCGTGGTGGAAGTCGACGGCGAAGGTCCCGTCGACGGCGGCCCCGACGAGCACCCACAGCGGTGCAGCGACGGCCCAGAACGCGAGTGCGTGCGTCAGCGCCCTGCGCAACGGCTCGTTCGGCGTGGCGATCCCGCTCACAGCCATCTGGCGCAAGGTACGCGAACCGCTAGATCGTCAGCACGAGCTTTCCGCGTACGTGGCCCTCGGCATAAGTGCGGAACGCTTCTCTCGCCTCGGTCAGCTGGTACGTCCGGTCGATCGCGGGCGTGAGCTGTCCGCTCTCGAGCATGTCCGCGAGCGTCTGGAGGTCGTCGTTGTTCCAACTCGTGACGAAGAAGATGAGCTTGCCCGGCCCCAGGCGCGAAACGAGCCAGAGCGCCGCGATGTGCCAGAGCATGGCGCGATGCGCGTGCGCTCCGACGAGGACGACGCGGCCGCTCGGCGTGAGGACGCGGCGGAGTGCGCGCCACGAATGACCGCCGGCGACGTCGAGGACGAGGTCGTAGCGGTCGCCGCCACGTGTGAAGTTCTCCTGCGTGCGGTCGATGACGCTATCGGCCCCGAGCTTGCCCGCCTGCTCGAGGTTGCGCGGCCCGACAACGGCGGTGACGTGGGCGCCGAGCGCCTTCGCAACCTGGATCGCCATCGTCCCCACGCCACCGGAGGCGCCGTTGACGAGGACGCGCTCGCCCGGCTGGAGACCACCCTTGTTCCGCAGCCCCTGGAGCGCGGTGAGGCCGGCGATCCCGATCGTCGCGGCTTCCTCGAACGAAACGTTGGCCGGCTTCTTGACGACGAACTTCGCAACCACGTACTCGGCGTAGGCGCCACTGCGGCCGCCGAACACCGCGTCCCCGACGGCGAGGTCGGTCACGTTCTTCCCGACGGCCTCGATGACGCCGGCGATATCCGAGCCGAAGAGCGGGCTCTTCGGACGCAGCAAGCCGTTGCGGCTGAGTGGACGCACGAGGCGCGGCGAGCCTTCGAGCGCGTGGAGGTCGGCCTTGTTGATCGAGCTCGCCCGCACCCGAACAAGGACGCGGTCGTCCTCGAGAGCCGGACGTTCGACTTCCTCGACCCGCACGACCTCGGGGCCGCCGAACTTGTGCCGAACGATTGCCTTCATCATCGCTCCTCCATACGCCGTAAGTTTACGGTGTACGGTATACATACGGCGTAAGCTATGTCAATGGCAAAGACTCGGAAGCCCCTCAGCCGCGAACGGATCCTCGAGTCCGCTCTCGTGCTCGCGGACGAGAACGGGATCGACGCGGTCTCGATGCGGAAGCTCGGGCAGCAGCTCGGCTATGAGGCGATGTCGCTCTACAACCACGTTGCGAACAAGGACGATCTCCTAGACGGCATCCTCGACCTCGTCCTCGCCGAGATGGAAGCACCGCAGCTCGAGGAAGGGCTCGCCGGGATCCGCAAGGCCGCGATCTCCGCGCACGCGTCCCTGCAGCGGCACCCGTGGGCCGCGGGTCTCCTCATGACGCCTGCGCGCGTGCGGCCGACACGGCTCGCGTTCATGGATGCACTGCTCGGGGCCTTGCGCGGGGCCGGGTTCTCGCCGGAGACGACCTACCACGCCTACCACGTGATCGACGCGCACATCATCGGCTTCTCGCTCTGGCAGTCGACGCACGACTTCGCCCTGCCGGAGGAAATCACCGACGATCTGCGCGGCTTCCTCGACCGGATGCTGCCGGAGGAGTCATACCCCGATCTCCACGCGCACGGGCTCCAGCATCTCGAGCCAGGGCCGCTACAGGACACGAGCGCCTTCGAGTACGGGCTCGACCTGCTACTCGCCGGGCTCGAAGAGAAGCTGTAGGGCTAGCGCTTCGAGAACTGCGGCGCCTTGCGCGCCTTGTGCAGCCCGGCCTTCTTACGTTCGACCTGGCGGGCGTCGCGAGTGAGGAAGCCCTCGCGCTTGAGAGGGATGCGCAACTCCGGGTTAGCCTCGACGAGCGCGCGGGCGATGCCGTGCCGCACCGCGCCGGACTGTCCCGTGAGCCCGCCGCCGTGCACGCGCACGCGCAAGTCGTACTGGCCCTCGACTCCCGCAACCTTGAGCGGCGAGAGAGCGATCGTCTGCCAGACGGCACGCGGGAAGTAGTCCTCGAGGCTCCGCCCGTTGACCCAGGTGGAACCGTCGCCCGGCTTGAGGATGACGCGCGCGACGGAGGTCTTGCGCTTGCCGGTACCGCGGTACTGCGCGACGGCGCTCACAAGTCGAGCTCCAGCGGCTTCGGGCTCTGCGGGCCGTGCGGATGCTCGGGGCCGGCGTAGATCTTGAGCTTCGTGATCTGCTGCCGCGCGAGGCGGTTCTTCGGGAGCATTCCCTTCACCGCGACGCGGAGCACCTCGGTCGGGCGCCGGTCGAGCTGCTCGCGGAGCGTGCGGCTCTTGAGACCGCCCGGATAGCCGGAGTGCCGGTAGTACCGCTTCTGGTCGAGCTTGTTGCCCGTGACCTGGATCTTCTCAGCGTTCACCACGACGACAAAGTCGCCCGTGTCGACATGCGGCGTGAACTGCGGCTTGCGCTTGCCGCGGAGCGTGTCGGCGATCTGGGTCGCGAGACGGCCCAGGGTCTTCCCCTCGGCGTCGACGAGATACCACTCGCGCGTGATCTCTCCGGGCTTGGCGCTGTAGGTCTTCATAGAAAGCGACGGGCACCAGCCCGCCGGCGGCGGATTGTAGCGAATGCGAGTTCGAGCCCTTCCTCGAATGCAACCGCGCCGTCGTGCGAGGGATGCCAGAGCTTTAGCCCGCCTATCCCTCATGCGAGGGAGCAGGCGGACCGGCGCCCCGGTCGATCACAAACGCGAGATGAAGACACCCCGCCTCCTCCTCGCAACCGCCGCCGTCACCGCTCTCGCGCTCGGCGGCAGCGTCGCCGTCGCCAGCGCCTGTGGCACGAACGGCTACTCCTACGCCGGCGTCGGCGCCCCGACGGTGGGCTCCGGCATCTCGGCGGTCATCACCGGGCTCGGCCCCTTTGCCATCCCCAACGGTCACGTCGCCGGCTGGGTCGGCGTCGGCGGACCGGGAGAAGGCCCTGGCGGGACGGACGAGTGGCTGCAGATCGGCCTGAGCGGCTTCCCCGGTCTCGAGACCGACATCTACTACGAGGTCGCGCGGCCGAACCGGTACCCGGTCTACCACGAAGTCTTGGCTAACCCGTCGAGCGACCACCCGTACCGCGTCGCGGTCCTGGAGAACCGGCCGAACTTCTGGCGGGTCTGGCTCAACGGAAGGCCCGTCTCTCCGTCGATCTATCTCCCTGAAAGCCACGATCAGTTCATGCCGATCGCGACGGCCGAGGCCTGGGACGGCGGCACCGGCGGCGCCTGCAACAACTTCCTCTACAGCTTCCAGCGCGTCAAGATCGCTCACCGGCCCGGAGGTCTGTTCCACACCTTCACCGGCGGGTACAAGATCACGAGCGCCAAGACCACGGTTCAGCGCGCCGGCACGGCCTTCATCGCGGCGGAGGGCACGCCTTCCGTCCGGACGCTCCTCGCTCGCTCGCTCCTGCTGCTCAGGCCTTGATGAAGATCGGCGTGCCGAGCGGCGCAAACCGCTTCAGCGCGAGCGCCGCCTTATTCCCGACACGAACGCAGCCGTGCGACACGGGCTGGCCGAGCAACCACGGCTCGTTGGTGCCGTGGATGCCGACCACGCCGCCGCCTGGCCAGTTCGGTAGGCTCGAATACGCGCTCGTCTCGACGGCGAAGGCGCCGAGGAACGGATCGTTGTACGGGACGAACCGGGCGGCGACGTAGTAATGGCCGAGCGGGGTGGGCATTCCTGAAGCGCCGACGGCGGCGATCGCATGGATGCGACGCTTACCGTGCCAGTAGATGTCGATCGTCCGCCTGCTGCGGTTCACGACGATCTGACTGACCGTCGGGGTGAGCGACACCGTTGAGGCGGGGATCCAGCCGTAGGTCCCGTTGGGCCGCATCGGAACGCTGATGTGATACCACGGCTGGCCGTCGGTGCCGATCTTGCTCCCGATGGCGAGGATCTCCTGGACGCGGTAGTCGGACCGGAACTCGTGGAAGACCGTGATCTTCGAGGCGTTTGGCGCGGGGTGGCGGCGCACGACGACCGCGTTCCCCGTGAGCTGGCCGGCGGCGGGGAACTTCGTCACGACGACCACCGGGTTCGAGCGGGTCACAGCGCTGCCGGCATGGGCGGATGCGGCCGCAGCAATCGCCGCGATCGCGGCGGCGAGGAAGACGAGTGTGGTGAAACGCTTCATTTAGATCGGTCTCCGTTCTTCGTCGTCGGTCGAAAGCGGCCGCCATTCCGGAAGCCTCACCCAAACGGTAGCGCCTTTTTCCGGGGTGCTCTCGATTTTTACATCCCCACCAAGCAATTTCACTCGATCGAGTACTCCAGCCAGTCCGAGCCTGTCCTGGCCGAGGGTCCGCACGTCGAAGCCGCGCCCGTCGTCACGGATCGTCAGCTCCGTGGCCTCCGGCGTCCCTCTCAGCACGACGGAGACCGAATTCGCGCCGCTGTGCTTCCGGACGTTCGTGATGCCCTCCTGGACGACTCTGAGGAGCGCGATCTTCTGCGAGTCCGTCAGCTCGTCGAAGTCACCCTCGGAGCTGAAGTTGACCGCGATCCCGGTCTCTTCGAGGGCCGTGAGCTCCGCGCGAACAGTCTCCTCGAGCGGCTCCTGCGCCACCGAGCTCGCCGTGCGGCCGCCATGGGCGATCTCACGCAGGGACTCCTCGAGTGATACGAGACGGGCCTCGATGTCCTGGAACCGGCCGCGAACTCGCGCCCTGTCGGCTTCGGGCACGACACCATCGATCTGGCGGGCAGCAAGCCGGAGATCCTCCGCGAGCAGAACGAGTTCCTGGAGCGGGCCGTCGTGGAGGTCGTAGGAAAGCCGCAGAAGCCGCCGCTCGCTGGCAGCTGCCGGGCTCTGCTCGATCAGGAGCGCCTGGTCCGCATCAGGGTCCACGATTCTCATTATGCGACCGATTCAAGTATTCGCCACTATTTCTTCGAGAACGAGTATGTCGCCTACGTCGACGCCCGTTGCGGCTGCAGCGCCGGCCGGCAGCTCGAGGGCCGCCGCCGCCCGGCGGGCGCCGGCGACGCGCCACGGACGCAGCCGCTCGACGACGCGGACGACCTTGCGGTCCCGGTCGAGGAAGACCACATCGATCGGAAAGCGCATGAAGAACATATGTACCGACGGCGACGCGTCGATCAACATCCCGCCACCCGGCTCGAGCCCGTCGCGGCCGAGGAGACCGCGCATCCGCGACAGCCCGCGCTCGGCAACCTCGCAGCGCTCGCAGACGAGCGTTCCCGCTGTCGTCGTCACGCGGCAGAGCGGCAGTGTCGCCACGAGCGGTTGCGTCAGCGGCCGCGGAAGCGAAAACGGCGAAGCGACGCGCGCCTCGCCGGCAGGGATGGCTCAGTCGCACGCGCCGCCGAACCGCCACCGGCAACCCAGCGGTAGAGCGGCAGCGAGCCTTCGGGAACGTCGGCAGGCGCCGGCCGGGCTGAGAACCCGGTGTTCGATCCGAGCCTGCGCGCCAGCTCCCTGGCTCCCTTCGCGTCCATGGTCGAGCTCCTTTCCGCCACCGGACGTTCGCCATCCCGGCGAGGCTTCCTTCGGCATCGGGCCATTGGGGCTTGACCGACGTACCTGATATTCGGTACCTCGAATGAGGGACGAGAAGACCAGACCAGCCCGGACGGGAACGGCAGCCAGGGTCGCCGTCGCGCTCGAAGAGGACGGCCTCCTCGTTGTAGTCCTGGCCACTTTCGCGATCGTCCTTCTCGTCACTCTGCGCCGTGGTCTCGGAGGAGACGGATGGCTGGCGCTGCTCGCAGGTCGCTGGATCGTCCAGCACGGCCTTCCGTCGCACGACAGCCTCACGGTCATGGCCCACGGCCGGCGTTGGGTCGACCAGCAGTGGCTCGCCCAGCTCGGCCTGTATGGACTAGTGCGCGCCGGCGGCGTCAAGCTCGCACTTCTCGTCCACGCCCTCCTCGCGACGGGAGCGCTGACCGGCGCGGCACTCATCGCCCGCCGGCATGGCGCGACGGCGCGCTCCGTCACGTGGGTCGCGATCCCGGTTCTCCTCACCTACTACCCGGTCGCCGCCGTAATGCGGACTCAGTCGTTCGCGCTCCCTCTCTTCGCCGCGACGCTGTGGCTCCTGCTCGATGATGCGCGCCGCCCGTCGCCCCGCGTGTTCGTGACCTTGCCGCTCATCGTCCTCTGGGCAAACCTGCACGGCTCGGTCTTGCTCGGCGCGGGCCTCGTCGCGCTCGCCGGACTCGTGACGCTGGCCAGGGAGCGGCGGCCGAGCGCTCGGGGGCTCGCGCTGACCTTCCTCCCGTGGGCATGCCTGTTCGCGTCGCCGTACGCGACACACCTTCCGGCGTACTACCGAGAGGTGTTGGTGGGAGGCGACTTCTCGCACCTGATCACGGAGTGGGCGCCGACCACCCTCCAAGTCGTCACGGTTCCCCTCTTCATTCTCGTGCTCGGTGGCTTTTGGTTGTTGGGACGGAATGGCCGGGCGGCGCCAATCTTCGACCAGCTCGCCTTCCTCGCGATGGCCGTGATCGCGTTTCAGGCGATCCGCAACATCGCCTGGTTCGCCCTCGTGGCGCTTGCCGTCCTGCCGCCGCTTGTCGACCGGCTCCGCGCTCCGGTCGATGAGCCCCGAAGGCTCAACCGCATCCTGGCGTTGAGCCTCCTTTTCCTCACGGGCGTTGCACTCGCCGGGGTCGCCGTCAAGCCGACGAGTTGGTTCACGCACGCCTTCCCGGCCACCGCGGCGCGAGCGACGGCGCGCGCCGCCGGGCCGGACGGGTTGGTCTTCGCGACGAGCGGGTACGCCGACTGGTTGCTTTGGAGCGAGCCGCAACTCGCCGGCCGCCTCGCCTTCGACACCCGTTTCGAGCTACTGACGCAATCGCAGCTCAAGGAGATCGGACGTATCCAGAACGCTGCCGGAGACTGGCGCGCCGCTCTTCGCGGGTATCGAGTCTTTGTCCTCGGGCCTGGCCACGACGCGACGCTCGAGCACGCACTGCGGCAGGCATTTGCCTTGCAGGTCGCTTTCAGGTCGCGGCAAGTCGTGGTGCTGCGCCGCGGGTGAGTCCGGTGGCCGCGGTCCGTAGCGCGACCACGCCCACGACTGCGAGAGCGACCGCGATCCGCCATGTGACCCCTTGCGAATGCGCTGCGGGCGTCACCCAGAGCAGCAACGGGAGGAACCAGAGCGGTGCGAGCCGTGGCCGGTAGAGCGCGATTGGCACATAGAGCAGCAGCAGATAGTGCAACCAGAGCAGCGGGGTTGCAACGAGCGCTGCGAGTACGGCCACTGCGAAACCTCTCCTGTCGCCATCGGGTGCACGCGCACGCGCGGCAAGGACGACGGCGGCGGCCAGCGCAACTGCGAGCACAGCCGTGACCGCCGTCTCCGCGCCGCCACCCGCGCCGACGAGCGCGACAACCGAGTAGCTCGCGGGCCCCTCGATCCGCTCGATCACGTGCAAGAGCGTCGGATAGGAGCGAAAGCCGGCAAAGCCGATGACGGCCCAGCTTCCGAGCAGCAGCACCGCCCCCGCGCCGGTGCAGGCAGCGGCGGAGCGCCACCGGCGCGTCGCGAGAAGCCAGATCACGAGTGGCCAGAGGAACAGCTTGAGAACCGCGGTGAGCGCAACGACGACCGCAGCCACCGTCGTCTGATTGCGGTAGCGCCAGGCAACGGCCGCGCCGAGCAGCAGGAACGAGGTCAGCGCGCCGAGCGCGAGTGAGTTGATCGCGGGCGTCGAGGCGAGCGCGACGCCGTAGCAGCGCCAGTCTTCGACGTCCAGGAGGCGCAGCGCACCGACGATTGCGACGAGCCCGCCGGCGAAGACGAGGACGCGTCCTGCATCCGACGGCAACTCGGCGACAGGCGCGAACAGGAGGGCGGTTACGGGCGGATAGACGAACTTGTCGAAGTGCGCGAGCGCCGCGGGAGTGGCAGCGACGTAGGGCGAGCGTCCGTGGACGACCGCGAGCGCGGCAGCCCGGAAAATGCCGAAGTCCTGCAGCGTGTCCCGGGCTCGCAGCTCGTACCACCAGGAGAAGCCGAGACCAATGGCCGGAACCCACAGGAACGCCGCGACTTCCCATGGCGGGCCGAGCGCGCGCAGGTGGTCGCCCAAGGAGCCGAGCCGATTACGGACGCCGTGGCGGAAGTCGACCAGATGCCCCAATTCCGGCCAGAGTACTTGTCCGCCGACGGCCGCAAGCGCGGCAGCCCGGAAAACACGATCCCTCGAAGGAGGGAAGCGGACTATGAGAACCAGAGTGACACTGAAAGGGGCCACGGGCTCCGTGGCGAAAGTCGAAAAAAGTCCCGACTCCGGCTAGAATGCGAGTCGTCCGAAGTTGGGACTCAAACAGGAGAGGAACGCACGCGATATGGAGAAGCTCAAGAACTTCCCGGTTCGGATGTACCTCGCCGCACGGGCGCTTCGCTACCGCGAAGACGGCCAGGCGATGGTGGAGTACGCGCTCATTCTCGCTCTGGTGTCGGTTGCGGCAGTCACGATCCTGTCCACGCTCGGTGGGTCGGTTTCGTCGATCTTCAGCTCGATCAACCAAGACCTCTAGGTCGAAAGCGTGAGCGTATGCGCGGTCGAGGGAGTCCTCGCGGGGCGGCTCGTGACGAACCGCTCGCGGTGGCTCCCTCAACTGTGTCTGCGGACAACCGACACCGCCGGGCTGTCGGGTTAGCTACGTAATACGGAGGAGGAGAACCGTGGACGGGATCATGTCGAGCAAGCTCTTTACGACCCGACAAGGGACGATCTTCCTCGGCGTGATCGCAGCCGTGATCGCAGCCGTTGCGCTGATCGTGTACCTGAACCAGTACAGAAACAGCGTCAACAACAACGCGGTGAGCTCTGTTCTCGTGGCGAAGGGCCTGATTCAGAAAGGCACTTCGGGCGACGTCGTCGGCTCGGGCGGGCTCTACCGGATTTCGAACATCCCGAAGTCCAACATCAAGACCGGCGCCTTGGTCGATCCCTCGACGCTGACCGGCGAGGTTGCTGTGACGGACATCTACCCGGGGCAGCAGCTCACTGCAGACGATTTCGGCCCGGCGACGAACTCGCTCACCGAGCAGCTGAGCGCGACCCAGCGCGCGGTCGTCGTCCCGCTCGGCACGCCGCAGCAAGTCGGAGGCCAGCTCTCGGCGGGGAGCCACGTCGATGTCTGGGTGGCGCTTACGTCAGGCGCGGGCGGCGCCGCGCGGCCGGTCGAGGAGGAGCTCTTGCAGAACGTCTACGTGCTGGGCACAAGCGGCGGAAACGTCACGCTGCGCACGGACCCGCAGCAGGCAGGACAGCTCATCTTTGCAAGCGAGAACGCGTCGCTCTGGCTTGTGCTCCGACCGACCGTCGGATCAATGGAGAAGCCGCCGCCGATCAGCCTCAAGGCCAGGAGCTGAGGATGGCCGAGGCGATCCGCGTCCTCGTGACTCTCGCCGAGCACGCCGACCCACAGCTCGTGAAGGCAGCGCTCGAGGGGGAGCCATCGCTCGAGGTCGCCGGGTACGCCAACTACGACGACGACTGGCGGGCATTCCTCGCCCAGCCCGGCGACGTCGTCGTTGTCGCCTGCGCCGGAGGGGACGAAGTCGTGACGGAAATGGTCGACGTCGCGGCGAAGCACCGACCGGACCGTCCGGTCGTGGTGATGAGCCAGTCATCGCCGAACGGATTTCTCCGACAGGCCTTCGAGTCGGGTGCGGACGACGTCATCCCTCTCCCTCAGACACCTGCGGAGGTCGCGTTCACGCTCCAGAAGGTGATCGCACGCCGCAAGGGGCACGTCATGCCCGGCAAGCCGACCGCCAAGGTCGTCACGGTCCTCGGGCCGAAGGGCGGCACCGGCAAGACGCTTACCGCCACGAACCTCGCGGTCGCGCTGGCACAGCGGGATATGGACGTCGTGCTGGTCGATCTCGACCTGCAATTCGGCGACATCGGGCTTGCGATGGGGCTCTCGCCCGAGCGGACGATTACCGACCTGATGAGGGCCGGGCCACCGTTCGACCACGAAAAGCTCGACCGGCACCTGCTGAGGCATCCGTCCGGCGTCAAGGTCCTAATCGCGCCGACGAGGCCCGATCAAGCGGGCGCGCTCTCCGTCGACTATCTGCGCGACGTCTATGCCTCGCTGCGGACGATGTCGGACGCCGTGATCGTCGATACGCCTCCGGGCTTCACGGCCGAGGTGATCGCGACAATCGACGTTTCGACGGACATCTGCATGATCGGCATGCTCGACTCCCTCTCGCTCAAGAACATGAAACTCGGGCTCGAGACGCTCGAGCTGATGGGCTACGAGACGGGCAACGTCACCCTCATCCTCAATCGCTCGGACTCGAGCGTCGGGATCCTGCCCGAGGACGTATCGACGATCATCGGCCGTCCGCCCGACGTCTCCGTTCCGAGCGACCGCGAGATCCCGCGCTCCGTCAACGAGGGAACGCCGATCGTCGCCTCAAAGCCCGGCTCAGGTGTCGCGAAGGCGTTCGAGGCGCTCGCCGACCGCTACGCGAAGCCCGCCTCCGTCACGCAGGAGACGGCGCCGGCGGGCTTGGCTGCGGGCGTGCGCACGCTGATCGGGAGGCTCACCTAGTGGACTTGCACGAGCGCCTGAAGACGCCGCGGCCGGGCGCAGGCGAGCGCGATCCGTTCGCTGACATCAAGAGTCGCATCCACTTCGCCGTGATCGGGGAGCTCGGGCCGCAGCTCTTCAACGTGAACATGGATCCCGAGGAGCTACGCGAGCGGGTGCTCTCCGACCTCCGCGAGCAGCTCGAACAGGAGACGGGAGTCTCGCGTGACGACCGGCAGCGCATCGCGCTCGAGGTCGCCGACGACATCCTCGGGCACGGCCCGCTCGACCGGCTCCTGGCCGACGACACGGTGACGGAGATCATGGTCAACGGTCCGCACGACATCTGGATCGAGCGCGGTGGGCGTCTCTACCGGAGCGACGTCCAGTTCAACGATGAGTCGCACCTGACCCGGATGATCAACAAGATGGTCGCCCAGGTAGGCCGCCGCATCGACGAGACGTCGCCGATGGTGGACGCCCGCCTACCCGACGGCAGCCGCGTGAACGCCGTCATCCCCCCGCTCTCTCTCAGCGGCCCACTGATCACCATCCGCAAGTTCAGCCGCCGCCGGCTCACGCTCGAGGACATGATCGCGCTCGGGACGCTCAACTCGGAGTCGGTCGAGTTCCTCCAGCGTTGCGTGCAGGCGCAGCTGAACATGCTGATCTCCGGGGGCACCGGCTCCGGCAAGACGACACTGCTCAACGCGCTGTCGACCGCGATCCCCGAGGACGAGCGGATCGTCACCATCGAGGACGCAGCCGAGCTGCGGCTGAACCAGACGCACGTGCTGCGGCTCGAGGCGCGCCCGAAGGATCTCGACGGCGAGGACGAGATCCCGATCCGGCGAGCTCCTCCGCAACTCGCTGCGCATGCGGCCCGACCGCATCGTCGTCGGCGAGGTCCGCGGCGCGGAGGCCCTCGACATGCTCCAGGCCATGAACACGGGCCACGACGGCTCGCTCTCGACGATTCACGCGAACAGCCCGCGCGACGCGCTCGCCCGCGTCGAGACGATGGTCCTGATGTCAGGCTTCGACCTGCCGATCAAGGCCATTCGCGAGCAGGTCGCCTCCGCGCTCGACGGCATCGTCCACCTCGAGCGTCTCGAGGATGGCTCCCGTCGCGTCACCTCCATCACCGAGGTGCAGCGGATGGAGTCGGACGTCATCACGCTGCAGGAGTTGTTCAAGTTCGAGATCGACGAGGTGACGCGAGACGGAGCGATCATCGGCGGGCTTCGCGCCACGGGGCTTCGCCCGACGTTCGTGCAGAAGTTCGAGAAGCGCGGCATCGCGCTGCCGCTGGGATTGTTCCAGTCGCGCGAGCCAGAGCGCGGCGTGCCGCCGTTCGGAACGGTCGGCCAGTGACGCGAGCGTTACTTCTCGCAGCGACCGTCGCAGCCGCGTTCCTCCTCTTCGTCCCCCTCGCCGGCGCCACGGCACCCTCCGGCCTGCGGGTGACCGAGGTGAGGGGGCCGGTGTTCCCGGCGCGGAAGCTCGTCCTCTCGCTCCCCGATACCCGCTCGCTTCTCGCCCGCGACGTCCGGGTAACCGAGAACGGCGCCCCGGTCGCCGACGTTCGCCTCGAGCCCGCGAGCAAGGCAATCACGCGGACGTTCGGGGTCGTGCTCGTCCTCGACACGAGCGCGAGCATGCACGGCACGCCGCTGACGGCCGCACGGGCCGCCGAGCAGTCGTTCGCAGCCCAGCGCAATCCGAACGAGGCGCTGGCCGCAATCGAGTTCAACGGGACCACGACTCTGGTGTTGCCGTTCACGACGTCGGCGTCGAAGATCTCCGCCGCGTTGGCGGCGCCTCCGCTCGTCGCCCGCGGGACGCATATCTTCGACGCCGTTGCGCGCGCCGAGACGATGCTTCGGGCCGGGCACATCAGCTCGGGCTCGATCATCGTCCTGTCCGACGGCGCCGACACCGGCAGCACGGCGTCACTCAGCGAGGTCGCTCACACCGCCCTGGTGGCGAACGCGCGGATCTACACCGTAGGTCTAGACGACAGCTCTTACCGACCGCAGACGCTGAAGGCGCTCGCAACGGCCGGGCAGGGCGAGTACGTCCAGGCGAAGGCGCAGGCGCTCGTACCACTGTTCGCCCAACTCGGCCGTGTCCTCTCGAACGAGTATCTGGTCCGCTACGACTCTCTCCTCGGTCCGGGCGTCGGCGTGCGCGTCAACGTCAGCGTGCCGACGCTCGGCGCGGCGACGACCGTCTACCGCACGCCGCGGCTCACGAGCGGGACTCCCGGGAAGACGGGCAACTCGTCCATCGCCACGAGGATCTTGATCTCGCCGATCGCGATGATCGTCCTCGCACTCGTACTCGCAGTGGTATTCGGCGTTCTCGTCATCGGCCTGGTGCAGCCACGGCGGACCAGGCTGCCCGGACGAATCGCAGAGTTCGTCTCGATCCGTGAGCTGCAGCGGGGCCACGGCGCGACAGCCTCACCTACGGTCGTCGGCGAGTCGGCCGTGCAGAAGGATTCGTGGACGCGCCTCCAAGAGACGCTCGAGATAGCGCGGATCGGCGTCGAGCCTGGAGTTCTGGTGGTCGGGACGCTCGTCGCGACGGTCCTCGCGTTCATTTTCATCTTTGCCGTTACGGGCTCCGCGCTGTGGGCGCTGTTCGCACTCGGCGTGCCGTACCTCGCCCGCGAGTGGGTACTCCGTGCGCTCAAGAGGCAGCGCTCTCGCTTCGCCGAGCAACTTCCGGACGCGCTGCAAGTGATCGCGTCCGCTCTTCGGTCTGGTCACAGCTTTGCTGGCTCCCTCGCGGTGGTCGTCGAGAGCGCGTCGGAACCGATGCGGAGCGAATTGCAGCGAGTAGTCGCAGACGAGCAGCTCGGGATGCCGCTCCAACTCTCGTTCGCTGTCGTCGCCGACCGGATGGCGAGCAGCGACGTCGACCAGCTTGCGCTCGTTGCCGAGTTGCAGCGGCAGGCCGGCGGCGACATGGCGGAGGTCGTCGACCGCGTGGCAGAGACTGTGCGCGAGCGCTTCGACCTCAAGCGGCTCGTCGAGACCCTCACAACACAGGGCCGTATGTCGCGCTGGATCGTCTCTGCGCTCCCGATCGTGATCCTGCTCTTCCTCCAGCTCGAGAACCCGCACTACTTCCATCCGCTCGTCTCGTCGACCGCCGGGAAGGTGGTCGTCGGCATCGCTGCGGCATGGGCGGTTGTAGGGTCCCTCGTCATCAAGCGGATCGTCGAGATCGAGGTCTGAGGCCGCCGTGATCGTCGTTCTCCTTCTTGGCCTCCTGCTCATTGCGATGGCCGTCGCGCTCTTCGCGCGCTCGCTCGTCGGCCCCCGGCTTCGCACCGCCGACACACTGCACAAGATCCGCCGCTACGGCTTCGCGAGCGTTGCCGAGGCTGAGCCCGGGCCACTCGGGCTACGCAGCTTCCTCGACCCTGCAGCGTTGGGGCTCGGTCGCTTGTTCACCGACCGCCTGAAGCTCCTCAACGAAGATCGGCTGCGGAAGCAACTACTCACCGCAGGCATGTACCGCACGCCGCCGCGGACGATCATCGGCTACTCGATGCTGTGTGCGGTCGCCTTCCCGGCCATCTGGATCGCGTTCGCGGTCGCAGTCGGCGTCAAGCCGGCCCTGGCGATCATCGCCATGATCTTTCTGGCCGCGGGCGGGTGGCTCACGCCCGGCTTCGTCGTTCAGCGGCGCGCGGAGACTCGCATGTACCGCATCGATCACGCGATGCCCGAGTTGATCGACCTGCTCGTCGTGACGGTCGAGGCCGGACTGAGCCTCGCCGCGGCAATCCAACTCGCCGGCGAACGGATGCGCGGCCCGCTCGGCGAAGAGCTCCGGATCGTGATCCAGGAGCAGCGGATGGGCCTCACGCCGGGGCAGGCGCTCGAGAACATGGTCGGACGCTGCCCAACGCCTGCCGTCGAATCGTTCGTCCGCGCGATGATGCAGGGCCAGATGCTCGGCTTCTCGGTCGGACAGATCCTCCGCTCGCTCGCGGTCGAGATGCGGAAGCGGCGCAGGGCACGTGCGGAACAGCAGGCGCAGAAGGCACCGATCAAGATGCTCTTCCCGCTGATCTTCATGATCTTCCCGGCCATGTTCGTCGTCCTGCTCGGGCCGGCACTGGTCTCGATCCTCCACGCGCTCAAGGGCTGATGGCCACACCGCAGGCCCGTGGGCAGGAGCCGAGCTCCGAACCATCCGCCGTCCCTCGCCCGCCGCTCTCGGCGCTCCTGCCGACCGAGGGCTTGCGCGTTCTCGTACTGGCCGCCGGTCTCGGAACTCTCGCAGGGAGTTTCGTCGACTTCGGTCTCGACACGCGCGCGTTCATCGGAGCGGTCTTGTGCCCGGTTCTCGTCCTCCTTGCGGCGATCGACATTCAGCACAGGCTGCTCCCGAATACGATCGTGCTGCCCACGACCCTCGTGGTCGCCGTGATCCTCGCGATCGGTGCTCCCAGCGAGTTCCCGCTGCACCTCGCCGCTGCTGCCGCACTCGGCGGCTTCTTCTTTGCCTTCGCCGCGTTCTTCCCCGGCAGCATGGGCATGGGGGACGCGAAGCTCGGCTTCCTGCTTGGCCTTGCCCTCGGATCGCGAACGTTTGCCGCCGCGATCTACGCCATCGCCGGGCTGTTGGTGGCCGCGATCTACATCCTCGCGAAGCGCGGATCCTCCGCCCGCAAGGACGTGATCCCGTTCGGCCCGTTCCTCGCGGTCGGCGGCATCATCGCCTTCTTCCTCTAGGTCTCCTCATCGGGGATAGTGTGCGAATGAACCGACCTGAAGGAGCGTTGTGTCTCGCCGCGAACGTGGAGTAGCAAAGTGATCGCCCATCTCGTCCTGGAGGCTCGATGTACCTCTACATAATCCTCGCCGTTCTCTTCGTCGTGTTGCTCTTCGCGTACGTGCGCGTGCGCGGCAACCGAATTCGTCGCGGCGGCGGCTGAACCACGCGGCTGCGCGGGCCGGTGCGCCGGCCCCGCCGCCGAACCCGAACTGCGTGGCGCCGCCTATCCGATAGTCCTGGCCGGACTAGCCTCAGGTCCGAGAGGAAAGTCGTGGCCGGCCGCCGATAAGTAAGGGCAGGACGCAGGGATGCGGGCGCGGCATCCGCAGATGGCGAGGCCTCCCCAGGCCCCCATGGGTCGGGACGTTTCGCAGGAGCTCGATGCCGTGCCACACCCCCCGTCGCGGAGAGGCGCCCGGCCGGAGGATCCACTACATTGAGACGATTGACCCGGAACGTGAAGTCCGAGCAAGGGCAGACGCTGGTCGAGTTCGCGCTCATCCTGCCGCTCCTGCTCGTCCTTGTGATCGGCATCTTCGACTTCGGCTCGGCTTTCAACTCAAAGAACGACCTGAACTTCCTCGCCAACACCGCGGCGCGCTACGCCGAGGTCAACTCCTGCACCGCCTGTACGCAGTCGGGGGAGAACATCGCCACCTATGTGAAGAGCACCGCCGACACGGGCCAGCTCAGCGGCAACGGCTCCGGCTCGCTCACCATCACGTTCTGCCTGCCGAACGGTGCTGGTCACGACGCGGTCGGCGATCCGCTCCAGGTGACCGCGAAGGCCCCGTTCAACTTCCTCTCAGCGAACCTGCCGGGACTTCCGACCGGCGTGGCGACGCTGAAGTCGACCGTCACCGTCCGGATCCTGCAGTCGCCCAACGGGACCTACACGCTCTGGACTCCTACGTCATGCAGCTGACCCTCCAGAGCGTGCTCAAACGCATGCGGCTCGACAAGGGGTGCTTCGTCTAGAACGGCGCGCGTGGCGGGGCTACGATCGCGCGATGCGGGTTCTCATCGCTGACGATCACCGCCTCATCATCGAAGGCATACGCCGAGCCCTCGACGAAGCTGGCGACTTCGACGTCGTCGGAGAATGCTCCTCCGGCTCGCAAGTCCTGCCCATGGTCGGCCGCACCAACCCCGACGTCGTCCTCCTCGACCTGCGCATGCCAGGCGCCGACGGCCTCTCCTGCCTCACCCGCATCCGCAGCCAACACCCACAAGTGAAAGTCGTAATCCTCTCCTCCTCCACCGACGAAAACGTCATCGCCAACGCCCTCAAACGCGGCGCCAGCGCCTACGTCGTCAAAAGCGTCAACCCCGCCGACCTCCCCTCCATCCTCCGCCAAACACACGACGGCACCGTCTACACCACCATCGGCCTCCCCCAACCCAACGAAAACCCCGCCCACACCGCCGGACTCACCGAACGCGAAACAACCATCCTCGCCGCCCTCGCCCGCGGCCTCTCCAACGACGCCATCGCAAAAGAACTCTGGGTCGCCGAACAAACCGTCAAATTCCACTCACCAAGATCTACCGCAAACTCGGCGTCACCAACCGCACCGAAGCCGCCCGCCTCGCCTACCAAAACGGCCTCGTCGAAAGCCCCATCGACGACCACTAACGGAAAGGGCCCGGGACACTTCGTCCCAGGCCCTTCGGCCCATCCGTTAGCTCAGGGCTAGCTCAACCCGTGACCGGCGGCGTGAAGACGCCGGTGATGCCGACCCTGGGGACTGCGCAGGACTTGGTCGCGATTGGCCTGAAGGTCACGATGCCGGCCTTCCTGGGCTTGAGCGCCTTGGTGATCTTGCCCTTCGCGTTCGACTTGCTCGTGGTGGTGGAGATACCCGGGCCCGTGATCCGGACACGCACCCCCGCCACCGCGTGGTGGTGATTGATGACCGTGATGTGCATCGTCGTCGAGCGGCCCGCGTACAGCTGCTTCGGCCGCACGATCACCGCGGTGCAGTACGACGGAGGCCTGGCCTCGTGCACGACGGTGACAGACGCAGACGCCATGTTGTTTGTCAGCGTCGTCTCCGGCATGTCACCCACGACCGTCGCCGTGTTCGTCAGCGTGCCCTCGACCGTCGGCGCCGTCACCAGAGTGATCGTCACCGAGTCGCCCACCTGCATCGTGCCCAGGCTGCAGTTAAGGATCAGCGTCGCCACGGTAAACGTGCACGACCCCACCGTCGTCGTGTTCGTCACATACGACGTGCCAGCCGGCAACGGATCGGACACCTTCACGTCCGTGTCCACATCCGGGCCGTTGTTCTTCACGACCATCGTCCACGTGATGTTCTGGAACGCAGTCCCAGCAGGCAGGTCCTGACTCGACGGCGAACCCGTCTTCGTGATCTGCAGGTCGGTAACGCCCTCCACGCACGTGGTCGCCGTCGCCTGCCCCGAACCATCATTCGTCGTCGTCACGAAACCAGTGTTCGTGACGACACCGCTGTTCGGGCACAGCCCGCCAGTACCAGCACCGGTCGACGACGTGATGTGCACCGTGAA
The DNA here is from genome assembly GCA_963753525.1 of uncultured Actinomycetes bacterium. Taxonomy (GTDB): domain Bacteria; phylum Actinomycetota; class Thermoleophilia; order Gaiellales; family Gaiellaceae; genus Palsa-739. The sequence continues at coordinate 825,171 of CAVWCS010000004.1, forward strand.
CGTACTCACGGCCTTAGCCGTGCCACCCGGAACCGTCGCCGGGCCGCAGTTAAGCGTCCCAGCCGTGATCAAGCACGTACCGCCCCAACCAGCGCCCTGGCTGTCGATCGACCACGACAGACCGGTATTCGTCGGCAACGGATCGCTCAACTTCACACCCTTCGCCGCGCCCGTCCCCGCGTTAAACACCGTCACAGTGAACCCAATCGCATCACCCTGATTCACCTGAGCGTTATCCGCCGTCTTCGCGATCTGGATCGACGCCTGATCACAAACCTCCTCCGCACTAGCCGGATTCGGATTGTTCGCATTCGTCGTCGTCAACGTCGCCGTGTTGTCATACACACCACACTCACTCGCCGACGTCGAAGCCGTGATGTGAACCGTGTAATCCGCACCCGCGAGAAGGGTCGACGACGCGAGGCTCAGCGTCTGGCTGCCCTTGGCTCCGGCGAGGACGAACTTCGCCGGCGTACCCGTCGAACCGTCAACCGCCCACGTCACACCCGTGCCCGAACCGGCCGGCAGCGAATCGGCGAGGTTGACGCCCTTCGCGACACCCGTGCCCGTGTTCTTCACCTCAACGGTGAACCCGATCTGGTCGCCGGCGTTCACCGGCGAAGCATCCGCCGTCTTCGTGATCGTCACATGCGCCGGCCCACAGACTTCCTCGGCGCTAGCGGGATTGGGATTGTTCGCGTTCGTCGTCGTCAGCGTCGCGGTGTTGTCGTTCACAAGGCACTCCGTTGCCGAG
>CAVWCS010000005.1:0-1076784 GCA_963753525.1 uncultured Actinomycetes bacterium
ACCTTGACCCGCGCGGGACCGAAGCTCATCGAGCTGTGCCAGCGGATGCGAACGCAGTTGGCGACCGTAAGCGGCGAGGTCGACTTGGGAACGCATGAGGGGCAGCTGCTTGCGAGGATCCAGGGAGCCGTGGCCCGGAAAGAGAGCGACGACAAGAGCCGCCGGATCCTGCGCAAGCACGAGGAGCTGGCCCAGTCCGGCAAGGTCTCGGGCGGCGGCTCGCGTCCGTACGGATACGACGCGGACAAGGTCACGGTCAGGCCCGACGAGGCGGAGATCGTGCGCGAGCTGGCCCGCCGCGTTCTCGCCGGCGATTCCTTGAAGGCGCTTGCCCGGGACTTGAACGCTCGCGGGGTCGGGACGGCGCAGTGTGCTGAGTGGACGCCGATGGGGATCCGCAAGCTGCTGTTGTCGGCCCGGATCAGCGGGCAGCGGGAGCATCGCGGCGAGATCGTGGCCAAGGCGGAATGGCCGGGGATCATCAGCGAGCAGGACGGCGCACGCCTGCGGGCCAAGCTCCTCGATCCCGCGCGGCGCACGAACCGGGCCGGCCGGCGCTATTTGTTGCCGCGCGTCCTTCGCTGCTCTCACTGTGGCACGCAGCTGTACTCGCGCCCCCGCAGCGATGGCACCCGCCGCTATGTGTGCGCGAAGAACTTCGGCGGCTGCGGCAAGTTGACGGTGCTGGCCGACCCTGTGGAGCTGTTTGTCTCCGAGGCGGTCCTGCATCGGCTGGACAGCTCGCCGCTCCTGCCCGAGGCGATCACGCGCACCCCCGACGATGCGGAAGGGGTGCAGTGGCAGGCCGCGGCGGAGGAGGCGCAGGAACAACTCGACGAGCTGGCCGCGATGTGGGCCGCGAAGGAGATCACCCGTGGGGAGTGGCAGACCGCCCGCGCGCCGATTGAGCAGCGCCTCGACACCGCGCGGAAGCGGCTCGCGCAGGCCAACCGACAGACCGCGCTTGCCCCATTCATCGGGGAGCCGAGGCGCGTCCGGGACGAATGGCCCACCATGACCCTGACCCGCCAGTCCGAGATCGTCCGCGCGGTGTTGGAGTCGGTGGAGGTTCTGCCGGCCCGCCGTGGCTACAACCGCTTCGACGCGTCACGTTTGCGTCCGGTCTGGCGCGTCTGAGACAGCGGCGACGTTGGCTCGCGGATGCCGGCCAGCTCGCACACGTTGCGGAGTGTCGCTACGTCCATGACTGTGGGCGGTAGCCCCTGGGCTATCGCTGTTTCCTCGGCCCAGCGGTGGGCCGCTTCGCGTTCCTCATCGTTCAGCCCACGCACACCAGTACGCGGGCGGGCCGCGCCAGCCCTCCGCCTCCGACGACCGCCACACCCGCGCCGGCTCCGACCCCATCCACTCCGACGCGAGTGCAATCACCTCAACATCCGACGAAGCGGCGAGCTGGACCCGCTCGGGCTGGAAGCCCTGCGCGACCTCGTATCGATGCAGGCCGGGGATGCGCTCGTCGGTCACGTTCTTCGTGACGTAGCCGCCGATGTAGCCGGCCACCCGGCGCGCTTCCTCGAGCGCGCCCGACCCGACTGGCAGGTCACCGATCAGCTTGATGTGCACCAGCCCCCGACCCCACACGCTCTTGACCAGCCCGACCGGCACGAACCGCCCAACCGCAAAGTGCACATGCAGGCCGTGCCCGCCCGGATGCCACTCCGGAACCCACAGGTAGGCGAGCGGCTTACCGCCGAGCTCCCGCCGCAAGCCCCGGAAGAACTCGCCCACATCCGCCCGCAGCTGCGCCTGGTCGAAGCAGCCCGCGCCTGCATACGTCAGCGTCGCCAGCCGATTGAGGCGGTTCGCGGCACAGAACCGCCTCACCTTTGCCCTCGCCCTACGTGCCGCCTCCGCCTGCGAGCGATCCGGATCCGACGACTCCCCGCCCCCAGTTGGCTCCGCCCGCAGCGTCGGCACGAAGCACCCACCACCCTCCGCCGCCTCCGGGTAGAGGCTGAAACCCCAGTACGCCTGATGGCCTAGTCTCACAGCGGAGACTATGCCGACAGCGTCGGACGGACAGTCGCAGACCTGCGACTACACCTCGGGCTTCGTCCGCTTCCCCGCCTGGTACGCCTCGATATCGAGCTTCACCCCCGAGAACATGAACTCGTCCGGGTGCATCCCAAGCGTCCGCCGGAACAGGCTTATCCGCCGGTAGATGCTTGCGCGGCTCATCCCCTGCTTCTGCAGGCCCTCAAAGCCGCCCTCTAGATGCCAGGCGAGCCAGAACCCCATCATGTCGAGCCACACCGGCACCGCGACCTTCCGCGCGAGCGGCTCGATTACCGGCGCACCGACTCGACCGACCTGCTGGACGTACGCGTCCCAGGCCCGCCGCGCGATCCCCTTACCCTCGGGGGACGGCATCCGGTCCGAGCGGAAGTCCGTCACCGGCTCCTCGTCGCCCATCTAGTCGCAGACTAGCGACTAGCCCGGACAGAAGTGCAACAGCCGCCTCCTGGGGTGCATAATCCCTGCAAACGTGCATATTTGCACCCCAGGCAACTAGCACCCCGCCGCAGCAGCCCCGCCTCCCGAGTTTCGTTGCTTATTCAAGAGAAGTAGCCCGCCGCTTCGCGCCGGGCTTAAGACCAAAACCAGCGCTACTCCACCATGACGCGCCGGCGACCGCGCCTCGCTCCGCCTTCCGGCTCCGCTCGCCCCCCGCGCGGACGTCGCCGACGCTACGCCCCACTATGCGAACGGCCCTAGCCAGGACTGGGCAATGCGAACCAACGCGAGATGACCACGGCGGCGCGGCCGCGGCCCGGGGCCACGCTCACGCGTGGCGCCCCCGGACTCGCGACCCACGCCCACCGAGTGACATTCCGAACGCTCGCCCATGCCGGTTTGACAGCGGGAGGTCGTGCTAGCAATAATGGCTCCATGATCCAGAACGTTCCACGTTTTTCCTTCGCGCTGGATCCGTTGATCGCGGAGGCGAGGCGTCGTGCGAGGCAGCGGCGGGCGGTGCTCGTCGCGCTCCTTGCGGCAGGAATTGGGACGGCTCTTGCTGTGACGCTCCTGCCTGGCTCAGGCGGTGGCGGTACCTCTGCACCAAACGCGCATGGGGGTCAGGCGCAGTCGGTTCAACAGATCAGGACAGCCTTCACGGCGCACGGCATGAAGCTCACACGCTCGTTCTGGCCAGGTCCGAGAGGCTGGGTGCTTCTTGCGAGCGGCAACGTATGGGTGGAGGTCCGGCTGGCCAACGCGGATCGCACGAAATTTCCCGGGTTCCCAACGAACCCGCGCGGTATGCAGTTCACCGAGCAAGGGAACCTGTGGGTCTCGTTTCCCTCCGGTGAGAGGTCGCAGGTAGCCGCCGCCTTGGCGAGCCTCCGGTAGGACTGCCCCGACAATGCTCGCCCCCGCGCGGCGTCAGGAGACATTGCCGGGCGCTGGCCCAGCCGAGGATCCCCTACCAGCAGTTCGTCGGCCGGACGACTACCTGGCGAGCATCACAGGCCGATAAGGGCCGGGCATTGGTCTAGGTGAAGTGCCGAACTATCGTCGAGAACAGCCTGTATGTCGACGGCTATCGGTCTATAGAACCGCTGGACTCGCCTAAGGGCGGCTCGCGGCCTGCGAGGCTGCGCCGGTTCGCGGTCTATGGCGATCACGGCGGATGCATTCCGTTCGAAGAATGCATGGATCCGATTCAGGTGCATGAGCAGATCCCGATACGTCTGTCGCTCACCCGTCGTTGGGGGATGCAGGCGAGCGAGTGTCGCGAGGTCGATGCTGTCGTGGCCCTGCTGCTTCGCGTAGCCCAGCGTCGTAACTGGCGAAGCCATGCTCACGTGGCGGCAGACTCGCGTCACATGCGCTCGAAATGCGAGATCCAACGGCGAGCCACTTCCACAGCCGGCGAGTGACCCCCCGCAGAGAACCGCGGTGATCAGGAGGAAGACCGAACGCCTCATAGCGCTGAAGATACGCCGCTGAGAGACGGCGCGCTACGAGCGCCTCAAGTGACATTGCCGAGCACTGGCCCAGACGAGCGTGGTTCGATCCGCGAAAGCCCCGATGCGACAAGCCTGCCCGGGCGATTGGATTTAGAACGATGACTGGCGCGGGCGTCCGCCGACTGGGTGTTGCCCTCCTCTCCGGACTTGTGGCAGCAGCGATCACGCTTTCCGGCGCCATTCCGGCGGCGGCTCCCGGCAAGGTCGTCCCGAAGACGGGCCTCTGGAAGGTGAAGATCCTGAAAGGCGGCGCGGGCTCGGGTACCGGAGGCAACTTCACCGTCTTCAACGCGTCCTTCGGCGTCTCATCGAACCACAAGCAGGTCACGCACTTCGGCTTCGCGTACAACTACAGCGGGCCGATCAAGCCGCCCTCAGGGACGTGCTCCGGTACCGGCGACAGTGTCGCGGCGAAGTCATCGGCGATCAAGAACCGCAAGTTCGCGACACCGAGCCCCACGTCGTGGTCGGGCGGCGGTAGTGCGACCTTCAACGGCGTCTTCGACACAGCCCGCCGGGCACACGGGACGGCAGTCTTCTCCGTCTTCATCACGGGCACCGGCTGCCAGTTCACCGGCAACGCGACCACCGGCACCGCCACCTGGAAAGCGACTCGCTGACAGGAGCTAGGCGCCGGTAACTCTCGACTGTCCGTCAGACGATAATCGCGAGCACTGGCGCAGGGGTATGGCCTACTCGCCCGGATGCTTCGACCGTTGCGCCAGGTAGAGAAGAACGCTAAGGAGCACCGCGAGAGCCACGGCGATGAGCACGGCGATGACGACGGCGTCTCCAATGCGGCCGTGCGTCAGGGCGATTGCTAGGGCGACGCCGAGGAGCGCGAGCGGCAGCGCGATACGACCAAGCGCCAACCAGTCTCGCCAACTCGGCAAACCGCCATTGTGCCTCCAAGCTCGGGGGACATTCCCGCGCTCAATGTCATTCTTGGTGGGTGGTGGCGTCCGGTGGTCGCAAGAGACTCGGGTTGGCGGCGGCTGACTCGATTCCCGATCGTCGCCCTAGGGCTGACTTTCCAGTGCTGTGTCGCCGCCGCCTTCCCGAGACCGTCGAGCGTGACCTGATAGGAGCTTGGCAGCTTGCCCTGATTGAGGCCTGTCCGCTCGCCGGTCGCCCCCAACCGTAGGAGGCGATGAAGATGATCGTGATCGGGGTGGACGTGCACAAGCACTCGATGAGTGCTGTGGCTGTTGACGAGGTGGGTCGGCAGCTCGACTGCTTGGAGACGAGCGATGGCGAGGAGCTCATCTCGTGGTCAAAGCGGGTTGGTCGACGCAGGTTGTGGGCGTTGGAGGACTGTCGGCACGTTACGCGCGGGCTGGAGCGGACGCTGCAGCGCGAGCGGCAACGTCTGGTGAGGGTCCCGCCGCGGCTGACGGCGCCGGAGCGCAGGCGTGGCCGGGTGCGGGGCAAGTCGGACCTGATCGATGCGCTCGCCGTGGCAAGGGCCGCCTTGCGGGAGCCGGCATTGGACTCGCCCCGGCGGGAGGAGGGGCCGCTGCGCGAGGTGAAGCTGCTGGTCGACCATCGCGACGATCTCGTCGACGAGCGACGTCGCTGCCAGCAGCGGTTGCGTTGGCATCTGCACGAGCTCGACCCGGCGCTGCGCGTCCCGCTCGGAGCCCTCGACCGAGCGGTTTGGCTGGAACGGCTGACTCGCCAGCTCGGCCGCCGCGAGCAGACCACCCAGGTCCGGATCACACGCCAACTGCTCGCTCGCTGCCGTAGCCTCACCCGCTCGATCGGCGAACTCGAGCGCGAGCTCCACGCCCACACAACAGCACTCGCACCACAGCTGCTCGAACTCCCAGGCTGCGCCGCGCTCACGGCTGCGAAGCTGCTCTGCGAGATCGGCCCGATCGACCGCTTCCGCAGCGACTCGCAACTCGCCCGCCACGCCGGCGTCACACCCTCGACGCCAGCTCAGGCAAACACCAACGCCACCGCCTCGACCGCGGAGGCAACCGCCAACTCAACTGCGCCCTCCACCGCATCGCCATCACCCAAGGCCGCGTCCACCCACCAGCACGCGCCTACCTCGAACGCAAACAAGCCGAGGGCAAAAGCCGCCGCGAAGCGCTGCGCTGCTTGAAGCGACAACTCGCCCCCACCGTCTACACCACCCTCAAGAACGATCCGCAATTGACATAGGAGCAGCACTGGCCCAGCCGAGGCGGCCCGTACTCAGCGGATTAGCTAGAGCCGCCAGACGATGACCGGCTCCGCTCGATCCGGCGAATGTCACGCCAGAACCACGAAGCCACAGCGAGCCCCGGAACGAGCACCGACAGGAGCCCGATGATGATCACCCAGAACGCGAGCTGTCCCGGCGAGCTGGCTGCGAACGCGGCGGCGACTGGAACACCGAGGCAGACGGCCCCTGCCGGATCAGGATGCGAGTTGCTCGGCTAGTCACTAGACCTACATCATCAACGATTCGGGGACACTCCCGGGTACTGGCCCAGCCGACCCCCTTATGGCACTCGCATATGCTTCGTTTCGATGTTTGCTCGAATCGTCACGGCGACTTGCGCGGCCACTGTCGGTATGACGCTGATCTCTCCCGGCACAGCAGCCACCCCGAGTCAGCTCATCGTTCTAGGCAAGAAACACTTGGTCACCGACGGCTTCGGCTGGGGGACGGCACATCCGCGCGCGATCTTCAACGGGGGCGATCCCAGCGGTCACGCATGGCACCTGACCTGGCGGAACTGGGGGACGGCCACCGCTTACGCGCGCGGTCTGGTGACCCTTCCCAGACCCCGCGGCAACTTCTACCCGAAGCCGGCCCGCATCGAGCTTCGCGCCTCGCGGGTCAGCCGTTGCACCAAACACGGACCACGCGCCTACACGCGCCTCTCCGCTCGTGTGCCCGCTAAACCGGGCGGCCGGCTAGGCAAGTGGTTCTCGTGGGGCGGCTGGAAGAGCGTCTGCACCGGTCCTTAGAGCGCCTCGCTCCTATCGAGTGACATTCCCGAGTACTGGGGCAGCCGAGTGGGGCGACCTTCCTAGGTGAAGCGGTGGAGCTGGCTGCCGTTGGGGTTGATCGTGTAGACCCAGCTGCTGGTCTGTCCGACGCGGGCATCGGGGATGTCGGGAATCGAATGAAGCCGTTCTGTGGACCTAACCGGACAGCTCTCAAGCCCGTCCGAACCTCTTCTCGCCCGCCTTCTCTCCATTCTCTCACGGTCGAGGACGCAGGCCACGGACGCCCAGCGGTATCCCTACTGACTCCCAGTATCGGTGCGGCGGCCCAAGCTGTGGCGCGCCGAGGGGTTCCGGGCAGATGCCCGTAGGCGCTCGCTCGTTAGAGAGGCTGATCGCCGCGAATCACGAGCGGACAGGTGCTGGGGTCGAGACTCCGAAGGGAGCGACATTACTGAACGCCCCTCTGCCCAGCTGACCGTCGGCGTTGAACCCCCAGCAGTCCACCTTGCCGCCCGCGATCAGAGTGCACGTATGGTTATCGCCGGCCGAGAGGCGCTGGAACTGATTGTCGGGCCCTATTCCCGGTGGGAAGCCGGGCACGACGTTCGCAAGTCCTGGGGCGACAGTTTGCGCGGGGAGAAAGGCGCCGTTTCCCAACTGGCCGTAGAGGTTCTGCCCCCAGCACTCGACTCTGGACGGGAGGAGCGACAGCGCGCAGGTGTGCGCGCCACCTGCCGACACCCACACGTCATCATCCCCTGGGATGGTGATGGTCTGCGGGGTGTTCTGGGGCAGGAGATTTCCGTCGCCGAGCTGGCCGGTAGCGTTGAGCCCCCAGCAGAGGATCTTGTCGGTGTTCAGAAGCACGGCACACGTGTGGTCTGCGCCCGCCGAGATCCACAACGGATTGGGGTTCCCGGACACTCCAACTGGGAGCGGCTGGTTGACGTTGTTTCCGTTTCCTAGCTGACCGTCAGCGTTGTCGCCCCAACACTTGATGTATGCGTCGGCGTTCTCGTGGGAGAGGGCACAGGTGTGCTCTCCGCCCGCCCAGACCTCGTCCTCGAACACCAGTCCCACGACCCCGACCGGCGCGCTCTTGTTCACATTGCCTCCGTTGCCGAGCTCACCCTTGGTGCCCTGTCCCCAGCACGTGACCCTGCCGAGAGGCATGCGGGCGCACGTGTGATTCCCGCCGGCCGAAATCTCTAGGACGCCCGACAACGGAGCCGGATCACCGGCCGAGGTGTGCACCGAAACGGGGACATTCGAATTGGCAAAAGTGTCGTTCCCGAGCTGTCCCAACCCTCCAGCGCCCCAGCACTTGGGCTTGTGTCGGACGAGCGCGCAGGTGTGATTGGCACCCGCCGTGATCTGATAGATAGGGCCGGCGATGGATGTCAGGCCAGTTACGGCCACCGCAATAGGCGAGTTGTGCGCGGCTCCGGTGAGGCCGTCCCCAAGCTGGCCATCGACGTCGGAGCCCCAGCAGACCACCGAGTAGAGCGCAGCAACCCCGTGTCCTACCCTCTTGATTGCGCAGGTGTGGTTTCCCCCCGCCGCAACCTGGACCACATTGGTCAAATCAGGCAGGGCGAGGATTCTTGCGCTCGCGCCCGAGAGCGCCAGCGGACTGAGCCCCACCACAGCCGCGACTGCCATCACCGCGATCACGCGCGTCCATCGAGTCCGAACCGCCAGCGCAAGACCTTCTCTCGAGGCAACGCGATCCTTCAAGCGTCCCTCCGGTGCCGTAGTAGGAACCGCCAAGCCTCCCACCACGCCAGGAAGAAGTCAAGAAGCGCTCGACTCCCATGCGCCACGCGCAACCGAGGCCGCCGCGCAAGCGCCTCCGGAGCAGACGAAGCGTTGGAGTAGAGACGAGCGAAATGGACGGAGCCGGATCCGAACCCCCAAAGCCGGAATCCGAGGGTTCGACGGAGGAACCTAACCGGACTCGAACCTTGAAATCCGTGCGAGATCGCTACCTCGCACGGGTCACACACCGTCCCGTCGGCAGCGCAGCCAAGCGGTTCTCGGAGCGACCCCTCGCTTGGCTAGCCGGAAGTCAGACAGCCGTTCGTCCCTCGCTTGGCCGGATTGGGGGTCATACGGGTGGCGACGGCCGTAGCCGTCGCCACCCGCGATTGCCGTCTGCTACTTGACCGTGTAGCTGAACGGCAGCGAGGCGAGCTCGTCGCCGCTTCCGAACAAGACTCCAGTGTTGAAATTCGCCTGGAACGCATCATCGAGGTTGACGAACCCGTGGACATGCGTTCCCCGGCCTGCGGTCGGGGTGATCGTGAGCGGGATCGTAGCGCTCTGCCCCGGCTCCAGGTACACGGGGTCGAACCTCGACGAAATCCCGTTCAGCGCTGTCCACAGGTCACCGGTCGACGGGTTGACCGTCGAGTCGAAGGCTTGCGTCACGATGCTGAAGCTGGCGCTGGCTGTCGTCGTCGGCGCGCCCGAGGATCCGTACGGGCCGACCTCGCTCGGATTGAGGAGCCAGAGCCCCGGTGGGAATCTCATCACCCGAGTTGAGGTTGAGCGTCGCGTTGTTGCCGTTCCTCACGGCACCAAGGTCGGGATCTCCCGTGTACCACTCCATGTCGTACGTCACCGGATACGAGCCCGTGGTGGTGAGGCTGGTCTGCACTGCGCTCGTATCCGTAGGCACGAAGTACAACGGGAAGGAGACTCCCGGCGGCAGAGGCAGCGTCATGTTCTGATCGCTGCCGGTCTGATCCGGGAGCTGCATCGTCGTCTTGCTGCCCAGCCGCGGGTCGAGGAAGTAGCTCTCAGGCGACGCGGCGGTGTTCCTGACGGTGACGTCGAACGTGTAGCTCTCGCCCCGCCGGAGCTTCATCGCGCCGTGCGGCAGGTTCGAGTCCGCGTGCACCTTGTTGAACCGAATCCGCCCGGTGAATGGCTGCGACAGCTGGGAGAACTCGGTCCCGAATGCGACTGGGAGCCAGTTGAGGACGAGCTTCCACGGGCCTGGCTGCGGATTGTCCTTGTAGACGTTCACGGTAGGCGTGGTGAGGCAGCACGAGCCCGAACTGTCGAGGGTGATGCTCGACGAGTTCGCGACCGTGTTCCCCTCCGGATCCACGAGGAACGCGACCACCCCGTCGTCGAAGATGCCCAGATTGACGCTCGCGTCGATCTCGTGCCGGCCCGTTGGCACGTTGAACGCGTAGGTGTTCGTCTGGGCCGGGTTGCCGCGGCCGTTGCCGCCGGTGAGGACGCCCGTGAAGGTGCCTCCACTCGGTCCGATGTTGACGAGGGTGCGCACCGTCACCGGAACGGTGTTCGTGGTGCCGTCGCTGCTGTTCACGACGATCGAGTCCGCCACGTCGCCCGGGTCCGGCGATTTCGCCGCCGTGAAGATCGCGGTCTTTGTGGCGCCTGGCGCGATGTTCAGCGAACCGGGCGCGATCTGACCGCCGGGTCCGGACGTCCATGTGTCGGCCTGCCACTGGATCGTCCCCGTCGTACCAGCGCCGCCGGGGGTCGCTCCGTCTTGCTCGGTGAAGAACACCGCGGTCCACGTTCCAGGCTTCGGGTCGGCCACCTGGACGTTCGCGTAGTTGGCCAGGCCCTGCGGGAGCGAGTAGCCGGCGTACGCCCCGGTCGGGTCATAGAGCGCCACGTGGAGCAGCGAGCCTTGGCCGGTGTCGGGATAGTTGGCCGAGAAGTTGAGCCGCGACGGTGCGTTGGTGCTGGGCACCGAGAAGGTCTCCTCCTGGTAGACCTCGGTGACGCCGCTCCAGATCGCGAACGTATTCGCCGTCGGCGGCCCCCCGCAGCTGTTCGTGCCCGACGTCTGCGGGTTGAGGCAGAACGAGCCGCTCCGGCTGCTGACCTTGTGCGTGAGCGTCCGCGTCGAGAGGCTGACGGTCACGGCGTGACTGCCGGTGTTCGTGATGGCGACCGACCGCTTGGTCTGCTTGCCCGGGTCCTGCGTGATATGGATCTGGTTCGGCCCGATGAGCAGCCCACCCTGGGGCGTACCGCTTGCGCCGTTGATCGACTCCGCCTCCTTCACGGCTGCGCCGATATTCAACAGGCCGGCACCCTGCTGCTCCGCGGGTGCGTGGATGTCGGTGGCGGTGCTCATCAGGATCTGCTTCACGAGCGCCGGGGTCGGGCTCGATCCACCGTGCGTGCTCCGATACGCCTGGATCACGTCGGCAGCGGCTCCGGAGGTCAACGGAGCCGACTCGCTCGTGCCGCCCTCGAGCTGGATGGCCCCCGAGCAGCCGAAGCTCGCGCTGCAGTCGATCCAGTTGAGATCGCCCGGCGCCACGAGGTCGACGGTGTTGCCGCCGGACTGGGCGAATCCACCGGACGAGATGCTCGAGATGTTGTTGTCGATCCAGGTTCCGTTGGTGGCGTTCGGCGAGGTGGCATTGATCCCGCCGTAGGTGTCTTGCGCATAGCCGCGGAAGGTGGTCGATGCCCCGGCGCTGATTACGTTCGTGTCGGTGGCCGGCGATCCGATGGTGCTCGTGACTCCGGCGTCCCCGGAGCTGACGACCACGGTGACGCCTGCGGCGACCGCGTCGTCATCTGCAATCCGCGTTGCGTCGAGCGCAGTATCGGGGAAGTTGTTCGCACCGAAGGACTCATTCAGCACGTTGACGCCAGTGGCGACCGCGTAGTCGATCGCCTGGATGAAGTTCGACTCCGTCGTGTCGTAGTCGTTCGAGAACACGTCGATGCCGGTGACGGTCGCGCCGGGTGCCGAACCCGTGATGGTGATGTTGCAGCCGGCGGGCAGCGGGTGCGCGGCGTTGACGAAATTGCTGAGATCGAAGGTTTCGTTTCCCTGCGACGCGATCGAGCTCGCGTCGAGGAACGACTCGGTGGATGCGCCGCCCGGGGTGTCGGCGTCGGGGTCGCCGCTGAAGTTGACGTTCGTCACGACCGGCGAGCCGGTCGTGGAGCCCGACGAGGCGTACTGCCCGTTGCGCTGGAAGTCGGCAATGGTCGTGTCGATCCCGCCTGCGATGTAGGCGACCTTGACGCCTGCGCCGTTGATGCTGGACGTGGGGTCAGGAGCGTTGATCACCGAGAGTGCCTCGGAATCCCGCTCCGGGTCCACGGGGTTGCTGGGACAGATGCCCGGACCGGCTGTCGGGGTCGGGCTAGAGGTAGTGAGCGTGAACGGCGAGAAGAGCTGCGTGTCCGCGGATAGTTGCGGCGCCGGCGCCGGAATCACCGAGTCCGGGAAGACCGCCTTGACAGCGGGGTTCTGCTTCAACGCCGCCTCCTGCGCGGCTGTCACCGACGCAATAACGAATGGGAGAGCCCTACCCGAGGAGACGTTCCTCGCGCCGTGCGAGCGCAGCGTCTGGGCGAGCGGTCTCACCTCGGCCCTGATGACGCCGGACCGGGCAATCGATCGAGCGCCGAGGCCGGCCGCCTTGCCGCGCAGCAGGACGATGACCTTCGTCGTCGACCCGCCGGCAAAAGGCATCCCGTGGGCCCTCAGACCGGGCGCGACCGACGCGGAAGCCGCTCCGGACACCAGCACCAGCCCGATCGCGACGGCGACGAGCAAAAGCCCGCGCGCGGCTGTCATGCGCACAGGAAGTCGCATTCTCAACATTTCTAGCCCCCTTCTCCCCCTGCTTCATTGTCCCGTCTAGGCCGGGTCCGGCGAAGCTTACAACTGTGGTACCGCGCGAGCGAACCGGCAAAGTCTGCAGCCAGGCGAAGACACTCAGAAGTTGAGGGTCGTACATCCGTTTGCCCCGCGGCGAGATCGGTGCGAGGTCGAGCCAACTTCAGAGGACTAGAGACGACAAGCGACCTAGAGCGCTTCCGCTCAACCAAGCGACGCGAGGCTACTCACGGCCAACAACGACATTATCGGAGAGCGATTCACACGCGAGGGGTCGCTGGTTCGGTCCCAGCCGCCCCTACTAGCGTGCCTCATCGAGGCCGGGAGGCAGCGATGCGCGCCCACGCGAAATTGACCTGTGCCAGGCCCGAGCCCCTTACGGTGGTCCCATCAGTGGTGGAATCCTGCGAGTCTCGGGTAGAGGGTGCGAAAACGCGCATAGCCCTCGTCGTAGACGCGAACCCACTCGGGGTCGGGCTCGACGGTCTCGCGCACGCGCACACACGATGCGACAGCGTCGTGCACGTCGGCGAAGACTCCGGCCGCGACGCCGCCGAGGAGCGCCGCTCCGTACGCCGCCCCCTCCTCCACCACTACGCGCTGCAGCGGGATGCCGAGCGTGGATGCGACGATCCTCGTCCACAGCGCGCTGCGTGCGCCGCCGCCGGAGATGCGGCCGGCGTCGGCGACGACGTCCATCGCGCGCAGCAGCTCGAGCGAATCGCGCAGTCCGTACGCAACCCCCTCGAGCACTGCACGCACGATCGCGCCGCGATCGTGTCGCAGCGACAGCCCGACGAAGGCGGCGCGCACGTCGGGATCGGCGTGCGGCGTGCGCTCACCGGAAAGATACGGCGCGAACTGCGCGCCCTCGGTTCCGGCAGGCCAGCGTTCCGCTTCGTCGAGCAGCCGGTCGTACGGGGCGTCTAGCGCATCGCGCACCCAAGCGAGCGAGCCTGCGGCAGAGAGCATCACGCCCATCGCGTGCCAACTCCCCGGAACCGCATGGCAGAACGCATGCGCGCTTCCCGTGGAGTCGTGTGCGAACGCCGGCAGCGCGGCGAAGACGACACCCGAGGTGCCAAGCACGACCGAGAGCGGGCCGGGGCGATCGACGCCGACGCCGATCGCACCCGCGGCCTGGTCGCCGGCGCCCGCGGCGACAGGCACGCCGGCCGCTGTCTTGCCCGCGACGTCGGGCGACTCGAGCAGCGGCGGCAGCCAGGCCGGGTCGAGCTCGAGCGCGTCGAGCACCTCGCCGCTCCATCGCCGTGCGCCGACGTCGAGCAGCAGCGTCCCCGACGCATCGGTGACGTCCATCGCCCGCTCGCCGGTGAGACGGAAGCGGACGTAATCCTTCGGCAGCAGCACGTGCGCAATGCGCGCGTAGACGCCGGGCTCGTGCTCGCGCAGCCACAGCAGCTTCGGTGCGGTGAAGCCGGGCAGCGCGCGGTTTCCGGTGAGCTCTATCAGCCGGTCGAGGCCGATGCGGCGCTCGATCTCCTCGCACTGCAGGCCGGTACGCTGGTCGTTCCACAGGATCGCGGGGCGCAGCACGTCCCCGGCCGCGTCAAGGCACACGAGTCCGTGCATCTGACCGGAGAAGCCGATCCCTTGAACGTCGCCGCCGATCTCCTCGAGCGCGCTTTTCGCCGCGTGCACCCAGTCGTCGGGATCCTGCTCCGACCATCCCGGCTGCGGCGTCGAGAGCGGGTACCCGCGCTCGACGCGCGCGAGCACGTCGCCGGAGGGGGACACCGCCAGCGCCTTGACGGCGGAGGTGCCGACGTCGACGCCGGCCAGCACCTACGCGCCGAGCTCCGCGCGCGCGTTCCACACGGCGTCACTCACCACGTTCTCGTAGAGCTCCTGCCGGCCGGAGACCGGATGCGGATCGAGCTCTCCTATCTCGATCCGCTCGCCCAGGTCGGCGAGCGTCGACGAGCCGACCATGATCCCCTGCCCGAGCTCTGAGTCCCAACCTGCATAGCGCTCAACCTTCATCTCCGCGAGAGACTGTTCGCGCACCAGTTTTGCGGCGACGAGGAGGCTGCGGGCCAGGGTGTCGATCCCCCCAATGTGCGCGTGGAAGAGATCGACCTGATCGATCGACTGCCGCCGGCGCTTGGCATCGAAGTTGAAGCCGCCCGTGTCGAGACCATCCACCATGACGATCTCATAGAGCGGCATCACCAGATCGTCGACGGAGTTCGGGAACTGATCGGTGTCCCAGCCGTTCTGCGGGTCGCCGCGATTGGCGTCGATCGAGCCGAGGAGCCCGTGGGCGGCGGCGTAGGCGACCTCGTGGTGGAACGCGTGCCCGGCGAGCGTCGCGTGATTCGCCTCGATGTTGACCTTGTACTCGCCCTCAAGACCATGTCTCGCCAGGAACCCGTGGACAACCGCGACGTCGCGGTCGTATTGGTGCTTCGTGGGCTCCATCGGCTTCGGCTCGATGAGAAGCGTCCCCTCGAAGCCGATCCGGTGCTTCTCCTCGACGACGAGGTGGAGAAAGCGAGCGAGCTGCTCGCCCTCGCGTCGCAGGTCTGTGTTCAGGAGCGAGTCGTACCCCTCGCGGCCACCCCAGAGGACGTAGTTCTCGCCGCCCAGCCGCTTCGTGGCGGCGACCATGTGACTGACCTGAGCAGCGGCGTAGGCGAACACGGCTGGATCGGGGTTCGTCGCCGCGCCAGCCTGGTAGCGAGGATGGCTGAAAAGGTTCGCAGTTCCCCAGAGCAGCCGTACCCCGGTCCGCTCCTGATAGCCGAGCGCGTCGTCGACAAGCGCATCGAGATTCGCCTTCGACTCCCGAAACGTCGCGGCCGCCGGTGCGACGTCGGCGTCGTGGAAGCAGTAGAAGGGAACACCGAGCTTCGCGATGAACTCGAATGCGGCAGCCATCTTCAGCCGAGCAGCCGTCATTGGATCGAGGCTCTTGTCGTCCCAGGGGCGCTCGAAGGTGCCGCGGCCGAACATGTCGGTCCCGTCCCAGCCGAACGAGTGCCAATAGGCGACGCTGATCCGGAGCCAGTCCTCCATTCGACGCCCGAGAACGTTCAGATCGGGGTCATACGTCTTGAACGCGAGCGGCTCCTCCTCTCCGGAGCTCGCATACGGGATCCGGTCGGGGACATCCGGAAAGAAGAGCTCTGCCACCTCTTCGCTCCTCCTCACCAGCTTCGGCATCGAAAGGTCATATGAATCGCGGTAGATTCTACGCATCGCCCCGTTCGAATCGCCGACCCTGCCATGAAGATCATCGCCGTAGGCCTCAACTACCGCGATCACGCGCGGGAAGTCGACCTCGAGCTCCCAGAGCGGCCGCTCCTGTTCGCAAAATGGCCGAACGCCGTGATCGGGAACGGCGACGCGATCGTCATCCCGCCCCGCGTCGAGCAGGTCGACTACGAAGCGGAACTCGCCGTCGTGATCGGCGCACGCGTCAAGGGCATCTCCGTCGAAAACGGGCTTGAGGCGGTCGCCGGGTACACGTGCCTCAACGATGTCTCCGCGCGCTCGCTCCAGTTCGCGGACGGCCAGTGGACACGCGCAAAATCGCTCGACACCTTCTGCCCGATCGGCCCACGCGTCGTCCCTCGCGAGGAGATTCCCGACCCGCAGGGGCTCGCGATCACCTGCCGGCTCAACGGCGTCACAGTCCAGGAGGCAACCACCGCCGACATGATCTTCGGCGTGGCGGATCTCGTTGCCTTCGTCAGCGAGACGATCACGCTCGAGCCTGACGATGTGATCGCGACCGGCACGCCGCCCGGCGTGGCGATGGGCATGGCCGTACCGCGCTGGTTACGCCCGGGCGACGTGGTCGAGGTCGAGATCGACGGAATCGGCGTGCTCGCGAATCCCGTCGTGGCCGGCCTCCCGCAATGATCGCTGCCTGCAGTTGCTTACGCGGGGACTTCCGCTTCGTTCCGCCAGACTGGACCGCTCGGAAAAGCGAACTCGGACAAGGAACCGGGCCTGATCTCGATGCTGTAACCCGGCGTCGTCGGCGCGAGATAGCGGCCTCCGACGACGCGAACCGGATCGACGAAGTGCTCGTGCAGATGATCGACGAACTCGCACACGCGGTCGTCGAACGTGGCACCGACGGCGATGTAGTCGAACATCGACACATGTTGCGCGTACTCGCACAGGCCGACGCCGCCCGCGTGGGGGCAGACCGGAACGCCGAATTTCGCCGCCAGCAGGACGACCGCGAGCACCTCGTTCACGCCGCCGAGCCGGCAGCAGTCGACCTGGCAGACGTCGATCGCGCCTAGCTGGAGCAGCTGCTTGAACATGACGCGGTTCTGCACGTGCTCGCCGGTGGCGACGCGTACCGGCGCGACGGCCTCGCGGATGCGCGCGTGGCCGAGGATGTCGTCCGGGCTCGTCGGCTCTTCCATCCACCAAGGATCGACCTCCGACAGGGCGCGGGTGGCCTCGATCGCGCGGTCGACGCCCCAGGCCTGGTTCGCGTCGAGCGACAGCCGATGATGCGGACCGATGGCGTCGCGCACGGCACGCGCACGGCGCAGGTCGGCGTCGAGGTCGCCTCCGACCTTCAGTTTGATGTGCGTGAACCCCTCGGCGATGGCCTGGCGTGCCCGCTCCGGAAGCGTGTCTTCCGGATATCCGAACCAGCCGGCGGAGGTCGTGTACGCGGGAAAGCCTTCGGCAACGAGGATCTGCTCCCGGTCCGCCTTCGTCGCCTCCTTGCTGTGGAGGATCTCGAGAGCGGCGTCGGGCGTGAGCGCGTCTCCGATGTACCGGAAGTCGATGCACGCGACCACTTGTTCCGGCGTCATGTCGGCGAGCAGCTTCCAAAGCGGCTTGCCTTCCAGCTTCGCGAAAAGATCCCAGACGGCGTTCACGATCGCCGCCGTCGCCAGGTGGATGACGCCTTTCTCCGGCCCGAGCCAGCGGAGCTGGGAGTCGGTGACGAGCCGTCGCCAGAATCCTCCCAGGTCTGCAACGAGGTCCTCGACGCTGGCGCCCACGACGTGCGGCGCGAGCGCCTCGATGGCAGCGACGCAGACCTCGGTCCCACGCCCGATCGTGAACGTGAGGCCGTATCCCGTGAGCCCGTGCGGGTCGTCGGTCTCGAGCACGACATAGGCGGCCGAGTAGTCGGGATCCGGGTTCACCGCGTCCGACCCCGCGCCGCTGCGGGAGGTCGGAAAGCGAACGTCGTACGTGACGGCTCTGACGATCCGGGTACGCCGGCCGGCTTCAGGCACCGCGGATCGCCCATCCGGTTTGTGGGTCGAAGAAGTGCAAGGCACGCGGGTCGATCGAGACCTCGACGTCATCGCCTTCGACTACCCCCGTGCGCGGGCTGAACCGGGCGACAAGCCTGGCCGATGGCGGCTGCTCTCCCCCGGCGAGTTGCCCCGCGAGCCGGTCGTCGCCCGCTTCGGCCGCGAGCTCGCGCAGATCGTCTGTGACCGCCTGACGCGCCGCAACGGTGAAATGGACAAGCACCTCGGAGCCGAGCGCCTCGCGCAACTCGACCCGGCCGCGCAGCCGCGGCGCGCCGCCATCGCTGCTCGCCGTTTCCGCGTCCTCGAGGTCCTCCGGGCGGACACCAAGCACCACGGACCGCCCTTCGTACGCCACGAGCCACGGCTGCTCGCCGAGCTCGAGGCGCGCGTCGCCGAGGAGGACATTGCCCTTCTCGACCCGCGCCTCGAGCATGTTCATCGCAGGGCTCCCGATGAAGCCGGCGACGAAGATGTTGACAGGACGGTCGTACAGCTCCTGAGGCGGCGCGACCTGCTGCAGCTCGCCCTTGCGCATCACCGCGACTCGGTCTCCCATCGTCATCGCCTCGACCTGGTCGTGTGTCACGTAGAGCGCTGTCACACCAAGGTCTTTCTGGATTTTCTTGATGTCTGCGCGCATCTGAACGCGCAGCTTCGCGTCGAGGTTCGACAACGGCTCGTCCATGAGGAACACCGCGGGCTGACGGACGATCGCGCGGCCCATCGCGACCCGCTGGCGCTGCCCGCCGGAGAGGGCGCGCGGCTTCCGCCTGAGATACGGCTCCAGGTCGAGGATCCGTGCAGCTTCGTCGACACGGCTGCGGATCTCGTCCTTCGGCAGCTTTGCGAGCTTCAGCGGGAACCCGATGTTGTCGCGCACGCTCATGTGTGGGTAGAGCGCGTAGTTCTGGAACACCATCGCAATGTCGCGGCGCTTTGGCGTGAGGTCGTTGACCACGCGGTCGCCGATGCGCACAACGCCGTCCGTGATGTCCTCGAGGCCGGCGACCATCCTCAGTGCGGTGGTCTTGCCGCAGCCTGATGGGCCGACCAGAACCATGAACTCACCGTCCGCGATCTCGAGATCGAGCCTGTCGACCGCGAGTGGGCCGTCGCCGTACGACTTCGAAACGCCTTCGAATGTCACGCTGGCCATCAGTTGATCCTCAGCACGCCCGGGTGCCGGCGGGGTGCGCTTGCAGGCAGTGCCACCCGTAGCGCTTCCGCGTTGCGCTCCCAGCTGAGGGGCTCCGTGGAGCCCAACAGCTCCACGAGATTGATCGGAGCTTGGCGCTGGCCCGCGTTCTCCCCGAGCGACGAGATCGCGACCGTGCCACTCTCCGGCCAGGCGAGGAATGTGGCGTAGAGCGCGTCCCCCCGGGTGGTGAAGCGAATGTCCTTCTCGGTGAACTCGCGTCCGTTCGTGTCGCCGAAGATGCCGTGGGACACCGCCGCCGTCTCGGTCGGGCCTTCGCCGAACACCCGCCACGGTCTGCTCGCGTAGATAGCCTCGCCGTTCACCTCCAGCCAACGACCGATGGCTCGCAGCCTCTCAGCAGCCTCATCGGGAATCGACCCGTCGGCGCGCGGTCCGATGTTCAGGAGGAGGACACCGTTCTTGCTGACTACATCTACGAGGTCGCCGATCAGCTCGTTCACGGGTTTGTAGTCGGGAGCTGCCACGTCGCACCACGAATTGCGCGTGATGCTGCTGTCGGACTGCCAGACACGGGACGAGGTCGTGCTCATCTGACCCCGCTCGATGTCGTAGACCGCGGAGCCGTCGGCGAAGGCGCTCTCCGCCGCGAGCTCACCGTGCTTGTAGTTGATCACCACCCCGCGGTTCGATTGCACTCCCCGGTTGTAGTAGTAAGCGGCGAATCGCGCCAGGTAGGGGCGAAAGACCGGTTGCTCGATCCACCAGTCGAAGTACACGAGCTGCGGCTCGTAACGCTCCACGAGCTCGACCAAACGCGCAAGCCAGTCGTCCAGGAATTCCTTGTCCGGCGGGCTCGTCGCAGGCTCGCGCTGAGCCGGCCCGTAAAAGTCGTCGTAGCGGGTGTCGGCAACGTCCGACGCGATGTCCCGCCCGCCGTTGAAGAACCACCAGTGCTCTGCTCGATGGTACGAAGCCCCGAAGACGAGCCCCTGACGCCGGACTCCCGCGGCGAGCTCGCCCAGAACGTCTCGCTGCGGCCCCATCTCGACGGCGCTCCACCGCGTAAACGAGCAGTCGTACATGGCGAAACCGTCGTGGTGCTCGGCGACAGGAACCACATACCTCGCTCCTGCCTCCTTGAAAAGGCTCGCCCATCCCTCAGGATCAAATTGCCGCGCCGTGAATTGAGGGATGAAGTCCTTGTAACCGAATCCCGTCTGCGGCCCGTAGGCCTCCACATGGTGGTTGTATGCGCTGGAATCCCTCAGGTACATGTTCCTCGGGTACCACTCGTTCTCGAACGCCGGCACGGCGTACGGACCCCAGTGGATGAAGATGCCGAACTTGCCGTCTTCGTACCACCTAGGCACGGAATAGCTTTGCAGCGACTCCCAGGTTTCGTCAAAAGGCCCCGCCGAGATGGTCTGCTCGACAGCGCGGTCAAGGCTGCGGACCGTCATCGCGGTCATCCTTTGACCGAGCCTGACAATAGGCCCGACAAGACCCAGCGCTGCGCCACGATGTAGATGAGGATGACGGGCAGGATGGTCAACAGGACATCAGCGGATACCAGAGCCCAGTTCGAGAGTCCGGTGGATGAGCCCGTGCCAAAGAAGTTGAACACGGAAAGCGTCATCGGCCAGTTGTTGCTACTGCTGAGGAAGTAGAGAGGGTTGATGAAATCGCTCCACACGTTGAGCACGTCCAGGACCGCGCAGGTGACCAGTACGGGCCTCAGCAAGGGCAGAATGATCCTGCCGAACGCGAGCAGCGGCGACGCCCCGTCGACGAAAGCTGCTTCGTCGAGCTCCCGCGGGACGGAGTCGACAAACGCGTAAATGAGGAAAACATTGAATGGAATCATCTGGGACGCATAAACGAGAATGATCCCGACTTGGGTGTCGATCAGATGCGTGTACTGCATCACCTTTGTGAGGGTGACGTAGTTCGTCGGAATAGCAATGCCCGCGATCAGGAGGAAATAGATGACGATGTGCCTGCGAATCCTGCGACGAGCCAGGGCGTAAGCCGCGAGAGCCGATAGCAGAACGGCAAACGCCGTGGCTCCAAAGGCATACAACGCGCTGTTGTAGAAAGCGTGCAGCAAATTGGCTTGCGAGTTAACTGCAGCGAAGTTGCCCCACTGAGGGTGCAGCGGCAGCGCTGGACCCATGCCGACGGCCGCAGGTGCCGTTTTCAATGAGTTGACGACGACGATGTAGATCGGCGCCAGTGCGATGATTCCCGCACCGCTGGCGATCAGGTAATTGATAGTCGTTGGGATGGCCCGGATGGCCTTCATGTCTGAACGCTCGGTCGGGCCATGACACGGATGACGACGAAGCTCAGAACGAGCATGACGATCAGGAAGAGACTGGAGAAGGCGGTAGCAATACCGAACTGGCCGAGGCCGACCTCGCTGAAGATGGTCGTGTAGACGGTCGAGGTCGCGTAGCCAGGACCGCCGCCCGTGAGTACAAAGACGATGTCGAACACGCGCAGGGCGTACACGAGGTTTATCACCGTCGTGACCGCGAAAACGGGCATCATCATCGGCAACGTGATGTGCCGATAGGTCTGCCACCTGGAGGCGCCGTCGCAAGACGCCGCCTCGTAGAACTCGCGGGGAATGGCAAGCAGACCGGCGATCAGGATGACCATGATGTAGCCGACGCCCTTCCAGGTGTCGACGCCGATCACGCTCCAGAGCGCCAGGTGTACGTCTCCCAGCCAGTCCTGCGCCGCACCGCCTAGGGCGAGCCGTCGCAGCGTGGAGTTCAGCAGTCCCGTGGTGGGGTCGAGAAGCGACCGGAAGACGATCCCGACGGCCACCATCGGCAGCAGGTTGGGTATGAAGATGATGGCTCGGTAGAGCGGAGCGAAGCGCTTGATCCCGTCTGTGAGGAGGATGGCCAGGGCAAGCGCGATGCCCGTCTTGAGGATGACCGTGGCGACGGTAAATATCAGCGTGTTCTCCATTGCCATGATGAAGAAGGAATTAGGGGCGAAAAGAGCTCTGAAATTCGCCAGACCGACCCAGTGAAGGCTGGTGCTGTAGGCGGTCCAGTTCGTGAATGCGAGGGCGATGCCGAGAATGCCAGGTAGCAGCACCAAGAGGAAATACACGCCGAGCGCTCCGCCAGCGAACCAGGTCGGATAGAAGGCGTGGCGAGATCCACGCCGCTGTCGGTGACGCCTGGTGCCGGGGCGAGCCTCGCGGTCGGCCACGGACGCGCCGCTCGTCGGTGGTGCCGCTTCGGGGGATCTTTTCACGTGAGTTGTGCGTGCAGATGAAGGCCGGCCGGGCACTCGCCCGGCCGGCCACTGCGAACTAGAAGGACATACGTCAGTCGGTAGTCGTCAGGATCACGGCCAGTTCGGGTCCCCTGCCGCTTGGGCTTCCTGCGTGCGTCGCGTGTCGATGTTCTGGAGCACTTGCAACGGCGTCTCTGAGCCGGTGAACATCGCGACCATGTCGGTTCCGATATTGCCCCACTGCGGGTTGTCGTAATTGATGCTGACCTGCCCGACGGGGGTCGGCGATGGCTTGTACTTGCTCTCGAACGTCTTCTGCTCGGAGTCCCACTTCGCGGTCACACCCTTCCACGGGAAGGTGACGACCGTGGGCTCATGCTTGATCAGGTAGTTGAGGCTCGTCGACTCGGCGAGGAAATCGAGGTACTCCTCCGCCGCCGCGACGTGCGAACCCTGCTTGTAGACCAACTTGCTCGGACCGCCAGGATTCTGGTTGATGTACTGGTTGTCGAGAATCGGAACCGGCATGAAGCCGAAGCGAGACAGCGGGACGCTCGGTTGAGCGGCATGGATCTGCGTCGGCAACGTCAGATTCGCGACCATCATCGCGTACGTCCCACCGCCCATTTCCGGCACGGCATTGCTGTAGTCGTTGGTCAGAGCGTTGGCTCCGAAGTACCCGCTCTTGTACAGCGAGTTGATCTCCGTCATCGCCTTATTCGTGTACTTGTTGGCCGCGAAGGTCGTCGTGTTCGCGTTGAGCTTCGCGTCCAGCGTCGACTGATCGGCCTCCGCCTTCGTCAGGTTCTCGTTGAACCACAGGACCGGATGCCAAGAACTCCCCGAATCCATCGGCTCGAAGAGGGGAGTGAAGTGCTTGGCCTTGAGTTTGGCGCAGTCAGCGGTGAACTGAGCGAAGGTCTTCGGGAGGGTCTTGATCCCCGCCTTCGCGAAGTCCGTCTTGTTGTAGACGATGACCCAACTGCCGCTGATCGTATCCCAGATGGTTTGACCGTAGAGCTTGTTCTTGTAACTGAGCAATGAGCGTGTGATCTTGAACTCCCTGCTCACCCAAGGCTGGCGGGACAGGTCCTCGGCGTGCGACTGGACCCGGAAGGTGGTCTGCAGACCGGAGTTGTCTCCTCCGGGCGGCTGGATCATGAAGATGTCGCCGGGCTCCTCGTTAGCGTTGAGCTTTGTGGTGAGAAGGTTCTGGTACGAGCTGTCCGGAACGATGTCGTAGTTGACCGTGATGCCGGTCAGTTTCTTGAACTTCGCCGCCAGCACCTTCTCGGCGGGCTGCACCCAGTTTTGGTCTGCAAACACCGTCAAGGTGTAGTTCCCCTTGATCGAGCAACAGCCGGTGCCAGTACTGCGGGAGGCTTGGGCACCGCTCGTCGATGCCGTGATCAGCGCGGCCGCCGCAACAAGCGCGACAACCGTTGACGCCTTCCAGTTAATCTTCACTTCTGCTCTCCTCCTTGTGTAGGGCCAGGGTGTCCTAATCAGCCGACCGAGCGAACTCGGCGCTCGTGCACGACGTCCGGCAGCGCGATCCCCGGCTCGGTCGGGGCGTGGACGAGACCGTCCGCGCCGACGCGGGGCTCCCGTGTTACCGGGTTAGACGTAACAAGTGACTCGTAGTACGTGCAGTTGGGGATCGCCATGCAGAGATGCACCGCCGGCTCCGTCGGCCCGTGCACTTCCGCGCGGAGCCGGAACGAGTCGGCGAGATGGGCGATGCGCATCGCGCCGGTGATCCCGCCGCGATGGTTGGCGCTGGTGCGGACGTAGGTCGCGCACCCGGATGCGATGAAGTCGGCGGTGTTGAGGTGGCTGCCGTCGGAGGTCTCGCCAACGAGTAGGGGGACATCTACGCGCTCCGACAGCCATCGGTACGCGGTCACGTTGAACTCGCGCATCGGCTCCTCGTACCAGCGGTACTTCGCTTCGCTCAGCGCCTGGCCGAGGTACACCGCGTCGGGCAGATCGAACGCCGCGGAGCCGTCGTACATCAGGTCGACGCCCGGACCGGTGTGGGCGCGGACGCGCTGGCACAGCTCCGCGTCTGCTCGCGCGTCGCCCCAGGCATGCAGCTTGATTGCCGAGTAGCCGAGCTCGAGGCATTGATCGACAACGTCGAGGTACTCCTCCGTTGTGGCGAACGTCGTCGTCGACGCGCATGCCGGGATCGCATCGCGGTAGGTGCCGAGAAGCCGGTGCACTGGAACCCCGAGAAGCCGACCTTCGAGATCCCAGAGGGCGACGTCGACGATGCCGAACAGCCAGATCGGGAACTCCTCAGTTCGGTCGAGCTCCCAGAGGCGATGCCAGAGCCACTCGCGCCGGTCGGCGCTCTCGCCGACGAGCTCCTCGCGCAGGATCCGGTCGACAATGTCGCCGAGCATGTGACCGCTCCACTCATGGTAGGCCTCGCCCACTGCGCCGTCGTCGGTCGTGATGCGGAGGACGGCGGTCGTTCTGGCCGGAGCCGACCCGCGGAGGCCGCGACGCCATGCAAACGGCGGCGTAACCGCCGGGAGGGTAATCAGGTCAACGTCGACCGCCGCTATCCGCATCGCAGGTCAGATCATCATACGAATGGTCACCTGCTGTCAAGAGGACTCCGGATTACCGGCGCTTCTTCCTCTCCGCCCAGCGAGCCTCGATGTGGGCCGAGATCCGTTCCCCGGCCAGGTCTCCGTCGCCAGCGGCGAGCGCTTCGAGGATCTCGCGGTGCTCGGCCACCGTCCGTTTGAGAGCCGCACGGGACGTCCCCGAGGCGAGCGGGGCGGTCGCGTCGCCGTGTCGGTGGATGACCCGCACGATCGTGAGCCCGATCTCGTTGCCCGACGCGCGCATGATGATCGCGTGGAAGGCATTGTCGCAGTCGCGGAAACGGTCGTAGTCGTCGTATGAATGCTCCATCTGGTCGGCGATGGCCGCAAGCTCTCTCAGCTCTGCGTCGGTCAGCTTGGTCGCGGCCTCCGCACCCATTTCGCGTTCGAGCAAACGCCGTATCGAAATGAGGCCGTCGAGAAGCGTCAGGTCGGAGTCGTATGCGAGAGCGATCTGAAGGACAACGGGATCGAGGAGGTTCCACGAGCTGCGCGCCTGCACCGTCGTCCCTCTCCCCTGTTCGACTCGTACCAGCCCGCGCTCTTCCAGCAACTTCAGTCCCTCGCGGACGACCGTCCGGCTGAAGCCGTACTCCTCGCACAGCGCCGCCTCGGTCGGCAGGACGTCGCCCTCCGGGTAGGTGCCGCCAATGATGAGGTCCGCGAGCTCCTCGACCACGACGGATGCAAAGCGCGCCGGGCGCCGCTGCCGCCCACCGTCGCGCCGCACCTCTCCGTCAACGAGCCGTGGTGTGACCTCCACGGAAGTCATCATATGGTCGTACGGCGATGACGCCCGGCTAGCCCTTGCCCGAGGCGAAGCCGCCGTCGACCGCCAGCCCCGCGCCGATGACGAAGCGCGACTCGTCGGATGCCAGATAGAGCGCAGCGTGCGCGACGTCCTCAGGGCTGCCGAGATCGCCGGTCAGCTGCCTGGAGCGGATCGAGCGCCGGCCCTCCTCGGGATCGGCGTACGACTCGGAGAGATACCCCTCGACGAACGGCGTCATGATCGTCCCCGGTAGGAGCGCGTTCACGCGAACGCCGAACGGCGCGAGGTCGACCTGCATCGACTTCGTCATCGCCATGACGGCGCCCTTCGACGCCGCATAGGAAACGCGCCTGGGGATCCCGATATCGACGACCGCGGACGCCATGTTGATGATTGATCCCGAACGTTGGCTCTTCATCGCCGGCACGACGGCACGGGACATGAGGAAGACTCCGCGAGCGTTCACGCGCATGACGCGCTCCCACATCTCGAGCGTCGTTTCCTCCGTGTCTCCGACGCCGGCGATGCCGGCGTTGTTGAAGAGAACGTCGATCCGTCCATGCTCGTCGAGCACGCGCGCGGCGAGCGCCTTCGTCTCCTCCTCGTCGCCGACATCGACCCGATATGCCGTCCCCGCAAGATCCGCTCCGACGACAGTCGCGCCCTCGGCCGCGAACAGCTCCGCCGAGGCGCGCCCGATCCCTGAAGCGGCGCCGGTAACGACGCATATCTTGTCCGCGAGCCGCATCTACGGCTGGTCGCCCATCCGCCAGACGAGCGGCATCATCGGCTCTCCCGCAGGCTGCTCGAAGTGGTCGACGTAGTCGCCGATGGAGACCTGCCAGCGCTGGTTCGCCGGTTCGCCCTCGAGCTGTGCGAACGCCGCCGGCAGGTCGTCACAGTCGACGAGATGGAAGAGGTGGCGGCCGCTGCGCCAGATCCACCAGTCGCGGATCCCGGCCCGGCGGTGCGCCTCGACGAGGTCGTCCGGTATCCGCTGGTGCGCGCGGTCGTAGCCCTCCTCGCGGCCCTCCTTGAGTACGGAGTGAAGTGCGACGAATGCCATCAGGACGGGGTCGGTGCGTCGTGGCGGAGCAGGCCTGCGTCTTTCAGCTCGCGCCAAAGGTCTGCCGGGATCGTCCGGCGATGGAGATCGACATTGCGCTCGATCTGCTGCGGCGAACGGGCGCCGAGGCAGACTGTCGCCACTGCCGGATGCGCGAGCGGAAACGCGATCGCGGCAGCAGGCAGCGACACACCGTGCCGCCTGCAAACGTCCGCAATACGGCGGGCCTGGTCGACAACGGCGGTCGCCGCCTCGCCGTAGTTGTACTTCGCGTCGTCGGGCGGGTCGTCACGCGCGAGCACGCCGCTATTGAACACCCCCGCGGCGACGATGCTCACGTCTCGCTCGACGCAGAGAGGAAGCAGGTCGTCGAGCGCGTCCTGCTCGAGCAGCGTGTAGCGGCCCGCGAGCATGAGGACGTCCATGTCGGTGCGGCGGACGAAGTCGGCAAGCATCGCGGCCTGGTTCATGCCGGCGCCGATCGAGGACACGAGGCCCTGGCTGCGCAGCTCCTCGAGTGCCGGATAGGCCACGTTCAGCGCTTCTTCCCAGTGGTCGTCGGGATCGTGCAGGAAGACGATGTCGAGGCGTTCGAGGCCGAGTCGTTCGAGACTCGCTTCCAGGGAGCTCAGCACGCCGTCCCGGCTGAAGTCCCAGACCCTGCGATGGGTCGCCGGCACGTCGAAGCCCTCGTCATCTCGCCGGTACGACTCGGGAAGCGGCTCGAGCCGCCTACCCACCTTCGTCGAGACGACCAGCTCCTCGCGCTCGTGCCCCGCGAGCGCTGCGCCAAGGCGACGCTCGGAGAGGCCGAGCCCGTAGTGCGGCGCCGTGTCGAAGTACCGGATGCCGCAGGCGTACGCGGCGTCGACCGTTGCCGTAGCCTCGGCGTCGTCGATGGCGCGATAGAGGTTCCCGAGCTGCGCACAGCCGAGGGAGAGCTCGGTGAGCGGGACTCTCGTCATCGGTCAAATCCGTATACGGCTGACGCGGTTCCGCAGAGCACGGCGTCACGGTCCTCGTCGGTGAGGACGTCGCACACGGCGTCAAACCATTGCTCCATCGTGCCCGCGAGCGCCACGAGCGGCCAGTCGCTTCCGACCATGCAGCGCTCGGCCCCGAAGACCTCGAGCGCGTGCTCCAGATACGCGCGCACGTCCGCGCTCGTCCAGCCGGGCGCGGCTTCGGTCGCGAGCCCCGAAAGCTTGCAGCTGACGTTGCCGAACGATGCAAGCCGGGCGATGTCGGCGCGCCACGGATCGAGACGCCTCGCAGCGACCGCAGGCTTGCCGAGATGGTCGAGCACGAACTGTGTGTGCGGACACGCCTCCACAAGCGCAGCGACCGCAGGGAGCTGGTCGTGGCTGACGCAGATGTCAAACGTGAGATTCCGCTCGCCCAGCAGCTGGACGCCATCGTGGAGCCGGCGGTCGAGGATCGTCTCGCTCGGGCGCCCCTGTAGTAGGCGGCGCGCGCCGACGACGAGAACCTCGCCGGCGAGAGCGTCCACCTGCGGCTCTGCCGCTGCACCGAGGTGGACGGGCGCGTAGGCGACGATCGCGCGCACGAGGGGCTGCGCGACTCGCTGCACCCAGTGCACCTCGTCGAGTGCTTCCTCGTCGCGGCAGTCGGCCTGGACGAAGACGGCGCCGACGAGCTCGTGGCGGCCTGTGTCGATGTCCTCGAGCACGAAGCGACGGCGGAGCGACGGCGTCTCGTCGAGCCAGTCGTAGCGACGCTCCGACGGGTCCCAGAGGTGGAGGTGCGCGTCGAGGAGCTTGGCCATCAGCGGACGACGCGCGCCGCGCCGCCGCGCATCACGTGACGCACTTCGGCGAGCGTGGCCATCGACGTATCGCCGGGCGTCGTCATCGCGAGCGCGCCGTGCGCGACGCCGTACGCCAGCGCGGTTTCGACGTCGCACTCCTCGAGCAGGCCGTAGATCAACCCGGACGCAAAGGAGTCGCCGCCGCCGACGCGATCGAGGATCTCGAGCCCGCGCATCTGCGGTCCCGCGACGAACGCATCCCGCGTGCTGCACACCGCGCTCCAGTCGTTCACGGTCGCCGTGCGCGCCTCGCGTAGCGACGTCGCCACGAGCGCGAGGTTCGGATAGGCACCTAGCACCTCGGCATGCAGGCGCTCGTAGGCGGCGACGTCGAGGTCGGTGTGCGACTCGTCGACGTTCTCGGGGTGGAAGCCGAGGGCCGCGGAGAAGTCCTCCTCATTCCCGAGGAGCACATCGGCCAGTTGCACGAGGCGTCTGTTGGTCTCGGCCGCGTCGTCGTTCCCGCCGCGAGACTCCCAGAGCGACGGCCGGTAGTTGAGGTCGAAGGAGACGACGACGCCGTGGCGGCGCGCCGCTGTCATCGCCTCCAGCGCGAGTTCGGCCGCCGACTCCGAGAGCGCGGCAAAGATCCCGCCGCAGTGGAACCAGCGCGCACCGTCCCGACCGAAGATGCGATCCCAGTCGACGTCGCCGGGCCTGAGTGTCGACGCGGCGGAGCGGGCGCGGTCGGAGCAGCCCAGAGGGGCGCGAACGCCAAAGCCGCGCTCGACGAAGTTGAGCCCGTTCCGCACGGCGAGGCCGATGCCGTCGTAGGGGAGCCAGCTCACGTACGTCGAGTCGACGCCACCCTGGAGGATCAGATCCTCGAGCAGCCTTCCGACCGGATTGTCAGCGAAGGCGGTCACGATCGCGGTGCGGAGGCCGAAGCAGCGCCGAAGGCCGCGCGCGACGTTGTACTCGCCTCCGCCCTCGGAGACGGCAAACGAGCGCGTCGTCGCGATGCGTCCCTCCCCGGGATCGAAGCGCAACATCACCTCGCCGAGCGCGACGAGGTCGAAGCGGCACTCGCCGCGAGGACGGATGTTCATGCCAGCGCCGCCGCGGCGCGGGCGCGCTCTTCGATCCCGTCGCGCTGCGCGGTTATCCACGTTCCTCCGCACGCCAGCACCGACGGCAGCGCGAGGTAGTCGGCAGCGTTCTCCGCGGTGATACCGCCCGTGGGCATGAACTTCACCTCCGGGAAGACGGGGCTGACGGCCTTGATGAACGCCGGGCCGCCGACGGCTGAGGCCGGGAAGATCTTGACGACATCGCAGCCGAGGGATCGCGCAAGGTCGATCTCGGTCGGCGTCGCCGCGCCCGGCACGAACTCGATCCCCGCCCGTTGGGCCGCGCGAACGACTGCGGCGTTCGTCGACGGTGCAACGGCGAACTGCGCGCCCGCGTCGAGCGCGGCTTCGAGTTGCGACTCCGTGAGCACCGTTCCTGCCCCGACGACGAGCCCATCGAGCCGCGAGGCGCGGCGGATCGCCTCGACCGCGGCACCGGTGCGGAACGTGATCTCGACCGACATGAGCCCGCCGGCTCGGATCGCCTCGCATGCGCGAACCGCATCGTCCACGCTCTCGGCGGTGAGCACGGGCACGATGCGCCCCCTCATCGCCCGAGCCATCCGCCGTCAACGGGAATGACTGCGCCGTTCACGTAATCCGACGCGGATGACGAGAGGAAGACGAACGCGCCGCCGAGATCCTCCGGCAACCCCCAGCGGCCGGCGGGGATGCGCTCGAGGATCTGCCGGGAGCGCGTCTCGTCGCGTCGAAGCGCCTCCGTGTTGTCGGTCGCGATGTAGCCCGGCGCGATCGCGTTCACGTTGACGCCCTTGCCGGCCCACTCGTTCGCGAACGCCTTCGCGAGTTGCGCGACGCCGCCCTTGCTCGCGGCGTATCCGGGGACGGTGACCCCGCCCTGGAACGAGAGGAGTGACGCGACGAAGACGATCTTGCCGCTACCGCGCTCGACCATCTTCCGGCCGAGCTCACGGGCGAGGATGAACGGCGCCGTCAAGTTCACCTCGAGAACGCGATCCCAGATGTCGTCGCCGTGCTCCACCGCGGGTTTGCGCTCGATCGTGCCGGCGTTCAGCACGAGGATGTCGATCGGCGGCAGCGCTGCGACGAGTGCGTAGACCGCCTCGCGGTCGGAGAAGTCGCAGCGGAAGGAGCGGAACTCGTCGCCCTCCCCAGCCGAAGCGCTCGCGCCGATCACCTCGGCTCCTGCACTCGCAAGCGCCCTCGCAGCCGCACGGCCGATCCCGCGGCGGGCGCCTGTGACGAGCGCCGTCCTCCCCCGCAGGTCGAATGCCGATGCGATCACGACCGGCAGTCGACCAGGATCTTCATGGCCTGGCGGCCGTCGCGCAGCTCGTCGAAGACCGCCGGCACGCGCTCGATCGGCTCGACCGCGCTAATGAGTGGTTCGACCTCGAGCGAACCGGCTGCGAGCAACTCGATCGCAGCCTCGAAGTCCTGCGGCTCGTACACTCGCGCACCCCGGACCTCGAGCTCCTTCCAGAAGAGATCGAAGAGCGCGACCGGCTTCGGCTCCGGGAAGATCGCCACCACGACGACGCGGCCGCGAATCGCGGCGAGCTTCGTCGCCGCGAGGATGCCGGGCGCGGACCCCGACACTTCGAACACGACGTCGGCGCCGACCTCGCCGATCGCCGACGCTAGATCGTCCTGGGGATCGAATCCCTCCAGGCCGAGCTTCTGCGCGAGCGCACGGCGTACGCCGTCTGGCTCGACGACGAGCACGCGCGCGCCGCGCTCACGCGCGACGAGAGCGATGAGCAACCCGATCGGGCCGCCGCCGATCACGACCGCGGTCTCGCCGGATGCGAGCTCGGCACGTCGGACATCGTGACACGCGACCGCGAGCGGCTCAGAAAGCGCCGCGAGCCGGAGATCGAGCGACCGAGGAAGCGGATGGACGGTGAAGGACGGCACCGTCCAAGACGACTGGAGCGCGCCCGGAGAGTCGATGCCGATGAACTTCAACTTCTTGCCGATATGCGAGAACCCGCGATCGGCAGGGCTCGAGTCACGTGTGTCGAGCGGACGCACGACGACATGATCGCTGGGCTGCACGCCGGTGACGCCCGCGCCCACCTCGGCGACGACGCCCGACATCTCATGGCCGATGACCATCGGCGTCGGGATCCGCGCGTCCATCGCACCGTGCGCGATGTGGAGATCGGTCCCGCACAGGCCGCAGTAGGCGACCTCGAGCCGGACCTCGCCGGCCCCCGGCGATCGCACCACGGAACCTCCGATCGAGAAGGAACCCGAACCCTCGTAGTAGACCGCAGTCACGTCCGTATTGATATTACGATCATATGAAGTAGCCAGAAGGAGTGTAACCCAGCGCCAACGAGGGAAGTAGCGACCTCCTAGCGACCACCTGCTAGGCGACGAGCCCGTCGAGGAACGCCCGGGGAGACAGGACGGAATCGAACTCGCGAGTTCGAGCAGGTCGGCGTCGCCGGTTACGAGTGTCGCGCGGGCCACAGCGGCCAAGGCGATCAGATAGTCCTCGTCTGGATCTCTTGATCCGACACGCGGGGAGGCGTCCGCATCCTCGAGGTGCTCGGCGAAACCATTTCGGAGAAGGTCGAGGAAAGCGTCGGACTCGGCCTTGTCGAGCCGGCTACGCAGCTTCGGGTCGCTGCAGGCGCGTTCAAGCTCGTCAAGCAGCCTGTTGGAGATGACGAGCTCGAATTCACCGCCGAGCCATCGACTTATGAGTTGCGCCGGAGCGCCGGTGCGCGAGAGCAGTCCGGCAATCAGGACGTTCGGATCGAGAACAGCCCGCACTCAGCGCCGGCGCGCTTCGTGTGCGCCTCGGCTGCAAGGGCTAGCGCCTCGTCTTCGTCCATACCCGCGTTGGCCCAGACCCGCTCGAGCAGTTCCAGGCCGAGGTCGCGCCGCAAAGCCTCTTCAATCACGTCACTGTCCCGCCGCCCGGTGCGCGCTGCCTTGACCCTGACGGCACGAAGAACCTGTTCGTCGAGTGTCACGGTTGTGCGCTGCTTCGGCATAACGGCCTCATAGCATCAGCGCGCCATCTAGCTCACCTTCTTCAGGCGGTGCAGCGCAGGTCGGCGTCGAACGCGCCGATTCGATACTGCGCGAGCGTGGGCACAAGGCCGGTGAAGCCGCCGCCTGCGCAGTTCTGCCGAGCCTGCGTAAGGGTGGCCGTCTCGGCTCCGGCTACCCAGGCGGGCAGCCTTCGGCCGAAGGCGGCCCGCGTCGTCTGTGCCGTCAAGCCGGTGATGTCCTTCCACTGCGCGATCGTCGAGTAGATCCCAATCGATCCTGTCGCGCCGGCATCTTGCAGGCCCGCGATGAAGCCTTCGAGTGCGGCGATGTTGAGTTGGTAGGTGCCGGCCCAGGTCGCGCCCAGCTCGACGTCCAGCCACCACGGCGCAGTCCTGGCCGCGGTCTGGTCGACGCCGGCAGCCAGGTTGTAGGAGTGAGCGGCGCGCTGCTCGCCATAGAGGTACGAGCAGGCGTTGGTCAGTAGGCCGTTGCAGGCACCGTAGGTCGGTGCGGTGCCGCCGCTCGGCCAGTCCGCGACATGCTGGCCGCCCGGGTTCGCCGTCACGATGTACAAGGACAGGGGAAGCTGCTTCGGGCGTCGCTTCTGTCCCGGCGCGTTGCGCGCCCACCTCAGTTCATCGCGGAGGCAGGGGTTCGCGTTGTTCGCCAGGCCGCCGTTGACACCGACGATCCCGAACAGCGGGCTCGACGGGTACGGCCGCGAGCACTGCGGAGAGGAGACGTCGTAGCCGGCGGACGGCGGCGAGTTGCTCGTGAACCAGACGAGCAGCACTGTCACGACGGCGATGAACCCAAGCCCGAGCACCAGCACCCGCCCCACTCGCAGCCGGGAGCGCCTGGCACGTGTCCGGAAGGAAGGATCGGAGCTCAGGGCAAGGATCCTGCCACCTGTTTCCGAGCGACTTGGCCGGAGGCCCGGATCATTCGCCGGGAACGATGAGGCCGGATTCGTAGGCGGCTACGACGGCTTGGGCCCGGTCGCGCAGGTGGAGCTTGCGAAGGATGCGCCCGACGTGCGACTTCGTTGTCTGCGGCGCGACGACGAGCATGGCGCTGATCTCAGCGTTCGACAGGCCGCGGGCGACCAGGCCTAACACCTCGCGCTCGCGCGGCGTGAGGATGTCGAGGGCGACTGGTTCTGCGTGGACGCGCTGCGGTTGCGCGACGAAGTCGGCTATGAGCCGGCGCATGACAGACGGCGCGACGAGTGCGTCTCCGGCAGCGACGACGCGGACGGCGTGGACGAGCTCCTCGGCGGGGGCGTCCTTGAGCAGGAAGCCGCTCGCTCCTGCGCGGAGCGCGTCGTAGACGTACTCGTCGAGGTCGAAGGTGGTCAGCATCAGGACGCGCGGTGCTTCGTCGGAGGCGTGTTCGAGGATGCGGCGAGTTGCTTCGAGGCCGTCCATCACCGGCATGCGGACGTCCATCAGGATCACGTCGGGTTGGAGCTCGTCGGCGAGCCTGACCGCTTCCGCGCCGTCGGCGGCTTGGCCGACTACGGTCAGATCGGATTGCGCCGCGAGCAGGGCGCCGAAGCCTTCCCGCACCATCGCTTGGTCGTCCGCGACGAGGCAGGAGATCGGGCTGGCGGTCACGGCGCCGCGTCCGCGAGTGGGAGGACGGCGGAGACGGCGAAGCCGCCGAGGATGTTCGGTTCGGCGGAGATCGAGCCGCCGAGGAGCGCGACCCGTTCCCTCATGCCGGCGAGGCCGTGGCCTGGCCGGCGTGACGAGTCATCTGACGGGTCGCCGTCCATGGTTTGCGGTCCGTTGACGATGTCTAGCCGGAGCACATCCGGGTCGCGTTCAACCGCTACCTGTACCCATGCGCCCGGAGCGTGGCGACCAGCGTTTGCGAGCGCCTCTTGGACGATGCGGTAGGCGCAGAGCCCGACGGCATGCGAGATCGCCGCGTTGTCATCGGCCGGCATAGAGAGATTGATGCTGGCCCCGGCCCGTCGCGAGGCGTCGACCAATGTGGCGATGTCGGTGAGTTTTGGCTGGGGCGAGCGTTCGGCGGGGCCGTCGCTGCGCAAGACGCCGAGCAGCCGTCGGACATCGTTGAGCGCCTCCCGTGCCGCTGCGCTCAGCGCGGCGAACTCCTCTTTTGTGCCCTCGCTCAGATCGTCGCGCCGGTACGGCGCGGTCTCGGCTTGGACGGCGATGAGCGACATGTGGTGGGCGACGATGTCGTGCATCTCGCGCGCGATGCGGGTGCGTTCCTCGAGTAGCGCCCGGTGCGCGTCGTCGAGCTCGCTTTGGGCGACCTGCTCGGCCAGGGCATGGCCCGTCCGGCGAGAGACGAGCCTTGCGTCGAGGGCGACCTGGATCACGAACAGCGCGAGCGTGGTGAGCAGCGGTCGCTCCTGCCCGCGCATGAATGCCCAGACGGGGAGCAGGTTCAAGAGGCTCATCGCCCATGCGGGGGCCCGACCGTGACGGAGGCCGGCAACGACGTAACAGATGAGGATGGCGATTGCCATCGGCGCCCTGATCGCGCGGTTGTCGCCGACAAAGGGCAGCACGAGGATCGCGACGAAGCCGATCCGCCAGGCGAGCAGCGGGCTGCGGACGCAGAGGAAGAGGACGCCGAGCACGGCGGCGATGTCGGCGGTCTTGGGTTGGGCCGAGCCGAAGTTGAATCCTGATGGGCTGACGGAGACGTGGCCCTGGCCGGCCGATCGCAGAATGCCGATCAGCGCGACGAGGAGCAGGACTGCGCCCATCCAGGTTGCTGCCGAGCTCAGGAGCTTCGCGCGTCGCGACCGTAGGTGGGGCGGGGGATCGCGCGCGACCAGCACCGTGACGAACCCGCGCCAGAGCTCAGGCGCCCAGCGGCGGGCGAGCTCCTCGACGCTGCTGGAAGGTGTTTGCGTCACGCCGGAAAGGTACGCCGGCGCCGGCGCGCTGTCATCGCGCCACAGGCCGTCATACCGTGGGACGACAGCCGCCCCAGACGAGAGCCCGCGTAACTCCACAGGGCGACGGCGAAGTTGGCTCCCGGCGGCGATGACAGCGCGCGCCCTCACTCCTACCGTTGCTTGCGTGCCGCGGAATGGCCGCGGCGAGTCGCGAAGGAGCTCCGTGAACGCACTCATTCGGCTCGAGGACGTGACCAAACGCTACGACGACGACAGCCCGCCCGCGCTCGACCGGGTCAGTCTCGAGATCGCCGCCGGCGAAGCCGTCGCAATCATGGGTCCGTCGGGCAGCGGCAAGTCGACGCTGCTGAACCTGATCGCCGGACTCGACCGGCCGACGAGCGGGGGAGTCACCGTCGCCGGTACGCGGATCGACCAAGCCGGCGAGACCGGCGCGGCCCTCTTCCGTCGGAACCGGGTCGGAATGATCTTCCAGTTCTTCAACCTCCTCGACGATCTCACGGTCTTGGACAACGTGATGCTGCCCGCCCAGCTCGGCGGGATGCGGGCGGCCGAGGGTCGCGCGCGCGCGGACGAACTGCTCGAGATGCTCGGGCTCGCCTCGCATCGGGACGCCTATCCCGCGCGGCTCTCCGGCGGCGAACGCCAGCGGGTCGCGATCGCCCGTGCGCTCGTGAACCGGCCTCCGCTCCTGCTCGCGGACGAGCCAACCGGCGCGCTCGACAGCGCGACCGGCGAGGAGATCGGCGCTCTCCTCTCCGGCCTGCACAGCTCGGGCCTGACGCTCGTGCTCGTGACCCACAACCCCGATCTCGCGGCGCGCTACGCGACCCGGACGATCGAGCTCGTAGACGGCCGCATCGCCACCGCCGCGGAAAGCAGCTTGCACAAGGTCGCGGGATGAACAGCGCCTCGACCTTTCGTGCTGTGCGAGGCGGAATCGCCCGGCGGCGCGTGCAAACGGTTGTCGTCGCGCTGGTCGTGCTGATCTCGACGGCCTCCACGGTCGTCGCGCTCGCCCTCGTCGTCAATTCGGAGGCGCCGTTCGACCACGCCTTCTCGACCCAGCGCGGCTCCGACATCGCCGCGACGATCGCAGCAAACGTGCCGGCAGCGACGCTCGCGCGGACGGCCCACCTCTCGGGCGTGACGGCAGCCGCCGGCCCCTACCCCGAGACGACCCTGCCGGTGGCAAGCGACGGGATGCGCTTCGGGCCCCAGACCATCGTCGGCCGACCAACACCCGGCGGCCCTGTCGACGACCTCGTAATCGAAGCTGGACGGTGGGCGACCGGACCGGGCCAGATCGTGCTCGCCACCGGCGACAGCGGTCTCGGGTTCTCGGTCGGGTCGACGCTCACTGTGGGAGCCGGAACGGATCGGCAGACGCTGACCGTCGTCGGTCTCGCGAACTCCATAACCGGCACCGCGTCGGGCTGGGTCGCTCCCGCCGAGATCCCCCTTCTCGCCGCGGCGGGCAGGCCACGCGCCACCCAGATGCTCTACCGCTTCGCCCACGACGCGATCGGTGGGCCACTCCACGCCGACGTGGCCAAGCTGACCAAAGCCCTGCCACGCGGTGCGCTCACGGGAACGGCGTCCTACTACACCGCGAAGATCGAGGAGGACGGCAACATCGCCCCCTTCGTCCCGTTTCTGCTCGCATTCGGAGTTCTTGGGATCCTGATGTCGGTGCTGATCGTCGCCAACGTCGTCGGCGGGGCGGTCGTCTCCGGCTACCGGAGGATCGGCGTCCTGAAAAGCATCGGCTTCACCCCCGCACAGGTCGCAGCGGCCTACGCAGCCCAGATGGGGCTACCGGCCCTCGTCGGCTGCCTGATCGGGGTCGCGGTGGGCAACCTGCTCGCAACTCCGCTCCTGCAACAGAACGCCAACGCCTACGCGGTCGGCAGTCTCGGCGTCCCGATCTGGGTCGACCTCGCCGTGCCCGCCGGGATCTGCGCCCTCGCTGCGCTCGCCGCCCTCCTCCCTGCGCTGAGAGCCGGCCGGCTCAGCACCATCCAAGCGATCGCAACCGGGCGCGCGCCGCAAACCGGACGAGGCTACGCAGCCCAGCGGCTGTTCGGCCGAATGCCGCTCCCGCGCCCGATCACGATCGGGCTCGCCGCCCCCTTCGCGCGGCCCGCGCGCACTCTCCTAACCCTCGCTGCCGTTCTGCTCGGCGCAACCGCGGTCACGTTCGCCGTCGGACTCACCTCCTCGCTGCAGCGGCTGCTCGAAGGGATCTCACACCAGCGGTCCGAGCCGGTACAGATCCAGATGCCCGGCAATTTCTTCGCGGGAGGCCCGCAACAGGTCAAGATCGGACCGAAGCACTTCAACGCCGGCCCGCCAACGAGCGGGACACCGCATATTCCGGCCGCCACCGCCGAGCACGCGATCCTGACCGCTGTCCACTCCCAGTCGGCCACACTCCACGTCGTCGCGGAGGCGGATACGTCCGCAACGGTCGCGGGCCTCTCGCAACAGATTCCGCTCACCGCCTTCCGCGGCAGCGCAACCTGGATCGGCTACGACCTCGTCAGCGGACACTGGTACACCGGGCCGGACCAGGTGCTCGCGCCGACCGGCTTTCTCACCCAAACCGGCACCTCAGTCGGTGACACGATCTCGCTCGCCGAGGGACGCAAACAAATCCAAGTCAAGATCGTCGGCGAAGTCTTCGACACGCACAACCGCGGCCTCAATCTCGTCACCAACTGGGCAACCGCGCGCGCCCTCAACCCCCGAATCGCCCCCGACCAGTTCGACGTCGGCCTCCGCCCCGGAACGTCGGCGAGCACCTACGCACACGCCGTCAACCAGCAACTCGGCCCGAACTACGCCGTCGAACTGAACACCCGCAACACCGACGTCGTCGACGCCATGATCGGCCTGATCGGCACCCTCGCAGCACTCCTCGCCGCTGTCGCCGCTCTCGGCGTCCTCAACACAATCGTCCTCGAGACCCGCGACCGCGTCCACGACATCGGCATCTTCAAAGCCGTCGGGATGACGCCCCGGCAAACGACCGCAATGGCCATCTCCTGGGTCGCAGCCATCGGCCTCACCGCCGGCGTCATCGCCGTCCCTCTCGGAGTCGCCGTCCACAACGAAGTTCTTCCCGCCATGGCAGGAAGCGTCGGACTACGCCTCCCCGCCAGCTTCCTCGACGTCTACGGCACGCCAAAGCTGCTCCTCCTCGCGCTCGCCGGTGCGCTCATCGCAATCATCGGCGCACTCGCACCAGCGACCTGGGCCGCCAGAATCAACACCGCCACCGCCCTCCACACCGAGTGAAACGGGAGGTCGCTGCTAGCCCGAACAGAACGACTTGGGCCATCGCTCGCCTATACATAAGCGCCGAAGCAATCGGTCGGGTGGCCGGGAGCGCTTCCGTCCCAGCCACCCGACCAGCAATTCACGCTGCGCGGTCTACGAGTGAGTGAACTTCGCCTTCACCTTTTTCGCCGAATTCATCGTCACCTGACAGGTGCTCGTGCCAGAGCAGCCACCGCCAGACCAGCCCGCGAACAGCGAACCACTTGCAGGAGTCGCCGTCAGCTTCACTTGCGTCCCGAACGTAAAGCCGTGGGAGCAGCGCGAACCGCAGCGGATCCCCGACGGCGAACTCGTCACGGTTCCGGACCCGTTTCCCGCCTTCGAAACCGACAACGTGTAACTCGGGCCATAGGCGACGGTCCCCGAGTAGCTGGCGCCGTCCACACGCACGGTGTATTTGTCGCCGCGGTTGAGCTCGAAGCTCGGAGGCGAGTAGAAGCCGCCCAATGTGAATTGGGCCACAGTTTTCGACAGCACGGTGACCTTGAGCCCGATGCAGTCCCCCGGGATTCCCGCTCCCCACGTTCCCGTTATGTCCGCGAGGGAGAGGTTTCCGTACGGGTAGTCCAGGCCGGGGGCAGAGCAGCCTGCCGGAGCGGTCGGCGGAGAGGTCGCGAAACCGGTGCCGGTGATCCGGATCACGGGGTTGGTGATCGTCCCGCCGAAGTTCACCCGCGTAATCGTCGCGGTCGCCGCGCTGAGCTTGTCGACCGAGTCGTTCAGCTGGTCGGCGATGTAGAGGTGGCCCGCGTGGAAGCTCGAGCCGAAGTCGCCCAGCAGGCCGATAGCCAGCGTCGTCAACGTGTTGGCCGTGACCCGGGTGCCGAACAGCGCGCCCGTCGTCTTGGGGAGCACAGCTGCGGTGCCGTAGTAGTTGACGTAGAGGTTCCCCGCCGGGTCGAACGCCAGGCCTGCCGCGGCGCTCAGGCCGGTCAGGATTGGCGTCAGTGTGTCGGCCGTGACAGAGTGGCCGAACGCCTTGCCCGACGCCTTTGCGTAAACCGACACGGTCCCCGCAACGATGTCACTGACATACAGGTTGCCGGCCGCGTCGAAGCTGACCAAGGCCCCCTCGCTCAGGCCGGAGAACAGGCTTGTCAGTGTGTCGGCGCTGACGCTGTGCCCGAAGATGGAGCCTCCCGTCTTGGG
This sequence comes from uncultured Actinomycetes bacterium, assembly GCA_963753525.1. Taxonomy (GTDB): domain Bacteria; phylum Actinomycetota; class Thermoleophilia; order Gaiellales; family Gaiellaceae; genus Palsa-739. Next base: position 39,987 of record CAVWCS010000005.1, read on the forward strand.
CAGCACCGACACTCCGTTCTGGGTCGCGACGTACAGGTTCCCCGAGCCGTCGACGGCGAGCCCCCGCGGTGAGTTCAGACCGGTCAGGAGCATCGTCATCGTGTTGGCCGTGACCGCCTGGCCGAAGATCGTGCCGCCGGCCGCGCCGGCCGCGGTCGGAATGACCGAGACCGTGCCCGCGGGGCGGTCGCTCAGGTACAGGTCGCCCTTCGAGTCGATCGCGAGACCGCTCACGCTGGTAAGGCTCGAGGCGGCAGGCAACGCCGTCAGCTTCCCAGCGCTGACCGAGTGCCCGAAGAGCGTGCCGGTGCTCTGCGGGAGCACCTGCACGGGGCCGGCGAACTGGCTGATGAACAAGTCACCCTGAGTATCGAACGCGACGTTTGTGACCTGACCGGTCTCGTTCGAAACGACCGGCGTAAGCTGCGCACCGCCAGCGGCGCCGGCGGCGCCAGCAGTGCTAGCCGCGAGTAAGACGACTACTCCGGCGATGACGGCCGCAGCGAGCAGCGCCCGGATCGCGGGAGTCACACGGAAAAGGTTGGACACCAGTTCACCTCCATTGCAATGGCTTCTGATTGACAGATCTCCGGGCACGGAGACTGACTCGCACGAGGCCTACTCCGGCCAACATGCGGCTCCGAAGGGTTTGCACGCGCCGCCTTAGTACTCCCCGGGGAATGGATCACGACGACCACGACGATCCTCGCAACCTAGACCCCGCGCGTTCCGAGATCGTTACGACGCGAGGATTCTGAGCCGAACGACTCGCCTGGGCCAGTGCTCGGGAATGTCCCCTGAGCCGCGAGCGGCTGCGAGCTCAGCAGGTGAGGTTGGCGTTCGGGTTCGCGGTGTATGTCCAGCGGCGGCCCTGGGCTGACGCAAACGTCCAGAGGGGTGGGTTGGGCCGCTTGGTGAACGGCTGAACTACGGCAATCAGTCGTCCGCACTCCATGCTGGGGCCGGCATAGACGGTGACGACCTCGCCCGGAAGGAATGCCTGCCACCAGTGTTTGCCGGCATCTGCGGTGACGTCGATGACCGTGTTCAATCCGCAGCACGCGAACCAGATGCGAGGGCTGATCATGCCGGCCTGTCCCACTCCCACCGCCGCTTGTGCCGCCGGGATGTGAAGAACCGGTCCGGCAACTCGCCAGGTCTTGCCGCCGTCGACGGTTGCCAGCGGGTACGTGTCCCCGTTTCGCGGCGGGCTGCCGATCGCGAATCCGTCTTGCGGGTTGGCGAAGACTCGAATGCCGGAGAAGTGGCTGCTCACCTGCACGCCGGGGCGGCGATAGCCGGGGCCACTCGCAGGGATCTGCCGGGCCTGCACAGCGTTCGGCAGAACCAACGGAGTGACACTCCCTGTTGGCGCGGATGGTGGCGATCCCACGTGTACGTGGACGACGCCGCAGCCACTCAGCAGCGCAGCGCCGGCGGCGAGCAAGGCAAGGCTTCGCCAACACACGTCCAGAAGCCTTTCAGCGGACACACGCGGGGTCAAGGAGTAGGCCGGTGCCGGAGTAGTGGAGTCTCTGCATGGGCCAGTGCTCGGGAATGTCCCCTGAGCAATTGGACCGCCAACGGTCTACCGTAGTCGCGTGGCGAGAGACGACGTTCCGCCGAGTGCCGCCGTGAGGCAGGCCGCGCTGCGCGGTGACCTCGACTACCTGATCGCGGCGCTTGCGCACCCCGAGATGCGGGGCTTCGCCGCGCGTCACCTCGCGAAGCTCAGAGTCCGAGAAGCCGTGCCGGCATTGATACAGAACCTTCGAGCGACGGACTACGGCGCTCGCATCGGATTCCGTCAAGGCGCTCGGGAAAATGGGCGATCCCGCGGCGGTCCCCGCACTGCTGGAAGTGGCGCGCGGGGACGAATCAATGGCCGTGCGGACGCAGGCGATCGACTTGCTCGCGCGGCTCGGCTCTCCCGAGGGGGTGACGATGTTCGCGCAACTCGCAGTCGACCCTAAGCCGCTGTTAAAGGGCTGCACTTTCAACATGACGGCACCCGGCGGGCGCATGCGCGAACTACCGCCGAAGCACCTCCGGCAGATGCAGAAGTGGGCGGCGAGGCGACTGCGCGAACTCCATGCGACGGACGCCGTCGGGCCGCTCACGGCGGGACTCGGAGCCGTCGATCGTCGACAACGGATGCGGCTCCGACGCACGATCAGGTCGCTCCGGCAGTAGCGCAGCTCGGCTGGGCAAGCGCGCCCCTCACTCGAACTTGTCGGTTCGGTTTCACTCGAAGCACGACCCCCTCATCGTTAGCTCACGGCTGCTGACGAAGCTCCCGCGATGGCCGTCTCCAGCGACCAGTACGACTGGGACGAGCGGGTCGACACGTGGGAGGAAGTCGCCGCGAGCGCCGCATTCCTCAAGCTCCGCGACCGGATCGTCGAACTCGCCGAGCCGCGCGCCGACGATCGCGTGGTCGACCTCGGAGCCGGAACGGGACTGCTCGCTCTCGAGCTCGCGCCCCGTGTCGCCGGGGTCGTCGCGGTCGACTACTCGGCGCCGATGCTCGACCGCCTGGACGCGCTCGCTGCCATCGACGGCATTCGGAATCTGCGCACCCTCGAGGCCGATCTCCGGCAGCTGCCGCTGGAGGACGAGTCGGCGTCGCTCCTCGTCTCGAACTACGCCTTCCACCATCTCGACAACCCGGGCAAGGAGCTCGCGCTCAGCGAAGCGCGCCGTGTCCTTCGGCCGGGAGGGAGGCTCGTCGTCTGCGACATGATGTTTTCGCTCTCGCTCGAGCCGCGAGACCGGCGGGTCGTGCTGCAGAAGGTGCTGATGATGCTGCGCCGCGGGCCGGCGGGAGTCGTGCGGATTCTGCGGAACGCCGGCCGCGTCGTCGCCGGTCGCTGGGAGCAGCCTGCGCGCCCCGAGGCGTGGGAGCAGATGCTCGCCGCGCGCGGCTTCGAGCTCGTCCGGATCGAGCTACTCGACAACGAAGCCGCAGTCGCGATGGCCCGGCGGCCGGAGCGTCCAGCCGCTACGGCAGCTCGAGCGCGCGTCGGCCGAGCAGCAGCCAGCGGTACCTGAAGAGCGACTCGCTCCACCGCTCGCGGACGCCGCTCAGAGGGTTGTTGACGAGCACATAGCCGGGGCCGGCGCCGACAAGCACAACGGCGTGCTCCCCGAAGTTGACGGTGACTTTCCGGCCGGACGGCGAGAGCCAAGTGGAGTAAGGCCCGGCCGCGAGGCCGACCCACGCCTCGACCGGATGGCCGGCAAGGACAGCCGCGCGAATGGCTCCGACGCTCTCGCCGTGGAGGTCGACGAGCCGAACGCCGTGCCTCGCAGCAAGCTTCCGGATCGGCGGCTCGTAGACGCCGAAGCCTCCCGATGGCCCGCTCCCATCGGCCCGGCCGACGAAGCCGCGCTCCGGGTCTCCCCAGCGGAAGAACGAGCTGCCTTCCACGGGCTCCGGATCGAGCGGACCGCTCTCCGGCAGTTGCGCCTGGAGGCGGAGTTGCGAGACGTGCACGCCCGCGCCCGAGAGCAGCATCTCGAGAGACGCGGCCTCGCAGTCGTCGCGGAGCACCTGCAGAACCGGGCGGAGCCGGATCGAGCTCGAGACGAGGCGGAACGGGATGTCGACGCGCGCCTTCCGTTCGACGAGCGCGCGCCGCACGGCGCGCCTTGCCCGCGCGACCGGCACCGCGACGAGGATCCGGGCCCGGCCGCGGACCATCCAGAGGCTCGGCCGGAGCTTCTTCACCCGCAGGCCGTCGACATAGACCGCCGGCGGGCGCGGCGGCGCCGGCTTCGCGACGAGAGAGCTGCCACAGCCTGCTGCGATCGCCGCGACGGCGAGCACGACGACGAGACCGGCCCGCATCTGCCGACCGTAGCCAGCGCAGATGAGAACTCAGTGCTTGGAGTGGAAGTACGCCTGCTAGACCTGCTTCGCGGCCGGCGCCGCTGCGTCGACGCCGAAGCCACCGTGCTCGATCATCACGACGACGGAAGTGCGAGCCAGGCGTCCGCGCCGCCCTGCGGGAGATTGCGCACTCCGGCCTTGCCGCCGTGGGCCGATGCGACCAGCTCGACGATCGCGAGTCCGAGACCCGTTCCGCCTCGGCTCCGTGCTTCGTCGGCGCGGCTGAAGCGGTCGAAGGCGCGTGCGACGAACTCTGGGGGGAAGCCGTCGCCGGAGTCGCGGACGTGGAGCTCGACCGTGCCGGACTTCTCCGTCGCCGACAGCTCGACCGCGCCTCGTCCGTGCGTGAGGGCGTTGTCGACGAGGTTGACGAGCGCCTGGCCAACCCGGAGCGGGTCGGCGTCGACCTGGAGCTCGCTCGGGGCGACGCGGATCTCACGCCCTACGGAGGCGGCGCGGGTCGCGAAGCGCGACTGGATATCGGTGAGGAGATCGTCGACGGCGATGGGCTCGCGCCGGACCGGCAGCGTGCCACGGTCGGCGCGCGCGATCAGGAGTAGGTCGTCGGCGAGGCGTGACAGCCGTTCCGCCTCTTCCGCCGCCGAGCGGAGTGCATCCTCGAGCTCTTCGCGGGAACGCGGCCGGCGCAGGGCGAGGTCGAGCTCGGTGCGCAGCAGCGCGAGGGGAGTGCGCAGCTCATGGCTTGCGTCGGCGACGAAGCGGCGCTCGTGCTCGAACGCCTCGTTGAGCCGGGCGAGCATCTCGTTCAGCGTGGTCGCGAGTCGCGCGACCTCGTCCCGCGCAGCCGGCACGGGCAGGCTGCTCGGCTCGCCGGGCGTCACCGCCGCCGCCTGTCGACGCAGGAGCTCGACCGGACGAAGCGCGCCGGCCGCGAGGAGGTAACCGCCGAGGCAGGCAGCGAGCAGCGCGAGCGGCAGGAAGATCACGAGCTGGCGCCGGAGATGGTCGAGCGACTCGTCCCTCGGAGCTAGCGAGCGGGCGAGGACGACGTAGCCCGCGCCCTCCTTCGCCGGAGTGACGAGGACGCGCCACGGCCCCGGCCGGCGCGGGAGACGCACGTCAAGCCAGAGCGGGCCGCTCAGGTGCGTCCGGGCGAGATCCGGACGGCTAACGAGCGGAGCGAGACCCTTGGGCTCTGAGGAAGTGAGCTGCCCATCCGCAGCGAAGCGCTGGGCGAGCGTGGTGCCGCCGGCCGTGTCCGCATCTGCCCGCCCGTTGCCGATCTCATCTCCGGCTTGCGCGACGAGGGTCTGGTCGACGGTTCCGAGCAGCTCGCCGGCGACGCGCTCGTAGACGAAGAGGCCGACGGCAGCGAGGACAATCGCCATCGCGACCGCGAAGCCGAGCGTAAGGCGAACCCGTATCGGGAGGCGGGACATGCCTCAGCCTGCGCGCAGCCGGTAGCCCACGCCGCGGACCGTCTCGATCGAGTCGCGGCCGAAAGGCCGATCGACCTTCTCGCGGAGGTAGCGGACGTAGACGTCGACGACGTTCGACCGGCTCTCGAATGCGATGTCCCAGGCGCCGTCGAGGAGCTGCGTCCGGGTCAGCGTGAGGCCCGGCCGGCGCATGAACAGCTCGAGGAGGGAGAACTCCTTCGCCGACAGCTCGAGCTCCTTGTCACCGCGCCAGGCGTGATGCGAGGCGGGATCGAGCCGAAGGTCGCCGACCTCGATCACGGCCGGACGTTCGATCGGTGTGCGGCGTGTGAGCGCCCGGAGGCGGGCGAGCAGTTCCTCGAACGCGAACGGCTTCGTCAGGTAGTCGTCGGCGCCGGCATCGAGCCCGCCGACTCGGTCGTCGATCTCATCGCGGGCGGTGAGCATCAGTACCGGTGTCCAGACGCCGTCGCTGCGCAACCGGCGGCAGACTTCGAAGCCGTCGGTGCCGGGCAGCATCACGTCGAGGACGATCGCGTCGTACGGGACAGCGCGCGCCATCCAGAGCGCCTCCTCGCCGCGGTCGGCAACGTCGGCGGCGTACCCCTCCTCGCGCAGGCCGCGCCCGAGCAGCTCTCCGAGCTTCTTCTCGTCCTCGACGACCAGAACCCGCATGCAGCCATTGTCGCCGGTCGCGTGAGAGCCGCATGAGGGGGTTCACTGAACCCTCATCGCCAGTTGCTCCACTTGGCTCGTGGGGGTCGACCGCAACGAACGTCTTACCGCTACGACCGGAGCGGTGCTCATCGTCCTGCTCGCGGCGCTCGGCGTGACGATCCTTTCGATCGGCCAGCTCATCTGGTGGCACGTGCTGCTCGGGATGCTCCTGATCCCGCCTGTTCTTCTCAAGCTCGGCAGCACTGGCTGGCGCTTCCTCCGCTACTACCGCGGGACGCCGGAGTACGTGCGCCGCGGCCCGCCGGCCACGCCGCTGAGGCTCCTCGCACCGCTCGTCGTCCTCTCGACGCTCTTCGTGTTTGGGACCGGTGTGGCGCTGATCGTCGTCGGGCCAGGCGGCGGGTTGCTCGTCGGCCTACACAAGGCGTCGTTCGTGGTCTGGTTCTTCGCAATGGCCGCGCACGTCCTCGCGCATCTGCGGCGCCTGCTGCCGCCGGCGCTCGCCGTACCCGGGGCGCGGACGCGCCGGTTCCTGCTCGTCGGCTCGGTCGCGGCCGGAGCGATCCTCGCCGCGCTGACCGTCCGGTACGGCGACGCGTGGGTGCACTGGTACGCCGGCCGCCACAGCGGCGGCGACGGCTGAGGAGAACCCCTAACCGAGTGGCGGTACGCGCGCTAGGCGGGCTCGTCTGGGCCAGTGCTCGGGAGTGTTCCCTGAGCGTGGGCTTTCGCGGACGCGTCCGAGCGCCTACCGCGATAGCGTCTGCGTGTGGGAACGCGGATACCGGAGGAGTGGCGTGTACCAATCGCCTTTGTGGTGCTGTGGGTCGTGCCCCTACTCGTCGCGGATTCGTTGCTGGTGTTGACGCGCGGGAGAGTCGCCGTGGTGGCCGTGGCGTTTTCAATGCTCCTCGCCGTGGCCGGGGCGCAAGCGCTCTTGCGACGATCGCGTGTCGCCTGGTGGCTCCTCGTCGCTCTCTTCGGTGGGGGCGTCGCAGCATCGGTTTACCACGTCGTCAGTCACGGGTTTGGCGCGCAATGGATGCTGTGGGGTGTTCTCACCTTCGTCAACTTCGCCTTGCTCGTCTCGGGACCGATGCGACGTTTCATCCGCCTTCGTGGGCGGCTTGCTCCAGGTCCGCGCTAGCGCACTGGACTGGGCCAGTGCCCGGGAATGTCACGCGACCGCGGTGCGGACGTTCAGTGCTTAGTGGCGCGGTAAGTCAGGCCGGCGAGGGCTGCCCCGGCGACCCCGACGGCGACAGCAGCGGGGATCGCCCAGCCAGGCGTCACATGGAGCATCGCCGGTCCGAGCTGCGGGAGCCGCGGGTTCGCGCCGCCGCCTGTCGCGACGGCCTCCGTGTAAGTCCCGATCCATAGGCATATGAGGAAGGTCGGAAGGAGCACCAAGCTCGCGACTGCCGGTCGTCGTCCCATTCGTCTCACAAGATCGAGCATGTCGCCGCAAGATTACGCGCTCAAGGGCGAGCGTCAGTGCGGTGCCCCAGTGCTCGGGAATGTCCCCTGAGCCTTGGCCTGCGCCCAGGAACGTCACCCGAAACGCTGTTCCTAGCCCACTGCCCCGTTCGGTGGGAACCAGCCCAAAGGCGCCGAGAGCGGACGCGCCCGAGCACGGGAATCGACCACGAAGGACCACGAGCCGGACAAGGTCTCTCCGGCGTGTGGCGCGCTCACGACGAAGGCGACCTCCGTCCCGCTTCGGCGCGGCGAGAGCTTGGTCGTGCAGCGACCAAAGAACGAGGTTCCTGAGGGTCCGGAGAGCCGGCAGCGGATCGTTCCCGCGCTTGTAGGAAAGATTCTGAGGTTGGTACCGACTCGCTGAGCGGCTGCAATCGCAGCGCGCTGCAGGTCAAGGCTGGCGTGGTGCGACCCGCCACAGCCTGCGAGGAGGACAGCACAGATCACAAGCGACGCAGTCGGAAGACGGCGGTACACGTCGCGCCTTATACGACACGGGGAGGGCGATTGTCACTCGTGAGGTATGGCGGCTCGGCTGGGCCAGTGCTCCGGATTGTCCCCCGAGCATGCGGGCCTGCGGCTTGGGGCTCTTACTCCGCGGACTGGGGCGAGAAGTATCCGTGGTCGCCGATAAAGCGGACTCGCCCGTCTGCGAGAACTTTGAATCGCCACGAATGCTGCAGCGTCCGATCCCGGGAACCACCCAAACGGAACTTCGCTGACGACCACGATTCGGTGAAGGTCACGATGGCCGGTCGGACGGAGATGTCGCCGACGAAGCTGACTCGGGTCTGGCACGTACCTTTGATGCCTCTGCTGATCGCGGGGCCGGGGATGAGGCATCTAGCACCGCTCGTCGGGCCGTTGGGAAAGAAGCCGAAGCCTTGACCGAGGTTCGACGTCTTGACTCGTGCGATGGCAGTCTGAGCGCCGGTCGGATGAACGGGGGGCCGGCTGCTGATAACTCGGCGGTGGGCGCTGCCGCAGCCGGCAGCCGTGAGAGCGATCGCGGCAAGCACAAGCAGTCCGGTCAAGCCCTTCATCTCGTAAGAGAATACGACGCTGCGCACCGAATCGTCACGAGTGCTTCAAGCGGCAGCTCTACTCGGTTGGGCTAGTGCTGACTCTCACTTGAGGCACGCGAAAACCCCCGCGACCCTCCTGCCGGATGAGCCGGAGGTCGCACCGGCCGAAGAGCGTCATCGACCGGCAGTTCGCCTGAAACGGCCCTACGGAAGACTCCGATCCGCAACCCCGTGTTGGCCGAGAACCAGTTCGGCAGCACCACGATGAAAATCAGAGCCACGAAGTGGCTTTGCCTGCCCTCGACGAAGCAGATCGTCCCTTAAGGGCTGTGTGCCATGCCAGGTGGACGCGGACTTCGCTTCCGCGTCCACCTGGCTCCAATGACACGGAAGGTTCGTTGGCGCTTGGCTCCGAAAAACTGGATGATGGGTCGGTACCCGATCCACGGCCCAAGGTCGAAAGGGAGGATTCATGAAGAGAAGGCTCAGATGGGCGTTGGCGGTGACGACCGTCGCGCTCGCCGCGATCGCCGCCGTGATTGCCACGAGCGCGTACGGCGGCGCCAAGACGCTGCCGGTCATCGTCGACGGGACGACGGGCACGGTGGTCAACATCGACCCGGCGAACGAGTACGACTATGACTCGTTCACCGTCGACCTCAATATCTTCCAGGGGCTGTACGGCTTCCCGCACGGCGCGAAGCTCGCACCGGTCCTCGCTACGGGTTGCACCCACGCGCCGAATCTCAAGACGTGGACATGCAAGCTCCGGCACGACGTGAAGTTCTCGAACGGCGATCCCATGACGTCGGCCGACGTCAAGTGGTCGTTCGACCGCGTCATGGCGATCAAGGGCGACCAGGGCATCTACACGTTGCTGTCGGCTCTCACGAGCGTGTCGACGAGCGGCGCGTACACGGTGGTCTTCCACCTGAATACGCCCGACTCGGTCTGGCCGTACATCCTGTCGACGAACGCCGGCTACATCGTTGACAAGAACACGTTCCCCGCGGACGAGATTCTCGCCAATACGGATACGACGGACATGATCGGCACGGGCCCGTACGTGCTGACGACGTTCGACCCGGGCGTTGACGCGGTGTTCGGAATCAATCCGAACTACTGGGGCACGAAGCCGAAGAACGGCGGGTTGATCATCGACTACTACACGAGTTCCTCGACGATGAAACTCGCGTTGCAAGGGAAGACGCTCGACATGGCTTTCCAGACATTCGCGCCGAACGAGATCTCCGCGATGAAGAAGAACAAGTCGCTCACCGTCCACTCGGGGCCGGGCGTCGTGATCCGCTATCTCGTCTTCAACGTGAAGCGGAAGCCGTACAACAACATCAACGTGCGTCGGGCGATCGCCTACCTGATGCCGCGGCAGGACATCGCGAGCCGCGTCTTTCACGGGACGGTGCAGCCGCTCTACTCGATGGTCCCGAAGGGCCTACCCGGTCAGACGGATGCCTTCAAGAAGATGTACGGAGCGAAGCCGAGCCTCGCCAAGGCAAAAGCCGCGATGAAGGCGGCGGGCGTGAAGAAGCCGCTGCCGATCACCATCTGGTGGACGCCGACGCACTACGGCGATGCTTCCGCTGACGAGTACCTGGAGATCCAGCGGGCGCTCGACGCGTCGAAGCTGTTCAAGGTGACGCTGAAGTCGGCCGAGTGGACGACGTACAGCGGCGCACTCGGGAAGCAATACGGCGCGTTCCAGCTCGGCTGGTTCCCGGACTATCCGGACGCCGACGACTACACCGTCTCCTTCTACCAGACCGGTTCTTTCTTCTCGAACGGCTATAGCAGCAAGCAGATGGACGCCCTGATCAAGAAGGAGCGGGGCGCGAAGACCGAGAAGTTGCGCTACACGTACCTCAGGGACATGCAGATGCTCGGGGCGAAGGACCTGCCGACGATCCCGTACTGGCAGGGAAACATGATCGCCGTGAGTCAGAAGGCCGTACAGGGGATCAACAACACGCTGGACGCGACGTTCTACATGCGCTTCTGGCTGATCTCGAAGTAGACAGACCGAACGCAAGGGAGGGGCGTCCCCGCCGGGACGCCCCTCCTGCAACACTCATGCGTCTGTGACCGGCACCTCGCTCAGGACATACCTCATCACGCGGCTGGCGCTTGTCGTGCCGATGGTGTTCATTCTTCTGACGCTGGTCTTTCTGCTGCTGCGCGTCGCGCCCGGGAACCCCATCCAGGCCGCGCTCGGAGGTCACGTCCCGGTCAAGGTGGTGCATCAGATCGAGCACCGCCTCGGCTTCGACAAGCCGTTGCTCACGCAGTACGGCGACTACCTCTGGAACATCATGCGCGGCAACCTCGGCACGACGATCACCGACAACCGGCCACTCTCCCAGATCATCAAGCAGAACGGCGCCGCGACTCTCGAGCTGACCTTCTTCGCGATGCTCATCGCGATCGTCGTCGGCGTCTTGGTCGGCCTCGTCGCCGGCCGCTACCGCGACACTCCACTCGACGTCGGCGGGCGCCTCTTCGGGATCTTCATCTACGCGACGCCCGTGTTCTTTCTCGGACTGATGGCGCAGCTCGTCTTCGGCGTCTGGCTCGGCTGGCTGCCCGTCTCCGACCAAGCGAGCCCCATCACGCAAGCGTTCCTGCAGACGCATACGAACATCTATTTCATCGACGCGATCTGGGACGGAAACTGGGCGGCGCTCTGGGACATCGTGAAGCACCTCATCCTTCCGGCCACGACGCTCGGCCTGGTCACGGCGGGGGTCTTCATCCGCCTCACGCGCGTCAACGTGATCAGGACTCTGCGCGACGACTACATCGAGGCGGCGCGCGCTCGCGGCATCACCGAGCGCCGCGTCCTCTTCAGCCACGCGTTCAAAAACGCGCTCGTCCCGGTGATCACCATCGTCGGCCTCAATTTCGCGACCCTCCTCGGCGGTGCCGTTCTCACCGAGACCACGTTCAACTGGCCGGGGATCGGCCACGAGCTCGTCCTCTATCTCGAGGACCGCGACTACGCGGGCGTGCAGGGAATCATCGTCCTCTTCGCGCTTGTCGTCGTCGCGGTGAGCATCCTCGTCGACTTCCTCAACGCGTACGTCGACCCGAGGATTCGGTACTAGGTGGCCGCGACGGTTGCGAACCCCCGCACACCGTATGGCCGCGCGCGTCTGATCGCCCTCGGCCGCGCGACGAAGCCGATTCGCGAGGCGAGCGGCATCGCCCGCGCGATGTTCTGGACTGGCGTGGGCATCACGCTCGTCTTCGTCGTGCTCGCCGTCTTTGCACCGCTCATCTCGCCCTACAACTTCAGCCAGTACAAAGCCGGAGGCGTTCGGTTCCCGCAGCTCGCGCATCCGTCTTCTACCCACCTCCTGGGAACGACGGTGCAATCGGTCGATGTCTTGGCGCGCGTGATCTACGGCGCGCAGACGGAGCTGGAGGTCGTCGCCATCGCGCTGGCGATGTCGTTGAGCATCGGCGTGCCGCTCGGTCTGATCTCGGGCTACTTCGGCGGGATCCTCGACCGCTTCCTCGTTCTCATCATGGACGCGATCTTCGCCTTCCCGTACCTCCTGATCGCCATCGTCATTGCGTTCGTGCTCGCGACGTCGAGCATCGGTGGCGGGATCCTGACGGCGGCGATCGCGATCACCGCCGCCTACGTTCCCTTGTATTTCCGAGTGGTGCGGAACCACGTGATCAGCGTCCGAGAGGAACCGTACGTCGACGCCGCGCGCGCGCTCGGCGCGCGCCCGCGAACCGTCATCCGCAAATACGTCTTCTTCAACGTCGTCCAGAACGTGCCGCCGATCGCGACCCTGAATGCCGCCGACGCGATCCTCCTCCTCGCCTCGCTCGGCTTCCTCGGGTACGGAATCCAGCCGACGCAGGGCGCCGAGTGGGGTTACGACGTGTCGCGAGCGGTCTCCGACGCGGCTTCCGGCATTTGGTGGACGGGTCTCTTCCCGGGACTGGCGATCGTCCTCCTCGTAACCGGGCTTACGCTGGTCGGCGAGGGCCTGAACGAGACGATCAACCCGGTGCTGCGCCGGCGTCGCTTCGGGCGCTTCGAGTTCGAGCCGGTTCCCGGCCCGGTCGAGGAGACGGAAGAGGGTTGAGTAGCGAGGCGATCCTCCAGGTCAGGAACCTCCGCGTCTATTACGGCACGCCCGGGAAGCCGGTGCGCGCCGTCGACGGCGTCTCGCTCGACATCGGCGAGAGCGAGGTCGTCGGCCTCGTCGGCGAGTCGGGCTGTGGGAAGTCGACCCTCGGCCGTGGCATCCTCGGCCTTCTCCCCGACGGCGCGCGTGCCGACGGCGAGGTGCTCTACGACGGGCACAACCTGGTGGCGATGCCGCAGAGGGACGTGCGACGGATGCGCGGGCCGGAGCTCGGGCTCATCTTCCAGGAGCCGATGACCCGTCTGAACCCGTTGATGCGGATCTCCGAGCACTTCCGCGAAACGATCGAGCAGCACGAGTCGAAACTGACCGATGCCGAAGTCAGGCGCCGCTCGCTCGAGACGCTCGGCCGCATGGGGATCCCGCCGACCCGGTTCCGCCAGTACCCGCATGAGTTCTCTGGCGGGATGCGGCAGCGGATCATGATCGCGCTCGCGCTCGTCCTGCGGCCGAAGCTGCTCGTCGCCGACGAGCCGACGACCTCGCTCGACGTGATCGTCGAGGGGCAGATCCTCGCGCTGCTCGCCGACCTCAAGAACAACTTCGGAACCGCGCTTCTCCTGATCACCCACAACCTCGGGATCGTCGCCGAGTCGTGCGACCGGATGGCGGTCATGTACGCGGGCCGGATCGTCGAGGAAGCGCCTGTCCGCGAGGTCTTCGCCGACCCGGCGCACCCGTACACCCGCGAGCTGCTGCGTTCGACGATCTCGCTCGACACGAAGACGCTCCACTCGATTCCCGGGGCGCCACCGAGCCTGATCGACCCACCACCGGGCTGCCGCTTCCACCCGCGCTGCCCGAGCGCGATGGCGGTCTGCAACCAGCTCGAGCCGATCGAGCAGCGGCTCGACGGCGGACGTCGCGTCCTCTGTTGGTTGAACGGACCGAGTGAGCGCATCCCGCCCGGCGGCGGGGCGCCCCTCGAGCGTCAGGCGATCGGAGTTGCGGATGAAGCCTGAACCCGCCGTGGCGACGCGCGAGATCGCCGAGGGCGAGCCGCTCGTTTCGATCCGGGACCTCCGCACGTACTACTCGATCCGCGGCAGCTTCGCCGACCGCCTCGTCGGGCGGGAGGGCGGTGTTGTCAAGGCGGTCGATGACGTCACGCTCGACATCCGCAAGGGAGAGGTGCTCGGCCTCGTCGGCGAGTCGGGAAGCGGCAAGACGACGCTTGGCCGAACGATCCTCGGCCTCGTGCGCGCGACGTCCGGCGTCGTCGAGTTCGAGGGGCGGGACATCGCGCATGTTCCCGAGCGCGAGTTCCGCGGTCTGCGCCGGCGAATGCAGGTCGTCTTCCAGGATCCGCACGCGTCTCTCAACCCGGCGATGACGATCGGCCAGGCCGTCGGGCATCCGCTCCAGATCCACGGGATCGAGCGAGACCGCGTCCGGCTCCGGTTGACGGTCGCCGAGGCTCTCGAGCGGGTTGGTCTGGCACCCGCCGAGCAGTACATGGACAAGTACCCGTCGGACCTCTCGGGCGGGCAGAAGCAGCGGGCGGTAATCGCGCGCGCGATCATCCTCAAACCCGTTCTGCTCGTCGCCGACGAGCCCGTCTCGATGCTCGACATGAGCGTCCGGGCCAAGATCCTCGAGCTGATGGCCGATTTGAAGCGCGATTTCGACCTCACGTACCTCTACGTGACGCACGACCTCGCGACGGCGAAGTTCTTCTGCGACCGGATCGCGATCATGTACCTCGGCCGGATCGTCGAGATCGGGGATGCGGAGTCGATCTACGCGGATCCGAAGCACCCGTACACGCAGGCGCTGCTGCGCGCGATCCCCGAGCCGGACCCCGCGCGCGCCGTGCCGCGCGACCTGCCCCGCGGTGAAGTGCCGGACGCGGCGTCGCCGCCGCTCGGTTGCTCCTTTCATCCTCGCTGCCCCCTCGCCTTCGAGCCGTGCGGCTGGGAGTCGCGCGACCTTCGCGACCTGCTCGAGGCACGATGGGCCGCGGCTGCGGGAGAAGCCTTCGTCGACGAGGAAGCGGCACTCTTCCACGACCTCGATGCGCTGTCGGCTCCGACGACCTCGGTGCGGCTGGCGCCAGCACGCGGCCGGACGGCGGAAGAGATGCTCGCCGCGCTGCAGCGCATCCGCGCTGAGAGTCCCGGAGAGCGGTTCTGGAAAGGCGTACGGCGGCTCGACGTAAAGGATGGTGCGCTCATGCTCGAGTTCCACGAGCCGCACGATCCGGCGCTGGGTTCGTCGGGCGATGTCGAGGTCGCGTGCCACCTCTACAACGCCCCTGTGTAACTCCAGCGGCGGATAACAGCCTTACGCCCCTTTTACTCCGCCGAGACGAGAACCGTACGCGAGGTTGTGAGACTCGCCCTTGATCAGTTCTCCAGTCTCATACACCGGGGGTGTAAGAAATGAGAAGGCTCTTGTTAGCTGTCGTCGTCGCTGCGGCCCTCGCGCCGGTTGCGGCACTTGCGTCAACAGCGCCGAGCACGACCCGTGCCCAGCAAGACTGTACGAAGCTGCGGGCGGCGATGGGCTCGACCGCGTTCAAGCAGGCATACGCGACCTTCGGGGCCTGCGTATCCGCCTACGCGCCGATTGAAAATCAGGTGCAGGCAAGCGCCGAGGACACGTGCACAGCGCAGCAGTCCGATCCGACGTTTGCGGCGTCCCACAACGGCAAGACGTTCGTCCAGTACTACGGCACAGGGAAGAGCGGCAAGAACGCGTTCGGCAACTGCGTCTCGATCGTCGCCAGCGCAAACGCGAAGGTGGAGCAAACCGGCCGCCTCAACCCGGCTCGAACGTGCAGCTCGATCCGTTCGCAGCTCGGTAAGGCCCTCTTCGCCAAGACGTACGGGAAGAACGCCAATGATAAAAACGCGTTCGGCAAGTGCGTCTCAGCAACCGCCCAGTCGCAGTTGCAGAACGAGGTCGCAGCGTCGAGTTCGTGCAGATCGCAACAGTCGGATGAGACCTTCGCGGTCAATCACGGCGGCCAGACGTTCGAGCAGTACTACGGGACAAATTCCGACGGGTCGAATGCCTTCGGCCAGTGCGTGTCGAGCACCGCACAGGCGTCCTCGCACGCGCAAAACAAGGCCGTCGTCAACGCTGCCCGCGCCTGCCAGAGCGAGCAGAAGGCCGGCCCTGCGGCGTTCAAGGCGAAGTACAAGACGTTCGGGCAGTGCGTCTCCGAGAAAGAGAAGTCGTAGTAGCACGCACCGAACGCGCTGCAGTACGAGGAGAGCCGGCTTGCCGACTCTCCTAATCTTCGCACCCGCGTAAGGTTGTCCGCGTGAAGCATGTCGTCATCCTCGGCGCCGGCTTCGGCGGGCTCGAGCTCTCGAGCCGCCTCGCCGACGAGCTCGCCGGCGAGGTGCACGTCACGCTGATCGACCGCAACGACGGCTTCACGTTCGGCTTCTCGAAGCTCGACATCCTCTTCGGCCGAACGAAGCCCGCGGCAGCGAAGCTCCTCTATCGCGGGGTCGCGAAGCCCGCGGTCGAGTTCCGCCAGGAGGAGATCACGGCAATCGACCCCGCGATGCGGCACGTAACGACGGACGGAGGCGAGTACGACGCCGACATTCTCGTCGTCGCGCTCGGCGCGGAGTACGACATCGCCGCGACGCCCGGCTTCGCGGAGGGCGGCTACGAGTACTACTCGATCCCCGGAGCGGAGCGGCTGCGCGACGCACTGCCAGAGTTCGGCGGCGGGACGATCCTCCTCGCGATCCTCGGCCAGCCGTTCAAGTGCCCGCCGGCGCCGTTCGAGGGAGCGTTCCTCCTGCACGACCAACTCGTAGAGCGCGGGATCCGCGACCGGACAAAGCTCCGCGTCGTCGCGCCGATGTCGGCGCCAGTCCCGGTGACTCCCGAAGTCTCGCAGCGATTCCTCGACGAGCTCGCGGAGCGCGCGATCGAGTTCGTCCCGCAAACCCGCGTCGTCGAGCTCGATGCCGCCGCGAACGAGGCTGTGCTCGAGAACGGCGAGCGACTTCGCTACGACCTCTTCATCGGAGTCCCGATCCACCGCGTGCCGTCCGTCGTCGCGGAGTCGGGCCTCGCGCCGGACGGCTGGATCGCCGTCGACCGCGACACGCTGCTGACTCCCTTCCCCGACGTCTACGCCGTCGGCGACGTCGTCGCGCTCCCCATGGCGAAGGCGGGAGTGTTCGCGGAGAACGCCGCCGGCTTCGTGGCCGACCACATCGCGGCGCGCTTGCACGGCGAAACGCTCGGGCGGCGGTACGAGGGCGAGGGCAACTGCTACATCGAGTTCGGGAGCGGCCGCGTCGCGAAGATCCAGGCGAACTTCCTCGGCGGCCCGTCTCCGACGGCCGAGGTCGTCGGCCCGACCGAGGAGCTCACGGGCGCCAAGGACGAGTTCGCGGCGGTCAGGCGGGCACGGTGGTTCTAGCGCTCGCGAACTTGTGCTTGCAGTGGTCGCAGCAGAAGTAGTACGTCTGGCCGTCGAGCTCTAGCTTCGCCGCAGCGTTCGCGATCTCGACCTGCATCCCGCACACAGGGTCGATCGCGTAGCCCGTCCCGCCGCCGAGGCGCTTCTGGTTCCGCGCCAGCCACCACAGCCCGGCGAGAACGGCGAGGAACACGATGTTGAGGTACGTCGTGTAGTTCCACTGGAAGCTGGTCGGCGCGACGACCGCCGGATGCTTCGTCGGCACGATCGAAAGCGCGCGGAAGAGGTACTCCGTCGCGAGGCCGGCGAGGCTCATCACCGTCCAGAAGAGCGCGAGGAGCTTCAGCGTGAGCCTCCCGCCGTAGTAGCGGCGATAGACGAGGAGGAGCGGCAGCGTGATGAGATCGGCGAACACGAAGCTGACGACGCCGCCGAAGCTGATCCCCCCATGCCAGAGCGCCGCGCCGAGCGGGACGTTTCCGACCGAGCAGACGAAGCTGATGATCGCGATGAACGGGCCGACGACGACGTTCTCGAGCGACGTCCAGAAGCCGTGGCCGCTGATGAAGACGTCCCGCCAGACGTGCGTCGGGACGAGGACGGCGAGGAAGCCGGCGACCGCGTACCCGAATGCCATCTCCCTCCGGAGCATGCGCGCGTCGGCGAGCGTGTAACGCGCCGCGTCGGCCCAGCCGGCGAGCGTCGTCGGGCCGGTGCGCTCGCCCGGCGGCGAGCTCGCCTCGCTCGGGCCGAGCCTCTCGCGCACGCCGGCGATCTCGTCCCGCCGCAAGACGAGCCGCGCGCCGAGCGAGAGGAGGACGATCATGATCGCGCCGCCGACGAACTCAGCGAGCGCAAACTGCCAGCCGATCAGAACCCAGAGCACGATCCCGAGCTCGATGACGAGGTTCGTCGACGCGAACATGAAGACAAGCGAGCTGACGAAGTCGGCGCCGCGCTGGAAGAGCGTCTTCGCCATCGCCGACGCGGCGTAGGAGCACGACGACGACGCGGCACCGAGCAGGCTCGCACGCGCGATCTCACGCGGCCCGCCGCGGCCGAGTAGCCGGTCCATCTCCGCGCGCGAGACGAACGCCTGCACCGCGCCCGACAGGCCGAACCCGAGCACGAGCGCCCAGAGCGTCTCCCAGAACATGAAGAAGCCCTCGCGGAACGAGTGCCCGAGATCGATGAGCACGTGATGCACGACTAGATTCTCGTTGGTGGAGACGACCCTGCCGTACGCGTGGTACTCGGATCCGGAGATCCTCCGGCGTGAGGAGGAGCGGATCCTTCGCCCGGCCTGGCAATACGCCGGGCACACCGGGCAGCTCGGGGCGGGAGCCGGCTTTTTCGCGACCCGCGCCGGCCGCACGCCGGTCGTCGTCACGCGCGACGACGGCGGCATGCTGCGCGCGTTCGTCAACGTCTGCCGGCACCGCGGCTCCGTCATCGCGGAGGGAGAAGGCTCGCGCGAGACGCTGCAGTGCCCCTACCACGCATGGACGTACGGCCTCGACGGGCACCTGCGCGCCGCGCCGCGGAGCGACGAGGAGCCGGACTTCCCGCGCGACGAGCTCGGCCTCATCCCGGTCGCCGTCGACACGTGGGGGCCGTTCGTCTTCGTGAACGCGGGAGCTGACCCCGAGCCGCTCTCGGCCGCACTCGGCTCGCTGCCCGCGCAGGTCGCGGAACTGCTCGACGTCGACTCGCTCGTCCACCACTCCCGCTGGGAGGCGGAGATCACCGCGAACTGGAAGATCGTGTGCGAGAACTTCCTCGAGTGCTACCACTGCCAGGTCGCGCATCCGGCGTTCAGCGACGTCGTGGACGTCTCGCCGGACGCGTATCTCCTCTCGACCGACGGGAACCTCTCGACCCAGCGCGGCGTGCTCCGCACCGCGACGCCGGAGGACGAGCTGCCGCGCGCGCAGTTCCACTTCCTGTGGCCGAACCTCGGCATCAACATCTTCGGCGGCCGGCCGAACCTCTCGATTGGACCAATCGTCCCGCTGGCGCCCGACCAGACGTACCGCTTCCTCGATTACTTCTTCGGCGCCGACGTCGACGACGACTGGATCGCCGAGCTCCTCGCCTTCGACGACCAGGTCGGCAAGGAGGACGGGAAGCTCGTCGAGGACGTCCAGCGCGGCGTCGCGTCGGGTGCGGTCGAGCGCGGCGTGCTGATGGGCCGCAGCGAGCAGCTGATCGGCCACTTCGAGGCGCTAACGACGGCGGCGCTCTCATGAGGATCCTCGTGAGGCCTCCGGCCGAACAGGACGTCGACTCATGGCAGGAGCTCGGATGGCGCGAGGCGCCCGACTTCGCCCGGCTCAAGCGTGAGCACGAGGACTTCCGGGCCACCCTCGCCTCAGCCGGCGCAGAGGTGCTGGACGCTCGCGGGGAACCCGGGAATCTCGACTCGATCTATGTGTACGACCCTGTGCTCATGGCGCCCGGCGGACGCGCAATCCTCCTCAACCCGGGGAAGACCCAGCGGCGCGGAGAGCCCGAAGCCCTGCGGCCTGATCTCCAGGCAGTCGGAGTCGAGATCGCCGGACGGCTCACGGAGGGCGAGCTCGCCGAGGGCGGGGACACGATCTGGCTCGACGAATCGACGCTTCTCGTGGGTCGCACCTACCGCACGAACGACGCGGGGGTGGCGGCGCTGCGCCGCCTGCTTCCCGGCGTAGACGTGCGCGGATTCGCCCTGCCGCACCACCGCGGAAGCAGCGAGATCCTCCACCTTCGCTCCCTCCTCAACCCCATCGCGCCCGACCTCATGGTCGCTTACCTGCCGCTCCTACCGGTACCGCTCGTCGAGCTGCTCGGCGACCGTGAGGTGCGGCTCGTGGAGGTCCCCGACGAGGAGTTCGAGACGATGGGGCCGAACGTCCTCGGCCTCGCCGACGGCCGTCAGGCACTGGCGCTCGCCGGCAACGAGGAGACTCGACGCCGGCTCACCGCGGCCGGGGTCGACGTTCTCGTCTATGACGGCGACGAGATTTCGCGCAAGGGTGACGGCGGCCCGACGTGCCTCACGTTGCCGCTCCTCTAGCCGCGCTCCTCGGACGGCTATAGAGTCGGGCCTCTTTCGGTCGACCAGATAGGAGGGCTCCGTTGAAGCGTCTTCGCCCGCTGCTCGGGATTGCAGCGCTCGTCTCCGTCCTCGCCGCCTGCGGCAGCGGCAACAGTGCTCCGACGACCACGTCGTCGAGTGGCCCGCCGACGCTGCACGCGGGCAAGCTCGTCGTCGGCTTCGATCTGCCGGCGACTGCGTTCTGGAACGGTGAGGCGTCCGGCAACACGATCAAGAACCCCTCGGGCTTCGAGTACGGACTGGCCCTCGACGTCGCGCAGCAGCTTGGGATCAGCAAGAACAACGTCACGTTCCTGCGAGCGCCGTTCGCGACCATCCTCCTTGCAGGGAAGAAGCCGTACGACTTTGCGATGGAGGAGACGACTATCACCGCACAGCGCGCGAAGGTGATCGGCTTCTCGTCGCCCTATTTCGACGCGAACCAGGGCGTCCTGATCGCCAAAGGCGTGAAGGCGCCGACCTCGATCGCCGACCTCAAAAGCCTGAAGACGTGCGCCCAAGCCGGCACGACCGGCCTCGACTGGATCGAGCACAAGCTGCACCCGACGACGGCGCCGCTCGTGTACTCGGCGTCGAACGCATCCGCGTTCAACGCGGTGCAGTCGGGCGCGTGCCAGGCCCTGATCCTCGACGTGCCGATCATCGAGGCGCAGAACCAGGCCCAGCCAGGCGCTTTCGGGGGCGTTGCCGGCCAGATCGACACGCACGAGGGCTACGGCGCAGTGTTCGCGCACAACAGCCCGCTGATCCCGTACGTAAGCCGCGCGATCAAAGCCCTGCAGGCGAACGGAACGATCAGCAAGCTCACGAAGCGCTGGTTCGGCTTCGACCCGGCAAAGGTCCCGGTGCTGAAGTAGCAAGGAACTGAGCCAACCGCACAGCCAGGAGGAGGTCGAGTGGGGCAGTTTCTCCATGAGTTCTTCAACCCGCTCGACTTCCTCCGGTCGGCACCTGAGGTCTGGCACGGGTTCCTGTTCAACCTGAAGCTGATGGTCGTCGCCGAGGCGTTCATCCTCGTGCTCGCCCTGGCGGTTGCGATCGTGCGCGGCCTGCCCGGGCGTCGAGCGGCTCCTCTGCGGTGGTTGGCCATCGCGTACACCGACGTCTTCCGCGGCACGCCGCTCCTGCTCGTGCTCTTCATGGTGCAAGGGTTCGCGACGCTCAACTACGCAGGCCTGTCGAGCGGAACCCTGTTCCGCAACGGCGCGATCTCCCTCGTCCTCGTCTACACCGCCTACGTCACCGAGGTCTATCGGGCCGGAATCGAATCGGTCCATCCGAGCCAGCGGATGGCGGCGCGCTCACTCGGGTTGAGCTACATGCAGACGATGCGCTATGTCGTCCTCCCGCAGGCGATCAGACGCGTCGTCCCGCCGCTCCTCAACGACTTCATCGGCCTGCAGAAGGACACCGTGCTGATCACCGTCATCGGCCTGACCGAAGCGCTGGCGGCCGCCAACTTCTTCCAGAGCGACTACGCGAACTTCACCGCGCTCACGGTGACCGCGGTGTTCTTCATCTTCCTCACGATCCCGCTGGCGCGCTTCACCGATCACATCATCAAGGAGCGGGAGAAGCGTGAACGGGCGCAGGCCGTATGAGCGCGAACGGGCACTTCGTCTCGATCCAGGGCGTGCGCAAACGCTTCGACGATCTCGAGGTCCTGCACGGGATCGACCTCGACGTCGGCCAGCACGACGTCGTCTGCCTGATCGGCGCCTCGGGCTCGGGCAAGTCGACGCTCCTCCGCTGCATCAATCTGCTCGAGCGCGTTGACGCCGGCACGATCGTCGTGGACGGCGAGACGATCACGGGGACGAAGGTCGACGTGAACCGGCTGCGCCAGAAGATCGGGATCGTCTTCCAGGCCTACAACCTGTTCCCGCACATGACCGTCCTGCAAAACCTGACGCTGGCGCCGCGCAAGGCGCTGGGCACGTCGCGCGCCGACTCCCTCGCTCGCGCCCGAACCCTCCTCCACCGCATCGGGCTCGAGGAAAAGGCGCACGAGTTCCCCGATCGCCTCTCTGGCGGGCAGCAGCAGCGGGTGGCGATCGCCCGCGCACTCGCGATGGAGCCGAAGCTGATGCTGCTCGACGAGATCACCTCGGCCCTCGACCCGCAGCTGATCGGCGAGGTGCTCGAACTCGTGCGTGAACTCGCCGACTCGGGAATGACGATGATCATCGCCACCCACGAGATGAGCTTCGCGCGCGAGGTGGCGAACAAGATTTGCTTCCTCGACGCCGGCATCATCCACGAAGAGGGGACGCCCGAGGAGATCCTCTCCGCGCCGCGTGAAGAGCGGACGCGCGAGTTTCTCGCCCGCGTGCTGGAAGCGGGCCGGCTGTGAGCAGGTTGCGAGGAACGTCGAAGGCGTCACTCGCCGTCGCGGGCATCCTCGCCTTGCCGCTCTTCTTCCTCGGGCTCTTGGCGTTCGCCTTGAGGTTCGATAAGCCCTCGCACCACCGGACGCCGACCGGCACGCTCGCCCTCGGCGATCCGACGAAGGGCACGTTGGGAACGATCTACCTGCTGGCGTTGCTGTTGTCGGTGGCGGTCGTCCTCGTCGGTGTGCTCGCAATGCTGTTGCGCTCGCGGCTCGCAGTGCTGATGCCCGCCGGCGCGGCCATCCTCGCTTCGATCCTGCTGATGCTTCCGCTCTCGACGTGGGCCGCCCAGCATGCGGCGCGATATCCGCTCGGCGTGGACAACATCCCGCCGCGTAGTCCGCAAGATCTGTCTGATCGCGGCGAGTGGGAACAGGACACCGTCACTTCGGCACGCCAAATCGCGTTCGCGACGATCGGGATTGCGGTTGGAGCGATCCTCGTCACGCTCGCGCTGGAGGTTCGCCGCCGGCGCGGCCGCGACGGAATGCTGATCGAGCCGCCCCCGCTCGAGCTGCAGACCGGCGGCCCACCGCCCGTCGTGGGACATTGAACACACGCGGCTCCTTTTGAAGATCCTGTAAGGAATCGTTAGCCGCGTTAGCGATATTGGCTAACCTGGTTGACGAATGGCAGCGGCGACGAGGCGGGAACTCGATGTCATGGCGGTCGCAGACCGTCTCCGGCCCACGCTCCTCCAGCTCGCTCGCGAGCTGCGCCGCGAGAAGATCGCCGGCGTCTCGCCACATCAGGTCGGGCTGCTCGTCGCGATCAAGTACGCGCCAGGCGTCACCGTCGGCGAGCTCGCCTCCGAGGAGCGTGTCTCCACCGCGGCGATGTCGAAGCGCATCTCACGCCTCGAGCGCGACGGCCTCGTCACGCGCACGCAGAGCGAAGCCGACCGCCGCTGCGTCGGCCTGACGCTGACGGAGGAGGGCCAGCGCACGCTGCGCCGCGTCCGCTCCCGCCGCACCGCGTGGCTCGCGAGCCGCCTCGACACGCTCTCCCCCGCCGAACTCGCCGCGGTCGGCGCCGCCGTCGACGCGCTCGGGCATCTCCTCGCCGACGAGGAGGGCCGCCGATGACGACCGCGCGCCGCACCTTCCAGAGTCTCCGCTATCGCAACTACCGCCTCTTCTTCGGCGGCCAGATCGTCTCCCAGACCGGCTCGTGGATGCAGCGGATCGCGCTCGGCTGGTACATCCTCGAGCTGACCCACAACGACGCCTTCGCCGTCGGCGTGATGGCGTTCGCGCAGTTCACGCCGTACATGCTCTT
Source organism: uncultured Actinomycetes bacterium (assembly GCA_963753525.1). Taxonomy (GTDB): domain Bacteria; phylum Actinomycetota; class Thermoleophilia; order Gaiellales; family Gaiellaceae; genus Palsa-739. The sequence goes on from CAVWCS010000005.1 coordinate 63,803, forward strand.
CGGCCTCTTCGCCGGCGTGATCACCGACCGACTCGACGCGCGGCGCCTCGTCCTCGCAACGCAGGTCGGCCAGACGATCATGGCCGCGCTCCTCGCCTGGCTCGCGCTCGCGCACCTCGCGCAGCCGTGGATGCTCTACACGATCGCCTTCGTCAACGGAACGATCCTCGTCCTCGACGTCCCCTCTCGCCAGCAGCTCACGTACCGGATGGTCGGGCGCGAATCGCTGCCGAACGCGATCGCCCTCAACTCGAGCCTGTTCAACGCGTCGCGGATCTTCGGCCCGTCGGTCGCCGGCTTGCTGCTCGTCGCCGGCGTCGGGATCTGTTTCCTCGTCAACGCGATCAGCTTCGTCGCGGTGCTCGCCGTCCTCCTGATGATGCGGACGAGCGAGTTCTTCGCCGTCGAGGAGTTCGAGCGGCCGAGCATCATCGCCGGGACGAAGGAGGGGCTCGCGTTCGTCCGCACGCAGCCGCGGATGATCGCCGTGCTCGGCCTGACGTTCATGCTCAGCACGTTCGCCTTCAACTTCAACGTCACGCTGCCGGTACTCGCGAGGGTCACCCTCCACGGCAGCGGCCCGGTCTTCGGCTTCCTCTCCGCGGTCTTCGGCGCGGGAGCGTTGGTCGGTGCGCTCATCGCTGCATCGAGGGCGCGCGCGTCGACCAAGGTCCTGCTTATCGGCGCGGCCGTCTTCACCGTGGCGGAGCTACTCCTCGCGCCGGCCCGCAACGAGCTCCTCGCGGGGCTGCTCCTCTTCCTCGTCGGCGCGGGCTTCACCGCGTGGTCGGCGAACTCGAACGCGAGCATGCAGCTCGCCGCTCCCGACCGACTCCGCGGCCGGATCATCGGGCTCTACTTCTACGCGTTCAACGGAACGGGAGCCGTCGCGGGACTCTTCGCCGGCTGGCTCTGCTCCCGTGGCGGCACGGAACTCGCCTTCGCCGTCGGCGCCATCGTCGGTCTCGCCTCGGTCGTCGCGACGGCAATCGCGCTCGGATGGACGCCGCGCTTCACGCCCCTCCGCCGCCGCGCGAGCGCGCCGCGGCCCGCCTGAACCGCCTCCCGGCGACGCGCGAATATACGCCGTCAATTCCCGAAGAAAGGATGCAGATGGCAGTTGTGATGAGGATGTCGTGGCCCGCGATCAGTCCGGAGCAGTACGAGGCAGCGCGCGAGGCCGTCCACTGGGAGAACGACGTGCCGCAGGGCGCGAACTTCCACGTCGCCTTCTTCGACGAGGGCGGCTTCAAGGCCGTCGACGTGTGGGAGAGCGAGGCCGACTTCAACACATTCGTCGAGACGAGGCTGATGCCCGCACTCGCGCCGCTCGGGATCGAAGGCGAGCCGACGATCACCTTCGCCCCGGTGCAGGCGACTTTCAACCCGCAGGCGCTCGCGGCGGCAGCGAGCTAGGGGCCGACCCAGGCCTGACCGCAGCGCGGGAGCGCGGCGAGGTCACCCTTGCCGCGCTTCTCCTCCGCGGCGCCAGCCGAAAAGCGTGAGCATCCTCCGGCCTTCGCTAACGGACGACGAGAACGCACCTCGGCCATTCGGCTCGATTGGCCTTGCCAGGAGCGGCGGATCGCAGGCGTAAACTCGACGCCGTGAAGACAAGGCTGCGGTTCGCCCGACTCGCGACACTGACCGGGTGGCGCTGGCTCGCCGGAATGGCGACGGCCTTCGGCGCCGTTGTCATTTTGCTCGGCGCTGTCGGCGTCTCAGTTGTGACAGCGGTGACGCTTCCTCACTGGTGGCTCAGCCTCGTCGTCGCGGGCGGCTTGTACGCGATCCTCTTCACCGAGGGCAGCTACCAGGTCTGGCGAGACGCGCACGCGAGGGTCGGAGAGATCGAACGCAAGATCGCGGAGCTCGAGACGGCGCCGCGCCCACATCTCAGCTTCCGGGAGCCGGAAGTCGCCGAGGCCGGAGTCGTCGTAAGCGCCTTGCAGCCGACCGGCACGACCGTCCTCCTCCGTCCGCCCAACGTCTCCTACTACTTCGCGCGCGTCAACATCGTCAACGACCCGCCAGCGGGCTCGCGGGGGGCGACCGCCGAACAGGTCACCGCCTCGATCGAGTTCCGCACCGACGACGGCTCTTACCCCGTGAAGATGATGGGCAGGTGGGCCGAAACGCTTCAGCGCGGTGAGACCGGCCGGCTCGGAATCAACCTCCAGGAGGCGCAGCTCGACATCGTCCCCAACGGGCTCAGCCACCCGGTCGACATCATCATGAAGGACCCCGGGGACAACGTCTGCTTCGCCTACAACCACGAGAACTCGACCGCGATGGACCTGAAGCTCCCGAAGCACGAGCTGACAGAAGCCCAATACTTGGTCCGCGTCACGCTGCGCGGCGCAAACGTTGAGCCGATCTCGGCGGACTACGTGCTGTTCGCCAACGCCGGAGTGCCGCCGCAGCTTCGCGGTCCGTATGACCGGCAAGACTTCGCAGGCGAATGAACATAAGCCCGCGGAGCACCTTGATCGACAAGTACCCGTAACACTCGATCGTGCCGCGGCGGCGGCGGTCAGGTAAGTACTCGACTAGCCCGGACGATTCGACCGGGGCTAGGTTACGACCCAGGTTTCGCCGGAGTGCAGTAGCTCCGCGAGATCGCCGGCGCCGCGCTTGGCTACCGCGGTCTCCAGCTGTTCCGCCATCAGGTCGTCGTAGACCGGGCGCGTGACGTTGCGGAAGACTCCGACCGGCGTGCCGCCATGCGTGCCCTGCGTGACCCGCGACAGCGCGAACGACAGTGACGGCTCCGTGTGCGTGGCGTCGTGCACCAACACGCCGGGGTCACTCGCCGCGCACATCCTCGATCGTCCCGTCCGGCAGCTGGCGCAGCGCCTTCTCGCCGTCCTTGCCCCACGTGATCGGCTCGCCCTGGCGCAGCGCGATCCGGTTCACGCCCTCCTTGTCGTCGCGCACGAACTCCCACGCGTCGTCGTTGAAGATCGGGCAATTCTGGAGGATCTCGACGAACGCGCTGCCGCGATGCTCGGCCGCCGCACGCAGCACGTCGGTCATGCCCTTCTTGTCGGTGTCGATCGCGCGCCCGACGAACGTCGCCTCGGCGCCGATCGCGAGCGAGAGCGGATTGAAGGGCCAGTCGATCGAGCCCATCGGCGTCGACTTCGCCACCGTCCCCAGCTCGCGACGTCGGCGAGTACTGCCCCTTCGTCAACCCGTAGATCTGGTTGTTGAAGAGGAGGATCTTGAAGTTGACGTTGCGGCGCAGCGCGTGGATCAGGTGGTTGCCGCCGATCGAGAGCGCGTCGCCGTCGCCGGTCACGACCCAGACGGAGAGGTCGGGCCGCGACGTTGCGAGGCCGGTCGCGATCGCGGGCGCGCGGCCGTGGATGGAGTGCATCCCGTACGTGTTCATGTAGTACGGGAACCGCGCCGCGCAGCCGATCCCGCTCACGAAGACGGTGTTCTCGCGCGCGATGCCGAGCTCCGGCATGAACGACTGCATCGCCGCGAGGATCGCGTAGTCGCCGCAGCCCGGGCACCAGCGCACCTCCTGGTCGGTGCGAAAGTCCTTCGCCGTCAGCGCGTGCCCGTTGGCCGTGCCGTTGCCTTCGCTCATCGCGTCCACCATCGCTTCGATCGCGTCCGCGAGCTCGGCCGCCCTGATGCGGCACGCCGCGGACTCGGTTGTAGCCCGACCGCGTCGACGAGGAACTGCGACCGCAGAAGCGACAGCAGCTGGCCGATGTTCATCTCGGGCACGAGCACCTTCTCGTAGCGGCGCAGCGACATCGCCGGTGTTGCGCGGGAACGGATTGAGGTAGCGCAGATGGGCGTGCGCGACCTTCTTGCCGTTCGCGCGGACGCGCCTCGCAGCCGCGGCGCACGGGCCGTACGTCCCGCCCCAGCCGAGCACGAGCACCTTGGCGTCGCCATCGGGGTCGTCGACGTCGAGCTCGGGAATGTCGGCCGCGATCCCCGCGACCTTCTGCGCGCGCAGCCTCGTCATGAGGTCGTGGTTGTCGGGGTCGTAGGAGATGTTCCCCGTGCGGTCGGCCTTCTCGATCCCGCCGATCCGGTGCTCGAGGCCCGGCGTGCCCGGCACCGCCCACGGCCGCGCGAGCGTCTCGGGGTCGCGGAGGTACGGGAGGAACTCATCGCCCGCATTCGGCTCGGTCGCGAACGTCGGCGTCAGATCGGGCAGCGTGTCGAGCTCGGGCAGGAGCCACGGCTCGGAGCCGTTCGCGAGATACGCGTCGGAGAGGAGATAGACCGGCGTGCGGTACTTGAGCGCGATCCGGCACGCCTCGATCGCGGCGTCGAAGCAGTCGGACGGCGAGATCGCGGCGACGACCGGGACCGGCGACTCGCCGTTCCGGCCGTACATCACCATCAGCAGGTCGGCCTGCTCCGGCTTCGTCGGCATCCCCGTCGACGGGCCGGCGCGCTGGATGTCGCAGATAACGAGCGGCAGCTCGAGCATGATCGCGAGGCCGACCGTCTCGGCCTTCAGCACCACGCCTGGCCCGGCGGACGTCGTGATGCCGAGCGCGCCGCCGAACGCCGCACCGACCGCCGCGCCCGCTGCTGCGATCTCATCCTCGGCCTGGAACGTCCGGACGCCGAAGTTCTTGTAGCCGGCGAGCTCCTCGAGGATCGAGCTCGCGGGCGTGATCGGGTACGCGCCGAGGAAGAGCGGAAGGCCCGAGAGGCGCGAGGCGGCGATGAGCCCGAGCGAGAGCGCCTGGTTGCCCGTGATGTTGCGGTACGTCCCCGGCGGCGAGCTTCGCCGGCTTGATCTCGTACGTCACCGCGAAGGACTCGGTCGTCTCCCCGAACGCGTAGCCCGCCTGCAGCGCCTTGACGTTCGCCTCGTAGATCTCGGGCCGCTTCGCGGCGAACTTCTCCTCGAGGAACTGGATCGTCGCGTCGATCGACCGCCCGTAGAGCCACGACATCAGCCCGAGCGAGAACATGTTCTTCGAGCGCTCGGCCTCGCGCGGCGTCACGCCGGCGACGTCCTTCAGCGCGCCGACCGTGAGCGTCGTCAGCGGGACGGCGTGGAGCTGGTACTCGTCGAGCGAGCCGTCCTCGAGCGGGCTCTGCGCGTAGCCGGCCTTCTGGAGGTTGCGATCGGTGAACGCGTCGGCGTCGACGATCAGCGTGCCGCCTTTCGGCAGGTCGGCGATGTTCGTCTTCAGCGCCGCGGGGTTCATCGCGACAAGGACGTTCGGCGCGTCTCCCGGCGTGAGGATGTCGTGGTCGGCGAAGTGGAGCTGGAAGCCGGAGACGCCCGGCAGCGAGCCGGCGGGCGCGCGGATCTCGGCCGGGAAGTCGGGCAGCGTCGAGATGTCGTTGCCGAGAATCGCCGACTCCGACGTGAACTGCGACCCGGTCAGCTGCATGCCGTCGCCCGAGTCGCCGCAGAAGCGGACGATGACCTGCGAAAGCTGCTCGACAGGCTTCGATGCCATGCGTCGAGGTATAGCCAACCCTGCGACGCTCGTGGCATGAGGGCGGAGCCGGGAGTTAGCTACGCAGCGACGAGCACGAGCGGATTCCCCGCCGGGTCACTCACCTCGGTGCCGCCGATCCGCTCGGCCACGCGTGCCACCTCCGCCTCGTCCGGGAGAACGATCGTGAAGCGGAGCAGCCGCGCAGTTCCCTCCGGCGCGTGCTCGGAGCCGAGCGTCTCCCACGTGTTGCCGCCAACATGGTGGTGGTAGCCGCCGGCGCTGAGGAAGGCGGCCATGCCGCCGGGGCGGTGCGCAGTCACGCCCATGCCCAGCTTGTCGCGGTAGAAGCCGAGCATCGCGTCGACGTCGTCGACGCAGAGGTGGACGTGACCGACGGTCGTCCCCGCGGGCAGCCCGTCGAAGTCGGCGTCGCCGGCTTCGGCGAGCAGCGAGTCGGTGTCGAGCGGGATCGTCGTCATCGTCTCCGCCACCCGGCCCTCGTAGGTCTCGCGCGGGCGGTCGGCGTAGATCTCGATCCCGTGGTAGTCGGGGTCGCGGAGGTAGATCGCCTCGCTGACGACGTGGTCGGACAGGCCCGTGACCGGAATGTCGTCGCGAACGACGTGGGCGAGGAAGCGGCCGAGGCTCGGGCGGTCGGGCACGAGCAGCGCAACGTGGAAGAGGCCGGTGTAGCCCTGCGCCGACGTCGCGCCCGGCTCCTCCACGAGGCGCACAAGGGGCTCGTCGACGCCGAGCTCGGCCGTGCCGTTCTCGCGCGAGAGGACGCGGAGGCCGACGACGTCTTGCCAGTACTCGAGCGAGCGGTCGAGATCGGAGACGCTCAGCTCGACAAGTCCCATCCGAGTGTCGGGCGCGATCTCCATGCGCCGACTCTACCCCTGCGTGTGCTTGATCTGCGACTCCTTCGCCTGTGCCTGTGCGAGCGTCAGCTGTCCGCTGCAGATCTCCGAGTTCAACTGGTTCTCGATCTGATCCATCTGCGCCGCGCGCGGGTACGGCTCGGGCCACAAGTTGCGCGGGTCGGTCGGATCCCGCCCATCTCGAGGCTGATCAGGTGATCCTCCTGGTACGCGGACATCGGCCCGATCTCGCCGTACTGTCGCATCTGCTTTCGCTTCAGCGCGTCGGTGTATGAGACCGGCGGGCGGATCGTCGACGTCCAGCCGCGCTTGCAGATCGTCGAGCGGATGTTCGCCTGCGTCACGTCAGGGTTTAGGACACCCGGCGTGCGCCGCGGGTCGGCGACGATCCCGTGCGAGCCGCCGCCGCGGGGCGCCAGCGCGACGACAACGATCGCGATCGCCACCACCGCAAACACCAGATCCCGGCGCGACACCTTCTTCACCGTGCCGAACCTAGGCAGGACGACACGGCAGCGCAATTCGCTCCTTCGGCCGTGTCCCTGAAGGCCGGTAGGCTCGGAGCGATGGTCGAGATCGCCGCAAAGCCGCATGGGCCGTACTCCTTGGCGCTTTCGGCGCGGCTCGCGAGCGACGCGACGAGACGGTTTCGTGACGGACTTTTCACAGCCCGGTATGCCGGCGCGCTCGCCCACGCATGGCAGTCGCCCGACGGCACGGTGACGGTCCGCTCCGACTCCGCCGCGGCAGCGGAGAAGCTCCGGTGGATGCTCGCGGTCGACGACGACCACTCCGAGTTCCTGCGCCGGTTCCGCAACGACCCGCTCATCGGCCGTGCCACCGTCCATCTGCGCGGCCTGCGTCCGGTGCGGACGGCGACGGTCGCGCAAGCGCTCCTCCGCGCGGTTTGCGGGCAGCTCATCGATGCGAAAACGGCGCGAGCCCGTGAACGAAGCATCATCCGAGCGTCACAAGACCGTAGCCAGGTACCTGGTACCGGTCTATGTGAACCTCCGCAAACCTCAACGTTCGCGGCGCTGGCGCCGTTCGAATTGCGGCGCCTTGGGCTGCACGAGCGGCGCGGCACGGCGCTCGTTCGACTTTGTCGCAGCCTCGAGCTCGAGCGGCTGCACGACGTCCCGACGAAGACCGTTGTCGCCCGGATCGAGCGCGAGCGCGGCCTCGGGCCATGGTCGGCCGGCGTCGTCTGCCTCGAAGGGCTCGGCCGCTACGAGCACGGACTCGTCGGCGATCTCGGGCTCGTCAAGTACCTCCGTGCCGCGCGCGGCCGCGAGGTCGAGACATGGGAGACGGCGGAACTGCTCGAGCCGTACGGCGAGTGGGCCGGCCTCGCGAGCGTCTACCTCCTGCTTGGCACAAGCCGCGGGCTGGTCCCGCTGACGGCGACGCGCGCCGCTTAACCTTCCGGGATGAACCGCAAAGTCGCGATCCTCGGCTGTGGCCGGATCGGGGAGGCCCTCCACTCTGGGCTTCTCTCGTCCGGCTGGCGCGACGAGTCGGAGATCGTCGTCACGCGCCGCGGCGACGACAACGTCGCGGCCGCCTCGGGCGCCGCGGTCGTCGTGATCGCCGTCAAGCCGCAGGACATCGACGGACTCCTCGCCGAGATCGGCCCCAGCCTGACGCCGGAACAGACCGTCGTCTCCGTCGCCGCGGCGATCACGACCGCGCACATCGAGCAGCGCATCGCCGCCGCCGTCCCCGTCGTGCGCGCGATGCCGAACGCGCCCGCAACCGTCCACGAGGGGATGGCCGGCGTCTGCGCGGGCGCGCACGCGGGCGAGGAACATCTAGTGCTCGCGGAGGAGCTGCTCGGCCATCTCGGCCGCGTCGTCCGCGTGCCGGAGAACTTGATGGACGCGGTCACGGCCATTTCGGGCTCCGGTCCGGCCTACTTCGCACTTCTCGCCGAGGCGATGATCGAGGCCGGGATCCTGCTCGGCGTGTCGCGGGAGATCTCGACCACGCTTGTCGTCCAGACGATGTTCGGAACCGCGAAGCAGCTGCGCGACGAGGGCATGCACCCGGTCGAGCTGCGCGAGTCGGTCACGTCCCCCGGCGGGACGACGATCGCAGCGATCCGCGAACTCGAGCAGGCCGGCGTGCGCGCGGCGTTCCTCAACGCGATCCAGGCGGCGATGGATCGCGCGCGCGAACTCGGCGCCGAGTGAGCGACGTCGCGATCGAGGTCGTCGACGATCCCGCGCGCGCGTGCGCGGAGCGGCTCGCGGCGCAGGCGCGCGCCGGCGGCTCGATCGTCCTCACCGGCGGTTGGACGCCGCGACGCGCGTACGAGGTCGCGGCGGAGCTCGAGGCCGACTGGAGCCGCGTCGACATCTGGTGGGGAGACGAGCGCTGCGTCCCGCCCGACGACGAGCGGTCGAACTACGGGATGGCTAAGGAGGCGCTCCTCGACCGGCTGGCCGTCGCGCCGCGCAGCGTTCACCGGATGGAGAGCGTCGAGCAGTACGCGCAGGAGCTCACCGGCGTAGGCACATTCGACCTCGTCCTCCTCGGCCTCGGCCCGGACGGTCACGTCGCGTCGCTCTTCCCGAACTTCCCGACGCTCGACGTCACCGACCGCGACGTCGTCGGCACGCCGGCGGGCCACGAACCGTTCGTCGACCGGATCACGATGACGCTGTCGCGGCTCCGCAACACGCGCGAGTTGCTCTTCCTCGTCACCGGCGAGGACAAGGCCGACGCGGTCGCGCGCTCCTTCGCCGCCGAGCCCTCGCGCGACACGCCCGGGAGCCTCGTGCGCGGGGAGACGACACGGGCGATCCTCGACAGCGCCGCGGCCGCGAAGCTCTAGCTGCGCCAGCGCCGCACGACGTGCCACGTGCGGCCGTAGTCGCGCGTCTCGATCAGGCGTTGACTCCGGATCAAGACGTAGCCGACTCCGCCGGGTAACGCCGCCGCGCCCCCTGCGAAGTCGACCTCCGGACGCACAACCCCCTTGGGGTGGAAGTGCGTCCCTCCATCTCGGCTGACGTAGAGGGTGCCACGGTCCTCAGTCAGAAGCCCCCAGCCGCCGCGCGCGAAGGCGAGCCCATCGGGATAGCCGTACATCCCAATGCCGCCGTGCGCGCGGATCTTCGGATACACGAGCGCCGCCGCTCCCGCCTGCCAGGTCGCGCCTCCGTCACGCGTCCGGAAGATCGCCTTCTCCTCGTTGCCGGCGCCACCCTGCCCCAGACATGCGACCCACCATTCCTTCGGGCTCACGAGGTCGGCGATGGCGTTGAAGGAAACCGCTTGGCTGCATGGATCGCGCTGGCGCTGCCAGGTGTGCCCACCGTCGCGGGTGACGAGCATGGCGAGCCTCCCGTTGCGGCCGACGAAGTAGCTGCGGAACCGGATCCCGAGCCGGGCGTTCAGCCAGTCGACATGAGGGCTGGACGGAACGCGCTGCCACGTCCTGCCAGCGTCGAGCGTGCGCCAGCTCCGGGCGCCGTACGTCGACGCGATCGCGCCGTACGGGCCTACGGTCTGGAGCGAACCGACCGGCTGCCGAGTGCGGAGGACGACGTGATACGTGCGGCCGCCGTCGCTCGTGCGCTCGACCGCGCCGCCCACGCACTCGCCTCCGTGAGCGTCGAACGCGACATCGCACGTTCCCGTGCCGATGAGCCCGTCGTGCAGGTTCCAAAGGATGAACGAGTCCGGTGCGGTGACGAGGTGCATCCGCGCGGGTGCGGCAGCTGCTTGCGCCACCACCGCGGCGACGAGTGCGACGAGCAAAGCCCGAAGCGCAAACTTCACATCGCGAGCTTACGCCCGGCTGCAAGCGCGTCAAGGGCGAGCGCCGTGTCGGCAACCGGGACGTCCTCGAGAAACGCGTCCCGCTCCTCGAACGAACGCCGGATGGACGCGACGGCGTCCGCATACGCGGCTGCGTCGCCGGCCGCAAGTGCCCGCAGCGCAGCGGCGACGTCCGCCGGAAAGCCGTCGCCGAGCGACGCGGCAACCGCGGCGGCCTCGGCGTCGCGACCGAGGACGAGCAGCGCGAGCGTTCCCGCGTAGCGCCCGATCGGTGACTCCGCTTCCGGCGCGCCCGCGTCGAGCGCCCATTGCGCAGCGCCGCTCGCGTCCTCGCCAGCGATGAGCAGCGCCTTCATCACCGCGATCGGGCGGCCCCAGGCATCGTGCGCAGCTCCCGCGTCCCAGCTCTCGCGATACCGCGTCGCTGCGCGCACGAGCCACTCCGTCGATCCCGCCCGGTCGCCGTCCATCAACAGGGACAGCCCCGCCGCCCACGCCGCGTTGCCGAGCTGCACGAGCTGCCGCTCGTCGTGGCCGCGGCTCTCCCCCGCCGCGTACCGCGCGACCGCCTTCTCGTACTTCTCACGCCAGTCCATCCCGGGAGACTAGGCTCGCGACATGGCGAACGACGACTGGCGGATCACGATCGAGGTGGAGGAGTCGGAGGCGGGCGGCGTCGTCGACCGGCTCGCCGGCGAGCTGGGCGCGGAAGCCCGCGAGCTCGCCGCCGATCTGAAGCAGCGCCGCCTCTCGGTCTCTCGCGACGGCGAGACGATCTTCATCTACGCCGGCTCGCAGGCCGACGCCGAGAAAGCGCGAGCGATCGTCGACTCCGAGCTTCGCGCGAACAAAATCGAGGCGAAGACGACCAAGGTCGAGCACTGGCTCGACGCCGAGGAGCGCTGGGACGACGAACCGCCGACCGAGACGTGGGAGCAGGAGGAACTCGACCACGGTTACGCGCCGTGGGAGGTTCGTGTCCAGTGCAACTCCCGCCAAGCAGCGAAAGATCTCGGCCGCCCAACTCGAGATCGAGGGCTATAAGCCGCTACGCCACTTCCATTACCTCATCGTCGGCACCGCGAGCCACGACGACGCAGAAGTTCTCGCCAAGCGCTTGCACGGCGAGGTGGAAGTGGGCGGCGACGTCGTGCTCGAGGCGATGCGGAGCCGAGACGTCTCCGTTTGCGGTCTTCGGCGGCCTCGCGCAGTAGCCGCAGGTTGACGCTCCGCCAATGCGGGGTATCCTTCAAGCGACGTCGCTCGTGAGGATGCACCGAGCGCGTACCTCTTGAAAGACCTGCAGCACGAGGCGTGCTGCGCACATGCAAGAAGCCATTCAGCAGCCGACCCACTCTCCGTCGGCGGCGGACCCACTAGTCGCCGCCGCTGCCCGCGCTGAAGCGTGGGCGGGCGAGCCGTTCCTTCGCGACGGCGAGGATCCCGCGCAGGCGCTCGCGGAAGGCACCGCGCGCCGGCGCGCACTCGACGACGCGATCGCGGAGATGGACGGCGGCGCGCAAGGCTCCGTCCTCGAAGTGGAAGGTGCGCTACGGACTGTTGCTCGGCCTCGAGCGCGATCCTCGCCGAGCCGGAGCCGCGCACTGCGGCGGGCACGGCGCTCCGCCGCCATCAGGTCGACGCGCTCGCCGGAATGCTCACCGAGCTGATCGCCGCGAGCCAGCGCCACGACGAAGCGCGCAACGGCAACGGTCACGGCACCGACGGCCGAGGAGCTCGCCGAGCAGGAAGTCGAGGACGAGGACGAGGACTCGACGCTCGTCGTCGAGATCGAGGACGCGGAGATCCCGGAGGAGCCGCAGCCGCAGGACGATCCCGGCGCGATCCGCCGCTACCGCTTCCGCCATCCGACCGCGTCGGGCAAGACGATCGCCGCCGCCGGCTTCGTCGAGGCGGCCCGCACGCTCGGCGTCCTGATCCTCACCCACCGCCGCCTGCTCGTCTCCCAGTTCACGCGCGACCTCACGACGGAGGGCTACGGCGACCGCTTCACCGACGTGATCCTGACCGGCGGCAAGCACCCGAAGAAGGCGCCGCTCACGATCCAGACGTACGCGTGGTTCGCGCGCCACGTCGACTCGATCGACCGCGACGCGTACCAGCTCGTGATCTGCGACGAGGCGCACACGGCGCTCGGGGAGAAGACATCGGCCGCGATCCGCTCCTTCCCGGAGCCCATCTACATCGGCATGACCGCGACCGAGCAGCTGATCGCGAAGCAGGTCTCCGACGTCTTCCCCGCCTCGGTGGACGACCTGCCACTGCAGGACGCCGCGCGCCGCGGGCTCATCGCGCCGCTCCGCGACCTCCGCGTGCCGCCCGTCGCAGCGGTCAACTCGGTGCCGATCGTCGGCGGCGACTTCGACCAGGAGATCCTCGCGAAGACGCTCGACCACCAGGCGCTGAACATGGCTGCCGCAAGCCTCTACCGCGATCGCTTCGACAACACGCCGGGCATCGTGTACGCGGCCGGCGTCGAGCACGCGTACAACCTTGCGACGGAGTTCCGCGCCGCGGGGCTGAAGGCGGAGGCGGTCTCCGGCAAGACGCCGCCGGTGCGCCTCGCCGAGACGCTCGCGGCCTACGAGCGCGGCGAGATCAACGTCCTCATCAACGCGCAGCTCCTCGCCGAGGGCTGGAACTCGCCGCGCGCGACCGTCTGCATGCACCTCGCGCCGACTGCGTCGAAGCGCGTCTACCAGCAGCGGATCGGCCGGATCATGCGCATGCATCCGCGCAAGGAGGCGGGCATCGTCGTCGACTTCGTCCCGAAGGGCGCGACGCACAACGAGCGCGTCGTCTCGCTCCACTCGCTTCTCGACGCAGACTTCTACCGCGAGGGCGCGCGTGTCACGCCCGCGCCACGCCGCCGCTCGCAGCGACGCGCCCGCCGCCGTCTCACGCCGGCGCCGTGGCTCGTGCCGGTCACGCCCGACGTCCGCCGCCGCGTCGGCGTCATCCAGCGGGAGTGGCAGCGGATCGACCCGAAGTACCTCGACGAGGACGAGCAGCGCTACTGGGCGACGATCGCCGGCCGCCAGATCCGCTTCGACGAGCGCGCGAACTTCGTCCAGAAACTCACCGACCGCAGCGCGAGCAAGGCGGCGCTCGAGCAGTTCCTCACGACGGCGGCGGCCGAGAACCCGAATCGCCGGCTACGGATGATGGCGCTGCAGGACCGCGTCTCGATGCGCGTCGAGCGCGCCGACTTCGACGACCTCGTCACGCTCGTGACACAGGCGCCGACGTGGGAGAAAGAGCGGCTCGCCGGGATCCGCATTCTCCTCCGGGCGATCGCCGAGGAGAAGCCCGACGCGCCCGAGCAGATCCTCGAGCGCTGGACGTGGAAGCTCGCGCGCGCGACGCGCAAGGTGCAGGACCGCCGCGCTTCGTCGGAGTACCCGGAGGCGAAGCGGCTGCTCGGAGCGCTCGCGAACTCGCGCGGCCACCGGCACGAGGAGAACGCGGCGAGGCTCGTCAAAGCCGCGCTCGAGCTGCCGCTGCCGGTCGGCGCGGCGCTGCTCGCCTCAGCGGAGGGTTACACGCCGCGCGCGACGACGCTCCTCGACGAGGCGCGCGAGAAGCTCGGCACGATCCAGGAAGTCGCACTCGCGCTGTCCGAGAACCTGCCGGCACCGAAGCAGGCCGCAAGCCGCAACCGTCGCCGCCGGCGGCGCAAGCGGAAAGGCCCCGGCGCCACCGCGAATGCGACACCGGCCGACCAGAACGGCGGCGAGTCGAAGCCAGAGCTGCCGACCGGCACGGCCGAGTCAGCCAGCTAGCAACGCCGGGTCATTCGCCCAGCGTCGCGCCAACGCCGAATAGCTGCCCGTTGCCGGGGTTGTAGTTGAACGTGGCGTTGGCGCCGTTGATGTAGATGCAGCTCGAGATGACGGCGAGATTCGTGGTACCGCTCATGCTGTCGCCGAAGTCGGCGCCCAAACTTGGATCGTAGATCGTTCCCGAGATCGAACCGAGTTCGCCGGATACGGGCAGCGGAGCAGCGCTCTGGAGCGCAATGTCCCATTGCGCGGGATTTCCGCTCTTCCCGCCGCAAGCGCCTCCAGCCAGCGTGAGCGAGCGGTCCTGGAAGATGGTCATGCCCGCGTAGATCCCGGTTGTCATCGGCGAGAGATGGACGTTGCCGGCCGTGTTGATGTCGACCTGACCGAGCGCTCCATTCCCGTTAGGCGACGACGGATCGTTCGTGTTGTAGATCATGACGCCCTGGGGAGCACTTACCGACGCCGCTCCGCACACGCTGAACCCGCCGCCGGCCATGATGTAGACGCCCGGACTCAGCGTCACGGTCGCGGTGGAGCCCGAGCTCGCGTTCAGCACCGCTGCGTTGTTGGGGTGTGTTGCAGCGGTAGTGGTGAAGTAGCCGCGCGTGACCGTGAGTGTCGACTTGCCCATCGCGGCCGGCGTTTCGCTGATGACGAGCATGTCCTCGCTGCCGATCTGGATCACGTCGTTCACTTGGACCGGGTTCGTGTTCATGTTCGGCCCCCCCCACTGGATCGGCACTGTCGTCTGCGCCGCCGTGAGGCCGCCCGGCGGCGGCATTGGCGCGTTCACCGTGACGGCCGGGTTGTACGGCGTCGCGTTCTTCGTTGTGACGACGTGGAACACCTGTGTCCCAGCGGTGTGTGGGCCATCTTCGGTGCCGTTGGCTTCCCGGCTGACGGGGATCGTGAACGTGCCATCGCCGTTGTTGACAGGTGGCCCGGTGACGCTCATTTCCTCGTCGTCGATCGCGATCAGGTCCCCATTGGATATTCCCGCCTGGTCGACCAGAATGGTTCCGGTCCCGGGCGGCGTGTTGTTGTCAAAGTTGTCGGAGACGGGGGCTTTGAGCTTGATCACCGGCGAATACGGCTGAATCGTCGTCGTCGACCCGCCGGCGGCCGCGCAATTAGTAGTACCGACGCAGTTCGAGCCGGACGCCGCGCCGATACAGATGCCGCCGTAATAGGTGCCCGGCTGAAGAGTCACAGTCCCGTTAGGGATCTCCTTCGGGAACGGGATCCCCGGTGAGCCGGGGAAGTCCTGCGAGACCACTCCGAACGTCGACATCCAGACCGGGGTGAACGTGCCACTAGAGGCGACGCTGGACGAGTCCCACAAGGTCGCGCTCCCGGTGGCAGACGTGTTCGCAGCGATGTACGCCGGAGCAGTGATGCAGTTAGAGCATGAAGCCGAGCTCGACCCGGTTACGAGGAACGCCGTTCCAGGGGCCGAGCTCGACGCAGCGGTGACGAGCGCCACCTTCGGATTCATCCCGGGACCCCCGGCGACCGTACATGCCGCCTGAAAGGCGAAGGTCGTGTTCGTCGGGGCTGGGCTGTTGAGGACGGCGGTGTTTCCGACGTTGAGGCAGTTGTGTCCGTTGTCGAAGCCGCTGATGTTGACCGTGTCGCCCGCCCGCAGCCCGTTGACCGTCGCTCCTGCGCCGGTCGTCACGGTGACGACTTTGGACGCATTCTCCGTCCACGCGGTCGAACTGATCGTGGGCGCCGCATAGCTGAACGTGTTCGCCCCGACTCCAGTGAGGGCGACATTGCCGCTTCCATAGGCCAGGCTCCCGGTGCTGACATTGACGGTGTCGCCAGAGCTGAATGGAGGCGTTGCTGCGGTCAGAATGACCTTGCCTAACGCCGCGGACTTGTTCGTGGTGTTGGCGACGACGCCTCCGATGTTGTACGTGAGTGTCGTGTTCCCGCCGTTGCTCGTAGAAGTCTGTGACCCGTTGATCCTCGAGTCGCCGGAGCCGCTCACCGTTATCCCATCGTTGGTGAAGATGTGATTGACGGCGGACGTTGTGATGTTCACCTTCGCGGAAGCCGCAGTACCGTTCGTTATCGACGCGCTCGAGATCGAATATTGCGTCGTCTTCGGATCCGCGTAGCTGACCGTTCCGCCCCCGACGGCGGTGAGGGTGACGGGGGTGTTCGCCGGAGTGTTGAGCAGCGGATCCACACCGGTGACGGTCATCGTGTTGCCGACCGCGAGGTTCGCCGTTGTCGCAAGTTTCAGCGTCGCGGTCCCTTGCTGCAAGCCCTTCTGCGAAACGGGGTCCGCGTACGCGGACGGATACGAGAACGAACTCATGGCCCCGCTTGAGGACGGTCCGGTCACAGACCCCGCGAAGTTGAAGAAGTTGTTGATCCCCGACACGGTCACGCTCTTGTCAGGTCCGCTAGTCGAGAGCGTGGTCGGTGCGTTCGTCGTCAATGTGACGACTCCGCCGGCCATCTGCCTCTGGGTGATCACGGGGACAGTCCCACCGGTGTTGGCGTAGGTGAAGGTCGTCGCGTTCGGCACGCTCGCGACCGTGTACGCACCGTCGAAGTCGCCGCCGCCAAAGGTGCCGACGCCCGAGATCGTCACCGTGTTGCCGACAGCGAGGCCGTGCGCGCTCGCTGTGACCACTCTCGCGACATTGGCTCCGTCGCCATTCAGCCCGCGACTGATCTTCGTGATGTTCACGGGCGCCCCAACGTTCCCAGCCCCGAAATCCGGCACAGGCGGGAACGCTAGGAACGGATCGGGCAACGCGTTCACGCCATCGACGGGGCACCCGTTTGGCGGCGGCATCTGGAACATCTTGGTGCCGTTGTTGTAGTAGGCCGACGAGTTGACGTCCGGGCACTGCGTGACCTGCGGCCACGTCTGACCGGCGCCTGTCGTCCAAACCGTGCTGCCGTCGTGCGTCTCCCACCCGCCATGGACGATGATGCTCGGAGCTATGATTTTGCCGCCGTTGAAGACGTCGAATGCATCCTGCGGGACGTTGCAGGAGTTCACGTAGATCGACTGGTTGACCGTGAGGACGCCGCCCAGCTTGATCAGCAGGGTGTGGTTATCGCAAGCAGCGGTGTTCTCCAGCGCGGCGAACGTGATCGGGGGAGGGGGGCCACCGGCGAGCGTGCCGACCGCGCGCGCCGACTCGGTCGAGGTCGCGAAGCCCAAAAGCTTTCCGAAGAAGTTCGAGGTCTTCCGGGTGAGCCAGACCTCGACCTCCTCGGTGTTGGTGTACGGGTAGACGTAGCAGCTCGGCGTGTCCGGCGGAGGTTTCGTAATGTTGACGGTGGCGGCGCAGGGCACGAGCGCGCTCCCGTCCGATGCCCCGTTGAGGCCCGCATATATCCCGGCGCATGCACCGACACTCGCTGCACCTTGGCAGTTGGTGTGGCCGGCGATGTACAGCGCTGCTGCGACCGCCGAAGCGTCCGCAGCGTTCTGGAGCGACTGCCTGTTCTGAAACAGGTTCCCGCCGTCGACCACCACTGCGGTCATGAGCAACATGGCAAGTATCCCGCCAGCGAATATCGGGAGGACCTGGCCCTCCTCACGGTCGAGCCGTGTCAGCCTGAGCAGGCGACGCAAGGTCAACATGATGCGCACCGGGATTTCAGTCTGTGCACGCGATTCCTTCCCTCGCGGCGCCGCTAGCCGTTCCAAATGTAGAGCAATGGGCGGCGAACGGGGTGATTTTCGCCCAGCGAGACCGAGGCACTATGACGCGGGCCCGCCGGCACTCTCGCCGCCGTCCTCGCCGTTCTCCTCGCGCTCGCGGAGGAAGCGCGTGAGCTCGGCAGCAAGGGTGTCGCCCGACGGCAGCTCCTCCTCCGCCTCCATCATGTCGACGCGCCGTTCGAGCTCCTCAACGTACGCCGTGGTCTCGGCGTCGGAGGAGACGGCCTCCGTCACCTGCTGGCTGTACTCCTCGGAGGCCTGCTCGAGCTCGTCGAGATCGACGTCGGCGCCGAGAAGTTCACCGAAGCGGCGGCAGAGCGCGAGCGCCGCGCGCGGGCTTGGCGCAAGCGAGACGTAGTGGGGAACCGCGGCCCAGAGACTCACGGCCGGGATTCCCTCCCGCCTGAAGTCGTCTAGGAGAACGCCGACGATGCCCGTCGGCCCCTCGTAGCGTGACGGCTCGACGCCCATCTCCTCGACCAGCGACGGGTCACTCGCGGCCGCGCTCACCGGAGCAGGGCGCGTGTGCGGGACGTCCGCGAGGAGGGAGCCGAACGTCGCGACGAGCTCGACTCCGAGCTCCTGCGCGAGCCCGACGATGAGGCGCGAGTAGGTCTTCCAGCGGAGGTTCGGCTCGACGCCGAGCAGGATCACGACGTCGCGGTCGAGGCCGGGAATGGGCGCGTGCAGGAACGTGTTCGACGGCCATTCGAGCTTCCGCGTCAGTCCGTCCTCGAGCGACACCTGCGGACGGACCTGCTGGAAGTCGTAGAAGTTCTCCGGGTCGATCGTCGCGAACTCCTCGGCCTCCCACTCGCGCGCGAGAAAGCCCGCGCCGAGCGACGCTCCCTGGCCCCCGTCGTTCCAGCCGTGAAAGCCCGCCAGCAGCACCGGGTGGCGAAGGTCGGGCCGCGAGGAGACGATCAGCTCCGACATCCGGCGGAGTCTAGTTGGCGCCGTCCACGGGCCTCCAGAGCCGCGCGGCCAGGCCGACCGTCCATCCGAACAGCGCTGCTGCGAGCGAGACGTGGACGACGACCACTCCCCACGGCACGGTTCCGTACGTGCGGTACTGCACCTCGCCGATCGCCATCTGGGCGAGCAGGAGCGCAAGGAGGCCGGCGCACCCGCGCACTAGCCACGGGAACCGCTCGCGCCGCTGCCACGCCCACGCCGCAAGGGCGAGGAAGACGACTCCGAAGACGGCGACCGCGCGAACGTGCCAGTACACGGCGGAATAGAAGTTCCAAAGCCTGGGCACGACCGTCGTGCCCGAATGCCCGGGGAACCTTCCGGCGGCCGTCGAGAGCGTCCCCGAGACGACGAGCACGACAACCGAAGCGAACAGCGCCGCTCCGCCGAGACGCGCGAGCCGTGGAAGCGGTTGCGCACCGCCGGCTACGACGCGGTTCGCCTCGACGAGCACGAGCACGCCAACCGCAAGCGCGAAGAGAGCGAGCAGGAAGTGCGCGATGACGAGGTGCGGATTGAGGTTCTCGTGAACCGTGATCGCACCGAGCGGGATCTGCACCAGTGTCGCTACGAAGGCGAGAGTTGCGAGCCACTTCGCCCCTCGACCAAGCCCGGCCGTGCGCCATGCCGCGACGGCGAGCGCGAGCGCGATCAACACGGTGAGGCCGGACGCTCCGCGGTTGAAGAACTCGATGTCCGCGTGGTAGCCAGCCGAGCCATACGCCTTCACGCACGAGGAGAGGTCGAACGTGACCGACGGGCAGCCAAGTCCTGAACCGGTGGACCGGACGGTCGCGCCGCTGGCCACGATCAAAACGAAAACCCCTACCGTGACGCGCGCGATTCTTCGGAAGCCGATCGGCGACAGCTCCAGCGCGAAGCGGCGGTGGGCGACGCTAACGGACGACAACGCCGCTCCCCTCCTCCACCGCGCCGACCCGCGCGAGGAAGAGGTCCTGCCTCCCGAACTCTGCCTCGAGCGAAAGCGCCTTGTCTGCCGGCAGCGTGACGAGAAGGCCGCCGGCGGTTTGCGCGTCGTAGCCGAGCGCGAGCAGTTCCTCCGGCACTCCGTCGGCCTCGACCGGCGCGAACTCGCGGTTGCGCGGGTCGCCGCCGGTGCGCGTCCCCGCGCGAGCGGCCTCGAGGGCTCCCGCCAGCGCAGGGAACGACTCGGACTCGAGGACGAGGCGCACGCCGCTCCGTTCGGCCGTTTCGTGCGCGTGGCCGAACAGCCCGAAGCCGGTCACGTCGGTCACGGCGTTCGGCTCGAACGGGCGCAGCGCGTCGGCGGCCGCGCTGTTGAGGGTCGTCATCCAGCGGGCTGCCTCGGTGATGTTGTCCGCCTTGCTCGCGAGAACGAGGCCCGTCCCGAGCGGCTTCGTAAGGAAGACCGCATCGCCCGGCCGGGCGCCGCTCTTCACCCAGACTGCCTCCGGGTGGACGGTGCCGACGACAGCAAGACCGTACTTTGGCTCGACGTCACGGATCGTGTGGCCACCCGCAAGGATCGCGCCGGCCGCGCGCACCTGCTCGTCCGCGCCCGCGAAGACCGCGGCGACGACGTCGGTCTCGAGCTCCTCCGGAAACGCGGCGATCGAGAGCGCGAGGAGCGGTACGCCGCCCATCGCGAATACATCGTTGAGCGCGTTCGTCGCCGCGATGCGCCCGAACAACGCCGGATCGTCGACGAGAGGCGGGAAGAAGTCGAGGGTGAACACGAGCGCGCGTTCGTCGTCGAGCTTGTAGACCGCGGCGTCGTCGGCGGGATCGAGGCCGACGAGCAGATCCTCCGCCTCGACGGGGACGAAGCCCTTGAGCAGCTCCTCGAGCCGCGCCGCCGAGTACTTCGCGGCGCAGCCGCCGCCGACGGTGAGGCTCGTCAATCCCGGCGTCGCCACGACGTTTACTGTAGGCCGCGGAATGGCAGATCGGGCGGCACTCGTCACCGGCGGCTCGTCGGGCATCGGGCTCGCGATCGCGCGGCTCCTGCGCGACGAGGGCTACGACCTGACACTCGTCTCGCGGACGCCGGAGAAGATCGAGGCCGCCGCGGCCGAGCTCGGGGCGGTCGCCGTCGCCGCGGACGTCGCGGATCCTGACGAATGCGCGCGCGCCGTCGCCGAGCATCAGGCGCGGTTCGGCCGCCTCGACGTGCTCGTCAACTCGGCGGGAGTGGGGATCGGCGGCCTCGTCGAGGATCTCGACCTGAAGAAGCTCGACCTGCAGCTCGACATCAACCTGCGCGGCCTCTTCCTCGTGACGCAGGCTGCGATCCCGCTGCTGCGGGAGTCGCGAGGCTGGATCGTCAACCTCGCGTCGATCGCCGGGACGCTGCCGACGCCCGGTCTCGCGACGTACGGCGCGACGAAAGCGGCGGTGATCGCCCTGACACGCTCGCTCAACGCCGAGCTCGACGCGGCCGGGGTGCGGGCGATCGCGATTTGCCCCGGCTTCGTCGACACGCCGATGGCTCAGTGGTCGGGTCTCGAACAAGAAGAGATGATCCGGCCCGAGGACTGCGCCGAAGTCGTGCGCATGTGCCTGAGACTCAGTCCCGCGGCGCGTGTCCCTCAGGTCGTGATCGAGCGGATGGGCTCGGTCAGCGGCGACGTTCCGTAGCCCCGTCGCCGCCGGTTAGAAGCCGCCTCCGTCGCTCATCCCAAGCGGTGCCAGCGTCGCGGCGAGGATGTATGCCCCGAGCGCTGCGATCAGCAGAATCGAAATGAACCGAAGCTTCATCATCGTGTCACCTCCCCTCATATTCCTAGAAGCGAACGTCCTGTAACGCCTCGGCCGCGGAGCGGTACAAGCCCGCGGCAGCCTTGTGGTCGCCCCGGCGCGCGGCGAGATCTCCCCGCGCGACCCAGACCGCTGCACGATGGCTGCCCGAGCCGAGCTCGGTGAAGCTCATCTCGGCGTCACGGAACGCCGCCTCGGCCTCGTCAAAGCGACCCTGCTCGAGCAACGCCCGACCGAGAACCAGTTGTGCGTTCCCCACCTCGTCGACGTAGTCGACGCGTCCGTCGAGGAGGCGGAGCGCCTGCCGCGCTTGCTCCTCGGCCTGCGCCGGGTCACCAGTGCGGAGGTTGACCTGCGCGAGCGACGAGGCGGCACGTCCGGCGTCGCCATCGCGGCCCGTCTCGAGCGCGATCGCAAACGCCTCCTTGAGAAGGCCGATCGCGTCTTCTGTCCTGCCGAGAAGGAAGTTGAGGCCGCCGAGGTTGTTCGTGAGCTCACCAACGTGGACGCGGTCGGCGAGCTGCGCGTACGCCTCCCGCGCCCGCTCGGCGTACGCCCGCGCGAGCACCCAGTGACCCTGGCGCTCGGCGACGAGCGATGCCTGGAAGTACGCGACGCCGATCGTGCGGAGGTCGTCCACGCCCTGCGAGAGCTCGAGCGCGCGCTCGACATCGTCACGCGCGGCTTCGTAGTCGCGCTGCCGGCGCCAGCAGCGCGAGCGCCACGAGTAGATGTCGGCCTTCAGCGCGTCGCACGGCATGCCCGAGCGCTCGGCGAGCGCGAGCGCCTCGTCGAAGAGAGCGATCGCAGACTGCGTGCTGTTCAGCTGATAGCGGCAGCCTCCGAGCCGGAGGAGAACGTCGGCCCGCTCGACGTCGGAGAAGGATTCGGACTCGGTCAGAGCCCGCGCCTCACTCAGGAGCTCGAGCGCCGCCCGATGGTCGCTGAGGCGCATCTTCGCGAGGCCGGTCCCAACGAGCGCCCTGACCTGGAGCTCCGGACTGCCGGTTGCACGCGCTGCGGGGACGAGCACCTCGAACGCGCTCGCCGCCTCGACGTCCTCGCCGGCCCCGTAGAGAGCTTCCGCGCGAGCTAGTGCGCCTTCGAGCCGGCCGCGCTCGTCGGCCGCGACTCCACTTGCGAGGAACCCCGCGTCGACGCCGAGCCGTGCCGCGAGGAATTCGATCGTCTCGCGGGTCGGCCGCGTCTTGCCGCGCTCGATCTGCGAGACGTACTCCTTCGAGCAGCGGTCGCCGGCGAGGTCGCTCTGCGTGAGGCCCGCAGCAGAGCGCAGCTGCCGCAGCCGCTCACCGAGCCGGAGCGCCTCGCGCGCGACAGCGACAGGGCGTGTCTTCGTCTCCTTCGCTTTCATGGCACGCATAGTCAAGCGCATACTTCATCGTTACGCAAGATGTCCTTACAAGACACGTATCTTTTGGCATGCCCATTGGCAAAGCGAGTGAACCGGATGCGATGCAAATCACTTGACCGAGTCACTTGACGGGAGTCCGCTCGGCACCTATAGTGAGGCCACCTTGCAGCCGCGCCGGACGCCAGGCGAAGGTTTGCAGGGGGCGCGCCATTACGGCAGAAAACCGGGAAAGGGGACGCCGCAGACCCGTTTCCCGAACCCTCCGCGAAGGGCGCACCTCACGAAAAGGCCCCGGAGCCGCAGCCGGGGCCTTTTTCTTTGTAGCTCGCGAGTCCTGCGGACTCGCTCGCTGTTGACGGAACTCCGGCGCGGAAGAGCGCGGTCTTCCGCGCCTTCGTGCTGAGACCTCGTTACCCGCCGCGGCGGGCGCCTACGGCGCGGGCCGAGGAGCGGGGGAGCCGGAACCGCGCTTCCGGCCCGCGTAGTTCCGCTAACAGCGAGCGAGTGCGCAGCACTCGCGAGCTAGCGCAAGCTAAGCGCGGAGCCAGGCGAGCCTGGCGGCGCGGATCGCCTGGAGCTCGCCATCGTCGAGCAGCCCGATGCGGCGACCGACCATCCCGAGGATCCCTCCCGCGAGCATGATCCACGCCTCGGCGTCGGCATCGCGCTCGGCGACGATCGCGCCCTGCGCTTGGCCGTTGCGGATCAGGCCTGCGAGGAAGTCGTGGACCTCGCGCATGTGCCGGCGCACGGCCTTCCGAAGTTCCGGATCCTCCGACGCCTCGCCGAGTGCCTGCACCCACAGCTCCGCGAGCTGGAGCTTCGCGGAGCGTACGGAGAAGTGACCCTTGCCGATCGCCTCGACCGCGGCGCAGGCGTCCGTCGACCCCGCCACCGCCTGCTCCCAGCCCGCCCGTGCCTTCTCCCAGACGTGCTCGAGGGTCGCGATATACAGGTCGCGCTTCGACGCGAAGTGGCGATAGATGATCGGCTCGGAGATGCCGGCGGCACGCGCGATCTCGGCGGTCGTCGTGCCGTGGTAGCTCCCCTCGGTGAAGAGGCGGGCCGCCGTCTCGAGCAGGTGCGTGCGGCGGCCCGAGGCCGCCATGCGTGGGGCCGCGGCCGTGCTCACGCGGCCATCTCCATCACGTGCGCGTGCTCGACTTGCGGCCGCGTCCGCACGAGGACGACGGCGACGATCGCCGCGCCGAAGCTGATCGCTGCGCTCACGGCGAGGGCCGCGTGGAGGCCGTTGACGTAGTCCTGCTCGCCGGCGAGCGTGTGCGGCGGATGGTGGATGTACGACGCGAGAATCGCGCCCATCACCGCGATCCCGAGCGAGCCGCCGACCTGGCGGAAGCTGTTGAGGACGCCCGAGCCGACGCCGGCCTTGTCGACCGGAACCGCGCCCATCGCCGCCGACGTCATCGGCGACATCGTGATTGCCATCCCGAACCCGCCGAGGAGAAGGGCCGGGAGCAGCGTCCAGAAGTTCGAATGGATCGAGACGCGCTGGTAGAGCAAGAGCGAGAAGCCGAGCAGCGTCATCCCGCCGCCCATCAGCCAGCGCGAGCCGACGCGGTCGGAGAAACGCCCCGAGATCGGCGCGATGAGGATGATCAGCACCGTCATCGGTAGGAAAATCGCGCCGGCCTGGGTCGCCGAGTAGTGGAGGATGTTCTGGACGTAGAGCGAGACGAAGAAGAAGACACCGAACATCGCGAGCGAGACGAGCATCGCCACGACGTTCGCGCCGGCGAAGGCGCCGATCCGGAACAGCGACAGATCGAGCATCGGCAGCCGCTGCCGCGCCTCGAGGAGAAGAAGCGCCACGAAGAAGACGACCGCGGCCGCGAACAGGCCGAGGATCTCCGGCGAGCCCCACCCATGCCGGTTTCCTTCGATGAGCGCATAGCTGAGCGAGAAGAGGAAGCCGATCGAGGTGAGCAGTCCCGGCAGGTCGA
Source organism: uncultured Actinomycetes bacterium (assembly GCA_963753525.1). GTDB lineage: Bacteria > Actinomycetota > Thermoleophilia > Gaiellales > Gaiellaceae > Palsa-739. Next base: position 88,452 of record CAVWCS010000005.1, read on the forward strand.
TGCTCTGCTCGTGCGACGTATCGCGCGACTCGCGGATCACGAGGCGGGAGACAACGATGCCGAGCGCGCCGATCGGCACGTTGATGAAGAAGATCCAGTTCCAGTTGATGTTCTCGGTGATCAGGCCGCCGATGAGTGGGCCGATCGCGAGTGCCAGCGCCGAGACGCCGGCCCAGATCCCGATCGCCTGGCCGCGCTGCTTCGGCGGGAACGTCGCCACGACGATGGAGAGCGTCGCCGGGTTCATCAGCGCCGCGCCGACGCCCTGCACCGCGCGCGCGGCGATCAGGAGGTCAATCGTCGAAGAGAGGCCGCACGCGAGCGAGGCCAGCGTGAAGATCACGATTCCGGTCATGAAGATCCGTCTCCGGCCGAACATGTCCGCGAGCTTCCCGCCAGTGATCATCAGGGACGCGAAGGTCAGCGCGTACGCGACCACGACCCACTCGAGCGACGCGAGCGATACGTGGAGGTCCTTCTCCATCGTCGGCAGCGCGACGTTCACCACCGTGTTGTCGAGCATGATCATGAACAGGCCGAACGAGACGGCCAAGAGCGTCCACCACTTGCGATTCTCCTCGGCGACCAGCGTCGCCAGCAACCGTGCCTTCACTTCGACTCCTCCCGAGCTGAGAGCTAAGTTAGTGCGCACTAGGTTAGCGGACGCTAACTTGGCTACGCAAACGCTGCGGGCGCGGAGGTTTTCGCCTGATAGGCTGAAACTATGAGGATCGCACTCGCGCAGATCGATCCGGTTGTCGGAGACCTCGACGGGAACCGTGCGCTGATCCTCGAGCGCGTGCGTGAGGCGCGCGACGCAGGCGCCGACCTCGTCGTCCTCCCCGAGCTTGCGGTGACCGGGTATCCGCCCGAGGATCTGCTCCTCCGCCCCGGCTTCGTGCGCGCGGCACAGGCGTGCACCGAGGCGATAGCCGCCCAGGTGACGGGCATCGTTGCGCTCGTCGGCACGCCGCTCTTCGACGCCGCGCTCTACAACGCGTGCGCGGTCTGCCGCGACGGCGCGATCGAGACGTACGCGCGCAAGCGGCACCTTCCGAACTACGGCGTCTTCGACGAGAAGCGGTACTTCACGCCGGGCGAGGAAGCCACGCTCATCGACGTGGCCGGGACGAAGGTCGGGATCACGATCTGCGAGGACATGTGGATCCACGGCCCGCCGACGACTGAGCTCGCCGCCGCGGGAGCGGAGCTCGTCGTCAACCTCTCCGCCTCGCCCTTCCACATCGGCCGTGACCGCGAGCGGGAGGCGATCTTTGCCGCGCGGGCACGGGAGAGCGGCGTACGCGTGGCGCTCTGCAACACCGTCGGTGGTCAGGACGAGCTCGTCTTCGACGGGCACTCGCTCTTCATCGAGAGCGACGGCTCGGTCGTGGCGCGCGCTCCTGGCTTCGAGGAGACGCTCCTCGTCGTCGACCTCGACGAGCCGCGGAAGGCCGGCCTCGCCCCGCTCGAGGACGACCTCGAGCAAATGCGGCGCGCGCTCGTCCTCGGCCTGCGCGACTACGTCGGGAAAAACGGCTTTGGCGACGTCGTCGTCTCCGTCTCGGGCGGGATCGACTCCGCGCTGACGGCGGCGCTGGCGGTCGAAGCGCTCGGCGCCGCGCGCGTTCACCTCGTCTCGATGCCGTCCCGTTACTCCTCGCGGGAGACGCGTGACGGACGCGCGCCGGCTTGCCGAGAACCTCGACTGCGACTTTCGGGAGCTCGCGATCGAGCCGGTCGTCGAGGCGGCGACCGTCGTCCTCTCGCCCCTCGTTCGCAGGCACGGAACCGGGGCTCGCCGAGGAGAACCTCCAGGCGCGCTTGCGCGGCACGCTGCTCATGGCGCTCTCGAACAAGTTCGGCTGGCTCGTCGTCACAACGGGGAACAAGTCGGAGCTGTCGGTCGGCTACGCGACGCTCTACGGCGACATGGCCGGCGGCTTCGCGCTCCTCAAGGACGTGTTCAAGACGGACGTGTTCCGGCTCTCGCGGCACCTCAACGAGCGGGCCGGCCGCGAGCTGATTCCCGCAGACGACGATCGAGCGGCCGCCGACCGCCGAGCTGCGCGAGGGCCAGCTAGACGAGGACTCGCTGCCGCCGTACGCAGAGCTCGACCGCGTGCTCGAGGCCTACGTCGAGGACGACCGGACGCTCGAGGAGCTGAGTGCGGACGGCTTCGATCCCGCCGTCGTCGCGCGCGCCGTGGCGCTGATCGACCGAGCCGAGTACAAGCGCCGCCAGGCCCCGCCGGGCGTCCGGCTCCGGCCGAAGGCGTTCGGCCGCGACCGGCGGACGCCGATCACGAACCGCTGGCCCGGCTAAGAACCTCAAACCAGCGGAGCCGCTCTTCCCACGGCACGGCGGCGTTCGCGGGCGACGTGGACGGGAGGACGAATAGGCTCGTCTCCGCGAGCATCCGCTCCTGCGGGCCAAGCTCGGGACGCTCCCCGAACGTGCCGCGGTAGGCCTCTTTCCCGACGAAAGCAAGCCAGCCGGGCCGGAGGTCGCGCGCGATTCGCTCGAGCCGCTCGGCCGAGCCGGCGAAGTCGGCGCGCCGCAGGTCGCCCGAGCCCGGCGTCGTGCGCGCAGCCGCGTTCGTCACGCCGATTCGCTCCTCGAGCACCGCGAACTGCTCGTGCGGCTCGTAGAGCCGCGACGTGAAGCCTGCCGCGTGGAGGAGCCGCCAGAAGTCGTTCCGCGGGTTCGCGAAGTGCGCGTGCGCAGCGGCAGAGACGCGGCCGGGGTTGATCCCGACGAAGACGACCCGGAGACTCGGGCCGAGGACGTCAGGGACAGCGCTACGCAGCTTCGGGCTCGACCTCGTCGGGCCGCGCATCGATGCGCAGCTCGAACTCGCGCCGCAGATCCTCGCCGGTGACCGAGAGCTCGTACCGTGGTCGCCGCGGCTCGAGCTTGACGATCGTCACCGTCGGATCCCAAGCGCCGTAACAGCGGACATAACACTCGGCCTCGGTGAGCGTGCGCAAGCGGCGCAAGAACCGCACAGTACGAGCCGCCCCGGACGGCATCTGAGACGATCCCCCAATGGCCTCGGGCGCTCGCGAGTTCCGCTTCTCCGTCGACCTCACGCCGGGCGGCGAGCTGCGAGACGAGAACGGCGTACCGCTAGCGGTTCCGGTGGCGTGGACGCCGGAGCATCTCCTGCTCGCCGCGCTCGGCCGTTGCTCGCTCGCGAGCCTCCAGTACCACGCGAAGCGCGCGGAGCTCGTCGCGCAGGTCGTGTCCGGCTCCACACGCGCGCTCGTCACGCGGCGTGAGACCGATGGCCGCTACGCCGTCGTCGAGGCGGAGGTCGACATCGTCGTCGACATCGAGCCGGAGCCAGGCCCGAACGAGCTCGCGGATCTCCTTGCGAAGGCCGAGCGCGACTGCTTCGTCGGTGCCTCCCTCACGGTGAAGCCGCGCTACCGCTGGACCGTGAACGGTCGCACTTGAGTACCACGCTCGCGCCGCCACGCGAGCGGCTCGACCGCGGCGAGGGCTCGGGGCTCGGCCGGCCGTGGAACGTCATCGTCCTCAACGACAACCACAACACCTTCGAGGGCGTCGCGTTCGCGCTCTCGGGCGTGATCCCCGGCGTCACGTACGACGCCGGGCTGCGGCTCGCCGACCGCATCCACAACTCCGGGCAGGCGATCGTCTGGTCGGGAGCGAAGGAGCAGGCCGAGCTCTACTGGGAGCAGCTCAGCGGGCATGGTCTGACGCTTGCGCCGCTCGAGCAGAGCTAGCTACGCGGCGTTGTCCGCCTTAGATAGAACCTCGTCGCCGCGGCCGCGGCATCGGCCCACCGCTGGTCGTGGCGCCGGATGCGGTCCGGCTCGCGGCCGCGCCGCACCGCGAGCTCGAGCGTGAGTCGCTGGAAGCGGACGATGTCCACTACCGGGTGGCACGTCGGGATGAGGTCGACCGCGCAGCCGAGCGTCCGGAGCGCGGCGGCGGCGGCCGCTGCCCGTTGTGCGGCTACACCTTCGCCTTCGAGCACGAACGCGCGCGCCGACTCGTCGACCGCGGCGAGATAGCCGTGGAGCAGTTGCTCTGTTTCATATGGCTCTGCCGAAACCCACGCTCCTTCGCGCAGCTTGAGAACCGCCTCGTGCGCTGTCGGGAGGTCGCGCCCGGCACCGGCTACGACGAACCGCTCCTGGTCACCGACCTCGAGGAGCGGCGCCTCGAGCTCAGCGGCGACGGCGTCGGGCAGCCATGCGATGTCCTCGCCGTGCAGCGCAGCGATCGCCGCGACCGCGCACGTGTAACTCGCCGTGTGACACCAGCTCTCCTCGATCGCCGGCGTGCAGACGATCACCTCGTCGCACAACTCGGCGATCGGGCCGTCGGCCTTGCCGGTGACGAGCCAGCGCGGGCCATCCCACGCCTTCGCCGCCTCGAGCGTCAGCGGCGTCTCCCCTTCGTGGGAGACGATCACGAGCAGATCGGCATCACTGTCGGGCCGGAGGACGAGCTCGAGCGCCTGCACGGCGTCGCCGCCGGTCATCGCCGCATGGAACGACGTCCCGCAGCCGGTGAAGAGCAGACGCGCGCGGTCGGGGAAGCGACGGTCGGTCGGAACCTGCGCGAGCCACTCCGGCTGCGCCGCGATCGCACGTCTTGTCTGCTCGCCGAGCACTGGACGTAGCTCTATACGATCGAGAGGGGTTTGGCGACTTTCGAACGCACCGTGCTCGACAACGGCCTGCGCGTGCTCACGGCCGATCTGCCGCATGCGCAGTCGGTGTCGGTGCTGATCACGCTCGCGGCCGGCTCGCGGTACGAGACGCGCGAGTCGGGCGGCATCGCGCACTTCTCCGAGCACATGTTCTTCAAGGGGACAGAGCGGCGGCCGAGCGCGCGCGACATCGCCGGCGAGATCGACGCGATCGGCGGCGAGTTCAACGCGTTCACCGGCAAGGAGTCGACGACGTACTACGTCAAGTGCGCCGCGGAGAGCCGCGACGTCGCGCTCGACGTCCTCGTCGACATGCTCCGCAATTCGCGCTTCGACGCGGAGGAGATCGAGCGCGAGAAGGGCGTGATCGTAGAGGAGATGAACATGTACTTCGACACGCCGCGCGACTTCATCGGCGGGGTCTACGAGGATCTCCTCTACGGCGACCAGCCGCTCGGCCGCGACATCATCGGCACGAAGGAGACCGTCCGCGGCGCGACGCGCGAGACGTTCCTCGATTACCTCGGTCGCTGGTACAAGCCCTCGCGGATGGTGCTCGGCGTCGCCGGACGGATCGGAGACGGCCTGCTCGAGAAGGTGCAGGCGCTGCTCGGCGATCTCGCCGACGAGCCGACCGGCGAGCCGGAGCCCGTCGCGCCGTACGCGAACGGACGCGTGCGCGTGTTCGAGAAGCAGTCCGACCAGGCGCATGTCTGCCTCGGCGTCCACAGCCTCCCGCTCGCCCATCCCGACCGGTACGCGCTCTCGCTGCTCGCGACCGCGCTCGGCGGCGGGATGTCGTCACGGCTCTTCACCGAAGTGCGCGAGCGGCGCGGCTTGGCGTACTACGTCCACGGCGTGAACCACAGCTACACCGACGCGGGCACGCTCTACGCGCAGGCGGGCGTCGACATCGCGCGGATCGACGACGCGGTCTCGACGATCGCCGCGGAGCTGCGGAAGATCGCGGCGGAGCCGCTTCCCGCCGACGAGCTCGAAAAGGCGCGGTCGTTTGCGAAGGGCCGGTTCGTGCTGCAGATCGAGACGCCGCAAGGGCTGATGATGTTCGGCCTGCGGCGCGAGGTACTGGAGAAGCGCCTGCCAGACCCGAGCGAGGTGCTCGCGGGGCTCGACGGAGTGACGGTGGAGGACGTGTCGCGCGTCGCGCGGGAGCTGATCTCGGACGACCGGTTCCGCCTCGCCGTAATCGGCCCGTTCGACGACCCGGCCCGGTTCGAAAGCCTGCTGGACGCCTGAGCCGCCAGGGGCTCTAATGCCCTCATGAAGGTACTCGCGCTCGCTATAGCGATCGGGATGCTCGCGTTATTGACCGCTTCCGGATCAGGCTCGGCGCGCTCACGTTCTCCCAGGTACCAGCCCGCTCTCGCGAGCTTCCCAACGTTCGGAACGGTCTACGGCCGTTACGAGGGCTGCAGGACGAGCCGGCCGCGCTTCTCCCTCGGCATACGCCTCTCCGCCGACGCGTCCTCGACCTCGGTCCGGTTCCGGGCGGGACGCTTCGTTCGGAATCGGAAGCTGTGGAATCCGCCCTACCCGACGAGTTGGTTCCGGTACAGCTCGCAGCGCGTGCAGTGGCTCGCCGCCGAGGCGACCGGCGAAGGAGGAACCGACGCGGCCGTCGTGCGTGTCGCCTTCCTCGCAGGCGAGTACGGCGGATGGGAGTGCGCGTACCACACGCCGCCGCGCGTCACGGTGCAGGTCTACCCGCGACAGCCCAGCCAGAAGTTCCCACACGGCGGCTTCGGCGGGATGCTGCGTCCGCCGATCAAGTGAGCGAGCGCGGCGCGGCGGTCAGCGATCGGAGCGCTCTGCGTCGAGCTTCGCCCGGGCGCGCTCCGCTAGTTCGCGCGTGCGCTGGGCGTTCGCCATGGCCGCTCGTAGCACACCTGGAACTCCTCGCGTTCAGCCTTCGTCCGCTTCCTCTTCGCCATCGATCGTCCTCCAAGAGCTTCTCGATGCCGTACGCCGACGCCGCGATGTCGCTGACGTTGAAGAGTAGAGCAGTCGCGGGCACGCGCCGGCCCGAGGGCCGGACGCATCGAGCTGAGATAACGGACAGCGGCGTTTTGTCGCTCAGGTCGGCGGTCCAGTTGGCACCTGTCCCGGAATCCGCCCGTTGGAGTGCCTTCGACCCGCGCCGCATATCCGCAGGAGGTGCGTTCTTACCACTTCTGCCTGACGGCGCCTAGCCCTCCTCCTGCGATTTCTCCTCTGCGGCGCGTTTCGAGATCTCGTCGACGACGGTCGGATCGGCGAGCGTGGTCGTGTCGCCGAGCGCCCGGTCGTTCGCGACGTCGCGGAGGAGGCGGCGCATGATCTTGCCGCTGCGCGTCTTCGGGAGCTCCGGCGTGAAGACGATGTTCGCCGGCTTCGCGATCGCGCCGATCTTCTGCGCGACGTGGTTGCGTAGCTCCTCGAGCTTCTCGACCGAGCCGTCGGCGCCGCCCTTCAGCGTCACGTACGCGACGATCGCCTCGCCCGTCACCGCGTCGGCGCGGGAGCAGACCGCAGCCTCGGCCACGTCGTGGTGGTCGACGAGCGCCGACTCGACCTCGATCGTCGAGATGCGGTGCCCGGAGACGTTCATCACGTCGTCGATTCGGCCGAGGAGCCAGAAGTCGCCGTCGCGGTCGATCCGCGCACCGTCGCCGGCGAGGTAGACGTCCTCGTACTTCGCCCAGTACGTCTCCCGATAGCGCTGGTCGTCGCCGAAGATGCCGCGGAGCATCGCCGGCCATGGCTTCTTGAGGACGAGATACCCACCGCCGCCGGGGCCGACTTCGTTCCCCTGCTCGTCGAAGATCGCTGCATCCACCCCTGGGAAAGGTCGTGTCGCCGAGCCCGGCTTCAGCGTCGTGACGCCCGGCAGCGGCGTGATGAGCACCATCCCGGTCTCGGTCTGCCACCACGTGTCGACGACCGGCGTGCGGCCGCCTCCGATGTGCTCGCGGTACCAGACCCACGCCTCGGGATTGATCGGCTCGCCGACCGAGCCGAGCAACCGCAGCGAGGAGAGGTCGTGCTTCTCGGCGTGCTCCGGCCCCCACTTCATGTGCGAGCGGATCGCGGTCGGCGCCGTGTACAGGATCGTCACGCCGTAGCGCTCGACGATCGACCACCAGCGGTCCTTGTCCGGGAAGTCCGGCGTCCCCTCGTAGAGGACGGATGTCGCGCCGTTGCAGAGCGGCCCGTAGACGATGTAGCTGTGGCCGGTGATCCAGCCGATGTCTGCCGCACACCAGTAGACGTCGTCGGCGGGCTTGAGGTCGAAGATGTAGTGGTGGGTCGTGGCCGCGCCGACGAGATAGCCGGCCGTCGTGTGGACGATTCCCTTCGGCTTCGCGGTGGTACCGCTCGTGTACATGAGGAAGAGCAGGTCCTCGCTGTCCATCGGCTCGCACGGGCACGACTCGGGATCGTCGGAACAGTCGGCCTCGAGCTCGTGCCACCAGTGGTCGCGGCCGTCCTGCATCGGCACGTCGTTGCCGGTGCGGCGGAGGACGACGGTCGCCTTCGTGACAGGCGCTGCGGCCATCGCCTCGTCCGCGACCTTCTTCAGCGGCACGGTCGAGCCGCGGCGCCACGCCTCGTCCTGCGTGATCAGCACCTCGCAGCGCATGTCGTTCATCCGGCCGGAGAGCGAGTCGGCGGAGAAGCCGCCGAAGACGACGGTGTGCGGCGCGCCGAGCCGCGTGCACGCGAGCATCGCGACCGGCAGCTCGGGAACCATGCCCATGTAGATCGCGACCGGCGTGCCCTTCTTGACGCCGAGCTTCTTGAGCGCGTTCGCGAAGCGGACGACGTCCTTCTGGAGATCCGCGTACGTAATCGCGCGGGTCTCGTCTGCCGGCTCGCCTTCCCAGTGGAACGCGACCCTGTCCCCGCGACCCGCCTCGACGTGGCGGTCGACGCAGTTGAAGCAGACGTTGAGCTTGCCGCCGAGATACCACTTCGCGTACGGCGGCTCCCACGTGTAGAGGTCGGTGAACGGCTCGAACCACGTCAGCCGCTCGCGTCCCTCCCGCTCCCAGAACTCCTCGAACGGGGCGTCGTAGATCTCGGGCTGGGCGTTCGCCTGCGCAGCGAAGTCCGCGGGCGGCGGGTAGCTCCGCTCCTCGAGGAACATCGTCTCGATCGAGTGCTCGCTCACGGCTCGAGGTCGTACGGGTAGTTCGTGAGGTTTTCGGCGCCGGTCTCCGTGACGAGGACGTTGTCCTCGAGCCGGACGCCGCCGTAGCCCTGCCGGTAGAGACCCGGCTCGATCGTGATGCAGTCGCCGGCGACGAGCTTCTTGTCGGCGAGCTTCCCCAGCCCCGGCGCCTCGTGGATCTCGAGCCCGACGCCGTGACCGAGACCGTGGAAGAAGCCGTCGACGAGCGGCTCGCCCGGTGTCTTCGTCCGCGGCGTCAGCTCGCCCGCTGCCTCGAAGATCTCGCACGTCCCATCGAAGAGCGCGCGGCAGTCGGCTTCCGGCTTCGTCTCGGCGATCGCGCGATCGAGCGCCTCCTTGACAAGGCGATGCCACTCGCGCACGTCGTCGGCGACCTCGCCGCGGACGAAGGTGCGGGTCATGTCCGTGTAGACGGCCGAAGCGTTGTCGCGCGGGAAGATGTCGACGACGAGCGGCGTATGCGGCGGGATCGGGCCGGAGCCCATGTCATGGCCGACGGCTCCCTGCGCGCCGGGCGCGACGATGTACTCGTCGGCGGTCGTGTCGTGCGCGGCGAAGATCTGGCTCATCGCTGCCTTCACGCGCTCGACGGTGAGCACCTCGCCGTCGAGGAGGAGCTCGTCGCCGCTGATGTCGGAGCGGCGCAGCATGTCGCGACATGTGTCCATCGCGGCCTCGGCCGCTCGCTGGGCGCGTCGCATTCCGGCGATCTGTGTCTCGGTCTTCGAACGCCGGCGGTCGTCGAAGAGATCCTGGTCGACGTCGAGTTCGACACCGGCGGCCCGCAAGCGATCGGCGAGCCAGACGGGGAAGTTCTCCGGGACGCTCGCCCGCGTCAGGCCGAGGCTCGCCACCTCGCGCACAGCGAGCTCGGCGCGGATCTCCTTCGACGTCAGCCCGGACGCCGCGAGCTCGTCGCTGCCGAACTCCTCGGAGACGTGGACGTCGAACAAGCCGAGCGCCCGGAGCCGCGGTGCCTCCATCGAGTGCGTGAAGACGTGCTTCGCACCGCCCGCCTCGGCGTAGAGGATCGGGTCAGGGACGCCCAGCGGGATGGCGTGTCGCATGTCCGCCGAGCGGAACGAGTCGGCATAAATGAGGACGTCGGTCATGCGCGCGATCCTAGATACTCGTGGGATGGAGGACGCGAGCTTCCCTGTCGGTGCGGCCTGCCGCATCGACGCGCGGACTCCCTGGCGGCAGATCGCCGAGATCCCGGTCGGTCTCGACCCCGAAGGGATCGCGATCGACGCAGCCCGGCGCCGCGCCTTCGTCGCATGCTCGCGCAGCGACTTCGTCTCCGTCATCGACCTCGACGCGCACGAGGTCGTCACGGAGATCGCAACAGGCGCCGAGCCGATCGACATCGGCTTCGACGAGCAGACCGGCCGCGTCTTCTCGGCGGACGCACACTCCGACCAGGTCACGGTCATCGACGCCGCGACGCTCGAGGTCGAGACCACGGTGCCGGTCGGCGGCTATCCGTCCGGGCTCACACACGTTCCTGAAACGCGCCGGCTCTACGTCGGGAACTCGCTCGGCTCGACGATGAGCGTCATCGACCTCGACTCGCTCGAGACGGTCGCGACGGTCGAGGCTGAGCCAGGCGCCGGCGCGATCGGCGTCGATCCGACCCGCAAGCTCGCCGTGTGCGTCAACTTCGTCGCCGCCTCGGCGAACATCTTCGACACCGACACGTTCGAGGAGGTCGGCCGGCTCGAGCTTGGGATCGGGACATGCGCGATCGGCATCGTCCCCGAGCGCGCCGAGGCGTTCATCGTCAACTCGATTGCCGGCACCGTCTCCCGCGTCGACCTCGAAGCGCAGGAGATCGTGGAGGAGATCCGCACCGGCCAGGCTCCCGTCGGCCTCACGGTCGCGCCTGCGCACGACCGCGTCTACATTACGAACCGCGGCGCGGGGACGCTCACGGTGATCGGCGTCGCAGACGGGACGGAATGGACGCAGATCCCGGTCGGCAACGGGCCTGGCGGCGTCACTGTCGATCCGCGCGACGGCCGCATACTCGTCGCCAACGCCGGGAGCCAGACGGTCTCGATCGTCGAGGATCTCCTCGCCGGCCGGCCGCCCGTGCCGGTGATCGACGAGCCGAGCCCGTGGATCGGCAAGCGGCTGCCAAACTTCTCGCTCGAGGACTACTGGACCGGCGAGCGTCGAACGAACGGCGACTGGGCCGAGAAGAAGTACATCCTCAACTTCTTCGCCAGCTGGTGAGGGCCTTGTAACGCGGAAGCGCCGTTCCTCGAGGAACTGCGAATCTCCGAGGCCGCCCGGTCGGGCGTCGAGGTAGTGCTCGTCGATATCTGGGAGGGAACGGAGCCTCGGCCCGAGGTCGACCGCTTTTGCGAGATGTGGGGCATCAAGGGGCCGATCCTTCTCGACCCCGACGAGACGCTCGCACGCGAGCTCGGGGTGCGCGGCGTGCCGACGAACGTCGTCGTCGACTCGGACGGCGTCGTCCGTGAGTTCGGCGCAGCCCGGCTCGACGAGATCGAGAAGGCGATCGAATCGCTCCACACGCGCGCGTAGATCACCGGAGCGTCACCCAGAACGAGCGCGCCGGGCCGATCGTCGCGGGACGGAGGACGACCCGGGCGAGGACGCGGCCGCGTGCCGCGCCGCGGTAGGCGAACAGGGCGATGCCCGCGCTGTGCGGCAGAAGGTCGAGGCGGCGGGTGCGAAGCGTCGCGAGTGGCTTCCCGTGGCGGCTCAGGGCGAGCTCGAGGCCGGCGCCGCCGATCCGTTCGGCGACGTTGCCGCGATTGGCGAGTCGCAGCGAGAACAGCCGTACCGCCCCGTGCCGGCGCACGAAGAGCGCCTGCGGCACGAGGTGGTGGACGATCGCGCCCGCGATGCGCACGAGGACGACGACGCCGACCCGGAGGAGGACGTGCACCTTCTTGTCAGCCGGCGGCCGCGTCGCGAGGAGAACGAGCGCCGGATGGTCGCCCGGCCTAGCCCTCGCGGGCGGTTTCGCGGTCACCCGAAACGAGGCGGTTGCGTGCGGAGCGAGGCGGAGCCGGTGCGGTCGGGCACGCAGCCACCCCGCGGCGCCTCGTGCCGCCTCGATCCGCGGCTTGCCGTGCAGGGTGCGTGCGAAGCCCGCCCGCGTCACCGTGACGACGAGCGGACGCGCGCCCGGGTTCCGGACCGTGATCGACGCGGTCGATGCCCCCTTCAGCTCGAGGCGTAAAGGGCTGACGCCGAGCGCGGCAGCCGGGATTCCACCGGCCGCTGCGCTCGGGATCAGAGCCGCCACGATGATCGCCGCGACTCCGAGGAATTTCACTGGGCGATCACCGTGTACGTGATGGTCGCCGTGTAGTGGCCGGACGGCAGGGACGGCAGAGGCGAGACGAAGCCGACGTTCGTCGTCCAGACGTCGCCGGCCGTCGCGCTCACGCCGTTCGTCGTCCCGAGGAGGAGGTCGGGATCGGGGGCGACCGGCACCGCGGCGAGCGAAGCGCTGTCGACGCCGATGCCGAGCGGGAGGTCGTGCGGCGTGAACGCGGTGCGGTCCACCGTCAGCGTGTAGCCGCTCGAGTCGGTGCTCGTCACCGTGACGTGCTCGGCGAGCGGAGCGGGGATCGTCCCCGGCATGACGGAGCCGAAGTTCAGCGTGTCGTGGTCGACCGCCAGCGAGATCACCGGCTGGAGATCGACACCGACCGTGCCGCCGCCCGTGGTTCCGCCACCGCCGCCACCGCCGCCCGACGACCCTGAACATGCCGCCACAGCGTCGGACGAGTTGAGCGGGTTCGGTGTGCCCGCCGTGAAGTCGGAGGAGTTGTCGTCGGCGTCGGTGCAGAAGGATCCCCCGCGCACCAGCGCCGTTGTCGAAGTGAGCGCAGGCGCCGCAGCGCTGCCCTCGTACTGCGTGGCTGAGCCCCAGCCGACGAGGTCTTCCACTCCGGCGCCCGCGTTGACGACCTGAACCTTTCCGCCGGAGACGGCAAGATTGGATGTACCTGTGGCGTCGGGAGCGGGAAGCACGGCTCCGTTCGATCCACCCGATGCGAGCTGGACGAGGTAGTGGCCACCGGCAGGAAGGGAGCCGGACAGCGCGGTCGAGGTCCACGTCGTTGACGTGGCGGAGGCGTACTGGAGCGTCCAGCCCGTGACCGAGACGGCGCTGCTGCCGCGGTTGAAGAGCTCGACGTAGTCGTTCGTGTACGGAGCGCCGGAGTTCCCGCCTGCGGCGAAGACCTCCGAGACGACGATGCTGCCGGCGCCGCTTCCGCTCGCGGACGAAGCCGCTGCGAGGACACCGATGACGGTGAGAAGCACGAGGAGTTTTTTCATGCCTCCGTCTTACGCGCCGCTTCGCGCCACCGAAAGTGTCCTTTGCGGAGTTGGCGCGAAACCTCTACGGATTCGTCAGCTGGTGAGCCGGGCGCCGAGCCAGAGGCCCGCGACGCCGCCGAAGATGCTGAAGAGAAGCGACATTCCGCCGAACCCGCTCGCTCCCCATGCCTCGGGCACGAAGCCCCCGACGATCGAGCCGAACCCGACGCACATCCACATCACACGTCTGTCCATGAGGAGAACATCGGCCGGCTCGGTCTCGCCCTGAAGGCGGCGGATAGATTCCGGGGGATGGATGCGCTCGAGCGGGCACGGGAGGTTGCAGCAAGCTGGGACGAGCGCGTGCGCGCGGGCCTGCCGGCCGAGCTCGACATCTTCGACGCGCACACGCACCTCGGCCACGACATCGACGGCATGGTCGGCGTATACGACGAGCTCATCGGCGGGATGGACCGCTACGGCGTCTCACGCGCAAACGTGTTCTGCCTCGACGAGCCCGACCGGCATCCCGGCTTCACGGCCGCGAACGACCGGACGCTCGAGTTCGCTGCGCGCTCCGAGGGACGGTTGGTCCCGTTCGTCCGGCTCGACCTCAACGAGAGCCCGCTGGAGGAGGCTCAGCGCTGTCTCGACCTCGGCGCCCGCGGGATCAAGCTCCATCCGCGCGCGCAGAAGTTTCTCCCGAACGACGAGCGGCTCGTCCCCGTCTTCGCGCTCGCGGCCGAGCGCCGTGTCCCGATCCTCATCCACGCGGGCCGCGGGCTGCCGCCGATCGCCGAGGGGCTGGAGAAGCTCGTCGACGACCACGCCGGCTCGCAGCTGATCCTCGCCCACGCCGGCATCGCCGACCTCGCGAATCTCGCGCACCGCTTCTCGGGGAAGCGCGGCGTCTTCTTCGACACGTCCGTTTGGAGCGCGGTCGACCTCCTCGGCCTCCTGCGCCTCGTGCCGCCCGAGCAGATCGTGTACGCGTCGGACTACCCGTACGGCCAGCAGCCCGGCTCGCTCCTCCTCTCGCTGCGCGTCGCGCAGACCGTCGGCTTCGACGAGCGCCGGATCCGCGACATGTTCGCGGGGAACGCGAACCGGATTGCGGACGGCGAGGATCCGCTCGAGCCGTCGACGCCGCAGGGGATCGAAACGCTCGCGCAGCCGCTCGCGCAGGCGCGCATCCACCAGTATCTCTCGATGGCACTCCCGCTTCTCTTCACGGGCCAGTCCGACGGCTTCGGCACGATCGGCCTCGCGCTCAATGCGACGGAGGAGCCGAACGGCGATCACCACGAGGAACTCGGCCAGATCCGCGAGCTGCTCGTCGCGGCGCGCGACCTCTGGCTGACGCTGCCGGACACGGCCGAGCCGGACCGTCGCGCGGTTGGCCGCACCACTGCTCGCCTGATTCAGATCGCCGACACCGTGGCAGTTACAACCGTATGAGCGAGATCCGGCTCACGATCAACGGAGAGGAGCACGTCCTCGACGCCGAGGTCGGGACGAGCCTCGCGTCCGTCCTCCGCGACCGGCTCGGCCTGACCGGGACGAAGATCGCGTGCGCCGAGGGGCATTGCGGCGCCTGCACCGTCCAGGTCGACGGCGTGCCGCGGCTCTCGTGCATCACGCTCGCGCACACCGTGGACGGCAAAGTGACGACGATCGAGGGGCTCCGCGACCACCCGCTCGTCGAGGCGTTCGTCCGCACCGACGCCGTCCAGTGCGGCTTCTGCACGCCTGGCCAGGTCGTCTCCGCCGCCGCTCTCGTCGCGGCCAACCCGGAGCCGACCCGCGACGAGATCAGGCACGCAATGGCGGGCAACATCTGCCGCTGCGGCACCTATCCGAAGATCGAGGAGGCGATTCTTACGTGGCAAGACTGATTCGCACCGAGAAAGAGGTCGAGGGCCGGTTCGAGGAGGTCTGGATCGTCGTCGAGGAGGATCCGCTCGAGCAGTGGCCCGCCGGCCCGCGCGAGGTCGTCGGCCGGCCCGCCACGCGGAAGTCGGGGCCAGAGCGCGTGCGCGGGGAGGCGCGGTACACCGCCGACCTCCGGCTGCCGGGGATGCTGCAGGCGGCCGTGCTCCGTTCTCCACACGCGCACGCGCGCGTGAAGCGGATCGACCTCGCGCCGGCGCTCGCGCTGCCGGGCGTCCGCGCGGCGATCGGCCCGGGCGAGGCGAGCGGGCTCGAGGGCGAGGTCGGCTACTCCGGCGCGGCCGTCGCCGCGGTAGCCGCCGACACGTTCCGCCAAGCGCGGGCCGCGATCGACGCGATCGAGATCGAGTGGGAGGAGCTCGAGGTCGTCCTCGACCCGGACGAGGCCGTCCGCCGCGAGCAGTTCACAGCCGACCCGCGCCACTACGAGCGCGGCGACGTCGAGAAGGCGCTCGCAGCGGCCGACGTCGTCGTCGAGGCGACGTACCGCACGCAGTCCGTCCTCCACAACTCGATGGAGACGCACCAGGCGATCTGCGAGTGGACGGGCGACGTCCTCAATGTCTACATCTCGACGCAGTTCATCTGGGGCGTGCGTGACGCAGTCGCCACGACGCTCGAGCTGCCGCCCGACAAGGTGCGCGTCGTGTGCGAGTTCATGGGCGGCGGCTTCGGCTCGAAGAACGGGCCGGACGAGTACACCTTCGTCGCCGCCGAGCTCGCGAAGCGGACGGGACGTCCTGTTCGGTGTGCCCTCACACGGCGCGAGGAGAGCACCGCCGCCGGCAACCGCAACGCGACCGTCCAGCGGCTGCGCGCCGGGGCG
Organism: uncultured Actinomycetes bacterium; assembly: GCA_963753525.1. Taxonomy (GTDB): domain Bacteria; phylum Actinomycetota; class Thermoleophilia; order Gaiellales; family Gaiellaceae; genus Palsa-739. The sequence continues at coordinate 104,413 of CAVWCS010000005.1, forward strand.
CGTTCGGACGGGACGATCGTCGCGCTCGACGGCGAGTTCACGAACGCGGTCGGCTGGTCGGGCTGGAATGCCTCCACCGAGGGGCCGATGAAGATGCTCTACGACTGCGAGAACGTCCGCACCCAGACCTACGGCGCGAAGATCAACACGCCGCCGATGAAGGCGTTCCGCGCACCCGGCTTCGTCGAGGGGACGTTCGGCCTCGAGTGCCTCGTCGACGAGCTCGCCGCCAAGCTCGACATGGATCCGCTCGAGCTCCGCCGTCGCAACTACGCGGCGACGAACGAGGGAACGCCGATCTCCTCGAAGGAGCTGGATGTTTGTTACGGCATGGCGGTGCCGCACTGGGAGCGGCGCCACGAGGTGCGGTCGCGGTCGGACGCCGTGTGGAAGCGCGGGGTCGGGATGGCGAGCCAGATCTGGTACGGCGGCGGCGGGCCGCCCTCCTACGCCTGGGTGCGGGTCGGCTCCGACGGCCGCGCCACCGTAGTCACGGCGATGCAGGACATCGGCACGGGCACGCGCACGGCGATGGCCCAGATCGCGGCGGAGGAGCTGCGGCTGCCGCTCGACATGGTGGACGTCGCGCTCGGCGACTCGGCGCGCGGACCGTACGCGTCCATCTCCGCCGGCTCGTCGACACTGCCGTCGATGGGGCCGGCCGTGCGCGCCGCGGCAGCCGACGCGCGCGAGCAGATCGAGGACATCGCCGAGCAGCGCGGCCTGCCGCGCGACGCGCCTGTTCATGAGATCGTCGACCTGCTCGAGGACGCGCAGATCCTCGGCAAGGGCGCCCGCGGCCCGAACCCGACCGGCATGAGCGTCCTCACGTTCGGCGTCCACGTCGTCGAGGTCGCCGTCGACGTCGAGACGGGTGAAGTCGTCGTCGAGCGCGTCGCGGCGATCCACGACGTCGGTCGCATCATCAATCCGCTCGGCGCTTCGAGCCAGGTCGAGGGCGGCGTCATCCAGGGGATCGGACACACGCTCTCGGAGGATCGGCTCCTCGATCCCGAGACGGGCCGCGTGCTCACCTCGACGCTCGACGCGTACCGGATGCCGACCATCGCCGACGTCCCGGAGATCGTCTGCGAGTTCGTCGACAAGCCGGACACGCATCTGACCAACCTCGGCTCGAAGGGTCTCGGCGAGCCGCCGATCGTCCCCGTCTCCGCCGCGATCGCGAACGCGATCCGCGACGCGACGGGTGCGGACATCCGGGAGCTGCCAATCTCGCGCGAGGAGATGCTGCGCGCGCTCGAGAGCGCGAAGGAGAAGGAACGCCGTGGAGCTCCTGCGGCCGTCTAGCCTCGCGGAGCTCGACGGCGGTGTCTTCCTCCACGGCGGCACGGAGGTCGTGCCGCTGCTGCAGGACGGGCTTCTGAGCGCTGAGACGCTCGTCGACGTGCGCGGCGTCGTGCCGCGCGGCGTCTCGGGCTCGACGATCGGCGCGGGCACGACGCTTGGCGAGCTCGAGGTCGAGCCGGCGATCCCCGACGCACTGCGTGAGGCGTGCCGGCTCGCTGCGTCGCCGCAGCTCCGCAACATGGGCTCCCTCGGCGGGAACCTCCTGCAGGCAACGCGCTGCTGGTACTGGCGGCTCGACTATCCGTGCCGGTTGCATGGGGGCGACCGCTGCCACGCGCGCGACGGCGAGCACCGCGAGCACGCAATCTTCGCGAACGACTTCTGCGCATCGGCGCACCCGTCCGACATCGCGGCGGCTCTCGTCGCGCTCGGAGCGCGGCTGAGGACGACCCGCCGAGAGCTCGCGGTCGAGGAGCTGTACCGGCTTCCGGACGAGGGCGACCGGCGGACGACGACCCTCGAGGACGGCGAGTTGATCCTCGAGATCGAGCTGCCGGAGGTCGCGGCGAGCGTCTACCTCAAGGCGATGGACCGGAAGCGCTGGTCGTTCCCGCAAGTCGGCGTCGCCGTCGCGCGTGTCGGCGGCGAGACGCGCATCGCGCTCGCAGGCGTCGCACCGATTCCGTGGCGGATAGACGGCATCGAGGCGCTCGACGCCGCGACAACACTGCCGCGCACGGCGTGGAAGCTCCCACTCGCCCGCGCGCTCGTCGCCCGCGCGCTCGCCCAACTCGGATAGCCGTGTCCCTCCGGGACACGTCGGAACCAGGTTCCGACGTGTCTCTTTCCGACGCGGCTGTAAAGAGCGTTTGCCGAGCAAATACCGCGAAAGCGCGGTCGGTCGGACTTGCCTCGACCGGACGTGTCCGGTACCAGGTCCCGGACATGTCGATTTGGGCCATTGTCCTCGCGGCTGGCGCATCGTCTCGCTACGGGACGGAGCCGCCTAAGCAGGCCGAGCTACTGCCGAAAGTGCTTGCCGCGCTCGACGCGTCCACCGTGGACGAGATCGTCGTCGTCGGTGGCGCCCATCCTTTGCCGGTCGAGAGCGTCCACGCGCCCGACTGGGAGCGTGGGCCGGGCGCCTCGCTTCGTGCGGGGCTGGCCGCGCTCCCCGACGACGCCGACGCCGCGGTCGTCGTTCTCGCCGACGGGCCGGACCTCGACGCGCGCGCCGTCGACCGCATCGTCGCCGACTGGCGCGCGCAGGGCGGCGACGTCGTCGCGGCGACCTACGGCGGCGTCCGCCTCCACCCCGTCCTGCTCGCGCGAGCGGCATGGCGGCACATCCCCGACGAAGGCGCGCGCTCGCTTCCCACGAGGCTCGTCCCCTGCGACGACCTGACGCCGCCCGGAGACGTCGACTTCAGTCCAGCGGGATCCTGAGCGCCGACAGTTTCTGCCGGAGCTCCGGCCGCATCACCTCGGCGGTGGCCTGGCGGACGTAGACCCGCAGGCTCTCCTCAAAGCGGTAGCGGCGCCGGCAGTGCTCGCACTCGTCGAGATGGGACTCCGCCTCGAGCCGCTCATGCTCCGTCAGAACATGATCGAGAAACGGCTGCATCATCTCCTCGCAGTGGGCACACGGATCGATGTGGCTCATGTTCCTGCCTCCTCGAGAGCAGTTTCTGCAAGCGCTCCTTTGAGAACACGCCTGCCGCGGTGGAGTCTCGACATGACGGTCCCGACCGGGATGTCGAGGATCTGGGCCGCGTCGGCGTAGCTGAAATCTCCGATGTCGACGAGGACGATCACGTCGCGGAAGTCGTGCGGCACCTCGGCGAGCGCGGTGACGATGTCGTCCTGAGACAGGCGCTCGACGACGCGGTCGGCGTCGGAGATGCCGTCCCCATCCTCGGAGAGCTTGTCGTAGAGGTAGTAGTCGTTCGCCTCGAGCGCCTGCATCTGCGGCGCGCGCTGCTGGCGGCGGCCGCGGTCGATGTTGAGGTTCGTGAGGATCCGCAGGAGCCAGGCGCGGAGGTTCGTGCCCGGCTGGAACGAGGCCCAGCTGCGGAACGCCCGGACGTACGTCTCCTGCACGAGCTCCTCAGCGTCTTCGCGCGAGTTCGCGAGATGCCGGGCGACGCGGTAGACCTGGTCGGCGAGAGCGAGCGCGTCCTCCTCGAAGCGGACCCGGTCGCGCGCCTCGGCAGCCAGCCGCTGCGCGTCCTCGCTCTCGCTCATGACGGCAACGGTAACAGCGGCGCCCATAGGCCTAGGAACGCCCCGAACGCGGCGCGTATTCCGTTAGGAGTGACGCGCGAGCGCTCGCCACGCGGCGGGCGTCGTCTCGCCGAAGGCGTACAGGCTGTAGCCGATCGGCTTCGTCCGGGCCACCGCCTGAACGAAGCCGGCCGTCTCCTTCGCGCCCATGGAGCCGCTCAACCCACCGATGAGATGGATCGGAAACGCGGGGTTGCCGCTCGCCGTGCGGATCGCTGAGACGGTCGACGCGAGGTACCTGAGCGTGCCGGCACGACCGTGGACGCCGCGCAACGTCGAGTACGCCATCGGCAGGAACGCCTTGTAGTAGTGGGTCAACGAGTAGTACGGAATCTCCGGCCAGAAGTACGGCGACATCCCGACCGGCGACGGCGTGATTGCGCCGAGCGGGTACCTCCGCGGCACTGTGTGGCGGATCCGCGCCGAGAGGAAGAGCAGGCGGTGGTCGCGCAGCGCGAGCGACCGGACTTTCGTCGCCTCGATGTCGAGCGCGAACCCGTCGAAGCGCTCGCCGGTCGCGCTGCGGAAGCGGATCGCGGCGTGCACCTTGGCGGCGTCCCTCGAGACGTTCATGAACGAGGGCAGGTACCAGGCGACGATCCGCAGTCCCGCCGCGTGTGCGGCGTCGATGAAGCGTCCCGCGTCGTCAGGCCGGAAGACGTCCGCGCTCTGGCTGTAGTTGCCGGTCTCGAGGTAGAGAGTCCGCACGCCATGCTGGGCCATCGCCGCGACAGCCGCCTCCGGATCGGCCCACTCGGTCGAGTAGATGTCAACCCAGGTGCCGAGCCCGGCGAACGGGCTGTGGCGGTGCGTAGGCGCAGCGCCGCCGGACACCGCCGACGTGAGCATCGCGAATAGCACGACCGCGAGCACTAGCAGGCGCGCCGACCCCCGAGCCATTGTCTAGACCGGGGTCAGTTCCGGGAAGCCGGACTGTGCGAGCCACTCGACGATCGCGTCGCGCGAAGTCTTCTCGTCGTCCCAGGAGAGAGAGACCTGGCCCATGAGGTTCGCGTTCGCGGCCTCGAGGCCGTCGAACCCTTCGAGGACGTGGGCGAGACGCATCACGCAGCGCTCGCAGCGGACACCGCCGACCTGGATCGTGTCGTTCTGCGTGGCCATTCGCCCAGCGTAGCGTCGAACCGGTTCCGCAGCCGCCGCGAATTAGGCGCGAAGCGCTGCCCGGCGCTGGGACCCAACAGGAGGCAAATCGTATGACCGAAACGACCCGCGCGCAGTTCCTCACCCGCGGCGCCAAGGGCGGAGTTGCGCTCGTCGCAGGCGGCTCGATTCTCGCGCTCGCGGAGGGAACCGCCTTCGGCGCACCCACGTCCGACGCCGGCATCGCCAAGCTCGCCGCGACCGCGGAGCTCCTCGCGATCGACTTCTACAAGCACTCGATCGCCTCGAAGAAGCTCAAGGGCGACGAGCTCGGATACCTCTACGCCGCGCTGGCCAACGAGCAGGCGCACTACGCCGCGCTCAAGGGCGTCCTCAAGTCGGCCACGCCGAAGGGGCTGATGTTCAAGTACCCGAGCGGCTCCTTCGCGTCGCGGAAGAGCATCGGCAAGCTCGGCGAGGCGCTCGAGACGGCCTTCGTCGGCGCGTACATGGGCGCGGTCACCGCGTTCAAGAGCAACGAGCTGAAGGGAGTCGCCGCCGAGATCGGCGCCTGCGAGTCCCGGCACCTCAGCGTCCTCTCGAACATAGGGGCGAACGCGATCGTCGGGGCGCCGAACCTCCCGAAGGTGCTCACCGCGGCGCAGGCGACGGCCGCGCTCAAGCCCTTCATCGCGTAGTGCACTTGCCGCGGGCCGGTCGGGGCTCAGACCTGACCGGCCCGCCGTATTTGAACCGACCGGCCGCGGACAGCGAATATGCGGACAGTGAGCCGCCAACTCGCCCACCTCTCCGACGAAGCGCTCGTCCTCATGGCCGCCCGCTCCGAGGAGTCGGCGCTCGCCGAGCTGTACGACCGGTACGGCCGCGCCGCCTACGGATTGGCGCTGCGCGTCCTCCACGACCCGGCGCTCGCGGAGGACGCGGTGCAGGAGGCGTTCCTCGCGCTCTGGAACTCGGCGGCGCGCTTCGTGCCCGAGCGGAGTAAGGCGAGCACGTGGATTCTCACGCTCGTGCACCGGCGCGCGGTGGACGCCGTTCGGCGCGAACAGCGGCGCCGCGCCGACTCGCTCGACCACGCCGCGGAGCCGTCGGTCGGCGGCGTCGACGAGGACGCGTGGCTCCGGCTGCAGCGCGAGCGCGTGCAGACGGCGCTGCGCTTGCTTCCGGACGCCCAGCGCGAGGCGCTCGAGCTCGCGTACTACGGCGGCTTCAGCCAGTCAGAGCTCGCCGAACGGCTCGGACAGCCGATCGGCACGATCAAGAGCAGGATGTTCGCCGGCCTCTCGCGCCTGCGCGAACTGCTCGGCGAACCGGGGACGGAGGTGTCATGGACGTCCACGATCTGACGGCCGCGTACGCGCTCGACGCCCTCGATCCGGCCGAGGCGGAGGCGTACGAGGCGCATCTGAGCCAGTGCGAGGAGTGCCGCGCGCAGCTCGCGGAGCTGAGCGAGGCTGCCGGCGCGCTCGCGTTCGGCGCCGTCGCGCCGCCTCCGCCGCCGCGCCTGCGGCTGGCAATTCTCGACGCCGCGGCCGCCGAGCGGTCGAACGTCATCCCGCTCACGCGGCGGCGCTGGACGCCGCGCGTGCTCGCCGTTGCCGCCGCCGCGGCCGCGTGCATCGCAATCGGATTCACTGTCTCGGCGCTGAAGTCGAACGGATCGCCCGGCATCAGCACGTCGCTCGTCAGCGTGGGTGGCTCGGCGACGCTGTCCGTGAAGGGGCTTCCGGCCGCACCGAGCGGCAAGACCTACGAGGCGTGGGTGATCCCGGCCGGCGGACGGCCACGCCCGGCCGGGTTGTTCGCGGGAGGAGCCGACGGAAGCACCGTCCATCTCGCGGGCAGCCTGCGCTCGCCCGACGTCGTCGCCGTGACGCTCGAGCCGTCCGGCGGATCCCCGGCTCCGACGACGACACCGCTCGTCGAGACCCGAACCTAGACCGCGAAAAGTTCTGCGAGCGCGGCGTCCGGGCCGAGCTCGAGCTGGCGCTCCGCCTCCGGCCCGCCGCCATCGCGCGCCGCGCGCTCGCGAGCGCGCGCGTACTCCTCGCGGTCGAACGGCTCGCCGCTCCAATCCGCTGCCTCGCGCACGAGCCGCTGCACTGCGCTGGCCAGCTGGGCAGAAGACCGCACAGATGTCGGCTGGTCCATGATCCGCACTTCGAGCGTGCCGTAGTCGGGCCGCGGCCAGGCGTCCCAATGGCGGCGCGTGCTGTCTCCCTGCTTCGCCGCCTCCCAGTCATCCCAGCTCCGCAGCACCGGCGGCGTTCCGCCCGTCGGCATCTCGAGCAGGATCTGCGAGCGCGTCGAGCGCCAACCGCTCGGCTCACCTTCCCAGTACGGCGAGTTCGCGGACTGCGCGAGCAGGCGCGGCAAGTACGGCACGACACCCTCGAACGCGCGGAGACACGTGGCCGGATCGGGAACAGAGACATGGACGTGCAAGCCGCACACCGTCTGCCGGAGGAGCCCGCGGCCGAGCCGCTTCTTCAGCAACGCCGCGCGATCGCTGGGAACGAGCCGCGGCGGATCGATCGCGGTCGGATGCGAGCCGACGGCGAGCACCGCGAGGCCGTGCTCCGCTGCGCGCTCGGCGACCGCGAGCCGCAGCGCGCGCAGCTCCGCCTCGATCTCATCCGCCGTCTCGAAGACCGGCGTGACGATCTCGACGAGCGACTCGAACACCTCGGGCTTGATCCCGCCCGTCGCCTCGCCGAAGGCGCGCGACCAGCCGTCACGGGCCGGGAGGAGCGAGTCCGCATCGACGAGCATGAGCTCCTCCTCGACGCCGAGCGACCACGGCGGCGCGGCGCCGAACTTCACGGAGTTACTTTCCGCGGACGCCGTGCACGGGCCGCCCGGCAGCCTCCCACGCGTAGTACGACGCGCTCGGGCCGTAGTCGAGGTCATACCCGACGATGTGCGGGTTACGGCCGACCTCCTTCGCGCGCTGTGCGTGACGGAGAAGGTTCGGGTCGTCGCGCTCCTCCCAGACAAGCACGAGATGCGCGGCGGTCATGAACTCGGCGACGTACCCGCAATCCGGCGCCGGGCACGGGAACGGGTCGGTGCGGACGCAGAACCAGCCGACGTGCGCACGGCCATCGTCCGTCCAGAGCTCCTCGGCCTCCTCCGGAATCGCGTGCTCAGCATGCCCCGCCATACCGAGCTGGATCTCCTCCCGCCTCACGCGCCCAAAGGTAGCGCCGGACTGCGGGTTATCGCCGGTGTTTGTAGCCCCAGCGAGCGAGGTCGTCGTTCAGCGCGTGGATGAAGGGGCCGCCCTTCATCTGACCGTCCCCGCCGGTCAGGTAGTCGTGGGCAAGATCGAACGCGAGCGCCTTTGAACATCGCGCGCCATGGTGGAGGAGGTACTGATCAGCACACCAGGCTGCGAGGGTGCCCTGTGGGGCCTGATGCTGCTTCCGCCGCTCATGCAGCAGGTCGCCGTTAAAACCTCGCGCTTGCGACCGCACCCACCCGGGAAGACTCCTCGTCGCGATTTCGAATCTGCCGCGGCGGATCGCCCAGACCCGGATCGGTTCAGTGGAGCCGGCACAGCTAGCCAAAGCGCAGTAGAAGCGATAGTCGACTGACACGAAGTAATACCGTCCGTGAATCCGTCGGCCACCGTCCCCGAAGAAGCCGAACGTGTGCTCGATCCAGTGCGGGTTCCTTCCTAGCAACCCGACGAACGTCTGCGCACAGCACGTGTTGCCGCCTGTGTAGAGGCCGACGACGAGCGAAGACCGATGGCCGGTCACATTGCGAAGCCCGAAAGAGGGCTGAGCGCCCCAGGTGCACGAAGACATCCCAATCGCCGCGACTTGGCACAGATGGCCGCCGAGCAGCGGATACGGACTGCCCTTCCGCCGAATCGACACCCAGACGTTGGAGAAGACATACGGACCCGTCCTCGTGTACGTGAGCGTGGCGGTGAGGTTTCCGTGCCGAGCGACGAGGTGGAAGATCTTGCGCTTCCCGCTGCCTGCGCTCGCGGATCCCGCCACGACGAGAGCGAGGAGCGCGAGGAGCGCGAGCCGCTTCACCGTCTGCAAGCCTACGCCTAAGATCGGGTCATGATGCAGCTCTCAGTCGGCGACGAGACGTTCGAGATCCACGAGCTTCCGTCCGGCGCGGCGCGGCTTCCCTACACGCTTCGCATCCTGCTCGAGAACGTGCTCCGCAACGGTGGTGACTCCGGGGCCGTCAGCGACTGGGTCGCAACCGCGGAGCCGTCGCAGGAGATCGCCTTCTTTCCGGGGCGCGTCCTGCTCCAAGACTTCACCGGCGTCCCGTGCGTCGTCGATCTTGCCGCGATGCGCGACGCGATGCGCGCGCAGGGCGGCTCGCCGAGCGCGATCAACCCGCTCATCCCCGTCGAGCTCGTGATCGACCACTCCGTCCAGGTGGACGAGTTCGCGTCACGGCTTGCGATCGGGCGCAACGTCGAGCTCGAGTTCGAGCGGAACTTCGAGCGGTACGCGTTCCTTCGCTGGGGGCAGGGCGCATTCGACAACTTCAAGGTCGTGCCGCCGAACACCGGCATCGTCCATCAGGTCAACCTCGAGTACCTCGCGCGGGTGGTCGAGGTGCGCGACGGCGTCGCCTTCCCCGACACCGTCGATCGGCACCGACTCGCACACGACGATGATCAACGGTCTCGGCGTGCTCGGCTGGGGCGTCGGCGGGATCGAGGCCGAGGCGGCGATGCTCGGCGAGGCGCTCTCGATGCTCGTGCCGCAGGTCGTCGGGTTCCGGCTCACCGGCGCGCTGCGCGAGGGCGCGACCGCGACCGACCTCGTCCTCACCGTGACCGAGATCCTGCGCAAGGTCGGCGTCGTCGGGAAGTTCGTCGAATACTTCGGGCCGGGCCTCGGCTCGCTCGCCCTCGCCGACCGCGCGACGCTCGGGAACATGTCCCCGGAGTACGGCGCGACGTGCGGCTTCTTCCCGGTCGACGACGTGACGCTCGATTACCTCCGCCTGACCGGGCGCGACGACGCGAGCGGTCGCGCTCGTCGAGGCGTACTGCAAGGAGAACCTCCTCTGGCACGAGCCGGAGGAGCATCCGGAGTACTCGCAGGTCGTCGAGCTCGACCTCGCCGACGTCGAGCCGTCGCTCGCTGGGCCGCGCCGCCCGCAGGATCGCGTCCCGCTCGCGCGCGCGAAGGAGATGTTCATCGACTCGCTCGGCAGCTTCGGCGTCGACGTACGCGAACGGGACGTACGACAAGGAGGTCGCCGACTCGTTCCCGGCGAGCGACCCGCCGACCGGCGACGGCGTCTCTGACGGCAAGGAGGCTGGCCCTGCGCAGACGTGCGACCGTCGCGAGAGAAGCGCGTCGCGGTCGAAGGCGAGGACGTACGCGCTCGAGCACGGCTCGGTCGTCATCGCCGCGATCACGTCCTGCACGAACACCTCGAACCCGTCGGTGATGATCGCCGCCGGCCTCGTCGCGAAGAAGGCGGTCGAGCGCGGGCTCGAACGCGAAGCCGTGGGTGAAGTCGTCCCTCGCGCCGGGCTCGAAGGTCGTGACCGAGTACTACCGCGCCGCCGGCCTCGACACGTACCTCGACGCGCTCGGCTTCGACACGGTCGGCTACGGCTGCACGACGTGCATCGGGAACTCCGGGCCGCTGCCCGACGCGATCAGCGCCGCGATCACGGAAGGAGACCTCGTCGTCGCGGCCGTCCTCTCCGGCAACCGCAACTTCGAGGCGCGGATCCACGGCGAGGTGAAGGCGAACTACCTCGCGTCGCCGCCGCTCGTCGTCGCGTACGCGCTCGCCGGCAGCATGGACGTCGACCTCGTCACCGAGCCGCTCGGGCAGGGATCCGACGGCGAGGATGTCTTCCTCCGCGACCTCTGGCCGAGCCGCGACGAGATCGACGCGGTGATCGGCGAGTCGGTGCGGGGGAAGATGTACGACGGACGTTTACGCCGACGTCTTCACCGGCGACGACCGCTGGCGCGCCCTCGACACGCCCGAGGGAGAGCTCTACGCGTGGGCCGACGACTCGACCTACGTCCGCCTCCCGCCGTACTTCGACGGGATGCCGCGCGAGCCCGAGCCGGTCGGCGACATCGAGGGCGCGCGTTGCCTCGTGATGATCGGCGACTCGGTCACGACCGACCACATCTCGCCCGCGGGCGCGATCCGGCCCGATTCCCCCGCCGGCAAGTACCTCCTCGAGCACGGCGTCGAGCGGAAGGAGTTCAACTCGTACGGCGCGCGGCGCGGCAACCACGAGGTGATGATCCGCGGCACCTTCGCGAACGTCCGGCTCCGTAACCAGCTCGTCCCCGGCAGCGAGGGCACGTGGACGGTGCACCTTCCGGACGGCGAGGAGGGGACGATCTACGACGTCGCCGAGCGGTACCGCGCCGGGGACGTTCCGACGATCGTGATCGCCGGCAAGGAGTACGGCTCCGGCTCGTCACGCGACTGGGCGGCGAAAGGCCCGAACCTGCTCGGCGTGCGCGCGGCGATCGCGGACTCGTACGAGCGCATCCACCGCTCGAACCTCCTGATGATGGGGATCCTCCCGCTTGCAGTTCATCCCGGGCGAGAACGCGGAGTCGCTCGGCCTGACCGGCCGCGAGGAGTTCTCGATCACGGGAGTCGACGGCGGCGACGCCGACGAGGTGACCGTGCACGCGGACGACAAGGAGTTCCGCGCCCGCGTCCGGCTCGACACACCGCGCGAGCGAGAGTACTTCCAGCACGGCGGGATCCTCCGCTACGTGCTGCGGCGCTTGCTCAGCGAGAGCTAGCCGCTCGTACGCTCAGGCGAGATTGGGTGCTCGCCCAGGCGAACGCGCGCCTCGCCAGGCCTTGGCGCTTGGGCTGTTCGCGTCGTATCGTTCTCGGGATGAGCCGCACTGTCGTCTCCCAACCGGGACGCGCTCTCGCCCTCTCAGAGCTTCGCGCAAGTCGTCGGCCGGTGTCTGTTGTCGCCCTGGTCGCCGTTGCTGGAGCGGCCGTCGCTCTCGCGTTTGCTCTCCGCCCCTCGCCCGGCCCTGGCATCCCACGTCCGCTTGGTTCGTCCGTGCTCGTTGGAAAGCTCAGCGTCACTGTTCCGCGCGGCTTTCGCTCGTACTCCTTTTACGTTGGCCAGGTGTCCCCTCAGACGCCGGGCTACGCCCACGTTCTGACGAACTTCCGCCTCCCGACCCACACGATCAATCTCCTGCCCCACACGATCAGTGGACTGCCGTCGAACCAGGTCGGGATTCAACTCCAACGCTGGAACAACTTCGCCGATGTCCCAGTCCGGTTGCATCTCCCGCTCAGCCCTAATCAGCCGTGGGACCGCGAGCACTGTGGGGCGAACTGTCGCTCGGGGTTGTTCAGCGCTCAGGGCCGGACCTACTTGGTCGAGTACTGGAGCGGGGCAAAGGCATCGGCGAACGATCGTGACACCATTCTCCGTGCGCTCCGTTCGATCCGCCCAACCCGCTAGGTCATCAGGGGACATTCGCGAGCACTGGCCCAGGCGAGTGTCTAGTCGCCGGACTGTCGTGCCCGCATCGCGTGCTCGCGGTCGACGGTGTCGTGGTTGCGGCGCCCGGCTAGCCGATGAGGTGCGAGAAGTCGAGGACGTTCGCCGGCGCGGCCAACGAGACCGGCTGGCTCCAATCGCCGAAGGTAATCGTGCCGCCGCCCGAGCCCGTCTTCACAAGAGCGACCGGATACGGCGTGCCAGTGGCCGACACGTAGAGCGTGCCGTTCTTCGCGCCGTCGTCGAGCGCGACGACGCTCTGCCCCTTGTACATCGTCGCGCCGTTGTTCTTCAAATGCGAGTCGGCGCCCGACTGCAGCTGGTCGAAGATCGCCTTCGGACTGGAGAACGCGACGAGCGGCTTGAACTGCGCGTTGTTCGCCGGGAACTTCAGCCACTTGCCTTGGAGCATCTGCGCGATCGTGCTGCCCTCCGAACCGGCGAACTGCGTCCAGAAAGCGGCGCCGGCTTTCATGTAGCCGTCACTACCGACGACCACGAGATCGACCTTCTGTCCCCCGAGCGTGAGCGAGCCCTTCGCGCCCTTGCCCTTGGCGATTTCTAGGTCGAGGCCGATCTGCTGTCCACCCGCGCTCACGTTCCCGCTCATCTGTAGCGAGCTTGCCGAGTCGGCTGCCTTCACGGCGTCCGCAAGCACCTGAGTCGCCGACTTCGAAGCCTCGCCGTTGCCGCTGCTGTTCGCACTCGGCGACGAACCGCCACCGCAGCCCGCAACGGCGAATGTGACGACGAGAAGCGTTCCGGCGACGAAAGCGCGCATCGCATGATCCTTTCACATAGCTCGGAGGCGGCCTAGAGGGTTCGTCCCCATACCTAGACTCCGGCTCGTGGACGACCGGACTCCGAGCTGGGGGATCAGCCCCGTCCCACCACGGCTCCAGGTTCTCGGCACGTTCGACTCGCTGCTCCTCTGGGCGAACCTGTCCGTCTCGCTGCTCGTAATCGTGATCGGTGCGCTGCTCGTGCCTGCGCTCTCGCTGCCGAAGGCGATGCTCGCGATCCTCGTCGGCGCCGTCGCGGGGAACGTCCTCCTCGGTATTTCGGCGGCGATCGGCGCCGACGCGCGCGTGCCGGGGATGGTCGTGCTGCGCGCGCCGCTCGGGCAGCGCGGCTCGTGGCTGCCGACGGCGTTCAACGTCGCACAGAACATCGGTTGGTCGACGTTCGAGCTGATCATCATCGCGATTGCCGCCGCCGCCGCCTCGGAGCGGATCTTCGGCTGGCAAGGGAAATGGCTCTGGACACTCGTCTTCGGCGCGCTGAGCTGGGCGCTCGGGATGCTCGGGCCGATCGGCTTCGTTCGCCGCTACCTCCGCAAGTTCGCGTCGTGGGCGTTGCTCTTCTCGATGGCCTACCTCACGTACTGGGCGATCTCTAAGTCGCACCTCCACGCCTTCTGGAACGCGCCCGGAAAGGGCGGCTTCCCGAGCTTCGGCCAGGCGGTCGACCTCGTGATCGGCAGCACGGTCTCGTGGACGCCGCTCGCCGCCGATTACACGCGCTTCGCGAAGGACCGCCGCGGAGCGGGCCTCGGCGCGGGCGTCGGCTACTTCGTGCCGACCGTCTGGTGCATCGGCCTCGGTTGCCTCATCGTCCTCGCGCGCCGTGTCTCCGACGCGCAGCATCTGCCGGCTTCCGTCGCGGCAGCCGGAGGGATCGCATTCCTCGCCCTAATCGCGATCACGATCGACGAGAGCGAGAAGGCGTTCGCGGACATCTACTCGACCGCAGTCTCGATCCAGAACTACCTGCCGCGCGTCTCGCAGCGGCTCCTGATCACGCTCGTCTCGGTGGTCGCGACGGCGCTCGCGCTCGTCCTCAACTTCGGCGTGGCTACCAGAACTTCCTCTATCTCCTCGGCTCGGTGTTCATCCCGCTCTTCGGCGTGCTCGTCGCCGACTGGCTGCTCGCGGGACGCCGCTACACCGAGGAGCGGATCTTCGCCGGGCCGGGCTGGCGACCCGCCGGCCTCGTCGCGTGGCTCGCCGGTTTCTGCCTGTACCAGTGGTTGTCGCCGGTCGGGCCTGCGTTCTGGACGAGGCTTGTCGAGCGGACGCATCCCGGCTATGTCACGTTCACCGCGTCGCTGCCGAGCTTTGGCGCCGCCTTCCTCCTCATGCTGGCGCTTACGCTTGCGAGCCGTGGCGTCGCTCGCCGTGATCGGGCATCTCTCGCGTGACGTCGTCGCAGGCGGCGCGCCCCGCATCGGCGGCGGGCCGTGGCACGCGGCACGCGCTCTCGCGGCGCTCGGGACGGACGCCCTCGTCGTAGCCGCCTGCGGAGTCCGGGACGAGGACGCGTTTCGCGCGGCGCTTGCTGGGAGCGGCGTTCCGTTCGAGCTGCACACGCAGGACAACCCGACGACATCGTTCTCGCTCTCGTACGACGCCGCAGGCGTTCGGACGATGACGATCAACACGATCGCGGGGCCGTTCGCGTCGGAGGTCGACGCCGACTGGGTGCACGTCGCGCCGCTCCTCCGCGGTGACGTCGTCGTCCCGCGTGCCCCGCACGTGCTCCTCGACGGACAGGGCCTCGTTCGCCGGCCGCAGCTCGGTCCGCTCGTGCTCGACGCGGACTACGACCGCGACGCGCTTCGCGGCGTCTCGATCCTCAAGCTCGCGGAGGAGGAAGCGGCCGTCGTCGGCTCGGTCGACGTGCCCGAGGTCGTCGTAACGCACGGCCTGCGCGGCGCCACGGTGAACGGGACGCACATCGCAGCCGATCCCGTCGACGCCGACCCGACCGGCGCGGGCGACATGTTCGCGGCGAGCTACCTCGCCGCGCGCGCCGCGGGCGCGGAGCCAGTCGAGGCGGGTCGTAGCGCCGCTGCCCTCGTGTCGGCGATCCTTTCCTCGTGATTGCCGCGGTCGGGACGGTCGCGGGCGTCTTTCTCGTCGATGTCGAGGACGAGTCGGTGCTCGGTGACGGAACGGAAGTCCCCGCCGCGGAGCGCCCCGAGGTCGCGCTGCCGCGCGTCGTCGCCGCCGCCCGCGCGGGCGCGACGGTGGTCGCAATCGTCGAGCGGCGCCCGCCGCTCATGCTCTCGAACGACGGCGGCGCGACGTGGCGGGAAGCGGGCGGCGGGCTCCCTCCGGGCTTCGCTGTCGCGATCGCCGAGGACGATCCCGACCGGATGCTCTACGCCGCGCGCAACCGGCTCTACGTCTCGACGAACGGCGGTGTCTTCTGGCGGTCGCTCCCGTTCGAGCTGCCGGACATCCACTCGATCGGCTGGATCGACTAGAGCCGGAACTCGCCGCGCGCGACGACGACCGCCGACCCGCCGACCTCGACGACGTCCTCCGAGCGCGCGACGGCGTACAGCGTGGAAGGCCGGTCGATCTCCGCGCCCTGGTGGATCTCGATCTCGTCGCCGAACTCGATCCGCCCGTGCCGGGCGAGGTGAAGCGCGATCGGCCCGGCGGCCGAGCCGGTGGCCGGGTCCTCGGGGACGCCATGCGCAGGGACAAAGACGCGCGCCTTCCATGTGTCGCCGTCACGCGCGATGCACGCGGTGCCGTACGGGAGAGAGCGCCTCGAGGGCGCCGAAGTCGGGGCGAAGCGCGGCGACCGTCTCGGGCGACGCGACCTCGACGACGACATGCTGCGGCCCCTGGCGGTAGAGCTCGACCGGAGACTCCGCCGTGTCCAATCCGAGCAGCGCGAGCAACGCGTCGGCATCCGCGTACGGCTCGTGGGAGAACGGCGGCTGCGTCATCCAGCCGAACACGATCCGCGAGCCGTCGCGCTCGATCCGCACCGGAACGACTCCCGCATCGCACTCGAGCCGGATCTCCACGAGCTGGAGCGGCCCCGCGAGCACGAACGCGGTCCCGAGGATCGGATGCCCGGCGAAAGGCAGCTCGAGCGCCGGCGTAAAGATCCGCACGCGGACGTTCCCCGCCGCCGACGGCGGATAGACGAACACCGTCTCGCTGAGCTTCATCTCGCGCGCGAGTGGCTGGAGCATCTCCTCTGCGATCTCGCGCGCGTCGGTGAAGACCGCGACCTGGTTCCCCGCGAGCGGCACGTCGGTGAAGACGTCGGCAACGACGTAGCGGAAGGTCGCCACGCTCCCAGTCAACCACAGGGCCGGGAGTTGGCTGTCCTCGCCGTCGTCGAGAATGCCGGGAACCACTCAAGGAGGAAAATGCAGAAGCGTCGCTTCACACCCAGTCCGGCGTTCGTCGTGTCGATGATCGCGTTGTTCATCGCGCTCGGCGGCACGAGCTACGCCGCGATCACGAGATTGCCGGCGAACAGCGTCGGTACGAAACAGTTGAAGAACAACGCTGTCACAGCAGCGAAGATCAAGAACGGCGCGATCACCGCCGCGAAGATCAGTCATTCCGCTGTCGCGGCGGCGACGGTCGTCGGCGCGCCAGGAGCGCCCGCGTACGAGGGAACATGGCAAGCTGCCGAGTCCTCCGCCGATGACGGTGTCTCGTTCTACAAGGATCCGTGGGGGATCGTCCACCTCCAGGGCAACGCGGCCAACAGCAACGGGCCGCAAGAGGGCACGATCTTCACGCTTCCAGCCGGCTACCGGCCGGCCAAGAACCTCTACTTCGCCGCCTACGGCAACGGCGGGACCGCCGCGTACGTCCAGGTGATGAGCGACGGTGAAGTGGTCGCATTCAGCGTGGCCCAGGCTTTCGTCGGCCTGAGCGAGGTCACGTTCCGGCCAGGGCTCTAACCCGAACGCCGTTGGGGGCGGCGGCACCCGCCGCCCCCAACCACTCGCCCGTCTACGCTTCGCGCCGAATGCCCGCAATCGAGGTCAGTGGCCTGCGCAAGGCCTACGGAAGTCTCGAGGCGGTGCGTGGGGTCGACTTCACGATCGAGACGGGCGAGGTCTTCGGCCTGCTCGGCCCGAACGGCGCGGGCAAGACGACGACGGTCGAGATCCTCGAGGGCTACCGCAAGCGGGACGGCGGCGAAGTGCGCGTGCTCGGACACGACCCCGAGCGGCCCGGCCCCGACTTCCGGGAGCGGATCGGCGTCGTCCTCCAGTCGTCGCGAGCTCTGGCCGAACCTCACCGTCCGCGAGACGCACGCCGTGTTCGCCGGCTACTACGCGCAGCCGCGCGACGTAGACGAGGTCATCGACGCTCGTCGGCCTCGCGGAGAAGGCGAACGCGCGCGTCAAGACACTGTCGGGCGGCCAGAAACGGCGGCTCGACCTCGGCATCGCGCTCGTCGGCGACCCGGAGCTCGTCTTCCTCGACGAGCCGACGACGGGATTCGACCCCGCAGCGCGGCGCGCCGCATGGGAGATGATCCGGTCGCTCCGCTCGCTCGGGAAGACCGTGCTCCTTACGACGCACTATCTCGACGAGGCGGAACAGCTCGCCGACCGCGTCGCCGTTCTCCGCGACGGCGTCATCGTCCGGCTCGGCACGCCGCGCGAGCTCACGACGACGGATCTCGAGGTCGAGATCCGCTACCGCCGCCGGGGCGAGGACGTCGTCGTCCGGACGAACGAGCCGACACGCGTGCTCAACGAGCTGACCAGCGAGGCGCTCGCGCGCGGAGAAGAGCTCGACTCGCTCGAGGTGCGCCGCCCGACGCTCGAGCAGGTCTACCTCGACCTCGTCGACGAGGAGCCGCCCGAGTGAAGATCTTCGTCCATCAGCTCCGAACGGAGCAACTCGTCTTCTGGCGCAGCCGGGAGGCCGCGTTCTTCATCTTCCTGTTCCCGCTGCTTCTCTTCGTGCTCGTCGGCTCGTTCTACTCCGGGCGATATCAGGGCGTGCCGATCAAGTGGGCCGTCCTCGCCGGGATGATCGGCTACGGCTGCGCGAACACGACGTTCGGCGGCCTCGGCATCCAGCTCGTACTGCGGCGCGAGAGCGGCGTGCTCAAGCGGCTCCGAGCGACGCCGCTCCCGGCGACGACATACGTTTTCGCCCTTCTTACGTCGACGCTGATCGTGTTCGCGCTGCAGGCGATCGCGCTCTTCGTGCTCGGCCGCGCGCTTTTCGGCACGCCGTTTCCCCCGGCGCTCGGCTCGCTCGTCGTGATCCTTCTCATCGGTGCGGCGGCGTTCGCCGCGCTCGGCACGGCGATCGCGTCGCTTATCCGTTCCGGCGAGGGGTCGTCCGCCGTCGTCAACTTCGTCCTGCTGCCGATGGCGTTCCTCAGCGGAGGATTCGGCCCGACGAAGAGCTATCCGTCCGTGCTGCGTGCGATCGGCGACGTGCTTCCCCTCAAGTACCTCGTCAAGCTCGTCTACGCCGTCTATCTGCACGGCGACAGTTTCTGGACACAGCCGGGCGCGATCGCCGTCCTCGCCGGTTGGGGCGTAGCCGGGATAGTCGTCACGGCGTTGAAGTTCTCGTGGGAGCCACGCGGGAGATAGAGCCGGCCGTCGCGCTCCGCGTTCGCACCCTCGAGGAGCCGGGAGTCGAGGTGCGCATCAACTTCGGCGTGTTTGCCGGGCGCACGGTGACGCCGGCGGAGATCGACGACCTCGCCGGGCGCGTAAGCGACCTCGTCCCCGCGTTCGCAATCGTTGCGGAGGAGCGCCACGAGTTCGGCGGCGCAGTCGAGGCGTCCGTCCACCAGGTCGTCGTCGAGGTACCGCGCGAGCACGCCGGCCCTGAGGCCGACGTGCTCGCGGAACGGATCGTGCTGGCGGCGAACGGCTGGGCGCTCGACTGCATCGAGTCGCGCCACGCCGAGCTCTAGCTCGCCGAGTACACCACCGTCACGGACGCCTGGATCTGCTGGCTGCCGGCCTCGATCGGCGTCGACGCCGAGGCTGCCTTGTCAAGGGCTCCGAAGACGATCGGAGTCGGGGCGCTGCTCTCGTTCGTGATGTGGAGAATCCCGCCGAGGGTCAGCCCCGAGGCCGAGGCGATCGCCTGTGCCTGTTCCTTAGCGTCGTCGACGGCGAGCTTCAGCGCCTGCGCGTTGTACGAGCTCTGGTCGCCGACCGAAAGGTTCGGCCCGTCGACGTTGTTCGCGCCCGCGCCGACGGCCGCGTCGACGAGCGAGCCGGACTGTTCGATCTTCGCCGTCACGTTGACGGAGTTCGACGCCTGGTAGCCGGTGATCGTGTTGCCGTCACTCGAGGTCTGGGGCCAAAGCGACACGGAGGTCGTCTGGATGTCCGAGTCGGGAATGCCGGCGTTCTTGAGAGCGTCGATGATCGCCCGCTCCTGCTGCGAATCCTTGCTGAGAGCCTCGCTCGCAGTCGCGGCGTTCACCTGGACGCCGAAGTCGAAGGAGGCCTTGTCGGGTATCGCGTTCACCGTTCCGTTGCCGGTCACGGTGATCGTCGTCGTGGACGTATTGGCCGCGCCGCCCTTGCCCGGCTGCGCGACCCCGGCGATCGCTGCTGCGACGAGCAGCACGCCGGAGATGATGAGGACGTACCGGAGTCTGGTCATGCTCTAGGTACGGCGCGGCGGCGGCGAACGTCACATCTCGGCGAATTCCGCTCGCGTCCTAGGACGCAGGCAACGAACAGACCCGCGACCCCGCGATTGCCAATCGAAGGCAGACAACCGTTCGACCCCTCGTTTGGCTATCTCGAGGTCATTCCAGAGACCAAGGGTTTATGAAGCGTTTGTTACTAAGACAGGTTGGCGTCCGTCCGGCATTACGTGTTTGCGAGATACCAGAGCACGTAAATGCCCACCAGCGAGAGCGCGATGGTCGCCGCGACCGCGCCGAAGATGATCTTGACCCGAGCAGTGCGTGACCGCGGCAGCCTCGCGAGGACCCAAACCGCACCGCCGAGCGGGACAAGGCCAGCAACTGCGCCCCAAGACCCAAATCCGCTCGCGCCGATGAGGGACGTGACGGGAGCGAGCAGAGAGAGGACCACCGCGGCGGCTACATGTCCGGCGATTGTCTCTTCGCTTCCGACTCCTCGTTGTCCCTCGAAACGTCTTGACTCAAGCTTGTCGCGTGGGGACATGGCGCGTATAGATAGCAAATTTGGTATGTCTGTAACCGGTGTCCGACACCGCCTACCGCCTACCGTTTGGCAGGCGTCCGCCACGCCCGCACCAAGCGTCGGTTAAGGCGCTCCGCGCCGAGGACTAGCGCTTCGCGCGGCCGAGGATCCGAAGGAGGTAGAGGAAGAGATTGACGAAGTCGAGGTAGAGCGACAGCGCGCCGACGACAGCGTCCTTCTCGGCCACCACGAGGTCCGAGCCGGGTGGCGGCTCGTAGTTCTTGAGCTTCTGGACGTCGTACGCCGTGAGCCCGGAGAAGATCAGGATGCCCGAGGCGGTCGTAACCCAGTAGAGGGTGTCGTTGAGCCAGAAGAGGTTGACGACGAGGCCGATGAGTTGGCCGAACAGAGCCATGAGGAGGAAGCTGCCCCAGCCCGTCAGGTCCGCCCCCGTCGTGTAACCCCAGAGCGCGAGTGCGCCGAACATCCCGGCCGTGACGAGAAACGTCGAGAAGATCGACTTCGTCGTGAAGACCTCGAACAAGACCGAGAAGGTCACACCGGTGAGCGCCGTGTAGGCGAGGTAGGTAGCTCTCGCCTCGAAGAGGCTCATGTGCTGGACGAGCCCTGCGAGGCCGACGACGAGCGCGAACTGGACCCCGAAGAGGACGAAGATCACCCAACCGGCGTGGCTGCCCTCGAACAGTGCGTGCATCGCCACGCTGCTCGAGTCGACCGCCGCCGCGACACCGCCTGTAACCGCAAGACCCGCGGCCATCCACGCGAAGACTTCGGCGAAGTAGCGGCTCTCTCCCCGTGCCGGCGCGATTCCGTCGGTCGCGAGCCCGTACACGGTCTACGCCGTAGCGACGCCCGGCAGGTACGGCGTCCAGCCGGACGGGATCCGCGGGGCGGCGAGGCGGATGAAGAGGGCGGGCGCCGGCGGGCGCGGCGCGGTGCGCAACTCCATCCCCACTTGCTCGAGCGAACGGTCGCCCTTGCGTAAGTTGCACGGCGCGCATGCGGTGACGACGTTTTCCCAGATCGACTCGCCGCCTTTCGAGCGCGGGACGATGTGGTCGAGCGTGAGCCTGCCGGCCGTCGTGCCGCAGTAGGCGCATTTCCAGCCGTCCCGCGCGAAGAGAGCGCGGCGGGAGATCTTGCGCTGGATCGCGCGCGGCACGCGCACGTAGTGGATGAGCCGGATCACGTGCGGCCAGATGAAGCTGCTTTCGGCGGAACGGAGCGGCTTGTCAAGGCGCTCGACGACCTCCGCCTTGCCCTTGTGCACGAGCACATGCGCCCGCCGCACGGTGCAAACGTTAAGCGGCTCGTAACTCGCGTTGAGGACGAGAACGTGCTGCAACCTGGACGAAAAGGTACCTAAGAGCGCTCTACTGGTTCATGGCGCGGTCGACGGCCTCCTGCTCCTCCGGCGAGAGCGCGACGGGAGAACGGCCATCCTCGAGCTCCTTCACGTAGATCCGCGCGTAGTCGCGGCCCTGGATCGCGGTGAGGACGACGCCGGTGCGCGACACGTCGAGCAGCGCGACCGACGCCGACTGGTGGCCGCCCGTGTTCTCGTAGGCGTCGTAGCGGACGAGCGCGACCCGTGAGACCACGCCGTCGACACGCCGGTCGACCTGCGCGATCCCTCCCGCGAGCTCGTCGAGCTTGCGCTGAGTCTCGTCGAGACGTCCCTGGAGCGCGACGGCGAAGTCGACGAGATCGGAGCTGCCGTGGCCGAGGAGTGCCTGCTGCGCGGCGCGGATCGCGCGAAGGCGGCTCCACGCGAATCCCGCGAGCCCGAGCCCCGCGACGGCGAGGACGCCGGCTCCGATTGCGATCGCCGCTGCCGCCGACGACGACATCTAGCTCGGCGCGAGGCGGAAGAAGACGGGATACGTCGCCGCGTTGTTGTCGAGCCGCGCCTCTCCCTTCACTTTCGTGATGCTCACGGAGATGAAGGCGCTGTGCCCGAACGCCGACGGCGGCACCTGGAGGTTCGTGAACGACACCGTCGCCCGCGCCCCTGTCGCGATCTGCGCAACCGTTTGGGTCGCCGTGTAGACGTTCTTGCCCGCCGCCTTGACCGTGAGGGTGACGGGAATCTTCACCTCCGGGTAGTTGCCGGAGTCCTTGAACACGACGTCGATGACGAGGCTCGATCCGACCGCGACCGTGGTCCCCGACGACGTCGACAGCGGCGTCGAGATGCCGTTCTCGACCGCGTTCGTGCCGATGAGGGCGCTGCCGTGGACACCCGTCACGTGGCCGCCGCTCGAGGGGGTGCCGACCCGTTGGTAGACGGTCGCGAGCGAGGCGGCACTCACGATGTCGGAGCTCGTCACGATCTGCGACGCGGGGACGACCACGTTGCCGACGTTCTGGGCCATGAGGATCTGCGTCGCAGGCAGCTTGTAGAGCTGCACCCAGAGGACGTCGCTCGCGCTGAGAAGCTGTGCGTCACTCACGAGCGCGGCCGCCGCGGCCGGGGCGCTGTCGTGCTTCGCCTTCGCGAGCGTGAGCGTGTTCGCGAGTCCGGCGAGGCCGACCGCCCGCAGCTGGAACGCCGCGAGCGCCTCGGCATGCGCGCTCTGGAGCGGGCCTGGCGGCTGGAGCCGCTGAGCCGCGACGTAGTCGGCCTGCTCCTGCCGCGACCAACCGATGAGATCCGACTGGAAGGTCTGCATCGTGAGGCCGGGCGTCCCGAGCGCAGTGGCGAACTTGGCGCCGACGCTTGCGGAGTCCAGCGCGAGCGGCTGCATCGCGGCGATGTACGAGGAGTAGTCCCCCTTGGACTGGCCGCTGCACGAGCCGACCCAGAGCACGAAAAGAAGAACGATCGCGATCCCGAGCGCGACAAGACCGGCGAGGCGGAGGACGCTGTTCGACGCCGGCGGCCCCGGCCGGCGCGGGCCGTTTCGTTGCGGACGGCGTGCCCGGTCACGCGGTGGGCGCCTATGCGGCTCGTCGAAGAGCCCGACCTCGTTGTCGTCGTCGAACGTGTTCAAGCGGTGCAACCTTACTCCGGTCGCGCTCGAGGCAGGACTGTCCGGTGCGGTGGCCAATCTCCGCAAGGCATGGTCGAGGCCGCCCAAGCGCTCGCCTTCCCCGAGCTCGTGCTCGGCCGCTACCGGCCCCTCAAGCCGCTCGGCAGCGGCGGCTCCGGCTCGGTCTGGCTCGCCCGCGACGAGCAGACGCAGCTCGACGTCGCGCTCAAGATCGTGCCGCGCGAAGGGAAAGCCGCCGCGCGCGCCGAGCGCGAGGCCGAGGCGGCGGCCCGCCTGCGCCATCCGGCCTGCCTCCGCACCTACGGCCTATCGCACGACTCGCGGCACGTCTACATCGCGTACGAGTACATCCCCGGCCAGACGTTCCGCGAGGCAATGCGCGCGCGGGAGCTGGACGACGACGACGCGATCGAGGCGTGCGCGCAGGTCTGCGAGGGGCTCGCGCACGCGCACGCGGCCGGGATCCTCCACCGCGACGTCAAGCCGTCGAACGTCCTCCTCGCCGACGGCCCGCAGGTCTCCGCGCGCGTCCTCGACTTCGGCCTCGCGCTGATGGACGGAGGCGGAGACGCTCACCGAGCAAGGAGACGTGCCCGGGACGCTCGCGTACATCTGCGCCCGAGCGGCTCGCGGGCAAGCCGGCGACCGCGGCGGCGGACGTCTGGGGCGTCGGCGTGATGCTCTGGGAGGCGCTTGCGGGACGGCATCCGTTCTGGCGCGGCTCGATGCTCGAGACGGCGCGCGCGATCGAATCCGGCGCGCGGCCGCTCGGCGACGTGCGGCCGGGACTGCCGAAGCGCCTGCTCCGCGCTCGTCGATCGGGCGCTCTCGCAGGATCCGGGCAAGCGGCCCTCCGCGCGCGAGCTCGCCGAAGAGCTGCGCGGCCTCGCCGCGCCGACCGACACGAAGGAGCCGAGCCGCGCCACTGTCTCGCTGCCGAGCGCCGTCGCTGCCCGATCGCGCCGTCACCGCCGCGCTCGCGGCCGCGCTCGCCGGCTGGACGGCCGCAGCGATTCCGTTCTTCCCGCCCGGCTGGCCGCTCGGCACTCGGCGGGCCGCCGTGGCCGCGACGCTCGTCCGCGAGCGGCTCGGAATCGCCCTCGCGCTCGCCGTGCCGATCTTCCCGCTCGGCAACTTCTCGTTCGGGCGGCGCGCTCCTCTACGCCGCCGCCGGCGGCGGCGCTGGCTCGCCGTGACGTGGCGGGAGCCGCGGGCGACGCTGCTCTTCGCGCTCGGGCCGCTGCTCGCACCGCTCGCGCGCCGTCGGCCTGCTGCCGCTCGCCGACGGTCGCGGATCGGTTCGGGCGCTCGCCGCGCGCTCGTCACGGCGCTCGGCGTGCTCGCCGCCGCGGTCGTCGGCGGGATCGGTCACGGGACGCTGCCGCTCATCGGCGGAGCCGCGCCGCTCGGCGCGGGTCTCCGCGGCGCGACCGGAGCGTTCGGCGTGGCCGGCTCGCTCGCGCACGCCGCGACCGGGCATCCGGCTCTCCTCCTCGAGACGGGCGTTCTCGCCGCCGTCGCCTTCGCACTGCCGTACGTCGCCGGCAGAGGGCTTCGCTGGGGCGTCGGGCTCGGCGCGGGGATGCTCGCGGCGACGACTCTCGCCCTTCCGTCCGGCGCGCCGTTCTCGCTCGCAGCCGCGCTCGCGGCGTGTTCTGTTGCAGTCGCGGCGTTTTCGGCGCTTCGCGTCACTACCGCGGGGTAGATTCACGGCAAGGTGCTGAGCGCAATCGAAGCAGAAGACTGGAGCGGATCTTCGAGGGAGTCTTCGGCCGCGCCTTTCGGACGAACGTCCAGCCGGTCGAGCTCGCGCGGAAGCTCGCCAAGGAGATGGACGAGAACCGCTCCGACATCCGTGACGCGGATCTACGTCCCGAACGAGTACACGATCTATCTCTCGGACGAGCGACCGGAAGCAATTCGAGGGCTACGAGAACTCGCTCGTCTCGGAGCTCGAGGAGTATCTCGCCGAGCACGCGGTGCGCGAGAACTACGCGCTCCTCACGCCGCCGCGCATCCTCTTCGAGACGGACGACGACCTCGGCGTGGGCGAGTTCGGGATCGCGACGCGGATGGCGCAGCACGGCCGCAGCGGCGACGAGCCGCTCGAGGACGCGGCCTCCGGCGCGACGATGATCTACAAGCCGCGGACGCAGCCGACCGAGGCGGTGTCGCTCGAGGAGCTTGCCGTCGACCGAACAGTCGGCGTACTCACCTGGGGCGGGCAGACGCCGCGTCCTCGACAAGAGCCGCGCCGTGCTCGGCCGCTCGCGCGAGGTCGACGTCCAGATCGAGGATCCGAACGTCTCGCGCCGCCACGCCGAAGTCGTGCAGCAAGGCTCGGCCTGGTGGGTAATCGACCTCGGCTCGACGAACGGCGTCGAGGTGGACGGCAGCCGCGTCCAGCGCGCGCGGCTCGACGACGGGACGAGCTTCGTCGTCGGCGAGACGACGGTCACCTTCTCGACCGAGCGGGAATAGGCGAACGCGATGGTGGTGCTCGCGTCCTCGTCCGTCGGCCCGGTTCTGCTCGTCCTCAAGATCGCGTTTCTCGTCCTCCTCTACGCGTTCGTCTGGCGCGTCATCCGCACCGCGGGGAAGGAGCCGAAGGTGCGCTCCAGCGCCGCCGCCGGCCCGGCGGCCGACAGCATGATCCTCACGCCGGGCGCCGCGGCCGCTGCAGGGCTCGGATCGGCGGCGGCTCGCCCGCGCCGCCCGGCGCGCCTCGTCGTACAGCGCAGCCCGAGCCTCGAGACGGGCGCGGTGTTCCCCGTCGACTCCGCCCCGGTCACCATCGGACGCGGCGGCCAGAACGACCTCGTCCTCGACGGGGACGAGTTCGCCTCCGCCCGCCACGCGCGCATCGAGGCGCGCGGCGACGGCGTCTGGGTGCAGGACCTCGACTCGACGAACGGCACGTTCGTCAACGGCGCGCGTGTCGTCGGCGCCGAGCGGATGAGCCCGGGCGACATCCTCCGCGTCGGCGAGACCGACCTCCGCGTGGAGGAGGGGTAGAAGCCGGTGCCTGTCGGTTCGTACGCAGTCGCGAGCGACACCGGGCGCCGGCGGCGCCGGAACGAGGACAACTACGTCGTCGCGCCCCCGCTCTTCGCCGTCGCCGACGGGATGGGCGGCGCACAGGCCGGCGAGGTCGCGTCGAAGCTCGCCGCCTCGGCACTCGAGGCCGGCAGCCCGGAGGAGCTCGGCGGGCTCGAGCGCGTCCAAGCGCTGATCCAGGAGGCGAATCGCCGCATCTACGACCGCGCCTCGACCGACCCCACCGCGTCCGGCATGGGCACGACGATGACCGTGGCGCTCGTCGAGGGGATGACGGTCGTGATCGGGCACGTCGGCGACTCGCGTGCGTATCTCGTCCGCGGCGACTCGATGGAGCAGCTCACCGAGGATCATTCGCTTGTGAACGAGCTCCTCAAGAGCGGCAAGCTCTCGGAGGAGGAGGCGCACATCCACCCGCAGCGCAGCGTCATCACGCGGGCTGTCGGCACGGATCCCGACGTCGATGTCGACGCGTTCGCGATCGACGCAGAGGACGGCGACGTCTTCCTCATTTGCTCCGACGGCCTCACCGACATGGTCGGGGACGTCGACATCCTCGAGCTCGTCGACGCGAACCGCGGCGACCTCGAGAAGGCCGTGCGCTCGCTCGTCCAGTTCGCGAACAAGGAGGGCGGCGAGGACAACATCACCGCCGTCGCGTTCCGTATCGCGGCGGGCGCCGACGAGCCTGCGATCGACGACACGATGACAATGCCCGCGGTGAGCGACCCCGCCGAGCCCGACGAGCGGACGCCGGAGTCTGTGGAAGTGCCTCCACCTGCCGAGATCTCGCCGCGGCGCGTCCGCCTCGTCTTCGCGGTTCTCATCCTGCTCGCGATCGTCGCCGCGTTGCTCATTTGGTGGGGGCTCTCACGCTGACCCTCAGGAACCGCGAGCTCGTCGCCCTTCTCACCGTCGGAGTCCTCACGGCGATCGGCTTCGCGAGCGTCTACATCGCGCTCAAGTCGCACGTCTCGACCGGCTCACTCGGGTACGCAGCGTTCTTCTTCGCCCTCTACCTCGTTGCCCATCTCGTGGCGCGGGTCACCGTGCCACTCGCCGACCCGTACCTCCTGCCGATGGCTGCGCTGCTTACTGCCATCGGACTTACAGAGATCTACCGGCTCGGCCCGTCGAGCGCGCTGCGGCAGGGAGTCTGGGTCGTGATCGGTGTCGCGGCGTTCTCGGCGACGCTCATCGGGCTGCGGCGGGACTACCGCGTCCTCGAGCGCTACAAGTACATCTTCGGCGTCAGCGCGATCGTGCTGCTCTTCTTGCCCCGGCTGCCCGTGATCGGAGAGGAGATCAACGGCGCGCGCCTCTGGATCCACTTCGGCGGGCTCCAGTTCCAGCCGGGGGAGCTCGGGAAGATCGCGCTGATCGTCTTCCTTGCCGCTTACCTCCGCGAGAAGCGAGAGGTGCTGGCGCAAGGCCGGCTGAAGGATTGGGGGCCGCTCCTCATCATCTGGGGTGGCGCGATGCTCGTCTTGTTCGTGACGAACGATCTCGGTAGCGCGCTCCTCTACTACGGCATCTTCCTTGCGCTTCTCTACATCGCCACCGCGAGGCTTGCGTTCGTCGCGGCAGCGCTCGGGCTCTTCCTCGTCGGCGCCTTCGCAGTCACACGCGTGACGCCGCACGTCAAGGAGCGCGTCGACATCTGGCTCGATCCGTACAAGCACGCGCAATCAACCGGCTACCAAATCCTGCAGTCGCTCTATTCGATCGGGCACGGCGGTTGGGTCGGGACGGGCCTCGGCCGCGGCATCGTCACGACCGCGAGCGGCGCGCCGATCGTCCCCGAACAGAACTCCGACTTCATCTACTCGGCCATCGCACAGGAGCTCGGACTCGTTGGCGCGGCCGCGCTGCTCTTGCTGTACATGGCGTTCGTCCTGCGCGGCTTCCAGAATCTCGCTCGCCGCGAGTGACGGCTTCTCGAAGCTCCTCGCCGCTGGCCTCAGCTTCGGCTTCGCCCTGCAAGCGTTCGTCATCGTCGGCGGCATCCTCCGCGTCATCCCGCTGACGGGGATCACGCTGCCGTTCGTCTCGTACGGAGGATCGAGCATCGTGTCGAACTTCTTCCTTGTGGCGGGACTCATGCTGATCTCGAATCGAGCCAACCGCGACGCGGCGACGGTGGCGTGAACACGCAGCTCCGGCATCTGGCTGTCGTCGCGACCGTCCTCATCGCCGTGCTCATCGGCGCGACGACATACTGGCAGGCGTGGGCGGCCGGCGGACTCGCGAACCGGCAGGGGAACGCCGTGCAGAACGTCGCGCAGCTCGAGATCGACCGTGGGACGATCTTCGCCGCCAACGGCACGCGGCTCGCGTGGAGCGTGCCGCGCAAGAAGAGCGGGCTGACGACGTACTCCCGCAAGTACACGTCGAACGGCGCGTTCGCGCAGGTGCTCGCCGGGCTCGAGCAATCGCTGGCCAACGACCTGAGCGGCACGAACACGAATCTCACGAACGCGTTCTCGCAGGAGCTCGACCGGCTCGGCGGCAAGACCGTCCGCGGCGACGACGTGACGCTGACGCTCAAGCCGTCGGCGCAGCAGCTCGCGGAGCAGCTCCTCGCCGGACGCTGCGGCGCGGTCGTCGCGATGAACCCGAAGACGGGCGCCGTCTATGCGCTGGCCTCGTCCCCGACCTACGACCCGAACCTCCTGCTTCAGCCGAAGGGCCAGGCGAAAATCGCGAAGATCAGGTGCGATTCCGGTTCCGGTTTCGCGGAGCTGGACCGGGCGACGGAAGGCCTCTATCCGCCGGGCTCGACCTTCAAGACGATCACCGCGTCGGCCGCGCTCGACACCGGCAAGGTCACGCCGACCACCGGCTTCTACGATCCCGGCTATTGCACCGAGTACGGGAC
This sequence comes from uncultured Actinomycetes bacterium, assembly GCA_963753525.1. Taxonomy (GTDB): domain Bacteria; phylum Actinomycetota; class Thermoleophilia; order Gaiellales; family Gaiellaceae; genus Palsa-739. The sequence goes on from CAVWCS010000005.1 coordinate 133,512, forward strand.
GGAGGTCAAAAACTCGGGCAATCCGGACGCGCCGGGCCAACCCGAAGCGTTCGGAAACGTCGACTTTGCGGAGGCGTTCGAGCACTCGATCAACGCCGTCTTCTGCAATGTCGGCAAGCAGATCGGAGCCGGCCTGATCCTCAATTACGCGAGGCGGTACGGCTTCTACTCTTCCCCGCCGCTCGACACGCCGTCGAGCACGATCCGCCCTAGCGGCCTCTACAACAAGGGAAAGCTCTGGTTCCCGACGGATCCGGCGACGCAGGTCGACCCCGGCCGGCTCGCCTTCGGACAGGAGCGGATGCTCGTCACGCCGCTCCAGATGGCGCTCGTCGCCTCGACGATCGCCAACCATGGCAACGAGCCGACCCCGTACCTCGTCCAGAAGGTCACCGCGCCCGACGGCTCGATCGTGAGCGCGACCTCCCCGAGCACCTACCGCCGTCCGATCCACGCAAAGACCGCAACGGAGCTGAACCAGATGATGCAGCTCGTCGTGCAAGGGGGGACGGCCGCGGGCGTCGGATTCCCCCCGAGTCTCGACGTCGCCGGGAAGACCGGAACCGCCGAGCTGACAGCCAACAGCAACATCTACGACTCGTGGTTCATCTGCTTCGCACCCGCGAACAATCCCCAGGTCGCGATTTCGGTCATCGTCGAGAAGCAGCCGAACGGCTTCGGCGCTTCGTTTGCGGCGCCGATCGCGAAGGCCATCCTCGAAAGCCTCTTGCATCGCTGATGGTGTCTCTAGGCTTTAGCCGGTCGTTGCCGTGAGCGATTCCCTCATAGACACGCTCTTCGACGGGCGCTACAAGATCGTCCGCAAGCTCGGCGCGGGCGGGATGGCCGACGTCTACCTCGCCGAGGATCAGGAGCTCGGGCGCCGCGTCGCGATCAAGATCCTCAACAACCGCCACGCGAACGATGCCCAGTTCATCGAGCGGTTCCGGCGTGAGGCGAAGAACGCCGCCGCGCTGAACCATCCCAACATCGTCTCGATCTACGACCGCGGCGAGGCGGAGGACACCTACTACATCGCGATGGAGTACCTCGACGGGAGGACGCTCAAGGAGCTCGTCGTCGGGCGCGGGCCGGCGCCGGTGAACGTCGCGGTCGAGTACGCGCGCCAGATCCTCTCGGCGCTCGGCTTCGCGCACCGGCACGGGATCGTCCACCGCGACATCAAGCCGCACAACGTCCTCGTCGACCGCGAGGGGCGCGTCAAGGTCACCGACTTCGGGATCGCGCGCGCAGGGACGAGCCAGATGACGGAGGCGGGCTCGATCGTCGGCACGGCGCAGTACCTCTCTCCCGAGCAAGCGCGCGGCACCGAGGTCGACCAGCGCTCCGATCTCTACTCGCTCGGCATCGTCCTCTACGAGCTCCTCACCGGGCAGACGCCGTTCGACGGCGACACGCCGGTCGAGATCGCGATGAAGCACCTTTCGGCGACGCCGCGGCCGCCTTCGCAGATCCGCCGCGACGTACCGCGCGACCTCGACATGGTCGTCATGCGCGCGCTCGCGAAGGACCCCGCGGCGCGCTACCAGAGCGCCGACGAGATGCAGGCCGACCTCGACCGCGTGCTGCGCGGCGCGCCGGTCGCGGCGACGACGACCGACACCGCGACGCAGGTGATGCGCGTTCCCGCGGGCGCCGCGGTGGCGGACACGGCCGCGACGATGATCGCACCGCCCCCTGGGGCCAGTGCGGCTGGCTACCCGGGCGTCGTGTCAGGCGAGGTCGTCGAGGAGGAGGTCGCTGACCGCGAGCGCCCGTGGTGGCCGTGGCTCGTCGCCGCGCTGTTCGTCGTCGCGGCGGCCATCGCCGGGATCATCGTGTGGCACCAGCTCTCCGGCAGCGCCCCGCAGGAGCCGGTTGCGGACTACAGCGATTGCCGACCGGTGGGCCGCGCCGTCCACCAGATCAGGGCCGTGCATCTGGTTCCGAACGTGAAGCATGGCGCGTCGACGACGTGCAAGTCGGGCCAGGTCTACAAGCAGAATCCGACCGGAGGCACGGTCGCGAAGGGCGGCACCGTGACGATCTGGGTCTCGACCGGTAAGCCGAAGGTCGCGGTCCCGAGCGACCTCGTCGGGAAGACGTGGCCCGACGCGAGCAAGGAGCTGTTGACGGCCGGGTTCAAGCCGAAGGAGCGCATCGTCCCCGGCGGTCAGACGAGCAATATCGTCACGGGCACAGCGCCCGGAGCCGGCCAGCTGATCACGGTCGGATCAACGGTGAGGGTGAACGTCACCGCGGGACCGGTGATCAAGCCGGTTCCGCCCGTCGTCGGCGAGACCCTCGCCCAGGCAACGCAGGACCTCCACGACGCCGGCTTCAACGTCAACCCGACGTACGTCGACAACAACGCGGCTGCGAACACCATCGTCCACCAGGACCCGCCGCCCGGTAAGCAGGAGCAGGCAGGCACGATCGTCAACGTCGACGTTTCGAACGGTCCGCCGCAGACGACCGTCCCGTCCGTCGTGGGCGAAACCTCCGAACAAGCGATGCATGATCTCCAGGTGGCCGGCTTCAAGGTCATCGAGCAGCACGTCGCCGTCACCGACCCGGGCCAGGACGACATCGTCCAAACGCAGAACCCGGACGGCAACTCGCAGGCGCCGGAGCACTCGACGGTGACGATCTACGTCGGCCAGTCCGGCGGCGGTACGACCACCCCCGCGCAGTGACGACTCGTCGCCACCTGCGCGTCGCCGTGCTCGCGGGCGGACGCTCGAGCGAGCACGACATCTCCCTCGCGTCGGCGCGCTCGGTCGCGGCCGCGCTCGACCCGGAGAGATACGACGTGGCCGAGATCGGGATCGGCCGCGACGGACGCTGGAACACAGAGGGCGACACCTTGACGGCGCTCGGGGCGTTCGACGTCGTCCTCCCGATCCTCCACGGGCCGTTCGGCGAGGACGGCACGGTGCAGGGACTGCTCGAGCTGGCGGGGATCCCGTACGTCGGCGCGGGCGTCGCGGCGTCGGCGCTCGCGATGGACAAGGACCTCTTCAAGAAGGTGATGCGCGACAGCGGCATCCCGGTCGCGGCGCACCACACGATCCGGCTCGGCGACCCGGTCGAGAACCCGCTCGGTTATCCCGTTTTCGTCAAGCCGGCGCGCCTCGGCTCCTCCGTCGGCATCTCGAAGGTCGCGTCGGAGGATGACCTCGCGTCCGCCGTCGAGCTCGCCTTCCGCCATGACGAGAAGGTGCTCGTCGAGGAGTTCGTCGACGGGACGGAGGTCGAGGTCGGCGTCCTCGGCAACCGCGTCCCGCCGCCGGTCGCGTCGCTTCCCGGCCAGATCGACACGCTCGGCCACGAGTGGTACGACTACTCCTCGAAGTACGACGACGGCGGGATGGAACTGCTCGTGCCGCCGCCGGGGCTGCCGCAGGGGGCCATCGAGCTGCTCCAGCGCCGCGCCGTCGAGTCATTCGTTGCGTCCGAGTGCGAGGGACTGGCGCGCGTCGACTTCTTCGTGCGGGCGAGCGACGGCGAGGTTGTCCTCAACGAGCTCAACACGATGCCGGGCTTCACGGAGACGAGCGTGTGGGCGAAGCTGTTCGACGCGTCGGGGATCGGCTACGCCGAGGCGCTCAACCGGCTGATCGAGCTCGCGCTCGAGCGCCACGAACGCCGCTCGAACCTCATTTTCTAGCCGTCACGGTCGAGATGGCAGCCGTGCGTTGCGGGCCGAGCTGCGTCAGCCACACGAGCCAGTAGCTCCCGCTCTTGCCGTCGAGCGTGAACGTCGTCGTCCCGTTGACGGCGCGAGACGCCGAGTCGACGGCGAACGGCCCCGACGCCGAGTTGCCGACTTCGATCTCCGCGACGAAGCCGGGGGTCGAGGTCGTGACGGTGAGACTCTTGAGGGCGACGGAGCGGCCCGACGACAGGACAAGGCCGACGCCGCTCTTGAGCCCGCCGAACTCGGGTGTGTTGTACGTCTCGGTGTTCCATGTGGTCGCGGGATTGCCGTCGGTCGCGTTGGGAGCGGTGCCGCCGAAGTCCTGCTGCTCCTGGCCGACCGGGTCGTAGCTCGTTACGCCGTGCAGCCGCACCGGTGTGGAGCCGGCGGCGCCGCCTGTCCCGCCGCCACCGCCGAGGAGAAGCCCCGCGACGAGCGCGGCCACACCGATGAGCACGGCGATCGCGACGTACTCGAGCGGCCACCTGCTCCGGCGCATGCGCGTGCGCTTGCGCGCCGCGCGCGGCACCGCGCCGCGTCGGATCACCTCGGTCGCGCCCTCGCTCCCAAGCGAAACGAGGCAGGCGCGCAGCTCCTCTGCGAACTCCTGCATCGTCGGGAAGCGGCGGGCGGGATCCTTCTGCAGCGCCTGGTCGATTGCCGCCGCGAGGCGCGGAGGAACGTCGGAGCGTAAATCCCGGATGTCGGGCGCCGCCTCGTTCACGTGGCGCAGCGCGACGGCGACGAAGTTGTCGCCCTCGAACGGCACGCGCCCCGTGAGCATCTCCCAGAGGACGACACCGAGCGAGTAGACGTCGGTGGCCGGCGAGACGACGCCGCCAGTCGCCTGCTCCGGGGCGAGGTACTCGCCCGTCCCGACGACGGTCCCGGTCTGCGTCAGGCCGCGCCCGACATCGAGCGAGCGCGCAATGCCGAAGTCGGTGACCTTGACGCTGCCGTTCTCGGTGAGGAGGACGTTCTGCGGCTTCACGTCGCGGTGGACGAGGCCGCGCTCGTGCGCGAACGCGAGCCCGTCGGCGACCGCGATCGCAAGCTCCACCGCGCGTTGCAGCGGCAGCGGGCCGGAGCGGACGATCAGCTCCTTGAGATTCTTGCCGTCGACGAACTCGAAGACGATGTACTGGCGACCCTGATCCTCACCGCGGTCGATGACGGTGACGATGTTCGGGTGCGCGAGCTGCGCGACCGACCGCGCCTCGTGCCGGAAGCGCTCGACGTACTCGCCGTCGTCGGCGAACCGCTCGTGGAGGATCTTGATCGCGACGCGCCGGTCAAGCTGCGCGTCAAGGGCGCAGAAGACCGTCGACATGCCGCCGCTCCCGACGAGCGCTTCGAGCGTGTAGCGATCGGCAATCAGGTCGCCGGCGCGCGGGTCACGCGACACGGCGAAAGGCTACGCGAGGACTGCCTCGAGCGCGTCTTCCCACGCGCCGAGGGCTTCCTCGAGCTCGGCATCCGTGATGACGAACGGGCAGAGGACGCGGTTGCAGTTCGAGTGGATGCCCGCCTTGAGCAGGAGCAGACCGCGCTTGGCGGCCTCCTCGGCGACGCGGGTCGCGATCGACGGCGCCGGCTCTTTCGTTGCGCGATCCTCTACGTACTCGACGGCGAGCATCGCGCCAAGCCCGCGCACGTCGCCGATCGCGTCGTAGCGCTCTTGCCAGGAGAGCATGCGCGCGCGGATCGTCTCGCCAATGCGCTGCGCGCGCTCGACGAGCCCTTCCTCCTCGAACACGTCGAGGACCGCTACCGCGGCCGCAAGCGCGACCGGATTGCCGACGTACGTGCCGCCGACAGAGTTGTCAGGCAGGCAGTCCATAATCTCCGCCTTCCCGACGACGGCGGAGAGAGGCAGACCCGCGGCGATCGACTTCGCCAGCGTCATGAGGTCGGGCTCAATGCCGTAGTGCTCGGTCGCGAACATCTTCCCCGTACGGCCGAACCCCGTCTGCACTTCGTCGACGACGAGCAGGATCCCCTCGCGGTCGCAGATCGCGCGCACTCGCTCGAGGAAGCCGGGCGGCGCCGGCAAGAAACCGCCCTCGCCTTGCTCCGGCTCGACGACGATGGCGGCGACGGTCTCCGCCGCGACCTGCGTCGAGAACGCCCGCTCGAGCGCGGCGAGCGAGTCGGCGGCGGTGATGCCGCGATACTCGTAGGGGAACGGGATGCGATACACCTCGGGCGCGAACGGTCCGAAGCCGGCCTTGTACGGATGCGTCTTCGACGTGAGCGAGAGCGCCATGAGCGTCCTGCCGTGGAAGCCGCCCTCGAACGCGATCACCGCGGGCCGCTTCGTGTATCCGCGCGCGAACTTGATGGCGTTCTCGACGGCCTCTGCGCCGGAGTTGAAGAAGGCAGCCTTCGCCGGGCCGGAGAACGGCGTGAGCGCAAGCAACCGCTCGGCGTACTCGACGTAGACCTCGTACGGGAGGATCGTAAAGTCGGTGTGGAAGAAGCGCGCTGCCTGCTCCTGTACCGCAGCGACAACGCGCGGGTGGGAATGTCCCACAGCGAGGCAGCCGATGCCGCCCATGAAGTCGACGAACGTGTTGCCGTCGACATCGGTGAGCAACGCGCCGTGGCCCTCGTCGATCATCACCGGGACATAGAGGCCAAGCGGATCCGCGATCACGCTCTCCTTCCGCTCGGCGATCTCGCGGGAGCGGGGGCCGGGAACCTCGGTGCGAAGCTCAATCGAACGCGTCACGGCCATGGAGTCACATTAGCTCGCGCGCCCGACGTGGAAACCCGTAACAATCGCCGGAATGGTGCTCTCCGACGCGACGATCGCCCGTTACCTCGCCGAGGGGAAGTCGAGATCGACCCGTACGACGAGTCGCTCCTGCAGCCGTCGAGCGTCGACGTCCGCGTCGACCGGCTCTTCCGGGTCTTCCACAACAACCGCTATCCGTTCATCGATGTCAAGACCGAGCAGGCCGAGCTGACCGAGCTCGTGGAGGTGGACGACGAGCACCCGTTCGTCCTCCACCCTGGCGAGTTCGTGCTCGGCTCGACGCTCGAGCGCGATCCGGCTGCCCGACGACCTCGTCGCGCGGCTCGAGGGGAAGTCGTCGCTCGGGCGCCTCGGCCTGCTCATCCACTCGACGGCCGGCTTCATCGACCCGGGCTGGGACGGCCACGTGACGCTCGAGCTGTCGAACGTCGCGAACCTCCCGATCACGATCTATCCGGAGATGAAGATCGGGCAGATCTCCTTCATGCAGATGACGGAGCCCGCGACGACGCCGTACGGCGCGGCGGAACTCGGGTCGAAGTACAAGGGCCAGCGCGGGCCGACAGCGAGCAAGTACTGGAAGAACTTCGAGTGACCGTCCTGCTCACCGGCGGCACCGGCTTCATCGGGCCGCATGTCGCGCACGCGCTGCGGGGCGCGGGACGAGCACGTGCGCGCGCTCGTGCGCAACCCGGCGCGCGCGACACGGCTCACCGCGTGGGGCGTCGAGCTCGCCGCCGGAGACGTCACCGACGCCGGCCTCGCTGCGCGCCGCGTGCGAGGGCGTCGACACCGTCGTCCACCTCGTCGCGATCATCAAGGGCTCGCAGGAGGATTTCGAGCGCGTCATGACGCAGGGCACGCGCGACCTCGTCGCCGCCGCGCAGGATGCCGGCGTCCGCCGCTTCGTCCTCGCGAGCGCGCTCGGGCTCGAGCGCAACGACGAAAGACGTCGTGCCCTACTTCACCGCGAAGTGGGGGATGGAGCGCGCAGTGAAGGAGTCCGGCCTCGACCACGTGATCTTCCGGCCGAGCTTCGTCTTCGGGCGCGACGGCGGCGTGCTGCCGACGTTCGTCCGCCTGGCGCGGTTCGCCCCGGTCACGCCGATCGTCGGGCCGGGGACGCAGAAGCTCCAGCCGATCTGGGTCGAGGACCTCGCGCAGTACTACGCGCACGCCGTCGCCGAGCCCGTTTCCGGCACCTTCGAGCTCGGCGGGCCGGACGCGGTCACGTGGAACGACTTCTGGGCGCGGCTGAAGCGCACGCTCGGCGTGCGGCGGCCGTCGATCCACATGCCTTTCGGGGTGATGCATGTCCAGGCAGCACTGACGGAACGCCTGCCGGGAGCGCCCGTGACGCGCGACCAGCTAAAGATGCTCGCGCTCGGCGACAACGTCGTGTGCGACGCGAGAGCCGTCGAGACGTTCCAGCTCCCGCTCGTCCCGCTCGACGAGCAGCTTCGCCGCGCGGCATGAGAGGGATCGTCCTCTCCGAGGACGGCGGCGTCGCGCTCGAGGAGGTGACGCTCGATCCGCCCGGCGAGCACGAAGTCCGTGTGCGCGTGGTCGCGAACGGGCTCTGTCACACCGACCTGCACGTGATCGAGACCAGCGGCTGGGGGATGAAGCTGCCCGTCCTCCTCGGGCACGAAGGCGCGGGCTTCGTCGAGGAGATCGGGCCGGGAGTGTCGATGGTGGCGCCCGGCGACCGCGTGGTCGTCGCGTGGCGCGCGCCGTGCGGCGACTCCTGCCCGGCGTGCCTACGCGGCGATCCGCGGCGGTGCTCGAACAACCTCCGCGCGAAGCGCCGCTCGCACCGCGCCTCGGACGGCGCGCTCCTCACGCCGGTGCTGCGCTGCGGGACGCTCTCCGACGCGGTCGTCGTGCACGATGCGTGTGCCGTCAAGGTTCCCGAGGAGCTGCCCTTCGAGCAGGCGTGTCTCCTCGCCTGCGGCTTCTCCACCGGCGCCGGAGCAGCCCTCTGGGCGACGCCAGTTCGCAAGGGCTCCTCCGTCGCCGTGATCGGCTGCGGCGGAGTCGGTCTCGCGGTCGTGCAGGGGGCGAAACTCGCCGGCGCGGGGCGGATCGTCGCCGTAGACGTCGCGCGGGAGAAGCTCGCAATCGCGCGGTTGTTTGGAGCGACCGACGTGGTCGACGCCGACGTCCTCGACGCGGTCGAGACGGTGCGCGAGCTCACCGGCGGCGCCGGCGTCGAGTTCGCGTTCTCCGCGATCGGCTCTCCGTCGGGCCTCGTCGACGCAGTGCGGATGTGCGCCTACGGGGGAACGGCGACGCTCGTCGGCGTGCCACCGCCTGCCCGCAGTCTCGACGTCGACGTCGAGCGGGACCTCTTCCACCCGAAGGTCGCGATCGCCGTCACCCACGGCGGCGACACGATCCCGCAGGAGGACTTCCCGTTCCTCGCGCAGGCGGCCCTCGACGGGAAGCTTGATCTCGCCCGCTTCGTAACGAGCACGATCTCGCTCGAGGAGGTGCCCGACCGCCTAGACCGGATCGGGCAGGACGGCGAGATCCGAACCGTCGCCCTTCTCTAGCCGGCTGCGCGACCCCAGGAAGGCAACGGCGGCGCATCCGGCCGCAGCTGCCAGGCCCAACCCGGAGAAGCTCAAGAGCCACAGCTCCGTGCCATGGCCTGGGCTCGCGTAGGCCATGAACCCAGCCGCCGAAACGACGAATCCGACGGCGAAGACGATTGAGGCGACGGCCAACTTCCCTTCGCGTCGGGCTTTCCACACATCGCCTCGCGCGCGACGAACGCCGGCGTCGAAGAACGCGGCCGCCACAAACACTGCCCCGAGGGCCTCGACGACGAAGCTTCCGGCAATCACGCCGAGCCCGCCGACGGTCGCACCAGAAGGCGAGAACGGGAAGCCGAGAACTCCGGCGAGATCGAAGCCATATCCAACGGCAAAGAACGCCGCGTATGCGGCGAACGCCAGGCTCGCCCGGCTCAGGAGCGCGTCGCGAGCCGAGGCCAAGAAGCCCGTCGCGGCGAGCACGGCAGCCGCGATGAGGGCGAGCCGTCCGATCGTCCACGCCACCTCGGTCGCCGTGAACTTCCATGGCGCATGCAAGGTCACGGATTCGACCGTCCTGATGAGATCCGCCGCCATGTCGAAGGCTGCGCCGGCGGCGAAGAGACCGACGGCGATCGCAAGCGCTCTGAGTCGGCTTGGTCTCGCTACGCGCCGGAACGCGGCTCGTGCAACGAAAAAGGCCAGGAGGGAGATGAACGGGGCAACGAGGGTGAGGCAGTCCGCCGCCTTGTACCAGGCCGCTTCAGGGCTCCATCGATCGGACAGCCCGACAATGCGGGCGGCGACCTCAAGGACTGCGGAGACTGCCCCGACTTCTGCCGCGAGCGCAAGGAGCCGGTTCCGCGTCACGCTGCTCTAGCCGAGACCCTGGCGCCTAGGAAGGTCGACGTCCGGGTTCACGAGGTGGCCGTCGCGTTCGACATAGCCGCCCTTGCCGCCGACGACGAAGACGATGGCGTCCTCGTCACCCGCGTTCGAGATCCGGCGCGGCGTGGTCGAAGCCGCGTGGAACAGGCCGCCCTCGCCGAGCTCGTGCGACTCGCCGTCGACGTCGACACGAATCCGGCCCTTGTGGACGAAATAGAGCTCGTCCTGTGTGTCGTGGTAGTGCTCTGGCCCCTCGTAGTTCGGCGGATAGACGATCGCGTTGACGCCGAACGCCTCGACACCGAGCGCGGCGCGGATCTTGCGGAAGCCGTGGCCGTCGCCGAGCTCGTCGAGCGATCCGAAGGCGTGCGTCATTCCGAGCATGCCTCGGCAGTATGCGCGAGCGGCAGCCGGCCGAGCAGCTCGGCGAGGTGCTCGCGCTCGTGCGGTTCCAGACGGGCTCCGAACAGCTCGTCGACGTCGGCCATGTGCGAGCTCCGCGCCTCCGTGACCTTGCGGAGCCCTTCCTCCGTCAGCACCGCGTAGCTAACGCGCGCATCGCTCTCGCACGCCTTCTTCGCGACCAAGCCGCAGCTCTCGAGGCCGTCGAGCAACCGCGTGATCCCCGACGCCGTGAGCAGAACGGAACGCGCGATGTCCACCCGGCGCATGGCGTGGCCTTCTGCGTGGTAGAGCTGGATGAGAACGTCGAAGTCGCTCATCGACAGCCCGTGCTCCGCCTCGAGCCGCGCCGAGAGCTCCCGCGTCAGCGCTGCATGCGCGCGCAGGAACCGCACCCAGGCGACCTCGGTGGGGTTTGAAACTTCTTGCGTGGTCAATACTTGACTAGACAATCTTTCCTCGCTATGATCCTTGCGTACTCAACTATACAAGGAGATTGCACCTTATGTCCAGTAACACTCTCACTTCAGCACCGGCCGGTGCATGGAACGCCGACCCGGTCCACTCGCATCTCGCGTTCGAGATCGACTACGCCGGAACGAACGTCTTCCGCGGCGGCTTCAACGACTACACCGCAACCGTCGAGGACGGCGTCCTCGAGGGCGTCGCGAAGGTCGCCAGCGTCGACGTCAAGGACGAGCAGTTGAACGGCCACCTCCAGACGCCGGACTTCTTCGACGGCGAGCGCTTCCCGGAGATCACCTTCCGGACGAGCGACCTCGAGACCGGCGAGTTGACCATCAAGGGCGTCACGCGTCCGGTCACGATCACGTCGACCGTCTCGGAGCCGAACGTCGATCCGTTCGGTCGCGAGCGCGTCGGCATCGCCCTCGAGGCGCGGATCGATCGCAACGAGTTCGGCATCGAGTGGAACGCGCCGAACCAGGGCGGCGGCAACTACCTCGGCGACAACGTCACGATCAAGGCCGACCTCGCGCTCGTCAAGGCGGCGAGCTGAGCATGACCACCATCCTCGGCGTTTCCGGCAGCCTGCGGGACGGCTCGTTCAACACGAGCCTCCTGCGGGCCGCCGCCGAGGCTGCGCCGGAAGGCGTCGAGCTCGAGCTCTGGGAAGGGCTCGCCGAGCTTCCGCTCTACGACGAGAACCTCGACAACGACAACCCGCCCGAGTCGGTGCGCCGCCTGCGCGATGCGTGGGGAGCGGCCGACGCGATCCTCTTCTCCACGCCCGAGTACAACGGCTCGGTTCCAGGCGGTCTGAAAAACGCGATCGACTGGGCCTCGCGCCCGCGCCTCGAAGCATCGCTCGGCGGCAAGCCGGTCGCGGTGGTCGGCGCAAGCACCGGCCAGTTCGGCGCCCTCTGGGCGCAGCAGGACCTGAAGAAGATCCTCGGCGCCGCCGGCGCGCGCGTCGTCGGGACCGAGATCCCGGTCTCACGCGCCCACGAGAAGTTCGACCACAGTGGACGCCTCCTCGACGGCGAGCTCTTCGAGCAGCTGCGCCTCCATCTGACGACGCTCGCCGCGGAGTCCGTCGTCGCTGAGCGCGTCGCTGCCTGAATAGACGAGGGGCCGCCCCTGTCAATTACAGAGCGCGGCCCCTCAATCCGGTTACCAGCGCGTATTGGCAGAGGCGCTCTCCTGCTCCGGTCGCGGTAGTTAGACCGGGCGGCGCGGATCGCGTCGTCCCCTACGCTGGCTAGGCGTTTCCCAGGTGGTCCTGGGGACTGCGCCTCTACCCGCTGGTACCTCCACTGCCCGAACTATCTGAATTCACTGCCGGACCACCTCCTTTCCGCGGTACCTGAAATGTACCGAAGCGAGAGGTCAGCGCAACCTGAGGCGTTGAGCGGGCGTCCGGTGAGTCGTAGTCGTAGCCGACATCGACCAGGAAGCCGAGTCCGTTTGCGCCGTAATCGTTTGAGCCCCGAATGAAGACCTTGATGTAATAGCCGGCGTCGTCGCTCGTGGCGACGTAATCCTGGTCAGTTGCTCCATCAATGTACGAACACGTGTCGTAGAGGTTGTCGTCTACACACCGCACCCACTGATAGGCGTACACGATGGTGTCTACACCACCCCAGGCTTCCCAGCCATCGGGCTCAGCGGTCAAGGTGTCGCCGGCGGTGATGTCGCAATACGAAGAACAGTCGTAGTCGTCATCGAGCGCGTAGTCGCTGCCGTCCACCGAGTTCGGGGCGCCGACGTTGCCGTATAGCCCGGGAACGCTGCTCCCGATGTCGGCGTAGCTCGTACCCCAGCTGACTCCCGAACCCCAGCTGTTGTGCGCCGTCACTTCCACGGTGATCGTGTAGCCGAGATCTGACGTCGTGAGCGTGTAGTACGCAGACTTCTCGCCCGGAATGTTCGCGCAGTCGAGGAATTCCGTGTAGTCGGGAGAGCTGTTGCACCGTTGCCACTGGTACGTAAAGCGCGTCGGGTCGCCGTCCCAGGTTCCGTTCGACACGACCGTCACGGTGTTCCCTACCTCTGCCACCGGTGGTTCGTTGTACGCGCTCACGGCATCGATGGTCCCGTCGAGCAGCGGAGGGGATATGTTCGACAGCTGATTCTGGGCGAGTAACTGAGCGGCCAGCTCGGGCTCACCGAAATTCGGGTAGTTGTCGTGCTGGCCCAACCCGTGCCAAATCTGTCCGAGGCCTTGGCAGACCGGATCGCTCCGGTGACAAAAGGAGAGCACCCGGACGTTGTTGAAGGCTCGACGGTGGGACAGGATCCCCTGGTTGTGAGTCCACCGCTGCTTCGGGTGCGCGTTCAAGCCGAACCGATCGGACGCGTCGTTCGGGTTGTAGTGCGGAATCCCCGAAAAGCACAACCTCAGCAATGTCGCTCTTCTCGGACCGGGGAAGCGTCTGCAAGACGTCACCGGTGACCTGCGCGCCTTGGCTGTACCCGACGAGGATGAGTTGCGTCGTCGCCGAGCAAGCGTTTTCGGCTTTCGTGATCATGCTTTTCAGGTCGGCCTCCCCGACTTTGACCGACGCGGCATATGCACCAAGCCGCTTAGACCGCGCGAGTGCCCCAACACCGTTGAGAGTGTCCTGCACTACGCGCCACCTCGCGGGAAGACCGAAAATCCCGGTCCCGAGCGCCTCGGCAATGTCTTTGAGGGATGGAAGGATCCCGACTGCGGGATACGGATTGTGGACGACGGCCACGTCGTCCCCCGCGAAAACCGTCTTGAACGCTGTCGCAAAGGCTTGCCCCGGAAGACCCAGCCCGTCTCCCCACTGCTTGGTTCCGGCTTTGGTGCCCGAACCCCGGGATCCAATGATCTCGTAGCGCGGACAGCCGGCTGCGACGGCGGCTCGCGGGCTCGAAATCGCCACAGCCGAGAGCCCGCCGAGAACGAGAAGCAGGACAACGACGACCTTGCGGTGGTTTGCCATCTCAGTCACTCCTCGCCTTGGATCCACCAAAGCTGAGTATCTCGCTTCGGTCGGCCTCAGCGCAAAGCGACACTGAGCTCGAGCCCGCGGTCGAGCGGGACGGTCACGCTGAGGAGATCGGGATCGGCCTGTCGCGCCGCCGAGTACTGCGCGAGCGGGTCGGCGTGGGAGAGGACGTTGTCCGCGACAAACAGCCCGCCCGGCTCGACCAAGCCGCGCGCCGCGACGAACAGCCGCTCATAGTCCTCCTTCTCCGCATCGATGAACACGACGTCGAACACGTCCTCGATCTGCGGAAGGAGCTCGAACGCATCGCCTTCGAGCAGCTCGGCCCACTCGCTCAGCCCGGCCTCCTCGATGTTCGCGCGCCACGCCTCCGCCTTGCGCGGATCGTGCTCGAGTGAGAGGACGCGCCCACCGAGGTGGCGGACGCCCGCGGCGAGCCACATCGTCGAGTAGCCGCGCGATCCGCCGATCTCGAGCACCTCGCAGTCGACCTGCGGCGCGACAAGAGAGAACAGAAAGCGGCCGGTCGTCGGCGCGACCTGACGTGCGCGGAGCTCCTGCGCGAGTCCCTGCTCCCGCTCGGCTGCGTCCTCCCGCTCGAGGCGCTCCATGACGGTGAGAACCCGGTCGTCCAGCACGCTCTCGACCTTATCCTTGGCCCCCGATGCGCGCGGAGCTCACCATCGAGATTGCGAGGACGCCCGAGGAGGTCTTCGCCTACCTCACCGACATCGCGAACCTGCCGGAGTGGCAGTCGGGCGTGCGCGCCGCCGAGCAAACCGGCGACCGCATCGAGGAGACGCGCTCGTTCCTCGGCCGCGAGACGCACACGACGCTCGAGATCCTCGAGAGCGAATCGCCACGCGCGTTCACGCTCAAGGCGCTCGACGGACCGGTCCGGTTCACCGTGACACACGAGCTCGAGCCGGCGGGGAGCGGGACGCGGCTGACCGTCGTCGCCGATGGCGACGTCCCCGCCTTCGCCAGCGGCATCGTCGCGCAGCAGGCGAAGCGCCAGTTCGCAAAGGACTTCGCTCGCTTGAAGCAGATCCTCGAGGCTTAGGCGTTGCGCTCGGCGTCGACCGCTTCGCGCACCCAGCAGTCCGGGATGTGGTCGTTGACGACGCCCGTCGCCTGCATCGCCGCGTAGACCGTCGTCGGGCCGACGAACCCAAAGCCCGCCTTCTTCAGTCGCTTGGACAGCTCGACGCCGTCGGCGGCGTCGCGGTACTCCCACATGAGCCGCTCGAGCGGCGTCTCCGTTCCGCGTAGTACCAACGTGGCGCGCGCGTTCGCGATCGCCGCCTCGATCTTCCCGCGATGCCGGACGATCCCGGCGTCGCCGAGCAGCCGCTCGACATTGCGCTCGTCGAATCGGGCGACGCGCTCAGGATCAAAGCCGGCGAAAGCGGCGCGGAACGCCTCGCGCTTGCGAAGGATCGTGATCCACGCGAGACCCGACTGGAACCCCTCCAGGCACAACCGCTCGTACAAGCCGCGCTCGTCGCGGATCGGCCGCCCCCACTCCTCGTCGTGGTAGGCGATGTAGGCCGGATCGGTGGTCGGCCAACAGCGGATGCGCTCGTCCATGGACACCGTCGCTGTGGACGTTAGAGAATCGCGCAATCCCACCTAAGGAGGGTCCGGAAGTGAAGAAGAGAATGCGCCCCAGTCCAGCGTTGGTCATCTCGCTCGTCGCCTTGTTCGTAGCGCTCGGCGGGACGAGCTACGCAGCGATCAACGCGCTGCCGAAGAACAGCGTCGGCACGAAGCAGCTCAAGAACGGCGCGGTCACGGCCGCCAAGCTCAACGCAACAGCGCTCGCCCACTACCTCAAGTACGGCAGAACTCTGCCCTCCGGCATGACCGAAGTCGGTGACTGGGGGTTCGGGACATCCGCGAACACATCCTCACAGCCGGTGGCGTCGTTCGCGGTGCCGCTGGCTCATGGCCTTGATGCCAGCCACAGAATCTACGTCTCGGGCGCATCGGCGACCTACTGCCCCGGCGTTGGTCACGCCGCTGCCGGGTACCTCTGCGTGTACGCGGGGGCCCAAAGCAACGCCGCTACTCCGGACAGCGGCAACATCTTCAATCCGGAGACCGGTGACGGCCCAGGAGGAACCGGCGCCTACGGATTCTCGATCCTCATCGGTCCTGCCATTTCAGGAGCGTGGTACATGATGGGCACGTATGCGGTGACCGCGCCGTAGCGAACGATTCGGGGCCGGGCGGCCCTCGCCGTCCGGCCTCCGCTCCTAGGGAAGCTCGACGACGACCGTGCCGTCGACGAAGCGCACGGGATACGTCGGCACCGGCTCCGTCGCCGGCAGCGAGCGCGGGATGCCCGTGGCGAGCTCGAACTGGGAGCCGTGGCGCGGGCACACGACCCAGCACGACTCCTGATCCCAGTCGCCCTCGCAGAGCGGACCGTCGTCGTGCGAGCAGCGATCCTCGATCGCGTAGAGCGTGCCGCCGCAGTTGTAGACCCCGACCCAGAGATCCCCGTCCCGGACGATCTTCGACGAGCCGGGCGGGAAGGAGCCCGCCTCGGCGACCTCGACTTCCCTCAAGTCAGTTCGAGCTCGTCGAAACCGGCAAGCCCGTCGGGAAGCGGCGTCCCCTTCGCCTTGTGCAGCGCGACCTTGAGCGTCGTGAGGCCGAGCATCGCGCACTTGAGGCGGACGGGCGTGAGCGGGATCGCGATCTCCTCGAGCAGCTCGTCCTTGTTCATCGTCGCGACCTCGGTCGCCGTGCGACCGGTCACCATGTCCATGAGCATCGACGTCGCCGCCTGCGAGATCGCGCAGCCGCGGCCGGAGAACTTCACCTCGTCGATCGTCTCGCCGTCGTCGCCGAACGCGACATAGATCGAGACCTCGTCGCCGCACAGCGGGTTCTGACCGTCCGCCTCGGCGTCCGCTCCTCGATAACGCCGTGGCCGTGCGGGTTCTTGTAGTGATCGAGGATGACCTCGCGATACATCTGGTCGAAGCTCATACGCACGTTCCTCGGGCGTCGCTGGGAAGGGAGACAAGCGAGGGCGGCGACGGGCAGTACATCGAGTACGACCTAGCGGCCCGAGCGCAGTA
The DNA here is from genome assembly GCA_963753525.1 of uncultured Actinomycetes bacterium. Lineage (GTDB taxonomy): Bacteria > Actinomycetota > Thermoleophilia > Gaiellales > Gaiellaceae > Palsa-739. The sequence goes on from CAVWCS010000005.1 coordinate 150,326, forward strand.
TCCCGCCGCCAGCGGCGTCAGCCGGCCGCGGAGCCGGGCTTCGCCCGGCGGGAGCGGACGGCGGCGAGGGGCGTGCGTCATGCAAATACCTTACGGACGGCGAAGAGGCCTTCGACGAGCTGGTCGATCTCCTCGGGGATCGTGTAGACGTAGAAGCTCGCGCGGTTCGTCGCCGCCACGCCGAGCTTGTGCATGAGCGGCTGGCAGCAGTGGTGCCCGGCGCGGATCGCGACTCCCGACAGGTCGAGGATCTGGGCGACGTCGTGAGGATGGATCCCGTCGAGGTTGAAGGAGACGATCCCGGCGCGGCGCTCGGCAGGCGGGCCGTAGAGCGTGATGCCTGGCACCTCTGAGAGCTTGTCGAGCGCGTACACCGTGAGCTCGTGCTCGTGCGCCTGGATCTTGTCGAAGCCGATCGCCTCGAGGTAGTCGATCGCCGCGCCGAGGCCGACGGCCTCCGCCATCGGCGCCGTGCCCGCCTCGAACTTGTGCGGCAGCTCGCCCCAAGTCGTCTTGTCCGTGCGGACCGAGCTGATCATGTGCCCGCCGGTCATGAACGGCTCCATCTTCTGCAGCAGCTCTGCCTTGCCCCAGAGGACGCCGACGCCGCTCGGGCCGCACATCTTGTGGCCGGAGACGGCGAGGAAGTCGACGCCGAGCGCCTGCACGTCGAGCTTCATGTGCGGCGCCGCCTGCGCGCCGTCGCAGACGAAGATCGCGCCCTGCTCGTGCGCCCACGGGACGAGCTGGTCGAGGGAGTTGATCGTCCCGAGCGAGTTCGAGACGAGGCCGGTCGCGACGATCCTGACGTTGCCCTCGCGCGCGAGCGCGTCGAGGCCGGAGAGGTCGAGCTCGCCGTGCTCGTCGAGCGGCAGGAGGCGCAGCTCGGCGCCGGTCTTCCCGCGCGATGTACTGCCACGGGACGAAGTTCGAGTGGTGCTCGAGCTCGGTCACGACCACGAGATCGCCGGGCTGGAGGTTCCAGAGCCCCCACGCGTACGCGACGAGGTTGATCGCCTCGGTCGCGTTGCGGACGAAGATCATCTCGCGCGTCGACGGCGCGTTGAGGAAGGCGCGCGTCCGCTCGCGCGCGTGCTCGAGCCCCTCTGTCGCGCGCTCGGCGAGCTCGTAGACGCCGCGATGGACGTTCGCGTACGACGTCTCGTAGAAGTGGTTCATCGCCTCGAGCATCTGGCGCGGCTTCTGCGAGCTCGCGGCCGAGTCGAGGAAGGCGAGCGGCTTGCCGTGCGAACTTCTGCTCGAAGATCGGGAAATCCGCTCGCAGCGCGCGTGCGTCAAGCTTCGTAACGGTCTCCACGGCCACGTCTCCCATGGTAGTCCCGCTCACATCCACGCTCTCATCGGCTCAGGGCACTCTGAGCGCGTAAATGGCCAGCCGTTTGGACAACTCCCGCATCGCGAGCGCCCGCACGCGCGCCCGTGGCGCGAAGGCCGTGATCGGCGCCGGCACGCTGCTCGTCTTCGGCGTAGCGTTCGTCGGTGCGAAGGCTCACGCCCCCGGCCACGCGAAAGGGAAGGCGAAGCCGCTCGCAGCGCCGAAGTCGTTCGAGCGCGCTGTGCGCCGCAGCGTCGCTGCAGGGCGGCCAGATCGCTCCCGCGGTTCAGCCGCCGCCGGTCGCCACCTCGACATCGTGAACGTCCGCCGCTTCCAGGCGATGGGCTGCGAGATCGTCGTCGCCGGCGCCGAGCCGGCCGCGGTCGCCGCCGTCTTCGAGAAGTGGGAGGACGCGTTCAGCCTCTTCCGTCCCGAGTCGGAGCTCTCGCGCGTCAACCGCTCCGGCACGTCGGTCGTCGCCGTCTCGCCGCTCTTCGCGCGCACGCTCGAGGTCGCGCTCGATGCAGCAGCGGAGACGGATGGCCTCGTCGATCCGACGCTCTGCGGGCGGTGGCGCGAGGTCCGGCTCGCGGGACGCGTCCTCGCACGTCCTGCCGGTGCTCGCGCTCGACCTCAACGGCGTCGTGAAGTCGCTCGCCGTCGACGCCGCCGCGGAGCTGATCGAGCGCGAGGGCTTCGTCTCGGCCGGCGGCGACATCGCCGTGCGCGGCGCGGTCGACGTCGCGCCTTCCGCACGGCGGCGCGATCCGCGTCGTCGAGGGCGGCCTCGCGACGAGCGGCACCGCCTCGCGCGGCCGCCACCTGCTCGACCCGCGCACCGGCCGCCCGAGCGACTCGCTGTGGGAGCAGGTCACGGCATCCGGCTCGAGCTGCCTCGCCGCCGACGTCGCCGCAAAGGTCGCGTTCCTCCTCGGAGCCGACGGCCCGGCGTGGCTCGACGACCGCGGCATCCCGGGCCGCTTCGTCGGCGTCGACGGCGAGATCGTCGAGAGCTCGCTCTGGTCCGGAGCCGTCGCGTGCACCTGACCTCCAACCCGGCGTTCTGGTACGCGACACGCGCGTCGGGCATCGCCGCCTACGTCATCCTCAGCGCGGTCGTCTGCATCGGGATGTCGATGGGCGGGAAGGCGCAGAGTCCGCAGTGGCCGCGCTTCTCGGTCGAGGGCATCCACCGCTTCGGCGGCCTGCTCGTCGCCGCGCTCATCACGATCCACGTGGCGACGATCGCCGTCGACTCGTTCCTACCGTTCTCAGTCGTCAACCTCGTCGTGCCGTTCACGGCGAGCTACCGGCCGATCTGGACGGGGCTCGGGATCGCCGCCGCCGAGATCCTCCTCGCGCTCGCGGTCACGAACCACTACCGCAAGCGGCTTCCGTACGCGTTCTGGCGGAAGGCGCACTACGCCAACTTCGCCGTGTGGACGCTCGCCTCGCTCCACGGTGTCATGTCGGGCACCGACCGCAGCGTCTGGTGGCTCGCGGTCATTTACGGTCTCAGCATCGCTTCGGTCGTGACGGTGCTCGTATGGCGGTTCGGGCGACAGACGATGCGCTCGGCAGGCGTGGCGCTCGCCGGGACGGTGAGCGTTGTTGCAGTGCCGCTTCTCCTCGTCGGGCCGCTCTACCACGCCGCCCCGGTCTGGGACGCTACGAACGTCACCGAGACGCTCACCGGCACGGTGATCCGGAACGGGTCGAACCTTACGGAGATCGTCTCGTTCGTCGGCCAGGCGAAGAAGCCCCAAAAGCTCGTGGTTCGCGCCGACCTCCTCATCGCGAGCTTCGGAATCCAGAACACGGCACTCCAGCTCGAGTACCTGCCGAGCGGGGACATCTGCCGAGGCTCGATCACGAGCGAAGGCGCCGCAGGCTTCACAGGAACGTGCCGGATGCCGAACGGCGAGAGCCGCTCGATCGACGCTAGCTGGGGAGTCAACGGTGCAGGCACCGGCGTAATCGGTCAGATTCAGCTGAGTGGCTAGAAGAGTCCTCCCGCTCGCGGCCCTCGCGCTCTTCGCGGCGGGCTGCGGCAGCGCTGCGGCGAAGCCCCCGCCCGTCGCGAAAGCACACCACCCGACCCTGAAGCGGATCGGCTCGATGCCGCACGCGATCTCGAAAACTGCGGCGGTCTACCTCGGCCACGGGCACTCGATGATCCTCGGCGGCCTCGTCGGCAATAGCTCGATCTCGACGATCTGGGAAGCCGGAGCACTCCTGAGCGTGGTCGGCCACCTCCCTCAGCCGACGCACGATGCCGCCGCGGTCTTGCTCGGTCGGAGTGTTTATCTCTTCGGGGGTGGCTCGAGTGTCTCCACATCCAACGTCGTCAGGGTCTCGCCGAGCGGGAAAGCGGTCGAAGCCCCGCCGCTGATCGAGCCGCTCTCCGATCTCGGCGCGGTTGCGATCGGCGGCAAGGCGTATCTCGTCGGTGGGTACACAGGGGCGCAGTTCGCGACGGCCATCCTCGCCTACCCATCGATGCGGGTCGTCGCCCGGCTCCCGCAGGGGACGCGCTACGCGGGCGTGAGCGCGATCGGCCGGACGATCTACGTCGCCGGCGGACTCACCACGACTGGTGCGACGGCGAACATCTACGCAGACACGCTCGGCGGCAAGCCTCGGCTTATCGGGAAGCTACCGGCCCCCGAAGATCACGCCGGACTCGCTGCGCTCAGGGGCAAGCTTTATCTCTTCGGCGGTCGGAAGGTGCTCGCGATCGATCCCCGGACCGGCAAGGTTAGGACCGCCGCACGATTTCCCGCCTCGCTCTCGGATCCTGCGGTCGCGGCGGATCCTGTCGGCGCGATCATGGTCGTCGGCGGCGGAACGGACGGAATCTGGCTGTTTACGCCCTGACGTAGGCCGCGGACTCCCAGAACCGGCCACGGGGCCGTCGTTCCGCGAGCTCGAGACCGTGCTCACCGGCGGCAGCGGTCATCCGCGCAACCGGATGGACGAAGGCGCGGAAGTCGGAGCCGTTGAGCCGCATGAAGAAGTTGATGACCCGGATCCCGGCGCGCGTGTACCGCCGCTCCTGCGGATACGTGAGCACCATTCGCCGCCGTGCGCACGCGGCTCCCGCGCCGACGAGCGCGTCGACGTCGGGATAGCAACACACCACGCGATGCATCACGACAACCTCGTGCGGCTCTCCCGGCTCCTCGACGAAGTCGCCGACGCGGCGCTCGACGCGGTCGCTCAGTCCGCGCTCTGCGAGCAGCTTCAGCGCCTCCTCTTCGTACTCGCCGGAGAGCTCGATGTCGGTCGCCCGCGCGGCGCCTGCGGCGAGCAGCTCGAGCTCGATCGCGCCCACACCGCCGCCCACCCCGAGGATCGACGCACCGGAGACGTCGCCGGCGAGCTCGACGAGATCGCGCGACGTGCCGCGCAGGCCGCGCTTCCGGTACCGCGCGGCATCGAGCCTCGCCCGCTTCGCGCTGAACATGAGCTCATAGCCACCACCGCAACAAGACGACACGCCATTACTCTCGCACGGTGAGCAGCGAATACATCTACACCATGTACCGGGCCGACAAGTTCTACGGCCCGGATCGGCAGGTGCTCGCGAACATCTCGCTCTCCTTCTTCCCGGGAGCGAAGATCGGCGTGCTCGGCCCGAACGGCGCCGGCAAGTCGACGCTCCTGCGGATCATGGCCGGGAAGGAGGAGCCTTCCTCCGGCGTCGCCGAGATCGCGCCGGGCGCAACCGCGGGGCTCCTCGAGCAGGAGCCCGAGCTCGACCCGAAGAAGACGGTCCGCGAGAATGTCGAGGACGGCGTCCGCGAGACGCGTGACCTGCTCGACCGCTTCAACGAGATCAGCGCGCGCTTTGCGGAGCCCGACGCAGACTTCGACTCGCTCCTCGCCGAGCAGGGGAAAGTGCAGGACCGGATCGACCGCATGGGCGCCTGGGAGCTCGACGACAAGCTCGACCACGCGATGGACGCGCTCCGCTGCCCCGACCCAGACCGCGACGTCGAGACGCTCTCGGGCGGCGAGCGGCGCCGCGTCGCGCTCTGCCGGCTGCTCCTCTCCGCCCCGGACCTGCTCCTCCTCGACGAGCCGACGAACCACCTCGACGCCGAGTCCGTCCTCTGGCTCGAGCGCTTCCTCGCCGAGTACAAGGGCACCGTCGTCGCGGTCACGCACGACCGCTACTTCCTCGACAACGTCGCCGGGTGGATCCTCGAGCTCGACCGGGGCAAAGGCCTTCCGTTCCAGGGGAATTACTCCTCGTGGCTCGAGCAGAAGCAGGCGCGGCTCGCCGTCGAGGAGAAGACGGAGTCGGCGCGCCGGCGCACGCTCGCGCGCGAGCTCGAGTGGGTGCGCGCCTCACCGCGCGCGCGGCACGCGAAGGCGAAAGCTCGCCTCGGCGCGTACGAGAAGCTCCTCGCGGAGGAGCAGAACGTTAAGCTCGACGGCGTCGAGATCCACATCCCGCCAGGCCCGCGCCTCGGCGACGTCGTGATCGACGCGCAGGGCGTGAAGAAGGGTTTCGGCGACCAGCTCCTGTACGACGACCTGACGTTCTCTCTGCCGCCGGCGGGCATCGTCGGCGTCGTCGGCCCGAACGGCGCCGGCAAGACGACGCTGTTCCGGATGATCGCGGGCGAGGAGCAGCCCGACGGCGGGACGCTGCGCGTCGGCGACACCGTCCAGCTCGCCTACGTCGACCAGGCTCGCGCCGACCTCGACCCGGCGAGCACCGTCTGGAAGGAGATCTCCGGCGGCCAAGACACGATCCTCCTCGGCAAGCGCGAGGTGAACTCGCGGCAATACACGAGCTGGTTCAACTTCAAGGGCGGCGACCAACAGAAGCGCGTCGGCGACCTGTCGGGCGGGGAGCGGAACCGCGTCCACCTTGCGAAGCTCCTGCGCTCGGGCGGCAACGTCCTGCTCCTCGACGAGCCGACGAACGACCTCGACGTCGACACGCTGCGCGCACTCGAGGAGGCATTGCTCGAGTTCGCCGGCTGCGCGGTCGTAATCACGCATGACCGCTGGTTCCTCGACCGCGTCGCGACGCACATCCTCGCGTTCGAGGGGAACAGCGAGACGATCTGGCACGAGGGCGGGTGGGCCGACTTCGTCGAGTGGATGAAGGAGACGCGCGGCCCCGACGCGCTCGAGCCGCACCGGATCAAATACAAGCCGCTTGTTCGGGGCTGAGCTCCGCCGCCGACGGTTCTCGCTTGACACTCCTGGACCGTGTGTTAACAATGTGGCCAGTGACCGCCGAAAGCGTCAACCGTCAGCCCCTGGGAACCCAGCAGGTCCGGATCGCCGTCTTGATCGTTGTTGCGATCGTGGTCGGCGTCGTTCTGTGGTTGGTTCTCGGTCATAACTCGAAGAAACACCCCAAGAAGAAGGCCGGCACCACTGTCCTTTTCGGGCCAAAGCTGTACAAGAAGGCAAGCGGGCTCAAAGGAGAGGCGGGAGCACTCGGCGGCCAGCCGATCTACTGGGCTGGTAAGCAGTCGGGACTTCGGTTCGAGTTCACACAGCTGAAGAACGGTCACATCTTCATTCGCTATCTGCCAAAGGGAGTCAAGGCAGGAGCAAAGGGCGCTCACTACTTGATCGTGGCCACGTACGCGTATCGCAACGCCTACCCAGCACTGAAGAAGCTCGCCAAGACGAGAGCGTTGCACGGAGCGGGTCACAGTGTCATCTACGTGCGACCCAACGATCCGAAGAGCGTTCTCATCGCCTGGCCCAAGGTCCAGTACGAGGTCGAGATCTACGACCCGCGGCCCAGCTACGCGCGACAGGTCGCCGAGTCCGGCCAGGTCGTTCCGATCCCGGTCGGCTAGGCGCCGACGCTCGCCAGTCGGCGGCGACGGCTCACCTCACTCATCTGACCGCAACAATTCTCGGCGCAATGTTGTGCCCCGCGCCACCTCAGGCGATCCATCCCTGCTTGATCGAGCTGGCGTGACTCAGCCGCGCACCGCTTCGACCCAGTCGAGGCTCTTACCGCAGAGCGTATGAGCTGCTTTCGGCTGAACCGTGGTGACGCTCCGATCGTCGGTTCCCTGCGCGATCACAAACGGCCCAAGCCCGAATGGCTGCTTCGCAGCACTGCCCGGCCCCCAGTCGGGGCCGCTGTGCTTGATCACGAGCGTGTGGACGCCTCGAGCCAGGTGGGCTTTCCCGAAGAAGAGGAAGTTACCGGGCCACTCGGTCTGGTTCCGCTGCTGCCCGATCTGTTTTCCGTCAAGCTTCGCAGTCAGGGTGGAGCTGAATGAACCGCCAACCCAGACTCTGTACTTGCCGTCTGACCGAACAGTGAACGGGAGAGTGAGCTTGTACGCGTTCGTCGCGTACACGAGCGCGTAAGGCTCTCCGTAGAAACCGAAGTGCTTCGGAACCCCGATATGGCCGTATTGATTGATCACGGTGACTTCTGGGCGGAACACGGTCTTGAGGACGCCATGGGCGGCGGACGCACGGTGCGCGAGCTGCATCACCGTCTTGCAGTCCGGGACGCCGGCGGGCTGGAAACGACTTCCCAGAGATAGGTGCTCAATGATCTTGGACGGGCCTGCAGGGCGGCGCCAAACGTCGTAATAGCGCCCCTTCCAGACACGCTTGTACGCAGACGGGGGTCGGCTCGCGACACCTGTCCGGCGAATGATCAGCGTGCGGAAGTAGAGCAGCTGGCCGAGCTTGATCTCGTCGACATCGGGCGAGGCTCCGTTCGTGGCCTCTTTGCCGTTGCGGAGGTAGAATCTGGTGGACGCGCAGCCCGCTTGTCGTCTCGGCGTCGAGTCCTCGGAGGAAATGACGAGCAGCGTACGGCTCGAACTCCGTCAGTAGCGCCGGCCCCTTACCGCTGAACTTGGCGCCGATCTTCTCGAGCTCCATCAGACGCCCGCTGGGAGCCAGGAGCACCCCGTGATACTGCATCGCGTTCGACCAGAGGACGCCGGCGGCGATCGCAGCCAGCACGACTCCCCCCACGACTCTCCCTTCCATTCGCCGGCTGCCTTCGATGACAACTGCCGCGCCCGTGAGGCCGACGCCCAGGACGAGCGGAGACGCTGAGGCAAGCGCCTTGCCTGCCACCCACGGCGTCGCCCGATCGACATAGACGAGAACTGCGAACGCTCCTGTGGCCAGAGCGACAACGACCTCCCAGCGCCCGCGACGCCATGCCACTACGACAGCAAAGATCGCCGCGAGCGCGACCAGTGCCGCGAGAATGTGCGTGACGGTACGGCCGGAAGGCGCGTCACGAAAGTCTCCGCTCGGCCAGATGCCGAACACCTGCCACCCGCTCAACGGATGGTTGAGGTTCCCCGCTCCCTCGGTGCCTCCCTTCATGAACTTCCCGAGAGTGTTCAGCCGGCCCGCGCTCACCAACAGGATCGGGATCGCGAGAACTACTGCCGTGACGGCGTACACGCCGATGGTTTTCAGCACATCCTCGGTCGACCGATTGAGAACGAGCAGCGTTACGCCTACGGCGAGCATCGGCACGATCCAAACGCCACCTCCCACACTCAGCCCGCCGAGCACGGCAGCCGAGGCGGCAGCAAGCGGGATCACCTGCCGTGGGGTGCCAGTCTTCACGCGGGGAACGAGGCACGCGGCGAAGAGAATGACACCCGGCGTGAAGAGCTCCTTGACTCCTCCCCACATCGCGTAGCCGTACATGAGCGCAGCTTGTGCGCCGAAGAACGCCACACAGGCTCGGAGCGCCCGGGACTGCACCAGTCCCGAGACAACTTCGTACAGGCCCAGGCCGGTTAGGACGGCAAGGAAGGTGAGGTACGGCTGCCAGAGCCAGAGCTGATCGACCCCGAGGAGCGTGTGTCCGACGTCGAGTGGAAGCATCGAGCCAAGGGGGTAGCCGTACTTGTACCCCTCGTGAAGCAGGACTGCTTGGTAGGTCGAGGGAGCGAGACCCGCAGCGCCGTAGGTGTGCGTCAGTGCCCGATCGAGGAACGACATGAACGTCGAGGTGTCGTCGAGCCGGATGTACCCGGCGAACGTGGCTCCAACGAGCACGACTGGAGCAGCGAAGACGGCGTAGACGCCCACGGCTGAGCCCGTGAGCCACCGGTCGACCGCGAAGCGCTTCCACGGCCGCGACACGCCGTAACCCGCTACCGCAAGGACGACTACGAGCGGCGTCTGCAGCGAGGCAGTCGCATTGGTCATGTGCGCGAAGTACGTGGCGATCGAGATGACGATGAAGCCGCCGGGAAGCAGAAGCGTGCCCGGCAACCGCATCCCGCTCACCGTCTCGAGCAAGAGCCCGCACCCCAGCGAGAGCAGGGCCAGGACTATCGGAAAGACGATCCAGGCGAGAAACAGCGTCATGTCAGGCTAGCTCGGCCCATGTCCGCCCGCACCTACTGGCGCCATCGCCGGCGGCACCGTGGAGTCACTAGGGCGTGATCGTCGCAGACCAGGTGATCGTCGCAAGTGCGGGCGCGTTGAACGGCGTCACGTCGAGATCGAGCGTGTCGCTGCCGGTGAAGGTCACGAGGGAACCCGTGTCACTGCAGGTGGTCGCGGCACCCGCGATCGAGCAGGTCAGAGCAGTTGGCGAGCCGTTCTTGTCGATCGTGAGCGTCCAGCTCTGCGTCGGGCCTCCCGGGGCGGTCGTGACGCGCACGGTGAGGTTGGAGACGGTCCCGCCGATCGGCACCGGAATCTCGACGGGGCTCTCCGTGCCCGAGATGACGCTCGTGTCGTAGGCGCTGTACGAGTCATTGGTGTTGTCGGTCAGGGTGCCGACGCCCGTGATTACGACCGCGCCGGTCTGGCCGGTCGGACCGGACGGGCCGATCGGGCCAGACGGGCCGGCCGGGCCAGACGGACCAGCCGGGCCTTGCGGACCGGACGGGCCGGCAGGACCGGACGGGCCGGCAGGACCGGACGGGCCGATCGGGCCTTGCACGCCAGCCGGGCCTTGCACGCCGGCCGGACCTTGCACGCCGGCCGGGCCGGTCAAGCCGGTCGGACCCTGCGGGCCGGTCGCGCCGGTCGGGCCTGCCGGGCCGGTCGGGCCGGTCTCTCCGGTCGGACCCTGCGGGCCGGTCGGGCCATCCGCGCCGGTCGGACCCTGCGGGCCGGTCGGGCCATCGTTGCCGGTCGGACCCTGCGGGCCGGTCGGGCCATCGTTGCCGGTCGGACCCTGCGCACCCGTCGGGCCGGTAGCACCCGTCGGACCCTGCGGGCCGGTCGGGCCATCGTTGCCGGTCGGACCCTGCGCACCCGTCGGGCCGGTAGCACCCGTCGGACCCTGCGGGCCGGTCGGGCCATCGTTGCCGGTCGGACCCTGCGCACCCGTCGGGCCGGTAGCACCCGTCGGACCCTGCGGGCCGGTCGGGCCATCGTTGCCGGTCGGACCCTGCGCACCCGTCGGGCCGGTAGCACCCGTCGGACCCTGCGGGCCGGTCGGGCCATCGTTGCCGGTCGGACCCTGCGCACCCGTCGGGCCGGTAGCACCCGTCGGACCCTGCGGGCCGGTCGGGCCATCGTCGCCGGTCGGACCCTGCGCACCCGTCGGACCGGTAGCACCCGTCGGACCCTGCGGACCGGTCGGGCCATCGTCGCCGGTCGGACCCTGCGCACCAGTCGCACCATGTCGCACCCGTCGGACCCTGCGGACCGGTCGGGCCATCCGCGCCAGTCGGACCCTGCGCACCAGTCGCACCATTCGCACCCGTCGGACCCTGCGGACCGGTCGGGCCATCCGCGCCAGTCGGACCCTGCGCACCAGTCGCGCCATTCGCACCCGTCGGACCCTGCGGACCAGTCGGGCCATCCGCGCCCGTCGGACCCTGCGCACCCGTCGCACCATTCGCACCCGTCGGACCCTGCGGACCCGTCGGGCCATCCGCGCCAGTCGGACCCTGCGCACCCGTCGCGCCATTCGCACCCGTCGGACCCTGCGGACCCGTCGGGCCATCCGCGCCCGTCGGACCCTGCGCACCCGTCGCACCATTCGCACCCGTCGGACCCTGCGGACCCGTCGGGCCATCCGCGCCAGTCGGACCCTGCGCACCAGTCGCACCATTCGCACCCGTCGGACCCTGCGGACCCGTCGGACCAGTCGCGCCCGTCGGACCCTGAGCACCCGTCGCGCCCGCCGCGCCGGTCGGACCCTGCGGACCCGTCGGACCAGTCAGCGCCCGTCGGACCCTGAGCGCCCGTCGCACCAGTCGCACCGGTCGGACCCTGCGGACCCGTCGGACCAGTCAGCAGCCCGTCGGACCCTGAGCACCCGTCGCACCAGTCGCACCAGTCGGACCCTGCGGACCCGTCGGACCAGTCAGCACCCGTCGGACCCTGAGCACCCGTCGCACCAGTCTCACCAGTCGGACCCTGCGGACCCGTCGGACCAGTCAAGCCTGTCGCGCCATTCGCACCTGTCGCGCCCGACGCGCCATTCGCACCTGTCGCGCCCTGTGGACCGGTCGGACCAGTGAGGCCGGTCGGGCCCTGAGCACCAGTCGCACCGGCAACACCGGTCGGGCCCTGCGGACCCGTCGGACCAGTCAAGCCCGTCGGACCCTGAGCACCCGTCGCACCAGTCTCACCAGTCGGACCCTGCGGACCCGTCGGACCAGTCAAGCCCGTCGGACCCTGAGCACCCGTCGCACCAGTCTCACCAGTCGGACCCTGCGGACCCGTCGGACCAGTCAAGCCCGTCGCGCCATTCGCACCCGTCGCGCCCGACGCGCCATTCGCACCCGTCGCGCCATTAGCACCCGTAGCGCCATTCGCACCGGTCGGACCCTGCGGACCCGTCGGACCAGTCAAGCCCGTCGGACCCTGAGCACCCGTCGCACCACACGTCGGTCGACCCGTCGGCGACCCGTCGCTGAGCACCCGTCGCCCAGTCTCACCAGTCGACCTGCGAGCCAGTCACCTGTCGCGCCATTCGCACCTGTCGCGCCCGACGCGCCATTCGCACCTGTCGCGCCCTGCGGACCGGTCGGACCAGTGAGGCCGGTCGGGCCCTGAGCGCCAGTCGCACCGGCAACACCGGTCGGGCCCTGCGGACCCGTCGGACCAGTCAAGCCCGTCGGACCCTGAGCACCCGTCGCACCAGTCTCACCAGTCGGACCCTGCGGACCCGTCGGACCAGTCAAGCCCGTCGGACCCTGAGCACCCGTCGCACCAGTCTCACCAGTCGGACCCTGCGGACCCGTCGGACCAGTCAAGCCCGTCGCGCCATTCGCACCCGTCGCGCCCGACGCGCCATTCGCACCCGTCGCGCCATTAGCACCCGTAGCGCCATTCGCACCGGTCGGACCCTGCGGACCCGTCGGACCAGTCAAGCCCGTCGGACCCTGAGCACCCGTCGCACCAGTCTCACCAGTCGGACCCTGCGGACCCGTCGGACCAGTCAAGCCTGTCGCGCCATTCGCACCTGTCGCGCCCGACGCGCCATTCGCACCTGTCGCGCCCTGCGGACCGGTCGGACCAGTGAGGCCGGTCGGGCCCTGAGCGCCAGTCGCACCGGCAACACCGGTCGGGCCCTGCGGACCCGTCGGACCAGTCAAGCCCGTCGGACCCTGAGCACCCGTCGCACCAGTCTCACCAGTCGGACCCTGCGGACCCGTCGGACCAGTCAAGCCCGTCGGACCCTGAGCACCCGTCGCACCAGTCTCACCAGTCGGACCCTGCGGACCCGTCGGACCAGTCAAGCCCGTCGCGCCATTCGCACCCGTCGCGCCCGACGCGCCATTCGCACCCGTCGCGCCATTAGCACCCGTAGCGCCATTCGCACCGGTCGGACCCTGCGGACCCGTCGGACCAGTCAAGCCCGTCGGACCCTGAGCACCCGTCGCACCAGTCTCACCAGTCGGACCCTGCGGACCCGTCGGACCAGTCAAGCCCGTCGGACCCTGAGCACCCGTCGCACCAGTCTCACCAGTCGGACCCTGCGGACCCGTCGGACCAGTCAAGCCTGTCGCGCCATTCGCACCTGTCGCGCCCGACGCGCCATTCGCACCTGTCGCGCCCTGCGGACCGGTCGGACCAGTGAGGCCGGTCGGGCCCTGAGCGCCAGTCGCACCGGCAACACCGGTCGGGCCCTGCGGACCCGTCGGACCAGTCAAGCCCGTGGCGCCATTCGCGCCCGTAGCACCCGACGCGCCATTAGCGCCCGTCGCACCAGCCACACCCGTCGGGCCCTGCGGACCGGTCGGACCCGTCAAGCCGGTCGCGCCATTAGCGCCTGTCGCGCCCGCAACGCCGGTCGGGCCCTGGGGGCCGGTCGGGCCAGTCAGGCCCGTGGCGCCATTCGCACCCGTGGCGCCCGACGCGCCATTCGCGCCCGTAGCGCCCGCGACGCCGGTCGGGCCTTGCGGGCCGGTCGGACCTGTCAAGCCTGTCGCGCCATTCGCCCCGGTAGCGCCGGACGCGCCATTAGCGCCCGTCGCGCCGGCAACCCCGGTTGGGCCCTGCGGGCCGGTCGGACCAGTCAGGCCTGTCGCGCCATTCGCCCCAGTAGCGCCGGACGCGCCATTAGCGCCCGTCGCGCCGGCAACCCCGGTCGGGCCCTGCGGGCCGGTCGGACCAGTCAGGCCTGTCGCACCATTCGCGCCAGTAGCGCCGGACGCGCCATTAGCACCTGTCGCACCAGCCACACCCGTCGGGCCCTGCGGACCCGTCGGACCCGTCAACCCCGTCGCGCCATTCGCACCCGTCGCGCCCGACGCGCCATTCGCACCCGTCGCACCAGCCACACCCGTCGGGCCCTGCGGACCCGTCGGACCCGTCAACCCCGTCGCGCCATTCGCACCAGTAGCACCCGACGCGCCATTAGCACCTGTCGCACCAGCGACGCCGGTCGGACCTTGCGGGCCGGTCGGACCCGTCAGGCCCGTCGCGCCATTCGCACCCGTAGCACCCGACGCGCCATTCGCACCGCTCGGACCTTGCGGACCGGTCGGACCCGTCAAGCCTGTCGCGCCATTCGCACCCGTCGCGCCCGACGCACCATTAGCGCCTGTCGCACCAGCGACGCCGGTCGGGCCTTGCGGGCCGGTCGGACCCGTCAGGCCCGTCGCGCCATTCGCACCCGTCGCGCCCGACGCGCCATTCGCACCCGTCGCACCATTCGCGCCGCTCGGACCTTGCGGACCGGTCGGACCCGTCAAGCCTGTCGCGCCATTCGCACCCGTGGCGCCTGACGCGCCATTCGCGCCCGTCGCGCCGGCAACACCGGTCGGGCCCTGCGGGCCGGTCGGACCCGTCAGGCCCGTCGCGCCATTCGCACCCGTCGCGCCCGACGCGCCATTCGCACCCGTCGCGCCGTTAGCGCCGCTCGGACCCTGCGGACCCGTCGGACCAGTCAAGCCCGTCGCGCCATTGGCACCCGTCGCGCCCGACGCGCCATTCGCACCCGTAGCGCCATTAGCGCCGCTCGGACCCTGCGGACCCGTCGGACCAGTCAAGCCGGTGGCTCCGTTCGCACCCGTAGCGCCATTCGCGCCGGACGGACCCTGCGGACCCGTCGGACCAGTCAAGCCGGTGGCGCCATTGGCACCCGTAGCGCCCGAGGCGCCATTCGCCCCGGTAGCGCCGTTAGCGCCGGACGGACCCTGCGGACCCGTCGGACCAGTCAAGCCGGTGGCGCCATTGGCACCCGTCGCGCCCGACGCGCCATTCGCACCCGTCGCGCCATTCGCACCGGACGGACCCTGCGGACCCGTCGGACCAGTCAAGCCCGTCGCGCCATTCGCACCCGTCGCGCCCGAGGCGCCATTCGCCCCGGTAGCGCCGTTAGCGCCGGACGGACCCTGCGGACCCGTCGGACCAGTCAAGCCCGTCGCGCCATTCGCACCCGTCGCGCCCGACGCGCCATTCGCACCCGTCGCGCCATTCGCACCGGACGGACCCTGCGGACCCGTCGGACCAGTCAAGCCCGTCGCGCCACTCGCACCCGTCGCGCCCGAGGCGCCATTCGCCCCGGTAGCGCCGTTAGCGCCGGACGGACCCTGCGGACCCGTCGGACCAGTCAAGCCGGTGGCGCCATTGGCACCCGTCGCGCCCGACGCGCCATTCGCCCCGGTAGCGCCGTTAGCGCCGGACGGACCCTGCGGGACCCGTCGGACCAGTCAAGCCGGTGGCGCCATTGGCACCCGTCGCGCCCGACGCGCCATTCGCACCCGTCGCGCCATTCGCACCGGACGGACCCTGCGGACCCGTCGGACCAGTCAAGCCCGTCGCGCCATTGGCACCCGTCGCGCCCGAGGCGCCATTCGCCCCGGTAGCGCCGTTAGCGCCGGACGGACCCTGCGGACCCGTCGGACCCGTCAAGCCGGTGGCGCCATTGGCACCCGTAGCGCCCGACGCGCCATTCGCACCCGTAGCGCCATTAGCGCCGGACGGACCCTGCGGACCCGTCGGACCAGTCAAGCCGGTGGCTCCGTTCGCACCCGTAGCGCCATTCGCGCCGGACGGACCCTGCGGACCCGTCGGACCAGTCAAGCCGGTGGCGCCATTGGCACCCGTCGCGCCCGAGGCGCCATTCGCCCCGGTAGCGCCGTTAGCGCCGGACGGACCCTGCGGACCCGTCGGACCAGTCAAGCCCGTCGCGCCATTCGCACCCGTCGCGCCCGAGGCGCCATTCGCCCCGGTAGCGCCGTTAGCGCCGGACGGACCCTGCGGACCCGTCGGACCAGTCAAGCCCGTCGCGCCATTGGCACCCGTCGCGCCCGAGGCGCCATTCGCCCCGGTAGCGCCGTTAGCGCCGGACGGACCCTGCGGACCCGTCGGACCAGTCAAGCCCGTCGCGCCATTCGCACCCGTCGCGCCCGAGGCGCCATTCGCACCCGTCGCGCCATTCGCACCGGACGGACCCTGCGGACCCGTCGGACCCCTCAAACCCGTCGCGCCACTCGCACCCGTCGCGCCCGAGGCGCCATTCGCCCCGGTAGCGCCGTTAGCGCCGGACGGACCCTGCGGACCCGTCGGACCCCTCAAACCCGTCGCGCCACTCGCACCCGTCGCGCCCGACGCGCCATTCGCCCCGGTAGCGCCGTTAGCGCCGGACGGACCCTGCGGACCCGTCGGACCAGTCAAGCCGGTGGCGCCACTCGCACCCGTCGCGCCCGACGCGCCATTCGCACCCGTCGCGCCATTCGCACCGGACGGACCCTGCGGACCCGTCGGACCAGTCAAGCCCGTCGCGCCATTGGCACCCGTCGCGCCCGAGGCGCCATTCGCCCCGGTAGCGCCGTTAGCGCCGGACGGACCCTGCGGACCCGTCGGACCCGTCAAGCCGGTGGCGCCATTGGCACCCGTAGCGCCCGACGCGCCATTCGCACCCGTAGCGCCATTAGCGCCGGACGGACCCTGCGGACCCGTCGGACCAGTCAAGCCCGTCGCGCCACTCGCACCCGTCGCGCCATTCGCGCCGGACGGACCCTGCGGACCCGTCGGACCAGTCAAGCCGGTGGCGCCATTGGCACCCGTCGCGCCCGAGGCGCCATTCGCCCCGGTAGCGCCGTTAGCGCCGGACGGACCCTGCGGACCCGTCGGACCAGTCAAGCCCGTCGCGCCATTCGCACCCGTCGCGCCCGAGGCGCCATTCGCCCCGGTAGCGCCGTTAGCGCCGGACGGACCCTGCGGACCCGTCGGACCAGTCAAGCCCGTCGCGCCACTCGCACCCGTCGCGCCCGAGGCGCCATTCGCCCCGGTAGCGCCGTTAGCGCCGGACGGACCCTGCGGACCCGTCGGACCCCTCAAACCCGTCGCGCCACTCGCACCCGTAGCACCCGACGCGCCACGCGCACCCGTCGCACCATTCGCGCCGGACGGACCCTGCGGACCCGTCGGACCCCTCAAACCCGTCGCGCCACTCGCACCCGTCGCGCCCGACGCGCCACGCGCACCCGTCGCACCATTCGCGCCGGACGGACCCTGCGGACCCGTCGGACCCCTCAAACCCGTCGCGCCACTCGCACCCGTCGCGCCCGACGCGCCACGCGCACCCGTCGCACCATTCGCGCCGGACGGACCCTGCGGACCCGTCGGACCCCTCAAACCCGTCGCGCCACTCGCACCCGTCGCGCCCGACGCGCCACGCGCACCCGTCGCACCATTCGCGCCGGACGGACCCTGCGGACCCGTCGGACCCCTCAAACCCGTCGCGCCACTCGCACCCGTCGCGCCCGACGCGCCACGCGCACCCGTCGCACCATTCGCGCCGGACGGACCCTGCGGACCCGTCGGACCCCTCAAACCCGTCGCGCCACTCGCACCCGTCGCGCCCGACGCGCCACGCGCACCCGTCGCACCATTCGCGCCGGACGGACCCTGCGGACCCGTCGGACCCCTCAAACCCGTCGCGCCACTCGCACCCGTCGCGCCCGACGCGCCACGCGCACCCGTCGCACCATTCGCGCCGGACGGACCCTGCGGACCCGTCGGACCCCTCAAACCCGTCGCGCCACTCGCACCCGTCGCGCCCGACGCGCCACGCGCACCCGTCGCACCATTCGCGCCGGACGGACCCTGCGGACCCGTCGGACCCCTCAAACCCGTCGCGCCACTCGCACCCGTCGCGCCCGACGCGCCACGCGCACCCGTCGCGCCATTCGCGCCGGACGGACCCTGCGGACCCGTCGGACCCCTCAAACCCGTCGCGCCACTCGCACCCGTCGCGCCCGACGCGCCACGCGCACCCGTCGCACCATTCGCGCCGGACGGACCCTGCGGACCCGTCGGACCCCTCAAACCCGTCGCGCCACTCGCACCCGTCGCGCCCGACGCGCCACGCGCACCCGTCGCACCATTCGCGCCGGACGGACCCTGCGGACCCGTCGGACCCCTCAAACCCGTCGCGCCACTCGCACCCGTCGCGCCCGACGCGCCACGCGCACCCGTCGCACCATTCGCGCCGGACGGACCCTGCGGACCCGTCGGACCCCTCAAACCCGTCGCGCCACTCGCACCCGTCGCGCCCGACGCGCCACGCGCACCCGTCGCACCATTCGCGCCGGACGGACCCTGCGGACCCGTCGGACCCCTCAAACCCGTCGCGCCACTCGCACCCGTCGCGCCCGACGCGCCACGCGCACCCGTCGCACCATTCGCGCCGGACGGACCCTGCGGACCCGTCGGACCCCTCAAACCCGTCGCGCCACTCGCACCCGTCGCGCCCGACGCGCCACGCGCACCCGTCGCACCATTCGCGCCGGACGGACCCTGCGGACCCGTCGGACCCCTCAAACCCGTCGCGCCACTCGCACCCGTCGCGCCCGACGCGCCACGCGCACCCGTCGCACCATTCGCACCCGTCACGCCATTAGCGCCGGTCGGGCCTTTCGGACCCGTCGGACCGTTCTTGCCGGTCGCGCCATTCGCGCCCGTCGCGCCATTCGCACCCGTCATGCCCTTCATGCCCGTCGGGCCCTTCGGACCCGTCGGACCCCTCAAACCCGTCGCGCCACTCGCACCCGTAGCACCCGACGCGCCACGCGCACCCGTCGCACCATTCGCACCCGTCACGCCATTAGCGCCGGTCGGGCCTTTCGGACCCGTCGGACCGTTCTTGCCGGTCGCGCCATTCGCGCCCGTCGCGCCATTCGCACCCGTCATGCCCTTCATGCCCGTCGGGCCCTTCGGACCCGTCGGACCCCTCAGACCCGTCGCGCCATTCGCACCCGTCATGCCCTTCATGCCCGTCGGACCCTTCGGACCCGTCGGACCCTTCGGACCGGCCGGGCCGGTCGGGCCTTGCGGACCGGTCGGGCCTGGCGGACCGCTCGGGCCGGGCGGACCCTTCGGGCCTCTCGGACCCTTCGGCTTCTTCTTCTTCTTCGGCTTCTTAGTGACCTTGTGGTCGCCCAGTAGGCACTTGCCGTGCGTGGCCAGGTAGAGCTCGCCGCCGCGGCCGGCTACCGGACGGGGGCGGGCGCTACCCCGTCGCGGTGCTCCTGTGAAACCCGCCCCTTTCAGTGAACCGCGCTGGGCGCAGACGGTGAAGGGGCCATTCGGTCCCGCCTTGGACAACCGCAGTGTTGGGTCACCTGGTTGGCACTTGCCGTGCTGGCGGACATACAGCTCGTTGTGGCGGGCGCGGTCGCTGTCCCCCGGGTCGCCGACGCAGAGAATGAGCGCGGCGTGGCCACTTGCCTTGGGCCAAGTCAGTCGTTTGTCACCCGTCTTGCACTTGCCGTGTTTGGGGACGTAGAGCTCATTGGGTTCGGCGTGCTTCGGGTTGTTGGCGCAGACAATGACCTTGCCGGCAGCAGCTGCTGTCGTCGCGAACGCGACTGAGAAGAGGACGATAGAAAGGCACGCAGCCGCACAGGCGACGACAAACATTCGCCCCATACGCTCGTGCAGACGCAGCCGCAACGACCTGTCCCTCATAGGCCCACGCACGGGACAGTAGAGGGCTATTACCGCAGAGTCAAGCCGTAAACCAAGGTTGACTCAATCGGATGTAAGGAATTTGGGGAAGCGCTGCGCCCATCGCTTACCGATGAAAGCGGTTCTTGCGCGAAAACGCGGCTCGTCGGGGAAGAATCGCCAGCGCAAGAGCGCTCAGGAACCCAACGACCAAAAGCACCGGATAGGCACCGTACGGGGCGTACCGGAACCGGACAATGTGGTGTCCCGGCCCGACGTTGACGCCGACAAGACTCGGAGCCATCATCACCGGCTTGACGGCGACGCCGCCGACCGTCGCGGTCCAACTCGGGTCGTAGGACGCCTTGAGCAGGACGACCGCCGTGCGCCGCATCTCGACGGAGGCCGAGAAGACTCCGCCCGCGCGATCATCGCTCGACGACACGACAACTCCTGGCTTGCCTGGCGGCGGCGAGGCTCCACCGAATGTCGGCGCAGGAGCCGAGCCGCCCGCGAAGGCGACACCGGGATAGATATCTCGGAGTGCAAGGTCGGACGCACGCCACAGTCGGGAGGCTTGCTCGACGTCAGTCCTGTTCGCCGTGATCGCCGCCGACCGATCCGCGACCTGGAAGTAACCCGTCGTGGCAACGCGGTAGAGGCGGCTGCCGCCGGCACTCGCGATGAGCGTCGCCGGGACCGGCGGCGCGTGACCGGCCGGGAGCAGCAGGTACCGGATCCCGAGCATCTCGTACTGCGCCGGGTTCGTCTCGTCGAACGACGCCTCGATGTCCGTGGAGAGGGAGTTGAGCGTCCGGAAGGCGAAGCCGACCTGATCGATATCGTGGTCGGCGAGCCATGCGTACATCGGGACGAAGCCGATCGTGTACTGCTCGCCCCAGTTGCTGCGCAGGCCCGCGTAGACGCGACCGCCTCCGAGGCTCTTGACCATCGCGATCAAACTCCTGACCTCCTGGCCCTGCGTCGAGTCGGAGGTGTGCTGCTCGTCGATGTAGCGCGCGCTCGTGCGGGCGTAGTCCCAGCGCTCGCTCCAGGCAGGCTCGAGGACGCCGACGAGGAGGGCGATCGCCGCCGCTCCCGCGAGCACCGCGTAGCGGCCGGAGAGCCGGCGCTCCCAGAGGCGGCGCAACGCGTCTACTCCGGTGGCAACGCCGACGCCCGCGATGAGGATGCCCGCGAGGTCGACGCCCATCTCGAAGCGTTGGAACTGGAGGTCGCTCGCGCCGGGCAACCAGGAGAGGACCGGCCCGAGCGCATGCCGTCCGCAGAAGAGAACGAGGCTCAGCACGAAGACGCCGAGCAAGCCTCGCGCCCGCGGCTCGCGCCGAGCCTTCCAGACGCAAACGATCAGCCCCGCAGCGAACAGCAACGAGATGACGGGGAAGCGGCCCTGGTCGAACAGCTGTCCTCGGACGAGCCAGCCGAGCACTTGTCGAGTGCCGTAGGAATCGTCGAACTTCGTTCCGCGGAAAAACTCGCTGCTGTTCGTCCATGTTGTCCCGCCGATCAACGGGACGAGCACCCAGAGCGCGATCAGCATCGCGCCGCCCGCGACGACAGCGGCGCGGAGGAGGCGCGGGAGCACGCGACCGGCGCCGAGCGCGATCACCCACACGCCGATGGCCAGCAGCGCGAGATACCCCGCAATGAAGTGGCATGCGATCGTGAGCGCGACGGCTATCGCCGCGGCGGCGTAGCGGCGGCCGCCGGCCACGGTGCGCCACGTGAGGCCCCACGCGAGCGGCAGAAGCCACATCGCCCAGAGCTGTCCATAAAGACCGGTGCCGGAGTAGATGTAGCTCCCCCACTCGAAGCCGTAGGCGACGTAGCCAGGTGCGGAGAACACAAGGAGAGAGGCAACAGCCGCAGAGCCCGCCGCAGTCCACCGTTCCCAGCCGAGAAGACGCGATCCGACGTAGACGGAGATCGGCCACGTCGCGAGCAGGAGATAGAGGAGCCAGAGATATGCCGTGCGGTCGGCGGCTCCCGTCCCCACCGCGGCGTACGCGGTCAGCGTCTCCGGGAGGCTCTGGTAGTGGTGGAAGAAGGACGAGCCGAGCGAGAGCCAGGGGTACCAGCCGTCCAGCGGGACGCGGCCGCGGTGGATCTGCCCGGCAGCCCACCGCACCATCTGCATGTGGAAGGCGCTGTCGTTGAGAGGTTGCGCGAACTTCGTTTCGCCGCGGAGAGCGACCAGTCCGAAGAGCGTCGAGAGGCCGACAAGCGCATGCGGCCAACTGGGCCGCGACAGCTTGAACGGACGCTTGGCCTGGTCGGTCACGCGGGCGATGTTGTACCACCCTCGGAACCCGGCGTCCCACAACCTAAGCCTGAGGTCGAGGTTCGGGGCAGTTGTCGCTGACTTCCGGCGTAGCCATTGCCTCGCTTCCTACGATGCCCTGGGATGCTGACTCTCTACCAGGCCGAGTGGTGCCCGTTCTCGTCGGCCGTCCGCGAGCGGCTGACGGAGCTCGGATGTGACTTCGTCGCCAAGCAGGTCGCGCCGCAACAGGAGGATCGGGAGGGCCAGCACGAGATCCCGCTGCTCGTGACCGAGGACGGCGAGCGCCACGAAGGGACGCGCGCCGTGTTCGCCTACCTGCAGACGCTCGAGTCCGGGCGCTGGGAGCGCGAGCACCGCGAGCGGTACGCCGAGCACGAGGGCGCGCGGCGGGAAGGCGTTACGGGCCAGATCCTCGAGAAGCTCGCACCGCTCGGCTAGTCATGGCGTTCCGCGTCCTGCGCCCCGACGAGTTCGACTGGATCACGCGCCCGCACGAGCCGGAGGAGCCGGCGCGCCATGTCGCGGAGCTGAGCGACCGCCTGGGCAGCAGTCATGTGCGGGGCAACGTGTGGCGCTACGAGCCCGGCGCGGTGGGGAGACGACACCGGCACGCCGGGCAGGAGGAGACGTTCGTCGTCCTCTCGGGCACGCTCAGCCTCTACGTCGGCGAACCGCCGGAAAGGGTCGACGTGCCTGCCGGAGGCATCGTCCTCGTCGAGGCGGGGACTCCGCTCCAGTCGGCGAACCATGGCGCCGCGGACCTCGTCGTCTACGCGTACGGCTATCCCCCGGAGAGCGAGAACGCCGAGCTACTCGAGTCCGCGGTCTAAAAGCGCGCGGTCCGTTTCGGCCACTTTCGCTCGCGCGTGGTCGTCTCTACCATGGCTTCGTGGCCGTCAAGAGCGTCGATCGCCTGCGCGTGACAGCGGTATACGAACCCGATGAGCGCGGGTGGGTCAACGCGCACGTGCTCGAGATCCCCGGCATCAACACGTGCGCGCCGACCGAGGACGAGGCGCGGACGATGCTCGCCGACGCGGTACGGGAATTCGTCGCCGCGCTCGCCGACCTCGTCGCGCAGGATGCGACCTGCTCGACGCGCTACGAGCCGATCGAGATCGACCTCGGGTGAATCGACCGCAACAAGCCCCCGGCGCGGCGCTAGAGGACGCCTGCGGCGAACAGAATCAGCAGAACGACCCCGCCGATCACGATGACGCAGAGGTGCCAGATCGCCATGATCACCACGAACTTCATGACGCGGCCCTGGAAGCCGGACGGGAGCCAAGGGTCGATGCTTCGCAACACTGAAGGCTGACGTTACTGCGGGTGGCGGCGAAGGTACGCCGTCACGAACGGGCAGACCGCGCGGTACGCGAGCCCGCGCGCGCGCAGGTCGTCGAGCGCGCCCTGGACGAGGACGTTTCCGAGCCCCTGTCCCTTGAGGTCGGGATCGACCTCGGTGTGGACGAGGACGACAGTGCCGTCCTCCTCGCGCGTGTACCGGATCTCGCCGGCAAGCCGAGTGCCGAGCCAGAGCTCGTAGCGGAGTTCCTCGGGGTTGTCGATTACGCGCGGCTCGATGGAACTATCCGCTGGTAGCTGACCGTGGTCGAAGGAGTGCCCTAAATCGGGGCGTGGGCCGCACGTCATTCCAAGCAGGGTCATGGCGAAGCGACGACTGGATGAAATGCGACTCGAGGTTGGAGAGCTGTTCGAGCAAGCCCAGGGCCTCATCTGACTGTCCGCGCGAAGGTGGCGGAGCTCCGGATCAAGGGTCCGAGCCACGCGGTCTAGGGCTTGGAAGAGATCCAGATCGTGACGGTCGATGGCAGCGATCCGAAAAGCGTGCGTCGCCAAGGTCTGGCGGTACCTGTCGAGCAGAAAGGTCTTTCCTGTGCCGCTCTGTCCCGATATGGCAATTACGAAGGCGCGGCGCTCCGCCGAGAGTCCAAGATTGTGCTCGAAAAGGTCGAGCTGGTCCTTACGCCCGACAAAGTCATCCTTTAGGCGCTCTGTCCGGAGCTCTCCAAAAGTGCTCACCGTGTTGAGTATGCGGTATTGATGGAGTCGACCCTAGGTGCTCGATAGACGCCGCGTGGACGTTGGACCCACGAACTATCCGTCGCGCGACTACGCCTGAGGAATCCGAGCCTCGAGCGCGGCCGTGACGGCCTCGCGTACGGGCTCGAGTTCGATCCGGTCGAGGATCTCCTGGAAGAAGCCGCGCACGATCAGGCGCTCCGCTTCTTGGCGCGTTAGCCCGCGCGACATCAAGTAGAACAAGTCCTCGCGATCGACTCGGCCGACCGTCGCTGCGTGCGTGCATCGCACGTCGTTCGCCAGGATCTCCAACCCCGGGATCGGCACCGCGTGTGTCGTCGGCGAGAGCATCAGGTTGCGGCACTCCTGGTACGCGTTCGTCTTCTGCGCGTCCTTCTCGACGCGGATCATCCCGCGCCACACCGCGGTCGCGTTGTCCCGTAGCGCGCCCTTGAACGCGAAGTCGCTCTCGCAGTCGGGCGCGATGTGCTCCTGGAACGTGTCGTAGTCGAGGTGCTGCGTCCCGTCGGCGAAGTACGCCCCCGTCACGCGCGAGGTGGCGCCGCGGCCGTTGAGGTCGTTCTGGATCCGCGTCTTGCCGCGCTTCGAGCCGAAGCCGCCCGCGACCCAATCCAACTCCGCGTCACGCTCGACGCGCGCGTGATGGTTCGCGAAGTGCCACGTCTCCTGGGAGAGATTCTGGAGGGAGACGTACTCGAGCTTCGCGGCCGGCTCGACAAATAGTTCAGTCACCGCGTTCGAGTACGCCACCGTGTCGGGCGACGGCGACGCGTACTCCTCGATGAGCGACGCGCGCGCGCCCTCCTCCGCGACGACGACGAGCCGCCAGAATGTCTGGCCCGTCGCCGAGATGCGGACGTACAGCGGCTTCTCGAGGACCACGCCCTTCGGGACGACGACGAGGAGGCCGTGCTTCCACATCGCCGCGTTGTGCGCCGCGAACTTCTCGTCCCAGCCGACGAGGGAGTACAGGCGCTCGTTGTCGTCGGTCAGCGGCTCGAAGGTCACGCCGTCGGGCGTCTTCTCGATCTCGATGCCGTCGGCGGTGACGGTCGCGTAGCCGGCGACGTCGAGGTCGAGCATCGTCTCGATCTCCGCGGAAGCCGCGCCCTCGAACGCGTCGGGGTCGAAGCCGCGCAGGTCGGTGAAGCGCCAGTGCTCCTCGGTCGTGTCCGGGATCGGCAGCGCTTCGTAGGCCGCGAGTGCGTCGGTCCTACTCATGCGGCGCGTACCTGTGATGGAGAAGGATGCGATTGCCGGCGGGGTCGGTTACGCCGGCGCCGTTGCAGATTCCGTTGTCCCACATGTCGCCGACCTCGACGCCCTTCGCCTCGAGCTTGGTCTTCGCAGCCGCGACGTCGGGGACGCCGAGCGCGATCGTCGCGGGCGGAAGCGCGACAAACGTGGAGTCGTGCGTCTCGGGCGTCATCACCGCGAGCGTCACCGGGCCGGCCTGGTACTCGACCCAGTCCTCATGCTGGGTCGGGCCGTCGGGGAGACCGAGCACCTCGCCGTAGAAGTGCTTCGCCGGCTCGATCTCGTCCACGGGGACACGGATGTAGTCGACGGTCGTGATCTCCATCACGGCATCGTCCCGTCGGGAAACGCCGCGTAGCGGTGATGGAGCATGAGGCCGTTGCCCTCGGTGTCGGTGAACGGCTGCATACGACAGACGCCGGAGTCGATCACCTCGCCCAAGAACTGGACTCCGGCTGCGTCAAGTCTCCCGCGCGCCTCGTCGAGGTCGGCGACGCGCAACACGATCGACGCGACCGGCAGCGGCGTGAACGGCATCCCGATCGTCTCGGGATCGACAAACGCGAGCGTGACGTTGCCCGTCTCGAACTCGAACCACGTCTCGGTCGAGTTCGGATTCTTCGTCAGGCCGAGCGTCTCACCGTAGAACTGCGCGGCGCGCTCGCGGTCCTGCACCGGGACCGCGATGAAGTCGGTGCGCTCGATCACGGCGCGTACCTGCGGTGGAGCATGAACCGGTTCCCGTCGGGGTCGGCGAAGGGCGCCATGTGGCAGACGCCGGTGTCGTGCGTGTCGTCGATGAACTCGATGCCGCGCGACTGGAGCTCCTTCCTCGCCGCCTCGAGGTCGGCGACGCGCAGCGCGATCGGTGCGCCGTGCGGATGCTCGAAAGCGTTGCCGCTGATCGCCTTCGGGTCGATCAGGTAGAGGAAGACGTTGTCGCCGAGCTTGAACTCGGGGAAGC
Organism: uncultured Actinomycetes bacterium; assembly: GCA_963753525.1. Taxonomy (GTDB): domain Bacteria; phylum Actinomycetota; class Thermoleophilia; order Gaiellales; family Gaiellaceae; genus Palsa-739. Next base: position 176,603 of record CAVWCS010000005.1, read on the forward strand.
CTCCCTCGCCGGTCTGCGGCAACCCGAGCGTGTCGCGGTACCACGCGGTCGACCGCTCGAGGTCGGACACCGGGACGGATATGAAATCGACGTGCTCGATCACGACGCGGGCGCGTAGTGGCGGTGGAGAACGATCTGGTTCCCGTCGGGATCCGGGAAGAACGCCATGTGGCAGACGCCGGTGTCGAGTGTGGGGCCGTTGAAGACAACGCCCTTCTCCTCGAGCTCAGCCCGGCCGCCTCCACGTCGGGAACGCGCAGCGCGAAGCCGGCGTCGTGCGGCGCCCGGAAGGCCGCTGCCGATCGCCTCGAGGCTGAGGAGGTAGAGGAAGCCGTTGTCGCCGAGCTTGAACTCGGGGAAGCCCTGCTCGCGGATGCTCGATCTCCGGCAGCCCGAGCGTCTCGCCGTAGAACTTCCTCGAGCGCTCCATGTCGGTGACCGGCACCGTCCAGAAATCGACGTGCTCGACGATCACTCAGCCGACCGAGCCTTCCATCTGCAGCTGGATCAGCCGGTTCATCTCGACGGCGTACTCGAGCGGCAGCTCCTTCGTGATCGGCTCGACGAAGCCCGACACGATCATCGCGCTCGCCTCCGACTCGCTCATGCCGCGCGACATGAGATAGAAGAGCTGCTCCTCGCCGATCTTCGAGACCGTCGCCTCGTGCCCGATGTCGACGTTGTCGGCGTCGATCTTGATGTACGGGTACGTGTCCGAGCGCGACTCGTCGTCGAGGATGAGCGCGTCGCAGACGACCTTCGACTTCGAGCCGCCGGCGCTCTTGTCCACCTGCAGCAGGCCGCGGTAGCCGGCGCGCCCGCCGTTCTTCGAGATCGACTTGGACGTGATGACGGACGTCGTGTTCGGCGCGGCGTGGACGCACTTGCCGCCCGCGTCCTGGTGCTGGCCCGCGCCCGCGAAGGCGATGGAGAGCACCTCGCCGTGGGCGCGCTCGCCCATCAGCCAGATCGCCGGGTACTTCATCGTCAGCTTCGAGCCGAGGTTCCCGTCGACCCACTCCATCGTCGCGTCCTCGTAGGCGACGGCGCGCTTCGTGACGAGGTTGTAGACGTTGTTCGACCAGTTCTGGATCGTCGTGTAGCGGCAGCGTCCGCCCTTCTTGACGACGATCTCGACGACCGCGCTGTGGAGCGAGTCGGTCGAGTAGATCGGTGCGGTGCAGCCCTCGACGTAGTGGACGTACGCGCCCTCGTCGACGAGGATCAGCGTCCGCTCGAACTGGCCCATGTTCTCGGCGTTGATGCGGAAGTACGCCTGCAGCGGCATCTCGATGTGCACGCCCGGCGGCACGTAGATAAAGGAGCCTCCCGACCAGACGGCCGAGTTGAGCGCCGCGAACTTGTTGTCGTTCTGCGGGATGATCGTCCCGAAGTACTGCTTGAAGAGATCCTCGTGCTCGCGGAGCGCCGAGTCGGTGTCGAGGAAGATGACGCCCTGGTCCTCGAGGATCCTTCTGGAGCTTGTGGTAGACGACCTCCGACTCGTACTGCGCGCCGACGCCGGCGAGGTACTTCTTCTCTGCCTCCGGGATGCCGAGCTTGTCCCACGTGTCGAGGATGTCGGCGGGCAGATCCTCCCAGGACTTCGCCTGATTCTCGGTCGGCTTGATGTAGTAGAAGATGTTCTCGAAGTCGATGTCGTTGAGATTGCCGCCCCACTGCGGGATCGGGCGCGCATAGAAGTAGTCGAGCGACTTGTGCCGGAACTTCCGCATCCAGTCGGGCTCGTTCTTGTGCTCGGCGATCGCCTCGACCAGCTCGTGCGAGAGGCCGCGACCCGACTTGAAGAAGTAGTCCTTCGCCTCGTCGGGGTTCGAGAAGCCGTACTTGTACTCGCTGCCGATCCCGGAGACGATCTCAGTCTCTGTCTGTGTCGTCTTGGTGGGGGCCATCAGGCCGTCACCTTCTCCTCGTAGGGTGCGTAGCCGCCGCTTTCGAGCTTCTTCGCCAGCTCGGCACCGCCTTCCTCGACGATCTTGCCGTCGACGAAGACGTGTACCCGGTCGGGCGTGATGTAGTCGAGAATCCGTTGGTAGTGCGTGATCACGAGCGCGCCCATGTTCGGGCCAACGAGCTCTTTCACGCCGCCCGCGACAACCCGCAGCGCGTCGATGTCAAGGCCGGAGTCGGTCTCGTCGAGCACCGCGATACGCGGCTTCAGCATCGCCATCTGGAGGATCTCGACACGCTTCTTCTCGCCGCCCGAGAAGCCGTCGTTGAGGTAGCGCGAGGCAAGCTCGCGGCTGACCTTGAGGCGATCCATTTCGGCGAGCAGCGTCTTGCGGAACTCGGGGATCGCGATCGGATCGTCGACGCCGCCGTTCCGCGCCTTGCGCACGGCGTTGATCGCGCTGCGCAGAAAGCTCGTGACGGTCACGCCGGGGATCGCGTGCGGGTACTGGAACGCGAGGAAAAGGCCGCGCTGCGCGCGCTCGTCGGCGCCCATCTCCGTCACGTCCTCGCCGTCGAGGAGGATCTTCCCCTCGGTGATCTCGTACGCGGGATGACCCATCAGCGCATAGGCGAGGGTCGACTTGCCGGAGCCGTTCGGCCCCATAATCGCGTGCACCTCGTTCGTGTCGATCTCGAGATCGACGCCTTTGACGATCTCGGTTCCGTCCTCGAGCGCGACGTGGAGGTTCTCGAGCTTGAGTAACGCCATGGGCTCAGGTTAGCTAGACGCGCTACTCTGACATCAGTTATGGGCTACTTCCAGACTCCCTGGCACATCGTCTTGCTCCTCGGGATCGCGCTGCTCCTCTTTGGCGGCAAGCGGTTGCCGGAGATCGGGCGCTCGCTGGGTTCTGGCATGCGCGAGTTCAAGGATGCGATCACCGGCACCACGCCGCCGGGACCGCCGCCCGAGCTCCCGCCCGCCGAAACACCCTCCGAGCACGACACCACCGTCTAGCCGGCGATGGCGAGACTTCCCCGTCGCCTCGGGCACGGCGAGGAGGCGACGCTCGCGGAGCACCTCGACGAGCTGCGCGGACGGCTCTTCTTGATGATGGGCGCGGTCGTCCTCGGGACCGTCGTCGCGTACGTCTTCCACAACCGCGTCCTCGACTGGCTGAACCACCCGCTGCCGAAGGGGATCCGGCCCCTGACGCTCGGGCCTGCGGAGCCGTTCACGATCACGATCACCGTCTGCGTCTACGCGGGGCTCGTGGCCGCGCTCCCGATCGTGCTCTGGCAACTGTGGAGCTTCTTCGCGCCGGCCGTCGAGACACGGCTCGAACGGAAGGTGCTCGTCCTCGTCGCGTTCTCGGTCCTGCTCGCCGCGGCCGGCGTGGCGTTCGGCTACGAGATCCTCCTGCCGCGCGCGATCCACTTCCTCACGAACTACGACAAGAGCCACTTCAACATTCAGGTTCAGGCGAAGCAGTACTACAACTTCGTTGTCGCGATCCTCGTCGGGATCGTCGTGATCTTCCAGACGCCGCTCGCGATCCTCGGGCTCGTTGCGATCGGCGTCCTCAGCTCGCGCACCCTGCGGAAGCAAAGGCGGCTCGGCTACCTCATCACCGCGGCGGTCGCGCTCGCGCTGCCAGGGCCCGATCTCGTGACGACGCTGCTCGAGCTGCTGCCGATGTGGGTGCTGTTCGAAGGGTCGATCTGGCTCGCGTTCCTCTTCGAGCGGCGGCGCCGGAAGCTCAGTCCGAGCTCGGCTACCCTGGGCGCTTAGTGGCCCTCCAGAGAATGTCATCCACGCCCCTGGCGGCTGCAAAGCTTCGCGACTCCTCGCTTCGCTCGTCGGCCGGCTTCGCCGGCTGCGGCGTCCTCGGGCTCCCGATAGTCACGACTAACGGAGCGCCCTGCGTCCTTGCCTCGCGTGCTTTTCGCGCGCCAGTGACGTGGCAACATCCTCTGGAGAACCACTAATGGCGCGGGCTGCGGTAAAGGCGAAGCAGGCACAACAGGCGCAGGCACAAGCGGCGGCCAAGCCGTCGCGGAAGCAGCGCAAGCACGCCTCCGGCGGCAATCCGAACCAGGACCTCTTCTTCATGCGCATCCGGCGCAAGCAGAAGTGGGTGTTCCTCGCGCTCGCGGTCGTCTTCGCGATCTCGTTCACGGCGCTCGGCGTCGGCTCGGGGACCGGCGGCGGTCTCGGAGACGTTTTCACCGGCATCTTCGGCGGCAGCGATCCGGTATCAAAGGCGAAGGGTGAGATCAAGGCCAATCCGGCGAAGGGCTACAGGGATCTCGCCAACGCCTACGTCACGCAGAACGACCTGACCGACGCGGTGACGGCGATGCGGTCGTACCTAGCGATCAAGAAGACGGACTCGGCGGCGTGGACACAGCTCGCCGGGTACGAAAAGCAGCAGGCAGACACGTACGCGGCGCAGTACCAGCAGGTGCTGCAGGCCGTGCAGCTCGAGGCGCCCAGCTCGGTCCTCCAGCCCACCGGCTCGCTCGCGACGGCACTCGGGACGAACCCGATCGATCAGTTCTACACCCAGCAGAGCTCGACGCTGTCGGGGCCGCTCTACCAGAAGGCAATAGCCGACTACGACGCCTCCCTCTCAGACTCCGAGACAGCCGCGAAATACGCGACGCACGCCAACCGTGCGAACGCGGAGCTCGCGGTCTACAGCGCCGCGCAGCTCGCCGGCAACACGAAGGTCGGGCTCAACGCCTTGCAGCGCTACGTCGCCCTCGCCCCGCACTCCTCGAACCTCAAGCAGATCGAGGCCGCGTGCAAGCAGCTCGGCGGTTCTTGCGTGCCGAAGCACAAGAAGAAGTAGCGCGATTGCGGCGCGAGCCGCGCGGATAGAATCCTCCGCAGGCGGCCCGCCGGGCCGCGAGCGACTTCCGGGGGGACGATTCGCGAATGAATTTCGACATCAAGACCGAGCAACTCAGCCCCGAGACGTACGTCATCTCGCTCAGCGGCGAGGTCGACCTCTACACCGCGCCCGAGTTCAAGCAGCAGCTGCTCGAGGTGATCGGACAGGGCGGCAAGGACGTCGTCGTCGACTTCAGCAACACGACGTTCATCGACTCGACGACGCTCGGCGTGCTCGTCGGCGGCGTCAAGCGGCTCCGCACGAACGACGGCCGGCTCTCGCTCGTCTGCAGCGACCGCAACATCACGAAGATCTTCGAGATCACCGGCTTGGACAAGGTGTTCGAGATCTACGACACACGCGACGACGCCGTCTCGTCTCTGGGGGTTCCGCAAGGTTGAGGCGGGCGGGCCGGGTCACAATCGGGGGCGCAGGACTGGCGGCGATCGCGGTCGTCGTCCTGCTCGCGTCCGGTTGCGGCTACGGCGGCGTCGCGACGGCGGGCGATCATCCCGACCTCGCCAACGGACAGAAGCTCTTCTCCACGGCCCCGGACGCCACGCATCCCGCGTGCGCCGGCTGCCATACGCTCCAGGCCGCCGGATCGAGCGGGACGATCGGCCCGAACCTCGACAACGCGTTCGCGGGCGACCGGATGCAGGGCTACGCGTCGAGCTCGATCGAGAACGTCGTCCTCGACCAGATCCGCCTCGGCTCCGGCCCGATCGCGACGTACACGACTGAGGAGCACGGCGTGAAGGGGCTCACGCCACAGCCGATGATGCCGGCGAACCTCTGGAGCGGCCAGGACGCGATCGACATCGCCGCGTATGTCGCGTCGGTCGCCGGAGTCGGCGGCTATACGACGCCGGTGAACCTCGCGACCCTTACGAGCGGCTCCTCGATCTTCAAGGGCGCAGGCTGCACCGGTTGCCACACGCTCAAGGCGGCGGGCTCGACCGGAACCGCCGGACCGAACCTCGACCAGCTCAAACCGAGCGAGTCGGCGGTAGTCCAGCAGGTCACGGTCGGCGGCGGCCTCATGCCGTCCTTCAAGGGAAAGCTGACCGCGGCGCAGATCCAGGCCGTCGCGAAGTACGTCTCCTCCGTCGCCGGCAAGTAGGTCGGCTGGAACCGCGGCGGTCGCTGCGGGAAACTCGGAGTGTGGGGCATTCCTTCGATGAGGCGTTCGCGGCCGAGTTCGCGCCCCTCCACCGGTATCTCGCGCGCCCGCCGCGGCCGGACGCTTCCGCGCCAGACCTACGGGCCTGGCTGAAAGCGATGGCCGCATGGAGGACGACTGACCCCGCAGAGCCGACGTGCGGCGGCCCCACCCACGGGCCTCCGCCCAGGCGGTGTCTGCAACCTACGCGCGGCTGACGGGGATTGCGACCCGTTCGCGGATCGCGTCCACCATCTCCGCATCACCGACGACGAGTACTTCGTCCGCACCGAAGACTCGTAGCGCGTCTTCTGCCGCAAGCCCTGGGTTGTCGGCGCCGACCTCTGCGCGCGCGCCTTGGATCTTCGCCTCGAGCGCGGCTGCGGTGGCTTCCGCATCTGCCCGCCGATCGTCGACGGCACCGGTCGCCGCCTCGAGCTTCGACGCGAGCGCGGGGACGACGATGAGCACCTCGGCTCCGTCCGGCACTGCGACGCTCTCGGTTCCCGGCGGGGCGACGACGAGGATGCGGCGTCGGCCCGGCGGCGTCCCGGAGACGACCTGCTTCGGCGGGTCGCCCGCTCCTGGCACCGGCGCGTGGAGGAGCCACCAGGCGAGCGCGGTGAACGCGATCACCGCCGCGGCAACGCCGAGCCACTTGTTGATCACCGCCGCGACGACGATCACGATCGCGCCGCCGACGACGATCCAGAGGAACCGGTACGCCTCGCCCTCGCTGCCGAGCGGATTGCGCATACGCATGCCCGCTCCTTCCCCCGAGGTCAGAGGATGTAGACCGTCGCGAAAACGACGATCCACATCACGTCGACGAAGTGCCAGTAGATCCCAGCCGATCTCGACGCCGTGATGGTGCTCGGCGGAGAAGTGCCCCCGGAAGGCGCGAATCGTCATGAACAGGAGGAGCGTAAGCCCGACGAAGACGTGGACGCCGTGGAGGCCGGTGAGGCAGAAGAAGATCGTCGGGAAGGCGCCGTCCTTCGTCGCGAAGCCGGCGCGCATGTACTCGTAGATCTGCGAGATGAGGAAGGCGAGGCCCATGAGGAACGTCAGCACGAGGCCTGCGCGCATCCCCCAGACGTTCCCCTTCTTGATGGCCGTCGTCGCCCAGTGCATGGACGCGCTCGACGTCATGAGGATCGACGTGTTGATCGCCGCGACGAAGACGGGCAGGTGGTACGGCGGCGTCGGCCACGGCGTCCCGTTGACGATGCGGACGAAGAAGTAGGCGGCGAAGAACGAGCCGAAGAGCATGATCTCCGACCCGATGAAGAGGTACATCCCGAGCACCTCGGGCTTGATCCGCGAGCTGTAGTGCGGGACGGGCGGCCCGTGCTGTTCGTGAGCATGGGTGTCGGCGTGCGCTGCGGCGCTCATGCGGGAACCGCCGCCTCTGCCTTCGCGACGACGACGTGCTCGACCGGGAGGCCAGTCTCCTTGCGAAGCCGCTCGACGAGGTCGCGGCGGAGCCAGCCGGAACGCTCTGGCTGGAACGTCGAGACGACGATCTCGTCAACGCGCTCGTCGTGAACCGCCTCCATCGCCGCGCTGAACGGATCGGGATGCGCGACCTGGCCGTGGACGTCGATCCCTTCGTGGCGCAGCTCGCCGACGGCGCGCTTGAGGCGAGCCTCCGCCTCGGGATGCGCGGCCGCGCCGGGATCGCTCTGCGGCGCGAGGATGAGGAAGCTGGCGGGACTCGCGGCGGCGCGCTCGCGAAGCTTCGCGAGGAGCGGCGCTCCGAGCACAGTCTCGTTCGCGATCACGAGGACGTTCGCCTCATCCGGCGACTCGCCCTTCGGGACAAGGTGCTCGACGGGCAGCTCGCCGGCGGCCGAGCGGATCTGATCCAGGACGCCGCGCCTCAGCCAGCCGGACTTCGCCTCGGCGTGCGTCGAGACGAGGACCTCGTCGATCGGCGGCTCGAGCGTCGCGAGCGCGTCGCGCACTGCGGCGGCAGGATCGGCCTCGACGACGTAGCCGTCGGCCGAGACGCCGACGTCACGCAGATGCGCGAGCGCGCGGTCAAGACGCCGCCGCGCCGACGCATGCCGCGTGTCGGCGTAGACGACGTAGCCGCGCGGCGGCTGGTTGACGGGGGCGACGACCGTCACCCACACGTCTCCCTCGCGCGCGGCGAGCGCGTCGCGGAGCGTGACCGCGTCGACCGTCTCGTTCGCGACTACAAGAAGGTGCGTCACGCCGGCACCTCCTCGAGCTCCGGCGCTCTCGACGGCGCGAGGATCGCGTGCTGCGCGCCGACGACGCCGTACTCGTACGGCGAGCCGACGACCTGCGGGATCTCGTCGAAGTTGAAGGTCGGCGGCGGCGAGGAGACCTGCCACTCGAGCGTCATGGCGCGCCACGGGTTCGCGGGCGCGATCTCGCCGAAGCGCCAACTCGAGATCATGTTGTAGAGGAAGACGAGTACCGACGCGCCTAAGCCAAACGAGGCGAGCGAGATGAACATGTTGAGGCCGGCGAAGCGCGTCGCGTAATAGGCGACCCGGCGGGGCATCCCCTCGGTGCCGAGGATGTGCATCGGGAAGAACGTGAGGTTGAAGCCGACGAACGTCAGCCAGAAGTGGAGCTTGCCGAGCCGCTCGTCGTACATCCGGCCGGTTATCTTCGGGAACCAGTAGTAGATGCCGGCGAAGATCGTGAAGACGGAGCCGCCGAAGAGCACGTAGTGGATGTGGGCGACGATGAAGTACGTGTCCGTGACGTGGATGTCGATCGGGACGGCGCCGAGCATCACGCCCGAGAGGCCGCCGATCACGAACATGCTGAGGAAGCCGAGCGCGAACAGCATCGGCGTCCTGAGGTGAAGCTTCCCTCCCCAGATCGTCGCGAGCCAGCTGAAGATCTTGATCCCGGTTGGGACCGCGATCAGCAGCGTCGTGATCATCATCGGGACGCGCAGCCACGACGACATGCCGCTCGTGAACATGTGATGCGCCCAGACCGAGAAGCCGAGCACGACGATCGCCATGAGCGAGAGCGCCATGAGCCGGTAGCCGAAGATCGGCTTCCGGCTGAACACGGCTATGACCTCGCTCATGATCCCGAAGCCGGGCAGCATCATGATGTAGACCGCGGGGTGGGAGTAGAACCAGAAGATGTGCTGGTACCCCAGTGGATAGCCGCCTCCCACCGGCGTGAAGAAGGCGGTGTGCATCACGTGGTCGAACATCGAGAAGAACTGCGAACCGGCGATGAACGGTGTCGCGACCACGACGAGCAGCGACGTCGTGAAGTTCGCCCAGACGAGGAGCGGCATCCGCCAGAACGTCATTCCCGGCGCGCGCATCGTGATGATGGTCACGAGGAAGTTGAGGGCGGTCATGATCGACGACGCACCTGCCCACTGCACGCCCTGGTTGAAGAAGATGGCGCCGAGCGGCTGGTGGGTCGAGTTGAGCGGCGCGTAGCCCGTCCAGCCGCCGGCGAACGCGCCGACGATGAACGAGCTCAGCATCATGAAGCCGGCGATCGGCAGCAGCCAGAACGAGAGCGCGTTCAGGCGCGGGAAGGCCATGTCCGCAGCGCCGAGCATCAGCGGCACGACGAAGTTCGCCAAGCCGGCGAACGCCGGGATGATGAAGAGGAAGATCATCAGCGACGCGTGGACCGAGAAGAGGCTGTTGTAGGTCTGCGGATCGAAGTACGTACTGTGCGGCTTCGCGAGCTGAGCGCGAACGAGCAGCGCGAGCATCCCGCCGACGAGGAAGAAGAAGATCGTCAGCACGAGGTACTGGACGCCGATCACCTTGTGGTCGGTGTTGACCCGGAAGTAGTCCTTCCAGCTCTTGGCGCCGTGACCGGAGTGGTCCTCGTGCTCGGGCGTCGGCTTCCCGAGCACGTAGTTCGTCCAGTAGTCGAACGCGCCGATTCCGCCGAGGAAGCCGACGGGCGCGGCGACGAGGCCGGCGACAAGGACGAGCGGCTCGCTCAGGAGGAGCGGGTGCCAGCCGCCGCCCCAGCGGCAGAGGACGACTATCCCGAAGCCGATGCCGCCGAGGAGCGGCGACATCCACAGCGCGCGCCCGAAGCCGGGGCCGAGCAGGAAGCGCCTGGCCGTCACTTTCCGACCGCCGCTTTCTGTTGTGCGATCCACCGGTCGAACTTCTTGTCCGGCATGACGATCGCATAGGTCCGCATCAAGGAGTGGCCGAGCCCGCAGAGCTCATTGCAGATGAACGGATACGTCCCGATCCGGTCGGGCGTGACGTGGAGATGCGTGACCAGCCCCGGGACGATGTCTTCTTGTAGCCGGAACTCCGGTACGAAGAACGCGTGGATCACGTCGAGCGAGCGCATGTCGAACTCGATGGAACGGTTGACCGGCAGGTACAGGACGGGGCTCGTCGCGTTGTCGGCCTCGGGGTAGCTGAACGTGAACTCGAACTGCTGCGCCTGAATGTTGATGTGGACGACGCGGCCGGGCGCGCCCTCCGCATCGTTCCGCGAGAGGACGATCCCGGAGACGATCGCGATCGCCGTGACGATCACGAACGGGATCGCCGTCCACACGATCTCGAGGCCGGTGTGCCCGTGGATCGATGGCCCGTCCTCGAGATCGTCCGGCGCCACCCTGAAATTGAGAACGGAGTAGACGATCACCGCGACAACAATCGAGAACAGGAAGATGCAGATCCCGATCACGAACCAGAAAGTGAAATCGATGCGGCCCGCCTCCCGCGAAGCGTCGACCGGGAGCCAGGTGGGAATGACCGCGACGGCCGTAGCTACGCCGCCTGCGACCAATCCAATCCCCAAAAGGGCGACGATGGAGCCCTTGCGCATCCGCCTCGGAGCCTAGACGAACTTCTCGCGGTGCGAACCCGTAACCCGCACTCGTGCGTTGCTCTCCCGACCCCGTCAAAGGAGGGTAAACATGGGTCTCGGAGTCGGACTGATTCTCTCGGCGGTGGGCGCGGTTCTCGCCTTCGCCGTGAACACCACGGTTTCCGGCGTGAACATCCACACGATCGGCTGGATCCTGCTGATCGTCGGGATCGTCGGGATTATGCTTTCGCTCGTCTTCTGGTCCTCGTGGGCCGGTCCCGGCTACTACGGCCGCCGGCGCACCACGTACGTCGACGATGGCCCGGCAGGCCCCGGCACGCCGTACTAGGTGACCAACTCGGACATGTCCGGTGTCTGACACCGGACATGTCCGAAACAGCTAGCTGGGCGATCGGCAACTTCTATCCGGCGATGGAGAACTGCTTCGACGCAGCTCCATAGCCGGCGCGCGAGCGTCCCTGGAGTGTGCACGCGTAGGCGACGCCGGGCGCGAGGTCTTCGATCGTCGCCGGCGAGCGCTTGCCGACGACCCTCAGCCGGTGGAGCTTGTTGAGGGCGCGACAATGCGCCGAGTAGCCGATCACCTTCTGGCCGCGCGGGCGCGCGACGCCGAACGTGAGGCGCGCCGTCGTCCCAGTCGTGCGGCGAGCTTTGACATGGGTCGGGGCGCGCGGCGTCACACGCCCGAGCTTTACGAGGAGCTTGCGCCGCGAGAACGTGAGACCGGTGATCTTGACCTGCACCCCGGCATTCGCCGGCTCAACCGTGACGGCGAGCGTGCCGCCGCCGGCGCCAACCGACGCGTTGAGCCCATCCGTCGCGAGCGTGTTGGGATCGTTGATCCCCCAGTACGTCGCGAGGAACGTCTCCGGGATGCGGAGATAGAAGTCGCCGTGCACGACCGTGGTGCCGTCCTGCTCGAAATGATGGTCGGCGAGGTCGATCTGGAGCTCGTTCTGCCCACCGGACTGAATGATGTTCGGCGGCAGGCCGGTCTCCGCGATGTTCGTCCACATGTCCATGCCGTCGAACGACTGGACGAAGCCGGCGGGGTAGCTCGGGTCGCTGTAGTTCGTGTAGTTGTAGTCGTCGATCTCGCCTTGGAGGATCGCCTGCGATGGGCCTGGCGCGACCGACGAGCACGTCGGGCCGCCGGGCGGGAACGTGCAGCCGTCCTGGTCGGTGACCTCGACGGGCTGCCCGGTGATCGTCACCGTGTACTTGCCGGCGCTCGGGCCGCTCCGCGTGTACGACATCGACGCGCCGAAGCCGTCGATCACGCGCGGGACGACGCTCGTCGAGATGGTGATGCTGAAGTCCTTCCCGAGGGCCGCGCTCAAGTCCCCGGGCCCGCCGAAAGTCGGCTGGACAGACCAGAGCACCTCGCTCGCGCCGGCCACGGTGTCCGGGATGGCCCAGACGTCGTAGTTCGGGTCGCTCGCGGGGAGCGGGCTCCCATTGAACGTCGCCGAGACGATGCAGGGGTCGAGGCCCGGATTGGCCGAGCACCAGTACGTGCTGCTCTGCGCCCCGGCACTCCCGACGGTCAGCCCCCACGCGCCGAGCGCAAGGAGGGCGACGACAGCCAGTGTGGAGCGGCGAACCACTGGATGCGACGCTACCGCGGCGCCCGCGACCCGTCAAGAAGTCCTGAGTCGCGGCGCAAGTGATGGGCCGTGAAGGATTCGAACCTTCGACCTTGGGATTAAGAGTCCCCTGCTCTACCAACTGAGCTAACGGCCCCAATGATCGAACAGAGGGCGGCGGCCATTGTAACGTCGGCTTCGTGAAAGTCCTCACGGTCGTCGGCAACCGTCCGCAGTTCATCAAGTCCGGCCCGCTCTCGGCGGCGCTCGCCGCGGCGGGTGTCGAGGAGGTCGGGCTCCACACCGGGCAGCACTGGGACGCCGACCTCTCCGATGTCTTCTACGACGAGCTCGGGCTGCCGCAGCCGCGCTACCGGCTCGACCTCCACACCGCCGACGCCGAGGCGATGCGGCCGCGGATCGCCGAGGCGATCGAGCGCGAACGGCCCGACTGGACGATCGTCTTCGGCGACACGAACTCGACTCGGGCGGGGACGGAGGCGTCGGGCGACTCGGGCGTTCGCGTTGCCCACATCGAGGCCGGCCTGCGCAGCGGCGACCTTTCGATGCCGGAGGAGCACAACCGCATCGCCGTCGACGCCGCGGCAGCGCTTCTCCTCTGCCCCGACGAGCGCTCACGCGAGACGCTTGTCGCCGAGGGTGTCGGCGGACGGATCGAGGTCGTCGGGGACGTGATGGCGGACGCATGCTTCCGCTTCGAGCCGATCGCGCGGGAGCGGTCGACCGTGCTGCGCCGGCACGAGCTCGCGCCAGGCGGCTATGTCGCGGCAACGATCCACCGCGAGGCGAACGTCCGACCCGAGCGGCTGGCCCGAATCATCGACGGGCTCGGCCGGGTCGGCGAGCGCGTCCTCTTCCCCGCGCACCCGCGCACCCGCGTGACGCTCGGCGAGCTCGGCGACCTGCCCGCGAACGTCGAGATCCTCTCCCCGCTCGGCTACCTCGACATGGCCGCGCTCGTCTCCCAGGCGCGCGTGCTCGTGACCGACTCGGGCGGCCTGCAGAAGGAGGCCTACTGGTACGGCGTGCCGTGCGTCACCGCGCGGCCGTCGACCGAGTGGAAGGACACCGTCGAGCTCGGCGCCAATGTCCTCGTCGACGACGACCCGGAGAAGCTCGCGGCGGCGGTCTCCTCCGCGCGGATGCCTGACAACCTGCCGCCGCTCTACGGCGACGGTCACGCCGCAGAACGGGTCGTAGCTAGCCTTGCCGCGGCATGAGCCAGCCTTATGACGTTGCCGTAATCGGCGCCGGATACGTCGGGATCCCGCACGCCGCGACCTTCGCCGAAGCCGGCTGCTCCGTCCTCGTTGTCGACGTCGTCCCCGAGCTCGTCGAGCAGCTGAACCGCGGCGAGAGCCACATCGAGGACGTCTCGTCCGAGCGCCTCGCCCCGCTCGTCTCCAGCGGGAAGCTCCGCGCGACGACCGACTACGGCGAGGTCGCCGAATGCGCCGCGATCGTGATTGCGGTGCCGACGCCGCTCTCCCGCCAGCGCGAGCCTGACCTCTCGATCGTCGAGAGCGCGGCGCGCAGCCTCGCGAGTGTGCTCCAGAAGGGCCAGCTCGTCGTGCTCGAGTCGACGACATGGCCCGGCACCACACGCGAGCTCCTCCAGCCGATCCTCGAGACAAGCGGGCTGCTTGCTGGGGAAGACTTCCACCTCGCGTTCGCGCCCGAGCGCGTCGACCCGGGCCGCACCGACTGGACGACGAAGACGACGCCGAAGGTCGTCGGCGGGATCACGCCCGCGTGCACCGAGCGCGCCGCCGAGCTGTACGGCCGCGCGATCGACACCGTCCACCGCGTCTCGACGCCCGAAGCGGCCGAGCTGACGAAGCTGCTCGAGAACATCTTCCGCGCGGTCAACATCGCGCTCGTCAACGAGCTCGCCGTCCTCTGCGACCGGATGGGAATCGACATCTGGGAGGTCGTCGACGCAGCCGCGACGAAGCCGTTCGGCTTCATGCACTTCAGCCCCGGCCCTGGCCTCGGCGGTCACTGCATCCCGATCGATCCCTTCTATCTGACCTGGAAGGCGCGCGAGTTCGGCTTCCACACGGAGTTCATCGAGCTCGCCGGCAAGGTCAACGAGGAGATGCCGTACTTCTGCCGGTCGCTCATCTCCCAGGCGCTCAACCATGGCGCGCAAAAGGCGATGAAGGGCTCGCGGATCCTCGTGCTCGGCGTCGCGTACAAGGCGAACATCGGCGACGTGCGCGAGTCGCCCGCGCTGAAGATCATCTCGCTGCTCCGGAACGCCGGCGCGGACGTCTCGTTCCACGATCCGCACGTGCAGCGGGTGGACGATCTCGAGTCGGTCGCGTACGAGCCGGGCGCGTACGACTGCGTCGTGATCGTCACCGACCACTCCGACCTCGACTACGACGAGCTCGTCGGCGAGGCGAAGCTCATCGTCGACCTCCGAAACGCGACCGGCGCGAAGGGCACCGCGGCCGCGCACGTCTACAAGTTGTGAGTCGTCTCCGGATCGGGCAGGCGGGGCTCGGCTACTGGGGGAAGAACCTCGCGCGGAACTTCGACGACCTCGCGGAGCTCCGCTGGCTCTGCGACGAGAGTCCCGAAGCGCGCGCGGAGTTCGCCGAGCGCTACCCCGACGCACGCGTGACGGGCGACTTCGCGGAGATGCTCGCGGACAACGAGCTCGACGCCGTCGTGATCGCGACTCCCGTCCCAACGCACTATCCGCTCGCGAAACAGGCGCTGGAGGCCGGCAAGCACGTGTTCGTCGAGAAGCCGCCGGCAATGCGCGCCGTCGAGATGGACGAGCTCGTCGCGCTCGCCGCCGCGCGCGATCTCGTCCTCATGCCGGGTCACCTCCTGCTCTACCACCCCGGCGTGCTGAAGGTGAAGGAGCTGATCGACAAGGGCGAGCTCGGTGACGTGCTCTGTGTTTACGGGAACCGGGTCAACCTCGGCATCGTCCGGTCGAACGAGAACGCGCTCTGGTCGCTCGGCGTGCACGACCTGTCGGTGATCCTCTACTTCCTCGACGAGGACCCGGAGCTCGCGACCGCGCAGGGAAGCGCGTCGATCCACCCCGGCGTCGAGGACGTCGTGTTCTGCTTCCTCCGCTTCCCGAGCGGCAAGATCGCGCACATGCACCTGTCGTGGCTCGACCCGCACAAGATGCGGAAGATGACCGTCGTCGGCCGCGAGAAGATGGTGGTGTTCGACGATATGGAGCCGGAGCGCAAGGTGACGGTCTACGAGAAGCGCGCCGGCCCGAACGGCGAGCTCTTCTCCGGCGACATCTCGATCCCCAAGATCGAGACGACCGAGCCGCTGCGCCGCGAGTGCTCGTACTTCCTCGAGCTCGTCGCCGGCGAGCACGACCGGGCTGCGGTCGCGCGCGACGGCGCTCGCGTCGTTCGCGCCCTCGAGATGCTGACCACGTCCCTCAATGGCTAGGTGGTCACGGCAGCCGACGCGCCTGTCTCTCCGGGCGGCTGCAAACACGTCGAATGCCTGCGTCCTCGGTCGCCCCGATAGCTTCGGCTATCGAGGCTCCCTGCGTCCTTGGCATTCTCGGTTTTCGCTCGCCCGGAGAGGAGGACGTCGACTGCCGTGACCACTATCCACCCCACCGCGATCGTCTATCCGGGCACGGTGCTCGGGGACGGCGTGAAAGTGCTCGAGCACGCCGTCGTCGGGAAGCAGCCGACACTCTCGCCGCGCTCGACGGCGAAGCGCGAGCCTCTGCCGCCAACTGAGATAGGTGCGGGGACGATCGTCTCGACAGGCGCCGTCGTTTTCGCCGGGACGACGATCGGCGAACGCGTAATCCTCGGCGACCAGTCGTGCGTGCGCGAGCGCGTCACGGTCGGCGACGATGTCGTGATCGGTCGCGGCTCGCTCGTCGAGAACGACACGACGATCGGGGCGTTGACGAAGATCCAGGCCGACGCGTACATCACCGCCTACTCGACGCTCGAGGAGCATGTCTTCATCGCGCCGTGCGTCGTGACGACGAACGACAACTACATGGGACGGACGGAGAAGCGCCACGGCCTCGTCAAAGGCCCGACGATCCGCCGCGGGGCACGCATCGGCGGCGGCGCGGTCCTGCTCCCCGGCATCGAGATCGGCGAGGAGGCGTTCGTCGGCGCCGGCGCGGTCGTGACGAAGGACGTCGAGCCGCGGATGCTCGTCGTGGGGAACCCGGCCCGCGTCATGCGTGCCGTCGCGGACGACGAGCTCCTCAAGAACCAGTAGCCGGTCCGCAGACGGCTGTGCCGGAGCGTTGGTGCAGCTTCCCGCCCGGCGGCAACGGCGGCGCGTCGTGGGGCAAGGCCTGAGGAAGACCGGGAGGAATCCGCAGGACTGTCGCATCCGCGACCCGCACCGGCCGGACATCGGGGATCGACGACGCGATCAACTCCCTCGCCCACGGTTTCGTATGCGGACCCTCGACGACGACGGTCACGTGATGGGCGAGGAGAAAGCGCCGGAATCCGGCGGCGCCGCCCGGTGGATCGCCTCCCCCGAGGCTCTCCCAGTCCCCGGCCCAGCGGCACTCGGCCGGGATGATCGTCTGACCGACGTGACCGCCGATCATCGCGAAGCGAAAGCCCGTCTCGGCCTGCCAGAGCATGAACGAGCTGTCACGTGCAACGTACGGAAACACGAGCGCCCTATCGCCGGGCCGAATAAACGTGCGATAGGCAGAAGTGGCGAAGAATCGCGACTGCCGGAGGTGCGATGTCCAGAACCCGCCGCTCGGCGTCGGGAGGAAGCTCACAACCGCAAGGCCGGCGAGAGCGAACCGCCAGCGCCGGCGCCCGGGTTGGGCGAGCCACAAGGCGGCCGCGAGGGCGGCGAACAGAACGGTGTACATCGCGAGCCGAATCGGGATCGCCTCGCTGATCGCCGGCAGGTGTTGCACGAGCCTCCATGCGCCCGGCGCGACGTAATGCCCAGCGACGTTCATCTCCTGTCCGAGCGCCAATGCGTCTGCCACAACAGCCGCGAGGAGCAGTAGCAAGGCACCGCGGCGAGCCCGGCCGCGGAGGGTGACCACGGCAAGCACGAGGATGATCAGCAGCGGCACACCGAGGTATCCGCCGACCTCGTCGACGTTGTTCGCGTAGCCGTCGATGATGCCGCTGGTCTTGATGACGGAATCGCTACCCGGCGGACGGAGCCAGGTCGTCTGCGTCGGAAACACGGTGTTCGCCAGATCGAGGGTGTGTGTGGTCACGGCGGGCCGCGCGGGCTCCGTGTTTCTGAAGGCATGCACGACGTACGGGCTGACGATCGCTCCCGCAAGCACGTAGGCGAGCGCCGTGTAGCGCGCGAGCTCCGCGAACCGTGCCCGCGAGCCGAGCAGGATGAGGGCAAGGACGAAGCAGATGGCTCCCAGCAGGGTCAGGGTCGCGAAGATCTCCGTCGAGATCCCGAACTGCAGCGCGAGGACGAGCGTGAGCAGGGCCGTGAATCGCCGGCGGCCGAGACTTCCCTGCCAGAAGCGCACCGCCAGCAGACCGGCGAGCGGGACGAGACAGACGAACGAGAGGTTGAGATGGCCGACCGACTGGCCGAGCACGTAGGGCGAGAAGCCGAACAGAAACCCGGCGACGAGCGCAGCGGCAGCGCTTCCGCTGAGGCGGCGGGCGAGGAGAAACGTCGTCCAGGCCGCGAGCGGCGCGGCCGCGAGCGCGGCGAGGTTGTAGGCGACGACCGGCCCGGCGGTCTCGGTGACGGGCGTCATGGCGAAGCTGAGAGTCGGTGACGACGTGACCCAGGCGAGGTCGACGCCGTGCGGAGCCCAGAGAACTTTCGCGACGAACGGATCGAGTCCGTGCGCGATCGCGTGCGGCCACCAGAGAAACGACCACATGAGAATGGTCTTGTCGCGATAGGGGTCGCCAAGGACTCTCGTAGCGGGATGGAGAAGGACGCCACGGCCGATCCAGAGCGCTGCGAAGGCGACGTAGAGGAGGAGCGGAGCCAGCGTCTGAACTGCCGGGCGCCGCAGCAGTTGCTTCATCGAAGCGACCCTAACCTCCGCCTCGGCGCGCCGCCCGTCGGTTCTCTAGCGCCCGCAGATCGCCCTTTCGGGCTCGGTGTTCAAACTCCCGGTCGGCGACAACCGCGGCCCGCCGGCAGGAAGCGAAAGCGGCAAACCGGGACGCAGCCGGTAGACAGTCGTGCCGAGGATCCGGACGGGCCGAACGTCGGGTAACGACGCGGCAATCAACCGCCTCGGCCACGCCGTCGTCGCCGGAGCCTCGATGATCACGCTGACACGGTGGGCGAGGAGAAACCGCCGAAAGCCGGCGGCGCCGCCCGGTGGATCGCCTCCCGCGATGCTTTCCCAGTCGCCGGCCCACCGGCACTCCGACGGGAGGATCGCCTGGCCGGTGTGACCGCCGATCATGCGGAAACGGAAGCCCGTCTCCGCTTGCCAGAACATCGACCAGCTCACGCGCGCTGAGTACGGGAACACGAGCGCGACGTCGCCCTGGTGGATGACTTTGCGGTACGCCGAGGTGGTGAAGAAGCTCGGGTTCCGCACATGCGACGTCCAGAACGCGCCGCTCGGGTTCGGGAGGAAGCACACGATCGCGACAGCCGCGAGGACGAACCGCCAGAACCCAAGACCCGACTCCGCGAGCCACAGGGCCACGGCGAGAGCGATGAACAGGACGGCGTACATCGCGAACCGGATCGGAATCGCCTCGCCGATTGCCGGGAGGTGCTGCAACAAGCTCCACACGCCTTGACCGAGGTGGTGTCCGTTCACTGTCACTTCCGGTCCGGCCGCCATCGCATCGGCAGCAACGGCCGCGAGGGCGAGCAGCCAGACGCCGCGGCGCGCACGGCCGCTGCGCACCATCGTCACCGCAAGCAGCAGGATGACGAGCAGCGGAATTCCGAGGTAGCCGCCTATCTCGTCGAGCCCGCTCGTAAAGCGGCTCGTGATCGCGTCGCTCCCTGACGGCCTCAGCCATGTCGTCTGCGTCGGGTAGACGATGTTCGCGAGATCGAGGATGTGACGGGAGGCGTGCGGTCGCACGAATGACGTCGACCTCCGGAAAGCGTGGTAGAGGTATGGCGTTACGACGACTCCCGCGGCGAGATACGCGAGCGCCGTGTACCGGGCGAGTGCAGCGAGTTGCGGGCGCGCGTCGAGCAGGAGAGCCGCGAGCACGAAACAGATGACGGCGAGCAGAGTGGCCGTCGCGAAGATCTCGTTCGAGACGCCGAACTGCAGCACGAGGACGACGGCGAGGAGCACGGTGTACTGCCGACTCCCGAGATCTCCCTGGAAGAAGCGAACTGCGAGCCAGCCGGCGAGCGGGACGAGACAGACGAAGGACAGATGGAGGTGGTTGAGCGACTGGCCGATGACGTAAGGCGAGAAGCCGAACAGGAAGCCGGCGACGAGGGAGGCCGAAACGCTCCTCGTCAGGCGACGGGCAAGGAGAAACGTCGTCCACGCGGCGAGAGGAGCCGCAGCAAGGGCCGCGAGGTTGTAGGAGAAGACCGGTCCCAGCGTCGCGGTCAGCGGTGACAGCAAGAGGCTGAGGGTCGGCGCCGTCGTGACCCAGGCGAGGTCGACGCCGTGCGGCACCCACACGACATTGGCGACGAACGGATCGTGCCCGTGGGCGATCGCGTGTGGCCACCAGAGGAACGACCAGAGGATGAGTGTCTTGTCACGGTCTGCGTTGCCGAGCACTCGTGTCGTCGGATGGGCGACCACATTGCGACCGATCCAGACCACCGCGAAGGCCGAGTAGAGAACGAGAGGCGCCAGCGTCTGGACTCGCGGTACGGCCAGGAGCTCGCGCAGCCGTGGCGGCACGCTCATCATCCAGGCGATGCTAGATGGTTGAGCGGAAGCCGCTAGTCGACGGTGATACGGATGAAGGCCGCGGCGTCTGCCGCCGTCGCGAGGCGGTAGTCGGTCGTCCCGGTCGGCGTGACGTCGATGTTGATCGCGCCCGTGGTCGGGTCGGGCGTCACCGGCTCGAGCTCGGTCCACGCGCCACCGGCCGGCCGCTCCTGCAGAACGACGTTCTTCACGCCTCGCACGGTGCCGGTGAGCGTCACCGTCGTCCCCGAGCTCACTGCGACGTGCGGCAACGGCGGCAGGAGTGAGAGAACGCCGACGCTGAACCAGGTCGAGCGAAGGTTCAGGTCGCCGGCGACCGCGGTTCCAGCGACGGTGGCAACGGTCTGGCTCCCGCGGGCGTTCAGCGCGACGTGGAGCTGCGCGACGCGCTTCGACGCGTTGCGGGTCACGGTTGCGTCGACGGGCGTGCCGGTGAGTGCGAGCGCCGGGGCGAGATCCTTGCCCGTGACGGGAACCGGCCCCCAGGAGTGGTACGGCGAGATCGTGTCGTACGGATCCTTCACGGAGACGAGATACGGCGCTCCGCTACCCCACGCGTCGGTCGCCGACTGGGACCAGCCGCCGGTGCTCGAGGAGTAGACCGTCGTCGCGACCTGGCCGGCGTACGTGAGCACCTGGCGGTTCGTTGCGTTCACCGCCGCGTCGCCCTGCGGCGTCTCGGCCGCGACGCCGAGGTAGGACTGGCTCGAGGCCGAGACGTCGTACACCGCGCCGGGCTTCCGGCCCGCGAGGGCGTACGACCGGGACGCGACCGCCTGCGTCTCGAGCGCGTCGGGCAGCCAACTCGACGGCATCTCCACCGGGACGACGCCGTCGAGGTACTGCTGGAGATTGACGACGTCGATCACGCGGAGCTTTCCGTTCGCGAGGCTGATCACGAGCTTGCCGCGGTACGCGTTGCCGAGCGTCAGTGTCGTGCCGGGTGAGGGCGAGAGCGTCAGCGGCGCCGGATACCGGAGCTTCGCCGTGAGCTTCGTGCTCCCGGCCGGAAATGTGTGCGTCGCACCGGTCCCGTCGACGACGGCGATCGGCTTGTCGGAGGAAACGGTCAGGCGCGTCCGCCCGTCTGCAAGGAGCACGCGGAGCTTCCGAGCCGTCGTCTGCGAGAGAACGGTGCCCGGGTAATCGGCGGCGAGGATGTCCTCGTACGGGTAGCCGTGCAGCGCGTAGCCCTCGGCTCCCCACTGGCCCATCCCGACGCCGTGCCCCCAGCCGTGGCCGCTGATGAGGAACAGCGCGCCCGAGCCGCGCGGAGCGACGTACTGCTTCGCGGCCTTGCCGGCGGCATGCGTAGCCGGCACCGCCAGGACGACGGCGGCAAGCAGAGCGAGAGGAAGGGGCAACCGGCGGATCACGAGCAGTATCGACGCGAGCTTCGCCGCCCGCGAGCGGTTCCCCTCTCTCTTTGCAGGAGCTTTACGGCTTCCGTCCGGCAGCCGTGTAAACTGCGGCCAGGTTTTGAGGCGACGGAGCCTCGGCAGCCACGACGTAGTGGCGGCCGGGGCTTTTTGCATTTCTGGATCCGTTTACAGCGACAGGAGGAAGGATGAGTTACGTGGAGAGCAAGAACCGGGCGACATCGAACCCGGAGACGCGCAAGGAGGTGCTCGCGGAGATCGAGTCCCGCGGCATCGACGACGTGCTCCTCTGGTTCACCGATCTCGAGGGGCATCTGAAGAGCTTCTCGATCTCGATCAGCGAGGCCGAGGGCGCGCTCGACGACGGGATGGGCTTCGACGGCTCGTCGATCACCGGCTTCAACGCGATCGAGGAGTCGGACATGGTCGCGATCCCCGACCCCGAGACGTTCCAGCGTCCTGCCCGACGGCAAGACGGGCCGGATGATCTGCGACATCGTCACGCCCGACGGCGAGGCGTACGCCGGCGACCCGCGTTACGTCCTCCGCCGCGCGCTCGACCGGATGACCGCGATGGGCTTCGACACGTTCAACGTCGGCCCCGAGGCGGAGTACTTCCTCTTCAAGGACGAGAAGGGGACGGAGACCCTCGACGAGGGCGGCTACTTCGCGCAGACGACGCTCGACGCCGCCACCGGTGTGCGCCGCGACACGATCCGCGCGCTCGAGTCGATGGGCATCCCGGTCGAGTACCACCACCACGAGGTCGGCCCGTCCCAGCACGAGATCGACATCCGCTTCACGAACGCGCTCGACATGGCCGACTACATGCTCACGTACCGGCTCGTCGTGAAGGAGGTCGCGAAGCAGCACGGCTACCACGCGACGTTCATGCCGAAGCCGCTGTTCGGCGAGAACGGCTCGGGGATGCACACGCATCATGTCGCTCTTCACCGGCGGGCACAACACGTTCTTCGACGGCGACGACAAGTGGCACCTCTCCGACATCGGCGAAGGCGTTCATCGCCGGCCAGCTCCGCCACGCGCGCGAGATCGTCGGCCGTGTTCGCGCAGTGGGTCAATTCGTACAAGCGGCTCGTGCCCGGCTACGAGGCGCCGGTCTACGTCGCGTGGTCGCAGCGGAACCGCTCCGCGCTGATCCGGATCCCGCTCTACAAGCCGGGCTCCGAGCAGGCGACCCGCGCCGAGATCCGCTGCCCCGATCCGGCCTGCAACCCGTACCTCACCTTCGCGGCGCTCCTCCACGCGGGGCTCGAGGGGATCGAGCACGGGCTACGAGCTGCCGGATCCGATGGAGACGAACCTCTACCACCTCACGCCCGAGCAGCGGCGCGAGCGCGGCATCGTCTCTCTCCCGGAGACGCTCGGCGAGGCGGTCGACGTGTTCTCGCAGTCGGAGCTCGTGCGCAAGGCGCTCGGCCCGCACATCTTCGACCGCTACATCGAGCTGAAGCGGAAGGAGTGGGACGAGTACCGCGTCCAGCTCACCGAGCTGGGAGATGAAGAAGTACCTGGCCGTTCTCTAGGCCGCTAAGGCCACTGACGCTTGCGGACATGTCCGGGTCTGACCCCGGACATGTCCGTTCCGTCCGCCGCTACCCGCACTCTCTACGGCGTGGGCGGACTGTCCTCCGCGCTTCTCCTCCTGATCTTCCTCGGCGGCGCCGCTGCGACCTGGGCTGCCGGAGTCGCGCTCTCGAGGTCGACGGACGCCCTCGACGCACGACTCGGGATCGGCGACGACCTCGGCGGGCTGATCCTCCTCTCTGTCGCCGGCTCCCTGCCGGAGCTTGCGATCACGGTCTCGGCGTGTCTGCAGGGAAACCTCAAGCTCGCGGCAGGGAACCTGATCGGCGGCATCGCGATCCAGACGATGGTGCTGCTGATCTGCGACTTCGCGGTCGGCCCGCAGCGGCCACTGACGTATCTCATCGGGCGGCTGACGCCGGTGCTCGAGGGGCTGCTCGTGATCATCCTCGTCGGGCTGGTGGACATGGGCTCCCTCCTCAAGACATCGACCGCGATCGCCGGACGGATCAACCCGGCCTCCCTCGGGATCGTCGTCGTCTGGGTCGTCGGCCTCTACGTCATCAACCGGGCAGCGAAGAATCCGCGCTGGAAGATCGAGATGCCGGGCGCCGAGCCGGGACGCCGCCGCCGCGAACGGGCGCATCCCACCCAGCCGCACCCGTACGCGAGTTGGACGACGGCACGCGTCGCCATTTTGTTCGGCGTCGCGTCGGCCGTCACGCTCGGAGCCGGCGTCATGCTCGAGCAGAGCGGCAACGACCTCGCGAACCGGATCGGCCTCAACGGCGTCATCTTCGGCGCCACCGTTCTCGCGACGGCGTCTGCGCTGCCCGAGATCAGCTCCGGGGTCGCGGCCGTCGCGCTCGGCGACAACGCGCTGGCGATGGGCGACATCCTCGGGGGCAACGCTTTCCAGGTCTGCCTCTTCCTCGTCGCCGACCTGGTCGCCGGGAAGCCCGTGCTCGAGGCTGCCGGACGGCAGAACGCGTGGCTCGCCGCGCTGGGGGTCGCACTGACCGCGATCTACGGCATTCGGGGTGATCAGCCGGCCGGACCGCTGTCGCCTGCGACTTGGTCCGGACTCGCTGCTCGCCCTGGTCGTGTTCGGCTTCGGCATAGCCGGGCTCTTCTTCGTTCCGACCTAGTGGGAGGCCTCGACGCTCCTACGATAGGTCGACATGGATGCGAGCGAGCGGCATCTGCGGCTGCTGACCGGAGACGAGCGCCGCCGTCAACTCGACGCTCGACCTCGAGGAGGTCCTCCACCTCATCGCGGACAAGGTCGCCGGAGCGCTCGCAGCGCGGACGCCTGCTTCGTCTACCTCTACGACGACACCGCCGGCGAGCTCGTCCTCCGCGCGACGCGCGGGACGCCGCTCGACGAGATGACGCGCCGGCCGCGGCTCCGCGTCGGCGAGGGGATCACCGGCACCGCCGCCGCCGAGCGCCGGCCCGTTGACGATCGCCGCCGAGGCGCATCTCGACCCGCGCTGGAAGGAGTTCCCGAACCTGCCGGAGTCGGAGTACGAGTCGATCCTCGCCGTGCCGATCCTCGTCCGCGCGACCAGCTCGCAGGCGCGCTCAACGTCCGTACCCGCGCGCCGCGCGAGTTCCGGCCGGACGAGGTCGAGCTGCTCGAGGCGATCGCGAGCCAGGTCGCGCAGTCGATCGTCCACGCGAAGCTCTACGCCGACGCGCAGCGCCGAGTCGCTCGAGCTCGAGGCGCTCGCGAAGATCTCCGAGGCGGTCTCGGAATCGCTCTACCTCGAGGAGTCGCTCGAGGCGATCGTGAAGACGACGATGGACGCGGTACAGGCGACGGGCGCGGCGCTCGTCCTCGAGGACGGGCGCATCGCGTGGCCGGAGGGTCGCGCCGGCACGCACGCCGTCCGCACGCAGCTCCGCTGGAAGCGCCGCGAGATCGGCGAGCTCGTCGCGGACAAGGACGTCCCGTTCACCGACGAGGAGCGCGCACTGCTCGAAGCGATCGCCCACCACGCCGCCGTCGCGCTCGAGCACGGTCGCGCCGTGATGCGCGGCGTTCTTGCCCAGGAGATCCACCACCGCGTCAAGAACAACCTCCAGACGGTCGCCTCACTTCTTCGCCTGCAGGCGAGCGCGGAGGGCGTCGATCCGCGCGAGGCGCTCGAGCACTCCGTCAACCGGATCCTCGCGATCGCCGCGGTGCACGAGGCGCTCACCGAGCAGCGCGAGGAGGACGTCGAACTGGCGGAGCTGATCGACCGGCTGCGCGCGATGCTCGTGCAGGGGATCGGCGGCGGACGTGAGGTCGAGGCTTCGCTCGAGCAGGTCTCGCTCGCGGGAAGTCGCGCGACGGCGCTCGCGCTCGTCTTCAGCGAACTGCTCCAGAACGCGCTCGAGCACGGCGCGGGCGTCGTGCGAATCGAGCTCGCGCAGCGGAACGGCGACGTCGTCCTCGCGATCGCGGACGAGGGCGCCGGAACCGACGGCGTGCCCGACGGGACAGGTCTCTCCATCGTGCGCGCGCTCGTCGCCGACGAGCTGCAGGGCAGCTTCGCGCTGACCGGCCCGCGCGCCGAGGTCGTATTCCCGGCATGAGGACCCACGAGGCGATCGTCGCGGTGCGGCGCGGAGAAGACGTGCTCGTCGTCCACCGCTCTCCGCAGAACACGCCCGGCTGGCACCTCGTCTCGGGCGGCGTCGAGGCCGGGGAGACCTCCGCCGAGGCCGCGGTGCGCGAGCTGATGGAGGAGACGCGCCTCGAGGCGACGGTCGAGCCGCTCGGGTTCTCCTTCACCCACGACGGGATCCACGTGGACGCGTTCACCGCCGAAGCTCCCGCCGGCTGGGAGCCTTCGCTGGATTGGGAGCACGACGACTACTGCTGGCTGCCTCCCACCGAGGCCGCGAAGATCCTCCACTGGCCCGAGCCGCGCGAGATCATGGGACTGCTCGCATGACCGAGCTCTGGCACTTCAGCGAGGACGCGACGATCGAGGCTTCGTCCCACATCTTCACGAGCTGCACGCGCTCGACGAGCCCCTCGTCTGGGCGGTCGACACCGCGTATGCGTGGCTCTACTGGTTCCCGCGCGACTGCCCGCGCGTCTGCTGGAGCGAGGGCGAGAGCCACATCGCCGCGATCGAAAGCGCGTGGCTCGAACCGATGCGTTCGACGCGCCTCTTTGCCTACAAGCTCCCGCCGGAAACCTTCGAGCCGTGGGACAAGTTCTTCATCTCGCGCGAAACCCTCGTGCCGCTCGAGCGCGTCGAGCTCGGCGACCTGCTCGACCGGCACGCGTCGGCCGGCAACGAGTTGCGGATCGTGCCGTCACTACCTCCGCTCTGGGATCGCGTGCGCGAGACGGCGCTCGACTTCAGCGGCATCCGGCTCAGGAACGCGGCACGCGCGTGAGGATCCTGATCGCGGAGGACGAGACGATCATCCGCCTCGACCTGAAGCAGCTCCTCGAGCGCGCGGGCTTACCAGGTCGTCGCCGAGGCGAAGGACGGCGAGGAGGCGGTCGCGCTCGCGCGATCGGAGGAGCCGGAGCTCGCGATCCTCGACGTGAAGATGCCGAAGCTCGACGGGATCGAGGCGGCCCGGCGGATCCTCGAGGAGCGGCCTGTGCCGATCGTGATGCTCACGGCGTACGGCCAGCAGGAACTCGTCGCCCGCGCGGTGGAGGCGGGCGTGTTCGGGTATCTCGTGAAGCCGTTCCGCGAGCAGGATCTTCTCCCGGCGATCGCGGCAGCGCGCGCGCGCCACGAGGAGCTCCAGGCGCTGCGCGCCGAAGCGGAGTCGCTCGCCGACGCGCTCGCCGCGCGCAAGGTGATCGAGCAGGCGAAGGGGCTGCTGATGGAGAAGGAACAGCTGAGCGAGGGCGAGGCGTTCGCGCGGCTCCGCAAGGCGAGTCAGGCGTCAGGCCGGCCGCTCAAGGCCGTCGCGGAGGCGGTCGTCGTCACGCTGACGGGCGAGGCGGAGTGACCGCGGCCGAGCATCCCAACGCCGCGCTCGTCCGGCGGGTCTTCGCCGCGTTCGGCCGCGACCCGAAGGCGATCGCCGCCGCGTTCGACCGTGACATCAAGTGGCGCGTGCCGGGTGACACGGCCATGTCCGGCGAGTACCACGGTCGCCTCGAGGTGATGGAGTTCCTCCGCCGCACCGGTTTGGAAACCGGAGGCACGTACCGCAGCGCGCTGCACACCGTCTTCGCGGACGACGAGTGGGCGGTCGCGATCTACCGCGCAATCGGGACGCGGAACGGCGTCGAGCTCGACGTCGAGCAGGCGCTCGTGATCCGGCTCCACGACGGCATGTGGCGTGAAGTCACGGCCGTCCCGCTCGACTCCGCCTTCGAGGAGTTCTGGAGCTAGGGATTCGCCAGCCGGCGCGACCCCGGCGCGACCTCCACCCACTCAGCTGAGTTCAGCGGCCTACACGCCATGGCCGGTGTACGACGGCCCTACGCCTGAGCCTGCTCGAACAAGCGCTCCCAGCGCTCGAGCAGCGCCGTGAGCGCGTCGCGGCTGCGCTTGTGCGCGGCGAGGACGTCGACGTCGGTCCAGTCCGCGGCGAGCTTCGTCTCGAGCTCGGCAACCTCAGCCTCCTGCACCGCGATCTCGGCCTCGAGCTTCTCGAGCTCTGACGGACGCGGCTTCTTCGGAACCGCCGGCTTCGGCTTCGACTTCGGAACCTTCGCTTGTAACACAGTGTTACTTGCCCGTTCGCTCGCGGCTCGCTCCTCGCGGCGGCGCACGAGATCGGCCCAGCCGCCGTCGTATGCCTTCAGCTCGCCGTCCTCGATCGCCAGCGTCCGCTCGGCGATCGCGTCGAGGAGCGCACGGTCGTGGGAGACGAGCAGCACCGTCCCCGGGAACGCGTCGAGCGCCGCCTCGAGCGCCTCGCGGCTCTCGAGGTCGAGGTGGTTCGTCGGCTCGTCGAGGACGAGGAAGTTCGCGCCGCTCGCGACCGTCACGGCGAGCGCGAGCCGCCGCCGCTCGCCTCCCGACAGGACAGAGACCGGCTTTCTCGTGCGCGTCCCAGCCGGAGAAGAGGAAGCGCCCGAGCAGGTTCTGCGCGTCCGGACGCTGGAGGCCGGTCATCGACTGGACGCACTGAAGAACGGAGCCGCGCGCGTCGAGCTCCATCTCCTGCTGGGAGAAGTAGCCGACCTGAACGCCGTAGCCCGAGCGAGACGCCCTCGCCACGCACGAGCTGCTCGAGCAGCGTCGTCTTACCCGAGCCGTTCGGCCCGACGAGCGCAACGTGCTCTCCGCGCTCGATCGCGAACGAGCATCCGACTTAGTAACACTCTGTTACTTGCGGAGCGTGACGTCGAGATCCGCCGCCTCGACGACGGTGCGCCCGCTGCGCGCCGGCTTGAGGAACTCGAATCCGAGCGCCGCGCGTACGGCGTGACAGGAGCGCGATCTGGTCGGCATGGCCGGACTTCTCCTCCTCGAGCCGGCCGATGTGCGTGAGCTTCGCCTGCGCCTGCTTCGCCTTGTTCTTCTTGGCGCGGAACCGCTCGACGAAGCGCTCGAGGCGCACGATGTCGGCCTGGACACGCGCGACCTCCTTCTGCGCGTGCAGCATCCGCGCCGCCTTCTCGCGCCGCCAGGCGTGCCACGGGCCGGGGAAGAACGTCCCGCGGCCGGCCTCGACTTCGAGCGTCGCGGTCGTCACGGCTTCGAGGAACCAGCGATCGTGCGCGACGAGGATCACGGCGGCGTCGAGCGAGTTCAGCTCGCGCTCGAGCCACTCGAGGTTCGCCACGTCGAGGTGGTTCGTCGGCTCGTCGAGGAGGAGCAGGTCGGGATCGCCGCCGAGCGCGCGGGCGAGCGAGGCACGCGTCAGCTCGCCGCCGGAGAACGTCCGCAGCGGACGGTCGAGATCCTCGTCCGCGAACCCGAGCCCGCGCAGAACGGAGGCGGCGTGGTCGCGCCAGCCGTAGCCGCCCGCGTGCTCGAGCCGCGCCTGCGCCTCGGAGTAGCGGTTGAGCGTCGCCTGGTCGTGCGCTCCGCCGGCCATCGCCTGCTCGAGCCGCGCGAGCTCCTCCTCCGTCGCTACGAGATCGCGCGCGCCGGAGAGGACGTACTCGCGCAGCGAAATGGCCTGCTCGAGCGGCGGCCGCTGGTCGTGCAGCGCGACGCGCGTCCCCTTCTGAAACGCAAGCTCGCCGCCGTGCTTCTCCGTCTCGCCGGCGAGGATCCGTAGCAGCGTCGTCTTGCCGGCGCCGTTCGGGCCGGAAAGCGCGACGCGGTCGCGACGCTCGACGGAGAACGAGACGCCGTCGAAGAGGACGTTGCCCGCGATCTCCTTGCGGAGGTTCGATGCGATGACGACTGCCATAGCCCGATCAGAGTAGAGTCGCCAGCATGAGATTCGTGACGAATGTCCGCAATCGCATGCGGCGCAAGCCGCTGACCGACGACGATCTCCGGAGACTCTCCGAGGCCGCGGCCGCGAAGGCTGACCTCCGCGAGCTCAAGTCGGTGGGGAGGCCAGGACCCGGCGGCATGACACAGCTCGAGCGGGGCCTCGAGTACAACTCTCGGCGCTCCCGCTGAGTCCGTGCGAGCAGATAGGTCGGGAGAGCCGCCGCGGAGACGCTAGCGCTTGAGCGCCTCGCAGAAACGCTCTGACGCCTATCGTTGTCGCGATGCCGGCCAAGGACATCGAGCAGCTCTCGATCGACACCATCCGCACGCTGGCGATGGATTCCGTCCAGCAGGCGAACGCCGGCCATCCCGGCACGGCGATGGCGCTCGCGCCGCTCGCCTATCTCCTCTACACGGAGGTGCTCCGCGTACAACCCGTCAAGCCCGCACTGGCCTGACCGCGACCGCTTCGTCCTCAGCGCCGGGCACGCCTGCATCCTCCAGTACTCGACGCTCCACCTCGCGGGCTACAACCTCTCGCTCGAGGAGCTGCAAGCGCTTCCGGCAGTGGGAGTCGGCGACGCCGGGCCACCCCGAGGTTCCGACACACCGAGGGGATCGAGGTCACGACCGGGCCGCTTGGGCAGGGTTTCGCGAACGGCGTCGGGATGGCAATCGCCGAGCGCTTCCTCGCCGGCACGTTCAACCGGCCGCACCACACGATCGTCGACCACCGCATCTACGCGATCTGCTCCGACGGCGACCTAATGGAGGGCCTGTCCTACGAGGCGGGCTCGATCGCCGGTCAGCTCGGCCTCGGGCAAGCTCATCTACTTCTACGACGACAACCACATCACGATCGACGGCACGACGTCCCTCTCCTTCACGCGCGAGGACAAGCACGCGCGCTTCGAGGCGCAGGGCTGGCACGTCCAGAACGTCGCCGACGTCAACGACCTCGACGCGCTGCGCGCCGCGATCGCGGCGGCGCAGGAGGTCACCGACCGGCCGTCCATGATCATCGTCCGCTCGCACATCGCGCTATCCCGTCGCCGCACGCGATCGACACCGCGAAGGCGCACACGGCTCCCCGCTCGGCGAGGACGAGGTGCGCGCGACGAAGGAGGTCTCGGCTGGGATCCCGACGAGCACTTCGTCGTGCCGGACGGCGTGTACGAGCATATGAGCGGGATCGCGCGCGGCCAGGAGCTCGAGGACGGCGTGGCGGCAGCGGTTCGAGGCGTGGTCGCAGACGTTCCCCGCCGAGCGCGAGGAGTGGGACGCGGCGTCGGGCCGGCCACGATCGGGCCGATGGTCGCCGCCCGTGTTCGACGCCAGGCGAGGAGATCGCGACCCGCGGCGCGGGCAAGATCGTGATGCAGGCGTTCAAGGACGCTCGTCCCGACGATGATCGGCGGCGCCGCCGATCTCGTCGAGTCGACGTACACCGAGTTCAAGGGCGGCGGGATCTTCTCCGCCGACTGCGGCCGGCCGCAACATCGCATTCGGGATCCGCGAGCACGCGATGGGTGCGATCGTCAACGGGATCGGCGTCCACGGCGGGCTGCGTGAAGCCGTACGGCTCGACGTTCCTCATCTTCAGCGACTACATGCGGCCGTCGGTGCGGCTCTCCGCGCTCATGAAGCTGCCGGTCGTCTGGGCGTGGACGCACGACTCGGTCGGCCTCGGCGAGGACGGGCCGACGCACCAGCCGGTCGAGACGTACGCCGCGCTGCGTGCGATCCCGAGCCTCTGGTTCATGCGGCCCGGCGACGCGAACGAGACGTCGTACGCGTGGAAGGTCGCGCTCGAGCGGCAGGACGGCCCGGTTGCGCTCTCGTTCTCGCGGGAGAAGGTCCGACGCTCGACCGCTCCGACCTCGCGCCGGCGGACGGCGTCGAGCGCGGCGCGTACGTCCTCTGGGACTCCGCCGAGTCGCCCGACCTCATCCTCATCGCGCACCGGCGCGCAGCTTGCGGCTCGCGCTCGCCGCGGGCCGGAAGATCGCCGAGGACGGGACGTCGGCGCGCGTCGTCTCGATGCCGTGCTGGGAGCTGTTCGAGGCGCAACCGCAGGCCTACCGCGACGAGGTGCTGCCGCCGGACGTGAAGGCGCGGCTGTCGGTCGAGGCGGGCGTCTCGCTCGGTTGGTCGAAGTGGGTCGGCGACGAGGGCGGCTCGATCTCGATCGAGCACTTCGGCGCCTCCGCGCCAGGGCCGACCGTGCTCGCGGAGTTCGGCTACACCGTCGACAACGTCGTCGCGCGCGCGACCGCCCTCCTCGCGCACGTCTCGTGAACGTCGCCGTTGCCTTCGACCACCGCGGAGTGCATCTGCGGGACAAGATCCTGCAGACGCTCCAGCAAGACGGCCACATGGTCACCGACCTCGGCACCGACACCGACGCGATCCGCATCGACTATCCCGACAAGGCGGCCGAGCTCGGCGCTGCGATCACGGACGGACGGGCCGAGCGCGGTGTCCTCGTCTGCGGCTCCGGCGTCGGCGCATCGGTGGCTGCGTGCAAGATCGCCGGGATCCGGGCAGCGATCTGCCATGACGTCTACTCCGCCCACCAGGGAGTCGAGCACGACAACATGAACGTCCTCTGCCTCGGCTCCGAGGTGATCGGCCCAAGCCTCGCGTCCGACCTCGTGCGCGCGTTCCTCGCCGCGAAGTTCGACGGAGGCGAGCGCTACGTCGCCAGACTGAAGAAGGTCGAAGAGATGGAGAGAGGGATGCTGAATGGCTGAGTCGACGGCTTCACGAGGTCGCGGAACACGGGCAGTCGGTCTGGTTCGACACGCTCTCGCGCGACATGCGTCCACAGCGGCGAGCTCGCGCGGATGATGAGGGAGGACGCGGTCACCGGCATCACGTCCAACCCGACGATCTTCCAGAAGGCGCTCTCGCAGGGCACGGCCTACGACGAGCAGCTGAAGGAGCTCCTCGAGGAGACCGACGACCCGACGGAGATCTTCCTCCGGCTCGCGCTCGACGACATCCGCGACGCGTGCGACGTGCTGCGCCCCGTTCACGACAAGGCGCCGTGGGACGGCTTCGTCTCGATGGAGGTTCTGACCCGTCGCTCGCGTACGACACGGAGAAGACCTTCGACCAGGCGCGCTGGATCGCGAAGGAGGTCGACCGGCCGAACCTCCTCGTGAAGATCCCGGCGACGAAGCCGGGCCTGCCCGCGATCGAGGACTGCATCGCGCACGGCAAATCGATCAACATCACCCTGATCTTTTCTCTCGAGCGCTACAAGGCTGTCGTCGAGGCGTACCTCCGCGGGCTCGAGCGGCTCGATCGCAGGCGGCGGCGACCCGTCGCCGCTGAGCTCGGTCGCCTCGTTCTTCGTCTCGCGCGTCGACACGGAGACGGACAAGCGGCTCGAAGCGATCGGCAACGACGACGCTCGCTGCAGGGCAAGCTCGCGATCGCGAACGCGAAGCTCGCGTACGAGCACTTCCTCGAGACGTTCGCTGGGCCGCGCTGGGAGTACCTGAAGGGCAAAGGAGCCCGGACCGCAGCGCTGCGCTCTGGGCGTCCACCTCGACGAAGAACCCCGCCTACCGCGACGTGATGTACGTCGAGGAGCTGATCGGGCGGGACACCGTGAACACGATGCCGCTCGAGACGATCGAGGCGTTCCAGGATCACGGCGAGGTGCGCGGCGACACCGTGACGAAGGGCGTGAAGAAGGCGCACGCGCTCCTCGACGAGCTCGCCGCAGTCGGCGTCGACTACGACGACGTCGTCCTCACGCTCGAGCAGGAGGGCGTGCAGAAGTTCGCAGACTCCTTCGCCGAGATCCTCGACGGCGTGCGCGCGAAGCCGAAGGCCGTCGCCGCGTAGCGTGGAGAAGGCCAGCCTCATCGAGCGGATCTGGGAGCGCGACGCCACCGTCTGGACCGGGAAAGACGAAGGCGCAGTGGCTCGGCTGGCTCGACGAGCCGCTCCGGATGCAGGAGCAGCTCGACGGGATTCGGCGCTTCGCCGACTCCCTGCGCGACGAGATCGACGACGTCGTCCTGTTCGGGATGGGCGGCTCCTCGCTCGCGCCCGAGGTGCTGCGCCAGACGTTCGCGCGTCGATGCGTTCCACGTCCTCGACACGACGCACCCGAAGGCGATCCGCGCGCTCGAGGCCGCGATCGACCTCGAGCGGACGCTCTTCGTCGCCGCGTCGAAGTCGGGCACGACGCTCGAGACGCGCTCGCATACGGAGCTGTTCTGGGAGAAGACGAAGAGCAAGCTGCCCGGGCATTTCGCGGCGATCACCGATCCCGGCTCCGACCTCGAGCACCTCGCGCGCGAGCGCAAGTTCGGCGCGGTCTTCTCCGGCGAGCCGTCGATCGGCGGGCGCTACTCCGCGCTCTCTCCGTTCGGAATCGTGCCGGCCGTGCTGATGGGCATCGACGCGGGAGCGCTCCTCGAGCGGGCGCAGGAGATGCGCGAGGCGTGCCGCTCCGGCAACGCGAATCCCGGCTACGAGCTCGGCGCGGCGTTCGGCGAAGGCTGGAAGGAAGGCCGCGACAAGATCTGCATGGCCGACACGCCGGGCGACTTCGGGCTCTGGGCCGAGCAGCTCATCGCGGAGTCGACCGGCAAGCTCGGCAAAGGGCTCATCCCGGCTCCCGGTGAATCGCCCGACGGCAAGGACCGTCAGGCCGCGACGCCCGAGATCCCCGATCCGCTGGCGCTCGGCGCCGAGTTCTTCCGCTGGGAGTTCGCGGTCGCCGTCGCCGGCGCTTATCTCGGGATCAATCCGTTCGACCAACCGGATGTCCAGGCGGCGAAGGACAAGACGAACGAAGTGCTCGCGACGGGGGATGACCCCGAGCTCGGCCGCGAGGGCTCGGTCGAGGAGCTGCTCGCGCAGGTGCAGGAGGGCGATTACGTCTGCGTCCAGGCCTTCGTCGATCCGACGACCGACTTGACACCGCTCGTCGACCGCCTCCGCCGCGAAAGCGGCTGCGTCGTCACGCACGGTTACGGCCCGCGGTACCTCCACTCGACCGGCCAGCTCCACAAAGGTGGGCCGAACACCGGCTTGTTCCTCCAGGTGGTCGACGACGAAGGCGACGAGCTGCCGATTCCAGGCAAGCCGTTCGGCTTCCGGCGGCTCATCCGCGCACAGGCAGAGGGCGACTTCGAGTCGCTCAAGGCCCGCGGCCGCCGCGTCGCGCGCATCCACGCAGAGGAGATATAGGTGTCCCTGATGCAACTGGGAATGGTCGGACTGGGCCGGATGGGCGCGAACATGACCGAGCGCCTTACCGCTGCCGGGCATGAGCTCAAGACGTACGACCCGAACGTCGAGTCGACTGCATCCTCGCTCGAGGAGCTCGTGCAGCAGCTCGACGCGCCACGCTCCGTCTGGCTCATGGTGCCCGCCGGCATCGTCGACTCGATCCTTTCCGAGCTTGTCCCGCACCTCGCCGAGGGCGACACGATCGTCGACGGCGGCAACTCGTATTACGTCGACGACCTCCGCCGGCAAGCCGACCTCCGCGA
Source organism: uncultured Actinomycetes bacterium (assembly GCA_963753525.1). Taxonomy (GTDB): domain Bacteria; phylum Actinomycetota; class Thermoleophilia; order Gaiellales; family Gaiellaceae; genus Palsa-739. The sequence goes on from CAVWCS010000005.1 coordinate 211,685, forward strand.
CAAGAAGATCCACTACGTCGACGCGGGAGTGAGCGGCGGCGTGTGGGGTCGCGAGCGCGGCTACTGCCTGATGGTCGGCGGCGACGACGCGGCGGTCGAACGGCTCATCCCCGTCTTCGAAGCGCTCGCGCCCGGCGTCGACGAGGCCGTCCGGACTCCGGGGCGCAAGGGCAGGCCGGCCCCGGAGGAGAAGGGCTGGCTCCACTGCGGGCCGCCCGGCGCCGGCCACTTCGTGAAGATGGTTCACAACGGGATCGAGTACGGCCTCATGCAGGCGTACGCCGAGGGCTTGAACGTCCTCAAGCACGCGAACGTCGGCCTCGTCGAGCAGAAGTCGGACGCCGAGACTACGCCGCTCCGCGACCCCGACCACTACAAGTACGAGCTCGACATCGCCGCGATCGCGGAGCTCTGGCGGCGCGGCTCGGTCATCTCGTCCTGGCTCCTCGACCTCGGCGCGGAGGCCTTACACGAGTCGCCGAACCTCGACGAGTACGCCGGTCACGTCAGCGATTCGGGCGAGGGCCGCTGGACGGTCATGGCCGCCGTCGAGGAGGGCGTCCCGGTACCTGTCCTCTCAGCCTCCCTCTTCAACCGCTTCGCCTCGCGCGGCGAGGCGGACTGGGGCGACCGCGTCCTCTCCGCCATGCGCAAGGCGTTCGGCGGGCATCTGGAGAAGAGCCCGGAGCAGTGACGGAGAACCCGCTCGCCGACGGGCTCTCGCTCCGCAAGACACCCGATCCCTGCGTCCTCGTCGTGTTCGGCGCGTCGGGCGACCTCGCGCACAAGAAGATCATGCCGGCGCTCTACGCGCTCGCCGTCCGCCGGCTCCTGCCCGAGCGGTTCGCGATCGTCGGCGTCGCGCGCACCGACGGCAGTGACGACGAGTACCGCAAGGACATGCAGGCCGCGGTGCAGCAGCACGCGCGCGACCCGTTCAACCAGGAGATCTGGGACGAGCTCGCAGCGGACCTCCACTGGGTGACGACCGACTTCGCCGACGCGGGCGGTGAGGACAAGCTCCACTCGCTCGTCGACAAGCTCGACTCCGAACTGGATCTGGGCGGCAACTGCATGTACTACCTTGCCGTCCCGCCGCCGGCGTTCCCGACGATCGTCGACGCGCTCGGCAAGCGGAAGGACGACCGCGGCTGGACTCGCGTCGTCGTCGAGAAGCCGTTCGGTCACGACCTCGCGTCGGCGAAGGAGCTCACCGCGAAGCTCCGCGAGTACTTCCAGGAGAGCGAGATCTTCCGCATCGACCACTACCTCGGCAAGGAGACCGTCCAGAACATGCTCGCGCTCCGGTTCGCGAACGGCATCTTCGAGCCGATCTGGAACCGGCAGTTCGTCGACCATGTCCAGATCACGGTGGCGGAGTCGATCGGGATCGAAGGCCGCGCCGGCTACTACGAGCAGGCCGGCGCAATCCGCGACATCTTCCAGAACCACCTCCTACAGCTCCTCGCGATGACGGCAATGGAGCCGCCGATCGACTTCACCTCCGACAACGTCCACAACGAGAAGGTCAAGGTGCTGCAGGCGCTGCACACTCCCGGGCCGAAGTCGGTCATACGCGGCCAGTACGGCAGGGGCTTCATCGAGGGCGAGGAGGTCGTCGCCTACCGCGAGGAGGAGGGCGTCGCGCCGGACTCGATGACCGAGACGTTCGTCGCCGCGAAGCTCTACGTCGACAACTGGCGCTGGGCCGACACGCCGTTCTACGTGCGGATGGGCAAGCGGCTCGCGCGGCGCGAGACGACGATCGCGATCCAGTTCAAGCGCGCGCCGCACCCGCCGTTCGAGGAGACGGCGGCGGAAGGGCTACGCCCGAACGTCTTGCTCATCCATGTCCAGCCCGACGAGGGCGTCTCGCTCGCGATCGGCGCAAAGGTGCCGGGACAGGGCATGACGATCCAGACCGTGCACATGGACTTCCTCTACGGCGGCACGTTCCGCACCGGCATGCCGGAGGCGTACGAGCGGCTGATCCTCGACGCGATGCTCGGGGACTCGACGCTCTTCACGCGCACCGACGAGGTGGACGAGCAGTGGATGCTCGTCGACGCGATCGTCGCGGGCTGGGAGCGCGACAAGCCCGCGTTCCCGAACTACGCCGCCGGCTCGTGGGGGCCGCCGGGCTCGGACGATCTGCTCCACCGGGACGGACGCTCGTGGCGACGACACTAGCTCCGTGGACGGCGGAAGGCGTCCGGCTCGCCGACGTCGACGCGGCGCTCGCGGAGCTCCGCATGGAGGCGGCCGCGGAGGCGCCGTCGACGCGCACCTCGGTGATGACGCACATCGCGTGGGTGCCGCACGGCTGGCGCGAGCAGGCGCGCGCGGCGCTCGAAGGGATGGCCGAGCGGCACCCGTCGCGGACGATCCTCCTCTTCCCCGAGCCGAACGCCGGCGACAACCGCATCGACGCGCGCGCCTCGGTCGAGCGATGGCAGGTGCCGGACACGGATCGCGGCCTCGTGACCGAGGTCATCGAGCTCACGCTGCGTGGCGACCGCGCTAAGGCGCCGGCCAGCATCGTCCAGGAGCTGCTCATCTCCGACCTGCCCGTCTTCCTCCGCTGGCGCGGCGAGCCGCCTTGGCGCGCTCCCGAGCTGGAGCAGCTCGTGGACGTGACCGACCGGCTCATCGTCGACTCGACGGAGTGGGACGACCTGCCCCACTCCTATGTCCAGCTCGCGCGCCTCTTCTCCCGCTGCGCGGCGTCGGACATCGCGTGGGCGCGGACGTCACGCTGGCGCGCGCACCTCGCGACGCTCTGGCCCGGGATCGCGGACGTCGGCACCGTGCGGGTGACCGGCACCGCTGCGCAGGCGTGGCTGCTGTGCGGCTGGCTCCGGTCGCGGCTCGGTCGTCCCGACATCGGCCTCGAGCACGAGGACGCGGAGACGCTCGCAGGTGTAGCGCTCGACGGCTCTGCGGTGCCGCTCCCGCCGGGCGACCCGCCGGCACCGAGCGACGTCCTCTCGGACGAGCTCGAGCGCTTCACGCCGGACCCGGTGTACGAAGCCGCTGTCCTCGCGACGTCTTAGCGCGCAGCGGACGCCAGGAGCTTGCCGGCCGCGAGGACGAGCGCGTCCTGGCCGGGCCGCGCCGCGAGCTGCACGTACGGCGGCAGCGCGAGCGCCGGCCAGCCGAGCGCGCTGAACGGATACGTGAACATCGTCCCTGGCCCGCGGATGGTGAGCTCATCGACGCCGGCCGGAGGCGCGACGAACGGGACGGTGGGAGTGACGAGCAGATCGACTCCCGCGAGCGCCTCCTCGACGCGCTGGCGGTATTCCTCGCGCTCGCGCGCGGCCGCGTCCGCCTCCGCGTCCGTCACCTCGAGACAGCGCTCGATCTTGCCGCGGACGTTCTCGCCGTACAGCTCCTCGTTGCCGGGGAAGAGCGCCCGGTGGACGTCGCCCGCCTCGCGCATGAAATCGGCCCGGTTCGCCGGTGCGAACGGAAGCGCGACTGCGCGCCGGCGAGGGAAGTGCGCCGCCGCCGCCGCGACGCAGTCACGCACGAACGGCTCCGCGTCGTCGAGCCACGCAACCCCAACCTCAAGCTCTGACAACGCTTGTAACACAGTGTTACTTGCGAAGTTCGGGACGAGGGCGTGCATGAGCTCCTCGCAGCCTTCGACAGTCGAGGCGATCGGGCCGACGACGTCGAAACTCGGCGCGAGCGGGAAGCAGCCGTCGGCGGGAACGAAGCCGTAGCTCGGCTTGAAGCCGACGACGCCGCACCAAGCGGCCGGGATCCGGATCGAGCCGGCGGAGTCTGTCCCGAGCGCGAGCTCGACATGTCCCGCCGCCACAGCGGCGGCCGAGCCGCCGCTCGAACCGCCGGCGAGCCGTCCGGGGAAGGCCGGGTTGGGCACCGTCCCGAAGTGCGGGTTCTGGGACGAGATCCCGTACGCGAACTCGTGGAGGTTCGTCTTCCCGGCGACGGCGTAGCCCGCCGCCTCGAGCCGGCGCACCGCCTCGGCACTCTCGGCGGGGACCTGGTCGACGAAGAGCGCCGACCCGTACGTCGTCGTCAGCCCGGCGGTGTCCAGGAGATCCTTGACCGCGACCGGCTTCCCCGCACCGACCACGTCCGGCCGCGCGAGCCAGATGCCGTCCACTACGAAAAGTGCAGGTACAGGAACGCGACCCCGATGCAGCCGGCGAAGAGCAGCAGGAAGAGCGCGAACAGCAGCCAGCCGAAGCGTGCGTTCTTGCGTGCGAGCTCAGGATCCATCACAGCGCCGCGTCCAACGCCAGCGCCGCGAAGAGCAGCGCGAGGTAGAGGAGCGAGTAGTGGAAGAGGAGCATCGCGCGGCGCGGCGTCGTGTCGCGACGGAGCCTCTCCGCCATCCCGACAAAGACGGCGCCCAGCGCGAGCGCGCACATGACGTAGACCGGGCCGGCCCCGCCCCAGCCCCACGGCAAGAGCGTCGCGCCGACGAGGACAAGCGAGTAGAGGACGATCTGCCGCGCCGTCTCGCGGTCGCCGCGCACGACGGGCAGCATCGGCACCTTCGCCGCCGCGTAGTTCTCCTTGATGAGCAGCGCGAGCGCCCAGAAGTGCGGCGGCGTCCAGACGAAGACGATCGCGAAGAGGATCCACGCCGCGAGGCCGATGTGCCCGGTCGCAGCCGCCCAGCCGACGAGCGGCGGCACGGCGCCCGCGGCTCCGCCGATGACGATGTTCTGCGGCGTCGAGCGCTTGAGCAGCCGCGTGTAGACGAGGACGTAGAAGAGGTTGCCGACGAGCGCGAGCACCGCGGTGAGAACGTTGACCGTGCTCGCGAGCAGAACGAAGGAGAAGGCCGAGAGCGCGAGCCCAAACTCGAGCGCACGGCTCGCGGGCACGCGCCCCGATGCGACGGGCCGCGCCTTCGTCCGCTCGCCCATGAGCGGGTCGATGTCGCGGTCGAGAACGTGGTTGAGCGCCGACGCGCCGCCGCACGCGAGCGCGAGGCCGGCCATCGCGGCGATCGCAATGCCCGTGCCGGGCCAACCACGGGCGCCGGCGATCATCCCGCAGAAGCCGGTGATGAGGAGGAGCACCATGATCCGCGGCTTCGTGAGCGCGACGTAGTCGCGCCACGCGCCCCATGGCACGCGCTCGCCGCGGAAGCTCTCGACCCCGACAACGACGATCGCCGCGAGCGCGAACGCCGCGAGCGTCGCGTGCGCATAGCGGCCGGAAACGGCGGCAGCCGCAGCGAAGAGCGCCGCAGCCGCGAGGGTCGGCGCGACGAGGCGCCGATGCGCGAGCCACGCAGAGACGACGAGCGCGGCGAGCGGCGGAGCGACGAGCGCCGCCAGAAGCCGGTGCGCCGTCCCGAGCCCGGCGGCTCCGGACACGACCGCGAGCAGCGTCCCACCCGCCGCGACGAGCGCCGAGAGGCGCAGCCACGGGCCGGGAGCGGTGTCGGTCCTCACGTCGCCTCCTCCGCGAGCCGCCGACGCAGGTCGCGCAGCGGCCGTGCGCTCGTCACGTAGGGGACGGAATCGAAGTTGTGCGGCGGCGGCGGCGAGGTCGTGTACCACTCGAGCGTGTCGGCGAGCCACGGGTCGTTGCCGACGCGCACGCCCTTCCGCAGTCCGTGCGTGACCCAGACGTTCACGACGAAGACCGCGACCGAGATCGCCGTGATCACGCTGCCTGCGGTCGAGATCGAGTTGTAGATCTCCCACAGGCCGCCCTGGTGGTACGTATAGATGCGCCGCACCATCCCGAGCAGGCCGAGCATGAACTGCGGGAAGAACGTCATGTTGAAGCCGATGAACATGAGCCAGAAGCTGAGCTTCGCGAGACGCTCGTCGAGCATCCGCCCGAACATCTTCGGCCACCAGTAGTACAACCCCGCGAAGAGCGCGAAGACGATCCCGCCGAAGGCGACGTAGTGGAAGTGGGCAACGATGAAGTACGAGTCGTTGAGCTGCCAGTCGACAGGGAACGCCGCGAGGAAGATGCCGGTCAGGCCGCCGAACGTGAACAGCGCGATGAAGCCGAGCGAGAAGAGCATTGGCGAGTCGAACTGGAGGTTGCCGCGCCAGGTCGTCGCGAGCCAGTTGAAGATCTTGATCCCCGTCGGAACCGCGATGACCATCGACGAGATCATGAAGAAGCTGTCGAGCCCGATCCCGAGCCCCGTCGTGAACATGTGGTGCGCCCAGACGAGCATCGAGAAGAACGCGATCGCGAGCGTCGAGAACGCGACGGCCTTGTACCCGAAGATCGGCTTGCGGGAGAAGACCGGCAGGATCTCCGAGATCATCCCGAAGGCGGGCAGCACCATGATGTAGACCTCGGGGTGCCCGAAGAACCAGAACATGTGCTGGTAGAGCAAAAGGCTCCCGCCGTGGCCCGGGATGAAGAAATGCGTGCCGAAGTTGCGGTCGAGCAGCAGGAGCGTCACCGCGGCCGAGATCGCCGGCATCGCGACGATGAGGAGGATGGAGTAGGTCTCCATCGCCCAGACGAAGAGCGGCATGCGCATCCACGTCATGCCCGGCGTGCGCATGTTGTGGATCGTGACGATGAAGTTGATCGCCCCGAGGACGGACGACAGCGTGAGGATGTGGATCGCGAGGATCCAGTAGTCCTGGCCGTGGCCCGGGCTCGCCCACGGCATCGCCTCGGACAGCGTCGGATACGACCACCAGCCGGCGTGCGCCGCGCCGCCCTTCGAGAACCAGCTGAGCCAGAGCACCAATCCGCCGAGCAGGAAAAGCCAGTACGAAAGCGCGTTGAGGCGCGGGAAGGCCATGTCCCGCGCGCCGATCATGAGCGGCACGAGGAAGTTGCCGAAGCCGGCCATGATCGGGACGACGACGAGAAAGACCATCGTCGTGCCGTGCATCGTCATGACCTCGTTGTACGAGTTCTTCGTCAGGAAGCTCTCGTTCGGCGTCGCGAGCTGCGCGCGCATGAGGATGGCGAGCAAGCCGCCGAGCGCGAAGAAGACGATCGAGGTCGCGATGTACAGGATCCCGATCCGCTTGTGGTCGACGGTGACGAGCCAGCTCGCCACGCGGCCGTCCTTCCAGCCGACGGGATAGGCGGCTTCGGCGCGAACGGCCATTACGGCGCTGTCCCTCCGACCGGCGCGCCCTTGTAGATGTCCTTCTTCACGTAGGCGACGAGCGCGTCGATCTGCGCCGTGTTCCATGTGTCGCCGACCGGCGGCATCGCGCCGCTCGGACCGGCGAAGCCGTAGCGGAGGATCTTCCGGAGCCCGGCGACCTGGACGAGGAGCGAGTCACTCGCGATGTTCGGCCCGTAGCCGCCCTGGCCGAGGTTGCCGTGGCATGTCGCGCAGACGCCTTGGAACTCCGACGCGCCGAGGACCAGCGGCAGCTTCGCCTGACTGTTGATGAAGCTGTTGTACTTGGAGAGCGGCTCCGCTGCGACGTCCGCGGTCATCGAGGCGTGGTAAACGCCGCAGAGCTCGGCGCACTGGCCGGAGTACGTGCCGCTCTTCTCGGCCTCGAACCACGAGTGGTTAACGCGACCCGGGATGGCCTGGATCTTGCCGCCGAGCGCCGGGATCCACCAGCTGTGGATCACGTCGGTCGCGACGACCTTGAGGTCGACGACCGCGCCGGTCGGCACGTACAGCGTCCCGATCGACCGCGCGCCGTTCGGGTAGTCGAACTGCCAGTAGAACTGGTGCCCCTCGACCGTGATGTGGATCGGGTCGGCGGAGGCCGGCGCGGCATCGATCTTCGGCAACTGGAAGAAGACGACGATGGTGATCGCGGCGAGGATGAGAACGGGGATCACCGTCCAGATCACTTCGAGGCGGGAGTGGCCGTGCACCTGCGGCCCTTCAACCGTCCGGGCGCGGCCGCGGCTGCGGTACTTCCAGATGAAGGCGACGAGCAGGCCCTCGACGATCACGAAGATCAGCCCGGTGAGGACGAGGATCACGTAATACGCCGTCTCGGTGTGGCTCGCGTTCGGCGACTCCGGCTGAACGGGAGTCAAGCCACCGTTCGTGGCTGCCGCAACGCCTGCCGTCGCTAGCGCGACCAGCACGGCGAGAACGAAGGTCGGCAGCTTGCGGCGCACCCGGCGGGCATTCTACGGAGCGTGTCCGCAAGCACGCGCGTCGAACTGCCGTCCCACATCCCTCCGAACTTCGAGGTGTACGTCAACGGCGTCCGCCAGGAGCCCGGCCGGGACTTCGACGTCGAAGACCGCTCGCTCGTCTTCCCGCGCGCGCTCGAGGAGGAGGGACGGCTCGGCTTCTGGCGCTGGGCCTCGATGTGGCTCGGAATTGCAGGGACGTACCGCAAGAACGAGACGGTCGACATCGTCTACGAAAGCGGCGGCCGGCGGACGGTCGAGACCGGCCTGAAGCTCGTCCCGGACAGCTAAACCGCCGCGAGCTCCGCGGGACGGCGGCGGGCAAGCGCGCCGAGCAGCGCCGCGATCGTGTCGGCGTACACGTCTCCAGCCACTGCATAGAGCGGCCGGAAGTCGACGGCGCCGTTCACCTCGAGCACGACGTAGCCGTTACGGGTCGGGAGGAGATCGACTCCCGCGAGATCGGCTCCGACAGCGCCCACCGCGGCAAGGGCGAGCGTCCTGGCGAGCGCCGGCGCGTCCGCCGGCTCGACCTTGGCGCCGAGCGCGGCGTTCGTCCGCCATTCGCCCGGCAGTGCGACGCGGCGAGCCGAGCCGACGACGCGGCCACCGGCGACAACGACCCGCAGGTCCCATCCGAGCGGCTCGATGAGCTCCTGTGCGATGAGCCCGTGATCGTGGAACCCGCGATGAGACTGCGCCCGGAGGAGCGCGCCGTCGAGCTCCTCGGACGTCGTGCAGAGCTCGACGTCCCGACCCCAACTCCCGAAGCGCGGCTTGAGAACGACCGGAAGCTCCGGCACGCGCGCGGGCACGGCCGGCGCGACGAGTGTCGTGTGCGGATGCGGCAACCCGGCGAGCCGGAGAACCCGGGCGGTCAGCAGCTTGTCATGAGCCGCTACGAGTGCTCCCGGAGGATTGAGCACTTCGACGCCTTCTGCTGCGAGCCGCTCCAGCTCGCCGGTGCCGCTCTCGATGCCGTCGCACCCGTCCCGAACGTCGAGGCGGGCGAGCGCCACATCCCCGGGCTCGAGAACCGCGAGCGCACGCTTCGGCTCGAGCACCTCGGCGTCGAGACCGCACGCGCGTGCGGCGGTGGCGAGCGCTTCGTTGGTCGCGCTCCGCCGGTGGGCGACTACGGCGAACTTCATGCCCGAGATGGTGCGGACGGTCGTGCCGCCCGTGGGCGTCAGAGAGGTGACACGCTGGTGTCGGAGGGGCTACGTGCGCTAACTACGCCGGCTGGACGGCGTCCGCCCGGTCCTTCGACACCGGCTCGAGCCGGTACCCGACGCCGTAGCGCGTCTGGATGAAGGTGTGGCGGGACGAGCGGCGGTCGACCTTCTCCCGCAAACGGCGGACGAAGACGTCGACCGTGCGGTCACGATGCGATTCGCGGCGGCCCCAGAGCTTCTGGAGGAGCTCGTCGCGGGTGATGACGCGGCCGCGGTCGAGGGCGAGCTGGTAGAGGAGCCGGAACTCCGTCGGCGTCAGCTCGGCGCTGACGCCGTCGACGTAGGCCTGCACCTCGAGCGGGTCGATCCGAAGCTCCTCGATCTCGATCGGCTCGCCGCGCGGCGACTCCTCGCGGCGAATGGAGCGGCGGGACGCAGCGCGGACGCGCGCGACGAGCTCCTTCATCGAGAACGGCTTCACGAGGTAGTCGTCGGCGCCGATCTCGAGCGCGTGGACGCGGTCGTGCTCGGTGCCGCGCGCGGACACGACGACGATCGGCGTGCCGATCCCCTCGTTGCGGGCGGTCTCGATGAGTTTCCAGCCGTCGATGCCGGGGAGCATGAGGTCGAGCACGCAGACGTCCGGCTTCTCGTAGCGGAGCCGGGCGAGCCCTTGCGTCCCGTTCCCGACGGACACCGGGTCGAAGCCGGCGGCGACGAGATGCCGCGACATCCCCTCTGCGATGACCTCGTCGTCCTCGACGATCAGAACCTTCGGCATGCTTGTTCCATTATCGGGTCCGCGTCGGTTGGGGGAGGGTAGCCGTACGGTGAAGGAGTGGTGAACGAGTCGAGGAGAGATCGGGCGCTCGCGGTGGCGGCGACGAGCCGTGAGGCCGTCGTCGTGCTCGACAGCGAGCGCCGCGTCGTTGCCCTGAGCCCCGAGGCGGGGCGCCAGCTTCCCGGTGTCGAGCTCGACGACCGGCTCCCAGAAGACGCACTCGTCGCGCGGCCCGAGATCCTCGTGCTCTTCTTCGGTGCGCTGCCGGAGCTCTCGGCGTACCAGGAGCTCCGCATGGGCTTCACGGCGGCCGTCTCGCACGAGCTGCGCACGCCTCTCGCGCGCATCCTCGCGCTGCTCGAGAACGCGACGCTCCCCGGCTGCGACATCGAGGCATTGACCGCGCAGGCGGTGCGCGAGGTCGAGCAGACGCGGGAGCTCATCGACGACGTCCTCTTCCTCGGCGAGCTCGAGACGGGACGGGAGGTCGTGTCGCTCGGCCACACCGCCGCGAAGCCGGTCGTCGACGAGATCGTCGACTCGCTCGCCGACCGCGCCGATCATGCGGGCGTGACGCTGGTCGTCGACGGCGGCGGCGATGTCGAGTTGCCGCTTCGCCCGCGGATGCTGCGCGTCGTCGTCGAGAACCTCCTCGCGAACTCGATCCGATACGCCGGCCAGGGGACGACGTGCACGATCGAGCTCACGGACGCCGGGGACGGGCCGGCTCTCACGGTCTCCGACGACGGCGGAGGCGTGCCAGCGTCCGACCTGCTGCGCCTGTTCGAGCGCTTCTACCGAGGCGACCAAGCGCGCACGAGCCGCGGCACGGGCCTCGGCCTCGCGATCGTGAAGCACATCGTCACGTCGGCCGGCGGAACGGTCGAAGCATCGAGCGAGCCCGGGCACGGACTGACTATCCGGATCGCCTTCCCGCGCACTTAGCCCAGCGAGCGAGTCCGCAGGACTCGCGAGCTAACCGAAGCGGCCGGTGACGTAGTCCTCCGTGCGCTTGTCGGAGGGCGCGGTGAAGATCTTCTCCGTCGCGTCGTACTCGATGAGCTCGCCCCAGCGCTGGCCTTCTTCTCCGCGGGAGATGGAGAAGAACGCGGTCATGTCCGCCACGCGTGCGGCCTGCTGCATGTTGTGCGTGACGATCACGAACGTGTACTCGCTCTTGAGGTTGTGCATGAGCTCCTCGATCTTCTGCGTCGCGATCGGATCGAGAGCCGAGGCGGGCTCGTCCATGAGGACGACGTCCGGCTCGACGGCGATTGCGCGCGCAATGCAGAGGCGCTGCTGCTGGCCGCCCGAGAGACCCCACGCGCTCGTCTTGAGGCGGTCTTTCACCTCGTCCCAGAGCGCGGCCTGCGTGAGCGCCTTCTCGACGCGCTCGTGGAGACCGTCCTTCATCCCGAGCACCTTCAGGCCCCACGCGACGTTGTCGAAGATCGACTTCGGGAACGGGTTCGGCCGCTGGAAGACCATCCCGATCGTGCGACGCACCGCGACGGGGTCGACCTCGCGGGACGAGATCTCGTAGCCGTGGTAGCGGATGGTGCCGTTCTGGCGGAAGCTCGGCACGAGGTCGTTCATCCGGTTCAGGCAGCGAATGAACGTGCTCTTGCCGCAGCCGGATGGTCCGATGATCGCGGTGACGAGATGTTTGTAGACGTCCATGCTGACGCCCTTGAGAGCCGCCTTCGAGCCGTAGATCGCGTCGAGATCATTGATCGCGAACACGGTCTCGAGGCTGTCACGGGACGGTAGAGCCCCGCGTTTGATCTCGACGCGAACCCTCGGCTCGCTGTGGCTGGATTCGCTCATCACGTCACTCATCGCGCGGTCCTCGCAAGCTTACGTCTATTGCGCGTTGCCAGCCAGCGTGCTCCGAGGCTCGTGCAGAGAATGAACACGGTCAGGACAAGTGCGGCCGCCCAGGCGCGGGCGTGATCCTGCGGGTCAGGCGATTCGGAGAGGCCGAAGATCGCGAGCGGAACGCTGCCCTGCGCCTGCCACGGGTTCCAGCTCACGTTGTTCCCGGCCAGATAGGACACGAACAGGAGCGGTGCGGCCTCCCCCGCGATGCGCGAGACGGCGAGCACAGCCCCCGTGACGATTCCCCCGACGGTCTGCGGCAGCACGATCCCGAGCGTCGTCCGCCAGCGTGGCACACCGAGCCCGAGCGCCGCCTCGCGGAGGGAGTTCGGGACGAGCAGCAGCACCTCGATCGTCGAGCGGCTGATGAGCGGGATCGCGAGGATCGCAAGCGCGATCGACCCGAAGATGCCCTTCTGCCCGAAGTGGAGCACGAGCAGTCCGAAGGCGAAGACGCCGATCACGACCGCGGGCACGCCCTGGAGGACGTCGAGGATGAGACTGACGAAGTTCCGCACCTTCCTCGGCGCAAACTCGGTTACGTAGATTGCGATGAGGATCCCGACCGGCAGCGCCATGGCCGCCGCGAGGCCGACGATCACGAGCGAGCCGGCGAAGGCGTTCGCGAGTCCTTGCGGGACGCCCGGCCCTGCGAACGGAACTTCCCCCTTCGTGAAGAAGTTCCAGCTGATCTGGCCGGCGCCCTCGCGCGCGATCTTGTAGATGAGAACGCCGAGAAGGAAGACAGCGAGTGCCGCAGACAGCATGGAGATCACCTCCATGCCGCGGTTGACCCGCTTCCGCCGGCGCAGACGGTCGTTCGGCCGGCCGAGAGGGTTGGCGGTATCGGCGGCGCTCACCGGTTCAGCCCCTGACTCCGCGCCGAGCGGCGGACGATGTACTGCGCGACGAAATTCGCGATCAGCGAGAGCACGAGCAGAATCACAGCGAGATAGAAGAGAGACGACAGCTCTAACGTGCTCGTGGCATTCGAGAACTCGGAGGCGATCCTCGAGGCGAGCGTGTCACCAGGGTTGAAGAGGTTCCAGGTGATGTGCGTGCCGACGAAGCCGCCGGAGACCTGCGCGACGGCGATTGCCTCTCCGATCGCGCGGCCGAGGCCCAGGATCATCGCGGCCGCCACCCCACCTCGGGTATAGGGCAGCACGACGCCACGCACCATCTCCCAACGCGTCAGGCCGAGGCCGAGTGCGGCCTCCTTCAGCTCCGGCGGCACGCCAAGGAACAGCTCGCGGGAGATGCTCGAGATGATCGGCAGGATCATGAGCGTCAGAACGATCACCGCCACGAAGAGGTTGGTCGTCGCGAAGAGCGCGCCGAAGAGCGGGATGAAGCCGAAAACCGAGTGGAGCGTCGGATCCACATGCTGGGTGAGGAACGGTCCGAGAAAGATCAGTCCCCAGAGCCCGACGATCACGCTTGGGATGGCGGCGATCGTCTCGACAAGTGCGGTCACCGGCCCCCGAACCCAGCTCGGGGCAAGCTCGCTCAGGTAGAGCGCGATGCCGAGCGCGACCGGCGTTGCGAGCACCAGGGCCCCGATCCCGACGACGGCGGTGCCGAAGATGTACTGGAGCGCGCCGAAGCTGTTGTGGACCGTGTCCCATCCGACGTGGCTGATGAAACCGAGTCCGAAGGTCGACATCGAGAGCCGCGCGCCCTCGATGACCTTGTAGGCAATGAGGCCGAGGATGACCACGACGCCGAGCGCGGCTGTCCCGGCGAGCGACTGCAGAATCAGGTCGCCGAAATGAACCCGCCGCCCCTCGAGGGGGCGGCGGGTGACGTCAGGGGTATCGAGAGCGCTCACTGTTGGAGCGATTCTCCCCTACTAGTGGATCTTTGCAATCTGCTTCTTATCGAACGTGACGACCGTCTTGGGCAGCGGCACGAAGTAGTCCGCCTTCGCGAAGCTCTGGCCGGTGGTAACGGCCCAGTTCAGGAACGCCTTCAGCGGCGTCGCCTGTGACCCCGAGCTCGTCTGCACGTCGACGTACGTGTAGGTCGAGATCGGATACGCCCCGAAGTACTTCGTGCTCGCGGGCGGATTGACGATCGAAGCCGCGCCGTTCGCGTCGGGATGCGTGTCGTAAGCAGCCGCGGCCGAGATGGACTTGAAGGTCGGCTGCACCCAATGCTTCGACCTGTTCTGGATGAACATGTAGGAGAGGTGGTTCTTGATGCCGTAGTACAGGTCGACGTAGCCGATCCCGCCCGGGTTGGTGGCGACCGTGCTCGCAACGCCGAGACTGCCCGAGGCCTGAGTGCCGGCAGGCCAGGCTGGGTACGTGCTGGTGCCAGGTCCGTTCTTCCAGGCGCTCGAGGTTCTCGACAGGAAGTCGGTGAAGTTGTAGGTCGTGCCCGAAGCCTTGTTGCGCTCCACCGGGATGATCTGCGTGTGCGGCAGTTTCTTGCCAGGGTTGATCGCCTTGATCGCCTTGTTGTCCCAGAAGGTGATCTTCCCGAGATAGATCTGCGCGAGGACGCTGCCCGTCATGTGCAGACCGGGGAAACCGTTGAGGTTGTAGATGATGGCCGTTCCCGACAGCGCCCACGGGGTCTGAGTGCAGGTGTGGCAGGTGGTCGCGAACGAGGCCAGCGGCGCGTCGCTCGCCCCGAAGTCGACCGTCTTGTTTGTGATGGCGGTGACGCCGCCACCCGAGCCAGCGGGGGCGGCCGGGTACGTCACGGTGATGCCGAGGCTCGAATGGACGTGAGGGATCCACGTGTTGACGAGCGGGGCGACGAACGTGCTGCCGTCGCCGTGGAGAGTCGCAGACTGACGGGCCGCGCCGGCCGCGGAGACCGCGACTGTTGCGAGAGCCGCCGCAGCGGCAAGAGCAAGTGCAATCCGAACGAGCATGCCGTTTCTCGACATTGAATTTTCTCCTCCTGAATAGCCTGGGGTCCGCGGCTAACGTACGGGTCACGCTGCGCCGCGTGGGCTACGCGGACGTCGCAAGGTGGAGACGGAGTGGTGACATTCGTCGAGTAGTACGGGGTTGCGCCAGCCCCTGAGTCAATGAGTACTCTGGACGCATGGGAATGGACGACGCGCTCGGGCAGGTCGAAGCGCAGCTGCAGGAGATGGGGCAGCGCGTCCTGAGCGCCGTCCACGGAGCAACCCGCGCGCTCCAGGAGCGCGACAGAGAGCTCGCCGACGAGGTGATCGCGTTCGACGACGAGGTCGACAGGCACTTCCTCGCCATCGAGCAGCAGATCCAGACGCTCCTCGCCCTGCAGACGCCGGTGGCCCGCGACCTCCGGCTCCTGCTGGCGATAATCCACATCAATCTCCTGCTCGAGCGCACGGGCGACGGTTGCGTCACGATCGCGAAACTCTCGAAGCTCGTCGCCGATGTCGACCCCGATCCCGCTCTCGCCGACGTACTGACGGAGATGGGCGAGCGCGCCGAGGAGATGGTGCGCGTCGCGCTGAACTCGTTCAGCGCGCGGGACATCGCAGGTGCGGAGAGCCTCGTCGAGCTCGACGAGCTCATCGACCGCGCCAACCGCCGCTTCGTCGAGCGCCTCGTCGACGTCATGGCCGACCCGGACATGCGCGAGTGGGGCCTGCGGACGGTTGTCGTTGCGCGGACGATCGAGCGGATCGGCGACCGCGCCGTCGACATCGGCGAGCAGACCGCCTATCTGCTCACGGCCGAGTTCCGCGAGTTCACCGACGCCTCCCATCCGGCCGGCTAGATAGAAAGCCTGTCATGGCCGCCTACCGGAGATACCTCGTCCCACTCGCGGTCATCCTCGGGGTCGCTTTGATCGTCGTCGGCATCGTGTACTTCGCTGAGCCGGCACGGTCGCTGCCGTCGTTCTTCCCGGGACACGATGCGGGGTCGTCTCACCATCACGCGAAGCACGGGATAGCGGCCGTGCTCGTCGGGCTCGCGTTCTTCGCCTTCGCCTGGTTCAACACCGGGCCGAAGAAGCGCACCGCGTAGTCTCCCGCGCGTGCATCCGATCAGCTACTTCCAGGGAGCGATGCTCGGGCTGCTGCAGGGTGTTTCGGAGCTATTCCCGGTCTCGAGCCTCGGGCACAGCGTCATCCTCCCGAAGCTCGTCGGCTGGAACATCCATCAGAACGCTGCG
Source organism: uncultured Actinomycetes bacterium (assembly GCA_963753525.1). GTDB lineage: Bacteria > Actinomycetota > Thermoleophilia > Gaiellales > Gaiellaceae > Palsa-739. The sequence goes on from CAVWCS010000005.1 coordinate 227,738, forward strand.
TATTTCCTCACGTTTCTCGTCGCGCTCCACCTCGCGACCGCGCTCGTGCTGCTCGCGTTCTTCTGGAAGGACTGGGTGCGGATCGTCAAGGGGCTAGGCCGCTCGCTCCGCGACCGTGAGATCGCCGACCCCGACGCGAAGCTCGGCTGGCTGCTCGTCGTCGGCACGATCCCAGCCGGATTGCTCGGTCTGACGCTGCAGGACTCGCTTCGCAAGCTCTTCGCCTCGGCGGAGTACGCGAGCATCTTTCTCGCGATCAACGGCTTGCTGCTCTTCGGCGCGGAGCTCCTGCGGCGGCGCGCGCCGGAGACGGACGACGACGACGACACGCGGATCGCGCGGAAGGTCGGCTGGTGGCAGACGTTCACCGTTGGCGCAGCGCAGGCGATCGCGCTCATCCCCGGCTTCTCTCGCTCGGGCGCGTCGATGGGCGGCGGCTTGCTCGTCGGCCTCTCGCACAAGGACGCGGCACGGTTCGCCTTCCTCCTCGCGACCCCGATCATCCTCGCCGCCGCCGTGCTGAAGCTCCCGGATCTCGCCGGCGCGCAGGGGAACGGAGTCCGCGGCCCCGCACTCGTCGGCGCGCTCTGCTCCGCGTTCACGGCTTATCTGGCGGTCAAGTTCCTGATGCGGTACTTCGAGACGCGAACGCTCACGCCGTTCGCGATCTACTGCCTCTGCGCCGGAACCGCCTGCGCGATCTATTTCGCGCTGTAACCGCACTGTCACCGGATTTGGGTTGGCGAGCGCGGACGGGTGGGAACCCGGACCGCATGCATACGAAAACGACACGCATCGCTGCGGGACTCGCCGCCGCTCTTCTCATCGCAATCGCGAGCGCCTGCGGCTCCTCCGCGAAGAGCGGCGTCGCCGGTGCGCGCACCACCATGTCGCCGTCGACGCTGGTCGGCGCCGGTAGCACGCTCGTCGCTCCGCTCCTGACGAAGTGGCAGGGCGAGTACTCGTCGGCGTACGGCGTGACGGTCACGTACGGCGCGGTCGGCAGCGGCGGCGGGATCCAGGCGATCACCGACCACACCGTCGACTTCGGCGCGAGCGACGCCCCGCTGAGCCCGGATCAGGCGTCCGCCTGCAAGGGCTGCGTCCAGCTCCCGTGGGCGCTCGCAGCGACGACGCTCTCGTACAACCTGCGGGGACTGAAGAAGCCGCTCCGCCTCAGCGGCCCGGTGATCGCGGGGATGTTCCTCGGCACGATCACGAAGTGGAACGACCCGCGGATCGCCCGCCTCAACCCTGGCGTCAACCTCCCGGCGACGCGCGTCATTCCGGTCCACCGGAGCGACCCGAGCGGCGACACCTACGCGTTCAGCAACTATCTCTCGCGCGTCAGCTCGGCCGCGAAGTCCAAGCTCGGAGTCTCAACCTTGATCGCCTGGCCGAACGGGACCGCCGGCAAAGGCAACTCCGGCGTCGCGGAGACAATCCTCCAGAACCCCGGGGCGATTGGCTACGTGGCGATCGGGCAGGCGATCGGCTCGAACCTCCAGTACGCCACGGTCGAGAACGCGGCGGGACAGTTGGTCAAGCCGTCGACGAGCTCGATCGCGGCGGCGGCGGCGACCGCGCACTTCGCCTCGGACAACTCCGCGTCGATCGTCGACCCGCCGGCCTCGGCGGCGACTGCCTATCCGATCTCGACGTTCACCTACGTCATCGTCACGAAGTCGTCGCCCAAGCTCGCCGCGTTGCAGAAGTTCATCGACTTCGCGGTTGCGAGGGGCCAGATGGACGCGACGACGTTCGACTTCGCGCCGCTCCCCGGGAGCGTCGTGAGGAAGGACAAGGCGATCGTCGGCCGGCTCTAGCGCCGGTACTTCGCGCCCAGCTCGCGCAGGCGTCGCGCGAGCGCCGGCGTGAGCTGGCCGGACTCGAGCCGCCACTGCCAGTTTCCCTCTACGGTTCCCGGCCGGTTCATCCGCGCCTCGCTGCCGAGGCCGAGCACGTCCTGCGCCGGCACGATCGCGAGCGAGGCGGGCGAGCGGTACGCGATCTCGATGACCTCCCACGGGGACGGCCGACCGCCGAAGAAGCCTGCGACGGTGTCCGTGTCGTGCGTGCTCGTGTAGACGACCTGAATGCGAACGAGGTTCTCCGGCCGGTGAAGGTTGCGCGGCGAGCCACCGAAACCCCAGAGGAGAACCGCCATGCCCGGCAGGTGGAGCTCGTCGCGCAGCCGGTAGACGGGCGGCGTGATCCGGCCGAGATCCTCGGCGATTAGCGGCAGCCCGCCTAGCTCGCGCTCGACCGCCCGAAACAACTCGATGCCCGGCCCGGGCCGCCAATGGCCGCGCTTCGCGGTCTTGTTGTGCGAGGGGATCGCCCAGTACGAGACAAAGCCACGGAAGTGGTCGATGCGACAGAGGTCGACGAGTTCGAAGGTGCGCCGGAACCGCTCGCGCCACCAGCGGTAGCCGGTCGCGCGGTGCGCAGGCCAGTCGTAGAGAGGGTTTCCCCAGAGCTGGCCGGACTTGCTGAGCGCGTCGGGCGGAGCGCCGGCCACCTCACCGGTCGCAAACAGCTCCGGCCAGCCCGCGAAGTCGGCGCCCTCGTCGGAGACGTAGATCGGGACGTCGCCGATCAAGCGGATGCCGCGCTCGGCGGCGTACGCGCGCAACGCTCCCCACTCCCGCTCGAAACGCACCTGGTCTGCAATCGCCTCCTCGCCGGCGAAACTCGCCCATGTCCCTGTCCAGTACGGATGGCGGGCGACGAAGTCCTCGATCTCGGCGGCGGTGACGCGCGCGTCGGGCTTGGCGAGGAGCGCGGAGGAGGCAGCAAACGCGGAGGGCGAGCGGTACGGGGACATGAACTCGTCGGGCGGGCCGAGCGGCAGCATCTGCCACCACGACTGGCCGGCTGCGGCAAGCCAGTCGACGAACCGGTATGCGGCGTGGTCGAGTTTCCCCGACGACAGCGAGGTCGGATGGAGCAGAACGCCGGCGGAGCGCGCGAGCCTCACGCTTCGATCCTCTCTCATCGGTGAGACTTGACGCGTGACTCTCCCGAAAACACGCCCGCCGCGAATCCAGATTCAGGCCATCGAGCCGACAGGTCGACTGCGGCCGCTGGCCCGTGAAGCGCACGGTCGGCGAGCCGGTTGCGGTGTCGGCGCGGATCTTCCGTGACGGTCACGAGACGCTCGGCGCGGCCGTGCGCTACCGGCGGCCCGGTGCGACGCGCTGGACCGAGGCGCCGCTCGTGCCGCAGGGGAACGACCTCTGGACGGGCGCGTTCGAGATCGATGCGCCGGGGCGCTGGAGTTTCCGGGTCGAGGCGTGGGTCGACCGCGTCGCGTCGTTCCAGAACGAGCTTCAGCGCAAGGTCGCCGCCGGGCAGGCGGACCTCGCGGGCGAGCTCTCGGAGGGCGCGGTTCTCCTCAAGCGTGAGAAGCTGACGGTCGACGAGGCGCTTGCCGCGCCCGCCGGCGACCGCTCGGAGAAGGTGTGGTCGCAGACGTACGAGGTCGACGTCGACCGGCCGCTCGCCCGCTTTGGCTCGTGGTACGAGCTCTTCCCCCGTTCGTGGGGCGGATTCGAGGGCGTGCGCGCGCAGCTGCCGCTCTTCGCCGAGCTTGGCTTCGACGTCATCTACCTCCCGCCGATCCACCCGATCGGCGTCACGAACCGCAAGGGTCGCAACAACGCCGAGCGGGCCGAGCCGGGCGACGTCGGCAGCCCGTGGGCGATCGGATCGAAGGAGGGCGGGCACGACGCGATCCATCCCGAGCTCGGGAGCGCGAAGGATTTCCGGCGTCTCGTCGCCGACGCGAAGAAGCTCGGCTTCGAGATCGCGCTCGACTTCGCGATCCAGTGCTCGCCCGACCACCCGTGGCTCACCGAGCACCCCGAGTGGTTCTTCCGCCGCCCCGACGGGACGCTGAAGTTCGCGGAGAACCCGCCGAAGCGCTACCAGGACATCTACAACGTCGACTTCGACTGCGACGACTGGCGCGGGCTGTGGCAGGCGCTGCTCGACGTCGTCCTCCACTGGGTCGGCGAGGGCGTGACGGTATTCCGCGTCGACAACCCGCACACGAAGCCGGTCGCGTTCTGGGAGTGGCTCATCGCCGAGGTGCGACGCGTGGAGCCGGACGTGATCTTCCTCGCCGAGGCGTTCACGCGACCGGCACCGATGACGACGCTCGCGAAGGCGGGGTTCTCCCAGAGCTACACGTACTTCACGTGGAAGAACACGCGGTGGGAGCTGCTCGAGTTCATCGGCCAGCTGCTCGACTGGCGCGACTTCTACCGGCCGAACTGCTTCGCGAACACGCCGGACATCCTCCACGAGTACCTCGTCAGCGGCGGACGACCGGCGTTCGAGGCGCGGCTCGTGCTCGCGGCGATGCTCTCGCCGTCGTACGGGATCTACTCCGGCTTCGAGTCGTGCGAGAACGTCCCGGTGCGGCCCGGCTCGGAGGAGTACCTCAACTCGGAGAAGTACGAGGTGCGGCCGCGGACGCTCCCCGATCGAAACGAGGATGCGCCGCTCCTGCCGTTGATCGCGCGCTTGAACGCGGTGCGCCGCGAGAACGAGGCGCTGCAGTGGCTCGATCCGGTCATCCTCGAGACGGAGAACGAGCAGCTGTTCGCATTCCTCAAGAGGCGCGGCGACAACGCGGTCGTGACGGTCGTCAACCTCGACCCGCTCGCCGCGCAGGAGGGCGCGTGCGTCCTGCCGGTCTCGACGGGGCTGCCGCCGGCGTACTCCGTCCATGACTTGCTCACCGACGAGACGTACACGTGGCGGATCGGGCGCAACTACGTGAAGCTGCCACCGGGCGGCGCGCATGTGCTGAGGTTGGACAGCCAATGACGACAATCGCGCCAATGTCCCTTCGAGCCATGTCCAAATGCCTGACAACAAGACGTGTCCGGCAGAGCCATGGCTGAAGCGCCCAATCGCAGCAATCCGTCCGCACCCTGCTCTCCCCGGCCGACGGACATGGCCCCGCGAGCCACGTCTTGTTGTCTGACAACAGGACGTGGCTGGAGGGGCCATGTCTGAGCAGTGGTTCGAGCGCGATCCGCTCTGGTTCAAGCGGGCCGTCTTCTACGAGATCCACATCCGTGGCTTCTTCGACGGGAACGACGACGGCTACGGCGATTTCCGCGGCCTCATCGAGAAGCTCGACTACCTCGAGTGGCTCGGCGTCGACTGCATCTGGCTCCTACCGATGTACGAATCGCCGCTCCGCGACGGCGGCTACGACATCGCGAACTTCTTCGCGATCCATCCCGACTACGGGACGGTCGAGGACTTCCGCGAGTTCGTCGCGCAGGCCCACCAGCGCGGCATGCGCGTCATCGCCGACCTCGTCATGAACCACACATCGGCGGACCATCCGTGGTTCCAGGAGTCGCGCGCCGATCCGCAAGGCCCGAAGGGCGACTGGTACGTCTGGTCGGACACCGACGACGGCTACCCGGACGCGCGGATCATCTTCGTCGACAGCGAGCCGTCGAACTGGACGCTCGACCCGGTGCGCGGCCAGTACTACTGGCACCGCTTCTTCCATCACCAGCCCGACCTCAACTTCGACAACCCCGAGGTGCAGGAGGTGATGCTCGAGGTGCTGCGCTTCTGGCTCGACCTCGGGATCGACGGCTTCCGGCTCGACGCCGTCCCGTACCTCTTCGAGCGGGAGGGGACGAACGGCGAGAACCTGCCCGAGACGCACAGAGTACCTGAAGCGCGTCCGCGCGGAGGTCGACGCGCGCTACCCCGACCGCGTGCTGCTCGCCGAGGCGAACCAGTGGCCCGAGGACGTCGTCGAGTACTTCGGCGACGGCGACGAGTGCCAGATGGCCTTCCACTTCCCGGTCATGCCGCGGATGTTCATGGCGCTGCGGCGCGAGGACGCGACGCCGATCTACGAGATCCTCGAGCGAACGCCCCCGATCCCGGACAACTGCCAGTGGGGGCTCTTCCTCCGCAACCACGACGAGCTCACGCTCGAGATGGTCACCGACGAGGAGCGCGACTACATGTACGCCGAGTACGCGAAGGATCCGCGGATGAAGCTCAACCTCGGCATCCGCCGCCGCCTCGCACCGCTCCTCGACGCCGGCCTCGACGAGACGCAGCTCCTCCACGCGATCCTCTTCTCGCTTCCGGGTTCACCCGTCCTCTACTACGGGGACGAGATCGGGATGGGCGACAACGTCTACCTCGGCGACCGGGACGGGGTGCGGACGCCGATGCACTGGTCGGGCGACCGCAACGCGGGCTTCTCGCGCGCGGACTGGGCACAGCTCAACCTCCAACCGCTCATGGACCCCGTCTACGGCTTCCAGGCCGTCAACGTCGAGGCGCAGCTGCGCACTCCGAACTCGCTGCTTCGCTGGCTGCAGCGGTTCATCGCCCTCCGCAAGGCGCACCCGGTCTTCGGGCTCGGCACGTACGCGCCACTCCGGACAGACAACGCACGCATCTTCGCCCACGTCCGGATCTGGGAGGAGGACGTCGTCCTCTGCGTCCACAACCTCGCCAGCTCGGCCCAGGCGGTGCAGCTCGACCTCTCGCCGTACGCGGGGCGTGTGCCGAGGGAGATGCTCGGCCAGACGGACTTCCCCGCGATCGGTGGGCTGCCGTACCTCCTCACCCTCGCGCCACGCGGCTTCTTCTGGTTCCAACTCCGGCCGGCCGAGAAGGAGGAGTAAGCGTGGACGAGACCGCCCTCATCGAGTACGTGACGCGGCAGCGCTGGTACGGCGCGAAGTCGCGAACGGTCATCCACGCCGGGATCCTCGACACTGTCACGGTGCGCCAGACGGAGCCGGAGCTGAGGCTCGCGCTCGTCGAGCTCACCTACGACACCGGCGCGCACGACCTCTACCAGCTGCTCTTGCCCGATGAGACGAACCTCGCGCGCGAGCTCGTGAGCGCGATGCGCTCGACGCTGACGCTGCAAGGCTCGCAAGGAGTCGCGGAGTTCCATCCGGCCCCGGACTTCGCGGGACTCGGCCAGGAGCTCGGCGCCGCGCGGCTCATCGCCTCCGAGCAGTCGAACAGCTCCGTCGTCTTCGGCGACGCCCTGATCCTCAAGGTCTTCCGCCGCCTCGAGCCAGGGATCAACCCGGAGCTCGAGGTGCTCCGCTTCCTCGGCGCGCATGGCTTCGAGAACGCGCCCGCGCTTGGCGGCTGGTACGAGTACTCCGGCGGGCCGCTTGCCGCGACGCTCGGACTGCTGCAGGAGTTCGTCGCGGACGGCCTCGACGGCTGGGACCTCGCGCTCGACGAGATCCCGGCTGCGCCGGAGCGGTTCCTCGAACGGCTCGACCGGCTCGGAGAAGTAACCGCGCAACTCCACAACGCGCTCGGCTCGGATCTCAACGACGCCGCGTTCTGCCCCGAGGTGCCGAGCGTCGAGGCGCTCGCCCTGCTCACGGCGACGGTCGACGAGGAGATCGCGAGCGTCTTCCTGTCGCTGCCCGGCGACGACGAGCGGCTCGCGCCGATCCTCGGCCGCGGCGAGGAGGTGCGCGAGCAGCTCCGCCACCTCACTCACGCCGGCTCAACTGGCCGCGTGATCCGTACGCACGGCGACTTCCATCTCGGCCAGACGCTCGTCGTCCGGGAAGACTGGGTGATCATCGACTTCGAAGGTGAGCCGGCGCGCACGCTCGTCGAACGCCGCCGCAAGCGCTCAGCACTCCGCGACGTCGCCGGAATGCTCCGCTCGTTCGCGTACGCCGCGAGCGCCGCCGAGCTGGTCCGGGGCGCAACCGTGCCGGCGGACTGGGAGGAGCGCGCCCGCGGGCGGTTCCTCGAGACCTATCTCGCGACCGTCGACCCAACCCTCCTGCCGGCCGGCGGCGCGGCGATCGAACGGCTCCTCACGGTGTTCGAGCTCGAGAGGGCCGTCTACGAGCTGCGCTACGAGCTCGACAACCGGCCCGACTGGGTGCGCATCCCGGTCGCCGGGATCGAGCGGCTGGTGCAGCAGGCCGCGGAGGCGCTGTGACCATCGAGCTCGGCGCGAACCCGCACGGCGTGCTCGGCGCGCACGAGGCGGAGGAGGGCGTCGTCGTGCGCGCATACCGGCCGGAGGCGGTCGGCGTCCGAATTCGCACAAGTAACACTGTGTTACAAGCGGATCTCTCGATCCCGCCGGGCTCTGGGAGGCGTTGCTGCCGAAGGCGACGCTGCCGCTCGACTACGAGCTCGAGGTCGAGTACGCCGACGGCAACACGTTCACGCTCCGCGATCCGTACTCGTTTCTCCCAACGCTGGGCGAGCTCGACCTCCACCTCGCGATGGAAGGCCGTCACGAGAACCTCTACGAGCGGCTCGGCGCGCACGTCCGCGAGATCGACGGCGTCGTCGGCACCGCGTTCGCGGTCTGGGCGCCGAACGCTCGCTCGGTCGCGGTCGTCGGCGACTTCAACTCCTGGGACGGCCGCCTCCATCCGATGCGCTCGCTCGGCTCGTCCGGAATCTGGGAGCTGTTCGTCCCCGGCGTCGATGAGGGAGCGAAGTACAAGTTCGAGCTGCGCACGCAGGACGGCCGGCTTCGCCTGAAGAGCGACCCCGTCGCGTTCCATACCGAGGTGCCGCCGGCGAACGCGTCCGTCGTCTGGGAGGCGAAGCACGCGTGGAACGACGACGCGTGGATCGAGCGGCGCCGCGCCGCCGACCCGCTCCGCGAGCCGGTCTCGATCTACGAGGTGCACCTTGGTTCCTGGCGGCGGAACCCGCTCGACGGCGATCGCCCGTTGACGTATCGCGAGCTCGCCGACGAGCTCGGGGACTACGTGGCCGACCTCGGCTTCACGCACGTCGAGCTCATGCCGGTGATGGAGCATCCGTTCAGCGGCTCGTGGGGCTACCAGGTGACCGGCTACTACGCGCCGACCTCCCGTTTCGGCACGCCGGACGACTTCCGCTACCTCGTCGACCGCTTCCACGAGCGCGGGATCGGCGTGATCCTCGACTGGGTGCCCGCGCACTTCCCGCGCGACGACTGGGCGCTCGCACTCTTCGACGGCACGCGCTCGGTACGAGCACGCCGACCCGCGCCGCGGCGCGCATCCCGACTGGGGAACGCTCGTCTTCAACCTCGCGCGCACCGAGGTGCGGAACTTCCTCCTCGCTAACGCGCTCTACTGGGTGCGCGAGCATCACGCCGACGGGCTGCGCGTCGACGCCGTCGCCTCGATGCTCTACCTCGACTACTCGCGCAAGGCCGGGCAGTGGGTGCCGAACGAGTTCGGGGGCCGGGAGGATCTCGACTCCGTCTCGTTCCTCAAGGAACTGAACGAAGTGCTCTACGCGCGCGAGCCTGGAATCGTCTCGACGGCGGAGGAGTCGACCGATTGGCCCGGCGTCTCGCGGCCGACGTATGCCGGCGGGCTCGGCTTCGGCTTCAAGTGGAACATGGGCTGGATGCACGACACGCTCTCTTACTTCCAGAAGGATCCCGTCTACCGCCGCTTCCACCACCACACGCTGACGTTCTCGCTCATGTACGCGTTCAGCGAGAACTTCGTCCTGCCGCTCTCGCACGACGAGGTCGTGCACGGGAAGCGGTCGCTGCTCGACAAGATGCCCGGCGACCGCTGGCAGAAGTTCGCGAACCTCCGCGCGCTGTACGCGTACATGTGGGCGCATCCCGGCAAGAAGCTGCTGTTCATGGGCGGCGAGCTCGGGGAGTGGGAGGAGTGGAACGAGAACGCCTCGCTCCACTGGAACCTCCTCGAGTACGGCGAGCACAGCGGCGTGCACTCGCTCGTCCGCGACCTCAACCGCGTCTATCGCGACACGCCGGCGCTGTGGGAGCGGGATTTCGAGCCGGAGGGCTTCGCTTGGCTCGAGGCGAACGACGCCGCAAACAACGTGCTCGCGTTCGCACGGCTCGGCGAAGGAGACACGCCGCCGTTGGTCTGCGTGTTGAACCTCTCGCCGGTCCCGCGCTACGACTACCGCGTCGGCGTGCCGGCGGGCTGCCGCTGGCGCGAGGCGCTCAACACCGACTCCGCGTTCTACGGCGGCAGTGGGGTCGGGAACCTCGGCGCGGTCGACGCTGAGCCGATGCCGTGGAACGACCAGCCGTTCTCCGCACTCGTGACGCTGCCCCCGCTCGGCGCGGTCTGGCTCATTCCGGAGTAGCGCGCCGGCCGTCCCACGCAAGCTTCAGGCCGACGAGGCCAACGAATACCGCGAAGACGATCTTCAGCGTCGACGCCGGAAGCGCGAGCGCGAGCTTCGCTCCGGCGAACGCGCCGAGGGCGCCGACTAGGCCGAAGCGGAGCGCGAGGCCGAGGTCGCCGACGCCGCGTCGCCGCAGCGTGAGGCTGCCGACGATCGCAGTCGGGAGGATGACGAGCAGGGACGTCGCCTCGGCTCCGTGCTGGGTGAGGCCGACGGCTAACACGAGGAAGGGGACCATCAGCGTCCCGCCGCCGACGCCGAGCAGCCCCGACGCGACGCCGGCGAGAACGCCGAACGCGACCAGCGCGACGTAGAGACCCGGTCCGCTCACGCACGTACTCCCACGAGGATGGCGACACCGACGAGGAAGAGTCCGAAGACGATCTTCAGCAGGCGCTCGTCGATCTTCGCGAGCAGACGCGCCCCGAGCGCCGCGCCGAAGATGGCTCCTGCCGCAAGCCCGACGGCATCGAGGTAATGCACCTGGCCGGCGACGCCGTACGTCGCGATCCCGGCGATGCTGATCGGGATGATCGCGCCGAGCGAGATCGCATGCGCGTCACGCTGGCCGTACGCGGCCCAGAGCACGAGCAGCGGCACCATGATCACGCCGCCGCCGACGCCGAGAAGCCCCGAGAGGAGGCCGCCGCCGAGCCCGATGACGAGCAACTTCCGGTCGAGGGCCAACAGGCGCATCGACGGCCGAGCCTAGCTACCGTCCGAAGCCGTGAAGACGCGTCCCGAGCTCCGCGGCAGCTTCGGCGTGGTCGCCTCGACGCACTGGCTCGCATCGGCGGCGGGGATGGCCGTGCTCGAACAGGGTGGGAACGCGTTCGACGCCGCAGTTGCGGCCGGCCTGACGCTGCAGGTCGTCGAGCCGCACCTCAACGGCCCCGGCGGCGATCTCCCGGCGCTCGTCTGGCCGGCGGGCCGCGACCGACCACTCGTCCTGTGCGCGCAAGGCCCGGCGCCGGCGGCCGCGACGATCGAGCGCTACCGCGACGACCTCGGCCTGATTCTCATCCCCGGCACAGGACCGCTCGCCGCGGTCGTCCCCGGCGCGTTCGGCGGCTGGCTCGCGCTGCTCCGCGAGCACGGGACGATGTCTTTCGTCGAGGTCGTGAAGTACGCGATCCACTACGCGGAGACCGGCTATCCGGTTCTCCCGCAGATCGCCGGCGCGATCCGCAACGTCGAGGCGCTCTTCCGCGAGGATTGGACACCGTCCGCCGAGCTCTACCTCCCGGTCGCCGAGCCGGGGACGATGGCGCGCAATCCGCAGCTCGCCGAGACGTACCGCCGGCTCTCCACGTCGCCGGACCCTGTCGAGGACTGGTATCGCGGCTGGGTCGCCGAGGAGTTCCTCGCGTTCCAGGAGCACGCGTGGCGCGACAGTTCCGGCGAACGCCATGCAGGTCTGCTCTCCGCCGACGACCTCGCGAAGTGGGAGCCGCGGTGGGAAGAACCGCTCTCGGTCGACTACCACGGCTACGAGGTGTTCAAGGCCGGCCCGTGGAGCCAGGCGCCGGTCTTTCTCCAGCAGCTGCGCCTGCTCGAGGGCTTCGACCTCGCGGGGATGGGCCAGAACTCGGCGGAGTACATCCACACGATCACCGAGTGCGCGAAGCTCGCCTTCGCCGATCGCGAGGCGTGGTACGGCGACCCGGACTTCACCGACGTGCCGCTCGACATGCTCCTCTCACGCGAGTACGCGGAGAAGCGGCGCGGGCTCGTCACGGAGGAGTCGTCGGGAGAGCTGCGGCCTGGTGGAGACAGTCCGCGCCTCGCGACTCCGGTCGTCGACGCGCCGCTCGCGCCCGGCGTCGGCGAGCCGACCCGTGGCGACACCGTCCACCTCGACGTCGTCGACCGCTGGGGGAACATGGTCGCGGCGACGCCGAGCGGCGGCTGGCTCTGGGGCGCGCCGGTCATCCCGTCGCTGGGCTTCTGCCTCGGCACGCGCGCGCAGATGTTCTGGCTCGAGGACGGCCTACCGAACTCGCTCGCGCCGGGCAAGCGCCCGCGCACGACGCTCTCGCCGACCATGGCCGCCCGCGACGGCGACCCGTACCTCGCAACCGGCACGCCGGGCGGCGACCAGCAGGACCAGTGGACGCTCCACATCTTCCTCGGCCACGTCCACTTCGGCCTCGACCTCCAGGCGGCGATCGACGCGCCGAACCACCACACGGAGGCGTTCCCGTCGAGCTTCTACCCGCGCAAGACCCTGCCGCGGCACGTCGCGGTCGAAGAGCGCGTCGGCGAGGAGACGATCGCGGGCCTACGCGAACGCGGGCACGAAGTCGAGGTCTCCGGCCCCTGGAGCCTCGGCCGCGTCAGCTCAGTCGCGCGCGAGCCGGACGGCGTGCTCAAAGCCGGCGCAAACCCACGCGGCGAGCAGGGTTACGCGGTCGGCCGGTAGCCCACCGGTCCGTCATTCGTGGAGGAGGGCGTTCAGCTGGTCGGCCACGACCGCCCATTCCTCTCTGCGCTGTTTGGCCTTCCACCGGGGCCCTTCCTGGCTGAGGGTCCAGATCGGGTACAACCGACCGTCTTTCAGTTCAACCACCACTCCAGGCATTGGATAGCGCGGTGCGAAACGCGATACCTCCGCGATCGGAAAGGTTTTCGTCTGCCAGGGATTCCGTACGATGACCTCTCGGTTCGTGACCATGAACGCGGCGCGGGCGGTACGCCGCGCGCTCGCCGCGTCAGACAACGCCAAAGCCCCGAGGATGCCGAGAACCACCGCACCCCCGATCCACTTGTGATCTCGGATCGCGATGGTCGCCGTGACGGCGACCATGATGAGACCAAAGGCCGCACTTAGCCCCCAGCTCATTTTCCACGAGCGGCTGCGGGCGCGGTTCTGATGCCAGGCGTCTCGCGACCACGCGGTCTGAGAGTGCACACCCGCAAACTAGACAGAATCGAGGCCACGCTCGGGCGACACTCCCGAAGACCGAGAGCCGCACGACACGGCTGCCGTTTGGCCAATCCCGGCCCGGGAACCTAGCCTTTGTGCCGGGGTAGTTGAGACTCGGCGTCATCCCGAGTCGGGACGGCGCTGTCGACGTGTGCGTCTGGGCGCCTTCGTGCTCTTCTGTTGCCGTGCGCGCGGGCGGCGAGACGACGCCGCTCGGGCAACGACCGGTGCCAGGTACCGATCTTCGGATCGCGCATTCCTACGCGGTCGACGGTCACAAGAGTGTGACGCGGTGCCAGGTACCTCGACGCAGTTCTGCGCGACTGACGAGACGGTCTTGTCACGCGGGGCGTGTTAGCGCCGGGCCGTTGAAGCGAAACTTCGCTTTGCGCCGCGGTAGCGTGGAGTTCGTGGCCGATTTTGACGACAGGACGGTCGAGCTCCACCGATGAACGTCTGGCCGGGAAAGCCCTTCCCGCTCGGGCCGACGTGGGATGGGCAGGGAACGAACTTCGCGCTCTTCACCGAGAACGCCGAGCGCGTCGAGCTCTGCCTGTTTGACGACGCCGGCGAGGAGACGCGCGTCGAGCTCCGCGACTACACGTCGCACAACTGGCACTGCTACCTCCCAGGCGTAGGGCCGGGCCAGCGCTACGGCTACCGCGTCCACGGCCCGTACGACCCCGCGAGCGGGCACCGGTTCAACCCGAACAAGCTCCTGATCGACCCGTACGCGAAATCGATCGAAGGCCCGATCCTCTGGGACGCGGCGAACGCGCTGCCCTACATCCCGACAGGCGAGGAGGATGCCGACCTCCAGCTCGACGCCCAAGACGATGCCGAGGCGATCCCGAAGTGCATCGTCGTGGACCCGCATTTCGACTGGGAGGACGACGCGCCGCCGGACACGCCGTGGAACGAGACCGTCATCTACGAGGCGCACGTCAAGGGCTTTACGCAGCTCTCGCCCGCCGTCCGCAATGACCTCCGCGGCACGTACGCCGGCCTCGCCTCCGAGCCGGCGCTCGAGTACCTGCAGGAGCTCGGCATCACCGCGATCGAGCTCCTCCCGATCCACCACATCGCCGACGAGAGCTTCCTCCACGACCGCGGCCTGACGAACTACTGGGGCTACTCGTCGATCGGCTACCTCGCGCCACACGCGCTCTACGCCGCGACGGGCACACGCGGCGCACAGGTGCTCGAGTTCAAGGGAATGGTGAAAGCCCTGCACAAGGCGGGAATCGAGGTGATCCTCGACGTCGTCTACAACCACACGGCGGAGGGCAATCACCTCGGACCGATGCTCGCCTTCAAAGGCGTCGACAACGCGAGCTACTACCGCCTGATGCCCGACAACCCGCGCTTCTACATGGACTTCACGGGGACGGGCAACTCGCTCAATCCCGTCCATCCGTCGGTGCTGCGGCTGATCATGGACTCGCTGCGGTACTTCGTCCTCGAGTGCCACGTCGACGGCTTCCGTTTCGACCTCGCCTCCGCGCTCGCGCGCGAGTTCTTCGACGTCGACCGCCTCTCGACGTTCTTCGACACGATCCACCAGGATCCGGTGCTCTCCCAGGTCAAGCTCATCGCGGAGCCATGGGACGTCGGGCCGGGCGGCTACCAGGTCGGCAACTTCCCCGTCCTCTGGGCCGAGTGGAACGGCAAGTACCGCGACGCGGTGCGCGACTTCTGGCGCGGGCAGGCGAACGTCGGCGAGTTCGCGCAGCGGTTCACCGGCTCGTCCGACCTGTACCAGGACGACGGCCGCGAGCCGTTCGCGTCGATCAACTTCGTCACCGCCCACGACGGTTTCACGCTCCGCGACCTCGTTTCGTACAACGACAAGCACAACGAGGCGAACGGCGAGGGCAACGAGGACGGCACCGACGACAACCGCTCGTGGAACCACGGCGCGGAGGGCGAGACGGGCGATCCCGCGGTGCTGGCGCTGCGCGCTCGGCAGATACGGAACTTTCTCGCGACGCTCCTCCTCTCGCAGGGCGTGCCGATGCTCCTCGGCGGCGACGAGCTCGGCCGCTCGCAGGGCGGCAACAACAACGCCTGGTGCCAGGACAACGAGACCTCGTGGTTCGACTGGTCGAGCGCCGACGGCGAGCTCCTCGAGTTCACCCGCCGGATGATCCGCCTCCGCGAGGAGCATCCCGTCTTCCGGCGGCAGTCCTTCCTCAGCGGCTCCTCGGGCACGTCCGGCCTGCCCGACGTGTGGTGGTTCCGTGCGGACGGGCGGCGGATGACGCAGCGCGACTGGACGAACGCGGAGACGCGCACGCTCGGCGTCTTCCTCAACGGCCGGGAGATCCCGACTCGCACGGCGCACGGCGAGGAGATCGTCGACGACTCGTTCCTCGTGCTCTTCAACGCGCACCATGAGCCGGTCGCGTTCACGCTGCCGACGCGCCGCCTCGGGGTGCGCTGGGAGGTCGAGCTCGCGACGGGTTCGGTTGACGGCGACGCCTTCGCCGCGCGCGCCGCCGTCTCCGTGCAGGAGCACTCGCTTCTCTTGTTGCGGCGCGTCTAACCTGCCCGTATGTGCCGGAACATCAGAGTTCTCTACAACTTCGATCCACCCACGAGCTCCGAGGAGATCGACGCCGCCGCACTCCAGTACGTCCGCAAGGTGAGCGGGATGACCAAGCCGTCTCAGGCGAACGAGGACGCGTTCAACCGCGCCGTCCACGAGATCGCGCACATCACGCATCACCTCCTCGAGAATCTCGTCACGACCGCAGCGCCGAAAAACCGCGAGGTCGAAGCGGAACGCCGCCGCGCTCGCGCGGTCGCTCGCTTCGGCTGATCGATAGACCTGCCAGCAACGCGATCCGGCGCCTTCACCGCAGGGGATCCGGGAAGACGCCGGACCGGGCTGGCCGCGGCCCACATAGACGGCGCGGGCCGGGAGGGGGTTCGATGCACTCGCAATCGAACCACCCTCGGATGAAGAAAGCCTAAGAGCCGGCTTAAGTCGTGACAGACCCCGGCCGAGCCGCCCCGTCGAGGCTGAACCGAAACCGCGCGCCGCCGCCCTCCGCGTTCTCGGCTACGACCGTGCCCCCGTGCGCCTCGGCGACCTCGCGCACGATCGAGAGCCCGAGGCCGGCGCCCGGCATCGAGCGCGCCGCGGCCGAGCGGTAGAAGCGCTCGAAGACAAGCGGCCGATCTTCTTCGTCGATCCCCGGCCCGTGGTCGCGAACGGACAGCTCACCGCCTTTGAGCGCCACCTCGACCGTGCCACCGTCGCCACTCCACTTGCCGGCGTTCTCGAGGAGGTTCCAGACCGCGCGCTCCATCCGGTCGCGGTCGCCGTCGACGACGGTCGCCTCTACGACGGGCGCCTCCCACGTGACGGACGGGAAGCGGGAGCGGGCGCGCTCGAGCGAGCCCTCGACGAGGTCGTCGAGCTGGAACGGCTCGCGGGTGGGCTCCGCGCCCGAGCGCGCGAGCTCGAGCAGGCTGCCGATGAGCGAGCGCATCTCTCCCGACTCGCGGTGGAGGTCGTCGAGGAGCTCCCGGCGCTGCTGCGGGCCGAGCTCGATCTTGCCGCGGAGCACGTCGATGTTCGTCTGGAGGCTCGTGAGCGGCGTCCGCAGCTCGTGCGACGCGTCCGCGACAAAGCGGCGCTGCGTCTCGAGCGACTCCTCCAGGGAGCCGAGCATCGTGTTGAACGACGCGCCGAGCCGCGCGAGCTCCCCCTTGCCGCCCTCGGGGACACGCTCGCTCGGCTCGCCCGTCTCCGCGATCCGTTCGGCAGCCGTCGTGAGGCGCCGCACGGGAGCGAGCGCGGCGTTCGAGACGAGCCGCCCCGCGGCCGCGGCGACGCCGACGCCGCCGAGCGCCACGAGCACGAGAATGAGCCAGAGCCGGTGGAGGTCGTGGTCGATGTAGTCGATGTTGCGGGCGACGACGACCGCACCTCGTGGTGAGAGCGGCTGCACCCGCTCGCGCAGGGTGACGGCTTGGCCGCTCTGACGCTCCGTGACCTGAACGTTCCGGAAGAAGCTCCCGGTCTTGCCGGTCGCAACGTCGAGGATCCGCTGGTCCAGTGGGATGTTCTGCGCGTTGTCGACGTTGCCGTCGGGCTCGATAACCGCGACGGAGTCGCCGGCGTACGGGCTGAACTCGCCAAACGGCTGGCTCCGGTCGCTCGCGTGGATCGCGAGCTGCGTGTCGACCTGCGCGTAGAGCTCGTGCCGCATGAGGAAGTACGTCGCAGTCGCGGCCATCGCGACGACGACCGCAACGACGCCCGCGGCGACGAGCGTCAGACGCCCGCGGAGGCTCATGGCTCGCGCATGACGTAGCCGGTGCCACGCACGGTGTGGATGAGGCGCGGCTCCTCGTCCGCCTCCGTCTTCCGCCGGAGGTAGCCGACGTAGACGTCGAGCGCGTTCGACGAGTGGCTGAAGTCGTAGCCCCAGACCCGCTCGTAGATGAGCGAGCGCGGCAGCACCTGTCGCGGATTGCGGAGGAAGAGCTCGAGCAGGTGCGCCTCGGTCGTCGTCAGCTCGAAGCGGCGGCCCGACCGGCGCGCGTCCATGGAGCCGAGGTCGAACGTCAGGTCGGCGAAGCGCAGCACGTCGCCCGGCGTCTCGGGCTTAGAGCGGCGGAGGAGGGCGCGTACGCGCGCGAGCAGCTCCTCGAGGTCGTACGGCTTCGGGAGGTAGTCGTCGGCGCCCGCGTCAAGACCCTCCACGCGGTCGCCGACCGCGTCACGCGCCGTCAGAAGAAGGATCGGGACGCGGTTCCCCTGCCGCCGCAGGCGGCGCGTCACGTCGAGGCCATCGAGGCCCGGCATCATCACATCGAGGACGAGCGCGTCGGGCGTGCGGGCCTCGACCGCCGCGAGCGCGCCGTCGCCGTCGGACGCGAGCGCGACCTCGTAGCCGTGCAGCTGCAGCGCGCGCTCGAGCGCCTCGCGTACCGCACGGTCGTCGTCGACAACGAGAACGAGCATGTCGGTACAAAGTGTGCCGCTCGACGTGAGAACGCGCTAAGCGGCGGGCAGCTCGACCGTGAACGCTGCGCCCTCGCCCGGGCGTGAGCGCACGGACATCCGGCCGCCCATCCGCGAGACGAGCTCGCGCGAGATGTACAGGCCAAGCCCGCTGCCGCCAACGCCGCGGGTCAGGGCTGGGTCGAGGCGGTAGAACTTCTCGAAGATCCGGTCCTGCTCGCCCGGCGGGATCCCGAGCCCGTGGTCGCGCACCGTCAGCGTCACGAGACCGGGCGCGCTGCCGAGCTCGACCGCCACCTCACCACCGTCGGGCGAGTATTTGAGCGCGTTGTCGAGGAGATTGACGAGCACCTGGCGGAGCTTGTCCTCGTCGGCGAGGGCAACCGCCGAATCGTCGCCGGGATCGAGCTTCAGCTCGACCTCGGCCGGCGCGCGCACCCGCGTCGAGTCGAGCACGCTCTCCGCGAGGCCGCGCAGATCGGTGGCGGAAGGAGTGAGATCGACACGCCCCTCCTCGAGCTGCCCCGCGAGAAGGATCTGGGAGACGATCGCCGTGAGGCGCTCTGTCTCGCTCTCGATGATCTCGAGGAAGCGGTCCCGCTGCTCCGCAGGCAGCTCGAGGTCCGTGCGCCGGAGCGTGCGCGCCGAGCCGTACACCGCGGCGAGGGGAGTGCGAAGCTCGTGCGACGCTGTCGCGACGAAGTCGCTGCGCGCCCGCTCCAAGGCCTGCTCGTCGGTGACGTCGCGAAGGGCGAAGACGACACCGTCGCCGAAGCTGACCGCGATGACCGAGATCCAGCGGTCGCCGGCGGGAGTCTCGATCGGCACCGTGATGGGACGGGCGCGCGCCGGCGCCGCCTCAGAGTTCCCGAGCTCGGCACGCCGTGCCACCTCCTCCCAGGCCGGAAGCACGTCGATGAGGCGGTGGCCGACAGCGTCGGTCGAGCCCAGACCGGTGATCGCGGCGGCGGCGGGATTCCAGAAGCGGACGAGGCCGACCTCGTCGAGAAGGACGACACCGTCGCCGACGTACGTGAGCGCGATTGCGGCCTCGGCGCGCCGCTCCGCCTGTGCGTAGAGGCGCGCGTTGTCGAGCGCGATCGCGGCCCGGGCGCCGAGCTGCTGGGCGAGCTCGAAGTCGTCATCGTCGAACTCGCGTTCCTCCGCGACGAGCGTCAGCACACCAAGGTGCCGCGAGCCGGAGCTCAACGGCACGGTGATCGCGCTGCGGATGGTGATCTCTTCGAGCGCGAGCGCCGCCTCCGGGTCGCGCGTCGCCGCCTCGTCGAGCAGCTCCTGCGGCACCTCGCGGAGGAAGACAGGCTCTCCCGTCCGGATCACACGCGCAGTCAGGTCGAACTCGTCGTCGATGTGGATGGGCCGGGTGCGGGTCTGCATCTCCTCCGCCCAGCGCCTGCGCTTCGGGTCGTGATGCGCGACGGCGAGCGGTTCGATCAGGCCGGAATCCTCGGACACGACGGAGATCGAGCACCAGTCGGCGAGCTCCGGGACGGCGAGGGACGTGAGCCAGCCGAGCATCTCTCGGAGGTCGAGCGACGAGGTGAGCAGCGCGGTCGCCGCATCGAGGAACGCGAGTCGTTCGCGGAGCCGCTCCTCCTTCTCGGCAATGAGCGACCGCTCGAGGGCGAGCGCCGCCTGCCGCCCGAGTGCGAGCTTCAGCTCGCGGCGCTCGGGCGGGAACTCCTGGTCGCTCGCGAACGAGAAAACGAGCCCCCCGATCGGCCCGGCATGGCCGATGAGCGGAAGGCAAACGAGCGCATAGCGCGGCCGCATGCCGCCGACGAGTTCGGGATAACGCCTGTCCTGCTCCTCTCCCGAGGGAATGAAGACTCCTTCGCCTGTCCGCACAGCCTCCGAGAGCGGGAAGTTTCCCGCGAGCGCAAAGCGCTGATACGGCGCGATCGACTTCTCGTCGTACCCGCGGGAAGCGGTCACGTCGAGCCACTCCCCGTCCTCGCTCAGCGTCGCGATCAGGCCGCTCCGCGCCTCGGCGGCGCGCACGCCTTCGCTCAGCACCGCGTCGAGCACCTCTTGCGGCGTTCGCGCGGTCGCAAGCGCGTCGGCCGCGGACTGGAGCCGCGACGCCGCGTCGAGCGCGGTGTGGGTGGCCCGGACCGCTTCCTCCGCCCGCTCGCGCGCGTCCCGCTCCCGGCGCAGCACCTCACTGGCGAACAGCGCCGTAAGAACGAACACGACGGTGGCCGTGACGCCCTCGGCGTTCGCGCTGTTGCGGTCGTAGCGGTTCGCAAAGAAGTGGAAGAACGGGTACGCCGACGCTGCGACGGCGACGAGGCCCGCGATCCGCCCGCCGACGGCGGTGGCGAGGATGATCGCCGCCGCGTAGAGCAGGCCGGGCACGACGGAACGCAAGCTCGTGAAGTGGAGGAGTGTGACGAGGCCGGGCGCGCCGAGCGCCACAACGGCCGCGACGAGGAACCGCACGCTCCCGCGTGAGCTCATTCGGCGTCGGAGAGCTCGCGGTTGAGCTGCTCGCGCTCGCCGCGGCGAACGCGGTCGAGCGTGTCCCGTACGGTCGCGCCGAGCGCGACCGGATCGAACGGCTTGACGATGTAGCCCACGGCGCCGAGCTCCTGCGCGCGAGCCTTGTCCTCGCGCGCGGCCCTCGCCGAGAGAAAGACCACCGGGATGTCGCGCGTCGCCGGGTCTGCCGCGAGCTCCGCCGCGACGTGCCAGCCGTCGACGTCCGGCATCATCACGTCGAGGAGGACGAGCTCCGGTTGCTGCCGCCGAACTCGTTCGAGCGCCTCGCGCCCATCGGCAGCTTCGTTGACGGTCATGCCGTCGGTCTCGAGGTTGACGCGGCAGATCGTGCGGATCGAGCCTTCGTCGTCGACCACGAGGATCGACGGCGTCAGCTCGACACGGCCGTCGTTACCCGTCCCGCCGCCGGGATCCGGCCGGTGGTGCATACGACGCCGCCAGTTGCCGCGCTCGACCCGCACGGGTACACGCGTCCGCGGGGCCGAAAACGCCTGAGACCTCCTCGATCTGCTGCGCTGGACAGTGGCCACGCATACCCCCGGATCGCGTTGACGAGAGTCGGATTGTGCCGTACGGAAGCGCTCAGCGCGAGTCTGCAGCGTGCGCGCGGTTCCAGTCCTCGGCAAGCTCGCGGAGACCAGGCCCGGTGACGCGGATCGAGTCGCGCGCGTGGAGGCGCATCCGCGCCGCAAAGTCGCGGTCGCGCGCGCGAATCAGCCCGCGCAGCGCGTACTGCGCGCCGGTGAGCAGCGCCGCCGCGCGCGCGCCGATCGCGGAGTGGTGCTTTCGCCAATAACGGTGCCGCCCGCGCCACATCTCGTTGATTCGCCGCTCGGGAATCCCGGCGCTGAACTGCGACTCGTGGTGGACGACGGTGACGGACGGGAAGAACTGCGTTCGCCAGCCGGCATCGCGGAGGCGGCGGCAGAGGTCGGTCTCCTCCGAGTAGAGGAAGAAGCCCTCGTCGAAGACACCCACTTCGTCGAGCGCCTCGCGCCGCACGAGCAACGCGGCCGCCATCGCCCAGTCGACGTCACGCGTCTCGCCGCCGCCCGACTGGAGAATCCCAGCCCGACCAAGCGTGAGCAAGCCCAGCAACGCGGCCCCCGGGCCGGGGAAGCGCCACGCGGACGACTGCTCCCGCGCGTCCGGATAGACGAGCCGCGGCCCGAGCGCGGCGACGCGCGGGTTCGCGTCGAGGTGCGCGACCATCCGCTCGAAGCCCCAGTCCTCGCTCGTCGTGTCCTCGTTGAGAATGAAGACGCAGCGGCCGGTGGTTGCGCGGATCACGGTGTTGTGGTTCGCGCCGAAGCCGGCGCGGTGGCGCTGCTCGATGAGCCGCACGTCCGGGTACCGCTCGCGAACCGCGGCCGCCGACCCGTCCTCCGACGCGTTGTCGAGCACGACGATCTCCGCATCAACTCCGCTCAGGGACTCGAGACACGCAAGGAGAAGCTCCCGCGAGTTCGTGTTGACGAGCGAGATCGAGACGTCGGACAACTAGACGGACTGCGTGAGCCCGGCCGCCCACGACGGCGGCAGGTTCCGCAGGATTTCGACGCTGTCGAAGCGGACCGGCGGTCGCACGCCGACCTCCTGCACCCACTCGGCCATGCGGCGGAGACCGTCCTCGAGCGACACCGCGGTCTGCTCGCCGAAGACGCGGTGGAGCTTCGCGTGGTCGGAGAACGCGTGGACGACCTCCTGCCGCGCGGGAAGGAAATCGATCTCCGGGTCGGCGACGTCGAGGACACGTGCGACGTTGTGGGCGAGATCGAGGACGGTGTGCGGCGTGTCGGCGCCGACGTTGAACGTCTCGTTCGCCGCAGCCGGCACGTCGATCGACCGCGCGATCACCGGCGCGACGTCGTCGATGTGCGTGAACGCCCGCGTCTGGAGGCCGTCGCCGAAGATCGACATCGGACGCCCGCTCTGGAGCTGATTCATGAAGATCCCGATCACGTTGCGGTACGTGTCGGCGATGTTCTGCAGCTCGCCGTAGACGTTGTGCGGCCGGAAGATCGTGTAGTCGAGACCGAACATGCGCTGCGCGGCCGCGAGGTCGAGCTCGACGGCGTACTTCGCGATGCCGTACGGATCCTCCGGCTCGGGCGTGAGCGCCTCCGTCATCGGCGTCTGCCCCGGTCCGTAGACGGCGATCGAGCTCGTGAAGACGAACCGCTCGACCGTCTCAGCGCGGATCGCCGAATTGATGACGTTGATCGAGCCGACGACGTTGTTCGTGTAGTTGAAGCGGCGGATGAAGTGCGAGAGCCCTTCCGCCGCGTAGGCCGCGATGTGGAAGACGTGCGTGAAGCCGTGCTCGCGAAACAGGTCGTCGACGAGCTCCGGTTGGGTGACCGAGCCCTCGACAAACGTCGCTCTCGCCGGGACGTTCGCCTCGTAACCGCCGCTGAGATCGTCGAGGACGACGACGACGCGATCTGCCTCGAGGAGGTGCCGCGCGACGTGGGCGCCGATGAAGCCGGCGCCGCCGGTGACGAGGACCGTCATCGGCGCCAAGGGTACCGGCGTGCCAGCCGTACGATCACAGCGTGCGCGCCCGCGACGCCGCCGTGCTTTCCACCGTCTGCCTCGCCCTGTGCGCCGGCTCGGCCTCGGCTCTGCCGCCGCGGCTCGCAACCGTCCACACGTGGGCGTTCGCGATCGGAAACGGGACGCTGTCAGGCGACATCGCGCAGCGCTACGCGGGCTACGACCTCGTCGTCGTCGACGGCCAGGAGGTGACGAAGCGGCAGGTGGCGACGCTCCACCGCGGCGGCGCGCTCGTCCTCGGCTACCTCGACGCCGGGACGATCGAGCCGTACCGGCCGTGGTTCCGCCGCGCGAAGCCGTACCGACTGGACTACTGGAAGCAGTGGGGCGAGTGGTACGCGAACGTCGACGCGCCCGGCTACCGGAAGCTTCTCGTCGGCGTCGCGGCGTCGTTCGAGCGGAAGGGGCTCGACGGGCTCTTCCTCGACAACACCGACATGATCGAGACGCATCCGCAGCAGGCGCCGGGGATGCGGCGGCTCGTCGCCCGGCTCGCAGCGCTCGTCCATGGCCGCGGCGGTTACCTCTTCGCCCAAAACGGAGCCGACGTCGACCGCCCGATCCTCCGCCACCTCGACGGCTGGAACCGAGAGGACATCGGAACCGACCGGAGCGCCGTGCGCGACCTGCGAACGATGCACGCGCGCGGCCTCCTGACGCTCGCGACGGGCTACGTCAAGGATGCGAGCTCGCCCGCCGTCGGGCGCGACACCCGGCTCGCCTGCCTGGCGGGCGCGCTGCCGTTCGTCTCGAACCTCGAGCTGACGCGGATCCCACATCCGCCGCCGCACTGCTGACGCCGCTTTACACAGCCATTACGCCCACCCGCAGCGTCGGTTTACACGGACGAGGGAGACTCATTCCACACCCAGGACAGGGCAACGAAGGGAAACGCAACTCATGAAGAAGGTACTCATCCTCGTTTTTGCGGCGCTCATGATCCCGAGTGTCGCGCTCGCCGCGAAGCCGTCGCACCACGGCCCCAAGGCTCCGCCGCAGGTGACATACGTCCTCAAGGGGACACTTTCGAACTACACGGCGTACAACGCCGGGACGATGACGAACGGCTCGGTCACGATTGCCGTCACCGCGGCTGGGCCGCACGCGAAGTCGCTGAAGGGCGCAACGCTCACGTTCGCCGTCGACGCGAAGACCAAGCTCTCGCTCAGGCACCACCAGACGACGGTCACGAACGGCGACACCGGGATCATCAAGGTCCGCGCGGCCAACAAGAATCCTCGCTGTCAATCTCGCCGCGACCCTGCAGGCGTCTGCCGCACGCCAGATCGAAGACCAGGGCGTCAAGAAGCACAAGAAGTAGTCGCTCTTCCCTACGGGGGGATGAGGGACGGGGCGGTCGCTCTTGAGCGGCCGCCCTGTCCTTTTTTGTGAGCCGGCGCAGCGGAGGGAGTCGCGCTAGCTCAGAACCGGGACGCCGCTCGAGACCGGCTGGCGGCGCACTCGGAGGAACCCGTTGCGTCCGCAGTCCTTCGAGCGCACCGCCCGACCGCCGTTCCGCAGAGCCTCGAACGCATCCGGCAGAAGCTCGACGCGCCTGCCGCACTCCTCGCCGCACTCGCAGAGGAACTCACCCGGCAGATCGGGGTCGGTCGAGACGAGCAGCTCGTGGATCCGGTCGTTGACCTCGTGGAAAAGCTCTGTCCGGCGGCTCGATTCCATGCGGTCAGCCTTGCACCGCTGAGGCTCCGGAGGAAAGGGTCGGGCGCGGAGCCTTACCGAGGCTTTACGCGGGCGGGCGCCTGGCGCCTAACTCAAGCTCTGGCGCAACGTCCTACTAGGTAGGCAGGATCACATCCCAGAACCGCGACGCAAGAGGCCGGCCCACACTGGCGCGTCGCGCAGCGAGGCCCCTGGCAGCGCAGAGGATCCCCAGGGGCTTCGGCTCCTCTCCGACTGACCGATCTTTCGCGCTCGACTCGTTCCGAATGCCCCCGGCATGAATTGAACATGCGCACGCGGTTTAGGAAACGGCGTGGTTGGGCCGTTTGTGGGCGTATTAGCCGCGTAGTTGCCGCGTAGGTTTGGACGCGCTTCAGCGTACGTTTGTGCTTTCGCTCACTATGTGATCGTGGTCCTTGCGGTGGGGAACGGCGGCTAGATTGGGACTTGGCCGCTCGAGCCGGCCTACGTTGTGGCATGAGCACACGCGATCCGAACTGGCTTTACTACATCGTCTGGAACGCGGACGGTAGTCCGAGGCTGATCGTGAGACGGGATCGGTGGGGTAGTTCCTGGGGTCCCGTGATTCAGCTTCTCAGTCGCGATGGAGGATGGATCGACCGGCCACAACTCTTGACCCGCTTCTTCAATGCTGACTATCTCGAAGCGGTCACGCCGGCGCGGGCGCAAGCGGCGGCAGAGACGCGGAACATCGATCTGCTGGCCGGTTGCCGGGCCGTCGTCGGGCCGTAGCGCGCCCCGATTCACGGCACCGGTCCGCTGCAACCGAGCTTTTCACGGGTACCTCGCGCCGCAGGACGCGGAGGATCCCGATCCCTCGTTTCCTTCGCCCCGACGGCGTGCGCGGTCAATGCGGTGGAGGGTTGGCTGACGTCGACCTCGTTCGAGGCCTTCGGGTTGGCGGTGGCGTCGAGTACGGACTGGACGGCCGCTGTCTGGCTGGTGACGCTGCGGACGTAGATCGTGGTCGGTGGCCGTCGAGGCCGAGCCAGTGCTGGGCGGCGGGGAAGCCGACGAGCACCGAGCTGTCGATCTCGAGAGCGAGGACGGCGGGCTTGAGGATTCCGGCGAAGTAGAACCACATGCCGAGCACGGCGGTGTGATCCTTGACCTCGGCGACGAGGACGCGGTTCGCGCCGCTGCGGAGCAACTGGGCGAACCGGTGCTGGTGCAGCCGTTCGTCCGCGGCGGAGCCGAGCTCCTCGCCGGCGCCGTCCAGGATCCGGTCTTCGGTCCGCTGGTCGCGTTCGGCCCAGGCGGCGTGCTCGCCGAACTCATCGGCGAGGCGCAGTTCCGGCTCGCGCCGCTCACCGACATCGACGCGCTGGAGCTCGTGCGCTCGGGGAAGGCGGGACGGCTCGTCGCGGGTTTCCGCGGGGCGCCGCCGGCCGACGAGGCGGCGCCCGATCGCTGCGTCGCGGCCGACGCGCGGATCCGCGCCGCGCACGCAACGCAGCCGCATCGCCCGAAGTCGTGGTAGCGAATACGAACGGCGCCCGAAGGCGCCGTTCGCGGTGGATGCGCCGGACTTCGCAGCCCGTATGAGAGGAGCTTCGCGTACTCCGGGACGCGGCGCATCGGGGAATCCACGCATGGCCCGCGACGGTGCCGACAGGTACAGCCGCGACGTGCACGCCTTCGGTGCCAGCAGCGTCGTCGAGCATCGCTTCACGGCGTACGAGCAACTCGCGATGCTCGTGATCTTCGAACGTGCGCACGGCTAGCTTCGCGTCGGCGGCAGCGGTTCTCGTCCTGGCGGGATGTGACGGAGGCAGGAGCGCTCCACGCTTAGACCCGCGGTCCAAGCGGACTAGAAGGTCGCGCGAAGGGGCGTGCGAGCCCACGTCTCGCACGAATCGTGGGCGCTTCTGGCTTGACGAGCGTCGTGCGGTCTGAGAAAAGTGGCGAGGCCGGAGCCCGTGGACTGCGCAAGCGGTTTGCGGGCTTCGGCGTTTCTCCCGCCGAGTTGGCTCGTGTTCGCCGCGGACGAGTGAGAGGGGGGTGCACTGGCGCAGCCCAGATCCCCCTACGGCTAGGTGTAGAACGCCTGAGGGTCTTCGAGAGACCCTGGGCCGTAGAAAGGTGCGTGAAATCCCCGATGTGTCGCGGCCAGAGCGGGGGTTAGCCTTTCCTCTCCGGTTCGACGGAGGAGGCTCGCGAACATGTCGGCAGACACTCTGACAGTGCCAGAGACTTTGACAGAGCGCATGGACACTCTGATGCAAGCCCACACTCACACGATGCCGGCCACGTGGGGAAGTCCCCACCTGTCGGCGACACCGATCTCGCTTACGGTTCGCGAACTCGCCGCAACGGTGGCGGCGCTCGAGGATGCCGTGCGGGAGATCGCACTCGCAGTCGATAGCCTCAACAGCCGCTAGACGGTTCAATCGGGCGCCACTCGCGCACGCTGGCGCAACGCTGCGGGGTCTCTCCGGACGATCTTGAGTCGGCTCGCCGCCTAGGACCGTTCTTCCGTCGTCGGGTGGTTGCCCGCCCCCGAGTCTGCGTACCTCATCGGCACCGGGGCGCGCGCCGACCGGATCGACCGCTCGAGCCGCCCGAGAACGAGAGACTGACGGTGTAGTGCGCCGCAGCGTAAGCGGTGGTCACAACGTAGCGGCCGCGTGACACCCGCTCGCGCTAGCCGCGCTTCTCCGCCAGCTCGCGCTCGGCTTCGGCCTCCATTCGCTCGAGCCGGACGTAGTAGTCGGGGAACTCCTTCATGTGCGCGAGCGCGATCTTCCCGGTGAGAATCGGGTCGTCGTGCGTCACGTCCGTCTGCGGGTCGTGGCTCCCGTGCTCGAATTCGACATCCATTCCCGCGCGGAAGAGCTCGATATCGAACCTCTCCCAGTCGACGCCGATGTTGTCGCCGACCCGCCGGGCCTCTTCGAGCGTCGTCCTGTGTTCTGCCGACATCACTACGCCTCCTTGATCGGTTGCGTGGCCATGCTCCCACTCCTGCGTCGGTCGCGCATCCGCGGAAGCCACCAGTTCCAGCGGCCGAGGATCGCCATCAATGCCGGCACAAGCAACACTCGGACAAGCGTCGCGTCGAGCAGAACGGCAATGACGAGGCCGGCGCCGAGCTGCCGAAGTGCCGGGATGCTCCCGATCGCGAGCCCGCCGAACGACGCGGCCATCACGAGCGCGCTCGCGGTGATCAGTCCGCCGGTGCGCTCGAGGCCGAGCGCGACTGCCTCGGAGTTGTCAGCGCTGCCGTCCCACGTCTCGCGCATGCGCGAGACGAGGAAGACCTCGTAGTCCATCGAGAGTCCGAAGAGCGTTGCGAAGAGGACGACCGGGACCCAGGCTTCGATCGGCGCGGGAGCAAAGATCGCCACGAGCAGGCCGTAGCTCGCCACTACCGTCAGCGCATTGAGGACGATCGCCTTGAGCGGGAGCAGCATCGATCGAAACGCTTTCACGAGGACGACGTACGTCAGCGCGAGCGAGAGCAGGACGAGCCACGGGAAGAAGCCGTAGACCCGGGCGAGAAAGTCGACTCCCTGCGGCGCGGCTCCGCCCACCTCGATGCTCGCCCATGCTGGAAAGTGCGCGGCGGGAATGAGAACACCGCGCATCCGCGCGACAAGTCGCCGCGACGCGAGGGCCCCGAACTCGTGGCGTCCCACGACGAACACACGCGCGAAGCGGCCGTTGGCCGACACGTACGGTGCCCTCGAGCCGAGCGCCACGACGTAGACCTCGGGATCGCGGGAGAGCCGGCCGGCGAGCCGCTCGACGGCCGAATGGACCGCCGGAGTCCGCGCCGCGCCCGGCCTGCCGGCGTCCACGACGATCTCCGTCGGCGTGACGGCGCCGGGACCGAAGGCGCGGCTGAGCTCGACGAGACCGCGAGTCGCTTCGGCTCCGCGGGGCAATCCCGCGAGCGATCCCGGCGTCAGCGAGAGGGACCGGAGGGGGACAGCCGCGGCGACCAAGAGGGCCGTCGTCGCGAGCAGAACGGACCAGCGGTGCCGCATCACCCACCGGGCGATCGCCGCCCACGGGGCGTGAAGACGAGCAAGTCCAACTGACGCAAGCGCTCGCGGCCCGCAGAACGACAGGAGGACGGGCTGCAGCGTCAGTGCGGCCGTGATCGACACGAGCGGGATCAGCAGGCCAGCGAGCCCGAGTGTGCGGATGAACGGCACCGGCAAGAAGATGAGGAGCGCTAGACCGATCGCCACAGCGAGGCCGGAGAAGACGACGGCGCGGCCGGCCGTCGCCATCGTCCGGACGACCGCCTCGTCTCGGCTCTCGACGCGCGTGAGCTCCTCGCGATAGCGCGTGACGACGAGGAGCGAGTAGTCGACAGCTAGTCCCAGGCCGATCAACTCGACGACGTTCATGGCGTACGGGGTGATCGCAACGAACCGCGCACACACATACAGGAGAGCGAGCGCTGCGGAGACGGTGCAGGCGGCAAACACGAAAGGGAGCGCGAGGACGAGGGACAGCCCGAGCACGAACGCGAGCACGAGGACCGCAAGCGGGATCGCGAACGCCTCTCCACGCCGCAGGTCGGAGGACAGCACAGGGTCGAGGTCGTGCTGGATCGCAGGCGGCCCGGTCACGAGCGCAGCGGGCCTGCCGTCGCGGCCGAGCTCAGCGCGCAGCCGCTCGGTCAGCGGCTTCGCCTGCTGCAGTCCAAGCGTCGTCGCGACCTCGCCGTAGATGACCCCTGCCCCAACCTGATACGTCGCCAACCGCCCGCCGGGCAACACGTCCGCGGCGCGCTCGAGTCGGTCGCGCAGCTCACGCTGGAGCCGCCGACCGGAGGAGTGCCGAATGTGGAAGACCACGGTGAACGTCCCGTCCGGACGCTCCCCGAAGCCGCGGGCGAGCGACGCGTCCGCACGCGCGGAGTCGGTCCCGGGGATCTCGTACGAGTTCGCCAGGTGCCCGGGAAGCGCAACTGCCGCAGCGACTCCGACCGCGAGTGCGGCGAGCCAGACCGCGAGGAGCTGCCAACGGTGGCGGAGGATGAAACGCGTCCACCGCTCGGAGAGGTCGGGAAGCATGCTCTCTCGCCGCCCTCGGCTACTCCCGAGGGAGGGCCTTTGCGGCCCTCCCCTGGAGAGACGCCTACTTGACGACCTCGATTGCCATGCGGATCGCCGGCAACTGGTAGCCCAGCGCGAGGCCGGGGACGTCCCGCGCGTACGTGAGCATCGGAACCATCCCGTACGGCGTGTTGGGGTACGACGGCTGCTGCGTGTACAGCAGCGGGTACATGTCGATCAGGTGCGTCCCGGGCGAGCCGGTCGCGACGAGGTTGAGCACCACGTCGCCGTTGCTGTTGAAACCGCAGCCGTAGCCGATGTAGCTGTTGTCGTAGTCCACGGCGATCGTGTTGTCGAGCTGCGTCCAGCCGAGGCCCTCGAGGTGGAT
This sequence comes from uncultured Actinomycetes bacterium, assembly GCA_963753525.1. Classification (GTDB taxonomy): domain Bacteria; phylum Actinomycetota; class Thermoleophilia; order Gaiellales; family Gaiellaceae; genus Palsa-739. The sequence continues at coordinate 257,995 of CAVWCS010000005.1, forward strand.
GGTGAAATCCTGGCCTGCCTTGAGCCTAAGCGCCGAGATCCCAGCGATGCTCCGCTTGACGAAGTACGGCACCTGCGCCATCACGTTGCCGCCTTGCATGAGCTGGACCACGTGCCAGCCGCCGAGCCCGTCTGGGATGGTGACGTTGGTGTTCAGCGAGCCGTCCGCGGCCGACGGCACCGTCGCGAGCGGGACGGAGACGAAGCTCCAGCATGTGCCTGTGCAGTTGACCCGGTTGCCGACGACCGTCGACCAGACGAGGTCGACCGGAGTGCTCGGCTCGAGATCGGATGCAGTGACGTTGGTGCTGGACCGAACCGGTCCGGTCGTCGAGCTCAGCTGCGCCGTAGCGGTGCTGTCGGGGTCAACGCCGTCAGGGAACATCGTCGTCCGGGCGTCCATGGTCGGCGCGACGTTGGCCGGCCAGTCGATCTGCGGTGCCGGCGCCACGCCACTGTCCTTCGTGACCCTGAACGTGAACTTGTGACCGGTCGCCCACGGGATCGGGGACTGCGGGATGTTGAGGTAGTCGAAGCTGATCGCGTCGGTGATCGTGATGACGTGCTTTCCGACCGCCCCGGAGGCGCGGAACCTGACCTTTGCCACGCCCCGCGTCCAGTTGGCCGTGATAGCGCCGACGTAGTGGTTGTCGTACTGCAGCGACGCGCCACCCTCGTAGAGGGATGAGCCGAGGCCCGAGTAGGTGAGGGTGATCATCGTCCCGACTGGCCCCTTCTTCGGCGTCATCGTCGCGGAGCGGGCGATGAGGAAGCCGCCGTGCGAGACTTGGACGCCGTCGATGACGGCATAGATGTCGTGGATGCCCCCGAAGTCCTTCGGGGCGATGAGGTTGAGCGAGAACGAGCCCTTCGCGTCCGTCTTGGTGTTGGCGATGACGACGCCGAACTTCGACGCACTGCGTCCGAGGTAGTCGACGCTGTCGGGGCTCGGGTCGACGACCCACGTGACGCTCGCCGTCATCCAGACGATCGAGACGTCCGTGCCCGGTTCGAGGCCGGTCCCCGAGAGGGTGTAGGGAGTGCCGGGCACGCCGACGTCTGGCGATGCGTGGAGGATCCCCATGTTCGGGGCCTGCGAGGCCGAAGGTGCGATCGGACCCGGCAACTGGGCGACGCCGGGGATTGCCGGAGGTGTGAGCACCGTCGGGTCGGCCGAGGCCGTCGCTGGCAGCAGGAGGCCCGCCGCCAGCGCGGCGACGGAGAGGATTTTTTTCGTGGTGGTCATGGCTGCACTCTCTTTTCCGGCGCTCTTCACCTAGGAGTTGGGGATGATCGTGATCGGGATGTCGACGGTCCCCGACTTGCCGGTGAGCGTCGTGAAGCTGACGTGGACGTTGATGTCGCCGAGCGGGTAGTCGACGGGGATGTTCCAGGCGCCTGTCCAGTAGAAGACCTTGTTCGGCCCGTGAGAACCCCAGTTGAGCAGCGTGTCGGGCTGCCCCGGGATCGAGAAGTGCGCATCGGTGACGTTGGCCATCGAGAGGACGGCCCCGTCGCTGAGCTGGTATCCGAAGGCACGGACGACGACCTGCTCTCCCTGCTTGAAGACGTTCGTTTGCGTGCAACCCACCGGCCTCGGCTGCGCGTTGGTCGGATGCGTGCCGTTCACCGTGTCGGCGTAGAGCGCGACATCGACGTTCGTAGAACTGACCGACCCGGTCGTCGTTGGGCCAGGCCCGAAGGGCTCCTGCGGCGTGGTCGTGATCGTTAGCTGCGAGAGGGAGATCGGAACCTGAGTGAACGTCCCGCTCTGCTTGTTCCACATCTGCGCGAAGACCTCGAACTGGACGACTCCGGTCGGGTAAAGCGCCGGCACCTTCCAGCTGACAGCCCAGCGATAGCGGGGGTCCAACCCCTTGGGAACGGCCTTGTGGACGAGCTGCCGATCGTTGACGAGTGGGATCCGCACGAAGAACGACCGGAGGCTCGTCTTCGCCAACTTCGCGGTGTGCTTGGTGAGCTTCGTGAGCTTCTTCGTAAGGAGCTTGTGCGTCTTCGTGTTGACCGCGAAAGCCCGGAAGACGACGGTGTCGCCGGGCGCGAACTGGTCGCTGACCGCCCCCGCCGCCGTGACTGTCTGCGCAGCGACGAACACGCCTTTGACCTGGTTCGACGGAAATGGAACGGTGGTGTCTGCGCGCGCGACCGCGACGAGGGCGAGCGGCACGAGGACTGCCAGCGCGAGAGTGATCCGCTTCATTGGTTTTGATGCTCCTTCGCTAGTACTTGAGGGTTCCCGTGAGCTTCACGGTGAAGGCGCCGGTCCCACCCGGAGAACGGTCGTAGTGGCCGCTGTACCGGAGCGTGCCTCTCGCCTTCTTGAGGGCTCCGGTACCGCCTGTGACCTTGGCGCTGCCGGAGAACGAGATGTTGTTCTGGTCGTCCTCGCCCGCAGCGCAAGCGCGTGAGCCCGTCAGCAACGTGAGCTTCAGCTTGGCCTTATGACCGGCGAGGATTCCTGGACCGCCGAGCGGCGTACACGGCGGATTCGACGTTGTCCCGCTGACGGTTCCGGTTAGCGTGCTTTTGCCGATCAGCGTTCCCGTACCGGTCCCGTGCGGAGTGGCAGTGACGGCACTGCCGTTGACGACCTCCGTCACCTTGCCGCTGTAGCTGGCCTTGAAGTTGGTGCTGTTTCCGACGGCTGCGCCGGCGCAGACCGCTGCGACGGCGATTGCAACCATCACGCATACAGGTCCAACAAACCGCTTCATTCGCGACTCCTCTCGCGTTCCGGCCTGCACGGTTTACGACCGGGCCGCCTGGATTTCTCCTTTAGACGTGGATGCTCGCGAGAGGCCGTCCCCGGCACCTCAGGGCAATCGCTGAACTCGCTGCGGCAAACCCCGCGGCCGCGCGCTTCTTCGGGGCCGCTAGCCGCGGCGAAGAAACCGGGAGTAAAACGCGACGAACACGACGACAATCCCGAAGTTCACCGCGAGCTGCTCCCAGAAGTGGTGGCGGAACACGAAGGTTCGAGCTACGACACTCCCACCGGATGGAAGACGAATCGGCTCTCATCGCCGCGGCGGCAAGCGAGAACGGCGGGCAGCTGATCGTCCTCAGCACGCGGGGCCACGGGCGCATGGCAGGCGCCCTGCTCGGAAGTGTCGCGCAGGGGCTGCTGCACGGTGCTCCCTGCCCCATTCTCGTGATCCCGCCCGTCGACGGGAAACAGGCAACGACCGAAACGGCCAACGAGCCAACCGCAACAACAGGCGCCGGCTGAGAACGACCGCGCGCCGGTCACGAGAAACGAGGTGGACCCCATGAACGCACCCAAGAAGAACACCGCTGCGAAGGGTCTGCTCGGGTGGTGGCTATCTCCGCCGCGTTCCGGCGTGCAACGCGTGATCGCACCCTGGGAATACCGCCACCTCCGTGCCTTTGCGGCCACGCGTCTCGCCGGTGCGGGTGCCGCGGGCGCCGCTGGCATCGTCTGCCTCCCATACGAGGCCTACGGATGGGCAGCGGGTTTCGGCGTTTCTCCCGCCGAGTTGTTCGTATTCGCCGGCGGTCGAGTGAGAGGGTGCATTCGCGCATTCGAGGGTTGACCGCTTTAGGATCGCGCGGTGGACGAGTGGATCGAGCAGTCGGGAGCCGACGGCGATGCGTGACGGCATGCCGTCGGTCACGGCGCAGCGCGTGGCTGCAAGTCGTCTCTGCTTCGAGCGCGCGCCCGTGCCGTTCGGAGATCCGGCTGGCGACGAGCGGCTCGCCCGTGACGTTGCGGGACCAAAGCGGGCCGAGGGGGACGAGAGGATGCAGCGCTATCTGCGGGCGCGAACGGCGTTCTTCGACCGCGTCGTCGTAAGCGCTTTCGAGCGTCAGGTGTCGCAGGTTGTGTTGGTCGGCGCTGGCTATGACGGCCGCGCTCTCCGCTACGGAAAGACGGGCGTCCGCTGGTTCGAGATCGATCACCCGGCCACACAGCGGGACAAACGGGAGCGGCTACGGCGCTTGGGGATCGACACCCCGCAGGTCGCCTTCATTGCAGTCGATTTGAGGGAGGCAGGGCTCGACGCCGCGCTGGTCGACAGCGGCTATGAGTTGGAGGCGGCGACGCTGTTCGTCTGCGAGGGCGTCGCGGCGTACCTCGAGCGAGCGGTGATCGAGCGCCTGCTTCGCGAGTTGCGCCCGCTGGCAGCGGTGGGGACGCTGTTCGCCCTGTCGTTCTCGCCTGTCGCGGACAACGACGGTGCCGCTCGGCAGCACTTCCGAGACGAAGTCGCCGCGGCCGGCGAACCCACGCGTAGTTCGCTAACCGCCGCGGACGCGACCCCGCTGCTTACCGCTGCCCGCTGGCGCACCACCAAACTGTCGCAAACCGCCCGCAGGCTTGGCTTCGTCGTCGCCGCGCCTGACTAGGAAACCCGCCTCCAAACACCCACTGTCCTCTGAGAGGCAGCCCACCGACCCGCGAGCGAACGAGCCCTCACCGCAAGCGGTGCGGAAAACCGCTTGCACATCGGCTCAAGACCGCTCCGCTCCATGCATTGGGTCCGTCGGATTGGCTCGGAACTCGTTCCCGAGGCGCTCCGGAGGCCACTTCGCCGACTCATTGGTGGCGACCGAAAACTTGGCGATATGCAGTAACTTCTTTGATGCCCCCGGCATGAATTGAACATGCGCACGCGGTTTAGGAAACCGCTGCTCTATCCACTGAGCTACGGGGGCGCCGCGACATTGTGCCGGGCACGTCCGGCGTGCGAGCATCGACGGGATGACAATCGCCGATCTCCTTCACGAAGCCGCCGAGACGCATCACGTCGTTTACCGGATCGTCGACGGCGACGACCAGGACTGGGCGTCCTGGTACGCCGACTGGCTCCTCTCCCTCTCCGAGCTGCCGCAGCTGCTCGGCGCGACCCCCGTGCGCAGCCACCTCGTCCACGCGCTCGTCCAGCTCGACCGCGACTACACGGCTGAGCCACGCGAGAAGCGGTGGGAGGACTGGTACGCCGAACGGCTCGCCGAGCGGGTGGGCTAGACCTCGGCGCCGACGTACTCCATCGCCCGGCTCAGCACCGCGTCGGCGTCGAGCCTTGCGCAGAGCCTCTCGCCGCGTTCCGCCACGTAGACCGCCGCGGTCGCGCCCACACCGAGCGCGAGCACCATGGCGCCGGGGCCTTTGAGTTCCATGCCGAGCTTCGCATCGAGCGACAGCGGCCCCGGGCCGCTCTCGGCCAACGCGGCGAGCGCGCCAAGGACGACCGCCGGATGCTCGAAACCGCCGTCCGTGATCCACGGGCCGTTCTTGCCGTGGACGTAGCGGATCGCGTTCGTCATCACACCGGCGAGCGCGCTGGCGGCGACCGGCGTGAGGAGGCCAACGGTGAGCAGCGCGCCGCCACCGGTCTCGGCCGCGCCGGCGAGCAGCGCGTTCTCCCTGCCCGGCCGAATACCGACCGACTCGAAAAACCGGCCGGTGCCCTCCGGCCCTTCTCCACCGAACGAGCCGGTGAGTTTCTGAAGACCGTGCCCGACGAAGTAGCCACCCACGGTGGCCCGCAAGATGAGCTTCCCGATTCCCGTCATGTGCGTTGGCTACCCGCCGGCTCAGAAGGAAAACGCAGCGAGCTAAAGTCACCCGCGATGGGCGAGTTCAGCCTCGCGGAGCTGCTCGAATCCCGCCGCGGCGAGGATCTCGACCTCTGGGCGCGCACGATCAACCCACAGTTCGCCCGCGTCCTCCGCACGATCGGCTTCGACCGCACGTGGGCGCGCGCCGAACGCGCGTACCTCTTCGACAGGGACGGCAACCGCTACCTCGACATGCTCGGCGGCTTCGGGATGTACAACGTCGGCCGCAACAACCCGCGCATCCGCGCCGCGCTCGTCGAGGCGCTCTCGCTCGACACGCCCGGGATGCTCGCGATGGGAGCGACGCTCCTCCCCGGCCTGCTCGCCGAGGAACTGATCGGCCTCGCCGGCGGGCGGATCGAGCGCTGCCTCTTCACGAGCACCGGCACAGAGGCGGTCGAGGCGGCGCTGAAGCTCGGCCGTGCCGCGACGAGGCGCACGCGGGTCGTCTCGTGCGACCACGGTTTCCACGGCCTCACGCTCGGCGCGCTCTCTGCGAGCGGCTGCCCGGAGTTCACCGACCGCTTCCAGCCGCTTCTGCCCGGCTTCGACCGCGTCCCGTTCGGCGATCTCGCCGCGCTCGAGGAAGAGCTGCGGCGCGAGGACGTCGCGGTCTTCCTCGTCGAGCCGATCCAGGGGAAAGGCGTGCACCTGCCGCCCGCGGGCTACCTCGAGGGAGCGCAGGAGCTCTGCCGCCGCTACGGCACGCTCTTCGCCGTCGACGAGGTGCAGACCGGTTTTGGGCGCACCGGAAAAGTGTTCGCGTTCCAGCACTGGGGGCTCGAGCCGGACCTCGTGCCTGTGGCGAAGTCGCTCTCCGGCGGTTACGTCCCGGTCGGCGGGCTGCTCATGTCGCGCGCCGTCCACGAGGCGGTATTCGACTCGATGGAGCACGCGGTCTCGCACGGCTCGACGTTCGCGCCGAACGAGCTCGGGATGGCGGCAGGCTTGGCGACGCTGCGCGAGCTCCGCGGGCAGCGGCTCGTCGAGGCGAGCGCGCATCGGGGCGAGCTGCTCCTCGAACTGACGCGGCCACTGGTCGACGAGTTCGACGTCGTGAGCGAAGTGCGCGGGCTGGGGCTGATGTGGGCGATCGAGTTCGCGGAGCCGAAGTCCGGCCGCCTCACGTGGAAGCTGATCGAGCGGATGCAGAAAGGTCTCTTCGCGCAGCTCGTGGTCGGGCCGCTCTTCTCGAAGCACCGGATCCTCACCCAGGTCGCGGGCCACAACATGGCGGTCGTGAAGGTGCTGCCGCCGCTCGTGCTGAGCGACGCCGACATTCAGGAGTTCGCGGGTGCGCTGCGCTCGACGATCGCCTCGGCGCAGCGGATGCCGAAGTCGCTGACGAAGTTCGCACTGTCGGCCGTAGGCGCCGGGCGGCGTTAGCCGCGTTCCACGGGCAAGCCGCGCTTCGACCATTCGCTCCACGAGCCCGGATAGAGGCGGCCCTCCCTCCCGGCGAGCCAGGCGCGATAGAGGGTGACGCACGACGTGACGCCCGAGCCGCAATAGGCGACTAGTTCGCCCGGCGACAGTTCCGGGAGCGGTTCCATCCAGGGAGCATTCGCCGCGCCGGGGATCCGGCCGGCGGGATCGTCTATCGGGTTCGGCTCGCCGCGCCAGCGGCTCGCGGCCCGCGCGTCAACGAGGGCGAGGGACGGATCGGAGAGTCGGGCGACGATCTCGTCGGCCTGAATCACGTCGTCGTCGCGCTCGCGCGGGACGAACTCGCGCGGCTCGATCTCCTCCTCACCGGCACGCAGCGCGCCACCCCACGCGTCCAGCCCGCCGATCAGCACGGCACAGTCGTCGTGGCCGAAGTGGCGAAGAAGCCACCAGAGCCGCTCGGCGCCGCCCATCGAGCCGTACGCGACGACGAACACGCCTTCGCCGATTCCTGCGCGACCCGCGGCCGCGGCGAACTTCTCCGCGCTCGGAAGCGGATGCCGGCCGGCGTCAGACACCGCGAGGTCGGAGAGGTCGGCGTCCACGTCGAGGAACGACGCGCCCGGGACGTGGCCGGCGCGATACATGCAGCGGCCCGCCTCCGGATCCCCGAGCTCCCAGCGGCAGTCGACGAACTGGTAGCGCATCACTTCGACGGGCTCGGTGACCAGACCAGGGCGAGAACACCGAGCCCGACGAGGACGCCGCCGCCGGCCCAGCGTTGCACCTTCGCGATCGTCTCGGTGCCGCGCAGCCGGTCGGCGAAGGTCCCCGCTGCGAGCGCGTACGCGCTGTCGCTGAGGAAGGCGAGGCACGTGAAGCTCAGTCCGAGCACGAGCGTCTGCAGCCACGGCCGCGCCGCGTGTGGGTTGACGAACTGCGGCAGGAGGGCGAAGACGAAGACGATCATCTTCGCGTTCGTGAGGTTGACGAGAAAGCCCTGCGTGTACGCGCGGCGGCGCGTGTGCGGCGCCGGTTCCTCCGCCTCCTCCTCGAGCCCGCGCCCGAGCAGCCGGCGCACGCCGAGGAAGAGGAGGTACGCCGCGCCCGCGTACTTCACGGCGTCGAACGCGACGGTCGAGGCGAGGACGAGCGAGGACAGTCCGGCCGCGGCGAGAGCGACGTACGCGAAGGTCGCGGTCGTGATCCCGGCGACCGAGGCGATCCCGCCGGCGCGTCCCATCTCGATGCTCCGCGTCACGACGTAGAGCACCGCCGGGCCGGGGACGAGCAGGATCGCCAGCGCGGTCGCGAGGAAGACGAGATATGCGGAGAGCGAGGGCATGCCGAGACCGTAGTCTCTCCGACGTGAACATCTGGAACGACGACTGGGGCGAGCAGGGAGAGGACTGGAGCGGCGGCGGGGCGCTCTCGAAGCGGCTCGTCGAGCGCGGCCCGTTCCTCGGCGCGAGCCTCTACGAGCTCGGGCCCGGCAACTTCGTCATCTTCCACTTCCACCACGGCTCGGAGGAGCTGCTCGTCGTCCTCCGCGGCACGCCGACGCTGCGCACGAGTGACGGCGAGCGCCGCCTGGAAGAAGGCGACGTTGTGCACTTCCCGACCTGCCCAGCCGGCGCGCACGAGCTCCGGAACGAGACGGACGCGCCCGTTCGCTACCTCATGGCCGGCACGCGCGTCTCGCCGGAAGTCGTCGAGTACCCCGACCTGCACAAGATGGCGGGACAGTCACAGCACGGGATGTTCTTCGTCCACGATTTGACGTCCTCCGAATGAGCGCGTATCGTGCGGCGGCAATGTTGCTCGCGAACGTGATGAACCGGATCCCGGTGGGCGGTACCGCCCCCGTGGGTCTGCGCGACCGCTAGGTCCGCGCGCCGCCACTCGGGCGGCTTCCCGTTCTCCGTTCGATCACTTCGACTTTTGAAGGAGCAGCATGACTCTCGCAAGACCTACATCCGAATTGACTCCGCGTAACGGCCGCGAGACGCCGGCCGTCGAGGTGCGCGACCTCCGCAAGACCTTCCTCCGGAAGGACAAGAAAGCAGGTCGCTTCGCTCGCAAGCGTCCGTGGCCGGCGCTCGCCGACGTCACGTTCTCGATCGCCCGTGGCGAGTGCGTCGCCATCCTCGGCCAGAACGGCTCGGGGAAGTCGACGCTCGTCCGTCTCCTCTCGACGCTGCTGATCAACGACGGCGGCGAGGCGCGGATCTTCGGCCACGACGCGTTCGAGGAGACATCGACGATCCGCCGGCTCGTCAACCGCGTCTCGGTCGAGGCGAGCTTCTTCAAGAAGATGTCCGCGGCCGAGAACCTCTCGTACGCGGCGCGGTTCTACGGGATGACGCCGAGCCAGACGCGCGTCGCAATCCCTGAGATCCTCGAGCAGGTCGGTTTCCCGGCGGAGCGGCGGAACGAGTCGATGGAGAACCTGTCGCGCGGGATGCAGCAGAAGGTCGCCCTCGCGCGGGCGCTCCTGACCTCGCCCGTCCTGCTTCTGCTCGACGAGCCGACGACCGGCCTCGACCCGCGCTCGAAGCTCGAGGTGCAGGAGTTCATCCGCAAGGTCCGGGCCGAGCACGACGCGACGATCCTCCTCTGCACGCACGACATGGCCGAGGCGGAGTCGCTCGCCGACCGCATCGGTCTGCTCGACCGCGGCCGGCTGCTGTTCCTCGAGCCGGTCGAGGACGTCAAGCGGCGCTTCGGCGTCGAGACGCTCGAGCAGGCGTTCTTCGCGGCGACCGGCCGCGAGTTCGAGCAGGACAACGATGACGACGAAGACGACGAGTACAGGGAGGTGTTCGGAGGATGAGTAGTGCGTATGCGATCGAGGCGCGGCGACAACTCGTCGGCCTGTTCGGGATTGTCGAGCGGAACGTCTATCTCACGAAGCGCTACATCCTCTGGGATCTCGCGTTCATGGTCTGGACGATCGCGAACACGCTCACGATCGTGTTCATCGCCCGCGGCGTCGGCCTGTCGCCGGCCAAGGTGAACATCGCGGAGACGTCGCTGCTCGTCGGCGCGACGATCTGGGCGTTCCTCGGGATCATCTTCGAGTTCATGACGGAGATCGTCGCGTGGGAGCGCTGGGAAGGGACGATCGAGTACACGTTCATGGCGCCGTTGTCGCGGCTGGCCCACCTGTTTGGGCAGGGCGCGTTCGCGGTGCTCTACGGCCTGATCCGTGCCTCGATCCTCTTCTTCGCGGTCGCCGCGTTCATCGGCCTCCACATGCCGGGGGCGAACTTCGGCGCAGCGTTCCTCTTGCTGGCGCTCGCCTCGCTGTCGTTCATCGGGGTTGGGATCATGACCTCGGTCCTGCCGCTGATCTCGCCGGAGAAGGGCGCTCAGCTCGGCTTCGTCGGCGCAGGGTCTGATGCTCGTGGTCTCGGGCGTCTATTACAAGGTCACCGTCATGCCGGAGTGGATGCAGTGGATCTCGAAGATCTCGCCGGCGACGTACGCGCTGCGCGGCGACCGGGCGTCGATCATCGACGGCGCCGGGATCGCGTGGGCGGACGTCTGGCCGCTTCTGATCATCGCCGTCCTCGCGACACCGATCGGCTTGGCGATCTTCAACCGCGGCGAGCGGTACGCGAAGAAGCACGGGAAACTCAAGAGGGCCGGGTGATGCAGGACTGGTTCGCGGGACGGGTGGCCGAGCGGTACGACGCGAACACGGCGGACATGCCGCTCGAGCCCGTCCTCAACTTCCTCGAGCCGCTCGCGGGCGGCGGCGCGCTCGAGTTGGCGATCGGCACCGGCAGGATCGCGGTGCCGCTCGCCGCTCGCGGCGTCCGCGTCGCGGGGATCGACCTCTCGCCGGACATGGTCGCGGAGTTGCGAGAGAAGACCGACGCGATTCCGGTCTCGGTCGGCGACATGACGACGACACGCGTCGAGGGCACGTTCTCGCTCGCGTACATCGTCTTCAACTCGATCAACAACGTCACGACGCAGGACGGGCAGGCGGCGGCGTTCGCGAACGCGGCGGCACATCTCGAGCCGGGCGGGCGCTTCGTCGTCGAGGTCGAAGTCCCGGGCAAGCAGCGACTCGAGGTGTTCGACTTGAGCGACACCCACGTCGGCGTGGACGAGCTCGATTTCGATACGCAGCGGCTCGTCTCGCACCACTTCAGCCTTCGCGACGGAGAGTGGCACCGCCTCTCGATCCCGTTCCGTGCCGTCTCGCCGGCTGAGCTCGACCTGATGGCGCGCCTCGCCGGGATGAAGCTGCGCGAGCGCTGGGCCGACTGGGACCGAGCGCCGTTCACCGCCGAGAGCGAGAAGCACGTCTCGGTCTGGGAGAAGTAGTGAAACGCCGCCGGGCGGACCCTGCCGAGCGCGAGACGTGTCCGAAACGGACACGGCCGGGACCTGGTCACTGACGTGGCCACGGCCGCCACTGCATCGGGACGCTAGCCGCGCTCTCAGGCTTGGACTATTCCTCAGGATTCCCCGCTCCGAGAGCCCACGCTTCCCCGGCAGGGCCGTGTCCGATCGGGACTTGTCGGAACCTGGTTCCGACGTGGCTGAGCGGGACGCGTCGCTAGCGTCCCCCACGTGACCGCCCGCGCGCGCCGATCCTGTCTCAGCGTCCCCGCCTCGAGTGAGCGGATGCTCACGAAGGCGCCGTCGCTCGGAGCGGACGAGGTGATCGTCGACCTCGAGGACGCCGTCGCGCCGGAGGGCAAGGCCGCCGCGCGCGAGCTCGCCGTCGCGGCGGTGCAGAGCGGGCCGCTCGCGCGCACGACCGCGATCCGCGTCAACGCGCGCGGCTCGGAGTGGTGGGAGGACGATCTGCGGGCGGCCGCCGAGGCAAGGCCCGATGTCGTCGTACTCCCGAAGGTCGGGTCCGCGGAGGACGTGTCCGCCGCGGCCGAATTCCTCCCCGCCGGCATCGGGCTCGAGGCGCAGATCGAGACGGCACGCGGCCTCGCGAACGCCGACGCGATCGCCGCCGCCGGGCACGGTCTCGAGGCGCTCGTCTTCGGCCCGGCGGATCTCGCGGCGTCGCTCGGCATCCCCGTCCTCACGATCGGCGACGGGGCGAACGACTACGCCTTCGCCCGCGTCGTTGCGGCCGCACGCGCGTGCGACCTCCAAGCGATCGACGGCTCGCACGCGCGCCTCGGCGACGACCTCGGCCTCGTCGTGTCCGCGCGCCGCGCCTACGAACACGGCTACGACGGCAAGTGGGTCATCCACCCGAGCCAGCTCGGGCCGGTGCATCTCATCTTCACGCCGTCGCCGGCGGAGATCGACCGCGCCAGGCGAATTCTCGCTGCCCCGCAGGGCGCCGCCCGCTTCGAAGGCGAGCTCGTCGACGAGGCCTCGCGCCGCCTCGCCGAGTCGCTCCTCAGGCGCGTGACCTTGCTCTCCTAGCCGCCTTCCGCCGTTTGACTTCCGGCACCGCGAGCACACCGCGGTACCAGAGGTGTAGAAACACAGCAAGCCCGGCGGCGAGCCCTCCCGCGATCAGCCTGAGGCGCGCCATCCGGGCGAGCGTAGTCCAGCCGACCCCCCGACGACACTCATTCCACCCGCCATGAAAGGACTCGTTGAGATGAACACCACGAAGGAAAGGGTCGCCGACGCGAAAGCGCACGTCCGCCCATACGTCGAGCGCGCTCTCCGGGACGAGGAGCTGCGCCGCAACGTGAAGGACGCGTACACCTCCGCGCGCGCCCTGTACGAGCAACTGCTCACCCGCAACGATGTCAGCCACGTCGCGACGAAGCTCGTCAGCGACGAGGACGTCCAGACCCAGTTGCGGAACGTCGTCTCCCAGCTCCGCAGCGCGGCGAGCCGCGTCCAGACGGCGCAGGAGGAGACGAAGAAAGCGTCGCAGCGCAGCGCCCGCTCCAGCCTCCTGCTGGTCGCCGGGATCGCGCTCGGCCTGCTGCTCAACCCGCTAACCGGCCCGTCGCTTCGCGGCTGGCTCAAGAAGAAGCTGTTCAGCCGCGGCGACGGCTTCGTCTACCACGACGGCAACGGCACGCCCCTGAACTAGACGTTGCGCTAGGTCTGAGGGTTACCCGCGACCGAGGTGCGCGCGCGCGAAGGCGCGGAACCGGTCGCGGGTGCTCTCGTCCGGCGCGATCGGCTCGTCGTCCGCGTACTGCGGGTCGGCGGCGATCTCCTCCGCGACCGTCCGCACTTCCTGTTCGATCGCTTCGCGGTGCTTGGGATCGCGGAGCAGGGCGTCGACCCAGCTCTCCGAGCCGTCCCACCCGGGGATGTCGTTGTCGAAGAACAGCTGTCCGAGCAGGATTCCCGTGCGGATGTACGCGAACGTCTTGAAGGCGAGGATGCGGTGCGGCGTCTCGACGCGCGCCGCCAGCGCGGGGTCGTCGCGGAGGATGCGCTCGACGATCTGCCCGATCGGCTCGTCAACGAGTGGGATCCAGACTTCGTCCAGCTCGGCCACGGGCGGATTATGCCCGGCTCGCGCGGCTCCTATCCTTGCCCAATGGACGAGCTCCTGCAGCAGCTGGCCGCCGCGCCGGAGGAAACGGGGCTGTTCCTCGACTTCGACGGCGTCCTCGCGCCGATCGTCGCGCGGCCTGAGGACGCGGAGGCTCCTCCCGAGACGCGCGCGGAGCTCGGACGGCTCGTGGAGAAGTACGCGCTCGTCGCCGTGGTCAGCGGCCGCGCAGGGGAGGACGTCCGCGAGCGGGTCGGGGTCGAAGGCGTCGTCTGCGTCGGCTCGCACGGGCTCGAGGCGGAGCCGCAGGCCGAGCGCTGGCGGCGGACGCTCGCGGCGTTCGCGGCCGATGCGCCGTGGCCGGCGGCCGCCATCGAGGTGAAGGGGCTCGCGGTGGCGTTCCACTTCCGTGACCGGGACGACGAGGCGGCGGCGATCCGCGAGCTCGACCGCATCGCGGAGTCGGCGCGCGAGGACGAACTCGTCGCGCGGTACGGGCGGAAGGTGCTCGAAGTCCTCCCGCCGGTGAGCTCGAACAAGGGGACGGCGGTGCGGCGGATGATCGAGGAGCGTGGCCTGCGCCGTGCGCTCGCCGCAGGCGACGACACGACGGACCTCGACTCGTTCGCAGCGCTAGACAGGCTCGGCGTCGCGCTCCGTGTCGCGGTCGCCTCGGCCGAGTCGCCGGCGGCGCTGCTCGAGGCGGCCGACCTCGTGGTCGACTCGCCGGAAGAGTTCCTCTCGGTGTTGAAGAGCCTCTAGCTCTTCGAGACCTTCACCGCGGTGCCATAGGCGCAGATCTCAGTCCAGTTGCTGCCCATCTCGGACGTGTCAAAGCGCATGGCGATGATCGCGTTCGCGCCGAGCTTCTCGGCCTCCTCGACCATTCGGTCGCGCACCTGGTTGCGGCTGTCGACCAGCGCCTTGGTCATCCCCTTCAGTTCCCCGCCGATGATCGACTTCAGCCCAGCGCCAAGCTGGGAGCCGATGTTCCGAGACCGCACCGTGAGTCCCATCACCTCGCCGAACACGTCGGTCACCTCGTAGCCGGGAATGTCGTTCATCGTCGTGACGATCATTCGTCTTCTCCTTCCGAGCTTCGCCGGAACCCCTTAAACCACTTCTCGAACTCCTCAGTTCCAGAGAAAGTATGCGTTGGTGTCGATGCATCCCAGATGGCGGGTTCGCCACCGCCGGGAGTGGCCACTGCCTTCACAAGCCCAGGACCGGCGACATCCCATGCCTCGTACTTGGGATGCGGCGGAACAGCGAGTGCGCCACCGCCATCGAAAGTGAGGCACAGCTCGGAGTCTCCATTGCAAACGGAGCTCTCGACGTGCGCCCGACGCGCCACGAGCTCGACGATGGTCGGCCGATGCTGCCCACCGCCGATGCGGACCCTCGCGGACCTCGTGAACGGATCGTCGTGAAGGATGAGATCGACGTGCGCCCAGTCTTCGTCATTCACGTAGCCGTCTTCAAGGCCGCTGCACACGAATCCGGCTAGCGGAAGCACAAACTCACCGTCGACCTTCGCTACGACGTCACTCATCAGCGTTTCTTTCGCAGCTTGTCGAGCTGCTTCCACGTGCGCGTGTTCGCGACATCCGCTTTCGTCAGCCAGGCGCGGCGCGCCTGCGCGACGGCGAGCTCGAGGTAGCCCTGCGCTCGGATCTGGTGCGCATCGGAGTTGACAACGAGCTTCAGCCCCGCCTCCTTCGCCGCGCGCGCGTGGACGTCGCGGAGGTCGAGCCGGTCGGGCTGGCCGTTCATCTCGAGGAGCGTCCCCGTAGCGAGTGCGCCCTCGATGACGCGCTCGACGTCGACGTCACGCGGCGGGCGCTTGTTGATGCGCCGCCCGGTGAGGTGGCCGATGCAGTCGACATACGGGTTCGCCATCGCCTCGAGCACGCGCTCGGTCGGGCGGTTGTCCGGTGCGTTGTGGACGGACGCAACGACCCAGTCGAGGTGCTTTAGGTCCTCGTCGGCCATGTCCACCTCGCCGTTCGAGCGGATGTTCGCCTCGACGCCGGCGAGGATCGTCAGCTGGGGAAAGCGCTTGCGCAGCGCCTCAATCTCCTCGAGCTGCGCGTCGAGCCGGCCCTCACGGAGGTAGTGCGAGTGGTCGGTGACCGCGTAGTACTCGTAGCCGCGCGCGGCCGCCGCCTCGAGCATCTCCGCGAGCGTGTTCTTGCCGTCGGCCGACCAGTGCGAGTGCGTGTGGAGGTCGCCGCGGATGTCCTTCACCTCGACGAGCTTCGGCAGCTCGCCGGCACGCGCGGCCTCGAGTTCGCCGGAGTTCTCGCGCAGCTCCGGCGGGATCGGCTGGTAGCCGAGGATGCTCGTAGACCGCGTCCTCGTCGGTGCTCTGGAAGACCTTGCCGGTCTTCGTGTTCGTGACGCCGTACTCGGAGATCGACAGGCCGCGCCGCACGGCGTCCTCGCGCATCGCGACGTTGTGGTCCTTCGAGCCGGTGAAGTGCTGGAGGAGGTTGCCGAACGACTCCGGCGGCACGACGCGGAGATCGAAGCGGAGACCGTCGCGCGAGACGACCGTCGCCTTCGTGTCACCGTGCGCGGCGATGTCCACAACCCAGTCGAACTGCGTGAAGTACGCGGTCAGCTCCGCCGGCTCCGTCGCGCACGCGATCACGTCGAGGTCGCGGAACGTCTCCTTGCGCCGCCGCACCGAGCCGGCTTCGGAGACGGCGATCGCCGCCGCGAGCTCCCGCAGCTCCGCAACGACAGCCTGCACCGGGCCTAAGCCGTCGCCGAGGAGCCGCCGGTCGCCGGCCTCCACCGTCTGAGCGGCGAAGGCCATCGAGGCGAGGATCTTCTCCTCGCTTTTCGCGCCGAGCCCGGCGAGCGCGCGCAGCCGCTCTCCCTCGGCGGCGGCCTTGAGGTCGGCGAGCGTCTCGACGCCGAGCTCCTTCCAGATCCGCGCCGCCGTCTTCGGGCCAAGGCCTGGCAGCCGCATGAAGAGGACGACCTCGGGCGGCACGCCCGCGCGCTTCTTCGCGAGCGCTGCGATGTCGCCGGTCTCGACGAGCTCGACGATCTTCTCTTCGATCGTCTTGCCGATGCCTTGGAGCTTCTTCGCGTTGCCGTCGAGCGCGAGCTGTGCGATCGACGTCGATGTCTCGCGCATTCGGCTCGCCGCACGGCGGTACGCGATGACGCGGAACGACTCCGCGCCCTCGAGCTCGAGCAGGTCGGCGAGAAGGTCGAACTGGTCCGCGATCTGTGCGTTTCCCGGGAGCGGAGCCATTCCGCGATCATAGGAGCGTGCCGAAAGCCGTCGTCTGTCTCCCGACCTACAACGAGCGCGAGAACCTCGAGCGGATGATCGACGCGCTCGCGCCGCTCGGCGTCGGCGTGCTCGTGATCGACGACAACTCGCCCGACGGCACCGGAGCGATCGCCGACGAGCTGGCGGCGACTCGCGACTGGGTGTCCGTCCTCCATCGGCCCGCGAAGGAGGGGCTCGGCCGCGCGTACATCGCTGGGTTCCGCGAGGTCCTCGCGGGAGACGCGGACTACGTCGCGCAGATGGACTGCGACTTCTCCCACAACCCCGCCGACGTCACCCGCCTCATCGCAGCCGTCGACGCCGGAGCGGATGTCGCGATCGGTTCCCGATACGTCGCGGGCGGCGGCACGTCCAACTGGGGACCGGTCCGTCGGCTGATGTCGCGTAGCGCGTCGCGCTTCACCAGGCTCATCCTGATGCCCGTGCGCGATGCGACCGGCGGCTTCAAGTGCTTCCGCCGTGAGGTGCTCGAATCGATCGATCTCGACTCGATCGACGCGGCCGGCTACGTCTTTCAGGTCGAGACGACGTTTCGCGCTCGGCGGAAAGGCTTTCGGGTAGTGGAGATCCCGATCCATTTCGCCGACCGCACTGCGGGACAGTCGAAGATGAGCTTCGCGGTCGCCTTGGAGGGGATTCGGAAAGTGCCACTCCTGCGGGTTGCGGCTTGGCGCGGCCGGCTATGAAAGAGCTCGACGAGACGACGTTCGACGACGCAATCTCGGCCGGGCCGGTGCTCGTCGACTTCTGGGCGCCGTGGTGTCGGCCGTGCAAAGCTCTCGAGCCGATCCTCGCGGACCTGCCTGTCGACGTCGCGCGCGTTAACGTCGACGAGGAGCCGGGCATCGGGTCGCGGTTCGAGGTCCTCTCGATCCCGACCGTGATCCTCTTCGCGGGCGGCGAGGTGCGCGGGTCGGTAGTCGGGCTCCGGCCGGCGAAGTACTTCGAAGCGTGGCTAGCGGAAATGCTCCCAGCCGCCGAGACCGGCGGGCTCGACGCCTGAGCCCTCCTCGCAGCGGCCGATCACCTTGAAGCCGAGCGGGTCCGGCGTCGCCGCAAGCAGCTCGTAGTCCTCGCCAAAGGAGAGGTCGTCGATCGTCGCACCGTCGGCGAGCGGGACACGGTCGAGATCGATCACGAGCCGACAGCCGGAGCGGCGCGCGATGTGCCCGGCTTCGGGGCCGATCCCGTCGGAGATGTCGAGCATCGCGTGGGCCACGCGCGCGAGCTCGCGGCCTTCGGCGGTGCGGATCGGCGGCGGCAGGAGCCGTCCGTCGCGGAACGCAGCGCCGGCCCCTCCAAGCGGGCCGGTCACCACAAGGAGGTCGCCCGGCCGCGCGCCGGCTCTCCCAGGCATCCGAGCGGCGCGCCCCAGAGCGGTGACAGTGATCACGACAAGTTCCGCCCTGGTCGTGTCGCCGCCGCACACCGGGACACCGGTCTCCGCAATTCCCTCGTAGAGCGCGATCGCGCCGTCGAGGCTAGGCGCCGCGAGCGTGACGATGAGCGCGAGCGGTTCGGCGCCCGAGGCCGAGAGGTCACTGATGTTCACGGCCGCCGCCCGGAAGCCAAGCGCGCGCCAGTCGAGGAGGTCGAACCGAAAATGGACACCTTCGACGAGAGAGTCCTGCGTCACGACGACCCCGCCGATCTCGGCCGCGTCGTGCTCGACGCCGACGATCAGGCCCCGGCGCTCGAGCTCGGCAAGGAGCTCGAACTCGTTCACGACTCGGAGTACTTGGCGCGCCTGTCGACCGTGTCCGGGTCGAGCGCCGCGAGCGCGTCGTAGAGCCGCGCGTGGAACGTCCCCGGCCCTTCGGCGCCGGCGGCGGCATCCTCGGCAGCGACCTCGTACGCGATGAGCGCCTCCGCGGCGGCTTCGAGCGGAGCGTCGGGCTTGACGGCGAGGAAGCAGCCGGTGATCGCGGACGAGATGCAGCCCGTGCCGGTCACGGCCGCGAGGAGCGGATGCCCGTTCGCGACCGAGACGATCCGGTCGCCGTCCGAGACGTGGTCGATCGGGCCGGTGACCGAGGCGACGACGCCGAACTGCTTCGCGGCGCCGCGCGCGAGCGCCGGTGGCTCGAGACCGGTCGCCATCGACTCGACGCCGCGCACCTCGGCCTCCGCGCCGACGAGTGTCGCGACCTCGCCCTGGTTGCCGCGAAGGACGGCGACGTCGACCTCGTCGAGGATGCGCCGGGCTGTGTCGGTGCGGTACGCTCGTCGCGCCGACTCCGACGGGGTCGAGCACGACCGGGATCCCGCGCGCGTTCGCGGCCTTGCCGGCAAGCAGCATCGCCTCGATCCAGTGATCGGAGAGCGTGCCGATGTTGAGGACGAGCGACGACGCGAGGCCGACCATCTCCTCGACCTCCTGCGGCGCGTGCGCCATGACCGGCAGCGCACCGATCGCGAGCGTCGCGTTCGCGGTCTCGTTCATGACGACGTAGTTCGTGATCTGGTGGACGAGCGGCTTCTGCTCACGCAGCCGCCGAAGGGACGCGCCGGTTTCGATGCTCATGGCCTGATGCCTAGCACGTCCACGGGACCATCGCCCGCGCCCACGTCCACGAGTCCTTGCGCGACCGCCCGCGAAGCGGCTGCCGCGGCTTCCTGGGCCGCCTCGAGGAGCGACGCGCCGCGCGCGAGAAAGGCAGCGAGCGTCGCCGAGTGCGTACAGCCGGCGCCGTGGGTCGCGGCGACGTCGTGACGCTCGACCGGGATCTCGTGGTGCTCCGTCCCATCGAAGAGCCAGTCGGCCGGCTCCTCTGCATGCCCGCCGGTGACGAGCGCCGCGGGCGCGCCGAGCTCCACCAACTTCTCCGCCAACTCACTTGGTAACACTGTGTTACTTGCGGTCAACGCTTGCGCTTCGAGGAGGTTCGGCGTCACGACCGTCGCGAGCGGGAAGATCCGCGAAACGAGCGCCTCGACCGCGTCGTCCTCGAGGAGCTGCGCGCCCGAGCTCGCGACCATCACTGGGTCGACGACGAGCGGTACGGCGTGCGCCTCGAGCCAGTCCGCGACCGCGTCGACGATCGCGCGGGAGAAGAGCATCCCCGTCTTCGCGGCATCGGCGCCGATGTCGTTCCACACTGCGTCGAGCTGCGCGCGCACGAATGCCGGGGGCATTTCGAACACCGCGCCGACCCCGACCGTGCTCTGCGCCGTGAGCGCGACGATCGCGGTCGAGCCGTGCACTCCGGCCGCAGCGAACGCCTTGAGGTCGGCCTGAATCCCCGCGCCGCCACCCGAGTCGGAGCCCGCGATCGTTAGGGCTTTCGGAACCAATCCACTCCCTTCGCCGGCATGACCCGGATCAGGTTCGACGGGTGTGATCTCAGCCGCGCTCGCGGCACCCCGGTGGCCTGACCTTAGCGGCGCACGCGCAGCCGGCGGAGCACCTGGGCGGCGTTGATGTCCCAGCCTGCGCCGAACACCCTCGGCGTGAAGATGCGCGGGTCGTCGTCGTTCCACATGCGCGACTTCAGCCGCGCGACGGTCGGCCGCCGCCAGTCGTAAGGGATCCCGAGAAAGTGGCCTTGCGGTTCTTCGCTCATGCCCGGAGGCTAGCGTCCGCACATGAGACGCCTGCCGCCGGCGCTGTCTGCAACCGCGACTCCGCGCATCCTCGAACTGCTGGGAGATAGGCCCGGCCGCGTGCTCGAGCTCGGGTTCGCCGGGATCCATGCGGCGATGCTCGAGCTCGCCGGCTGGGACGTGGTAGTCGTCAGCAGCGATTGGCAGGCGCGCGAGCGCAGCGAGCACATCACCGCGGAGCCGGTCGGTCGCTTCGACGCGGTCGTCGCACCCGGAGGCACGGACTTGACCGGAATCGACGCCGCGCGCGCGATCCTCGTCGAGCGGGATGGATCAGTACACGAGCGGTGTTAGAACGGCAGGAAACCAGCGTGCCGGCTGTGACGGAACCCCTACCCTACGCGCGTGGATAGTGACCGGATCATCAAGCTCGCCGAGTCCGGAGACGTGGACGCTCTGCTCGCTTCCATTTCGCTCGAGGCTATGGCCGACGCCTCGTGGCGCTACAGCCGGTCGAGGACTTCGTGACAGCGGATGTGGATCGGCTCCTCTGGATCGAGAAGACCGCGAAGAAGTCGCGCCCTTTCCGCGAAGCTCTCCGTAACTGCTGGCGCTGGCCGGACGACCCTCGCCCGGTGGACGCGCTGGACGAGCAAACCGTAGACGTCACCGTCGCCACGCCGGAGGTCGACCCGCTTGTCGCGGACATAGTCCAGCGCATCCAGAGCCTTCTCTGACACTCTTCGGCGAGGATTCGCTCGCTTCAATGGTCGCGTGAGCGTGACGACCCGCTGGGATGACCTGCTCGCCGGCGACGAGCTCGCGCATCTCGCCGGCGAGCCGGCACGGGACGCGCGCACCGCGCCGTTCCCGGAGGGCCTGAGCACGGTTGTGCGCGACGCCCTCGTGCGTCGCGGGATCACCGAACTGTACGCGCACCAGGCCAGGCGTACGCGGCGGCGCGCGGCGGCAACGTCATCGTCACGACCGGCACCGCGTCGGGGAAGACGCTCGCGTTCAACCTTCCCGTGCTCGACGCGCTCGCCGCCGACCGCCACGCGCGCGCGCTCTACCTCTATCCGACGAAGGCGCTCGCGCAGGATCAGGCGCGCTCGCTCACGGAGCTGGGAGTGCCCGGCGTGCGCGCCGGCGATCTACGACGGGGACACGCCGGTCCAGCAACGGCGCCAGATTCGCGGCTGGGCGAACGTCGTCCTCACGAACCCCGACATGCTCCACGTCGGCGTCCTGCCGCGCCACGACCTCTGGGGCGACTTCCTCCACAACCTCCGCTTCGTCGTCGTCGACGAGGCGCACGTCTACCGCGGCGTCTTCGGCTCGCACGTCGCGAACGTCCTGCGGCGGCTGCGGCGGCTCGCGCGGATCTACGGCGCCGAGCCGCGGTTCCTGCTCGCGTCGGCGACGATCGCGAACCCCGGCGAGCTCGCGCTCGCGCTGACGGGAGAGGAGGCGACGGTCGTCGAGGGCGATGCCGCGCCGCGCGCCGCGCGGACGATCGCGCTCTGGAACCCGCCGCTGCTCGACGCCGAGGCTCGGGCTCCGCGCGAGCTGCGCTCGGCGAGGCGTCGCGGCTGCTCGCCGGGCTCGTCGGCCGCGGCCTGCGGACGATCTGCTTCGCGAAGAGCCGCAAGTCGGCCGAGCTGATCCACCGCTTCGCCGCCGACCGGCTCGACCGCGACGACCGCGGCGCGTCTCGCTCCGTACCGCGCCGGCTACACGCCGCAGCAGCGCCGCGAGATCGAGCGGCGCCTCGTCGAGGGCGAGCTGCTCGGCGTCACGTCGACCGACGCGCTCGAGCTCGGGATCGACATCGGCGACTGCTCGACGCGGCGATCTCGGTCGGCTTCCCCGGCACGGTCGCGAGCCTCCGCCAGCAGTGGGGACGCGCCGGCCGGCGCGGGCACGGCCTCGCGGTGCTCGTCGCGTCGCGAGGACGCGCTCGACCAGTACTTCATGCGCGAGCCGCAGGCGCTGCTCGACCGGCAGGTCGAGGCGGCGATCCTCGACCACGCCAACCCGCGCGTGCTCGACGGGCACGTCGCGGCTGCCGCCTTCGAGGCGCCGATCGACGAGACGCGACGCGGCGACGCTCGGCCCGGAGGCGCTCGCCCGCGCGCCGCACGATCCCCGAGCTGCGGCAGACGCCGCGCGGCTGGGTCTGGGCCGGGAAGGAGTCGCCCGGCCGCGCGCATCGCCGCTCCGCTCGGCGTCGCCCGGACGCGTTCGTCGTCGTCGACGCCGCGACCGGCGACGTGCTCGGCCTCGCGGAGCGCGAGCGCGCGTACTCCACCGTCCACGAGGGCGCCGTCTACCTCCACCTCGGCCGAGCAGTACCTCGTCCGCGAGCTCGACCTCGAGCGCGATGCGCGCGGTCGTCGAGCCGTTCGACGGCGACTGGTACACGCAGGCGAAGAAGGAGACGACGACGGCGATCGAGGAGCCGCTGCGCGTCGAGCGCCGACTCGGCCTCGAGCTCTCCTTCGGCCGCGTCTCGGTGACCGAACAGGTCGTCGGCTACCAGAAGAAAGCGGTCGCGGACGGCTCGACGCTCGCGACTGTCCCGCTCGACCTGCCGCCGACGACGTTCGACACCGAGGCGGTCTGGTTCGTGCCCCGAGCCGCACCAGCTCGAAGGGCTCGAGGCGATGCCGCTGCTCCTCGCGTCCCTCCACGCCGCCGAGCACTCGCTCATCGCGCTCCTGCCGCTCTGGGCGATGTGCGACCGCTGGGACATCGGCGGCCTCTCGACGAACCTCCATCCCGACACCGGCGCGCCGACGGTGTTCGTCTACGACGGCCACGCCGGCGGCGTCGGGATCGCCGAGCGCGGCTTCGACGCAGTTCGAGGGCTGGGTCGCGGACACGGTCAAGCTCCTCGCGGGCTGCCCGTGCGAGCGCGGCTGCCCGTCGTGCGTCCAGAGCCCGAAGTGCGGCAACCTCAACGAGTTCCTCGACAAGGCCGGCGCGCTGACACTTCTCAACCGGATGTCGAATTCCGGCTAGCCCGTTCGTCGTAGAGTCGTCAACCCCTGAAGGAGGCGACTCAATGCAGTACATGCTTCTGATCTACAGCCCGCCCGGCGACTGGTCCGCGGTTCCCGCCGAAGAGCAGCAGCGAGCTCATGCAGGCGTACGGCACGTTCACCGAGGAGATCCAGGCGTCGGGGAAGCTCGTCGCCGGCGACGCGCTCCAGCCGACCTCGACCGCGACCTCGATCCGCGTACGCGACGGCGAGACGCTCACGACCGACGGACCGTTCGCCGAGACGAAGGAGATCCTCGGCGGCTACTACCTCATCGACGTCGACACCCTCGACGAGGCGCTCGAGTGGGCGCGCCAAGATCCCCGGCGCGACGTACGGGACGATCGAGGTGCGCCCGGTCGTGACCGACTACGAAACGATGTCGGCATAGAGGAGCTCGTCCGTGCGTACCGCGACGAGCGAGCCCGCTCGATCGCGATTCTCGGCCGCGTCCTCGGTGATCTCGATCTCGCCGAGGACGCGGTGCAGGATGCGTTCGTCCGGGCGGCGGAGCGGTGGCCGCGCGACGGCGTTCCGGCCAACCCCGGCGCCTGGATCGTCGCGACGGCGCGCAACCGCGGCGATCGACCGGATCCGCCGCGAGCAGACGCTCGCGCGCAAGACGGAGCTGCTGGCCCGCGCCGAGCAGCTTCCCGATGACGAGGAGGCGATCATTCCCGACGAACGGCTCGAGCTGATCTTCGCGTGCTGCCACCCGGCGCTCGCCGCCGAGGCACAGGTGGCACTGACGCTCAGCCTCGTCGGCGGCCTCTCGACGGGCGACATCGCGCGCGGCTTCCTCGTCCCCGAACCGACGCTCGCGCAGAGGCTCGTGCGCGCGAAGCGGAAGATCCGCGACGCCGGCATCCCGCTGCGCGTACCGCCCGAGCATCTCCTGCCCGAGCGCCTGCGGACGGTGTTCGCCGCGATCTACCTCGTCTTCAACGCCGGCTACGGGCCGCCACGCGCGGCCGCGAGCTGTGCACGGAGGCGATCCGGCTCGCGGCGGTGCTCGCAACGCTGATGCCGGACGAGGCCGAGGCGCACGGCTTGCACGCGCTTCTCCTCCTGCAGGACGCCCGTCGCGACGCGCGCCTCTCGCCCACCGGCGAGCTCGTGCTGCTCGCGGATCAGGATCGCGCGCTCTGGGATCTCGCCGAATCGAGCAGCGGACACGCGGCGCTCGAGCGCGGCGCTTGCCTTGCGGATGCCAGGCCCGTACCAGCTCCAGGCTGCGATCGCCGCTCTCCACTTCGAGACCCGAGACCGACTGGGAGGAGATCGCGCTCCTCTACGGCCGCCTCGCTGGAGGTCGTCCCCTCGCCGGTCGTCGAGCTGAACCGCGCGGTCGCCGTCGCGATGGCGCGATGGTCCGGAGGCCGGCCTCGCGTTGCTCGACGGCATCTCCGGCTTCGACGACTACTACCTCTGCCACTCCGCCCGAGCCGACCTCCTGCGCCGGCTCGGGCGGAGCCGCTGCGGCGCGAGTACGAGCGAGCGCTCGCCCAGTGAGGCGGCGCGCTTCCGCGAGGCTCGAGCGGCGACTTCCTACGCCGCCGCCAGGACCTGCTTGCGCCGTAGCTTGAGCAGCGAGACGGCCTGCGACGTGGCCTTGAACGGGTCGTAGACCGTCGTGCCGTTCTCGAGCGAGACCGCCGCGACCGCGACGCCATTCACGTCCGCGACGATCCAGTCGCCGCCACTGAGCCGCCGCTCGCTCAGCGCCGCAAGACGCTCCAGCTCGTCGCGGCAGGCGCTGAGCCGCAGCTGGATCGCAGCCCGCACGGGCTGGGGCGGCTGGAGCGGCAGCCGCCCGCGCCCGGCGGTACCGCGCGGCATCGCGCCGAAGTGCGGCGTTGTGCTCGAGTGCGAAGTGGTAGATGAGATACGGATGCATGGTGGCCTTCTCCTCGCTCTGTTTATCTCTTGGGCGTGCTACTCTCTAACCAGTGTTCGGAGATTACCAGTTACCTAACCTCTAAAGCAATGACAATGGTTACGACTTTACACACGCAGCTCGACCTCGTCCGCGACTTCGTCAACACCGTCGACCTCGAGACGTCCGTCGACCGCATCGCGACGCCCGACGAGCTTGCCGACTGGTACTCGGAGCAGGGTCTCGTCGACGACCTCGTCGAGCCAACGCGGCAGGAGCACACCGACGCGCTCGCCGTGCGCGAGGCGATCCGCGAGCTCCTGCTCGCGAACAACGGCTGCGAGGACGACACCGACGCGGCGAGCGCGACGCTGGAGACCGCGGCCCGGAAGACGCGGGTCGGGATCCGGTTCACCGCGGGGACGCCGGTGCTGGCAGCCGGAGGGCGACGGCGCGTCCGCCGCTCTCGGCCATGATCGTCGCAGCGGTAGCCGAGCTCGCGAAGAGTCCCGAGTGGCTCCGCCTCAAGGCCTGCCGCGACGACCATTGCCGCGTCGCGTTCTACGACAAGTCGCGCAATCGCTCGCGCGCGTGGTGCTCGATGGAGGTCTGCGGAAACCGCGAGAAGGCCCGCACGTTCCGGGCCAAGCACCACTAGCCGCTCGTGAGCGTCGTCCTCGCTATCGACGTCGGCGGATCGCACGTGAAGGCGCTCACGTCGACCGAGACCGAGCGTCGCCGCTTCTCCTCCGGCTCCTCGCTGACGGCCGAGCAGATGGTGGCCGGCGTCTTGAAGATCGTGGAGGGCTGGTCTTGGGACGTCGCCACGATCGGCATCCCGGCGCCCGTGCGCGACGGCAAGGTGGTCGCCGAGCCCGTCAACCTCGGAGACGGCTGGGCCGGCTTCGACTACGAGGCCGCCCTCGGGAAGCCAACGAAGGTCGTGAACGACGCGGTGATGCAGGCGGTCGGCAGCTACGACGGAGGCCGCATGCTCTTCCTCGGCCTCGGGACAGGGCTCGGCTCGACGCTGATCGTCAACGGGGCGATCGCGCCGCTCGAGCTCGGGCACCTGCCGTTCCGCAAGAAGACGTTCGAGGACTACGTCGGCGAGCGGGCGCTGAAGAAGGCGGGCAAGAAGAAGTGGCGGAAGGCGGTCTTCGAAACCGTCGAGCGGCTCACCGCCGCGCTGGAGCCTGACGACGTCGTGCTGGGAGGCGGCGGCGTGGCCGAGCTCGACGAGCTGCCGCCCGGGTGCCGGGCAGGCGCGAACGAGAACGCCTTCCTCGGCGGCTTCAGGCTCTGGGATCCGGAGTGGGCCGAACGCTAGGCCGCTCGAGCTCGAGGCACGCGGCGAGCGCGGCCTCGGCGACCTCTTGCTGAGCCGCCGTCGGCTCGGCGGTCGAGAAGCGGTGCTGGAGCTCGTGGCCCGGCTTCGAAAGGGCGCGCGCCAGCGGGTGCTTCGGGTTGCGCGACATCCAACCGAAGAGCTCGGTGGCGGCGGCGATCGCCCCGATCTGCGCGACGCCCTGTGCTTGGCGGCGCGTCCGTTTCGGAGCGAGCCGGGCGAGCGTGTTGCCGAGAGCGGACGTCACGAGGAGCGGCCCGACGAGGTGACCGCCGCAGCGCTCATGCTCGCGCGTCGCGGGCTTGCCGTGCTCGTACGTGCCGATCGCGATGTGCTCCGCGCCGTGGTACGACGCGAGATCGCCGGCGCGGAGCGCGAGCACGGCAGGCGCGATCGAGACAATTCCGGCGAGAAACTCTTGCGCGACAGGACGCAGCCGCGTCGCGCGCAACACCCGTACGAGCACCGTCGCGCCGAGCATCGAAGCGATGACGGAGCGGTTCTCCATCGGCAGCTTGGCCGCCGGCAGCTTCCGCTTCACCTGCGGCAGAAGGAGGAGCGCCTCGGCCAGTCGCGCCGGCCCGCGCAGCACCGGGTTGCGAATCCGTGACGCCTGCAGGCGCTTGCGTGCCGATGCGACCTCGATCGTCCCGTCGTCGCGCCGGATCGCGCACGCCCACGCGCGCGGCCCGTGCACGAGGACACCGTTCGCGAGCGCCATCCCGCCGAGCCGGACCTTCTTCTTGCGCTTCTTCTTGCCCATCGCTCCAGGGTAGACGCGCTAGCCGAGCATGGCGCGCGCGGCGTGGCGCAGCCAACGGACGCCGAGCTCGAGATCCGCGACGGGGATCCGTTCGTCGGCCGAGTGGATGAGCGTCGCGGAGACCTCCGCGGGCATCTCGCCGCTCGCCGGGAAGAAGCCGTACGCCACGGTGCCGAATGCCTCACGCAGCCAGTGGCTGTCGGTGAACCCCGCGCACGTGAGCGGGCCGACCTTCGCGCCGGGGACCGCTTCGCCGACGAACTCCTCGAGCGCGTCCCAGAGCGGCGTTTCGATCGCCGACCGCGTCCCGCCGCGCGCCTCGATCCACTCGAGCTCGTACTCGACGTCCCCGCCGAGCACCGCGCGGATCATCGGCTCGACGTGCTCCGGGTGCTGGCCGGGCAAGAGCCGGCAGTCGACCTCGACCTCGCAGATCGCGGGGATGACGTTCCGCTTCTTCGAGGCGGAGATGATCGTCGGGGAGAAGGTCGGCGCAAGGAGAGCCTCGACGATCGCGCCGGCGATCGGATGGAGCTGCGCGACGCGGGCCGCGGCCTCGTGCGCGGGCGGCACCTCGCCGAGCAGCGCACCGAGGAACGCCTCGAGCTCCGGCCCGATCTGCGGCTCCGGCCGGTACGCCGCGATCCGCTCGATGAGCTTCGCGGCGTTGACGAGCGCGTTGTCGGCGATGCGCGGCATCGACGCGTGACCGGCACGGCCATGGACGCGCAGGAGGAACGGCGCGGTCATCTTCTCCGAGACGGTCGCCTGGTAGACCGGCGTCCCATCGGCGAGCTCGATCCGGTCGCCGCCGCCCTCGTTGATCGCGTAATCGCAGCGCACCGCGTCGGGATGCTCCTCGCAGAGCCACTGGAGGCCGAATCCGTTGTCGCCACTGCCGCCGCCGCCCTGCTCCTCGTCGGCGGTCGCAGCAAAGATGAGGTCACCGCTCGGCGTAAAGCCCTCGCGCGCGAGCGAGGCCATCGCAACGGCGTTCGCCGCGACCTGGCTCTTCATGTCGAGCGCGCCTCGCCCCCAGACTTCTCCATCGCGGAGCTCGCCCGAGAATGGCGGCACCGACCAGTCTGCGGGATCCGCGTAGACGACGTCGGTGTGGCAGAGGAGGAGGAGCGACGGCCCACCGCCGCCGGGGATGCGAGCGACGAGGTTCGCACGCTCGGGAATCTTCGCGATGAGCTGCGACTCGACGCCGTTCGCCGCGAGGTAGTCGCGCAGCAGCTCGGCGGCAGCGGTCTCGTTGCCGGGCGGGTTGGTCGTGTCGACGCGAATGAGGCGCTGCAGGAGGTCGGTGACCTCGTCGCGCAAGTCTGTGGCGGCCATGGCTCGGAGCATACTGGCGTCATGTCCGACCTCTTCTCCGAAGCCGCCGACCGCCGCGCCGGCGAGATCGCGCCGCTCGCGCAGCGGCTCCGCCCGGCGAGCGCTCGCGGATTTCGTCGGCCAGCGACACGTGCTCGGCGACGGCTCGGCGCTACGTCGCGCGATCGAGGAGGACCGCGTCCACTCGGCGATCTTCTACGGGCCGCCCGGCAGCGGGAAGACGACGCTCGCGCGAATCGTCGCCGCATCGACCGGCTCGGCCTTCGAGGAGCTTTCGGCCGTCTCCGCGACGGTGAAGGACGTGCGCGAGGTGCTCGCGCGCGCGAAGGAGCGGCTCGGCACGAGCGGAACGCGCACGATCCTCTTCCTCGACGAGATCCACCGCTTCAACAAGGCGCAGCAGGATGCGCTGCTGCCCGGCGTCGAATCGGGGCTGCTCACCCTGATCGGCGCGACGACCGAGAACCCGTACTACGAGGTCAACTCCGCGCTCATCTCCCGGACGCAGGTGTACGAGCTCGAGACGCTGCCGCCGGAGGAGATGGCGATCGTCGTGCGGCGCGGGCTCGCCGAGGTCGGGGGCGAAGCGCGCGACGAGGTCGTCGAGCTGATCGCGCAGCGCTCGGGCGGCGACGCGCGAACGGCGCTCAACATCGTCGAGATCGCTGCGGCGACGGCGCGCGGGCCGGTCACCGTGGAGAACGTCGAGGACGCCGCGCGCAAACCGCCGCTCGTCTACGACAAGGCCGGCAACCAGCACTACGACTTCACGTCCGCGTTCATCAAGTCGATGCGCGGCAGCGACCCCGACGCGGCCGTCTACTACCTCGCCGCGATGCTCGAGGCCGGCGAGGACGCGCGCTTCATCGCGCGGCGGATGATCGTGCTCGCCTCCGAGGACATCGGGAACGCCGATCCGCAGAGCGCTCCTCGTCGCGGTCGCCGCGGCGCAGGCGGTCGAGCACGTCGGGCTGCCCGAGGCGCGACTCAACCTTTCGCAGGCCGCGATCTATCTCGCTCGCGCGCCGAAGTCGAACGCGAGCTACGTCGCGATCAACCGCGCGAGCGCCGACGTGCGTGAGCGCGGCGCCGTCCCCCCGCCGAAGTCGCTGCGCGACGGTTCCTGGTACGGCCGGAAGCTCGGCCACGGCGAGGGCTACGTCTATCCGCACGACGACCCGCGCGGCGCCGAAGTGAGTTACCTCCCGGAGGAGCTGCAGGACCGCACGTACTACGAGCCGTCAGGCCATGGCGAGGAGCTCGGCGACGACGGCGTCGAGCGGTAGTGACGCGTCGATCTCGTGCGTGCACGTGGCGCGGAGCAGCGGCTCGACCTCGGCGAGGTGCTCAAGGATCAGCTTCCTTTCCTCGTCGTTTTTTCCGTAATCGTTCGTCGTGCGTGAGGCGAGCCGCTCAAGCAGCACGTCGGCGGGCGCGCTGAGCAGGACGACCGCTTTGAAGTACGGGTAGAACCGTCCCTGGTTCGAGACCGTCCCCGCGAGATACAGCGTCGTGTCCCGCTCGCGCTCGAGAAGCTCCACGATCCGCTCCTCTTCCCAGACGTAGCCGCCATCTTCGTCGCTCCACGCGGTCCAGCCGCCGATGTCGGAGTCGACTGTCTCGAAGCCGAGATCGCTCAGCCGGGCGAGGACCGACGACTTGCCGGTACCGGACATCCCGGTGACGAAGACGATGCTCAGAGGATGCGCGCGCCGAGAGCTGAGGCGACGAGCTCGACGGCGAGCTGGCCGGTCGCGTTCTCGCGGTCGAGGATCGGATTGACCTCGACGACGTCCATCGAGTCGATGAGACCGGACTCCGCGACGACCTCCATCGCGAGGTGCGCCTCGCGATACGACAGGCCTCCCCGCACCGGCGTCCCGACTCCGGGTGCGTATTCCGGGTCGACGACGTCCATGTCGAGCGACAGGTGGAGGAACGCCGCGCCGGACGCGTGGGCAAGCGCCTCGTGCATGCAGGGCTCGATCCCGATCCGGTCGACCTCGCTCATCGTGAACACCTTCGCGTCGATCCGGTGGAGGAGCTCCCGTTCGCCGTCGTCGAGCGAGCGGACGCCCACGAGTGCGACCTTCGCCCGGTCCACTGCCGGTAGCGGCCAGCCGTCGCGCACGAACTCGTCGCCGGCGAGACCGAGCGCGGCGGCGAGCACCATCCCATGCACGTTGCCGCTCGGCGACGTCTGTGGCGTGTTGACGTCGCCGTGCGCGTCGACCCAAACGACGCCGCCGGCAGCGCTTCGCGCCTTTGCCATCCCAACAAGCGAGCCGAGCGCGACGGAGTGGTCGCCGCCGAGCACGAGGGGCAGGGCGCCGCGGCCGGCGGCGGCTTCGACGAGGCCCGCGAGACGGTCGCAGAGATCGAGGATCTGGTCGAGATAGCGGGCGCGAACGTCCCCGATCGGCGCGGTCTCGACGACCGGCGAGATGACGTTGCCGACATCAGTGACGGTGACGCTGAGCTTCTCCGTCAGCTGCTGGTCGAGCCCGGCGTAGCGGATCGCCGACGGGCCCATGTCGACGCCCCGCCGCCCCGCGCCGAGGTCGAGCGTTCCGCCGATCACCGCCACCTCGCGCTGCGCGCCTTTGACGTTCATCGCGGAGAGGCTAACCGCCCTGGTTACACTGACCGCCGCTTACAGGGCGAGGTAGCTCAGCTGGTAGAGCACTCGGCTGAAAACCGGGGTGTCGCCGGTTCGAGTCCGGCCCTCGCCACTCGTTCTTGCGCTCGATCTTCGGCGGGACCCTGGCTAGCGCCTGGCGCAGTGAGGCCCCCGTTAGCGCGTGGCGCTCGCGGGGGCCTCTGGCCGTTCGGACCGGTGTGACCGTGTCGCGGACGACCGTGGCGTGAGCGTACTACTCGGCGAGGCCTAGCGCGCCTTGTCTTGCGAGAACCTCGCCGAGTGCCGCGAGAAGGCCGTCGATGTCGTGGGCCACGGCCTCAGCCGCGACGTCGAGGTCAAGCTGGCGCGCGGCGGCCGCGGTCTGCGGTCCGATCACGACGACCGGCTTGGCGCGGGCCGTCGTGCGAGCAAGCGAGCGTGCCGCGGACGGCGAAGCGAGAAGGACGACGTCTACCTCCGGAGCGTCCACGGGCGCAAGCTCGACGGTGCGGTACAGCGGCAGGAAGTCGGCGGTGAGGGCGTCGACAATGACGCGCCGCGCTCCCTCGGCCGCGGCGACGAGCACCCTGCCCGCTGGCTTCGGGAGCTCGACGAGCAGCCCCTCTTGCGTCGACTCGCGGGGGATGAGACTCGGTTCGAAGCCAAGCTCACGAAGGGCCGCGGCGGTGCCCGGACCGATCGCCGCGAGCTGTCGAGGCGGAGCAGTGAGCCGGTGCACGAGCTCAGCCGCACCGTTCGGGCTCGTCACGACGACCCAGTCGTACGGGCTCGGATCAACCGGGCCGCCGTCGAGCGGCTCGACGGCGATTAGCGGCCAGACGACCGGCTCGCACCCCATCGCCTCGAGCCGCCGCGCCAGCTCGCCCGCCTGCCCCGCGGCTCGCGTTACGGCGATTCGCGGACGGCGTACCTCAGGTCCCATCCCAAACCCCCACCCACCACGGGGCTGCAAAGGGTACGGCGACGGCTGCGCCGCGCCGGTAGCGGCTTTGCGCCAATACCGTCACGGCACCGACGCGGCGCGCGCCGCAGCGATGGCGGCGAGCTCCTTGCCGAGCGCCTGCGGGTCGGAGCCGGAGCGCTTCTCGAGCCACGAACCGTCCTCCGCCGCGACGAGCCCGCTGAGCGTCGCACCGTCGTGATGCGCAGCGACAGGAGCGAGACAACCGCCGCCGACGACCGCGACGACCGTCCGTTCCGCCTCCACCTGCTCCCGCGTCGCGGGATCGTCCGCCGCTGCGACGAGGTGCTCCTCACCCGCCCGCACCTGAAGCGCCAGAGCGCCCTGACCCGCCTCGGGAAGCAGCTCCTCGGGCGCGAACCGGTAGCCAATCTCCTCCGCAAGGCCGAGACGGTCCAGACCACACGCAGCGAGGA
Source organism: uncultured Actinomycetes bacterium (assembly GCA_963753525.1). Classification (GTDB taxonomy): domain Bacteria; phylum Actinomycetota; class Thermoleophilia; order Gaiellales; family Gaiellaceae; genus Palsa-739. The sequence continues at coordinate 290,678 of CAVWCS010000005.1, forward strand.
CAATCGCGTCGAGGCCCCGCTCGCCGCGCTTGCGCAGCCGCGTGTCGATATTCCCCCGCAGCGGCTCGATGGAGAGGGACGGCTCGAGCGCGAGCAGCTCCGCCTTCCGCCGCGCCGACGCGGTCCCGATCCGCATCCCCGGCCCGATTCCAACGGCGCCGCACAACGCATCGCGCGGATCGTCTCGGCGGAGGAACGCGCCGATCGCCAGGCCCTCCGAATCGGTCGCCGTCAAATCCTTCGCGGAGTGGACCGCGACGTCGATCCGCCGCTCGAGCAGCGCCTCCTCGAGCTCCTTCACGAAAACGCCCCGCGAGCCGATCTCGCCGAACGGCCGCGTCCGATCGCGATCACCGGACGTCGTGATCGGGAGAACTGCGAGCTCGATCCCCGGCGCGCGCAACACCGCAAGAGCGCGCTCCGCTTGGATGAGCGCGAGCCTACTGCCGCGGCTGCCGACTCGAACGAGCACAGGCGATCGTTCTCCGCACCGGACGCGCGCATCCCACGACCCGCGGCCGCACGCGAATGAAAGCCGTAGGCGCCTGCAACGGAAGCGGGCGCGCGCTGACCGGCCTGACCTTCAGCGCTCGTCCTCGCCGAGACCGAAGAGGTGCCGCACCGTCTCAGCATAGAGGACCCCGTCGGCTGCCGCGGCTGCCTGCTTCATCCGCACCGTCGGCAGATGGAGGAGCTTGTTCACGATCTGGGACGTGACCGACTCGACGGCCTTGCGCTGGCTGTCGTCGAGCCGGCCGAGGAGCGAGTCGGCCTTCCGGAGCTCGGCCGCGCGAATCTCCTCGGCCTTCGCGCGCAGCGACGCGATCGCCGGCACGACGTCGAGCGACGCGTGCCACTCGTGGAATTTCTCCGCCTCCACGGCGACAAGCGACTCGGCCCGCTCGGCCTCGCGGCGGCGGCCCGACAGCGTCTCGGCGACGATCTGTTCGAGATCGTCGATGTCGTAGAGGTAGCAGCCGTCGAGGTCGCGGATCGCCGGATCGAGGTCGCGAGGCACCGCGAGGTCGACGAGCAGGAGCTGGCGGCCGCGACGGCCCTGCGACGCGCGTGCAACCGCGTCAGCGTCGAGCACGAGCCCGGGCGCGCTCGTCGACGCGATCACGACGTCGACCGATGCGAGCGCGGCTTCGATCTCCTCCCGACCTGTCTTGCTGTTCGCCATGAGCGCGATCTCGGCGCCACGGCTGCGGAGGTTCCGCGACGCTAGCCCGCTCATCTTCCCGGCGCCGAGCAGGAGGATCGAGCGGCCGTCGAGAGTCCCGAAGACCTGCTCCGCGAGCGCGGCGGCCGCCGAAGAGACCGACGCCGGGCTTTCGCCGATCGCGGTCTGCGCGCGCACCTTGCGGCCGGCGTGAAGCGCCTGCCGGAAGACGCGATCGAGGAAAGCGCCCGTCGTCCCGAGCTCGTGCGCGACGCGAACCTGGCCGAGGATCTCGCCCTCGCCCGGGACGAGCGAGTCGAGCCCGGCCGCGACGCGGAACAGGTGGAGCGCCGCAGCATGGTCATGCAGCCGGTACAGCGCGGGCTCGACCTCGGGCTCCAGGGCAGCGAGCGCGGCGACGGCGTCGCGCTCGGCGGTCTCCGCGTCGTCGGCCGCGACGTAGAGCTCGGTGCGGTTGCACGTCGAGAGACAGACCGCCTCGCGGCCGCCATCCGCAAGCCGGGCGGCGAGCCGCTGCGCCTCGTCCCGCTCGAGCGCAACCCGCTCCCGCAGCTCGACGGGCGCATGGTGATGCGAGGTGCCGACGAGGACGAGACGGATCACGTGAAGTGGCTTCCCGGCAGGACGACACGGACAACGACGACGAGCGCGAAGCCGGCGAGCGCGAGGTACGCGGCGCGACGGCCGGCCCAGCCCGCGACGAGCCGCAGCCCGAGGTATGAGCACCAGACCGCCCACGTGACGACGGTCGCGACGATCACCGCGTCCATCCCGTCGCCGCGCGAGACGAGCCGCGCCAGGCCGACGGCGATGCCAAGCGTGAGCAGCGGCACGGACCACGCGACGGTTCGCAGCGCGAGCGAATCGAGCGTCGCGAGCGCCGGGATCTGACGGCGAAGGATCGTCACGGGACGGCTCTTGAGCCGCCGCTCCTGCCAGACGTACAGCCCCGACAGCCCGGCCGCGAGCGTGAAACCGGCGAAGGCGGCGAGGACAAGGCCGACATGGAGAACGAGGAAGAGTGTCGAGTAGTGGCTCGCGGCGCCGACTCCAGTGCCGCCGCCGGCGCGAGCCGTCACGAGCAGTGCGACGGCGAGCGGCATCACGCCGAGCCCGAGCAGCCGGTACCGAGCGCGGCAGCCCCAGATGAGGTAGGCGGAGACTACGAGCCACACAAAGAGGTCGAGGGACGACGCCCACGTCCCCCACGGAAAGCCGTCGTTGCGCGCCGCCTGCACCGCGAGCAGCGCCGTCTGGGCGAGCCAGCCGAGCCGGACACCCCACGTCGCCAACCGGCCGGGACGGCCCGGGCGGCGCGCCTCGCCGAGGTAGCCGACGGCCGCCTCACCGTAGAGGAGGAGCGCGGGCCAGAAGAGGAGCTCAGCCAATGGCTGCCGGCTCCCGCTCCTCGGCCTCGGCGGCCGTATCGGCGCGGTGCTCGAGCTCCTCAACCTCGCGATCGAGGCGGCCGAGCTTCACGGCGATGAGCAACACGTAGAGGAGAACGACGGCAAAGACGACGACGTACGCGGCCGTGACGTACTTCTCGGACGTCGTCATGCGAGCAACTCCCTCAGATCCCGCAGGCGCAGGTCGAGCCGCTTGCCGGCGATCTCGATGCGGTAGAGCGTATACGCGAGAACGAACATCGCCGCCTGCGCGATGCAGTACGTAACGAGGATCCAGCCGCCGAATCGCGGCCCGTTCAGCGTGAAGACGCGCGGGTGCAGGAACTCCTTCGCGAGCCGGATCGCAGCGAAGCTCACCGGGATCAACACGACGCCGAAGAGCGCGTAGACCGCGCTCAGATTCGCGCGCTGCGGGCCGGGATCGAGCGAGAAGCGCAGCATGAAGTACGCGCAGTAGAACAGGTACAGGATGAGGAAGAGCACGAGCTCGTCCTCGCTCCAGACCCACCAGTGTCCCCACGAGATCCTGGCCCAGATCGAGCCGGTGAGCAGCACCATCGCACCGAAGATGATCCCCTGGTGAACGCAGACGTAGCTCTCGAGATCGGCGCGCGGGTCGCGCTTCCACAGGTGCCGGAACGCCTTCCACGCGCCGAAGACGAAGCATGCGTATGCGGTGAACGCGATCGAGACGTGGAAGTAGAAGATGCGCTGCGAGAAACCCTGGTTCGCGTCGTTCGGCGCTACGTAGAAGACGAAGACGAGCGCGGTCGTGACGAGCACGAGCGACGCAAGCGCGAGCGTCCAGAGCGGGATGCGACGAAGAGAGAGCACCGAACCGATTGTCGCAGCAGGTGCGCTCACTCCGACACGACAAACTCGAACGAACCCCAACACACGACCGCGAACAGGGCGTCATAGAGGGCGAGGAACGCGAGGTACTTACCCGGCGCGTGGGCCACGCTCGCGCCAACGGCGCCGACGACGATCGGGATCGCGAGCGGCAGGAAGAGGAGCGGCAGGAGCAGATCGCGCGCGCGCGTCACGACGGCCATCGCCCCGAGGAACGTCCCCACGGCGCAGATCCCGAGATCGGCGAGCGCGACAGCGAGCACGATCGCGCCGCCGACGTGGTGGAAGAAGAGCGCGTATAGCGGCAGCGCAACGACCTCGGCCGCGACGAGGAAGGCAAGCGTCGCGAGCGATTTCGCGAGCCAGATCGCGCTGCGGTCGCACGGCGCGAGGACGAGCCGTCCATCGTCCGCTGCTCCCGCTCCGGCACGAACGCGCGCCCTAGCCCGAGCAGCGCCGTAAAGAGGATCGCCACCCAGAGGAAGCCCGTCGTCTCGAGCCGCGACGGGGTCCCCGGCAGCGCAGAAGTGAAAGACGACGAAGACAGCGGCGACGAAAAGGAGCATCGCCGGCAGCGTGTCCCGCGCCCGCAGCTCGAGCAGGAGATCCTTGCGCGCGAGCGCGCCGACGTCGCGGAGGTACGTCATGTCACGAGCGCGAGCCGTCCGCTCGCGAACGGTTCGACGCGCGCGGGGTCATGTGTAGAGACAAGGAACATCCGCTCCCCGCTCAGCTCGGCGAGCTGCGCGTCGAGAAGCTCCGCTCCGGCTTCGTCGAGCGCCGTGTACGGCTCGTCGAGGACGATGAGCCGAGGATCGTGGAGGAGGACGCGACAGAGCGCGAGGCGCTGCGTCATCCCGCGGGAGTACGACGCGACACGATCGCGGCGCACCTCCCAGAGGCCGAAGCGCTCGAGCAGCATCCCGATCCGCTCACGCCGTTCCGGCACGCCGTACAGCCGGCCGTAGAGGTCGAGATTCTCGAGCGCGGTGAGCTCGCGGTAGACGAGCGGCTCATGGCCGAGGTAGCCGAGCTCGCCGCGCGCGACCCCACGCTCGACCGTCCCCTCGGTCGGAGCAGCCAGGCCGGCGCAGATCCGCAAGAGCGTTGTCTTGCCCGAGCCGTTCGGCCCGGTCACGACGAGGAAGCCGCCGTCCGCCAGCTCGAGGTTGACGCCGCGGAGGACGCGCTTCTCCCCGTACCGCTTGCCGAGCTTCGAAGCCGTCAGCACGTGCCCAGGATAGGGGCCGCAGCGATTTACGAGCTATTTACGCCGCCATGACACGGCCGAGGCACGCCTCCTGTCTTGTTTGCCTCAGGGCAGCACACCACGGATCGGAAGGGACACCAAATGCGGAACAAGAAACTTCTGGCGGTCGCAGCACTCCTGTGCGTAGCACTCGCAACAGCGGGGATCGCCATAGCAAAGGCGAAGAGCGGGGCCGTCACGGGGGCCTCGGCGACCTTCAACGCCACGACCGTCGCCAACGAAGTCCAGAAGACGTGCACGGTGAGCGGAAGCAGCGACACGTATCAGTTCACGCGCGGGACGTACACCGGCACCGCCGCGAGCAGCGACGCCCGGCTCAACGGCCCGATCACGATCAAGGCCCTCAGCCTCGTCGACACGACGACAGGTATCGGCGGGCTCGTCGGCGCGTACCGTGTCAACGGCAGCGACCATGCCGGCGCGGCCGGCAGGATCGAGGCCGCGATCTCCGGCGACCAGGCTACGGGTGCCATTCACGGCCATGTGTCCGGCCCGGGTGGCGAGCTGTTCGCCTCGCTCGGTTCGGGCTTCACCGGCAACGGCGGCTTCTCGAACGCATCCGTTGGTTCGGGCAGCTCGAACGGCGCCGGCGTCATCCTCTCGCAGGGCGCGTGCGTTCACACCATCCACCTCGGTGTGAAGGTGAAGCTCTGGCTCAAGCTCGGCTTCTAGAACCGCCCACACAGCACCGCAACAGAGGGCGCCGCGCCGCAGCGGCGCCCTCTGTCTAGGTCGTCGCGTCGAGAATCACGAAGACGGCGAACGCAACCGAGATCACGCCGTTCATCGTGAAGAAGGCGGTGTCGAGCCTCCGCAGGTCGCCGGGCCGGACGAGCGAGTGCTCGTATCCGAGCAGCAACGCAACCGTACCGACGCCAAGCCAGTAGAACGCGCCGACCGGGAGGCCTAGCCCGGCGGTGACGAGGCAGGCGACGGTCGCGACATGAGCGAGGCGCGCCCCGAGGAACGCGCCGTCGACGCCGAACCGCGTCACGATGGAGTGGAGGCCTTCGCGGCGGTCGACGTCCTCGTCGAAAAGCGCGTAGAAGAAGTCGAAGCCGGCGATCCACAAGGCGACGGCCGCGCCGAGCGTCCACGCCTGCCACGGCAGCTTCCCGGTGATCGCGACCCACGCGCCAACGGGCGCAAGGCCGTCAACCGCGCCGAGCCAAAGGTGGCAGAGCCACGTGAACCGCTTGAGGTACGGGTAGACGACAAAGCCGACGACGGGGATCGGCCACAGCCAACGGACAAGCGGATCCAGATGCCAGACAGCAACGAGGAAGAGCGCGAGCGAGGCGGCGCAGAAGAGCGCGACCTGCACGGTTGAGAGCTGACCGCTCGGGATCTCGCGCCCGGCCGTGCGCGGGTTCCGCGCGTCGATTCCCGCGTCGATGAGCCGGTTGAGCGCCATCGCGAGCGAGCGGGCGCCGACCATCGCGAGCGTGATCCACAGGAGGTCGTGCGCGGTCGGCGTCCCGCTCACCGCGAGGAACGCGCCGACGTACGCGAACGGGAGCGCAAAGACGGTGTGCTCGATCCTCACGAGCCGTGCGAAGCGCGCCGGCAGCGGCGTCAGCCCGGCGGCGGTCACGTCTGCTCGTGAGCGGTCGGGTCGTCGGCGAGGAGCTCGAGCGCATGTGAGAGCGCCGGCCGCAGCACCCCAAATCCGTCACGGCAACCGCCCGGCGAGCCAGGCAGATTGACGACGAGCGTCGCGCCGACGACCCCTGCGGCACCGCGCGAGAGAAGCCCGTGCGGCGTCTTCGCGATCGAGTCCGCGCGCAGAGCCTGCGCGATCCCCGGCGCCTCTCGGTCGAGGACGTCGCGCGTCGCCTCGGGGGTGACGTCGCGCGGCGCGAGTCCCGTGCCGCCGGTCGTGAGGACGAGACGCGCACCGGCCGCGAGCTCGCGTATCGCCGCGGCGATCTGATCTCGCTCGTCGGGCACGACGCGCCGCTCGACCTCGTAGCCGTCCGCGCGAAGCAGCTCCTCGAGCGTGTCGCCGCTCTTGTCCTCGCGCGTCCCGGCGACCACGCCGTCCGAGACGGTGAGCACCGCGGCCTTCAGCTGACGCTCTCCTTCGTCTTCTCGACAAGCGAGACCTCGACGATCCGCATCCCCTTGTCGACCGCCTTCGCCATGTCGTAGATCGTGAGCGCGGCGACCGACGCGGCCGTGAGCGCCTCCATCTCGACGCCTGTCTGCGCCGTCGTCTCAACCGACGCGACGATCTCGACCGAGTCGTCGCCGACCGCGAGCGCGACCTCGACGTGCGAGAGCGGCAGCGGATGGCAGAGCGGGATGAGCTCGCTCGTGCGCTTCGCGGCCATGATCCCCGCGAGCTGAGCGGTCGCGAGCGCGTCGCCCTTCGGCAGCTCGCGGAGGATCCGCGCCGTCTCGGCGGCCATCCGCACCTCGGCCCGCGCGACGGCGCGACGGCGCGAGACGTCCTTGCCGCCGACGTCCACCATCCGGACGCCGCCCGACTCGTCTACATGGGAGAGCTCACTCATCCAGAAGATCGTACGGCGTCGAGGTCGGCCAGCTGCGCAGAGATCCACTCGCGGATGTCGTGCGCACGCACGTAGGCCCGAATCGCCTCGGCGCGCCGGTGCCGTTCGTCGGCCGGGAGCGTCAGCGCTTCGTAGAGCGCGTCGGCCTGGCCCGAGACGTCGAACGGATCGACGGTCACCGCCCATTCGCCGAGCTCCTCGTGCGCGCCGGCGTTCTCCGAGAGCACGAGCGCGCCGTCGCGGGTGTTGAGGAGGAACGCCTCCTTGGCCACGAGGTTGAGCCCGTCGTAGACTGCGTTCACGAGCAGGACGTCGAACTCCTTGTAGCCGGCGAGCGAGCGCGGGAAGTCGTCCGCAATGTCGAGCTCGACCGGCGTCCAGCCGTCGCGCGCGAAGCGCTCGTTCACCGCGGTGGCCGCCGCCTCGATCTCCGCCGCATGCTCGACGTACTCCGGGATGTCTTCCCGCGACGGCGCGAGCAGAGCGAGGAAGCCGGCCCTCCCGTGCAGCTCGGGGTGCCGCTCGAGCAGGAGCCCGAACGCCTCGAAGCCGCGCACGATGTTTTTCGACGGATCGACGCGGTCGACGCGAACGACGAGCCGCTCGGGCCGCCACGCTTCGATCTCCGCCTGTCGCTCGAGCACGACCGGATCGGCGGCGCGCCGCTCGAACTCGTTCGCATCGACGCCGATCGGATGCGCTACGACGCGGGTCGAGCCGACGCCGCCGGGCACGAAGCGCTCGACGCACGCGAGGAACGCGTGGCGCCAACGGTCCGTGTGGAAGCCGACGACGTCGTTCGCGAGCAGCCCTTCGTGGATCGCCGCCGTCAGGTCCGGCGGCAGCGGCGACCACGCGTCAGGGTCCGGCCACGGGATGTGGATGAAGTGCGAGCTGACGACGTCCCGCCGCACTTTCCGGACGAGCGCCGGCGCGAGATAGAGGTGGTAGTCGTGGAAGAGCACCGCTGCGTCGGGCCGGCGGTCGAGCTCCTCGAGCGTCGCCATCGCGAACGCCTCGTTGACGGGGACGTAGCCCTCGTCCCACGCCTCGCGGAACTCCGGCCCGAGCGGGCGCAACGGGAGCCGGTGCTGAAGAAACCACAGCGCCGGATTGGCGACGACGTTGTAAAACAGCTCATATGCAGGTAAATCGCTGGCGACGAGCCGGAGCCGATACGCGTGGCCATCCCGGGTCGTCTCCTCGAACGAGCCGCCGCGCTCCGCGGCAATCAGGCGATCCTCGTCGCTCATCGCGCTCGCGATCCACGTCACGTCGTGGTGCGCGATCAGACCCGCGAGAGCGGTCACGAGGCCGCCGCCGCCGCGCTTGGCGACACCGTCCTCGTACGTGACCGGAGCCCGGTTCGCGACGACGAGGAGCGTACGCCGTTCCGTTGTCCGATTCGACAACGACGCTACACGGCGGCCGGCTGCAGCCGCTTCACGAACCGGAGCCGTGAGCCGCGCTCGCCGGGCCGCGACGTGATCTCGAGCTCGTCCGCGATCGTCCGGATGATGGCGATGCCGAGACCGCCCTCGCTGAGCTCCTCGCCCTCGAGCCGCGCCGGCACGACCGGATCGAAGCCTGCACCGTCGTCGACCACCTCGATTTGGAGCGCCGTCGCAGACAGCTCGTACGCGACGGACACGAAGCCGTCACCGCCGGGGTAGGCGTGCCGGACCGAGTTGGAGACGGCCTCCGTCAGCGCGAGCTTGAGATCGGCCACGTCCTCCTCGGACAGTGACGTCAGCTCGGCGAGGCCGCTGAGCGCGAGCCGGGCGAGCGCGATGTACTCAGGGCGGGCAGGGACGCGCAGCCGAACCGTTCGGCCCGTGTCGAGCCCTTCGCCCTCCGTGTCCGCCAGCGCCATCTCACCCATCAGCCGCCTCTCTTCCTTTTCCGCAGATTCGCGGACTCAAACCTGGCGATTTCTAGCATTCCGCGCCTCCGTCGTCGTCGAGGTCCGCGTTCCCTCGCACGGGGCTGTTCAACCCTCGGTTGTTTCCACGGGAAAACGCCCGCGCGAGGACGGTCATAGACTGGCGGGCGTATGACGGCCGGCTCGCCCGCATCCGAGCGCAGACGGCCGCGGCCGGGCTCGCTCGAGCGTCCGGTCAACGGACGCCTCTACCGTGGCGCCTGGCTCCTCGTCGCGTTGCCGGTCCTTCTCCTCCTTGTGTTCAGCGTCTCGCAGCCGCCGTCGCTCACGAGCGGGAACACCACGTCGGCGTTCGACGCCAACGCCGCGGCGACGATCGCCGAGGATCTCGCGACGCAGTACCCGGATCGCCTGCCGGGCACCCCTGGCGCGGTAGGCGCCCAACGCTGGTTCAAGCAGGAGCTCGCGCAGTACGGGTTCGACGTCCAGCGCGACACCTTCACGGCCACGATCCACGGCCGGAAGACGACACTCGTCGACCTCGTCGCGGAAAAGGTCGGCCTCTCGGCGCGCGAGATCGTCGTCATGGCGCACCGCGACGACAGCGGCACCGGCAGCGGCTTGAACGACAACGCGTCCGGCACGGGTGCGTTGATCGAGCTCGCCCGCTCGAACGTGCCGGGCGCCGCGGCGCAGCTCAACTCGCTCCCGTACTCGATCGCGTTCGTCTCGACCGACGGCGCGGAGGAGGGGGCGCTCGGCGCCGCGCACTTCGCGGCGGAGCCGTCCACGCGGAGGAACGCCGTCGCGGTAATCAACCTCGATTCGATCGGCGGCAAGGGCAGTCCGCGGCTCGAGTTCGGGGGAGACACGGCGCGCTCGCCGGCGCCGGGCCTCCTCGAGACGGTGCAGCAGGCGCTCACCAAGGAATCCGCCGGCCGAGCGACGCGGCCGGGAGCCCTCGACCAGCTGGTCAGCCTCGCATTCCCGTTCAGCGCCTACGAACAGGCGCCATTCGTCAGCAACGGGACCCCGGCAGTCACGATCACAACCGCGCGTGCCAGGCCGGCCGAGGCCTCGAAGGCGCACCGCCTGCACCTCGCCCCTCTCCTCGCGGTCGGCCTTGCGACGCAGGACTCGATCGATGCAATGGAGGAAGGGGTCGCCCTGGCGCAGGGCCCATCGAGCTACGTCTTCCTCGGACGCCGCCTGATACGAGGCTGGGCGATCGAGCTCGTTCTCGTCGCGATGCTCCTGCCGTTCATCGCCGCGGCTGTCGATCTCTTCGCCCGCTGCCGCCGGCGACGGATCCCGATCGCGCCGGCCTTCCGGAGCTACCGGAGCCGCTTCGCCGTCTGGGCCTGGATCGGCTTCCTGTTTCTCCTCTTCGCGGCGGCCGGGTTCCTCGGCGGCACTGGCGGACGGCCCGCGCCGCTCAACGACGTACGCTGGCCGGTCGGAGCGCTTCTCGTGCTCGGGTTGTTGAGCCTCGCCGGCTGGCTCGTGCCCCGCGACCGTCTCCTACGGCGCCGGCCCGTCGGCGGGGAGGAGGAGCTCGCGGGCCACACGGCCGCGCTACTCGCGTTGTCCGTCGTCGGACTACTCGTAGCCGCGACGAATCCGTACGCGCTCGTCTTCCTTCTTCCGTGCCTCCACTTCTGGCTCTGGCTCCCGCAAGTGCAGGCACGGCCGCGCGCCGTTCGCGCCCTCGTCGTGCTGCTCGGACTCGTCGGCCCGGCGTATCTCGTGTGGACGTTCGCCACGCAGTACGGGCTTGGGTGGGACGCGCCGTGGTACATCGCGCAGCTCTTCGCCGTCGGTTATGCGCCGCGGACGCTGTTCGTGATCGCCCTGGCGTGGCTCGCGGCGGCCGGGCAGCTGTACGCGCTCGTGGGCAACCGCTACGCGCCGTATCCCGCTCCGAGCGAGCACTCGCGACGCGGCCCGATCCGCGATCTGATCCGCACGCTCGTCCTCGCGCAGCGACGGCGCACCGCGCTCATGGAGCGTTCAGGCGCAACCAGGAAACGACCGAGTCGGCCGTGAGCTCACCGTTTCCACGTGGAACGTGGACGAGCGCGTCAACCGCGCTGGCGCTCGCGATCATGTGCGACTCCTGACCGCGTAACGGTTCGAGCACGACCGCGTCGCCCTCGTTGCGAATGCGTGCGCGAACGAACTCGTCGCGCTCCGGGTTGCGTCGCAAGTCGTTGCCGAGGCGCCCTGGCTCAAACCGCGGCAGTGGCTCCGGAATGCCTTGCAGCGCACGAAGGGCCGGCTTTACGAAGAGCTCCGCGCCCACGAGAGCCGAGACAGGATTGCCCGGCAGACCGAAGACGAGCGTGTCGCCACGCGTCCCGAAGGCGAGCGGCTTGCCCGGCTTGATCGCGACGCGCCAGAACGACTCCTCGACGCCCAGTTCCCGCTCGACCTCGCGGACGAGATCGTGCTCGCCGACCGAGACGCCGCCCGACGTGACAAGGACGTCGCACTCCAGGCCGCGCTCGAGCGCCTCCCTTAGCGACGCTTCGTCGTCGGGAACCGCCGGCGCGCCGACGACCTCCGCCCCGGCAACCGCGAGTGCCGCGGCGAGCATGAGCGTGTTCGACTCGAAGATTTGTCCAGGCCCGAGCGGCTCGCCGGGCAGGACCAGCTCGCTTCCGGTGGCAAGGACTGCGACGCGCGGACGGCGCGAGCACGAGACCGACGCGATGCCGGCGGCGGCCAATCCGGCAATGCCCGCGGGCGCGAGCCGCATACCGGCGGGCGCGACGACATCTCCGGCGCGAACGTCACCGCCGCGTGGCCGGATACTCGACCCCGGCTCCAGCCGACGTTCTGTCTGGATGTTGTTGCCGTTCTTGACAACAATCTCCATTGGAGCTACCGCGTCGGCGGCTTCGGGCACGACCGCTCCGGTCGAGATCGCCACCGCCTCGCCTGGCCCGAGCGTTCCGGCAAACGGCGCGCCCGCGGCGGACTCCCCGACAACGAGCAGGGTCGCGGGCAGGTCGGCGGCGCGCACCGCGTATCCGTCCATCGCCGAGCTCGGGAACGGCGGGAGATCGACGGCAGCCCGCACGTCCTCGGCCAGAACACGGCCGGCAGCCTCGGCGACGTTGACGGGCTCGGCGGGCAGGGAGCGAGCCGCGGCGAGGATCCGCGCCTGAGCCTCCTCAAAGGTGAGTAGGGATTCCACGGACGAGGCATACCGTATTCGTGAGTCCCGGAGACGAGATCGCCGGGCGCTACCGGCTGGAAGCGCTCGCGGGACGCGGGCCTATGTCGGAGGTCTGGCGCGCGCACGACGACACGCTCGATCGCACGGTCGCGCTCAAGGTGCTCGCCCCGACCGCCGATCTCGAGCGGTTCCGACGCGAGGCCCGGGCGGTCGCATCGCTTCAGCACGAGCACGTCATGCGCGTCTTCGACTACGGCGAGGACGCGGCCGGCCCATTCATGGCACTCGAGTGGCTACCGGGCGGGACGCTCGAGGAGCGCCTCCGCGCCGGCGCGCTGCCCGGCACGGTTGCGCGGGACATCGCAGCCGGGATCGCCTCGGGGCTCGCGCATCTCCACGAGCGCGGCTTCGTTCATCGCGACCTCAAGCCGGCGAACGTCCTCTTCGACGAGGAAGACCGCCCAAAGCTCGCGGACTTCGGGCTCGCGCGGAGCGCCGACGGGGCCGGCGCGCTCACCGAAGCGGGCACCGTGCTCGGAACCGCCGCCTACATATCGCCGGAGCAGGCGAGTGGCGAGCCCGCGACGCCCGCGAGTGACGTCTACTCCTTTGGCGTCCTGCTGTTCCGGATGCTCACGGGGATGCTGCCGTTCGTCGCCGACGACGTTCTCGCTCTCGTCGACATGCACCGCAACCGCCCGGCGCCGACTGTCCGCTCCGTCAACCCGGCCACCGCACCGGAGCTCGCAACGCTCGCCGACGCCTCGCTCGCGAAGGATCCTGCTGCCCGACCGGCCGACGGGGCGGCGCTACTCGCCGCACTCGGCGCCGCTCCTATCGGCGCGGCTCCGGCGGTCGACACCGAGGCGACTCGCGTGATCCCAGCGCCGCCGCCGGCCGCACCGGAGCGCCCATCGCGCCGCGGCGCGCTCGCCGTCGCCCTCGCTCTGCTCCTCCTTGCCGGCCTCGGAGGCCTCGTCGCCTGGGCCGTCACCAGACCGCCGCCAGCAAGTCCGTCGGGAATCGTGTCAACGAACGCGCAAAGGGGCAGCACATCCAGCCCTTTCGTTCCACCGGGGCATCGGTCCCCACCGAAACCCAAACCACCCAAGGAACCTCCGCCGAAGAGACCTCCACCTCCCAAGCCACAACCACCCAAACCACGACTCAGGACACAACCACCACACCCACGACACCCTTGACGACGACCGCAGAAACGACGACGACCTAACTCGTCCAGACGCCGAGCTCTCGGAGCTGGCCGTGAATGCACAGGCGGAGATCGCGTTCGAGCAGCTCAGCCCGGAGCTCGTCCCGAGCGAGAGCCCGGACGACGACGTTCGCTGACGCATCGAGGGATTCGAGGTAGACGTCGGCGTCACGCTCCGCCGCGACCAGGGTGCGAAGTGCCTCGACGATGGCTTCGATGTCGGCGCTGAGCGGCAAAGACACATTCACTTCCGCAAACGTCTCGCGGTCGCGGATCGAGGCGTTGACGATCGTGTCGGAGGCGAGCTTGCTGTTCGGGACGACGAGCCGGCGCCGATCGAGCGTGCGAATGAACGTGTACGTCATCCCGATCTCCTCGACCGTGCCGTCAAAATCGCCGTAGCTCACGCGGTCCCCGATGCGGACCGGCTGGGTCAGGGCGATGACGATCCCGGCGATGAAGTTGCCGAGGACCTGTTGTGAGGCGAGGCCGACGATCACGGCGAGAACGGCCGACGACGCGAGCAGCCCGCCGGCGATGGCCCGCACCTGCGGGATCACGAGTAGCGCCGAGAAGAAGCCGACGACGAGGATCGCGACGGTGATGGCGCGCCGCAGGACGAGGTAGCGGGTCTCCGCCTGCGGGGCGAGCGGCCGCCGCTTCAGCCGCCAGTCGACGAGCCGCGCGAGGATCGAGACGAGAACGAAGACGCTTGCCGCGATGACGATCCGGTGCCAGAACGGCATGGCTCAGTCCTCCTCGTCGAGGGGCAACGGGCGGCGGCCGGCGAAGCCGTCGTCGGTGCCGTGCCAGAAGGCGATCTCGTCCTCGCCGAGCTGCCAGCAGAGAAGTACGGTCTGGCCGCGCCGGAGGGCGGGGAAGTCGATCAACCCGGTGTCGAGATCCTTGACCTCCGCGCCGTAGTCGTTGATCTGGTCCACGAGCTTCGCGAGCCGGCGGGCCACGGCGTCCACCTCCGCCGTCGCCTCGGCGAGCTCCGCCGGCGGGATGCCACCGCCGTTACCGCGGATCTTCCGCTCGAGCTCCTCCTGCCGCTCGAGTGCCGCAACGTGCTCGGCGCGCCGGGTGACGAGCTGCTCAACGAGCGGCCGGACGTGCTCGAGGGCAGCGTTCGCCTCATCGGGAGTGAAGTGACGCACGGGCGGAAGCCTATGCTCCGCGGTCGTGGAGGCCACCACGACACCCCGCCCGAGCTACACACGCCTAGCCTTCTGGTCGTTCTTCGTCGCCGCCATCGCGGCGCTCAACTACTCCGCGCGGTTCAGCGGCGGCAACAGCCGCAACTCGAGCGGCCACGTCAGCCTCTACTCGTACTCGACCTTCGCCGGCGGGATGGTCATCTACGCGATCTGGCTCGGGATCGTCCTGCTCATCTGCATCGACCGCTTCGACCTGCTCGCGCTGCGGCGCCCGCGGAGCTGGGGACGCGCGCTCGGCCTGGCCCTCGCCGCGATCGTCGCGATCTGGATCTGGGAGGTGATCGTCAGCTGGATCCCACTCCCGCAGAGCCCGGGCCGCGAGCAGGGGATCACGAACATCCACTGGGAGCCGGCCCACGCCGGCGCGTTCGCGGCAAACGTCGTCCTCTTCGCCGTCGTGGCGCCGTTCGTCGAGGAGCTGACCTTTCGCGGCGCCGGACAGTCGCTGCTCCGCTTCCTCGGCCGCGCGCCGTCAATTCTCCTGGTCGGATGTGCCTTCGGCCTCGCGCACGGCCTGCTCGAGGCGCTGATCGTGCTCGTTCCTTTCGGCATCGCGCTGGCGTGGCTCCGCGACCGCACCGACAGCGCCGTGCCGGGGATGCTCGTGCACGGCTTGTTCAACGGCGCCGCCCTGGCGGCCGCCGTGTTGATCAACTAGTCGTCGTCTTCGACGACGAACTGGTCGGGCGTGACGTCCTCGAGGAAGCTGCGGAACTTCACGACCTCGGCCTCGAGCTGCTCCTCGTCGACGTCGTCGCCCTCGAACTCGATCGCCGACTCGGCGATGACGTCGTCCGCGGCGAAGATCGGCGCCTCGGTGCGGATGGCGAGCGCGATCGCGTCGGACGGGCGCGAGTCGACCTCGATCTCCTGGCCGTCCTGCACGATGGTGATCTGGGCGTAGAAAGTGTTCTCGCGGAGCTCGGTCACGGTGATGCGAGCGATGGACGCGCCGAGCTGGTCGACCATCTCGGTGAGGAGGTCGTGGGTCATCGGGCGCGGCGACTCCTGGCTCTGGAGCTTCATGAGGATCGCCGCCGCCTCGTTGTGGCCGATCCAGATCGGGAGGAACTTGTTGCCGTCTGCGGTCTTGAGAAGGACGATCGGCTGCTTGCCGACGAGATCGAAGCTGACCCCGTAGATGTTCATCTCCTGCATCGGCGCCTCGTCTCGAATATAGCTCAGAGCCTCGGGCCGGAAACGCAGCGGTCATGGGCGATCCTGGATTCGAACCAGGGACCTCCGCCTTATCAGAGCGGCGCTCTAACCAACTGAGCTAATCGCCCGCGCGGGTGCGGAGTGTAACGGCGCCTTCGAGCGCCTCGGCGAGCTCGGCGAGGTCGTGCTCGTCGGCGTATGCGAGCTCGACGCGGCCGGGCACGACGCGCGCGCCGTAGCCCGTGAGTTGCTCGAGCGCGGTCGTGACGCGGGCTGCGAGGTCGGGATCGACAGGGACGGAGCGCGTGCGCGGCCGCTGCTTTGCGCCGGCCCATTTGGCGCGCTGCTCCGCCGCACGAACGGACAAACCACGCTTCACGATCTCCCGCGCCAGGCGGCGGCGGCCCTCGTGATCGGGCACGGCAAGAACGGCACGCGCGTGGCCTTCGCTGAGCTGGCCGCGCTCGACCATCCCGAGCACGTCGTCGGGGAGCTCGAGGAGGCGGATCCGGTTCGAGACGGACGGCTTCGAGCGGCCGACGCGCTCGGCGACGTCGCCGAGCGAAAGGCCGAAGTCGTCGATGAGGACGGCGTACGCGCGCGACTCCTCGACCGCGGTCAACTGCTCGCGCGCGACGTTCTCGACGAGGCCGAGGAGGAGCGTGTCGCGGTCGTCGACAGCGCGGACGACAGCCGGAACCGTCGCGCGACCGGCCTCCCGCGCGGCGCGCCAGCGACGCTCGCCCGCGACGATCTCGTAGCCGCCGACACCGCGCGGACGGACGAGCAGCGGCTGGATCACGCCCTGCTTCCGCACCGAGTCGGCGAGTCCCGACGCGGCCTCGGCCTCGAAGCGCCGCCGCGGTTGCTTCGGGTTCGGGTGGATCGCATCGACCGGGATCTCGAGCAGTTCCGACGGAGCCGGCGTGCCGCCGATCAGGACTTCGAGGCCGCGGCCGAGACCGCGGCGCGGAGAGGATTCAGGCGCGCTCGACAAGCTCCATCGCCACCTTCCAATAAGCGTCGGCCCCGGCGGAGCGACGGTCGTAGGCAATCGCGGGCAGGCCGTGGCTCGGCGCCTCGGCGAGGCGAACGGACCGCGGCACGGACGTGCGGAAGACGAGCGAACCGAAATGCCGGCGCACCTCCTCCTCGACCTGCGCGGCGAGGCGGGTGCGGCCGTCCACCATCGTGAGCAGGACGCCGCCGATCGCGAGGCTCGGGTTGAGCCGCAGCCGGATCAGGTCGATCGACTGCATGAGCTGCGCGAGGCCCTCGAGCGCGTAGTACTCCGCCTGCACCGGAACGAGGACACGGTCGGAAGCGGCGAGCGCGTTCACGGTCAGCGGCCCGAGCGACGGCGGGCAGTCGAGAAAGACGAAGTCGTACTGCTCGCTGCCGGATGCGAGCGCGTCCGCGAGGTAACGCTCACCATCGTCGCGGCGCGCAAGCTCGACGACCGCGCCGGCGAGATCGGGCTTGGCCGGGACGAGGTCGAGGTTCTTGAAAGCGGTGTGCTTGACGAGCTCGGCGAGCGGCGCGCCGTCGAGGAGGTCGTAGCTCGACGTCCCGTTCGCCCGCATCCCGAGTCCCGAGGTCGCGTTCGCCTGCGGATCGAGGTCGATCACGAGCGCCCGCTCGCCGGCTTCGGCAAGGCAGGCGGCGAGGTTGACAGCGGTCGTCGTTTTGCCGACGCCGCCTTTCTGGTTCGCGATCGAGTAGATGCGACTCATGTCGCACCCATTGTCGCTAGGCCAGCGGACGCCTCTTCGCGACGCCGGGCCGGCGCGGGAAACCGAGTGGCGTCGGGGCGACCTTCGCGATGAGGACGAGGCCGTCGTGGTCCTCGGGCCGCCCGCCGCCGAGCTTGTCGACGACCGCGGCGACAGCTTCGAGATCCGCCGACTCGCCGAGCCACAGGATCGCGGCGCCGCCGACTCGCACAAGCGGCAGGCACCACTCGACGGCAACCGGCGGCTGCGCGAGCGCCTTCGCAAGGGCGACGCCGAAGCTCTCGACCGGCTGCTCCTCGGCCCGGCCCCAGACGACCGCCGCGTTCGGCGGCGCCCACCGGCGAAGAAAGTCGCACTTCCGCCGCTCGGCTTCGAGCAACGTCACCTCGCGCTCGGGCAGCGCAGCCGCGAGCGGGATCCCCGGCGAGCCGCCGCCCGAGCCGACGTCCACGATCGGCCCCTCGAACCGCGCGACAAGAGACACCGCCCGGAGCGCGTCCGCCCACAGCACCTCCCGCGCGCGATCGAGGTCGCGCAGCGCCGTCAGGCCCGGCGTCGCGACAACGGCGCGGAGGTAGTCGTCAGCCGGGAAGGACGACGACGTAGCGATTCGGCTCCGTCCCCTCCGACGCGGTCGCGACACCGGCGGCTTCCTTCAGGCGAAGGTGGACGATCTTCCGCTCGACCGACGTCATCGGTTCGAGCTCCTCGGCGTTCCCGCTCTCGCGCACCCGCGCGGCGATCTCGTCGGCGAGCGACTCGAGCGTCGCACGCTGCCGCTCCCGGTAGCCATCCGCGTCGACCACGACGTCCTTCTTCGCCTCGCCATACGCGCGGTACTGGATGACGTTAAGGAGGTACTGCACCGCGTCGATCGTCTGGCCGTGCCGGCCGATGAGGATCGCGACGTCCGGGCCAGAGACAGTGACCGTGATCGTGTCCTTGCCCTCGTCGACGTCCAGGCTCGCTTCGATCCCGAGCTCCGTGACGATCCGCGAGACGAGCCAGCGCGCATCAGCCGCCTGACCCTCCTCCTCGACAACGGCAGCGGTGGCTGCCGCAGCCTCGGCGGGAAGATGCGCGAGCACACGGGCCGGCTCGTAGCCGACGCCGAGCAGGCCGCGCTCGCCCTCGGACACAACCTCGAAGCGAACAGCAGCCTTGTCGAGCGCGGGATGCGCGCGCTCGAGTTCGCGCAGCGCCGCCCATTTCGCCTCTCCGACGGTCTCGCCTGTCGCCTCAACAGTGAGGTCGGTCATCTCCGCCTGCCCGAGCTCTTCTTGCGCCGCACCTGCCGCGGCTGGCCAACCGCAGCCGGCGCCGGCGCCGGACCCGTCGGCTCGGGCGAAGCGCCGTTGCCGCTCGAGCCGTCGTCCTCCTTCGGCGGAGTCCGGGAGGACCGCCGCTCCAGGGCCGGCGCGGGAGTCCGCTGCACGAGCTGCCGCGTGATGAGCCCCTGCCCGACCGTCCAGAGGTTCGTCGTCACCCAGTAGAGGACGAGACCGGCGGGGAAGTGCGCGATGACGAACACGAAGAAGAGCGGCATGACCATGAAGATGATCCGCTGCGACTTCTGCGCGGTCGGGGCCATGAAGAGGCCCGACGCCATCTGGCTCGCGACGTAGACGACGAGGAGCACGAAGCCGCCCCAGTGGGCCGTCGTCTTATCCGCGATCGACGGAATGAAGTGGAGAAACAAGAGGTTCGTGTGATGCACGATCGTCTCGCAAGCAGCGTTCAATTGCCCCGTTTTAGTCGGCGTGATCGTCGCCCCGGTCGTGCACAGGAAGTTCGTGGCGAAGTGCTTGAGCGTGTAGTAGAGAGCGATAAAGACCGGGAACTGCGCGAGCATCGGCAGGCACGACGCAGCCGGATTGATCTTGTTCTCCCGGTAGAACTTCATGAGCTCTTCGTTCTGCTTCTGCTTGTCGTGCTTGTATTTCTGCTGGAGACGCTTCATCTCCGGCGCGTGCTGCTGAAGCGACTGCATCGAGTGGAGTTGACGGATCGTCAGCGGCACGAGCAGCATCCGCACGGCGACCGTCGTCGCGACGATCGACCACGCCCACGTCAGTCCGAGGCTCGAGTGGAAGAAGTTGAGGACGTGTTTCATCACGTCCTCAAGCTGGTGGAAGACGGGCGAGGACCGGGATGTTCACGGCGAGAAGCGAGTGGATCATCGGTTTCTACTCACCTGACCGGGTCGTGGCCGCCGTGACTCCACGGGTTACAGCGCAGAAGGCGCCAGCCGGCGAGTGCGCCGCCCTTGACGAGGCCGTACTTCCGCACCGCCTGCATCGCGTACTCCGAGCACGACGGCTCGTACTTGCACGTCGTCGGGAAGAGAGCGCCGAGCGTCAGCCGCCACACCCAGACGAGGCCGACCCCGGCGTAACGCGGCACGCGAAGCACGGCACTCATGCGGCCATCGCTCCCGTCTTGCCGAGCAGCTCGTCGACCTGCTCGCCGAGCCAGGCGAAGCCGTTCGCCTCCGCAGCCTCGGGCAGTCCCTGCCGGACGATGAGGACGTAGTCGTGGCCCGGCGTAACGGAGCCGAGACGCGCATCCCAGACCTCGCGGAGCTGGCGCTTGATGCGGTTGCGCTCGACCGCGCCGCCCGCCGCGCGGGGCACGGCGAAGCCGATCCGAGGGTCGGCCGGCTCCTCCTGCGGCAGCCAGTAGAGGACGAGATACCGCGAGGAGACCGAACGGCCACGACGATGCACCGCGTCGAAGTCCCGCGACCGGGACAGGCGGTTGGCGCGCTTCATGAGGCCAGCTTAGTGCTCGCGCGTCAGGCGGAGAGCTTGGTGCGGCCCTTGCCGCGGCGCCGCTTGAGGATCGCGCGACCGGCCTTCGTCGACATGCGCGCGCGGAAGCCGTGCTTGCGCTTGCGGCGACGGACGTTTGGCTGGTAGGTGCGCTTCACAGGAGACGAAAGGCTCGGTCTTTGCCAGAAAAATCCCCGCCAAGGGCGGGGCGTCGCGGCAGTATAGCCACCGTTAGGCGCACGCTCGTCCACTGGTTTCTCCACAGGCGCAGAGCGCGGAGACAAGCGGCTGGAAGGAGTTTCCCCCACGACTGTCCACACCTGTGGAGGGATCCTGACGATTCGGAAAAGCCCTGCAAATCAGCGGAGTTTGTACGTCAGAAGGCCGCTGTTATGCTGGCCATCGGGCTGTCGGAGGAGGGTCGGAGCGAGCAGTGGAAGACCAAATCGAGCTGTCTGCGGAGAACCTTTGGAGTGAGATCTCCGCACGGCTCCAGGAGGCCCTTAACGACGGCACCTACGGGAAATGGTTCGGCAGCGTCAAGTCCCTCGAGCTCGAAGGCGAGACGCTCGTCCTCACCGTTCCCGACGAGCTTTCGCGCGACTGGATCCACCGGCATTTCCGCGGCCTGCTGAACGCAGCAGTGCGCGACGTGACCGGGAGCGACCACCCGCTCGAGCTCCGCGTCGCCGAGGTGGACGAGATGGAGGGCGGGGCGCAGCGGAACGGTGGTCTTCCCATGGTCCAACGACTCCCGGCCCGGCCCGAGAGCGGGGGCTTCAAGGCAAAGTACACGTTCGACTCCTTCGTGATCGGGTCGTCGAACCGTTTCGCACACGCTGCGGCCCTCGCTGTCGCGGAAGCGCCGGCGCAGGCGTACAACCCGCTCTTCATCTACGGAAGTACCGGGCTTGGCAAGACGCACCTCCTCCACGCCGTCGCGCAGTACGTGAGCGAGCACTCGTCGTCGCTGTCCGTTCGCTACGTCACGAGCGAGGCGTTCGTCAACGACTTCATCAACTCGCTCCGCGACAAGTCGCGCATCGAAGGCTTCAAGCAGCGCTACCGCACGTACGACCTGCTCCTCATCGACGACGTCCAGTTCTTCGAGGGCAAGGAGCGCTTCCAGGAGGAGTTCTTCCATACGTTCAACTCGCTCTACGAAGCCGGCTCCCAGATCGTTCTTTCGTCCGACCGGCCGCCGCGCGACATCGCGACGCTCGAGGAGCGGTTGCGAAGCCGGTTCGAGTGGGGTCTGATCACCGACATCCAGCCGCCCGACGTCGAGACGCGCATCGCGATTCTGCGACGGAAGGTCAGAGTGGATGGGATCAACGTCCAGGACGAGCAGGTGCTGACGTTCATCGCCGGCTCGCGTCTCCTCCAACATCCGCGAGCTCGAGGGCGCGCTCACGCGCGTCGTCGCCTTCTCATCCTTGACCGGACGGCCGATGACCGTTGAGCTCGCGCAGGACGTGCTCCGCGACGTGTTCCCGCAGGGCGAAGCAGCGGAGGTCTCGATCAAGCGGATCCAGGACCTCGTTGCCGAGCGGTTCAGTCTCTCACTCGAGGAGCTCTGTGGCGAGAGGCGCTCCCAGAACATCGTCTATCCACGCCAGGTCGCGATGTATCTCTCACGCGAACTCACCGACTCGTCGCTGCCGAAGATCGGCAAGGAGTTCGGCGGGCGCGACCACACGACGGTCATCCACGCAACCTCGAAAATCTCGCGCTTGATCCGTGAGGACAGGTCTGTGTACAACCTCGTGCAGGAACTCACCGCACGGGTGAAGCAGGTCCGCTGACGCTTCGCCCTTGTGGACGCTCGCGAAACCTCCACAATGAACCTCCACACGCGAATCCCTCTGGCCACGCCGCAGACGGCAGTTTCCCCCGTCGTCCACACCACCTACTACTTCTATGAGGACTTTTAGATGATCGAGAGCGAAACCACAGTCGGCGCAGACCTGAGGATTACCTGCTCGAAGGCCGAGCTCGTGCATGGCCTCACCATCGTGTCGCGTGCACTGTCGGCACGGACGGCGATCCAGATCCTCTCCGGGATCCTGCTCGAGGCGAGCGGGAGCGAGTTGCGGCTCGCCGCGACGGACATGGAGCTCTCGGTGCGCGCGGTCGTGCCGGCGCAGGTGCAAGGGGAGGGATCGATCGTCTTGCCCGGCCGGACGCTGGTCGATATCGCGCGACTGCTGCCGGTCGACGAGGTGACGCTCGAGCATCGCGCCTCGGAGTCAGTCGTCCATGTCACTTCGGGCACCGCGAGTTACACGCTGCAGACCTTCAACGCCGAGGATTTCCCGCGGCTGCCGGAAATCGGCGAGACGCCGACGTTCGCCGTCGAGCGCGCGCCGCTGCTCGAGACGATCGGACCGCGTCGCCCGCGCCGCTTCGCGCGACGAGGCGCGTCCGGTGCTGACCGG
Source organism: uncultured Actinomycetes bacterium (assembly GCA_963753525.1). Taxonomy (GTDB): domain Bacteria; phylum Actinomycetota; class Thermoleophilia; order Gaiellales; family Gaiellaceae; genus Palsa-739. The sequence continues at coordinate 313,501 of CAVWCS010000005.1, forward strand.
GGTCCTCGTCCAGTTCGCCGGCGACAAGCTCGTCATGGCCGCGACTGACTCGTACCGCCTCGCTGTGAAGGAGACGTCGCTAGGTGGAGCCGCCGCGGATCTCGAGGCGATCATTCCGAGCCGCGCGCTGCAGGAGCTTGCGCGCATCGCCGGCGACGTGGACGAGATCGGCGTGGGCGTGCAGGAGAACCAGGTGCATCTTCGCCGCCGGCGACGTGTGGCTCGACGACGCGGCGGATCGACGGCCAGTTCCCGAACATCCGCCAGCTCCTGCCGGAGACGTTCGAGTACGAGCTGACGATCCCGCGCGTCGAACTCCTTGACGTCGTCCGTCGCGCCGGCGTGATGATCCAGCGCGCGACACCGCTACACCTTCGCTTTGCGGAAGGCGAGCTCACGGTGCTCGCGCGGACGCAGGAGGTCGGCGAGTCGCGCGAATCGCTGCCCGTGCCGTTCGTCGGCGACACGCTCGAGATCGGCTTCAACGCGGAGTTTCTCCGCGACGGGATCGAGGCGATCGAGGGCGACGATGTGAAGTTCAAGCTCATCAGCCCGCTGCGTCCGGCGGTGCTTGAGGGAGCGGACGGGGACTTCACGTACCTCGTCATGCCGATTCGGCTTCCCGGCTGATCGTCGAGCGCGTCTCCCTTCGCAGCTTCCGGTCGTACGAGCGGCTCGAGTCTGTCGGTGCGGCCGGGGCTCGTGCTCGCGGTCGGGCCGAACGGCGTCGGGAAGACGAACCTCCTCGAGGCGATTCATGTCGCGACGCAGGGCTTCTCGCCGCGTACGCGGACGGACGGGCAGCTCATTCGCTTCGGCGGCGACGGGGCCCGCGCCGCAGTCACCGGCACCCGCGGCGGAGTGGGAGTTGAGATCGAGCTGACGATCCGGCCCGGCGAGGGAAAGAGGGCGCGGCTGAACGGCGCTCAGCTGCGTGCTGCGGAGCAGCTTCGCACCGTTGTCTCCACGCTCGTGTTCACGCCCGACCGGCTCGGCGTTGTCAAAGGCGCCCCCGCCGCGCGGCGCGCGTACTTCGATCGCGTGCTGGGGCGGCTCCTGCCGGCGCGCGCGAACCTCTCCGCCGAGTACGGCGCCGCGGTCGCCCAGCGGAACGCGGCGTTGCGGCGAGCCGCGACTGGCCATTCAAGCCGTGAGGCGGTCGAGCCGTGGAGCGACCGCGTCGCGACGCTCGGAGCCGAGCTCGTGGCGAGCAGGATCGAGGCGATCGAGATCCTGTCGCCGGCATTTGCCGAGCGGGCCGGCGAGCTCGGCCTCGCCGACGCGGCGATCCGCTACGAGGGAGAGCCGCCGACACGCGAATCGCTCGACGCCGTATTCGCGCGGGACCTCGAGCGGGGCACGACCTCGCTCGGGCCGCACCTCGACGACGTTCTTCTCTCCTCCGCCGCCCGCGATCTCCGCAGCTTCGGTTCGCAGGGAGAGCAACGCCTCGCGCTTCTCGCGCTTCTGCTTGCCGAGGCCGAGGCGATCACCGCGCGGAGCGGAGTGCCGCCACTCCTTCTGCTCGACGACGTCCTTTCCGAGCTCGACCCGTCTCGGCGGCTTCTTCTCGCGCAACGCGTCCGCGTCGCAGGACAGGCGCTCATCACCGCGACGGATGCGGCGATGCTGCCGGCGGATCCGGATCAGCTCCTCGAGGTCGCGCCCGGCGCCGTTGTTGAGGCGGGATTCTGATGGAGCCCGTTGGCGAAGGGGTCCGCGAGGAGCTGCACCGCCTCGGCATCGACGGCGCGGCCGGCGTGGACCAGAACGACGCGTGGCTCGCAGCCGTCGGTCCTGAGATCGCGCGCAACGCCTGGCCGGCTCGGACGCAGGCCGACGGAACCCTCGTCGTCCATGTCCGCGACGCGATCTGGGGATTCGAGCTGAGCCAACAGGCTCCGGAGATCTCCGCCCGGCTACCCGGCCGCCCACGGCTGCGTTTCGTGCCCGGGCCGCTGCCCGAGGAGGCCTCCGGGGAGGCGCCGCCCGCGCCGCCGGGACCGTCCCCGGAGCAGGTGCGCGTTGCCGACGAGATGACCGCTTCGATCGATGACCGGGAGCTGCGCGAATCTGTCGCAAAAGTGATAAAAGCTGAGCTCGTTCGTACCCCGGACGACCGCCCGTTCTGATACACTTCTCTCAGCCCGCAAATCCCGCATTTGCAGGGCTTTTTTCATGACTGAAACAGACTACACCGCTAAGGACATCACGGTCCTGGAAGGCCTCGAGCCGGTCCGGCTCAGGCCCGGGATGTACATCGGTTCGACCGGTCTCCGCGGCCTCCATCACCTCGTCTATGAGGTGGTCGACAACTCCGTCGACGAAGCCCTCCAGGGCCGCAACGACCGGATCGAAGTGACCCTCCATCCGGACCATTCCGTCACGGTCCAGGATTGGGGCTCGGGCATCCCGGTCGACCTGATGAAGGAACAGGGCCTGCCGGCGCTCACGGTCGTACTTACGAAGCTCCACGCCGGCGGCAAGTTCGGCGGTGACGGCTACAAGGTCTCCGGCGGCCTCCACGGCGTCGGCGTCTCGGTCGTGAACGCGCTCTCCGAGCGTCTCGTCGCCGAGGTGCGCCGCGACGGCAACGTCTACCGCCAGGAGTTCGAGCGCGGCGAGCCGACGGGCGACATGGAGACCGTCCGGAAGATGGAGGCCGACGAGGCGACCGGCACGACGATCTGGTTCCTCCCCGACGCCGAGGTCTTCGAGGAGCTCGACATCGAGGCCGGCACGATTACGCAGCGCCTCCGCGAGACCGCCTTCCTCACGAAGGGGCTCTACATCAAGCTCATCGACGAGCGCGCCGACGGCAAGACGGTCGAGTTCCATTACGAGAGCGGCATCCGTGACTTCGTCGCGTACATCAACGACGCGAAGGACGCGATCCATCGCCACCTCGCGTACTTCGAGGGCGAGACGGAGCAGGGCTCCGTCGAGGTGGCGATGCAGTGGAACGCGTCGTTCCAGGAGTCGGTCTTCACGTTCGCCAACAACATCAATACGCGTCGAGGGCGGCTCGCACCTCTCCGGCTTCCGCAGCGCGCTGACCCGCACGCTCAACGCAAAGGCGCAGGAGCTCAAGCTCCTGAAGAAGGACGAGAGCCTCGACGGCGAGGACGTGCGCGAAGGGCTCGCAGCCGTCGTCTCCGTCAAGCTCCGCAACCCGCAGTTCGAGGGCCAGACGAAGACGAAGCTCGGCAACCCCGGGGTCGAAGGGCTCGTCCAGACGACCGTCAACGCCTCAGCTGGGCGCAGTACCTCGAGGAGAACCCGCACGGACGCGCGCGCGATCTGCAACAAGGCGATCGCCGCGATGCGCGCCCGGCTGGCGGCGCGGAAGGCGCGCGAGCTGACGCGGCGCAAGTCCGCGCTCGACAGCTCGTCTCTGCCCGGCAAGCTCGCCGACTGCTCGAGCCGCGACCCCGCTTCGACCGAGCTCTACATCGTCGAGGGCGACTCCGCCGGCGGGCTCGGCGAAGCAAGGCCGCGACCGTACGTACCAGGCGATCCTGCCGCTGCGCGGGAAGATCATCAACAGCGAGAAGAACCGCATCAACAAGGTGCTCTCGAACGTCGAGATCCAGGCGATGATCACCGCGATCGGCACGGGGATCGGCGACGAGTTCGACATCGCCGGCCTCCGCTACCACCGCGTCATCGTCATGACCGACGCCGATGTCGACGGCGCGCACATCCGCACGCTCATCCTCACCTTCCTCTACCGCCACATGCGCGAGCTCTTCGAGCGCGGGCACATCTACATCGCCGTGCCGCCGCTCTACAAGGTCAAGCTCGGCAACCAGGAGTTCTACTTCGAGAAGGACAGCCAACTCGAGGAGCTGCTCGTGCGCGAGCGGTTCGGCGAGATGGACGTCCGCGACCGGCGAGGGCACGGAGGTCAAGCTCACCGAGGCGAAGTGGAAGCGGTTCATCGGCGCGCTCGCCGAGTTCGAGGGCTGGTCCGCGCGGCTGCGCGCCGACTTCGGCCATCACGCCGGCCGACCTCGTCGTCGACGCACCGGCTCGTCGAGCTCGCGCGGCTCGACGCTCGCGGAGGTCGAGGCCGGCATCGCTGCGCTGCCGGCGAACGGCTACAAGCTCTCCGTCGTCGAGCGCGGACGAGACGGCCTCCAGGTGAAGATCGTCGAGGAGGAGACGTCCGCCGCGCATACGGTTGGCGCTCTCCGGCCGAGCTGCTCACGTCCCCGGTCTACGCGAATCTCCGCAACGCGTATGCGAAGCTCGTCGAGGTGATCGGGCCGCCGCCGTTCACGCTCACGCTCGGCAAGAACACCGTCTCCGCCGATGGCTTCTCCGAGTCTCCGCCGCGACGCGCTCGACCTCGCGAAGGGGGTCGGCATCCAGCTCTCGCGCTTCAAGGGTCTCGGCGAGATGAACGCCGACCAGCTCTGGGAGACGACGATGGATCCGGCGAAGCGGCTGCTCGATCCGCGTCGACGTCGAGGACGCGAGCGCCGCCGACCAGCTCTTCTCGATGCTGATGGGCGACCAGGTCGAGCCGCGGCGGCTCTTCATCGAGGAGAACGCGCCGCGACGTGAAGGTCCTCGATGTCTAGGGCCTATGTCTGAGGTCGAGACCGGCGCTCTCGGCGCGGGCCGCATCGAGCCGCGCGAGCTCGAGCAGGAGATGCGCTCGAGCTTCCTCGACTACGCGATGTCGCGTCATCGTCGGGCGCGCGCTGCCCGACGTCCGCGACGGCCTGAAGCCGGTGCATCGGCGCGTCCTCTACGGGATGCACGAGGCCGGTCTCCAGCCGAACCGGCCGTACAAGAAGTGCTGCCGCTACGGTCGGCGACGTGATGGGCGAGCTACCACCCGCACGGCGACCAGGCGATCTACGACACGCTCGTCCGGATGGCGCAGCCGTTCTCGCTGCGCTACCCGCTCGTCGACGGGCAGGGCAACTTCGGCTCCGTCGACGACGATCCGCCGGCCGCCGATGCGCTACACCGAGTGCGCGCCTCTCGCGGATCGCGACCGAGATGCTCCGCGACATCGACGCGAACACCGTCGACTTCGGGCCGAACTACGACGAGTCGCGGCGCGAGCCGCTCGTGCTCCCGTCGCGCTTCCCGAACCTGCTCGTCAACGGCTCCGTCCGGCATCGCCGTGGGGATGGCGACGAACATGCCGCCGCACCATCTCGGCGAGGCGATCGACGCCGTCGTCGCGATGATCGACGACCCGGAGATCGACGTCGAGGGCCTGATGAAGCACGTCAAGGGCCCCGACTTCCCGACCGGCGCGTTCATCGTCGGCCGCAGCGGGATCCGCGACGCGTACCGCACCGGCCGCGGCCGCGTCGTCATGCGCGCGCGCGCGCACATCGAGGAGCTGCGCGGCGGCAAGTCCGCGATCGTCATCACCGAGCTTCCGTACGGCGTCAAGAAGGGCGGCGACGACGGCGTCATCCGCAAGATCGCCGAGCTCGTCGAGGACAAGGTCGCTGACCGAGATCTCCGACCTCGCCGACCACTCCGACCGGACGGGGATGCGGATCCAGGTCGAGCTGAAGCGCGACGCCGTCCCGCAGGTCGCGCTCAACAAGCTCTTCAAGCACACGCCGCTCCAGTCGACGTTCGGCTACAACGCCGTCGCGCTCGTCGACGGCGTGCCGAGGACGCTGTCGCTCCTCGAGCTCGTCACGGCACTACCTCGACTTCCAGCGCGAGGTCGTCACGCGCCGCTCGAAGGACGAGCTGCGGAAGGCGGAGGCGCGGGCGCACGTCCTCGAGGGCTACCTCATGGCGCTCGACCACCTCGACGCGATCATCGCGCTGATCCGCGGCTGCGGACGACACCGACGCGGCGCGCACCGGCCTGATGGCGACAGTTCGCGTTCTCGGAGATCCAGGCGCAGGCGATCCTCGACATGCGGCTCGCGCGCGCTCACCGGCGCTCGAGCGCGCAAGGAGGTCGAGGACGAGTACGACGACCTGCGCGAGCGGATCGCCGAGCTGCGCGACATCCTCGGCGACCAGGCGAAGATCGACGCGCGTGATCCGCGAGGAGCTGCTCGAGATCAGGCAGATCTACGGCCGCAACGACGACCGGCGCACCGAGATCGTCGCCGCCGAGGAGGAGCTCGAGCTCGAGGACCTGATCGCGGAAGAGGACATGGTGATCGCGATCACGCGCTCCGGCTACATCAAGCGGCTACCGGTGACCGCCTACCGCGAGCAGCGCCGCGGCGGCATCGGCGTGATGGGGATGGAGCTGAAGGAGGACGACTACATCGAGCACCTCTTCGTCGCCTCGACGCACGACTACATCCTCTTCTTCACGAACGTCGGCAAGGTCTACCGCCTCAAGGTGCACGAGCTGCCGCTCGGCTCGCGCCAGTCGAAGGGCCGCGCGATCGTCAACCTCCTGCCGTTCCGCCAGGACGAGCAGCGTGCGCGCGGTCGTCCAGACGCGCGAACTTCGAGCGAGGCGAAGTACCTCGTCTTCGGCACGAAGAACGGCGTCGTCAAGAAGACCGAGCTCGCGGCGTACAACACGCCGCTCAAGGCCGACGGGATCATCGCGATCAAGATGCGCGAGGGCGACGAGCTCGTCGGCGTCCGCCACTCGACTCGGCACGCGACGACATCCTCATGGTCTCGAAGAAGGGCCAGGCGATCCGCTTCCACGAGACCGACGTCGCGGCCGATGGGGCGCGACACCGCCGGCGTGCACGGGCATGCGGCTCCGCGCCGGCGACGAGGTGATCTCGATCAACATCGCCGCAGGACGACGCCGACCTGCTCGTCGTGACCGAGAACGGCTACGGCAAGCGGACGCGCGATCGCGGAGTACCCGGTCAAGGGCCGCGGCGGCATGGGCGTGAAGACGGTGCAGCTCACCGACGGCGCGGGCTAGCTCGTCGGCGCGCGCGTCGTGCGCGACGGCTACCAGGTGATGCTGATCTCGACCGGCGGCACGGTGATCAAGATGCCGGTCGAGGACGTGAAGCGGCTCGGCCGCTCGACGCAGGGCGTGATCGTGATGCGCCTGCGCGGCGACGACGAGACGGTCTCGGCGCTCGCACCGGTCGTCGAGTCCGACGACGAGCCGACGAGGCGTCGACGACGCCGGCGAGCAACGGCGCGGACACTCCCGAGACGCGAGGCTCGCGACGTCGACGAGCCCTCGCACGACGAGCCGGTCGAGTCGCCCGTTCGCAGCTGCTGGCGCGCTGCGGGGTCGTATAACTCTCGCGATGGCGATCAGCAGGCAGGTCGATCTACTCGAGCCCATCAACCTCGTCGACCATCTCGGCAAGGTCGGGTTCTATCTCGGCCAGGTCTGCCGATCGCCGGCATCTCGAAGATGCAGCTCGACTACTGGACGAACAAGGCCCAGATCCCGACGAAGGGCAGAAGCAGCGGATCTACGACATCGACGCGCTCGAGACCGTGATGCTCATCAAGCAGGCGAAGGACAAGGGCCTCAACCTCGGCGCGGCGATCGAGGCGGCCCGGACGTTCCGCGAGCAGAACGCAGAGCTAGCCGGCGCGCCCGAGCTCGTCCCTGAGCTCGCTTAGTCGCATGCTGGACGAGCGGTTCATCGGCGGTCTGCGCATGCTGCCCGAGGGAACGACGACACCGCATGTAGTTCTCGGGATGGTGTGGTCGTTCGGGCCGAACGCGACCAGACCGCTCGCCGAGCTCTTGGTAGATGACGAGCGCGTTCTCCTACGCCTGCGCTGGGGCTGGTTACGGGGTATCTCGCGCGTGTTCTTTCTTGGGATGGACGCGACGTGGGAGGCCCCGCGGGACAGCGTGTCTGCCGAAACATTCGGCCGTGGGGAGATGACCAAAGGCGTGCTGCTGAAAGCTCCCGGCCGAACGTCTGCGATCTTCTGGTGTGGCGATCAAACGCAGCGCGCCGTCCTGGCCATGCTCCAGGCTCAACACGCTTCCTGATCTAGCGACGCTGCCAGGCGTCGTAGCGGCGCTCGAGCTCGAGGAGAATCGCGGCGAGGAGCGGCGCGCGTTCCCACTCCTGGCCGGTTTCGATGCGAAGCGACGTCGCCGGCTTGACCGTGTCCTCGGGCAGTTCGTCCATCGTCTGGTTGACGTTGATCCCGATCCCGAGCCGCACCCGTCCTTTGCTGGCCTCGGGGAGGATCCCCGCGATCTTGCGGCCGTCGACCATGACGTCGTTCGGGTGGCTGAGGCGAGCGTCGACGGGGAGCGCCGCAGCGACCGCTTGGCCTGCGACGAGCGAGAGCTCGGGCCAGATCGCCATGTGGAGAGTCGGGCGAAGCAGCACGGAGAAGAGGAGTCCCCGGCTCGGCGCGTCCTCCCAGACCCGCCCGAGCCGGCCGCGCCCGGCGGTCTGGTGGTCGGTTGCGACGGTGGTCCCCTCGGGCTCGTCCTCGTGGAGGAGACGCTGCGTCGACGCGCATTCCACGACGAAGCGGTACGGCCGGCCGAGACGTCCCCGCGAGCAGCGGTTCGATGGTCTCTGGGCTCAGGTCCGACGACACGGCCGCTTAGACTACGATCCCCAGTGAGGGGAGTACGCCAACCGCTGCGCGCGCCGCGCCGGCTCGACTACGCGAGCCTCAGCGACCCGATTCTCGTCACTCGCGCGAAGAGCGGCGACGCTGCCGCGCTCGAGGCGCTGTGCGCCCGCCATGCGCCTCGCGTCGAGCGGCTCGTCGCGACGCCTCCTCCGTGATCCGGAGGACGCGCGCGACGCAGCGCAGGAGTCCCTCGCGAAGCTCTGCGTCCGGCTCCGCCAGTTCCGCGGCGAGTCGCAGTTCTCGACGTGGCTGCACCGCCTCGTCGTCAACACGTGTCGTGACGCCGCCGATCGCGCGCGGTCGCGCTCACACGATCCGCTGCCTCCGGAGCTCGGCGCACGGTCGAGAATGACACCTCGAGCACGATCCGGCGCGGAGCGTCCGCATGTCGGAGCTGCGCCGCGAGCTGTGCGACTCCCTTGCGAGCATCTCTCCCGAGCAGGCGCAGGTGATCGTGCTCAAGGACGGCTACGACTTCACGTTCGAAGAGATCGCCGCTGCGGCCGGGATGCCGGTCGGGACCGCGAAGTGCCACGCGCACCGCGGCCGCAACCGGCTGCGCGAACGGCTCGAGAACCGCGACGTCGCGTGACCGACCTGACGCTTCCCTTCGGGCGGGACGATGATCGAGTCGATCATCCCGCACCGGCCGCCCGTTCCTGCTCGTGGACGAGATCGTCGAGCTCGAGCCGGGCCGGAAAGTCGTCGGCCGCCTCAACGTGCCGGCGGACGGCTGGTGGTTCCCCGGACACTTCCCGGGCGGCCCGTCATGCCCGGCGTGCTCACGATCGAGGCGATCGCGCAGTGCGGCGCGGTCGCGGTGCTCGCCGCCGAGGAGAACCGCGGCAAGCATCCCGTTCTTCGCGGGCATCGACGACTGCCGCTTCAAGCGGATCGTCGAGCCGGGAGACGTGCTCGACCTCGAGTGCGAGTTCCTGCGCGTGCGCGGCCCGATCGCGAAGGGCCAGGGTCGGGCGAGCGTCGGCGGCGAGGTCGCGGCCGAGGCGATGCTGACCGTCTTCATCGGCAGCGCGGAGCCAGTGATCGTGCATCCGCGACGCCGGCGTTCGCGATCTCGATCACCGGCCTCGGCGCGCTACGCGCCCGACCGCGTGCTCGACGAACGACGAGCTCGAGGCGCTCGTCGACACGTCGGACGAGTGGATCATCGAGCGCACCGGGATCCGCGAGCGGCGGATCGCGTCCGACGACGCAGGCGCTCTCCGATCTCGCGCTGCCGGCGGCGCGAGACGGCGCTCGCGAAGGCGGGCCTCGACCGGCAAGGACATCGACCTCCTCATCGTGCGCGACGGTCACGCCGGACATGTCCTTCCCCTCGACGCGCCGCGATCCTCGCGGACACGCTCGGCGCGGTCGACGCCGGCGCCTACGACCTCTCGGCCGGCTGCACCGGCTTCATGTACGCGCTCGTGCAGGCGTACGGGATGCTCGCGTCGGGGCTGGCGCAGCGCGCGCTCGTCGTCGGCGGCGACGTGCTCTCGCAGCATCCTCGACTGGAACGACCGCTCGACGCGTCGTCCTCTTCGGCGACGGCGCCGGCGCGGTCGTGCTCGAGCGCGGTCGGCCGAGCCGGGCTTCATCGCGCTTCGAGCTCGGCGCCGACGGGTCCGGCGGCGAGCACCTCTGGCTGCCGGGCAGCGGCTCACGCGCTCTTCGACGACGCCGACAAGCACGCGTGAAGATGAACGGGCGCGAGGTGTTCAAGTTCGCGACGCGGATCCTCGTCCAGTCGGCCGAGGACAGTGCTCGACCAGCGCCGGCTTGACGATCGACGACGTCGACGTCTACGTCCCGCACCAGGCGAACGTCCGCATCATCGATCACGCAACCAAGAAGCTCGGGATTCCGTCCGACCGGGTGGTGGTCAACGTCGACCGGTACGGGAACACGTCCTCCGGCTCGATCCCGCTCGCGCTCGCCGAAGCGCAGGCGCGACGGCAGGCTTCAGCCGGGCAAGCTCGTACTCATGACGGGAATGGGCGCCGGCCTGACATGGGGAAGCGCGCTGATGCGATGGACGATGGAGCTGGCGGCATGAACGAAGATCGCCTTCTGCTTCCCGGGCCAGGGCTCGTTCGAGGCCGGGATGGGCCGCGACATCGCCGAGGCGATCCCCGCGGCGAGGGCCGTCTTCGCGCGCGGCAGCGAGGCGTAGCGGCCTCGACCTCGAGCGCCTCTGCTTCCACGCCGACGCTCGAGGAGCTGCTCGACACCGCCGTCCAGCAGCCGGCGCTCGTCGCGACCTCGCTCGCGATGCTCGCGGCGCTGCAGGAGCGCGGCGTCAGGGCCGGACTTCGTCATCGGCCACTCCGTCGGCGAGTTCGCCGCGCTCGCTGCCGCCGAGGCGATGACGGTGCGAGGAGGCGATCGCGCTCGTGCGCGAGCGCGGCCTCGCGATGGCGGAGGCCGCCGCGAAGCAACCCAGGCTCGATGGCGGCGATCCTCGGCCTCGCGGACGAGGTGGTCGAGGCGCTCTGTGCCGGCAGATCCTCGGCGTGTGGCCGGCGAACTACAACTGCCCCGGCCAGGTCGTCGTCTCGGGCGAGAACGACGCGGTCGACGAGTGCATCGAGCAGGCGCAGAGCGAAGGCGCCCGCCGCGCGGTGAAGCTGAAGGTCTCGGGCGCGTTCCACTCCCCGCTCGTCGCGCGCGCCGCCGACCGGCTGCGGCCCGCGATCGAGAAGGTCAAGTTCCAGGAGCCGACGTCGCCGTTCATGTCCACGGTCACGGCGCGCGTCGAGTCGGCGCAGCGGATCGGCCCGCTGCTCGTCGACCAGCTCACGGCGCCGGTGCGCTTCACGCAGTCGGCGACCGAGCTCATGCGCGAGGGCGTGCGGACGTTCGTCGAGGTCGGCCCCGGCAACGTCCTCTCCGGCCTCGTCGAAGCGGATCGACCGCAGCGTCCACGCCGTCTCGATCAACAGTCTCGAGGCGCTCGACCGGCTGCCCGAGCTGCTCGCCGAAGCGTGAGCCTTCGCCGCGCTCGAGGGCAAGCGCGCCCTCGTCACCGGCGCGTCGAAGGGGATCGGTCGAGCGATCGCCGAGGAGCTCGCGCGCGGCGGCGCCGAGGTCGTGGTCGGCTACCGCACCGGCGCCGAGGAGGCGGAGGAGCTCGCGAAGGAGATCGGCGGCCGCGCGATCCAGGCCGACGTCTCGAGCGCCGAGGACGCGGCGCGGCTCGTCGAGGAGGCGGGCGATCTCGACATCCTCGTCAACAACGCCGGCCTCACCCGCGACGGCCTGCTCGCGCGGATGTCCGACGACGACTGGCGCACGGTGATCGAGACGAACCTCTCCTCCGTCTTCTACACCTGCCGCGCCGTGACCGCGGCCGATGATGAAGAAGCGCTCCGGCTCGATCGTCAACGTCTCGTCGATCGTCGGCGTGCACGGCAACTGGGGCCAGACGAACTACGCGGCGTCGAAGGCCGGGATCATCGGCTTCACGAAGTCGCTCGCGCGCGAGCTCGGCAGTCGCAACGTCCGCGCGAACGTCGTCGCGCCCGGCTACGTCGAAGACGCAGCTCACCGACGTCCTGCCCGAAGAGGCGACCGCCGCGATGCTCACGAACACGCCGCTCGGCCGGCTCGGCGAGCCGGACGACGTGGCGGGGGCGGTACGCTTCCTCTGCTCCGACGAGGCAGCGTTCATCACAGGGGAAGTGCTGCTCGTCGACGGCGGACTCGGGATGTAAGTGACGCGCGAACGAGCGGATCTCAAACGGACGCAGACGTGTCGTGGTCACCGGGCTGGGCGCGGTGACGCCGCTCGGGCTCGACGTCGAGTCGACGTGGTCCGACGCTGCTCGCGGGCGAGTCCGGCGCCGGGCCGATCACGCACTTCGACCACACCGACTACAAGGTGCACTTCGCCTGCGAGGTGAAGGATCTCGATCCGACCGACTGGATGGACCGCAAGGACGCGCGGCGCATCGACCGCTTCACGCATCTCGATCGTCGCCGCTGCGCGCCAGGCCGAGGCCGACTCCGGGCTCGACATCGCGAAGGAGGCCGACCGCATCGGCGCCTCGATCGCGACCGGCATCGGCGGCCTGAAGTCGTTCCAGGAGTGCCTACGACACGCTGATGCGACACGCGGGCCGGATCGCGTCAACCCGTTCGCGATCCCGTCGATCATCCCGAACCTCGGCGCCGGCTGGGTCTCGATCGAGCTCGGCACGCGCGGCCCGCTCATGTCGCGAGTGCACGGCGTGCGCGGCGTCGAACATGGCGATCGGCGACGGCCACCGACGCGATCCGGCTCGGCCGCGCCGACGTGATGTTCGCCGGCGGAACCGAGGCGGCCGTGAACGAGGTCGGCATCGCCGGCTTCGCCGCGATGCGCGCGCTCTCGCTCCGCAACGACGACCCGAAGCGCGCGCTCGCGGCCGTTCGACGCCGGGCGCGACGGCTTCGTGATGGGCGAGGCCGGCGCGGCGCTCGTGCTCGAGGAGCTCGAGCACGCGAAGGCGCGCGGCGCGAAGATCTACGCGCGAGATCGTCGGCTACGGCCTGTCCTCCGACGCGAAGCACATCACCGAGCCCGATCCGACCGGCCCGGTCGAACGCCTTCAAGATGGCGCTCGACGACGCCGGCGTGGCGCCGGAGGACATCGACTACATCAACGCGCACGCGACTTCGACGCCGGTCGGCGACAGCGTCCGAGACGCAGATGCTCAAGTACGCGCTCGGCGAGGAGATCGCGCTACAAGACGCCCGTCTCCGGCACGAAAGGCGCGACGGGGCACTGCCTCGGCGGCGCCGGCGCGATCGAGGCGACGTTCACGATCCTCGCGATCCGCGACGGGAAGCTGCCGCCGACGATCAACTACGAGGTCGCCGATCCGGCGTGCGATCTCGACTACGTCCCGAACGAGCCGCGCGACGCGGACGTGAGGATCGCCGTCTCGAACAGCTTCGGCTTCGGCGGGCACAACGCCTGCGTCGTCTTCAAGCGCTTCGACGACTAGCGCGCCATAGGTTCCCGCTCACATGCGAGCGCTGGGCGACGTTCGACTGTTACGGGACGCTGATCGACTGGAACGGCGGGATCGGGCGCGAGCTCGAGCGGCTGTTCGGGCCGAACGAGGCGGGCGAGATGCTCCGCCGCTACCACGAGCTCGAGCCGGCGATCCAGCGCGAGGATCCGGCGCGGAGCTACCGCGAGGTGATGGCGATCGCGCTCGACGCGCCTCGGCGCGCCGGCGGCGGAGCACGACGCGCTCGCTGCTCGCTCCCCGAGCTGGGAGCCGTTCCCGGAGGTCCGGCGGCGCTCGAGGAGGCGCGCTCGCGCGGCTGGCGGCTCGCGATCCTCTCCAACAGCGACCGCGACCTGATCGACGCCTCGGTCGCGCGGCTCGGCGTTCCGTTCGACGAGACGATCGTCGCGTCGGAGACTCGGCTCGTACAAGCCGGCGCCCGCGCACTGGGAGGAGTTCTTCGCCCGCACCGGCGCCGCTCGGGACGGCGCACGTCCACGTCGCGGCGAGCCTCTTCCACGACATCGCGCCCGCGACGATGCTCGGCCTGCGCACCGTCTGGATCAACCGCCTCGGCGAGACGGCAGAGCCGCAGCCCGACGTCGAACTGAAGAGCCTCGCCGGGCTCTCCGATGCCCTCGCCATGCTCGTGCCGTGACCGTGCGGCCGCTCGACGACGCGACGACCTGCCTGCGCTCGCCGAGTTTCTCGCCAGCGACGAGGAGCGGCTGACCGGGAGACCCTCGCGGATCTCCGCGGCCGACGTCCGGGAATGGACGAGCGCGCCGACCTCGAGCACGACTCGTGGCTTGTCGAGGACGAGGCGGCGGATCGCCGCGGTCGTCGTGGACGCAGCACGACCGGCGACCGTCGGGATCGCAATCGTCGCCGTAGGTCTCCGCGCGCAGACGACCGCGGCTCGGCAACGAGTTCGTAGAGCTGACCGAGCAGCGCGCCGCGCGCACGCGGCGCCGCACGCATGCACCACGTTCGCGCTCGTCGACCGGACACGCGCGCGCGCGAGCTCCTCGGCGAGCCTCGGCTACGAGGACGTCCGCCGCTTCTACGAGATGGCGATCGAGCTGACGGAGAGGCCCGAGCTCACGGCGAACGTCGAGATCGAGAGCCTTCAGCCGGGCGACGAGGCGGCGTTCTACGACGCCCTCGACGCTTCGTTCCAGGACCACTGGGAGCATCACTCGACACCGTTCGACGGAGTGGTGGGAGCGGCATTCCTCGAATCCGAATTTCGAGCCGAGCCTCTGGTTCCTGATTCGAAACGATGCCGAGATCGCAGCAGTGGCACGGAACGAGGCGAACCGGAACGGCGGCGGGTACGTCGGCGCGCTCGGCGTGCGGCGCGAGTTTCGCGGCCGCGGCTTTGCGAAGGCACTTCTGTACCGCACGTTCGCTGAGTTCTGGGATCGCGGCCTGCCGCGCGTGACGCTCGGCGTCGACGCGACGAACCCGACCGGCGCGACACATCTCTACGAGTCTGTTGGGATGCACGTCGAGGCGGAGAACATCGTTTACGAGAAGGCGCTCGCGTGAGCATCCTCCGCGCGCGCTGTCCCGACTGCCGGACGCTGACGGCCGTCGCCGTCGACGATCTCTACGAGTGCCACTCTTGCGGCAGGACCTTCGGCGCCGGGCTCGTACGTGTGCCGCGCGCGTGGGGCGACGGCGGCGAGCCGATGGTCGAGGCCGCCGCGCTGCCGCTCGACTTTCCCGAGGTCGCCGTCGTCGAGGAGGACACGCTCGCGATGCAGACGCTCGCCGTCGCGTCCGACCTGCCCGAGGTGCCGCTCGTCCTCGGCGGGTGCTGCTGCTCCCACGTCGGCGTCGTCGAAGGGCTCGCGGCGCGATTCGACCGGCTCGCTGTGATCTGGCTCGACGCCCACGGCGATCTCAACACGCCCGAGACGTCGCCGTCCGGCAACGAGTGGGGGATGCCGCTGCGGATGATCATCGACCAGGGGATGGTCGAGGCGGAGGATGTCGTCCTCTGGGGCGCGCGCAACTTCGACCCGCCCGAGGCCGACTTCATCGCCGCGCATGGGATCACGGACGATCCGGAGCGGGTGCTCGAGCGCGCTGATGCCGTGTACGTCGCGCTCGACCTCGACGTCCTCGAACCGGGCGAGATGGCGGTCTTCATGCCGGAGCCGGACGGGCCGTCGCTTGACGACGTCGAGCAGCTTCTGTCCCGGATCCGGGAGAGCCGCAAGCTCGCCGGCGCAGGCTTGACCGGCCTCGCGCCCGATCCCGCGAATGTGGCAAAGCTGCAACGGCTTACCGCCGCGCTGGGTCTAAGCTCCTGACGTGGCGAAAATCGACGTGTCGGTGGAGACCGGCGACCAGCCGGCCCCGCCGCCCAGCCATCCGAACACCTGCCCGAGCTGTCACTCGCACTACCGCGACGACGAGCTCGAGCAGAGCCTCTGGGTCTGCCGCCAGTGCGGGCACCACTTCCCGATGCGCGCGCGGTCGCGTATCGCGTCGCTCGTCGATCCGGGCGCGTTCGAGGAGGAGGCGGCCGAGCTCCACTCCGAGGATCCGCTCGCGTTCTTCGACCTGCGTCCCTACACCGAGCGGCTCGCGGAGGCGGAGATGAAGACCGGAATGGCGGACGCGATGCGTTATCGGCCGCGGCGCGATCGACGGCCGCCGCACCGAGCTCGCCGTCATGGACTTCGCCTTCATGGGCGGCTCGATGGGCAGCGTCGTCGGTGAGAAGTTCTCGCGCGCGTGCGACTCTGCCGCCGAGGGAGGGACGCCGCTGATCTGCGTCACGAGCTCGGGCGGCGCTCGCATGCAGGAGGGGATCCTCGCGCTCATGCAGCTGCCGAAGACCGTCGCTGCCGTCGAGGATCTCCGCGACTCCGGCGAGGCGCTCATCTGCGTGATGGCGCATCCGACGACGGGCGGCGTGCTCGCGAGCTTCGCGACGCTCGGCGACGTCCTCCTCGCGGAGCCGAACGCGCTCATGTCGTTCGCCGGCCCGCGCGTCGTCCAGGAGATCACGCGGGAGAAGCTCCCCGACGACTTCGGCCGCGCCGAGCAGAACGTCCGCTACGGCCAGATCGACGCGATCGTCGAGCGGCCCGAAGCTCCGGCCGACCCTCTCCCGCCTGCTGAGGTTGTTCGATGCCCCAGAGTGAGCACGAGCTGCGCCTGCGCGAGCGGCTGGGGCGCCTGAAGAACCTCTCGCTGCTCGGCGGCGCGAAGCTCTCCGGCGAGCTCGAGCGCCTGCAGCGGCAGATCGACAAGATCGGCGAGCGCCGCGACCGACGAGGAGATCTGGCGCAAGGTCGAGCTCGCGCGCCACGACCGAGCGGCCGTACACGCTCGACTACGTCGAGCGGCTGCTCGGACGACTGGTTCGAGCTGCACGGCGACCGCGCGCTCGCCGACGACGGCGCGATGATCGCCGGCCTCGGCAAGCTTCGACGGCCGCACGATCGTCCTCGTCGGGCAGCAGAAGGGCCGGGACATCCATGAGCGCGCGAGCCGCCGCTTCGGCATGCCGAACCCCGAGGGCTACCGCGAAGGCGATGCACGCGATGGAGCTCGCCGAGCGGCACCGCTTCCCGATCGTGACGCTCGTCGACACGCCGGGCGCGTATCCGGGCGTCGTCGCCGAGCAGCACGGGCAGGGCGCCGCGATCGCCGCGTCGCAGGCCGCGATGGCGCGGCTTACGGTGCCGACCGTCACGTGCGTGATCGGGGAGGGCGGCTCGGGCGGCGCCATCGCTATCGCGCTCGCCGACCGCGTCCTCATGCAGGAGAACGCGATCTACTCCGTCATCTCGCCCGAGGGTTGCGCCTCGATCCTCTGGCGCGACGCCGGCCAGGCGAAGAAGGCGGCAGCCGCTTTCCGGCCCGATGCGATCCACTGCCTCGAGCTCGGGGTGATCGACGAGGTCGTCCCGGAGCCGAAGGGCGGCGCCCAGCTCGACCACGATGCCGCCGCGAAGCTCCTCGGCGAAGCGCTTCGCGGTGCGCTCGGAGAGCTCGACGGGATCCCCGGCGAAGAGCTGCGGCGCCGGCGGCGGGCCCGCTTCCGTAGTCTCGGCGTGTACGCCTGAGGAACAGCTTTCTGAAGGTTCGCACAGTTTCACGAGGTAGGCTTTGCGCCGCTGTCCACAGCGTCCACAGGCTTATCCCCCGGTATGTATGCGTCGCTGTGAACGATAGGAATACGGCTTGTGAGCAATAAACTCTCCGAGTACGAGCGCAAGAGGGACCGGAAGCCCGGAACGATCCTGGAAGCGCGATCCGGCGAGCCAAGCCCGGCTCGAAGAAGCGCCGCGGCCCGTCTTCGTCGTGCAGCGGCACGACGCGCGGCGCTTGCACTACGACTTCCGTCTCGAGCGAGACGGCGCGCTCGCCTCATGGGCCGTGCCGAAGGGCGTCCCGCTCGAGCCCGGCCAGCAGCATCTCGCCGTGCACGTCGAGGACCATCCGCTCGAATACGCGACGTTCGCGGGCGAGATCCCGAAGGGCAACTACGGCGCCGGCACGGTCGAGATCTGGGATCACGGCACGTACGAGCTCGTCGAGGAGAAGCCCGACGGCGGGCTGACGGTACGGCTCCACGGCGAGCGGCTCGAGGGCACGTGGACGCTCGTCCCCGCGCACCTCTCCGGCGACGAGAAGAACTGGCTCCTCCTCCGCAAGCGCGACGAGAGCATCGCGACGGCTCGCGGGCGGCGCGACGTCTACGAGCCGATGCTCGCGACGCTCGTCGAGCACCTCCCGTCCGGCGCGGGCTGGCTGTTCGAACCGAAGTGGGACGGCTACCGCGCGGTCGGCTACGTCCGCGGCGGCGAAGCGACCCTTAGGTCACGACGCGGCAACGACCTGACGGAGCGATTCGCCGGTCGTCGCGAAGGCGCTGCCGAACGCGCTGCGCACGCCGGACGCGGTCGTCGACGGCGAGGTCTGCGCGCTCGACGAGGACGGCCGCCCGAGCTTCTCTGCAATGCAGCAGGCCAAGCCGGGCACGCCGCTCGTCTACGAGATCTTCGACGTCCTCGAGATCGACGGCGAGCCATTGACCGGGCTCCCACTGACACAGCGCCGCGAGCGGCTCGAGCAGCTCGTCTATCCCGTCGCGGCGTCATCCAGGTGTCCGGCGTCTTCGAGGACGGCGAAGCGCTCCTCGAGGCGGCGAAGGAGCAGCGACTCGAAGGCGTGATGGCCAAGAAGGCGACGTCCCGCTACAAGGAAGGCGCCCGCGGCGGCGACTGGCTCAAGATCAAGACGCACGGCCGCCAGGAGTTCGTGATCTGCGGCTGGACGAAGGGCCAGGGCCGGCGCGCGGGGACGTTCGGCTCGCTCGTGCTCGGCGTCCGGCGAGGCAAGGAGTACGTCTGGGTCGGAAACGTCGGCACGGGCTTCAGCGAGCGGACGATCGACGAGCTCCGCGCGAAGCTCGCGCCGCTGCGGCGGGAGACGTCGCCGTTCGCGGTCGTGCCGAAGATGCCGAAGGTGCGCAAGGACGACGTCGTCTGGGTCGAGCCGAAGCTCGTTTGCGAGGTCGAGTTCCTCGAGTGGACGCACGACGGCCACCTGCGCGCGCCGTCGTTCCAGGGCCTGCGCGACGACAAGCCGGCGCGCGCCGTGCGTCGGGAAGCGCCCGCGGAGGCAGAAGAGGACGGCGTGAAGCTCTCGAACCTCGACAAGCTCTTCTGGCCCGAGGACGACCCGAACGGGCCGATCACAAAAGGCGACCTCGTCGACTACTACCGCGCAGTTGCTCCCGTGCTCGTCCCGCACCTCAAGGCAACGACCGTTCACGATGCGGCGCTATCCCGACGGCGCATACGGCAAGGCGTTCTTCCAGAAGGACGCGCCGAAGCACATGCCGGACTGGATCCCGCGCTTCAAGGTCGAGGTCTCGACGCGCGAGCGGCCGCCGGCACGGCGCACGATCGAGGCGCCGCTCGTGAACGACGAACGCGCGCTGCTCTGGATGGCGAACATGGGCTGCATCGACATGAACGCGTGGTACTCGCGTGTCGACAAGCCAGAGCGTCCCGACTTCGTGCTCTTCGACCTCGACCCGTCGCCGGACGTCGGGATCAAGGAGGTCGTTCAGGTCGCGATGCGTCGTGAAGAAGGCGCTCGACGCGCTCGGCCTGGTCTCTTTTCCGAAGACGTCGAGCGCCGACGGGATGCACGTCCTCGTGCCGATCGAGCGCCGCTCGACGTATGTGCAGACGCGCGAGTTCTGCGAGATCGTCGCCGGTGCGATCGCCGCGACGCACCGCGGCCTTGCGACGACGGAGTGGTCGAAGGCGAAGCGCCGCGGCGTGCTCATCGACGCGAACCAGAACGGCGAGGGGAAGACGATCGCGTCCGTCTACTCGGTGCGATCGCGGCCTGGCGCGCCCGTCTCGACGCCGCTGCGCTGGGACGAGGTGACGGAGAAGCTCGACCCGACGGCCTTCACGATGGACGTCGTGCTCGACCGGATCCGGCGGCACGGCGACCTCTTCGCCGGCGTCCTGACCACCCGGCAGCGCCTCGAGCCGGCGCTTCGTGCCCTCCGCTAAGGTCGCCGCGCATGAATGCCGATTGGAGTCGTATGCGGCTGGCCGATGCATTCGCCTCTGCGGTCACGACGACGACCGCGACGACATCGACCAACTCAAGCGGTCTGACGCCGGCCGAGCAGAAGCTTCTCTTCCCGCACCACACGCTCGTCGGGCAGTGGTTTCACGACGCAGTGAACTTCGCGAGTACGGTGCTGCCGCTCTTCTTCGTCCTCGTCCTCATCGTGGCGTTGTGGCTGCTGTGGAAGGTCGCAGGTTCGATGCCGCGGACGAAGCCGGCGAACATGGCGACGAAAGGCACTTCGTCCACGACGTGGGCGGACGTCGCGGGCGTCGAGGAGGTGCGCGCGGAGCTCATGGAGGTCGTCGACTTCCTCCGCGATCCGGAGCGCTTCGAACGGCTCGGTGCGAAGACGCCAAAGGGGTTGCTGCTGTACGGGCCGCCGGGAACCGGGAAGACACTGCTCGCGAAGGCGGTCGCGCACGAGTCGGGCGCGAACTTCTACGCAGCGAGCGCCGCGTCGTTCGTGGAGATGTTCGCCGGCCTCGGCGCCGCACGCATCCGCAAGCTTTTCGCCGAGGCGCGCAAGAACGCCCCGGCAATCGTTTTCATCGATGAGCTCGACTCGGTCGGCGCGCAGCGAACCGGGCACGGCTTCAACCGCGAGCAGGACCAGACCCTCAACCAGCTCCTCGTCGAGCTCGACGGGTTCGACGGCGCCAGGCAGGTCGTCGTCATGGGCGCCTCGAACCGCATCCAGGATCTCGACCCGGCGCTCTTGCGCCCGGGCCGCTTCGACCGCCAGCTCCTCGTTCCGCCGCCGGATCTCGCCGGCCGCGAGGCGATCCTCGGCGTTCACACGCGCGGCAAGCCCCTCGCCGAGGGCATGAAGCTTTCGACGGTCGCCCGCCAGACGTCCGGTCTCACCGGCGCCGAGCTCGCGAACGTCTGCAACGAGGCCGCCATCGCCGCCGGCCGTCGCAGCGCCAACGCGCTTTCGCAGCTGGACTTCGACTGGGCGCTCGAGCGGGTCGTCGCCGGGCTCCAGCAGAAGAAGGTGCTGACGGAGAAGGAGCGCATGATCCTCGCCTACCACGAAGGCGGCCACGCACTCATGGCCCACCTCATGGGTGGCGCCGCGGAGCTCCAGAAGGTGACGATTGTCGCCCGCGGCACGGCGCTCGGCTACACGTTCCACCTCCCCGAGGAGGATCGCTACCTCCACACGAAGGAGGAGCTACAGGACTGGATGGTCGTCGCGCTCGCCGGCCGCGCCGCCGAGGAGGTCGTCTTCGGCCGCGTCACGAACGGTGCCGCGAACGACCTCGAGAAGGTCACCGACATCGCGCGTCACATGGTCTTCGACTGGGGCATGTCCGACGCGGTCAGCTCCCGGACGATGCGCGCCGACAACTACGCGCTCTCGGAGGCGACGAAGCAGCTCCGCGACGACGAGCAGGCACGCCTGACGGACGGCGCGTACCAGGAGGCGTTGCGCCTGCTGAAGAAGCACCGTCCGCCGCTCGACCGGGTCGCTTCGGCACTGCTCGACAAGGAGACGCTCGTGCGGAACGAGGTGCTCGAGCTGTTTGTCGACGTCGAGCCGGAGTCGCGCGCGTCCGAGACCGTCGGGATCCCGCGCGTCGTCGCGAGCGTCGCCGGCGACCTCTGGTTCTAGAGCTTGCCGCAGAACTTCGAGACGGCAATCGCGTTCTTGGGCGCTGTTAGCGCGACCCTCGCGTTGAAGTCGTCGAATGTGACTGCCTGACGCTGCACGACGATCGCGAGCGGGTACGGCGTTCCCGTCGTCGCTACATACAGCTTGAAGCCACGGCTGCCGTCGATCTCGACCGTCTTCTCGCCGTTGTAGGTCGTCTCGCCCTTGTTTCTGAGAATGCCGTGGTACATCGGGTTGAGGACGAAAAAGGGAGCGGTCCAGGATGACCTTTCGCCCATGACACTGTTCGTGGAGCACTTGAGCCATCTGCCTCCGAGCGTCGACGCGGCGGAGCCTGAGAACGCCTTGTTCCCCCGGACATAGACCTCATCGTCGATCGCGACGACCTTGAAAGCCACGTCGCCTCCGGTCACCGAGGCTGTGCCGCCCTTGTCCGTGACGCTCGTGGCGTCGAAATGGATGTGGCCTCTCGGGGTCGCCGAGAACCACGCGCCTGAGATATGGACGGAGCTCGCCTGGCGCAGCGACTTCTCCACATCCTTCAGCACCTGCGTTGCCGTCTTCGACGCCTCGCTGTGCGGTTTGGGTGTCGCAGAACCGCTGCCGCAGCCAACGAGAAGGAGGACGGCAACGGTGAGCACCGCAACGGTCGAAGGCATCGGCTCAACCCTTTCACATACCATCGACGGGATGGCTGCTGCGCTCTCGATCCACCACGTCGGCGTCGCCGTCGACGATCTCGACGGTGCGATCGACACGTATGCGCGGCTGTTCGGCGCGACGCTCGAGCACCGGGAGCGTGTCGACGAGCAGGGAGTCGAGGCCGCCTCGCTCCGCGTCGGCGAGAGCCGCGTTGAGCTGCTCGGAGCGCTCGGCGACGACACGCCCGTCGGGCGGTTCCTCGCTAAGCGCGGCCCCGGGATGCATCACGTCGCGTACGAGGTGGAGGACATCCGCGCCGCGCTCGTCGACCTCGCCGGCGCCGGCGCTGAGCTGATCGACGAGACCCCGCGACGCGGGATGTTCGGCCTCGAAGTTGCGTTCGTCCACCCCGACTCCGTTCACGGCGTCCTGTCGGAGGTGGTCTCACGTGTCTGACGACCGCGTTCGCGTCGAGCTCGGCTTCGCCGGCGGACAGGTCGTCTCCGGGTTCGTCGACTCTCGCTCCGCCGACGCTCTCGAGGCTGCGCTGGGCGGCGGTAGCGGCAGCGCCCCCGTCGTCGCGCTCGAGACAGAGGACGGTCCACTCCACGCCGTCGTCGCGCAGATCGCCTACTACAAGCGGATCGTGCGTGCCGGGCACGTGGGTTTTTCCTCCAATTGACCTGAGCCGCGTTAGCTCGGCCGGGGTCGCGGGGTAATTCACAGGAGATGACCACGTCTATGGAGCGGGCTGTCGACGAGTCGGCGGAGCATGTTCGCGACCTCGTCGCGCGGGGGCAACAGGGCGACCGCGAGGCGCTCGAGGAGCTGTACCTGATCCACTTCGACCGGATCTACAGCTACCTCCACGTCAGCGTCGGCAACCGCCATGACGCAGAGGACCTCACGACGCAGACGTTCCTGAAGATGCTCGAGAAGATCGGGAGCTTCCGCTGGCAGTCCGCACCGTTCTCCGCGTGGCTGTTCCGTATCGCTCACAATCTCGCGATGGACCACTTCCGCTCGCGGCGCCGCTGGCAGCCGGAGGAGGAGGTACCGGAGCCGCCGCCGAGCGAGGCGGAGCCGTCAGCCGAGCTCGAGGCGATGCGGACAATCGGCCGCGAGTCGATGCTCAAGCTCATCGAGAACCTTTCCCCCGAGCAGCAGCAGGTGCTCACGCTGAAGTTCGTCTTCAACCTCCCGAACGCGGAAGTGGCGGCGATCCTCGACAAAACGCAGGGCGCGGTGAAGTCGCTGCAACACCGCGCGCTCGTCTCCCTCCAGAAGCAGGTCGATGGCTCGGAGGCGCCCGCGCACTAAGCCGTCCTAACTAGCCTGGGGCTCGTGGCGCTGGAGATCGGGATTGTCGGATTGCCGAGCTCGGGGAAGACGACGCTCTTCCGCGCGCTCACCCATGCTGAGGCGACGGGCTCGGGGAAGGAGCACGTCGGGATGGCGCAGATCGCCGACGAGCGGCTCGACGCGCTGGCACGAAACGTCGGGGCGCGGAAGGTGACGCCGGCCGCGGTGCGTGTCGTCGACGTTCCGGGGACGGGGCCGCAGTTGCTCGGAAACCTCCGCCAGGTCGACGCGCTGTTGGTGGTGCTCGACGGCTTCTCGGGTACGCGCGTTCCGGACGACGATCTCGAGACGCTGAAGCTCGAGCTGCTCGTCGCCGACCGCGACCACGTGGAGAAGCGGCTCGAGCGGGTCGCGAAGCAGGCGAAGTCGGGCGACGCGAAGGTGAAGGCCGAAGCGGCGGAGCTCGAGCGGTTGCTCGCGCACGTCGACGCCGGGCACGCGCTTGCGGAGTGGGACGGAGAGCTTTCGTCCGAGCTCGATCCGCTCACGACGAAGCCCCTGATCTCGATTGTCAACGGTGCGGATGGCATCGACCTTCAGCTTGAGTCGGAGCTGGCGGATCTGAGCGACGAGGAAGCAGCGGAGTTCCGCGGCGGCGGCGAGTCGGCGCTCGGCGAGGTCGTGCGGCGGCTCGCGGAGACGCTCGACCTGATCACGTTCTTCACCGCGGGCGAGAAGGAGACGCGCGCCTGGACGCTGCGGCGCGGCGAGACCGCGCTCGACGCGGCGGCGACGATCCACTCCGACATCGCGCGCGGCTTCATCCGGGCCGAGGTCACGCGCACCGACGACTTCCTCGCCGGCGGACAGGCGCGCCTCGAGGGAAAGAACTACGTCGTCGAGGACGGCGACGTCCTCAACATCCGCTTCAACGTCTGATCCGGACACGTCGGAACCTGGTTCCGACGTGTCTTGGCTGGGCATGTCCGATTGGGGTGTCTCCTAGGCGGCGGAGATGAGCGCGACCCCGGCAAGCGCGAGCGCGACGCCGGCGAGCTGCGGGTGCGTGATCTTCTCGTGCAGCACGAAGTACGCGAGCGCGACGAGGACGATCGGGTAGAGCGAACCGAGCACCGAGACCACGCTGATCAGACCGTGGCGCGCTGACGCGCCGTACAGCAGGTTCGCGCCGGAGTCGAACACGCCCGTAGCGATCAGGAGTGGGAGAATCGTGCGCGATCGCAGCCGCTCGGTTGGAGGGCGGACGAGCAGTGCCGCGAGCACCATGATCGGGACGACGGTGAGACGCAGCGAAAGCGTTCCCCACACCACGCCTGCCTGCGAAACGCGGTTCAGGCCGAGCAGCGACGAGCCGAAGCCGAGCGCGGCGAGCAGCGCTAGCCCAGCGCCGGTCGTGATCTTCCGTCCCGCTCCGTCGGGCAGCGGTTCGAGTGACGCAGCCACGACGCCTATCACCGCGACCGCGATACCCACGCCTTGCAAAACGGACGGCCGCTCGCCGCGCGCGAGACCGTAGACGACGGGCACGATCGCGCCCGCCGCGGAGATCGGCCCGACGATGCCCATCGTCCCGATCGCGAGCGCGCGATAGAAAGCGCCGAGGCCGACGACGCCCATCGCTCCGCCGAACGCGCCCCACGCGAGCTCGCGGCCGCTCGGCGCCGCAGGACGCGTCGCGAGCCACATCGTCCCGACGAGCACCAGGCCGGCGGCCTGGGAGAAGAGGAGCACCCAGACGATGGGAGCGCGCCGCGTCCCAATTCCGCCGCCGAAGTCGGCGATGCCCCACGAAAGGCTCGCAGCGAGCGCGAGCAGAACTCCGATCAAGCCTGGACGGGCCTCGTGGCGGCGACGGCGTCGAGCTGGTTCGCGTGGTAGAGCACGGCCGCCTCGGCAGTCCGCGCGGCGCGCACGTCGTGGTGGCACGCGACAGCGTGGAGGAGCTCGTCGGGCGCGTCGAGCTCCTCGAGCATGCGCAGGCCGAGGTGGATGTGACCGAGGAGCTTCCCCCGCTCCGTCGGGGCGAAGACCGGCGGCGGGCCGAGCTCGTGCGTGCGCCCGACGTCATGCACGAGCGCCGCAGCGACGAGAAGGTCGGGACGGAGCCGCGGATGGATCTGGCACAGCTCGCGGCAGAGCGTCGCTACGCCGACCGTGTGCTCGAGCAATCCGCCCGCGTACGAATGGTGCCCGTCCGGCGTGGCGGGATACGAGCGCAGCGGCGCCTCGCCGAGCGCGCGCTCGACGACGCTCCGCAGCCCGTCGTCGTGCACCTCCGCGACGAGGAACTCGAGGAAGCCCTCGAGCTCGCCGGCGTCGCGGCGCAGACCAACCGCGAGCTCGGCGGGGTCGACGCCCTCCGCCGGCTCGAGCGTCCGCACCTCGACCTGGAGCACGTTTCGGAACTTCTCCACCCGTCCGAGCACGCGCACCGCGTCGCCGGCCTCGAAGCGTCCGTCGAGGAGGTCGACGTCGTTCCAGACGCGCGCCGAGATGCGGCCGCTCGGGTCGACGAGCTCGAGCGCGAGGTACGTGCCGCCGTTACGGGTGCGCAGCCGCTCCTTCCGCGCGACCGCGTACACGCCTTCGACGGTGCGGTTCTCCTCGAGCTCGGCGATC
Source organism: uncultured Actinomycetes bacterium (assembly GCA_963753525.1). Taxonomy (GTDB): domain Bacteria; phylum Actinomycetota; class Thermoleophilia; order Gaiellales; family Gaiellaceae; genus Palsa-739. The sequence goes on from CAVWCS010000005.1 coordinate 339,869, forward strand.
GCGGTCATTACTCGGAGTTTCGCATGAGGCCGCGGCGGGGACCGGGGCGTAGATGGCAGTCGTATCGGCCCGAACGAAGCGGTTCACCGCCGCCAGCCCAGTTACGCGCTACTGGCTGGCGAACTGCGTCGGCTTCTCGGTGGCGGGCGGCGGGCGCGGGACGGTCGAACGCGTCATCGCGGACGGCGATCCGTACGTCCCCGCGCACCTGGAGATACGGCACCGCCGCAAGCTGCGCCGGCTTCCGGCGTCCGCGGTGCTCGAGGTCATCCCGGCGGAGCAGGTGCTGGTAGTGCGCGGCGCCAATCGAGCGCCGGCGCGGCGGGCGGCTCTCCGGCACGGCGCCGTCGTTCTTAGCGCACTCCTGCTCGGCGTCGCGACGTGGCTCGTTCGCGCCGGGAGGGAGGCCGTGCGGTTGGTACGGTCACTGCCGTGGCAGCAATACGGCCGTTCCGTGCGCTCCGTTACGACGAAGCTGTGGCAGGACCTCTCGACTCGCTTGTCGCTCCTCCTTACGACGTCATCGGGCCGGGCGAGCGCGAGGCGCTCCTCCGAGAGAGCCCGTTCAACGTCGTCCACCTGACCCTCCCGGACAGTGAGGAGGATGCCGCCGCGCAGCTTGCGGACTGGCGCGAGCGTGGCGTGCTCGTCGAGGAGCCCGAGCCTGCGTACTGGTGGCTCGCCCAGGAATACGAGGGGCCTGACGGCGTGCGCCGGCGCCGCGAGGGATTCGTCGCCGCGCTTCGCGTCGAGCCGTATGAGAACCTCGTCGTTCTCCCGCACGAGCGCACGCATGCCGGCCCGAAGGAGGGGCGGCTCCGCCTGCTCCGCGCGACGCGTACGCAGCTCGAGCCGCTCTTCCTTCTATGGGACGGAACGATTGACGTCGACGGCTTGGGCGAGCCGGATCTCCAGAGCGGCGGCGACAGCCTCTGGCGGCTCGACCCTGAGTTCGGCGAGGCGCTGACGGAGGAGCTCCGCGACGCGCAGCTGCTCATCGCCGACGGCCACCACCGCTACGAGACGACGCTCGCCGCGGGCGAGGACTGGCTGCTCGCGGTGATCGTCCCGACCGGTCAGGAGGGACTGACGATCTTCCCCACGCACCGGCTTGCGCAGGGAGTGAACGGGGTGGAAGGCGAGCCGATCAGCCCTCCGGGTGATGTCCTGCCGGGACCTGTCCTCTACCGCGACGGCGGCTACGAGCTGCTGCACGGCGACGGTCTCGATCCTGAGGTCGTCGCGGCGCTCACGCCCGAAGGCGTCACCTACACGCCGCATCGCGACGAGGCCGTGGCAGCGGTCGATCGCGGCGACGCGGCGGGGGCGTTCCTCCTGCGCCCGACCCGCATCGAGGACGTCTGGGAGGTCGCCCGGCGCGGCGACGTGATGCCGCAGAAGAGCACGTTCTTCTATCCGAAGCTCACCTCAGGGCTTCTCATGTTGCCGCTTGACTGATTGGTTGGAGCTCTGCCGGGCCGCAGTCGCCGACGTCGAGGCGGTGCTCGTGCGGCTCCCGACTCGCGCCGAGCGGGAGCCCGTCGTCGGCGCCGGAGAGGGCGGCGACGAGACGACCGCGATCGACAAGGCGGCAGAGGATGCGATCGTCGAGCGCTTCCGTGGCACTGGCGCCTCGATCGTCTCAGAGGAGCTTGGCCTGCTAGAGGGCTCCGACACCGTCGTCGTGATCGACCCGATTGACGGTTCGCTCAACGCGAAGCGCGGCATCCCGTTCTTCTCGCTCTCGATCGCCGTCGCGGACGGCCGGACGATGGACGACGTCCACTTCGGCTTCGTCCACGACTTCGGCAGCGGCGAGGAGTGGTCCGCCCGGCGCGGCGAGGGAGCGCGGGTGAACGGCGCGCCGCTCGGCGCCGTCCGGCCGAAGGACGAGATCGAGATCCTGGTGATGGAGGCGACACGGACGGATCTCGTCGCGGCCGACGCGCCGAAGGTCGCTCCGCTCGCTGAGCGCCTGCGGATCATGGGCTCGACGGCGCTCTCGCTCTGCCATCTCGCCGCTGGGCGCGTGGACGGCGTCTGCACGCTGAAGCCGACCCGCTCCTTCGACATCGCCGCGGGTCAGCTCCTCTGCCGCGAGCTCGGCCTTGCGCTCGAGCTGTTCGATGTCGCCGAGCCGTTCGGCACCGCCCCGCTCGACGTCGAAGGCCGTTCGCGGCTCGCGGCTGCCGGAACGGACGACGTGTGCAGGCAGATCGCACGCGCCCTGTCCTCGTAAGGCTTTCCGGCTCCTCGCTACTTCTTGACCGTGCCGGTTGGAGCGGAGGTCGCGCTCGCGGTGCCGGCCGCGTTTGTCGCCGTGACGCGAATCTCGATCCGATGGCCGGCGTCCGCCTTCACGAGCACATACGCGGACGCGGTCGCCTTCGCGATGCCCTTGCACGACGTTCCCGCCGAAGAGCAGCGGAGCCACCGGTACGTGAGCGTCGGCGAGCCCGACCAGAAGCCGTGCGAGGCCTTGAGCTTCTTGCCGATCTTGGCAGCACCGGAGATCGTCGGTAGCGCGCGGTTCGCGGGCGCCGCCGGCACCCAGTAGATCGCGTAAACCGTGTTCGTCGTCATCACCGGGCCGCCCTGATAGACGAGCGGCCCGGAGCCATCCTTGAGCAGGGGGTTTGGCGCAGTCACCAGGCCGCCGAGATACGGGACGCACCCGGTGTCCTGGTTGCTGTACTCGAGCTGGAGGTAGTAGTCATGGAGGTTGATGACCTGGTTGTACTCCAGCCCTGCGCCGCCGCCCAGCGGCGTGCCGTAGTCGTACGCGCACAGGTCGCCGATCTCGGGATTGTTGTCCTCCGCGTCGTTCGAGAGCCACCCTGTTCCTCGCGGATCCGTGATCGCCTCGTTCTGCTCGTGGCTGATCGTGCTGATCGTGTCGTCGGCGCCGTTCCCCGCCGGCGCTTCGCCCGTGTCGCACGCGTTTCCTTCGACGGCCGCATTGTCCGGCTCGACGGCGTAGAGAAAGGTGTTCGTCGCGCTGTGGTAGGCGCAAAAGACGTTTGTCGTGCACGGGTTCGTGTGGACGTTCGGTTTGCCCGCCGCAATGCAGACACCGACGTTCGCCGGCGTGAAGATGAAGTAGAGGGTCGTCTGCGACTGCGTCGGCAACTTGTTGGTCGCGATCACCTTCCCGATCTCCGTTTGCAGCTGCGTGTCGGTGACGCAGTACTTGTCGAAGCCGTCCTGGCACGTCTTCGTCGTTGGGAACGGGCTTCCGTCGACGTACGAACCGCCGAACGTCTCGCTGTATTGGATGCTCGAGTACTGGGTCGCGACGGAATAGACGTTCGTCGCCAGGCCGCTGTCGGCGGCGACATCGGTGAAGTACTGGTTGATCGTGGACTCGTATAACGAGCAGGCCGAGACGCAGGTGAATCCGGCCGTGTTCTTCGTCTGCCGCTCCGGCGCGAACGTGCTCGCGTGCGCAACATGCGGGACAAGACCGAGAGGCTGGCGCGCCGCTCCGCGTGCGGCTCCGGCCGTGGTCGAGGCCGATCCCACGACGAGCGCACCCACGGCGAGCGCAATGACGGCGAGCAGCTTCACGGACACAGGCTAGCCCGGCCCGCGCCAGGTTGAATGGCCAGTTCGGGTTACTTTCGGGCGGCGAGAGCCGACGCGAGATGCCCGAGTTTCCGGATCGCGACGTCGAAGTTCGCGACCGCGGTCGTCATCGTCCCTCCGTCCGACTGCAGCGCGTCGACCTGCCGGGCGAGGTACGCGGTCTGGCTCTCGATGTAGCCGGCGTCGAGCTGCCCCTGCGGGGTCGTCGTGAGATACGCAGTCAGCGTCTTGAGCTCGTTCGCGATCTTCCCGGCGGCCGACGCCATCGTCGTCGCGCTGCTCGAGACGGACGTCGCGCCGGTCTGCGCCGCACCTGCTTGCGCCGCGATGGTGGCGCCGGAGGCCCGAGCCGCTTGGAGCGCCGAGTGCGCCTTGCTTGCTATCTGCACGTCATGCGCGACCGTTGCGCGAGCCGCAGCGAGCGAGTTGGCAAGTCTGTGGTTGCGCGCCGTTGCTGCTGCGAGGGCGCTCTGGGCGGCGGCGTTCTGCTGGGTCTGGTGACGCCAGCCGACCGTGAACACGGCTGCGCTGACGAGCGCGCCGCAGATGAACGCGAGCGTCGGCAGCACCCACGCAGGCCACGCACGGGTGCGACGTGCCGCCCGCGGCGCGCGCATCACGGTCGTCGGTTCGTCGACGCCGGACCAACCGTCGGTGGAATGCCAGGCCATCTCGGGCGGCTTCGCCGCCGCCGCGTCCGATCCTGCTAAGGAACCTCCAACAGAACGAGCACGGGCGTGGTCATTCCGTTAGAGGTTCTAGCCGCGGTCGCGTAGGCGCCGCCAGATCCGCAGCGGGAACATGCCGAGGAAGGGCGCGCGCCGGCCGAGCTCATCGCGGTCTTCGCGATCGAAGGTGCCGGCAAACCGCGCCGCCTCCGCCGCTGAGCCGTACTCCTTCTCGCCGCCGACGGCGCCGCAACGCTCACATGTCCACCGCATCGTCGGTCCCTCCGAGTTGAACCGGAAGCGATGCCCGAAGACGGCGCAGCGGAACACGTTTCGAGCGTAACCGGGCCGGGCGCGTGCTCGTTGCCACGACGTGAGCGCTTCCGCCGCTTCTGTCGAGATCGGCCGGATCGAGACGGACGTCCCCGCGCGGCTCGACCGACTCCCGTGGGCGAGGTTCCACTGGCTCGTCGTGATCGGACTCGGCACCGTCTGGATTCTCGACGGCCTCGAGGTGACGATCGTCGGCTCGATCGCGCCGCGCCTGACCGAGCACGGGAGCGGGATCGCGATTTCGACGGCGCAGATCGGCACCGCGGCGGCGGTCTACGTCGCGGGCGCGTGCGCCGGCGCGCTCTTCTTCGGCCAGCTCACCGACCGCTTCGGGCGGAAAAGGCTGTTCCTCATCACGCTCGGCGTCTACATCGTCGCGACGCTCGCGACGGCCGCCTCGTGGACGGCGTGGTTCTTCTTCCTCTGCCGCTTCTTCACCGGTGCGGGAATCGGCGGCGAGTACTCCGCGATCAACTCCGCGATCGACGAGCTCATCCCGGCGCGCGTCCGCGGCCGCGTAGACCTGATCATCAACGGCTCGTACTGGGTCGGCTCGGCGGCGGGATCGGCGGCCGCGATCCTCCTCCTCGACAAGAGCCTGCTCTCGTCGAACGTCGGCTGGCGGCTCTCCTTCCTCCTCGGCGCGATCCTCGGGCTCGCCGTTGTCTTCGTACGCCGCAACGTGCCCGAGAGCCCGCGCTGGCTCTTCATCCACGGCCGGGAGGAGGAAGCCGAGCGGATCGTCCGCGACATCGAGGCGGCCGTCGAGCGGGAGACCGGCGAGAAGCTCGACCAGCCCGACGAGAAGCTCACCGTGCGGCAGCGCGAGGTCATCCCGTTTCGCGAGATCGCGAAGACGGCGTTCCAGCGCTACCCGCGGCGCGCGGTGCTCGGCTTGTCGCTCTTCATCGGGCAGGCGTTCCTCTACAACGGCGTGACGTTCAACCTCGGGACGCTCTACTCGACGTTCTGGAAGGTCTCGTCGAGCTTCGTCCCCGTTTTCATCATCGTCTTCGCCGTCGGGAACTTCCTCGGCCCGCTCCTGCTCGGCCGGCTGTTCGACACGGTCGGGCGGAAGCCGATGATCGCCGGGACGTACTTTGGCTCGGCCGCGGTCGCGGCGGTCATGGCCGCCCTCTTCACGGGTCACGCGCTCGGCGGCTCGCCATGGACCTTCGAGGCGTTCGTGTTCGGGACGTTCTTCCTCGCCTCGGCGGGCGCGAGTGCGGCGTACCTGACGGCGAGCGAGATCTTCCCGATGGAGACGCGCGCGCTCGCGATCGCGTTCTTCTACGCGGTCGGAACGGGCATCGGCGGGATCATCGGGCCGCTGCTCTTCGGGAACCTCATCGCCTCGGGCAACCGCGGCGAGGTCGCGATCGCGTTCTTCATCGGCGCGGGCGTCATGGCGTTCGGCGGGCTCGCGGAGCTCTTGTTCGGAGTGAAGGCGGAACAGGTTCCGCTCGAGGACATCGCCAAGCCGCTGACGGCGGAGGACTCGGAGGCCGAGCTCACGCCCGACCGCGCGCAGCTACGGGCCGCGTCCGGCGCTCCGGCCGGCGGATGATCGAGCCGCCTGAACCCAGCTCGTAAGTTACCCTCGCTACGTGCGTAGTCTTGACGGAGCACGCCAAATAGCGGAGGCGCCGACCTTGGCGGCGCCGGAGCGGGAATAACCGTGGAGCCGTCCCGCGACGTCGTTCTCAAAGCGCTCGAGCAGGTGATCGACCCCGAGCTCCGGCGGCCGGTCACCGAGCTCGACATGGTGCGCGATCTCGAGATCCACGACGGGGTTGTCGCGCTCACAATCGTCCTCACGATCGCCGGCTGCCCGCTCCGCGAATCGTTCGAGACGCAGGTCGAGCAGGCGCTTGCAGACGTGCCGGGAGTGACCGGCTTCGAGCTCTCCTTCGGCGTGATGACACCCGACGAGCGCCAGGCGCTGACGCAGAAGCTCCGCGGCGGCGCGCCAGACGAGGGCGTGATCCGCATCCCCGCCGACTGTCGCGTTATCGCCATCGCGAGCGGGAAGGGCGGCGTCGGGAAGTCGTCCCTCTCCGCGAATCTCGCCGTCGCTTTCTCACAGCTCGGGCACGAGGTCGGCCTGCTCGACGCCGATATCTACGGCCATTCGATCCCGCACATCCTGGGCATTCACCAAAAGCCGGTCGCCGTCGACCAGATGATCGTGCCGCCGGTGAAGGATGGGCTGAAGCTCATGTCGATCGGCTTCTTCCTCGAGACGAGCAACGAGCCCGTGATGTGGCGCGGCCCGATGCTCCATCGCGCGCTCGAGCAGTTCCTCACCGACGTCCACTGGGGCGAGATCGACACCCTCGTCGTCGACATGCCGCCGGGGACGGGCGACGTCTCGATCTCGCTCGGGCAGCTGCTGCCGCGCGCCGAGGTCGTCGTCGTGACGACGCCGCAGAAGCTCGCGCAGGACGTTGCGGCGCGCGCCGCGGCGATGGCGCAGAAGACGAACATGCGACTCCTCGGCGTTGTCGAGAACATGTCCGGCGACGTTTTCGGCAGCGGCGGCGGGGAGGATCTCGCCGGCGATCTGGGCGTGCCACTCCTCGGGACGGTTCCGCTCGATCCGGTGCTGCGCGAGCAGGGAGACGCCGGCGCGCCGGTCGTGTCAGCGAGGCCCGACTCGGAGTCCGCACGCGCGATCGCCGCCATTGCGGACGAGATCGAGGCGCTTCGGCGTGAGCCGGCCGGCATCCTCAAGTCCCTCCCGCTCGTCGGATGAGCAGCGCCTCCGACGTTGTCGCCCAGGCGTACGCGCTGGCGAAGAAGAGCGATCACCGGCGGCTTCGCGAGCTAATCGCCGACGACGCCACGTGGCAGCCGTCGGCGAAGGCGAAGTGGAAGGCCTGCGGCGACGCCGACGAGATTGTGAGGACGCTCCTCTGGCGCGCATCGCGCGCGAACCGGCTGCGGCCGGGCGAGACGATCGAACTCGGCTCGTCCGTCGCCTTCCGGCTGCGCGGCAAGCGGCTCGAGCGCCTCGGTGCGCGCGGCTTCTGGGTGCCGAAGCTCTTCCAGGTCGTCGAGGTGAAGGGAGGCAAGATCGTCCGCATGCGCGACTACGGGACGATGGAGGAGGCGCTGACCGGAACCGGCCACGATTCCTGAGCCCGTGGCAGGTGCTGCCTTCTTCGATCTCGACCGGACGCTGCTGCGGCGATCGTCGGCCCTCGCCCTCGCGGGCTCCTTCCGCAAGCGCGGCATCATCTCCCGCTGGCAGATGCTCCGCGCCGCTGGCTGGCAGCTCCTCTTCGTCGCGCGCGGCGCGAGTCACGACGCGGTGCGCAGGGGGGCGGAGGAGGGCTTGCGCGTCCTCGCCGGCTACACGCCGGAGGATCTCCGTAAGCTCGTCGCCGACGCAATGGAGCCGATTCTCCGGCCGCTCGTCTACGCGGAGCCGCTCCGTCTCGTCGAGCAGCACCGCGCGCGCGGCGAGCCCGTCTACATCGTCTCGGCCTCGCTGCAGGAGATCGTCGACGCGATCGCGGCCGACCTCGGGTTCGACGGCGCGCTCGGCACCGTCTGCGAGGTGAAGGACGGTCGCTACACCGGCCGCGCCGAGCGCGCGCTCCACGCCGAGGCGAAGGCTGACTGCGTGCGCGCCCTGGCCGAGCGCGAGGGTTACGACCTCGCGGAGTGCACGGCGTACTCCGACAGCCACACCGACCTGCCGTTCCTCGAGACAGTCGGCCATCCGGTCGCGGTGAACCCCGACCGCGCGCTACGGCGGATCGCGTCCGAGCGCGGCTGGCCGGTTCTCGAGTTCACAACCCGGCACCATGCAGGCTGAGGAGGGGCAGGCCCGGCTCCGGGCGCTCGGCTTCGGCCGGGACGAGTGCCTCGCGCTGTGGGAGCACTTCGACCACGCCGAGCAGCAGGGGAAGCTCGGGCACGGGTACTCGCGCATCGAATGGCTCGAGACGCAGACAGGCTTCGATCCGAAGGCGCTCCCGCGGCGGATCCCATATGAGCCGGGCTTCGAGCGGTGGGACGGAAACGGCGCGATCGGCTATCTCGTCATGCAGGCGGCCGTGCTGCACACGCTCGAGGCTCCGCCCGAGCGGGCGCGGCTGATCGTCCTCGACCGGACGTTCCCGACGGGGATGCTCGGGTACTACGCGCGGCAGTTCGCGACGCGCGGCCTCGTGGCCCTGCTCACCGCGACGTCGCCGGCCCGGCTCGGCCCGCCCGGCGGCCCGAAGGTCGCGGGCACGAACCCGCTCGCGATAGGCATTCCGAGCTCGGACGGCGAGCCGCTCGTCGCGGACGTCTCGATGGGAGCTGTCACGTGGGGCGACGTCATCGCGGGTCTCCGCTCCGAGGACGAGCTCATCCCGTTCGGCGCAGAGCAGTGGCACAAGGCGTTCGCGCTCGCGGTCGGGCTACAGGGCTTTGTGGATGCGCTTCATCGCGAACCGGGTCATGGCGCAGTGATGCTCGTCGCGCAACCGGAGGCGGATCCGATCCCTGCGCTGCGCGCTACGGGAATCCGCCTTCCCGGGGACTGGTGACGACGATGGCCGGCTTCTTCGCACTCCTGCTCCTCGTGTTCGCCGCCCTTGTCGGATGGGTGACGATCGGTGGCACGGTCCAGAACTACCCGGAGACGAACCCGGGCGCCGTCATCGCCGTCGGCCTGATAGCGGCCGGCTTCGTGCTCCATGCGCTTTGGCGGCTCTCGGCCGTCGTCACGGGTGACCGCCGATGGGCAGGGGCAGTTCTGTCCTACGGCCTCGCCGTGTTTGCACTCATCGTTTTCTACTTCGTCGCGGTGTTTACCGACCGCTCCATCTGGGGCTAAGGCGCTACACGCGCGGGAAGCGCGGGTCGTCCTTGATGGACGCGAAGTCGCCCTCGTTCGCCGCCAGCGCTGCGTAGTCAGGCCGCGCTGCGCAGGCGATCCCGAGCTCCTCGAGCGCGCGCTCGGCGTTCCCCGCGCGCGTCTCGACCTGGGCGAGGTGGTAGTGGATCGCCGGGATGTCCTTCTCCGCGAGCGACTCCTCGAGGATCGCGCGGGCCGTGTCCCAGTCGCCGGCATTCCGCGCCGGGAGCGACGGGAAGATGTACTCCCACGACGAGATCGCGTGCACGCCCGGCTCGCCGCCGATCGCGAGCACCGTCGTGCCCGCCTCGTTCGCGATCGCGTGCCGCTTCTGACCGGGGTCGTCGAGGAAGACGATCGTGCCCCACGGCGCGTCGATCTCCTCGCCGTCGACGGTGAAGGTCGCGTGGCCGCGGATGACGATGTACGCCTCCTCGTGCGTCTGCTCGGTGTGCTCCTCGACCACCTCGTCGCCGGCCGCGGCCGCCGAGTATGCGTTGATCCCGAACGCCGTGATGCCGAGCGGCCGCCGCACCGGCTGCCACATGAGCGTGCCGAGGACGGGCAGCCCCTCGATGTCGTCGATCCGCAGTGTCTTCATGAGGCTTCCCGCAACGCTTCGAGGACTACTGGGTCGATCGCATCGTCGCCGTCGACCCGCTCCTCGAGGTTCTCGACGCCCGCCCAGTCGTCGAGCGTCGCGTGGCCGAGGCGCGCCAGGCGTGCGTCAACTTCGGCGCGCAGTTCGCCCTCGAGCGGCAGCCATTCCTCGCGGGGCGTGGAGTCGAAGAGCCGGCGGTGGAGGCCGTAGATGCGGCGCAGCTCCTCGATCGGACGCGCGTGATCCTCGACCCGGAGATCGACGACGATGTCGGACAGCGAGGCGTAGCCGCCGTCGCGCTCGACGATGAGGAGGGACGCGGACTGCTGGCCGCGGCGATCGCCGCCGGCCGCCTGCGCGGCGGCGAGGCACTCGAGCAGACGCTGCGCGAGCGGGAGATTCGCATTCGCCTGGAACGTCTCCGCAAGCGCATCAACCGTCTCCGCCCCGACGAGGATGTTGCCCTGCGCCGCGTAGCACAGGCCGTTGAGATGCCCGGCCCAGTCGAGGCACTCGGGGCCGGTCCAGCTCGCGCTGCGCCCCTCGCCGTCGACGATGCCGAGCTGTCGCTCGGCGCGGCCGTCGTCTTCCGCTGTCAACCGCTCGACGACCTCCGCTGCTGAGAGCCCGTCGCGCAAGAGCGCCAGACCGTTCGGGCCGTAGCGCGGGTTCGCGTACGCCTGCGTCGCGATTGCGCCGACCTCCGGCTCCGCCCACGGGACGACCGAGCCGACCGAGAGGAACTTCGACTGCACCGCGACGCCCCACTGCTTCGCCTCGAGGTCGCACGCGGCGATCGAGTACGTGGCGACGATGGGACTACGCGCCATAGGTCAGCGCTGTCAGGTCGAGGGCGAGGAGGTCATCGCGGCCCGCGGGAACGAGGACGGACGCCACCTCGGGCCGCGCGAGCGCCGCGCGCACGTCCTCGGCCGTCGAGGCGCGGACGACAACCGGCGTGCCGGCCTCGAACGCCGCGTGGATGTCTGCCGGGTCGTGCGGCGAGTCGACGACGAGCGCTTCGTCTACCGGCACGGCGGGATCGCCCTCGACCGCGAGCTCCGGCACCTGGCGGCCGCTCGCTCCCCACCAGCGCTCCCTCATACGGTGATCGACTCTCCCGGCTGCGATTGCCTCCACCGTCACGCCCGGCGCGAGTTCCTGCAGAGTCTCGGGCCGGCCGACGAGCGGCGGGAACGTCCCGTAGTGGCACGGCACGCAGCGCTTCACGCCGAGCAGCTCGAGCGCGAGCGCGGCCTCCTCCGGTCCCATCGTGTAGTGGTCGCCGATCGGGAGGACGGCGAGATCGGGCTTGTACAGCCGCCCGATGAGTTGCATGTCCCCGAAGACGCACGTGTCGCCGGCGAAGTAGATGCTCTTTCCCTCGGCGCGCACGACGATGCCGCACGGCTCGCCCATGTACGCACCGTCGTTCGATGAGCTCGAGTGGAACGCGTTCGTCATCGTGAAGCGGACGTCGTCGACCGCGACGGTGCCGCCCTTGTTCGGGTCGAGGCGGTTCTCGACGCCCTGTGTCCCGAGCCAGCCGGCGAGCTCGACCGGCGCGACGACGGTCGCTCCGTGCTTCTTCGCGAGCCCAACGGTGTCGCCGACATGGTCGCCGTGGCCGTGCGTGACCGCGACGATGTCGACGCGCTCGGGCGTCTTCTCGTCCTCCGGGCACTTCGGATTGCCGTTGAGGAACGGGTCGATGTAGATGCGCTTTCCGGCGGCGTCGAGCCGGAACGCGGAGTGTCCGAGCCATGTGAGTTCCATGCCTCGAGCCTAAACGTGGAGGACCGTCCGATGCGGACACGAACCTATGCAACGTGGGTTCGCGGCTCCTGCCCCTGGTGCTCGCGACGGCCGCCTTCGCGGCCGGTGCGCTGGGCCTCGGAGGACTTGCTCTCTGGCTCGGATTGATCGCGATTCCGGCCGCCGCCGCGGCTTCATTCGTTGCCGTCAGCGACCTGCTGGAGGGGAAGACAAGGCTGCTCCGTGCCCTGACGAGCTCGCTCGCGCTTGGATTCGTCGTCCTCGAGTGCGCCGTTCGTTCGAACGCTGCCGTCGGCGCCGCCGCGCCACGACTTGCCACGTGGGCGCTGCTCGCGGCGTTGTTCGCCTACTCCGTCCCCACCGTTGCGTGGGTGCTCGAGCCGGTGAAGCTGTCGCTGGCGAAGCCGGCACGCCGCCGCCGCCGCACGCGCGTTGAGATCGAGCCGGTCGAAATCTTCGAGCGCGCCGCCTGACGTCTTCCCCGATGCTCGCCGCCGCCGGCCCGAGCTGGCTCGGAAGTCCGCAGCACTTCGTCGCCGGAGCTGTTCTCGCGCTCGTAATCGTGCTCATTGCCCTCCGCTGGAGGGCACCGTGGTGGCTTGCAGCGACCGTCGCGGTGGGGACCACGTCTGTCGCGGAGATCGTCCTGAAGCTCGCCGAGTACCTCTACGTCGACCTCACCAACGGCACGATCTCGGCGGGGGCGTACTACGACTCGCTCGTGGACAACACGACGGCCCTGGTCGGAGCCTTGGTCGGCGCCGCGATCGGCGTGGCGGCAGTCGAGTTCCGAACGCGTCGGCGCTAGAACGGCAGCGAGCTCGCCGCGTGCCGCGCGAGGTCGATCAGCGGCGAGACAGCGAACAGCGATCCGACTGAGACGGCGAGCGCCATCCCGACCGCGACATGGAGGAGCCGGTCGCGCGGCGGTGAGCCGCCTGCGAGCGACGAGCTTCGGGCCGCGCATGTACATCGCCCGCACGACGCCGAGGTAGTAGTAGAGGCTCACGAGCGTCGCGAGCACGCCGACGACGACGAGCCACGCCCAGCCGTGGTCGTACGCGGCGGCGAGGACGTAGAACTTCCCGACGAAGCCGCCGCCGAGCGGCAGGCCGGCGAAGCCGAACATGAAGAACCACATCGCGACGCCGAGGAACGGACGCTCCCAACCGAAGCCCGCGAGGTTCTCGAGCGTGACCGGCTTGCCGAGCTCCCGCTCTCGTGCCGCGACGATCGCGAACGAGCCGAACGCCATCGCGGAGTACGGGATGAGGTAGTACATGAGCGCGCGACCGCCGAGCGCGGTGCCCGCGCTCAGTCCGATCAGCATGAAGCCCGCGTGCGAGACGGAGGAGTAGGCGAGGAGCCGCTTGACGTTCGTCTGCACGAGCGCGGCGAGGTTGCCGATCGCGAGCGATGCGACGGCGATCACGGCGAACGCGACGGACCAGAGGTGCTCGTCCTGCGGGAACGCAGTCCGCATCAGGCGGAACGCGAGCACGAGCGCCGCGACCTTCGTCGCCGCCGACATCCACGCGGTGACCGGCGTCGGCGCGCCCTCGTAGACGTCGGGCGTCCACATGTGGAACGGCGCGGCCGACATCTTGAAGCCGAGCCCCGCGACGATGAGCGCGATCCCGACGACGAGCAGCGAGCTGCCGCTCAGCCCGTGTGCTGCGATCGCGGCGGCGATCCCGTGGAACGAAATCGTCCCCGTGGCGCCGTACACGAGCGCCGAGCCGAATAGGAGAACGGCCGACCCGAACGAGCCGATGACGAGGTACTTGAGCCCGGCTTCGAGCGAGCCCTCGAGGTCGTAGTCGATCGCGCACATGACGTAGAGCGCGATCGAGAACCACTCGAGCGAGAGGAAGAGCGTCATGAGGTTCCCGGCGCCGACGAAGAACGCCATGCCGGCTGCCGACGCGAGTAGGAGCGCGAAGAACTCCGTGATGTGGTCGTCGCGGTCGCTGAGGTGCTCGGCGGAGAGGAGCGTCGTCCCGAGCCCGATGCCGCAGAGGATGATCTGCGCGAGCGCGGTCCAGCGGTCGCGGTAGAAGGCGCCCGAGACGACCGCCTCGCCGTGGCGCGAGTCGACGTAGAGCCAGATCGAGGCGACGAGGCCGCCGAGGAAGCCGAGTGCGGAGACGCTCGCACCGAATGTCCGTCGCAGCCGCGCCGGGACGAGCACCGCGCCAAGCAGCGAGACGAACGACGCCGCGAGCAGCGCGAGGATCGTCGAGAGAGCGAACCAGTCGATGTGCGGCGTGTGGAGGCTCACCGGAACTGGCTCCTCACGTCCGCTGCCGGGCTGCGACCGAAGAACGAGTGGTGGCTGATCGCCGCCGGCCACGCGGAGAGCAGGAGCAGGCCGGCAACGAGCGGCACGATGAGCGCGAGCTCGCCGGGGCGCACATCCAGCGCCTCATCCGCGACCGTCGAGCCGCGCGCCTCGTGCAGCACGGCGGAGATGAGCCGCAGCATGTACATCGCAGCGAGCACGATCGCGCCGGCGCCGATGACCGCCCACCACCAGTGCGCGCTGGAAAACGCCCGCGAGGATGAGGAACTCGCCCGCGAAATTCGCTGAGCCCGGCACGGCGAGCGAGATCACGCCGACCGTCATGAGCAGCGTCGCGAGCATCGGCCGGCCGCGCGCCATGCCGCCGAGGAGCTTGAAAGCCCCGGTCGTCGTCCGCCGCTCGACGACACCGGCGATGAGGAAGAGCGAGACCGAGACGAGCCCGTGCGCCACCATCTGCAGCACGGCGCCGTCGTAGCCGAGATCCGTCCCGGCGAAAAGACCGATCGCGATGAGGCCGGACTGCGCGAGCGACGAATACGCAACGACGCCGCGGAAGTCGGGCGCGCGGAAGGCAAGCAGCGAGCCGTAGACGAGCGCCATCGCCGCGAGCGCGAGGATCGCCGTCCGGTAGAACGACGCCGGGTCGGGGAAGAGCGGGATTGCGATCCGCAACATCCCGTACAGGCCGGCCTTCGCGATCACGCCGGAGAGCACGGCGGTCACCTCCGGGGGCGCCTCGCGGTACGTGTCCGGCAGCCAGCCGTGGAACGGGAAGAGCGGCGCCTTGATCGCGAAGGCGACCATGAACCCGAGGAAGAGCCAGCGGCTCGCGCTCGTCGGCCCGTTCACGAGGTCGAACGTGTGCGCCTGCAACCCGTAGCCGATGATCGCGGCGAGCATGAGGAGCGAGCCGGCCATCGTGTAAATGACGAGCTTGACCGTCGCCTCCATCCGCTTCGCGCCGCCCCAGACGCCGATAAGGATGTAGAGCGGGATGAGCATGGCCTCGAAGAAGGCGTAGAAGACGATGAGATCCTGCGACTCGAAGACGCCGACCGTCGCGCCCGTCAGGAGGAGCATCAGCGCGAAGTACGCGCGCGGCCGGTCGCGCCCGACCCAGAAGCCGTAGCCGATGCACGCGGCCATCGCGACCGCAGTGAGGCCGACGAGCCAGACCGAGAAGCCGTAGACGCCGACGTGGTACGTGACGCCGAGGTCGCCGAACCACTTCGCCTGCTCCGACATCTGGAGGCCGGAGCGATGGAAGTCGAAGCGCGCCGCCTGCTCGATCCAGAAGCCGACCTCGATGAGCGAGATGAGCACCGCGAGGCTTCCGGTCGCGTACTTCGAGAGCGGCAGGAGCCAGATGGCGACGGCGCCTGCGATCGGCAGCCAGATGAGGATCGAGGTGAGGTAGGCGGTGGACATCGGCTATTTGGCGATGAGGAAGGCGAGGACGAGGGCTGCGGCGCCCGCGGCGAGGAAGAAGACGTACGTGCGCAGGACGCCGGTCTGGATCCGCCGGACGACTCCGCCGGCATCGAGCGTCGTCTGGCCGAGGTCGGTGCCGCCCTGGAGGATCACGGGCTCCTCGATCTCGGTGCGCAGGACGGCCGCGAGCGCCGAGGCGGGCGCGTAGAAGAGCCGATCATAGAGCTCGTCGAAGTAGAACTTGTTCTCGAGCAGCCGCTGCACAGCCGGGAGCTTCGGGATCGCGAGGCGCTTCTCCGCGTAGATCGCCCACGCGATCGCGATGCCCGCGAGCCCGCGCAATCACAGTCGCCGCGGACGTGACGTACTCCAGCGTGCTCGACGGCTCGGCCGCGGCGAGCGTCGGCGCGGCGTACTGGAGCCACGTCGTGAACGGATGCCAGTTCGGCGCCCACTGCAGCCAGCCGCCGACGGTCGCGAGCACGGCGAGCAAGCCGACCGGCACGAGCATCGTCCAGTGGCCCTCGCCGAAGCGGCCGCTCTTGTGGTGGTGCTCCTGCACGAACTCGCTCGGCTCCCCGGGGAAGACGAGGAACCAGAGGCGGAAGGTGTAGAGGCCGGTGAGCAGCGCGCCGGCGATGCCGCAGAGCCAGAAGACCCAGCCGTACCACGTGCCCAGCGCGGCGGTCGCCGCGACGATCGAGTCCTTCGAGAAGAAGCCGCTGAACGGCGGGATCCCGACGAGTGCGAGCGCGCCCGCGAGGAAGCACCACTTCGTGAACGGCATGAGCTTGCCGAGCCCGCGCATCTTGCGGATGTCCTGCTCGCCCGCTCAGCGCGTGGATCGCGAGGCCGGCCGTCATGAAGAGCAGCGCCTTGAAGAACGCGTGCGTCATGAGATGGAACATCCCGCTCGAGTACGCCCCGACGCCCGACGCCGAGGAACATGTAGCCGATCTGCGACATCGTCGAGTACGCGATCACGCGCTTGATGTCCGTCTGGACGAGCGCGATCAGCCCGGCGACGAGAAGCGTGAGCGCGCCGGTGCCGGCCGCGATCAGCTCGATCGTCCGTGCCTGCTCGAAGATGGGGTGCGTGCGCGCGATGAGGTAGACGCCCGCGGTGACCATCGTGGCCGCGTGGATGAGGGCGCTGACCGGCGTCGGGCCTTCCATCGCGTCGGGCAGCCACGTCTGGAGCGGGATCTGCGCCGACTTCGCCGCGGCGCCGCCGAGCAGGCCGAGCGCGACGAGGTTGGCGGTGCTCGACGAGAGTCCGGAGCCGCCGAGCACGCCGAACGAGAGCGAGTGATAGTGCGCGATGAGGATGAAGAGCGCGAGCGCCATCGTCGCGTCGCCGAACGCGTTCATCACGAACGCCTTCTTCGCCGCCCGCACCGCGCTCGGCCGCTCGTGCCAGAAGCCGATCAGCAGGTACGACGAGAGGCCGACGAGCCCCCAGCCGACGAGAAGCATCAGCAGGTTCCCGCCCTCGACGAGCATGAGCATCGAGAAGACGAAGAACGCGATGTACGCGAAATAGCGGCGTTCCTCGGGGTCGCCGTCCATGTAGCCGATCGAGTAGAGGACGATCAGCCCGCCGACGCCGCTGACGATGAGCATCATCATCGTGCTCAGCGGGTCGACGAGGAGCTGTAGCCCGACGTGAAGTTGCCTGACGCGAGCCACGTCCACGCGGTCGTGGTCTCGCCCGGCCCGCGGCAATCAAACGGGTAGGAGGCGCACAGGGGGTTCTGGGTGACGTGCTGCGCGTGGACGCCGAGGAACGCCCAGACCGCGCCGCCGAACGCGACGAAGACGCTCGTGGTCGCGATCCACGCGGCCGTGAGGCGCGTGAGCTTGCGTCCCGCCGAGCAGGATGACGATCGTCCCGCCGAGCGGCGCGAGCAGGCAGAGCCAGGAGCCGGCTTTCGCTCATCCGCGCAGCTCCGAGAGCTTGTCGACGTCGAGCGCGAGCTTCTTCCGGTTGATCGCGACGACGAGGCCGAGGCCGACGCAGACCTCCGACGCGGCGACGGCCATCACGGCGAGGCCGAAGATCTGCCCCGCGCCGTTCGCGAAGTGCCGCGAGAAGGCGATGAGCGCAAGATTGCCGCCGTTCAGCATCAGCTCGAGCGAGAGCAGGACGATGAGCGGGTTGCGCCGGATGAGGACGCCGAGCGCGCCGATCCCGAACAGGAACGCCGCGAGAGCGAGGTACCACGTCGTGGCGGGTCCGCTCATTTCCCGCTCCAGCACCGGCAAAGCCGGTACCTCCGCTCCCGGGTGAGCTCCGTCGAGCCTACGCTCACGACTCCACCCTCTTCGAGTGCGAGCCGAGGATCACGCCGCCGATTGCGGCGATGAGCAGAACCACCGAGGTGATCTCGAACGCGAGCAGGTGGTCGACGAGGAAGAGCCGGCCGATGTACGACGGCGTCCCGAACACGGGGCCGACCTTTCCGTCGTGGCCGAGCGAGCCGCCCGCCGCGAGCGAGATCGCGACGACGACCTCGACGAGCAGCGCGCCGGCGGCGAGCGCCGCGCCGAGCGTCTGCCAGCTCGGGCCGCCGGACCACGGCTCCTCGCGCCGCGGGCCGACGTACGCGATCACGAAGAGAAACATCACGACGACCGCGCCCGCATAGACCATCACCTGCGCGGCGGCGACGAACTCCGCGCTCAGCAGCAGGTACATGACGGCGAGCGAGGCGAGGTTCCCGATCAGCGCGAGCGCCGAGAAGAACGGGTTCCGAAAGGAGATCACCGCGACGCCCGACGCGAGGCATGAGAACCCGGCAACGAGCCAAACGATCCACACGACGACATTCCCGGCGGAGGCGGCGACGATCATGAATCGCTTTTGTAGAACGGGATCGGGGTGTCGTAGAGCGCGGCGTCGGCGACGGGGGTCTCCTTCACCGGCGGGGCGAGGAGCATGTCCTTCGTGTAGATCTGGTCGTCGCGGTTGTGCTCGGAGATCTCGTACTCGTTGCCCATCGTGATCGCGTCGAACGGGCACGCGAGCTCGCAGTAGCCGCAGAAGATGCAGCGCGAGAGGTTGATCTCGTAGATCCGCGCGTAGCGCTCGCCGGCCGAGACGCGGTTTTCAGGCGTGTTCTCGGCGGCGACCACGCGGATGCAGTCGGCCGGGCACGCGGCCGCGCAGAGCGAGCAGCCGACGCACTTCTCCAGCCCGTTCTCGTGCGTCCACAGCCGGTGCCGGCCGCGGAAGCGCGGATAGACCGGCCGCTTGTACTCCGGGTACTGCTGCGTGATCGGCTTCTTGAAGATCTGCTTGAAGGTGACCCCGAAGCCCTTCAGCGTGGACATTGGCTGCGGGCTCATCCGAACGCCACCACGAAGAGGGCGGTGAGCACTGCGTTGATCGTCGCGACGGGCAGCAGCACCTTCCAGCCGAAGCGCATCAGCTGGTCGTAGCGCAGGCGCGGCAGCGTCGTCCGCAGCCAGATGAAGACGAAGAGGACGGCCATCGTCTTGAGGAGGAACCAGATCGGGCCGATGTCCCACGGCCCGTGCCAGCCCGAGAAGAACAGCGTCGTCATCAGGCCGGCGAGCGTGATCATGTTGATGTACTCGGCCATCTGGAACAGGCCCCAGCGCATCCCCGAGTACTCGGTGTGGTACCCGGCGACGAGCTCCTGCTCGGCCTCCGGCAGGTCGAACGGTGCGCGGCTCGTTTCGGCGATCCCGGCGAAGAAGAAGACGACCAGGCCAACGAACTCCGGCGCGGCGTACGGGAGGAAGTGGCCCTGGCGCGCGACGATCTCCGGTAGGTTCAAGCTCCGCCCGAGGATGACGACGCCGAGCACGCTGAGCGCAAGCGAGACCTCGTACGAGACGAGCTGCGCGCAGGTGCGCATCGAGCCGAGGATCGAGTACTTCGACTCGGACGCCCAGCCGCCGACGATGAAGCCGTAGATCCCGATCGAGCCGAGCGCGAAGATCGCGATCAAGCCGATCGAGACGTTCGCAACCTCGCCGTTGATCCGCCAGCCGTGCACCGTCCAGCCGGGCCCCCACGGGATGAATGAGAAGGCTGCGATCGCCGTGAACGCCGAGACGACCGGCGCGAGGATGTACGGCAGCTCGATCGCGGCCGAGGGTGAGAACGCCTCCTTGCGAACGAGCTTCACGAGGTCGGCGATCGGCTGAAGCAGGCCGAAGGGGCCGGCGCGGTTCGGGCCGTAGCGGAGCTGCATCCGGCCCATGACCTTCCGCTCGGTCAGCGTGAGGTACGCGAAGAGGCCGAGCAGGATGTTGACGATGACGATCGCCTCGATGATCGCGATCCACCAGGGCTCGGGCGCGACGGAAGCGAGTGTCATGCGCTCACCTCCTCGGTGGCGCGGCTGAGCTCGACGACTCCGACGAGGCCGTTCGCGTGCTCGCTCGCGACGCGCGCGATTCCCTTGCGGAGGCGGCGGTTGATCCGCGCCGGCAATGTGATTGCGCTGCCGTTCGTCCCGACGGTGACGAGGTCGCCGGTCTCGATGCCGCGCCAGCCGGCGTCCTCGGGGGACAGCTCGAGCTCGGGCTGCGGACGCTGGAACTGGAGCTCGGTGACGCGCTCGACGGCGGCGCCGGAGAAGAGCGGCTTGTACGCGACGAGCCGCACTTCGCCCTGGCCGGGCTTCGCTTCCTTCTCGGGCTGCATCGGCGCGTCGACGCGCGTCGCGGCGTCGGGATAGACGCGCAGCGGCGCGCGCTCGCCGACCTCGCCGAACGAGAGGCCGCCGTAGACCTTCGCCGAGACCTCGCCGAATACTCCGGCGGCGTGCGGTGCGACGTCGACGTCGAAGCGCGCCGCGAGCTCCGCGATCCACTCGAGCTCGTCGGGGCACGGCGGCGTCACTGTGCGACGCAGCCGCTGCAGGCGTCCCTCGAGGTTGACGAACGTCCCGTCGCGCTCGAGGTAGCTCGTGCCCGGCAGGAGAAGATCCGGGCTCCAGCCGTCCCCTTCAACGGAATTACCCGGCTCGAACATCGAGATGACGATCGTCGTCTCGGCCTGCTCGGCGAGTGCGCGGACGTCGGGGTTCGCGGCAACCTCGTCACCGGAGACGACGAGCACGCCGATCGACTCCGGCTCGGCCGCCTCGTCGTCGCAGCACGCGGCCCACGCGTCGGCGACGCCGCGGCCGTTCGGCGTCTCGGGGAGGTAGAACGCGCCGCACCCCTCGCGGTCGGCGAGGCCGAGCTCCTCGGCGAGCTTCGCGACGGTCGCACCGCCGTGGCCGCCCGGCGCCGGACCAGATGAGCACGACGCGCTCCGCGTCGCCGACCTCGTCGGCGGAGTCGAGGAGGCGGGCGCCGTTCCGGTGCGCGGCCTTGATCCAGAGGTCGACGACCGGCGCGCGCTCGACGACGGGTACGTCGCCGAGGACGACGACTGACGTCGGCGTCGCGGATCGCCGAGAGCGGCAGCCGGTAGCCGTCGAGCGCGCCGGAGACTTCCTCCGGCAGCATCGCCTCGTGCGAGTCGAGCCCCGCGCGCAGGAGCTTGCCGAGCGCGTACGCCTGCTCGACCGTCTCGGAGCCGGAGAGCGCGGTGACGATGCGCCCGTGCGCGCCGCGCAGCAGCCGCTCGGCCTCGTCGATCGCGTCCTGCCACGAGATCGTGTCGCGCCCGGCGCCGCGCGGCTCCGTCGAGGCGGTCCTCGGCGCGGAGGTGCGTGAACGCGAAGCGGCCCTTGTCGCAGATCCAGCCCTCGTCGATCTCGGGATGGTTGCGGGAGAGGAACGCGCTTCGAGCTTCTCCTCGCGCACGGTCGACGTTGATGTTGCAGCCGACGGGGCAGAGGCCGCAGACGGTCGGCACGTCGACGATCTCCCACGGCCGGCCCTCGAAGCGGTACTGCGTCGGGAGCAGCGCGCCGACCGGGCACAGCTCGGTGACGTTGCCCGTGAACGCGCCCGAGTACGGCTAGATCCTCGAACGTCGTGATCACGGACATCGCGCCGCGGTTCGCGGCGACGAGCTGCCCGTCCTCGCTCACGTCCGAGCTGAAGCGCGTGCAGCGGTAGCAGAGGATGCAGCGCTCGCGGTCGAGCGAGATCGTGGGCGAGATCGGGATCGGCTTCTCGAAGGTCGTGCTTCTCGAAGGTCATCCGCGTGTTGCCAGGCCCGTAGCGGAACGTCAGATCCTGCAGCGGGCACTCGCCGCCCTTGTCGCAGACGGGGCAGTCGAGCGGATGGTTGACGAGGATGAACTCGAGCGTCCCGTTCTGGCCGGCCGCCGCCTTCTCGGACGTGCGCGCCGTCTTCACGACCATCCCGTCCTGCGCGGTCAGTGTGCAGCCGGTCTGAAGCTTCGGCATCCCCTCGACCTCGACGAGGCACATGCGGCACGCGCCGACCGGCGCGCCGAGGCGCGGCTCGTAACAGAAGACGGGGATCTCGATGCCGGCCGCGAGCGCGGTCTCGACGATGCCCGTCCCCTTCGGGACGTGGACGTCGCGCTCGTCGATCTGTGACGCGGACGAGCTCGGCGCTCATACGAGCACCTCCAACTGTGGTATGCATGTCACTCGGGGCGAGGATCCCCTCGAGCGACGACTCGCCGTGGAACGGGCAGCCGCCGCCGTCGACATGCGCGACGAACTCGTCGCGCCACTTCCTGAGGTAGCTGTCGACGGGATAGACCGCGAACTCGCCGAGCGCGCACAGCACCTTGCCGAGGATGTTGTCGCCGACGTTCTCGAGCAGGTCGAGGTCGGCGCGCGTCGCGGTGCCGTTCTCGATCGACTCGAGGATCTGCACCATCCAGCGCGTCCCGACGCGGCACGGCGTGCACTTGCCGCACGACTCGTGCATATAGAACTTCGTCGAGCGGAGGGCGAGCTGCACCATGCAGCAGCGGTCGTCCACGACGATCAGCGAGGCGGCGCCGAAGAACGTGCCGATCGCGCCGAGCGAGTCGTAGTCGAGCGCCACGTCGATCTGGTCGGGAGTCAATGCGGGGACCGACGAGCCGCCGGGGATGACGGCCTTGAGCTCGCGCCCGTCCGCAATCCCACCGGCGTGGTCGTAGAGGAGCGTGCGCATCGGTGTCCCGAGCGGCAGCTCGTAGTTGCCGGGCCGTACGACGTTGCCGGAGACGGAGAAGATTGCGGTGCCCGGCGAGCTCGGCACGCCCGTCTTCGCGAAGGCTTCGGCGCCCATGTCGAGGATGAGCGGGACGGTCGCGATCGTGCAGACGTTGTTGATCTGCGTCGGCGCCATGTAGAGGCCCTGGATCGGCGGGAACGGCGGGCGCGGGCGCGGCTGGCCGCGCTTTCCCTCGAGCGACTCGAGCAGCGCGGTCTCCTCGCCGCAGATGTACGCGCCGGCGCCGCGGTGGACGATGATCTCGACGCCGCCGAGCAGCCCGGCCTTCCGCGCCTCCTCGACCGCGCCGGCAAGGATCTCGTACTCCGTCAGGTACTCGCCACGGATGTAGATGAAGACGTCCGTCGACTCGATCGCGTGCGCGGCGATGAGGCAGCCCTCGATGAGCCGGTGCGGGACGGTCGCCATGACCTGCCGGTCCTTGAAGGCGCCCGGCTCCGACTCGTCGGCGTTGACGACGAGGTACTTCGGCTTCGCGCTCTTGCGGTCGATGAGCGACGCCTTGCGTCCCATCGGGAAGCCGGCGCCGCCGCGTCCGCGCAGCGTTGCCTTCTGGAGCTCGTCGATGAGCTCGTCGGAGGACATCGCCCGCGCGCGCTCGAGCGCGCGCCCGTAGCCGCCGATCGCGCGGTACTCGTCGAGCTTCGTCAGGTCGTGGTCCTCGGCGCCGCCGAGGACGGTGTGCTCAGTCATTCGAGGCCCTCGACGATCTCCGCTGCGTGTTCGGGCTTGACGTGATGGCGGTAGCGGTGGTCGACCGCGACGACGGTCGCGTAGCCGCAGCCGCCGAGGCACTCGACCGCGCGGAGCGTGACGTTGCCGTCCTCGGTCGTCTCGCCGGCGCTGATTCCGAGCTCTCGCTCGAACGCCTCGACAACCTTCTGCGCGCCGCACAAGCCGCAGGGGAGGTTCGTGCAGATCTCGATCGTGTGCGTGCCGACGGGCTCGAGATGGAACATGTCGTAGAAGGTCGCGACGGAGTAACAGAACGCCGGCGTGACGTCGAGCGCGTCGGCGGTCTCCTCGAGCGCCTCGCGCGACAAATGGCCGTGCTTCTCCTGCGCGAGCCGAAGCGCCTGCAGCGACGCCGAATGCGACCCCTCCGGATACCGCTCGCGGATCTTCTGCACGTCGTCGTAGAAAGCGCTCACCGGTCCGTGTCCCCCATCACGGCGTCGAGGGAGCCGACGACGGCGATCAGGTCGGCGACGTAGCGTGCCGTGCAGACAGGTCGCGGTCGCCTCGAGCGCGACGAACGACGGCGCGCGGAAGTGGACGCGCCACGGCTTCGGGCCGCCGTCCGAGACGAGGTAGCACCCCGACTCGCCGCGCGGCGACTCGATCGCGACGTAGATCTCGCCCGCCGGGACGCGGAAGCCCTCGGTGACGATCTTGAAGTGGTGGATGAGGCGACTCCATCGAGGTGTGGAGCTCCTCGCGCGGCGGCAGCACGACCTTGCGGTCGTCGGCGATCCACGGCATGCCGTCCATCCGCTCGAGCTTGTCGAGGCACTG
The DNA here is from genome assembly GCA_963753525.1 of uncultured Actinomycetes bacterium. Taxonomy (GTDB): domain Bacteria; phylum Actinomycetota; class Thermoleophilia; order Gaiellales; family Gaiellaceae; genus Palsa-739. Next base: position 364,070 of record CAVWCS010000005.1, read on the forward strand.
GCGGACGATCTTGTTCGACTCCGCCATCTCGTCCATCCGCACGCGGTAGCGGTCGTAGACGTCGCCGTTCGGATAGACCGGCACGCGGAAGTCGACCTGGTCGTAGTGGAGGTACGGCGCGTCGCGGCGCAGATCCCAGTCGACGCCCGAGGCGCGGAGGTTCGGGCCGGTCTGTCCGAGCGCGATCGCGTCCGCGGCGGAGAGCTTCCCGATCCCGACCGTCCGCTCGAGCCAGATCTGGTTCCGGTCGAGGAGACCGCGGTAGTCGTCGAGCGCGTGCGGCATCCACTCGACGAACTTGCGGCACTCGGGATAGAAGCCTGGCGGGATGTCCTCGGCGAGACCGCCGACCTGGAAGTAGCGGGTGTGCATCCGCTGGCCGGTGACGAGCTCGAACAGATCGAGGATCGTCTCGCGCTCGCGGAAGCAGTACCAGAACATCGAAATCGCTCCCAGCTCGAGCGCCGACGTGCCGAGGTAGACGAGATGGGAGTGGATCCGGTTGAGCTCGCAGAGGAGCATCCGCATCCATGTCGCCTTCGTCGGCACCTCGAGCTCGAGCAGCTGCTCGACGGCGGAGACGAAGACGAGCTCGTTGTTCTGGTAGCCGACGTAGTCGATCCGCTCGGGGTACGTCACGCACTTCCAGTACGTCTTCGACTCCATCGTCTTCTCGAAGCCGGTGTGGAGGTAGCCGATCACGGTCGAGGCGCCGACGACTTCCTCGCCGTGGAGGTCGACGATGAGGCGCAGAACGCCGTGCGTCGACGGGTGGTTCGGGCCGAAGTTGACCTGCATGACGTCCTCGCTGCCGCGCAGCTCCTCCGGGACGTCGAGGATCGTCGGGACGCGCGACGGGATGCGCGTGCCTTCGTAGATCTGGGTCTTGTCGGCGACGGTGGCCATCATTCGGCGTCCGAGAAGCGGACCGGCTCGCCGCCGAGCGGGTAGTCCTTGCGGAGCGGGTGGCCTTCCCAGTCCTCCGGCATGAGCAGCCGCTCGAGGTTCGGGTGGCCGTCGAAGACGATGCCCATGAGGTCGAACTCTCGCGCTCGTGCCAGTCGCACGTCGGCCAGACCGAGACGACGCTCGGCACGCTCTCGCCGTCGTCGAGCCCAGCACTGGAGCCGCACGCGCGGCGCGCCCTGCCGCAGGCGCGAGGAGGTGGTAGCTGAGATCGAGAAGCGCTTCGGCTTCGTCTCCGGCAGTACCTGGAGGCCCTCGCGTCATCGGCTTGTTCAGGTCGCGGCCGGTCGCGGTGCCGATGTAGCCGGAGACGCCCTTGCCGCCCCAGCTCGAGGTAGTCGGTGGCGACGACGTCGACGCACATGTCGAAGCCGAGCACGTCGCGCGCGTGCTCGCACGCCTCGCGGATCCGCTCCGCGCTCGATCGTCACCGTCGGCATGTCGGCGCCGTCCTTCTGCGAGACGTAGCCCGGCAGCTCGCTCCACTCGCTCATGTCGCGACTCCGTTCCGCTCGTACGCGGGCGGGATGCCGGCGAGGTGCGCCTCGTGGAGGCGGATGATCCCCTCCATCAGCGCCTCCGGCCGCGGCGGGCAGAACGGCACGTAGATGTCGACCGGGACGATCCGGTCGACGCCCTGGAGGATCGTGTAGTTGTTGAACATCCCGCCGGAGCTCGCGCAGGCGCCCATCGCGATGACCCACTTCGGCTCGAGCATCTGGTCGTAGATCTGGCGGAGCGGCTCCGCCATCTTGTGCGCGACGCGGCCCGAGACGATGAGCAGATCGGCCTGGCGCGGCGACGAGCGGAACGCCTCCATCCCGAACCGCGCGAGGTCGTAGCGGGAGGAGACGATCGACATCATCTCGATCGCGCAGCAGGCGAGGCCGAACGTGTCCGGCCACATCGACTTCGTCTGCGCCCAGCGGACGGCCTTGTCCAGCGTCGTCAGCCCGAGCGCGCGCTCGAGCTCGTCGACGCCGAGCTCCTCCTCGAACTGGGACGGCCCCTTCGTCGGCCAGAGCAGCCGCTCCGACTGGAGGCCGTAGTCGCGCAGGCGCGTGACCGGCTTCTTGCTCGTCAGCCACCGCTACCACTCCAGGGCGCCCTTCCGCCAGATGTAGACGTACGCGACGAGGAGGATGAGGACGAAGAAGGCGAGCTCCGAGAACCCGAACCAGCCGAGCGCGTGGAGCTGCACGGCGAGCGGGTAGAGGAAGACGATCTCGATGTCGAAGACGATGAAGAGCATCGCCGTGAGGTAGAAGCTCACGCTGAAGCGCTGCTCCCGCATCGGGCCGCGCGAGACGCCCGACTCGAAGGGGACGGTCCGCGCCTTCGTCCGCCGCGCGGGACGCTGCGAGAACTTGAACGACATGACCATCATCGAGCTCGGAATCACGAGCGCGAAGAAGGCCGTAGATCAGAAACGGCAACCAGCTACTCAGCATCGACGCCCACCCAACGGCCGACAATAACAACGCCACACCGGCGGCACTTGCGGGTACCGAATCGCAGGAGTGAAGCCTGTTACGGCTGTCACAAAGTCGCGCCCGTTTTCGGCGAACGTACTCCGTTGGTACCATGGCCGCATGGCGACCATCGAGCGCACCGAGAGCATCGTCTCCCTCACTCCCGCGGCGGCCGCGAAGATCAGCGCGCTGCTCGCCGGCGAGGAGGACGTCTCCGTTCTTCGCGTCGCGATCGAGGGCGGCGGCTGCTCCGGCTTCCAGTACGGCCTCGGCTTCGACCGCGGCGCCCAGGAGGGCGACCACGAGTTCGAGTGCGAGGGCGTCACGGTCGTCGTCGACCCGTTCAGCGCGCCGTACCTCATGGGCGCGCGTGTCGACTACCTCGAGACGATCCAGGAGTCCGGGTTCAAGATCGAGAACCCGAACGCAGCAGCGTCGTGTGGCTGCGGCCACTCCTTCCAGGTCGCCGAGGGCGCTGAGGGCGAGGCTCCAGCCGACGCTGCGGGCGGGTGCGGCTCCGGCTGTTCTCACTGACGCAGCTAGTGCGATAGGCTCGCGCCGATGCTGCGGCCCGTCTTCAACGTTCTCAGCTCGCTCCTCTTCGTGGCGGTCGTCGATCCAGGTCGGTCTGGCCGGATACGGCGTCTTCGAGGCCCTCCACAAGGCGAAGAGCGGGCCGGTGTCGAAGCACACCATCGAGAACGGCTTCGACCCACACGGCTTTGTCGGGACGGTCGTGCTCGGTCTGATGGTCCTTCTCGTTCTCGCGGCTGCGGCCGGCAAGCTCGGCCAGACCTGGCTGAAGTGGTCGGTCGGGCTCCTGTTGCTTGGCGTGATCCAGCTGATTCTCGGCGTCGCCTCGCCCTCCATGCCCCTTGCTCGGTTTCCTGCACGGCATCAACGCGCTCGTGATCTACGCCGCCGCCGGGTTGCTCACGCACCGCGCGTGGACGCGCGAGAGCACGCCCCCGCCGCGGCGGCGTAGTGGCGCTGCGCGTCGCTGTCGTCGGCTCAGGCCCGGCGGGCTTCTACGCCGCCGGCGCGCTGTCGAGTTCCGACCCGCCCGTCGAGGTGGACATGATCGAGCGGCTGCCGACGCCGTGGGGGCTCGTCCGGCTCGGCGTCGCGCCGGATCATCCGAAGCTCAAGACGGTCTCGCGCGCGTTCGAGAAGATCGCCGACCAGCCGGGCTTCCGCTTCCTCGGCAACGTCGAGGTCGGACGCGACCTCACGCCCGACGATCTCGACCCGCCTCTACGACGCCGTCGTCTACGCCGTCGGCGCGCAGACCGACCGCCGGCTCGGGATTCCCGGCGAGGACCTGCCCGGCTCGTGGCCCGCCACCGAATTCGTCGCCTGGTACAACGGCCACCCCGACTTCCAGGACATCCCGTTCGACCTCGACGTCGAGCGGGCCGTCGTGATCGGCGTCGGGAACGTCGCGCTCGACATCGCGCGCATGCTCGCGCTTGACGCGGGAGGAGCTGGCGCCGACCGACACGACCGATGCCGCGATCGAGGCGATCGCGACGTCGTCGCTCAAGGAGATCGTCATCGTCGGCCGCCGCGGCCCGGCACAGGCTGCGTTCACGACGCCGGAGCTGCACGAGATGGGCGAGCTCGCCGGCGCCGATGTGGTCGTCGATCCCGCCGACCTCGAGGGCGCCGAGCCGAAGGACACGAACTCGCGAGCGCAACCTCGCCGTCCTCCGCGAGCTTGCGGCGAAGGAGCCGGAGGGCAAGCCGCGGCGCGTCGTCTTCAGGTTCTTCGAGTCGCCGGTCGTGATCCTCGGCGACGACCGGGTCGAAGGGATCGAGCTCGTCCGCAACGTCCTCGACGAGAACGAGCGAGCCGTCGCGACCGACGTGACGGAGACGCTCGCCTGCGGTCTCGTCTTCCGCAGCGTCGGCTACCGCGGCGTCGAGCTCCCCGGAGTCCCGTTCGACGACCGCAGCAGCACGATCGCGAACGAGGGCGGTCGCGTCGGGGAGCGGCGTCTACTGCGCCGGCTGGATCAAGCGCGGCCCGACAGGCGTGATCGGGACGAACAAGAAGGACGCAGCCGAGACGGTCGAGCTCCTCCTCGAAGACGTCGCCTCCGGCCGGCTGAAGCCGAATCCCGAGGCGACCGCCGCAGCCGTCGACGCGCTGCTCGCCGAGCGCGGCGTGCGCGTCGTCGAGTACGCAGGCTGGACGGCGATCGACGAGGCGGAGCGGGCCGCCGGCGAGCGCAGCGGCCGGCCGCGAGTGAAGTTCTGCTCGTGGGACGACCTCCTCGCCGCCGCCGGGCACCTGTAGGAGGCGAGTCACTCGTTCGAGGGGGCTTGAGGCTTGGTTTGCGGCCGATGGACCCGTATGGACTCGCTCGTCGTGGAATGTCTCCGCTGTGGCACTTCGCGTGTCGCGCGCCGCGACGTGTTCAAGCACCTCCAGACACCCGAGTGCCAGCACTGCGGCTACCTCGGCTGGGCGCCGCTCCTCGAGGTCGCAGGCGACGACAAGCGCCGCCCGCGCGTCGCGCAAGCTCTCCGAGCTCCGCCTGACCTCTGTCGCGTAAGCCGTAGTTCCCCACAGCGACGGCGAGCCGCCCTTGCCTAGACTCGCTTTGGGATGGCGAGCACGGAGTCGAAGCAGGAGCTCTGGGGTGGCGAGACCGCGAAGGCGGTCGCGAACTTCCCCGTCTCGGGCGAGCCGATTCCGCCGTCGGTCGCGCGCTGGCTCGGGCGGATCAAGGGAGCCGCCGCCCGCGCGAACGCCGACCTCGGCCTGCTCGACGCCGGACAAGGCGGAGCGGATCTCGGCCGCCGCGGCGCGCATCGCGGCCGGCGAGCTCGACGACCAGTTCCCGATCGACGTCTTCCAGACCGGCTCCGGCACCTCCTCGAACATGAACGCGAACGAGGTCATCGCGACGCTCGCGGGCGAGGGCGTCCACGCGAACGACGACGTCAACATGGGCCAGTCGTCGAACGACGTCTTCCCGTCTGCCGTCCATCTCGCCGCGCTCGACGAGATCACGAACGACCTGCTGCCGGCGCTGAAGCAGCTCGCCGCCTCGCTCGAGGCGAAGGCGAAGGAGTTCGACGACGTCGTCAAGTCGGGCCGGACGCACTGGATGGACGCCGTGCCCGTCACGCTCGGCCAGGAGTTCGCGGGCTACGCCGCGCAGGTGCAGCCAGGGAGTCGCGCGCGTCGAGGACGCGCTGCCGCGGCTCGGCCAGATCCCGCTCGGCGGCACGGCCACCGGCACCGGGCTCAACACGCATCCGGAGTTCGCCGCGCGCGTGCGCGCGATCCTTTCGCAGGAGACCGGCCTCGACGATCTCCGCGCCCGCCGATCCGTTCGAGGCGCAGGCCGCGCGCGACGGCATCGTCGAGGTCTCCGGCGCGCTCAAGACGGTCGCCGTCTCGCTGACGAAGGTCGCGAACGACATCCGCTTCCTCGGCTCCGGCCCGCGCGCCGGCCTCGCCGAGATCGCGCTGCCGGAGCTCCAGAAGGGCAGCTCGATCATGCCGGGCAAGGTCAACCCGGTCATGCCCGAGGTCGTCACGCAGGTCGCCGCGCAGGTGATCGGGAACGACGCGGCGATCACGATCGGCGGCATGCAGGGCCACTTCGAGCTCAACGTCTTCGTTCCGCTCCTCGCGCGGAACGTGCTCGACTCGGTGAAGCTGCTCGCGAGCGCGTGCCGGCTGTTCGCGGAGAAGTGCGTCGACGGGATCGAGGCGAACCGCGAGAACTGCGAGCGCTACGCCGAGCTGACGCTGTCCGCGGCGACCGCGCTGAACCCGTACATCGGCTACGACGCGCGCGGCGGAGATCGTCAAGGAGGCCGCCGCCTCCGGCCGCTCGCTACGCGAGGTCGCGCGGGAGAAGGGCGTCGAGGACTCGGTGCTCGACGAGGCGCTCGACTACCGCGCGATGGCGAAGCCGCACGGCTAGTCCGCGTCTCGGGCAAGAAGAAGGGCCGCCCGGAGGCGGCCCTTCTTCAGCTCGTTTTTTCGTGCGCTGTTCTTACGACCCGACCGTGTAGCTGTACGGGATCGAGGCGAGCTGATCTCCGCCGGCGTCAGGGCCGAGGAAGGGGCTGAACAGGTAGTCGTCATCGACGTTGATGACGCCGTGCACGACCGTGCTGATGGAGGCAGTCGGGGTGATCGACAGATTGATCACCACGGTGTGACCCGGATCAACCTCGACCGGGGTGTAGTCAGCGGGGTTGGTGACACCCGCGTATGCGCTCCACAGGTCGCTGGTGTCCGTGCTGACTGTCGGATCGAACTGCGGCGTCCACGCCTGGAAGTCGGCAGTGGCCGTCACGCCCGTATCGGCACCGGAGGGGCCGAACGGACCGATCTCGCTCGGGAACAGGCCCCAGAATCCGGGCGTGACCCCGCCGGTCGGCGTGTAGGTGTACGTCGGATTCATGCCACTCGCGGCATACAGGTCCGGGTCTCCGGTGTACGGATCGAAGTCGAACGTGACGGGAGCCGACCCGTCGAGGCTCGCGAAGAGCTTCGTCGAGTCCGGCGGCACCGCATACACCGTCGCTGTCGAGGGGCAGTCACCCGGTCCGACGCACGGGGTCACCACTGAGAAGGGCTCTGGGTTACCGAAGAGGTCCGGCAGGTCGAGCCAGCTGGATGTCGACTGCCGCGGGTCGAGGAAGATCTTCTGCGGCGCAGGCGACGTGTTCGTGTAGTGGACGGTGTAGCTGGTGGGCGAGCCCTGCGGGATCGTCGCACCGCTCGGCAGGTTGTTCGTCACCGTCACCTTGTTGAAGTCGACCCTTGCGGTGAACGGCGTGCTGATCGCCAGGCCCGAGACCGGCGGCAGCCAGTCGAGAACGAGCGTCCACGTGCCGCTCTCCGGGTGGTCCTTGTAGACGTTCACCGTGTTGTTGACGGCGTCCGACGACTGGGCGACGTTGTTGCCCTGCGGATCCTGGAGGAAGGCCACGACACCGTCGTTGATGTCGGCGACGGCCACTCCGACGTCGATGTCGTTCTTGCCGGCCGGCACGTTGAACGCGTACGTGCTCTGCACGGCCGGGTTGCCGCGGCCGTTGCCGCCCGTCAGGACACCCTGGAACGTCGTGCCCGTCGGGGCAAGCGTCCGGATCGTGACCGGGATGGTGCTCGACCCGCCCGGGCTGCTTACGACGATGGACTCCGAGGTGTCACCAGGGACGGCCGGGAGCTTCACCTTGTAGTTCGTGTAGCCGGTGTGGCCGGGCTTGATGACCAGCTTCGCCTTGGAGAGTTTCCCGCCGTTTCCGAACGTCCACGTGTCGGCCTCAAAGCTGACGGTGCCCTGCTCGGCATTGTCGTTCTTCGTGTCGAAGAAGACGGCCGTCCACTGGCCCGGCTTCGGGTTCGCAACCTGGATGTTCGCGTAGTTGGACACGCCCTGCGGGATCGAATACCCGGCGTAGGCGCCGTTCGGAGCATAGAGCGCGATCTTCAGGATTGAGTAGTTCGTGCCCTCGGAGGGAAGTACGGCGCTGAAGTTGAGCCGCGACTTGCTCTTCCCCGTGTTCGGGACGTTGAACGTCTTCTCGACGTAGACCTGGGTCGCGCCGTTCTCGCGAAGGAACGTGGTCGCCGTCGGCGGCCCGCAGGCGATGGTGCCGCTCGTCGGGTTCAGGCAGGCGCTGCCGGTCGAGGTGGCGACCTTCTTGGCCAGCGTCCGCGTCGAGAGTTGCACGGTCACCGACGCCTTGCCGTTGTTGGTGATCCCGACGGAGTGAGTCGAGGTCGAGCTCGCGGCCCCTTCGATGTTGATCTGGTTCGTCGAGAAGGTGAGCTCATGCTTCGAGCTCGGCTTGGAGCCATGGTCGATCGTCGTGGCCAGGTTGATGGCCGCGCCGACGTTCAAGATGCCCGCGCCCTGCTGCTCCGCAGGAGCGGAGATGTCCGAAGCCGTGCTGACGAGGATCTTCTTGACCTCTGCCGGCGACGGGCTGTGGCCACTGTGTGTGGCCCGGTAGGCCGAGATGACGTCCGCGGCCGCACCGGCGGTCAGCGGCGAGGACTCGCTCGTGCCGCCTTCCTGTGTCATGTTGGTCGCCCCGCATCCCGGCGTCGTGCTGGTTTCGCACGCGATCCAGTTCAGATCGCCAGGCGCGACGAGGTTGACCGTGTTGCCGCCGACCTGGTCGTACCCGCCGGACGAGATGCTCGAGATGTTGTTGTCGATCCAGGTGCCGTTGGTCTTGTGCGGCGTCGTCGCGTTGATGCCGCCGGACTTGTACTGCTCGTAGGAGCGGAACGTCGTGGATGCTCCGGCGCTGATCAGGTTCGGATCGGTCGACGGAGCGCCGAGGGTGCTCGTGACGCCGGAGTCGCCGGAGCTCACGACGACCGTAACGCCGGCGGTGACCGCGGCGTCATCGGCCATGCGAACCGCGTCGGCCGCTGTCTCCGGGAACGGGTTCGAGCCGAACGACTCGTTGAGGACGTTGATGCCGTGGGCGGTGGCCCAGTCGATCGCCTGGACGAAGTACGACGTCGTCGTATCGAAGTCCGAGGAGAAGACGTTGAGGCCGGTGACAGTCGCGCCCGGCGCGTCACCCGTGATGGTGATGTCGCAGCCCGCCGGAAGTGGATGCGCGGGGTTCACGAACTGGCTGAGGTCGTGAATCGTGTTCCCCTGCGCCGCGATCGAGCTCATGTCGAGGAAGGCCTCGAGGTCGCCGTTGTCGTCTCCGGCAGGGTCGCCGTTGAAGTTCTGCTCCGACACGACGGCCCCAGCCGGGCTGCCCGTGCCAACGTAGTGCGGGTTCCGCTGGAAGTCGGCGATCGTGGTGCTGATGTGACCGGCGATGTACGCGACCTTGACGCCTGCGCCGTCATATGACGGGCCTTGCGCGTTGATCACGTCGAGCGCCTCCGGATCCTTCTCCGGATGTCCGGCGGTGCCGCAGATGCTGAAGTTTTGGCTAGCCGCGTGGAGCGTGGCGTGAGCCGTGGTGCGCGACGAGGCATGGCTGACGGCCGGGGCCTGCATCGCATTGAGCTGCTTGGTGCTCAGCGGCGGCCCGAGGCGAATCTTCTCGTCTGGGAAAACCGCCTTGACAGCGGGATTCGCGACGAGCGCAGCCTGCTGGGCAGCGCTGACGGAGGCGGTGAAGTACGGAATCGCCTTGCCGGTGGTGATGTGCGTCGCGCCCGCTGAGCGCAACGCGTGGATGAAGGGCGTCACCTGCGTGTGAATTGCACTCAAATGAGCCGCAGATCCTGGACTCTTGCTTACGTTCGCGTTGCGAAGCAACACGACGACGCGTTGCATCGCCCCTTGTGCGGGCGGCATAGCGGCTGCGCGCGATGCCGCATTCGACGCTGTGGCAGCGCCGAGAGAGATCACGATTCCGACCGACGCTGCCGTGAGCGCGAGCACCCAAGGTGCTGACACCCCGGAGCGGCGGCCAAGCCTGTTCTTAGACATGTAGGTAGCTCCCCTTCGACCTGTGGCATCCCACCGACGCCAGCTTCCCCGGAAACTCTACAAGGGTTCGTGCCAACCGCATAGGGCACCGATTGAAGTCCGGGCACTCGAAGATATGGCGCCGCCTCCGGTCGCTCGCTGCGCGCGAACCCGAGCGCTAGGCGGGCTTGATCGAGACGGGGGCGCTGAAGTCCTGCGGTCCGATCGAGGCGCGAACTATGTAACGGCCGGCCTTGCGCGGGTTGCCGAGCTTGGCTGCCCGTGTGAACTTCACCTCGATCGTCCCGGGGGCAATCACCGTGCACGTCCCGGTGGGTGTCGCCGGCTGGAGCGTGAGTGTGTGGCTGGAGACAGAGACGGCATCTGGATGCGAGGTGTCGATCCAGACGGCTCTCCGGGCGACTGTCTTCGGTACCCGCCAGGCGTGAGGTAGCGAGACGGTGATAGCCGTCGGCCCCGGCTTTGCGCAGCGCAGCTCGAGATTCAGCGAGACCGTCAAGGCGGCCGGCTTGGCTCCGGCGGTTTGTGGAGTTGCCACGGCTGCCGCGTCTCCGGCCGGCGTCGCCGAGGCCGACGTCGTTAGACCGGCAAATACAGCCAGCGCCAGGACGGAGACTGCTCGCACGTCCCAATGTTGCCCGAAACCGAAGGGACTTGAAACGACCCTCGTCTTGACAGAGGATTGGACAGCGTGGGTGAAACCCGCTCAACAACGGGACTAGGAAGAGGGAGGGGCACTTTGAAAGCACGCAAGAGAGGGCTTCGGCTCCTGGGCGTGATCGTCGCTGGTATGGCTGTGCTGGCAGTAGGGAGTGCCGCGGCGGCGACGCCGAACGTGCACCGGATGTACGTCAATCCGGTCATGACTCCTGCGCCGGCCGCAACGGCGACGAGCGCCGGAGGCAACTATCTATTGCGGACGTGTCAGGTCGGTGAGAGCATCCCTGGGTCGCAGTGCTACGACCCGTACCAGATGCGCACGGCGTACGGAGTCGATTCGCTGATCGCACATGGGAACGATGGAACGGGCAAGACCGTCGTGATCATCGACGCGTTCGACGATCCGAACCTGCAGAGCGACTTCAGCGCCTTCAACGCGTACTACGGCCTGCCAGACCAGACGATCGGTCAGTACTACCCTGGCGGTCAGGCGAACACGCCGTACGACGCGGGTTGGTCGCAGGAGATGCAGCTGGACGTCGACTGGTCGCACGCGATCGCTCCCGGCGCGAAGATCGACATCGTGCACGGGATGTCCAACAACGACACGGACCTGATTGCGGCTGTGAACTACGCAGTCAACAACAACCTCGGCGACGTCATCTCGATGAGCTTCGGCGAGTCGGACCAGTGCCTCGGATCCAGTCTCCAGAGCCAATGGCATCAGGCCTTCGTCAACGCGACGAAGAAGAACATCACCCTCTTCGCCTCGTCGGGTGACCAGGGTGCCGCACAGCCATCGTGCGACGGCAATTCGTGGATCAAGTCCACGTCGTCTCCGGCGTCGGATCCGCTGGTGACCGGCGTTGGTGGTACCGAGCTCAACGCCGAGGACTACTCCTGTCTGGTGACCAACACCTGCAGCTCGGCGCCGCCGTTCGGCACCTGGCTGAGCGAGATCGGCTGGAACGAGGGACCGACCGGCGACTTCTCGGCCTACTTCGGCGCCACCGAAGCGAGCGGCGGCGGATACAGCACCGTCTGGAAGGAGCCGTCCTACCAGAACGGGCTGGTCCACCCACAGCCTCCGCCCCACCCGGGGCCTCCGCCCCACCCGGGGCCTCCGCCTCAGAACATGCGCGCGGTTCCGGACGTCGCCTACAACGGCGCGATCCTGCACGGCGTCCTCGTGTATATGCCCGAGTTCGGTGGTAGCGGCTGGTTCCGCTTCGGCGGCACGAGCTGCGGCTCGCCGCAGTGGGCGGCTCTGACGGCGATCGCCGACCAGGCAGCCCCGCATCACCAGGACTACGGCTTCCTCAATGCCGCTCTGTACAAGATCGGGCAGATGCCCGGGCCGCATGGTGCGTCGTCGGTCTTCCACGACATCACGAGCGGAACCAACAACTCTGTCGAGTTCGACAGTGCGAACAACGAGGTTGACATCTCCGGCTTCAACGCCGGGCCGGGTTGGGACGCCGTTACGGGTCTCGGCTCGCCGGAGGCCGGCGGTCTGCTCATGCAGCTTCCTCACGCGTGGGATCCGGGCCAGGCCAACCAAGCGATCAACGACTCGAAGCACGGCTAAGCGAAACAGCACGTAGCGGTAACGAGAAGGGCCGCCTCCGGGCGGCCTTTCTCTTGCTCTAGTAGCTGACCGCGCCGCGGCCGGTCTCGGCCGCGTGGCGCTGCTCGTCGGCGCGATAGCTCGAGCGTACGAGCGGGCCGGAGAAGACCGAGCCGAAACCGAGCTGCTCTCCCTGCTCGCGGAACCAGCGGAACTCGTCGGGGTGCACCCAGCGGTCGATCGGCGCGTGCTTCGCGCTCGGCTGGAGGTACTGGCCGATCGTGACGACGTCGACGCCGTTTGCGCGCAGATCGCGCAGCGTGTCGACGACCTCGTCGTTCGTCTCCCCGAGCCCGACGATGATTCCCGACTTTGTGAGGACGGGATAGTCCGCAATCTCTTTCGCGCGGCGGAGGAGCCACAGCGCGCCGTCGTAGTCGGCCTTCGCGCCGCGCATCCGGGCATGGAGCCGGCGCACGGTCTCGATGTTGTGGTTGAAGACCTCGGGACGCGCGGCGAGCACGGTCTGCAGCGCTTCCTCCTCGACGCCGAGGAAGTCGGGCGTCAGCACCTCGACCGACGCCGTCGGCAGCTTCGCCTTAATGCGCGCGGATCGTCGCCGCGTAGTGGCCGGCGCCCCGGTCGGGGACGTCGTCGCGGTCGACCGACGTGACGACGACGTGCTTGAGCTGCATCTGCGCCGCCGCTTGCGCGAGGCGCAGCGGCTCGAGCGGATCAGGCGGCGCCTCGGGCTTGCCGGAGTTGACGTAGCAGTAGCGACACGCGCGCGTGCACGTCTCGCCGAGGATCTGGAACGTCGCGGTGCCGCGTCCCCAGCACTGGGAGATGTTCGGGCAGCGCGCCTCTTCGCAGATCGTGTGGAGCGACAAGCCGTGCACGAGCTTCTGGACATCGAAGTACGAGCCGTCCTTCGAGGGGGCGCGCACCTTCATCCACTCGGGGCGGCGGGGGCGCTCTGCGACGGGAAGCGACGTCTCCACGACTGCGTTCCAGTCTATGTAGCCGAGGTGCCGCGACCGCTGCTAGCCTGAAACGGACTACCGAGTCCGCTTACGCCAAGGAGCCGCATGTCCCGCCATTCCACGAACCCCTGGGTCGTCCTCGTCATCATCTGCATCGCGCAGTTCATGGTCGTCCTCGACGCGACGATCGTGAACGTCGCCCTCCCGTCACATCAAGACGCGCCCTCCACTTCTCGAACGCGAACCTGCAGTGGATCATCAACGCGTACACGCTCGTCTTCGCGCGGCTTCCTTCTGCTCGGCGGGCGCGCGGGCGACCTCCTCGGCCGTAAGCGGCTCTTCCTGATCGGCCTCGTCATCTTCACTAGCGCGTCGCTGCTCAACGGCCTCGCGACCTCGTCCGGGATGCTGATCGGCTTCCGCGCGCTGCAGGGCTTCGGGGCGGCGCTCATCTCGCCGGCTGCGCTCTCGATCATCTCGACGACGTTCGCGGAGGGTAAGGAGCGCGCGCGGGCACTCGGCGTCTGGGCGGCGATCGCGATCGGCGGCTCCGCGTTCGGCCTGGTTCTCGGCGGCTGGCTGACGCAGTCGTTCTCGTGGCCGTGGATCTTCTTCGTCAACGTCCCGGTTGGGATCGTGCGCCTTCATCGCGGCGCTTCGTGATCGTCCCGAGTCGAAGGACGAGCACGCGCACAAGGCGCTACGACATCGGCGGCGCGGTTACGGTGACCGGCGGGCTGATGGTGCTCGTCTACGGATCGTCACGGGCCGAGACCCACGGCTGGGGCTCGCGACTGACGATCGGCTCGTTCGTCGCTCGCGGCGGTGCTGCTCACCGCCTTCGTGCATGATCGAGCTGCGCTCGGCGGCGCCGCTCGTCCGGCTCTCGATCTTCCGCGTTCGCTCGCTCCTGACGGCGAATCTCGCGATGTTCCTCGCCTTGTCAGGGATGTTCGCGATGTTCTTCTTCAACACGCTGTACATCCAGCGATGTGCTCGGCTTCGGCCCGCTCAAGGCCGGGCTCGCGTTCCTGCCGTTCACGGCCGGGATCATGGTCTCGGCCGGCGCTCGCCTCGCGGCCTCGCCCCGCGCATCGGCGTCCGGCCGATCGCCGTCGTCGGGATGGTGCTGACCATCGCCGGGCTGCATCCTCTTCTCCCGCATGCCGGTGCACGGCTCGTACGCGATCGACGTCCTGCCCGGGATGCTGATCGCCTCGCTCGGCATGGGCGCGATCTTCATGCCGCTGACGCTGATCGCGACGACCGGGCTGAAGGACGAGGACCAGGGCCTCGCCTCCGGTCTCTTCAACACTTCGCAGCAGATCGGCGGTGCGCTCGGGCTCGCGATCCTCTCGACGATCGCGGCGAGCCAGGAGCACGGCAACCCCTTCGCGTCTGCCCAGCTCGTGCACGGATGCCACTACGCCTTCGTCGGCGCCGCGTGCCTCGTCGCTCGGCGGCCTCGTTGTCATCCTCGCCCTGCTCCGCAAGCACCACGTCGCACGATCGATCCGAGACGTCGAGCGGCCGGGGCCCGTCGCGGTCGGCTGATGGTCGAGCTTCGCGCAGACGCGCAACGGAATCGCGAACGGGTGCTCGACGCGGCGATGCGAGGTCTTCGCCGCGTCGGGTCCCGACGCGAGCGTCGACGAGATCGCGAAGCGGGCCGGCGTCGGGCACGGCGACCGTGTTCCGCCGCTTCCCGACGAAGGACGACCTGATGTTCGCGGTGATCGAGCGCCGGGTGGAGGAGATGCGGGTCATCGCCGAGGAGGCGCTCGCGGCCGAAGATCCCGGCCAGGCGTTCTTCGACTTCGTCCACCGCGTCGCCGAGCTCAGCATGAGCACGCCCGGCCTGCACAAGTGCGTCGTGCACTGCGGCGAGAAGCCGGGCGCCGCGGAGCTCGAGGCGCTCGGCGGGAAGATCGTGGCGCGCGCGCAGCGCGCCGGCGCGCTGCGGAAGGACGTCAAGCCGGCGCAAGTCGGCCCCTTCATCCGCGACGCATTGACCGCGGCTCCGGAGGGCGAGTGGCGGCGCTACCTCGAGGTAGTCCTCGACGGGTTGCGGGCATAGTCCTGCTATGAGCTGGTTCGTCCGCAATGTCCGGGACATGCCGTGGTGGAAGCGCGGGCCGGGAGGCTTCGCCACCCAGTTCGTCGCCGACGACGCGCAGGTTGGCGTCAACCTCTTCGTGCTGGAGCCGGGCGACAAGATGGCCATGTACCACTGGGAAGCTGACCAGGAGGGTTTCCTCGTCCTCGCCGGAGAGGCGCTGCTCGTGATCGACGGCGAGGAGCGGCAGATCCGCAAGTGGGACTACGTCCACTGCCCGCCCGGCGTCCCGCACACGCGCATCGGCGCCGGGGCCGGGCCGTGCGTCATCCTCGCGATCGGCGCGCGGGAACATCAGTCGGGCGAGGACTGGGGCGGCTACCCGTACTCCGAGGTCGCGATGAAGCACGACGCGTCGGCCGAGGAGGAGACAACGGATCCCGACGTCGCGTACGCGCGCTTCCCCGACCGCGAGCCGGCCGAGTTCCAGGACGGCTGGCTCCCATGACCGCTGCGGCCGGCGACGACGGCTGGTTCGTGCGGAACGTCCGCGACCTGACGTGGCACCGTGACCGACCGCGCGGCTTCGTCGCCGAGCTCGTCCCGTGCGACTCGAAGGTGGGCGTGAACCTGTTCGTCCTCGGTCCCGGCGACCCGATGTCGATGTACCACACGGAAGGGGACCAGGAGGGGTTCCTTGTGCTCTCCGGCGAGGCCGTCCTGATCGTCGCGGACGAGGAGCGGGCGCTATGGCAGTGGGACTACGTCCACTGTCCACCGGGCGTCCCCCACACGATCGTCGGCGCCGGCTCGGGACCGAGCGCGATCCTCGCACTGGGCGGCCGACTCGCAAACTCCGGCGCCTATCCGTACTCCGAGCTCGCGATGCAACACGACGCATCGGCGGAGGAGGAGACGACGGAGGCTAAGGTCGCGTACGCGCGCTTCCCGGCCGAAGAGCCGGCCGAGTTCCGCGAGGAGTGGCTGCCCTAGCGCGCGGCTAGCTGCGCGTGGACGGGCTGCGGCCAGAGACCCGCGCCGTCGTCGGCGGGCAACTCCTCGAGCTCGAGGCCGAAGACGTCCTCGAGCGCCGCGACCGCGTGCGGCCGCACCTCGTCCACCGTCACATCGCGGTCGAGCTCGCGCGCGATCGTCGTGAACATCGCGTCCTCCAAGCCGCACGCCGTGATCCAGTCGGTGAACGGCGCCGGATCGAGGTCGACGTTGAGCGCGTAGCCGTGCGTCGTCACCCAGCGCGAGACGTGGACGCCGATCGACGCGATCTTCCGCGGCGGCCGCTCGAGCCAGACGCCGGTGAGGCCGTCGAGCCGCGTCGCCTCGACGCCGAGCGGCGCGAGCGTCTTGAGCAGCGCCTCCTCGAGGTCGCGGACGTACTTCTTCACGTCACGGCCGTGCCGGTTCAGGTCGAGGATCGGGTAGCAGACGAGCTGACCTGGCCCGTGGAAGGTGGACTTGCCGCCGCGGTTCGTCTCGACGACGTCGACCTCGGCGTCCGCCGGGATGTGGAGCTCCTCCGCCTCGTCCGTCCGCCGGCCGAGCGTGACGACAGGTGGGTGCTCGAGCAGGAGGATCGTGTCGGGGATCGCGCCCTGCGAGACGGCACCGGCGAGCGACCGCTGCAGATCCCACGCCTCCGCGTACGGCACTTGGCCGAGCTGCATCACATAGCCGCCGGTGGCCACGTGGTCAGGCTACCGTCGCGCGATGTCCGTCGTCCTCGTGGAAGGGATCACCGACCGGCTCGCGCTGACGGCCGTCGCGCAGCGGCTCGGGCTCGCGCTGGACGGCGTCGAGATCGTTCCGATCGGCGGCGCGCAGGCGGTTCGGCGGGCGGCGGCGGAGTACGAGGGCAAGCGGATCACCGGTCTCTGCGACCAGAACGAGGAGCGCTACTTCCGGCGCGTGCTCGGAGACGCGACGTACGTCTGCGTCAAGGATCTCGAGGACGAGCTGATCCGCGCGCTCGGGGTCGATCGCGTCCAGGAGGTCGTCACCGCGGAGGGTGAGCTCGAGACCTTCCGCAACTTCCAGAATCAGCCGGCCTGGCGCGGACGACCTGTGGAAGCGCAGCTGCGGCGCTGGCTCCAGAACGGCGGCCGTTACCTCCGCTATCCGCCCCTCCTTGTCGACACTCTCGAGCCGGACGAGATCCCGGCGCCGCTCGCCGCAGTGCTCGCGACCGACGTCTAGAGCCGCTACGCCGGACTAGCCGCGACATGGACAACACTCTTGTCGCTGCGCTTGTCGCGGTAGAGCCGCCGGTCGGCGTCGGCGAGGCTGACGTCCGGGTTGGCGCCGACAAAGGAGCCTCCGACGGAAATGTGGATCGGAATGGTGACAGCGCCCCAGGCGAATGGATGCTGGACGGTTTCGGCGAGCCGGCGCGCCGATAGCTCGGCGCCGT
The DNA here is from genome assembly GCA_963753525.1 of uncultured Actinomycetes bacterium. Lineage (GTDB taxonomy): Bacteria > Actinomycetota > Thermoleophilia > Gaiellales > Gaiellaceae > Palsa-739. Next base: position 381,647 of record CAVWCS010000005.1, read on the forward strand.
CGCCCTCGTCGACGGGCTCCAGCAGTGCTGCGAACTCGTCACCGCCGACTCTGGCTACGACGTCACCAACCCGGACGGCCGCGGTCAGGCGGCGGCCGACCTCGATTAGCACGGCGTCTCCGGCGGCGTGGCCGAGCCGGTCGTTGATCTCTTTGAAGTTGTCGAGGTCGAGGTAGATCACCGCGGCACCCTCGGCTGAGCGGCTGCGACGCGCGGAGACCTGATCGAGGCATTCCATGAAGGCGCGGCGGTTCGCGAGCCCGGTAAGGGAATCGTGCTCTGCCAGGTCTGCGAGAGCCGCTTCGGACCGGCGTCGTTCGGACATGGTGGCGGAGATCAGGAATGCGACCGCCGCAGTCGTCGCGATGAATGCCTGCAGGCCAAGGACGCGCGCGTCGTCCCCGTAGTTCTCGAAGGGTCCCAGGCCGCGCCCTGTACACACTGTGGCGATGGTCCCCAAGATCAGGGTGGCCACGGCGGTCGGCCGTAGTCCCTGTTTCATCGCCACGAACACGATCGGCAGGACCATCACGAACTCCACGGGCGTCGTGGTGAAACCGAACATCGCGATCGTGCAGGCGACGACGAGCGCGATCTCGACCAGCCCTCCGAGCCGGAAGCGCGGGTTCAGTTTCGGCGACGAAAGCGCGAAGGAGAGGATGAGCGGCACGACGAGCAGGATTCCTGTGGTGTCGCCCAGCCACCAGTTCAGCCAGGCCTCGCGATAAGAGCCGCCGTAGCTTCCTACCGCGACGGCGGCGCCCAGCAGTCCCGTCACGAACGGCACGGCCACGGCCGCGGCTGCCAGCGCGACGAAGTCCCGGCTGGTGTCTCCGCGTGGCCGCCGCTGCGCGATCCTCAACAGGAGCCACGCGGTGAGCGCGGCTTCGACAATGTCGGTGCTCCCCCAGCCCAGCGCTGTCAGCGCGGGGATGCCGTGGAGAGTGTCCGCTATCAGCTCACCGGGGAGTACAGCCGCGAGCGCCCACCCGCGCAGCCGCTTTGGAACAAGAACGAGGAGCGCGACCGCCCAGCCGATCGGAGGCCAAAACGATGCCAACCCGCGCGATGCCCCGACGAGCTGGAAGCCGAGCTGAGCCGACAGGAGGTAGCCGGAGACGGCAACGACAAAGACAGTGACCGGCCCGCCGGTCCGGTGCGCGACCAGCAGCCGCCAACGCTGAGGGATGCCGAGGCTCATGCGTGCACGACCATTGCCAGCTCCGCCGGGATGTGCCTCGACGGGGCGCACGCCCAGTTCGTGGCGCCGTTCCGGAGTCGGTCGGTGAGTTGCTGCTCGTCGAGCGGCCTGTCGAACAGGTATCCCTGGCCGCGTTCGCAGCCGAGCTGCTGGAGTTTCTCGAGCTGGTCGGGCCGTTCGATTCCTTCAGCTACGACGGTCACGTGGAGGATGCGTGCGAGGTCGAGGATTGTCTCGGTGAGTGCGGCGACCTCAGCTTGATTCGGCGAGGTCGGCGATGAAGGCGCGGTCGATCTTGAGGATGTCGATCGGGAAGCGGCGGATGTAGTTGAGCGAGGAGTAGCCGGAGCCGAAGTCGTCGACGGCGAGCTTGACGCCGTGCCGGCTGAGCTTGTGGAGCCTGCTGAGCGCGAGGTCGACGTTTGTGATCATCACCGTCTCGGTGATCTCGAGCACGAGCCTCTCGGGCGCGAGGTCTGCCTGGCGGAGCGCCTTGAGGACGTCTGCCACGAGCTCGGAGTCTTGGAGTTGGCGGCCGGAGATGTTCACCGAGATGGTCGGCGCCGTCATGCCGGCGAGGCTTTGGAGCTTTGCCGCCTCGGTGCAGGCCTCGGTCGAGCACCCACTTGCCGATGGCGACGATCGCCCCTGTCTCCTCTGCGAGGGGGATGAATTGATCGGGCGCGCACGAGGCCGCGGGTCGGATGCCTCCAGCGGATCAGCGCCTCGAGCGAGACGAGCGCTCCGGTCGAGAGGTCGACGATCGGTTGGTAGTAAAGCTCGAACTCGTCGCGCTCGATCGCGAGTCTGAAGCTCGCGTTTCGCCTCGAGGCGGCTGAGCAGGGCAGACGTGCATGTCCGGTTCGAAGATCTCGACACGTGCCCTTGCCGTTGGCCTTGGCGGAGTACATGGCAAGGTCGGCGTTGCGCTAGGAGGTCGTCGACCGAGACCACGTCGCCCGCGTTGGCGCGTGCGATGCCGATGCTGGCGGTGACTCTGAACTCGTTGCCGTCGACCGAGATCGGGGCGCGAATGGTCTTGAGGATGCGCTTGGCGATCTGCACCGGATCGATGTCGCCGTCGTCCTCGATCAGCACGGCGAAGTCGTCGCCGCCGAGCCGTGCGGCGGTGTCGATGTCGCGCGCGCTGTGCGTGATTCGGTCCGCGACGGTGCGGATGAGCCGGTCGCCTACTTTGTGTCCGAGCGTGTCGTTCACGGTCTTGAAGTCATCGATATCGACGAAGAGCACCGCGATTGAGGAGCCGCGTTGCACACGTTCGAGCGCGTGAGCGACGCGGTCTTGGAACAGGGCCCGGTTGGCGAGTCCGGTGAGCTCATCATGGAACGCCCGGTGTGTGAGCTCCCGCTCGAAGCGCTTGCGCTCGCTGACGTCGCGAATGTTGAAGACGATCCCGCCAATGTCCTGATTGCCGAGCAGGTTGGTGCACGCGGCCTCCACCTCAACCTCGCCGCCTGCCGATCTCAGCGCGAACTCGAGAGTTTGCGTCGATCCGAGGCCATCGTCGCGAAGCAGAAGCTGCGCGATCCGGGGCCGGTCTTTCTCGGCCACGAGGTCGGCGAATGGGCGGTGCGCGAGGCCGTGCTGTTCGCCGAGCATCCGCATCGTCGACGGGCTTGCGTAGTCGATCCGGCCGTTCGTGTCGACGACGAGGATCGCGTCGGAGGAGTGCTCGACGAGCGTCTGCAGGCGGGCCTCTGCCCGCTGTCGCTGGAGCTGCTCGGCCATCTCGATTTTCTCGCTCGCCAATGCGGCAGCGCTCGCGAGCGCGCGCATCCCCTCGAGGGCGTCTGCGTCGACCGATTCGTCGGCCTTCTGGGCGTCTGCGAGCATCGCGCTGCCGGCCGCGGCGGCGACCTCGTCGACCTCGGAGCCCGTTCGGGCCGCCGCCAGGCGCACGCCGGCCTCGGCCAGCACCGTGACTCGGTGCAGGCCTGCCTCGTAGCGCCGGCCGAGGTCGAGCAAGCGCGCGAAGACGAGCAAGAAGACGATGCCGGAGCACGTGGCGAGCAGGACAACGTCTAACTCCGGAGTCGAACGCATCGAGGCGATCGCCGTTCCCGCGGGCGTGATGAGTGCGCAGCAGGCGAGCCCTGCCGTGCGCTGCCGCGTGAGGCGGAACTGCGTGTCGGGCGCCTTCTCGACGAGCGCGCGCGACCTCGGGTGCAGAGCCGCCGCGCCGACGAGCGCATAGAACGCGATCCAGCCTCCGTCGAGGAGCCCGCCGGTCGTATAGCCGCCGTGCAGGAGCTTCCACCCATAGATGGAGTCTGTCGCCAGGAGACAGAGGACTCCGGTCGTGAGGAGGCCAAGGGCGGGCGAGCGGCGGCCCTGACCGAGCGCGAGCCGTGCGATGCACGCCGTGATGGCGAGGTCCAGCAGTGGGTAGGCGATCGAGGTGAGCTTCGTCGGTACCGACAAGGTCGAGTCGCGCGCGTACGGCGCGATCAAGAACGTCCACGAAAGCGCCCCGGCCGAAAGCGTGAGGATCAGCACGTCGATCAGCGCGGCACGATCGTGCGCGGGATTGCGCTTGCGCACGAGCGACAAAAGGCCGGCGATCAGAAGCGGCCCGGTGGCGAGGTAGACGGCATCGGCGACCGAGGGGAACGGGAGCGTCGTCCCGAAGAAACGCGTGTAGTTGTACGAGAGAACGTCTCCGGCGACGAAGGTGGTAAGGCCGGCGGCGATCAGCAGCCAGGACATGCGCGCGCGAGAGCTACGGACGGTGGCGAGGATCGCGACGATGCTCGAGAGCCCGATCAGGTTGAACACAGGGCCTGAGTGGAGATAGGTGCCCTTGAGCAGCAGGTACGCGAGGCCCACCAACCCGGTTACAGAGAGGTAGACCGCCCATCCGTACCCCGGAAGAGCGTGTCGCGTGCGTGGCAGTAAGCCCATGTCGTCTGGGTATCGGCGAGCACGCCGACCGCCAGACCCGTGTAAACCCGCAACGGAGCCCCAAACGGGGGCTAGCCGCCGTCGCCCTCCCAGCCCTCGAGCCGCTCGCGCAGGTCGCGGAGGAAGCGGCCCGCGTACGCGCCGTCGACGAGGCGGTGGTCGTACGTCAACGTGATGTTCATCATCGGCCGGATCGCGATCACGTCCTGGCCGAGCTCGTCCTCGACCACCCACGGCCGCTTGACGAGCGCGTATGTGCCGAGGATCGCCGACTGCGGCTGGCTGATCACCGGAGTGCCGTGGAACGTGCCGTAGCCGCCGGGGTTCGTGATCGTGAACGTGCCGCCCTGGACGTCGTCCGGAACGAGCTGCTTGTTACGCGCCCTGTTCGCGATGTCGACGATGCCTCGCGCGAGGCCGAGGAGGTTGAGCCCCTCGGCGTTGCGGATGACCGGGACGATGAGCCCCTTCCCCTCCGCGAGCTCGACGGCGACGCCGAGGTTGACGAACGACCGTGTGACGATCGAGTCGCCGCGCATCTCCGCGTTGACGTACGGGTAGTCGCGGAGCGTCTCGACCGTCGCCTTTGCGACGAACGACAGGTACGTCGGGTTGACGCCGTAGGCGGCCTGGTACTCCTTCTTGAGCTTCTCCCGCGCCGCGACGATGCGCGAGAAGTCGACTTCGATCGCGCTCGTGACGTGCGCGGCGGTATCGAGGGAGCGGCGCATGTGCTCGGCGATGCCGCGACGCATGGCGCTGATCGGCTCGAGCGACTCGCCCGCCTGAGCCTCGCCCGCAGCGACGGGAGCGGGAGCGGCGGGCTTTGGCGGTGCTGCTGCGGCCTCGGTCGCAGCCGCGGCCGGCGCGGGCGCGGCTGGCGCAGCCCGCGCGCCACCCGACTCGACGAACGAGAGGATGTCCTTCTTCGTCACGCGGCCACCCTGGCCGGTGCCGGCGACCTGGCTCGGGTCGATCCCGTGCTCCGACGCGATCCGTGCCACGACGGGGGAAACGAACGCCTTGCCGTTGTCGGACGCAACCGGCGCCGCAGGAGCGGCAGGCACAGGCGCGGCAGCCACAGGCGCGGGAGGCGCTTCGGCCGCGGGCTCCGGGGCTGCCTCTACTTCGGGCTCTGGCTCGGCAGCGACGGCCGCCGGCGCTCCGGCGGCTCCGCCGATCTGCGCGAGCTTCGTCCCGACCGCGACGGTCTCGCCCTCCTGGACGAGGATCTGCGTCACGGTCCCGGACGCGGGACTCGGCACCTCGGTGTCGACCTTGTCCGTGGAGATCTCGAGCAGCGGCTCGTCGGCCTCGATCTGCTCGCCCTCCTGCTTGAGCCAGCGGGTGATCGTCCCCTCCGAGACGGACACACCCATCTGCGGCATCACGACATCGACAGCGGTCTCGGTGGCCATGCGACTCCTCCTAATGCCCGGTCAGTGGATGTTGCCGTGTTCGTGACGCGCGAAAAGCAAGCGAGGACGCCGCATCGCGCCGCTTTGCAGCCGTCACGGACGCGGATGACATTCGCTGATCGGGCATCAATACGCAGCGAGTTCGCGCAGGCCGGCGACGACGTCGTCGACCTGCGGGATGAATGCTTTCTCGAGCACGGGCGAGAAGGGGACTGGCGTGTCGGGAGCGGCGATGCGCTTCACCGGCGCGTCGAGATCCTCGAACGCCTCTTCTGCGATGGTCGCCGCGATCTCCGCGCCGAAGCCGCCGGTGCGCGTGTCCTCGTGGAGGACGAGCACCTTCGAGGTCTTGCGCGCGGACTCGAGCACCGCGGCCCTGTCCCACGGCATGACGGTGCGCAGGTCGAGGATCTCGACCGAGACGCCGTCGGCGTCGAGCTGCTGCGCGGCCTCCTCGGCGGTGTAGACCATCGCGCCCCACGTGATCACCGAGATGTCGTCTCCGGGCTGATGGAGGCGCGCCTTGCCGATCGGCGTCGTGTACCGCTCCTCCGGCACCTCGCCCTTGATGCGGCGGTAGAGGTGCTTGTGCTCGAAATAGAGGACGGGATTCGGATCCTCGATCGCGCTGATGAGCAGGCCCTTCGCGTCCTCCGGCGTCGCGGGGCAGACGCACTTGAGGCCGGGGATGTGCGCGAACGACGACTCCGGGTTCTGCGAGTGGAACGGCCCGCCCGAGAAACCGCCGCCCGACGGGAGTCGCACGACGATCGGCACCGGAGTGCCCGCGCGCCAACGCTGCTTCGCCGCGATCGTGACGAGGTGATCCCACGCGCAGGAGATGAAGTCGGCGAACTGCATCTCGGCAACGGGGCGGAGCCCCATGATCGCCGCGCCGGTCGCGCCGCCGACGATCGCCGTCTCGGCGAGCGGGGCGTCGATCACGCGCCACGGGCCGAACTCCTCCTGGAATCCCTGCGAGACCTTGAAGGCGCCGCCGTAGACGCCGACGTCCTCGCCGATGAGGAAGACGCGCTTGTCGCGCCGCATCTCGGTGCGCAAGCCGTCGGAAATTGCCTGCAAATAGGTCAGTTCTGCCATTACTTGTGATGCGGAGTGTCGAGGTCTTCCGGCGTCGCGTAGACGCCGTCGGTCAGCGTCGCGGGATCCGGTTGCGGCGACTCCTCGGCGCGCTCGAGCGCGGAGATGAGGAGCTTCTTGACGCTCGCGGCGATCTCGTCCTCCTCGTCGTCCGTCAGTTCGGCGTTGTCGCGAAGCCACGTGCGGAAGCTCTCGATCGGATCGGACTCCGCCCACTTCTCGAACATCGGCTTCGGGACATAGAAGGCGTCGTCGTGGACGGCGTGGCCCTCCATCCGCAGCGTCAGGCATTCGATGAGCGTCGGCCCGCCGCCGCTGCGCGCCTTCTCGATCGCGCGCTTCGCCTCGCGATAGACGGCGAGGACGTCGGTGCCGTCGACGACGACTCCCTCGAACCCGTACGCCTGGGCACGGTCGGCGACGTGCTCGGTCGCGAACTCGAGGTGCGTCGGCGTGGAGTAGGCCCACTGGTTGTTGTCGCAAACGAAGACGATCGGAAGCTGGCGCGTCCCGGCGAACGTCATCGACTCGTGCGCGTCGCCGCGCGCCGAGGCGCCCTCGCCGAACCAGCCGACGGCGACGCGTGCCTCCTCGCGGATCCGGAAGGCGAGCGCGCAGCCGGTCGCGACCGGAAGCATCGCGGGCAGGTGGCTGACCATCGCGATCATCCCGAGCCGTTCGTCGGCCATGTGGACGTTGCCGTCGCGGCCGCGGGCGGGACCGTCCACCCGGCCCATGTAGTTCGCGAAGATCCGCCACGGCTCGACGCCGCGCGTGATGTGGACGCCCATGTCGCGGTGGAGCGGCGTGCCGACATCCTCGGCGGTCATCGCCGTCGCGACGCCGACCGCCGCGGCTTCGTTCCCGCGGCCGGTGTAGAACGATCCAGGGATCTTCCCCTGGCGATAGAGGATGTGGCCGCGCTCCTCGACGCCGCGCGTGATGAGCATGTTGCGGTAGACGCCGAGCAGATCGTCGCGGTCCAGGCCGGCCTCGCGCACCTCATGGAGGGAGCCGACGGGCTCCGCTTCTCTCGCAATCGCCATGGGCCGGAGGTTATCCGACCCAGGTGTATGTATCGCCGATCGAACGGAGGCGTTCGCGGGTCGCCTCGTCGCAGAGCGCGCCGGCGACTCCGGCCTCGTATGCGGCGCGCGGCGAGAGGCCCAGCGAGGCTGCGGCCTCGTAGTCGCGCGTGAGATCGGTGTCGAACAGCGCGGGGTCGTCGGTCGAGATGGAGCACTGCACTCCGGCCGCGACGAGCTGCGGCAGCGGGTGCTCCTCGAGCGAGCGGACGACGCCGGTGCGGAGGTTCGACAGCGGGCAGACGTCGAGGACCGTGCCGCGGGCGGCGAGCTCGCCGACGAGACCCGCGTCTTCCACCGCGCGGATCCCGTGCCGGATTCGATCGGCGTGCAGGTCGTCGAGCGCCGAGCGCACGGACCCCGCGCCGTCGACCTCCCCGGCATGAGGGGCCGACCCGAGTCCTCCGTCCAGGGCGAGCGTGAACGCTCGTATAAACGGCTCGCACGTGTACGCCGGCCCGCCGATCCCGACGCCGACCACTCCGCGTTCGCGGTAGGCGAGCGCGTGGCGGACGGTCGTCTCCGCATCCTCCGCCGAGTAGACCGACGGGATGTCGGGCGTCAGGCGAACCTCCACGCCGTGCAGTTCCCGCGCCTCGGCCGCACCGTCGCAGTAGCCGCTGAAGACCGCGTCCGTGTCGAGGTCGCGCCAAAGGCCCGGGACGAAGATCGCCTCTACGTAGATGGCTCCATGCGCGGCTGCCTCCTCCGCATACGCCACGACGACCTCTCGGAAGTCGTCGTAGCGCTCGAGCGCGTGCGCGACGAGCTGAAAGACGTCGAGAAAGTGCGGGAAGTCGCGGTAGTGAAACTGCGACTCGAGATCGTCCGGGAGCGCATAGTCGTTGCGCTTCGCGATCCGCCGCAGCGTGTCCGGCCGCACCGTCCCCTCGAGGTGGACGTGCAGCTCGATCTTCGGGAAGGGCTGCTCAGGCGCAGTGCGCGGCATAGAACGCAAGGTACTGCCGTATGTGGGAGTGCCAGTAGCTGCCGTCGTGCCCCGATCCCGAACACGACTACCAGGGTTAAAGTCAGGACATGGCGAAAGCGGCGGATTGGCTGCGGGAGGAGCGTCGGAAGGTCCTCGGCGACTGGGTTGCGTTCTGTCTCGGCTGTGGGGCGGCGCGGCGGTGGTTCGAGGAGTTCGAGGCGGAGGTGCCGGACACTTGTCCTCAGTGCGGCGGCGAGCTTGTGCGCCGCTGCAAGTCGTGTGGCGCGGGGTTCTCGTCGATCGCCGTGGTCGACTGCGAGGAGTGCGGCGCTCCGGTGCGGCCAAACGAGATGTTCGGCGCGAGGATCCGGCGTGGCTGACTGGTACGTCCACAACGTCGGCGAGTTCCCGTGGTTCGTGAACGAGAAGTTCGGCGCGCGCGGCTTTCTCGTCCGGCCCGACGCGCAGGTCGGCGTGCGGGTTCACGTCCTCGAGCCGGGCAAGCCGAGCACGCTCTACCACCGCGAAGCGGAGCAAGAGGGATTCCTTGTCGTCGAGGGGGAGTGCCTGCTCATCGTCGACGGCGAGGAGCGGCCGCTCCGCCGCTGGGACTACTTCCACTGCCCGCCCGGCGTCGCGCACTCCTTCGTCGGCGCGGGCGACGGGCCGTGCGTGATGGTGACGCTCGGGCTCCGCACCGGTGAGATCGTGTACGAGCGGAACGAGCTGGCGCTCCAGCACGACGCCGGCGTCGAAGAGGAGACGGACACGCCCGACATGGCGTACGCGCCGTTCCCGAAGTGGGAGGATGGCCATCCGGAGTGTTGGTCAGAACTCCCCTGGAACCGATGAAGACACCGGTGTCCGACACCGCCTAGTGCGAGCGGCGCTTTGTCAAGGGCAAGTTGTGTCAACTTTGCACAAATCGGCCGGAGGCTAAGACAGCGCGAAGCGCGGCTTAGCCGCAGGCTCTCCCGCTCCCCGGCGCGCGCCGGAGGCGCCCGCCGCGGCGGGTAACGAGGTCTCAGCACGAAGGCGCGGAAGACCGCGCTCTTCCGCGCCGGAGTTCCGTCAAGCCCACCGGAAGAGCGCAGCTCTTCCGGTGGATCTAGAACAAGTCGCCCTCGAAAGCCGGCACGACGGGGCCGCTCATGATCTGTGAGAAGCGGATCACGGTGACGAGGTCGTCCTCGCCGATGTCGCGGTTGTAGAGCTGGCCGAGGAAGGTCGCCATCTCGTCGGTGCGGCGGATCTCGGGGTTGTCGTGCTCGATCTCGCGCGGTGACAGCTCGCCGAGCCGTTTCACCTCGACCTTGTCGATCACCGCGTCGAAGACGTGCTCGCGCGGACTGAAGCGCACGCCGCACAGCACCCGCACGACCATGCCCTTCTTGTACTTGCCCGCCTTGTCGCCGAGCCGGATCGTGGCCGACTTGCGACCGCTGCGGAGCTGTTCGGAGACGAGCGGGGAGTAGAAGTTCAGCGCGTACACAATTCGGGAGTCTACGAGGGAGTGCGCTGAACGTGCGCCCGCGTCACCTGTTCCGGTGACACGCAGCCGAGGAGACCGAGCCCGAGCGCGATCTCGTCCTGCAGCAGCGAGAGCGCATGTGCGACCCCGGCCTCGCCGTCGACCGCGAGGGCGCACGCGAACGCGCGGGCCGCGAAGGCGGCGTCGGCGCCGAGCGCGAGCGCCTTGAGGACGTCGGTGCCGCGCCGGATCCCGCCGTCGACGTAGACCTCGCAGCGCCCGGCGACAGCCTCGGCGACCTCCGGCAGCGCCTCGAGCCCGGCCGGCACGCCGTCGAGCTGGCGGCCGCCGTGGTTCGAGACCCAGACGGCGTCTGCGCCGTGCTCCACCGCGAGCGTCGCGTCCTCGCGCGTGAGGATCCCCTTGAGGACGATCGGCAGCGGCATCTCGGCGCGGATCCATTCGAGGTCGCGCCACGTGATCTCCGGCGTCATCTCGAACAGGTTCGCGTACGGCAGGTCGAGGTCGGGCGGCGGGTTCTCGAAGCCGAGCCGCAGGTCGCGCTCGCGCCGGCCGATGACCGGCGCGTCGACCGTGAGCACGAGCGCCGTGTAGCCGGCCTCCCGTGCCTCGTGCATGTGGTCGAGCGTTCGCTGCCGGTCCTTCAGGACGTAGAGCTGGAACCACCGCGGGCCGCCGCCGGCAGCGGCGGCGATATCCGCATGGGTTCGGGTCGTCAGCGTCGAGACGCACATAAGGACGCCGGCCGCTGCGGCGGCGCGCGCGGTCGCGACCTCTCCCTCAGGATCGAGCAGGCGCTGCATCGCGAACGGTGCGACCCCGAGCGGGGAGGCGACCTCGGTGCCGAGGAGCGTCGTCGCGGTTGTCACCGCGCTCACGTCGACGAGCATTCGCGGCCGCAGCTGCCAGCGCTCGTGTGCGGCGACGTTGTCGCGCAACGTCACCTCGTCGCCGGCGCCGCCCTCGAAGTAGCACCAGACCTCGGGCGCGACCTTCTCCCGTGCCGCCTCTACGTAGTCGGCAACGTTGATCATGACCAGCTCCGGAAGACGTCGGCGGCCGCCTCGTGGAAGCCGGCGGGAATGTCCTGAGCGGCCATCGCGTGGGAGATCTCCTCCATCTCGCCGATCCAGCGCCAACCCTTGCGTCGGGCCGAGCGCTCGGCTCCGACCAGGCGTTCCTCCAGCTCGGGGATCGAGATCCGCCACTCCTCAAGCAGCGCGCCCTCGACGTCCTCGGCCCGCGCGAGCTCGCGCACCGCGAGGAGCAGGGCTGCGCTTCCCTTCGTCCATCCTGCGTATGCAGCCTTGAGCGCCGATGCGGCACCGGGCTCGGCGGAGAGGACACGGGGGTCGAGCGGCGTCTCGCTGAAGAGGCGGGCGACGTGTTCAGCCTCGCCGCCCGAGAGGTAGAGGCGGGTCGTTCCCGGCTCATGGGGCGGCGGCCCGACGATGCCGCCGTCCACGAAGCGGGGTTGCAGGCCCGCGATCGTCCGTGCCGTTCCGGGCGAGATCGCGTTCGCGTCGACGTAGATCCCGCCGAAGCCGGCGGTCGCCTCAGCGACGTCGACCGCGGCGTGAGGCGGGCAGATCGAGAGCAGGATCTCGCAGCGGCGGACGAGCTCCGGTACCTCTCCGATGTCCTCGAGCCCGGCCGCCCGTGCTCTTTCCGCCGTCGCGGCACTTCGGCCGGCCGAGGCCCACAGGACGCGCTCGCCGCGTTCGCGGAGGAGAGCGGCGACCGCGGCTCCCATCTCGCCGGGATGGAGGACGCCGACGACCGTCAAGCTCCGAGCCTCTCGATCGCCTTCGCGACCATGTCCCGCTCGCCCTTGTGCGTGAGCAGGCGCGGCGCCTCGCCGAGCGGCAGCCAGCGCGCCTCGTCGACCTCGACACGCATCGCGTCGTCGATCTCGCCGATCCGGCCACGGCCGGCTGTGAGAAGGAAGAAGCTCACGACCTTGAAGATCCTCTCTCCTTTCGCGCCTTCCCACGTGGCGACGTAGACGTACCGCACGTCGCCGAGCTTCTCGACGATCCGTCCCTCGACCCCCGTTTCCTCGCGTACCTCACGCACCGCGGCCTCCGCCGCCGATTCGCCGGGGTCGATCTTCCCCTTCGGCAGCGCCCAGATGCCGGGCCTGCCCTGCGGGCGGATCGCCGCGAAGTGGGCGCGGCCACGGATCGACCTCACGAGCACTCCTCCCGCCGAGAACTCCCTGCGCATCGCTAGGGTTCTAGCACTTGGCACTTGCATGACCAGAGTGCCGACCGTACAATGGCTCGGCACTCTTCGCCTGAGAGTGCCGAACGAGACAGTGAATTCGCAGTCAGGAGGCTTGCATGAACCTGAAGCCGCTTGGTGACCGCCTGATCGTCGAAGTCCTCGATGAAGAGGAGCAGACGTTCAGCGGCATCGTGCTTCCGGATACCGCGAAGGAGAAGCCGCAGCGCGGCCGCGTCCTCGCAGTCGGTCCCGGCTCCCGGGACGACAACGGAAAGTTCGTCCCGATGGACCTGGCGGAGGGCGACGAGATCGTCTTCTCCAAGTACGGCGGGACCGAGATCAAGGTCGGCACGGAGGAGTACCTGATCCTCCGCGAGTCGGACGTCCTCGCAAAGGTCGTCGGGGCCAAGCAAGCCGGCCGCCGCTACCGCTTAAGCAGAACAACGGAGGTCAGAAGAAACCATGGCTCACAAGGAGCTGAAGTTCAATGAGGACGCACGCCGCTCGCTCCAGCGCGGTGTCGACGTCCTCGCCGACGCGGTCAAGGTCACACTTGGTCCTAAGGGGCGCTACGTCGTGCTCGACAAGAAGTTCGGCGCACCCACCATCACGAATGACGGCGTCACGATCGCTCGCGAGATCGAGCTCGAGGACGTCTTCGAGAACCAGGGCGCGCAGCTCGTCCGCGAGGTCGCGACGGCGACGAACGACGTCGCCGGCGACGGCACGACGACGGCGACCGTCCTCGCCCAGGCGATCGTCCGCGAGGGACTGAAGAACGTCGTCCGCCGGTGCGAACCCGATGGGGCTCAAGCGGGGCATCGAAGCCGCGGTCGACGCGGTGGTCGAGAACCTCAAGGAGCAGTCCAAGGACGTCTCCGGCCGCGAGGACATCGCCCGCATCGCCACCGTCTCCTCGCGCGAGCGGGAGATCGGCGACGTCATCGCCGACGCGATCGAGAAGGTCGGCAAGGACGGCGTCGTGAACGTCGAGGAGGGCCAGACTCTCGGCCTCGAGCTCGAGTTCACCGAGGGCATGCAGTTCGACAAGGGCTACCTCTCGCCGTACATGATCACCGACCCCGAGCGGATGGAGGCGGTGCTCGAGGATCCCTACATCCTCGTCGCCAACTCCAAGATCGGCGCGGTCAAGGATCTCCTGCCGGTACTCGAGCAGGTCATCCAGTCCGGCCGTCCGCTCCTGATCGTCGCGGAGGACGTCGAGGGCGAGTCGCTCGCCACGATCGTCGTCAACAAGCTCCGCGGCACCTTCCAGGCCGTCGCCGTCAAGGCGCCGGGCTTCGGCGATCGCCGCAAGCGCATGCTCGAGGACATCGCGATCCTCACGGGCGGCGAAGTGATCACCGAGGAGATGGGCCTCAAGCTCGAGAACACGAAGCTCTCGCAGCTCGGCCATGCCCGCCGCGTCGTCATCGACAAGGACTCGACGACGATCATCGACGGGGCCGGCGACACCGAGGCGATCAAGGGCCGCATCAAGCAGCTGAAGTCCGAGATCGAGAACACCGACTCCGACTTCGACCGCGAGAAGCTCCAGGAGCGCCTCGCGAAGCTGTCCGGCGGCGTCGCGGTCGTCAAGGTCGGCGCGTCGACCGAGACGGAGATGAAGGAGAAGAAGCACCGCGTCGAGGACGCGCTGCAGGCTGCTCGCGCGGCTCTCGAAGAGGGCCAGGTTCCGGGTGGCGGCGTCGCGCTCATCAACGCGGCGGATGCGATCAGCGCCGGTCTCCTTGGCGAGCTCGAGGGCGACGAGAAGACGGGCGCGCAGATCATCTTCCGTGCGCTCGAGGAGCCGCTTCGTCAGCTCTCGTACAACGCGGGCCTCGAGGGCTCGGTCGTCGTCCAGCAGGTGCGGACGGCTAAGCCCGGCTTCGGCCTGAACGTCGAGACCGGCGAGGTCGAGGACCTGCTCAAGAGCGGGATCGGCGACCCGACGATGGTCACCCGCTCGGCGCTGCAGAACGCCGCGTCGATCGCGAAGAACATCCTCACCACCGAGGCGATCGTCGCCGAGGCTCCCGAGAAGGCCGGAGCCGGCATGGGCGGCGGAATGCCCGACATGGGCGGGATGATGTAGGGCACAAACGCCCTGTAGGAACGGAAACGGCGCCTGAAAGGGCGCCGTTTTCGTAGGGGAGGGTGGGTGGTTCTAGTTCCAATATCGACAACACCGAGGTCGGTCTTATCCCCCTAAAGGGCCACTTCGGACTATGCTCCTCGTCGAGGCGCGGAATCCAACCAGGAGGCGACATGCGCGCGGCTTCATGTCCATCGAGAAGGGCTCTTATGACCTACTTGGAGGGTATGACGCTTGCTTCGCAAAACGCTCAACCTGGGGATCCTGGCGCATGTAGACGCCGGTAAGACGACTCTCACCGAGCGGCTTCTCCATGCCGCCGGGGTCATTGACGAGGTCGGCAGCGTCGACAAGGGGACAACGCAGACCGACTCGCTCGCGCTCGAGCAGCAGCGCGGGATCACGATCAAGTCGGCGGTCGTGTCGTTCCCGATCGACGACGTCACCGTCAACCTCATCGACACGCCCGGCCATCCGGACTTCATCGCCGAGGTCGAGCGTGTGCTCGCCGTGCTCGACGGCTCAGTGGTCGTAATCTCGGCGGTAGAAGGAGTGCAGCCGCAAACGCGATCCTCGTGCGCGCGCTCGAACGGTTGCGGATCCCGACGCTGTTCTTCGTGAACAAGATCGACCGCCCGGGCGCGGATCCCGAGCGCGTGCTCGACGCGATCGAACGGCGTCTGACGTCGGAGATCGTTCCGATGGGCCTCGCCGCCGAGCTCGGGACGCGGGCGGCGGAGTTCTCCTCGTTCGGCCCGGCCGACGCCGACCTCGCCGGGCGCGCGAGGACGGGGGAGCTCCATCCCGTCTTCTTCGGCTCGGCGCTCACGGGGGCCGGCGTGGCGGAGGTAATGGACGCGATTGCGCGACTCCTCCCGTCCGCCGCGGGCGACGCGGACGGACCGGTCTCGGCCCTCGTTTTCAAGATCGAGCGCGGCCCGGCCGGCGATCGGATCGCCTACGTCCGGGTCTTCTCGGGAACGGTGCGCGTCCGCGACCGCTTCGATCCGGGCAAGGTCACCGGGTTGCGCGTCTTCGCCGACGGCGGTGCCGATCAGCGGGACGAGGTCCGCGCAGGCGAGATCGCACGGCTGTGGGGACTGGGAGACGTCGAGATCGGCGACTGGCTCGGCGAGCCGCGCCGGAACGTCGAGCATCAGTTCGCGCCGCCGACGTTCGAGTCGGTCGTGGTTCCTGCGGATCCGGCCGCGGCGCAGGTGCTCAGCGTCGCGCTCGCGCAGCTCGCGGAACAGGATCCGCTCATCGATCTCCGCCAGGACGACGAGCGTCACGAGATCGCCGTCTCGCTCTACGGCGAAGTGCAGAAAGAGGTGATCGGGGCCACCCTCGCCGCGGAGTACGGCCTCGCGGTCGAGTTCCGCGAGACGACGACGATCTGCACCGAGCGGCCTGTCGGGGCGGGGGAGGCGCTCGAGATGCTCAACACGCCAACGAACCCGTTCCACGCCGACCTTGGGCTGCGGATCGAGCCCACAGCGCCCGGCGCGGGCGTCGAGGTGCGCGTCGAGGTCGCAGCGCGGGACGCTCCGCTCTACGTCTTCAAGACGCTCGCAGGGTTCGCCGCGCACATGGACGAGTACGTCCGCGCGGCGCTTGAGGAGGGGCCGCACGGCTGGCGCGTTACCGACTGCGTCGTGACGGTGACGAAGATCGGCTACAGCCTCGCTGACGGTCCGCCCTCGCGGCGCGGCCCGATGCCGACCGCGCGCGACCTCCGGAAGCTGACGCCGCTCGTACTCGCGCAGGCTCTCGAGCGAGGCGGCGGCGCGACGGTCTGCGAGCCCGTCTTCCGCGTGGCGGTCGAAGTTCCGACCGAGGCGGTCGGGTCAGTGCTCGCCGCGCTCGGTCGGCTCGGTGCCGCCGTCGAGGCTTCGGAACCGCGGGGCGAGCTCTCCGTCCTCGCGGCGGCGCTACCGGCTGCGCGGCTCGAGGAGCTCCGTCGGCAACTTCCCGGCCTGTCCGGGGGCGAAGGCGCGGTCGAGTCCGAGCTCGCGGGTCACGTGCCGGTCACGGGAGAGCCGCCGGTGCGGCCGCGGCTGACGCCCGATCCGCTCAAGGTCGAGGAGTACATCGCGGCGGTCGGCCGCCGCTAGAAGCCGTACCGCTCTTCCTGCCAGGGATCGGCGTCGTTGTTGTATCCGAGCCTCTCCCAGAAGCCCGGCTGGTCGGCGGCTACGAGCTCGAGGCCCGTCAGCCATTTCGCGCTCTTCCAGAAGTAGCGGGACGGGACGACGAGGCGCACGGGGCCGCCGTGCTCCGCGGTGAGCGGCTCGCCGTCGGCCTCGTAACAGACCATCGCGGCGTCGTCGGAGAGGGCCGCGAGCGGGAGGTTCGCCGTGAAGCCCTGCGGCGCGTGCGCGACGACGAATCCCGCCGCCGGCAGCGGCTTGCAGAGCGCCGCGAGCTCGCGCCAGTGGACACCGCGGAAGCCGGCGTCGAAGCGGCTCCAGCGCGTCACGCAGTGGATGTCGGTCGTGACGTCGGTCGCGGGCAGCGCGCGGAGCGTGTCGTAGTCGAGGGTGAGCTCCTCCTCGACCAAGCCGAAGACGCGCAGCCGCCGGCTCGCGAGGTCGACCGTCGGGATGTCGCCGGCGTGGAGCACCGGCCACTTCTCCGTGAGGTACTGGCCGGGCGGCAAGCGGGCGGGGTCGTAGCCCGCGGCGCGCACCTTGTCTTCGGCTTTCGAGCGGAAGAGAGGCATGGGTATGCACACTAAATGCGTGGATGTCGCCGAGAGAGAGCGTGACTTCGTCGGTGTGCGCGGACCGGACGCTGCCGACTACCTGCAGCGGATGGTCTCGAACGACGTCGAGGCGCTCGCGGTCGGCGAGGCGTGCCCGGCGCTGCTGTTGACGGCGAAGGCGCGTGTGATCGCGCCGCTCGTCGTGTGGCGGCGCGGCGCGGAGGATTTCCTCGTCCTTACCGAGCCGGGCCTGGGCGACCGCGTGCGCGAAGAGCTTCTGCGCCTGCGCTTTCGCGCGCGATGCGAGATCGAGCCGGAGGCGCACGGGTCGGTGCTCGCCTTCGGCGGTGCAGATGGCTTCGCGACGGACTGGCCTGGCGCGCGCGAGGTCATTGACTCGAAGCTCAAGCCGACTCTCGACGCGGCTGAGCTCGAGCTGCGCCGGATCGAGGCCGGCGTTCCGCGCTGGGGCCACGAGATCGACGACCGGATCCTCCCCGCGGAGGCCGGTCTCGATGCGACGCACATCTCCTTCTCGAAGGGCTGCTACCCGGGCCAGGAGCCGATCGCTCGGCTCCACTACCGCGGCCACGCGAACCGCGAACTGTGCGTCGTCGAGCTCGGCGAGGGAGTCGCAGTGGAGCGGGTGACGAGCCAGGCGGAGCGGCCGGACGGCAGCGTCGTCGCGATCGCCTACGTCCGGCGATGACGCGCCGCAATCGCTCGCGCCTCGCGCCGGCTGAGTGGTACTCCATTCGGCCGGTGCGGAGCCTGAAGCCGGCGACGTACCGCTGCCCGTTCTGCGGCCTCCAGCTGCATGCGATGAGCGACCACGTTCTCATCGCACCCGAGGGCGATGCGACACGCCGCCGCCACGCGCATCTCGAGTGCGTCGCGGCGGCGAACCTGCCAGGCCGCCCACGCGGGCCGGGGCTACTTCAGCGGGCGGCTAGACTGATTCGTCCCGAGCGCCCGTAGCTCAGGGGATAGAGCATCGGCTTGCGGAGCCGGGGGTCGCACGTTCGAATCGTGCCGGGCGCATTTCTCTGTGCTTGGTTTTTAGTCGCCGTCGTTGACGAGCTCGACGGCGGCGAGGTTCCAGCTGTCGTTCGTCGGGGCGATGTCGTGGACGTAGATGCGGGTGCCGGCCTTGCCGGTCGGGTGGTTCGTGTACTGACTCCAGTACGTGTCCCCGGTTCCGGTGTTCAGCCATTGGTTGAGCATCACCCAGCCGACCGGGAGCTTCCGCGCGGCTGCTCGATCCCAGTCGTCACCTGCCGCGAAGACGAGGGAGGCCGCGGCGATGGTCTTCAGCGTCAGGTGGGGTGCGCCGCTCGGCCCGGACGCATGAGCCTTCGCGCCGACCCCGTCCGCTCCCTCCATCGCGACGACGCTCAGGCTCTCGTCGTATCCGCCGGACGCCAGCGTTGCGGTGATCGGCGAGATTGTCGTAGCCGTGGTCGCAATGGCTTCCCACACCTCGGCGTCGCCAGGGCTCGAGTTCGCGCGGCTCACGAGCTTCCAGTGCACGCCGCCGCCGGCGACAACCGCGGTCTGCCGGCCGGTCTGCGGGCCGTCAGCGGAGACGAGCGCGAGCAGCGTCTCCCCGGCCGTCACCGTCTGGAACGCGTCGGTGGTCACGAAGCTCGCACCGTGAACGCTCGTCTGGTGCTGGAGGACGAAGCACGTCATCGGCGGCGCCGGGTTCGAGACGTTCACGGTCTCGCGGGCCACCGTGCTCAAGCCGGTTGCGCTCGTCGCGCGCGCGGCGAGGATGTGCGGGCCGCCCTTGAGCTTCCGTGTGTCCCACAGGACGTGAAACGGTGGCGCTCGTAGGACGGAGCCGATCGGCTTGCCGTCCACGGTCACACGGACGGCCGTCACTCCGACGGCATCGGCTGCGTCGACCGCGACCGGCGCGAAACCCGAGACGGTCTCGTTCGGTCCCGGGTTGACGAGGTGAACCGCCGGGCGCGAGTCGAGCGGCAGCACGAGCTTCGAGATCGCGCCGCCGCGGCTCGAGAGCTCGAGGGTGATCGTCTTCGGCCGCGGAACGCGGACGTCGAGGCGCCCGCTGCCGACGGGATGGCGGCGTCCGCCGACGACCGCCGTGATCGTCAGTCCGCGACGCGCCTGGATCCGCAACTCGAGGAGGCCGGCCCTCCAGACGAGCCGCGTCACGCGGACGGCGGGCGCCTTTGGGAGAACGATCCGCCGTACCGGAGCGCTGCCCATCACTCCGTCGGCGTCGGACGCGCGTGCGCTCACGAAGTGGACTCCGGGGCGGGCCGCGACTCCATAGGTGTACGGGGCGGCCGTCAGCGGGGGACCGATCGGCCGGCCGTCGAGGATGAACTGGACGGAGCGAACCTTCTGCCCGGGCGGCGGGTAGACGGTCGCTTTGAGGCTCGGGCCGACTTCGAGCCGGACGCGGGGCAGCGGCACCTTCGTCACGTGCTGCGACACGACGTCCACCTGGTCTCCAGTGATCTGGAGCATCGTGTCCGTTACGTCGTTGGTGGTGGTGACCTCGCGCACGACATGCTCGGGATCGACGGTCGCGCGCAGGACGTACGTGCCGTCGGGCACTCCGGCGAGGCTGATCGGTTGCCCCGCGTCGGTCTGGTCGTACTCGTCACCCCAACCGGCGGACCAGCCGAGCGGCAATGTCGGGTCGTCGCAGTTATCGCCCGGGATGAACGTCTGCGACGGCGGGTTCGGATATCCGGGAACCTGGACGTCTCCGGTCATGCAGTAGTCGACTTTCGGGCTCCGGGCGACGACGGAACCGACCGTGCCGCCCGGGCCGACGGTGTTGAGCGTGAAGCTCGACAGCGGATAGCGATAGTCGCTCGGCGGCTCCCACGTCCCATAGGTGGCGAGCGGAACCCGTTTCGCGATAGAGCCGTTGCGCCGGTGGAGAGCCTGGCTGAACGTCGAGACGCCGGTCTTCGCGTCGTAGTGCGGGTCGAGCTCGAAGGGCCCCGGTCCGAGGTTTGCCGTTATGTGCGTGAACCGGAGCTCTCGATCGCCGTTTCCGTCGAGACCGATTGAGATGAGGTTCGCGGGGACGACCAGTCGCAGATCGGGGAGAAGGGCAGGCGACCGGGTAGCGGCGCCGGAGCTGCCGTCCGCGAGCGCGGCGACCGCGACGAACAGGAGGAGCAGTCTGACGATCCGGCCCACGGCCGCCATTGTCGGCCTTTCGCGAGCTTGAGGCGAGTGCGTCTAGCCAGAGTGGCGAGCGGGCTCGTCGCCGCCCAGCCCGACGAACTGCGAGAACTCCGCCGGCACGACGAACTTCGTCGAGTCCGACGAGCCGATCGTCTTCAGTGCGTCGAGGTACTGCAGCCGCATTGTCTTCTCGTCGACGCCCTTCGCGACCTTGAAGATCGTCTCGAGAGCGAGCGCGAAGCCTTCGGCGCGGAGAATCGCTGCCTGCCGCTGGCCTTCCGCGCTAAGGATCGCTGCCTGCTTATCGCCTTCGGCGACGGTGATCGCAGCCTGCTTCGTTCCCTCCGCCTCGGTGACGACCGCGCGGCGCGTCCGCTCGGCTGACATCTGGCGCGTCATCGCGTCCAGCACGTTCGCCGGCGGGTTGATCTCCCGCACCTCGACGTTCGTCACCTTCACGCCCCAGCGCTCGGTCGTCTCGTCGAGCTTCGTCTGGAGGGTGGCGTTCATCGCGTCACGCTTCGAGAGGACGTCGTCGAGCGTCATGTCGCCGACGACGCTGCGTAGCGTGGTCGCCGCGACGTTCTGCGCTGCGCCCGCGAAGTTCTGCACCTTGATGACCGAGTCGACGGCCTCGATGACGCGGTAGAAGATGATGAAGTCGATCGAGATCCCGGCGTTGTCCTTCGTGATCGCTGTCTGGGACGGGATCTCGAGGTAGAGCTCGCGCAGGTCGACGACCGTCGGCCGGTCGACGATCGGGATCAGGAAGACGATGCCCGGCCCCTTCGTGCCGACCACGCGGCCCAGGCGAAAAAGGACGATCCGCTGGTACTCCCTGATGATCCGGAACGGGAAGATCGTCGGCATACGCCCACGATCCTACTCCCGGAGTCACAAGTCAACGTCAGCTCACGGTTACCGTCTTCTTCTTCGTCGTACCGGCGAGCCCGTAGTCGTCGCGAGTCGTGACGGTGATCGTCTTCTTCCCGGCCGTCGCGTACGTGTGGGTCAGGCTCGTGGCGCATCCGGTCGAGCTCTCGGTGCCGTCGCCCCAGCTCCACGTGCAGGTGACGGTTCCGCCCGGAGCCGGATCGGTTGCGGTGATCGACCACGGACCCCCGGCGGACCCATGGATCGCGGTCGTCGGTCCGGCGACCGCGTGTACGGTCAGCTTCGGCTGGGCGAAGAGCGCCGTGCTCGCAGGCGTGCCGATCCCGGTTGGGCCATCGAAGCCGCCGGCCGCGTCGCATGCTCCGGTCCCGGCCGCGGGGACGCCGCTCACGTCGTAGGCGCAGTCGAGGATTCCGTGGCCGAGGTTGTTCGGGTTCGGGCACTGCGGGGCGCCCTCGCCGCCGCAGAGGCCGTTGCCGCCGACGGTCACGTCGT
Organism: uncultured Actinomycetes bacterium; assembly: GCA_963753525.1. Classification (GTDB taxonomy): domain Bacteria; phylum Actinomycetota; class Thermoleophilia; order Gaiellales; family Gaiellaceae; genus Palsa-739. The sequence continues at coordinate 403,388 of CAVWCS010000005.1, forward strand.
AGTGCGCGCTCGCCGTATGGCTGTACAGCACGACGGACGGATACGGCAACCCGTGCGCGCCACCCGCGAGTGCGAACGCAGCCGCCGCGAGTGGGGCAGCAAGAGACGTGCCGCCGATCGTCTCCCAGCCGGCCTGGCACCCCGAGCAGCCCGTGTACGAGTCGTACACGTCGAAGCCGGTCAACGGGTCCGCGACCATCGCCATGTCGGCGACGAGGCGCTTTCCGCCGCACGCCGCGCTCGCGTAGCCGGTGACGTGGCTCTGCCAGCCTTGCGCCGCAAACAGCGTGCTGCAACCGCCGCCGCTCGCGCCGACCGGCGACTGAAGCGCCTGCTGGTAGACGTCCTGCGGGCCGTTGTCGTTCCAGACGGTCTCGTACGCGCGCGTCGGCGTCGAGGTCTGCGCGAGGTACAGCGACGTCCCGCCGACCGCGACGACGGTCGGGTACGCGGCGGGGATGCTCGGGGCGCTGATCTTGCCGCCGCCGCCGAGGAGGTCGTAGTCGTAGTAGCCGTCGTCGCCCGACGAGGCGGTGATGACGACACCGGGATGGTCGAATGCGTGCGCGAAGGTCGTCCCGCTGCCGGTCTCAGGCTCGCCGAAGGAGTTGCTGATCTCGGTGGCGTGGATCGTGTTCGCCGCGGTGTTCTCCGCGGTGCCGAGGTCGCTGTCGGACGCACTGCTCGCCTCGACGAGGACGATCTTGCAGGCGGAGCAGACCGCGTGGACCGCCTCGACGTCGAGGGACTCCTCGCCGGACCAGCCCGTCGTGTCGTTGGCCGGCAGCGTGGTTCCTCCCGTTTCGTTGACGACCTTGAGGCACCCGCTCGTGATGCTGCACGCTGTGAGGCCGTACTCCGCGTCGAAGGTCTGGAGGTCGGCGGCGATCTTCGGGTCGTTGTACGCGTCAATGATCGCGACGGTCTGACCGCTGCCGGTTCCGCTGAGGCCATAGACGCTCGTGATGTCGGCCGGTGTCAGGCCCCCGCTCGGGCCGGTGGTCCCCGCGGGGAGGGCCGCGAAAGGCCGCGCGCCCCGCGTGCCCGGCCGGACGAGGACGCGCCGCATCGAGTCGCACGCGGCTCGATGGTGTTGCGGCTTGCAGAGGGGTACGCCCTTGGCGTAGATCTGGCCGCCGCCGGCCGTGGCCGATGCGGCGAGTGCGAGCACGGCCGCGGCGAGCGCGGGAATGGAGAGTGTCTTCGGCTTCATCGGCCGAACGTAGCCGCGCAAAACGGCCACCGAAGGCCGTTTGAGGGAGTTGCGACGAAGCCTCGACACTCCCGCGACAATCCCGTCAATGCCGCTCCACATAACCGAGGCCGAAGTGGCCGATCTCCTGTCCCCGAAGGACGCCGTCGAGGCGATCGAGGCGTGTTTCGAACGGATGGCGGCGGGCGTAGTCGAGAACCGGCCGCGCTACCGGCTCGGGCTTCAGGAAGGCGCGCTCGCCGTGATGGCGGCGGCGGATCTTGGGCTTGGCTACGCGGGCGCGAAGGTCTACGCGGGGTTCCGCGACGGCGCGCGCTTCGTCGTTCTCCTCTTCCGTGCCGATTCGCCTGAGCTCGTCGCGGTGATCGAGGCAGACAAGCTCGGACAGCTTCGCACCGGTGCGGCGAGCGGCGTTGCCGCGAAGTACCTCGCCCGCGCCGGCGCTCGCACGCTTGGACTGATCGGCTGCGGGTGGCAAGCGGAGTCACAGCTCGCGGCGATCCGCGCCGCGCTTCCCGGCCTCGAGCGCGTCGTCGCGTACTGCCGGAACGAGGAGAAGCTCGCCTCCTTCTGCGAGGAGCACGGCGCCGAGCCGGGCGAGAGTCACCGCGACGCGGGCGAGTGCGACGTCGTCGTGACCGTCACGACGTCGAAGGATCCGGTCCTGCGTGGCGAGTGGCTGCGGCCGGGCGCGCTCGTCTGTGCCGTCGGCGCGAACGATGGACGTCGCCGCGAGCTCGACAACGCCGTCCTCGAGCGCGCGGCCTTCGTCTGCTGCGACTCGCGCGAGAACGCGCAGCTCGAATCGGCGGACCTCATCGAGCCGGTCGCGTCCGGCGTCCTCGACTGGCTCGAGGTGCACGAGCTTCAGGAGGTCGTCGCGGGCGAGATCGCGGGCCGGCAGTCCGATGAGGACGTCGTCGTCTTCAAGTCGAACGGCCTCGCCGCGTGGGACATCGCCGCAGCAGCGGCGGTCGTTGCAAGACTCGAGGCGAGATGACGCTCCGCTTCGGCTTCACCCCCTGTCCGAACGACGCATTCGCGTTTCACGCGCTCGCGCACGGTCTCGTCGACGCTGCGTTCGAGGTCGAGCCGGTTCTCTACGACATCGAGGAGTTGAACCGGCGCTCGGCGGTCGGCGAGCTCGAGCTGACGAAGCTCAGCTTCGGTGCCGCCGCCGCGGCGGGCGATCGCTACAGGCTTCTCCGAAGCGGTGCCGCGCTCGGGCGCGGAGTCGGCCCGCTCGTCGTGGCGCGCACGCCGCTCTCCCTCGCCGACGCGGCCGCCGGGCGGATTGCAGTGCCGGGCCGCGAGACGACCGCCTTTCTCCTCCTCCGGCTTGCCGCTCCCGCGCTCGGCGACGTCGTCGAGCTCCGCTACGACGAGATTCTCGCCGCGGTTGTTGCGGGCGATGTCGACGCGGGGCTGATCATCCACGAGAGCCGGTTCACCTATCGCGACCACGGCCTTGTCGCCGTGGCGGATCTTGGCGAGTGGTGGGAGAGCGACACGGGGTTGCCCGTGCCGCTTGCCGGGATCTTCGCGCGCACGGATCTCGAGCCGGATGTCGTCGCCGCCGCCGAGGACGCGATTCGCGCCTCGGTCGGGTACGCGTTCGCGCACCCGGAGGCGAGCCGCGACTACGTCCGCTCGCTCGCGCAGGAGATGTCCGACGACGTCTGCGCCGCGCACATCGCGCTCTACGTCAACGAGAACAGCATCGACATCGGCGACGAGGGGCTCGTCGCAGTCGAGCGACTCCTCGGTCGCGCCACTGCCGCTGCTTAGAGCTCCTAACGCAATGAAGCACGGGCCGCCTGGCCGCGCTGGGCGGCGCGCTGCGGCGTCCTCGGTCGCGTGAATAGCGCTGCTATTCACGCTCCCTGCGTCCTTGCATCGCACTCGCCCATCACGCCCAGTCAGCGCGTGGTCATTCCGTCAGAAGCTCTTAAACTCAGCGTCGTGAGTCGCGCAGTCGTCCTCTCCGCCGTTCGCACCCCGATCGGCCGCTACGGCGGCGCGCTCGCCGACGTTCGTCCCGACGATCTCGCCGCGATCGTGATCAAGGAGGCGGTCGCGCGCGCGGGCGTGCCGGCCGAGGAGATCGAGGACGTTTGGCTCGGCGCGGCGAACCAGGCCGGCGAGGACAACCGCAACGTCGCGCGGATGGCGGCACTGCTCGCGGGCCTGCCCGACTCGGTAGGCGGTGTCACCGTCAACCGGCTGTGCGCATCCGGTCTCGCGGCGGTCGTCGGCGCCTGCCACGCCGTGATCGCAGGCGACGGAGACCTCTTCGTCGCGGGCGGCGAGGAGTCGATGACGCGCGCGCCATTCGTCACGCCGAAGGTGGCGAAGCCGTACGAGCGCGGCGACCGGCCGCTCTACGACACGACGCTCGGCTGGCGGTTCACGAACCCGAAGCTCGCCGAGCTGTTCCCGCCTGAGTCGATGGGCGAGACGGGCGAGAACGTCGCCGAGCGGTGGGGCGTCTCGCGGGAGGATCAGGACGCGTTCGCGCTCGAGTCGCAACGTCGCTGGGCCGCGGCCGACGAGGCGGGACGCTTCGCCGACGAGCTCGTGCCGGTCGGCGACGTGACGCGCGACGAGCATCCCCGTCCCGACACGACCGCGGAGAAGCTCGCCGCGCTCAAGCCGGCCTTCCGCGAGGGCGGCACGGTCACTGCGGGCAACGCGTCGGGCATCAACGACGGCGCGGCCGCGCTCGTGATCGCGTCGGAAGAGAAGGCGCGCGAGCTCGGCGTCGAGCCGCTCGGCACCTTCATCGGTTCCGCCGTCGCCGGAGTCGACCCGCGCGTGATGGGCGTCGGCCCGATCCCCGCCGTGCGCAAGGTGCTCGAGCGCCGCGGAATCTCGATCGACGATCTCGACCTAGTCGAGCTGAACGAGGCGTTCGCATCGCAGAGCCTCGCCGTGATCCGCGAGCTGGGGCTCGATCCGGCGAAGGCGAACGTGAACGGCGGCGCGATCGCGCTCGGCCATCCGCTCGGCATGAGCGGCGCGCGCCTCGTCGTCTCGCTCCTCCACGAGCTGCGCCGGCGCAACGGCAAGTACGGCCTCGCCACGCTATGCGTCGGCGTCGGCCAGGGCCAGGCAGCGCTGTTCGAGCGCTGAGCTGAGCAAATCCCGGATGGCGGACGGGATGCGGGTGCACTACGATCAAGTCATGCGCAGAGGGCTGCGGCTAGTTCTGCTGGGCGTTGTCAGCGTCTTCCTGTTGGCACTCTCCCCTGCCGCGCTCGGTGACGGAACGACGTACCAGCTGGCCGTCCCGAGCTGGAGTTCGGATTGCTATGGCTTCACGATTGAGACGACGGCCGGAACTCCGTCCGGCTGTACGTCGCGTCAGGCGGCGGAAGGTGGCTTCATCAATGGGGGGTACTCCGCTGCCGCCGACGGCTCGGTCGTCTACATGGCCAACGACAACACAGATCCGTCCGCCGGCGACCAGGGGTCGATCTGGCTCGCAAGGCCGGACGGGTCGGCGGTCCATCTCGACGACTCGGTGTGGGACATGGACCCCACGATTTCCTACGACGGATCGAAGGTCACCTTCGTGCGCTTCGATCCCGTGACCTGGAGCTCGGACATCTACACCGTGAACTCCGACGGCTCCGACCTACAGCTGGTCGTCTCGGGCAACGGGACGAATGCTCTGAACTCCGCGGCAATCTCGCCAGATGGGACTTCGATCGCATACAGCTGCGGTCCGGCGCAGAACGCCGCGAGCGCGGGTCAAGGCTGTGGGCCACTGACCGACGGGTCCTACCGCGACATGGGCGTCATGCGTGTGAACGCCGACGGAACCAACCCACGGATGATCGTGATCGGCCCCGGCGACGCGCTCGGCGTACCGCAGCAGCTGAGCTGGTCGCCGGACAGTCAGTGGATTGCGATGGACGGCACGTTGACCGTGTATCTCGGGAACGACGAGTGGACGACGCAGTCGCAACTCTTCGAATACCAGACTGATGGAAGCGATCTGTTCAACAACGCCGATCCGACGCGCCAGATCACCCATGAGACCGGATATGGACCTGCTCTTCCGCAGTTCAGCCCCGACGGCACGCAGGTTCTCTACATGATGTTCAAAGACGACAATGGGAACCAGGGCAACTTCGCGTACTTGGCCGACGTCGACGGGGCCAACCGCCAGGAGCTGCCAATCGCGTACGGAGCATTCATACCCACGGCGACACCGACTGCGCCGCCGCCGCTCGTGGACATGACGCACATCACCGTGCCGTCGGTTCAGTCTGAGAGCGTCCCCGCTGCGACGAGCACGCTCGCGTCCGTCAACCTGACGGTTGGGACGGTGAGCAACAGTTACTCGGCGACCGTCGCTAAGGGCAGCGTCGTGTCGCAAGCTCCGAGCGCCGGTGCCGTCGCGCATCGCACGGAGAAGACGGGACCACCCGTAAACCTCGTGGTGAGCAGAGGGGCACCTCCGCCGGAGAGCCTGAGCATCGACCGCAGTGGAGCGGGCTCCGGCACGGTCTCGTCGAGTCCGAGTGGCGTCAACTGCGGCGCGACGTGTTCGCATTCCTTCGCCTATGGCACGAGTGTGGCGTTGACTGCCACGCCGTCGGTGGGCTCGAGGTTCGCCGGCTGGTCGGGCTCGTGCTCCGGTACCGGCGTCTGCAAGGTCACGATGAGCGCCTCGAGGTGGGTCACGGCGAACTTCGTTCTCCTTATAGGACATTGAAGGTGACTAAGGCGGGCACCGGCTCTGGCACCGTCGCCTCCAAGACGCCTGGCATCAGCTGCGGCTCGACATGTTCGCAGTCCTTCCTCGACGGCACGAAAGTGACGTTGACTGCCACGCCGTCGGCGGGCTCGAAGTTCGCCGGCTGGTCGGGTGCGTGCTCCGGTACCGGCGTCTGCAAGCTCACCATGAGCGCCGCGAGGTCGGTCAAGGCCACGTTCACGAAGAAGCGCTAGCCGACCGGCGGGCGGATGTAGATCACGCCCTCGTGCTCGATCGGCACGAACGGCGCGCCCACCGAGAAGATCACGGTCTCGACCGAGTGAAAGACCGTCGGGTCGCCTTCACCGACCGCGACGACTATGTCGACCTCGCCCTCCGGCTCGGCAGCGAGTCCCTCGTCCCGTAGCGCCTCGAGCAGCCGGTCGCGGTCGGGGATGCGTGCGGCTTCGACCCGGATGGTGCTCGACATGCCGTCTCCTCTCGTCGGACTTCGGATCCGAAATCTACCGCGAGTATCCGCCGGCAAACCCTGCGGCGCAACCGTTAGTTTCCGCAGACATGGCGGTCACGGCAGGACAGGAGTACGGGCTCTTCATCGGCGGCGAGGTCGTCGAGCCGGCGTCGGGCGAGATGCGTGACCTCGCGGAGCCCGCGACCGGCGCCCCGCTCGCGCGCGCCGCGATGGCCGGCGAGGCGGACATCGACCGCGCCGTCGCCGCGGCACGCGAGGCGCTCGACGGCCCGTGGGGCAAGACACCCGCGAACGAGCGCGCCCGCCTCCTCCACGCGCTCGCCGACGCGATCGTCGCGAACCGCAAGGAGCTCGCAGAGCTCGAGTCGCGCAACGTCGGTAAGGCCATCTCCTCGGTGAAGGCCGAGGTCGCCGGCGCCGTCGAGAACTTCCGCTTCTTCGCCTCGGTCGTAGGCTCCATCAGCGGCCGCTCGAATCCGTTCGGCGGCTCGCTCATGAGCTACACGCTAAAGGAGCCGGTCGGCGTGTGCGCGCAGATCGTGCCGTGGAACTACCCGCTGCTCATGTCCGTCTGGAAGCTCTCGCCGGCGCTCGCTGCCGGCTGCTCTGTCGTCCTGAAGCCCGATCCGCAGACGCCGCTCAGCGTTCTGCGGATCGCGGAGCTCGCGACCGAGGTCGGCTTCCCGGCCGGCGCGATCAACATTGTTCCCGCCGACGGCCCGACGACCGGCGCGTACCTCGTGCAGCATCCGGGCGTCGACAAGGTCGCCTTCACGGGCTCGACAGCGACGGGGAGCGCGATCATGAAGCTCGCAGCCAACGGGATCAAGCGGCTCACGCTTGAGCTCGGCGGCAAGTCCCCGAACCTCATCTTCGCCGATGCGAACCTCGACGACGCGATCCCGAGCTCGGTCTGGTCGATCTACTACGCGGCGGGCCAGAGCTGCGAGGCGCGCTCGCGCGTGCTCGTCGAGGCATCGATCTACGACGGCTTCGTCGCGCGCTTCGCCGAGGCCGCGAAGAGCCTCAAAGTCGGCGACCCGCTCGATGCCGAGACGCAGGTCGGCTCGCTCATCTCCACCGCGCACCGCGACCGCGTCCACGGCATGGTCGAGGCCGGCGTCAAAGAGGGAGCGGAGGTCCTCGCCGGCGGAGAGTTCGGCGACGGCGCGGGCGCGTTCTATCTCCCGACCGTGCTCGCGGGCGTCGACAATTCGATGACCGTCGCGCAGGAGGAGATCTTCGGCCCGGTCGTCACCGCGATCCCGTTCGACGACGAGAAGGACGCGATCCGCATCGCGAACGACGTCCGCTACGGCCTGTTCGCGACCGTCTGGACGGGCGACCCCGCGCGGGGGCATCGCGTCGCGAAGGCGATCAAGGCAGGGATGGTCGGGATCAACATGCCGTTCACCGCGTTCCCCGGAATCCCGTTCGGCGGCTACAAGCAGTCGGGCTTCGGACGCGAGCTCTCGATCGACACGCTCGAGCTCTATCTCGAGACGAAGGGCGTCCTGTTTTCGACAGGAAGCAAGCCCTTCAATCCGTTCGGGCTCTAGCTAACCCCGGAGGTTGATCGCGGCGGCCACAACGAGGATGGAGAGCGACGCGAGAACCGAAGCCGCCGATGCGAGGAGCAGCAGCTCTCCTCGACCCGAGCGCCAGGAGCCCACGATGGCGGTCGCCGCCAAGATCGTGGTCAGTGCCGCGACGAAGATGAGAGGGCCGAAGATCGAGCCGTAGCTGCCGCCCCCGTCGACGACGTACGTCCGGATGCAGGACGCCAACGAGCCGAGAACGGCCGCGACGCAAACGCCGAGGATCAGTCGTTGCCCAGCCACTGGAGCGAGTCTCGCACGCTACTTCTTGAGCGAGAGCGCGGCGCCGCCCGCGAGCAGCGCGAGGCCGAGCAGCCGCGGCCAGTGGAGAGGGATCCGGTCGGAGCCGAACAGCCCCCAGCGGTCGATCGCGGCGCCCATTGCGAGCTGCCCGGCAATGAGGATCCCGACCGTCGCGGCGACCCCGATCCGGGGGCCTGAGTACGTGACGGTGAAGACGATGACCAGTCCCATCACGCCGCCGAGCAGCATCCACCACGGCTGGTGAACCGCACGGCCGAAGCCGTCGAGACTGTGGCGGAACAGGAGGAGAATGACGAAGGCGAGCGCAGCGGTCAGCGCGGCCGAGAAGCCGAGCGCCTCGAGGACGCCGACCCGCTCCCCGAGCCGCGACATGATCGCGACCTGGATCGAGCCGGCGAGCCCCGCGGCGACCGCGAGCGTTGCTGCCGCTGCGCTCCCCGACACTAGGAACCGGCGGAGCTGTCGCCCTGCCAGAGGCTGAACGCGTTCCCTTCGGTGTCCTGGCACGCGGCCATCCAGCCGTGCCCCGGCACCGGCATCTTCTCGCCTGCCGTGCCGCCGTGCTCGCCGATTTTCGCGAGCGAGGCGTCGATGTCGTCGGTGTCGAGGTAGATCCGGAAGTTGCCCCGGTCGTCCGACGGCTGGATCGCTCCGCCCTCGTTCTCGCCGGTCTGGAACATCCGGTAGTCCATCTCCGGCGACATCGGCGGGCCGATCTCCCAGCCAAAGACACCGCTGTAAAAGCTCTGCGCGCGATCCATGTCCGCCGCGCCGATCTCGACGTGCACGACTCTCCCTGCCATGTCTTACGCTCCTCTTTGTCGTCTACTGAAAGGACCGCGAATGTACCGCGTCACCGTCCTCTACGAGAACGAGCCGGATCCGCAGGAGTACGCCGCGCACGCCGAGATGTGCCGTTGTGTGCCCGGTAGTGCCTTCCGGCACGGGAAGGTGACGGGCTCGCCGATGGGCGAGGCGCCGCATGCGTACTACGCCGAGTGGGAGTTCCCGGACAAGGAAGCGTTCGACGCGGCCGTGCGGAGCGAGGAGTTCATGGCGACCGGCAAGGACGCGTACAAGCGCGGCTTCCCGCAGCCGATCGTCCAGTTCATGGAGATCGATGGCTGACGTCGAGTTCTCGCGGGACGGCGCGGTCCAGACGATCACGCTCAATCGTCCCGACAAGCTCAACGCGTTCACGCGCGCGGTGCACGACGGGCTGCGCGAGGCGCTCGAGGCGGCGGCGTCGCCGGAGGTGCGCGCGGTCGTGATCACCGGCGCGGGACGCGGCTTCTCGGCAGGCCAGGATTTGACGGAGTTCGGCGAGGGCGGCGACGTCGGGTCGCTGCTCCGCGCGACGTACCACGTCAACATCAACCTCATCCGCGCGCTCGAGAAGCCGGTGATCACTGCCGTCAACGGCGTGTGCGCGGGCGCGGGTCTGTCGCTCGCGTGCGCCTGCGACATCCGGATCGCGCGCGACGACGCGTTCTTCGTCCCCGGCTTCGTCGGGATCGGCCTGATCCCCGATTCGGGCGGGACGTACTTCATCCAGCGTTTGCTGGGGACGCCGCGAGCATTCGAGTGGATGACGTCGAACCGGCGGTTGACCGCGGCGGAGGCGCACGCGTGGGGACTCGTCTCGGAGGTCGTCGAGGCGGATGTCTTCGAGGCGCGGGTCGCCGAGCGGGCCGCCGAGCTCGCCGCCGGCCCGACGCGCGCGATCGCGCTTACGAAGCGCCTCTTCGACGAGGCGTCGACGAACACGCTGGCAGATCAGCTCGAGCTCGAAGCCGAGCTGCAGGCGGAGGCGTCGCAGACCGACGACTTCCGCGAGGGCGTCGCCGCGTTCGTCGAGAAGCGCGCCGTCGACTTCAGAGGGCGCTGAGGAGCGCGAGAACCTCGCCGTCGTTCGGCCAGCGTCCCTCGGTCTGCTTCGAGTAGACAAGCTTGCCGTTAGCGATGACGTCGTACTGGCTCTTCGCGCCTGCGATCGCGGACGCGTCGAAGCCACTCTCGTTCAACTCGGCCGCGAGACTCGCAGCCCGTTCGTCATACCCGCCTCAGACGGGGCAGTAGAAGATCTCGACGGCCACGTAGGAGATCGTACGCACGGGATGAAACACTCCGCCCATGCACCTAATCACCCTCGTCGTCACCGACGACCTGAGGCGGAGCAGGCTCACCGTGTTCTTCCGGTTCCTCCTCGCCATCCCGCAGTTCATCTGGCTCTATCTGTACTCGATCGTCGCGTTGATCGTCATGATCGTCGCCTGGTTCGCCGCCCTGTTCATGGGACGCGTGCCGGACGGCATGCACAACTTCCTGTCGAACTACCTGCGGTACCAGGTACACGTCTTCTCGTACCTGACCCTCGTCGCGAATCCGTATCCGCCGTTCTCGGGCTCTGCCGACTACCCCGTGACGGTTCGGATCGCCCCGCCGGAGACGCAGGGGCGGCTAGGCGTGTTCTTTCGCTATCTGCTCGCGTTTCCGGCGCTGTTGCTCTCTGGGGTCCTGAACTACCTCACCTATCTCGTGGCGATCTTCGCGTGGTTTGTGGCGATCTTCATGGGCCGGATCCCAGAGGGGATGCGGAACCTGCTGGCGTTCAGCGTCCGGTACCACGCCCAGACGCAGGGCTACGTCATGCTGCTGACGAGCAAGTACCCGAGCTTCAACGTCCCGCTGGAGAGCTAGCGGTACCTCTTACTAGATCGTCTTGAACTGCTCGAACGGCTGCCGGCAGTTGTCGCAATAGCGGAGCGACCGGCACGGCGTCGGGCCGAAGATGTTCTCGAGCTTCGTCTCCGTCGAGCCGCAGTACGGGCACTTGTGTACTTGCGACTGGAGCTGGACGAGTCGTCGGCGGCGGGAGGCGCGAAGCCTGCCTCGCGGAGCTTCTCGCGGCCCGCGGCGGTGATCTTGTCGGTCGACCACGAGTCGTCCTGGATCACCGCCACGTCGGCGCCGGGAACCTTCTCCTCGATCGCGCGCTTCATGAACTCGAGCGCGGGACAGCCGAGGAACGTCGGCGTGAACTCGATCCGGACATGTCCGGCCTGGACATCGACCGAGCGGATTACTCCGAGGTCGACGAGCGAGACGACGGGGATTTCCGGGTCGGGGATCTCCTCGAGGAGCATCCCAGACCGTCGGCTTCTACCACTGCGTCCCGGCGGGCGCCGACCGCCGCACCTCGGTCATCTCCTCCCACATCGGCGCGAGGTCGTCCGTGTGCGTGCCGCGCTCGACCGCTTCGGACTCTGCGAGCCCGACGCGCTGGACGAGCTCGCCGCGCAGTTCCGGCGGAAGGACGCCGAGCGCGTACGGCCACAGCTCCTCGACCGCCGCCGTGAAGCGCGGCTCGCCCTTCAGGCGCTCGTGCCACATCTCGGCGTGCATGCGGTGGTAGACCTCTTCGCGGTCGATCTTCGCGGCAAGGCCTGCGACGGCGGGATCGGCATCGTCCTTCAGCGCCGCGATCCGGATCTCGTCGGCGGTCTCGTAGAGCCAGCGCCTCGCGATCGTGGGCGCCCAGTCGAGGAGATGGAGCTCGACGAGCGGCGCGCAGCGGTACTCGTCCGGCGGCCGGTCGAACGCGAGCGCGTCGGCATCGCCGTCCTCCCCGACCAGCAGCTGGTAGAGCGCGCGCGCGTGCCCGATCTCGTTCTGCGCGATGGAGGAGAAGGCGACGTCCTCCTCGAGCATCGGCGCGATGCCCGTCCACTCCGACTCGCGCCAGCCGAGGAAGAGCTCGTCGTCAGCTATCGCCAGAAGCTGTTCCCGCACGCTCACGCGCCTCCTTCAGCCGAGCCTTGATCGAGTAGCCGTCGACACGGCGGTACTTGAGGTCGAACTCGTCGGCCCAGTCCTCGACGTCGCGGATCGCGTCGCGCGGCACGAGCCAGAGCGCGACCGACTCGCCGCGGCGGCCGTACTGCTCGCGCGCCCACGCCTCGGCGAAGTCCGCGTCGGGCGCGACGACCGAGCCGGCATGCTCGAACGGCTGGCCCTTCGCGCTCCCGCCGGAACACCTCCCACTCGTTCACGCGGCGAGCACCACGTCCCGCACCCACTGCTCCTGGTCGAGGAAGCGCTTGCGGAACGCGAGCCGCTCCTGCGTCTTCGGGCCGTGTCCGGTGACGACGTGCTTGAGCTCGTCCCAGTCGGGCTCGGTGTACTCCCACACGCCGTCGTCGCGCTTGCGGAGCTTCGGGTCGTGGAGCTCGAGGCCGAGCTCGCAGGATCTGCGGCACGTAGCCGTCGAGGAACTGCTGCCGCGCCTCCTCGTTGCCCTGCGACTTGATCCGCCACAGGTACATCGGATCCTCGTCGGATGGGATCGGGTTGCCGTGGAACTGCATGAGCGGCCCCCACCAGCGGTCGAGCGCCTCCTGCACCAGGCCGAACTGCGCCGGCGTGCCGGTGACCATCGCGAGGATCACGTCGCGGCCGTGGAGGATGTGGAACGACTCCTCCCAGCAGATCTTCTTCATGATCCGCGCGTACGGCGCGTACGAGCACTTGAGGAGCGCCTTCTGGCTGATGATCGCCGCCGCGTCGACGAGCCAGGCGATGACGCCGACGTCTCCCCACGTGTACGTCGGGTAATGGAAGACGTTGTGGAACTTCGCCTTGCCCGAGATGAGATCGGCGAGCATGTCGGCGCGCGGCTTGCCGAGGTCCTCGGCGACGCGGTAGATGAGCTGCGCGTGACCGACCTCGTCCTGCACCTTCGCCGTCAGCGCGAGCTTGCGCTGGAGCGTCGGCGCGCGGAGGATCCACTCGCGCTCGGGCAGGACGCCCATAAGCTCCGAGTTGCCGTGCATCTCGATGAACTTGATGAGCTTCGCCCGGTAGTCGTCGGGCATCCAGTCGGTCGTCTCGACCTGGCCGCCGGACTGGACGTACTCGAGAAATGCCTGCTCATCGTGGGGAATCTCAACTGCGGCCACTCAGCACCCCTTCCGAACGATCGTTAGTTTTCCGATTGTAGATGTCCCAGCGCCGCAATGAGCTTAACCCGTGCCGCCGCCCGTCTCTTCGCGGAGAAGGGCTACCACGGCACGTCGATCGGCGATCTTGCCGAGGCGATGGGTGTGCAGAAGGGATCGGTCTACGCGCACATCGAGTCGAAGGGCGATCTGCTGTGGGAGGTCGCGCGCGAAGGATCGGACGCGTTCCACGCCGCGCTCGACTCCGTGCCCGACGAGGGGCCGGTCGTCGAGCGGATCCGTGCCGCGTTGCGCGCCCACCTCCAAGTCGTCGCGGAACAGCTCGACATCGCGACCGTCTTCGTGCGCGAGTGGCGCTACCTCGAGGGCGAGCGTCGCGCGGAGTTCGTCGCCGAACGCCGCCGCTACGAGGAGCGGTTCCGCGCGCTCTTCCGTGAGGGACGCGAGCGTGGCGACCTGCGCACCGACCTCGACGATGCGACCGCGGCGCTGCTCGCGCTCTCGTCCGTGAACTGGGCGTACACGTGGCTCAAGCCCGGCGTCGACACGGACGAGCTCGCAGACCGCTTCACGGCGCTGTTGCTGGACGGGATGCGCGGATACGCGAGCCGGTGAGGATCTCGCTCGTTGTCAACCCGTTCGCCTCTCGCGTCAGCGAGGACCGGCTCGCCGCCGTGCGCAAGGAGTTGGAGCACGCGGGCGAGCTTGATGTCGTGCTCACCGAGCGGCCGGGCCATGCGACCGAACTGGTCGCCGTCGCCTGTCGTGACGGGGCGGACGCGATCGTCGTCTTCTCCGGCGACGGCGGGTTCAACGAGGCGCTCAACGGCCTCGCGGGGGAGACTGCCGATCGGGTTTCTGCCGGGCGGCGGGACGAGCGTGCTGCCGCGCGCGCTCGGCGTGCCGCACGATCCGGTAGCCGCCGCGGCGCAGGTCGCCGAGGCGATTGGGGCGATGCGCACCCGCCGCATCACGCTCGGCCGGGTCAACGGGCGGCGCTTCTCCTTCGCCGCCGGGGTCGGGCTCGACGCGGAGGCGGTGCGGCGCGTCGACGAGATGGGCAGGACGTCCGACGGGCGGCGTCCCGGCGATCTCGCGTTCGCGCGTGCTGTCGTCGCGGCGCTCGTGGCGAACCGAGGTCACGTCGAGCCGGCGCTCGAAGTCGAGGGATTCGGTCGCGCCGCCTTCGCGTTCGTCGCGAACGGCAACCCGTACACGTACGCGCGGAACATTCCGATGCCGCTCGTCCCCGCCGCCGACTTCGAGCTCGGTCTCGACTTCGTCGCTCCCGTTCGCATCCGGCGGCGCTCGCTTCTCTGGACCGCCTACGCACTGCTGCGCGGTCATCCGCAGGCGGCCCGATTTCACGTCGGACACGACCTCGACCGGATCGAGATTCGCTGCGACCGCCCGCTGCCGCTTCAGGTCGACGGCGAGGATCTCGGCGACGTCGAGGAGGCCGTGTTCGAGGCGGAGCGCGGGGCCGTCTCCGTTCTCGTCTGAGTAGGCTTCGCGGCCGTGGCGAAGGTAGTGCCTGACGAGTTCGAGCTCCGTAGGGTGCTCGACGAGGAGCGGGAGGTCGACGGCCTCGGGCCCGACGAGTTACTCGCGATCTACCGCTCGCTCATCCTTCTCCGCACGTACGACGAGCGCTCGGTGATCTTCCACCGCCAGGGCCGGATCGGGACGTACGCGATCTTCTGGAACCACGAGGCGATGCAGGCCGGCTCGGTGCACGCTCTCGCCGACGGGGACTGGATCTTCCCGAGCTACCGCGAGTCGGCGATCGGGCTGCTGCGCGGGATGCCGGTGAGCACTGTCCTCCACTGGTGGCGCGGCCATCCCGCCGGCTGGTGGAACCCCGCCGAGTACCGCGTCGCGTCGATCTCCGTTCCGATCGCGACGCACGTGCCGCACGCCGTCGGGCTGGCGTGGGGTGAGAAGCTGAAGGGGAACTCGACCGTGTCCATCGCGTACTTCGGCGACGGCGCGACGAGCGAGGGCGCGTTCCACGAGGGCGCGAACCTCGCGGGCGTGATGCAGGCGCCGGCGATTCTCTTCTGCAACAACAACCAGTGGGCGATCTCGACGCCGCTCTCCGCGCAGACCCGCGCTGAGACGCTCGCGCGACAAGGCGGCCGGCTACGGGATGCCCGGCGTCCGGGTCGACGGAGGCGACGTGCTCGCGGTGTACGAGGCGACCCGCGAGGCGGTCGAGCGCGCACGCTCCGGCGGCGGGCCGACGCTGATCGAGGCCGTTTCCTACCGCGCCGCGCCGCACGCGACTGCCGACGATCCGACCGCATACATCGACATGGAGCGCGTCGAGCAGGAGCGCGAGAACGAGTGCGTCGGCCGCTACGAGCGGTACCTCCGCAACCTCGGCATCCTTGACGACGCGACCGCGGAGGAGATCAAGAACGAGGCGCTCGAGCCGGATGCGCGCCGGGATCGCCGAGGCCGAGGCCGAGCCGGATGCCGATCCCGAGCTCGTCTTCGACAACGCGTACGTCCTGCCGCCGCCGAACCTGCGGGAGGGCTGGGATGGCTGAGCTGTTTCTCGTCGAGGCCGTGAACGACGCGCTCCACATCGAGCTCGCGCGCGACGACTCGGTGATGGTCATGGGCGAGGACGTCGGCCGCGCCGGCGGCGTCTTCCGCGCGACCGCCGGGCTGCGCGATCGCTTCGGCGAGAACCGCTGCGTCGACACGCCGCTTGCCGAGGCGGGCATCCTCGGCAGCGCGATCGGGCTCTGCATGGCAGGTTGGAAGCCGGTCTGCGAGATGCAGTACGACGCCTTCTCCTATCCCGTGCCTCGACCAGCTGATCACCCACGTCGGCCGCTACCGCTGGCGCACCGGCGGGAAGATGGAGTTCCCGCTCGTCGTGCGGATGCCGTACGGCGGCGGCGTGCGCGCGCCCGAGCTGCACGACGACTCGCCCGAGGCGTACTACGTGCACACGCCGGGCGTGAAGGTCGCGATCCCGTCGACGCCGGCCGACGCCAAGGGGCTGCTCGCGGCGGCGATCCGCGACCCCGATCCCGTCGTGATCCTCGAGCCGAAGCTCATCTACCGCGCCGAGAAGCAGGACGTTCCCGAGGGCGAGTACGTCGTCGCCGCTCGGGAAGGCGCGCCTCGCGCGCGAGGGGACGGACGTGACTCTCGTCGCCTACGGCGCGATGGTGCCGGTGTGCGAGCGCGCGGCGGACGCGCTTGCCGGCGAGGCGTCGGTCGAGGTGCTCGACCTCCGCTCGCTCCGCCCGCTCGACGAGGACGCGCTGCTCGCGTCCGCCGCGAAGACGGGCCGCGTCGTGATCGTGCAGGAGGCGCCGCGCACCGCCGGCTTCGGCGCCGAGCTCGCGGCGATCCTTGCCGAGAAGGCGATCCTCGACCTTCGCGGGCCGGTGCTCCGCGTGACGGGCTTCGACGTGCCGTATCCGTACTGGAAGATCGAGGACTCGTACATGCCGTCGGTCGAGCGCGTCACCGCCGCGGCGCGCAAGCTGCTCGAGTTTTGACGGCGCGCGGCTGGTTTTCGCGGGACTACGACCCGGTCGCGACCCTTGATCCCGGCGGGTCGGTTTCCTTCAGCGCGCTCAACGCCGGGTGGTCGTGGGACGCGGACGTTGAGCCGGAGCGACCCGAGGGAGCGGGCCATGCGTTGTACGGGCCGGTCGAGGTGCGCGGCGCGCGCGCCGGGCAGACGCTCGTCGTCCACATCGACGAAGTCGTGCCGCGCGGCTGGGGCCGAACGTGGGCGCTCGGCGAGACGTTCACTGGGCGCTCGACGGCGACCGTGGCGGCTCGGCCCTCACGCGGTCGCAGCGCGGCCGTTTCTCGGTGTAATCGGGATGCCGCCGCCCGAGCCGGGCGAGCACTCCACGACTCCGCCGCGCCGCTGGGGCGGGAACATCGACTGCAAGGAGCTTGTCGCGGGGGCCACGCTCTACCTCCCGATTCCCGTCGACGGAGCATGGCTCATGGCGGGCGACGGACACGGCGCGCAGGGCGACGGCGAGGTCTCCGGCACCGCGATCGAGTGCCCGCTCGAGCGCGCGACGCTGACGCTCGACGTCACCGACCGTGAGCTTCGTGCCCCGATCGCGCGCACCGCCGACGCGTGGCTCGCGTTCGGTTTCGACCGCGATCTCGACGCGGCCGCCGACGAGGCGATCGAGACGATGCTCGACCTGATGGAAGTGGAGCTCGGGATCCCACGGCCCGAGGCGCGTGCGCTCGCGAGCGTCACCGTCGATCTCCACGTGACGCAGGTGGTGAACGACGTCAAAGGCGTCCACGCGATACTGCGGGTGTGAGTTACGAGTTCAAGCTGCCGGACCTCGGCGAGGGTCTGACCGAGGGCGAGATTGCCCGCTGGCTCGTCGAGGAGGGTCAGGAGATCGCCGAGGACGCACCGCTAGTCGAGATCGCGACCGACAAGACGACGGTCGAAATCCCGTCGCCGGCCGCTGGCGTCGTCTCGCGGATCCTCGTCGCGGAGGGCGCCGTCGTCCCCGTCGGAACGGTGCTCGTCGTGATCGGCGGCGACGGCTCGGCGCCGGCGCCGAACGAGGCTGCTCCGGCCGCCGCACCTGTCCAAACGAGCCACGTCCCGTTGTCTGACAACAGGACGCGTCCCGAAGGGACGAAGGTGCGCGCCACGCCGCTCATCCGCAAAGTTGCCGCCGAGCTCGGCGTCGACCTTGCAGACGTGGTCGGAAGTCGGGCCGCAGGGACGGATCACGGAAGAGGACGTCCATGCGGCAGCGGGCGGACAGGTCTCTTCCGGCCACGTCCAAATGTCTGACAACCGGACTAGTCCGGAAGGGACACACGTTCAGCTCCACGGCGTGCGCCGCGTGATGTTCGAGCATCTGACGCGTGCGCACGAGATCCCGGCGGTGACTTGGGTCGAGGAGTGCGACTTCTCCGGCGTCGATCTGAAGAAGCTGCTCCCGCTTGTTATCGCAGCGGTCGCCGAGTCGCTGAAGGAGTTCCCGGAACTCAACGGCCGCGTCGAGGGCGGCGAGCTCGTGCTGCTCGACCGCTACGACCTCGGGATCGCCGTTCAGACCGAGCAAGGGCTCGTCGTGCCGATCGTCCGCGGCGCCGACGCGCTCTCGCTCGACGAGCTCGAAGCCGAGGTGCGCCGCCTCGCCGAGGCCGCGCAGGCCGCGACGCTCAAGCCGGAGGAGCTCCGCGGCGGCACGTTCACGATCACGAGCGCCGGCAAGGCCGCCGGCCTCTTCGTCACGCCGCTCATCAACCATCCCGAGGTCGCGATCCTCGGGATCCACCGCATCGACGAGCGCGCGGTCGTCCGCGACGGCGAGGTCGTCGCACGGCCGATGGGGAACGTCTCCGTGACCTTCGACCATCGCGTCATCGACGGCAAGCGCGCGGCCGACTTCGGCCTCGCAGTCATCGCCCGGCTGCAGCAGAGCTAGGCGGCCGCACCGTCTCGCAGGTGCCCGGCGAGCATCTCCTCGATGCGCGGCGCCGTCGCGCGGCCGTCGAGACGGGAGACGACGCGATTCCCGACGACGAGCGCGAGCGCCGGAACCGCCTCGACGCGGAACCGCTCGGCGATCTCGGGCTGCTCATCGATGTCGACCTTGCTCACCGACAGCCGGTCACGTTCGCGGCGCGCGATATGTGCGAGGAGGCTCTCCATCCGCCGGGCCGGACCCGAGCGCTGGGATGTGAAAAAGACAAGACGCGGATGATCGGGAGTCATCGGGAGGAGAACGTCGGGACGCCCACCGCGGTTACGGTTCGGGCGTGGGAACGTGGTACTGGATCGGGGTGAGCGCAGGACTTGGCGCGGCGCTCGGCGTCTTCGTCAGCGGTCTCGCCGGGTTCTTCCGCAAGTTCCGCGGCCACTATCTCGTTCGAGCTTTTGCGCTGCTTTGGCTCGGCGGCCTGGCGGGGATCGAAATCCATCTTTGGCGACCAGGCGGCTGGCTCGATGTCGTGGCCGGAGGCGTTGCGGCGTCTCTCGTCTTCCTCGGCGCCGTGGTCATCGTCGACGGTGCATTCCGGCGCGGCGGCACGCGCCTGGGGCTCGCCGTCCTCATGACCGGCATCGCACTCGTCGCCGCCGGTATCGCGTTTATCCCTGTCGGCGGCTTCCTCGAGGCCGTCACCATTCCGGCCCTCGCGCTTCGCCTCCGCCGGACGCAACCCGAGCGGTACGCGGGCCTGCGCACGCTCGCCAAGGACTAGCGCGTGCCCAAGAAGCTCGTCCTGATCGTCGTCGACGGGATGACCCCGGAGGCGTTCGAGCACGCCGTCGAGAGCGGGCGCGCGCCGGCGCTCGCGCTACCTCGCGGCGCACGGCGAGTACCGGCGCGCGACGTCCGTCTTCCCTTCCCTCACGCCGGTCTGCCTCTCGTCGATCGCGATCGGCGCCGGTCCCGACGTCCACCACATCCCGTCGCTCTCCTGGTGGAACCGGCAGGAGAAGCGGATCATCGAGTACGGCTCCTCGTTCTCGGCGCTGCGCAAGGCGGGCTTCTCGCAGGCGGTCGTCGACACGATCGTCAACATGAACGAGCGCCACCTCGCGCGCGAGGCGACGACGGTGTACGAGGCGCTCGAGGACGCGGGCTACGTCGCCGGCGCGATCAACATCACGTGCTACCGCGGAAGGCACCGCTATGTCACGAACGTCCCTGGCCTGCGACGCGCGGTGCATGGGCCGAGCCGCTTCTTCTTCTACAACCTCTACGAGTCGGACCGGACGGGCGCGCCGTTCTCCGGGCGTGGGCGCCGCGTCGGGTCGGTCGACGCATACGCGACCGGCGTCGGCCGGTGGCTCGTGACGCGCGACGGGTTCGACTTCCTCGTCTTCTACCTCTCGGACTACGACTTCGCGTCGCACGCGCACGGGCCAGCGGGGGCGATGGACGTTGCGCTCGAGCGGGTCGACGCGTCGGTCGGCGCGCTGCTCGAGGCGGCGGGCGGCCCGGACGAGTTCCTCGACCGCTACGCCGTGATCCTCCTCTCCGACCACGGCCAGACCGCGGTGGAGCGCGTCGCACGTCTCGAGCCGCGCTTCGCGGATCTCGCAGGGCCAGGTGGTCGTCACGGCGTCGAATCGCGCGGGGCAGGTCTACCTCCTGCCGGGCGCGAAGGTCGAGGCCGCCGAGCTCGCGCGCCGCCTCGACGGCGAGGCGGCGGTCGAGGTGACGCTGCGCCGCGATGGTGACGAGGCGATCGCGCGACGCGGCGGCGAAGACTTCCCGGCGGATCAGCTCGAGCACCCCGACGCAGCCGAGCGCGTCCGCGCCGCGCTCGCCAACCCGAACGCCGGCGAGCTACTCGTCTCGGTGGCGGAGGGCTGGGAGCTGATCGACCTCGGCGGCCGCCACCACGAGGGCGGCGGCAGTCACGGCTCGCTCGTCGCCGGCGACTCGTTCGTCCCGCTCCTCACGATCGGAGTCGACGCGTCGCCGGCGCGGATCACCGAGGTCGTGCCTGCCGTCCTTAAGCACTTCGAAGTTTGAGCGGTTACATTCGCGCCGGAGTGAAGCGCACACGCCTCATCGCCTCACTCCGCTCGCCGCGCAACTGGGGACAGCTCGGGAAGTTCTGCGTCGTCGGCGCGGTCGGGTTCGTCGATCAACCTCGCCGTCTATCGCACCCTCGTCCATCGCGGCGTCGCAGTTCCTCATTGCCGCGACTGTGCTCGTTCCTCGTCGCGGTTACGAGCAACTACACGTGGAACCGGATCTGGACGTTCCGCGAGCACCGCGGGCACATCGGCGTCCAGGGGATGCGCTTCTTCGTCGTCTCGCTCGCGGCGCTCGGCGCGAACCTCCTGGTGCTCGAGTTGCTCGTCGGTGCCGCAGGGACGGAGCAAGGTACTCGGCCAGGCGATCGCGATCGTCCTCGTCACGCCGCTCAACTTCGTCGGCAACAAGCTCTGGTCGTTCCGGAGGCGCAGGACGTAGCGTTCGCCCGGTGAGGCGCAGCCTCTTCTTCGCCGTCGTCCTGCTCGCGCTCGCCGCCGCCTCGGCGGCGTTCGCTGCGGGCGGGACGACGACCCCGGTGGCGCCGGTTTACGACGCGCACGGCCGGCTCATCCAAACGCCGTTCGTCCCGCGGCAAGTCGGCAGCCCGCAGCTCTCGAGGCTCGAGGCGCTCCACATCTTCGAGCACGACCCGAAGGTCGCCGCCTGGCTGTCGCGCTATCCCGTCAAAGGGCGGACGGCTGACGAGACCTACGCGAGCGCGGGCCAGCAGTGGACGATCGACATCTGGTGGGGCGCGGTCGGCAGGATCGAGATCGCGCAGGGCATTGTCTTCGACCCAACCGGCGCGGTGACCGAGGCGTGGACCGGGCCGCAGGTCGCCTGGGGAATGGCGCGCGGCACGCCCGGCGCGTTCGGCGGCACGGCGATCAACGACCCGTGGGTCTGGGGAGCGTTCTGCCTCGTCTTCCTGCTCGGCCTCGGCGACTGGAAGCGGCCGTTCTCGCTCCGCAACCTCGATCTGCTCTTCCTCCTCTCGCCGACCGCGTCGCTCTGGTACTTCAACCACGGCAACGTCTTCGCGGCGGTGCCGCTCTTCTACCCGTGCCTGATCTGGGTCGTGCTGCGCGGAATCTGGATCGGGACGAAGAACCGCGGCACGCTCGGCGCGCCACGCTGGCCGGTCTGGGTCCTGATCGCCGCGACGATCTTCCTCGTCGGCTTCCGCGTCGGGCTCAACATCGAACGCTCGAACGTCATCGACGTCGGCTACTCCGGCGTCATCGGCGCCGAGCGGATCGTCCACGGACAGGCGCCGTGGGGGAACTTCCCCCAGGAGACGATCAACGGCAGGAACCTGAAGATCTGCTCGAAGACCGACACGGCAGACAGCGGCATCCAGACCAACGGCGCATGTGAGCGCGTGAACCCGCTCGGCGACACGTACGGCCCGACCGCGTACGAGGCGTACATCCCCGCCTACCTCATCACCGGCTGGAGCGGGAAGTGGGACGACCTCCCGACTGCGCACCTGACGTCGATCCTCTTCGACCTCCTGACGATCCTCGGCCTCTGGTTCGTCGGTCTGCGCTTCGGCGGGGCGCGACTCGGCGCCGTGCTCGCGTTCGCGTGGGCGGCGTACCCGTTCACGCAGTACGTCTCGAACTCGAACACGAACGACGCGATCATGCCGTGCTTTCTCGTCTGGGCTTTCTGGCTCGTGTCGCGCCCGGTCGCGCGGGGAGTGCTGACTGCGGTCTCCGGCTGGACGAAGTTCGCGTCGCTCGTCGTCGCGCCGCTCTGGCTCACGTATCCGACCGGCCGGCCGAGCCGGCGCTTCGCTGCCGGGTTCGTCGCGGGCACGCTCGCCGTCTTCTCAATCCTTCTCCTCGACCCGCACCCGCTCCACGAGGTCGCCGTCTTCTGGCACCGGACGGTCGGCTACCAGCTCGGCCGCGACGCGCCATGGTCGCTCTGGGACTGGCGGCAGTACCACGCGCGCGGCCTGCCCGACCTCCACCTCGTCCAGCGCGTCCTCCAGGTCGCGCTTCTCGTCGGCGCGTTCGCCGTCGCGGTCGTGCCGCGCCGCAAGTCACCGCTCCAACTCGTCGCCTTCACGGCGGTGCTCCTCGCGGGCTTCGAGATGGTGCAGACGTACTGGCTCTACACGTACATCCCGTGGTTCTTCCCGTTCGCGGCGATCGCATTGCTTGTTCCCGCTACGGGATTGCGAAAGCTCACGAGTCTTCCGGAATCGTTCGCTGTTGATAACTGTGCCAACGGGAGAGCGCGGTTTCCCAGTGGATCCGGACTAGGGCTACCCGTCTCGATCAGACACGTCCTGTTGTCAGTGACTTGGACGTGTCCGCAACAGACCGAGTCGGCTCAACGCCGTCGCTGCATCTAGCGCCGTGCGGCCGATTGGACATGTCCGGTGTCTGACACCGGCCGTGTCCGTTCGGGACAGGAGTCAGGCTTCGACGCGGACGAGCTCGATTGCTTGCGCCCGCCCGTCGTCGGTGCACGTGACGACGACGCCCTCGAGCCGGACGCCGCCTTCGGCGGGCTCGAACCGGACGGGTATGCCGCTCCCGCATCCGCGAGATCGCGAGCTCGGACTTCACGCCGATGACGGAGTCGTGCGGCCCGGTCATCCCGGCGTCCGTGATCGCGGCCGTGCCGCCGGGCAGGACGCGCGCGTCGCTCGTCTGCACGTGCGTGTGCGTGCCGACCACCGCGGTGACGCGGCCGTCGAGCCAGGCGGCCATCGCGACCTTCTCGCTCGTCGCCTCGGCGTGGAAGTCGAGGAAGACGACGGGCGCCACGCGCGCGCGCCTCCTCGACGAGAGCGTCGACGACCTCCCACGGCGAGACCGGCGTGTCGAGGAAGAGCTGGCCGAGGAGGTTGAGCACCGCGACCCTCACGCCGTTCCGCGCCTCGACGACCGCCATCCCGCGGCCCGGCGTCAGTGCGCCCTGGTTTGCGGGGCGGATGACGCGCTCGCTCGCGGCGAGGTAGCCGGCAATCCCGCTGCGGCGGTACGTGTGGTTGCCGAGCGTCACGACGTCTGCGCCGGCGGCGAGGAGCTTGTCGGCGAGCTTCGGCGTGATCCCTACTCCGTCGGCGATGTTCTCGCCGTTGACGATCGCGAAGTCGGCGTCGTAGCTCTCGCGGAGCGCCGGCAGTTTCTCCTCCACGGCGCGGCGGCCGGCGGGGCCGACGACGTCTGCGAGGAAGAGGAGGTTCAACCTGCCGGCGACGACCGGCGCGGCGCGTACCTCGATCGCGACGTGGTTGCCGCCGTTGTTCGTGTACTGCGCGAGAGCCTGCTGCTCGACGCTCGCGAGGTCGACCACGGTGCCGAGCTTCGTCGCGCCGCTCACGACGGCGCTCCCGACCGTGAGAGCCGGATCGGCGGTGAGCTGCGTCACCGCCACGACGAGAGAGGACGAGCTCTGTGGCTGAATGTCGATCTCGGACCCGTACTGCTTGCCCATGACGATGAAGGGGCGGATCGCGGCGACGACCCCGTCGACCGGGGCGTAGAC
The DNA here is from genome assembly GCA_963753525.1 of uncultured Actinomycetes bacterium. Classification (GTDB taxonomy): domain Bacteria; phylum Actinomycetota; class Thermoleophilia; order Gaiellales; family Gaiellaceae; genus Palsa-739. The sequence goes on from CAVWCS010000005.1 coordinate 427,646, forward strand.
ATCCGTCCCCGCGCCGGCGCCGACGTCGAGCGAGTTCGACCCTCCGCCGCCGAGCTGGTACCAGCGCGGGTTGCCTCCGTCGCCTCCGAAGATCCCGTGGACGACGCGCGAGACGAGTCCCTCGTTCACCTGGTGCCCGACCGGTGAGAGCGACAGGGCGTCGCTCGCGGAGCTGTAGCCGATTGCGGTCACGCGTCCCTGTGCGATCGGGAGCTGGAGTCGGACGGGGCCGCGGAGGGCAACGATCTCGGGGGACGGCCTCGACTGCGCCGTCGGGAGCAACGACGTGGCGAGCGGGACGGTCCGGCTGCTGCCGCCGCCGAAGGCGACGAGGGCGAGTGCGACGACGAACACTGCGGCGAGGAGCACGAGAAGGGCGAACCGGCGTGCTCGGCGTGCCGAGCGCACCTGACTGCGTTCGATCCTTTGCCTTTGTTCGATCCGCCGCCTCCCGTTGGGGCGTGAGGACGGCATGTCTGGGCGCAGACTACAGGACCTTCCGGAGTCCGTCCGACGCCGTGGGGACCATCGCGCGCATGGCGCGCTCTCGCAGCATCCGGATCGGGGTGCCCCGCTGGGTGCAGCTCGTCTCGCTGCCGCTCGCGCTGCTCCTCCTGTGGGCGGTCGCGGGAGCGGTGCGCCACGTCCTGTTCCTCTTCCTCGTCGCGCTGCTCATTGCCCTGCTCCTCAATCCGATCGTGCGCGGCTTGGGCAAGGCGTGGATCCCGCGTGGGCCGGCGGTCGCGCTCGTCTATCTCGCCTTCGCGGCCGTCGTCGCGCTCACCATCCTCGCCCTCGCCACGGTGGTCGTGCAGCAGACGCGCACGGCCGCGCACCGACTCGACGACTACTTCACGGTCGACAACCGGGCACCCGCGACAGACGGGCGCCGAGCACGATCTCGCTCGCTTCCAGTCCTGCCTCGACAAGCATCACCTGAGCGGTGTCCACATCGAGAAGCAGGGGGACAAGTTCCTCCACCAGGTCGGCCTGAAGGACGTTCAGAAGTACACGTCCAAGCGCGCTGAACTGGGCCGAGGGCGCCGGAGTCGCGGTCGTCGTTCTCCTGTTCGACGCGTTTCTTGTCGTCGTCGTCTCGATCTACATGCTCCTCGACATGCAACGATGGTCGGACGCGGATCGACCGTCGCTTCCCGCCCGCGCGCGGGAGTCCCGGGCTGATCGGGCGGATGGAGCACGCGATCGCGAGCTACGTCCGTGGCCAGCTTCTCCTCTCGCTCATCATCGGCGTGAGCGCCGGGGTCGGGCTCTGGATCCTCGGGATGGTCGGCCTCATGCCGCACGGCGGTCGCTACGCCGCTGCGTTCGGCGCGTGGGCCGGCGTGACGGAGCTCATCCCGTACATCGGCCCGTGGCTCGGCGCGATCCCGCCGGTGCTCTACGCGCTCGTCCAGCACCCGCTGTCGGCGCTGTGGGTGGCGATTCTCTTCCTCTTGATCCAGCAGCTCGAGGGGCACGTCATCGTCCCGAATGTCATGGGCCGGTCGCTGCGGCTCCACCCGCTGCTCGTCATCTTCGGCCTGCTCGCCGGCGCCGAGATCTACGGGTTCCCGGGGATCCTCGTCGCGCTGCCGCTCCTCGCTGCCGGGCAAAGCCGTGTGGGAGTTCTTCCACGAGCGGCTCGAGCTCGAGCCGTGGACGGACGGCCGTCCGGTGACCGACGTCGAGCGTAAAGCTCCGAATAGAGCGAGGACGTACCCTTGCGCGCGTGAGCGCGTTCCCCGTCACTCGGCTGCGGCGGTTTCGCCGCACCGCCTCGCTGCGCGGACTCGTGCGCGAGACGCGCCTCCACCTCGACGAGTTCGTGATGCCGCTCTTCGTCGCGTCCGAGCCGCTTGCGAACGAGGCGCTGCCGGGGATGGCGCGCCAGGACATCGAGGGTCTGCTCCGTGAGGTCGAGAGCCTCGCGACCGGCGGCGTCCGCGCAGTCATGCTCTTCGGCGTCCCTGCGGAGAAGGACGACGAGGCGACCGGCGCGTGGGAGGAGGACGGCATCGTCCAGCATCGCGCTGCGCGCCCTGCGGCCGCGCTTCCCCGAGCTCGTCCTGCTCACGGACGTCTGCCTCTGCGAGTACACGTCGCACGGCCACTGCGGCGTCGTCGTCGACGGCGAGATCGCACAACGACCGCAGCCTCGAGCTGCTCGCGCGCACGGCGCGTCAGCCACGCCGAGGCGGGCGCGGACATCGTCGCGCCGAGCGACATGATGGACGGCCGGGTCGCGCGCGATCCGCGAGGCGCTCGACGACCACGGCTTCGAGACGACGCCGATCCTCGCGTACTCCGCGAAGTACGCCTCCGCGTTCTACGGGCCGTTCCGCGAGGCGGCCGACAGCGCGCCGTCGTTCGGCGACCGGCGCGGCTACCAGATGGATCCCGCCAACGTTCGCGAGGCGCTGCGCGAGTGCGAGCTCGACCTCGCGGAGGGCGCCGACGCGATCATGATCAAGCCGGCGCTGCCGTACCTCGACGTGATCCGCGCCGCGCGCGAGCGGTTCGACGTGCCGCTCGCGGCGTACAACGTCTCGGGCGAGTACGCGATGGTCAAGGCGGCGGCGCAGCGCGGGCTGGCTCGACGAGCGGGCGGCCGCGCTCGAGTCCCTCACGGCGATCAAGCGCGCCGGCGCGGATCTGATCGTCAGCTACTGGACGCGCGACCTCGCCGAGTTGGCTCTGACGCCGCGCTCGGCGCTCTACCGGCGCGCGCTCGAGCTGATCCCCGGCGGCGTCAACTCGCCCGTCCGCGCGATGCGCGGCGGTCGGCCTCGACGAGCCGCTCTTCGTGCGGAGCGGCGACGGGCGCGTACATCGAGACGCGAGAGCGGCCGCTTCCTCGACTGGGTCATGTCCTGGGGGCCGCTCGTCTTCGGCCACGCAGACGCAGAGACGGTCGAGGCCGTGCGGGAGGCCGCGCTGCGCGGCACGAGCTTCGGCGCGGCGACCGAGGCGGAGGTCGAGCTCGCGGCGGAGATCGTCGACGCGGTGCCGTCGATCGAGAAGGTGCGCCTCGTCTCGTCGGGGACGGAGGCGGCGATGAGCGCGCTCCGGCTCGCGCGCGCGTTCACGCACCGCGACCGGATCCTCAAGACGGCCGGCGGCTACCACGGCCACGCCGACGCGCTGCTCGCGAGCGCGGGCTCAGGCCTCGCGACGCTCGGGATCCCCGCCTCGCCCGGCGTGCCGACCGGCGCCGCGGCAGACACGATCGTCGTCCCGTACAACGACCTCGACGCCGCCGCGGAGGCGTTCGTGAAGCACGGCGAAGGGCTCGCTGCGGTGATCGTCGAGCCGGTCGCCGCGAACATGGGCGTCGTCCCGCCGGCGCCGCGGCTACCTCGAGACGCTGCGCCGGCTCTGCGACGCGAGCGGCGCGCTCCTGATCTTCGACGAGGTGATCACCGGCTTCCGCGTCGCGCGCGGCGGCGCGCAGGAGCGGTTCGGCGTCGCTGCCGGACCTGACCGTGCTCGGGAAGATCGTCGGCGGCGGGCTGCCGCTCGCGGCGTTCGGCGGTCGCGCGGAGATCATGGATCTGCTCGCGCCGGTCGGGCCCGTCTACCAGGCGGGCACGCTCTCCGGGAACCCGCTCGCGACCGCGGCGGGCCTGTCCGTCCTCCGCCGACTGCGCGACGCGCTCGGTCTACGACGAGCTCGAGCGCGTCGGCGCGCGGCTCGAGGACGGGCTCGCGGCCGTTCGGCCGCGTGCAGCGGGTCGGCGCGCTGCTCACGCTGTTCATGACCGACACGCCGGTGCGCAACTTCGACGACGCGCAGGCGTGCGACACCGAGCGCTACGGCGCGCTCTTCCGGCACCTGCTCGAGCAGGGCGTCTACTTCCCGCCGTCGCAGTTCGAGGCGATCTTCCCCTCGACGGCGCACGGCGACGAGGAGATCGACCGGACGGTCGCCGCGGTGGCGAGTCTTCGATGGCTGACCTCTGGGACGAGATCGCCGCGCGGCGCGGCGGAGGAGAGCAGTCTGTGGGCCGACTGCCTCGTCCGCGGAGCCCGACGCGTACGGCCGGTCTTCTCGCCGCTCGGCGAGCCGGAGCTACGCGCTCGGGCTCGAGACGATCTACGAGGGCTATCTCGTCCACTACGGGCGCTCGCGCCTCTTCGCGCCGCCCGACGACGACACGCGCGCTGCTCCTCGGCGACTACCTCTACGCGCACGGCCTCGTCCGCATCGCCGCCGCACACGAGGTCGACGCGGTCGCCGACCTGTCGGAGCTCATCTCGCTCTGCAGCCAGCTGCGGGCGGAGGGGCGCGACGGCGACGGACCGCTCTGGGCCGCGACCGCGGCGCTGCTCGGCCGGCGCGCGCTCGACGAGCCGTTCGCCGCGCTGCGCCTGCACGCGCGATCCGGCGCCGCTCGACGCGGCGGCGCGAGCCGCGGCAGGAAACGATGCCGTCGACGCCGCGCTTGCGTCGCACGCCGGTCGTCGCGTGCGATAACTTCTCGCCGTGATCGGCGCCATCTTCCATCCGCTCCTCGGGTTCGAGTCAGCCGCGGATCAGGGCAAGAAAGTCGTCCTCACGATGCTCGCAGTCGGAGGCGTCTTCCTCCTCGTGATCGCCGTCGGCGAGCTCTCGCACCGCGTCGCCAAAGCCCGCCGCCAGCGCGACGGCTAACCCAGCGACTCGATCAGCTTCGCGAGCTCGTCGGGCTGTAGCCCTGCGTCCGTGCGAAGCGGACGAGCTCGCGCGCGCGCGCGATCACCGCGCCCTGCTCCGGCGTGCCCGCGACGTGGATCCCGCGGCCGCGCCGGAAATCGAGCAGCCCCTCCTCGCGGAGGAGCCGGAGCGAGCGGAGGACGGTGTTCGTGTTCACGCCAAGGACAGCCGCGAGGTCGCGGGCGGGAGGTAGACGCTCGCCCGGCTTCGCCTCGCCATCGGCGATTGCCCGGCGGATTTCCGCGGCGACCTGCTCGAACAGCTCGGTCGGTTCGTCGCGATCGATCTTGACGTTGAGCATCGTGCTGCGCATACTAGCACTATGACCGCCGCCGTCCCAGCGCTTCGAGGAATCGACCCGCTCATCGCCGAGGCGAAGGAGCGCGCGAAACGGCGCCGCTTGCTCGTGCTCGCAGCTGCCGGGCTGATCGCCGCCGGGCTGCTGGCCTTCGAGCTTGCTCCGTCGGGTGCCGGTGGCGGGGCGCGCGGCACGATCCCGTGGCTGCCGGCGAAGCCGAACATCGGCGCCGCGAACCCGCCGCTCGCGCCGCCGTGCACTGCCTCGCAGCTGCGCGCGGGCATGAGCCTGGGACCCATGTCCGGCGGCATGTGGGGTGGTCTGATCGGCCTCGTGAACCGGAGCTCGTCAACGTGCGCCCTCGTCGGTCGCGCGCAGTTGTGGCTCGGCAGCCGCAGGGCTACGAAGTACGGGCCGAACGCCGGACTGCCGCACCCGTTGTTCGACCCGCTGGCGCCCCCCGACGGGTCGCTGCGCGCGCTCGCGCCAGGCCGGCACGTCGCGGTCGCGCTCTGGTTGCAGCCCGAGGCACTCGGCGCGTGCGCCTCGAAGGCCCTTCCGGTCGTGCTCACTGCACCCGGTGGTGGGAACATCCGTCTGGCCCCGTTCCAGCCGTCCTGCTACTCGGACTACATCGCGCAGGCGACGCGCTACACGCCGGTCAGCCCGGCGGGCCTGCGGAACTCCAAGTTGCCGCTGAGCGCTCGAATCGTTTCCACAGGCCCGCCCTGGCGGAATGGCCACGGCAAGCCTGAGACCGACGACGGCCCGTACGTCGTAGCGCATCCCGGAAGCTGGCTCTCGTTCACCGTCGTGCTGACGAACAGGAGCGCGCACACATACCGGTTCGGCCGCACGTGTCCCGCGTACGAGGAGGGGTTCCGGGTCATAAACACGTTCTTGGGGAGTCAGGAGAGCCAGGCGTATGTGCTCAACTGCCACCCCGTAGGCCCGATCGCCCCGCATGCGTCGGTCCGGTTCGCGATGCGCGTCCACGTCCCAAAGGAGGACATCTCGAGCCTGCTCTGGACGCTCGCGCCGCATACCTACCGCGCGCCCCAGGCCCTAGCGTGGGTCAGCTGACGTTGACGTGAGCGCGATCGCCCTTGACCCGCTCATCGCGGAGGCGAAGGAGCGCGCACGGCGGCGCCGCTTGCTTGCGCTCGCCGCGGCCGGGCTCATCGCCACAGGGCTCGGCCTCGCAGTTCGGGCAGCCGTATCAGATGGAGGTGGCCCGGTTGTTCATCGCTACGCCGGGCCGGTCGAGGAGACCGCGACCGGCGAGATTGCCGCAAGAGGAACCCACATCGGCCTGTCCTACCTCGGGACGAGCGGCGGCGTGACCTGGGCATTCAAGTCGACAGGGAAGCCGCGTGACTATTGGCTGACGAACAACGGCGGCCGGAGCTGGCACAGGCTTCGGCTTCCGGCTCACGCGTATTCCGCTTATCCCCGCGGATCTATCGGTTCCATCCAGTTCGCGGATCGGCAGCATGGCTGGGTCAGCTTCGGTGGCCGCGTCTACCGGACGCTCGACGGAGGACGGAACTGGCAGTTAGCGTCCTCAGGCCTGCGCTGCTTGGCACGTCGGTGCGGCGGTGTCGACTGGATCTCCTTCACCGACGCGCGGCACGGCCTGGCTCTCGTAGACGTTCTGTCTCCCCAGCCGGCGGAGCTGTTCCGAACCGACGACGGCGGCAGGACGTGGCAACTCATGTCCCGGCCGCCGATCGGGGGGTATTGGGCGACGTCCATTGACGGTCGCGACGGTTTCGCCGGCGTGGACACTGGCGGACCGGAGGGGCCATATAACGGGCCGCTGCTCGGGGCTCTCGTCCGGACGACCGACGGCGGTGGGACGTTGTCGCCGTACGACATCGCGGGATCGAAATCCTGGATCGCGCTCCCGATCGGCGTCTTCGGCCGGCGCGTTCTCGTCGTGCAGAACGGGCCGAACCAGGGCGACTCGTGGAACGAGGCGCCCGGGACGGTGTGGACGACCGCGGACAACGGAGGTCATTGGGACGGCTCGGCAGTCCCGTCAGGTGTCGGTGTGCCGACGTCGTTCAGTCTTGCGTCTCCCCGCTTCTGGGCTTTCGCCGCGGAACGCGGCAACGACCTCTACATCACGACCACGGCCGGACACAGTTGGCGGAAGATCAGCCTCCGCGGAATCCCCCGGCCCCGGTACCGAGAGACGGGGACCGCGATCGGGACGGTCGCATTCAGCTCGCCGAAGGTCGGCTGGGCGATTGTGTGGGCCAAGCTCCCAGGCGTCGCGGGCGATCAAACGCTCATTCGCACGACCGACGGAGGGCTGCACTGGACGGTGAGCGGTCCAGCCGCTCACTCGCGCCGCCGCTAGCCGGCGCCGCCGTACACTCGACGCGTGCTGAAGGATCTCCGCGATTGGATCGCGCTGCTCGAGCGCGAGGGGGAGCTCGTTCGCGTCGCCGCCGAGGTCGACACTGACCTCGAGATCACCGAGATCGTCGACCGCACCGTGAAGTCCGGCGGGCCGGCGCTGCTCTTCGAGAACCCGAAGGGCGCGGAGCATCCGCTTCTGATCAACCAGTTCGGCACCGAGCGGCGGATGGCGCTCGCGTTCGGCGTCGACAAGCTCGACGACGTCGCCGCGAAGGTTGCGGACGTCCTCGAGATGCAGCCGCCGACCGGGCTCCTCGAGAAGGTCCGCGGCCTGCAGAAGCTCAAGTCCGTCGCCGACTCGCGCCCGCGCACGGTGAAGAAGGGCGTGTGCCAGGAGATCGTCCTCACGGGCGGCGAGGTCGACCTGACGAAGCTCCCGATCCAGCGCTGCTGGCCCGGCGACCCCGCGCCGTTCATCACGCTCCCGGCCGTCATCACGCACGACCCGGAGTCGGGCGGCCGCAACGTCGGCATGTACCGGATGCAGGTCATCGACCGGAACACGACGTTCATGCACTGGCAGATCCACAAGGACGGCCGCGCCGACGCTCTCGCGACCGACGGCCGCATCGAGGTCGCTGTTGCGCTCGGCCTCGACCCGATCACCGCTTATTCGGCCAGCGCACCTCTGCCAAAACACATCGACGAGTTCATGATGGCCGGCTTCCTCCGCGGCGAGCCCGTCGAGCTCGTCAAGGGAGTGACCATCGGGATCGAGGTCCCGGCGCGCGCCGAGATCGTCCTCGAGGGCTACATCGACAAGGACGAGGTCGGAGAGGAAGGCCCGTTCGGCGACCACACCGGCTACTACACGGCGGCGGAGCCGTTCCCCGTCTTCCACGTCACGGCGATGACCATGAGACAGGGCGCGATCTATCCGTCGATCGTGGTAGGCAAGCCGCTGCAGGAGGACGCGTGGCTCGCCAAGGCCACCGAGCGGATCTTCCTGCCCGCGGTGCGCACGACGCTGCCCGAAGTCGTCGACTACGACCTACCGATCGCGGGCGTGTTCCACAACATGGCGATCGTCTCGATCAAGAAAGCGTTTCCCGGCCACGCCACGAAGGTCATGCACGCGCTCTGGGGGCTCGGGATGCTCAGCCTCACGAAATGCGTCGTCGTCGTCGATGCGCACGTCGACGTGCACGACTACGAGCAGGTGCTGTTCTACGCCGGCGCGAACGTCGACCCGAAGCGCGACGTGATCGTCTCCGAAGGCCCGCTCGACCATCTCGACCACGCGCCCGAGCGCCAGTTCTACGGCGGCAAGCTCGGGATCGACGCAACCGCGAAGTGGCCGGAGGAGGGTGCCCGCCCGTGGCCGGAGGAGATCGAGATGAGCGCGGAGATCAAGGAGCGCGTCACCAGGCGCTGGCAGGAGTACGGGCTGAGTTAGTTCCCGCTTCGCACGACCGGCGTTTTGGATAAGACTTCGCCTTGGTGGAGCCGGAACACCAGAGTCACGACGAGCCGCATCTGCCGGCTCCGACACTGTGGCCGATCGGCTTCGCGATCGGCATCGTGGTCGCCCTCGTCGGGCTGATCATCAACCCGACGCTCGTCTCGCCCATTGGCGGCGCGATCGCGATCGTGTTCGGTTTCCTTTGGGCGCGCGAAGCGACCGCCGAGCTGCGCGACGAGCCGATCCACGTGGAGCCGGAGCGGCGGGAGGCGCCGGCCGAAGTCGCGGTCGCGCACGTCGAGCCCGCCGGCGTGACCCGTAGCCGCTTCCTCGAAGGCGCGACGCTCGGCCTCGGCGGCGTGATCGGCGGACTGATCTCTGTCCCCGTCGCCGGCTTCGCGCTGCTGCCGTCGTTCCTGGACCAGCCCACCACGCGCGTCGATCTCGGTCCGCTCGAGACGTTCCCCATCGGAGAGTGGTTCATCGCGACGTTCATCAGCGATCCGAAGGAGGGCGAGGTCTCGCGGCGCACGGCCTTCGTTCGCAACAACGGCCCCGTCGCGGTTACCGATCCGGCGACGAAGAAGAAGACGCAGGAGCCGAGCTTCACGATCATTTCCAATCACTGCGTCCACCTCGGCTGCCCCGTGCAGGCGAACGGCCCGACAGCGAGCTACATCGGCAAGTCCATCACGCACGAGCACACTGCGAATGGCGAGATCCGGCTCGAGCCCGTGATCCCGGCCGGCTACGGCTGCCCGTGCCACGGCGGCCAGTACGACCCCGAGGGCAACCGCACCGCCGGCCCACCCGTGCGTGCGCTCGACCGGTACGCCTTCGAGATCGACAACGGCCGCCTCACGCTTCTTGGCACCTACTCCGTCTCGCACGTCGTCGGCACCGGCGCCACCGCCAAGATCTACAAGTACAAGGAGGCCGGCCCGGGCGAGCACATCGACGGCCCCGAGCAATGGCTCTATCCCATCCAGCCGCCTCACCACTAGATGGCGCTCCGCAGACCACCAACGAAGGCCGAGCTCCGGCGGAAGCAGGTCGAGGAGCTCGTGATGTATCCCGTCGACTGGCTCGAGGAGCGGTCGGGGCTCGTCGGCGGCGTCAAGTACTTCCTCTTCCGCAACGTCCCGAGCGACATCAACTGGATGCAGACGCTCGGCTCCGCCGCGCTGACCGCGTTCCTCGTGCAGGCGATCACCGGCGTGATCCTCGCGATGTACTACGTCCCCTCGGCAGCGATCGACCCGGCGACGGGCAAGCCTCAGGCGTACGACTCGATCCTCAACATCACCGACAACCTCTTCATGGGCTGGCTCGTGCGCGGCATGCACAAGTGGGGCGCGAGCGTCTTCATCATCCTCATGTTCCTCCACATGGGCCGCGTCTTCCTGTTCGGCGCGTACAAGTACCCGCGCGAGCTGAACTGGATCATCGGCGTGCTCATCCTCGTCATGGGGATGATGGAAGGGTTCACGGGCTACCTCCTGCCGTGGGATCAGACTGCGTACTGGGCGAGCGTCGTCGGGATCAACCTCAACGGGACGGCGCCCTTCTTAGGACCGTGGCTGGCGCAGTTCTTACGTGGCGGCCAGGACATCACCGGCGCGACGCTCACGCGCTTCTACTCGCTGCACATGCTCGTCATCCCGGGCGCCATCGGCGCCCTGATCGCGCTCCACCTCTATCTCGTGATCCGGCTCGGCGTCACCTCGCCGCCGTGGTCGAAAGAGGCCGCGGGAGGGGATCCGGTCGACGGTACAGCGAACGGGCGCGTCGGGCTCACGCAGCCGGTCGCACGCGGCGCCGGAGGGCGCGACTAGTGGCCGCCCCGGGGATCACGGCACCACTCGGACGGCTGCAAACGCTTCGCATCGCCGCGTCCTCAGTCGCCCCGATAGCTGCCGCTATCGAGGCTCCCTGCGTCCTTGCGCTGCTCGGTTTTCGCGCGCCCGAGCGGCACCTAAACCCCCGGGGCGACCACTGATGACCGTATCCCAGGAGAAGCCGTCCCGCACGGACGAGAAGCGCGCCGGGTTCGCGCGCTACAAGGACGACGTCAAGAAGCGCGGGAAGCCGTTCTACCCGTACGCGATGTTCCACGACACGATCATGAGCCTCGTCGTCGTGTGCGTGATCGTCGGGCTCGCGGTGATCTGGAAGTGGACGGCGTGGGGGCCGGTCATTGCCGGACACCACCATGCGACGCATTCGGGGCTTCTCGGGCCGGAAGTCGCGGCGCCGGCGGACCCGGGCACGCGGAGCTTCGTGCCGCGGCCGGACTGGTACTTCTACTTCCTCTTCTATCTCCTCCGGATCTTCAAGTGGCCGGAGTCGGTGTTCCTCGGCACCGTCGGCATTCCGACGATTGCGCTGATGCTCCTGATCGGGCTGCCGTTCCTCGATCGGCGGCGGACGCGCAAGATCTCGCAGCGCCCGGTCGCGATGGTCGCCGCCGTCCTCGTCGTGCTCTCGATGGCTGTACTGACGTGGAAGGGCGCGACCGCGCACGAGGCGCTCGCGTCGGAGATCGTTCAGGACGTCCCGAGCTGGGTGCAAAAGGAGAACCTGCCCGCGAATGCCGTGCCCGGCGCGAAGCTCTTCGCGGTCGCGGGCTGCACCGCGTGTCACACGTACCTCGGCGACGGCGGATCGGCCCTCGGCGCGCCGGACCTGACCGCGATCGGGACCAACGGCTACAGCGTCGCCACCCAGGTCAAGCACCTCATGAATCCCGCAAGCGTCACTCCGGGCTCACCGATGCCGAAATTCGCCTCGCTCGGGACCGCGCGACTGACGCAGCTCGCGCTCTTCCTCACAAATTCCAATGGCGCGCACTAGAGGCGTCTTGCTCGCGCTCGTCGTTCCGCTCGTCGCGGGGTGCTCGTGGTTCCCGTTCTTGAGCAGTTCGGGGAGCTCGGGGCCGCCGGCGCTTGCTTCGGAGATCGTTCAGGACGTCCCGAGCTGGGCGCAGAAGGAGCACCTGCCCGCGAATGCGGTGCCCGGCGCGAAGCTCTTCGCGGTCGCGGGCTGCACCGCATGCCATACGTACCTCGGCGACGGCGGATCGGCCCTCGGCGCGCCGGATCTGACCGCGATCGGCCGCCGCGACCTTGGCCTCGCGTTTGAGATCGGGCACCTGAAATGCCCGAGCTGTGTCGTTCCCGGCTCCCCGATGCCGAGGTTCGCCTCGCTCGGCCGCAAGCGGCTTCGCGAGATCGCGATCTTCCTCGAAGCGTCGAAAGGGAACCGCTAACAGCGACAATCCAGGGGAATGCACGTCTTCCTCGGGATCACGGGCGCGTCGGGCGCTCCGTACGCGGCGCGGCTGCTCGAAGCGCTCTCCGCCGCCGAGTGCGAGATCGGCGTCTGCGCCTCGTCGGCCGGCGTCGAGGTCGTCGCAACCGAGCTGTACGGCAACGCGAAGCTCTCGCGTGACGAGACGCTCGCCCGGCTCCTCGAGCACGCCCCGAACGCGACGCTCTACGACCCGAACGACTGGAAGGCGCCGTACGCGTCCGGCTCCGCGAAGGTCGACGCGTACGTCATCTGCCCGTGCTCGATGGGGACGCTCGGGACGATTTCGTCCGGCTCCATGCAGAACCTCATTCACCGAGCGGCCTCGGTGGCGATCAAGGAGGAGCGCCGGCTCGTGCTCATGCCGCGCGAGACGCCGCTCTCGGCGATCCATCTCCGCAACATGCTCACGCTGCGTGAGGCGGGGGCGACGATCCTCTTCCTCGCGCCGGGCTTCTACCACGGTGCCGAGACCGTCGCCGACCTCGTCGATTTTGTGGTCGCGCGGGCGCTCGACCAGCTCGGCCTCGAGCAACAGCTCGCGCCGCGCTGGGGACAGGAGTAGGTCGTAGTGGTCGAATCGGGGCGCCTTCCCGCCGACGGCGTCCGGCGGATGTTCGACCGGATCGCGCCCGTCTACGACGCGATGAACCGCGTCATGACGGTCGGCCTCGACCGGCGCTGGCGCGCGGCGACGGTGCGCGAGACCGTGCAGCCCGGTGACCGCGTTCTCGACGCGTGCTGCGGGACGGGCGACCTCGCGGTCGCCGCGAGTGCCGCCGGCGCCGGCTCGGTTGTCGGCTTGGACTTCTCCGAGCCGATGCTCGAACGCGCGCGGCGGAAGGCGCCCGAGCTCGCGTTTATCCAGGGCGATGTCCTCGCGTTGCCGTTCCAGGACGCGAGCTTCGATGTCGCCGTGGTCGGCTTCGGGATCCGCAACGTCGCCGACCTCAAGACCGGGCTCCGCGAGCTACGGCGCGTGCTGCGGCCCGGCGGCCGGCTCGGGATCCTCGAGATCACGACGCCGCGCGGAGTGCTCGCGCCGTTCTACCGCGTGTGGTTCGATCGGATCGTGCCGCTCCTCGGCCGCGTCCTGCCCGGCGGCGAGGCGTACACGTACCTGCCCGCGAGCGTCCGTCGCTTCCCGCCGCCGGAGGAACTCGCCGCGCTCCTCGCCGCGAGCGGTTTCACGAGTGTCCGGTTCAAGCGCTTCGCGGGCGGGATCGTCGCGCTCCACGTCGGAGAGGCGGCATGAGCGTAGGCTCAACGGAGCTCATCAAAGAGCTGAGGCGCCGACCCGGGCGGCGCCGGAGCGGGAAGTGAGCGCGACGCTCGCGGACATCCGCGCCGTGCCGGGGCTCAACGACTATCTCGACGGCCTCGAGGAACGGCTCGCGCGGACGGTGGCGACCCATCCGGGGCTCGTTGCGGCGGTCGGGAATGAGGCGCTCGCGGCCGGCGGCAAGCGGCTGCGTCCGGCGCTCGTCTTCCTCACGACTCCGGCCGGCGAGAGGCCGTCGCTCGCTGCCGGCGTCGCGGTCGAGCTCGTCCACATGGCGACGCTCGTCCACGACGACCTCATCGACCGCGCTCACTTCCGCCGCGGCAAGGCGGCCGCGTGGTCGGTCTACGGGCCGGCCGCGGCGCGCACGACCGGCGACTACCTCTTCGCGCGCGCGTTCGCCGAGCTGAGTGCGACGGGAGACGCACGCGCGGTCGAGATCCTCGCCGACGCGACGCTCTGTCTCGCGCGCGGCGAGGCGCTGCAGCGGACGCAGGTGCACGACCCCGCGACGACGATCGAGGCGTACCTCGAGCGTTGTGCCCTCAAGACGGGGAAGCTCTTCGAGGCCGCGTGCCGGCTCGGCGGCGGCTCCGGCGAGTACGGCCTTGCGCTCGGGATCGCGTTCCAGATCGCCGACGACGTCCTTGACTGCTCCGGCGCGACGATCGAGACGGGAAAGATCGCCGGCACCGACCTCCGCGACGGGACTCCGACCCTGCCACTCCTCCTCGCCGCCCAGCGCGACGAGGTCGTCCGCGAGGCGCTGGCTGGCGGGTCGATGGACGGCGCCCTCGTCCGCGTCGCCGCGACTGGCGCGCTCGACGAGGCCAGGCAGGTGGCCCTCGACTACGCTAGACGCGCCAGGGCGAGCCTCGACGGAGAGCTACATCGGGACGAGCTCGAGGCCCTGACGCACGCAGTCGTCGACCGAGAGAGGTAGCGCGGCACATGGCCGTTTTGGACACGCTCGACACGCTCGCGCCCATCCGCGACAAAGTGCTCGCCGGCGAGCGGCTCGACTTCGACGACGGCGTCTCCCTCATGGAGACCGACGACCTGCTCGCGCTCGGCGAGCTCGCCGATCTCGCGCGGCGGCAGCGGGGCGGCGGCGACGAGGTCTTCTTCGTCCAGAACCTCTACTTGAACCAGACGAACGTCTGCCGCGTGAAGTGCAAGTTCTGCGCGTTCGCGAAGACGCAGAAGCAGGAGGACGCCTACACGCAGACCGCCGACGAGCTCGTCGAGGATGCCGTCGCGCAGCACGCGCTCGCGCAGTTCACCGAGATCCACTGCGTCAACGGCGAGAACCCGCACGTCGACCTCGAGTTCTACGCCGACGTCCTGCGCAAGCTCAAGGCGGCGCTGCCGGACGTCCATCTCAAGTTTTACACCGCGTCCGAGATCCACCACATGTCGAAGCTCGAGGGCTGCTCGCACGAGGAAGTCCTCCGCGTGCTGAAGGACGCCGGCCTCGGCTCGATGCCCGGCGGCGGCGCGGAGATCTTCGCCGACCGCGTGCGCGCGCTCATCGCGCCCGGCAAGGAGCCCGCCGAGGACTGGTTCGACGTCCACAACAAGGCGCACGGGATGGGGATCCCGACGCACTGCACGCTCCTTTACGGCCACGTCGAGACGTACGAGGAGCGCATCGACCACATGCTTCGCCTCCGCGACCAGCAGGACGCGACGGGCGGCTTCCTCGCGTTCATCCCGCTCGCGTTCCACCCAGAGAACACGGTCTTCGAGCGGCGCGGCTTCAGGTTCACGACCGGCGCGGACGACCTGAAGATGATCGCGGTGTCGCGGCTCCTGCTCGACAACATCCCGAACATCAAGGCCTACTGGATCATGATGGGCCTGCCGATGGCGCAGATCGCGCTCCACTTCGGCGCGAACGACGTACAGGGCACGGTCGTGCGGGAGCAGATCTTCCAGGCGGCGGGCGCGACGAGCGGCACCGAGCAGAAGATCCCGGAGCTGGTGCGGACGATTCAGGCTGCCGGCCGTATCCCCGTCCAGCGCGACACGCTCTACAACGAGCTGCGCCGGTGGTGAGCGTGCGCGAGGCGATCGAATCGCGCTCGCTCGACGACTTCGCCGACGCGCTGACCGAGGACGTCGTCTGGGTCGGCCTCTGGCCGGGCCAGCTCTGCCGCAACCGGGACGATGTGCTCGAGATGTTCGCCCAGATGCGTGAGCGCGAGGTCGAGGTGCGGCCGCGGGTCGTGCTCGACAAGGACGACGCGATCGTCGTCGACCCGGGGCTCGATGGGCGGCACCACGTCCTCGTCCTCCGCAACGACGCTGTTGCAGAGGTGCGGGTCTATCCGGATCGCCGTTCGGCTGTCGCGGCGGTCGAGGAGAGGCCATGGTGAAGCTCGGCCGGATCTCGTACGTGAACATGGCGCCGGTCTTCTACCGGGTCGACGCCGAGGTCGAGGAAGTGCAGGGCGTTCCGACCGAGCTCAACCGGATGCTCGTCGCGGGTGAGCTCGACGTGGCGCCGATCTCCTCGATCGAGTACGCGCGCAACGCCGACAGGGCTGCGGCTGCTGCCGCGGCTCTGCGTCGCCTCGGAGGGGGCGGTCGACTCGATCCAGCTCGTGACGCGCGTGCCGCTCGAGCAGGTGCGGACGGTCGCCGTGACGCCGGAGTCCGCGACCTCGGTCGCGCTCACGAAGGTCCTGTTGCCGCACGCCGACCAGGCGCCGCTCGAGGCGTACGACAGCGGCGAGTCTGAGGCGAAGCTCCTGATCGGCGACGCGGCGCTCCGCTCGGCGTTCGAGGATCCGACTCCGCACTACGACCTCGGCAGGCTCTGGCTCGAGCGGACAGGCCTGCCGATGGTGTTCGCGGTCTGGGCCTGCCCCGAGCCGCTCGCCGAGGGGCTCGCCGAGCTCGAGGATGCGCTCGTCTCGTCGCTGCGGCTTGCGCGGGCCGAGCCGGAGCAGCTCGCCCACGAGGCGTCCGCTGCGTTACGGCTATCCCGCCGGCTTCCTCGCGCGCTACTTCGAGAAGCTCCGCTACCGCTTCGGGCCGCGCGAGCGCGCCGGCCTCTACACGTTCCTCGAGCTCGCGCGCGACGCCGGCCTCCTCGAGACGGTGCCGGAGCTGCGTTTCGTGCAGACGACGGGAGCGGCGGTCGCATGAGCGTCGCAGAGCGCACCAGCACTGCGGAGATCCTCGATCGCGTCCTGGGCGGCGAGAGGCTCATGGACGACGACGCCGTCGAGCTGCTCCGTTCGCGCGACCTCATCGCGGTCGGTCGCGCCGCGAACGAGGTGCGCAACCGGCTCGCACGACCCGAGTCAGGTCACCTTCATCATCGACCGCAACCTCAACTACACGAACGTCTGCGTCACCGACTGCGACTTCTGCGCCTTCTACCGGCGCCCAGGCGACACGCGCGAGGGCTACCTCCTGCCGAAGTCGGTCATCTTCAAGAAGATCGAGGAGACGCTCGCGCTCGGCGGCACCGGCCTCCTCATGCAGGGCGGCCACCATCCCGACCTCGGCGTCGACTACTACGAGGATCTCTTCCGCATCGATCAAGGCGCGCTACCCGGTCCATCTGCACGCGCTCTCGCCGTCGGAGATCGTCAGCACGCCGCGCGCCACTCGAAGGTCACCGTTCCGGAGGCGCTCGTCGCGGATGCGCGACGCGGGCCTCGACTCGATCCCCGGCGGCGGCGCGCGAGATCCTCGTCGACCGCGTGCGCAAGATCATCGCGCCGAAGAAGCTCAAGACGAAGGAGTGGCTCGGCGTGATGCGCGACGCGCACCGGCTCGGCATTTCGACGACCGCCACGATGATGTACGGCCACGTCGAGACGGTCGAGGAGCGCGTCGAGCACTTCCGCCGCATCCGCGACCTGCAGGACGAGACCGGCGGATTCCGCGCCTTCTTCTCGTGGACGTTCCAGGACGACGGCAACCGCCTCGTCTCCCTCGTCCCGGCGGAGACGCGCCCGACCTCGTTCGACTATCTGTTGACGCAGGCGGTTTCGCGGCTCTATCTCGACAACGTCCCGCACATCGGCTCGTCGTGGGTGACGCAGGGCAAGAAGATCGGCCAGGTCGCGCTCGGCTTCGGCGCCGACGATCTCGGCAGCGTGATGATCGAGGAGAACGTCGTCTCGGCCGCCGGCACGACGCACCGCACGAGCGCCGAGGAGCTCGTCCACCTGATCCGCTCGATCGGCAAGACACCGGTGCAGCGCGACACGCTCTACCGGCCAGTCAAAATCTGGGCGTAGCTAAGGGCTCAGTCGAGCCAGACCTTGCGGGTCCCGGCTGATAGCCGAAGGTCTCCGAACTCGACCCCGCGACCGAAGCGCTTCTTGTTATAGGGCAGCAGGACTGTGAGCGCTGTTCCCTGGGCGTGTTCGACTTCCACCTGGATGGCGTCACCGCCCGCGGAAACGAGTCGAACGTCGGCGACGACCGCTGCCGCCCGGATTTCGCCGCGCGTTTCGGCGAGTCCGGCCCGCAACTCTGCGATCACGTCGAGGGAGGCGGGACGGTCATTGTCGGCCTCGGGCGCGGCGGCGACCATCGCGACCTCGCCATCAGCTCGCACCACTACGGCATAGGGAAAGAACTCGCCGTGCTTCTCCAGTTGCTGCTGCGCGAAGTCCAGGCCGGGTTCAGTAGTTCATCGAGATCGGCCTGGGCTTGTGGGGAGGCGCTGTCTCGCCAAGAGGTCATGGCGTCATTTGAACATGTCTCGTCCGTAGAGGTCGTTGCTAGCTAGTACGCGACCTGGCGGAACTCGACCGCGACCGCGCCGTCCTGGACGGTGACGAGCGCCCACTCCGCGAGCGAGCGGATCACGGCCGGGTCGGGATGGCGGTCGTACGAGAGACCGACGCTGCCGGGGTTGACGTAGAGCGCGTCGCCGATTCGCCGCGTCCACTGGAGGTGCGTGTGCCCGCCGGCGAGTAGCGCCGCGTCGTGTCCGAGGAACGGCTCGAGCGCATCCCCGCCGGACTCCGGCAGGAGCACGTCCTCGTAGAACCGCGGCGAGCCGTGGAAGAAGAGCATCCGGACGCCGCCGATCTCGCGGCGCACGACCGGCGCGAAGGAGCGGATCTGCTCGAGGTGCAAGGCGTCGAGCTGCGACAGCGTCCACTCGCGGCGCTCGAGCTGGCGCTCGGTGACCTCCTCGTTCGAATCCACGGGTACCTCGAGCAGGAAGGCGTCGGCGTTGCCGAGCACCGTCTCGCAGCCGAGCGCGGCGAGCCGGTCGAGCGTCTGCGCGGGCTCATCTCCGCCCTGCGCGACGTCGCCGAGGCAGACGATCTCCTCGACGTCGAGTCGCTCGACGTCCGCGAGCGTCGCGCGAAACGCAGCGTCGTTGCCGTGCTGATCCGAGAGAAGCGCGAAGCGTGCCTGCATCGGAAGGACGCTACCCTGGCCCGCGGGTCGTGGTCCGCAAGCTCCTCATTGTCGCCGTGATCGCGGCGCTCGTCGCGACGACCGCCGCGTCGGCCGCGAGCCGCAAGCCTCGTGGCAGCGCCATCCTCTCCTCCGCGACGACCGAGCTCATGCCCGGCGTCACGTACACGCGTGAGGTCGACGTCACTACGGCAGGCCCGGTCGTTCTCGACGTCGTCACCGCTCCGAAGCCCGACGGCACCGTCTATTCGCTCGCGCCCGTCCTCTCGAATGACACGCTCGGCGGCACCGAGAAGCTCACGACGATGGAGAAGGGCCTCGACGCCGGGGCGACGACGGTCGGATTGGACGGCGATTACTTCAACGCGCGCGGCGAGCCGAACAGCATCCTCGTGCAGGGCGGCGCGCTCGAGAACCAGCCGAACGTCGGCCGGACGAGTCTCGGGATCGCCGCCGACGGGACGCTCCAGGCGGCGCAGGTGTCGTTCTATGGGACGTGGCAATCGAACGCTGGGCAGCGGCAGCTCGCCCTCAACTCCCGCGACGGGCACTTCGCGCTCTTCACGCCGGCCTACGGCCCCGCCACCCCGCCCGAGCCGGGCGCCGTCGCCGAAGACGTCTTCTCCTCGTTCCCGCCGGCGCAGACGAGCCAGGACCTCACCGGCACGGTTTCGGAGATCACGCTTGCAGGAGGCACGCCGATCCCGCCGGGTGGCGCCGTCCTCGTCGCGCGTGGCACCGCCTACGCGACGCAGCTCGAGACCGAGGCGCCGGTCGGCCGGCAGGTCACCGTCCACCTCACCCTGACGCCGGACTGGAGCGGCCTCGCGAGCGCGATCGGTGGTGGCCCGCTACTCGTGCGGAACGGGAAGGCGGTCTTCTCCAACGGCGAGACGTTCCGGCCCGGGTTCCTCCAGAGCCGCTCCGCGCGCGGCGCGATCGGGCAGCTCGCCGACGGGAGCATCGTTCTCGTCACCGCCGAGGCGACGACGCCGGCGTACAGCGTCGGGCTCTCGACGTACGACCTCGCGCTCGAGCTCGTGAAGCTCGGCGCCGTGACCGCCGTCGGGCTCGGCTCCGGCCCGCAGGCGGGAATGGCGTTCGACGGCTCGCTCTTGACGCGTCCGTCGACCGGCTCCGAGCGCGGGATCTCAGACGCTCTCGTGCTCTCGTACACCGGTGTGTACGCGTCGCCGGTCGCGCCCGTGCTCTCGCCGAATGGCGACGGCGTCGGCGACACCGAGACGTTGTCGTACCGGCTCGTGCGACCGGCGACCGTGACGGCGACGCTGACCGGCCCGAACGGCGCGACGGTGCCGCTCGAGACCGGGCCTGAGCCGGTGGGAGTCCACATGCTCGTCTGGGACGGGACTCTCGCGAGCGTGCCGCAGCCGGAGGGAGCCTGGACGTTCTCCGTCTCGGCGACCGACGACCGCTCGGTCACGACAACCGCGCAGCGGTCGTTCTCGCTCGACGACACGCTCGGCTCGCTCACGGTCGCCGCCGGCGGCCGCAGCGGCAGTCCGACCGCCTCCTTCGTCCTCTCGCGCCAGGCGGACGTCGTCGTCCGCGTCGAGCGGCGCAACGGCATAGCGGTGGCGGTGTTGCACCTGCCGCAGCTCGCTGCCGGCCCGCATCGCGTGGTGTGGAACCGGAGGATCCGCTCCCGCCGTGCCCCCGCCGGCCGCTATCTGATGCGCGTCGAGGCGACGAGCACAGTGGGCACGAGCGCTCTCGTCGCGCCGTTCACGTTGAAGTAGCTCGAACTACGCCGACCGGAGCCGGCGCCTTCGCCCGCCCTAGCCTCCAGCCGGGTTCAGGTGACAGACGTGACTCGCCCAGGCGAGGAACGGTCGCTTAGGTCTGGTTCGGAGGGGTCAGCCGGAGGCTGTGCGCGTTGCTCGAGGCGCCCATACTGCGTCGCGCAGCGGCGGGGCCAGGAGGACTCCTGCCTGCACGAGACTCAGGACTGCGATCGAGATCACCACTGGATCGAGCCCGGCCGCCACTAGGACGATGGCTACTCCGAGCACATCAACGAGCAGGCCGAACGTCCACGCGAGCGCCGATCCACGCGCGAGCCGCCAGACAACCACGCCTTGGATGAG
Source organism: uncultured Actinomycetes bacterium (assembly GCA_963753525.1). Lineage (GTDB taxonomy): Bacteria > Actinomycetota > Thermoleophilia > Gaiellales > Gaiellaceae > Palsa-739. Next base: position 448,565 of record CAVWCS010000005.1, read on the forward strand.
GACCCAGACGACCATCCGCGAGGCATAGACGCGGACGCTGCTGTCCGGCAACATCGGAACCAGGTCGAAGAGCACGGATAGCCCCGCGTACGCGATTACCGCGCGGCGCAGGGAACACCTCCCGAGCGCCTTGTACACCCGCGCCGATGTGGCAGCTATTGCCATGGAACGACCCTAGCTCCCTCTTGCTCAGCTCGCCTCGGTGGAAACTCTCAGCTTCAAGTGACGTTCCCGCGCACTGGCCCAGGCGAGGGCTAGATACTGCGAGTACGCTTGAACGATGCGCGTTCGCCGACGGTCGGGGCTTATCCGCTGGCGTTTGGTACTCGCGGCGGTCGGGACCGGAGTCGTCGCCGTGGCTTTGATGGGCGGGTACGTGAGTGGTGCTGCGGCGAAGTCGCCTGCGTATGGCCCAGGCGGCGACCCGCCGCCTACGGTTGCCTTGGCCCTCCCGAAGGGCGGCCCGATCTCCCCTTCGCTAGGAGATCCCAAGTTGATCGCTGTTCTCTCGCGGATTCAGCGCGGATACCGCTCCGCCCCGGGAGTCGAACTCACGACTCGGCAGAGCGGGACGAGTTCCCCGCGCCGCTTCGTCATCGGCCTGCGCGGCGGGAAGGTAAACGCTGAGGAGTTCCTTGGCCTGCGCGGCCTGGCGCTGGTCCGACGCAGCACCGCCAGCCGGACATTGATGCGAGCGACAGGCGCCGACTGTTGGCGACGCCTCGGCAAGGAAGACCCACGCACGCTTCTCAATGTCGGCGCACCGTTCCCAGAGAATGGGAAGATCGCCTCCTCGAACGCTCGAATTGTTATCGAAACCCACGACGGGTTCTGGGGGTATCTCGCCAGTCATATCGTCCCGACGCACACGTTCTACAAGTCGTTCCTCACGATCGCGTTCGACCGCAACAACCACGTCATCCGCTCGATCGTCGTTCGTGCGCCCGACCACCGGGTTATGGCGACCCAGACGGTTTCACGTCTGAAGTCAGCCCCACGGATGATCCCGACCAAGCCCGCCTGCTAGCCGACTGCTCAGGGGTCATTCCTGCGCACTGGCCCAGCCGAGGGACGCTCAGGCGACGTGCAGAGTGACTGTCTTGCGTCGCCACATGCTGTCGATGAACCCCTTAGCTCGGATGGTCACGTTCGTACCTGAGACGCGAAGGCTTGTGGGTTCGTAGCCATTGAGAGCGGGAACCGCGTAGCGCCGAAAAGTGACCCCGCCGTCAGTAGTCACTGACAAGCTCACTGTGCCGTTCAGCTTCCCTGTGCTGCAGGGAGCGCACCAGCCCGTGAAGTACGCGTCCTCGGGGCCGCGCAACGTCCACGGGCCGAGGTACGCGTCAATCGAGTGCGGCGCCTTCACTCCGAAGAACGGTTCGGAGATGACCAATCGCCAGGATCGACCCGCATCCCCCGAGCGCGCACCGATGTAGTCCTCCTTCATCATCCCGCCGCCGTTGAGCCACACCGCCCAGACGGTTTGACCACTGCACCTGAGCTGCGCTCCTGGCCCGCCGTTCGGATGAACGTAATGGCCGGGCTCGCGGTAGACCAACCGTCCGCTCCGATCGAGGATCCGTGTTCCGTGCGCGCGGACGCCGCAGGCTCCCCCGCCGACACTCAGTTTCACCTGCGTCGACCCACATCCAGCGACGGCGGTCACTACCGCTACGACCCCGAGGAACACCGCGCAGCGCCTCATGACCGCGTTATACACCCGTCCGCGCTCGCTTCAGGTGACTCATTCCCGAGCACTGACCCAGACGAGCGACCCTACGTCGGATGACCTACTGAGGTCTTGCCGCCTGGGTGATCTCCGCTGTTAGGTCATCGGGGCGATTTACCACGAACAGTCCTCCGACTCGTCAATCTGCCGCACGTGAAGCCGCCGCCGACGGCTCCCGCCGAAGAGCCCTGCGCTGCGCGGCGCAACATCGGCCGCCGCGACTCTAGTGAGGGGAACGTCCAGGAATCCCTCTCGACTTGGTGAGGTAGAGGTGGCCGCCCAGACCGCGGCGACTGACGCTGCGGTTCGCGCGGCAGCGGAAGATCAGAGACTCCGAGTCGCGCAATTCCACCAGGACGCCTTCTACCACGATCAGTGGTCGCCACCTGCGGCACTAGACTCGCGCTCGTGCTCGTCGCGAGCGTCTCCTCCAGCTTCACCTCCGCCGTTGCGAACCACGGTGTCTACGCCGTCTTCGGACTCCTCGCGCTCGGCGCGGTTCTTCCCGTCGGCAGTGAGCTGGTCGCGCTCGTGGGAGGAGCCGTCGCTGCCGGCGTCTTCGTAGGCACGAACGGCGTCTCGGTCTTCGGCGCGCACATCGGTCTCGGGGTCGGCGCGTTCGTCGCGATCGCGCTTGCGGCGACCTTCGGCTATCTCGCAGGCGCCTCCGTCGGCTGGATGATCGGGCGCTTCGGGGGCCGGGAGCTGCTCGAGCGGCGAGGACGCTGGCTCCACGTCACGCCGGAGCGCCTCGACCGTGCCGACGCCTGGTTCCAGCGCTGGGACAAGCCCGGCGTGCTCGTCGGGACGATCACGCCCGTCGTCCGGTCATTCGTCGCCATCCCGGCCGGCATTTTCGAGATGGCGCTTGCTCCGTTCCTCGGGCTCGCTCTGATCGGGAGCGCCGTGTGGTCCTTCGCGTTCGTCGGCATCGGGTATGCGCTCGGCGCGAGCTACAACCACTTCGACCACGACTTCCGGTACGCGGAGTACGCGATCGTTGCGGGCGTCATCCTCCTCGCGGCGTATCTCGTCTACCGCTGGCGCAGTGGGGCTAAAGTGGACCGTCGTGCAGACGATCCCGCTCGTTGACGTAAGCGCCGAGTACGGGCCGCTGATCCCCAAGCTCGAAGCCGCCTTCCGCGAGGTTCTCGAGGACGGGAACTTCATCCGTGGCCCGCACTACTGGGCGTTTCAGGAGGAGGCTGCCGCCTTCCTTGGCGTCAAGCGGACGCTCGGAGTCGCGAACGGCACCGACGCGCTCGTGCTCGCGCTCGACGCGCTCGGCGTCGGCCCCGGCGACGAGGTCATCTGCCCGGCGTTCACGTTCTACGCGACGGCCGAGGCGGTCGTCCGGCGCGGCGCTACTCCCGTCTTCGCGGAGATAGACCCGGCGACGCTCAACCTCGACGTCGAGGATGCGGCCGCGAAGGTCACCGACCGGACGAAGGCCATCATCCCCGTCCATCTCTTCGGCCGTGCGATGGACGTTCGCCCGCTCGTCGAGCTCGGCATCGACGTCGTCGAAGACGCGGCGCAGGCGTTCGGCGCGCAGGAAGTCGCGCGCCACGGCAAGGTCTCGACCTTCAGCTTCTATCCGACGAAGAACCTCTTCTGTCTCGGCGACGGCGGGCTGATCGCGACCGACGACGAGGAGCTCGCGGAACGCATCAAGCTCCTCTCGTTCCACGGCTCGCGCGACAAGACCGACTTCGAGCTCGTCGGCTACAACTCGCGCCTCGACGAGCTGCAGGCGGCGTTCCTGCGGATCTTCCTCCCGGAGCTCGACGGCTGGAACGCGGGCCGTCGCGCCGCGGCCGCCCGCTACGCCGAGCTCGGCTTGGGTGAGCTCGTCGAGATCCCGCAGGACGAGCCGGGCCACGTCTACCACCTCTTCGTCTGTCGCTCGCCCGAGCGCGACCGCATCCGCGAGGCGCTCACCGAGGCGGGCATCGCGTCGGCGACGTACTACACGACGCCGCTCCACCTGCAGCCGTCGCTGCGGTACCTCGGCTACTCGGCCGGCGCGCTGCCGGCGACCGAGCAGGCGGGCGTCGAGAACTTCTCCGTCCCGCTCTGGCCGGGGATGCCGGCCGAGGCGCAGGAGCGCGTCGTCGAGGCGGTGCGCACGGCCGTCAGCGTCGCAGGTCGGGTCTAGCGCGATGCGCCACCTGCTCTCGCGGCACCGGCTGTGGCAGTTGCTCGCGGACGCGGTGATCGTCGCGGTGGCGTGGTCGCTCGCATTCGAGCTCCGCTTCGACCACCTCAACGTCCCGTACACGCATCTACTCGAGCGGACGATCCTCCTCGTCCTCGCGATCAAGCTCGTCGTCTTCATCGGCTTCGGCTTCTACAACCGCTGGTGGCGGTACGTCTCGATCCGGGACATGTGGTCGGCCGTGCGCGGCGTCGTCGTCGCTTCGCTCGTGGCCGACGTCACGGTGTACCTCGTCAATCCCGTGAACCACGTGCGGCTCCCGCGTGGGGTCGCGGCGATGGATCTTCTCCTCACGCTCGCCTTCGTCGCAGGGACGCGTTTGCTCGCGCGCACCGTGATCGAGCGGCCGATCGGCGGCGTCGTCGCGCACGGCAAGGAAGTGATCGTCGTCGGGGCCGGCGACGCGGGCCGGCTCATCGTCCAGGAGATGCAGCGCTCGCGGCTGCTGAGCTACACGCCGATCGGCTTCGTCGACGACGACCCGCGCAAGCAGCACTCGCGGATCATGGGGGTGCGCGTCCTCGGCGCGCTCGACGACCTGCCGCACGTGCTGCGCGACCAGCGCCCTGACGAGTTGCTCATCGCGATGCCGTCCGTCTCGGGCGAGGTGCGGCGGCGAATCGTGGAGAGCGCGCAACAGGCGAAGGTCCCGGTCAAAACCCTTCCGAGCCTCTACGAGCTCATCTCCGGCGACCTCGGGCTCGCCGGCCAGATTAGGCCCGTCCAGGTGGAGGACGTCCTCGGCCGCGAGCAGGTCGAGGTCGACTTCCAGGAAGTCGCGTCGTACCTCGAAGGCCAGACGGTTCTCGTTACGGGGGCAGGCGGATCGATCGGCTCGGAGCTCTGTCGGCAGATCGCCCGGATCGGCCCGACGCGGCTCATCCTCGTCGACAACGCCGAGGGGTCGCTCTTCGAGATCGAGCAGGAGCTGAAGGAGCGGGAGTTCACCGCCGCCGTGCCGCAACTCGTCGACGTCAAGGAACGCGCGGTCATGCGGCGCGAGGTGTTCGAGAAGTACCGCCCGACCATCGTCTTCCATGCCGCCGCGTACAAGCACGTCGCGATGCTCGAGACGCATCCCCTCGCGTCCGTCCGCAACAACGTCGTAGGCACGCGCGTCTGTGCAGAGCTGTCGGCGGAGTTCGGCGTCGAGCGCTTCGTCCTCATCTCGACCGACAAGGCCGTCAACCCAAAGACGGTGATGGGACAGTCGAAGGCGCTCTGCGAGTGGGTCGTGGAGTCGCTCGGCCACCGGCGCGACATCGCGACCCGTTTCGTCGCCGTGCGCTTCGGCAACGTCCTCAACTCGTCCGGTTCTGTGATCCCGATTTTCCGCAAGCAGATCGAACGGGGCGGCCCGGTGACGGTGACGCATCCGGACATGACCCGCTACTTCATGACGATCCCGGAGGCCGTATCGCTCGTCGTCCAGGCCGGCGCGATCGGCGGCCGCGGGCAAGTCTTCGTCCTCGACATGGGCGAACCCGTGAAGATCGTCGACCTCGCGCAGAACATGATCCGGCTCTCCGGGAAGACGCCGCGCCTGCCAGACGACGAGGTCACGTCGCCGCGCGACATCCCGATCCGCTTCATCGGCTCGCGGCCGGGCGAGAAGATCCACGAGGAGCTCTGGAGCGGCAACGAGTCGCTCGGCGAGACGACGCACCCGAAGATCCGGCGGCTGAGCCGCCCCCCGGTCGATCCCGACTGGCTCTCGCAGCAGCTCGCCGAGCTCGAGCGGCTCGCCGAGGAGGGCGACACGCTCGAGGTCGTCGGCAAGCTCGGCGCGATCGTGCGCGAGCCCCAGCGCGTCGCGCCGCCGCAACTCTCCGACACCGGGAGTTACAAGCTTCCGTCGCCGTCGAAGTCGCTCCCAGTCGAGCCGAAGCCCGTCGATTAGGAGGGACTGTGGGCCAACGGTTCATCGGAGGTCTGCGCACGTATCGGCGGGGCAGCACAACGCCACGCGCATTGCCCTCGCCGAACCAGGGGTGGGCCGCGTCCCGACCGTTCGCCGAACTGTTAGTGGATGATCAGCGTGTCCTTCTACGCCTGCGCTGGGCCGGGTTACGGCGTTTCTTCGGCTACGTCTCGTTGTTCGGGAAGGACACCAGCTGGGAGGCGCCGCGGGAGGGCGTTTCGGCCGAAGCGTTCAGCGGGTTGATGTGGCGAGGCGTGCTGCTGAGATCCCCCGGGCTTCCGCCGGCGGTCCTTTGGTGTAGCGATCAAACTCAACACGCTGTTCTCGTCGCTCTAAGCCGCTAGCGCCGACAAGAGCAGGCGCAGCATCTCGGCCGGGTCGCGACGCACACGCGTCGACTCCGAGTCGTCACGCTTCTCAAGCGTGAGAGCCCGCGGATCGCTGAGAGGCTTGAGGCGTCCGTCGCGGATGAGCGCCTCGTCGACGCCGCCGAGGCGGCCGCCGTACGTCGTGTAGACGGGGACGCCGAGCGCGACGGCCTCGCGGTTCATCGTCCCGCCGGCTGAAACGACGAGGTCGGCGAGCGCGATCAGGCTCTGCGCGTCGACGGCGCCCTCCGGGAGGATCACCGACGGCAGCGCCAAGCCGCGCACGTACTCCCGTTGCTCGTCGGTGCGCGGCAGGACGAACGCCTGCACGTCCTCCGAGCGGCCGAGATGCTCGAGCGTCTGCGGGAAGAGCGGGTTCGAGTGGCGGTGGTAGAGCGACACGTCGGGCGGCGGGCGCAACACGACGAGCACGCGCGCCGGGTCGACGTTGTACCGCTCGAGCAGCGACCGGTCGGGCGTGAAGTCCGCGAGGTAGTACTCCTCCTTCAGGCCCGGGTACTGGACGAGCTTCGGCGGCTTGACGCCGTAGGGCTGGAGCCGCTCGGGCGGGATGGCGTCGGGGACGACGACCCGCGTCGCCGCGCGGCAGCCGAGCTGGTGCTGGTACGTCGCGAACTCGTAGTCGAACGTCGTCGAGCTCGGGAGGCCGAGCCGGCGCGCCGTGATCGTCAGCTCGTGGGAGCCGTGCGCGAGCGCGACGTCGAAGTCGCGGCCCTTCGCCCAGCGCTTGAGCGCGCCGAGCCGGCCGGTCATCTGGCGGATCTTCTGCACGCGCGACCGGCCGGCGTGATGGCCGATGACCGCGTCAGCCTCGAGCCCGTGCATCGCCAGCAACTCGACCGTCTGCGCGTAGTCGCGCGCGGTGATCTCCACCTCGTCGCCGCGCTCTCGCATGATCTCGATCAGCGGCCGGAACACCAGCACGTGGGCGGGAGCCGTCATGTCGATCCAGACCTTCATGCTGCGAGCGCCTCCATCCGGGCGGATCGTAGGAGCGGCGGCTCCTGCTCGACCTGCCGTTCGTACCAGAGCGTGAACGCGAGCAGGCCCCAGAGCTGCCGGCTCCAGTCCTCCCGGCCGGCGACATGCTCGTCGAGCAGCCGCGTCACCGGTTCCGGCTGGAAGAAGCCCTGGCGCCGCAGGGTGTCGGCTGAAAGCGTTGCGCGGGCGAACGGCTCGAGCTCGCCGCGCAGCCACGCCGCCGCCGGAATCGAGAAGCCGCGTTTCTTTCCGTGCACGATTTCGCGTGGAACGAGCGGCTCGACCGCCTTCCGCAGCAGCACCTTCTTCTGGAGGCCGCGCACTTTCAGTCGTGTCGGCAGCGCGAAGGCGAGGTTCGTGACGAGCGGGTCGAGGAACGGGACGCGCACTTCGAGCGAGTGCGCCATCGACGCGCGATCGGTCTTCACGAGGAGATCGTCGACGAGGTAGACGCCGAAGTCGACGTCCTGCAGGCGCGCGAGTTCGGGCGCGCCGGCGGTCTCGGCGTAGCGCGCGCGATAGACGTCGACGGGGTCGAAGCCGCTCGCGCCGCCCCGCAGCTCGCGGCGCGCGTTGGGGGAGAAGATCTCCTTCCAGCCGTGGTGCCGTTCGAGCGGCGGCAGGTGCGCGGCGCGGACGAAGCGCTTCGCGCGGTAGTCGAGGCTCGCCTTCCGCGACGACGACGGGAGCGCCTCCACGAGCGGCCGCGCGACGCGGGCAAGCGGCGCGAGCCGGTCGGCCATGAGATCCGCCGCGTACGTGTAGTAGCCGCCGAATAGCTCGTCGCCGCCTTCGCCCGAGAGCGCGACCTTCACATGCTCCGCGGCGAGCTGCGAGACGAGGTAGGTCGGCAGCGCGGACGAGTCGGCGAACGGCTCGTCGAACGCGTCGGCGAGCGCTTCGAGGAGGAGCTGAGGATCCGGCCGGACGAGCAGCTCGTGATGCTCCGTCCCGTACCGCTCGGCCACGAGCCGCGCGTCGTCGCGTTCGTCGAAGCTCTTTTCCGCGAAGCCGATCGTGAACGTATGCACCGGCTTGGGCGTCTCTTGCGCGGTGAGCGCCGCGAGCGCGGCAGAGTCGACGCCGCCGGAGAGCAGGACGCCGACCGGCACGTCGGAGAGGAGATGAGCCTTGACCGAGTCGCGGAGCCGCGCGCGGAGCTCCTCGACGAGCTCCGCCTCGTCGCCGTCGCGGACCTGGGTCGGTCCCGGCCGCGCGAAGCGCTCGATCCTGACCGAGCCGTTCTCCCAGACGAGAACATGCCCCGCCGGCAGCTTGCGGACGTCGCGGAAGATCGAGTACGGCGCCGGGATCGAGTTGAACGCGAGAAACGCCTCGAGCGCGTCGGTGTCGATCTCGCCGCGCGGCAGCGCGCGCAGCTCCGAGGCGAAGCGCAGCTCGCCGCCGACGTGCCGGTAGTAGAGCGGCTTGATCCCGTAGCGGTCGCGGGCGAGGACGAGGCGGCGGCGCGAGGCGTCCCAGATCGCGACGGCGAACATCCCGCGCAGCCGCTCGGCGAACGCGGTGCCGTGCTCCTCGTAGAGATGGACGAGCGCTTCCGTATCGGAGTGAGTGCGGAAGGCGTGCCCGGCGCGCAGAAGCTCGTCGCGCAGCTCGGGGTAGTTGTAGATCTCGCCGTTCTGGACGACGATTACGCTGCCGTCCTCGTTCGCGATCGGCTGGTCGCCGCCGGCGAGGTCGATGATCGAGAGGCGCCGCGAGCCGAGCGCGATCTCGCGATCGACGTGCTCGCCGGCGCTATCGGGTCCGCGGTGGACGAGCTGCAGGCTCATAGCGCGAAGTGCCTCGACGTCGGCGTGGCCGTCCGCCGCCGCGATCCCGCAAATCCCGCACACAGCCTTACCTTAGGCGCGGGCGCGGAAGATCCCGCCGAGCGACTGCCTGAGCACGCGCCAGCCCGTCGCGACGACGGTGCGCAGGTAGAGCCGAACCGAGCGGTCGGCGATCCATTCGAGGTCGTGCGACAGCTTCTCCGCCATCGACGTCTCATAGCCGCGCCGCACCTGCGCGAAGCCGGTCAGACCGGGGCGGACGACGAGCCGCTGCCAGTACGACGGCAGCTCGTGCGCGAGCTCCTCAAAGAACACGGGCCGGATCGGACGCGGCCCGACGAGGCTCATGTCGCCGCGCAGGACGTTGACGAACTGCGGGAGCTCGTCGAGCTGCGTCGCCTTCAGCCAGCGGCCGATCGGCGTGAACTCCGCCTGCGTCGCCTCGACGAGATCCTCGCCGAGATGCGTGCCGAGCCGGCGCTCGGCGCCGCGCCGCAGCGTCCGGAACTTGAACATCGTGAAGACGCGCCCGCCCTGGCCGACGCGCTCGCCGCGGTAGAGAACGGGCGGGCCGCTCGTCACGACGACGAGCAGCGCGATGAGCAGGGCGATGGGGAGGGTGAGGATGAGGAGCGCCGCCGAGAACACGACGTCGAGCGCGCGCAGGAGCACGTCGCGAGGCCGATCCGGCGTCTCGAGGGCGAGCTGCCGGTACCCGCGAACGAGCGTGTCCTCGAGCCGCGTCGTCTCAGGCATGCCGCGGATCGTACGGTCTCTTACGGCTACATCCTCGTTCGCAACAGCCCAAGCGAGGGGTGGCGCATCGGGGGCGAAGGGCTCGGCTAGGTAGCTATAAGCTTTCCTCATGCGAGGAAGGCTCTAGATGGACACGAAGCAGCTTGCTGCGTTCTGTGCCGTAGTCGAGCGGCGGAGTTTCTCCCAGGCCGCCGACCAGCTTGGCGTCACGCAGCCCGCGGTCAGCCTTCAGATTCGCTCGCTCGAGCAGCGTCTGGGGCAGCAGTTGCTCGACCGCTCCGGGCGGCGCGTGGAGCCGACCGAGGCCGGGATACGGCTCTATCGCGGCGCGCAGCGGTTACTCGCGCTCGAGGAGCAAATCCTCCAGGAGATGGGCGACGACCCCGAGAGCGAGCTCACCGGCCGGCTCGAGATCGGCGGCTCGACCGGGCCTGGCGGGAGCGTCCTGCCGGTCGTGCTCGCCGAGTTCCAACGGCTTAACCCGCAGGTGCACGTCGCGCTCTCGGTCTCCGACTCGCACACCATCGTCGAGCAGGTCGCACGGCGTGAGCTCGAGCTCGGCGTCGTCGGCGTCGGCGGGCGGCACCGCGGGATCACCTTCGAGCCGTTCTACCGCGACGAGGTCGTGCTCGCAGTTCCCGCCGACCACGAGCGCGCCGGCAAGACGATGTCGCTCGCCGCGCTCAAGCAGGAGCCGCTCGTCCTCATGCAGGAAGGCGCGGGCGTCCGGCAGATGATCGACGACGAGCTGCGTGAGCTCGGCGTCCGCCTCCGTGACCTCAACGTGCGTCTCGAGCTTGGTCTGCAGGAGTCGGCGCGCGCGGCAGTCCTCGGCGGGTTCGGCGCGACGTTCATCTCCCGGATTGCGATCGAGGGCGACCTCACGGCGGGAACGCTTGCGCTCGTGCGCGTCGAAGGGCTCGAGCCGGCGCGCGAGATTCAGCTCGCGCGCGCGACCGGCCGCGCGGCGACGCGCGCCGCGCAGGCGTTCGTCGCCTACGCGCGCGAGCGCCTCGCGTGATCGTCCGCTGGGGGCTCGACACGCTCCCGGAGGCGTGCCGCGAAGCGGGTGTCTCGGTGCCGCTCCTTGTCGCAAGCCCGCGTTGGGACGCGCTCGAGTTGCCGGTCATACCTGCGGGCCGCTGGTCGGAGGTTCCCTCGGAGTCCATCGACGAGGCCGCGGGTGCCGCGCAGGGCGGTGACGGCGTTCTCGCCCTCGGCGGCGGATCGGCGATCGACCTCGGCAAGGCGATCTCCGCGGCGACCGGCCTGCCGCTCGTCTCCGTCCCGACGACCTACTCCGGCGCCGAATGGACGACGTACTTCGGTGTGCGTGACTCCGAGCGGCGGATGCGCGGCGGAGGTGGCGGCGCTCGTCCGACGGCGATCGTCTACGAGCCGGAGCTCACGGTCGACCTGCCACCGGAGACGACCGTCGGCACGGCGATGAACGCGCTCGCACACTGCGCCGAGGCGCTCTACGCGCAGGGCCATAACCCGGCCGCTGACGATGACGCGCTCGCCGGCGCAGCGCTCATCTCCGAATGGCTGCCGCGCGTCGTCGCCGCGCCGAAGGATCTGCATGCGCGAACGGAGCTGCTACTCGGCGCGTCGCACGGCGGCGCCGCACTCGCCGGCTCGATGCTCGCGCTCGCGCACGCGATGGCGCAGGCGGTCGGCGGCGCCTACGGGCTGCCGCACGGAACGCTGAACGGCATCGTCCTCGCACCCGTGCTCCGGTTCAACGCCGCGCTCGTTCCCGACGCCGTGCGTCGCTTCGGCGAGGCGATCGGCTCGCCGGACGATCCCGCCGCCCGCGTCGAGGAGCTGACCGCGCTCGCCGGTCCGACGCGCCTGAGCGAGCTCGGGGTGCCCGAACGCGACTTCCCCGCGCTCGCCGCCTCCGCAGCCGGGCGCGGCGGCAACCTCGCGAATCCGAAGCCGGCAAGCCCGGAGGAGATCGAACAGCTGCTCCGCTTGGTCCTGTAGCGCGCGGCAATAAGGAATCGCTATACGCAGGATTAGACTTATCGCGCGAGATCGGTATGCTTGGCGACGTGCCGGAAGACGGTCGTTGCGATGTGCTCGTGGTCGGAAGCGGAGCCTCTGGGCTCGCGGCCGCAGTTGCCGCGCAGCGCGCAGGCGCGCGCGTCGGCCTCGCGACGAAGGGCTCGATTCAGGCGTGCAACTCCGCGAAGGCGCAGGGCGGCATCCAGGCGGCCGTTGGGGCCGACGACTCACCGGAGCAGCACGCCGCCGACGTCTTCCGCAGCTCCCACGAGACGGCGAACCGGGAGCTCGTCGAGGTCCTGACCTCGGAGGCTCCGGATGCGATCGGCTGGCTCGAGGAGCTCGGCGTCGAGTTCACGTGCGAAGAGGACGGCAGCTACCGGCTTGCGCGCTGCGGCGGCGCGTCGGCGAAGCGCCTCCTCCAGGTCGGCGACCGCACCGGCAACGCGATCACCGGCGCGCTGCGTAAGGCCGCCGTCGCCGACGACATCGAGGTTGTCCCGAACGCACCGCTGCGCGAGCTCGAGCGGACGGAGAACGGCTGGCACGCGTCGTGCAACGGGCACAAGCTCGCAGCATCGACTGTGATCCTCGCCGCCGGCGGTCGCTGCTACGCCGAGGCCGAGCAGCGGGGCGAGCTCTCGACGAACCATCCGTACGCGACGGGCGAGGTGACGAAGCTCGCCCTCGGGCTCGGCGCCGAGTCGCGCGACCTCGACGCGCTGCAGTACCACCCGAACGGCGGCCTCTGGCCCGAGTCGCTGCAGGGCTACTCGATCCCCGAGACGACGCGCGCGTACGGCGCCGTCCTCCTCAACGCCGACGGCGAGGAGTTCACCGACTCGCTCGGCCCGCGCGACGAGGTGAGCCAGGCGATCTTCGACGAGGTCGCGAAGGGGAAGGGCGTAAAGACGCCGTCGGGACACGACGCAGTCTGGCTCGACACGACGCGCATCCCCGAGCACGACGCCGAGCTCTCGCTCCCGTACATGCTTCGCCGCTACCGCGCGGCCGGCGTGGACCCGCTCCGCGAGCCGCTCCTCACGTACCCTGTTCTCCACTACCAGAACGGCGGGCTCGTGATCGACACGAACGCCGAGACGACTCTCGAAGGCCTCTACGCCTGCGGCGAGATCGCGGGCGGGACGCACGGGCGGAACCGGATGATGGGCAACAGCTTGCTCGAATGCATCGTGTTCGGAAGGAGGGCGGGACGTGCCGCAGCTGCTCGACACTGATCTCCAGCGCTCGGTCGAGGATGCTGCCGCGCACCTCTACGTATGGTCGTTGAAGGACATTCCGCAGGACCTCCGCGACGCCCTGAAGGCCGCAGCGGCGCGCGAGACCTCCGTGCCGGGCCAGCGCGTCCTGAACACGATCCTCCGCAACGTCGAGGTCGCCGACGGCGAGGGAAACCTCGTCTGCCAGGACACCGGCATCGCGGTCTACACGTGCCGCGTCGGCGAGTACTTCCCGCTTCACCCCGCGCGAATCTACGCCGCGCTGTACGACGGCACCGCGCGCGCGACGCTCGAGCATCCGCTGCGCTCGAACGCCGTCCACACGCTGACGCGCGAGAACACGGGCCCAAACGTCGGCTATCGGCTGCCGATCGTCCACTGGGAGTTCATCCCGGGCTGGGACGGCCTCGACGTGAAGTGCGTGCCGAAGGGCTCGGGCTCCGAGAACATGAGCTTCCTCAAGATGTGCACCCCGGCCGACGGCGTGAAGGGGATCAAGCAGTTCGTCCTCGAGTCGATCGTCGGCGCCGGTGGCAAGCCGTGTCCGCCCGGCATCGTCGGCGTCGGGATCGGCGGCTCCGCCGACTACGCGATGTACCTCGCGAAGGAGGCGATCGCCCGGCCGATCGGCACGCGCAACTCCGATCCGCTCGTCGCCCAGCTCGAGGAGGAGCTGTACGGCTTGCTCAACGAGACGGGCATCGGGCCGATGGGTCTCGGCGGCGACGTCACCGTCCTCAATTGCCACATCGAGCATGCGGACACGCACATGACGCTCAACCCGGTGGCCGTCAACTACCAGTGCTGGGCGGCGCGGCGCGCATCGGCGCACATCGCGGCCGACGGCTCCGTTGAGTTCGACCGGGAGGCGTGATGGCGACCCGCGAACTTTCACAGAATTGGTGCAAAGCCTCGGCTCACCCGGCCGTAGAATCAGTATTGAGGGCGGCGGGTGCGGTCCCCACCCAGGGTGGGGGTGCGGGCTGATGGCGACGCACGAAGTCACCTTCCCGATTACCGACGAGGCTGAGATCCTCAAGCTCCGCGCCGGCGACGAGGTCATCGTCCAGGGCCACATCATCGGGATCCGCGACCGCACCCAGATCCGCATCTTCGACCAGGGGATCGAGCCGCCGATGGACCTCACCGGCGCGTTCCTTCTTCACACCGCTCCCGGCGTCCGCAAGCTCGCGGACGGCAAGTACGAGAAGGTGTGCATCGGGACGACGACCTCGGCGCGGATGGTGCGCTTCACCGAGCCGCTCGGCTCGCAGTACGGCGTCCGCGCGATCTGTGGCAAGGGCGGCTTCCCCGACGACGCGATCGAGCCGATGCAGAGACTCGGGATGGTCTACTTCGCGATCGTTGGCGGCGCCGCGGCGCTCGAGACGACGCAGATCGAGGAGATCGAGGAGGTCGCGTGGGAGGAGCTCATGCCGGAGTGCCTCTGGAAGTTCCGCGTCAAGGACTTCGGCCCGCTCACCGTCGGGATCGACGCGCACGGCAACTCGCTCTACCACGACGTCCAGAGCGCCGCCCAGGACAAGCTGAAGGAGATCTTTGCTCGTCTCTAGATCCCATTCCGGTCTAACCCACGTGCTCGACAAGGGGCTCGGCCCGCGGGGCTGGGAGGACGTCCTCGAGATGGCCGGCGACTACATCTCGATCGTCAAGCTCGGCTGGGGCACGGCCTACGTCACGCGCAACCTCGAGCGCAAGCTCGCCGTGCTGCGCGAGAAGCCCGTCGTGATCGGCGGCACGTTCTTCGAGGCCGTCTACGCGACAGGCGATCTCGACGAGTACAAGCGCTGGCTGCAGGCTCACGGCCTCACGCACGTCGAGATCTCCGACGGCACCGTCGACATCCCGCGCGAGCGGAAGCTCGAGCTCATCCAAGACTTCGCGCGCGACTTCACCGTCCTCTCCGAGGTCGGCTCGAAGGACTCGTCCGTCGAGTACACGGCGGAGGAGTGGATCACGTGGTTGAACGAGGACCTTGCGGCGGGCGCGTGGAAGGTGATCACCGAGGCCCGCGAGGGCGGCACGGCCGGGATCTTCGACTCTGCCGGGGGAATGCGGACAGAATTGATCGGCGAGATCGCGCTCGCGGTCGGCCCAGCGAACGTCATCTTCGAGGCCCCGTCGAAGGCGGCGCAGAGCTGGTTCGTCAAGAGCTTCGGCCCGTCGGTCAACCTCGGCAACATTCCGCCCGACGAGGTCATCCCGCTCGAGACGCTCCGCCTCGGCCTGCGCGGCGACACGATGAAGGAAGTGCTCCTTGGCAACGCAGACGCTGCAACTCCCGCCTGACGTCGACACGTGGAGCGCCGAGCGCGTCGTCGCGTTCGCGCTCGAGCAGTTCGCCGGCCGGGTCGCGCTCGCGTGCTCGTTCCAGAAGGAGGAGACCGTCCTCCTCGACATGCTCTTCGCGGCCGACCCGAAGGCGCGCGTCTTCGCGATCGACACGCACCACCTGTTCCCCGAGACGTACGAGCTTTGGCGCGCGATTGAGGCGCGCTACGACACGACGATCGAGGTGTTCGCCGGCGAACCGGTTGAGGACGGGCTGTGGGAGCGGAACCCCGACCTCTATCTCGCGAAGGCGAAGATCGAGCCGCTCAACCGCGCGCTCCTCGACCTCGACTGCTGGATCACGGGCATCCGCCGCGACCAGTCCCCGACACGGGCCGACGCGCCGAAGCTCGGCTGGGACGACCAGCACGAGCTCTGGAAGGCGAACCCGCTCGCCGACTGGACGGACGACGACTGCTGGGCGTACATCCGCGAGCGCGGGCTGCCGTACAACGCGCTCCACGACCAGGGCTACGACTCGATCGGCGACACGCACTCGACCGCGCCCGGCAAGGGCCGCGAGGGTCGCTGGGCCGGAACGGAGCGGACGGAATGCGGGCTACACACATGACCGGCGTAGGCTCGACGGAGCCGGCCAAGAGCGCAGGCGGCGGCTTGGCCGGCGCCGGAGCGGGAAAATGAGCGCCACGCAGCAGGGCTTCGTCCTCTGGTTCACGGGCCTGTCGGGCGCGGGCAAGACGACGATCTCGAACATCGTCGAGCCGGAGCTCGAGCGGCGCGGGCTCCTCGTCGAGCACCTCGACGGCGACATCGTGCGCACGCACCTCTCGAAAGGCCTCGGCTTCTCGAAGGAGGACCGCGATACGAACATCGCGCGCATCGGCTGGGTCGCGTCGCGGATCGCCCGCGCCGGCGCAGCGGTCGTCGTCTCGGCCATCTCGCCGTACGAGGAGATGCGCAAGCACGCGCGCTCGCTCGTCGAGCAGCACGCGCCGTTCGTCGAGATCTACGTCGCGACATCGCTCGAGGAGTGCGCGCGGCGCGACCCGAAGGGCCTCTACGCGGCGGCCTTCGCAGGCGAGATCGACGAGTTCACGGGCGTCTCGGCGCCGTACGAGGAGCCGATCGATCCGGAGCTCCGTCTCGAGACCGCCGGCCGCACGCCGCCCGAGGCGGCAGCCGTGGTGATCGCGCGGCTCGAAGAGCTCAACCTGCTTCCCGTGGAAGCGGAGGTCGAACGCTGAGCATCTCCCGCGTTCGGCTCACCCATCTCGAGCGTCTCGAGGCAGAAGCCATCGACATCATGCGTGAGGTCGTCGCCACTGCCGAAAACCCGGTGATGCTCTACTCGATCGGGAAGGACAGCTCGGTGATGCTCCGCCTGGCCGAGAAGGCGTTCTCGCCGGCGCCGCCGCCGTTCCCGTTCCTCCACGTCGACACGACCTGGAAGTTCCAGGACATGTACGCCTTCCGGGCTCGCATGGCGGAGGAGCACGGGCTCGACCTCCTTGTGCACGTGAACGAGGACGGCCTCGCCCGCGGGATCAACCCGTTCGACAGCGGCTCGGTTGTGCACACGGACGTGATGAAGACCGAGGCGCTCAAGCAGGCGCTCGACAAGTACGGCTTCGACGCAGCCTTCGGCGGCGCGCGGCGCGACGAGGAGAAGTCGCGCGCGAAGGAGCGGATCTTCTCCTTCCGGACGGCGCAACACCGCTGGGACCCGAAGAACCAGCGGCCCGAGCTCTGGCGGCTCTACAACGCGCGTCACCGGCGCGGCGAGTCGATCCGCGTCTTCCCGCTCTCGAACTGGACCGAGCTCGACGTCTGGCTCTACATCCACCGCGAGGAGATCCCGATCGTACCCCTCTACTTCGCCGCCGAACGGCCGGTCGTCGACCGCGACGGGACGTGGATCATGGTCGACGACGAACGCATGGAGACGCGGCTCGAGCCGGGCGAGGAGCCGGAGCTCAAGCGCGTGCGCTTCCGGACGCTCGGCTGCTACCCGCTCTCGGGCGCGATCGAGTCGGACGCCGACACGCTGCCGAAGATCATCCAGGAGATGCTGCTCGCCCGGACGTCCGAGCGGCAAGGCCGGATGATCGACCACGACGAGTCGGCCTCGATGGAGAAGAAGAAGGTCGAGGGCTACTTCTAGTGAACGCATCCGACCTGATCGAGCGCGATATCGATGCGTACCTCGAGGCGCACGAGCGCAAGAGCCTCCTACGGTTCATCACCTGCGGCTCCGTCGACGACGGCAAGAGCACCCTGATCGGACGGCTGCTCTACGAGTCGCAGATGCTCTTCGAGGATCAGGTCGCCGCGCTCGAGGCCGACTCGAAGCGCGTCGGGACGCAGGGCGACGAGCTCGACTTCGCGCTCCTCCTCGACGGTCTCGCCGCCGAGCGCGAACAGGGAATCACGATCGACGTCGCGTATCGCTTCTTCTCCACCGACACCCGGAAGTACATCGTTGCGGATACTCCGGGTCACGAGCAGTACACGCGGAACATGGTCACCGGCGCCTCGACCGCCGACTGCGCCGTGATCCTCCTCGACGCGCGGAAGGGCGTGCTCACGCAGACGCGCCGCCACAGCTATCTCGTCTGGCTGCTCGGCCTCCGCCACATCGCGGTCGCCGTGAACAAGATGGATTTCGTCGACTACTCCGAGGAGCGCTTCCACGAGATCGAGCGGCAGTACGGGGCGTTCGCCGAGCGGCTCGGGCTCGAGGAGTTCACGCTCACCCCGGTCTCGGCGTTGCGCGGCGAGAACGTCCTCGAGCGTTCCGAGGCGATGCCCTGGTACGACGGCCCGACGCTGATGGAGTACCTCGAGACGGTGGAGGTCGACCAGGAGCGGATGCAGGACGCGCCGTTCCGGCTGCCGGTGCAATGGGTCAACCGGCCGAGCTCGGACTTTCGCGGTTATGCCGGCACCGTAGCCGGGGGCCAGATCGCGCCCGGTGAGCGTGTCGTCGTCCTACCCGCGGGAATCGAATCGACCGTGGAGCGCGTCGTCACCTTCGACGGCGACCTCGAGCTCGGCGTCGCCGGCCAGGCCGTGACGCTGACCCTGGCCGACGAGATCGACGTCAGCCGGGGCGACGTGATCGCCGCGGCCGATGCGCCGGCGCCGGTGAGCCAGCAGTTCGAGGCGACCGTCATCTGGATGGCCGAGGAACCGCTCCTGCGCGGCCGTACGTATCTGATGCGTGTCGGGACGACCATGGTGCCTGCAACGGTGGCGCCGATCCGCTACAAGCTCGACGTCGACACGCTCGAGCAGATCGCGGCGACGCAGCTCGACTTGAACGAGATCGGCGTCGTCAACGTCGAGCTCGGGCAGCCGGTTGCGTTCGACCGGTATGTCGACAACCGCGACACCGGTGGCTTCATCCTTATCGACCGGATCACGAACCACACGGTCGGAGCGGGGCTGCTCATACGCGCTCTGCCGCGCAGTGAGAACGTTCGCTTGCAGGAGCTCGTGGTCGACCGGGATGCGCGCGCCGGGCTCAAGGCGCAGCACCCGTTCGTCGTCTGGCTGACGGGACGGCCCGGAGCCGGTAAGTCGTCGATAGCGAACGCGCTCGAGGCCCGGCTCTTCGCGGCCGGTCGCCACACCGTCCTGCTCGACGGCGCGAACCTGCGCCGCGGCCTCTCGAAGGATCTCAGCTTCACCGATGCCGATCGTGCGGAGAACAACCGTCGCGCGAGCGAGGTGGCCCGCCTGATGACGGAGGCCGGGCTGATCGTGCTCGCCGCCTTCGTCTCCCCGTTCCGGGCCGACCGCGAGACGGCGCGCTCGCTCTTCGACGAGGGCGAGTTCATCGAGGTCTTCGTCGACCTGCCGGCCGAGCTCGCAGCCCAGCGCGACACGACCGGCCTCTACGCAAAGGCGCAGACGGGCGGGGTCATCAACCTCACCGGCGTCGACTCGACGTACGAGGATCCCGAGGAGCCGGACCTCCGCCTCGACATGACCGAGCTGGACGTCGAAGCCGCAGCCGACCGCGTGGCCGCCCTGCTCAGCGAGCGCGGGCTTCTCTCGTGACCTCGTGACCTCGTGACCTGGCAGTTCGTCCTCGTCGGGCTGGGCCTCGGCCTGATCGTCGGGCTGACCGGCGTCGGCGGCGGCTCGCTGATGACGCCGATCCTCATCATCTTCTTCGGCTTCAAGCCGACGTACGCCGTCGGAACCGACATCTTCCACGGCGCGATCTTCAAGACGTTCGGCGCCTGGCGCCACCGCCGGCTCGGCACCGTGCACGGGCATCTCGCGCTCTGGTTGTTCGCCGGATCCGGCCCGTCCGCGATCGCCGGCGTCGCGGTCTCGTGGTGGCTGCGGAACGAGATTTCGAACGCGCAGACGGTCCTCGGGTACGCGATCGGCGTTGCTCTGATTCTCGGCGGCGCCGGTTTCCTCGCCAAGTCGTTCGTGAAGCGCGGGATCCAGTCGAGCGAAGGGCCGTTCATCATGTCCCGCCGCGACAAGGGGATCGCCGTCGCCACCGGCGTCGTGTTCGGCTTCATCCTCGGTCTGACCTCTGTCGGCAGCGGCACGTACTTCGGCTTAGTGATGGTGCTCGCCTATCCGATGACGATGTCGCGGATCGTCGGGACGGACATCTTCCATGCGGCGGCGCTTCTCTGGGTCGCCGGCTTCGGGCACCTGATCATCGGCGACGTCCAGTGGCATGCGGTGCTCTGGCTGCTGGTGGGCTCGATCCCCGGCATCCTCATCTCGAGCCGCTGGACGGTCAGCGTCCCGGAGCTGACGATCCGCGGCGGGCTTGGCGGGATCCTCGTCATCAGCGGGATCAGGCTCCTCGATCCCACCCTCCCGAACTGGGCGTTCGGGTCGTTCCTCGGCACGCTCGCGGTCGCGCTTGCCGTCTACACGGCCACGGCGATGCGTGCGCCGCGCACGGCTCCCGAGCGGGCCTAACCCGTTCCTTAATCGCTGCGCCATACAATCTGCCCGCTTTGCCGCGGGCTCTCTCGACGATCGTCCTCCTAGGCCTGCTCCTGGCCACCGCTGCTGCTTTCGCGCTCACCGAGCACCTGAAGCTCATCAAGAGCCCGATCTACGCCCCGGTGGTGACGAAGAAATTCTCGCCGGTCTGCCACTGCGCGACCGACAAGGCGAAGATCAAGTTCAAGCTGCGGCATCCGGACTCGGTCACGGTCACGATCGTCTCCCGCGGCCAGGTCGTCGACACCGTCGCCACCGACGCGAAGATACAGAAGGGCGTTTTCGTCACGTTCCCCTGGGACGGGCGCACCACGACAGGCGTCGCGACCGAAGGGTCGGTGTACCAGCCGCAGGTCGAGCTCACGAACGACCACCGGACGATCCTCATGCCGAACAAGATCACGATCGACACGACGCCGCCGAAGGTGCTCTCGGCGAGTGACGGGGACGGGATCCTCATCACCGGCGGCCGCCACGGGATCCGCCTCCGGTACACCTTCAGCGAGAAGGCGCACGCGTCCGTGTACCTCGGTGGTCGTCGCGTCATTCTCGGCCGCCCGAGCCGGCCGAGCGCCAAGGTCAAGTGGAACGGCAAGGTCGGCGGGAAGGCGCTGGCGCCCGGCCGCTACGTCCTCGAGGTCGCCGCAGTCGACATCGCCGGGAACGAGACGCCGCCCGCCGAGCGGAAGCGCCTCGTCGTCCAGATTCGGTACATAGCCCTGGGCGAGACGTCGATCCACGTCGCGCCGCGGGCACGTTTCACGGTCAAGGTCCGGACCGGCGCCCCGCAGTACACGTGGAAGTTCTCCGGTGCGCACGGCACCGGGAAGCCCGGGAAGAAGAAGCTGCTCCATCTGCACGCACCTGCGCGCCACGGCCGCTACCGGCTTGTCGTCTCCGAGCACGGCCATTCGACGACCGCGATCGTGGTCGTAGGAAAGACGTGATAGGCCTCGCGCGCCTCGCTGCGCCGATTGCGTGCGTCGGACTCGCCGTTCTCCTCACGGCGCGGACACGGCAGAACCGGATCGCGGGGCTCGGCTACGCCGCGGTCGGCACCGTGCTCCTCGTCGTGGCCCTGCGGCCGCCGAACGCGCTCGAGCTCGCGGGAGCGATCGTCGGGCTGCTCGTGCTCGGCCCGGCGCTCGGCTGGGCGTTTCGCCGCGAGCCGTGGCTCGTCGCGTACCTCGCGCTCGCAACGCTCCCGATCCGCGTCCACTTCCTCCACCACCAGCTCCTCGTGCCGCTCTTCGTCGTCGCTGCAGGTGCCGGCTTCAATCTGTTGAGAGAGCTCCTGGCGGGAGACGAGCGTTCGCGGGAGCTCGGGCGCGCAACCAAGCCGCTTGCTCTCTACCTCGTCTGGATCGGCCTCTCGATGCTGTGGACGGTCGACATCCGGACGGGCGCGATCGACGTCCTCGCCTCATACATCCCGCTCTCTATCATCGCGCTCTCGGTCGCGCGGCTCCCGTGGAAACCGCTCCGCCTGAAGCTCCTCTACCTCGAGCTCGCCGCGATGGCGCTGGTCTTCGCGTGCGTCGGCTTCTACCAGTACGAGACGCGCCACATCTTCGAGAACGGGAAACTCGACGTCGGAAACGCGTACGCGTCGCTCTTCCGCGTCAACTCCGTCTTCTACGACCCGTCGATCTACGGACGCTTCCTCGTCGTCGCCCTCGTGCCGACGGCAGTGCTCATCGTGCGCGGCAAGTCGCTGCGGGACGGCCTCGCCGCGCTTGCGTTCGCGGTCGTGGCGTGGCTCGGACTCCTCGTCTCGTTCTCGCAGTCGAGCTTCTCCGCGCTCTTTGTCGCCGTCTTCTGTCTCTGCGCATACCTCTGGCGGTGGAAGGCGGTTGTCGTGCTCGTCGTCGCGGTCGCGCTCCTCGCCGGGGGAGCGGTCGCCGAGCCGAAGCTCATCCACTCGCTCGGTCACCACGGCATCAAGGAGATCAACTCGCTCACGAGCGGCCGCGGCAGCCTGATCTACAGCGGCCTGCGGATCGCGAAGAGGCACCCCGTCGACGGCGTCGGCCTCGGCGGCTTCTCGAAGTCGTACTCGAAGCTCACGCATCGGCACATCAAGGCGAGCGCCTCGCACAACACGCCGGTGACCGTCGTGGCGGAGGGAGGAGTGATCGGCCTCGCGCTCTTCCTCTGGCTCCTGATCGCGTTCGGGCTCTCCGCGTTCCGCCGGCTCGATCGAACGCTCGCGGGCGACCTCGGTCTCGCGGCGGGGCTCGTCCTCGTCGCGATCTTCGCCCACGCGAACGCGTACAACGACTTCTTCGAGGATCCGACGACGTGGCTCGTGTTCGGGCTGATCGCACTGTCAGCCTCGCGCCGGCGATCAGCGATGATGGAGCAATGATCGAGACCTGGCGGAAGGCGCTCGTCCTCGCGCCGCACACGGACGACGGCGAGTTCGGCTGCGGCGGGACGATGGCTCGGCTCGTCGATGCGGGCTGCGACGTCCGCTACGTCGCCTTCTCGATCGCGACGCGCTCGCTGCCGCCGGGCTTCCCGCCGGACACGCTCGCGAAGGAGGTGCGCGAGGCGACGGGCGAGCTCGGCATCCCCGAGAGCGCGCTCACCGTCCACGACTTCGACGTGAGGACGTTCCCCGAGCGCCGCCAGGACATCCTCGAGCTGCTCGTCGCGCTCTGGGAGGAGTGGCAGCCCGACGTCGTCTTCCAGCCGAGCCTCCACGACGTCCACCAGGATCACCGCACGGTCGCCGAGGAGGGACTCCGCGCCTTCAAGCGCACGACCATCCTCGGCTACGAGATCCCGTGGAACAACTTCGACTTTGCGTACCAGTGGTACACTGCGCTCGAGGAGAAGCACATCGACCTCAAGGTCGCGGCGCTCGAGCGCTACGCGTCCCAGCAGCACCGCCGCTACGCGAACGCGGAGTACGTAAGGAACCTCGCCCGGATGCACGGCGTCAACGTGAACCGCGAGTACGCCGAGGTGTTCCAGGTGTACCGCGTCGTGGCGTAGCTGCTGCTGCTCGCGAAAGCTGCGCTTTCGCTCGCTGAGCTGCGGAACTCCGGCGCGGGTGAGCCTGCGACTAAGCCCGAGTCTCGCCTGAGGTCGCTGGCGGGGGCGCAGCGAAGGGCAGCGACGGGATCAGTGTCGGAGGAGTGGGCCGCTGCCGATAAGTGCATCGGCGCGAATGCCCGTCCATCCGTGCGGTAGTGAGACGAAGGCGAGATCGAGAAAGAACACGGAGACTCGCCCGCCGGTTGGCATGGAGTAGGTATCGAGCTCATTGGGCGGCGTCCCGGGTCCGCCCGCCGAGCCCCGCTGCGCCCAATGCGCGCCGCGATGCAGACGCACTTCCACGAAGGAACGGGCACTAGATAGCGTCCTGGGCACGCGCCAAATGCGATGGACGGCGACGAGTTGCCGCACACCGGGAGTCGCCTGCGGCTGGTGAAGCAGGCTCCCGTCGCCGCGCGGCGCGAATGGCAGTCGCTGCGCTCCGGGGGGGAGAACGAGCTGACCCAGTAGCTCGCGTGCGCTCCTGCGTGCAGCAGGTCCGAACGGGCCTGCCGCGAGAATCGATCGGCTTGAAGTGCGTGGGGAGATCGACGGCGCCGCGCCACCCTGCTTCTGACTAGCGCCGCAACCAGCCACCGCCAGGATCAGAATGACTGGCCCAACGATCGCCACAGCACGCTTCATCTCGTCACTTATACGCCGCCGGGCAGGCCGACTGTCACGCCGAGTGCTGACCGATCCCGTCAGGGGACATCCCTACGCACTGGCGCAGCCGAGGTAGCCCCGTCCAGATGTGATGTTTCGTTCCTGGGAGCGACAATTGAACGAGACCGGGGCCGGTTCACCGTCTGGGCCGCCGTACCCCATGACTAACTGAGCGAACCGTTTACGGGAAGCCGATGCGTTCGAGCGGCCAGTATCTCAAGACGACAGGCCCGATCAGGTTCGCGCGCGGTACAGACCCCCAGACACGCGAGTCGCAGGAGCCGTCTCGGTTGTCGCCCATCATGAAGTACTCCCCCTCGGGGACGTGCCACGTCTTGTTGAAGTGCGGCGCGTCCGAGAGACGGTCTTTGGTGCTCACGTATGGCTCCTTCAGCCTGACCCATGTCTTCGACCCTGACTCCTTGATCGAGATATAGCCCTGGTCGTTCTCGTGCACCGTCTCGCCCGGTAGGCCGATCAGTCGCTTGACGAACGTGGATCCGCCATCTCCGGCGGCACAGCCCGTCGCTTTGGGAGGCGCCTTGAACACGACGATCTGCCCGCGCTGCGGTGCCTCGAAGTCGTATTCGAGCTTCAGCGCAAGTACGCGGTCGTCCGTCGAGCCGAGACAACCTTCCCCCGGCCTGGCGCAGTTGAGCGTGCGCTCCATCGACGACGAAGGAATCCGATACGGCTGGGCGACTCCCGCCTCGAAGATCAGCACCACGGCGATCGCAACGCCGACCGTCACCAGCCAGTCCACCACCTTGCGCCAAGGCTGCGGAATCCGACTCAGCGGGCGACTCAGCACACGCATCAGCCACGTGAGGATACTCAGGTTGCGTCGAAGCGCCCGGGCTGGAGCGGCCGTCAGAGCACGAGTTCGGCGAGCGTCTGTAGCGCTTCGGCCTGCGGCGTGCCGAGGATGAGCGTCGTCACCGGCGTCTCGCCCCAGGCGGCGAGGCGCTCCGCGATTCGCTCCTTCGGACCGACGAGGCAGACGGCATCGACGAGCTCGTCGGGGACGGCCGCGATCGCCTCGCGCTGCTTGCCCGCGAGGTAGAGCTCTTGGATCTGCTCGGCTGCGTCCTCCCAGCCGTAGCGGCGGACGAGCGCGTTGTAGAAGTTCTTCCCCTTCGCGCCCATGCCGCCGACGTAGAGCGCGAGATAGGGCTTGAGCGCGTCTCGGAGTGCCTGGACGTCGTCGCCGACGAAGCAGCTCACGGTCGCGGCGATCTCGAAGCCCGGCTTCGCCGCTGCCAGGCTCTCGCCGAACGCGACGTCGAAGTGCTCGGGATCGACAAAGAGCGGCAGCCAGCCGTCGGCCATCTCGGCCGCGAGCGCGACGTTCTTGGGACTCAGCGCGGCGAGGTAGATCGGGATGTCGGCGCGCAGCGGGCGGAGCATCATCTTCAGCGGTTTTCCGAGGCCCGTCGCGCCGGGGCCGTCGTACGGGATTCGGTACTGATCGCCGGCGTGCTCGACGACGTCCCGACGCAGTGCGGTGCGGACGATCTCGACGTACTCGCGCGTTTTCGTGAGCGGCTTCCCCCACGGCTGGCCGTGCCAGCCCTCGACGACCTGCGGCCCGGACGTGCCGAGGCCGAGCAGGAAGCGGCCGCCGGAGAGGAGGTCGAGCGTAGCCGCGGTCATCGCGGTGTTCGTCGGCGTGCGCCCCGGAATCTGCATGATCGCCGAGCCGAGCTTGATCCTCTCGGTCAGCGCGGCGAGGTACGCGAGGACGGTGACCGCGTCGGTTCCCCACGCCTCCGCCGTCCAGACGGAGTCGAACCCGAGCCGTTCTGCCTCCTGCACGAGCGGCACGAGGTCGGCGGGATTCGTGCCCGGCGGCGCGTAGCCGAGGTTGAGGCCGAGCTTCACATTGCGATCCTACGGGCGTAGGCTGGGCGGCATGTTCGCGTTACTCGCACTTCTCGCCACGCTTCACCTGACCGCGAAGGACAACAACAAGCTCTTCACGGTGCATCCGCACGAGACGATAGTCATGACTCTCGCGTCGAACCCGAGCACGGGTTATCACTGGAAGTACGTGCACTCGCCGGGAGGCGCCAGGGTCGTCAAGCTCATCTCGCACCGGTACGTCGCTCCAAAAGCCTCGAGGCCGGGCGCTTCTGGCAAGGAGGTGTGGCGTTTCCGCGTCATTGGCAAGGGCGCGATGGACGTCGGGTTCGACGATCTTCCGCCCGGGTCGATCAAGCCGGTCAAAATGATCGGTATCGCGCTCCGCGTTCGCTAGTCTCGTCGGCCCGTGGCGCACCCTGAACTAGCCGCCGAGCAGGCCTACGTCGACAACGCGTACGAGCAGCTCGACCGGATGCGCTCTACCGTCGAGCGCACGCAGGAGGCGATGGCGACCGAGTGGGCGGCGCTCAACATGGAGGCATGGGCGAAGCGCCGCATGCAGACCTTCGAGGACGCCGAGCGCGGCCTCGTCTTCGGACGCCTCAGCCTCGACGCGAACCCGCGGCCGCTGTACGTCGGCCGTCGCTGGGTCACAAACAGCGAGCAGGAGTCGCTCGTCGTCAACTGGCAGGCGCCGGCGGCGCGGCCGTTCTACACCGCTACGCCGCAGGATCCGCACGGCGTCACGCAGCGGCGCCGCTTCCGCGCGAAGGGGCGCAAGCTCCTCGACATCTCCGACGAGTCGCTCGACGGGAGCGCGGTCGAGGGCGCCGGGGTCTCCGACTTTCTCCTCGAGGAGCTCGACCGCCGCCGCGATGCGCGCATGCGCGACATCGTCGCGACGATCCAGTCCGACCAATACCGCCTCATCACCGCGGAGCCCGACGGCGCGCTCGTCATCCAGGGTGGCCCGGGCACCGGTAAGACGGCGGTCGGCCTCCACCGCGCGTCGTGGCTCCTGTACACGCATCGCGAGCAGCTGCGCCGCGTCCTCGTCGTAGGCCCGAACCCGACGTTCATGGAGTACGTCTCGCAGGTTCTGCCGACGCTGGGCGAGGAGGCCGTCGAGCAGCGGGCGGTGACGGAGCTCGTCGACGGTGTGGCGGTCGAGCGCGAGGAGGAGCCGGACGTCGCGCGGCTCAAGGGCGATCCGCGGCTGCGCGAGGTCGTCGCGCGCGCGGTCGAGCTCGCGGTCGTCCCGGCGCCGGAGGAGCTCGTCATGCGCGTCGAGGGCGAGTACGTCCGCGTGCGCGAGCGGAACGTCGCCGAGCTGCTCGAGGAAGCGCTCGAAGCCGGCGACCCGGTCGGCCTCGCACGCGAGCGGTTCCGGATGGCCGTGCTCCGTCGCTTCTACGACCGGTACGGCGAGCTGTTCGGCCCGCAGGCGTTCCGAAGCTTCGACGACCTCGAGAGCGGCCTCCGTCAGGGCGGCTTCCTTACGCGCTGGCTCGACCGCGTCCTGCCGCTGCCGCAGCCGGAGAAGCTCGTTGCGCGGCTGCTCACGTCGCCGGCCGCGCTCGAGGCGGCGTCGGAGGGAGTGCTCGACCCCGACGAGCGGAAACTCCTCCTCCGCGACCGTCCCCGCCGGGTCGCCGACCTCGTCTGGAGTGATCACGACGTGGCGCTCCTCGACGAGGCGCGTGCGCTGCTCCACGGCGCGCCACGCTCGTACGGACACGTCATCGTCGACGAGGCGCAGGATCTCTCGCCGATGCAGCTGCTCGCGATCTCGC
Organism: uncultured Actinomycetes bacterium; assembly: GCA_963753525.1. GTDB lineage: Bacteria > Actinomycetota > Thermoleophilia > Gaiellales > Gaiellaceae > Palsa-739. The sequence continues at coordinate 476,266 of CAVWCS010000005.1, forward strand.
GCCGCGCGGTCGACGGCTCGCTCACGATCCTCGGCGACGTCGCGCAGGCGACCGGCCCGGTTGTCTACCGCCGCTGGGAGGAGCTCGAGCCGTATCTGCTTGCCAGGGCGGAGTTCGAGATCGAGGAGCTGCGTCACGCGTATCGCGTCCCGGCCGAGATCATGGACTTCGCGCTGCCGCTCCTCGACGAGATCGCGCCCGAGGTCGAGCCGCCGGTGGCGTATCGCAAGGGCGGCGAAGCGCCACGGCTCGTGCGGGTCACGGAGGACGAGCTGCTGGAGTCCGCGCTCCGCGAGGCGGTCGCGTTCGAGGACCTCGACGGCCTCGTCGCGGTTATTGCGCCGCGGACGCTGCCGTTCGAGGACTCGTTCCCGTTCCCGATTCTCACGCCCCGCCAGGCGAAAGGCCTCGAGTTCGACCACGTCGTCGTCGTTGAGCCGGCGGCGATCGCGGACGACGGCGACCGCGGCCTACGGGAGCTCTACGTCGCGCTCACGCGCCCGACGCAGACGCTTGTCGTCGTGCACGCCCGCCCGCTGCCGAGCGCGCTCGCAGCGAGTTCGTGACCTCAGCCCCCACCGCGTCTGCAAGAGCCATGTCCGGGGTCAGACCCGTCCGTGTCTGTGAGGGCCACGTCCGGGGCCAGACCCGTCCATGTCTAGGTTAGACAGCCTCCGGGGGCCTGTCTTCAGGTAGAGCTGCATCCGAAGCTCGTGCACGACTTGCGCGTGACATCAACTCAGTTGGGTCGCAGGAGGCTGTAGCCGAAGCGGCGCGCGCGCCGCTCGAAGCGGAACGAGGCGAGGTCGAGGTACGCGCGCATCCGCGGGTCGCGCTTCATCGCCTGCCACTGCTCGAAGTAGCGCTCGTCGGCACCGGCTTCCACCGGCTCGCTCGGTGGGATTGGATCGAGCTGGAGGAACTCGAAGACGCCGCGCAGCACCGGCTCGGGCTCGCGGACGAGGTCCTCGTAGCGGATTACGTGCACGCGCTCCAGCCGGGGCTTGTCCGCCGCGAAGATCTCGTGGCAGCGGAGCCAGTGCTCGACCAGGCGCCCGAACCGTCGCGTCCGCCGCCACTTCGCAGTCGCGAGCGAGACCGCAATCGGGTGCCGGAGGACGACGACGAAAGACGCGCCGGGGAAAAGCGCCTGCAAGAAGCGTGTTTTGAGAAGGTTCGGAGGCGACTTCTCGAGCAGCACGGGCCGCGAGAGATCCCAATGCGGCGACCACTCCTCGAACAGTCGCCGCGCCTTCTCCTCACTCGCCTGCGTCTCGGTGAAGTGCGCCTCCGGCGCGAAGCCGAACCGGCCGGGGCCTCCCCAGACCTTCGCGGCGGGATAGACGGTCTGGAGATGCTGGCCCTCGTCGGCGGGCACATCGGTGCCCGAGAAACCGCTGATCTCCGGGTGCGCCGCGAGCAGGCGGGCGAGCAGCGTCGTGCCGCTGCGGTGCAGGCCGGCGAGGAAGACAAAGCGATGGTCCTGCACGCTGCGACATCGTAAGCCGCCTTTCCACTAGCGTCAGGCATATGCGGATGCGCACTCTCGGAGCCGGCGGGCCGGAAGTACCGGTCGTCGGCCTCGGCACCAACAACTTCGGGCGGCGCTGCGACTACGACCAGACGGTCGCCGTCATCGACGCGGCGCTCGACGCCGGCGTGACGCTCTTCGACACGGCAGACATCTACGGCCAAGGGATGAGCGAGGAGTACATCGGTCGCGCGCTCGAGGGACGCCGCGACCAGCTCATCCTCGCGACGAAGTTCGGCAGCGCCATGGAGGAGAACCCCTCTGAGCGGCGCGGCGGTCCGGACTACATCCAGTGGGCGGTCGAGGGCTCGCTCCGCAGGCTCCGCACCGACGTGATCGACCTCTACCAGATGCACCAGCCCGACCCCTCGACGCCGATCGTCGAGACACTCGGCGCGCTCAACGACCTCGTCGTGGAGGGGAAGGTGCGCTGGATCGGCTGCTCGAACTTCACGGTCGAGCAGATCGAAGCCGCGGAGGAGGTCGCGCGCGGCGCCGGCTTCCACCGCTTCGTCTCGGTGCAGAACGAGTACTCGCTCTTCGTCCGTAAAGCAGAGGAGGAAGTACTGCCCGCGTGCGAACGGCTAGGAATCGGCTTCCTGCCCTACTTCCCGCTCGCGAGCGGCCTCCTCACCGGCAAGTACCGGCTCACGGAGAAACCGGAAGAGGGGCGGCTGGCCAACCAGGAAATCGCACAGGATGCGCTCGAATACGTCGAGGCGCTCGTGCAGTACGGCGAGGCGCGCGGCGTCTCGCTTCTCGAAGTGGCAATTGGCGCGCTACTCGCCCAGCCCGCGGTCACATCCGTCATCGCCGGCGCGACTAAGCCCGAGCAGGTGCGTGCGAACGTCGCCGCTGGTGCGTGGGAGCCGAACGCGGCCGACATGGAGGAGTTGCGGGCGCTCCGCTGATCTCCGACGCTGGGCCTGGCGACGCCGCCGAGCTCCGCGCGATGTTCCGCGAGTACGCGGCCTGGATCGGTGACGAGTTCTGGGTGAAGGACTTCGAGGACGAGCTGGCCGCGCTGCCCGGCTACTACAGGGCGCTGCTCGTCGCGCGGGACGAGGCCGGCGCTCTGATCGGATCCGCCGCGGTCAAGCACCTCCCGGACGGCGCCGCCGAGTTGAAGCGGCTCTACGTGCGGCCCCTCGCGCGCGGCACCGGCCTCGGCAAACGGCTCGCCGCAGCGGCGGCCGACCGCGCGCGTGAGCTCGGCTACACGGTCATGCGCCTCGACACACTCATGAAGATGGAAGCCGCTCGCGGGATCTACGCGTCGCTCGGCTTCGAGCCGTGCGAGCCGTTCGTCGACCACCCGATCCCGGGCGTCCTCTTCTTCGAGCTGAAGCTCTAGGCGGCGGCGACGTCGCCCAGCCGGTAGCGGAGATCGTTCAGCCGCGCATGCCAGTCGTCCGACAGTGCTGCGACGTGCTTCATCGACCGACATGCGAGCTCGACGAGCTCCTCGGGCGGGAGGCCGTGCATCTCCGCCCACTCGCGATCGTCGGGCGCTAGCTCGTCGGACGGCTCGCCGGCCGTCGCCGCCACGAGCTCCGCGGCACGGACGGCCCGCTCGGCGGCCACGTCGTCAGGTCGCCCGTCGCAGGCGGCCACGAGCGTCTCCTCGAGGCTTCTCCAGTCCACTACGCGTCGAATTCCACCTGATCGAAGAAACGAAGCACGGTGTGTCCCGGCCGGACGCGGCTCTGGACGGCGCGAAGCTCATCGTCAGACGCGAGGCCGAGGGCGCGCTTGACCGCGAGCCACGGGAAGTTGAAGTCCTCCTGGATCATCATCGTCGAGATCCGCGGGTTGATCTCGATGATCTTCTCGCCCATGAACTGGATGCTGACGAAGTGCTCGAAGCCGAACTCCTCGACCACGGGCTCCGACGCGGCGACGAGCTCGGGTGCTTCGAGTGTGACGAAGTACATGCCGAGGCCGCAGCGCAGCGACTCGCGGGTCCGCGTCGCCTGAAGGACGATGCCGCGCCCGTCGGCGATCGCGTCCACCGTCCGCTCGGGCTCCGTCAGGAACTCCATCACGAGCAGGTCGAGGCCGTCCTCGGGAAGCAGCTCCAGGGCCTCCTCGAGACGCATCGCGAGTGCGCCGGGGCGTTCGCAGAGGAGCTGGTGCGTGCGGTCGACGGTCGGGTCGAGGACGCGGAAGCCCCGGGAGCCGCTCGAGAAGGCGGGCTTGAAGCAGACGGGGCGGTCGGGGTAGCCGAGCTCTCGGGCGGCGGCATCGACCCCGGCCGCACCGGTCACGCGCCGAAACTCGGGTGCGCCCACACCGATCCGGTGACAGGCCTCGAACGTCTCCGCCTTGTCGTTCGCACGCCGCACGGCATCCGGACCGGAGACCATCACCGGGACGGGGAAGTCGCTTCGTCGATCCGCCAAGCTCTGGAGGTCGTTCGACCCATGCGGCAGGACGACATCGACGCCTTCCCGCTCGACGAGCTCGAGGATTCTGTCGGCGAAGCCGGGGTCGTTCCCCGCCGGGACGAGGTGGAACGCGTCGCAGATGTGCCGGCCAATGGCCCGTTCGGACATGTCAACTCCGACGAGACGCACGTCGCGCTCGCCGTTCTCGTGCAGGGCGCGCAACATCCGCGCCGCGCCCGGAGCTCCGCAGGCGGTGACGAGGATCGTCGTCATGCCTGTGCGAGCACCCACTGGAAGCACTCCGGGGTGTCGTCGGCCCCTTCCCACGAGACGACCTCGTCCTCCTCGATCGAGAAGCCCGCCTCGCGCACGAGACGGGCGTTGATCTCGGGCGGGAAGCTCGAGAAGAATGTCGGTGCGCCCAGCCACTCTCCGGTCCAGCCAGGGTTGTCGGTCTGGCCGAAGGCCGCGAGAAGCCAGCCGCCTGCCACGAGCCACCGGTGGATGTCGCCGAGCAACGGCGCGAGCAGTTCCCTCGGAACGTGGTTGAAGACGTAGAAGGACGCCACCGCGTCGAACGAAGCTGCCGGCAGCTCGAGCGCCGTGAAATCGGCGCAGATGAACTCGGCGCCCGCCACTTCGGCCCGCGCGCGCTCCACCTGACGCGGGGAGATGTCCACGCCCGTGATGGCGAACCGCTGCGCGAGTCGTTTCGTCTCGGGCGATCCGCCGCCGCACCCGAGCTCGAGCACGCGCGCTCCGTCCGTCATCCGCGCGACGAGCTTGTCCTCCCACGCGCGCCGCGGGTCGCCGGCGCCCCGCTCGCGCCACTCCGCGAACGTCTCACCGATCGCGTCGTAGCCGTCGGCAACGAGCTGTGTCCGGGCATCGGCCACGCCGCGAGACTACCGTTGCGCCGTTGAAGGTCCTCCTCGTAACGCTCCATTTCCCGCCGGGCAGTGGCGGCGGCGTGCATCGGCCGCTGAAGTTCGCGACGCACCTGCCGGCGCTCGGGATCGAGACGCACGTGCTCGCGCCCGACATGCCCGGCGCGGTCACGGCCGACGCCGAGCTCGAGCTGCCGACGCAAGCGTGGATCCATCGCGTCCGCTACGTCGGCCCACGCGTCGGCCGAGCGTCGGAGCGGCTTGCCGGGACGGAAGGGCTCGCGCGGGTCGGCACCCAGGCGGCGCTGATCGGACGGCGGCTGCTGGTTCCCGACGAGAACCTTCCGTGGAGCACGATCGCTACGCCGGTCGCCATCCGCCTCGCGCGCCGCGAGGGGATCGACGTCGTCATCACGACTTCGCCGCCGCCGTCGCTCCATCTCCTCGGTGCGGCCGTGAAGCGCGCGAGCGGCGCGGCGTGGGTCGCCGACCTGCGCGACCCGCTCACGTCGCATCCGCACCGGCGCGGCTACGAGTCGCGGCTCGCGCAGCTGAAGGAGAAGACCGTCGGCGGAGTCGGCCGCCTCGTCGCGTCGCAGGCCGACGCGATCGTCGCCGCGTCCGACGCGATCGCCGAGGAGGCGCGCGCTCTGCGGCCGAAGGGCAAGGTCGTGACGATCGCGAACGGCTCCGACTTCGACGACTTTGTGGGGTTGGAATACCACCCAAGTAAAACGCTGCGTATCACGCACACGGGCGCATTCCACGGCAAGCGCGACCCGAAGCCGTTCTTCCGCGCGCTCTCGGAGTCGGGGCTCGAGGACGTCGTCGTTCGCTTCGCGGGAGACGTTCGCGCCGCCGACCGCGAGTACGCCGAGGCGCTCGGTCTCGCAGACCGCATCGAGCTGCTCGGTTACGTCTCGCGCCGCCGCTCGCTCGAGCTGCAGCGGGACTCGGAGGCGCTGCTCCTTCTGATCCCGGACTCGGGCGGCCGCGGCAAAGGCGTGTTGACGGGGAAGATCTTCGAGTACCTCGCCGCCGAGCGGCCGATCCTCGCGGTCGTGCCGCCCGACGGCGCGGCCGCCGATCTCCTGCGCGAGACGGGCGCCGGCACGGTCGTGGCACCCGACGACGTCGACGCGATCCGCGCCGCGCTCGTCGATCTCCACCGCCGCTGGAAGGACGGAAGCCTCGACGGCACCCCACTCTCCCCGGAGTGGCACGAGCGCCTTTCGCGCGCCAACCGCGTCGAGGAGCTCGCCGACGTGTTAAGGACCCTGGTGTGACCGCAGCTGCCCTGCCCCTCACTCGCGCCCGTCCGCTCTCTCTCGAGCGGGTGACCTCAGTTCTCTTCTTCACGTCGATCTTCGTCTCGACCTTCGAGAAGGTGCACTGGAACGTCGCCGGCCAGATCGGGATCAACGACATCACGACGATCCTGTTCCTCATCGCGTTCCTCGCGAGCGAGCAGCAGCGCGAGGAGAAGTTCCCGCGCACGAGCGCCATCGTGCTCGCCTTCTTCGCGGCGTTCGCGCTCGTCTATCTCGCCGGCTTCTGGGATGTCCAGACGAAGCAGGGGCTGACGCAGTTCTGGAAGGGGATGACGAAGTTCGCCATCCACTGGTCGTTCATGGTCGCGGCGATCGCCTATCTCGTGCGGCGCGGCGAGGCGTACTACTGGCGTGCGATCGCCTGGTTCGCGCTCGGCTTCGTCGCGAACTCCCTCTACGGGATCCTCCAGCTCGGCGCGGCCGTCGCGGGCCACAACCTCGACAGCCTCGTGGTCGGCCCGCTGACGGGCGGCGCAAGCAGCATCGACATCTTCGGGCACATCTCCGGCTCGAACATCTACCGCGTCAACGCATTGACGGTCGACCCGAACCACCTCGGCGTGATGCTTGACGTGCCGCTGCTCATGCTGACGCCTCTCTACCTCCGGATGCCGCGCACCCATCGCCTGAAATGGTGGCTCGCCGGGACGCTCGTCTTTCTCCTGCTCATGGAGATCGCCACCCTCTCGCGGAGCGGATGGCTCGGGCTCGGCGTCGGCGGGCTGATCCTCGTGATTCCGTACCGCCGCTTCGTGCTCTCGAAGCAGCTGCTCTACCCGCTCGGCGCGCTCGTCGCCGTGCTCGGAGCCGTGGTCGTCGTGCGCCACCACTTCGTCTCGACGCTGCTCGGCCAGCGCTTATCGACGAGCGGCTCCTCGACCCAGACGCACTTCGCGATCTACTCGTTCATCGGCCCGGTGCTGCACATGCATCCGCTGCTCGGCCTCGGCGAGAACAACTTCGCCGTCTACTACCAGTTCCTCACGGGGAAGGCGAACTTCGGTGCCCACTCGTACTGGGTGTCCATCATCGTCGAGTCGGGCCTGATCGGCTTCCTCGTGTGGATCGTCTTCCTCCGCTACGTCTTCGTCCGGCTCATCGCGGCGCGGCGGCTCGGGCGGCTCCTCGACCGGATCGGCGACGAGGAAGGGCCGCGCGTGAGGCCGCTCGCGTGGGGGATGACTGCGGCGCTCGTCGGCACGATGGCGGCGAACTTCTTCTACCTGACCATGCAGTTCTATTACTTCTACGTTCTCCTCGCGCTCGTGCTCGCGCTTCCGCTCGTGTTCGGCGGACGCGCCCGCGACGGCTAGCTCCGAGCCACGGAAGCGCGGTACCAGGCGATCGTCCGCTCCAGCCCCTCGCGCAAGGATGTCTTCGCCTCGAATCCGAACAGCTCCTTCGCACGCGTCGCGTCGAGGCTTCGGCGCGGCTGGCCGTTCGGCATCGACGTGTCCCAGCGGATCTCGCCTTCGAAGCCGCTCAGCTCCGCAACGAGTTCCGCGAGCTCGCGGATCGAGATCTCGCTGCCCGTGCCGAGATTGACCGGCTCCGCGCCGTCGTAGCGCTCGGCGGCGAGGATGAACCCGGCCGCCGCGTCGTCGACGTAGAGGAACTCGCGCGTCGGCGTTCCGTCGCCCCAGAGCACGATCTCGTCGCGCGCGGAGTCCATCTTCCGGATCAGGTCGGCAATGACGTGCGCGTTCGTCTCGTGGAAGTTGTCACGCGGCCCGTAGAGATTCGCGGGGAGTAGGAAGATCGCATTGGTGCCGTACTGGTCGCGGTACGCCTGCCCGCCCACGAGCAGCGCCTTCTTCGCGACGCCGTACGGCGCGTTCGTCTCCTCCGGGTAGCCGTTCCAGAGGTCGTCCTCACGGAAGGGGACCGGCGTGAACTTGGGGTACGCGCAGACCGTCCCCGCCAGTACCACCTTTCCCGTCTCGCGCAGTCGCGCCTGTTCGAGCACGTGCGCGCCCATCATCAGGTTCGCGTACCAGTAGCGGCCCGGGTTGGCACGGTTTGCGCCGATGCCGCCGACTTCGGCGGCGAGGTGGTAGACGAGCTCCGGCTTCGCATCGTCGAACAGCCGCGCCACGTCGTCGGCACGCGTCAGGTCGTAGTCGGCGCGCCGGGCGACGAACGGCTCGATGCCCTTCGCCTGCAACTGCTCGACGAGATGGGAGCCGAGAAAGCCGCCTCCACCGGTGACGAGGGCACGCATCCGTCAAGCGTAATCCTCGCGGCCAGTACGGTATGCGCCGTGGCGAAGCGGAAGGCATTCATCACGGGAATCACGGGCCAGGACGGCTCCTACCTCGCCGAGCTTCTCCTCGAGAAGGACTACGAGGTCTATGGGATGGTCCGGCGCTCGAGCTCGTTCAATACGGCGCGCATCGACCACATCTTCGGCGACCTCGAGCTCGTCTTCGGCGACCTCGGCGACGGCTCGTCGCTCAACCGTCTGATGCGCACGATCCAACCGGACGAGGTCTACAACCTCGGCGCCCAGAGCCACGTCCGCGTCAGTTTCGACATACCCGAATACACGGCCGACGTCGTCGCGCTCGGCACGCTGCGGCTGCTCGACGCCGTCCGCGAGGAGGGCGTGCGCTGCCGCTTCTACGAGGCCGGCTCGAGCGAGATGTTCGGCAAGGTGGTCGAGACGCCGCAGACCGAGCGGACGCCGTTCTATCCGCGCAGTCCGTACGGAGCCGGCAAGGTTTTCGGCTACTGGATCACGCGCAACTACCGCGAGGCGTACGGGATGTACGCGGTGAACGGAATCCTCTTCAACCATGAGTCGCCCCGCCGGGGGCCGACGTTCGTGACGCGCAAGATCACCCGCGCGATCGGGGCGATCCTCCGCGGCGAGCAGGACAAGCTGTCGCTCGGGAACCTCGATGCGAAGCGCGACTGGGGATTCGCGCGCGACTACATGGAGGGCGCCTGGCGGATGCTCCAGGCCGACGAGCCTGACGACTACGTCCTCGCCACCGGGGAGACGCACTCCGTGCGCGAGTTCCTCGACGCGGCCTTCACCTACGCGGAACTCGACTGGAGCGACTACGTGACGATCGACGAGCGCTACTTCCGTCCGTCCGAGGTCGACCTCCTCCTCGGCGATGCGACAAAGGCGAAGGAGAAGCTTGGCTGGGAGCCGACGGTCCGCTTCCCGGAGCTCGTCCGCATGATGGTCGACCACGACCGTGAGCTCCGCCAGACCGAAGAGCACTACGTCTAGCCCGGCGAGAACGGCGCTAGTCTACGACCGTTCAACTCGAGGGGGATGAATGGAACTGGATCCGCGGAGGCTCGTCGTCGTCACCGGAGCCGGAGGCTTCATCGGTGGCCATGTCGTGGCCGAACTGAAGCACCGCGGGCACGAGCGAATTCGCGCGGTTGACCTCAAGCCGCTCGGACGCTGGTATCAGGAGCACGAGGGAGTCGCAAACGTCTCCGCCGACCTGCGCGAGATGGGCGCCTGCCAGGCCGCCTGCGCCGACGCCGCGTACGTCTTCAATCTCGCCGCGGATATGGGCGGGATGGGATTCATCGAGACCCACAAGGCGGACTGCATGGTCTCCGTGCTGATCAACACGAACATGCTTGTCGCCGCGCGCGACCACGGCGTGGAGCACTTCATGTTCGGCTCCTCCGCCTGCGTCTACAACGCCGAGCGGCAGACCGACCCCGATGTCACCGCTCTGAAGGAGGCGGACGCCTATCCTGCGCTGCCGGAGGACGGCTACGGCTGGGAGAAGCTGTTCAGCGAGCGGATGTGCCGGCATTTCATGGAGGACTACGGGATCTCGGTCCGCGTGCCGCGCTTCCACAACGTCTACGGCCCGCAGGGCACCTACGACGGTGGCCGGGAAAAGGCTCCCGCCGCGATCTGCCGCAAGGTGATCCAGGCTCAACTCGACGGCTCCGGCGTGATCGAGATCTGGGGCGACGGCCACCAGACGCGGAGCTTCACCTACATCGACGACACGATCTACGGCATGTTGCGGCTGATGGAGGACGAGGTCACGGAGCCCATCAACCTCGGCTCTTCGCAGCTCGTCACGATCAACGAGCTCGTGGACATCGTCGAGGGCATCGCGGGTGTGAAGCTCGAGCGGCGCTACGACCTCAGCGCCCCGCAGGGAGTGCGCGGGCGCAACAGCGACAACACGCGGATCCGCGAGCTGCTCGGCTGGGAGCCGTCGGTTTCGCTCGAGTCGGGTCTCGAGCAGACGTACGCGTGGATCCGGGAGCAGATGACGACCGGCGTGCGTGACGAGGCAGCGGCGATCTTCAACTGAACGGCCGCGCAGCTGAGACCTCCCCGCGAAATCCTCAAATGGGTCGTCTACCGGGCGCCGGGTGTGTCGCGCCTCATGGCGCCCGCGTACCCGTACAAGCTCAATCCCGGCCAGCTCCGCGCGATGCTCGACCTGGTCGACGGAACGCGCGAGCAGGGCGGCTCCGTCGCGGAGATCGGCGTCGCGCAGGGCGACACGTCGGTCTTCCTGCTCGAGCATATGCGCACGACGGATGATCCTCGGCACCTGTTCCTCTTCGACACCTTCGGCGGCTTCACGCCCGTGAGCATTGAGGTCGAGGTGTCGGATCGCGGTAAGCCGGCGGCCGCCTACGAGGCATTCCGCTACGGCGATGAGAAGCGCTTCGCGCGCAATCTCCGGCACGCTGGCTACGACCGGTTCGAGATCGTCGTCGGCGATGCCTCGGGCTTCGACTGGGGCACGGTCGCGCCGATCGGGGCCGTTCTTCTCGACATCGACTTGTACCAGCCGACGATCGCCACGCTCAACGCGATCTGGCCCCACCTCGCGCCGGGCGGAGGCATCGTCGTGGACGACTGCCTCCCGGGCACGCCGTGGGACGGATCGCTCCAGGCCTACGAGGAGTTCATCTCGGCGCACGGACTGCGCTTCGAGCGGGTGGGCGAGAAGGGAGCCGTCGTTCGGAAGCCGCGGCCGTGAGGGTCGCCGTCCACGACTACGTGGGGCACCCGTTCCAGGCGCAGCTCGCCCGCGCCCTCGCGGCCCGCGGGCACGACGTTCTTCATCTGCACTGCACGTCGTTCGTGACCGGGAAGGGGCGGGTCGAGCGCGCGCCGGACGATCCGCCCGGACTCGAGTTCGCGACGGTCGAGATAGGTGGCGAGTTCGCGAAGTACGACATCCGGCGTCGCCTGGCGCAGGAGCGCACCGCGGGAGCCTCGCTTGCCGCGCGTCTCGATCGCTTCCAGCCCGATCGTGTGATCTCTTCCAACGCGCCACTGCTCGTGCAGGCGCGCCTGCAGCGCTGGTGCCGCGCAAACGGCGTCGGCTTCGTCTTCTGGCAGCAGGACGTGATCAGCGCCGCAGCGCGGCGCGTGCTCGGCCACCGCTCGCGCCTGGCCGGCGCGGCGGCGGGGGCCGCGCTCGCCCTGCTCGAGCGGCGGTTGCTGCGACGCAGCGACGCGGTCGTCGTCATTTCCGAGGACTTCGTGCCGCTGCTACGCCGCTGGCGCGTGGCGGAGGATCGGATCGCGGTGATCGAGAACTGGGCGCCGCTCGATGAGCTGCCCGTCCGACCGCGAGACAATGACTGGGCTCGTGAGCATGATCTCGTGGGGCGGACGGTCTTCCTCTACTCCGGGACGCTCGGTTTCAAGCACGATCCGAGCCTTCTGCTCGAGCTCGCGCTCTGGGCGGGCCGCAACGACGCGTGTGTCGTCGTCGTCTCGGAGGGAGTGGGGGCAGATTGGTTGGCGGAGCGTGGAGGCGACGAGCCGGCTCTGCGGCTTCTGCCCTACCAGCCGTACGACCGGTTACCCGAGGTTCTCGCCTCGGGGGACGTCCTCCTCGTGCTGCTGGAGCCTGACGCGGGTGCGTTCTCCGTTCCGTCGAAGGTTCTCAGCTACCTGTGCGCCGGCCGGCCTCAGCTCGCCTCCGTGCCGCCCGCGAATCTCGCCGCCCGCGTGATCGAACGCAGCGGCGGCGGTGTGGCCGTGCCGCCAAAGGATTCGTCCGCGTTCGTGGCCGAGGCTGAGCGGCTTCACCGCGGCGTGGAGCGCCGCGAGGAGCTGGGTCGTCGAGCGAGGGCGTACGCAGAGACAGCCTTCGACATCGACGCGATCGCCGATCGGTTCGAGGAAGTACTGGCCGGCTAGCGGCGCCGACCGCGGTGGAGGCCACCGCCGACGGCGAGCAAAGCGGCTACGGCTAGCAGTGCGGCAAAGAGCGCGGTCGGGCCTGACCCGAGATCGAACGCGGCAGCGGCGGCACTCGGCGGCGCGACGCTCGCGGCGACCCGCGTCACGTTCTTCACCACATGCGACGTGGCCGGGTGCTTCGCGACCGTCTTCCGGTGTTTATGGCTCGTGTGCTTCGGCTTCGTCGTAACGGCCGGCGGAACTGTGGGCTGCGCGGTCGACCGGCTGGACGGCTGCGATGGCTTGCTCGCGTGGTGCACGGTCTTCTTGCTGCAGGAACCCGATGTCGGCGTCTGGTCGACATAAATGCAGACCGCCGAGGTGCAGGGAGGCGCTGGATGGCACCCCGTTCCGGCCGCGAGCGCAGGCGCCGCGACGAATGCGGCCACAGCGGCCGCAGTTGCCGCAACTAGGGGAAAGCGACGCCTCACGTACCGGTTACGCTAGCGCATGGTGGCGGCGAACGGAAGTGCCCGGGACAACTTCGTCTTCTGGCGCGATGTGGGGGCCGGCGTCGTCGTCGCAGCCGCGATCTTCTTCCTCTCGTACGCGAATGGCGGCTTCGAGCCAACGACGCGCGCATACGCAGCGATCGCGGCTTGGTGGCTGATCGGAGTCGGTGCGGCTCTGGGGATCGGGTCCGCGCAAGCCCGCTTGAGCCGAGCGGCGATCGCCGTCCCCGTTCTCTTCGCGCTGTTCGCCGTCTGGACGCTTGTCTCGATGGCCTGGGCTCCCGATGCCGAGCGCGCCTTCGCAGGGTTTGCCCAGGTCTCCCTCTACGTCGCCGTACTCGTTCTCGGTCTCTTCCTTGCGCGTGTCGTGCCGGCATCGTTCCTCGCCGGCGGTATCGCGCTGGCCCTGAGCGCGATCGCGGGCGTCGCGCTCGTCAGTCGCCTGTTCCCGAGCACGTTCGGCGTTTCCCCGGGCTCGCAAGTCCTCCACACGCTCGCCGTACGTCTGAGCTTCCCGGTCGGTTACTGGAACGGCCTCGCCATCGAGGTGGCGCTTGCCTTCCCGCTGTTGCTTGCGGCGATGTGCTCGGCGCACACCAGGCTCGTTCGGGCGGTCGCGGCGCTGCCGTTCCCGATCATCGCGGCGGACATGTACCTCGCCTCCTCGCGCGGCGCCTTCATAGCGGCCGGGATAGGGGTCGTCGTCTTCCTCGTTCTCGCACCACGCCGCTGGCCTGCGCTCGCTGCCGCAGCCGTTGCCGGCGTGGCCGGCGCTGTCGCCGTGGCAGAACTCGTGCACAAGAAAGAGCTCGTCTCGGGCGCGACGGGCTCGCTCGCGGTGAACGAAGGGCACGACGCGGCGCTCGTGATCGGACTCGCGTGCATCGGTGCCTCCTTGCTCTGGCTCGCGGTGAGTGAGGTCGGCCGCCGCTTGCCGACTCCACGGCCGCTCATCGGCTGGATCACAGCGGCCGCGCTCGTCGCGCTCGCCACCGTAGGGGTCGTTGCCGCTCACCCGATCCGCTTCTTCGACGCGTTCCGCAGCAACACGCCGACGAACGGGTCGGGGATCTACGTCACGAACCACCTGCTTTCGAGCTCCGGGAGCGGCCGGTGGCAGTTCTGGAGTGCGGCCGTCTCGCAGTTCCGCGCGCATCCGCTCAACGGCGGCGGAGCCGGCTCCTGGGAGTTCTGGTGGCTACAGCACGGCAGCCTGCCGATCTTCACCCAGGTCGCACACTCGCTCTATCTCGAAACGATGGCGGAGCTCGGCGTGATCGGCCTGCTCCTGCTCCTCGGGTGGTTGCTCCTCGCCGTCACCGGAGCGATCCGCTCGGCGCGCGCGCTCGCGAGCGCGCACATCGCTGCCATCACGGCAACCAGCGTCGCGTTCTTTGTCGCCGCCGCGTACGACTGGGTCTGGCAGCTGTCCGGGATCGCCGTCGTGGCTGTCGGTTGCCTCGGTATCGCGCTTGGAACACTCCCGTCTCGCCGCGAGCCGGCGGTGCGTCGCGTCGGCCTCCTGCGGCCGGCCCTCGCGCTGGTCGCCGTCGCTGCCATCGTCCCGCAGGTAGTCGTCCTTTCCGCCGGGGTCCATCTGAACGACAGTCGCGTCGCGGCCGCCGCCGGCGACACAACACGCGCCGAGTCCGAGGCGCTGGCCGCGAAGGCGGTCGAGCCGTGGGCGGCGAGCCCGTACCTCCAGCTCGGACAGCTCGCACAGGATGAGGGGCAGTACGTCGAAGCGAGGCACTGGCTTGGGCTGGCGATCGACCGCTCCTCGCACGACTGGGTACTCTGGTTTATCGCCAGCCAGATCGACCAGGACCGCGGCCGGCTCCGCGTAGCTGCCCGCGAGCGCAACCACGCGCGGGCGCTCAACCCGCACGGGAGCGTGTTCCAGAGCAAGCGCTGAGCGGGTGGCGGGTTGGCCGCTCTCGCGATAAATTCCTGCGTAGCGCAACAAATGAGGCGTCGATAGTGGGGGAAAGCGCGGGCGTGATGTGAGCGAATTCGGGATCGCGATCGGTTCCACGGCAACTGCTGTCCCAGTCGCGGCACCGTTCGACGACCTTCGCTACATCCGGGATGCGAGCCTCCGCCGGGTCCTCGCCGGCGCCGACCTGCTAACGGTCGCCGCTACGGCGTTTGTACTGGTCGTTGCTGGCAGCACGCACCACACGGTGCTGCTCCTCGTCCTCTCGGCGCCGGCGTGGATCGTGACCGCCAAGCTTGCGGGGCTCTACGATCGCGACCAGAGGACTGTCCGCCATCTGACGGTCGACGAGCTTCCGAATCTCGTGGTCTGGGCCCTCTTGAGCACGGCCTTCATTTCGGTGGTAACCGCTCCGGTCCCGTCTCTCGCCATCGACGGAAACGATCGACTGCTCATCTGGGGGTCTGCGATCGTGATCGGCTTTGTCTTCCGCGCGACAGGGCGTGCGCTTTGGCGCCGGCTCACTCCGCCCGAGCGCATACTCATCGTGGGCGAGGGGCCGCTGGCCGAGGCAGTCGTCCGCAAGCTCGAGCTGTTTCCCGACATCCATGCCGAGGTCGCGGGCCGGATCGCGAACTTCGGGGCGCCGTGGGAGTGGATCGACGATCTCGACGAGGTCGACCGGATCGTCGTGGCCAGCAGCGAGCTCAACGAGGAGATCCTCGAGGCGCTCTTGCCCGTTTGTCGCCTGCGCGGGGTGAAGCTCACAGTTGTGCCACCGACACGCGGCATGTTCGGCACCGCGACGCACCTCGGCCATGTCGCCGACCTGCCGTTCCTCGACTACAACACGTGGGACATATCCGGTTTCACCCTCGTGCTGAAGCGGGGCCTCGACGTGTCCCTCGCAGCGCTCGGACTGTTCGCCGCCGCGCCACTTTTTGCCCTCGCAGCGCTCGCGATCGTTGTCGACGATGGCAGGCCGGTCCTCTTCCGGCAGACACGCGCAGGAGCGGGCGGCCAGGCGTTCACGGTGCTCAAGTTCCGGACGATGGTCAAGAACGCTGAGGCGCTCCTTCCGGATCTCGTCCCCTTCGACAAACTCGCCGACCCGATGTTCAAGCTCAAAGCCGACCCGCGCGTGACCCGCATCGGCAGGCTGTTGCGGCGGACGAGCCTCGACGAGCTGCCGCAGCTCGTCAACGTCCTGCGTGGCGATATGTCCATCGTCGGGCCGCGGCCGGAGCAGCTCGACCTTGTCGAGCGCTACCTGCCGGAGCACCGCTTCCGGCTCGACGTCAAGCCCGGGATCACCGGCCCGATGCAGGTCTACGGGCGAGGGGAACTGACGTTCGAGGAACGGCTCGCTGTCGAGCGCGAGTACGTCGAGAACCTCTCGATCACGCGCGACCTGAAGATCGTGCTCATGACCCTCCCGGCCGTGCTCGGCCGGCGCGGCGCTTTCTAGGACACGATGTCCATCGCTTCGCGGTAGTAGTCGTTGTTCACCCGGAGGGCGTCGATTGTCTCGATCGCGTCGAGGCGTCCCCCGACGATGACGATCACACGCTCGCAGATGTCAAGCGTTGACATCCGGTGGGCGATGATGAAGAGGGTGAGGCTCCCGCGCAAGCTCGTCAGCGACGCCTGGATCAGCCGTTCCGACGTCGGATCGAGCGCACTCGTAGGCTCGTCGAGGACGAGGACCTGCGGGTGGAGCGCCAGAGCGCGGGCGAGGCAGACCCGCTGGGCCTGTCCCACCGAGATGGCGGCGGCGCGCGGGCCAACTGTCGTGTCGTAGCCGTCGTTCCAGGCCATGATGTCGTCGTGGATGCCCGCGAGGCGTGCGGCACGCTCGACGTCTTCGTCGCTGACCTCCCTGAAGTAGCGGATGTTGTCGGCTACGGACGCGTATATGAGCTGAGGCGCTTGCGGGACGTACGCAACCGTGGACGTCCAATCCGCCCAGCTCAGACGGCCGGCAGGCGTGCTGTTGATGTGGTATTCGCCCGCAGTCGGCTCCCTCAGGCGCAGAAGCACCTGAGCGAGCGTCGACTTTCCGGCTCCTGACGGGCCGATGATCCCGATGGTCTCGCCCGCCTCTGCGTCGAAGCTGATGTCGGTGAGCGCCGGTGTGCTCCCGTCGTACGAATACGACACCTCGCGGAGGGAGAGCGTGTCGACCGATGGGAAGGCAACGGTTCCTGCCGTCGGAGCCGCCGACTCGTAGCGCTCGATCCCGGCCAGCACGCGCTCGAGGAAGGGCAGCGCTTGGCGCAGCTGCTGGTACGTGCTCTGTGCCTGGTTCCCGTATGTGCCTGCGCGCACGAGCAGCAGGACGACCGCGCCGAGCGAGGCCAGCCCGGAGCGGTCGACCGCGTAGATGACCGCGAGGCCGCCGACGAGGAGGAGATAGACCGCGCTCTGGTAAAGGCCCGGGACGAGCCGTGCTACCAGCTGCGTTCGGTAGTACAGGCTACGGGTGCGCACTATGAGCTCGTCGACGCGCGACCGCATCGCTTCGGTGACGCCGAAGACCTGGGTCTCCTCGGCAAGACGAGTGCCCTCGCTCACGCTTCCCGCGTATTCGAGCTGCTTAGCTGAGAGATCGTGAGCCGCCTTGCTGCCGGCTCGACTGAGTGGCCGTAGCACGTAGAACAGAAGAGTGGAGGCCCCGACGACGATGCCGGCCGCCTCCGGGCTCAAGACGAGCGCCGAGGCGACGAGCGAGAAGAGCGTGAAGGCGTAGGTGACGAGATAGGTCGCCTGAACGACGCCTTGCGTTGCCAGGGTCACCTGATTTGTCATCAACTCTTGGAGGTGCCCCTCCCGGTCGGAGGCCTTGACGGTCCACGTTGCGCGGAGGAACGCGCTGAGGAGCCGCCTGCGCATAGCGGCCTGCGTGTCGGCCGAGAGAGCGGCCGCAACGGACGAGGCCGGTAGGAAGAGGACAAGGCGGGCGGCGGCGAGTATTCCGCCGACGATGAGGAGGCTGCGAAGCGACATGTGCACCTCGGCTACGCCCAGATGCACGTCGACCTGTCCCGCTCTGGTTGCAAGGCCGGCCGCCACTTGCGCGACGATCGCCAAGACGCCTGCTTCGGCCAGTCCGGTGAGCACCGACAACAACGCGAGCAACCCGGCCCTACGCCACTCGGAACCGAGCAGGTATTTGAAGACTTGCCTGCGGGACGGCGCCGACGCCGACGGCGTTCTCGGTGCGGCTGCTTCGACCTGGCTCATGGGTTCGTGGTTGTGTGCTGCTTCGTCGAGGTGCCGGGTGACTCCTCGCGCCGGGGCCGGCCGGGGCAGCGGGGCACGATAGCTGCTGCCCCGACGACCAGCACCGGAGTCGCCGCTTCCGACCGCCGAGCGGGTGAGAGCTTCACGCGGTACCTCTGTTAGTGTCCGGCGCATGCGGAGGCCGCGCGCACTCCTCGGCGAGATCCAAAGCACGATCGAGGAGTGGCGCGATATGCGCTCCGCTCTGCCCCTTCCGAGCGCGTTAATCCCGGGCGATCTCGATGCGAGAAAGGCCGAGCTCAGAGAGCCGTATGAGCGCTATGTGACCGAGGTTTCTACTCCCGGGTGGGCGGCATCGCTCGAGGTCTCAAGCTTCCTTTTGCACCTCTGCGACACTCTCGAGGTCAAGAGTGTCCTCGAGTACGGGTCTGGTTTTACGTCGTATGTATTCCGCCGCTTTGCCGCGAGCCGCGGCCAGAACGTACGAGTCATCTCTACCGACAACGACACTGATTGGCTCGGGAAGACGGCGTCGTTCCTCAAGGCGGAAGGCATGACTGCGAACGGTCTTTTCCCGCTGGAAGAGGTCGAATCAGAGATCGCCGGTGGAAAATTCGACCTCGTCTTTCAGGACATCTTCGGCGGGATTCGGGACTCGCTGGCGTCAACGGCAGTGGATCATCTCGCCCCCGGTGGTCTGCTGTTGCTCGACGACGCGAACCGCCCGAGTCATCGTCGGGTGCTGCAGACGGCGGCGGGCAGTCCGCTATACGACTGTCGGCCTTGGACGAGGGATGGCAGAGGTCGTTGGTCGGTGCTCGTCATCAGACCGCCGATTCCCTGAGTTTGCCTGTGAGTCGCACTCCAGTTGTACTCGTGATCTTCAATCGTCCCGACTTGACGGCTGTGACTGCGGAAGCGATACGACAATCGCGCCCGCCAAAGCTCTACGTAATCGCTGACGGCCCCCGCGCGGATCGGCCCGACGACATCGAGAAATGCGCTCAGGCACGGAGGGTCGTCGAGGAGACCAAGTGGGAATGCGAGGTGATATCGGACTATTCGGATCGCAACCTCGGGTGTAAGGGGCGCATCGCCGGCGGACTGTCATGGGTATTCGAGCAGTCCGAACGCGCGATCGTTTTGGAAGACGATCTCGTCCCCGAGCCGACGTTTTTCGGCTATTGCGACGCCCTGCTCGACCGGTACGCGGACGATCAGAGGATTAGTGCGATTTCCGGAAACAACTTTCTCGCCGGAAGGATCCGGATTTCCGGGAGTTACTACTACTCGTTGTATCCCCATTCGGTCGGATGGGCTACCTGGCGCAGGGCTTGGACGCACTTCGACAGTGAGATGTCTTGCTGGCCGGCTGTCAGGGACGGCGGCTGGTTGGGAGACATCCTCGGAGACCGCTACGCAGAGCGATACTGGCGAAGCAAATTCGACGAGACGTATGCGGGAGAAGTCGATTCGTGGGCAATTCCGTGGCTGCTCTCGTGCTGGGTTCACGGCGGACTCGGAGTATGTCCAAGTGTCAATCTCGTCTCGCATGTCGGCGCCGGAGCCGACGCGACACACATGTCGTCGTCGACCGCGCAAGAGAACGTGCCGACGGCACCTCTTCCGTTGCCGCTGACGCACCCCGAGCTCGTTATCGCCGATCGCGAGGCGGCTCGACTCACCATGCGACGAATCATCCGTCCGACGCTGGGTCAGAGGATCCTGAGGCGGCTCCGACCGACGTCGGAGTGAGTGAGCGCTCAGGGCCTCGGCTACGATCACCCGCGATCGTGGGCGGAGAGGACGACAACCTGAAGGACGCTTTTATTCCGGTTGCGGCTCCGGACCTCAGCGGGCGTGAAGAGGAGTACGTCGTCGAGGCTCTGCGCAGTTCCTGGATCTCCTCGACCGGAGCATTCATCGATCGCTTCGAGCGCGAGTTCGCTGACGCGTGCGACGGTGGCCACGCCATCTCCGTGTGCAACGGCACCGTCGCGCTCCATCTGGCGCTTCTCGGTCTCGACGTGCGGCCCGGCGACGAAGTTCTCGTCCCGTCGCTCACGTATATCGCCACGGCCAACGTCGTTCGCTACGTCGGCGCCGAGCCGGTATTCGTCGATGTCGACCCCGAGACGTGGTGCATCGATCCGGACGCTCTCGAGGACGCCATCACTCCTCGAACGCGCGGGATCATCGCCGTCCATCTCTACGGCCACCCGGCCGACATGGACTGGATCAACCATCTTGCCGCCGTGCACGGGCTCTGGGTCGTCGAGGACGCCGCAGAGGCGCACTTTGCGCGATACAAGGGCAGGCTCGTTGGCTCGCTAGGACGGATCGGAACATTCTCGTTCTACGGCAACAAGATCATCACGTCGGGTGAGGGCGGAGCGTTGATCGTCGACGACGCGTCGACGGCGCTGAGACTCCGGATGCTGCGCGGCCAGGGCGTCGACCCGGAGCGCCGCTATCACTTTCCCGTCACCGGCTACAACTTCCGGCTGACGAACCTCGCCTGCGCGATCCTGTGCGCCCAATTGGAGCGGGCCGAAGAGATTGTGGAGCGCAGGCGCGAGATTTTCCGCAGCTACCGGGAGCTGCTCGACGCGGTGCCGGGTATCGGGTTCCAGCCGGTGGCCGAATGGGCGGAGCCCGCGCCGTGGCTCTTCAGCATCACGGTGGATCCCGAGGAGTACGGTCTGACGAGCGCCGAGCTGGCGGAGGCGCTGCGCGAACGCGGCATCGACACGCGACCGTTCTTCGTGCCTCTGCACACGTTGCCGCCGTTTCGTGAGGCATCGCTCCGTCGAGGCGAGTTCCTCCCGAACACGGAGAGGCTTGGTGCCGCCGGCCTGAATCTGCCGACCTTCGGAGCGCTCACCGACGGCGCCGTTGAACGAATCACATCGGCGATCGCGGCGGTGAGGCACGGCCGGACGCATCCGACTGTCCCGAGCAGTTCTGCCTGACCGCGGTCATGCCTCCCGTCTGTGGCCGGTCCAGATGAAGGAGACCGACGAGCTCGTCGTCGTTCATGTCGTCCAGGACGTAGCCGAGCGACTCGTAGAGCTGAATCGCACCTGTGTTTCTACGGGAGACAGTCAGGCGTACCGCTGTCGCGCCGCGCTCCGCAGCCGCTTGATGCAACGCGAGCATCATCTTCCGAGCGACACCCTGGCCACGCTTGGCTGGATGGACCGCTATGCCGAGGCTCGGTGTCTCGTACCCCTCGTCCCAACCTCTCAGCAGTCCGTAGGCGATGACGGTGTCACTCTCGACGCCTACGAGGTAGATATCGCGCGTCTCGCGGCGGCAGAGATCGGCGGCGTGCTCGGCCGTCAGTGGGTGGGGATGGAAGAAGTCCCAGTCTTCGCGGATCGTTTCGAAGAAGTTGCCAAGGCCCGTCGCGAGTCGCGGAGTGAGAGGCATGATCTCCATCGGGCTGCCAAGAGTCTACGAGCCGAGTCCCCGCGTGCACGGCGGCCGGCATGACAGATCCCGGTCGCCCGATGCGCGTCGTGATCGACGCGCGGCTACGCGGTGGCCAGAGCGGCGGCGTGGAGTCCGTGGTCATCGGCCTCGCAGATGGCCTCTCGGCGCTGGACGACGGCGATGACGCCTATTTGTTCCACGTGTGGGAAGACAGCGTCGAGTGGCTCGCGCCGTTTGTCGGAGGGCCATGTGAGCTTCTCCCGGGCGGAGCATGCCCCCTGCCGAAGCCGTCGCCGGCGAAGGAACTCGTCAAACGAGTCGCGCCCGGCCTTACGGAGTGGGGACGATCCGCTCGTTTACGCGTTCGCGGAGCGCCGCAGCCGCAGCATTCGGACGGAACAGTCGAGGCCGCCGGAGCCGACCTCGTCCACTTTCCCGTGCAGAGCGCCTACATCACGTCGCTCCCGACGATCTACCACCCGCACGACCTCCAGCATCGCCACTACCCCCAGTACTTCACGCGTGAGCAGCTTGCCGTGCGCGACGGCGTGTGGGCAACGTACGCACGCCGCGCCACGTTGGTCGCCGTCGTGTCTTCATGGATCAAGAATGACGTAGTCGCCCAACTCGGCATTCCCCCGGAGAAGGTCGCCGTCGTACCGCTCGCGCCCGTGACCTCCGCGTACGCCAGGCCGGGGCCTGACGACCTAGCCCGCGTGCAGCGGGTGTACGAGCTCCCCGAGCGCTTCATCTTCTACCCCGCCCAGACGTGGCTGCACAAGAACCACGTCACGCTTCTCGAAGCGCTCGCGCTGCTGCGGTCGGATCACGACGTTGTCGTGCCGCTCGTCTGCAGCGGCCGCAGGAACGAGCACTACGCGGCCATCGCACGGGCGGTTGAGCGGCTCGGCCTTCAGGATTCCGTCCGCTTTTGCGACTTCGTGACGCCTGTTGAGCTGCAGTGTCTCTACGAGCTCTCGGAGGCTGTTGTGATTCCAAGCAAGTTCGAGGCCGCGAGCGGGCCGGCCTGGGAGGCATTTCTGGCCGGGTCGCCCGTCGCTTGCTCGGCCGTGACGTCGCTACCGGAGCAGGTGGGTGACGCAGCGTTGCTCTTCGACCCCGAGTCGCCACAAGAGATGGCTGACGCAATTTTCCGGCTCTGGACCGATTCGGGGCTACGAGCGACCCTCGTCGAGCGCGGCCGGTCGCGGGTGTCGTCTCTTTCGTGGGAGCGAACGGCTCGACACTTCCGCGCGCACTACCGGCAGATCGCAGGGAGAGCGCTAACAGAACAAGACCGGAACTTCATCGATGCTCGGCCGGCCCTCTAAGAACCTCCAGGCTTTTCGAAGACGAGCCCGCAGATACCGATTCCGGGCATCGCGGACCAGTCCGAATACCGGCGCCAGTCTTGAGCGGCGAGCATCGGGTCGTGGACAAATCGAGCCAAGCTGCCGCGCTGCATTACGCGCTGCTCCCATTCATTGAACTGGCCAGGGACGGTTTCCCCGTACCACTCGAGCACCGCTGGCTGAACACCGACTGAGTCGATCAGTCGTTCCTGGATCGCATCTTCGTCGTAGAACCGTGCAAAGAAGAACTTTCCCTCCGCGTCGGGCTCCGCGGTTCCATAGAGGTCACGATCCCGATACTCGGTGCGGAAGGTGCGATCGGTCGGGACGGTGAGGATTAATCGACCGCCGGGCTTCAATGCAGGCCACAGCTGCGAGACGGCCTCCCGCTCGTCGTATGCGCCCGCGATGTGCTCGACTACCGAGACTGCGTAGATCGTGTCGTATCGATTGCGCTCGCCGAATACGGCGTCGACGCCCGCAAGCTCCAGCCGGAGCTGGTCGCCCACTCGCTCCCGTTTCGCGACCTTCCTCGTTCGATCGAGGTCTCGCGAGTCAGGGTTCAGCACCGTGATCCTCGCATCTGGATGCTTCGATGCGACGTAGAGGCTCAGAAGGCGAGGAGATGAGACGTCGAGGATCTCTCCAGCTCGGAGATTCCGGTAGACGAACGGGAACTCGAGATAGCGCACCATGCTCACGGGATTCAGGACGAGCTCGATCCCGGCGCGCGGTGCTACGGGAATGACGCGTAGGCCAAGGCCGAAGCCGAACCAGCCGAAGGCCGCTCCTTCGAGGCCGAGGCGCTGAGCTCGAGCCAATTCCACTGCCGCACGTACAACGAAGTAGGGAAGGCTCGCAGCTGTTCTCAAGCGCACGTTTCGCTCATTCCTAGCTGGCTCGAGCGCTGTAGTCCCGGTTCGTGGGCGCGTGAGCGAGAATCGATCGTACCGTAGCCAAGTTGACGACGCGCGCTCCACGCCACCGGCTACATCGAACCTGGCGCGCCATGGCAGAATCCGTCCGGCGAGTCCTTCAACGGCCACCTGAGACGGGAGCTGCTCGAGATGGAAAGCTTCAATAGCCTGCTCCGCGTCGTCCGAGGAAACGGTTGACGAGCCTGCGCGTTTCCCAGCTGCGACCGAGCGGGCTGACCGTGCCGAGGCTCGGGTTCGACGAGTTCCTGGTCACTGCGGTCGTCGTGGCGCTTTTCTTCGAACGGGTCGACGACTGGCTCTGGCTGAGTTACGGGTTCCCCATCCCTGATCCGACGTTCGTTCTCGTCGGGGCGGTCGTGATCGGCCGTGCTGCGTTCCTTGCGATTCGCGGCCGCTTCGATCTCAGCAAGCCGAACTGGAGGGAATCCATCGTCATCGGGCTTTTCGCGGTGTACGCGGTGACATCGGTCGCCGCGGCACTCCTCGGGCACTCCCACCCGCAGCCTCACGGGAAGCCTCTCGTCCTGGTGTCGCATCTGGGGCAGAGCATCAAGACGTTCGCTCACTTCGCGTACCTGGCGTTGATCGCGCTCATACTCGGCCGGCTCCTAACACCCGCCTTGCTACGTCGCGCGGTCTTGACGTTCTTCATCCTGATTGTCGCTGCCGCGGCAGTCGCCTGTCTGCAAGCGCTCGACCAGAACGCCCTTCACACCGGAGCTACGGGCGCGCTCCACTTGGCCTCGCGCGAGACCAACAGTTTCATCCGGCCGTCCTCGATCTTCAGTGAGCCGGCGGTCCTCGGCTATTACATGCTGATCGGAGTCATCGGCGGCATCTGGCTCAACGCCGCCTCGCCAAGCCGCTGGATCTGGCTAGGCATAGGCCTCTGCGTCGTCGCGACCCTGCTCGGTGCTGCCGCCGGACCGGCCGTGGCGTTCTTCGTCGGCTTTGCGTTCCTGCTGTGGCGGGCCTGGCGCGTGTTGCTCCGGTCCTGGCGCGAGCTGGCAATGGTCGCCGTCGCGGCGATCGCGGTGCTCGTCTTCCTTCCCGTCGGCCAGACCTTGAGCAACCGCGCGAGCGGAACCGCGACGGGCGGAGATCACTCGGCGCAGTACCGCCTCGCGCAGGACCACGCGTCGGTGAAGATCTGGCATCTGGCGCCACTAACCGGCGTCGGCCTGGGCGACGACCGCTATTACAACCCGTCGCTCGTCCACCTTTCATTCCTGCCCAATGCGAATCTGGCGTACCAGAACGTCAACACGTACCTCGGGGCGCTCTCGGAGTCTGGAGTCTTCGGCCTTCTGCTGTTGTCCATCATGCTGCTCGCGCTGGTCCTGCCGCTCGGGAGAGTGCGGCGGGAAGGAGCGTGGGTGACGGAGGCGCCGATTCTCCTCTGCATCGTTGCGTTCTTCTTCCTCAACTTTTACGCATATCCGATCTTCTGGTTCTTCGTCGGCGCCAGGCTCGCCCAGCTCCGCCAGCTGGAAGGGCTCGGCGATAGCACTCAGCAGCAGGCCGAGAGGCCTGAGCCGATGACGGCATGAGCTTGGTCTCTGTCGTCGTCCGAACGTACAACGAGGCGCCACACATCGAGCGCCTCCTGCTCGGCCTCTCATCGCAGACGGTCGAGGCGGAGGTCATCGTCGTCGACTCCGGTTCGACGGACGGTACCGCGGAGATCGCAGAGGCCCACGGTGTACGGGTCGAGCACATCGCCCCGGAGGAGTTCTCGTTCGGGCGATCGTTGAATCGCGGCTTCGCCGGGGCGTCGGGCGAATTCGTCGTCGCCGCGAGCGCGCACGTCTACCCGCTCCGCGTGGACTGGCTCGAGCGGCTGACCGAGCCACTGGCGCGTGACCCTCTCGTCGGGCTTGCATACGGCCGCCAGGTCGGGGTCGAACAGTCGCGGTATTCCGAGCGGAGGCTCTTCGAGCAGGCGTTTCCGCTCGCGTCGAACTGGAACCAGGATCATCCGTTCTGCAACAACGCCAACTCCGCCGTTCGCCGCACCGAATGGGTGCGCCAGCCGTTCGACGAATCGTTGACCGGCCTCGAGGACATCGCGTGGGCGAAGCACGCGCTCCAGCGCGGCTGCAGGATCGCGTACGTGGCCGACGCGCCGATCGCGCACGTCCACGACGAGTCGTTTCAGAAGGTGCTCACCCGCTTCGAGCGGGAAGCGATCGCGCACCGGCAGATTTTCCCGGAACAGCGGCTAGGAGCCGTCGGGGCGGCGAATCTCTTCGCCCGCAACGTTGCGATGGACTTCCTTCACGCCGCGCGCGAAGGAGAGCTGGCCCGCCACGCGCTCGACGTCCCGATGTATCGGTTCGCGCAGTTTCTTGGCGCCTGGCGTGGCTTCCGGCAGCGCGGTCCCGTTCCCGACGCGCTGAGGCGACGGTTCTACTATCCCGGGCGCACCCCGCCGGCTGCTGCGGTCGGCGAGGGGCTCGAAGGGGAGACTGCGTCCCTGCTGATCGACTACCACGGACTGGGATGAAGGTCGTCGCCCTGGTGCCTATGCGGCACGACAGCGAGCGCGTGCCCGGCAAGAACCGCCGGCTGCTCGGCGGGCTTCCGCTCTTCCATCACATCCTGCACACGCTCGAGGCGGCGCAGAGCGTCGAGCGGATTGTCGTCGATTCGGACAGCAGCGAGATCGAGGCTGCGCTCGGGCGCGACTTCCCGCGGATCAAATTTCTGCGGCGCCCTGCCGACCTGCTCGGCGGCGAGGTGCCGATGAACGAGATCATCCTCCACGACCTGACGGTGGTCGAAGGGGACTTCTTTCTCCAGACCCACGCCACGAACCCGTTTCTGCGAGCCGAGTCGGTCGATGCTGCGGCAGCGGCGTTCGCAGCCGCGTACCCGGAACACGACTCGCTGTTCAGCGTGACTCGGATCCAGCGCCGACTCTGGTCCGAGACCGGCGAGCCCGTCAATCACGACCCGGCGGTGCTGCTTCCCACCCAGGACCTGCCGCCGCTCTTCGAGGAGAATTCGTGTCTCTACCTCTTCGCGCGAGAGGTCATGGAGGCGCGACGGAACCGGGTGGGTGAGCGCCCGCTGCTGTGGGAGCTCGAATCCCGCGAGTCCTTCGACATCGACGTCGAGTCGGAGTTCGAGCTTGCGGAACTGCTCCTGCGGAGCGCGTGATAACTACCGCGAGAAGATGCCGTCGAAGCGGACGATTCTCCCGCCGCGCCGGCCGAATGCGTCGATTCCGGCGAGCTGGAAGCCCTCGTCCCGCAGCAGCGCGATCACGTCGGAGGCGAGCGCCTGTCCGGGGCGATCCTTGACCAGCATCAGCTCGGCCACGACGTCGTCGAACCGATCGAGGAGGCTGCGGCAGCCAACGAGCGTCTCGCGCTCGTAGCCCTGTACGTCGAGCTTGAGCAGCGCAGGCGGTTGGATTTCGCCTGCGGCGAGGAACTCCTCGAGCGGCCCAGTGCGCACGGCGATCTCGCGAAGCGCGGCTGCCGGCAGAAGGGAGCCGCCGTCCCATGCCTGCCCGAGATAGAGGGTCATCTCGCCGGCCTCGGGCGCGATCGCCGCCTCGTGCAACTGTACGAGCGGGTCCGCCGCGAATACCTCCCGGAACTTCGCGGCCGCCTCGGGGAGCGGCTCGAACGCGTGAATCGTCGCCTCGGGATAGCGCGCGCGGGCGAGCAGGCTGAACTGGCCTGTGTGGGCGCCGATATCCACAACCGTCGCGTAGCGCTTCTCGGGCAGCGCGCGATGTTCGAGCGATGCAACCACGCGATGTTGCACGAAGACCCGGAGAAAGCTCGGGTTGCCCAACAGGCGCATTCCCTTGACGAGTCGGGTGTCCTCCAGCATCCGCAAGCAAACGTATACGTCTTCGCGCGCGAGGTCATGGATGTCGACGACGTAAGCTGGAATCGTGGAGCGCGTGCTCGTAAGCTGCCCGCACCTGGCGCGGGCGATCGATGAATTCCTTCCCGCGCTCACTGCCGCAGGGCTCGAGGTCGACGCGCCGATCGTTGCGCAGCAACTGTCCGAGGAGGAGCTGCTCGAGCGGCTTCCCGGGTGTGTGGGAGTCGTCGCCGGCGACGATCCGGTCACGCGGCGTGTGATAGACGCGGCCCCCTCGCTTCGCGTGATCTGCAAGTGGGGAGTCGGGCTCGACAACATCGACCTCGCCTATGCCGCCGAGCGCGGCATTCCCGTGATCAACACGCCGGGAGCGTTCGCCGACGAGGTCGCGGACGTCGCGATGGGTTACGTCGTCATGCTCGCGCGCTCGCTCCACGTGATCGACCGCGCCGTGCGCGGCGGAGGCTGGGAGCGGATTCCCGGTCGGTCGCTCGCGGGTGCGACGCTCGGGATCGTCGGGCTCGGCGCCATCGGGCTCGCGCTCGCCCGCCGGGCCGCCGGCTTCGGGATGAACGTGCTGTTCTCGGAGCCGGACTCGACGCGCCACGCGGCCGGAACCGCGCTCGGGGCGGCGGCGTCCGATCTCGAAGAGTTGCTCCGGCGGAGCGACTACGTCTCTCTCAACTGCGCACTAACGGCCGACACGCGGCACCTGATCGGAGCCGACGAGCTCGCCGCGATGAAGTCCACCGCATATCTCGTCAACACGTCGCGGGGAGGGCTCGTCGACCAGGAAGCCCTCGTCGAGGCGCTCCGTTCGGGATCGATCGCCGGTGCCGCTCTCGACGTGTTCGAGAGCGAGCCGCTCTCGCCGGACGATCCGCTGCTCGAGTGTGAGCGGTGCGTCTTCGGCGCGCACAACGGCTCGAACACCGTCGAGGCAGTCGCCCGCGTCAACGAGATGTCCGTCGCGAACCTGATCGGAGCTCTGCGCGCATGAGCGAGAGGTGGGCCGTCGTCACGGGAGTGGCCGGAGCGATCGGAGGCGCGGTCGCGGAGGTGCTGCGTGATTCCGGGCGCCAGGTGTA
Organism: uncultured Actinomycetes bacterium; assembly: GCA_963753525.1. Taxonomy (GTDB): domain Bacteria; phylum Actinomycetota; class Thermoleophilia; order Gaiellales; family Gaiellaceae; genus Palsa-739. The sequence continues at coordinate 504,891 of CAVWCS010000005.1, forward strand.
CGGCATCGATCGCGACACCCCGAGCGTGGAGCTCGACGAGTTCGCCTCGGTCGATCTCGCTGACGCGGACGCAGCATGGGCGGCTTTCGAGGCCGCTGCCGCGCATAACGTTGACGCTCTCGTCAACTCGGCCGGCGTGCTCGTTCCCTCGCCGGCGGTGGGACCCGCTCTCGAGCACTGGGACCGGACGATGGCCGTGAACGTTCGCGCCGCGTACCTTTCGATGACCGCACTGCGGGAGCCGCTCGAGCGAACCTCGGGAGCCGTCGTCAACATCTCGTCGGTTCACGCCATTGCCACCTCCAGAGGTCTCGCGGCGTACGCGGCGAGCAAGGGAGCTCTCACCGCGCTGACGCGTGCCGCCGCGCTCGAGTTCGCACCCCACGTCCGCGTGAACGCGGTCGCGCCGGGGGCGGTCGAATCGGCGATGCTGCGCGCCGGGCTGGGCCGGGACGGCCGAGGCGACGCGGCGCGAGCGGAGCTCGTCGCGCGGACGCCGCTCGGCAGGGTCGGCGATCCGCGCGACGTCGCCGAGGCTGTCGCGTTCCTCCTCGACGGCGCGCGGTCGTCGTTCATCACGGGCCAGCAACTCGTCGTCGACGGCGGTGCGACGGCCATCCTCGGGACCGAGGCGTGAGCGAAACGTTCCGAACCTCCCTCGAGCGACGGATCGGTCATGGTCGGTACGGGTCGATCGTCCGCGTCTGCGCGGCTGCCTGGAGCTTCCTCGAATACAACTCGAGCCCGGCGGGGCGTAGATCTGCGCGTCGAATTCGGGAGCTTCGCGACGCGTTCGCGGGCCGGCGCTGCTTCATCATCGGCAATGGCCCGAGCCTGCAGCGGATGAACCTGTCGCCGTTGCGTGACGAGGTTACGTTCGGGCTCAATCGCATCTACCTTCTGTTCGAGGAGCTCGGTTTCCCGACGACGTTTCTCGTCTCGATCAACCGTCTGGTTCTCGAGCAGGCGATACAAGAGGTGGCGGCGGTCGATTCGACGGTGTTTGTGAACTGGTGGTCCCGTCACCACGTGCCGCCGGAACGCGACCCGATATTCCTGCGTGTCACGAATGCAAGACCCCGGTTCTCGACGGCGGCGGACAGAGGGATCTGGGCGGGAGCGACCGTGACCTTCTGCGCGCTGCAGCTCGCGTTCTACATGGGCTTCGAGGAGGTGATCCTGATCGGAGTCGATCACTCCTTCGCGGAGAAGGGACGTCCGAACGACGTGGTCGAGTCTTCCGGCCCGGATCAGAACCATTTCCACCCGCAGTACTTCGGCAAGGGCTTCCGGTGGCAGCTTCCCGACCTCGAGATGTCCGAGCAGGCATACGAGCTGGCCCGGGACGCGTACGCTCGCGCAGGCCGGCGTGTGCTCGACGCGACCGTGGACGGAAAGCTCGAGGTCTTCCCCAAGGTGGACTTCACCTCGCTGTTCGCGAAGGACATGGGATGAGCCTCGCGTCCGTTGCGGCGCAACTCGCCGAGTGCGAGCTCGTCGACCTGACGTTGACTCTCGACGAGGAGCTGCCCGGGTCGTGGCCGGGCACTCAGCCGTATACGCACGAGATCGAGAACTACTACGTCCCCGTCGCTGCCGACGGACGGCGATATCCGTCGGCGGGACCGTTCTACGCCTGCTGGATGAGGCTGCACGAGCACGTCGCAACCCACTTCGACGCCCCCGCGCATTTCACGCCTCCGCCCGGTTCAGGAATCGAAGGCGAGTCGGAGTTCGGCACGGTGTTCGGCGATGGGGCCGACGTGCGATCGCTGCAAGGCCCGGCAGCCGTCATCGACGCCCGCGAGGACGAGAGCGCCGTCGCGGGCGTGAGCCCTGCGATCGGGGAGGCGGACATCCGCGCCTGGGAGGCGGAGCACGGTGAGCTACAGGCCGGTGAGGTCGTTCTTCTCCGAACGGGCTGGGATCGGTACTACCGCGCCGATGACGAGGGCTTGAAGTACGTGCACCGTCCTCTCGTGACGAGGGACGCGCCGGGCTGGCCTGCGCCGGATGCCGGCGCAGTTGCGTACCTCGCCGAACGCGGCATCCGAGCCGTCGGTACGGATGCGCCAAGCATTGCGCCCGCGCATGAGCCCGTTTCCACCCATCGCGCCGGCCTCGGCCGCGGACTCCTGTATATCGAGGGGCTTGCCTCTCTCGAACGCTTGCCGGTGCGGGGTGCGTTCTTTCTCTTTCTGCCGATCAAGGTTGCTCGTTCGTCAGGCGCGCCCGGCCGCGCCGTTGCGTGGCTTCCCACGCCGCGCCTGTGAGCAGCGCGGCGCGTCGCGTTCTTGTGTGGGATGTGCAGTCGTACGGGCATCACGAGCGGTATCTCAGCGCGTTCGTCTCTGGCGCGCCCGGCGGCGTCGAGCTGACGCTGCCGCACTGGACGCCACCCGAAGTTGCGGCGCGTCCGGATCGGGCCGAAATCCTCGGCCCGCCGGTGCACGCGGATGAGTGGCGTAGTTTTTCCGACGCTGTCGAGCACGTCCGGCCGGACGTCGTGGTCGCCATGGAGGCGCATCGCGTGATCCGGTGGCTCGCTACGCGGAGTCTCCCGCCCTTCGGCTTCGTCGCCCTCGACCTGCGGGACCATCACGGCCTGCTCGGCAACCCGCGGGCCTACCTCCGTGGCCTACGCCCGCGCTTGGTCGGCGGGGCCGTCGCCGCGTGGCTCGCGCGAGAGGTTGTCGTTCGACGCCGTCCGGCACGCTTTCTCAGTCTGAACGGCTGGACAACGCGCGTCGGAAGCAGGCGGCTCCGTGACTGCACCCTCGCCTTGCCCGATCCGTTCGAGCACCTTCCTCTTCCGCACCCACAGCAGCAAGCCTCGGCTACGACGACGATCACGATCGCCGGTCTCATGTCCGAGCGCAAGGGGCTCGATCTGCTCGTCGTCGCCCTCGAGCGGTTGGCCGCCGAGCCACGCTTGGATCTCTCGGACGTCGAGGTCGTGGTTGCTGGGCAGTGTCTTCCGGCATATGCGTCCACGTTTCGTGAGCTCGTGGTCAGGCTCGAGCGTCTTGGCGTCGGCGTGAAGGTGGCAGATCGGCACCTCACCGTCGAAGAGCTAGGGGCGATCTTCGCGGCGACTGACGTGCTCGTGTTGCCCTACCGCTCCCATCTCGGCTCGTCGGGACTCCTGAGCTCGGCATTCGACATTCCCGGCATCACAGTCGTTTGCTCGGACTTCGGCTGGCTCGGACACGTCGCCGGGGCGGCCGGAGCTCTTCTCTTTCGAGACCGCAGCGCGTCGGAGCTTGCCTCGGCGTTGGGGCGCGCGCTAACCGAACGCCCAACGCTCGTTCCTTCTGCGAACGCGATTGGCTTCGCCGAGCCCGAGGAGTTCGCCCGGCGCTTGTGGGAAGCGGTCGCGAGCGTCTAAAGACGGGGGGACCGGGGGTTTTACGCGCGGCTTACATCCCAGGGGTTGGCTTTTCGACGCATGCCGATACCATCCCTCGCGATGAGGGTGAGCCTCTCACGGCGGCCCTGCGGAACACCGACCGAAGGAGATACGGAATGCGCTGGATCGCCCTCCCTCTGATCTGCGCCGCCATCGCCGGTGTCGCGGCGACCGCGGCGACTGCCCGGACGGCAACGCCCGCAGCGCGCTCGATCGTCGAAGCGACGACGGGCCCGACGCCGCCGATCCGGTCGGGGCTCGGCGATTCGCTCTTTCAATCGTCGCAGAGGACGACAGCGTTCGCGATGGCTAGTCAAACCGGCGCGACGTACGCCCGCCTCTTTGTGTATTGGTCTGTAATCGCGCCGAGGACGCTCCCCGTGAGCGGATTCAATCCGGCCGATCCCACGTCGCCCTATTACCATTGGAGCTCCTTGGATTCAAGCGTCGCGGCGGCGAACGCGAATGGCATCACGCCGATCCTCGACATCGTGTCGCCTCCAAGCTGGGGCTACAGCACCCAGCCGAATCCGGCGAAAGGAACCGGGGGGTCGCCGAAGCTAGACGCGCTGGGCGCATTCGCGACCGCCATCGCGACTCACTACGACGGTGTCGCTCCAGCGGCTCACGTCTTCTCGGTGTGGAACGAGCCGAACTTCAACCGGAACTTCTATCCGCAGAGCGAGACCTATTACCGCTCGATGGTGAATTCGGTCGCAGACTCGGTGCACGCGGTCGACTCGAAGGACCTCGTGGTTGCCGGCGAGCTCGCTCCGTACAAGCACACCCCGAGCAAGAAGGACAAGAACAACGTGATCCCGCCGATCACCTTCATGCAACAGATGCTCTGCCTCTCGACGGGCGCAAACCCGCACCTCACGTGCCACACGCCGGCGAAGTTCGACGTCTGGGCGCATCATCCGTACTCGGACAAGGGCCCGTTCGGCAAGGCGAGCGTCGCTGGCGGCGTCGAGCTCGGGGATCTGCCAAGGATGAACACGCTGCTTCAGCAGGCCTGGCACCTCGGGGCTATCTCCGCGGCGAAACCGCCGCAGTTCTGGGTCACGGAGGTCGGCTGGTCCTCGAAGCCGCCCAACACGCACGGCGTTCCGGTCGGGCTCGAGGCGCGCTGGGTAGCCGAAACGTTCTACCAGATGTGGAAATCGGGGGTCACCGTCGGGACCTGGTTCCTGTTGCAGGACGAGCCGTATCCCGCCACTCCGTTCCAGAGCGGTCTGTACCTCCGCTCGACCGTGCTCGCAAACGCGCAACCGAAGCCGCTGCTCACGCCGTTCAGCTTCCCGTTCGTCGCCTACCTCAAATCGCACGGAAAGGTCCAGATCTGGGGGCGCGACACGACGAGCGACGTGCAGGACGTCGCGATCCAGGAGAAGATCGGCGGCAAACCGTGGAAGACCGTGGCAATGATCACGTCGAATAGCAACGGGATCTTCGAGGCGACCGTGTCCATCGGAGCGAAGTCCACGTACTCGATGCGGGCGGTTGCGCCAGGGTCGGGGAACTCGGCGTCGTTCGCGCTCAAGGTGCCGAAGAACGAGAACATGAGCGTCGTGCCCTTCCCGGCTGGGGGATGAGCCACCGCTAGCGTTCCGGCCGTGATCGCGGCCGTCGTCGTCTTCTGGGCATCGCTCGGCGCGCTCGCGTGGACGCACGTGCTCTATCCCGTCGTTGCGGCGGTCGGGGCACGGCTCAACACGAAGCCGGTGGCGGTGGACGACGGCTACCTCCCGACGGTCGCGGTAATCGTTGCCGCGTACAACGAGGAGGACGCGATCGAGCGGCGGATCGTCAACCTCCGCGAGCTCGACTATCCGTCCGAGCTCCTCGAGATCGTCGTCACGTCCGACGCGTCGACCGACCGCACGGAGGAGCTCGCGGCAGCGGCGGGAGCGCGGGTGATCCGCAACCCGCGCGGCGGCAAGGTCGCCGCGCAGGATGCGGCGGTGCGCGCGACCGACGCCGAGGTCGTCGCCTTCTCCGACGCGAACTCGACGTGGGCGCCGGACGCGCTGCGCAAGCTCGTGCGCAATCTCGCCGACCCGAAGATCGCGTACGTCTGCGGGCGACTCCAGCTCGAGGCCGCCGGCGGCGGGAATCAGGAGGGCGTCTACTGGCGCTACGAGCTCGTCACGCGCGCGTCGGAGTCGCGGCTCGGCTCGGTCACCGGTGGCAACGGCTCGATCTACGCGCTGCGGCGCGCGGACTACGTCGAGGTCGACCCGCGCTTCGGCCACGATCTGTCGCTCCCGTACCTGATGCCGCAGCGCGGGCTGCGCGCGGTCTACGAGCCCGAGGCGCGGGCTTCGGAGCGGCCGACGCCGTCGAACGAGACGGAGTACCGGCGCAAGGTGCGGATGTTCGAGCACTGCTGGCTCATCGTCCTGCGCGGCCGCATGCTCCGCGGCCAGCCGCTGGGCTACCGCGTCGCGCTGATCTCGCACCGGCACCTCCGCTACGCGAGCGGCGTTCTCCACCTCGTCCTCCTCGCAAGCTCGATCGCGCTGCTCGGCCACGGCGTGATCTACGCGGTGGCGCTCGGGCTTCAGCTCGCCGTGTTCGGAGCCTTCCTCGCGCGCGTCGGCATCGCCCGCTACTACATCCTCATCACGTGGGCAACCGTCGTCGCGCTCTGGAACTACCTGCGGCGCGGAGTTCCCGCCACGTGGGCGCCGCAGCGCGAAGGCGAGCTCACGGCGTGAACCGCGCCGCCGACGCCGCGATCGCCGGCGCGGCGCTCGTCGTTGTCTCGCCCGTGCTCGCGCTCGCGGCGCTCGCGATCAAGCTCGACGGCGGCGGCCCCGTCTTGTTCCGGCAGACGCGCGTAGGCAGGAACGGCGTCGACTTCGAGCTCCTGAAGCTGCGGACGATGGTCGTGGGCGCCGAGACGATGGGGGCGGGATTCGCGGTGACCGCGGGCGACTCGCGGATCACCCGCACTGGTCGAATCCTGCGGAAGCTCTCCCTCGACGAGCTGCCGCAGTTCTGGAACGTCGTTCGTGGCGAGATGAGCATCGTCGGCCCGCGACCGACGCTCCGCTACCAGGTCGAGCGATACACGCCGCGCCAACTGCGCCGGCTCGAGGTGCGGCCGGGGATCACCGGCTGGGCGCAGATCAACGGTCGAGCAACGCTGCCGTGGGACGAGCGGATCGAGCTCGACGTCTGGTACGTCGACCATCGCGACTGGAAGACGGACCTGCTGATCCTCGCGCGGACGCCGCTCGCGCTCTTCCGCTCCACGTACAAGGGGGAAACCGGCGGCTGGCAGAGCTAGTCTCCTCACCCGTGACGACCGTCCTCTTCACCTGCGCCGGGCAGCGCGTCGACATCGTCACCGCGTTTCGCCGCGCCGGCGCGACGACCGTAGCGGCCGACATCGATCCGCTCGCACCAGCCCTCTACAACGCCGACGTTCGCGCCATCGTCCCCCGGTTCGACGATCCGGGCTACGTCGATGCGCTGCGGGACCTCGTCGCCGAGCACGGCGTCGGGCTGGTGGTGCCGCTGACCGACCTCGATCATCGCGAGCTCGCGAACGCACGGGATGACCTCGGCGGCGCGGTCGCGCTCGTCTCGGGGCTCGACGCGATCGAACGCTGCTCGGACAAGTACGAGGCCCACACGTTCTTCTCCGCGAACGGAATCGGCTCGCCGCCGACGTGGCTGGCCGGCGACGTGCCCGACGACCCGCGGTTCCCGGTGCTCGTCAAGGCGCGCAAGGGATTCGGCTCGCGCCACATCTACCGCGCGCATGACCGGGACGAGCTCGACTTCTTCCTCCGCTACACGACCGTCGACTCGATGGTGCAGGCGGTATGCGAGGGGGAGGAGTTCTCCATCGACGTGTTCTCCGACCTCGACGCTCGCTGCGTCGCCGCGATCCCTCGCACCATGATCGAGTCGAAGGGAGGTGAGTCGATCAAGGGGATGTCGATCAAGGACGCTGAGCTCAGGGACTTCGCCCGCCTCGTTGCCGACACGCTTGGCATCGTCGGCCCCGCCAACATCCAGTGCTTCCGCGAGCCCTCGGGTGAGCTGCAGGTGACGGACGTCAACCCGCGCTTCGGCGGAGGCTTCCCTCTGCCGACGGCAGCCGGATCGCGGTATCCCGAGATGGCTCTCGCGCTCGCCGAGGGTGAGCGCCTCGAGCCGCGCTTCGGGGACTTCCGCGCAGGCGTGGTCATGACGCGCTTCTTCTCACAGGTGATCCTTCAGGACACCGGAGACGGGCTCGAGCCTGTCGACGGCGCCGGTTGATGAGAACGCTCTTAGGCGGTTCGGCTATCGTCGCCTCTCGTGGCGACGTCCCCTGCCCCCAATAAGGGCTTCGATCCCGAAGCCGAGCAGGAGGTCGACTTCGCGGGGTACGGGCGGATGCTTGCGAGGCGCTGGTGGCTGGTCGCTGTCGGTGTCGTAGCGGGGGCGGTCATCGGATTCCTCGTCTCGCTCGGCGGCACGAAGCTCTACAGCGCGACGGCGACGATCTATCTCGGCCAGCCGTACAACGGCACCACAGCGATCCTCACGCTGCAGACGAATCCGTCCGCCGTCGGCCAGATCGCGAATGCGCAGTCGGTCGACGACAAGGTTGCGACGCAGTGCAAGACGAGTGTGGAGAGCTTCCGCAAGGGGATCTCGGTACAGAAGGTCGCGAGCAGCAGCACGCCGACGAAAGGCCTCGCCGCCCAGGTCAACCCGCTCGTCACCGTGACCGTGCAGGCGTCGAAGGGGAAGGTGGCCGCCTGCGCCGCCAATGCGCTCGCTCGGGCGGCTGTGGCGGGCATCGCGACGTATCCCGAGGCGCAGATCACGTACTACAACAAGCATGTCGCTGCCGACACCGAGGCGATCAACTCGATCAACGCCGCGACTGCGGATCCCAATATCGCCTCGACGGACAAGCTCATTCTCCAGCAGACGCTCCGCAGCGACCAGGCCGACCTTTCGACGTATTCGCAGCTCCTGCTGTTGGCGAAACAGGTCGAGATGCCGAAGCTGACAATCCCGGCTGCAGCACGCCAGGTCAGTGCGCAGAGCCCGCGCAACACGGTGCTCATCGCCGCTCTCATCGGCCTGATCCTCGGCGTGCTCGGTGCGCTGCTGTGGGATCGCGTAGTGCCGCGCCTTTCCGCGCGCAACGGCAGCTAAAGTCGCGGCGTGCCAACCGCGCTCGTGACCGGCGGAGCCGGCTTCCTCGGCTCGCATCTCTGCGACTACCTCCTCGAGCGCGGCCTGCGGGTCATCTGCGTCGACAACCTCCTGAGTGGATCACTCGCGAACATCGAGCACATCGGCGACGACACGTTCCAGTTCGTCCCGCACGACGTGTCCGAGCCGTTCTTCATCGACGAGCCGCTCGACTTCGTCTACCACTTCGCCGCCCTCGCGAGCCCGGAGGACTATCTCCGCATGCCGCTCGCGAGCCTCAAGGTCGGCTCCTACGGCACCCATCACATGCTTGGCTTGGCGAAGGTCAAGCGCGCCCGCTTCCTCACCGCCTCGACGAGCGAGGTGTACGGCGACCCCCAGATCCACCCGCAGCCGGAGACGTACTGGGGCCACGTGAACCCGATCGGGCCGCGCGGCGTGTACGACGAGGCGAAGCGCTACGCCGAGGCGCTGACGATGGCGTACCACCAGCAGCAGGGCGTCGACACGGCGATCGTCCGGATCTTCAACACCTACGGGCCGCGAATGCGCCCGAACGACGGCCGCGCCGTGTCGAACTTCATGCGGCAGGCGCTCGCTGGCGAGCCGCTCACGGTGTTCGGAGACGGCCAGCAGACGCGGAGCTTCTGTTACGTCGACGACCTCATCCGCGGCATCGTCCTCCTCGCCGAGAGCGGCGAGCACCTGCCAGTGAACATCGGCAACCCCGACGAGCGGACGCTGCTCGACCTCGCGGAGCTCGTGAAGAAGATGACCGGCTCGTCGAGCGAGATCGTCTTCGAGGCGCTGCGGGTCGACGATCCGATGCAGCGGAAGCCGGACATCACGCGCGCCCAGCAGATCCTCGGCTGGGAGCCGGAGGTCTCGCTCGAGGAAGGCCTCTCGCGCCTGCTCCGCGCGCAGGGCCTCGAACCCGTCGCGGTCTGAGCGAACCGCTCCTAGTCCGGGCGCTCAAGCGCGAGCAGACCGAGCGCACTCCGGTCTGGTTCATGCGCCAGGCGGGCCGGTCTCTGCCCGAGTACCGGGCGTTGCGGGAAAGGCATTCGTTCTTCGAGCTCGCGGAGAATCCTGAGCTCTGCGCCGAGGTGACGCTCCAGCCGGTGCGCCGGCACGGTGTCGATGCGGCCGTCCTCTTCGCGGACATCGTGTCGCCGGTTCTCGGCATGGGCGCCGACGTGCGGCTCGTCGAGGGAGTCGGGCCGGTCGTCGACACGCCCGTGCGCACGGCTGCAGACGTCGAGCGGCTGCGCGTGTCCGACGCCGAAGAGTGGGGCGCACCGATCCTCGAAGCCGTGCGTCTCGTGCGCGCGGAGCTCGCGCCCGAGCGCGCGCTCGTCGGCTTCTGCGGCGCACCGTTCACCGTCGCGGGGTATCTCGTGGACGGGAAGCCGAGCCGCGACTTCGCGCGCACGAAGGCGCTCATGTACGGCGAGCCGGAGGTCTGGCACGCGCTCATGGAGCGCTTGGCCGATCACTTCTCCCGCTACGTCGCCGCGGTCGCGGCTGCGGGCGCCGACGCGATCCAGCTCTTCGACTCGTGGGTCGGGCTGCTCTCGGCCGCCGACTACGCGGAGTTCGTCGCCCCGTACTCCGGGCGCATCCTCGACGCGACGGGCGTGCCGACGATCCACTTCGGGACAGGAATGACCGAGCAGCTGCTCGGCGAGATGGCGCGTGCGGGCGGCGACGGGATCGGCGTCGATTGGCGCATCCCGCTCGACGCCGCGTGGGAAATCGTCGGCGATCGCGCGATCCAGGGAAACCTCGAGCCGGCGGTGCTGTTCGCGCCGTGGGGGCGCATCGAGACGGCGACGCGCGACGTTCTCGCGCGAGCCGGTGGCCGGCCCGGACACGTCTTCAACCTCGGACACGGCGTCCTGCCGCAGACGGATCCCGACGTGCTCACGCGCCTCACGGCCCTCGTCCAGGATTACCGGCCGTGAAGGCCGCGGTCGTCCTCATGGCGTACGGCTCGCCTGAGCGGCTCGCCGACGTGCCTGCGTACTACGCCGACATTCGCGGTGGCCGCCCGATCGCGCCGGAGAACCTCGCCGACCTCGTCGAGCGGTATCGCCGGCTCGGCATCGAGGACTCGTCCCCGTTGAACGCGATCACCGAGGAGACGCGCGCCGCGCTCGAGCGCGAGCTTGGATTGCCGGTCTACTCCGGGATGAAGCACTGGACTCCGCGGATCGCGGACGCGGTCGACCTGGCGATCTCCAAGGGAGCCGACGAGATCGTCGGACTCGTCCTCGCGCCGCACTACTCCGCGCTGTCGATCGCCGGCTACCGGACGCAGCTCGAGGCCGCGCTCGCCGATCGCGTGCGGCTTCAGTTCGTCGAGAGCTGGCACGACGAGCCCGGCTTCGTCGAGCTCCTCGCGGCGCGCGTGTCCGGCACCGATGCGCATGTCGTCTTCACGGCGCACTCGCTGCCGGCGCGGATCATCGCCGCCGGCGACCCGTACCGCGACCTGCTACTCGAGACGGCGCGCCTCGTCGCCGAAGCGGCGGGCCTGACGGAATGGAGCTTCTCCTTCCAGAGCGAGTCACCGACGGGCGAGCCATGGCTCGGCCCCGACATCCTCGACCACCTCGAGGCTCTCCATCGTCAGGGCGTCGAGAGCGTGCTCGTGTGCCCGGTCGGGTTCGTCTCCGACCATCTCGAGATCCGCTGGGACATTGATGTCGAGGCGAAGGAGAAGGCGGCGGAGCTCGGCATGCGGCTCGAGCGGATCGAGATGCCGAACGCAGATCCGGAGTTTGTACGGACGCTTGCGGGAATTGTGAAGCGTCTGCTGTCGGTACCGTCATAGACGTGGTAACCCGCGCCTGCCCCGACTGGCCCGATCTGATGGAGATCGCGCCGGAGCTCCAGTTCAAGCACTACACCGTGGCCGAGGCGAAACTCCCCGCCGACGCGCTGATGCTCATCACCGGCCTGTCGCTGTCGGAGATCGAGTTCTGCTGCGATCTCGACCGGAACGTCTTCTACGGCGAGCACACGCCGGAGCAAGTCGCGGACGCGCTCCGCGCGAGCCACTGGTTCGAGCTTCGCGAGTGGGTCGCCGCGGGCCGTCCCGGCGAGGAATAGCTCGCGAGAGCTCCGCTCTCGCTCGCTGGAGTGGCGGAACTCCGGCGCGGAAGAGCGCGGTCTTCCGCGCCTTCGTGCTGAGACCTTGTTTCCCGCCGCTGCGCGGCTGTCAGACCGGATTCGGCAGAGGGTCCCCACGGCTGTAGGCGAGGACGTTGTCCACCAGCACTCTCGTCATCGCTGCGCGTGTCTCGGCGGTTGCGCTCGCGATGTGGGGTGTGAGGACGACGTTCGGGAGGCGGAAGAGCTGCTCCGGGACGGCCGGCTCGTCGGCAAAGACGTCGAGCCCGGCGGAGATGCGGCCCGAGACGAGCTCGTCGACGAGCGCCTCCTCGTCTACGACCGCGCCACGCGCGGTGTTGATGAGCGTCGCTCCGTCCTGCATCAGCCCAAGCCGCTCGCGCGAGATCAGGCCGCGCGTCTCCTCCGTCAGCGGGACGTGGAGCGAGACGACATCCGATGAGCCGAGCAGCTCGTCCAGCCCGATGCCGCCGCTGCGGCGGTGGACGGCGACCTCCATGCGGAAGACCTCGGCGCGCCGGGCGACCTCCCGGCCGATTCTCCCAAAGCCGACGAGCCCGAGCCGGGCGCCCGCGAGGTCGCGACCGAGGAGCCTCGGGCGCGCCCAGTTGTTCTGCCAGCCGCCGTCCCGGATCCACCGGTCCGCCGTGACGACGTTCCGGCGCGTCGCGAGGATGAGCGCAAGGGTGAGGTCGGCGACCGCTGCGTCGAGGACTCCGGGCGTGTTCGTAACGGCGATACCGCGCCTACGGCACTCCTCGACGTCGACGAGGTCATAGCCCACGCCGTAGTTCGTGACGAGACGGAGGTCCGGGAATAGCTCGAGCTCCTCGCGGCCGACCCGGGCCACAACGGCGACGAGCACGTCGACGCCGGGGAGCGGCTCACTCGGCGGCCACGCCTCGAGAAGCTCGACGCCGGGAAGTTCGTCCCACGCCGGGCCGGGGAGCTTCGTCGTCGTCGCGATCCTCACGCCGTCAGTATCTCCGCCCCCCGGTCTTCCGGCCGGGCGCCGGCGGTGCTTCCAGCCTTGCGTAGGCTTGCCGCTGTGGTCACGATCGTGATTCCGTTCGCCGGGCTCGGTGGCAAGACGCGCCTGCACGAGTCGGCTGAGGTGCGCGGCGCGCTTGCCTCGGCCATGTTCGAGGACGTGCTCGCGGCCTGTATCCCGGTGGGGCACGTTCGGGTCGTCACGCCCGACGAGGACGTGGTCGCGGAGGCCGCAGGCGTCGAGCTCGTTGCCGATCCGGGAGAAGGGCAGGCAGCTGCTGTCGCCGCCGCGCTCGCCGGCGTCGAGGGGCCTGTCGTCGTCGTCAACGCCGATGTCCCGTGCGTCGTCCCCGCGGACGTTCGTCTGCTCGCCGAGACGGCGCCTGCGCTTGTCGCTGCCGCCGACGGGACGACGAACGCCCTGAGCCTCCCGTCTGCCGACCTCTTCGAACCTCTCTACGGCCCAGGCAGTGCCTCACGTTTCCAGGCACAGTGCGGCGCGATGTCGATGGCGCTGCCGAACCTCGCGAACGACGTCGACACGATGGACGATCTCGCCCGCCTCCAGCTTCGGGTCGGGCCTCGCACCCTCGGGGCGCTCGCCCGGCTCCAACGGAGCGTCGCCTGAACGTTGTCGTTCTCTCGGGCGGCGTCGGCGGCGCGCGGTTCGTCCGTGGCGTCGTTGCTGTGGCCGGCGCGGCCTCGACGACCGTGATCGGAAACGTCGGCGACGACGTCGACGTGCTCGGCCTCCACATCTCGCCCGACCTCGACTCGATTCTCTATGCGCTCGCCGGCGTCGCCGATGAGGAGCGGGGGTGGGGTCGTGCGGGCGAGGCGTGGCGCGCGCTCGAGACTGTGCGCGAGCTCGGCGGCGAGGACTGGTTCGCGCTCGGCGATCTCGACCTCGGCCTGCACCTCGTGCGTACGCAAGCGTTGCGGAACGGGGAGGCGCTGTCTGCGGTCACCGCCCGGCTCGCGCAGGCGCTCGGTGTCGAAACGCGCCTCGTCCCGGCGACCGACGACAGGCTGCGGACGTGGCTCGAGACGCCGGCGGGAGCGTTTCCGTTTCAGGAGTGGTTCGTCGCGCGAGGCCACCGCGACGAAGTGGACTCGCTCCGTTTCGAAGGAGCCGACGCCGCGCGCCCGGCGCCGGGAACGCTCGAGGCGATGGCGGCGGCGGATCTGATCCTCGTCGCCCCAAGCAATCCGTACGTCTCGATCCACCCGATCCTCGCAGTCGACGCCCTGCGCGAGGCACTCGCGGCGCGGCGCGTTCCGTGCGTCGCGGTGAGCCCTCTGATCGGAGGTCGCGCGGTAAAGGGCCCAGCCGACCGGATGCTGCAGCGGCTCGCCGGCGGCACCTCTCCTCGGCAGGTAACAGACTGTTACAAGGGGCTGATCGACGTGCTCGTCGTCGATGAGGCGGACGCGGACGACCTCGACGGTCTCGGCGACGTGCGGCCGCTCGTGACGCGGACACTGATGAGCGACGACGACGCGCGGCGCCGGCTCGCCGAGGTCGCGCTGGGAGCCGTGCCCGCATGAGAGTCGCGATCGTCGGAGGGACTGGAGCCTTCGGGCTCGCGCTTGCGCGGCGGCTCGTCGAGGCCGGGGACGAGGTCGTGATCGGCTCCCGCGACGCAGCGCGCGCGCAGGAGAAGGCGGCGGAAGTTGGCGCCTCCAGAGGCGCCGTGAACGACGACGCCGTCGCCGGCGTCGAGCTCGTCGTACTCGCGACGAACGCCTCGGCGACGCTCGAGACCGCCGCCGCCCTCGCGACCGCGATCGGAACGACGCCGGTCCTCAGCGTCGCGAGCGATCTACGCTCGACGGAACAGCTTTCACTCGCCGAACGGACGCAAGAGCTCCTCGCCGGCCCCGTCGTGGCCGGCCTGCAGTCGCTCGCCGCGGGCAAGCTCGCCCACGGACGTCCGGACGAGGACGCTTTCGTGTGCGGCGGTGACGCGGCTGCGAAGGCGTTGGCTCTCGAGCTCGCCGCGAAGGTCGTCGCCGGCCGTGCGCTCGACGCCGGCCCGCTCGCCCGCGCTCGTGTGCTCGAAGGACTCACCGGCCTGATCGTCAGCCTCAACAAGCGCTACAAGGGCCACGCGGGGATCCGCGTCACCGGGCTTCCCGACGAGTGACCGGGTTTTCCGTCACACCCGTCACGGGCCTGCCCGAGCTCCGCGAAGGAGACGACCTCGCCGCGATGATCGCCGAGCGGAGCGACCTCACGGACGGAGACGTGGTCGTCGTCGCGCAGAAGGCGATTTCGAAGATCGAAGGGCGCGTGGTCGCGCTCGCCGACGTCGAGGCCTCAGAGCAGGCGAAGGAGCTTGCGGCCGGCACGGACCCGCGCCGCATCCAGGTCATCCTCGACGAAGCCGTCGAGCTCGTCCGCACCCGGCCGCCGCTGCTCATCGCGCGCACGAAACACGGCTTCGTCTGCGGCTCGGCGGGCGTTGACTCCTCGAACGCGCCGGAGCTGGAGACGCTCGTCCTCCTGCCGGTCGATTCCGACGCGTCGGCCGCGAAGCTCCGCGACGAGCTGCGCGAGCGCACCGGCGCGAATGTCGGCGTCATCGTCTCGGACTCGTTCGGCCGCCCGTGGCGCGCGGGCACGACCGACGTCGCGATCGGCGCTGCCGGCGTTGAAGTGCTTCGCATCCTCGACGGCGCGAAGGATCCGGTGGGCTACGAGCTCCATGCGACGCGCATCGCCCTCGGGGACCAGATCGCCGGCGCGGCGCAGCTCGTCTTCGGAAAGCTCGACCGCGTCCCGGTCGCCGTCGTCCGCGGACTCGACGTCGCCGGCGACCAGACGGCGTTCGAGCTCGTAATCCCGCCGGAAACCGATCTGTTCCGGTAGAACCGTTTCGTGGATGCGATAGAGGAGGCGAATGCGCTCTTGCGGGAGAAGGGCTACCCCGAGCGCGACCTCGCCGTGCATGCCGGTCCGTTCGGCAAGGCCCTCCTGAAGGGGAACAAGATCCTCAGCCCGCTCAGCGACGAGGCGGAAGTCGTCCTTCGCGTCGTGCAGGAGCTCGTCCCGTCGGACTCCGACCTGGGTGCGAAGACCTTGCGCCCGGCGGAGCTGCGCGCGAAGCTGTAACCCGGTGGAAGCGTCGATCGACCGTACGCGGGCGCTCGTCGAGGCTGGAATCGCGCTTGCGTCGGAGCTTTCCCTCGACGCGTTGCTGCAGAAGCTCGTCGAGACCGCTGCAGCACTGACCGGAGCGCAGTACGCGGCGCTCGGCGTCGTCGACCCGTCAGGCTCCTACCTCGAGCGATTCGTGACGGCAGGTCTGGACGACGAGGCCCGCTCCGCGATCGGCGAGCCGCCACGCGGCGGCGGCATCCTCGGTGTCCTCATCCGCGACCCGCGACCGCTGCGGCTGCACGACCTCCACGACGACCCGCGCTCGGTCGGCTTCCCTCCCAATCATCCGCCGATGCAGACGTTCCTCGGCGTTCCCGTCCGGCTGCGCGGCACCGCCTACGGCAACCTCTATCTCACGGAGAAGTCCGGCGGCGCCGACTTCGACGAGGACGACGAGGCAGCCGTCGAGCTGCTCGCCGCGCAGGCGGCGGTGGCGATCGAGAACGCGCGGCTCTACGAGACCGCGACGCGCTGGTCGGAGCAGCTCGAATCGCTCAACGAGGTGATGAACGTTCTCGTCACCGAGTTCGATCTCGACACGCTCCTGCAACTCGTCGCCGAGCGCCTCCGCGAGTTCATCGGCGCACGGCTTGTCGCGATCTCGTTGCCGCAGGGCGAGGGAATGCGCATGGCAGCGGTCGCCGGGGACGGGGCCGAGGAGTACACCGGCTTGGAGCTCTCCGCGCGGTCGAAGACGATGCGTGTGCTTGGCCGGCGGCGAAGCGAGCGCGTCGACTCCGTCCTCGACGATCCCGAGGTCGAGCAGGAGGCGGCGCGGCGGCTCGGCGCGCGCAGCGCCCTGTACGTTCCGCTGCTCGTGCGGGACGAGGCGATCGGCGTGATCGCGGCGCACGACAAGCAGGGCACGGATCCCCGCTTCTCGGACGAGGATCTGCGGCTCGCCGAGATTTTCGCCGCGCGTGCGGCAGTCGCCGTCGAGCTTCGGCAGCGGGTGGCGCGCGACGCGCTGCAGCGGGTCGTCAGCGCGCAGGAGCTCGAGCGCCGGCGCCTCGCGCGCGAGCTGCACGACGAGACCGGCCAGGCGCTCACGTCGATCCTCCTCGGCCTGCGCGGTCTGGAGGACATTCGCGACGAGGTCGCGCTCAAGGCGACCGTCGCGGAGGTGCGCGACCTCGTGCGCTCGACGTTGCAGGATGTCCGGCGTCTCGCCGTTGAGCTCCGCCCGAAGGCGCTCGACGACTTCGGCCTCGTCGCTGCGCTCGAGCGGCTGACGGAGAACTTCGCCGAGCAGACCGGCATGACGGTAGAGTTTGTCCCGAATCTGCCAGGCGACGGGCGCTTCCCCCACGAGGTGGAGACCGCCCTTTACCGCCTCGTGCAGGAGTCGCTGACGAACATCGTCAAGCACTCCCACGCGAAGAGCGTGAGCATCCTCCTCACCCAGAAGCCGGGCTCCGTCTCGGTGGTGGTGGAGGACGACGGCGTGGGCTTCGAGCCGGGCCGGGAGACGGGCGAGGGGATCGGTCTGCTCGGGATGCGCGAGCGCGTGGGCCTCTTTGGCGGACGCATCGTCCTCGAGTCGCGGCCGGGAGCCGGCACGACCGTCGTCGCCGAGGTCCCGGTCTGATGATCGATGCCACGATCTCGCGTGTCCGGGTCGCGATCTGGCACGCCTGGGCCGCGCAGTCCCCGCCTGCGGCCGGCGGAGCCGGCCTCCGCGAGGCCTACGCTTCGCCACGTCGACCGCTTCCCGCTGCCACCAGCAGCGAGAAATGTCCGCCGCGGCGCCCCAGACGCACCAGCTCACGCCCCGAAGCAGACGATCTCATGGCATCAATCATCTGATGGCGATCCGGCTCCTTATCGTCGACGACCACCAGCTCGTGCGCTCGGGGCTCCGCCGGCTTCTCGACGCCGAGGAGGACATTGTGGTTGAGGACGAGGCCGGGAACGCGTACGACGCCGTGCGCCTCGCGCGTCTCCACAAGCCCGACGTGATCCTCCTCGACGTCGTCATGCCGGGCGGCAGCGGCCTCGACGCGATCCCGGAGATCCTCGAGGCGTCGCCAAGCACGAACGTCCTCGCGCTTTCGATGCAGGACGACCCGAGCTACGTCCGGCATGCCTTCGCGGTCGGTGCGAAGGGCTACGTCCTGAAGGAAGCCGCCGACGACGAGCTCCTCGCGGCGATCCGCGAGGTGGCGCGCGGCGGCAACTTCGTCGACCACCAGCTCGGCGCGCGGCTCGCCGCGAGCGACGCGAAGACGGAGGCGGAGCAGGAGGCCGACCCGCTCTCGGATCGCGAGCGGGAAGTTCTCAAGCTCCTCGCGCTTGGCTACACGAACCAGGAGATCTCGAAGCAGCTCTTCATCTCCGTCCGCACCGCCGAGACGCACCGCGCGCGGATCATGCAGAAGCTCCGGCTCACGACCCGCGCCGAGCTCGTGCGTGTCGCGATCGCGCGCGGGCTGCTCGCGGAGGACGATGCCGGAACGTGAGCTGCGGCGCGGCGACCTCGCCGTCGAGCCACTCGATCAGTTCCGGGTTTGGTTTGCGGAGGCGGGAGCCGCGGTCGAGATGCCGGAGGCGATGGCGCTCGCGACGGCCACGCCGGCCGGTTCGCCATCGCTGCGCATGGTCCTGCTGAAGCAGTTCGACGAGCGCGGCCTCGTCTTCCACACGCACTACACCTCGCGCAAAGGCCGCGAGCTCGAGGCGAACCCGCGCGCCGCGCTCCTCTTCCACTGGTCGGCTTTGGGGAGGCAGGTGCGCGTGGAGGGGAGCGTCGAGCGGCTGCCGGAGGAGGAGTCCGACGTGTACTTCGCGACGCGCCCGCGCGGCGCGCAGATCGGCGCGCTCGCGTCGCGGCAGAGCGAGCCGCTCGAGTCGCGAGACGTGCTCGAGCAGCGGCTGGCGGAGCTCGAGCGAACGCTTGCGCGTGAGTCCCCGGCGCGACCGGCGACGTGGGGCGGCTACCGCGTCGTGCCGGACGCGTGGGAGTTCTGGCAGCACCGCGACAACCGCCTCCACGACCGCTTCCGGTATGAGCTGGCTCCCGTCGGCTGGGTGATTTCTCGGCTCTTTCCCTAGAGTTCCCGGCGTGCCGAACCTCGACGCGATTGGGATCGCCTCCTCAGACCTCGAGCGGTCGCGCGCCTTCTACGGGCTCCTCGGCGTCGAGATCGCCGAGGGCGACGACCACGTCGAGGCGCAGCTCCCGAGCGGGCTCCGGCTGATGTTCGACACGGAGGAGGTCGTGCATAGCTTCCGGCCCGACTGGACGCGGGCGACAGGCAACACCGTCGGGCTCGCCTTCGAGTGTGGCAGCCCGGCCGAAGTCGACGAGCTCTACGCGCGGGTCGTCGCCGCCGGCTTCCACGGCGAGAAGGAGCCGTGGGACGCGTTGTGGGGTCAGCGCTACGCGCAGCTTGCCGATCCCGACGGCACGCCCGTCGATCTCTTTGCGGCGCTCTGAACCTCGTCGAGGAGGAACTCGAGCTCGTCGGTGGACTGCGGCTTTCGATCCTGCGGCCGCCGAGCGCGGACGAGCTGATCGACGAGGCGACGTTCGACGAGGAGGAGTTCCTGCCGTACTGGGCGGAGCTTTGGCCGAGCGGCCTCGCGCTCGCCCGGCACGTGGCAACGCTCGACGTCGCCGGGCGCAAGGTGCTCGAGCTCGGCTGCGGGCTCGGGCTACCGTCGCTTACGGCGTCGCTGCGCGGTGCGGATGTCCTCGCGACGGACTGGGCGGCGGACGCGATCGAGCTGCTGCGCCAGAACGCCGAGCGGAACGACGCGCCGCTCCGTGTCGCTCGCCTCCGCTGGAGCGAGCCGGAGCCGCTTCTTCGCGCCGCGCCGTGGGATCTCGTCCTCGGCGCCGACCTTCTCTACGAGGAGCGCAACGCCGACCAGCTCGCCGGGCTGCTGCCGCGGCTGGGTGGGGAGATGTTCCTCGCCGAGCCGGGGCGCCCGTACGCGAAGGACTTCCTCGCGCGATTCCACGCGGAGCCTGTTGCGGATCGCGTCTACCGGCTAGCGTGCCGCTAGATGTTCGCCGCGCTCGCGCTCGCTGTCGTCTTGCTCCTCGCGCCGCCGCTGATCCTGGGAGCGCCACCGGCGAAGCCGGCGGCGCCCGGCGTGAAGACCGCGGCGCCTGCGGCGCCGCTGCGGCCGCACATCGTCTGGAAGCCGATCCCGTTCGGCCCGCAGCGGAAGGCGGAGATGGCGGCGTACTCGAAGAAGCACTACGGCATCGACTCCTGGCACCTCCACCCGAAGGTGATCGTCGAGCACTACACGGGCGGCGAGAGCTTCTCGGCCGCGTGGAGCACGTTCGCCTCGAACTCGCCCGATCCCGAGCTCGGCGAGCTGCCCGGCCCGTGCGCGCACTTCATCGTCGCCAAGAACGGGACGATCTACCAGCTCGTCCGGCTCAACATCATGTGCCGGCACACGGTCGGGCTCAACTACGTCGCGATCGGGATCGAGCACGTCGGGACGAGCGACGGGGAGATCCTCCAGGACAAGGCGCAGATCACCGCGTCGCTCGAGCTGACGGCCTGGCTCGTCGGCCGCTTCCACATCAAGATCCGCAATGTGATCGGCCACAACGAGAGCCTCTCGAGCCCGTACCACCGCGAGCACTACAAGCCCTGGGCGCATCAGACGCATCAGGACTGGAAGCACGCCGATATGGACGTCTACCGCACGAAGCTCCGCGTGCTCATCGACGCCGACCGGCGGTCGTAGAATCCCGGCATGAGTGACTCGCAGTGGGACTTCCCGGCCGGCTTGGTCGGCCATGACCAGTCGCTGAAGGGCTACCGCGCCGAGGCGAAGGACGGCGACGCGGGCGAGGTCTCGTGGTGCGACTACGCGCCCGGCGAGAGCTACCTCGTCGTGACGCGCCATCCGCATCTCGGTGGCAAGAACCACGTCGTCCCCGCCGGCGCGGTGTCATCGGTCGATCACGAGCACCGTGTCGTGAAGCTCGACGTCACGCACGATGAGCTCGCCAGCCTTCCGCCCGTCGACGAGCCGGCGAAGGAGATCGACTGGGACTACGTGAACCGCTTCGAGATCGGCTGGCTGCAGGGGCGCGGAGTCCCGCTCCCCGATCCGGACAACTAGCGCGAGCCGGAGCCCCGCTCGCGCGGGGCTCCGCTTCTGCGCCTATTTCAATGCTGCCTTGCCGCGAGTGACGTCTAGACAGTCTGTGGTGTCGCGACCACCGGTCAACTTCCGGTCGCTCTTGAGCTACGAGCAGCCGGTGTTCGTGCCGCAGTCGCGGCACGTGTAGCAGCTGCCCGTGCGGATCATGCGGCCGCCGCAGCGGGCGCACTCGACCGCGTCCTCCCACGAGTTGAAGAGGGCGGTCTGGCCGGGCGGCGGCGCGTCGACTGGATCGGCAGACGCTGCTGCCTCGCCGTGCCGCATACCGCTCGGCCATCCGCGCCTTCACCTCGGGCGAGAGGATCCCCGCCTCCTCCTGCTGCTCGGGCGTGAGGAAGCGCTTGCCGAACCAGCGGAAGATGTAGTCGACGATCGACTTCGCGGACGCGGATGTCGGCGTCGTTCGTCAGGCCGCTCGGCTCGAAGCGCATGTGCGCTGAGCTTCGAGACGTAGACCTCCGGCGGCACGCCGTACTGGAGGCCCATCGAGACGGCGAGGCAGAGCGAGTTCATGAGGCCGGCCATCGTCGTGCCGTCCTTCGCGATGTCGACGAAGATGTCGCCCGGGCTGCCGTCGTCGTACAGGCCGACGTGGATGTAGCCCTCGTGGTCGCCGACCTGGAACTTGCGGCCGACCTCCGTCCGGTCGAGCGGCAGGCGCTTGCGCTCGTGCACCTGCACCGGCGGCAGCGCAACCGCACCCTGGCTGCCGGAGCTCGAGAGCGGCTGCGCGACCTTGCAGTTGTCGCGGTAGATCGCGATCGCCTTCACGCCGAGCTTCCACGCGTCGATGTACAGCGCTCATCACGTCCTCGACCGTGGCCTCCTCCGGCAGGTTCACCGTCTTCGAGATAGCGCCGGAGATGAACGGCTGGACGGCGCCCATCATCTTCACGTGGCCGGCGTAGTGGATCGCCCGCTCGCCGACGGCGCAGTCGAAGACCGGGATAGTGCTCGGCCTTCACGTACGGCGCGCCGACGATGGTGTTCCGCTCGTCGACGAAGGCGACGACCTCCTCGACCTCCTGCGGCGCGTAGCCGAGCTTCTCGAGCGCCATCGGCACCGTCTTGTTGACGATCGTGATCTCGCCGCCGCCGACGAGCTTCTTCGACTTCACGAGCGAGAAGTCGGGCTCGACGCCGGTCGTGTCGCAATCCATCATGAAGCTGATCGTCCCGGTCGGTGCGAGGACGGTCGCCTGCGCGTTGCGGAAGCCGTGGATCTCGCCGAGGTCGAGCGCGTCGTCCCACGCCTTGCGGCAGGCGCCGAGAAGATCGGCCGGCACGATGTCGGAGTGCTCGATGTTCCCGACCGCCGCGCGGTGCTTGGCGATCACGCCGATCATCGGCGCGCGGTTCACCGGGTAGCCGTCGAACGGCCCCATCCGCGACGGCGATCTCGGCCGACTTGCGGTAGGCGCGCCCCGTCATGAGGGCGGTGATCGCCGCCGCATAGGCCCGCCCCTCGTCGGAGTCGTACGGCAGGCCGCGCGCCATCAGCAGCGCGCCGAGGTTCGCGTAGCCGAGGCCGAGCTGGCGGAAGCGCTTCGCGTTCCGCTCGATCTCGGGCGTCGGATACGACGAGTAGCCGACGAGGATCTCCTGCGCGAGGAAGACGACGTCGCAGCGCGTGCTCGAACGCCTCGACATCGAACTCGCCGTCCTCGCGGCGGAACTTCATCAGGTTCAGCGACGCGAGGTTGCACGCCGAGTCGTCGATGCGACATGTACTCCGAGCACGGGTTGGACGCGTTGATCCGGCCCGTGTTCGGGCAGCGTGTGCCACGAGTTGATCGTCGTGTCGTACTGGACGCCCGGATCGGCGCAATCCCATGCCGCCGCGGCGATCTGCCGGAGCAGGTCGCGCGCGTCCGATCGTTTCGACGACCGTGCCGTCGGTGCGGGCGGTGAGGTTGAACTCGCTCGCCCTTCGCCGCCGCCTCCATGAACGCGTCGCTGACGCGGACGGAGTTGTTCGCGTTCTGGTACTGGATCGAGGCCCAGTCGGGCGAGTCGAGCGACATGTCGTAGCCGGCCGACTCGAGGACGCGCGCCTTCTTCTCCTCCTTGGCCTTGCACCAGATGAACTCCTCGATGTCGGGATGGTCGACGTCGAGGACGACCATCTTCGCCGCGCGCCGCGTCTTGCCGCCCGACTTGATCGTGCCGGCGGACG
Source organism: uncultured Actinomycetes bacterium (assembly GCA_963753525.1). Lineage (GTDB taxonomy): Bacteria > Actinomycetota > Thermoleophilia > Gaiellales > Gaiellaceae > Palsa-739. The sequence goes on from CAVWCS010000005.1 coordinate 528,066, forward strand.
CGTCGGCGCCCCGCATGAACGAGACCGGCCCGGAGGCGTGGCCGCCCTTCGACAGCTGCTCCTTCGACGAGCGCAGGCGCGAGAGGTTGACGCCCGAGCCCGAGCCACCGCGGAAGATGACGCCCTCGCGGCGGATCCAGTCGAGGATCGACTCCATCGAGTCTTCGATCGAGAGGATGAAGCACGCGGAGCACTGCGGCGTCTCCTCGAAGCCGACGTTGAACCAGACCGGCGAGTTGAACGACGCGTACTGGTTGACGAGGATCGCCTTGAGCTCGGCCTCGAACGTGTCGGCCTCGTCGGCGTCGGCGAAGTAGCCGCCGTGCCTTGCCCCATGCGACGGCCGTGTCGACGACGCGGCCGATCATCTGCTTCACGCTCGACTCGCGCTCGGGGGAGGAGAGGCGGCCGCGGAAGTACTTCTGCGCGACGATGTTCGTCGCGGTCTGCGACCAGAACTTCGGGAACTCGACGCTGCGCTGCTCGAACGCCGGGCCGTCACGGCCAGGGATGAGCGCGTCGCGCATCTCCCATTCGATCTCGTCGAACGGGTCGCGGCCCGGGATGGTGAAGAAGCGCTTGACGCCGAGGCGTGCGCCCTCCTCCACGACGGTATTCACGACCTCCACGGTCGTCTCTTCGGTGCCCGGAACCTGCTCGACGCTTGCCATTTCCCCTCCTGCAACTGTAGTGGCCGTAGACCCTTCTGGGGCCGTCCGCCGGCACGCGGGTCCTCCGACGGGGGACCGCACGCTAGACCTCCGATCGGACGGAAGAGTCGGGCGGAACGCGCCGGGCTACTACGCGGGCTGATCCGTCACGTTCAGATTGAAGCCAACCTGAACCTGGCGGACCGAGGCCGGGACGTTGACGATCATCCGCAGCTTCTCGTCGAAGTAGTCCTTGAAGAGCGGCGGACGCTCAGTCGTGAGGAGGTTCTCGCCTTCGGCCATGAGGGGGTGACCGTCTCCGACGATCGCCCGTAGCTCCTCATGCCGTGAGATGTGCTGGACGAGGCACGGCGCGTGCGTTTGTCCGGCGGCGCGCAGAGCGTAGGCCCGATGGCTGCCGTTGTGGAGCACGAGACGGCTCCCGACCGAGAGTGCGCTGAGGTAGTTCGAGCCATAGCCCAGTCTGAGGGCGACGAACATGGACGGGACGCCGCCGGGCTTGAGCCCCGAGACCTGCGCCGGCTCGAGGAGCTCGGCGTCCAGGATCCGGAAGTCGTTCGAGACCGACCTGAACGTCCAGGACGCCTCGCCGATCTGTCCGGCTTGGACCGGCGGATCGCGGCGTTTCTCGTAGGGCAGTGCGAAATCGAAGATCCGAGCCGGAGTCGGGCTCTCGCCGATCTCCGCGACCAGTTCATCGGCGAATGCCAGGTCGATGTGCTTCTGGTGCACGACGAGCCGATCGAGCTCGATCCACTCGATCGAGACCGGTGCCAGCGCGTAGTCGCGGCGCATCACCGGGTCGGCCAGGGCGCGCGCGACGAGCGGCGCGAGCTCGTCGGGCATCTCGCCGAACTCGATCCCGTCTGCGTATCCGGCCTCCGTTTCGGCGAGGGCCAGCAAGTGATCGTTCCCGCGCCGCCATGCATCCATCAAGGCGCCGTCGTCTCCGCTGCGACCTTCGAGCGTCTGCGCGTTGACGTAGCCGAGGAACTCCGTCACCGGCGGATGGCCGACCAGGAGGACGTGCGGGTTCGCGTCGCTCAATGCCCGACGATGGCGACGAGCGGGTACCGCGGGTCGGTCGCGGGGAGGGTGCCGTCGAGCGGGGCCACCGTGCGGATTCCGGCGTCCTTCGCCAGGCGCTCCGCTTCGCCGGCCCAGCCGCGGCGGAAGAGGACGAGCGAGCGTGCGTACGTCATGACCTGGGCGTTCGTCGCGAGCGCGCTCCGGTAGCCGTGCGCGAGCAGCCGGCTCGCGAGGCCGCCGGCGGCGCCGGGGATCCCGGCGCCGTTGAGGACGAGGACCGAGGTCGCGGAACGCGGCCGCACGGCGACGCTCCCCTGTCCCTTCTGGACCTGTCCGGTGTCTGACACCGGACGTGTCCCGCCGAGACCATGAAGAACCGCTCGCCCGCCGAGCGCCGCGAGCGCGACCACGAGGAGAAGCGCGACCGCGAGGACGATCCCGCGCGGCGAGAAGTTGCGACCGATGGGATGGGCGTGCTCCACGGCTGGTCCCGGTTCGGCGGGAGCGACGCCGCTCCTGCCGTAAAGTCGAGGGATGTTCGTCAGCTTTGAGGGCGGGGACGGCTCGGGGAAGTCGACCCAGGCCGAACTCCTGCGCGCGACGCTCGCTGCGGAGGGGCGCGAGGTCGTCCTCACGCGCGAGCCGGGCGGCACCGAGCTCGGCGAGCGCGCGCGGGAGCTCGTTCTCAACGGCCCGCACATGGGGGCCTGGGCCGAAGCGGCCCTGTATGCCGCGTCTCGTGCGGAACATGTCGAGGCAGTGATCCGGCCCGCGCTCGATCGCGGCGCCATCGTCGTCTGCGACCGCTACATCGACTCGTCGCTCGCGTACCAGGGCATCGCGCGCGGGCTCGGTGTCGATCCCGTCCTCGAGCTCAACCTCGCCGTGACTGGCGGCCTGCTGCCGGACGTCACCTTCCTCCTGCTGATCGACCCGGACCTCGCGGCCGGCCGCTATGACGAATCCGACCGGCTCGAGCGGGAAGGCACCGCACTGCAGGCCAAGGTCGACGCCGCCTACCGCGAGCTTGCGGAGAGGTTCCCGGAGAGAATCCTGACCGTGAACGCCGACCGGCCTGCCGACGAGATCGGAAGTGAGATCCGTGAGCGCCTTCGAGAGCGTTCCTGAGCAGCACGAGGCGAAGCGGCTGCTGTCCGCCGCGCTCGCCGAAGGCCCGGTCCACGCGTACCTCTTCCACGGCCCTGCCGGTGTCGGGAAGCGGGATCTCGCCCTGCGGTTCGCGGGCGCGCTGCTCGGCGATCAGGCGCGCGTCGCGCGGGGGAGCCATCCCGACCTCTACGTCCTCGAGCCGCTCGGTGAGCAGATCCGGATCGACGACGTCCGCGAGTTGCGGCGCGACCTCCACATGCGGCCATTCGAGGCCGACCGGCGCGTCTATCTCGTCCTCGGCGCCGACTCACTCAACGAGGACGCCGCCGACGCTCTGCTCAAGGATCTTGAGGAGCCGCCGCCGTACGCGGTCGTCGTCCTCGTGGCGGAACGTCTCGGCCCCCTGCCGGAAACGATCCGCTCGCGCTGCCAGCTCGTCCCGTTCCGCCGACTCTCCGAGCCCGCGTTGCGCGAGGCGATCTCGAAGCGGGCGGCCGGTCTCAGCGCGGCGGAAGTCGCCACGCTCGCCCGCACGGCGGGCGGCCGGCTCGGGCGGGCGCTTCAGCTCCTCGACCCGGCGGCGACGCGACGTCGTGCCGAGCTGATCCGCGTCGCGCGCGCGGTCTACACCGAGCCCGGCTTCGACACCGCCGCCGCGACGGAGGCGCTGCTCGCCGGGATAGAGGAACGCGGCGTCGAGGCGAGGGCCGCGGCGGAGGCGCAGGTCGAGACGCTCGAGCTGACGGGCCGCGAGGCCGAGCAGAGGATCCGCCGCGCGCAGAGGGGGGCCGAGCGGGAGGAGCTGCTCGCATTGCTCGAGGAGCTCGAGTGGTGGTACCGCGACATTGTCGTCGTCGCCGCGGGCGCCGAGGCGACTGCCGTGCACGTCGACCGGCTCGCCGAACTGCGGGAGGACGCGACACCGGAGCGCCTGCTCGGAGCGGAGCGCGCGTGCGAGCTCGTGCGCGCGGCGTGGCGGGAAGCCGAGGAGCTACAGGTCTCGACGCCGCTCGCCGTTGAGGCGCTCCTGATCCGGCTCCGCGGCGAGCTCGCGCCCGCCGCGGCCGCGTCCGTTTAGGACACGTCGGTACCAGGTACTGGCGTGTCCGGTCGGGACAGGTGGTTAGCTCGGGTCGGGACGGACGACGACCGTGTCGGCGATCGGGATGATCTCCGTCACGGGCAGGTCGGCGCGCTGCGCGTGCTCCCGGATCTTCTCGGGGCTCGACGCCTCGTAGATGCAGACGGTGCCGAGCCCGCCTGCCTCCTCGGCGAGCACGTAACTGCGAATCCACTTGATGTCGTCGGACATCTCTTCGTCGCCGACCTGGGTCGAGCGATCCGCAGCAGCTTCGAGCTCCAGGCCACCGGTCCAGCCGTCCCGGCGGATGATCGCGTAGAGCGCCATTCGTCCCCCTTGTGGTAGACGAGGGGCCGGATCGCTCCGGCCCTTCGGTGTCTCTGGTGAGGCGCGATTCTACGCGGAGAAGACGAGCTCGTCGCCGAGCGCGAGCTGGAGCCGCGCGAGAGCGTCGCTCTCGAGCTGCCGGACGCGCTCCCGCGTCAGGCCGAGCTCCTTGCCGATCGTCTCGAGCGATGCCGGCTCCGACTCGAAGCCGAAGCGCAGCTCCACGATCCGGCGCTGCCGCTCGGGCAGGTCGGCAACCGCGCGCTGCACGCGCTGGCGCCGCACCGACTCGACCGCTTCCTCGGCGGGATCGACCGACGACTCGTCGGCGAACAGGTCTCCAAGCTCCGAGTCGCCGTCCGAGCCGAGGCCCTGGTTCAGGGAGACGGAGTCGACGGCGTCGAGTGCCTCGATGACGTGCTCGAGCTTCAGTCGCGTCGCCTGCGCGAGCTCCTCGGGCGTGGCCTCGCGGCCGAGCTTCGCCTGCAGCTCCGCCGACGCGCGGTTGAGCTTGATCCGGCGCTCCTGCACGTGCACCGGGATGCGGATCGTCTTCGACTGGTTCGCGACCGCGCGCTGGCAAGCCTGACGGATCCACCAGGTCGCGTACGTCGAGAACTTGTAGCCCTTGCGCCAGTCGAACTTTTCGGCGGCGCGGTTCAGGCCGATGACGCCCTCCTGGATGAGGTCCAGCAGAGGCACGTCATGACCCTGGTAGCGCTTGGCGATGGACACGACGAGGCGGAGGTTCGAGTTGATCATCCGCTCCTTCGCGGCGAGGTCGCCCTTCTCGATGCGCTTCGCGAGCGACACCTCGTCGGCGGCCGTGAGCAGCTTGTGCCGGCCCGCGGCGTCCATGAACAGCTGGAGTGGGTCGAGCGTGCCACTCACGTGAGCGGTCGCGACGGGCCGCGACTCCTCCTGCGGCTCGCGCACGATGATGTCGCGCTCTTCGAGCGCGAGGCGGAGAGCTGTGAGGTCGTCCTCGGTCAGCTCGTGCTCGTCCGCCAGCGCCTGAATGTCCTTCTCCTCGACGAAGCCGCGCTCGGCGGATTCCTCGAGCAGACGCTCGGCCGGAGAGAGGTCGTGCAGATGAATGGTTTCGCTCAGTTCAGTGTCCTTTCGCTCTGAAAGGGCAGCCGGATTGCGGCGCCCCGGGCGGTATTCGACGCGGTTACCCACGATCTTTGTTACCGCCAGTACGAGTTATAGAACGGCGTAGCCCCAAAGTCCATTCCCAAACAAGGGATTTTTGCCGTTTCCGAACAAACTCTTATGTCCCGCTCAGCGTTCCATAGCCCTTCCGGACACGTTTTCGAGGCGAATCCGGAGGACGACGACGCCGGTGCCCAGCGGACGCGATTCGGCCTCGCGGCCTGCCGTGCGCGCGAATCGCTCGCGGAGAAGCGCTAGAGCGGCTTCGATCTCCTCACCGGCGAGTTCCTCGGACGTGCCGTCGCCGATCACGCTGCGCCAGCTTCCGCGGCCGTCCTTGTCGTACTCGTCGACCTCGACGCACACGCGCGGGTTCTCGCGGAGCATCGCGACCTTGCGGCCCTCCTGCGTGACGGTGATGACAGCGCGCCGGTCGTCGTCGTAGGCGTAGATGATGGGGACGACGTACGTCTCGCCGCCGGCGTGACAACCGAGCCGCGCGATCCGCTGGCCGCGCAGGAACTCCTCGATCTCGTCGCGGTCGAGCTCTCTCATGCCCGGAGGCTACGTCACGATCGCGCCGTCCCTAGGGCTAGACTTGCGTCCCCGCCGACGTAGCTCAGCTGGTAGAGCACTTCACTCGTAATGAAGGGGTCCGCGGTTCGAATCCGCGCGTCGGCTTCTCTCAGACCTCTGCGGCGTGCGGCTCGGGCACGCGCAACGACCGCGCCTCCGCCGTGAGCGCAGCGTCGAGGTCGAGCGCTGAAATCGCCGTCGGCGTCGCGCAGTACGGGCATATCTGCCAGAGCCGCTCGAGCGGCGCGTTGCAGTGGGCGCATGGCTCGCGCAGCCGGGTCGTGCAGACCGGGCAGACGAGGAAGTCGGCCTCGAGTGGCGCGCTGCATTCCGGGCACGTCGGCCGGCGGTGGGCGACTTGCGCCTCGAGTGCGGCCAGCCCCGCGTTGCGCGACCGAACCTCATCCCGCGTCTCGGCCGGGCGGAACAGGAGGTAGACCACCGGACCGACGTAGGGGACGAGGCCGACAACGGTCGCGACACCGATCAGGAAGGGGTGGCGGATCCGCCGTCGCGCGTCCTTGTTCACCCAGTAGGCGAGCCCGATCCAGAAGACGATCGCGAGTGCGGAGAGCGCGAGAATCAGGGTCCGGATCACTGGTCGAGCAACGATTCCCGACAGGCGGGCCGGACAAACAAGCACAATTGCCGGCGTGGCACCAGATCGGAGGCAGCGGTCGCGGCGGGATCTCGGGCTCGAGCAGCTGCTCGCCACGCGCCACGCGCGGGAGCGCCGCCTCCGCCGCCGGCGTCGCAGCGTCCTTTCAATCCTCGCGCTGCTCGTCGCGGCGATCGTCGTCCTCGTCCTCGCCGCCGCCGCGCTCACCGGCCCGGCGATCCTCTCCAGCTTCTGCAGCCTCAGCGATCTCCGGCCGCTCTCCCTCGGATCGAACTCCTTCCTCTACACCGACAGCGGCAACCTCCTCGGCGTCGTCCCTTCGGTGACCAACCGCCAGCCGATGCCCCTCAAGAAGATGTCGTCCTGGCTGCCGGAGGCGACCGTTGCGATCGAGGACGCGCGCTTCTGGCAGCACGGCGCGCTCGACTACCACGGGATTCTCCGCGCGTTCTACGACGACCTGACGAGCGGCCAGATCGCGCAGGGCGGCTCGACGCTCACGCAGCAGCTCGTCCGCAACCTCTATATCGGCGACCCACAGAAGACCTTCTCCCGGAAGATCAAGGAGGCATGCCTCGCCGACAAGCTCTTCTCACGAATGCAGTCCAGGTACGGAAAGAACGCGCGGAACCAGATCCTCGCCGCGTACCTCAACGAGGTGTTTTACGGCCGTCACGCGTACGGCGTCGAGGCCGCGGCGGAGACGTACTTCTCGAGAAGCGCTGCGGAGCTCAACCTCAGCCAGGCCGCACTCCTCGCCGGCCTGCCGCAGGCGCCGACGACGTACGACCCGCTCATCAATCCCCACCTCGCGCACGCTCGGCGCAACGAGGTGCTGCAGGCAATGCTGAAGAACGGCTACATCACGCGCGGGGAGTTCCGGACGGCCCGCGAGAATTCGCTCGGGCTCAAGCCGGGGCACCTGTACACGCGCCAGCAGCAGCCCAACTTCTTCGGCTGGGCGACGCAGCAGCTAGCCGCGCGCTACGGCCAAAGGCAGGTCGAGCGGGGCGGGCTGAAGGTGACGACGACGCTCGATCCGCGGTTGCAGGCACTCGCCCTCCATGCCGCCGCGAGTGTTCTCCACACGTCGACCGACCCGGCAACGGCCATCGTGGCAATCGACCCGAGCACCGGCGCGGTGAAGGCGATGGTGGACTACCTCCCGAACGGCCGGCACCTCCAGTTCAACCTCGCGACGCAGGCGCACCGCTCGACCGGCAGCGCCTTCAAGCCGATCACGCTCGCGACCGCGCTCGACGAGGGCGACTCGCTCTACTCGACGTTCTACGGCCCGCCCGAGCTGTACATCACCGACCCGCAGTGCCGGACGAACAACGGCCCGTGGGACGTCCACAACTCCGGGGACGAGTCCGCGGGCACGATGAACCTCCTCCAGGCCACCGCGAACTCCGTCAACACGATCTTCGCCCAGCTCGTCGCGAAGGTCGGGGTCTCGAGAGTCGTGCAGATGGCGCACTGGATGGGGATCACGAGCACGGGCAGCGACTTCCCGCCCGTGTGCGCGATCACGCTCGGCTCGGTCGGCTTCACGCCGCTCGAGCTCACCGACGTCTACGCGACGATCGCCTCGGGCGGGATCCATCACGCGCCGCAGGCGTTCGAGACCGTGCGTGGACCTAACGCGAAGGTGCTCGGCAAGATCTCAACCGCCGGCCGCGCGGTGCTCGCCCCGAACCTCGACGCCGAGCTCACGTCCGCAATGGAGGGTGTGATCCAGTACGGCACGGGAACCGCCGCGAACATCGGCCGGCCTGCCGCAGGCAAGACCGGCACCGCGGAGAACTACCAGGACGCGTGGTTCTGCGGCTTCGTCCCGCAGCTCGCGACCTGCGTGTGGGTCGGCTATCCCGCCGGCGAGATCCCTCTGCTCAACGTCGAGGGAGTCGGCACTGTCTTCGGCGGCACGCTTCCGGCGGAGATCTGGCGCGACTTCATGGAGCCTGCCGTCGCGCCTTGGGCGGTCAAGACGTTCCCAACGCCGACGTTCGCGGGCTCGTACATCACCGGCGACGGCACCTACGAGTACGCGCCCAGCTACTACCCGACGCCACCGGCGACGACCACGACCGCTACGACCCCCTGAGCTCCGCCGCGGGCCGGCCGGCGAGCGTCAGACCTGCCAGAGGCCGTCGCGGATGAGCGGGATCCGCTTGCCGCGCGGGCCGATGCCGGTCACCTCGAGCTTCGGGCTCCCGATCATCACGTCGAGGTGCGTCGTCGAGCGGTTGACACCACGCGCGGGAGACTCCGTGCGGGTTCCGCCGAAGCCGCTGCCGAACGCGATGTGTGCGGCCGCGTTCTCGTCGAGCAGCGTGTTGTAGTAGATCCGCCGCGCCTGGCCGATCCGCGACGACGCGTCGACGAGCGCGACCTCGCCGAGCCGGCGCCCTCCTTTGTCCGTGTCGATGTACGCGGCGACGAAGTCGCGATCCGCCTCGGAGTCGGCGTCGAGCCGCACGAGTCGGCCGCGGGCGAACTCGCCCCGCAGCCCCTCGATGAGCCGGCCGCGGAACGAGAGGGGGAATGTGCAACGGAACGTGCCGCTCGTCGCCCGCGCCTCCGGGCTCGTGAAGACCTCCTCCGTCGGCATGTTCGGAGCGACGACGCGGCCGTCCTTCATCGTCTCGGGCCCGCCAAGCCAGCGCGTGCCGGGAGTGAGGCCGACGTCCAGAGCCGTCCCGGGGCCGCGCAGCTCGAGGCCGGTCAGGCCGAGCTTCGTGAGCTTCGCGGAGCGGCGCGTCAGGGTCTTCAGGTGCTTCGTCCAGCCGCTCGTCCCGGTGCCGTCGGCATCGGTGAGCCGGCAGAAGTAGAGGAGGTCCTTCGCGAGCTTCCGCTTTCCCCGGCCGACCTCGAGGTTCGGGTAGACCTGGCGCGCCCAGTGGTCGGCCGGCCACGCGGCGATCGACCAGCGCGCCTCCATGTTGAGCTGCGCGCGCCGGACGAATGCGACCTGCTTTGCGAACCGCTGGTAGTCGGTCGCGATCCGCTCGGGCGGGATGCCGTCGAGGTAGCCGGCCTCCCCTTCGCCAAAGATGTACGCCGTTGCGCCGTGCGGCGCGGACGCCTCGCGGAGGCGGCGGCGCGTCCACGGCGAGAGCGCACCGATCGCGTCATCGCTCCCGTGCAGGAGACGCGCGCGCGTAACGAGCGGGTCGCTCGTGACGGCGTCGACGTACTTTGCGCCAGCCCGGTACGCGGACGCCGCGACCGCCGCGAGCAACTCGCGGTGTTCCGGCTCGCCCTGGACGACGAGCGTGTCGCCGGCGCCGACCGCGAGCGAAGCCTTGACGATTGCGTCGGCGTAGCGGTCGAGCGAGGCGGGCGGGAGGAGGCCTTCGGTCGGAATCTAGTGCCTCTCCGGTGAATGTTGCCGTGTCACTGGCGAGCGAAAAGCAAGCGAGGCAAGGACACAGGGAGCCTCGATAGCCAAAGCTATCGGGGCGACCGAGGACGCCGCATCGCGCAGCTTTGCAGCCGTCAGGGGCATGGAGGACATTTGCCGGAGGGGCACTAGGCTCCAGCCCCCAGCGCATCGGCAACCGTGTCGAAGACGGAGAAGTGGCGGTCGAGGCCGGAGACCTCGAGCGCGCGCCGGGTCTCGAGGCCGGGCGTGGCGAGGCGGAAGCCGTCGCGGTCGGCGAGACGCGAGCGCGCCTCGATGAGCACGCCGAGCGCCGTCGAGTCGATGAACGTGACCCCGGCGAGGTCGACGACGAGCACGGACGGCTCCTCGGCGCAGCACTCGAGCAGCGCCGCGCGGACGTCCTCGGCGTTGTAGAGGTCGAGCTCGCCCGCGAGAGAAACGACGGTCGCTCCGTCCCGCTTCTCCACACCCGTCACGGCAGCCTCGCGGCCGCTCGTTCCCCCCGTGTCTGTCACAGGGCGATTCAAGCAGAATGGGCGCATGGAGCTCTCCGAGGTGGCGGCCCGCGCGGCCGGCGAGAACTTTCCCGTCGGGTCGGTGCTCTTTCCCCGCCTGCTGCGCCCGCACATTCGCGCGCTCTACTGCTATGCGCGCTTCGTCGACGAGGTGGGCGACTCGTTCGAGGGCGACCGGCTCGCCGCGCTCGACGAGCTCGAGAGTGAGGTCGACGCGGCCTTCGAGGGGCGCGCGACGTGGCCGGTGCTGCGGAACGTCGAGCCGACGATCTGCGAGTTCGAGTTGCCGCGCGAACCGTTCCTCCGCCTGATCGAGGCGAACCGGATGGATCAGCGAGTCACGGAGTACGAGACGTGGGACGAGCTGAAGAACTATTGCGTCCATTCCGCCGACCCGTGCGGGCGCCTCGTGCTCGGAGTGCTGCGGCGGCTCGGGGAGCCCGAGCTCGTCGCGGCGAGCGACTCCGTCTGCACCGGCCTCCAGCTCGTCAACTTCCTCCAGGACGTGCCGCGCGACCTCGAGCTCGGGCGCGTCTATCTTCCGGCGGAGGACCGTCACCGCTTCGGCGACCCGCCGCTCGACCGGCCTAGCGCGGAATTGCGCGAGCTCTTGCAGTTCGAGGCGGTGCGGGCGGCCGGGCTGCTCTCCGCCGGCGAGGTGCTGCGCGCGGGTATCGGCGGAAGGCTCGGGAGGGCGGTCGCGCTCTTCTCCCGCGGCGGGCTCGCGGCACTCGACGCGCTCGAAGCGGCAGGCTGGGACGTGTTCTCGCAGCGGCCGAAGCCGTCGCGCTCGCGGCTCGCCCGCGAGGCGGCGCTCGTTCTCGTCCGGTGAGCGTCGACGCCGCCTACGAAGAGGTGCTGCGGATCACGCGGCGCGAGGCGAAGAACTTCGCCTACGGGATCATGGTGCTGCCGCGCGACAAGCGGCGCGCGATCGCCGCGATCTACGCGTACGCGCGGCGGGTCGACGACGTTGCCGACGGGCCGGAGCCGCCGGACGCGAAGCGCGTCGCGCTCGAGGGGCTGCGCGTTGCGCTCGACGCGCCGCCGGCGGATCCCGTCTTTGTCGCGCTCGCCGACGCGCGCGACCGCTTCGGCATCCCGCGCGAGCCGCTCGCGGCGCTCGTCGACGGCGGTCTCCAGGATCTCGAGCAGCAGACGTATGCCGACTTCACCGAGCTGCGCGGCTACTGCGAGAAGGTCGCCGGTGCGGTCGGTCTCGCATGCTTGCCGGTCTACGGCTCCAGCGACACTGCGCATGCGGAGACGCTCGGGATCGCGCTGCAGCTCATCAACATCATCCGCGACGTCGCCGAGGACCGGCAGCTCGGCCGCGTCTATCTCCCACAGGACGAGCTGACGCGGTTCGACGTGAACCGGCTCGAGCCGTCGCCGGAGTTCCGCGAGCTGATGGCGTTTCAGGCGGCGCGAGCGCGGGCGCAGCTCGCCGAGGGGCTCGAGCTGCTGCGGTCGCTCGACCGGCGGAGCGCGCTGTGTGTCCGGACGTTCGCGGAGCTCTATCGCGCGACGCTCGACCGGATCGAGGCGAACGACTACGACGTCTTCCGCGGCAAGACGAGGCTCTCGACGCCGGAGAAGCTCGCGGTCGTCGCGCGCGGCGTGTTCCGGTGAGCTCGCTCACGTTCCTGGGGCGGCGCTGGCAAGGGAGCGCGCTGGATCGCGCAGCCAGCGCCGTCAGCCTTTCGCGGAGCCCGGCTCCGCCGGGCGGGAGCGAAAGGCGGCCAGGGACGTGAGGGTCGCCGTCGTCGGCGGTGGCCTGGCGGGGCTGGCAGCGGCGCTCGACCTCGTGGACGCCGGGCGAGGAGGTCGTGCTCTACGAGGCGCGCCCGACGCTCGGCGGCGCCGTCCAGACGCTCCCCGAGCGTGATGGCGATCCCCAGCCGCCGCCGGACAACGGCCAGCACATCGCGCTCGGCTGCTTCACCGAGTACCTCCGCTTCCTCGACCGCATCGGCGAGGGCGGCTCCTATCTCCGCACGCGGCTCGGTCTGCCGGTGATCGCGGTCGACGGGCGGGTCGCGGAGATCAGACCGAGCCTGCTTGGAGTGTTGCGGCTACGCGCATCTCCCGCTGCGCTCCCGGACGAGGCTGCCTTTGACACTCCTGCGACTGCGCTCCGCGCAGTCGCATCCCGGCGAGACCTTCGGAGAACTGCTCCGGCGGCTCGGAGAAAGCAGCGACTCGATCGACTGTTTCTGGGACGTCTTCATCCGGCCGGCGCTCAACCTTCCCGCCGACGAGGTCGACGCCGGAGCGGGGCTGTTCACTGTCCGTACGGCGCTGCTCGGGCGGCGCGCGAACAGCGACCTCGTCCTCCCGACGCGGCCGCTCGGCGCGATGCACGGCGATGCGGCGGGGCGCGTGCTCGGCGACCGCGTTCGGCTCGAGTCGCGCGTCGAGTCGCTCGACGAGCTCGACGGCGACGCCGTCGTGGTCGCCGTGCCGCCGGCCGAGAGCGCGCGGCTCCTCGGTGAGGCGGTGCCGATGCTCGAGGACTCGCCGATCGTCAGCGTCCATCTCTGGTTCGACCGGAAGCTCCTGCCGCAGCCGCTTGCGGCCCTCCTCGGCTCGGATGCGCACTGGGTCTTCGACCGCGGCGCGCTGACGGGGCACGAGCCGGAGCGGGGGCAGTACCTCACCGTCGTCTCGAGCGGCGTACCGGAGCTGCTCGAGGTGCGCGGTCGCGCTCTCGTCGAGACGATCGCCGGACGAGCTGACGGATCGCCTCGGGGCGGCGGAGCTCCTCTGGTCGCGGGTCAGCCGCGAGCCGTACGCGACGATCGCTCTGCGGCCGGGCGTCGAGCGGCCGGGAGTCGAGACGTCCCGCCCGAACGTCGTCGCGCGCGGGTACGTGGACGGACACCGGCTGGCCGGCGACGATGGAGAGCGCAGTCCGCAGCGGCCGCCGTGCGGCTCAGCACATCTTGAGGGGCTCTTCCGCCAAAGTACGTAGCTGAGATGGCGGTCACAGAGAAGCTGACTCGCCTCGACATGGCGATCGAACGCGGCACGCAGCGGCTGCTCGAGCTGCAGCGGCCCGACGGCGTCTGGGTCGGGGAGCTCGAGTCCAACGTGACGATGACCGCGCAGCACCTCTTCTGGCACCACTACCTCGGCCTCCGCACGCCCGAGCTCGACCGCCGCATCGCGAACGAGCTGATGGCGCGAATGCGCGACGACGGGACGTGGTCGATCTGGTTCGAAGGACCGCCCGACCTCTCGACCTCGATCGAGGCGTACGTCGCGTGCCGCCTCGCCGGCGTGGATCCGGGCAAGCAGGCGCTCGCCTTTATCCAACGACAGGGTGGGATCCCGAAGGCGCGCTTGTTCACGAAGTGCTTCATGGCCCTCATCGGCCAGTGGCCGTGGCAGAAGATCGCGCCGATTCCGCCCGAGCTCGTCCTGCTCCCGCGGAACTGGCCGCTCTCGGTCTACGACTTCTCGTGCTGGGCGCGCCAGACGTTCGTCGCCCTCGCGCTCTCGCAGTCGCTCCGTCCGGTGCGGCCCTCGGACGTCGACCTACGCGCGATCGGCGCGCTTCCGGGGCAGACGCGCCCGCCGCGCCGCCCGTGGGCGCTGCGCCGCAAGGCGCAGGCAACCGCCGAGCAGTGGATCCGCGAGCGGCAGGAGGCGGACGGCTCGTGGGGCGGCATCCAGCCGCCGTGGGTCTGGTCGATCATCGGGCTCGCGGCGCTCGGCAACGGCTTGGACGATCCGACCGTCGCGAAGGCGATCGAGGGGTGGAACGGCTTCCTCGTCGAGGAGGGCGAGCGGTCTGCGGCCCGAGGCGTGCCAGTCGCCGGTCTGGGATACCGCGCTCGCGGCGCTCGCTCTGCGCGCGTGCGGCGTCTCGGCCGACCACCCGGCGCTCGTCAAGGCCGGCGACTATCTCCTGCGCGAGGAAGTCACGGTCAAGGGCGACTGGTCGATCCGCAAGCCCGGCCTCGCGCCGGGCGGCTGGGCGTTCGAGTACGAGAACGACCTCTATCCCGATGTCGACGACACCGCCGTCGTCGCGCTCACGCTCCACGAGCTCGGCATCGGCGACGACGCGATCGGCCGCGGCATCGACTGGCTCGTGGGGATGCAGTCGCGCGGCGGCGGCTGGGGCGCGTTCGACGTCGACAACAACGCGATGTGGCTCTACAAGATCCCGTTCTGCGACTTCGGCAAGGTCACCGACGAGCCGACCGCCGACGTGACCGCGCACTCTCTCGAGGCTGCTCGGCGCGCTCGGCACGCACAGCGACGCCGCCGACCGCGGTCTCGACTGGCTCCTCGCCGAGCAGGAGGACGACGGCTCGTGGTTCGGCCGCTGGGGCGTCAACCACATCTACGGCACGGGCGCCGCGCTGCCCGGCGCTCGAGGCGATGGGCAGTTCCACCCGACCACCCGGCGATGCGCCGCGCGGTCGCGTGGCTCGACTCCGTCCAGCAGGAGAACGGCGGCTTCGGCGAGGACATCCGCTCGTACGCCGATCCCGCCTGGCGCGGCCGCGCCGATTTCACTACCGCCTCGCAAACGGCATGGGCATTGATCGGCGTATGTGGCCGCAGGAAACGCTGAGGCTACCGGGGCGCGCCGGGCGGCAGACTATCTCTGTGCCGCGCAGCGTCCCGACGGCGATTGGGACGAGCAGCATTTCACCGGCACAGGATTTCCGCTCGATTTCATGATCCGCTATCACCTGTACCGCATCACGTTTCCGCTGTTGGCACTCGGACGAATGAGAGAGAGGTTGGCTGGATGAAGTTCCCGCTCGCATCGACGGTCTCGATCGGCAAGTACGTCGCCACGCAGCAGCGCAAGGGCCAGCGCTATCCGCTCGTGCTGATGATGGAGCCGACGCTCGCGTGCAACATCGCGTGCATCGGCTGCGGGAAGATCCGCGAGTACGAGTCGAACCGCGCGCGCCTGACGCGTGGAGGAATGCATCGACGCCGCCGTCCAGTGCCCCGCTCCCGTCGTCTCGATCTGCGGCGGCGAGCCCCTCGTCTACAAGGGGATCGACGAAGTCGCCGCGGGAGTCCGTGCGCTCGGCAAGACGATCGAGCTCTGCACGAACGCGCTGCGCCTCGAGCAGTGCCTCGACTGGTTCGAGCCGTCGAACCACGCTCACCTTCGTCGTCCACCTCGACGGGATGCGCGAGATCCACGACTACGTCTGCGACTACCCGGGCCTCTGGGAGATCGCGGTCGACGCGATCAAGACGGCGCGCGGCGCGCGGCTTCCGCGTCACGACGAACACGACGATCTTCAAGGAGACGGAAGTCGGCGACGTCGTCGAGATGATGCGCTACCTCACCGACGAGGTCGGGATCGACGGGATGATGATCGCGCCCGGCTACCAGTACTCCCAGATCGATCCCGCGCTGACGATGACGCGCGCCGAGCACGAGGAGAAGTTCCGCGTTATCCGCGCCGCGACGAAGGAGAAGGGCTACCGCTGGATCGCGTCGCCGATCTACCAGGACTTCCTCACCGGCACGCGCGAGCTCACGTGCGCGCCGTGGGGCTCGATCACGCGCAACCCGTACGGCTGGAAAGGCCCGTGCTACCTGCTGACGGACGGGATCTTCCCGACGTACGAGGCGCTGCTCGAAGGGATGGAGTGGGAGGCGTACGGCCCGGGCAACGACCCGCGCTGCGAGCACTGCGCGCATCCACTGCGGCTTCGAGCCGTCGGCGGCGTACGAGGCGTCGACGAGCCTGAAGGAGACCGTCCGGAGCCTGGCTTGGACGCTGACGGGCTGACGTTCGCCTGCGCGACGAGCGCGGAGGAGCGGGTCGCGAAGCGGCTCGGCGCTGGACACGGTGCGCGTCGGGATCGGCGTCGCGAACGGCGTCCCCGAGGGCCGGCTCGTCTCGTTCGGCGTCGCCGGCTCGCTCGCGCGACGACTCGCGCGTCGGCGACGTCATCGACGCGACGCGCGTCGTCGACGAGAACGGCGCGACGCTCTGGGAAGGCGACGGCCGCTCGGCGTGCGCGGCGCGCGTGCCGGCGTTCTGCTCGGCGGCTCGGTGCTCGTCCACGACGCGGCCGAGCGCGACCGGCTGCGCGAGATCAGCGGCGCCGACGCGGTCGACATGGAGAGCGGCACGCTTGCGCGCAGCGGCCGGCTCGCCGGAGTCGTCCGGGCGATCTCGGACGACGCATCGAGCACGGTCGAGGGGCTCGACACGACAGTGCATCCGGACGGGCGCGACGAACGTCCTCGGCCTCGTTCGCTGGATCGCCGCGCCAGCGCGCCGACGCTATTCGCGCGATCCGCGGCGCTCTTCGCGCCTTGAAGGCGCTCGAGGAAGCGGTGGCAGCGTGAGCCGCGGCCGTGTCCTCCTCGCCGCGCCGCGCTCGTTCTGCGCCGGCGTCGACCGCGCGATCGAGATCGTCGAGCGGCTGCTCGAGGAGCACGGCCCGCCGGTCTACGTCCGCCACGCGATCGTCCACAACGACCACGTCCTCCGGCGCCTGGAGAAGCTCGGCGCCGTCTTCGTCGAGTACGAGGACGAGATCCCGGCCGGCGCGATCTGCGTCCTCTCCGCGCACGGCGTCGCTCCGGCGGTGAAGGGGAACGCGCGAGGCGCGCGGCCTCCGCGTCGTCGATGCGACGTGCCCGCTCGTGAACAAGGTGCACGCCGAGGCGCGGCGCTACGCCGACAGCGGCCACCTCGTCGCGCTCGTCGGCCACGCGAACCACGTCGAGGTGATCGGCACGCTCGGCGAGCGGCCGGACTCCACGGTCGTGATCGAGTCGCCCGAGCAGGCGCGCGAGCTCGTCACCGACAAGCCGGTCGCCGTGATCACGCAGACGACGCTCTCCCTCGACGATGTCGCGCCGATCGTCAACGCGCTCGAGGACCACCTCGGCGACGCTGCGGCGGCCCGGCGCCGACGACATCTGTTACGCGACGCAGAACCGCCAGGACGCCGTCAAGGCGATGGTCTCGCAGGGCGCGACGCTCGTCCTCGTGATCGGCTCGGAGACGAGCTCGAACGCGCAGCGCCTCGTCGAGGTCGCGCAGGCCGCCGGAGCGCAGGCGACGCTCGTCGACGGCGAGAGCGAGCTCGACCCGACCCTCCTCGACGGCCACGAGATCGTCGGCCTCACCGCGGGCGCCTCGACGCCGGAGGAGCTCGTCCGTGCGACGGCCGAAGCGTCTCTCCGAGGTCGGCTACGCCCTGCCGGAGGAGATCACGGTCGCGAAGGAGGACGTCCACTTCAGGCTTCCGAAGGAGGTAGCGCGCGCATGACGAGCATCGAGATCCCCGTTTCGATCGCAGCAGCTCTCCCGTCGCTCGCGGTGATGGACATCACGAACGACGTCTCGCGCGAGGTCGCGGCGGCGGAGATCACCGCCGGCATCGCGTTCCTCCACGCCGAGAACCAGCTGTCGCTCATTCGCGTGCAGGAGCGGGAGACAGGCTTCTTCGAGGATCTCGAGTCGCTGCTCGAGCGTGTCGTGCCGTCGAGCCTGCGCTCGCGGGAGCGGCTCCTCGGGTTCCTCCTCGGCCCGCGCTCGGAACAAGTGCCGTTCACGGACGGTGCGTTATGCCTCGGGCAATGGCAGCGGATCCTCCTCTTCTCGCTCGACGCGCAGCATCGTCCCGAGTGGACGCTCACGCTGCTCGGCTAGTCCGAGCGCGGCAGATCGAACGGCCGAGATTCGCGCAGATTTCGCGCGGATGTCGAGATCTCGCTAACGAAGTTCTGTCGCATTTTGCGGGATATTGCGTGGACATGTCCTCTTTGGACAATTGACCGCGGAGATCGTGGCGGTGTAGAAGGCGCTAACCACACCCCCCTCTTCCGCTTGCGGCGCGGTCGATCGAACCTGAGGAGTACTTCATGACGAAGCGCGCCGTGCGCACCTGCGAGAGCATCCGGACGGGTTGGAAGATCGCCGTTAGTGCTTGTGGCCTGGCTGCTGTGATTTTGGTGGCCGGTGTCGGCTCGGCAGCGGCTGCGTTTTTCCCGGGGAGTTCGGGGCCGTCGTTGACGGCTGGTCTTGCGGTTGGCTCTGAGGTGGTGTCGTTGCGGACGGCCGACTCGCGGACCTTTGTCGGGTCTGATGGGACGCTCGTCGCGCATGTGTACCAGGGGCGTGTGAACTATCAGGACGCGGCGGGGGCGTGGCACCGGATCGACAACAGGTTGGTTTCCGGCCCTGCGGGTTTCACGAACGCTGCGAATCGCTTCCGCGTGGAGCTGCCGCGGATGTCGGGCTCCGCGCCGGTTCGCGTCTCTGACGGTTCGCGCTGGGTGAGCTTCTCGCTGGACGGCGCGACGGGCCTCGGCGCACCCGTGTTGTCTGGGTCGAGCGAGACGTATGCGGCCTTGCCGGGCGTGAATGTGACCTATACGGCGACGGGGTGGGGCTTGAAAGAGGATGCGGTGTTGTTGGGGAAGTCGTCGCCGCGGTCGTTGAGTTACTCGGTTTCGACGAGCGCCGGTTTGAGGCCGGTCCAGGAAACGGATGGGTCAATCAAGTTCGTCGACGCAAGTGGCAAGGCCCGGTTCTCGTTTCTCCCGCCGAGCTTGAGCGACGCCCGTGGGGTGAGCCACGGGGCCGCCTACCGGTTGACGTCCACGCGGACGGGCTACAAGGTCACGCTGAACGCGAACACAGCGTGGCTGGCTTCCGCGGCTCGGGCCTGGCCGGTGACTATCGACCCGTCGTTGACCGATGACACCAGCTCTTACTTGCAAACGGGCCAGGTGAACCCGAGCGCGGACGGCCAGATCACCTCGTCGAACCCGACCACAAATTACGGCACGACCAACAACGAGAAAGTTGGCTGGGATTCGACGGGCATTCGGCATACGCTCGAGCAGTACAGCCTAGGGCTGCCGGTGGGCGCGCAGGTGCTGAACGCCAAGCTCAACCTCTATCTGACCGCGGAGTCGAATTCGACTCAGGCGTCAGTCGGGGTGTACGGCATGACGCGGTATTGGAGCCCCAATATGGGCGCTCCCAACTACTACACGACCTGGAACAAGTACGACACCATTAACTGGACGACCGCGGGCGGCGACTATACGGGTACGCCGACGTCGTCGTCGACGCCGTGGGCGACGACGACGGTCGGTGGAACCATCAACCAGTACTACAGCTGGGATATCACACAGCTCGCGGCCGCGTGGGCGAGCGGCGCGGTTGCGAACAAAGGTCTGCTCCTCAAGTACGTCGACGAGTCGACACACTCGAATCTGTTCACGTTCAACTCGAGCAGAGCCGCAAGCAACCTGCCGTATATGACGGTCACGTACGACCTGGGCAAGGGAAGCCGCTCTTTTTATTCGTTTGACCGTTTCACCATTGATGACAGTACGACCGCAAGCGTCAACGAGGGCAACGGGAATCTCCTTGTCTGTCAGCAGGACGTCAACCTGCCGGGCGTGGCCGGCCTCGGCCTCAGTCTCCAGCACTGCTGGAACAGCCTCGGTGCGGATCCTCATGCGCAGGGCGGCTGGGTCATGCCGGGCTCGGCGGTGTACCTCGACGCTGCCGGGACGAGCGTGGTCTATCACGGCGACACCGGTTATGAGGTTCCGTTCACGCCGGACGGCAGCGGCGGCTATGTCCACACCATCGGCTTCGATGCGGCTCTTACCGCGTCGTCGGGCACTCTGTCGGGCTGTAGCGGCCACGCGTTCGCCTACAAGTTGACTTTCAACTCTGACGGGTCGAAGCAGTACTTCAACTCGTCCGGCCAGCTCGTCGCCCAAGCCGACCAGAACGGGAATGCGATCTGCTTCAACTATGGGACGAACGTCGGCCCGAGTTCGATCACCGCGAGCGGAAGGACAATCAGCTTCACCTACGACAGCTCCGGCCGTCCCACGGCGATTAGCTATTCGAGTTCAAACTGCGCTAGCAGCACTTGCACGTACGGCTACACGTACAGCCCAACGACCGGCAAGCTCACGGTTTCGACGGATCCGACCGGAGCTACCACCAACTACAGCTACGACAGCTCCGGGAACCTCACAGGCGTCCAAGACCCACGCGGGAACACGACGACCTTCACACCCACGACGGGCGCCCACACGATCTGGAAAGTCGCGCAGCCTGCGCACAGTGCGCACCCGACCGTATTCACCTACAACAACTCGGGCACCTTCCCCGTGTACTACTCATGTCCGACGTACTCGACGGATGTCACCAGCCCGAACGGTTACACGACCGACTACTGCCGCGACCTCGGCCTTAAGATCACCGGGATCTACCGCCCGGATGGCAGCGTTGCGGCGACGGACTACACCGACACCACGGAGGGCGGCTCGAACTGTGTCGACTCCCATGGCGACAGCCTCGACGACCAGCCGTGCGCCTCGGAGATCGGCTTCCCGTATTCACAGTGGACCGGATACGGCTACGACTCCACCGGCCAGAAGCGCCTCTGGGAACAGAACCCCGTACAAACCTCGACGCACCGCTCGACCTGGGTCTACGGAGACAGCTCGCATCCGTACTACCCCACAACCTTCACCGACGCGGACGGCAACACGACGACGGACACCTATACGACCGCCGGCAACGTTGCCAAGGAAACGGACGGCGTGGGCAACACGACGAGCTACACGTACAACAGCAACGGCACGCTCGCAAGCGAGCAAACCGGGCTCACGTCGTCGCTGACGTGCCCGTCCGGGAAGATCTGCCCGACGACGACGTACAACACCTACGACAGCCAGGGCGACCTGACCGAGAAGACCGACGCCCTCGGCAACATCACCACCTACAGCTACGACGGCGCCGGCAACCAGACATGCCGAACCGACGGACTCTCGTACAGCTCGTCGACACACACCTACTGCTCGTCGACACAGAACTACAACTGCCCCTCGGGCGCGACCTGCCCTGTGACAAGCAGCACCTACGACGCCGTGGGGCGTCTGCTGACCCAGACGGATCCACTCAACTACACGACGCAGTACACGTACGACGGCGACGGCAACAAGACAAGCGAGACCGACGGGCTCTCGTATAACTCATCGACGTCGATGTACTACTGCCCGACGGGGTCAAGCTGTCCCGAAACGAGCGACACCTACGACGCGAACAACCAGCAGCTGAGCGAGACCGACCCGAACAACAACACCACGACGTACACGTACGACGCCGACGGAAACCAGCTCACAGAAACCGATCCGGACGGCAACCAGACGCTCTCCCACTACGACGCGCTCGACCAGCAGGAGAGCGTGCAGACTGGTCTCAACAGCTCCGGGGCCTGCGCGACCGGCAACACCTGCCCGACCACTTCCTACGAGTACGACTGGGACGGTAACCGCATCACCGAAACCGACGCGCGCGGCTACCAAACCGACTACGCCTACGACCAGGCTGACGAGCTAACCGAAGAAACGACCGGCCTCACCTTCGAGGTGCATCCCTACGACGACTGGATGTGCGCAACCGGCGACACCTGCCCGACCACGTACTACACCTACGACCTCGCCGGCAACAAGACGACCGTCACCGACGGAAACGGCTCCGAAACGGTAACCGCGTACGACGCCGACAATCGCCAGCACACGGTCACCACCGGCCTCAACGGCTCTGGCACGTGCACGGCAGGAACGACGTGCCCTGTGACCACATACACGTACGACAACAACGGCAACCAGGCCACCGTCACCGATCCCGACGCCAACGAGACTCAGTCTCTCTTCAACGCCGACAACCAAGTCAGCAGCGTCACCAGCGGTCTCAACAGCTCGGGCACGTGCCCCACGGGGACCCCGACGCCGGTCTGCCCGCAGACGACCTACACGTACGACAACAACGGCAACAAGGGCTCCGTCACCCAGGCCGCGGAGACCAACACACCGACCACGACCTACACGTACTACGCCGACGGGTCGTTGGACACGACGAGCGATCCGATGGGGAATGTCACCACCGACAACTACGACAACGCCGGCAACCTGATCTCCGAGCAGACGCCACAGGGAACCACCACCTCGTGCTACGACGCGGGCGGCGAGCTCCTCGCGACGTACTACTCCGCCGCGACCTGCGGTACAGGGACGCCCGACGTCTCGTACACCTACGACGCGGCTGGCAATCAGCTCACTAACTCAACAACCGGCACCTACGGACAGACGACGGAAACAACCGTCTACACGAACCTCGAGCAACCGCAGAGCGTCGCTACCAGCGAGCCAATCAGCAGCTCCTCGACCCTCACGGGCACCTTCGACTACGCCTACGACGAGGACGGCAACGTCACCGAGCGCACCTACCCTGACGGTACGAACGTCTACTACAGCTTCGACAACAACGATCTGGAGTGCGGCGTCGGTAGCACGAGCGGCAGCAGCTGTAGCTCAGGCTCGAACTACGTCACCTATGGCTACGACGGCGACGACAACGTCACAACGTCGACCTATCCCAGCGGATCGGGGAACTTCACTGAGACGCAGACCTATGACAACTCCGAGAGGCTCACTAACGTCGACACAGTCAGCGGCGGTTCGAGCACCATTGCCGACTTCAGCTACGCCCTGGACGCTTCCGGAAACACAACAGGCACCACCCAAACGGGCAATCTCAACTGCTCGATGTCGGCCAGCCTCGACAACAACGAACGGCTTGCCGGCGCCACCTACAGCAGCTGCGCTGCGGCCAGCGACCCTTCGAGCTTTGCCTGGGTTTACGACGCGGACGGCAACTGGACGCAAAACACCAGCACTGGCGCGACTACCACGACCACTTACGACAAGGTCAATACGGATGACCAGATCTGCGCTACGTCGACGAGTAGCCCGCCGAGCAGCTGCAGTGGCTCCAGCTTTGGGTACGACGGCAACGGCAATGAAACAACCGACGGCGCAACAGGCAACGGCTACACATTCAACCTCGCAAACCAGATGACGTCTGCCACGCAGGTAAGCCCCAGCGTTACGAGCAGCGCGACCTACGACGGCGACGGGAACCAACTCTCCCAGACGACTAATGGGACGACCACCTACTACTTCTGGGATACGAACACCGGCGGCGATTCCCAACTCGCCCTCGCCGAAGACAACACTGGTACCGTCACTGCCCGCTATCTCTACGGCCTCGATCGGCTCTCTGTCTACGACGGGAGCACCACCCAGTACTACGTGGACGACGGCATCGGCTCTACCGCTGCCCTCGTCTCGAGTTCGGGAGCCGTCAACAGCAGCTACCTCTACGATCCGTACGGCTCCCTCCGCTACTCGTCGCCTGGCAGCGGAACTCCGGCCTTCGCATTCGCCGGACTCCGCAGTAGCAGCGTGAGCAACGTCGATGCGTCGGGTGGTCAGTATTACGACACCAACACCGGTCGCTTCCTGGGTTCGTCGGCGGACGGACAGCCAGCGAGTAATGACGCAGCAAGTTCCTACGCGTACGCTGGAGATCAGCCAACAGCGACTGCAGGAGCCTCGTGTAACGAGGGATTCTATGCCGCCGGGTCGCGGATTTATAAGCCGACTCCGAAGTATGGGTTCTACGCGAAGTCGATCGACACCACTGATGCGGAAGAAGTCGACATCACAACGGAGAACTTCACCGTCTCTTCGGAGTACCATATGTTCTTCAATAAGTGCGCTAATGAGCACTACAAGTATTACTACGAGGCCGCGCTCGAGAGTCCCGATTTCGACACGAATCTCAATCTCAAAGTGATAATGAGCACAACAGGACCGTACGTCCATGCATGCACGTCTACGTTCCCTGCGGGCGGGACGACGTGGTATCCGCATCAACCGTGGGTTTTCACGTCAATCGGCAATCCCAGTACGGTTGACGGCAGTGGGGACTTCTATGGCCCACTGCCAAAGCTATTCAACTATGCGCTAAACCTCTACTTCAACCCGTATCGGTGGGACATTCCGTCTGGGTTAAGTTATCTGAAGATCAAGCCCGTGGCTTACATAATGAGCTGTCCTTTCAAACACTTCGTAAACGCGACAGGCGACTACACTAAGTGTCAAACACGCGTCGTGACGATGAAAAACAATTAGGCGTGGTGCGTCGAACTGCCTCTTGCAAAAGAAAGGGTAATGATGCGGGTATCGCGGCTATCGATTCTCGGGTTCGGCGCAGCGATTCTGGGCGCTGTCGCTGGGTGCGGAGGAGGTGGTTCGGCGACGGCCTCGGCGCGCCAGGTGGTTCATGCGCTTCGAAGTCACGGCATCTCGGCGCGGATCACCTGGCAGGCTGGCTACCCTGAAGGGCTGTCTGTTTCCGGCGGAGCTAGCTCCGGAGCGAGGAGCGTGCTCGGCCACGTCTCCACTACTGAGTACCCAGCCGGAGTCGTTGCAGTTGTGTCCTCTTCGTCCCCGGCAGTGTTCGCTCTGATTTACGGGACGGAGGCTCAAGCACGCAAGCTCACTCGAGCCACAATGCCTGGGGTCTCCGTCCGTGACGCACAGACGCACAAGGCCATCGGTCGAGAGTTCCGGGTCGGCAATGTCGTGCTCGTTGCACTTCGGAAAGCGGTTCCACAGGTTCTGTACGCGAGCCGGGACCTTCGATCCGGATCCCCGTCCGGCTGATCGTCGGGCTGACGCGAGCGGCGCGCTGAAAACCGTCACTGAGCGACGATTTACTGGTGGGCGCGGCTGGATCGAACCAGCGACCCCTGGCATGTGAATCGCGTCAACTGAACACAGTGCACGAGTCGGATAAAGCGCGGGGTCGCTCACGACGCCGGAGGTCCGCGTCTGGGCGGTAGCGTCACTCCGACATGCTTGTTCTGACTCGCACCGACGCTGAGGAGTTGCTCGACCTCGACAAGCTCGTTGATGCGCTCGCGACGGCGCATGCGGAGCTCTCCGCGGAGACCGCCAAGCTTGTCCCGCGCGTTGGGGTTTGGTCTGGTTCCGGCGTCCTCGGCGCGATGCCGGGGTACGCGCCCAGCGGCGGGATGGGGTGCAAGCTCGTGACGCTGTTCGAGGGGAACCGCGACCGGCCGACGCACCAGGCGCTCATCGCGCTCTTCGATCCCGACACCGGTACGGCTACTGCGCTCATGGACGGGACGTACATCACCGCGATGCGCACCGCTGCGGCGGCAGCGCTTGCGACCAGGCTTCTTTCGCGGCCCGACTCGAGCGTGCTCGCGATTCTCGGCAGCGGTGTCCAGTCGCGCGCGGCGCAGGAGATGTTTCCGCGTGTGCGCGACTTCTCCGAGATTCGCGTCGCCGGACGCGGCGAGTTCGAGGACGCGGTGCGCGGCGCCGACGTTGTCCACTGCACGACCGGCTCGCCGGAGCCGATCGTGCGCTGGGACTGGCTTGCGCCCGGCGTCCACGTGAGCTCCGTCGGCTACGGGCACGGCGGCTCGGAGCTCGATCCTGAGATCGTCTCCCGCGCCGATCTCGTCGCCGTCGAGCAGCGCGACTCGGCCTTCGCACCTCTCCCGGCCGGCGCGCCCGAACTCGATCCGCGCGGGCGGGACGGCGTCGTCGAGCTCGGCGAGATCATCGCCGGGACGCGCGATGGGCGCACGTCCCCCGAGCAGATCACCCTGTACAAGTCGGTCGGCGTTGCCGTCCAAGACCTTGCCGCCGCCGCGCTCGTGCTCGATGCCGCTCGCGTGCGCGGGGGCGGAATCGGAGATCGAGCTATGAGCACCGAGTTTTCACCGGGCCTCGCGGGCGTCGTCGCGTTCGAGACGGAGATTGCCGAGCCGGACAAGGACGGCGGAGTGCTCCGCTATCGCGGCGTCGATATCGAAGACCTCGTCGGCGCTGTTCCGTTCGAGCAGGTCTGGGGCCTTCTCGTCGACGAGTCGCTGCACCCGGGCCTTCCGTACGAGCACGTCGACCTCGAGCGGCGCACGGGTAGTTACATCGGCGACCTCCAGTCGAGCCTCGCGTCGTTCAGCGGTGAGTGGAAGCTCGGCCAGTTCATCGACATCGACGACGAGCAGGCGAAGGAGGATCTCCGCCGGCTCTCGGCCGCAGCGCTCTCGATCGTCGCGCAGTCGGCGCGCGGCGCGGATGCCCCGCCGGTGCCGAGCGAGACCGTGCTCCAGGGACAGACCGCCGCCGAGCGCTTCGTCCTCGAGTGGCGCGGCGAGCTGAACGAGAAGTCCGCGAAGGCGATCGACACGTACTGGATCTGCACCGCCGAGCACGGGCTCAACGCGTCGACCTTCACCGCGCGGATCGTCGCTTCGACCGGCGCCGACGCAGGCGCGGCGCTCTCTTCGGCGGTCGGCGCACTCTCCGGCCCGCTGCATGGTGGCGCGCCGGCCCGCGTTCTCCCGATGCTCGACGCGGTCGCAGAGTCGGGGGACGCGGAGAAGTGGGTCGCGGAGGCGCTCGTCCGCAAGGAGCGGATCATGGGCTTCGGCCACCGCGTCTACCGCGCCGAGGATCCGCGCTCGCGCGTCCTCAAGCGCGTCGCGAAGGAGCTCGGCTCGCCGCGCGTCGCGGTCGCGGAGGAGCTCGAGCAGGTCGCCCACGAGGCGATCGCCAAGAAGAGCGAGGGCCACTCGTGGACGAACGTCGAGTACTGGTCGGCGGTCGTCCTCGACGTTGCCGGGGTACCGCCGCACCTCGCGCCCGCGATGTTCGCTTGCTCGCGGACGGCCGGCTGGTCGGCGCACATTCTCGAGCAGAAGCGGCTCGGCATCCTCGTCAGGCCCTCCGCGAAGTACGTCGGCCCTGCTGCGCGGGGCCTGCACGAGGTTTAGTGTCCCCCGCATGAAGCGGGCTGCGATCATCGTCGTCTCCGCTCTCCTTCTCGCTGCGTGCGGCGGCGGTGGCGGCAACTCCGACGCGGCGCAGGTCAAGGCGGTCTGGACGAAATTCTTCTCGAGCTCGACGCCCGCCTCGCAGAAGGCGTGGATGCTGCAGGACGGCGCGCGGTTCAGGCCCGTGATCCTGAGCCTCGCGTCGAACCCGCTCGCGAAGCAGCTCAGCGCGAAGGTCTCCAGCGTGACACTCGAGGGAGCGAACAAGGCGAAGGTCGTCTTCTCGATCTACCTCGGCAACACCGCGGCGCTGAGCAACCAGACCGGCTACGCCTTCAAGGAGAACGGGAAGTGGCTCGTCGGCTACCTGGGCCTCTGCAAGCTCGTGTCCCTGGCCGGCACGACGCCGCCCGCCTGCACGGCGTAGGTTCTCGCGCGTGAGCTCGCTCGCGCGCTTCCGCGAGGGACATGCCCGCGAGGCGGCACTCGCGGCCGTCTGCGCGATCCTCTTCCTCACCTTCCTCGACAACACGATCGTGAGCGTGGCGCTCGCCGACATCCAGTCGTCGCTCGGCGTCAGCGTCCCAGGCCTGCAGTGGATCGTCGACGGCTACATGCTCGCGTTCGCCGCGCTCATGCTCACCGGCGGGACGCTCGGCGACCTGTTCGGCCGCAAGAAGGTGATGCTCGGCGGAGTCGCCGTCTTCTTCGCCGGCTCGGTCGTCGCCGCGCTCGCGCCCGACACGACCGTACTCATCGTCGGGCGCGTCGTCATGGGCGTCGGCGCGGCAGCGTCGGAGCCGGGCACGTTGTCGCTGATCCGCCACATCTATCCCGAGCCGGAAGAGCGGGCGGTCGCGCTCGGCGTCTGGGCCGCCGTCTCCGGACTGGCGCTCTCGCTCGGACCCGTCATCGGCGGCCTGCTCGTCGGCGGCGGGAACTGGACGTGGATCTTCTGGTTCGGCGCCGGCCTCGCGGCGCTTTGCTTCGCGGCGGCCGCCGTCACGCTCACCGAGAGCAGCGATCCCGAAGGCAGGCGGCTCGACGTGCCCGGCCTTGCGACCGGCGCCGGGGCGATCATGGCCGCGACTTTCGCCGTGATCGAGGGCGAGAACCGCGGCTACGGCACGTGGTGGATCGACCTGCTCTTCGCCGCTGGGCTCGTCCTCGCGGCGGTGTTCGTCCTCGTGGAGTTGCGCGTCCCGGATCCCGTTCTGAAGCTCGGCTTCCTCCGCAATCCCACGTTCGCCGCGGCGAACCTCGTCGCCTTCGGGACCAACGTCTCGGTCTTCTCCGTCTTCTTCTTCACGGCCCTTTACCTCCAGGTGATCGCCGGCTTCGACGGCTTCCACATCGCGCTCGTCTTCTCGGCGCTCGCGGCGGCGATGATCGTCGCGGGGCCGCTCGCCGGAGCGTGGACGGCGCGGGTCGGGCCACGCGTGCCGATGGTGGTCGGCTGCACACTCGCGGGGGTCGGCCTCTTCCTCGTCGATCACCAGCTCACGACGAAGACCGATGTCGCGGCACTCGTGTGGCCGCTCGCGATCGCCGGGCTCGGCTTCGGGATTGCGCTCGTGACGATGACTGCGGCCGTGCTCACGCTCGTCCCGGCGGAGCAGTCGGGGATGGCCGCGTCGACCGTGAACACGAGCCGCGAGCTCGGCGGGGTCTTCGGCGTCGCAGTGCTCGGCTCCGTCGTCAACGCGCAGCTCACGGGCGGCCTCACGCACCGGTTGATCCAGCTCCACATCCCCGTCCAGTTCCGCTCGATCGTGATCCAGTTCGTGACTACGGGGGGCAGCCCGAGCACGATCTCCGTGAGCAGCTATCCCAAGTCGGAGCGGGGTACGATCGGCACGGTGCTCGCCGCCGCCGAACAGTACGCCGGGCACGGAGTGCACCTCGCGCTCGAGATCGCCGGCGGGATCGTGCTCTTCGCGGCTCTCGTTGCGCTGGTCGCCGCGCGCCGGACGCATGAAGCGTGAGCCGCGCGGTCCTCATCGGCGGTACGGGGCAGATCGGCCGCGCGGCCGCCATCGCGCTTGCCCGCGACGGCTGGGAGGTCGTTGCGATCTCGCGCTCGGGTGAGGTCTCCGACGAGCTCGCCGCGCTCGGCGTGCGGGCGGCGCGGGCCGACCGCGCCGACGACGCGCAGCTCCGCGCGGCGGTCGGGGACGGCGCCGACGTCGTCGTGGACATGGTCGCGTACGGGCGGGAGCACGCCGAGCAGCTGAACGCTCTTCCGGCCGGCTCGCTCATCGTGATTTCGACCGGCTCGGTCTACGCCGACGACGAGGGTCGCGCGCTCGACGGCGAGAGCGAGCTGCCGCACCTGCCGAATCCCATCCCGGAGACGCAGCCGACGGTCGAGCCGGGCGACGTCGACAACTACTCGCGGGGCAAGGCGGCGCTCGAGCAGGAGGTGCTCGCCGGGCCGTTGCCCACCACCGTTCTGCGGCCGGGCGCGATCTACGGCCCTGGTTCGGAGCTGCCGCGCGAGCTCTTCTTCGTCCAGCGCGCCCACGACAGGCGTCGGCGCGTTGCCCTCGCCTGGCGGGGCGAGAGTCACTTCCACACTTCCTCGGCGGAGAACATCGCCGAGCTGATCCGCCTGGCTGCCGCGCAGCCCGGCGACCGCGCGCTCAACGCCGGCGATCCCGAGCCGCCGACGACGCTCGGGATCTGCCAGGCGATCGGCGCGGCGATGGGTCACGAGTTCGAGCCGGTTCTCCTGCCAACCGACGACTACAGCAATCCGTGGGGACTGCCGCCGGAGCTCCCGGTCGTCTTCGACATGACGGCCGCGGAGCGCGAGCTCGGCTACCGGCCGGTGACGACGTACGCGGAGGCGGTCGGCGGGACGTGCGAGTGGCTCCTCGGCGAGCTCGAGCGTGGCCGCGACTGGAAAGGGACGTACCTCGAGAAGGCGTACGACTACGAGGCCGAAGACGCCGCGATAGCCTCGGTGTCGTGATCGACCCGCGCGAGTACCGCGACCGCTTCCCGATCCTCTCCACCTGCACGTACCTCATCAACCACTCGCTCGCCGCGATGCCGGCTGCCGCCGAGGAGAGGGTGCTCGAGTACACGCGGATGTGGCGCGAGCGCGGCATCCGCAGCTGGGGCGAGGGCTGGTGGGACATGGCGTGGACGGTCGGCGACCAGCTCGGCCGGATCCTCGGCGCGCCGCCCGACTCGATCGTCATGCACCAGAACGTGACCGTCGCGGAAGCCGTCGTCCTGTCTTGCTTCAGGCAGCAGGGCGACCGGAACCGGATCGTCTACGAGGAGGCGAACTTCCCGTCCGTGCGCTACCTCTACCAGGCCCAGCCGGACCTCGAGGTCGTGGCAGTGGAGGACGACGCCGCGATCGTCGACGCGATCGACGAGCGGACGCTGCTCGTACCGATCAGCCACGTCCTCTTCAAGAACGGAGAGATCCAGGACGTCGAGCCGATCGTGCGGCGCGCGCACGAGGCGGGCGCGCACGTGATCCTCGACTGCTACCAGTCGGCGGGAATCGTCCCCTTCGATCTCACGGCGCTCGGCGTCGACTTCGCGGTCGGCGGCAGCGTGAAGTGGCTGTGTGGCGGGCCGGGCGCAGGCTGGCTCTACGTGCGGCCGGATCTCGCCGAGCGGCTCGAGCCGACGCTCGTCGGCTGGCAGGGGCACGCGCGGCCGTTCGCGTTCGAGCCGGAGCTCGAGTACGCAGCCGTCGGCGCGCGCCGCTTCCTCACTGGCACGCCGAACGTGCCCGCGCTCTACGCGGCGACCGCGGGGTACGACGTGATCGAGGAGGTCGGCGTGCCGGCGATCCGCGAGCGCTCGCTCGTCCTCACCGAGCAGCTGATCGCGCGCTGCGACGAGCGCGGGCTCGCTGTCGTGTCCCCGCGTGAGGCCGAGCGCCGCGGCGGCACGGTCACGGTCTCGACGCCGAACCATGCCGCCGTCCACAAGGAGCTTGGCGAGCGCGGCGTGATCTCCGACTTCCGGCCAGATCCGGAAGGCGGGATTCGGATCGGGGCGCACTTCTTCAACACGGAGGACGAGGTGCGGCGCGCGGTCACGGAACTCGCGGACATCGTCGCCACCGGCGCCTACGAGCGGCACATGGACGCCGTCGCGCGATTCTGATTCTCGGCTGATATAAGGGAGCGCGATGAGGGGGGTCATCACGCTTGCCGCGCTCGCCGCAGCTCTTGTGATCGGCACGGCGGCCGGCGCCGCCCGCACGGCGCAGGCGACAGTAGCGGCCTATCCGTCCGGCACGTCTTTCGCCGCGACCGGAGCGGCGCCCGCGCATGGCAGCTCGTCCGTCTCGCTCGCGATGCCGATCGGCGCGGTCGACGACGCGGTGCTCCTCGCCCACGGCGCGCAGCACGTCTCCGCTCTCACGACGTCGATCGACCCGGCGCTCCAGATGCACCTCTTGTTCGCGCACTACGTCTCGGTCGTCGGGAAGCTAGTGCCCGACGCGCTCGAGCCGTGGGACGGCAGCGAGCGCGCGACGGAGGAGACGAACCAGCCGATCTGGGTCCAGATCACCGTGCCGCAGGGCACCGCGCCCGGCCCGTACACCGGCTCGGTGAGCCTCGTGGCGGACGGTACGCCGACGGTCATCCCGATCTCCGTCGACGTCGCGAACGTCACCCTTCCGGCTCCCGGCGAAGTCTCCGGCTCCCTCCTAACGGCCTTCAACGTCTCGGCTCAGTCGTACGGAGGCGAGGTCAAGAAGCTCTACGGCGTCGGGCCGGACCAGTCGCTGCCCGGCTTCTTCAGCTTCCTCGCGGCGTACGGCATCTCGCCGAACAACTGGGGCTACGGCAACCCCAACTCGAAGTCCGGCTACACGTCGAGCTCCAACTGGTTCAAGGACAAGCCGGCGCGCATGACCGAAGCGGTCGGCAATCCGCGGCAGTTCGCCGCGATGTGGATCCCGATCGCGAACCAGCGCGGCCCCGAGACGGCGGGCATCTCGGCGTATCAGCCAGGCACGTGGTGCCCGTATCTCAAGGCGGTGAGGAGCTTCTGGGAGAACCACGGCTGGATCCCCGGCGCGTATCCGTATCTCTACGGGATGGACGAGCCCGGCGCGAAGCTCTACAAGATCATCCGCCTGCAGGCCGAGGCCGTTCACAGCTGCTGGCCCGGCAGCCATCTCGTCGTCACGACCAGGCCGCAGGCCGCCAACCGCTATCTCTGGAACGGCGGCAAGGACGACATCGACGTCTTTGCCGTTCTCGAGAGTCGCTACTACGGCGAGTACACCAACCCCAGGCCGTACGCGCACGGCCAGCGGCGCGCGACGATGTTCCTCCACTACATCAACGCGGCGCGCAAGAAAGGCAAGCAGATCTGGACGTACACGTACGAGTCGCCCGCGCATACGACGCCGGGCCTCGCGGCCGTCGAACGGGCTTCGGCTCCACGGATGTTCACGGCCTGGGCTGCGCTCGAGGACGTGACCGGCATCCTCCGCGGCCAGGCGATGACGAACTACGACCCGAACTCGAACCCGCTCGACACGAACAACAAGGGCGGCGGGGACTACGTCCTCATCTATCCGGGCCGCGACGCGCCGATCGCGAGCGCGCGGCTCGAGGAGCTCCGCGAGGGGATCGAGGACTGGGAGATCCTCAACATCGTCCGGCAGAAGCACGGCTCGAAAGCCATCGTGAAGCTCCTGTCGCCGCTCTTCTCGACCACCGCGACCGGCGCGAAGCTCGCGTGCTCGAACGGCTGTCCCATCAAGAACAAGATTCCGTATTCGTGGCCGCTCTTCTCGAACGACGCGACGACCGCGACGAAGATCGCGCAGATGCGAGCGAAGGCGCTCGCAGCGGCGTCCTAGTTCTCAGTCGGGCTCGACCGCGCCTCTTCCTAGAATGGCTGCCATGGCGGCGCAGCTTCCGGACGGCCTCTCGATTCTCATGCCCGTGTACAACGAGATCGAGCGGATCGAGCGGGCGCTCGATGCGACCCTCGCCGTGAACCTCCCGTGTCCGTTCGAGCTCGTGATCGTCGACGACGGCTCGACCGATGGGACGGTGGAGTACCTGCGGAACCGCGCTTTCCCCGACAACGTCCGCGTCCACTTCCACGCAGAGAACCAGGGGAAGGGCGCAGCCGTCCGGACGGCGCTGACCGACGCACGGCTGCGCTTCTCCGCGATCTTCGACGCCGACCTCGAGTACGACCCGGACGATCTCGCCGTCCTGCTCGAGCCGCTGCGCGGCGGCAAGGACGTGCACGCCGTCTTCGGTGTCCGCACATTCGACGGCTACACGAGCCATTCGTTCCTCTTCGTGATGGGGAACAAGTCGGTGACGCTCGCCGCGAACGTCCTCTTCAACGTCTACATCCACGACCTCATGACGTGCCACAAGGCGATGTACACGGAGCTCTTCCGGTCGCTGCCGCTGCGGACGAACGGGTTCAGCATCGAGCCGGAGATCACGGCGCGTCTGCTCCAGCGCGGCGAGCGGATCTACGAGGTGCCCGTCCACTACCGGGCCCGCGCTTCGGACGAGGGGAAGAAGCTCACCGCCGTGGACGGCTTCCGCGTGCTCTGGACACTCCTACGCTGCCGCCTCACGAGCAAGTAACGGTGCGATGAAGCGCGCCGCCTGGATTGTCATCTCCCTCGTTTCGCTCGGGGCCGTTGTCTGGTGGGCGACCCGCCAGCAGGCGCCGAAGATGCCGACGGACGCAGCGGGAGTGGGGTGGCTCGCAGCGTCGCTCGGTGCGTACGCGCTCGCGCTCGCGCTCCGCGGCTGGCGCTGGCACCGCATCCTTCGCCTCGCCCGGATCCCGCACGAGCGCGCCGACGCGTTCTGGCTGATGTGCGTTGCGTACATGGGGAACACCGTCCTGCCGCTCCGCGGCGGCGAGGTTCTGCGGATCTCGCTGCTCTCCTCGCGCACGACCGCGCGGGTGCGCGAGGTGCTCGGGACGGTGATAGCGGAGCGGATCCTCGACGTGGCCACGCTCGCCGTCGTCTTCGCTGTCTTGACCTTGGGCGGCGTCGACGGTGCGCCGACCGGGAAGATCGCCGCGTACGTCGCCGTAGGCCTTGTCGTCCTCGCCGCCGTCGGTCTCGTCGGCTATCTCGGGCTCCGCCGGCGCGGACGCTTCGACGCTTTCGCCACCCGGATCCGGCCGTACGCGCACGGCTCGAGGATCTTCGCCCATGCGGAAGGGCTCACGCTCGCGGGGATGTCGGGGCTCATCTGGCTCCTCGAGGGGACGACGGTGATGCTTGTCGGCCGGTCGCTCGGGATCCACCTCAGCCTGCTCGCCGCGTTGCTCACGAACGTCATCGCCTCGCTTTTCTCCGCCCTCCCCGCCGGTCCGGGCTACGCCGGCTCGTACGACGCTGGCATCCTCCTCGGCCTCCATGCTGCGAAGGTGTACGGCGGCACGGCAGTCGGCTTTCTCCTCCTCGTCAGGGCTGTCGTCTTCATTCCGGTGACGATCGTCGGGCTCATCGTCCTCGTCGCGCGCTATGGCGGTCTACGCCGGAACCGCGGCGCAACCCATCTGGCCGTTGAGACCTAGCGCGACACTCGTGACCCCGGTCGAGCAGTTCACCGACGAGGAGCGGGCTCGCCTCGCGCCGCACTTCACGAACCTCGACAAGCCTGTCTTCGCGCTCGTCAACCTCCCCGAGACGGTCAAGGGCGCCCTCTTCGCGCGCTACTCACGCTACGCCGGGACGCTGCGCCGGCTCTTCCTCGACGAGTTCGCGGAGTCGCTTCCCGAGGTACCTGTCGTCGAGCTCGCGGAGGGCGACCGCGCGGCGAAGCTCTACGAGACGATCTTCCTCGGCTACGGCGACGACTCGGTCGCGCAGCTCGGCGGCGCGCACATCGCGTGCGAGTGGACGTCGAACCTCCTCACGAAGATCCTCCAGCGCCCGCGGCTCGCGGCGTACCTCGAGCAGTCGACGCGGTACATCGCGTACGACGCCGAGCTCGACGCTTATGGCTACCGCTACCACCGCGACCCGCGCTTCGGCCCCTTGTACGAGACGTCCATGGACGATCTCTTCGCGACGTACTCGCGCCTGCTCGAGGGCGTCTCGGCGTGGGTGGTGGAGACGTTCCCCGCGGCCGAAGGAGAGTCGCCGGCGGCGCATCGCCGCGCGGTGCGGGCGAAGGCGCTCGACCTCGTCCGCGGCATCCTTCCGGCCGCCTCGCTCTCGCACGTCGGCATCTACGCGAGCGGCCAGACCTACGAGCAGCTCGATTCTCCACCTGCTCGCGCACCCGCTCGCCGAGGCGCGCGCGTACGGCGAAATGCTTCTCGAGGAGCTCCAGCTCGTGATACCAAGCTTCGTCACGCGCGTGCCGCGTCCCGACCGCGGCGGGCGCTGGATCGAGTACTTCCGCGAGCGCGGCGAGGCGTCCGCGTCGATCGCGGCGCGGCTCGGGCTTGACGCCGCGGCTGCCGATGACGCCGCGGCGCCGTCCGTTCGCCTTCTTCGCGTGCACGGCAGCGAGGATGAGCTCCTCGCCGCGCTCCTCTACGAGAGCGCGACGGTCGGAGAGGAGCAGGCACTCGCCGCGGTGCGCGCGCTCTCGGACGACGCACGCTCCGCCCTCGTCCGCGAGCTCGTTGGCACGCGCGAGAACCGCCGCCACCGCCCAGGCCGCGGCTTCGAGACGCTGACGTACCGCTTCGAGATCGTCTCCGATTACGGCGCATTCCGCGATCTGCAACGTCACCGCCTCCTCACATGCCAGTGGCAGCGCCTCTCGCCGGATCTCGGCGCCGACGTGCCGGAGGAGGTCGTCGACGCCGGGCTCGGCGGCGAGTTCGAGCGGGCGCTCGACGTGTCTCGCACTGAGTACGAGCGGCTGCGCGGCGAAGGGCTCGTGGAGGAGGCCCCGTACGCGCTCTGCCTCGCGTACCGGATCCGCTATGTGCTCGAGCTCGACGCGCGCGAGGCGCTGCACCTGATCGAGCTCCGTTCTGGCCGGGAGGGGCATCCGTCGTACCGCGCCGTCGCACTGCAGATGCGCGACGCGGTGGCGGCCGTCCATCCGAGCGTCGCCGCCTCGATGAGCTTCGTCGACGAGTCGACCGAGCCGCGCCTCGAGCGTCTTCTCTCCGAGATGCGGAACGAGGCGCGCGCGAGCGAGCTCTAAGTAGCGCGAGCGAGCTCTAAGTAGGTGGCTGCAGGACGGTGACGCCAGGCCCCGTGCCGTTGCGCGGCTGCGCCGTGACGACCCACGAATCGGAGCTTTCGAGCCGATACGGCGACATGAGCTTGACCGTCAGCGTGCGGCGCGAGTCCGCGACCGTGAAGCTCCCGCACGGCGCGACCGGACGGCCGTTGCGGACGAGATAGACGATGTACCGGCGCTGGCCGAGCGACGGAAGTCCGTTGACCTCGAGCCTCATCCGCTGCCTCGCGTCCTTCGACGGCAGGAGCTCGAGCGTCCCGGTGGCGCCCGAGGCGAAGGACGTGCCGCGCATCGCGATCGTCGGGTACCGGCTGCCGTGTCCGTGGAGGCCGGTGCTGAACGCGATGATGAGCGCCGCGAGCGCGGCGGCCGCCGCAATGAGGACGTACCTGGGACGCTGGCGCCTGAGCCTCCCGATGCGCGAGAGCGTCATCGCCAGCGTCGGCCCGGCCGCGAGCTCCGGAGAAAGCTCCGGCGGCGGCCCGGCCTGGAGAAGAAGGTCGTGGACGTTCCGGAGGCGCTCGCGCTCCGCTCCTGTCGGCTCCGCGCCGACGAGCTCGTCGAATCCGGTCATCGCACCTCTCCTTCCAGGACGGCCGCGAGACGCGCGAGTGCATGGCGCGTCCGCGTCTTGATGGTCCCGAGCGGCTGGCCGAGGTAGCTCGCCACCTCGCTCTGGGACAGCCCGCTCCAGTACGCGAGCTCGATGACCTCCCGCTCGTTCGGGGTGAGGTCTTCGAGCGCCTGGTGGACGCGCCATGCGGTATCCGCCTGCGCGGCGTGCTCGTACGGCCCGCGCTCGGACGACTCGAGCTCGGGCAGCTCGGACACCGTGTCGACCCGGCCGTTTCTCCGCATCCGGTCCACGGTCGCATTGCGAGCGACCGTGTAGATCCATCCGCCCGCCGACCCGCGCTCGGGCCGGTAGCTCTCCGCTGAGCGCCAGACGGCGGTGAGCGCCTCCTGCGCGACCTCCTCCGCCTGCGCGCGGTCGCGGAGCTTCCGCATTGCGAGGCCGAAGATCGAGCGGACGTACCGGTGGTAGAGGATCTCGAACGCGATGCGGTCCGAGTCCGCAACGCGCAGGAGCAGCGCCTCGTCGGACGCGTCCTCCTCCGGCACCTCGGCTAGTGCAGGCGCGACGCGGAGCCGCGGCATGTCGATCGCAGCTTCCATATCTGACTCGGTCCTACGCATCCGGCGGTCTCGCGGATTGTCCTACGAGCTCTTGGCCTCGGCGAAGCGGCGCTCGACCTCGGGCCAGTTCACGACGTTCCACCACGCCTCGAGATAGGCGGGACGCTTGTTCTGATACTTGAGGTAGTAGGCGTGCTCCCAGACGTCGATGCCGAGCAGCGGCACGTCGCTTTGCATGATCGGCGAGTCCTGATTCGGCGTGGAGTAGACAGCGAGGCCGGTGCCGTCCCAGACGAGCCAGCTCCACCCGCTGCCGAAGCGCTTCACGCCGCCGTCGTTGATCGCGGTGCGGAGATCCTCGAACGAGCCGAACGCGTCCTCGATCGCCGAGCGCAGCGCGCCGCCGGGCTCGCCGCCGCCGTCGGGGCTCATGATCTGCCAGAAGAGGGAGTGGTTCGCGTGGCCGCCGACGTTGTTGCGGACGGGGCCTTGCTTGTCGTCGGGCAGCGCGTCGAGGTTCGTGAGGACGCTCTCGACGGAGGCGTCCGCCCACTGCGTCCCCTCGAGCGCGGCGTTCGCGTTCGTCACGTACGCGCCGTGGTGCAGGTCGTGGTGGATACGCATCGTCTCCGCGTCGATGTGCGGCTCGAGCGCGTCATAGGCATACGGGAGATCCGGTAGCTCGAAGGCCATTCGTGTGCTCCTTTTCGCGGCTTCTCTTTCGTCGTCTGGAGGATATGCTCCGCGTTCGTGTCCACGCTTGCCTACAGGTTCGAGGCGATCTCACCTCGCCCGTTGCGGCCCGAGACGCTTCAGCTCGACGGCATCTCGCGCGCCGCGGTCGAAGCGCACTACAAGCTCTACGAGGGCTATGTCGCGAAGCGGAACGAGATCCTCGGCAAGCTCGACGGCGTCGACCTCTCTGCTGCGAACCAGACGTACTCCGAGTTCCGTGCGCTCAAGGTCGACCTGACCTTTGCGATCGGCGGGATCAAGAACCACGAGCTCTACTTCGGCCATCTCGGCGGTGGCGGTGGCGAGCCCGACGGCGCGTTCGGGAAGCTCGTGAAGCGCGACTTCGGCTCGGTCGAAGCATGGCGCGCCGACCTCAAGGCGACGGGTATCGCCGGCCGTGGCTGGGCCTGGACCGCGTACGACTGGGACGAGGGCCGGCTCTTCAACTACATCGGCGACGCCCAGAACACGTTCCCCGTCTGGAACGCGACGCCTCTCGTCGCGCTCGACGTCTACGAGCACGCCTACTTCCTCGACTACCAGACCGACCGCGCGTCGTACATCGAGGCGTTCTTCGCCAACCTCGACTGGGACGTCGTGAACGGCTGGGTCGAGCAGTACGGCATCACCTCGTAGGGAGGGTCTGTGCTCACCGCCGTCCTCGTCCTAGCCGGGTACCTGTCCGGCTCGGTGACGTGGGGCTACTGGCTCGTCCGGATCTTCCGCCACGAGGACGTCCGGACGAAGGGCAGCGGCAACATCGGCGCGTCCAACGTCTGGCGCGTGTACGGGAGCGAAGCTCGGCCTTCCGGCGATGCTGCTCGATACCGCGAAGGGATTCGCGCCCGCGTTCATCGGCGTGCAGGTCGTCGGCCACGGCGCCGGTGTGCTCGCGGGTGCTGCGGCGATGCTCGGCCACTGGCGGCCGGTCTTCATGAGGTTCCAGCGCGGGGGGAAGATGGTCGCGACGGCGGGCGGAGCGTTCCTCGGGGTCGCGCCGCTCGTCGGCTTCAGTGCTGCGGGCGTCTGGCTCCTCGTCTTCGGGCTGACCCGCTACCCGTCGGTCGCTTCGATCGTCGCGGCAGGCTCGCTCGGCCTGTGGGCGTGGCTCTACGGCTATCCGTGGCCGGTCATCGCCTTCGGCGGGGCGGCGGGGCTCGGCGTCCTCATCCTCCACAAGGCGAATCTCGGCCGGCTCTGGCGCGGCGAGGAGAACCGCTCAACCCTCTGGCGCCGCTGGATCGGCCCCAAGGAAGCCGTCTGATGGCCGAGGACGCGGACTTCGCCCGGCTCGTCTCGCTCGCCTGCCACGACCTGCGCACGCCGCTCGCGACGGTGCATGGCTTCGCGAAGACGCTCGGGAATAGCGGTGCGCTCGAGCCGCCGAACGACCGTTACGTCGAGATGATCGAGGCGGCGTCGGCCCAGCTTGCGGAGCTGCTCGACGAGCTCTCGCTCGCGGCACGAATCGCCGACGGGCGCTACGACCCGACCCTT
This sequence comes from uncultured Actinomycetes bacterium, assembly GCA_963753525.1. Lineage (GTDB taxonomy): Bacteria > Actinomycetota > Thermoleophilia > Gaiellales > Gaiellaceae > Palsa-739. The sequence continues at coordinate 567,798 of CAVWCS010000005.1, forward strand.
CGGGAGGCCGACACGCTCGAGGTCGCGCGGGCTGCCGCGGCGCGGCTCGGGGAGGAGCGGGTGACTGTCTCCGGGACGGGTGCCACAATCCAGACCGATCCGGCGTCGGTGGAGCGTGGGATCGCCGCCCTCGCCCAGTCGGCGTTGCGGCACGGCGGCTTCGACGAGGTTGCGATCGAGGTGACAGGGACGGAGCTGCGCATCTCGCCGGTCACGCCTGCGTCCGCTCCCGTCGTGCTGGGAGAGGACCTGCGTGATCTCGGCGCCGCCGTCGCTGCGCGGCTCGTGGCCCGCCTCGGCGGTTCGCTCGCGATCGACGGCGAGACGCTCGTCGTCCGGCTCGTCTAGGGCAGCCGCGGGCAGCCGCCCGAGTAAGTCGCGCTCCGCGGGGAACCCTTCGGCCCGACAGAGGTCCACTTCAGGCGTGTGAATTGGAGGACGCGCTTCTTGCCGCACGTCTGCGGGCTGGCGAGCTTCACCGCGATCGGGTACGTGTGGAAGTGCCCGGCAGCGCAATAGGGGACGCAGTCGTTGAGATGGGCGGTCCCCGTCCCGGCCGCGTCCTGATGACTCCAGTGCGACCACCGCAGGCCGGTGATGTAGAAGGCGCCGTCGCCGCACGCGATCATGAGCTGCTATGGCTTCAGCGTGGGCGCTCCGTAGCTGCAGTCGACATAGGCAGGCATTCGATTGCCTTTGCTCATGCGTTCGACTCTACGCTCAGCCCGTCAGGCGGACGGGAGCCGCGAGCTCGTGACAGCTGCGGCAGCGCGCTTCGTACTGCTCCAGCGCGCCGACGACGATCGTCGCTCCGTCGGCCGGCGCGGGCGCTCCGTCGACGAGCCTCTGCGTCATCGTCGCCGGCCCGCCGCAGCGGTGGCAGACCGCCTGCAGCTTGTCGACGAGCTCGGCGCGGCAGAGGAGCTCGGGCATCACGCCGAACGGAAAGCCGCGGAAGTCCTGGTCGAGACCGCTCGCGACGACCCGCATTCCCTTCTCCACCAGCCCGTCGAGGATGAGCACGATCTCCGGCGCGAAGAACTGCACCTCGTCGACCCCGATCACGTCGTAGTCCTCGACCAGACCGGGGATGTCGGCCGGCGATTCGACCGCGACCGCGCGCATCTTCGCCCCCGCGTGGCTGACGACGTGGCCGATGTCGTAACGGCTGTCGATCTGCGGCTTGACGATCAACACGCGCTGCCCGGCGATCTCGGCGCGGCGGAGCCGGCGGATGATCTCCTCGCTCTTGCCGCTGAACATCGGGCCGCACACGACCTCGAGCCAGCCGCCGGCGTTGGGGAAGAGCCTGATCACAACGGTCACCCTAAGAAGGGGACCTGACGGAGCTACTTGCCGTGCTCGAATTCGTACTGGGAGAGGCGGCGGAGGCTCGCGATCCCGAGCAGGCGGCCGTCCTTGTTCACGACCGGGAGGTGGCGGAAGTTCTTCTCGAACATCATCTTCGCCGCGTCCTTGATCTCGGTCTCCGGCTCGATCGTGATGACGCTCTCCGTCATCCACTGGCGCACCCGCGCCTCGGCCGCCCGTGCCCGCTGCGCGACCGCGCGCATGAGGTCGCGCTCGGTGACGATCCCGACGATTCGGGCCATGTCCTCCATCACGACGACCGCGCCGACGCCGGCCTCGATCATCTTCTCGGCCGCCTCGCCGATCGACGCTGTCGGATCGACCGTGAGGACGCTCGTGTTCATGACTTCAGCGACAGACGCCATGACGGGAGCCTAACCGAGGTCGCGCCGGAAGAACGGCTCCGGCGTTCACCTCGCCGGGCTCGAGCCAGTCGTGGTCGTCGTCGCGGTCGTAGTCGACCCAGCCGACGAGCTCGTCCCCGACCCAGATGCACGCGGCGGGAGCCGGGTTTCCGCCGCCTGGACCGAACCAGCGGAAGGAGTCCTCGTCCCGCTCAGCGACGATTCGTTCCGAATCTCCCGGACCCGGGGCGCGAAGGGTGACGACACCGTCGGTTTCGATCAGCGGAGCAGCCGAGACATCCTCCGGTCCTTGAGGATGCGCCCGCCGGTCTGACACACCGGGCAGTAGAAGATCGTGTGCTCCTCGAAGTCGACTTGCGCGAGCGGAGTTCCGCAGACGTAACAGGGCACGGCGAGCTTGCGGTGGACGCGGTACGTCTTCTCATCGGACGCGCCTGTCTCCCGTAGTGCCAGGCCGCGCTCGAGCTCGGAGTGGATCGCTGCGGCCAGGCGCGCGACCTCGTCGTCGTCGAGGTCGCCCGAGAGCGCGTACGGCGAGAGCTTCGCCGCGTGGAGGATCTCGTTCGCCCACGCGCGCCCGATCCCAGCGATGAGGCGCTGGTCGCGGAGCAGGGCGTGGAGGCGCCGCGACTCCGAGTGGAGGATCTCGCCGAGCTGCGTCGCGTCGAGCGTGTCGGCCTCCGGGCCGAGATGCGCGAGCTCCGCGGTCGCGGCTTCCGGTGTGAGAAGCCAGACGCCGGCGCGCTTCTTCCTCGCGTTCTCAGTCAGGACGAGCTTCGAGCCGCCCTCGAATTCGAGCGCGAACGCCGGCGTCTTCGGGCCTTTGTCACCCGCGGCGAGGCGCTTGAGCCGTCCGGCTGTCATGAGGTGGACGAGGAGGACGAGCTCGCCGTCGTCGGTGGGAAAGAGGAGCCGCTTCGCGCGCCGCTCGGCGCCGCGGAACCTCCGTCCCTCGAGCGCGGCCGGCGGAGGGTCGAAGGTCTTCAGCGTCGCGATGTGCGCCGGCCCCGCCTTCGCGATGGGGAACGCGGAGACGGGCTCGTCGAGCTGGCGGCGCCACGCCTCCATCTCCGGCAGCTCTGGCATGCCCGAACGGTACTGCTACGCATCCGCGCGAGCGGGGCCGCCGATCTCCGGCACGAGGCCCGGCTCGTGGAGCAGGAGCGGGTCATCCTCCGCCGCCGGGAAGTCGCGCAGCGAGCGGATCGGAGAGAGGAGGATGGGCACGATCGAGAAGCACCCGCCGATCGCGCCGACGAAGAGCGCGGCGCGGAGGCTCACGGTCGCGGCGATCGCGCCGCCTGTGAGCGAGCCGAGCGGCATCGTCCCCCAGACGAAGAAGCGCATCGACGCGTTCATCCGCCCCTGCAGCCGCTCGGGTGTGATCGCCTGCCGCAGGCTGACCTGCTGGATGTTGTAGACGACTGCGCCCCAGGCCCCGATCACGCCGGCCGCGCCGATGAACGCCACCGCAAGCGTCCCCTTCGGCGCGAACGGGACGAGGAACGCGCCCGGGCTGCCCACCACGATTCCCGCCATGGTCGCTCCGCCGACTCCGAGCCAGCGGCGCATCCGGGCGGCAGAGAGGGAGCCGAGCAGCCAGCCGATCGAACCGATGGAGAACGCGAGGCCGATCAGGCCCGCCGAGAGGCCGAGCTGCCGATGCGCGTAGACGAGGAGGATCGCGCCGCCCACGCTGGCGAAGAAGTTCGAGCTGCCCGTGCATATCGCCTGGGGGAAGAGCAACCGATGGCGCAGCACGTAGCGCAGACCTTCCCAAAGCTCCGTCAGCAAGCGCGACTCGCGCGCGGCGCGGCGCGCCACCAGGTCCTCGCGCTTCCGGATAGTCGCGGTGAAGCCGCCCGAGACGACGAAGCTGGCGGCGTCGACGAGCACCGCATACGGCCCCGTCACGAGACGGATCAGGACGCCGGCGAGACCGGGGCCGGTGATTCCGGCGCCGGAGACGGTGACCTGGAGCTTCGAGTTCCCCTCGACGAGCGCCTCCCGGTCGACGAGCGACGGGAGGTACGACTGGTAGGCGACGTCGAAGAAGACGGTCAGGATCCCCGTCAGGAAGCCGACGACATAGAGCTGCCACAGCGTCAGGGAACCAGCGACGTACGCGATCGGGATCGTCGCGAGCAGCACGGCGCGCCCGGCGTCGGCGAGGATCAGGATCCAGCGTCGGTGCAGCCGGTCGACCCACACGCCGGCCGGCAGCGTGAACAGTACGAACGGCAGGAACTCCACCGTCCCGAGCGCGGCGATCTCGAAGGCGCTCGCCTTCAGCGTCACGAGCGCGACCCACGGGATCGCGAGGCCGGAGACCTGCGAACCGAACTCGCTTATCGTCTGGCCGGCCCACAGCTTCATGAAGTCGCGGTGACCCCAGAGCCCGCCCCTCGGCCTACGTATCGTCGGCCTCCGTGCTCCAGAAGCCGAGCGTCAGCGACCACGGGTGTCCGCCCGGCGCGTCCGCTGTGCGGAAGTCGTCCAGCAGCTTCTGCGCCCGGCGGTCGAGGCGCTCGAAGTCCTTCCGCGTCAGGCGCGCGCGCACGAGGCCGAAGCCGGTCACGACGGGGGCGCTCTCGACCTCGCCGCCCGCCTGCCGCAGCGTGTTCGCCGAGATCGCGCGGCCGTCTTCGGGATCTTCAGCCTGGTAGAGGAAGAGCCGAGCAGTGCGGCCGTAGAACTTCTCCGTCATCGCGCGCACCTTGCGTGTGCGGACGACGCGGATCAGCCCCGCCGACTCGAGCACCTTGAGGTGGTGGCCGACCGTCCCCTTCGGGAGGCCGAGCTCCTCCGAGATCTCCTGGGTCGAACGCGCGCGGTCCCGAAGCAGCTGAATCAATTGCGTCCGGAGGGGATCCGCCATCGCCTTCAGCTGCTTCGGGTCCGCGACGATCATGGTTTCCTTCGCGGCGTAGTCGTGTCCGTCTTTGGTCGGCATCGGCTGAACATACGATAAATCCCGACCATTCGCAAGTCCGCGTATGGTTCGTACTCGTGAGCGAGCCCATCGTCGTGGAAGTGCGCCGCAACGACGTCGTCGAGGCGCGGCACCGCGTCCATGCGGTCGCAGTGCGCGGCGGCGAGATCGTCGCGGCGGCCGGCGACCCGGACATCGTCTGCTTCATGCGCTCATCCTCGAAGCCATTCCAGGCGCTGCCGCTCGTCCGCGCCCGCGACGACCTTGCGGAGGACGAGATCGCAATCGCGTGCGCGTCCCATCACGACACGGCCAACCAGGTCGAGGCGGCGCGCAAGCTGCTCGCGCACGCAGAAGCGACCGAGGACGACCTCGAGCTCGGCCTCGAGGAGGGCCGCCCTCCGCACAAGATCCACCACAACTGCTCGGGCAAGCACGCGGGGATGCTCGCGTTGTGCCGTGCGCGGGGCTGGCCGACCGAGGGCTACCGCCTGCCCGACCATCCGGTTCAGCGGGCGTGTCGCGACGCGCATGTGGAGGCGACGGGACTCGAGGACTTCGACACCGCGGTCGACGGCTGTGGCGTCGTCACGTTCGCGATGCCGCTCGAGCGGATGGCGCATGCCTACTCGCGGCTCGAGTCGCTGCCGGGAGGCGACCGGATCGCGGCGGCGATGCGCGCGCGGCCGGACCTCGTAGGTGGCCCCGACGGCGTCGACTTCTTCCTCATGCGCGCCGCGCCCGGCTGGCTCGCGAAGGGCGGCGCGGAAGGCCTGCTCTGCGCGGCCGGACCAGACGGGCTCGGCGTCGCAATCAAGTCCGAGGACGGAGCGTCACGCCCGCACGCTCCCGCTCTCGCAGCGTTCCTCGGCCCGCTCGGCGTCTCGCTCGAAAGCCTCGCCGAAGTGCCGCGTCTCAACAGCCGCGGCGAACGCGTCGGCACGACCGCAACTTTTCCTTCATAGCTTCTTTACGAAACGGTTACGGGTGACTAGTATCCGCGGCGCGATTGAGGGAGGTACCGGGGTGCCGGCGGAAAGCCGGTGACGTCGGGGGGCGGTAGGGACAAACTACGAGGCCGGGGAGGTTCGGAGGACGTGCTCACCGTCGAGATCTCGCTACCCGAGGTCGAGGAGCTGCAGAAGCTCGTCGCCGAGGGCAAGGAAAAGGGCTTTCTCAGCTACGACGAGATCGCGAACGGTCTCGAAGATGTCGAGATTACGAAGGAACAGGTCGAGGACTTCTACACGTACCTCACCGAGCACAACATCGACCTCGTCGAGGGCGAGCCACCACAAGGCTCCGCCCCACCAGGAGGCGCAGCCGGAGGAAGAGAAGATCCCGGCGATCCCGAAGCTCGACCTCAGCGTCGAGCCCTCGCTCGACTCCCTCCGTCTCTATCTCCGCGGGATCGGCAAGGTGCCGCTTCTCACAGCCGACCAGGAAGTGACGCTGGCGAAGCGGATCGAGCGCGGGGACATGTCCGCGAAGACGGCGATGATCGAAGCGAACCTTCGTCTCGTCGTCTCGATCGCGAAGGGCTATCTCGGTCGCGGCCTCTCGTTCCTCGACCTGATCCAGGAAGGCTCGCTCGGCCTCATCCGCGCGGTGGAGAAGTTCGACTACCGCAAGGGCTACAAGTTCTCGACGTACGCGACGTGGTGGATCCGCCAGGCCGTGACGCGCGCGATCGCCGATAAGGCGCGGACGATCCGGATCCCCGTCCACATGGTCGAGAAGCTCAACAAAGTCGTGCACATCGAGCGCCAGCTCGTGCAGCGCCTCGGCCGCGAGCCGAACCCCGAGGAGATCGCCGAGGAGCTCGAGATAACGACGGACGAGGTGCGCGAGATCCTGCGCATGTCGCAGCTGCCCGTCTCGCTCGAGAAGCCGATCGGCGAGGAGGAGGACTCCTCACTCGGCGACTTCGTCCAGGACGACTCCGCCGAGTCGCCGTTCGACACGGCGCAGCTCATGCTTCGCCGCGAGGACGTCGAGAACGCGCTCAACGCGCTACCGAAGCGCGAGCGCCAGGTGATCGAGCTCCGCTACGGGCTGCTCGGCGGCGAGCCGCGCACGCTCGAAGAGGTCGGCCGCGCCTTCGGCGTGACGCGCGAGCGGATCCGGCAGATCGAGAACAACACGCTGAAGAAGCTTGAGCACCTCCCGGAGGCGCAAGCTCTCCGGGATGCTGTGTCTTAGCGCTTCTCTGCGCGCTCGAGCGGCACGAAGAGCTTGCAGTGCGGGCACTTGAAGCCGTGGTAGCGCGCGGCGTCGCCGCCCTCGATCTCCTCCGCCGCGAAGGTCTTGCGGCAATGCGGGCACTGCACCTCGTCGCCGCTCTCATGTGAGACCCCGGTCACGGGGTGTTTCTACCCGCCCCGGCTCCGTCCGAACCGCTCCGTACTCTCCCGCGCGATGGGCGAAGACGTTGCTCCGCCGTGGCGTCGCCGAGTTCATCGGCGCGTTCACGCTGATCTTCATCGGCGGCGGCGCGGGCATCGTCAGCGGCCACGACATCGTCGCCGTCGCGCTCGCCAACGGTCTCGCCATCGGGATCATGGTCACGAACCTCGGCCACATCTCCGGCGGCCACTTCAACCCTGCGATCACTCTCGGCTTTGTCGTGACGAAGCGGATCACGGCTCGTCTCGCCGCCGTCTACTGGACGATGCAGCTCCTTGGCGCCGCCGCCGCCGCCCTAATCCTTCGCGACATCTTCGGCGGACAGAGCGTCGGTGCCTCGGCGGCGCCGCACGTCGCCCTGGGAGTAGCCGACTCGAAGGCTGTCCTGCTCGAGATCATCATGACGTTCTTCCTCGTCTGGGCCGTCTGGGCGACTGCCGTTGATCCTCGCGGAGCCTTCAAGGCGATCGCCGGTCTCGCGATCGGCCTCACGATCACGATGGACGTTTTCGTCGGTGGTTCGGTCACCGGCGCCGCGATGAACCCGGCGCGCGCCTTCGGTCCGATGCTCGCGGGGAACCAGTGGTCCGGCTGGTGGATCTACTGGCTCGGCCCGGCGCTCGGCGCGCTCCTCGCGGCCACCGTCTTCGAGTTCCTCTATCTCCGCCCGACAAGGCCGTCCGTCGTGGGGACGCCGGAGTCCGGCGTCGACGAGCCTCGGCCCGGCGAGACCGCGCTCAGTTAGAGGAGGACTAGCTCAAGAACTCGACGTAGCTCTCGACCGGAAGCCGCTCGCGCGGCGCGGGCTTGCGCGCCGGCGTGCCGAAGTGGAGGAGCCCGAGGAAGCGCTCCCCGCTCGGGATCCCGACGGCGTCGCGGCCGGGCGGAGTACGGAGTACCGGCGGTGTGCGCCAGTACGTCGCGAGGCCGCGCTCGGTCGCGGCGAGGAGGACGAGCTCGATCGCGGCGGCCGTCGCGCACACGTCCTCCTCGTCCTGGACGAGGTCGCCCGTGAGTGCGGCGGTTGCGACGACGAGTGTTGGCGCGCGGTCGAGCTTCGCCGCCTCCTTCTCTCCCGCGACTTCCTTCAGCGCACCCAGCGCCTCGGGACCGAGCACGCGGAAGCGCCACGGCTCGGTCATGTGATGCGTCGGCGCGAAGCGCGCAGCGGCGAGGATCTCGAGCAGCGTCTCGCGCGGCACCGGATCCGGGCCGAACGACTTGTGCGTCCGCCGCTGCGCAGCGAGATCGAACAAGCTCACGCCAGGCGGGCGGAGACGTCGACCGTCGCGCCTGCGCGCTTGAGGAGTGCGGAGAACGGGCAGCCCTCGTCCGCTTCGCTCACCGCCGCCTGCAACGCAGCGTCGTCCACGCCTTCGGCCTCGACGACGAACTCGACTACCGAGCCGACGATCTGGTGCCCTTGGCCCTCGACCTCGTCCATGTGGATCGTCACGGTCGTCTGGAGATGACCGGGCGGCGTGCCGGCTTTCGTCAGCTCGCTCGCAAGAGACATCGTGATGCAGCCACCGTGGGCAGCGGCGAGCAGCTCCTCAGGGCTCGTCTTCCCGCCGGATGTGCCGATGCGGGAGGGCAGCGAGAACGGCAGCTGCGCGAACGCGCCGCTCGTCGCGTCGAGCGACCCGGCTCCACGGGCGACGTTCCCGTCCCACCGGACCTTCGCGGTGCGCTCGATGTGCGGCATTACGACTCCACCGCGACGGCCGCGGCGGCCCCGTCCGGGTAGTACGCCTCGGCGGGGGAGCCCGCCGGCCGGAAGACGCCGAGCACCTGCATCTCGCCGGGGCCGAAGTTCTCGAGCGAGTGGACGAGCCGTGCCGGCAGGTGGAAGCACGAACCGGGACGGAGCGGCGCGCTCTCGTCCCCGACATGGAAGGAGCCCTCGCCGGAGAGGATGTAGCCGACCTCGTCGTAGAGATGGAAGTGGTCGGGCGCACGCCCGGGCGGGATGTAGCCGACGAACTGCGTCACCGACGCGCAGCCGTTGCCCGGGTGCGCGAAGAGGTCGAACTCGCGGCCGGCGGTCGCGACGCCGCGCTCACCCGAGCCGATCAGCGCATGGGTTGCGTCGGCAGGGAGCGGATCCTCGACGAGCACCGAGAGGACACGCAGTCCGTCTGCCTCGGCGACGCTCCACGCCGTGCCGCGCGCGACGAAGACGGCGTGGCCCGGCTCGAGGTCGTTCGGCTCGCCGCCGACCGTCACGCGCCCGGTTCCGTCGAGGACGTACAGCACCTCATCGCGTTCGTCCTCGCGCCGGCCGGCATCGTCCGGCTCGAATCGGAGCAGGCGCTGCTCGAACTCGGGACAGCGCATGAGCGGCGTGACGGCCGCGCCGTCGTCGGAGGCTTGCATCGAGTACTGCACGGTCGAGCAAACCTACCCTTCCCGAGCGCACGAGCGAGGAGTAGAGTCGGCTACTTCACAAACCTTGCGGACGTCACTGCGTCTAAGTCCTAGTACGTCCCCAAAAGGAGGACACTGAATGTTGAGGAGAGTTGGAGCTTTGGGAGTGACGGGCGCGGCCATTGCCGCCGTCGTCGCCATGACGCTCAGCGGCACCGCTTCGGCACGGGTCGCCGCCGCAGCGTCGAACGTTTCTTGCAAGAGCGCGGTCAAGATCGGTGTCGCGTATCCGGCGACTGGTCCGGACCTCTCGATCGGTGCGTTCCAATGGAACTGGGCCAACAAGGCGGCGTCGGTGTGGAACGCGAGCCATTCGCCGAAGATCGCGCTGGTCCCCGGCGACACACAGCTCGGCAACGGCACCGTCTTTGCAATCGCCGTCGCACACTCGTTTGCCAACAACAGCGGGATCGTGGCCGTCACCGGTCCTGCCGGCAGCCAAGAGCAGCAGGACACGGCCACCATCTGGCACAGCGCAGGCCTCGCGCCCATCTCGGGCTCCGAGACCCGTGTTGCGCTTACGCGCGCCACGACGAACCCCTCATCGCCGCGTGAGACGACGAAGGGTTTCTTCTTCAGGACTGTGCCGAATGACGGTCAGCAGGGCCTGAACGACGCGACCTACATCAACAGCGTGCTGAAGGTGAAGAAGGTCTTGATCATCGACGACTCAGAGTCGTACAGCACGGGTCTCCGCGATCAGGTGAAGGCCGACCTGATCAAGGACCATGTGTCGGTCAGCACGAACCACATCACCCAGTCCGACACGGACTTCTCGTCGGTCATCAACGCAATCCCGGCGGGCACGAAGCTCATCTTCATCCCGTGGCAGGAGGCCAACCAGGCGCAGAACTTCTACACCCAGCTGAACAACGCGGGGAAGCACATTCCCGTGTTCGGCTCGGACGGCACGGACGACCCGAGCCAGTTCAAGGGCAACGGCAGCTATGTGTCCGGCTTCCCGTACTCGCCGACGGCCCCCAATGTCAAGGCGTTCGCGACCGCCCACGGCGGGGACCCGGAGTCGTTCGGCATCCCGACCTACACGTCGGTGCTGGTCAACGCCACTGCGATCAAGGCCGAGTGCGCAGCTCACAACAACTCGATCACCCGGACCGAGGTCCGCAAGGAGATCCAGAAGGTGACGCTGACCAAGGGTCAGTCGCTGCTCGGCTTCGCCGTCTCGTTCCTCAACAAGAACTCCGGTGCCTTCCAAGGCCCCGGTGACATGGGTGGCAAGGCCGGCTTCGGCATCTACCAGATCCAGAGCAACGGAAGCTACAAGCGCGTCGGGTAACCGAAGCGCTCGATAAGAACCAACGAGCGGCCCGCCATTGGCGGGCCGCTCGCGTTTCTGAGAGGCTAGGCGACCTTGCACCTGCTGCTCTTCAACATCTACGACACGATCCGCTCGCTCGGCTGGACCGGGGCGCTAAACGTCCTCCGCGACGGCATCGTCCTCGGCGCGCTCTATTCGCTCGTAGCGCTCGGGTACACGTTGGTCTACGGCATCCTGAAGCTTCTGAACTTCGCGCACGGCGACGTGTTCATGGTCGGCGCGTTCATGGGCTTCGGCGTTCTGTCGGTCATTGCCGGGCCGGCCAGCTCGGCGCTCAGCCTCGTCCCGTTGATCATCGTGATGTTCGCCGTGGCGATGCTCGGTTCAGGTGTCCTAGGCGTCGTGATCGAACGCGTCGCCTACCGGCCGCTGCGCAACGCGCCACGACTCGCGCCGCTCATCAGCGCGCTCGGCATCGTGTTCTTCCTCGAGAGCAGCGTCGCGCTAATCACGGACGGGCAGCATTCCGAATTCAACAGCTACGCGGTTTTCGCGCCGCTGTTCCAGCCGCCGGTGTTCAGCATCGGGTCGACCCAGATCAACGTCGTCGACATCCTCATCGTCGGGATGGGTATCGCGCTGATGCTGGCGCTGACGTACCTCGTCAACCGGACCCGGCTCGGCAAGGCGATGCGCGCCACGGCATTTGACCGGGAAGCCGCCTCGATGATGGGAATCGACACCGATCGCGTGATCTCCGCGACGTTCTTCATCGGGTCCGCGCTTGCGGGAGCTGCAGGCGTGATGTACGGCCTCCGGCTCAGCGACACGTACTACCTCGTCGGGTTTGCCTACGGCCTCAAGGCCTTTACGGCCGCAGTCGTGGGCGGGATCGGCAGCATGAGGGGCGCGATGCTCGGCGGCGTCATCGTCGGCCTCGCCGAGGAAGCTGCCGGCGTCTACGCCGGTGGGCAGTGGAAGGACCTCGTCGTCTTCGGGATCCTGATCCTCTTTCTGCTCGTCCGGCCTACCGGCCTTTTCGGCTCCCACGCCATCCAGAAGGTATGAGCGAACCCCCCGACACTCCCGACACCCCCGAGCTCCCGCCCGCGGCCGGCGAGCCGGCGCCGCAGACGAGCCGGATCGGCGTCGACAGCTGGGTCGCGGAGTCGGAGGCGCGCCGCTCCCGGACACCTGCAGCCGTGTTTGCGCGCGGCTGGGAGAAGACACCCGACGCGGTCAAGCTGCTCGCGTTCGTCGGCTTCGCCTCGAGCGTCCCGTTCTGGGCAAGCCCGTCCGACCTGTTCATCTTCGGTCTGCTCACGCTCCTCTACGCAGCGCTCGGGTTGGGCCTCAACGTCGTCGTCGGTCTCGCCGGCCTCCTCGACCTCGGCTACGTCGCCTTGTATGGCATCGGCGCGTACACGTACGCCGAGCTTTCGTCGCCCCAGTACGGCATTCACTGGCCTGCCGAGGCGACGATCCCGATCGCCATGGCGGTACCCGCGCTCGTTGGACTCTTCCTCGGTTTCGCGTCGCGCCGGCTGCTCGGCGACTACTACGCGATCGTCACGCTCTTCCTTCTCGAGGCCTTCGGCTTCTTCACGAATGTGACCAACCCGACCGTTGCCGGCAAGGGATTCACCGGTGGCGCGGACGGCCTCCCGCAAGTCGATCCGATCACCTTCTTCGGCTACAAGTTCACGTCGACGAAGCAGCAGTACTTCCTCCTCTTAGGCGTCGTGGCGCTTCTCGCGGTTGCGATCTATTTCGTCAACCAGTCACGCACAGGGCGCGCGTGGCGCGCGCAGCGGGAGGATCCGCTCGCCGCGGAGGTCATGAGCATCCCGGTGAACCGGATCAAGATCCTCGCGGTCGTCTTCGGCGCCGCGATCGCGGGCCTCCTCGGGGCGATCTACGTGACGATCGAGACGGCCGCGACCTCGGCGGACTACAACGTGAACCTGCTGATCCTCGTCTACGCGATCGTCATCCTCGGCGGCTTGGGGAGCATCACCGGCGCCCTCGTCGGGGCCGTGATCATCAACTGCGTGTTCGAGTTCCTCGAGCCGCAGAACGACCACCCCGACGTCAAGCGCTGGCTCTTCTACGGCACGGTCGTCCTCCTCGTCCTGCTCATCAAGCCGCTGATCCGCCCGGTACTCGTGCTGGCCGCCACGCTGGGCTTCGGCTTCGCGGTGCATGCGATCGTTGCGGCGACCGCCGGCGTGGCGTGGACGTCGGGCGCTCCAGTCTCGGGTGGCTCGTGGATCAACCATTGGGCCGTCATCCCGGGGTTGGATCCCACGACGGGAGTGGCGCACGGGAACTTCAACAACATCATCTACATCGGCCTCGTGGCCGCGATCATCGTCACGGTGAGCCTCAAGGGCTGGTGGCGCATGGCGGCCCTTGTGCCGACCCTCTACGTGACAGCCGTCGCCTGGGAGAACGTGCTCGCGCCGAACGGCGGCATCACTGCATTCCTCCTCTTCGGCGCGATGCTGATCGGGCTCATGGCGAGCCGGCCGCAGGGGCTTCTCGGGACGGCCCGGGTGGAGATCGTCTGATGGACGAAGCACAGCCCAGACCGCTCCTTGAGCTCAAGAACCTGTCGATGGCGTTCGGCGGTCTCGTCGTGATCGACAACCTCGACCTTGTCGTCAACGAGCACGAGATCGTCAGCGTGATCGGGCCGAACGGCGCCGGCAAGACGACGCTGTTCAACCTCATCACCGGCATCTATCGGCCGAACGGAGGACAGATCCTGCTCGGCGGCGAGAGTCTCGTCGGTCTGCAGCCGCACAGGATCACGAACCGCGGGGTCGCCCGGACGTTCCAGACGCTGCGGTTGTTCCTCAACATGAGCGTGATCGAGAACGTGATGGCGTCGCAGTACGGGCAGACAAACGTCGACATCATCCGCTCGATGCTCCGCACCCCGGGCTGGCGGAGGGAGGAGCGGCAGATTCGCGCCCGTGCCGAGGAGAAGCTCTCGTTCTTCGGCCAGCGGCTGATGGGCTATCGCTGGAACCAGCCCGCGTACTCGCTGTCGTACGCGAACCGGCGCCGCCTCGAGATTGCACGGGCGATGGCGACCGAGCCGCGGATCCTTCTCCTCGACGAGCCGGCGGCCGGCATGAACCCGGTCGAGACCCACGAGATCACCGAGCTCATCGCGGAGCTGCGCGACAAGGGCGGCTACACGATCCTCGTGATCGAGCACGATATGCACGTCGTCGAGGGCATCTCCGACCGCGTCGTCGCGCTCGATCACGGCGTGAAGATCGCGGAGGGAAGCTTCGAGCAGGTGGCGACCGACCCCAAGGTCGTGGAGGCCTACCTCGGCACGAAGGCGACGACAACGAAATGAGCGAGCCAAACACTCCCGTTTCTGCGCCGCTCCTCGAGCTCGACTCCGTCGACACGTACTACGGACAGATCCACATCCTCCAGGGACTGAACCTCCATGTGGGCGCCGGCGAGCTCGTCTGCCTGCTGGGCGGCAACGCGTCGGGGAAGTCGACAACCTTGAAGACGATTCTCGGGATCGTGAAGCCGCGCAACGGCAGCGTGAAGATCGAGGGGGAGGACGTCACTTCCCGTTCGACGAGCTACCGCATCGGCAAGGGGATCGCAATCGTCCCCGAGAACCGGCGGCTCTTCGGGCCGATGACAGTGCTCGAGAACCTCGAGATAGGCGCCTACCTCCACGGCGGCGGAGCGAAGGAGGACTTCGACCGGGTCTACACGCTTTTCCCGCTGCTGCACGAGCGGCGCTCGCAGCTCGCCGGAACGCTCTCCGGCGGGGAGCAGCAGATGGTCGCGATGGGTCGGGCCTTGATGGCGAAGCCGCGGCTGCTGCTCATGGACGAGCCGTCGATGGGGCTCGCGCCGATCCTCGTCGAGCGGAGCTTCGAGATCATCAGCCAGGTGCACGAGTCCGGCGTCGCCATGCTCGTCGTCGAGCAGAACGCGAACGTGTCGCTTTCCATCGCCGATCGTGGCTACGTTCTCTCGACGGGCCGCCTCGTCCTCGAAGGCCCGGCCGCGGAGCTGCGCGAGCACGAGGATCTCCGCAAGGCGTATCTCGGCCGCTAGGTCCGGCCGACGGTCACCGTCAGGAGGTAGTGCTTCGTCACCACGCCGCCGGGGCGGGCAGCGATGCGGGCGTGGATCCGGCGAAAGAGCTCGTCGCGCTGCGTGGCCGGAAGCGCGAGGTTTGCCGAGAATGTGCCGAGCACGTCGACGTACTCGTCGGCGGTGTAGACGAGCCGCCGGAGATGGCGTCGCTCTTCGACGCGCTCGAAGACGCCCGAGGCGCGGAACTCGTCTCCCCATTCGCTCACGACGTCCTCCGGCGGCGGCGGTGGCGCGTTGTCGGGATGGGGCACGACGGCGTCGTAGTCCTCCTGCATCTCGGCCCAGATCGGGTCGCCGTCCTCCGGAAGGACGTGCCTGCCGTGAACGACCGCGAGCGCGCCTCTGGGCTTCAGCAGGGCGAGTGGCTTCGCGTAGCGGAGCTCTGGAGCGATCCAGTGGTACGCCGCCGTGGCCACGATCGCGTCGAAGCCGGCCGTCTCCGGCTGCCAGTGCTCGAAGTCCGAGACGACGATCTCTGCGGCAGGAGCGTTGCGGCGCGCCACGTCGGCGAGATCTGCGGAGAGCTCGACGCCGGACACGGCGTAGCCGCGCCGAACGAGCTCGACCGTCGCTTTGCCCGTGCCCGGCCCGACTTCGACGACGCGCGATCCTGCGCGAAGTCCGGCGAGCTCGGCGAGGTCGTCGAAGATTCCGTCGGGATACGACGGCCGCGCGCGGTCGTACTGCTCGGCGACGCTGCCGAACGTCGTGCGTAGGCGCTCTCTGTCGCGGTGGCGTGGCATGGCTAGATTGAAGCGGCGTGGACGATCAGCTGCAGATGGTCACGATATGGCGCGAGGTCGGGCGGAAGGTCGCCGTCGCGACGGTCGTCGCCACGCGCCAGTCGGCGCCGCGGCCGGTCGGCTCGAAGCTCTATGTCAGCGAGAGCGGAGACCTAATCGGCTCCGTCTCCGGCGGCTGCGTCGAGAACGACGTCGTCCTCGCGGCGCAGGAAGTGCTCGCGGGTGGCCAGCCGCGACTCCTGACGTACGGCATCACCGACGACATGGCATTCGAGATCGGCCTGCCGTGCGGCGGCGAGATCGACGTCTTCGTCGAGGAGCTCACGGACGTCGAGCGGCCCGACGTGGTCCTCACCGTCGTCGCCGGCGAGGGCATCGGCGAGCGGCTCGACGATCCGGAGCTCATCGAGGCGGCGCGCCGGCGTGGCATGAGCCACGTCCTGAAGGTCGGCGACCGGACCGTGCTCGCGGACGTCTCCGCGCTGCCGCCGCGGCTCTTCGTCTACGGCGCGGTCGACACTGCCGAGGCGCTGTGCCGCGCGGCGAAGCTGCTCGGCTGGCGCACCGTCGTCGCCGACGCGCGCGCGAGCTTCGCAACGCCCGAGCGGATCCCGAGCGCCGACGAGCTCCTGCTCCTGTGGCCGGAAGACGCGCTCGCGCACGTCGAGCCGGATATCGGGACGGCGATCGTCGTCCTCACACACGATGACAAGTTCGATCTGCCGATGATCCGCGGCGCGCTTGCGAGCGACGCCTTCTACGTCGGCTGGATTGGCTCCCATCGCAACCAGGAGCGGCGGCGCGGTCTCCTGCGCGAGGACGGTGTGACTGACGACGAGCTCGACCGGATCGCAGGGCCGACCGGCCTCGACATCGGTGCGGGCACGCCGTCCGAGACCGCGGTCTCGATCCTTGCGGAGATCATCGCCGGCCGCGCCGGTCGCGACGGCGGGCGGCTGAGGGACGCCAAGAGCCGGATTCACGCGACCTCACCCCGGTAGGATCGCCCGCATGCTCTTGCGCGAGGTCGAGTATGCGAAGCCGGGCTCGGTTGACGAGGCTCTCGAGCTGCTTGCCGCGAACGACGGCGCGCGTGCGCTCGCCGGTGGCCAGACGCTCATCAACGTCATGAAGGCGCGCGCGGCGTCTCCGGACATGTTGGTCGATCTCAACGGATTGGCCGAGCTCCGCGGGATCGAGCTTGCTGCCGACGGAACGCTGACGATCGGCGCGATGACGACATACACCGAGCTGATGCGCTCGGCCGAGGCGAAGGCGCGGCCGATCCTCGGCGAGGTGTGCGCGACGATCGCCGACGTCCAGGTGCGGAACCGCGGCACGATCGGCGGCAACGTTTGCGCGAACGACCCGACGAACCACCTGCCGCCGCTCATGGTCGCGATCGGCGCGACGATGACCGTGCTCGGCGCCGGCGGCGCGCGCGAGGTGCCGGCGGAGGAGTTCTTCCTCGGCGTCTACATGACCGCGGTCGGGCTGGGCGAGCTGCTCATGAAGATCGCGATCCCCGCCGGCAAGAAGGACGGCTTCGCCGCCACAACGCTCGGCGCCGACGGGACGTGCCTCGCCAACGCCGCCGCGACCGTCAACGGTTCTGTGCGTGTCGCGCTCGGCTGCGTCGACGCGGTTCCGGTCGTCGTCACCGCCGACTCGCCGGACGGGGTCGCCGATGCGGTGCGCGCCGCGGGGCTCGACCCGCCGTCCGACGTCCACGCCTCGGCTGAGTACCGGCTCCACCTCGCTGCGGTCATGGCGACCCGTGCCGCGCAGGAGGCGGCGTCCCGGTGAACGTGAGCGTCACCGTCAACGGCACGACCTATGCGCGCGACGTTGAGCCGCGCAAGCTCCTCATCCACTTCCTCCGCGACGACCTCGACCTAACCGGCAGCCACATCGGCTGCGACACGGGCAACTGCGGCGCGTGCTCGGTAATCGTCGACGGCGTGCTCGTGAAGAGCTGCATGCTGCTCGCCGTCCAGGCGAACGGCGCGAGCGTCGAGACGGTGGAGGGGATCGCGGCCGACGGCGAGCTGACGCCGCTCCAGCAGTCCTTCAACGAGCACCACGCGCTCCAGTGCGGCTATTGCACACCGGGGATGCTCATGTCGGCGACGGCGCTCCTCCGTGAAAACCCGAGCCCGTCCGAGGACGAGATCAAGAAGGCGCTGCAGGGCAACATCTGCCGCTGCACCGGCTACTGGAACATCTTCGAGGCCGTCAAGGCGGTGGCGAAGTGACGGAGAGCTCGACGACCACCGTCGCGCCGGCGCCGGTCGAGGTGCAGAAGGGCTGGGGTGGCCAGAGCGTCAAGCGGCGCGAGGATAAGCGCCTCCTCCAGGGCGAGGGCGTCTTCGTCGACGACGTCAAGCGGCACGGGATGGGCTACCTCCACTTCGTCCGCTCGCCGTACGCGCACGCGCACATCACGAGCATCGACGTCTCTGCGGCGGAGGCGGTGGAGGGCGTCTACGGGACGCTGACCGGCGAGGAGGTCGCCGCGCTCACCGATCCGTTCTTCCAGATCTCGAGCGTGCCGGGCGGCAACATCAAGGACTACGCCCTCGCGCTCGGGAAGGTGCGCTTCGTCGGCGAGGCCGTCGTCGCCGTCGTCGCCGAGACGCGCGAGCTCGCGCGCGACGCCTCCGAGCTCGTCGAGGTTGAGTACGAGCCGCTGCCGGCGCTCGTCGACGCGCGACAGGCGCAGGAGACGGGCGCCCCCGTCCTCCACGACGAAGCCGGCGGGAACCTCATGTGGTCGGGCCTCTACTCCTGGGGCGATCTCGACGCCGCGTTCGCCGAGGCGGACCGCGTGATCGAGATCGACGAGCTCCACTTCCACCGCTTCAACTCCACGCCGCTCGAGTGCGACGGCGCGCTCGTCGAGTTCAATCGCGGTGTCGAGCAGTGGACGATCCACACGAACAACCAGTTCCCCGGCTTCGCCGCGATCATGATGGGGCCGGCGATGAAGGTGGGGCTCGACAAGCTCCGCTTCGTCACGCAGGACATCGGCGGCGGCTTCGGCAACAAGATCACGTCGCATCCGCAGCTCGTTGTCTGCTGTCTCCTCGCCCGCAAGCTCAACCGGCCGATCCAGTGGACGGAGTGGCGGACCGACTTCCACCTCTCGATGTCGCACGGCAACGAGCGCTGGTTCAGCGACACGAAGGTCGCGGTCAAGAACGACGGGACGCTGCTCGGCTTCAAGACGAAGGCGCTCGACGACGCCGGCGCGTGGTTGCGCTACGAGCCGCTCGGCGGCGTGATCTGGGCGCAGGTCACGCCGGGGCTGTACCGCTGGCGCCACATCGAGCTCGAGTTCACGCAGGTTGCCACGAACAAGGCGCCCGTCTCACCGAACCGCGGCTACTCGCGCATGCAGCACCTTTGGTTCACCGAGCGCGTCATCGACATCGTCGCGCGCGAGCTCAGCCTCGACCCGGTGGAGGTGCGGAAGCGCAACTACATCCGCGCCGACGAGATGCCGTACGAGACGCCGAACGGCTGCGTCTACGACTCCGGCGACTACGCGGCGATGCTCGACAAGGCGCTCGAGCTGATCGGCTGGGACGGCTTGGGCGCGCGTCGCGAGCAGGCGAAGGCGAACGGCAAGCTCCTCGGCGTCGGGATCGGCTCGACGCTCGACTCCGGCACGAACAACTTCGGCCAGTCGCGCATGATCAACCCGGAGCTGCAGTTCTCCGGCAACAACGAGGTCGCGACCGTCAAGCTCGACATCTTCGGCGAGATCGTCGTCACGCTCGGCACGACGCCGCAGGGGCAGGGACACGAGACGACGGCGGCGCAGGTCGTGGCGGACATCCTCAAGTGCGATCTCGACGCGGTGCACGTGCGCGCCGGGCACGACTCGTACTGGAACTCGCACGCGGGCTTCTCCGGCACCTACGCGAGCCAGTTTGCGGTCACCGGGCTGAGCGCGGTGAAGGGCGCAACGGAGATGCTGCGCGACGAGATCTTCAAGCTCGCCGGCGCCGTCTTCGGCGGCGTGCCGGCCGAGGCGCTCGAGCTCGCAGACGGCGGGATCCGGATCAAGGAGAGCCCCGACGCGTTCCTCCCGTTCATGGCGTGCGGCGCGATCATCAACGCGAACAACGCCGGCCTGCCGGAGGATCTCGACGTCACGCTCAACTGCCGCTACGTCTACCGGCCGCCGTTCCAGGTGCCGGACATCGAGACGAAGATGGGCAATCTCACGCTGACCTACGCGGCGCAGATCCATGTCTGCGTCGTCGAGGTCGATCCGGAGACGGGCTACTACGAGATCGTCGACTACGCCGCTGTCGACGACTGCGGCAAGCGGATCAACCCGCAGATCGTCGAGGGCCAGGTGATGGGCGCGACCGCGCAGGCGATCGGCGCTGCTGTCCACGAGGTCTTCGAGTACGACGAGGACGGAAACCTGCTCACGCCCAACTTCTACGACTACCACGTCCCCCACGCGCTCGACATGCCGCCGCTCGCGACCGGCGCGATCGAGAGCCCGTCGCCGTTCACTCCGCTCGGCACGAAGGGCATGGGCGAAGGCGGCGGCGCGGGGATCCACGCGATCTGCGCCGCGATCCAGGACGCGACCGGCGTGCCCGTGATGCAGAGCCACAACCCGTATCAGCGCGTGTGGGAGCTCCTGCAGTGAACGTCTCCGGCGAGCGCACGTTCGACGCGCCGCGCGAGATCGTCTGGCGCGTGATGAACGACCCGGCCTCGATGGCGAAGACGATGCCCGGCGTCGAGAGCTTCGACATCCACGACGACCGGCGCTGGACCGCGAACGTCAAGATCCCGCTCGGTCTCGGCGGCCTGAAGATGAAAGTCGACATGGAGAAGATCGAAGAGCGCGAGCCGGAGTTCGCCAAGCTCGCGGTGAAGGGCCACGGCGTCGGCGCGATGATGAACATGGAGACCTCGTTCACGCTCGGCGACGCTCCCGACGGGGCGACGTCGATGGCGTGGTCGGCCGAGGTCAAGATCCTCGGCCCGGTCGGCTCGATGGGCCAGCGCGTCCTCCAACCGATCGTCAACCAGCAGGTTTTGCACGTACTCTCCGCGCTCGACGCACAGGTACAGGAGGCAAAAAAATGAAGGCAGCTCTTCTCCTGCTCGCCGTTGCTGGCGCGGCGCTCGTTACTGCGACGCAGGCATCCGCTCGGCAAGCATGCAAACCCGGTGACAACACCGCCGGCCGGACGTTCTGCGGCCCGGCCAAGGCCACGCTCAGGGTCCACGGCAAGAAGTACCGCTACAACCAGGGCGGGAACTGCTCGATCGACGGCTCGACGTGGACGCTCAACATCGGCACGATCTCCCTCCACGGGAAGCCAAAGCGCGCGTACTTTGGGATCACGGTTTTCAGCAAGAAGGCCGGCACTCACGGCGCGGCAGTCACGTGGCAACGTCCCAACGGGACGACCGCCTCGCTTCTCAACGCAAAGGTCACGCTCGCGCGCGGCCTGAAGAAGGGCACGTTCACCGGCTCGATTAACACGGGCGGCGGGAAGGGCACCGGCTCGTTCAGCTGTAAGTGACGCCTCCGTTCCGCATCGGCGTCATGCAGTTGACGATGGAGCCGCTCGACGAGATGCTCGCGTCCGCCCGCGCGATGGACGAGGCGGGGATGGACACGATCTGGCTTGCAGAGGCGTATCCGTGGTGGCGCAAGCACGGCATGGAGGCGCGTTCCTCCACCGGCGTCGCCGCGCTGATGGGCCGCCAGACGAAGCGCCTGACGATCGGCTGGGGGATCATCGCCGCCTCGACACGCCATCCCGTGCAGGCGGCGATGGACGCGCGCGTCGTGCAGGAGGCGGCTGGACCGGGGCGGTTCATCCTCGGCTTCGGGACGTCGAAGATCTTCCTCAACAACACGAAGACGCAGACGAAGAAGACGCTCGGGCCGATGCGCGACGCCGTGACGATCGTGCGGGGCGTGCTCGGCGGCGAGCGGTTCGACTACGACGGCGACACGTGGAGCGCCGACGTCCCGGCATTGGCCGCCGACGCGCCCGCGCCGCGCGAGGTGCCGCCCGTTTACGTCGCGGCGACGGCGCCGAAGATGCAACAACTCGCGGGCGAGATCGCCGACGGCTGCCTCACGCCGTCGATCACGACGCCGCCGTTCGTGCGCTACTCGCGCGGCAACGTCGGGGAGGACGATCGATCTCGGCTGCACGGTCGTCGCCTCGATCCACGCGACCGACCGCGCCGCCGGCCGCGACGGTGCACGCGAGATCGCGGGGATGTACCTCGCGAACAAGGTGCAGAACATCCAGGGCGCCGCCGACACGCTCCTCGATCTCGCCGGGATCGAGCAGGACGAGATCCGTCCCGTGGCCGAGGCGATGGAGCAAGGCGGCCGGCTCGCGGCGAAGGCGCAGGTCTCCGACGCGCTCCTCGACAAGTGCCGTCCGATCGCGGGCACGCCGGCCGACTGCATCGCGGCGATCGAGGAGTACAAGGACGCCGGCTGCTCGCACGTGATGCTCGAGCTGTGGGGCGCCGACCGGCACGAGCAGATCCGGCTCTTCGGGGAGCAGGTTCTCCCGCACGTCCGCGGATGAAGATCGATAGAGACCGTCTCGTCGACACAGCGTCGCGGATGATCGGCGTCCACTCCTTCACCGGAGACGAGCAGGGGATGGCCGAGCTGATGGCGTCGCTGTTCGAGGAGATGCGCTTGTCGGTGCAGTGGCAGCAGGTCGAGGACGGCCGCGCGAACGCGCTCGGCACCTGGGCGGGCATCGGCGGCGGGAAGTCGCTCATGTTCAACGGCCACGTGGACACGTCGTACTCGGGCCGCGAGCCGTGGCTGCGCGACGTGCCTGGTTTCCAGCCCGCTGCGTTCGAGCGCGACGGCCGCCTCTACGGCCTCGGCATCTCCAACATGAAGGGCGCGCTCGCGTGTTACGTCGAGGCGGTGCGCGCGCTGCAGGACGCGGGTGTCCGGCTCCGCGGGGACGTGTTGATTGCGGCGGTCTGCGGTGAGATCGAGAAGACGCAGTACCGCGACGCGACCGGCGGCGAGTTCCGCGGGTACGCGGCCGGTACCAGGTACCTCGTCTCCCACGGCGGCGTCGCGGACATGTGCCTGCTCGGCGAGCCGACCGAGGGGAAGGTCGTCCTCGGCCACTTCGGCGCGCTCTGGCTGCGCATCCGCGTCCAGGGCAACTTCATCCACACCGCGTTCAGCGAGGGCAAGCGCGGCCAGAACTCCATCCTCCGCGCCCACGACGTGCTCGACGCGGTGCTCGAGTGGATCCCAACGTGGGAGGACGACCGGGCGAACGCGTACCGCGGCGCGAAGGCGATCGTCAACGTCGGCGCGATCGAGGGCGGCTTCGGCTGGCGCGTCTCGCGCACCCCGCATCACACCGACCTCTTCCTCGACGTCCGCGTTCCGCCGACGAAGGAGATGGCGGTCGCTCGCGGCGAGGTGCTCGACTTCGTGCGCGGCCTCGCGAAGCGGTTCCCCGACTACGGCATCGAGGGCGAGGTCTATGTCACCGCGCCGGGCGCGGAGATCGAGGAAGGACACGAGCTCGTGGCGGCGATCGACGCGGCGCACGGCGAGGTCTGGGGCGAGCCGCCCGGCCGCGACGCGACCCGCTGGTTCAGCGACGCGTCGGCGCTGACGCGCTACGGCGTCCCGACGGTCAATTACGGCACCTCCACCGGGCTGATGGACGTCGAGCTCGGTGAGAACCTCGAGATCGACGGCCTCGTCAAGACGGCCGAGGTCTACGCCAAGGTCGCGACGGAGATCTGCGGAGTCGCCGAGTGAACCTGTCTCTTCCAGCGTCGTCCGGTAGCTGCTACCGGCCAATGGCCGAAGTGGACAGGGCACTGCTCGTCCTGCGGTACGAGGAGCGGCAACGTCGTCCATTTTGGACTCGACCGGTAGCTGCTACCGGTCGAGTCCCTTGGAGACAGGTCGCGGAGTGAAGCTGGTGACGTTCAACGGCGGGAAGGTCGGACGTGTCGACGGCGAGGAGATCGTCGAGTTCGACGTCCGCTCGATGCGCGAGTACTTCGAAGCCGGCGGCGCCCACGAGAGCGACCGCCACACGCCGCTCGCCGACGCGAAGCTCGAAGCGCCGATCGTCCCGAAGAAGTTCTTCCACACAGCCGGCAACTTCCACGAGCACGAGGAGGAGTCGAAGAACGTCGACTGGTCGCACCGCATCGCGCCGTGGATCAACTTCTTCCAGAACGTCGACGCGATCATCGGGCCGGGCGAGCCGATCGTCTATCCCGAGCACCTCACCGAGGAGCTCGACTACGAGCTCGAGCTCGCGGTCGTCCTCAAGAAAGCGGGCAAATGGTTCAGTGCCGAGGAGGCCGCGGACTACATCGGCGGCTACGTCATCTTCAACGACATCACCGCGCGCGACATCCAGCGCGGCGAGATGCGTTCAGGCGTCTTCAGCTTCTGCAAGGCGATCGACACGTTCTGCCCGCTCGGGCCGTGGATCGTGACGCCGGACGAGCTCGGCGACCCGCACAACCTCCGGATGCAGCTGCGCGTCAACGGCGAGACGCGGCAGGAGTCCCACTCGAGCCGGATGAGCGTGACGATCCCCGAGATCCTCAGCAACTTCTCGGCGCTCGGGTACAGCGCGGGCGATGTCCTCTCGACCGGCACCGTCGCGGGTGTCGCGGGCTTCAAGTCTGAGGAGGAGCGCGCCGCGCTCTACCTCAAGCCCGGCGACGTCGTCGAGGCGGAGATCGAGGGGATCGGCGTGCTGCGCAATCCCGTCATCTCGTGGGAGGAAGGCCACGGCGAGCCCGCCCCGCCCCGCATCCGCCCCTGGGGCGACTGACGACCGTGGTGCGCTTTGACGTTCCCGAGTCGTACCCCCCACCCTGGGTGGGGCTCTTACCCGCCTCCCTCGGAGCCGACGGTATCGCGGAACCTGTGCCCGGGATGCGCCGCGATCGTCGAAGAAGTGAAAATCTTGCGGCCGCGGGCCTCGTCGTATGACCTGGCCGCGCGACGAAGCGAAGCTCGCGCGCGTGCGCGAGCTGATGGCCGAGGAGGGGCTCGACGCGCTCGTCGTCCGCGCGCCCGACAACGTCCTCTACCTCACGAACCTCTGGGGCATGAAGGGCTACGACGCGTGCGTCTTCCCGCGCGAGGGCGATCCGGTGCTGATCACGATCGAGGCGTCGGAGGAGGACGCTGCGCGGATGGCGTGGACGTCGGACGTGCGGTTCATCAAGGGGTACGACCCCGACCGATCCGCGGCCGCCGCTCGCGCGGACTCTCGATGCGGCGGTCGAGGCGGCGGGTTGGTACGAGAACGTCGGCCTCGAGCTGTCGCTCGGGACGCAGGCGTCCGACCGCATGGTCGGTGAGCCGACAACCTTCACCGCCGGCTGGTTCGAGGCGTTCCCTGGCGCGGTCGACGCGACGCCACTCCTCGCGCGTGCCCGCTCGATCAAGACCGACGCAGGAGATCGAGCGGATGCGCCTTGCAAACGACATCGCAGCCGCGGCAATGGAGCATGTCCGAGCGCTACTGCGGCCCCGGATGAAGGAAGCCGAGGTCGCAGCACTTTGGCAGGGTTATGTCCACGGCGAAGGGACGGGTTGGAGCGGCAAGGTCGAGCTTGCGCTCCCGTTCTCGCTTGTCTGGGCAGGGAAAGGCATCAAGACATTCACGGCGACGGGCAGTCTCCCGGTCGTCGAGGGCGAGCCTGTCCTTTTCGAGATCTGGGTCTGCGCCGACGGCTACTGGGCCGACCACACGAAGAACCTCGTCGTGGGCGAGTTGACGCCGGAGTACGCCGAACTCGAAGCGCGGTTGCTGGAGATCTATGGAGAAGCGCTCGACATGATCCGCCCCGGCGCGTCGATGGCCGATCTCGACCGGCAGATCCGCGAGCGGATCGCCCCGACGCATCCGATCTGCCACGGCGTCGGCGCCCGGGCACACGAGCCGCCGTACCCGCACCAGGCCGGCAGTGGCGAGTTCGCCGAAGGGATGGTGCTCGCGGTCGAGCCCGGGATCTACTGGGAGGGTGGCGGAGGCCTCCGCGTCGAGGACAACTTCCTCGTCACGGCGGACGGCGTCGAGAAGCTCTCGAGCTTCCCGGACGGCGTAGTGCAGGCGGGATGAGCAAGTCTCGCGGCCTCGCGCTCTCGTGGAGCGGCGGCAAGGACTCCGCGCTCGCGCTCGTGGCGCTCGCGGAGAAACAGCTCACTCCTGCCGCACTACTCACGACGGTGACCGAGGAGTACGACCGCGTGTCGATGCACGGCGTGCGTCGCTCGCTGCTGCGGCAGCAGGCCGCGGCGGTCGGCGTGCCGCTCGTCGAGATCGAGATCCCGGCGGGCTGCACGAACGAGGTCTACGAGAGCCGGATGGCGTCCGAGCTCCTGTCCGGTGAGCTGGCCGGATTCGATGAGGTCGCGTTTGGCGATCTTTTCCTCGAGGACGTCCGCGTCTATCGCGAGAGCCGCCTCGCTGCCGCCGGAAAACGCGCCCGGTTTCCCATCTGGGGGCGCGACACCGCGGCCCTCGCGCGCACGTTCGTCGCCGCGGGATTCCGCGCAACACTCGTTTGCGTCGACCCCCGTGCGCTTGATCCTTCGTTCGCCGGCCGCGACTACGACGAACGGCTGCTTGACGACCTGCCCGACGGTGTCGACCCGTGCGGCGAGAACGGCGAGTTCCACACGTTCGTCACGGCCGGTCCGCCGTTCGCGGCGCCCGTCGAATGCCGTCTTGGCGATGTTGTGGAACGGGACGGTTTCGTCTTCTGCGATCTTCTGGAGGCGGCATGAGCAGAGATTTCATCTGGACGGGCTCGCTCAACGAAGTCCACCGCATCGGCGGCAGCGTCGGGCTGTACGACACGACGCTCCGCGACGGCGAGCAGACGGTCGGCGTCGTCCTCTCGCCCGAGGACAAGCTCGAGATCGCGCGCCTCCTCGACGGCCTCGGGATCGAGCGGATCGAGGCCGGTTTTCCGCGCGTCTCCGATGACGACCGGCGTGCCGTCGAGCTCGTCGCGGGCGCGGGGCTGAGCGCCGAGATCTGGGGCTTCTCCCGCGCCGTACCCGCCGACCTCGAGCTGCTCGTCGAGCTCGGCGTCGAAGCGAGCGTCATCGAGTCTCCGATCTCCGACCTGAAGCTCGAGGCGATCGGAGTCGACCGCGAGACGATGCTCGGCCGGATCACAGCGGCGATGCGCTTCGCCGCCGAGCACGGGATCCGCGCCGCGTTCTTCGGTGTCGACTCGACCCGCGCCGAGCCCGACTTCTACGACCGCGTCTACGCGGCCGCGGTCGAGGCGGGCGCGCGCGAGGTCGTCGTCGTCGACACGCTCGGGATCGCGTCGCCGGAGGCGGTCGCCGAACTCGTCGGCCGCACGGTCGAGGCAGTCGGTGGCGAGGTGCCTGTCCACTTTCACGGCCACAACGACTTCGGCGTCGCCACGGCGTCGGCGGTCGCGGCGGTGCGCGCGGGCGCGACATGGATCCACGGGACGATCAACGGAATGGGCGAGCGCGCCGGCAACGCCGACCTCGGCGAGATCGCGCTCACGCTCCGCGCGCTCTACGGCGTCGAGACCGGCCTGCGCCTCGACCGGATCCGCGAAGCGGCGACCCGCGTGCAGGAGTTGTCGGGCTACGGCCTCGCGCCGTGGAAGCCGCTCACCGGCGAGACGCTCTTCCGCCGCGAGTCGGGCGCCGTCGCCTCGCAGTTCCACGACCCGCCGTCGATCGAGCCGTACTCGTCCGAGCTCGTCGGCGCGGAGCGCGCGATCGTCCTCGGCAAGAAGAGCGGCATCGACTCGATCCGGATCAAGGCGGAAGAGCTCGGCCTCGACCTCCCGGAGGAGCGCTGCGGCGAGGTTCTCGCGCGCGTGAAGGAGTTCGGGACGCGCAAGCGCGGCCTCGTCACCGACGACGAGTTCCGCGAGCTCGCCAGGCTTGTGGCCAGCCGGTAGCAGCGGTAACGTCGCAAGTATGAACCTCATCGCACGGCTCACGAGCATGTGGCGCGGTCAAGGGACGCGCCCGACGGACGACGGCATGGCGGCACAGCCGCCCGGCAGCCAGGACCTCGAGATGACGCCCGGTTTGGAGCGCGAGATCGAGACCACTGCCGGCGAGCGCGAGTACGCCGAAGAGCACGAACAGCCCGAATAGTCGCCTGACCTGTGCAGGTAGTCGTCGCCGGAGCCGGCTCGATCGGCAGCTTGCTCGCGGGTCATCTCGCGCGCGTCGCCGATGTGAC
The DNA here is from genome assembly GCA_963753525.1 of uncultured Actinomycetes bacterium. Taxonomy (GTDB): domain Bacteria; phylum Actinomycetota; class Thermoleophilia; order Gaiellales; family Gaiellaceae; genus Palsa-739. Next base: position 595,742 of record CAVWCS010000005.1, read on the forward strand.
CGTGCTCGCGCGGCGCGAGGAGCACGCCACAGCGCTCCGCGAGAACGGCCTCCGCGTCTCGGGCCGCTCCGACTTCACGGCCACGCTCGCCGCGACCGCCGATCCGTTCCGCCTGCCGGAGGACACCGAGCTCGCGATCCTCGCCTGTAAGGGCACCGACCTCGAGCCGCTCGCCGCGACGCTCGAGGGGCGGCTGCCGAACGCGACCGTGATGACGATCCAGAACGGCCTCGGCGCGGAGGACGTCGTCGCCGCGCACGGCGACTGGCCGCTCCTCTCCGCCGTCACCTTCATGAGCGGGACGCGGCATGCCGACGACCACGTCGAGTACGTCCTCGACACCGCCACGTGGATCGGGCCGTACCGGGAGACGACCGAGGCGGATGCACAGCGCGTCGCCGAGCTCATCGTGTCGGCAGGCCTCAAGGCGGAGGCGTTCCACGACCTCCGTCCGTCGCAGTGGTCGAAGCTCGTCTTCAACGCGACCGTGAACGGCGTCGCCGCGCTCACCTGCCTCCCGCACGACTTCCACTTCGCCGAGACCGAGCGGCTCTCCGACCTCGGGCACCTCGTTCGCGACCTCGTCGACGAGGGCCGCGCCGTCGCGGTGGCGGCCGGCGTCCAGTTGCACGACGACCCGTGGGAGATGAACGTCCTCGCGACCGAGCGCGGCGACCGCCACTCTCCGTCGATGCTCGAGGACGTCGAAGCGCGGCGGCCGACCGAGCTCGAGTCGATCAACGGCGCGCTCGTGCGCGAGGCGCGGCGACGCGGCGTCTCGGTTCCTCTGCACGAGGCCCTCTATAGGCTCGTCAAGGCGAGGGAGGCGAGCTACTCGGAGTGAGGATTGCGGTCGTGGGATGTGGTGCGGTCGGCTCGCTGTTCGCGGCGAACCTTGCGCTGCTCGACGACGTCGAGGTCTGGGCATTCGACCTCAACGAGCTTCACGTCGCGGCGATCAACCGTGACGGTCTGCGGCTCACCGGCGCCGAAGACGTCGTCGGCCATCCGCGCGCGACGGCCAACGCGGCGGCGATCCCGCCGTGCGACTTCGGACTGGTCGCGACGAAGGCGATGCACACGGAAGCGGCGATCGCCGCGACGGCGCACGCGTTCGCCGACGGCTGCGTCGCGACCGTCCAGAACGGCTTGGGCAACGAGGAGACGCTCGCGGCGCACGTCGAGCGCGTCATCCGCGGAACGACGTTTCCCGCCGGCAAGCTCCTCGAGCCGGGGCACGTGCAGTGGGACGTGCAGGGCGACACGACCTTCGGCCCGTACGATGACCGCGTCGTCGCTCGTCGCGGTCGAGCGCCTCGCCGACGCCTGCACGCGCGCGGGGATGCCGGCGAACGCGGTCGCCGACGCGCGCGGGCCGCAGTGGCGGAAGGTGATCTTCAACGCCTCGACGAACCCGATCGGCGCGCTCACGGGCCTCACGCACGGCCGCGTCTGCGAGCGCTCAGATCTGCGCGCGCTCGTCTCCGGCCTCGTCGCCGAGGGCAAGGCCGTCGCGGCGGCGCAGGGGATCGAGCTCGACGCCGACCCCGAGGCGCTCATCGACCACGCAGCGAAGCCCGAGGTCGCCTACGACCACAAGGCGTCGATGCTTCAGGACGTCGAAGCGCGCCGCCCGACCGAGGTCGACTATCTGAACGGCGGCATCGTCCGCTTCGGCCGCGAGCATGGCGTTCCGACGCCGCTCAACGAGGCGATCTGGGCGCTGATCAAAGGAGTGGAGGCATCGTGGACGCAGAGCTGACGCAACGGCACGCGCGCGTGCGCGCCGCGCTCGAACGGGACGGCCTCGACGCCGCACTCGTCTGCGGCTCCGAGTACACCGGCTTCGAAGGCGCGGTCACGTACCTGTCGGGATTCCAGATCGTCCACCGCTACGCGTACGTCGTCCTGCCGGTGGAAGGCGACCCGGCGATCGTCTTCCCGACCGAGGCGCGCTACGTCGGCGAGCACGGCGACTCGCAGATCGCCGAGCAGGTCTTCGTCGACCGCCCCGGCGACTGGCTCGCCGACACGCTGCGCGGCAAGTGCGTCGGCGTGTGCGGCCTCGACTACGTGATGACGGCGCGCGACTACGCGCCGCTCGCCGCGGCCGCCGACCTCGTCAACTGGGACGCCGGCTACGACCTCGCGCGCGCCGTGAAGTCCGACGCCGAGCTCGAGTCGGTACGCGAGAGCGTCGCGATCAACGTCGCGGGTTTCCACGCCTTCCGCGAGGCGTGGGCTCCGGGCAAGACCGCCGCCGAGGTGATGGCACCCGCGGAGGAGCTGTTCGTCGCCCGCGGCTGCGGCCGGCTGACGATGAACATGGTGCTCGTCGGCGCGGAGTTCGCGATTGCGCGCGACGACACCGTCTTCGGCGAGTTCACCGTCCCGTCCCTCGAGATCGCCGGCCCCGGCGGCCACTGGGTCGAGGTCTCGCGCGCGCTCGGGACGCCGAGCGCCGAGGTGCGCCGGATGCTCGAGGCGTACGAGGAGTACTACGAGGTCGCGCAGACCGCGCTGCGCGCCGGCGCGACCGCTCACGACGTCCATCGCGCCGTTTCGCTGGGCTTCACCGATCGCGGCTACCACCTCGGCCATGTCACGGGCCACTCGATCGGGATGACGATGATCGAGCACCCGCGCCTCGGCGAGGGCATCGACACCGTGCTCGAGGCGAACATGGTCTTCTCCATGCACCCGCACGCGATCTCGGCCGACGGGCGCGAGTGCCTCTACATGCAGGACACGTGGCTCGTCACCGAACGCGGCGGCATCCCGCTCGCCGGGCTGGAGATGCGGATCGACTAGGAAAGGTCGGCGAGACGGTTGGCCGGGAAGTGTCCTAGGCTCGCCACCTGCGCGACTCTCGCCATTTGCGCCATAGCCACGCCATCAGCAGGCCGTAGGCAACTGCGGCCAGGACAGCCTGGATAGCTCGTACGCTCACCCGCGATTGCCCCCAGGAACGCGCTGAGAAGAAACATCGGGAGGGCGATACGGACTGTACGCGCGAAGGAGTCGGGATTGCTCACTCGCTGAGAATACGGCCGAAGTGCGGGCGCGCACCTCATGGTCCCATCCCAAGCCCCCTCCCTCCCAGGGGCTAGGGCATGACGTATCACGGAAAGCGTCGCGAGAAAGGATCAACTGCGTCGCGGAAGTGATCTCCCGTGTCCGGAGCTACTTCGCCGGCGATCGCGGAGCCCTCGAGGGAGTACCGGTCGACCTCGGGGTTCAGGGATTCGACGTAGTACGCTCGCCGCCATGAGCGAAGCACCCAACGCGGACGAGTTCGAGCCAATCCTCCCCGGGCCGGGGGAGTCGGATTACGAGCGCTACCTGCGCACCGACGAGCTCCTCTCGCTCCAGAAGGGGCCGGACGAGTGGGTCCACCGCGACGAGCTCCTCTTCCAGACCGTCCACCAGTCGTCGGAGCTCTGGCTCAAGCACGCGTGCGCAGAGGTCGAGGAGGCGACGCGGCTGATCGAGCCCGCGACACGGCGGCGGCGCTGCGGCTGCTCTTCCGCGCGAACCGCGCGATCCGTTACGTCACGTCGTTTCTCGAGCACCTCGAGCTCATGTCGCCGTGGGAGTACCAGGAGGTGCGCCGCGTGCTCGGCCACGGCTCCGGCTTCGACTCGCCCGGCTTCCGCGAGATCCGTCGCGTCTCGCCGGGGCTCTGGGGCGCGTTCGACACGCTTCGCCGCGAGCGCGGGCTGACGCTGCTCGAGGTCTACACGCTCGGCCGCGAGCACGAGGATCTGTACCAGCTCGCGGAAGCGCTCACCGACTGGGACGAGCAGGTCGGCGTCTGGCGGTTCCGGCACGTGAAGATGGTCGGCCGCGTGATCGGCGAGGACGTCGTCGGCACCCAGGGAACGCCGGTCGAGCTCCTCGCCGGGCTGATCAAGCACAAGATGTTCCCCGAGCTCTGGACGGTCAGAACCGACCTGACCGAGCTCGCCAAAGAGTCCGAATGATCCCGCTCGAAGAGATCCGCCGGGCGCGCGAGCGGCTTGGCGACTCGGTGCTGCGCACGCCGCTCATCCGCTTCGACGAGCGCATCTGGCTCAAGCTCGAGTGCCTGCAGCCGATCGGGTGCTACAAGCTGCGCGGCGGTCTCTCGGCGGTTCGGGCAGCCTCAGCGTCCGAGCTCGCCGAGGGCGTCGTCACGGCGAGTGCCGGGAACATGGCGCAGGGCGTGGCGTGGGCTGCGCGCGAGATCGGCGTCCGTTGCCGCGTGATCGCCCCCGACAACGCGCCACGCGCAAAGCTCGACCGCGTCGAGGAGCTCGGGGGCGAGCTGATCTTGCTGCCGCACGAGGAGTGGTGGCGCACGATTCTCGACGGGGGACACGAGGGCATCGACGGCCTGTTCGTCCATCCCGTCGCGGACGAGGCCGTGATGGCCGGCAACGGGACGATCGGCCTCGAGCTGGACGAGGACGCGCCGGAGTTCGACAGCGTCGTGATCCCGTGGGGCGGAGGCGGCCTGACCTCCGGAGTCGCAAGCGCGTTGAAGGCTCTACGACCCGAGGTACGCGTTGTGACCGCTGAGCCCGCGACAGGCGCACCACTCGCTGCGTCTCTCGGTCATCGCGAGCCGCGCGAGATCGACTACCGGCCGTCCTGGGTTGACGGCGCCGGAGGGCGTTCGCTGATCCCGCAGATGTGGGAGCGCGCGCAAGAGGTCGTCGATGAAGCGGTCGCAGTCCCTCTCGACGACGTCGCGGACGCGGTCCGTCTCCTCGCCCAGCGGGCACACGTCGTCGCGGAAGGCGCCGGCGCGCTCGCGCTCGCCGCCGCACTGAAGCGGAACGACCGCTGCGTCTGCATCGTGTCCGGCGGCAACATCGACGCCGCCGTACTCGCCCGACTACTAGCCGGAGAGTCGGCTTAGCTCGGCCACGAACCCGTCGACTTCCTCCACCGTGTTGTAGTGGATGAAGCCGACGCGGATCGCGTCACCCGGATACGGGAAGGGCAATCCGATCGAGTACCAGTTGTCGTGCGCCCAAACCCCGTAGCCGCGCTCGGCGAGCGTCGTCGCGACCGTTGCGGCCTCGAGCCCGTCGACGTTGAGGAGGAACGTCGGGACGCGGCCCTCCATCGTCTGCAGGCCGTACACGGTGACCGCATCGGGCAGCGTCTCGAGGAAGTGCGCGCCGAGCGTCCGCTCGTACTCGCGGAGCGTCCCCATTCCGCCGAGCGACTCGAGATACGCGATCGTCGCCGAGAAGCCGGCGAGCAGCTCGTATGCCGGCGTGCCGGTCTCGAACCGGTGCCCGAGCGGATCCATCGGCGCCGGACGCGCCTTGTACGGACGCCAGGACTCCATCAGCTCCTGCCGGCCGTACGCGAGCCCGAGGTGCGGGCCGCAGTACTTGTACGGCGAGCAGAGGAGGACGTCGCAGCCGAGCGCCGCGACATCGATGGACTCGTGCGCGGCGTAATGGACGGCGTCGACCCAGCAGAGCGCGCCGGCGGCGTGGGCGAGCTCGGCGACGCGCGGGATGTCGGTGATCGTGCCTACGGCGTTCGACGCGGCGACGCACGCGACGACACGCACGCGGTCGTCGAGCTTTCGCTCGAGATCGTCGAGATCAAGCCGAAGCTCGGGAGTCACGTCGATCCAGTCGATCTCGAAGCCGCGGTCGGCGGCGACCTCGACCCACGGCGCAACGCCGCCGTCGTGGTCGAGCTTCGAGACGAGGATCCGGTCGCCTACGCGCCAGTCGCGCGACGCCGTGCGCGTCGAGCATGAAGTCGAGCGTCGTCATGTTCGCGCCGAAGATCACGTCGTCGGGCGAGCAGCTGAGGAAGCGGCCGGCGTCGGCGCGCGCCTGGTCGTAGATCGCCTCGACGCGCTTGCTCGTCTCGTACGGCGCGCCGTTGTTCGCGCTCGCCTCGCGCAGCGTGCGCGCGATTGCGTCGCCGACCTCGTCCGGCACCTGCGAGCCGCCGGGGGCATCGAGGAAGACGAAACCGCCGTCCTTGAGCGAGGAGAAGCGCGAACGCGCGCTCGCGACGTCGAATAAGGTCGTCGCCATGGAGCGAGCCTAGCCCCGCGGGTGATCGTCGGTTGCGGCAACTTCGGCGGCATCGGCTCGATGCCCTCGCTCTTCGGCCAGGGCGACACGCAGGAGCAGGCGTTCGAGCTGCTCGACGCGGCCTCGAGGCCGGCCTGACATGGCTCGACACCGCCGACGCGTACGGCGGCGGGCGCAGCGAGACGTACATCGGCGAGTGGATCCGCTCCCGCCGGCCCGAGGGCGTGCGCATCACGACGAAGACGTTCGCCCCGATGGACGCGGGCGAGGACCACGGCCTCGCCCCCGATCGCGTCCGGCGCCAGATCGACACGAGCCTCGCGCGGCTCGGCGTCGAACGCGTCGATCTCTACCTCGCGCACGCGTGGGATCCCGACGTTCGAATCGCGGAGGTCGCGGGCGTCTTCGAGGAGCTCGTCGCGGCGGGGAAGATCGGGGCCTACGGCCTGAGCAACGTCGGCGGGGACGAGCTGCGCCTAGGGCTCGCCGCGGGCGCGTTCGCTGCCGTGCAGAACTCGTACTCGCTCCTCGACCGCGACGTCGAGACGGACGTCCTCCCGCTTTGCAGCGAACATGGCATCGGGTTCCAGGCGTTCAGCCCGCTCTGCGGCGGCTGGCTGACGGGGAAATACCGCCGCGACGAAGCGCCGCCGGACGGCTCGCGGATGACGCTGCGCGGCGGCCCCTACGAGCACCTCCGCACCGACGCCGTGTTCGACGCGCTCGAGGAGCTCGAGCGCCGCGGAGATCCGGCGGAGCTCGCGCTCGCCTGGCTCCTCGCCGATCCGAACGTCTCCGTGGTCATTGGCCCGCGCCGCCCCGAGCACCTCGCGCCGGCACTCGCGGCGCTCGAGAATCCGCTGAGCGCCGCAGACCGTGACGCGCTGTCGGCTGTCTTCGCCGTATGAAGCGCGAGGACTTTCGCTTCGCCGCGGGTAATCGGGGCGTGACTCGCGGCATTGCAGCGTTCGTCGCCGCCGTCGTGGGAGGAGCGGTCCTTGCCGGTTGCGGCGGATCTACGGTCCCGCTCCCCCCGCTCTCGCTCCCCTGCAACCCGCAGCCGCAGGGAGCGCTCTGCATCAAGGTCTACAACGACCACCTGAACGTGAGGGACGTGATCGGCTACCTCTCCGCCTCGGAGTCGCCGCTCGCAGGCAAGACCTGGCGACTCGTCCTGACGGTGGGAGGACGCAGTTATCCCGGCCTTACGCAACACGGGAACCCGCCGCTCCAGGTGTTCTGTAAGGACGCGAGCGGGAACACCGTCACGACCGGGATCGGTTGCCACGACACGCTTGCCGACGCCTACGCCTCGATCGGCGCGTTTCCCGGCTTCAACCCGCCGAAGCGCCTGACCTCGGCGACCGACATCAGCATCGCCGAGCAGGTTCAGACCGCGGGGACGTGGCACACCGTGGCGCCGCCGGCGCGCGCCTGCTCCACCGCGAGTTAGCGCTTGTCGAGCGGCACGAAGTCGCGCTCGTCGTAGCCCGTGTAGATCTGCCGCGGCCGCGCGATCTTCTGCTCGGAATCCGAGAGCATTTCCTCCCACTGCGCGAGCCAGCCGGGCAGCCGGCCGAGCGCGAACAGCACCGTGAAGTAGTCGGTGGGATAGCCCATCGCCCGGTAGATCAATCCGGAGTAGAAGTCGACGTTCGGGTAGAGCTTGCGCTCGACGAAGTAGTCGTCCTCGAGCGCGATCCGTTCGAGCTCGAGCGCTATCTCGAGCTTGGGATCGACGCCCGTCTGCGCGAACACCTCGTCCGCGACGCGCTTGATGAGCTTCGCGCGCGGGTCGTAGTTCTTGTAGACGCGGTGCCCGAAGCCCATGAGCAGGTTCTCGCGGTTCTTCACGCCGTCGATGAAGGCGGGAACGTTCTTCACGTCGCCGACCTCGTCGAGCATCCGCAGCACCTGCTCATTCGCACCGCCGTGGAGCGGCCCGTACAGCGCGGCAATCCCGGCCGAAACGGCCGAGAACGGATCCACCTGCGTCGAGCCGACGCCGCGCACAGCGTTGGTCGAGGCGTTCTGCTCGTGGTCGGCGTGGAGGATGAGGAGGATCTCGAGCGCCCGCTGCAGCACCGGATTCGGCTCGTGGACGCCGCCGATCTCGAACGTCATATTGACGAAGTTGCCGATGTAGTCGAGGTCGTTCCGCGGGAAGACGTACGGCAGGCCGCGGCTGTGGCGGAAGACCCACGCCGCGATCGTCGGGAACTTCGCGATCAGGCGAACGCGCTGGAGGCGTCGGCTCTCCTCGTCGCCGATCTCCTTCGCGTCGGGATAGAAGGTCGAAAGGGCAGCGGTCGCGCCGAGCAGCATCCCCATCGGATGTGCGTCGTGGCGGAAGCCGTCGAGGAACTGCTCGACGTTGGTGTGGACGTACGTGTGCAGGCGAACCTCGTCCTGCCACGCGTCGAGCTCGGCCTGCGTCGGCAGCTCGCCCTCGAAGAGGAGCCACACGGTCTCGAGGAAGCTCGCCTGCTCGGCGAGCTGCTCGATCGGGTAGCCGCGATAGCGGAGTATCCCGGCGTCGCCGTCGATGTACGTGATCGAGCTGCGCGTCGAGGCCGTGTTGAGAAAGGCGGGGTCGTACGACATCAAGCCGAGCTTCTTCAGCTCCGTCGCGTGGATCGTCCCGTCGACGATCGGGACCTCGATCTCTTCGCCGGTGCGGTTGTCGCGGACTGTGAGGGTCTCTTCGGCCATGGCGGGACATTAGTCAGGCGCCGACTACGATCGCGTGCGTGAATCCCCCGATCCTCTGGGAGCCGAGCCCTGAGCGGATCGCCAGCGCGACGATCACGCACTATCGCGAGTGGCTGAACGAGTCGCGCGGCCTCGAGCTCGCGGGCTACCACGACCTCTGGCAGTGGTCAGTCGACGAGCTCGAGGAGTTCTGGGCGTCGATCTGGGAGTTCTTCGACGTCCGCGCCAGCCAGCCGTACGAGCGCGTCCTCACGAGTCGCGCCATGCCCGGCGCCGAGTGGTTCCCGGGCGCGCGGCTCAGCTACGCCGAGCACATCTTCCGGGACCGCGACGACGACGCGATCGCAATCAGCCACGCCTCCGAGCTGCGCCCGCTCGACGACTGGACGTGGGGAGAGCTTCGCGCCCGCGCGGGCGCGGTCGCGGCGACGCTGCGCGAGTCCGGCGTCGAAGCCGGCGACCGCGTTGCGGCGTACCTCCCGAACATCCCCGAGACGATCGCCGCCTTCCTCGGTTGCGCGAGCATCGGCGCCGTCTGGTCGAGCTGCGCACCGGAGTTCGGTGTCCGCAGCGTCGTCGACCGCTTCGCCCAGATCGAGCCGAAAGTGCTGCTCGCGGTCGACGGCTACCGCTACGGCGGCAAGGACTTCGACCGCACCGACGCGGTCTCCTCGCTCGAGCAGGAGCTGCCGACGCTCGAGCGCACGCTGGTCCTCCCGTACCTCGCCGGCGGCGATTGGGATCTTCCTGCCGCCGAGCTCGAGTTCGCGCAGCTGCCGTTCGACCACCCGCTCTGGGTGCTCTACAGCTCGGGCACGACCGGCCTGCCGAAGGCGATCGTCCACGGGCAGGGCGGGATCCTCCTCGAGCACCTCAAGAAGCTCCGCCTCCATCTCGACGCACGCGCCGGCGACCGCGTCTTCTGGTTCACGACGACCGGCTGGATGATGTGGAACTTCCTCGTCGGCGCGCTGCTCTCCGAGGCGTCCGATCGTCCTCTTCGACGGCAATCCGGCGTATCCGAATCTCGGCACGCTCTGGGATCTCGCCGACGCCGCGGAGATCACATGCTTCGGGACGAGCGCCGGCTACATCGCGTCGTGCCAGAAGGAAGGAGTCAAGCCGACGCGCCGGCCGCGACCTCTCCCGGCTCGACAGCGTCGGCTCGACCGGTTCGCCGCTCGCGCCCGAGGGCTTCGACTGGGTGCGCGACGAGCTCGGCGCCGACACGTGGCTCTTCTCTACGTCCGGCGGCACCGACGTCTGCACGGCGTTCGTCGGCGGTGTGCCGACCCTGCCGGTCTACCGCGGCGAGCTGCAGGCGCGCTGCGCTCGGCGCGAAGGTCGAGTCGTGGAGCGAGGACGGCCGCTCGCTCGTCGGCGAGGTCGGCGAGCTCGTGATCACCGAGCCGATGCCGTCGATGCCTCTGTATCTCTGGGGCGACGGCGACGGCTCGCGCTACCGCGAGAGCTACTTCTCGACGTTCCCCGGCGTCTGGCGGCACGGCGACTGGATCGAGATCACCGAGCGGGGCACCGCGATCATCACGGGCCGCTCCGACGCGACGATCAACCGCGGCGGCGTGCGGATGGGCACGAGCGAGCTTTATCGCAGCGTGCTCGCGCTCGAGGAAGTCATCGACGCCCTCGTCGTCGACGTGCCACAAGAGGACAGCAGCCGGATGTCGCTCTTCGTCGTCCTCCGGGAGGGAGCCATGCTCGACGACGCGCTCCTCGGCGAGATCAAGCGCCGGATCCGCGAGGACTGCTCACCACGCCACGTGCCGGACGAGATCGTCGCCGCGCCCGCGATCCCCCGCACGCTGTCGGGCAAGATCCTCGAGGTGCCGGTCAAGCGACTGTTGACAGGCGCGCCGGCCGCGGAGGTCGCGAGCCGCGACTCGCTCGCCAACCCCGAGGCGCTCGACTGGTTCGCTCGTTTCGCCGGGCACTAACTTCTTTAACAAATCGGCGTCAGAAACCTTCAGAGGCCTGATGAACATCTCTGGGACAGAGTGCGCTCGCGCCCGGGAGTCAGTCTCCGCCGACCTTGATCGCGAGCTGCAGGAGCTTGACCTCCGCCGACTTCGGGGGCACCTTCGCGTCTGCGCGGACTGCTCGGCCTGGGCCGAGCACGTCACGGTCACGACCACCCAGCTCCGCGAGGCGCCGTTCGAGGCGCGCTCGCCTGCTGCCTTCGAGCTTCCGCGTCGTGGCCGCACGTGGCGCGTCGGCGCAGCACTCGCAGTCGCACCCGCCGCCGCTCTCGCCGCGAGCATCGTCGTCGCCCTCGGCGGCGCGCAGCATGGCCTGCCGGCGGCGAGCACTTCCCTGCCCCCCACGGACAGCAACGTCGTGCGTAACGGCCCGGACGTCGACACGTACATGTACACGCTTTGGCCGCAGCACCGGCTTCGGCCGGTCTAGCTTTTCTCGCCGGCCCTAACTAAACTCCCCGGCTGATCGTCTTAATCAGGTGACGGACGCTCTCTTCGAGAGCCGGAGCCGATATTGCGCCGCCGTCCCAGGCTCCCGGCGCAGACCAAACGGAGGGAACAATGCACAGAAAGTTTTGGTTCCTCGCAGCTGCGGCCGTTGCGCTGTTTGCGCTGGCAGGTTCGGCAGCTGCGGTGACGACGGGACGCTCGGGCGTCGCCGCCGTCAATAGGTGGGCGGGTATTCCAATGACCAATGCTGCGCGTGCGAATAAGAGCGTCATCGTCGTCGCGGAGGAGCAGGATCTCGCCCCCGGCTGCGGCTGGAACGTCCTCAACGGCGCCTGCAACCTGGCCTGGGCGACCTGGATCGGATGGAATCCGATCCTGCGTGGCCCGTACCTCGTCGCCTATACGAACGGCCACTACGTGTATAAGCCCGACCTCGCGACGAAGGTCCAGGTCGGCCCCAACTCCATCAAGTACACGATTAACCCAAAGGCGAAGTGGAACTGGGGCGGCCATGTCAGCCCGGTCACCTACAAGGACTTCGTCTACACCGTCGAGACCATCAACAACGTGCACAACAACGTCGCGAGCAACGTCGGCGTGAACCAGATCTCCAGCTACACGCATGTTGGTAACGACTCGGTCACCTTCTTCTGGAAGAAGGCCGGACAGAAGGCGCTCGGTGGAGACGCCAGCACCATCGGCTGCTCGGGTCTCAATGCCTGCGGTCCGTTCGCGGACTACAGGGACCTCCTCGGCAGCATCTTGCCGCAGGCGGCCACTCAGGCGTTGAACTTCAACACCACCTTGTTCGCGCACTGCGTCTGCGGTAGCGACGGGAAGTACGTCACCGACGGGCCGTACTACATGCAGAGCTACAGCCGCGGTTCTCAGGTCGTCCTCAAGAAGAACCCGAAGGGCTGGTACGGCAAGAAGCCGGCCGTCTCTACGATCTACTTCAAGGACGTCTCGAACACCACCTCCGAGATCCAGGGGCTCAAGGGTGGCGAGTACGACATCGGTTCTCCGCAGCCGACGCCGGATATCGCCCCGCTCGCCTCGGTCAAGACGATCAAGTACGTCGTGCTCCCGGGTAACTATCTCGAGCACATCGACATGCAGTACAACGCGAGCCAGGGCCCGAGTTCGCCTGGCCAGGTGCTCCTCAAGAACGACGCCTGGTTCCGTGAGGCGATCATGATGGGCATCAACCGCACGGGAATCATCGCGGCCGCTCTTCCGGGCGTCGCCCCGGGCCTCAAGCCGCTCAACAGCCTCCTCGTCTTCCAGGCTGACCCGCGGTACAAGGCGCCCTTCGCCAAGTGGAACTACAACGCGCAGGGTGCGATCAACAAGTTGAAGGCCAATGGCTGCACCGGTGGTCCGAACACGCCGAACAACAACAACAACAACTACTTCACCTGCAACGGCCACCTGGCGGAGATCCACTTCCTGTACGCGTCTGACAACTCCCGCCGCGCGGCGAGCATCCTGATCATCCAGCAGAATCTCAAGGCGATCGGGATCAAGATCGACGCCGACGGCGAAGCTTCCGCTCACGGCGGTCCGTTCTTCGGCGACGTCGATGCTGGCAACTACAACGCCACCGAGTTCGCTTGGGGCGGCAGCATCGATCCGGGCGGGTTCGAAGCCATCTGGGGCTGTGGTGGGGGCAGCAACTACCTGAACTACTGCAACCACACCGCGACCAACGACATGCACGCGGCGGACTCGCAGCTGAACACGAGCGCCCGCAACCAGGACTACATCAACGCGGACGCGGCGATGTCGAACGACGTTCCGGCGATCCCGCTCTACGCGCTGCCGGATATCGTCACGTACAAGAAGACCATTGGCGGAGTTTCGGGTAACCCCGCTGCCGGCTTCACGTGGAACATGGAGAACTGGTACTGGAAGTAGAGAACTAGGCAATACCCCTGAGAACGGAGCTAGTCTCCGTCCTCGAACGGCTCGCACCTGCGCCTCCTGGCGCAGGTGCGAGCCGCATTAAAAGCCCTCGACTCTCAAACGAAGGACACCTGCGTGCTCGTCTACATCACTCGGCGCTTTCTCTTCAGCGTCCCGGTCCTGATCCTCTCTACCTTCGTCACCTTCTGTGCCGTGTCGTACTCGAGCAACCCGCTCGCAGCGCTCGAGGAGAATCCCAGGGTCGACCACCGTACGCTTGAGAATCTCGCGATCCAGTACCACCTGAACAAGCCGGTGCCTCTTCGGTACTTCTACTGGGTCGAGAACATCTTCACGCACAAGTTCGGGACGTACCTGATCAGTGGGGGGCCGATGTGGCCGGATGTCGTACGCACGCTCGGCCACACGCTCCAGGTTGTCGGGACGGCCGAGCTGATCGCGTTCATCCTCGGCGTGCTTATCGGCATCTTCTCGGCGGTGAGGCAGTATTCGGTCTTCGACTACTTCTTCACGTCGTTCAGCTTCGTCGGCTTCGCGATGCCGACGTTCCTTCTCGCCCTGCTGCTACAGGAGTTGTTCACCGAGATCTACCTCAAGTGGAACGTCCGGGTCTTCTACACGTCAGGCCTCAACAGCGCGGGAGCGATCACCACCTGGTCATGGGACCGGCTGCAACACATTGCGCTGCCCGTGATAACGCTCTGCATCGTCAGCCTCGCTGTCTACAGCCGCTACATGCGCGCCTCGATGCTCGACGTCCTCAACACCGATTACGTCCGGACCGCGCGCGCGAAAGGGCTCTCCGAATGGAAAGTCATCATGCGCCACGTTTTCCGCAACGCCCTCATCCCGATGGCGACGATCGCTGCCCTCAACATCGGCGCGCTATTCGGCGGCGCCATCATCACCGAGTCGATCTTCCAGCTCGATGGATTCGGCTATTGGTTCCTCCAAGAGCTCAGTATCCCGGACGTCTACGGGGTGATGACGTACATCGTCATCACCGGCGCAATGATCGTCCTCTTCAACCTCGTCGCCGACGTCCTCTACGGCTTCCTCGACCCGAGGATCCGACTTGACTGAGATCGGTCAGCCCGCGGGGGCGAACCCGCTCGGCGTCGATTCAGAGACGGCAGCCGGCGGCTCGCCCCTCGCTCCTGGCGAGCAGCGCTCGGAGTCGACCGCGGCGGCCGGGCTCGAGGTCGAGGCGCGCAGCCAGTGGTACTACGTCCGTAGCCGGTTCGTGCGCCACAAGCTGGCGGTGGTAGGCCTCTTCCTCTTGATTGCGATCTTCGGGTCCGGGTTCCTCGCACAGTGGATCGCGCCGTACAATTACGCCTCGATCGACCTCACTCACCTTCTCCAGCCGCCGAACGCTCAGCACCTCTTCGGGACTGACGGGCTCGGCAGGGACTACCTAAGCAACGTCATCTGGGGCATCCGCACATCCGCGGAGGTCGGCGTGCTCGTGGCCATCCTCTCGTCGCTCCTCGGTCTCCTGGTCGGCGCGCTGGCGGGTTACTACCGCGGTTGGCTCGACAACGTCCTCATGCGCATCACCGATCTCGTTCTCACGCTGCCTGCGCTCGCGATCCTGCTGGTCTTCGCGGCGCTGTTCGGCTCGGGCAGCCAGTGGCGCATGACGATAATCCTCGCCCTCTTCTTCTGGACAGGCCTCGCGCGTGTCGTGCGCGGCGTCTACCTCTCCTTGCGCGAGAAGGAATACGTCGAGGCGGCGAGGGCCGGCGGAGCCGGCGACCTTCGGATCATGTTCCGGCACATCCTTCCCAACACGCTTGGGCCGATCATCGTCAACGGCACGCTCGCGGTCGGCGCCGCGATCCTCACCGAGGCTGCTCTCTCCTTCCTCGGCTTCGGGATCAAGCTGCCGACGCCTTCGCTCGGCGTTCTCATAGCCCAACAGGGAGAAACCTACCCGCAGGATTGGTGGCTGACGGTTTTCCCGGGCGTGACAATCGTCCTGGTCGTGCTCTGCGTCAACTTCGTCGGAGACGGCCTGCGCGACGCCTTCGACCCGACTCAGCGGAGAGTTCGTGCCTGAGCCGTTGCTCGCGATCACCGACCTCGCGGTCGAGTTCAAGACCGAGGACGGCGTTGTCAAGGCCGTGGACGGCATCTCGTATGAGTTGTACCCGGGCGAGATCCTCGGGATCGTCGGCGAGTCGGGCTCGGGGAAGAGCGTCTCGACGCTCGCGCTCCTCGGCCTGATCCCGCAGCCGCCCGGGCGCATCGTCAGCGGAACGGCGATGTTCAAGGGCCGCGACCTGCTGACGCTGCGCAAGAAAGACCTGCGTGCCGTGCGCGGCATGGAAGTGGCGATGGTCTTCCAGGACCCGATGACGTCGCTCAATCCGGTTCTGACGGTCGGCAAGCAGCTCGGCGAGGCGATCAGCACGCACTATCCGAAGGAGAAGAAGGAGGAGGTGCGGCGGCGGGTGATCGAGCTCCTCGATCTCGTCGGCGTCCCGAATCCGAAGACACGCGCCGACCAGTATCCGCACGAGTTCTCCGGCGGCATGCGCCAGCGCGCGATGATCGCGATGTCGATCGCCAACTCGCCGTCGCTGCTCATCGCCGACGAACCGACGACGGCGCTCGACGTGACGATCCAGGCCCAGGTCCTCGAGGTACTGAAGCGGGTGCAGGAGAAGACCGACGCCGGAACGATCCTCATCACGCACGACCTCGGCATAGTCGCGGAAATGTGCGACCGCGTCATCGTCATGTACGCCGGCCACATCGTGGAGAGCGGTGACGTCATGACGATCTTCCAGAAGCCGCGCCACCCGTACACGATCGGGCTCATGAACAGCCTGCCGAAGGTCACCGAGGACGAGGAGCGGCTCGAGCCGATCCCCGGCGCGCCGCCGTCGCTCATCAACCTCCCGACCGGCTGCCCGTTCCATCCCCGCTGCTTCCTCTCGAACGGCCGCGAGCGGTGCCGCACCGAGCTTCCCGCCCTCGTCAACGCCGAAAGCGCAGAGCATTCCGCCGCCTGCCACTTCACCGAGGAGCTGGTCGGCTACAAGTCGAAGTACTCGGAGGAGGCCGTTTCAGTTTGAGCGACGTCACCGCAGAGCCGAAGGCGGACGGCCCGGCCCCGGCCCCGGCCGTCGTCGACGCGAAGCTCCACGAGCGCGCAAAGCTCGGCGAGGAAATCCTCCGCATCGATGGCCTCGTCAAGTACTTCCCGATCCGCGCCGGACTCATCAAGCGCACCGTTGGCCAGATCCATGCGGTCGACGGGGTTGACCTGACGGTGAAGGCGGGCGAGACGCTTGGCCTCGTCGGCGAGTCGGGCTGCGGGAAGACGACGCTGTCGCGGACGCTGATCAAGCTCGTCGAGCCGACCTCCGGCAGCATCGTCTTCAACGGTCACGACATCACGCGCTTCAACCGGCGCCAGATGCGCGAGGTGCGCGCGGAGATGCAGATCGTCTTCCAGGATCCGTACGCGTCGCTCAACCCGCGCATGACCGTCCGCGACATCATCACCGAGCCGTTGCGGATTCGCGGCCTGCACCGGGGATCACAGGTGCGCGGCCGGATCGACGAGCTGCTGCGCACAGTCGGCCTCTCGCCCGAGCATGCGAACCGCTTCCCGCACGAGTTCTCCGGCGGCCAACGCCAGCGCATCGGCGTCGCGCGCGCGCTCGCGCTCAACCCGCAACTGATCCTCCTCGACGAGCCTGTCTCGGCGCTCGACGTGTCTATCCGCGCTCAGGTCGTCAACCTCCTCTCGTCGTTGCAGAGCGAGTTCGGCCTGACCTACATCTTCGTTGCGCACGACCTCTCGGTTGTCCGCCACGTCTCAGACCGCGTTGCCGTCATGTATCTCGGCAAGATCGTGGAGATCGGCAACAAGCACCAGATCTACGAGGAGCCGTCGCACCCGTACACGCAGGCGCTGCTCTCCGCCGTCCCCATCGAGGAGCCCGGCCAGCGCGGCAAGCGCAGCCGGATCGTGCTCGAGGGGGACGTGCCGAGCCCGGCGAACCCGCCGTCCGGCTGCCGCTTCCGCACCCGCTGCTGGAAGGCCCAAGAGATCTGCGCGCAGGAAGAGCCGGCGCTCATCGATCGCGGTACCGGCCACCCGTCGGCGTGTCACTTCGCCGAGATCGTCAAGCCGCTCGACATCGTCGCAGCTCCCGCTCCGGCGCCTGCCGGCTCCTAGCAGCGCGACGATCCCGGTCGGGTCAACGCCACGACTGGGGTGGGTTGCTTCCGGTGATCCGGACGCTGCGCACGCTCAGGTCGTGGCGCAACGTGACGATCCAGCCACCGGTGACCTCGCGCTTGCCCTGACGCCAGTGCTCGATGAACGCGAGGACGGGGCGGGTGCCGTCGCGGGGCAGGAGCTTCGTCGTGCACGTTCCGTGGAAGGCCTGCGCACTCTCGAAGCCGCCGCCTGCGAACACGCAGCGCTTGGTGCCGAGGACGCGCGGGAAGATCCTGAGATAGGCGATCTCCCGTCGCGCACGCCGCACGGAGAGGGGCGCGGGCCGCAGCCGCAGCGGGTTGGCGGATTGCCAGAGCTGGGGTGGGAGGTCGCCTGTGCGTCGCACCGAGAGGATGCGGCCTGAGGGTGCGACGGTGACGATCCAGCCGCCGGAGTACGGCCGGTACTTCGCGCCGTCGAGCGGCCAGTGCTCGAGGAGCGCGACGTCGATCGGGCCGGTCGTCGTCCTCGCGCCGGCGACGTTGGTCGTGCACGTGCCGGCGATCGTGCTCCCGCCGAAGGCGGGGATGGCGCATTGGACGAGGGGCGAGGAGAACTCGGGGAAGATCGAGAACAGCGGCCGCGCGCTCCGAGCGCGTGCGAAGGCAGCGAGCTCCCGGGCGGTGTTGTCGTTGCCCGATTGGATGAACTCGTCGTCGTGCGCGTTGACCGCACCGACCACCGTGTCCAGGTGGACGACGCTCGGGCCGCTGTCCCGGGTCATCGGCCCGCCGTGGCGAGCGAGGCGGAAGTGGCCGCGGAGCTGCATGATCTCGGCTTCCGTCCCGGTCGTGAGTCGGACGGTCTCCTGCCGGACGATCGTCGGATGCGGGTCACCCCAACTGCGGCCGATCTGGTTCGCGCTCCGCTTGCAATCCCGCCGAGCCGCAGCCGGCTGCGATCGCCGTGACGAGGACGCCTGCTGCGGCTAGGGCGCGAAGCATCTCGCTCCTTATACGCCCCCGCGGGCGCTGTTGTCACATCTCTCCAACGAGAAGCGGCGACCCTGAGGTCGCCGCTCGCGACTCTACGCCGCAGAGGTGATTGCCGTCAGCCCCGAGCGAAAGTCAGGCTGATCATCCCCTGCCGACGAGATTTCAGTCGTCCCCCAATAGGGGGATATCCACCGGCCGGGCACACTAGGTACCGGTGGAGTCGAACTACAAGTGGGTCGCGCTTTCGAACACGACGCTCGCGGTTCTGCTCGCGACGCTCGATGGCTCGATCGTGCTCATCGCGATGCCGGACATCTTCCGTGGCATCCACCTCGACCCGCTCCAGCCGGGCAACAGCTTCTACCTGCTGTGGATGATCCTCGGCTTCCTCGTCGTCTCGAGCGTGCTCGTCGTCAGCCTCGGTCGGCTCGGAGACCAGTTCGGTCGCGTGCGGATGTACAACCTCGGCTTCGTCGTCTACACGCTCTCGTCGCTGCTCCTGACCATCGATTGGATGCAGGGCAGGGCGGGCGCCGACTGGCTGATCGGCTTTCGGATCGTGCAGGGGATCGGGGCGGCGTTCCTCGTGGCCAACTCCGTGGCGATCCTCACCGACGCCTTCCCGGCGAACCAGCGCGGCCTGGCGCTCGGGATCAACAACGTCGTCGGGATCAGCGGGATGTTCATCGGCCTCGTCCTCGGCGGCTTGCTCGCTCCGGTCTCGTGGCGGCTGATCTTCCTCATCTCTGTCCCATTCGGCCTGTTCGGGACGGTTTGGTCGTACCGGAGCCTCCGCGAGCTCGGCGTCCGCAATCCCGAGCCGGTCGACTGGGCCGGCAACCTTACGTTCGCCAGTGGCCTGGTTCTCGTGATGGTCGGGATCACGTACGGGATCCGGCCGTACGGCAGCAGCCCGATGGGGTGGAAGTCGCCGTTCGTGGACACGTGTCTCGGCGCCGGCCTGGCGCTTCTGGCGCTCTTCGTCCGGCTCGAGCTGCGCTCGAAAGCGCCGATGTTCCGGCTCCAGCTCTTCAAGATCCGAGCCTTCACGTTCGGTGTGCTCTCGAGCTTCCTCTCGGCGGTGTCGCGCGGTGGCCTGATGTTCATGCTGATCATCTGGCTACAGGGGATCTGGCTACCGGAGCACGGTCTCGGCTTCGCGTCGACGCCGCTGTGGGCGGGGATCCGGATGCTGCCGCTGACGGTCGGCTTCCTCATCGCCGGACCGCTCGCGGGCGTGCTCTCCGACCGCTACGGCGCCCGGCCATTCGCGACAGGCGGGATGCTCTTGTCGGCCGTTGCGTTCGGCCTACTCGAGCTGTTGCCGGTGAACTTCTCCTACCCCGTCTTCGCCGCGATCCTGCTGCTGATGGGGATCTCGATGGGCGCGTTCGCGGCGCCGAACCGCGCGGGGGTGATGAACAGCCTGCCGGCGCGCGACCGTGGCGCGGGCGGCGGGATGAACCAGACGTTCCAGAACTCCGCGCAGGTGCTGTCGATCGGGATCTTCTTCACGCTGATGATCATCGGCCTGTCGGCGACGCTTCCGCACGCGCTCGCGAGTGGCCTACGCGCGCACGGCGTCTCTGCCGCGGTCGCGACGAAGGTCAGCGCGCTCCCGCCCGTGTCGGTGCTCTTCGCCGCGTTCCTCGGCTACAACCCCGCGAAGGAGCTGCTCGGGCCGCACGTCCTCGCGCATCTACCCGCTCACGACGTCGCGGCGATCAACGGGCGCGGCTTCTTCCCTCACCTCATCGCCGCGCCGTTCCACAGCGGCCTGCAGGAGGCGTTCGCGTTCGCGATCGGCGCGTGTCTCGTTGCGGCGCTCGCGTCGTGGTCGCGCGGCGGACGCGTCGTCGCGCCCGAGGAGCACGCGGTCGAGCAGGCCGTGGACTAGACGAGGGCCGCGGAGGACTGCTCGAGCTTCTCGAGGATGTCCCAGCGCTCGTCGACGTGCTGCTGCACCTGCTCGATATCCGTTTGGGACATGTGCGCGAAGCGGCCTTGCGTCCCGAGGAACTCGCCGACCGGCAGCACACGCTTCGGCCTCTGCGTGATCCGCCAGACTCCGCCGTCGACCTCGACGAGCGGGAAGTAGTGCGAGTCGATCGCGCGGTGGACGATCTCGACCGAGTCGCCGGTCGGGTAGCGCCAGCCCGGCGGGCACGCGCCGAGGCAATGGAGGAAGCGGAAGCCCTCGATGTGCGCGGCGCGCTCGACCTTCGCGCGGAAGTCCTTGAGCAACGGGACGGAACCGGCGGCGAGCGTCGCGACGTACGGGATCCCGTGCGCTGCCATGATCCGGTCGATGTCCTTCTTGCGGCCCTTGCGCGGCGCCGCGGCGGGCGTCGTCGTCGTCCAGGCGCCCTCGGGCGTGCCGCCGGACTTCTGCACGCCGGTGTTCATGTACGCCTCGTTGTCGTTGAGGACGTAGATGATGTCCTCGTTCCGCTCGGCGGCGGCGGAGACGGTCGAAAGGCCGATGTCGTTCGTCGAGCCGTCCCCGCCCCACACGACGACGTGCGTGTCGCCGAGCCCGCGCTGGCGCAGCGCCGACTTGATCCCCGAGGCCTCCGCTGCCGCCGATGCGAACGGGGCGAGCGAGACGGAGACGCCGAAGGAGCTGACCGGCCACGCGCCGGTGATGATCGACCAGCACGAGGCGGGGACGACGAGGACGATCTTGCGGTCGGGCGTGGCGGCGCTCAGCGCGCCGAGGAAGTGGCGCATGTTGATGGCCGGGCCGCAGCCGGCGCACGCGGTGTGGCCGGGGTGGAGGAGAGGCTCCTCGTTGATGACGTCGTCGAGCCAAGCAGCCATGGCTAAGCCTCCACTCCGAGATAAATCGCTTCGCGGCCGGAAACGGCGAGCGCCTGCCGCAGGGTGTCGGGCGTCACGTCGCTGCCGCCGAGCCCACAGACGACATCGGTGGCCGGGATGCCGTAGGCGCGGACGTCCTCGCCGAGCGGTCCGACCGTCCCGAAGGCTGGTGCTCGGTCGATGACACAGACGTGCTTCGCGTGGCCGAGCGCGATCGCGAGCTCGGCGCCGGGGAAGGGCCGGTATGCGTGGACGCGCGCGACGAGCGGCGGATCGTCGTCGCCGAGCAGCTCCCGCGCCGTCTCGCCGATCGTCCCGATGGTGACGATTGCGGTCTCGGCCCGGTGGTCGCCGCTCAGCTCGACCGACGCGACCTTGGTGCGGCCGAACACCTTCTCGAAGTCCGCAGCGACTTCGGCCAGCAGCCCGCGCGTGCGGTCGTGCGCATCCGCGACGCGGCGCTGGAACGTCGCGTACTCGGTCGGGTCCGGCACGCCGCTGAACGCGCGCGGGTTGAGCGGATCGAGGATCCACTCCGCGGGCGGCCGGAACGGCGGCAGGAACGCGTCGACCGCCTCCTGGCTCGGCACGTCGACAACTTCGGCTGTGTGTGAGACGAGGAACCCCTCGGCGCAGACGAGCACCGGCAGCATCGCCTCTTCAGCGATCCGATAGGCGCAGAGGACGCTGTCCATGAGCTCTTGCGCCGAGGAGCAATACAGCTGGATCCAGCCCGTGTCGCGCTCGCTCATGCTGTCGGCGAGGTCGGGCTCGAGGCTCCACGGCGCAACGATCGAACGGTTGACGTTCACCGCGACGAGCGGAATGCGTTCGCGTGAGGCGCGGTGCAGCTGCTCGTGCGAGTAGAGGAGCCCTTGCGACGAGGTGGCCGTGAAGCAACGGGAGCCGACGCGCTCGGCGGCGATCGCGTAGCCGAACATCGAGTGCTCGCTCTCGAGGTTCGCGAAGACGATGTCGTCGCGCTCGGCCACGAGGTCGGCGAGCTTCTCGACGATCAGCGTCTGCGGCGTGATCGGATAGCACGCGACCTGCTGGATGCGGGCGAGGACGGCGGCGACCGCCGCGGCCTCGTTGCCGGTCAGCACGGTGCGTCCGACGGGCAACTTGGCGCTCATACGAGCACCTCCTCCATCTCGATCGCGTTGCGGACCGGGCAGACGTCCTCGCAGATCCCGCAGCCCTTGCAGTAGTCGAGGTCGATCTCCATCGTCCCGTCCACCCGGCGCATCGCGCCCTCCGGGCAGAAGAGCGCGCAGAGGCCGCAGACGTTGCAGGCCTCGAGGAGCAACGGGCGCTCGACCGACCACGAGCCGGTGTGGTTGATCCGCGAGTCCATGACGCTGACGGCGAACGGCGGCAGCTGTGGCCGCGCGGCGACGGCTTCGGGCTCGTACGGCGTGTCGGTCGCAACGGTGTGCTGGTGGCGTGCACTGCTCGTAGCCCGTTGCGCGCGGCGATGACGTTCGGCTCGGCGATCTTCGCGCCCATGCGCGCGCGGATCGCCTGCTCGAGGAACTCGAGCCCGTCGGGGAGGAGGAGCTTCACCGCGGCGCCGAGCACGGCGACGTTCCCCATCGGGCGTCCCTCGACGGAGAGGATCCCGTTGTCGCGCGCGATCCGCGCGCCGGGGACGTGGGAGACGTGCCAGTCGCCGCGATGCGGGAAGCGCGTCTCGCGGTTGACGAGTAGCTGTCCGGCCGGCCGCAGCATGGCGACCGTCCGCGCTGCCGGCGGCGACGGCGAGATCGCGACGAGCACGTCGCACTCGCGCACCTTGTAGCGGCGCCGGACGGGCTCGGTGTCCCAGCGGAGGAACGCCGAGATCGGCGCGCCGCGGCGCTCTGCCTTGAACTCCGGGAAGCTCTGCACGCAGAAGCCGGCGCGCGCGAATGTGTCCGCGAGCAGCTGCGAAGCGAGGACGACTCCCTCTCCGCCGCGACCCGTGATGAGCATTTCCTGCACGCTTCGATCCTCGTCACGTGCGCGCGCGGGGGCATCGGGGAATTACGCCCCCGCGTGGGGGATTTGCCGCGAGCTAGAAGAGTCCGACCGTCCGGCCGTCGGGGCCGAGGTCGATGTCGAACGCCGCAGGGTGCTTCCCGAGCCCGGGCATCGTCTGCATGTCGCCGCACAGCGCGACGAGCCAGCCGGCGCCGGTGTAGGCGCGGATGTCGCGCACCGGCACCGTGAAGCCGGTCGGCGCGTTCTTGAGCTTCGGGTCGTGCGAGAGGGAGAGGTGCGTCTTGGCCATGCAGATCGGCAGGCCGCCGAGCCCCTGCTTCTCGTAGCGCTCCGCCGCCTTCTTTGCCGGGGGGAGGAGCTCGATCCCAGATGCGCCGTAGACCTTGGTCGCGATCGCCTCGATCTTCTCCGCAATCGGCAGGTCGAGCGGATAGACCGGCTCGAAGGCGGACGGCTGGCGCGCCGCTTCGGCGACCGTCTCCGCGAGCGCGGCGGCGCCGGCGCCGCCGCGTGCGAAGCCGTGGTTGACCTCGGCTGCCCAGGCTCCGTGCTCGAGCGCGAGCTTCCGCACGGTGTCGAGCTTCTGCTCGGTGTCGTCGGGGAATGCGTTGATCGCGACAACCGCATTCAGGCCAAACGTCCTGGCAATGTGAAGGTGCCGCTCGAGGTTGGCCATGCCGGCCTCGAGGTCGCCGTCGCCGTGGTGCTCGAGGGCGCGGATCGTCGCGACGAGGACGACCGCGCTCGGGGTGAGCTTGCCGGTGCGGGCGACGATGTCGAGGAACTTCTCCAGCCCGAGATCGGACGCGAAGCCGCCTTCAGTCACGACGTAGTCGGCGAGCTTGAGCCCCATCCGTGTCGCGACGAGTGAGCTGTTGCCGTGCGCGATGTTCGCGAACGGTCCGCAATGGACGAACGCTGGCCCACCCTCGAGCGTCTGAACGAGGTTCGGCTTGATCGCCTCCTTCAGGAGAACCGTCATGGAGCCTGCGGCGTGCAGCTGCTCGGCGGTGACCGGCTCGCCGTCATACGTCGCGCCGACGGTGATCGCGCCGAGCCGCGCGCGGAGATCCTCGAGGTCGCGCGACATCGCGAGGATCGCCATGACCTCGGAGGCGGCCGTGATGTCGAAGCCCGTCTCGCGCGGGATGCCGTTCACCTTCCCGCCGAGCCCGGTCACAATCTGGCGCAGCGAGCGGTCGTTCATGTCGAGGCAGCGCCGCCAGGTCACCGTGAGCGGGTCGATGCCGAGCGCGTTCCCCTGGAGGATGCTCGCGTCGAGCATCGCCGCGAGGAGGTTGTTCGCGGCCGTGATCGCGTGGAGGTCGCCGGTGAAATGGAGGTTGAGGTCCTCCATCGGCACGACCTGCGCATGGCCGCCGCCGGCCGCGCCTCCCTTGACGCCGAAGACCGGTCCGAGCGACGCCTCGCGCAGGCAAAGGAACGCCTTCTGGCCGGTCGCAGCGAAGCCCTGTGCGAGCGAGACAGCGGTCGTCGTCTTGCCCTCGCCGGCCGGCGTCGGCGTAATCGCGGTGACTGCGATCAGCCTGCCGTCGGGCGTGCCGGCGAGGCGGTCGAGGACGGCGTGGGAGACCTTCGCCTTGTAGCGGCCGTACGGCTCGAGCTCGTCCTCCTCGATGCCGGCGGCGTCGGCGATTTCGGTTATGGGCCGCAGCTGCGCAGCCTGCGCGATCTCGAGACTTGACAGCTCGCTCACGCGTCGAGTGTTGCACGGACGGCATAGTCTGGAGTCGTGGAATCGATGTGGGCAGTACGTAAGTTGCGGGCGGAGCCGGGGCTCGATTTGGTCGAGGTGCCGGTTCCTTCGATCGCCGACGACGAGGTGCTCGTCCGCGTCGAGGCGGCGAGCGTCTGCGGCACCGACCTCCACATCTACAAGTGGGACGACTGGGCGCAGCGCCGGATTCAGCCGCCGCTCACGCTCGGCCACGAGTTCGCGGGAACGATCGTCGAGACCGGTGCGTTCGTCCGCAGGGCGAAGGTTGGGGACTACGTCTCCGCCGAGAGTCACGTCACGTGCGGCGTCTGCGTCAACTGCCGCACCGGCCGCGCGCACATGTGCGAGTTCACGGAGATCCTCGGCGTCGAGCGCGACGGCGCCTTCGCCGAGTACGTCGCGATCCCGGAGTCGGTCGTGTGGCAGAACGACCGCGCCAAGCTCCCGCCCGAGATCGCGACGCTGCAGGAGCCGTTTGGCAACGCCGTCTTTGCGCTGAGCCACGCCGATCTCGCGGGCAAGACCGTCGCCGTTCTCGGCTGCGGCCCGGTCGGTTTGTTCAGCGTCGGGATCGCCTCCGTCTCGGGCGCCGGCCGCGTCATCGCGTCCGACGCTCGCTCGTTCCGCCTCGACCTCGCGCGGACGATGGGAGCGGACGCGACGATCGACGTCACCGTGGCCGACGATATCGTCGCCGCGTTCGCGGCCGAGAACGAGGGACGCCATCCGGACGTCGTCTTCGAGATGTCCGGCGCCGTCGAGGCGATCGCCGACTCGTTCCGGATTGCCCGCAACGGTGGCCGTGTCATCCTCTTCGGGATTCCGGCGCACCCGGTCGAGATCGACGTTGCCGAGGCGCTCATCTTCAAGAATCTCGACGTCTCGGCCGTGAGCGGTCGGCAGGTCTGGGAGACGTGGTACCGCACGCAGTGGCTGCTCGAGAACCGCATCGTCGACCTGCGCCCGCTCATCACCGCCGAGGTCGGCTTAGACGGTTATGCGGACGCGTTCGAGCTGCTCGCGAGCGGCGACGCGTGCAAGATCATCATCCGGCCCGAGACGGCTGCGGCGGAGGCTGCAGCGTGACGACGCTCGACAACGACATCCGCGGCGAGCTCGACAGCCTGCGCGAGGCGGGGACGTACAAGCGGTTCAACGTTCTCCAGTCGCCGCAGGGGCCGCTCGTGGAGATGGCGGGCCGCGGCGACGTCATCGTTCTCTCGTCGAACAACTACCTCGGCTTGGCCGACCACCCGGACGTCGTCGAGGCCGGAGTCGAGGCGCTCCACCGCTACGGCGCGGGAACCGCCTCGGTGCGCTTCATCTGCGGGACGTTCGCGCCGCATCTCGAGCTTGAGCACGAGCTCGCCGAGCTGTCCGCGACCGCCGCCGCGCTGTCGTACGTCTCCTGCTGGAACGCGAACGAGGCGGCCATCCCGTCGCTGACCGACCCGCGCACGGTGATCATCTCCGACGAGCTCAACCACGCCTCGATCATCGACGCGGTGCGCCTCTCGAAGCCCGGGCGGAAGGCGGTCTACAAGCACTCCGACATGGACGAGCTGCGCGCGGCGCTCGAGTCGTGCGAGAAGGGCCAGCGGAAGCTCGTCCTCACCGACGGTGTCTTCTCGATGGAGGGCGACTTGGCGAAACTGCCCGAGATCCTCGAGCTTGCGCGCGAGCATGACGCGGTCGTGATCGTCGACGACTCGCACGGCGTCGGCGTGGTCGGCGATACGGGTCGCGGCGTCGCGGAGCACTTCGGCGTCCTCGGCGAGGTCGACGTGATGACGGGGACGCTCGGGAAGGCGCTCGGCGGCGCGGCGGGCGGCTACGTCGCGTCGTCGGAGGAGGTGTGCGACCTGCTGGCGCAGCGCTCGCGGCCGCAGCTCTTCTCGAACGCGCTGCCGCCGACCGTTGCAGCCTCTGCGCGCGCGGCGGTGCGCGTCATGCGCTCGCAGCCGGAGCTCGTCACGAAGCTCCACGAGAACACGCGCTGGTTCCGGGGCGCCTTGAAGGAGGCCGGCTTCTCGCCACTCGACGGCGAGGCGGCGATCATCCCGATCATCGTTGGCGAGACAGCTCGCGCGATCGAACTCTCCGCGAAGCTGCTCGACCGCGGCGTCTTCGTGACCGGCTTCGGCTTCCCCGTCGTCCCGGAGGGGACGGCGCGGATCCGCGTTCAGATGTCGGCGGCGCACGAGCCGGAGCATCTCGAGCGAGCGCTCGCCGCGTTCGTCGAGGTCGGCCGCGAGAGCGGCCTCCTCACCTGACGGCCAGCTGCACCGCCAGGAAGACGCCGTAGAGCGCGATCAGCAGGACGCCGGCCGAGCGACCTCCGCCAGCACGCCGTCCGAACAGGAAGACCGCGACGACGGTCATCCCGAACAGCCACGCGAGATCGAACGTGTCCAGGCCGGAGAACGCGCCCAGGCTCCCGAGCGCGACGGGCAGCGCGAGCCCGGCGACGAGGTTGATCGAGTTCGAGTTGAGCGTCTCGCTCATGAGCGCCGAGCCGCGCCCGTGCAACCCGAAGCGGATCCCCGTCCATGCGTTCGGCAGGCTCGTGAGGATCGCGAGGACGAAGACGCCGACGAGCGCCGGAGGCACGGACCACGTGTGCGCGAGATCCGTCGCCGAGCGCACCGCGCCGATGCTGCCCCCGACGATCAGTGCCAGGGCGACGGCGAGCAGACCGACGAGATGCCTCCACTCCTTCCAGACACTCACTCCGCGCTCGCGGACGTGCTCCGGCGGCTCCCCGCGGCCGAGGAGGAAGATGTAGGGGACCGCGACCACGGCGACGAGGGCGATGCCGATCCGGCCGCCGATGCCTCCGGCCACAATCGCGAGGCAGACGGCGACGAACCACAGTCCGACGAACGCCTCCACCCGGAGCGCTTCGTGTCGGGCGCGCACACGCGAGACGACGACCGCGCTCACTCCGAGCATCGCGGCGAGGTTGAACGCGTTTGAGCCGACGACTACGCCGACCGCGACCGACTTCTCATGGGAGACGAGTGCGGTGATCGCGGACGAGAGCTCGGGCGCGTCGGCCGCGAGCGCGGTGAGCAGGCCGAGGAGCGTCTCGGGCATGCCCAGCATCTGGCCGATGTGGTCAAGCCTGCCGGCAAAGACCGCCGACGCGCCGAGCATGAGCGCGATCGAGGCGAGGAAGACGGGAATGGCGGCTGCGGGCGTCATCGGTCGACGCCGACCAGACTTCCCGGCACACCGTTACTGAGGCTAACGGACCGGAATGCGCGATCATCACGGCATGATCGTCTCGCTTCACGTCGCGACCGGCGCTGCCGCGGGGGCGCTTTCGCGCTCGCGCCCGATCGCGCTGCTGCTCGGACCGCTCGTCCATCTCGCGGGGGACCGCGTCCCGCATGACGACATCCACGACCTGCGCTTCGAGGTCGGCAGCGGCCTCGCCGCACTCGCGCTGCTCGCGGCGCGGCGCGGTGTGCTCGATCCGGCGGTGCTCGGCGGCGCGACGGCTGCCGCCCCGGACCTCGAACATGTCGTGCCGTGGCTGCGGCCGCGCGGGAAGAAGCTCTTTCATCGCGAGGGCAACGTCGACAGCGGGATCTCGACGTGGATCCAGCTACTCCTCGCCGGCGCGATCGTCGGCTTCCTCGTCGGGCGCCACTAGTGAAAGTCGGGATCGTCGTCCCGTACTCGTGGTCGTTCGGTGGCGGCGTCGTCGACCACGCCGAGGCGCAGCGGCGCGCCCTCGAGGCGATCGGGGTCGAGACGCGCCTTCTGATCGGGCACGACCCGCCCGGCTCGTTCAGCCGCATCCTCCACCCGCGCACGGGCCGGTTGCCTCTGCCGCCGGAGGGCGTGATCCCGCTCGGCCGCTCGGTCGTCGTCCCCGGCAACGGCGCGCTCTCGAACCTCGTTCTCAGCCCGGCGACTCTTCCCCGGCTGCGGCGCGTGCTCGCGACCGAGAAGTTCGACCTGATCCATGTGCACGAGCCACTCGCGCCGATCGTCAGCCCGGCCGCGCTCGCGATGTGGAACGGGCCGGCGGTTGGCACGTTCCATGCGGCCGGCAACTCGTCCTGGCGGCCGTTCGCCGACGCGCTATTCGGCTTCGTCGCCGAGCGGATCGACCTGCGCATCGCGGTTTCGAACCAGGCGCTGCGCGCCGCCGCCGCGCACACGCCGGGTGAGTACGAGGTGATCCCGAATGGCGTCGAGCTCCCGCCGGAAGCCGACCCCGCCGACCGCGAGAACCGGATCGTCTTCCTCGGCCGCCACGACCCGCGCAAGGGTCTGCCGGTTCTACTCCGCGCGTGGCCACGCCTCAGCCGCAACGGGCTCCGCCTGCGCGTGATCGGCGCTGATCCGCTGGCCGTGCGGCTGCTCATGACACGCCAGCGCGTCCACGACGACGCGATCGACGTCCTCGGCTACGTCAGCGACGAGCAGCTGACGGAAGAGCTGTCGACGGCGAAGCTCCTGGTCGCGCCGTCGCTCGGCAACGAGAGCTTCGGGATGGTGCTGACCCGTGCGTTCGCGTGCGGCACGCCCGCCGTCGCTTCCGACATCCCCGGCTACGCGGAGGTCGTCACGCCGGAGACCGGCGCCCTCGCGCCGCCCGACGACGCCGACGCGCTTGCGGACACGATCGAAGCGATGCTCGCCGACGAGCCCGCGCGAGTGGAACGCGGCCGCGCTGCGCGGCGCCGCGCCGAGACCGAGTTCGCGTGGCCGCTCCTCGCCCGCCGGCTGCAGGACTGCTACGAGCGCGTGCTAGCCGGCTAGCCGCGTCGTGCCGGCGAGCCGCATCACTCGCGGCCCGACGATTCGCAGCAAGCGGCCAGGCGTCGCGACGAGTAGCTCCCCGTCCTCGTCGCTCAGCTCCTCGATCGCCGCGTCGACGCGCTTGCGCACCTCGAGCACGCCCGGGCGCAGGCCGAGCTCGTCGAGGCGCACCGCGAGGCGCTTCATATTCATGACGTAGTAGTAGAGGGAGTCGACGTCGGGGCCGTACGACTCGGCGAGGTGCATGTCGATCAGCCCGCGCGATGCCTTGGCCCGGCGCACGAGCCGGTCGGCCATGTCCATGTAGTAGACGGCGAGATCGAGGAGGCGTTCCGCCGCCGCCTCGCCCTGCTCGGCGAGGAACCGCTTCGTGGCGAGCACGGCGATGCGGACGTGCCGACCCTCGTCGCGGCGCACGTTCGTCTGGCCCAGCTTCATCCCCGGCAGGTGGAACGTGTCGTAGAGGCCCTTGCCCTTGGCGCGGCGGATGACGACGTCGCTGTTTGCGACGACGTCCTCGCTGAGCACGCCGTAGAGAAAGATCGCGGTGTGGAGGTCGGAGAGCGTCCGCTTCGGGCGCAGGAGCTCGCGCATCAGCCGCTCGAAGTCGTCGAAGAGGATCTCGGCGACGAAGTTGTTGTAGCGCCGCGCGAACCGGTCGGCCTCGTCCGGCGCGATGTCGAGCACCTCGTCAGCGACGCGGAGAAGGCTGCCGCGGTGCATCCGCTCATCGTGCTCCTGCGTCATGAGCGCCGCGCGCATGGACTCGTACCCGGCCATGCGCGGGACGGCCGCGACGATCTTTCCCATCCAGTCGTCGACGACGGACTCGGCGCGATAGATCGTCCCGAAGACGCGCCGCACCGCTTCCTGCTGGCGACTGTCGAGGGCACGGAAGCTCGCCGCGTCTGTGGTGAGGTCGACGCCGTAGGCGTCCCATGTGTGGAGATGAGCCGCCGCGACGATGTCGTCGAATGTCTGCCAGCCGCCTGTGACCTCGCGGTCGGACGTCTCGTCGGCGTCGATCAGCGCATCGATCTCGAGGAGCAGGCGGCCGATTTTGTTGTCTCGGACGACAGTGTCCACGAGTGGAGAGTCTACGACGGAGGGCCGGTGTAAGGCGTTCGTAAATAGCGCGGCTCGGCCGTTCGGCAGTTGTCCGACCGGGAACCACGGACGGGTCGCGGGCGGCTCTTCTTTCGGAGACTTCCGTGCGCGGCGTCCACACCAAGGGACCCAACCGCACAAAGGAGTCAATCGCAATGAAGCGCTTCCTCGTTGCAGCCATCGTCATCGGAGCCTTCGCGGTGCTGCCTCTCACCGCCGCCGCCGGCCCCGACACGACACCGGCTTTCCACGCCCGCATGGGAAAGATCTTCGGCATGGTCGCCCCTGCGAACGCACAGAATGGGCAGGTCTCCAACCAGGCCCCCGCCAGCGGCTCGCTCTACTACAACGGCGGCCCGGTCATGACGCAGAACAACACGTACACGATCTTCTGGCAGCCCTCCGGCTACTCGTTCCCGAGCGGCTACGAGCACAACATCAACCAGTTCTTCGGGGACCTGCAGGCCACGCAGGGCTCGAACACGAATACGTATGACAACGGCACCCAGTACTACATGCAGTCGAGCTCGGGCGCGAAGACGTACGTCCAGAACAAGGTGACGTTCGCGGGAACGACGGTTGACACGAACCCGCTGCCGGCGCTCGACCCGGTCAACTGTCCTGACACGCCGGTCGCCGCCGCGGGTGGCGCAAACGGCAACCAGTCCACGACGGCCGGTTGCGTCACGGATGCGCAGCTTCAGCAGGAGATCTCGGCAGTCGTCAAGGCGCACAACTGGCCGGTGAACAACAACACCGAGTTCTTCATGTACACCGCGCCGAACATCGGCACGTGCTTCCCGGCGCAGGTGGGCGAGGGAGCCGGTGGCGTCGGCACGACGGTCACGGCGCCGCTGTGCTCGTTCTCGTACTTCTGCGCGTACCACAGCGCGTATTTCGACTCGACGATCAACTCGAGCTCGCAGATCATCTACGCGAACATGCCGTACGACGCGCAGACCGCGGGCAACCCGGTCACGTGCGACCTCGGCGACTATCCGAACGGGAACCCGTCGGATCCCGAGATCAGCACGACGAGCCACGAGCAGAACGAGTCGATCACCGACCCGTTCGGCACCGGCTGGTGGGACAGCAACTCGAACGACAGCGCCGCCGGCGACGAGGACGGCGACATGTGCGCGTACGACTTCGGGACGACCACCGGCCCGGCGAATGCGGAGTGGAACCAGACGATCAACGGTCACCACTACCTCATGCAGCTCGAGTGGGACAACAGCACGAACGGTTGCCCCGGCTCGGACTCCTCGGGTAATCCGACGAGTCATCCGAACTACGACACGCCGGAGATCTCCCTCACGCCGAACACCGGCTACGCGACTGCGCCCTTCAAGATCCTGGGCCAGTTCTTCGCGGCCGGTGACAGCGTCTCGAGCACCTTCACGGAACCGGGCCTGAGGGCCACGCTTGGCTCGGCGACCAGTGACGCCACCGGTCACTTCACCGAGTCGGCGACGGTGCCGCGGCTCGCGAGGGCGGGTACCGCGACCGTCACGAGCACCGGCAAGTCCGGGAATGCGTTGAGCTTGTTCACCGTTCCTTCCTAGCACTCCCTCCAAGGCACGACACACCCGAGAGGCGGCTCCGCAAGGGGCCGCCTCTTGCGTGTCATATCCTCTCGCGTTCATGGCGGCGAGACTCGAGCTGACGCGGGCGCAGATCCTCGCCTTCCGCCGCCGGGTCGGAGCGCTCGAGGAGCGGCTGCCGCCCGGCGCGCGCTCGCTGCGCACCGCGGCGTGGGCGGGCTTGCAGGACAGCATGCCGCGCGCAGCCCTCCTCTCCATCCACGCCCGGGTCGAGGGCGCGCATCCCGAGATCTGGGACGACGACGCGTTCGTGCAGGTCTGGGGTCCGCGCTGGGCCACATACGTTGTGCCGGCGGAGGATCACGCGATCTTCACGGTCGGTCGCCATCCCGACAGCGCCCGCGGGCGGGAGCGGGCGGAGTCTTGGGCAGCGCGCGTGGCCGCCCGCGACGCGCGGAGCGTTGCAGCGCGGTACGCAGCGACGACGGGCACCGTCCTCATCCGCTGGGAGGGAGCGCGGGCGCCCGACGTGTGGACCGTGCCGCGTCCGACGATCGAGTCGCTCGATGCGCGTCGTGAGCTCGGCCGCCGCTACCTCCACGTTTTCGGGCCGGGCACGAGCGCATCGTTCGCGAAATGGGCCGGCGTGACCGCGAAGGAGGGCCACGCCGCGTTCGAGGGCCTCGAGCTCGTGCCGGTGGCGACGCCGCTCGGCGATGAGTCGATCCTCGCCTCGGACGAGGCGCTCATGCGGAAGCGGGCCGACCGTTCCACCGCGGTGCGGCTGCTGCCGAGCGGCGACGCGTACTGGCTGCACCACGACGCGGCGCAGCGGAAGCTCCTTGTCCCAGACGCAAAGCAGCGCGCGGCGCTCTGGACGCCGCGCGTCTGGCCGGGCGCGCTCCTCGTCGCGGGCGAGCTCGTCGGCACCTGGAGGCGCGCGCAAGGCGACCTCTCGCTCGAGCCGTGGCGCAAGCTCACGAAGCCCGAGCGCGCCGCGGTCGAGGCGGAGGCGGCGTCGCTGCCGCTCCCCGGGTTGGCTAAGCCCGTCGCGGTGCGTTGGCTCGAGTAGGGTCGTCGCGTGGCGTTCGTCCTCTACTTCCGGCCCGGCAGCGCGGCGATGGGGCCGCACGCCGCGCTTGCCGAGATCGGTGTCGACTACCGCCTCGTCGAGATCGGGCGCGAGGAGGCGCAAGCGGACGCGGCTTACCGCGCGCTCAACCCGCTCGGCGTCGTCCCGACGCTCCTCGACGAGGAACAGGGCCTCGTGCTCACGGAAGCCGCCGCGATTCTCCTCTACCTCGGCGACCGCTTCCCCGAGTCGCAGCTCGCGCCGGGCAATGACGGTCTTGGGCGCGCCGACTACTACCGCTGGCTCGTCTTCCTCACCAACACGGTCCAGACCGCGATGCTGCGCTGGTTCTACCCGGAGCGTTACGGCGAAGGGGACGGCGTGACGGCCGCCGCCGCGCGCGACGCAGGGGAGGCGTTCGACATCCTCGACCGTGCGCTCGAGGACAGAACCTGGCTCGCCGCCGAGCATCGCACGGGCGCCGACCTCTTCCTCTTCATGCTCACGCGCTGGGGACGCCGGCTCGAGCCGGCCGCGTGGGACCGGCCGAGCCTTCGCCGTCACTTCCTCGTGACGCTCGAGCTGCCCGGCGTCCGCCGCATGCTCGACGAGCAGGGACTGGAGATTCCGTCTTTCTGACGTTGAGGTTCTCGCCCAGCTGGGTACTAATCTGGCAACAGTGAACGCAGCTGCGATGCCGAGTGGGGACGTCGTCCTCGAAGTAGAGAACCTCCGTACGGAGTTCCATCTCCGCTCGGGCACCGTCGGCGCGGTCGACGGCGTCTCGTTTGCCGTAGGCGCAGGGGAGTGCGTCGGCCTCGTCGGGGAGTCTGGCTGCGGCAAGTCGACGACGGGCCTGTCGATCATGAAGCTGCTCCCGAACGTCGGCCATGTCGTCGGCGGCTCGATCAAGCTCCTCGGCCGCGATCTCGGGCCGTTGAGCGAGAGTGAAATGCGTCTCGTGCGCGGCAACGACGTGGCGATGATCTTCCAGGATCCGATGACCTCGCTGAACCCGACGTGGACGATCGGGAACCAGATCGCCGAGGCCTACCGGCTCCACAACGACTGCTCGCGGGCGGAGGCGCTCGTCCGCGCGCGCGAGGTGCTGGAGCTCGTCGGTCTGCCGCGGCCGGCTGAGCGGCTCAACGCGTACCCGCACCAGTTGTCGGGAGGTCTTCGGCAGCGCGTGATGATCGCGATGGCGCTCGTCAACTCGCCGAAGCTCCTCATCGCCGACGAGCCGACGACCGCACTCGACGTGACGATCCAGGCACAGATCCTCGACCTCATTGACAGCCTACGCCGCGACCTCCAGATGGCGGTCATCCTCATCACGCACGACCTCGGCGTCATCGCCGCGCGCGCGAACCGCGTGATGGTCATGTACGCGGGAAAGATCGCCGAGGGCGCCGACACCGGCGAGCTGTTCGCGTCGATGCGCCACCCGTACACGGAGGCGCTGTTCCGCTCGATTCCGCGTTTCGACCAGGACCGCTCGCAGGCGCTCTTCTCGATTCCCGGTGTCCCGCCCGACCTCATGACGCCGCCGCCCGGCTGCCGCTTCGCGCCGCGCTGCCGCAACGCGCAGGCGCGTTGCACACAGGAGGAGCCGCTTCTCGCGCCCGAGACCGAGGGGACGCGGCCCGGCGCGGGCGTCGAGCACACCGCGACGCCGACGCTGCCGCAAGCGATCCACGCCGGCGAGCACGTCTTCGCGTGCTTTTACCCGGTCGAGGCGAGCGCCGAGGCGGATCGCGCGCAGTCGATCTTCGTGAGCGAGCGCGCGCCGGGGGCACCCGTCGCCGAGCCGATCGCCAAAGGCGACGTGCTGCTCTCGCTCAGCAACGTTGTCAAGGAGTTCCCGGTCACAGCGGGCGCCATCATGCAACGGAAGATTGGCACCGTCAAGGCGGTCTCCGGCGTCTCGTTCGACGTCCACCGCGGCGAGACGTTCGGCTTGGTGGGCGAGTCGGGCTGCGGGAAGACGACGATCGGCTGGCTCGTCACGGCACTCCACCGGCCGACCTCCGGCGAGATCCGCTTCGGCGACCAGGACATGGCGACGCTCCGCTGGGGCGGCCTGCGCCGCACGAGGCGCGACTTGCAGCTGATGTTCCAGGATCCGTACGCGTCGCTCGACCCGCGCATGCGCGTCGGGCCGTCGATCCGCGAGCCGCTCAACATCCAGCACGTCGGGAACCGCGCCGACCGGCGGAAGCGTGTCGCGGAACTGCTCTCCGAAGTCGGGCTCTCGCCGAAGTCGGCCGGGCTCTACCCGCACGAGTTCTCCGGCGGCCAGCGCCAGCGGATCGGCCTCGCCCGTGCGCTGGCCCTGAACCCGAAGCTCATCGTCGCCGACGAGCCGGTCTCTGCTCTCGACGTCTCGATCCAGGCGCAGATCCTCAACCTCATGCGCGGCCTGCAAGAGGATCACGAGCTGACGTACATCGTCATCTCCCACGACCTCGCCGTCGTTCGCTATCTCGCCGACACGATCGGCGTGATGTACCTCGGGAAGCTCGTCGAGATCGGGCCGGCAGCCGACGTCTACGAGCGTACGGCGCATCCGTACACGCGCGGCCTCATCGACGCGGTGCCGATCCCCGATCCGGTGCTCGAGAAGCAGCGGGAGACGGTGCCGGTGCGCGGCGAGTTGCCGTCGGCGCTCGACCCGCCGTCGGGCTGCCGGTTCCGCACGCGCTGTCCGCTCGCCCAAGACGTCTGCGCGGAGATCGAGCCGCCGCTCCGCTCCTTCGGCGGCGCCCACCGGGCGGCCTGCCACTTCCCTCTTCAAGAGCCAGTGGAGTCGAGCACCCAAGCTGCGGCCGGAGGCTAAGACAAGCCGTGACAGCGGCGCCTGAGCCGTAGGCTCTCCCGCTCCCCGGCGCGCGCCGCAGGTGCCTGCCGCGGCGGGTATAACGAGGTCTCAGTACGTAGGCGCGGGAGACCGCGCTGTTCCGCGCCGGAGTTCCTTAGTCCAGCGAGCGAGTGCGCAGCAC
Source organism: uncultured Actinomycetes bacterium (assembly GCA_963753525.1). Classification (GTDB taxonomy): domain Bacteria; phylum Actinomycetota; class Thermoleophilia; order Gaiellales; family Gaiellaceae; genus Palsa-739. Next base: position 632,097 of record CAVWCS010000005.1, read on the forward strand.
TCGCGAGCTAGCTAACGCCTTTGAAGTCTCACTTCAAAGGCGTCCCTCAATGCGTCGCCGACGAAGTTGAACGCGACGACCACGAGGACGATTGCGACTCCCGTCGGGTAGATCTCCCACCAGTAGCCGTCGAGCGCGTAGCTGGTGCCGTTCGAGAGCATCGATCCCCAGTCGGTCTGCGGCGACGGCACGCCGATGCCGATGAAGCCGAGCGCCGCGAGCAGGAGGATCGCGTCGGCTACCTGGAAGGTCGCGTTGACGATGATCGTCCCGATCGTGTTCGGGATGATGTGACGGAGCACGATCCGGCTGCCGCCGCCGCCCATCACGCGTACCGCCTGCACGAACTCGCGCACGCGCAGCGACAGCGTCTCGCCACGCACAAGTCGAGCGGGCACGAGCCACGCCGTGAAGCCGATCACGAGGATGAGGATCTTGACGGACGGGCTGAAGATCACGGCGAGGACGATGAGCAAGTAGAGGATCGGGACCGAGAGGAGAACGTCGACGAAGCGCATGAGGAGGGTGTCGACGATGCCGCCGAAGAAGCCGGAGATCGCGCCGACGAGGACGCCGACGACCGTGGCGATGCCGGCCGCGGCGAAGCCGACCTCGAGCGAGATCTGTCCGCCGTACATGATCCGGCCGAGGATGTCGAAGCCGTTGAAGTCGGTTCCGAGCGGATGGGATCCGCCCGGCGCCGCGTTGCGGACCGAGGTGAGCAGCGCCTCCTGCGTGTCGGTCTGGTTGGTGTGGTAAAGGAGCGGCCCGACCCAGCAGAACAGGATCGCGACCACAATGATCACCACGCCGACGATCGCGAGGCGGTTCTCGAGGAAGACGCGGAGCAGTTGACGCGTGAGTCCGCCCCCGACTTGCTGCTGGGCCTCACCACCGGTCGGGTCGGGAGTAGGTTCGAGCGACGGTGCAGCGGGGTTGGCGGACACTACGAGTACCGCACCCTCGGATCGACGACGGCGTAAAGGAGGTCGGCGATCAGGTTGCCCAGGACCGTCGCGATCGCGGCGATGAACGTCGTGCCGATCAGCAGCGGGAGATCATTGTGTGTCGCAGCGCCCGTCGTCAGCAGGCCCATGCCGGGGTAGTTGAACACGGTCTCGGTGATGATCGCTCCGCCGACGATTGCCGGCAGGGTCAAGCCGAGCAGGGTGATGATCGGGATCAGGGCGTTGCGCAGGGCGTGCCGGAATAGCACCCGGGCCGGGCCGGCTCCCTTCGCCCGCGCAGTTCGGATGTAGTCCTCGGTCAACACCTCCATCATCGAAGAGCGCATGTAGCGGCTGAAGCCGGCGATAGTGATTGCCGACAAGCTGAATACCGGCAGGATCCAGCCTCTCGGGTCGGCGAGGATCTGCACTGTCGAGTCAGACTGCGGCGCCTCGAACTCGAACACGTGGGTATCGATCGCGAACCACAGGATCAAGAGTTGCCCAAGCAGGAACGCCGGCATCGAGTAGCCGATGAACGAAGCCCCAGTGAGGACGTAGTCGATCGGCTTGTTTCGGCGGATGACCTGGAGGATCCCGAGCGGCACCGCGACGAGCAGGGCGAAGACCGTCGACAAGCCCACGAGCACGAGCGTCTTCGGCAGTTTGTCCGCGATCAGCGACGCGACGGACTGGTTGTACTGCGTGGAGAACCCGAGATTGTGGTGCCGGACGATCCCCCAGACGTAGTTCCAGAACTGGCGGACGATCGACCGGTCGTACTGGTTCACGTGGTTGAAGTGGGCGATCGCGGCCGGGTTCGCCCGCTGGCCGAGGGCGGCCCGCGCGTAGCCGCCTGGGATGAGCTTGCTGAGCAGGAAGGTGAGCAGCACGACGCCCAACACGACGACGATCGCCTGCGCGATCCGGCGAATGAGATAGCCGGTCACTGCTCCCTTCCTGCTCCGTTTACCTCCTCGGCTACTTCGTGAAGTACCAGTCCTCCGGATTGAGGGTGAGAAGCGCGTTGATCGGCGTCACGCCGACGAGCTTCTTGTTGACCTCGGCGACGGTGACCGGGTTCGGCTGCCAAACGACCGGAAGCTGCTCCGCGAGGTAGTTCTGGTACGCCGAGAGGTCAGCGTTGCCCTGCGTCGTCGCCTTGATCAGCGAGTCCGCCTCCGGGACGGAATACGTCCCGCCGTTCGACGAGGCGCCCGTCTGGAAGAGGTCCTCGCCGGACGGGTAGTAGTCCGGCGCGAAGATCCAGCCCGCGCCCCAGTTCTCCATCTGCCAGGTACACGACGAGCCCGAGCAGGGGACCGCCACTCCGATCACCGTGTCGAACGTCGCCGTCGTCAGGCTGACGTTGATGCCGGCCTGGGCCCAGGACGACTTCTCCGTATTCATCAACTGGGTGATGGACTGCGTTCCACCCGCGTACTGGAGACTGATGTTGAGCGGCGTTCCCGCCGGCACGCCGCACTTGGCCGCATCCGAGCAGGTCGTCGTGCCGTTCGGCTTGACGTCCCAGCCGTGCGACGTCAGGAGCGAGATCGCCTTCGCCTTGTTGTACGCGTACGGGTTGGTCTTCTCCCGGCTCGTGGCGAAGGTGTTCGTCGGGCAGAGCGGCACTGGACCGTAGGTCGGCGCGCCGTAGCCCTGGTCGATCTGCTTGATGTACAGCGGCTGGTTGACGAGCAGCTGGAAGGCTTGCCGGAAATAGAGCTGGTGGAAGATCTTCCCGGCCTGCCCGTTGTTCGCCGTCGAGTTGAAGTTGATCGGGAAGTAGTTGATCGACCACGGGAACACCGGGGCGATGTCGTAGCCCGACAGCCGCGGGTTGTTCGCTCCAGGCGTGAGGTTGCACGGGTCGCTGGCTGGGGCCGACGCGTTCGAGGTGATGTCCTGCGTCGGCAGGTAGCCGACATCGATCTTGCTCGCCGCGAGCGCGTTGAACTCGGAGTCGTCAGACGTGTATGGCACCTCGACGAACTTCGAGAGCGTCGGCTTCTGCGGTCCCGAGTACTTCGTGTTCGGGACGAAGGTCACATTGCCGCCCGTGTCCATGTGCTGCAGGGTCCACGGGCCGTCGACGACGCTCCAGATCGGGCTATTGACGTAGCTCGTGATCTTTTTCGCCTGGCTGTCGAGGTACGTGTAGACGGCCGCGCACGACTTCGCAGCCGAGGAGACAGGCACGACGTTCCCCTTCGAGTCCTTCGTGACCGTCACCGAAGTGAAGTCGGCAGTCCCGCACTCCGCGCTCCCGGACTTGTCGCCGGTCGCGGCGATGTCCCACGCCATCGGCATCGGCGTGATCTGCGAGAGCTCGTTGTACGTGAACCAGTTGGGATTGACCGGAGCTGAGGTCGTGATCGTCAGTTTGGTGCCGGTCGCCGTGATCGACTTGACGTCGTCCGGCAAGGTCCCCGGGACGTAGCCGGCCCAGACGCCCTTCTCGACCTGCATCATGTTGAGCCAGAAGACGGCGTCTTGGGCGGTGATCGTCTCGCCGTTCGACCACTTCCAGCCCTTCAGGTCGACCGTGACGACCGTGTTCCCCTGCGAGTACACGGGGTTGCTGGCGAGCGACCTCGTCGGGTCGAGGACCGGCGCAGCGCCCTTACCGAACCAGTAAAGCGGCCGGTACAAGAGCTCCTGGAACTGCGTCAGGTTCGCCACGCTGAAGTCGGCGAACTGCGCGAATGGAAAGATGTAGTTCGGCGTCGCCTGGGGCAATTCGGCCCAGTAGGCCGTTCCGCCCTGCTGTTTCGTGCCGCCACCGGTCGTGCTGCTCGACCCTCCGCCGCACCCCACGAGCGCGACGACGACGAGCGCCATCACCGCGAGGCCGCAGAGGCTGCGGGTGACGCGTGATCCCAATCCGACCGACTGCATCTCTTCCTCCTATGTCTCGACACAAAGCGTGCTGCCGATGCCGCAGGCGCGCACACTCTCTTGTTGCCCAAAACGGCGGCAAGTTAGTCGTGCCAGCGTAAAGCAACCGTTAGGAGTGGACCGAGCAACCGGCGCCGGGCGCAGAAATGCCGAAGCCCGCAAACCGCTTGCGCAGTCCACGGGCTCCGACTCGACAACTCTTTCATACTTGGGACAACGTTGTCAAGGTCCGATGAAAGGAACAGATGACCCAGAAGTTCTCGGCCGAGGAGAAGGCGGCGATGCGCGCCCGCGCGAAGGAGCTGAAGGAGACGCAGGACGGCGAGAAGGCCATCCAGGATGCGTTCGAGAAGATGACGCCCGCGGATCGGGCGCTCGCGAAGAAGATCGACGCGCTCGTCCGGAAGGCGGCGCCCGACCTCATGCCGAAGACGTGGTACGGGATGCCGGCGTACGCCAACAAAGACGGGAAGGTCGTCTGTTACTTCAAGAACTCCGGCAAGTTCAAGGTGCGGTACTCCGAGTTCGGCTTCAACCAGGACGCGAAGCTCGATGCCGGCGCGATGTGGCCGATCGTCTACGCGGTCACGAAGCTGAGCAACGCAGACGAGGCGAAGATCACCAAGCTCGTGAAGCAGGCGGTGCGCTAGGGGAGACGGTCACCGGTTCCGAGCGACCAGACCGCGATGCCGTGGACGCCGAGCGTGCGCGCGAGCTTCAGTCGGACGCTCATCGACCGCCTGTCCGACCACCAGACCGTCGAGCCGCCGGCTTTCGCTCTCCATTCGCCCGCGCTCACGATCCAACGGGGGCGCGCGCGCAGACGCGCCGCGAGCGCGCGCGCTTGGGCGACCGTGAGCGAGTCGACCGAGTGCGGCCGCCACGCGTACGCGTAGTTCGCGACGCCGAGGAAGATCTGATCCGCGGGGACGTCGTGCTCGAGCGCCGCGACCGAGGCGCGCTGCCAGGCGAGCGGGCCGATCGGCCCCGGCGTCTTCTCCCACGGGCCGTGGTCGTCATAGGTCATGAGCACGATCTGGCCGACGCTCGCGGCGAGCGCCGGCAGGTCGTAGCCCATCGACGCGTACGCGCCGAGCGTCGTGGCCGCCGAGATGCAGATCGTGAGCGAGTCGCCGCCGGGCAGGTCGGTGCGCAGATCGGAGACGAACCGCGTGAGCCCGGCCTCGTCGCGCGGTGCGAGGGACTCGAGATCGACCGAGACGCCGTCGAAACCTTCGTCGACGACGGCGGCAGCCAGTGTTGCTGTGGCGTCGTCCACCTTCTGCGTGCTGCCGAGCGCCTCGTGGGCGAGCGACTCGGAGAAGTCGTTGACCTTGTCCGACCAGTTGCTGACGAGGAGGACGCCCGGCAGCCCGTGCGCGTGGGCGGCCGCGAGTTGGCGCCGGTCGGCAGCGGTCGGCTTGGACACGGTTCCGGGGCCGGTCAGGTCGACGCCGTCGATCCCCACGAGCGTCATCGCCTTCGCGTTCGTATCGACGAGCCGCGCCGGCGAGTAGTCGGACTGAAAGCCGAGCACCGCGAGCGGCGCCGTGGCGCTCGAACCGGCGGCGCCGAAGAGCGCCAAGAGGAGAACGACGAGCCCGACGCGGACACGCACCTCGGGAGCGTAGCCCCGTGGCGCTAGCCGGTCGCTCGGACGATCCGGGGCCAGACGGTTGCGAGGCTACCGGTGAGTGTGCAGCGGGCGATCGGGAGCCCGCGTTCCTGGTTCGCCGTGGGCATTGCAATGCGGCCGACGACGCGCTGAGCGCGACAGAAAGCGCTCGCGGCACGGGGCACGAAGCCGACGAGGAGTGCGGCGCGGCCGGTGACGTCGGGCCGCCAGTAGCGGAAGGTGACGTTCCCCGTCGCGACCGGCGGTAGGCGACGGCCGAACAGGTCGAGCGCGCCGGCCTCCCCGTAGTTCGACGTGATCACCACGTCAGTTCCGGGCGCGAGGCGGTCGACCTGGGCGGCGAGCGCGTACCAGCCGAGCTCGTCCTGGTAGTCGCTACGGGACTTGACGATGCCGTGACGGATTGCGGTCTGCAACGGCAGTACCGGCAGCGTCAGAGGCAGCGAGACGACCACGAAGGCCGTGAACAGCGCCGCGAAGGCGGCGAGTCGCTTCGGCCCGGCCCAGCGATCGACCGACGGTGCGCCCGCGGCGAGCGCGAAGAGGACGACCGGGATCGCGTAGTACGACTTGCCGTTGAGCAGGAAGTACGCGAGCACCGTGGCGGCGACGGTCGCGCCCAGTGGGCGCAGGCGGGCGTCGCGCACGAGCCGGGCGAGCCCCGCGATCGCAACCGGCACGGCGAGAACGTCCAGCATAAGGTTGACGAGGAACTGCGGACGCGTCTCGTCGGTTGCGCTCGGCGGCGGGTGGAGGAACCAGTGGGCACTGACCCAGCCGTGGCCAGCCTCCCACACGAGGTTCGGGACGAGCAGCAGGCCTGCGACGAGTAGGGCGAGAGCGAAGCCGCGCGAACGCAGAGCGTCGCGCCGCCAGACCGCGAATGATGCGACGAGAAGGACGAGGACGACCGCGAGCGTGTACTTCGTCTCGAGGCCGACTCCCGCGGCGACGCCGAGGGCGAGCCACGAGCCCCGGCCGAGCGCGAGCCGTAGCGCGAGCCAGAGGACGAGCATCGTCGCCGTCTGGTCGAACGAGACGGGCTGGAACAACCCGTTCGTCGCGAGCAAGATCGGGGCGAACCCGACCGCCACGGCCGCGATCAGCTGCGCGCGGCGGCCGCCGCCGAGCTCCCGGGCGACGAGCGCCGCCAGAACGATCGTCGCCGCTCCCGCGAGGACGGTGAAGAGGCGGAAGCCGACGAGCGAGTAGCCGAACAGGCCGCGGGCGAGCGCCGAGAAGAGCGCGGTGACCGGCGGGAACTCGACGTAGCCACCCTGGAGATGGCGGCCGGCGACCGCGTAGTACAGCTCGTCCCGCTGCCAGCCGTAGCGGCCGGAGAAGGCGAGGCTGAGCGCGCAGCGCGCGGAGACGACGGCGACTAGCGGCCATACCGCGACGGCCGGCAGGCGTGTCGCCGTAGGCGGGTCGTCCATCGGCTCCATCATCTCGCGTCGGGATAGCGTGCGTCTGTGGGTGTCTCATTCTGGATGGAGCAGCTCGGGCCGGCGGCCGAGCGACCGCCGCTTGAAAGGCGTGTCGAGGTGGACGTCTGCATCGTTGGCGCCGGCTACACCGGTCTTTGGACGGCGCTCGAGCTGCGGCGAGCCGATCCGTCCCTCGAGGTTGTCGTCGTGGAGAAGGAGACGGTCGGCTTCGGAGCCTCGGGACGCAACGGCGGTTGGGTGCTCGGCGCGCTCGCCGGGTCGCGGGCGGGGTGGATCGCGCGCGGCGGCGAGGCGGGAGCCGCGGCCCTCGAGAGCGCCATTCGCGAGACGGTGGACGAAATCGGCCGGCGCGTCGCGGAGGAGGGCATCGAGTGCGATTACGTGAAGGGCGGCACGCTGACCGTTGCGCAGACGGCGGTGCAGCTCGACCGGCTCCGCGCGCAGCAGGGCGACGAAGAGCTGCTCGACGTCGACGAGCTCGCGGCGCGTGTCCGCGTGCGGGGCGCGCTCGGCGCGCTCTTCAGTCCGCATTGCGCGCGCGTGCAACCGGCGAAGCTCGTGCGCGGCCTGGCCCACGCGGCGGAGCGCGCGGGCGCGACGATCCACGAGCGGACGCCCGCGGTCGAGCTCGAGCCCGGCCGTGTCCGCACTTCGGGCGGCGAAGTGAGCGCGCGGTGGATCGTCCGCGCGACCGAGGCGTACACGGCCGACCTGCCCGGCCTGCGTCGCCAGCTCGCGCCGGTGACGAGCGCGATGATCGCGACCGAGCCGCTTCCCGCCGACGTCTGGGCCGAGCTCGGCTGGAACGGCTGCGAGACCATGCTCGACGGCCGCAACCTCTACACGTACCTCCAGCGGACGGCCGACGGGCGGATCGCGCTGGGCGGCCGCGGCGTCCCCTACGTCTTCGGTTCGGGCACGGCGCGCGAGTTCCCGCCGCCGCGCTCCGTCGTCGAGCACCTGCGCGGTCGGGTGCGCGACCTGTTCGGCGTCGACGCGGAAGTCGCAGCCGCCTGGCAGGGAGTGCTCGGCGTGAGCCGGACGTGGCGACCCGGCGTCGGCGTCGACACCGCACGCGGGCTCGCGTGGGCGGGAGGCTACGCGGGTGACGGCGTCGCGGCCGCGAACCTCGCCGCGCGGACGCTCCGCGACCTCATCCTCGACCGAGACACCGAGCTCACGCAACTCCCGTGGGTCGGGCCGCTGGAGCGCGACTGGGAACCGGAGCCGTTCCGCTACGCGGGCATCCACGCGGTGCACAAGCTCCTCGCCGCCGCCGACCACCGCGAGCTCAGAACGGGCAACGCCTCTCTCTTCGCTCGCGTTGCGGGAACGATCTCAGGCCGCGGGCACTAGCGCGAGGAACGCGAGCACGCGCTCCATCAGCAGCGCCGCGGCTTCGGGGTCGTAGTCGGCCGTCGAAGCATCGGCGAACAGGTGCTTGTCGCCGGGGTAGAGGAACAGCTCGGCGGCGTCGGTCGAACCCGCGAGCGCCTGCGCGGCGGGCAGATCCTCGACGAACCACGCGTCGTCCTCCATCGCGTGGATCTGGACGGGAACGTCCTCCGGCCACGCGTCACCGAACTCGGTGAACGGTACGACTCCGTAAATGAGCAGTGCGCCCCGGGCACTTGACCGGGTCTGCGCAAGCTGCTGCGCCGGCATCGCGCCGAACGAGAAGCCGACGTAGACGACATCCGCCGGCAGAGCGTCCGCGGTAGCGACGCCGCGCGCGACGAGCTCGCCGAAGCCCTGCTCCTGCGCGAATGCGATCCCGTCGTCGATCGTCGGGAACGTCCGCCCGCCGAACATGTCGGGCGTGTGGACGGTGTGGCCCGCCTCGCGCAACTCGTCCGCGAACGCGCGCACTCCGTCGGTCAGACCCTGAACGTGGTGGTAGAGCACGACTTCGGCCATCCGGTTCTCCTCGTAGTATTGATCCATGAACTTGGAACGTTCCGCAATACTAGTTCATTGAACGATGGCCGACAACCCGCAACCGCCCGACTACGAGCTCGCCGACCGGATCGCGCTGACGGAGCCGGCGCAAGTAAGAGCGATCAGCCACCCACTGCGGAATGTGATCCTCGGCCTCCTGCACGAGCGCGCCGCGACGGTTACCGAGTTGGCGGCGGCGCTCGAGCGACCGAAGAGCACCGTCGCCCACCACGTCAAGGTGCTCGCCGAGAACGGGCTCGTTCAGGTCGTGCGCACCCGTCGCGTGCGGGCGATCGACGAGCGGTTCTTCGGCCGGACGGCGCGGATGTTCTACGTCGGCGTCGAGCGCGGCCCCGAAGGAGAGGAGATGCCACGCGACTTCAACGACTTCGAGGTCGCTGCGCGCGAGTCGGCGACCGCGTTCCGCGACGGCAAGCTCGCCGGGTTCATCCGTCATGCGCGGCTGGGGGCGGAGCAGGCTTCGGCGTTCTGGCGGCGGATGTCGGAGCTCGTCGACGAGTTCGACCGGCTGCCGCGCTCCGGCGACACGGTCTACGGTTTCGCGGTCGGGATCTATCCCACCGACCACCCGACGTTGCCGGATTAGAGTCGCGCTTGATGTCGATCCTCATCAAAGGCGGCCGCGTCATCACCGCCACCGACGACTACGTCGCCGACGTGTTCGTCGAGGGCGAGACGGTCACGACGATCGGCCGCTCGCTCGAGGTGGACGCCGACCGCGTGATCGATGCGGAAGGGAAGTACGTCCTGCCGGGCTGCATCGACCCGCACACGCATCTCGACATGCCGTTCGGCGGCACGGTGACGATCGACGACTTCGAGTCGGGCCACACCTCTGCGGCGTTCGGCGGGACGACGTGCCACGTCGACTTCTGCATCCAGGGGAAAGGCCAGACGTTCGCGGAGGCGCTCGACGGGTGGCACGCGAAGGCGAACGGCAAGGCGCTCATCGACTACGGCTTCCACATCGCGGTCACCGACCTCCGCGAGGGCGGCACGCTCGAGGAGCTCGCGTCGCTGCCGGAGCAGGGCATTACGTCGTACAAGCTCTTCATGGCGTACAAGAACGTCCTCCAGGTCGACGATCAGACGCTCTTCCAGGCCATGGAAGTCGCGGCGGCGAGCGGCGCGCTCGTGATGGTGCACGCCGAGAACGGCGACGCGATCGACGTCCTCGTGCGCGAGGCGCTCGGGCGCGGCGAGACGGCGCCGATCCACCACGCCCTGACGCGGCCGCCGGAGCTCGAGGGCGAGGCGACGAACCGCGCGATCCAGCTCGCGCGCATCGCCGGCTCGCCGCTTTACGTCGTCCACGTCACGTGCAAGGAGGCGGTCGAGCCGATCCGCCGCGCGCGCGCGCTCGGCTGGGACGTCTGGGGCGAGACGTGCACGCAGTACTTCTTCAAGTCCATCGACGACCTCGCGAAGCCCGACTTCGAGGGCGCGAAGTACGTCTACTCGCCCCCCGCGCGCGACGCGTCAAACCACGCCGTGCTGTGGGAAGCGGTGCGCGACGACGCGCTCTCGGCGATCTCGACCGACCACTGCGCCTTCCTCTGGGACGGCCAGAAGACGCTCGGCAAGGACGACTTCACGAAGATCCCGAACGGCGGCCCGGGCCTCGAGGACCGGCTCGTGATGATCCACCACTTCGGCGTCAACGAGGGCCGGATCGGTCTGAACCGGATGGTCGACCTCCTCGCAACGCAGCCGGCGAAGCTGTTCGGGCTCTATCCGCGCAAGGGCACGATCGCGCCCGGCGCGGATGCCGACATCGTCATCTTCGACCCGGCGAGGGAGCACACGCTCGGTGCCGCGACGCACCACTCGAAGGCCGACTACAACCTCTACGAGGGGACGACCGTGACCGGCGCGCCGGAGCTGACGATGGTGCGCGGCAACGTCATCGTCGAGAACGGCGAGCTTGTCGCGCAGCCGGGCGTCGGCGAGTTCGTGAAGCGCGCCCGCTTCGGCGAAGCGTTCGCGGTCTAGAGATCAGCCCCGGCCCAGAGCGGATCGGGGCAATCCCTATGAATGTTGTTGGGTGAGCAAACCGCGACCTCGAGTCCGGCCCTGGCCACATAGCTCGTCGAACCTTCGTGGTAGAGGACCTTCATCGCCGTGAAGGTGTGACGGCCGGGTGCGGTTGCCTTCAGTCCGAACACGAGTTGGAGCTGCGCGTGCGGCCCGATGACCGCCCCAGGTAGCGCCTGACCGAACACAGGAACTCGGTAGCCGGGGAAGGACAAGCGGCTCTCCCTGTGGGCCAGAGGCATCACGTAGGCGCCGAGAACCTCAAGGCTGCCGTGGCGCACTCCGACGGCTTTGATCCCATCGAGCACGAGCTCGTGATCGCTCGTGTTCCGGATGACCCACGGGACGCTGACAGAAAATGACTCGCCGAGGTTCCAGCTCATACCCATACCTATCCCGTCCATCCTCAGGTCCAGCGGCCCCGGGCCGCCACCGCTGGAGCGCGTGACGGCGAATGTCATGGCTGCTGCAGCGCCCACAGCGAGCACGAACGCAGCCAGGAGCACAACGCGGCGTGGTCTCATCCTGTGACGACCCTATCGAGCTTCATGTCCCACGGCTCGGTGGGGATGCCTTTGTCCACGCACGCCCACGCGTAGGCGACTCCGATCTTCTGCGCCTGCCGCTGCTGGGCGACGAAGCGGTCGTACCAGCCGCCGCCGAGGCCGAGGCGGTTGTTGTCGCGGTCGAAGCCGAGCGCTGGGACGAGGATGACGTCGAACTGTTGCTCCGGGAACGGCTGATCCTTCGACAGCGTCGGCTGGACGACTTCGATCCTCGGATCGAGCCACGCGACGAAGGCTCTCGTGTCGAGCTCGCCCCATTCCGCCACCGAGCGGTACACGTGGACGCAGCCGACCTCCGACCAGTCCAGCGCTTGGAGTCTCTCGAGGACGACCGCGCTCGCGGCGGCGACCTCCTCCGGCGTCAGCGCAGCGCGGCGCGCCAGCAGCTCGCTTCGCAGCTCAGCCTTCGACGACACGGTCAGCCGAGCGCGCGCTGCATCGCCTCGGCGAGCGCGTGCAGTCCGCTCATCGGCCGGATGTACACGGCCATGTCGCGCACCTTCCCCTCGCCGTCGAACCGCAGCAGGTCGATGCCGTCGAGCTCTCGGTCGCCGGCGGTGGCGCTGAACGCGAGCGCCACCACGTCGCCGGTCTCGATCACGTCGGTGTAGTGGAAGTCCTCGAACACTTGCGTTACCGCGGTCAGGAGCATCGCGACCGCGTCGCGGCCCTCGTACGGCTTGAAGACGGCCGGGCTGCGGAACGTCACGTCCTCGGCGAAGATCGCCTCGAGCCTCGAGAAGTCCTTGCTCTCGGCCGCGGCCCGGAACCCGTCGCTCAGCACTCGGGCACCCTAGCGCTCTAGTCTCCGTGCATGGCAAAGCGCTACGCACGGCTGACGACACCGCTCGTGCGGGAGAACGGGGAGCTCCGCGACGCAAGCTGGGACGAGGCGCTCGACCGCGCCGCCGCCGGCTTCCGCAACGCCCTCGACGCAGGCGCCCTGACCGGCGTCTTCTCCTGCTCGAAGGCGACGAACGAGCTGAACTTCGCCACGCAGAAGTTCGCCCGCGTCGCCCTCGGCACGAACAACGTCGACAGCTGCAACAGAACCTGACACGCCCCTAGCGTCGTCGGTCTGGCGACGGTGTTTGGCGCGGGTGGAGGGACGAGCTCCTACGAGGAGACTCGAGCCGCGGACCTGATCGTCCTCTGGGGCTCGAACGCGCGCGACGCGCACCCGATCTTCTTCCACCACGTCCTCAAGGCCGTGAACGCGGGCGCGCAGCTGATCGTCGTCGACCCGCGGCGCACGCCGTCGGCGCAGTGGGCGGATCTCTGGCTCGGCTTGGACGTCGGCACCGACATTCCGCTCGCGAACGCGGTTGCGCGCGAGATCATCGCCGCCGGTCTCCACGACGAGGAGTTCATCGCGCGCGCGACGACAGGCTTCGACGCGTACCGCGAGTCGGTCGAGCCGTGGACGCTCGAGGAGGCGGAGCGCGTGACCGGCGTTCCGGCCGACGCGATCCGCGAGCTCGCGCACGTGTACGGGCGCTCGACGAACGCGCAGCTCTGCTGGACGCTCGGGATCACCGAGCACCACAACGCCGTCGACAACGTCTTCGCGCTCATCAACCTCGCTCTGCTGACCGGCAAGGTCGGCAAGTGGGGCTCCGGCCTGCAGCCGTTGCGCGGCCAGAACAACGTCCAGGGCGGCGGCGACATGGGCGCGATCCCGAACAAGCTGCCGGGCTTCCAGGATCTCGGCGACGACGCCGTGCACGCGAAGTTCGAGCAGGCGTGGGGGACGACGATCTCGCCGCAGCCCGGCTTCCACCTCACGGAGATGTTCGAGGCGATGGAACACGGCGACCTGCGCGCCGTCTACGTCGTCGGCGAGAACCCGGCGCAAGGTGAGGCCGACCAGCAGCGCGCCGAGCGGCTCCTCACCGGCCTCGACCATCTCGTCGTCCAAGACCTTTTTCTCACGCGCACCGCGGAGCTCGCCGACGTCGTCCTGCCCGCGGCGGCGACGCTCGGCGAGGTGGAGGGGACGGTCACCTCGAGCGAGCGCCGCGTGCAGCGCGTGCGGAAGGCGGTCGAGCCGCCGGAGGGCGCGCGCGACGACGTCGAGATCGTCTTCGACCTCGCGCGCCGGCTCGGCCACGACCTCGGCTCGCCACGCGCGGCCGATGTCTGGGAGGAGGTGCGCGCGCTCTCGCCGATGCATGCCGGGATGAGTTACGCGCGGCTCGAGGCGCTCGGCGGCATCCAGTGGCCGTGCGCCGACGTAGACGATCCTGGCGCGCTCTTCCTCCACGGCCGGCTGTGGGACGCCGTGGTCGCGGAGCGCGCCCCGTTCATGCCGGTAGAGCACGACCCGCCGGTCGACCTGCTCGACGACGACTTCCCGCTGCGGCTCACGACCGGCCGGCGGCTCGAGTCGTTCAACACCGGCGTCCAGTCGAACCGCTACAGCTCGCCGCTCCACGTCGGCGGCGAGGCGATCCTGCTCGCGCCGGAGGACGGCGAGCGCTACGGCGTCGCCGACGGCGCGCGGGTGCGGGTCGTTTCGCGGCGCGGCTCGGTCGAGGCGCCCGCCCGGTACGACGCGACGCTGCGGCCGGGGCTTGCCTTCATGAACCTCCATTTTCCCGACATCGTCGCGACCAACGTCCTCACGATCGACGCGACCGACCCGAAGTCGGGGACGGCGGAGTTCAAGGCCACGGCGATCAGACTGGAGCCCGTTGCCTGACCTCAAGCTCATCGACGCCGAGCCGACTGACGCCGAGCGCGGCGCGATTGACGGCGTTGTCGGTGTCGAGGCGGACGCCGGGAACCGCGTCGCACGCCGCGACCGCAATCGCCGGCACCTGCTGCTTCCGGCGTTGCGCGCGGCGCAGCGGCGCGTCGGCTGGGTCACGCCGGGTGCGCTCGGCTATGCGTCGCGCCGGCTCGACGTCCCGCCTGCGGAGGCGTACGGCGTCGCGACGTTCTACGCCATGCTCTCGCTCGAGGAGCGTCCAGCGGAAGTGCTCCACGTCTGCACCGACCTCGCCTGCCGCCTCACAGGTGTGACGGTTCCGGAGGGCGCCGTCGCGTCGCCGTGCCTCGGCCTGTGCGAGCTCGCGCCCGCGTCGCTGCGCGTGACGGCGGGGGAGGAGCCGCGCGAGATCCAGCTCCCCGAGCGGCGTCTGCCTGTTGACGGCGACCGGCTCCTGAAAGGCTTTCCCGCCGGCGAGGCGCTCGCCCGCGCGCGCGAGCTCGGGCCTGAAGGCGTCATGTCCGCGATCGACGGGGCCGGCCTACTCGGACGCGGCGGCGCTGCATTCCCGACCGCCGCGAAGTGGCGCGCAGTGGCGCAACAGCCGGCGCGCCCGCACTACCTCGTCTGCAACGCCGACGAGTCCGAGCCCGGCACGTTCAAGGATCGCGTCCTCATGGAGGAGCAGCCCGGCGCCGTCGTCGAGGCATGCGCGATCGCGATGCTCGCCGCCGACTGCGAGAAGGGCTACGTCTACATCCGCGCTGAATACCCGCTCGCGCAGAAGCGGATGGCGGAGGCGATCGCCGCGAGCGGCCATGACATCGAGCTGCGCATCGGGGCGGGCGCGTACGTGTGCGGCGAAGAGACGGCGCTTTTCCAGTCGATCGAGGGCTACCGCGGCGAGCCGCGTAACAAGCCGCCGTTCCCCGTCGAGGTCGGCCTGTTCGGGAAGCCGACCGTCGTCAACAACGTCGAGACCCTCGTCAACGTCCCGCACATCCTGCTCGGCGACACGCGGCCCACTCGGCTTTTTTGCCTCTCGGGGAACGTTGCGCGGCCGGGTCTCTACGAGCGCGAGCTCGGGACGCCGCTGCGCGAGCTGCTGGACGACGCGGGCGCCAAACCGGCTCAGGCAGTGCTGCTCGGCGGCGCGGCGGGGACGTTCCTCGGCCCGCACGAGCTCGACATCGCGCTCGACTTCAACGTCACGCTCGGCTCGGGCGTCGTGATGGTCTTCGGGGAGAAGGCCGACCTGCGCGGCGCGATCCACAGCATCGCCGAGTTCTTCCGCGAGGAGTCGTGCGGCCAGTGCGTCCCCTGTCGGATCGGCACCGTCCGCCAGGTCGAGGCGCTCGAGCGCGACGACCGACCGGTGCTCGTAGAGCTCGCGCAAGTGATGCGCGATGCCTCGATCTGCGGGCTTGGCCAGACCGCCGCGGGCGCCGTCCAGTCGGGACTGGCGCTCCTGTGAAGATCACGATCGACGGGGTCACGACCGAGGTTGCGGAAGGCGCGACGATCCTCGACGCGGCGCGCGCCGCGGGGATCGAGACGCCGACCCTCTGTTACGGCGACACGCTCACGGCCGTCAACGTCTGCCGTGTCTGCGTCGTCGAGCTCGAGGGCGCGCGCACGCTCGTACCCGCCTGCTCGCGCAAGGCCACGGACGGGATGGTCGTGCACACCGACTCCGAGCGTGTCCGCACGAGCCGACGTCTCGTCCTCGAGCTGCTCGGCTCCGCGACCGACCTCTCGACGGCGCCCGACGCGCAGCGCTACATCGCGGAGTACGACGCGCACCCGGGGCGGCTCGGCACGCCGCCGGCTCCTGCGCCGAAGCTCGACAACGACCTCTACATGCGCGATTACTCGAAGTGCATCCTCTGTTACAAGTGCGTCGAGGCTTGCGGGGCCGACCATCAGAACACGTTCGCGATCGCGGTCGCCGGGCGCGGCTTCGAGGCGCGCATCTCCACCGAGTTCGACGTGACGCTGCCCGAGTCGGCGTGCGTCTACTGCGGCAACTGCATCGCCGTCTGCCCGACCGGCGCGCTCATGCCGACGAGCGAGTACGAGTTGCGCGCCGCCGGCGAGTGGCGCGAGGAGGAGCAGGAGGAGATGGACACGATCTGCCCGTACTGCGGCGTCGGCTGCAACCTCACGCTCCACACGCAGGACGGCGCGATCGTCAAGGTCAGCTCGCCGGACGATCACGACGTGACGCGCGGCAACCTCTGCATCAAGGGCCGTTTCGGCTATGGCTACGTCGAGAAGCGCAAGGTTGAATAGACGTTCAATTCTCGATTGAATGATCAGTCAGGATTTTTACGAGAATTTGACGTTAGTTCGACGCTAAATCCTGGGTATAGGGGCGCGTTCTGTCTAACTCAGGAGGATGTCCATGACCGCTCGCCGTGCGCTCGCCATGCTGGTGACGCTCGTCGCCTTATTCACGCTGGGCGCTACCTCGGCTGCCGAAGGAGGCACCGTGGTCGGCCCGACGACGACGCTCAACAACGACGTCGTCCGCAACCTCAACCTCGCCACGTTGAACGGGGCGGTGCCCGCGTCCCAGACGGTGACGGTCGGCATCTTCCTGTCGAACCCGAACCAGGCGGCAGAGGATGCGTACGTCAAGCAGCTCTACGACCCGTCGAGCCCGAACTACGGGAACTACCTCGATCCGGACACGTTCAACTCCGAGTTCGGCGTGCCCACGTCGAACTTCCAGGCTGCGGAGTCGTGGGCCCAAAGCAAGGGTCTGACGGCCACGCCGATCGAGAGCTCGACGAGTTACTTCCTCGCGAGCGGCACCGCTGCACAAGTCGAGGCCGCGTTCGCCACGCCGCTCAACACCTACGCGGCGGCCGGACGGAGCTTCTACGCGAACACGCAGGCGCCGACGGTTCCGGCGTCGCTGGGGATCTCGGACGTCCTCGACCTCAACAACTTCAACCGTATGACGATCCCGCGCGTCCAGGCGACTGGCACCACGAAGACGACCACACAGGTCCCGACAACAGGGACGACCCCGAAGACGGGTCTCCTCAGCATCCGCGACCTCTGGTCGATCTACGACGCGCCGTCGACCAACGCCGGCAACGGCCAGACGATGGCGATCTTCGGCTGGGGCGTGACCGACCCGGTCATCCCCGACCTGCGCTCGTTCGAGGCCGAGTGGAGCCTTCCCGGCGTGCCGATCACGGTGAAGCACTACGGCGACACGTCGACGCCTGACACGAGCGGCGACGGCGCGACCGTCGAGTGGGAGCTCGATACGCAGGCCTCCACCGGCATGGCGCCCAACGTCAAGGGCGAGACCCTCTACTTCGGACACCACAACACTGACTCAGACCTGCTCGCGGCAATCACGGGCTGGGTCAACGACAAGAACGGGCCGCTGCAGGGCAGCGC
The DNA here is from genome assembly GCA_963753525.1 of uncultured Actinomycetes bacterium. Taxonomy (GTDB): domain Bacteria; phylum Actinomycetota; class Thermoleophilia; order Gaiellales; family Gaiellaceae; genus Palsa-739. The sequence continues at coordinate 649,715 of CAVWCS010000005.1, forward strand.
CTCGTTCGGTGAGTGCGAGAACGTCGGCAATGCGAACGCGGTCCTTGCCGACGGCATGGAAGTGCCTGGAGACCAGATTCTCGAGCAGGCCGCGGCCGAAGGGCGCACGCTCTTCTCTTCTACGGGCGACACGGGCTCGTCCTGCCCGGTCCTGCCCGAGGACACCAACGGTCTGGCGACGCAGGGCTACCCCGGCCTCAACTGGCCGTCGGCAAGTCCGTGGGCGGTCGCGGTCGGCGGCACCGACCTGACCGGTGACGGCAATACGCCGGAGCATCGCTTCTTGGAGAACGCCTGGGAGGACGGCAGCGGCGGCAACTCGACGAGCGAGCCGGCCGGCAGCTACCAGCAAGGCGTCGCCTCGACGAACTGCCTCTTTGACCCGAACGGCAATCCGTACGTCCCGGTTGCAGGCGCGGCGGGGCCGATCTGCCGGTCGACGCCGGACGTCTCGATCATCTCCGGTGACGTCGCAACCGGCAACGGACTCCTGATCAACGACGACAGCGGAGCCGACTCCCAGGGGGCAGGAACGAGCCTCTCGTCACCGCTCTGGCTTGGCGTCTGGACACGTGTCCAGGCGGCGGCAACATCGAACAAGGGTCTCGGCTTCGCGAACTACCAGATCTACAAGCTCGCGCAGGAGGCCCCGGGCCGTGACTTCTACGACGTCACGGTCGGAGACAACCAACCGTATCCGGCGAAGCCCGGCTACGACAACGCGAGCGGCTGGGGGACGCCGGAGATCTCGCAGATCATGCAGGATCTCACCGGCCGTCTCACGCCGACGCAGAACGTCAAGCCGGCTCCGGTTGTGACGACCTCGTCGACGACGTGCGGGACGCTCTTCACCGATCCGGCCGGCGACGACGATTACGCCCCCGAGGGCGAGGCGATCGACGCGCCCGGCTCGGATCCACAGCTCGACATCCTCAGCGGCCGCGCGTTCCTCTCGGCCGACGGACAGACGCTGCGGACAATCATCACGGTCAAGAACCTGTCGACCGTAATCCCGACCGGCGGCGGCGAGAACGACTACCAGATGGTGTTCAACTTCGGCGGGAACCAGTACTTCACGCAGCTCGCCGTGGAGCAGACGGGAACCGTGCTCGCGTGGGACGGTGAGCTCGTTCGCCTCTCGCTCGAGAACAAGTACCTGCAGGAACATGTGGACACCGGGACGGTCACGCTCGGTCCGAGCGGCACCGCCGAAGTCGACGCGCCGATCTCGGACTTCACGGGCCTCGCGGCGGGCTCGACGCTCCTGCGTCCCTCTGCCGCGACCTACGTCCGCGAGGGCGCGACGCAGGGACCCCTCGAGCCGGCCGACTCGGCGGGCCCGACCTATGACGACCTCTTGGGAGCGTGCTCAAAGTGAAGAAGCTGACTCTTGGCCTGGCCGGCATCGCCGTCCTCGCCGCCACGACGGCCGTCCTCGCCTCAGCGGCGGGGGCGGCCCCCTCGGTGCCGACACTGAAGCCGTTCTGCACCGTCGGGACGTTCCGTTGCGAGTCGGCGCTTCGCGTCGACCTCCCGATCGTCGCCGACGCGCAGGCCGCGCACAGTGGGCTCGGCGCGCCCGACCTGCTCAAGGCGTACAACCTCGCGTCCGCAGCCGCGACCCGCGGCGGCACGCAGACCGTTGCGCTCATCGACGCGTACGACGATCCGACGATCGAGTCCGACCTCAACACGTACCGCTCGTACTACGGCATCCCGGCGTGTACTACAGCGAACGGGTGCTTCCGCAAGGTGAACCAGGATGGGGAGCAGGGGAGCTATCCGATCGCGAATCCCGACTGGGAGCCGGAGATCGCGCTCGACACCGAAATGGTGTCGGCGATCTGCCCGAAGTGCCACATCCTCCTCGTCGAGGCGAACTCGGCCGACGAGACGGTTGCCACGTCGAATCCGGTGCAGCACAGCGACCTCGGCGCGGCGGTCGACACCGCTGTCAATCTCGGCGCGACGGAGGTCTCGAACAGCTACGGCAGCGCGGGGCCGGAGCCGGACCAGACCTTCTTCGACCACTACTACGACCACCCCGGCGTCGCGATCACCGCGTCCGCGGGCGACGAGGACTACGGGACGATCTGGCCCGCCGCCTCGCCGTACGTGACCGCGGTCGGCGGCACCGAGCCGACCGTCGACCCCTCCTCGCCGCGCGGGATCGACGAGAGCGTGTGGGGGAGCGTGCTGCCCGGCACCGTGCCGAGCGAGGCGCAGGGCACCGGTAGCGGTTGCTCGATGTGGGAGCCGAAGCCGGCGTGGCAGCACGACGCCGGTTGCTCGGGTCGCACGGTCGCCGACGTCTCCGCGGTCGCCGACGACGTCGCGATCTACGACTCGTCGCCGGAGATCGGCGGCTGGGGCGTGGTCGCCGGCACGAGCATCAGCTCGCCGATCATCGCGAGCGTCTACGCGCTTGCCGGCAACGCGAAGTCGGTTGTGTACGGGTCGTATCCGTACAGCCACCAGTCGAGCTTCTTCGACATCACGCAGGGGTCGAACTTCACGCCCGCCACGCTGTGCGGGTACCTCTGCACCGCCGGCCCGGGCTACGACGGCCCGAGCGGGCTCGGCACGCCGAACGGCGTCTCGGGTTTCTAGACGCTAGGTGGGGACAGCTGGAGGGGCCGCGACACAGCGCGGCCCCTCCAGCATGGTCCGACGACGGCCCGGCGTAACCGGTCCGACTCCAACCCGTTCCCGAACTGCTGCCGGATCCGGGTGTCCGCCACTGCGGCGGCGGGTACCCAGGATGCGATGCGTGTCCTCGTCTCCTTGGCGGTCGTCGCGATCGCGGTCGCTTTCGCCGTGCCGTCCGGCGCGACGACGCCCCGCCCGCCGATCAAGCATGTCTTCGTGATCGTGCTCGAGAACGAGAGCTACGCCTCGACGTTCGGCGATCCGGCCGCCGACCCATACCTCGCGAAGACGCTGCCCTCGAAGGGCGCATTGCTCACGGAGTACTACGGAACCGGCCACGAGAGCAACGACAACTACGTCTCGATGATCAGCGGCCAGGGCCCGAATCCCCAGAACCAGGCCGACTGCCAGATCTACGACGACTTCGCCGGAACGGGGCCGACCGCGGTCGACGGGCAAGCCGTCGGGCAGGGCTGTGTCTTCCCGCAGCCGGTGCAGACGATCGGCAACCAGCTGACCGAGAACGGCCTGACGTGGAAGGGCTACATGGAGGACATGGGCAACGACCCAGCGCGCGAGTCGGCCACCTGCGGGCATCCGGCCCTTAACTCCCAGGACGGGACGCAAACACCCGTCGCCGGTGACGGCTACGTCTCGCGACACGACCCGTTTGTCTACTTCCACTCGATCATCGACGACCAGAGCTACTGCGCCGCGCACGTCGTCCCGCTCACCGGCGCAGCAAAGGACTTCACGCACCCCGAAACGACCCCGAACCTCTCCTTCATCGTCCCCAACCTCTGCGACGACGGCCACGACTACCCCTGCACGAACGAGACGTCGCCGGGAACGAGCGCGGTCAACGACACCGACCGCTTCCTCGAGACCTGGGTGCCGCGGATCACCTCCTCGCCCGCGTTCAAGAAGGACGGCCTGCTCGTGATCACATTCGACGAGTCGGAAGGCCCGCAGAGCGACGCCTCCGCCTGCTGCAACGAGACCGCAGGCCCCAACTCGCCGCTGCCCGGCATCACGGGAATGGGCGGCGGCCGCATCGGCGCCGTGCTCCTCTCCCCGTTCATCCGGCCCGGCACGGTAAGCGCGACGCCGTACAACCACTACGGACTGCTCGGCTCGCTCGAGGATCTGTTCGGGCTGCCGCGGCTCGGCTACGCCGCTACGACCTCCGCCACCTTCGGACCGGACGTCTACACGAAATGAACCGGCGCGCCTTCCTCGCCAAGAGCGCCGCCGCCGGCGCGGGGCTCGCGGGAGCCGGCTCGTTCGCGCGGCTCGCAAGCGCGGCGACCTACCCGCACAAGGCGGGCGACCGGCCGTACCCGACGCTCCCCGCCGGCACGGAGTCGTTCCCGCAACTCAAGTACATCGTAGTCCTGATGATGGAGAACCACTCCTTCGACAACACGTTCGGCGCGCTTTGCCGCCGCGGCGTCGACGGCCTCAGCTTCACTGCGAGCGGCCAGGCGAAGAACTGGAACCCCGGCGCCGACGGCACGCCCATCTACGCAAGCCCCGCGCCGTCCACCTGCCAGGCCGGCTACACGATCAGCCAGAGCTGGGACGCGAGCCACCAGTGCTGGGACAAGGGCCGCAACGACGGATTCGCGCGCGTCTGTGGAGACGAGGCGATGTACTACTACACCGCCGCCGAGATGCCGTTCTACGACTCGCTCGCGTCGGTCTTCCCGGTCTGCGACCGCTACTTCTGCTCGACGATGGCGCAGACTTATCCGAACCGCCGCTTCCTCATCGCGGGCTCGGCGTTCGGACAAGTCGGCGACCCGCTGCCGGGCCCCACCGACCCGAACCCCCGCCCGGCCGGCTTCGGCACCGTGTTCGACATGCTCAACGCGTTCGGGATCACGTGGAAGGACTACTTCGCCGACCTGCCGACCGCTGGCCTCTTTCCGTACGTCCTCGAGGACAACCCGGGCAACGTCGTCCCGATCGGCGACTTCTTCACCGACTGCGCCGCCGGGACGCTGCCCAACTTCAGCCTCGTCGACCCCGAGTCGTTCGAGGGGTCCGAGGAGAACCCGCAGGACGCGCAGGTCGGCGCCTACTACGCCTACCAAGTGATCGACGCAGTGCTCCGTAGCCCGGCCTGGCCGCAGACCGCCCTCGTCCTCACCTTCGACGAGCATGGCGGCTACTACGACCACGTACCGCCCGTGCAGCTCGCGCCGCCCGATGACGTCCCGCCTGCGGTGACGGCGACCTACGGCGACACTTACAGGTACTCGGGCTTCCGCGTCCCGACCGTCGTCGTTTCGCCCTGGGCGAAGCCGAACTTCGTCTCGCACTCGATCTACGACCACACCTCGATCCTCCGCCTCGTCGAGTCGAAGTGGAACCTGCCGGCCCTCTCGAACCGCGACGCGAACGCCAACTCGATGCTCGACTGCTTCGACTTCACGCGGCCCGCGCTCCTAGCGCCGCCGCCGCTCACGCCCGCGGTCGTCCCGACCGGCGCCGCGGCCTGCATCGCTGCGGATCCGGCCGGCCAGTAGCAAGGCCTCTCCAGTAGGTTCGCCGCATGGATCCGCTCCGCCGCCTCCTCGTCGTCGACTTCACCCGCTATTTGCCCGGAGCCTTTGCGTCGCGGGAGTTGCTCGAGCTCGGCGCGCGCGTCGTCTGCGTCGAGCCGCCCGGCGGCGACCCGATGCGCGTCACCGCGCCGGCCTGGCACGCAGCGCTCACGGCCGGAAAGGAGTCGGTCGTCGTCGACCTGAAGGAGGATCCGGCCCCGGCGCTCGAGCTGCTCGCGCAGGCGGACGTCGTCCTCGAGTCGTTCCGTCCCGGCATTGCCTCGCGGCTCGGGGTCGGTCCCGAGCACGCGCCTCCGTCCGCCGTCTACTGCTCGATCACCGGCTTCGGCGTCGACGGCCTGCATGCGCAGCGCGCCGGCCACGACCTCAATTACCTCGGTTGGGCAGGCGTCCTCGAGGACACCGCACCGGCCTGGCCGCCGGTCCAGATCGCCGATTTCGCCGCGGGCGCCCTCGGCGCCGTGACGCGGATCCTCGCCGCCCTGCTCGAGCGGGAGAAGACCGGCCGCGGCTCCCACGTCCTTGTGTCGATGACGCACGGCGCGCACCGTCTCGCCGCCCACCGCCTCGGTGGCGACCCGTCGCCGCGCTTCCTCACCGGCGGCCTCGCCTGCTACCGGATCTACGCGACCGCCGACGCCCGCTGGCTCACCGTCGCCGCGCTCGAGCCCGTCTTCTGGCAGCGCCTCGTCGAGCTCCTCGACCGCCCCGATCTCGCCGACCGCCACTACGCGCCGGAGCAGGAGGATCTCGCGGCCGAGCTCGCGGGGATTTTCGCGGCGCGTACGCTCGCGGAGTGGCTGGAGCTGTTCGATGGCGAGGACGTCTGCGTCGGCCCGGTTGCCACGCTCGCCGAGGCCGCGGCAGAGGTCTTCTAGACCCGCTGCTACCCTGATTCCACGGACGGCAACGGGCCGTCCCGTGAGACTCAGGTTCTCGTTCCTCCAAAGGATTCGAGCTCTTGGTTCTCGAATCCAGCAGTAAAGGAGTCGAACGCACATGTCCCAGAGCTTTTCCTCGCTCGGTGTGAGCGCGGAAGTCGAGCAATCGCTCGCTGACCGCGGCATCACCGCTCCGTTCCGTATCCAGACCCTCGTCATCCCCGACGCGATCGCCGGCCGCGACATCCTCGGCCAGGCGCCGACCGGATCGGGCAAGACGCTCGCGTTCGGCCTGCCGCTCGTCGAGATGCTCTCGCCCGACGAGAAGGCGCCGGCGGCGCTCGTCCTCGTCCCGACCCGTGAGCTTGCGCTGCAGGTGACCGAGGAGCTCACGCTGCTCGGCGCCCCGCTCGGTATCCGCACCGCAGCCGCCTACGGCGGCGCGCCGATCCCCGCGCAGGCGAAGAAGCTCACCGGCGCGCACGTCGTCGTCGCCACGCCTGGCCGCCTCACCGACCTCGCGAACCGGCGGCTCATCTCGCTTAGCGCGATCCGGATCCTCGTCCTCGACGAGGCCGACCGGATGCTCGACATGGGTTTCCAGCCGCAGGTGGAGAAGATCATGCGGCTCCTCCCGCCGAAGCGCCAGACGATGCTGTTCTCCGCGACGCTCGACGGCGAGGTCGGCAGCCTCGCGAGCGCGTACACGGTCAACGCGTCGCGCTTCTCCGCAGAGCTGCCGTCCCAGCACTCCGACGGCGCGGTCGACCACCGCTTCGTCTCCGTCACTGCAGCAGACAAGGTCGAGCGCCTGGTCGAGCTACTTCACGCTGAGCCGGGTCTGTCGCTCGTGTTCGTCCGGACGAAGCGCGGCGCCGACCGTCTTGCCACGAAGCTGCGCAGCCACGGCGTCGAGACCGCTGCGATGCACGGTGACCTGACTCAGAGCGCTCGCGAGCGCGCGCTCGAGCGGTTCCGCTCGGGGAAGGTCACGACGCTCGTCGCGACCGACGTCGCCGCGCGCGGCCTCGACCTCGAGGCGATCGCGCACGTCATCAACTACGACCCGCCGGAGGACACGAAGGGTTACATCCACCGCGTCGGACGCACCGGCCGCGCGGGCAACACCGGCCAGGGCACGACGCTCGTCCTCCCGGATCAGGAGGCCGACGTGAGTCGCGTCGCGAACATGCTCGGGCACCGCGAGCAGTTCGAAGAGGCCGGCATGGAGACCGCTCGCCCGCGGCTCCTCTACACAAGCCGCCGCGGCCGCCGTTCCCGCTGGTAGCTCCGCCCGCCGCGTGCGATGATCAGCGTCATGGACGCAGCGACGATCGACAAAGAGTTCGAGCAATTGCAGGCCGAGTTTCAGGACGTGGCGACGACCGTCCAGGGCCTGGCCACGAAAATGCAGGCGGCGGAGAAGGCGGGCGACGCGAACGCCACGGAGTGGCTCGCCGACCTGAAGAAGGTCGCGCAGGACATCGACGACGAGCAGACGCAGGTCAAGTCTCTCCTGCTCGCGATCCACGACTTCATCGGCAACGCCGCGCAAGCGCACGCAGAGGAGAAGCCGCCGCTGTTCGCTCCGGGCCATGAGCCCGCCGCGGACGACCCCGCGCAACAGCAGCAGGCGCCGCAGCACCACGGCCTGTTCGGCGGAATGCTGGGCGGCGGGATGATGGGCGGTGGCTACTACGGCGGCTACTACGGAGGCAGCTTCGGCCAGGCGATGGCGGCAGGGATGGCCATGAACCTCGGCGCCAACCTCGTCGGGAGCATCTTCCACTTGTAGGAGGGATCGGCGCGCCCGAAAACGCCGGAGTTCCGTCATGCTTCGCAAGCCGAGATTCCCCGGTGCCGGTAGCTCGCTGGACGACGAGTTCAACCGGCAGCTCCTCCAGAACGTGCGCGACACCTGGCACGTCTGGCTCGGCTTTGGAGTAGCGATCGTCGGCTTCGCTGTCTGGTCGGCGCTCACGGGCGGACTCTCGGCCAGAGTTCTCGCTGCTGCCTCGGGCGGCATTGCGGGGATGGCGCTCGTTGTACTTGCGATGGGCGGTCACGTCTCCACGTTCATGTGGTCGCTCGGCGCTGAAGGCGAGCGTATGACCGGCAAGGAGATCGAGAAGCTCGACCGCGACTGGCATTGCGAGCACTCGATCAAGCACAAGTACGGCGACTGGGATCACGTCCTGATCGGTCCGCCTGGCGTCTTCCTTCTCGACTCTAAGCTCCTTCACGGGACGGCCGTCGCGGCACGCGATGCGCTTCGGTCCGGACGCGTCACCTACGAAGGTCGTCGCTTTCGCGGGGGCGCCGTAGATGTGAACAAGGCATTGGAGCTGCGCCTATCTCGGCGGGCTCCGTTTGTGAAACCGGTCGCTGTGGTCTGGGGTCAGTTCCCGCAGGAGAACGTCGAGGAGGACGGGGTGGTCTACGTCCGCGGAGATCAGCTCGCCGGTTGGCTAGGCGACCTCCCTGAGAAGCTGAACGCGCCCGAACGGGCGGCGCTCGTAGCGGCGTTGAAGGAAGCTCGCGCCGACGTCGCCGCCGTTGAGCCAGAGTCGTCGCCTGCGCTCCGACCTGCCGACTAACCGCCGGAGTTCCGTCACGCTTCCGGCCGGAGGCCGGGTTACCGTGAGCAGGTGGACCCGCTCGATGGACTGAACCCCGAGCAGCGCCGTGGCGCCGAGGCGGTGCGCGGGCCGGTCTGCATCCTCGCCGGCGCCGGGACCGGGAAGACGACGACGATCACACGCCGGATCGCGTACCAGGTCGCGACCGGCGCATTCACGCCCGAGCAGATCATGGCGGTGACGTTCACCGACAAGGCCGGCGGCGAGTTGCGCGCGCGTCTTGGCGCGCTCGGCGTCCAGCGGGTGCGGGCGGGGACATTCCACTCCGCGGCGCTCCGCCAGCTGCGGCACTTCGCTCCGGACGCGGTTGGCCGGATTCTCCCGTCGAAGGCCCTGCCACTCCGCCAGCTCGGCAACCGCCTGCCGGGCGCGTACAAGTTCCGGCCCGCGGGCGACCTCGCGACCGAGATCGAATGGGCGAAGAACCGGCGCATCCCGCCTGACGGGTATCTCGCCGCGGCGGCCGACCGGGAGCCGCCGATCCCGCACGACCTGATGGCGCGCATCTACCGCGACTACGAGCGCGGCAAGGCTGAACAAGGGCTCATGGACTTCGAAGACCTGCTCGAAGGCGCCGTCCGGCTGTTCGAGGAGGACGAGCGCGTCGCGGCTACGTTCCGCGCCCAGTACCGCGCCTTCACGGTCGACGAGTACCAGGACGTCAACCTCCTCCAGCAGACGCTCCTCGACCTCTGGCTCGGAGATCGCGACGACCTCTGCGTCGTCGGCGACGACTACCAGTCGATCTACGCGTTCACCGGCGCCGGGCCCGAGCACCTCCTCGCCGTGCCGCGCCGCTTCCCGCACGCGACCGTAGTGCGGCTCGAGGAGAACTACCGCTCGACGCCGCAGGTACTCGCGCTCGCGAACCGGCTCGTGCCGCGACTCGGCGGCGCGGAGAAAACACTGCGCGCGACGCGTGCCGACGGGCCGGAGCCCACGGTGAGTGCGTTCCCGTCGCCCGAGGATGAGGCGCGGGCGATCGCCGAACGGATTCGCGCCGACGGCACCCAGCTCGAACGCGTCGCGATCCTCTGCCGCACGAACGCGCGGCTGACCGACTTCGAGGAGGCGCTCCACGACGCGGGAATCCCGTTCCAGGGCTCGTCGCTCCTCGACCGCGACGCGGCGCGCCGGCTGATGCGGCGGCTCGAGCGGAGCGGGGAGTACGCGGCTAGCGCCGTTCGCGCCGCAGCGCTCGAGGCAGGGTGGCTCGAGGAGCTGCCGGACAAACTCGGCGAGCGCGAACTCGTCCGCCAAACCGACCTCGCCCGGCTCGTCACGCTCGCAGCGGGCTTCGACGGCGACGCCGGGGCGTTCGTCGCCGACCTGCGGCGCCGTTTCGACTCCGGCGGCGAGGACGCGCGCGGTGTCAATCTCCTCACGTTCCACAAGGCGAAGGGCCTCGAGTTCGACATCGTGTTCCTGCCGAGACTGGAGGAGAAGGAGCTCCCGTCGCGCCAGGCGCGCACGCCGGCCGAGATCGACGAGGAGCGTCGCCTGCTCTATGTCGGGATGACGCGCGCCGAGCGCGTCCTCTGGCTCAGCTGGAGCGGCAAGCGGTCGCGCTTCCTCGTGGAGCTCGGCTTTGCCCAGCCGTCCGCGGTTGTCCGCAGCACGGTCGTGAAGAACACCCTCGAGTGGACGCCGGTCGCCGAGAAGCTCCGTGCGTGGCGGCTCGAGCGGGCGCGGGAAGACGGCGTGCCCCCGTACGTCGTCTTCCACGACAAGGTCCTCCACGAGATCGCTGCGGCGCAACCGCGCTCGCTCGGCGAGCTGTCGCAGATCGCGGGCGTCGGTCCGGCGAAGCTCGACCGCTACGGCGAGGCCGTGCTCGCGCTGCTCTAGCTCTTCTGGAGGTCGAGGATGACGACGGGGATCTCGCGGATGCCCTTCGTCTTCTCCTCGTAGTCCGCGAAGCCGGGCCAGTCCTGCTTCTGCTTCTCCCAGATGGCCTCCCGCTCCGCGCCTTCCGCCACACGCGCATGCGCCGAGAACGTCTCGGTGCCGATCTCGACCTTGACGTCTGGATGCGCGACGAGGTTGTGGAACCAGTCGGGAGTCGTCGGCGCGCCGCCCTTCGAGGCGAAGATCGCGACGGAGTTGTCCGAGAGGCGCTGGTAGGCGAGCGGGTTGATGCGCTCGGTGCCGGTCTTCGCGCCGGTGTGGTGGAGGAGCAAGAGCGTGCGTCCTTCGAAGTTGCCGCCGACCCGGCCTTCGTTGGCGCGGAACTCGTCGATCACTTGCTGATTCCAGTCGGTCATGCACCGACCTTAGCCAGACGGTGCCGGGCTACGCGGCGCACGCCACTGCGAGTGCGCGAGGTACCCGGAGAGCCCGAGCAGGATCAGCGCATTGACCGGATGGAACATGCCGATCACCCAGTGGTTGAAGCCAGCCCCGGCGAGGATCCCTTGCACGAAGGCGAGCACGGCGAGCACGATCCAGCGCACGAGGAGCTTCGTGGGCGGCCACGCGAGGAGCGCGAGGAGCAGGATCAGGACGGCGCCGATGTCGGAGAGCAGGAAGCCGACACTGCGATGCGCGTCGAGGCTCTTCGCGTTGTCGATCGTCGCGCCGTGCTTCATGTCGAAGAGGCCGTAGCCGACGAGGAAGAACTGGACGATCACCCCGATGAAGAAGAGCCCAGTCACGTACCGCAACGCCACCCACGCGCCGTTCCGCACAGCAGTCATGCCCCGCCTCCTCGCTTGAGCTGCATCAACCTGAGGTGAGGCTAGAGCGGGGCCGTTCCGGGATCGTTACGGACCCAGACGGTGACGTGGGCGGGCTCGAGCGAGCGCGCGGCGACCGAGGAGAGCTCGGCGAGAACGGCCTCGACATCGATCGCGTCGCGGAGGCGGGCGCCGAACGCTGCGACCGTTGCTTCCGCGTCGTAGCGGCCGCGGTTGAAGCGGCGGTCGACCAGGCGTTGCACTCTGACGCGGAGCGGGTTGAAGAGTGCGGCGGCCGCGAGGGTCGACGCGGCGACGCCGACAGGCGAGGAGAACGGCAACACCCGGGTGGCGAAAACCACGATCCCGATGAACACCCCGGCCAGTAGCCCGGTGATGATCAGGTAGGAGAGGGTGCGGCTGATAAGCCGGTCGACCTCGTACAGCCGGTACTTCAGAATCCCGACTCCGAAGCTGAGCGGAAGCGCGATCACGCCGACGACCAAGCCGATACCTCCGATGACCTGCAGGACCTGCGACGAAGTAGCGCTCAAGCCTGTTATGAGCAGGAGGCCGGTCACCGCGAGCGCGCCGCCGCCGCTGAGCCACTTGAGCTGCTGGCGGTAATCCCCTGTCGAGCGCCGGTAGCTGAACACGAGCCGGAGTACCCAGGCCAGGCAGAGCCCGAGGTAGCAGGCGACGACGAGAACGGTTAGCCCGGTACCGCCCGGTGAGCTGGTACTCGTCAGGCTGCCGCTCGAGTCGACGGAGATGGGCGGAGTGATGCCGCTCGCGTCCTGCCACGCATTCGTCGCGACAAAGGCGACACAGAAGGCGAGGTAGACCCACAGCACGCGGCGCCACCCGGCGGAGAGTCGCGCGTCGGGGAAGAGCGCGACCGGGAGCGGCAGGAAGAGCACCAGCCACATCCAGGCTCCGGGTGTCGCGAGGAAGACCGCGACGAGGCCGAGCGGCAGACTGTGGTGACCAAGCCGATAGCGCAAAACGGCGTACGCCCCGGCATCGTCCGAAAGCACGGCCATCAGCGGCAGCAAGAGCAGAATCGGGCCGATCGGATTGCTCGGCTGGTGCCGCGCGACGATCACGCCGACGATCGTCCACGGCAGCAGGATGATGGAGACAAAGATCCCCCGCCGCCTCCTCCTCCTCCGACCAGAACGTGCAATACAACCGCCGCAGAAAGCGACAGGACGGTTGCAACGCCCAGCACGATCGCGATCCGCTGCTGCCGGGGCCGCCGGACGCGAACGGTGCTCACGGCCTTACCCAGACCGAGACGTGGGCGGGCTGGAGAGAGCCGCCGGCGGCCGCCGCAAGCTCCGAGAGCACGGTCTCGGGATCGACGGCGTCCCGCAGCCGCGCGCCGAAGGCGGCGACGGTCGCTTCGGCGTCGTAGCGGGCGCGGTTGAAGCGGCGGTCGACGAGCCGCTGGACGCGTCGGCGTAGCGGGTTGAACAGCGCGGCCGCGGCGAGAGTGGAGGCGGCGACGCCGACCGGGCTCGAGAACGGGAGCACGCGGGTGGTGAGGAGGACGAGCCCGGCGAAGACGCCCACGAGCGTGGCGGTGACGATCGCGTACGAGAGCGATCGGCTGATCAGCCGATCTATGTCATACAGGCGGTACTTGAGGATCCCGAAGCCGATCCCGAGCGGCAGGAATTCGATGCAGAGGAACAGGAAGCCGAGCGTGTTCGACTGGGTGGCGATGATCAGCCCACCCACGGCGACGGCGCCACAAGCAAGGAACCACTTCAGCTGCTGGCGTTCGTCACCCCTAGCACGCCGGAAACACACGATCTGGTACGCAACTATCGCGAGGAAACAGGCGGCGTAGCCCACGATCGCGGCAACGTTGAGGTCGGATGCCACTCGGCCGTATGGGCCGTTCAGGGAGTCGAGCCACCCTGACGAGTTGATTACTACCCGCCGGTCAGTGAAGGATTCCATGTCCCTCGAGCCCAGCGCCACGAGGAACGAGACGCCGAGGGCGATGTACGCCCAGAACACCCATCGCCACCGCCCGCGCGGGATGCGCCCGTCGGGGAAGAGGACGACCGGAAGCGGCAACAGGACGAGGACCGGAACCCAGGCCGGAGCAAGCGCGACCGCGAGCCGGCCGAATGGCAGGGTGTCGTGGACTTGATACACGAGCACGGCGTAGCTGGCGGCGTCGACGCTCACGAGCACTGCGAATGTGAGCCCCAGGAGGATCCAGCCAATCGAGTTTCTTGGCCGGCGGTCAGCGACCAGCACGCCTACCGCGGCGAACGGGAGCGTGATGATCCCGAAGCCGCTCAGGCCGGCGTTCGGAGGAATCATGGCCCCGAGCACCGGCTCGCTTGCCCCGAGCACGAGGATGGTTCCGACGATGACCAGCGTTACGGGCGAGATCCGGGCAGGCTGAGTCGTCTCACGACTTCACCCAGACCGAGACGTGGGTCGGCTGGAGGGATCCGCCGGCGGCCGCCGCAAGCTCGCTGAGCACGGTCTCGGGGTCGACGGCGTCCCGCAGCCGCGCGCCGAAGGCGGCGACGGTGGCTTCGGCGTCGTAGCGGGCGCGGTTGAAGCGGCGGTCGACGAGGCGCTGCAGCCGGCCGCGCAGCGGGCTGAACAGCGCCGCAGCAAGGAGGGTCGAGGCGGCCACGCCGACCGGCGACGAGAACGGCAGCACGCGCGTGGTGAGCAGCACGATCCCGACGAAGATCCCGATGAGCAGTCCGGTCAGCAGCGCATACGAGAGCGTCCGCGAGATCAGCCGGTCGATGTCGTACAGGCGGTATTTGAGAATCCCGACGCCGATCCCGATCGGAAGCGCGGTGACACCGACGAAGCCGACGGTTCCGACGGCATGCAGGACAGGGTTATTGCTGTTGTTGATGGTCATCGCGACAAGAAGGCCCGCGATCGAGAACGCGCCGCCGCTCAACAGCCACTTCAACTGCTGGCGATGCTCCCCGACCGAGCGCCGGTAGCCGCGAATCTGGTGGGTGACACAGGCGACACAGAACGCGACGAAGCAGACAGCAGTCACGCCTTTGACGGCCGCACCGCCCAAGCCGTTGTCAGCGGAGAGCAGTTCGCCGTTGGCGTCGACGCGAACGTGTTGGGCGACGATCCCGGTTGCGTCCTGCCACGTAGAAGCTGCGATGAAGAGCGCGACGACCGCGAGGTATGCCCAGACCACCCGGCGCCAGTTTCCGGCCAGGCGTCCGTCGGGAAAGAGCCCGACCGGTAGCGGTAACAGGAGGAGCAGCCAGATCCACCACGCCGCTAGAAAGACGCCGACCCGGGCGAGCGGCAATCTGTGGAAACCCTGGTGGTAGTACATGGCTGCGTATGTCCCGCCGTCGGTCGAGAGCAGGAACATGAGCGTCACCGCGAGCAGGATCCAGCCGATTGGATTGCGCGGCTGACGTCGAGCGACGATGTACCCGACGACTCCGAAGGGGATGACGATGATCCCTTGCGAGAAGTCGTGACCAACGATCGCCAACGGCACCGCAGCCGCAGCCAACAGCACGGCGGCAACGCCGAGCACCAACGCAGTTCTTGGCGACGCAAGCCGGGCCGCCCGCAGCGCGACGGCGCTCACGGCCTCACCCACACCGAGACATGGGCCGGCTGGAGCGATCCGCCGGCCGCCGCCGCAAGCTCGGCGAGGACGGTCTCGGGGTCGACGGCGTCGCGCAGTCGCGCGCCGAAGGCGGCGACGGTGGCTTCGGCGTCGTACCGGGCGCGGTTGAAGCGGCGGTCGACGAGCCGCTGCAGGCGATTGCGCAACGGGCTGAACAGTGCCGCGGCGAGAAGGGTCGAGGCGGCGACGCCGACCGGGGAGGAGAACGGCAGCACGCGCGTCGTCAGCAGCACGAGCCCGACGAAGACGCCGACGAGCAGCCCGGTGAGGAGCGTGTAGGAAAGGGTGCGCGAGATGAGCCGGTCGATGTCGTACAGCCGGTAACGCAGGATCCCGATCCCGATCGAGATCGGCAGCGCGATGAGCCCGAGGAAGCCGACCTTGCCGATCACCGAAAAGGCTCCGTCGTTGCCCGAGCCGATCGTGATCGCAAGGAAGAAGCCGACCACCGCGAACGAGCCTCCGGCCAGCAGCCACTTCAACTGCTGGCGCAGATCGCCGCTGGAGCGGCGGAAGAGGACGACCTGGCGGACGACCCACGAGAGCGAGATCCCGAGGAAGCCGAGCACGACGAAGGCGAACGGCAGGCCGCCCCCGCTGCTCGAGCCGAGCTGCTTGAGCTCGCCCGACGAGTCGATCCGGACCACGCGGTCGGTGAAGGCGCCGAGATCCGTGATCGTCAGCTGTACGACGAGCACGGCCATGAGTGCGCCGTACAGCGCGAGTGTCCACCGCCAAAACCGAGAAATCCTGCCGTCCGGGAAGAAGAGGACGGGCAGCGGGAGCAGCACGAGCATCGATGCCCAGCCCTGGGTGAAGAAGACGGCGAAGCGCGAGAGGAGGAGGCCGTGATGGTCGATGCGGTACGCGCGGACGGCGTAGAACCCGGCGTCCTCGCCGCCGGTCGCCGTGACGGCGATCGTGAGCAGGAGCCAGCCGATCGGGTTACGCGGCTGCCGGCTCGCGATGAGCGTGCCGACAACCGCGAACGGGATCATCAACAGCCCCTGGCCGATCCCACCGAACGTGAGCTGATGCGCGAGAGCCGACAGCGGCACGCTCGCCGCGATCAGCAGAGCCGCGACAGCGCCGAGGAGCACTGCGAGCCGCGAGCCGGTCATGCCGTCCTCACCCAGACCGAGACGTGGGTGGGCTGGAGGGAGCTGCCGGCCGCCGCCGCAAGCTCGGTGAGCACAGTCTCCGGGTCGACCGCATCCTGCAAACGCAAGCCGAACGCGGCAACGGTTGCCTCGGCGTCGTAGCGGGCGCGGTTGAAGTGCCGGTCGACCAGGCGCTGAAGCCGGAGGCGGAGGGGCGCGAACAGCCCTGCTGCAGCAAGCGTCGACGCTGCGACGCCGACCGGCGAGGAGAACGGCAGCACGCGCGTCGTCAGCAGCACGAGCCCGACGAAGACGGCGACGAGCAGTCCCGTAAGCAGCGCGTAGGCGAGCGTGCGGCTGACGATCCGGTCGATGTCGTAGAGCCGGTACTTCGTCATCCCCACCCCGATGGAGAGCGGGATCCCGAGGAGTCCGAGGACCGCGACGCTCCCGATGAAGCCGAGCACGCCGGAGAAGTTCGAGAGTACGACGCTGATGACGACGCCAACGACAGCGGCAGAGCCGCCGAAGATCAGCCACTTCAACTGCTGGCGCCGCTCGCCGGTCGCGGCCCGGTACGCGGGCACGCGGCTCACGAGCCACACGACGCCGACGCAGAGGATCAGGAGGAACCAGACGGACTGAAGAACGCCCCACCAGGCCCAGCCGCTCGTGGGGTAGTCGATCTGCTTGAGGTCGCCGCTGGGCTCGATCACCACCTGGTTCAGCGCGATTGCCTCGGCCGCGATCGCGTAGGCCCCGAGCATCCAGAGCATGCCGACCGAGAGAACCGCTCCCACTCCCCAGCGCCAGCGCCCCGAGGGAAGCACGCCGTCGGGGAAGAGCATGATCGCGATCGCGATCAGGACGATGCACGGCGCCCAGGAGGGCTGGAGGAACACCGCGATCTGCGGCAGCGGCAGGTCGTGGTGCAGCCGGTAGGCGGCGACCGCGTACGCGCCGGCGACCGCAGTGACGGAGCCGAAGAATGCCCCGAGCAGCATCGCCCAGCCGATCGGGTTCCGCGGCCTGTTCCGGACGAGGATCAGACCGACGGGGAGGAAGCCGACGAGCACGATGACGAACCCGATGCCGACGCCGGACGAGAGCCTGGCCAGTCTGGAGATAGGACCGCTGGCGATCATCAGCGCGACCGTGAGCGCCGCTAGAACGAGCGCAGGCCACGGCATGCCGAGCCTGCGACGCGGTTGGGCGGCGGCGGCGGTCACTGCTTGACCCAGACGCTCATGTGCGCCGGTTGGAGAGAGCCCGTGGCTGCGATGGCGAGCTCTCTGAGGACAGTCTCCGGGTCGACGGCGTCTCGCAGGCGGGCGCCGAAAGCGGCGACGGTGGCTTCGGCGTCGTAGTGGGCGCGGTTGAAGCGGCGGTCGACCGCACGCTGGATCCGGCCGCGGAGGGGATTGAAAAGCGCGAGCGCTGCGAGCGTCGAAGCCGCGACGCCGACGGGGGAGGAGAACGGCAGCACGCGCGTCGTCAGCAGCACGAGGCCGGCAAAGACGCCGACCAGCAGCCCGGTCAAGAGCGCGTACGACAGCGTGCGCGAGATCAGCCGGTCGATGTCGTACAGCCGATAGCGGAGGATCCCGATCCCGATCCCGATCGGAAGGCCGAGTAGCGCCGCCGTGCCGAGGTACCCCACGATCGCCCAGAAGCCGGTGCTGCTGTGCCCCGTGGTCGTGATGAGACCGCCGAGAAGGGCCATCGCTGCTCCTGCCATCAACCACTTCAGCTGGGCGCGGCGTACGCCGGTCGCGCGCCGGTAGCCGGGGATCTGCGCGGCGATCCACGCGACGCCGAGCACGAGGATGCCGAAGAAGAACACGTTTTGGTAGACGTTCCACCACGACCATGCCGCCGTCGCATGATCCTCGAGGCGCAGGTTGCCGGTCGAGTCGACGCGCACCCTGCCCGTCGTGATCGCGTCGACGGCGATGCCGTACGCGGCCACGAGCCAGACGACGCAACCCACGCCGAAGGCGGCGAGCGCGAATCGCCAGCGCCCAGGCGGCACCGCGCCGTCCGGGAAAAGCAGGATCGACAGCGCGAGGAACGCGATCCCCGGCGCCCACGAGGGTTGCAGCAGGACTGCGAGGTGCCCGAAAGGCAGGTTCCCGTGGTGGCGGCGGTAGTCGAATACCGAATACGTCGAGGCGACGTCGTCGACGGCGAGGGAGAGCGCGCAGCCGAGCAGCATCCAGCCCATCGGATTCCGCGGCTGGCGGCTGGCCACGATGAGGCCGACGATCCCGAAGCCGGGCACGAGCACGACCGAACCGCCGTCGCCGGCGCTGAAGCGGTGATCGGCGATCGTGAACGCCACCGCGGCCAGCGTCAGCAGGATGATCGCGACGCCCAGCGCGCGCGCCATCCCCGGCGTCGCCAGTCTCCGTCCCATGCGGGGAATCTAGACCCCTCTCGTCCCGGGATCGTTACGGCGTAACGATCCCGTAGCGTCGCTGTCCTAGATTGCGCGCGTGGCCATCGGCGAACGCGCACGGAAGACGGCGGCAGCGCTCGTTCTCGTCCTGCTCCCCGTCGACGTGACCCTCAGCGTCGTTGCGCACGATCCGTGGCCAACGAACGATGGCGTCGTCCTCGTCACGCTCGTCGCGTATGCCGCCGTCGGCTACGTGATCGCGCGGACCGAGCCGCGGAACCCGATTGGCTGGATCCTCCTCGGGCTGCCCGTCTTCACGCTTCTGGACTACGTAACTCGGCTCTACCTCGTCCTCGACTACCGGGAGCACGGCGGACGCTTGCCGCTCGGCGCTGCCGTCATCGTCTGGCGCGGCGGTTGGACGATCTTCCCGTTCCTGCTCGCCTTCCCCGCCATCGCTCTCTTCCCCGACGGGCGGCTCTCGCCGCGCTGGCGGACGCTCATGCGTTTCTACGTCGTCGCCACCGTTGCGTTCGTCGGGATGCAGGTGGCGGGGCAGATCGTCTCTCCGACCCCAGGCGCCGGAAACGTCGACATCCGTGGCAACCTGCCGAACGGCAACGGCGGAGCGGTGGCGAGCTGGAGCTGGCCGCTCGCGCTGTTCTTTCTCGTCTCCTGGTTCGCTTTCGTGTGGCGGCAGATCTCGGCGTGGCGGTCGGCCTCGGGCGTCCAACGAGCGCAGCTCAAGTGGCTGGCGGTCGGCAGCGCGATCTGCGTCGCCTCGGCTCTCGTGGTGGTGATGCTCGGCGACGGGAGCACGACCTCGGCTCGCCTCGCCAGCGATCTCGGGACGGCCGGAATCGGCGTGCTACCGGTCGCGATAGGCGTGGCGATCCTCCGCTACCGGCTCTACGAGATCGACCGCCTCGTCAGCCGGACGCTCTCCTACGCGACGCTCACCGCTCTCCTCGTGGGGACGTTCGCCGGGATCGTGCTGTTGGCGACCCGCGTGCTGCCGTTCTCCTCGCCGGTCGCGGTCGCCGCGTCGACGCTGGCCGCGGCCGCGCTCTTCAACCCGTTGCGGACGCGGCTGCAGCGGCTCGTCGACCGCCGCTTCAACCGGGCACGCTACGACCGCGATGCGCTCGTCGCGGCGTTCGGGGCGAAGCTCCGCGACGCGGTCGACTCGGAGACGGTTCTCACGGAACTCGCGGGCGCGGCGGCGAACGCCGTCGAGCCCGTGCACGTGTCCGTCTGGCTTCTTTCGTAGCTCACCACTCGACGAGCTTCCAGATCTCGGGCTCGGCGGCCGCGTCCTCGCCGATCTCGGCGAACGTTGCGACGGCCGACTTCAACCGCTCCATCGCCTCCTCGGGACGCCCGAGCGCCTGCAGGAGATCGGCAGCGTTGTTCTCGAGCGCCGCCTCGCGGTGGCGGTCGCCGACTGCGACACAGAGCGCGAGCGCCTCCTCGGTCAGCTCGAGGGCGCGGTCGAGCTTGCCCTCCGCCCGGAGCGCGAGCGCGAGGTTGTTGAGTGCGGCGGCGCGGGCGACGGGATCGTCGTCCGCGGTGGCGAGCGCGAGGCTCTGCTCGAGCTGGGCGCGCGCCTCGGCATGGTCGCCGCGGCCCGACGCGAGGACACCGAGGATGTTGTGCGTTTGCGCGAGCGCGCGCGAGTCCTCTGCCTGCTCAGCGAGGGCGAGCGCCTCCTGCGCGAACGACCCCGCTTCGTCGTCGCGGCGCCGGCGGTGCGCATTGAGGCTCCGGTCGGCAACGATGCGTGCCGCGAGCGCCGGCGGAGGATCGCTGCGGAGCGCGTCCTCGAACGAATGCTCGGCGAGCTCCCATTCCCCCCGCCGCTCGTGGAGGAGACCGATGCGATGCTCGACAGCGCCGAGCCGCGCGGGGCCGGCGAGCGCCGCCGCGGCTTCGTAGCTGTCGAGTGCGCGGCCGTACTCGCCCGCGAGCGTCTCGAGATCGCCGATCGCCTCGTGCAGCGACGCCGGATCGCCGTCGCCCAGGGCGAGCGCCTCGCGGAACGCTGCGAGCGCCTCGGCGTTCGCGTACAGGTCGCGCGCCTGCTCACCCGCCTTCCGGTACGCGGCGGCGGCTTCGTCGTCCCGGCCGGCGAGCCGCAGATGAGCGGCGATCGCGCCGGGGTTGCGCGGGTCGAGAGCGTCGGCGGCGCGGCCGTGGAGGAGCCGTCGCCGTCCCGCGCTCGTCAGCTCGTACGCGACCCGCCGCGCCTGTTCGTGCCGGAACGCGAGCTCGCCCGCGCTGTTCTCGGCGAGGACGCCGCGCCGGGTGAGCTCCTCGAGGGCGGTGACCGTCTCCTCGTCGCTTCGCCCGCTGACGGCGCGGATGAGATCGGGGTCGGACGGGCGACCGAGCACCGCCGCCGCGGCGACCACCTGCGCGGCGACCTCTCCCACTCCGGTCACGCGCGCCTCGAGCAAACCGCGCACGCCCGGCGGCAGAGCCGACCCGTCCGCCTGCGAGTCGAGGTACTCGACGACGAAGAACGGGAGCCCCTGCGTCTCTTCGAACAACCGCTCGGAGAGCTCGGGGGACGCCCCGGCCGCGGCGGCGAGCTCGGCGACGTCGTCCCGGTCGAGCCGTTCGAGGGCGATGACGTCGGCTAAGCCGTCGCGGCTCGCGTCGGCGAGGATGCGGCGCGCCGGATGATCCGCTGGCGTCTCCTCCGTGCGCCAGGTCATGAGCACGAGAACCGGCCGGTCGCGGAGCCTGCGCACGAGGAAGGCGAGTACCTCGAGCGAGGACGCGTCGGCCCAGTGCGCGTCGTCGACGACCAGCAGCCCGGGCGCCGCACCGCTCGTCGCCTCGGCGAGGACGCGCGCGACCCCGTCGAGGAAACGGGCCTGCGCGCCGGGCCCGTCGAGCGTCGCCGTCGGAGGCGTCCCTAGCTCGGGAACGAGACGAGCAGTCTCGGCTGCGGCGGCGGATCCGACCGCACCGGCGTCGCCCTCGCGCAGCGCGCTCCGCACGAGCTCGATCGCGCAGCCGAACGCGAGCTCGGACTCGCCCTCGAGACCACGCGCGGTTGCGGCGACGCCGCCGCCGGCGCCCACGCGCGCCACGAGCTCCTCGGCGAGCCGCGTCTTGCCGATCCCCGTCTCGCCGTCGAGCACAGCGAGGCGCCCTTCGGCTCCGATCTGCGAGTACGCGCCGAGCAGCGTCGCGAGCGCGCGGTCGCGACCGACGAGCGGATGCGGGCGCGCGTCGGTCACGCGCGGTTGCGCCGGCTCGGCCGCGGTCGTGCCCTCGCGCACAGCGTGGTAGGCGGCGGTGGTCTCCTCGGTCGGCGAGACACCGAGCTCGCGATGGAGGATTCGGACGCAGTCGCGGTACTGCGCGAGCGCCGCGGCGCGCTCACCGCTCGTCCCGTAGAGCACGACCAGCCTCCGGTGCGCGGTCTCGTTGAGCGGGTCGAGCGCGAGGCGGCGTCGCGCATGCTCGACGGCGCGCACCGCATCGCCGCCCGCAGCGCAGCCGTCGGCGAGCCGGTCGAGGACCCCTCCCAGCTCGCGTGCGAGCGACGCGCTTCGGAACGACTGCCAGTCGTCGAAGACGGTGCTGTCGCGCAGTCCGAACCCCGCGAGGAACGGGCCACGATTCAGCGCCGCCGCGGCCTCGAGATCCGCGAGCTCGCCGCTCGCCGCGAGCCGGTGGAACTCGTCGAGATCGAGCTCCCCACCCTCGAGCGAGACCGAGTCCCTCGCGACCGTGACCCAGCGGCCGCCGAGCGCCGAGCGCAGCGTCGAGAGCGTCCGGCGGAGCGCCGCGCGGGCGCGATCGGTCGCGTAGTCGGGCCACAGGAGCTCCGCGAGCGAGTCGCGATTGTGGACGCCGCCTTCGACGGCGAGATATGCGAGCAGTGCGGTCGCCTTCCGCGTGTCCACCGCCAGCGGGACGCCGTCCGCAAGCACCACCGGCGGTCCGAGAACCGAGAGCCGCAGCCCCGAATCGCTCACCGCGCGATCGTAGACGCAACGGTTCGAGAGGCATAGCCTTCGCCCGTAACGATCTCGGGACGGTCGTGCAATACAAAGGAGGCGGAATGAGTGCCTGGCCGCAGTCGATCGCAAGGGTGATCCGCCGCGCGGAGCGGCCCGCCGCGCCCGTGGAGGAGACCGCGGCAGCCGTCGTGCCTCAGTCCGCCGAGGCGACCGCGGCTCCGGTCGTCGAGATCCCGCCGAACGACCCGATCGTCGCCTACTTCCAGAGCGCGCCCGGCGCGGTCGACCTCGACGGTCTCGAGCTCGAGTCGCCCGCCCTCGAGGAGCTGCGCGCCGCAGGCGTCCGGCTCGCCGTCCCTCTCGTCAGCCAGGGCGAGCTCGTCGGATTGCTCAACCTCGGGCCGCGCCTCTCCGACCAGGACTACTCCACCGACGACCGCAAGCTCCTCAACTCGCTCGCCGCGCAGGCGGCGCCGGCACTCCAGGTCGCGCAGCTCGTACGCCGGCAGGAAGCGGAAGCGCGCTCGCGCGAGCGGATCGAGCAGGAGCTGCGCGTCGCGACGCTCATCCAGCAGAACTTCCTCCCGAAGCAGCTCCCCGACCTGCCCGGCTGGCACGTGTCGGCGTACTACCGGCCTGCGCGCGAAGTGGGCGGCGACTTCTACGACTTCGTCGAGCTGCCCGAAGGCCAGATCGGCCTCGTGATCGGCGACGTCACCGACAAGGGCGTCCCGGCCGCGATGGTGATGGCGGCGACGAGGAGCGTGCTTCGCGCCTCGGCGCAGCGCGTCGTCTCGCCCGGCGAGGTGCTCGGGCGCGTCAACGAGCTCATGTGCCCGGACATGCCGGCGAAGATGTTCGTCACCTGCCTGTATGGCGTCCTGGAGCCGAGCACGGGGCGCTTCCGCTTCGCGAACGCCGGCCACAACCTGCCCTACGTCCGCACGGCCGAAGGCACGATCGAGCTGCGCGCGACCGGGATGCCGCTCGGCCTGCTCCCCGGCATCGTCTACGAGGAGACGGAAGCGATCCTCGAGCCCGGCCAGGTGATGCTGCTCCACTCGGACGGCGTCGCCGAAGCGCACTCGGCGGCGAGCGAGATGTTCGGCTTCCCGCGCCTCCTCGACGTCGTCGGTTCCCGGCACGAGAAGGGCGAAGTGATCGACCGCGTCCTCACCGAGCTCGACCGCTTCACGCCGCAGGGCTGGGAACAGGAGGACGACATCACGCTCGTCGCGCTCACGCGCGCCGACGGCGGCTCGCACATCGCGCCGACCGGCTTCCTCGACGTCTCGTTCACGATCCCGAGTGAGCAGGGCAACGAGCGCGACGCGAGCGAGCGCGTCGCCGAGGCCGTCGCGTCGCTCGGTCTCGAGCCCGCGAAGCTCGACCGCCTGAAGACGGCCGTCTCGGAAGCGGTCATGAACGCGATCGAGCACGGCAACCAGTCGAACCCCGAGCTGCCTGTCGAGATCGGCATCCGCCTCGAGGCGGGCGAGCTGCTCGTCCGGATCACCGACGAGGGCGGCGAGCGCGAGATCGCGGAGGCCGAGACGCCGGATCTCGAGGCGAAGCTCGACGGACTGCAGAAGCCGCGCGGCTGGGGGCTCTTCCTGATCAAGAACATGGTGGACGACCTCCGCGTTACGACCGACGGGATCCACCACACCGCCGAGCTCGTGATGCGGCTGGAAGGAGGGGACGATGGCGGCGACTGAGTTCGCAGCGAACGTGCGGAAGGAGGACGGCGTCGCGGTGATCGACCTGACCGGAGACGTCAGCGGCCCGGCGGAGCAGATGCTCCTCGAGGCGTACGCGAAAACCGGGGGAGAGCCCGTCGTGCTGCTCGACTTCTCCGCCGCCGACTACATCAACTCGACCGGGATCGCACTGATCGTCGGCCTCCTCGCCCAGGCGCGCACCGCCGGGCAAGAGGTGCAGGCGCGCGGCCTCGCCGAGCACTACCGGGAGATCTTCCGCATCACGCGGCTCTCCGACTTCATGACCATCCTCGACGACGCGGGAGAAGAGACATGACGCAGGAAACACTGCTCGACGTGCGGCGCGCCGGCGACGACACCGGCGTGATCGAGATCCGCGGCGATGTCACCGCCGCCTCGGAGGACGCGTTGATGGACGCCTACGGACGCGCCGGCGACGGTGCGAACCCGCGCCGTCCTCCTCGACTTCTCCCAGCTCGAGTACATGAACTCGGGTGGGATCGGCCTGCTCGTGACGCTGCTCGTGCGCGCCAACCGCGCGAAGCAACGGCTGCTCGCGTGCGGCCTCAACGACCACTACCGCCAGATCTTCGAGCTGACCCGGCTCGACGAGGCGATCTCGATCTTCGACGACGAGGCCGCAGCGCTTGCGGCGGTGGGGAGCTGAGGACGATGGCCGAGCAGCCCACTTCACGCGACGACGGCAACTGGGCGCAGCCGGTCGACCGGCTCGCCGCCTCGAACGTCCCTGCCGGCGCTCTCGACACCGCGTCCGGCAAGCAGGTCGTCTCCCCGATCCAGGGCTTCGGGAAGATGTGGCAGAAGACATACCGCGTCTCGCTCGCGGGCGCGAGCGTCACGCCGCAGGAGCTGATCGCGACATGGAAGGCCGAGTTCCCGACGTTCTGGCCGAAAGGCAGCCAGTTCCATACGCCTCTCACCGGCATCGCGCCGGGCGAGGTCGCGCTCCTGCAGGCGTCCGTCGGCGGCGGCATGAAGCTTTCGACCGGCATTTTCGTCCTCTACGCCGACGAGGAGTCGTTCACGTTCATGACACCGCAGGGACACATGTTCGCCGGCTGGATCACGTTCTCGGCGGCGGTCGACGATGGCGCGACGGTCGCGCAGTGCCAGGTGCTGATGCGCGCCCAGGATCCGCTCACCGAGATCGGCCTCACGCTCGGCGGTCACAAGAAGGAGGACAAGTTCTGGGAGGCGACGCTGCAGTCGCTCGCTGCGCGCTTCGGCGTCGACACGAAGACGGAGACGACGGTCGTCTGCGTCGACAAGCGGCGGCAGTGGAGCCGCGCCGGCAACGTCCGGCATTCCTCCGCCTTCCGCTCGACCATCCACACCGCCACGGCGCCGCTGCGCAAGAGATAACGTCGCCGCATGGCGGACGTCGAGGCGATCGTCGTCGGCTCCGGGCCAAACGGCCTCGCTGCGGCGATCGCGCTCGCGCGGAAGGGCGTCTCGGTGCGGGTGCTCGAGGCGGAGGACGTCGTCGGCGGCGGGATGCGGACCGAGGAGCTGACGCTGCCGGGCTACGCGCACGACGTCTGCTCGGCGATCCATCCGCTCGGGGTCGCGTCGCCCTTCTTCCGGACGGTGCCGCTCGCGGAGCTCGGCGTCGAGTGGATCGAGTCGCCCGCCGCGCTCGCGCATCCGTTCGACGACGGGACGGCGGCGTTGCTCGAGCGCTCGGTCGAGGAGACGGGCGCGACGCTTGGCCCCGACGCGCGACGGTACGCGCGCATCTTCGGGCCGCTCGCGCGCGACTGCGACGCGATCGTCCCCGACATCCTCGCACCGCTCGGCGTGCCGTCGCATCCGCTTGCGTTCGCGCGGTTCGGGATGCGCGCAGGGCTGCCCGCGTCCGCGCTCGCCCGGCTCGCGTTTCGCGGCCCGCGCGCCCGCGGCTTCTTCGCGGGGATGAGCGCGCACTCGCTGCTGCCGCTCTCGCAGCCGGCGACGGCGGCGTTCGGGCTCATGCTCGGGATGCTCGGCCACGCGGTCGGCTGGCCGTTCCCGCGTGGTGGCTCCCAGAAGCTCGCCGACGCGCTCGCCGCGCACCTCCGCTCGCTCGGCGGCGAGATCGAGACGGGCACGCGCGTCGAGTCGCTCGCCGAGCTCGGCGACGCCCGCGCGATCCTCCTCGACGTGACGCCGCGCCAGCTCGTCGCGATGTCGGGCGACACGCTGCCGCCCGGCTACCGGCGCCGCCTCGAGCGGTTCCGCTACGGGCCGGGCGTCTTCAAGCTCGACTGGGCGCTCGACGGCCCGATCCCGTGGACGGCGGAGGAGTGCACGCGCGCCGCGACCGTGCACCTCGGCGGCACGCTCGAGGAGATCGTCCGCCTCCGAGCGCGAGCCGTGGCGCGGCTCCGTCAGCGAGAAGCCGTACGTCCTCCTCGCCCAGCCGAGCCTCTTCGACGAGACTCGTGCGCCCGCGGGACATCAGACCGCCTGGGCCTACTGCCACGTCCCGAACGGCTGGACCGCCGACATGACGGAGCGGATCGAGAGCCAGGTCGAGCGCTTCGCGCCGGGCTTCCGCGACCGGATCATTGCCCGCTCGACCCTCGGTCCGACCGAGCTCGAGTCGCACAACGCGAACCTCGTCGGCGGCGATATCAACGGCGGCGCCGCCGACCTCCGCCAGCTGTTCACGCGCCCCGTCGCGCGCCGGTCCCCGTACACGACGCCGCTTCCGAACGTCTTCATCTGCTCGGCGTCGACGCCGCCCGGCGGCGGAGTCCACGGCATGTGCGGCTGGCACGCGGCGCGAGCTGCGCTCCGTCGGCTAGGAATCCGCTAGGTGATCAGCTACTCCGCATCGATCTCCCTCGACGGGTTCACTGCCGGGCCGGAGCAAAGCATCGAGAATCCGATCGGGATCGGCGGCGGTCGCCTCCACGACTGGATCAAGGAGCTCGCGATCTGGCGCGAGGAGCACGGGATGGAAGGAGGCATCGAGTCGCCGAGCTCTTCCGTTCTCAAGGACGCCGGCGCGAATCTCGGCGCCTACGTCATGGGGCGAAACATGTTCGGCGGCGGTCCCGGCCCGTGGGCGGAGGACGAGCCGTGGAACGGCTGGTGGGGCGCGAACCCGCCGTTCCATCTCCCCGTCTTCGTCGTCACGCACCACGCGCGCGAGCCGCTCGAGTGCGAGGGCGGGACGACGTTCACGTTCGTCACCGACGGCGTCGAGAGCGCGATCGCGCGGGCGCAAGAGGCGGCAGGCGGGAAGGACGTGGCGATCAACGGCGGCTCGACCGTCGCGCGTCAGGCGATCGCAGCGGGGCTCGTCGACGAGATCCGCCTCGATCTCGTTCCTGTCTTGCTCGGCAGCGGCGTCCGGCTTTTCGACGACGACGTGCCGGCCGAGCTCGAGCAGATCGACGTGATCGAGGGCCGCGGAGTCACGCACCTCGCGTACCGCGTTTCAGGCCGCTAGCCGCCGCGGACGACGCCGGCCAAAAGCGGCAGCAGCTTCTGCCGGTTGCGCGGCCGCTTGGCGTCGAGCCGGACGAGCTCATCGAGCTCGATCGAGACGAGGAGGATGATCGCGTCGATGTAGAGGTAGACCGAAAGGACGAGGAAGACGGTGAAGCTGCCGATCGCCGAGCGGAAGTCGGCGACGCTCGTCACGTACCAGCGGAAGATCAGCGTCTCGACGATCCACGCGGTCACCGCGAGGATCGCGCCCGCGCTCGCCCACCGCTTCTCCCGGTCCGCGTCAGGCGCGCGGCGCACGAGGAGACCGAACGCGAACATGATCAGCCCGATCGCCGTGACCCAGCGGAAGACCGCGACCGGCCACTCCCACCCGCCCGGCCCGTGCACCGCCGTGACGAGCACGATCGCGCCGAGCATCGCGACGATGAACACTGTCGAGATCGCAAGCGAGAGCGGGATCCGCACCTTCAAGCTTCGCTCCTCCTTCGTCCCGTAGATGACGTTGAGCGCGTCGGTCACTCCGCGCACCACGTTCGAGATCTTCCAGATCGCGAGGAGCGTCGCGAAGACGATCAGCCCGATCGACGATGTCGCGAAGACGTGCTGGACGACGGCGTTGAGCCCGCGGTACACGTCGGGCAGGACGCGCCGGTGGATCGCCGGCCCGATCGTCCGGTTCCACAACTTCCGGTCGCCGGTCGCGCCGAGAAGGCCGACGCCGAGCAGGACGAACGAGACCGTGGCGATGAGCGCCTGGATCGTGATCGCGCTCGCGTAAGTGAGGAGCTTGTCCTTGGAGAAGAGCTCGGCCCAGAGCGCGACAATCGCCTTCAAGCTCTGCCAGCGCGCTCGCATGAGCGGGACGTTCCCGGCCGGGCCGTTCCTGCAACTCCGCTGTCTAGGAAGCTTGCTCGGCGACCGTACCGGCGGCGCCCGTCTTCTCGACGATCAGATAGCCGGGGTGCGTCTCGACGACCGTCTCGAGTGTCTCATCGACATGACCCGGTAGGACGAGGAAGCGGCGCGGATGCTCGCGCACACGCCTGTACGTCTCCGCGTCGACCGATAGGTGGTCGGTGCAGAGATCGCTCGAGCACTCGCAGATGAAAGAGGGCTGCGCAGCGGAGCCGCCGGAGCCCTCCTCGAGCCGGGCGATGTTCTCGTTCACCTCGCGGA
Source organism: uncultured Actinomycetes bacterium (assembly GCA_963753525.1). GTDB lineage: Bacteria > Actinomycetota > Thermoleophilia > Gaiellales > Gaiellaceae > Palsa-739. The sequence continues at coordinate 678,615 of CAVWCS010000005.1, forward strand.
AGAGCGCCTCGTTGCGCGCGGCCCGCTGTTCCCAGAGTGACGACATCCGCTCGGAACGTTAGCCGTGACTGAGGCGGGGTAATGGCCGTTATAGAGGCAGAGCCATGACGATTGGGCAGTACGAAATAGCGCGGCGAAGCGGAGGTGCGCGGGCAATCGGCGCTCGGCAAGCCAACGATCGGATCGCGCAGAAGGCGGAGCGACTGCGCTTCGTCTCTCGCGTCCCGATGCTCTGCGAGTGCAGCGACTCCCACTGCCGCGCTGTCGTCATGATCCGCCTCGAGGACTACTACGCGATCCGTCGCGACGATGCCGCGCTCCTCACAGCGCCGGGCCACTCGGTCGAGGAGTCCCACTTCGAGTCGCAGGAGCTCCGCTCCGCGTAGGGGTACTGAGAGGACTGCGAGGGGAGGCCGTCCGGCTCTCCCCTCGCAATCGGAGCGTCGCCGGCCTAGCCGGTAATCTCGACGTCGTAGGAGTTGTACTTGTTCCGCTTGGCGATGTTGCCCTTGCCGCCAACCATGTACCCGTCGTAGTTGTAGTAGCCGTACTCGCTGTCGTAGGCCTGGTTCTTCGCGAATGTCCGGAAGGGGTAGTACGAGTACGGCTCGTAGAGATAGAACCCGTACGTCGTCGACGAGCCGTCGTACTTCTTGGTCGCCGTGTTCGCGTCGGCGACGTTGCCGGTCATTGTGTAATCGGTCGGGTAGTAGATGTAGAACCCGTACTCGGAGTAGTTGTCGGCCGTGTTGTTGAGCCAGTTCTCCGCGACCGAGTACGAGCTGTCGCTGTAGTCGTAGTAGCCATATTGGAAGCCCGTTGTCTTGTTGTGGCTGATGAGCGTGTGGTACGGCGAGCCGTAGTCGGCCTCCTGGAACGCGTAGTAGACGTAGAAGCCGTAGCTGCCGCTGGTGGACGGTCCGGACGCAGTGTCGTACGTCGCTGTCACAGGCCCGTACGTGTCCCCGTAGAGATAGAAGCCGTAGAACTGGCCCTTCGAGGTGTCGTGCGAGAACGTGTCATGCGAGCTTTCCTCGTCGTAGAACCCGTAGCCACTGTCGCCGGAGTTGCTGTAGGTGTCCTTGACGCTGTCCCACGTGAACGTGTCGCCGACTTCGTAGTACGCCTCGAACGCTTCGTCGGAGCTGTTGTTGTCGACCGTGGACTTCGTCACGACGTTGTCCGCGCCGTACGAGAGATAGAAGCCGAGCGCGGTATTCGAATGCAACGGCACGTTGATGTTGCTCAGGTGCATCCCGCCTGCGTAGTACTCGTAGACGCCGTAACTGGTCGGCGACACGATGTTGAGGTGGCTGGCCATCGTCCCGGACGTCCAGTAGACGTAGAGGCCGTTCTTGCAGTTGGTGAGCGTCGCCGATTTCGCCGGCTTCGCCTTCGTCGGCTTCGCGCTCGTCCCGCCGATGACGACATCGTTGGTGTACAGGCTCGTTCCGCCCTCGACGTAGACGCACGTATCCGTGCCGGTGCCCGTGATCGTGTGCCCATCGAGATAGAGCGTGACGTTGTTGGCGTCGAGCGTGATGCAGTTGCCGCTGCCGGAATCGGTGACCGACTTCGTGAGCTCGTACGTGCCGGATACCGCGGCTGTGTACCCGCAGCTCCCGATCTTGTGGACACTGACCTTCGTCGCGGCGGCGGCCGCCTTCGAGGCGCCGAGCCCGCTCGCACAGGCGAGCGCGAGCAGTGTCAGGGTTGCCCCGGTAAGCAGTTTTCTGGTGCGGGAATGCAACGTTCTCCCCCTCCTTGCGTTTCGTTGGCTTCGGGACAGCGTTCGCTGGCTTGTCGCCAACCCCTGCTAACCGGCCGTTCGGCCGGTTACGTACTCTGTGACCGTACGGTCATGACCACCGCTCACCTCCCCTTCCGCGACCGTTTCATCCGCACCGGCCTGAGCGCAAAGCGTCTGCGGCTCCTCGCGCTCTCGCTTTTGGCGGCCGGAGCGATCGTCGCGGCGTCCCTATACGTCTACTCGGTCGTGACGGCGGCTTCCGCGTCGCTCCTGTCCGGCTTCGACCAGCGCAGCTACAGGCCGGGCCAGGTCGCCATACTCCAGATCGGCGGAGGCGGCCTCCCGACCCGCGCGAAGCTCCAGATCTTCCTCGCCGGCGCGAGCGGGGGCGACGCGTCGGTTACGGCGAAGCCCGGCTGGGACAAGCACGTGTTCGGTGAGGCTGTGACGACATCGACGCGGGTCAGTCGTCCCGCCGGCGGCGCCGCGTGGAATGTCCCGATCCACCTCGGCAAGAACTGGCCGAGCGGCGACTACGTCGCGCGCCTCACTTGGCCCGGACACAGCGACTACGCGCCGTTCGTCCTCCGCCCGAAACGGCTCGGTACCGCGCGCGTGCTCGTGATCGAGCCGACGAACACCTGGCACGCCTACGACGCCCTCGACGGCGACAGCTGGTACATGAACTCGGCCGTCCACGTCATCGACCTCACGCATGCGTTCACCGACCACACCATCAAAGGCCAGCCCACCCCCGACGGGCTCCCGAAGCAGTTCCAGGTCCTCGACGTCGGTTTCCTCCGCTGGTACTGGAAGAGCGGCTACCGCGCCGACTTCTTCTCCGACGACGACCTCGAGAACATCAAGAGCGTCAAGCAGCTCCTTCGCTACAAACTGATCGTCTTCGGCGGGCACGAGGAGTACGTCACCTCGCACGTCTACAAGCTCATCACCGAGTACCGCGACGCGGGCCGCAACCTCGCTTTCCTCTCCGCGAACAACTTCTTCTACAAGGTCGATGTCCACGGCAACACGATGACCGGCCGCACCCGCTGGCGCGACCTCGGCAAGCCCGAGGCGTCGCTCATCGGCGCGCAGTACGTCGGCTGGAACGAGTCCGACTGGCCGAACCGCCCGTACCACGTCGTCGACCGCGAGGCGGCGCCCTGGCTGTTCAAGGGGACGGGCCTGAAGAACGGCGCGAAGTTCGGCCACTACGGGATCGAGATCGACGAGCCGAACACCGAGTCGCCCGACGACACCGACGTCCTCGCCGACATCCCGCATGAGTTCGGCAAAAAGGCTGCCGACATGACGGTCTACACGATGGGTAAGGCCACCGTGTTCGATGCCGGTGTCTTCAACTTCGGAGCGAGCGCGCACTGGGGGAACATCTCGCGGATGGTCTCGAACCTCTGGAGCCATCTGAGCGGCGAGAGGCCAGGCGCGTGAGATGGCGCCTCGCCGCGTGCGCGGTCCTTCTCGTGGCGGGCGTTCTCACAGCCTGCGGCACGCCGCACCATACGCCGACGACGTCGCCGATCACGACGGCCCCGCCAAAGCCGCAGAAGCAGAACGACTCGCTGCCATGGCCGACGTACGGCGCTGACAACGCCCGCACGCGGGCGGTGACCGTCGGCGGCTTGCGCCCGCCGTTCCGCCGGCTGTGGACGTACTTCGGCCGCCACCTCCTCGAGCTCCCGCCGGTCGCCGGCTACGGGCTGCTCTACGAGGAGAGCTTCGACGGGCGAATCCACGCGCTCGACCCGAAGACCGGCAAGGTGAAGTGGCGCTACCACTCGCACCGCTGCGGCTGGGCGTCTCCGGCGCTCGGCGACGGACTCATCTTCGCGACGTTCATCGGCAGCGTGAGCGCGCGTTGCTCGCAGCTCCAGAACGGGCAGATCGTGGCGCTCGACGCGCGGACGGGCACGGTCCGCTGGTCGCGGAACGTCGGGCAGACCGAGTCGTCGCCGCTCTTCAGCCATGGCACCGTTTACTTCGGCAGCACCAATGGCTACGTCTACGCGTTCTCGGCCGCGACGGGGAACGAACTCTGGGGCTACGACACCGGCGGGCCGGTCAAGGGCTCTCCGGCACTCGCGAACGGGCGTCTCTTCATCGGCAACTACGACACCGGCAACTTCTACGCTCTGAACGCGCGCACCGGCACGCCGATCTGGAAGAGCTCCGGGCACGGGAACTTCTACGCGGGTCCATCGGTCGTCGACGGCCGCGTGTACGAAGGCTCGATCGACCACAACGTCTATGCCTTCTCCGCCTCGAACGGCGCACAACTCTGGAAGAGCCCGTTCGGGACCGGTGGTTATGTCTATGCGTCGACGGCCGTGTGGCGCGGCATCGTCCTCGTCGGCTCGTACGACCACAACTTCTACGCGATCAACGGCGCGACGGGAACGGAGCGCTGGAGCTTCCCTGCGGGCGGGCCGATCTCGGGCGCCGCATCGGTGATCGACGGCATCGTCTACTTCTCGACGCTCACCCACAAGACGTACGCCGTCGACGTCGCGAGCGGTCACCTGATCGAGAAGTGGAATGACGGCGACTACTCTCCCGCGGTCGCTGCCTACGGCCGTCTCTTCCTCATCGGCCTCGGGCGCATCTACGGGCTCGCGCCGCGCTGAGTCCTGGCGCGGTCTAATCCCGCGGGCGCCGCGCGAGGAGGACCGCGCTTCCGATCAGGGTGGCGAAGCCGAGCATCTGGACGACTCCGCGCGCGCCGCCTGGCACCCGCTCGTCGAACAGGACGAACCCCGAAGCGATCGGCACCGCGTTCGTCGAGAGCGTCGCGAGCCCCGCCGTCGGCAGCGCGCCGCCGGCCTGGAACGCCTGCTGAAGGAGTCCCGTCCCGAACGCGTAGACCACCACGAGCGGCGCGAAGGCGACGAGCCAGATACCGCCGAACACGCCGAGCTTCGAGAGGATGTCGCCCGCCGCGAACGCCAGGCCGGCCGCGAGACCGAGAGCGGGCGCCCGCGCGATCCGCACCCGCGCCCCCGTCAGCGCGAGAGACGCTGCGACGAGCGCGCCGAGCCACATCGCGACGGCGTACGGGGAGGGTTTCCGGTCGGCCTGGCTCGTGCCCACGAGCGAGAGCGCGAGGAAGAGCAACCCGATCACGCCTGCCACGACCGCGGTCTGCTCACGGCGCGGGAGCCGACTCGGGTGCCCGTCTGCGCTGAAGATCGCGAGTGCCGCGATCCCGGACGCGCCGACGCCCTGTACGAGCGACAGCGGGGAGAGCCGGAGAGCTGCGAGATAGAGGAGCCAGCCGGCTGACTCGACGCCGAAGCCCACAAGCCAGGCCGTGCTGCGCAGCAGCGAGCGGCTCCCCTCGACCGGCCGGCGCAGCGATAGCTCCGGCATCGCCGCGACGGCGTCGTGCTGCGTCGAGTACGACCAGTTGATCGCGATCGCGGAGAGGAACGAGAGGACAAGGCCGCCGGCGAATGCCACCGCGAGAGGCTACGACGTGGGACGGTCTACGCGCTCGTGCCTCCCGCTACCTGGTCGCTCCGTGTGACGGTGAGATAGGCGATGCCCGCGACGATGACCGCGGCGAGGACGAACGCGACCGGGCCGTCACCGATGCCGATGCCTCCGAGCTTGCGGCTCTTCCCCGTCCAGTCGGCGAACGAAGCGCCGAGCGGCCGCGTCATCACGTACGCGGCCCAGAACGCGAGGATCGCGTTGATTCGGAATGCGTACCGCGCGAGCCCGGGGATCGCGAAGAGGGCGGCGAACACGATTCCGGCCGAGAGGAAGCCGAGGTGAAGGGTGTAGGCCGCGAGGTCGCCGAGCGCGGTTCCCATCGCGAAGGTCGCAAGGACGGCGGCCCAGTAGAAGAGCTCGCGCCGGACAGTCGTGATGCTGTGAATCGACAGCGTCGGCTCGACGCGCGACCAGCTCCAGAACACGCCGACAAGCAGGACCGCGAAGAGGACCGTCGAGCCGATGTAGGGGACGCCGAACTCGACGTGCAGCACGTCGGCGGCCATCGTTCCGAAGACGGCCACCATTCCGACTGCGAGCCAGTAGATCCACGGGACGTAGTGGTCCGTCCGCAGCTGGAGCGTCATCGCAACGGCGAAGACGACGAAGCCGCCCATCACCGCGAGATACGGGTTGACGTTGTGGACGAGGTAGTCGGAGGTCGACTCGCCAAAAGCGGTCGTCAAGAGCTTGATCGCCCAGAAGAGCGCAGCAATGCGCGCAGGAACCTTCAGCGCCTGGGGTGTGCGAATCAGTGACATGGCTGCGACTCCTCCGAGCCGACCACCGTAGAGTGCGGAGATAAGAGCGACCAAAGAGCAGCGCGCCACCCGGAGTCGCCTTAGCCGCTGGGGCAGGCGACTTGCGCTCGGGCTGCTCGGTCTGATCCTCCTCGTCACGCTCGCCGCGCTTGCCTTCGATCTCGCGACGAACGGAGAGATGAAGCCTGCCACGGCGCTCTACCACGGGCCGTTCGTCCGGACGGACGGGACGCTGCTCGCCTACCGGACGTGGGGGACCCGCGGCTCGCCGGTGGTGCTGCTTGGAGGAGCCGCCGAGCCATCCTGGGTCTGGCACGAGGTCGGCCCGCTGCTCGCGCGCACGGGGCATCGTGTCTACGCGCTCGACCTGCCGCCGTTCGGCTACAGCGAACGCCGCGGCCCGTACACGATGGCCCACTGGCTCGCGCTCCTCGAAGGGTTCGAGAGGCGGCTCCACATCACGCGGCCCGTCATCGTCGGGCACTCCCTCGGAGCGGGCGTCGCCGCTGCCGAGGGTCTCGCGCGACCGCGCAACGTTTCGGGGGTCGTTCTCCTCGACGGCGACGCACTCGCCTTCGGGGGGAACGACGGCTGGGCGTCCGAGCTCCTCGTGTATCCGTACTACACGGCCGTGTACCGCATCTTGACCGGCTCCGACTGGCTCGTCGGGCGTGTCCTGCACGACGCGTGGGGCCCGAACCGGCCGCCCTTCTCGCATGCAACGCTCGCCCAATTCGAGCGCCCCTTCCGGGTCGACGGGACGGACGCCGCGCTGAAGCAGCTCGTCTCCGGTGGCATCCCCGGACTCACGCGTCGGGATCTCGGCTCGCTCAGCGTCCCGCGGGCGGTGCTCTGGGGAGCCGACGACACCGTCGACCCGGTCGCGAGCGGTCGCGCCACCGCCGCCGCACTCCACACGCGTTTCGTCACGATCGCGGGGGCGGGGCACCTCTCGATGCTCGGGCAGCCGAGGACTACCGCGCAACGGATCCTTGCCTTTATCGGGCGGCTACGCGGGTGAGGAGCGCTTCGTGGAGCACGCCGTTCGAGCTGACGAATTGCCCGCCGGCGGTGAAGCCGGTGTGGCCACCGGCTTCCTCGACGATCGGGACGAGCGCGGCGTAGTCCCAGAGCTTGAGCGCATAGTCGATCGCGGCGTCGAGCGCTCCCTCGGCCACGAGTACGTGCTGCCAGAAGTCGCCGAGGCCACGCGCGTGCCACGTGACCTCCTCGAGCGCGGCGAGGTCGGAGGCGAGCGCGGTGGAGACGGCGGCGCCCGCGAGCTGCGAGACGCCGGAGACGCGGATCGGCGTGCCGTTGCAGAATGCGCCCTCGCCGCGTGCCGCCCACCAGCGTCGCCCGAGCGCCGGCGCCGAGACGACGCCGCAGACGAGCTCGTCGTCGCGGGCGAAGGCGATGAGCGTCGCCCAGACCGGGATGCCGCGCACGAAGTTCTTCGTGCCGTCGATCGGATCGACGATCCAGCGGACGCCGTCCGGGTCGCCGCCGTCCTCCTCGCCGAAGACTCCTTCGTCCGGCCGCTGCTTGGCGACCAGCTCGCGCAGCGCCTGCTCGACCGCGCGGTCGGCGTCGGTGACCGGCGTCAGAATCCGGCTTCTGCTCGACGTGAAGGTCGCTCAAGCCAAAGCGAGGCAGGCTGATCGCGTCGGCGGCGTCCGCGAGCTCGAGCGCGAAGTCGAGCTCCGCGCTCACTTGCGGCGGGACGCGAGCTCGGCCTCGACGTCCGCGACGTCGACGCCGGCGACCGCGAGCAGGACGTAGAGGTGAAACAGAACGTCGGCCGCCTCCTCCACGAGGCGCCCGTCGCCGGCGACCGCGGAGACCGCCGCCTCGCCCGCCTCCTCGACGAGCTTCTGGGCCGCGCGTCCAACACCGTCGGCGGCCAGCGAGGCGACGTACGAGCCGTCCGGCCGGTCGCGCACGCGCTCGACGACCGTCCGCCAGAGCTCGGGCGCGAAGCACGAGACGGAGCCCGTGTGGCACGCCGGCCCGGCCGGCTCGACCCGCACCAGGAGCGCGTCCCCGTCGCAGTCGCCCCGCAGTTCGACGACGCGGAGGACGTTCCCTGACGTCGCGCCCTTGTGCCACAGCTCTTGCCGCGAGCGGCTCCAGAACCACGCCTCGCCGGTCTCGCGCGTCAGCCGTTCGGCCTCTGCGTCCATCCACGCGAGCATGAGGACGCGACCGGTCGCGGCGTCCTGGACGATCGCGGCCCGCAGCTCAGGCTGCATCGCGCACCGCCACCCCGAGCTCGCGCAGCTCGTCTCGCAATGAGCTGAGCCGCGCCGGGTTCTCGTGGAGGATCGAAGCGAGTAGAGCGGCCTGCGCGACGCCGAGCGCGTCGGCGATGTGCTGCGCCGAGCCCGCTCCGCCCGACGCGATCACCGGGAGCGAGACCGCATCGCACAGCTGCGCGAGAAGCTCGAGGTCGTAGCCGTTGCGCGTCCCGTCCCGGTCGATCGAGGTCACGAGCAGCTCACCCGCGCCGCGCTCCTCGCACTCGCGCGCCCACGCGAGTGTGTCGCGACCGGCCTCGCGGGTGGCGGAGTGCGAGTGGACGCGCCCATCCTCGGTGTCGATCGCCACGACGACAGCCTGGCTGCCGACGAGCTCGGCGAGCTCGCCGATCAGTTCCGGCCGCGCGAGCGCCGCGGAGTTGACGGACACCTTGTCCGCTCCCGCCTCGAGCAGCGCCGCAGCGTCGGCAACCGAGCGGACCCCGCCGCCAACGGTGAACGGGATCGAGACCTGCTCCGCCACCGCGGCGGCGACCTCTACAGCGGAGCCACGCGCGTCGAGAGTCGCGGAGATGTCGAGGAAAACCAGCTCGTCCGCGCCGGCTTCGGAGTACGCCGCGCCGAGCTCGACGGGGTCGCCGACGTCGCGCAGCTCGCGGAAGCGAACGCCCTTCACGACTCGCCCGCCGGCGACGTCGAGGCAGGGGATCAGGCGGGGGAGAGGCATCGGTCGAGAACGGTGCGAAGGAAGCGCGCGCCGGCGGGGCCGCTCTTCTCCGGGTGGAATTGGACGCCGAGGAACGAGCCGTGCTCGACGATCGCGGCGAGCCCTTCGCTCGTCGCGGTGACGGCCGGCGTCTCGGCGGCGTACGAGTGCGCGAACCAGTACGCGGTGCCGTCGGGCTCTACGGGAGCCCAGCCGATGCGCGGCACGCGACCCTCGCGCAGCCGCACCGCGCGGCCCGGCACCAAGCCGAGCCCGGCGACGCCGCCGTCCTCCTCCGTCTCGTCGAGCGCGAGCTGGAGGCCAAGGCAGATGCCGAGGATCGGCCGGCCGGCCGCGTGGCGCTCGCGCAGCACGTCAACCGCTTCGCCGAGACCGTCCATCGCGGAGCGCGCCGAGCCGACGCCGGGGAGCACCGCAAGATCGGCGGCCGCAAGGTCGTCCACGAGCTCGGCGCCGAGCCGCCGCAGGGCGAGCTCGACCGAGCGGACGTTTCCCGCGCCGTAGCGCGCGATCGCGACCGTCGTCACAGGACGCCCTTCGTCGACGGGAGCCCTTCGCCGTCGCTCCGCACGGCCGCGCGAAGCGCCCGGCCGAACGCTTTGTATGCCGCTTCGGCGATGTGGTGCTCGTCGCGCCCGGTCGCCTTGACGTGGAGCGTCAGACGCGCCGCCGACGCGATGCTCTCGAGCGCGTGCCGTGCCAGACCCGGGTCGCGCTCGAGCTCGACCTCGGCGCCGCGTCGCCCGCCGAGATCGACGGCGACGGTCGCGAGCGCGTCGTCCATCGCAACGACCGCATCGCCGTAACGCGCGATCCCGACCCGATCGCCGAGGGCCTTGTCGAGCGCCTCACCGAACGCGATCGCGGTGTCCTCCGCCGTATGGTGCGGCCCAGTCTCGAGGTCGCCGGCGCCCTCGACGACGAGGTCGAAGCCGCCGTGGAATGCGAGCTGCTCGAGGAAGTGGTCGTAGATCCCGGAGCCGGTCTGCACACGCACGCGCCCGGCGCCGTCGAGGTCGAGGCGGACGCGAATCGCGCGTCTCGGCAGTCGCGCGCACCGCCCGCACACGCCGCTTCGGCCGCGGCTGCTCGCCCGCGAGCACCGACAGGAGCAGGTCGTCATCCTCGCGGTCGCGGACGGTGATCCGGATCCCGTCCGCCCGTGACTCGCACGACGCACCCGCCGCGCAGCAGCCGTTCGAAGATCTCGCCCGGCTCGTCGACGGGGCAGAAAACGAAGTTCGCGCGCGAGGGCAACGGCTCGAAGCCGATCGAGCGCAACTCGCCGGCGAGCCGCTCGCGCTCCTCGACAACCGAGCTCACGTCTGGCGGGATCGCGCAGCGCCGCGACAGCAAGCGCCGCCGAGAGCGTCGAGACCGGAGCGGGCGACTGGCGGCGGCGCAGTTCCGCCGCGATCTCCGGCGGCGCGAGCGCGTAGCCGACGCGTGCGCCCGCGAGCCCGAACGCTTTCGAGAAGGTGCGGATCACGACGACGTCCTCGTCGGCGATCAGCCCCGCAGCCGTCTCGTCCGCGTACTCGAAGTACGCCTCGTCCACGGCGAGCGGCCGCGCGTCGGGGAGCGGCCCGAGCTCGCCGAGTCGGATTCCCCGGCCGGCACGCGAAGGTGAGAACAGGCGTGTCGTCTCCGACATCCGCGCCGGCGAGCAGCGCGCCGAGCCGAAAGAGTGGATACGTCGGCTCCGCCGGAATGGCGACGGCGTCGCCCAGCCCGGCGAACGCGCGGGCGACGAGGAGGATCAGGTCGTCCGCGCCCGCGCCGAGCACGATGTTCTCCGGCTCGACCCCGGCGTAGCGCGCGATCGCCGCTTCGAGCGCCGTGTAGCCGCCGTGTGGATACGTGTTGACCTCGGCGAGCGCTGCCGCGAGCGCGCCGGGCCGTGATGAGACGAGCGGCACCGGCGGGACGTTCCCGTCGAAGCGCACGATCTCGACGGGATCGAGCCCCGCCCGCCGGGCGAGCTCCTCTGTCGACGGCGCCCACGCGTACGGCGCGAACTCCTGGGCGAGCGCCCTCATCGCGCCACCGCCGCCGCGTGCGCCGGCAGCCCCTCGACCGCCGCGAGCGCCTCGACCGTCGGCCGCACTCGCGCGAGTCCCTCCGCCGTCAGGCGTTGCACCGTCAGCGGCTTGAGGAATGTCTCCAGCCCGAGCCCGCCGACCGACCGCGCCCAGCCGCCGGTCGGGAGGACGTGGTTCGCGCCGGTGCCGAGATCGCCCGCCGGGACCGGCGAGTTCGGGCCGACGAACAGACCGCGCCCGCGTTGCGCACATCCGCCGCGAGCATCTTCGGCGACACCGAGCAGGACGAGGTGCTCCGGCGCGAGCGCCTCCGCCTCCTCCAGCGTCGCGACGACGCGGCACACGGCGTCGTGCCCGTGCTCCGCCTGCGCCGCGACCTCGAGCTCCGCGATGCGCGGGTCGCCGCCCTCGCCGAGCACGACGACGACCTCGGACGGCCCGGCGGGAAAGTCGATCGGCACGTCGCGCCAGACCTCGAGCTTCGCCTCGTTCACGTACGGCCCGCCCGGACCGACGATCTTGTCCACGCGCTCGACGTAGGCGAGGAAGCCGATCGCCTGCGCGCCGCCGATCGCCCACACCTCGCCGAGACCGAGCAACTCCGCCGCGCGCGCAACCAACCCGGAGCCCTCCGGCGGCGTGCAGATCACGAGCTCGCGCACTCCTGCCGCAACCGCAGGAACGGCGCACATGACGAGCGTCGAAACGAGCCCGCGCGGGACGTAGATCCCGACCCGGTCGAGCGGGATCCAGCGCCGCTCGAGCTCGACGCCCGGCTCCACCTCGATCCGGACGTCCTCCGGCCGCTGCGCCTCGTGCCAGCGCCGCACGCGATCGGCGAGCGCGAGCACCTCCGCCTCCGGCAGCTCGCCGTTCGGCACCGCCCGCGCTGGCTCGACACCGTCGAGCTTCACGGCCCACTCCCGCACGGCGTCCATCCCGCGCTCCTTGACGTCAGCGACGATCGTCATCCGAGCATCCGCTCGACGGGGACGAGCAGGATCGACGACGCACCGGCGGCCTCGAGCTCGGGCAGCAGCCGCCAGACATCGGTTGCGGGAACGAGGCTGTGCACGGCGACCATGCCCGGCTCGGAGAGGGGGAGGACGCTCGGCGCGCGCGACCCAGGCACGAGCGCCGTGATGGCCTCGAGCGCCTCCTCCGCGCAGTTGAGCATGAGGTATCGCGCGCCGCGCGCCTCGACGACGCTGCGGAAGACGCCGGCGAGCTGGAGCGCTGCCGGGGACGGATCCCTCGGACCGACGAGAACGGCCTCGGACTCCAACAAGGTCGCGACCGAGCGCAGCCCGTTCGTGCGGAGCGTGCTGCCGCTCGAAACGAGGTCGACGATCGCATCGGCGAGGCCGAGCCGCGGTGCAAGCTCGACCGAGCCATGCACGTCGGCGATCTCGATCGGACCGGGAAGCAGTTCGCGCGCGAGCCGCGGGAAACTCGTCGCCACTCGCGCGCCGCGCAGCATCTCGACGCTGGAGATCTCCGACTCCGCCGGAACCGCGACCTCGAGCGTGCACGCGCCGAAGCCGAGCCGCGCGAGCTCTCGGACGTCGGCGCCACGCTCGCGGACGATGTCTAGCCCCGTGATCCCGCAGTCGACTACGCCGTCCTGCACGTACTCGGGCACATCGTCGGCGCGGACGAGCAGCGCTTCGACCGGCGCGTTCCGGCACGGGAAGGCGAGCGCCCGGTCGCTCGGCGTCTCCGGCCCGAGCCCCGCGTCCTGGAGAAGCTGGACGGCAGGTTCCCGCAGCCGCCCCTTCGACGGGACGGCGATTCTCAGGCGCGCTTCCGTTTCGCCCGCCGCGACAGGGCGAGGCGATACCCGCCCTCGCCGTTCCGCAGCCACTGCGCCACCCGCGTCACCGTCGTCGTCGACGCGTGCGCCTTCTGCGCCACCTCGAGGTAGGGAAGTCCCTCCTCGAGGAGCTGCGCCACCTGCCAGCGGTGCGCCATCGCGTCCAACTCCGCTCGCGTACAGAGGTCCCGCAGGAACGCCTGCGTCTCCTGCGGAGTCCGCAGCGCCGCGATCGTCGCGAAAAGATCCAGCCAATGTCGATCTCCCTCTGTCATCGTGTTACCATGATAACACAGTGCTAGTGATTCCGGCAGTGGACGTACTCGACGGGCGAGCCGTCCGCCTCGAGCAGGGCGACTACGGCCGTGTGCGCCTCGAAGGCGGCGACCCGCTCGAGCTCGTCGCCGTGGCTGCGCGTCAACGGCCACCATTCGTCCACGTGATCGCGCTCGACGCCGCGCGCGACGGAGGGGCCCCGCTCGGGCTCGCTCGCGACGTCGTCGCGGCGGCCGCTCCCGTCCCGGTTCAGCTCGGCGGCGGAGTGCGCAGCGTCACGGACGCCGTCGCACTCGCCGACGCGGGCGTCGCGCGCGTGCTCGTCGGCAGCGCGGCCTTCGGCGAGATCCCGCTCGAGGACTTCGTCGCGGCACTCGGCAATCGGCTTGTCGTCGCCGTGGACGTCGCGGATGGCTCCGTCCGGACGGCCGGCTGGCTCGACGACTCCGGTCTCTCCACCGCGGAAGCGCTCGCCCGCTGCTCGGCCGCGGGGGTGGCCCGCGTCCTCTGCACCGCGATCTCCCGCGACGGCACGCTCTCAGGCCCCGACCTCGACCTGATCCGCGAGGCACGTGCGAACTTCGCCGGCGAGATCCTCGCCGCCGGCGGAATCCGCAACGCGCAAGACATCGAAGCCGCTCGCGAAGCAGGCGCCGACGGCGCCGTCGTCGGCCGCGCGTGGCTCGAAGGCGCACGCGAGGCGTAGATTCCCCTTAGGCCGTTAGGCTCGGACGATGGTCTGCTCCCACCTCGACCAGATCACGCTGGAGGAGCTGCCCGAGTCGGTGGACGGGTGCGTGGACTGCCTGCGCGTCGGCGGCGAGTGGTTGCACTTGCGGATCTGCCTCAGCTGCGGGCACGTCGGCTGCTGCGACGACTCGCCAAACCGGCACGCGTCCGCGCACGCGCGCGAGACGTCCCATCCGCTCATCCGCTCGCTCGAGCCGGGCGAGATGTGGAGCTGGTGCTACGTCGACGAGGTCGGGTTCGTCGTCGACACGCCGACCGGCACGACCCGCATTCCGCCCTCGCCGATGATGAGCTGACGACCGCAAGGAGGAGCCATGTCCGACCAGCAGATCCACGGAACGATCGAGCAACTCGTCGCCGAAGAGCACGAGTTGTGGGACAGGGAGTCCGCCGGAGCAGCGTCGGAAGCCGACCGCCGGCGTCTCGAGGAGGTGAAGGTCTCCCTCGACCAGTGCTGGGATCTTCTGCGCCAGCGCCGCGCGTTGCGGGAGTTCGGACTCGACGAGGACGCCGCGAAAGCGCGCGAGGAAAACGTGGTGGAGGGCTACCAGCAGTAGATGTCGCGGGTCGCGATCGCCGTCTTCGAAGGAGCCGAGGAACTCGACTTCGTCGGGCCGTGGGAAGTGCTCGCCGCGTGGCGCTATCTCCATCCGGACGAGGTGTCGGTCGCCCTCGTCGGCGACAGCGTCGAGCCGGTCACGTGCGCGAAGGGGATGCGGGTCGTCCCGGAGCTCGCGTGGGACGACCTCGGCGAGATCGACGTGCTCGTCTACCCGGGTGGCCGCGGCACGCGCGCGAAGCTCGGCGACGAGGCGGTGCGTGAGCGGCTGCGCGCGTTGCACGCGGACGGCACTCTCCTCGCGAGCGTCTGCACGGGGGCGCTCGTCTTCGCCGACGCGGGCCTCCTCGACGGCCTGCCGGCGACGACGTACTGGAGCGCGTTCGACGAGCTTCTCCCGCTCGGCCGGGACATCGAGCCGCGCCCGGACGCTCGCTTCGTGGACGCGGGCGAGATCATCACGGCGGCGGGAGTGTCGGCGGGAATCGACATGGCGCTCCACCTGATAGGGCGCCTCGCCTCACCGGATCGAGCGCGGGAAGTGCGCCGCTACATCCAGTACGACCCGCAACCGCCGTACTAGTCAGCTATCCCGCTCGCGCTTCGCGCGCGACGACAGCGAGTGCCGCTTCGTCCCCGAGAGCTCGACTTTCCGGAGCCGGATCGACACGGGGGTGACCTCGACCGCCTCGTCCTCGCGGATGAACTCGAGCGCCTGCTCGAGCGAGAGCGGCCGCGGCGGGATCAGGCGGATGGTCTCGTCGGCCGAGGCGGCGCGCATGTTCGTCAGCTTCTTCGGCTTCGACGCGTTGACGTCGAGGTCGTTGTCACGCGCGTTCTCGCCGACGACCATCCCCTCGTAGAGCTCGTTGCCCGGCGAGATGAAGAGGGAGCCGCGCTCCTGCAGGTTCGTGATCGCGAACCCGGTCGCCTGGCCGCGCCGGTCGGCGACGAGACTGCCCGTCGGCCGCGTTCGCAGCTCGCCGTGCCACGGCTCCCATGCCTCGAAGACGTGGTGGATGATCCCGGTCCCACGCGTCTCCGTGAGGAACTCGGTGCGGAACCCGATCAGCGCGCGGGCGGGAACGAGGTACTCCATGCGCGCCCAGCCGCTGCCGTGGTTCACCATCTGTTGCAGCCGGCCCTTGCGCAGCGCGAGCAGCTGCGTGACGACGCCGATGAACTCCTCGGGGATGTCGATCGCGACGCGCTCGACCGGCTCGTGCCGCTTCCCGTCTACCTGCTTCGTCAACACCTCCGGCTTGCCGACCGTCAGCTCGAAGCCCTCGCGGCGCATCAGCTCGACGAGGATCGCGAGCTGCAGCTCGCCGCGGCCTTGCACCTCCCACGCGTCAGGCCGCGCCGTCGGGAGGACACGCAGCGAGACGTTGCCGACGAGCTCCGCGTCGAGGCGGCCCTTCACCTGGCTGGCGGTCAGCCGCGTCCCCTCGGTGCCGGCGAGCGGGCTCGTGTTGATGCCGATCGTCACCGAGAGGCTCGGCTCATCGACCGTCGTCACCGGCAGTGGCCGCGGGTCGTCGGGGTCGGCGATCGTCTCCCCGATCGTCACCTCGGGCAGGCCGGCGAGCGCGACGATCTCGCCCGGCCCAGCCGCGTCGGCGGGAACGCGGTCGAGCGCCTCGGTGATGTAGAGCTCGGTCACGCGCGCTTGCTCGATCGTCCTGTCGGAACGGCACCACGCGATCTGCGCGCCCTTGCGCAGCGTGCCGTGGCGGATCCGCAGCAGGGCGAGCCGGCCGACGTACGGGCTCGCATCGAGATTCGTGACGAGCGCCTGCAGCGGATGCTCGGGATCGTGGCTCGGCGCGGGGATCGTCTCGAGCAGCGTCTGGAACAGCGGCTCGAGATCCGCCGCGAGCTCGTCCGCGGCCAGCCCGGCCTGGCCCGCGCGCGCGTTCGCGTACACGATCGGGAACTCGATCTGCGAGGCGTCGGCGTCGAGATCGAGGAACAGCTCGTACACCTCGTTCACGACCTCCGCCGGCCGCGCGTCGGGACGGTCGACCTTGTTGATGACGAGGACGACCGGAAGCTTCAGCTCGAGCGCCTTGCGCAGCACGAACCGCGTCTGCGGCAGCGGCCCCTCGGAGGCGTCGACGAGCAGCAGCACGCCGTCCACCATCGTCAGCGCGCGCTCGACCTCCCCGCCGAAGTCGGCGTGCCCCGGCGTGTCGACGATGTTGATCTTCGTCTCGCCGTGCTGCACCGCCGTGTTCTTGGCGAGGATCGTGATCCCCTTCTCGCGCTCGAGGTCCATCGAGTCCATGACCCGCTCGTTGACGTCCTGGTTCTCGCGGAAGGAGCCTGACTGCCAGAGCATCGCGTCGACGAGCGTCGTCTTGCCGTGATCGACGTGCGCGATGATCGCGACGTTGCGGAGCTCGTTGCGGCGGACGGTAGGCACGCTCCGAGCCTAGTGCGATACTCGACTCCGTCGGGCGACGCGAAGGAGGCAGAGCATGGCGAACAAGGACCAGAACACGAAGAAGACGATGGCGAAGAAGCCGGCGCAGAAGACGCTGAAGGAGAAGCGGGCGGCCAAGCAGGCGAAGAAGTAGCCGCGAGCAGTCACCGGTTTGACGTCGCGCAGCTCTAAGCGGCGACGTTCTCGACGTCCGTCGGCTCGATCGGCGTTCCGTCGGCGTCGACGAGGGCAACGTGGACAGGCGAGCCGTCGGACTTGCGGCGGAGCAGTCGCGGCGGGGTAGGTGAGACGTACCGGTCGCCCCACTGCATCAGCGCCGCGAGCGCGAGCCGCAGGTCACGGCCTTTCGGCGTCAGCCGGTACTCGTACCGCGCTGGTCGCTCCTGGTAGCGGACCCGCTCGAAGATGCCCTGCTCCACAAGTTTCGCCAGCCTGTCGGCGAGCACGTTCCGGGCTACGCCGAGACTTTCCTGGAACTCCTCGAACCGACGGCGGCCGAGGAACGCGTCGCGTACGACGAGGAGCGTCCAGCGCTCCCCGACTAGCTCGAGCGTGCGTGCCACAGAGCAGTTTTGGCCCTCGTAGTCGCGTCCGAGCATGGATCGAGCATAGCAAGTTGCGTCATGCAACTCAACTCTGGTATGGTCGGTTGCATCATGCAACGGAAGTGGCTCGTCCTCGCCGTCACCTCAGTCGCCGTCTTTATGAGCTTCCTCGACGCGACGATCGTCAACATCGCATTCCCGTCGATCCGCGCGGCCTTTCCGAGTGCGAGTCTCGGCGACCTGTCGTGGCTGATCAACGCCTACAACATCGTCTTTGCGTCGCTGCTCATTCCGGCCGGCCGTCTCGCCGACCGCGTCGGCCGTAAGCGCGTCTTCCTCGGCGGCATCGTCCTTTTCCTCGTCGCGTCGGCGGCCTGCGGGTTCGCACCGACCGTCGGTCTGCTGACCGCTGCTCGCGTCGTCCAGGCTGCCGGTGCAGCTGCGCTCGTGCCGACCTCGCTCGGCCTCCTGCTCCCCGAGTTCCCACTCGAGCAGCGTGCGACCGCGACTGCGCTCTGGGGCGCAACCGGCGGCATCGCGGCCGCGACCGGCCCGGCGCTCGGCGGCGTCCTGATCGACGTCTTCGACTGGCGCGCCGTCTTCTTCGTCAACCTCTTCATCGGGTTGCCGGCGCTCGTCCCGGCGCGGCGGATCCTGCGCGAGTTCCGTGAGGAGCACGCGGCGGAGTTCCCGAGTCTGCTTGGGATCGCATTGCTTGTCGGCGCGATCGGCGCGCTCTCGCTCGGGATCGTCGACGGCGGCTCCTGGGGCTGGGGGAGTACGCGGATCGTCGGAGCGTTCGCCGTTGCCGCGGCGCTCGGCGCCGGCTTCGTCGGGCACTCCACGCGCTCGACTCGCCCGCTCGTCGAACTGTCGCTCTTCCGCGTTCGCTCCTTCGCGGTGGCGACCCTCGGGGCGTTCATCTTCGCGCTCTCGTTCTTCGCCCTGCTCCTCTCGAACGCCCTCTTCCTCACCGGCGTGTGGCACTACTCGACGCTCCGCGCCGGAGTCGCGCTGACGCCCGGCCCGCTGATGGCGACGGCTTTCTCGCCGCTTGCGGGACGGCTCGCGGATCGGTTCGGCCAGCGCGTCGTCGCCATGCCGGGCGGCCTCCTCTTCGCGCTCGGGACGCTGCTCTTTGCCACCCGTGTCGGCGCTGCGCCGCACTACGCAACGGCGTTCCTCCCGGCCACGCTCCTGACTGGGGCCGGTGTTGGTCTGACCTTCGGCGGCTTTGCGTCAGCCGCCGTCGCCCAGCTGCCGCGCGACCGCTTCTCCACCGGCTCCGCGATCTTCTCGATGTTCCGACAGCTCGCCGCCGTGATCGGGATCGCGCTTCTCGTGGCGTTCCTCGACGCCGGCGGCGCGACCGTCGCCACCTTCCACCACGTCTGGACATTGATGATCGGCGGAGGCATCGGCAGCGCGCTCGCCGCGCTCGGGCTTGGTCGCGTGCGCGCGCGCCACGTCGAGTCAGTCAACGACATCGCGGTCGACCCGTTCGAGGCGCTCGTCGACTAGGGCGCGATACCGACGGTTAGCGTTGGCCTGGTGAGCAGGCAACTCCTGAAGTTCCTTTCGCGGCTCAACGTCGCGCTCTACCGGGCCAGCGGCGGTCGTCTCGGCGGCCGCATCCGTGGCGCGCCCGTCCTGCTCCTCACGACGACCGGCCGCAAGAGCGGCAAGCAGCGCACGACGCCGCTGCTCTATCTCGTGGACGGCGGTCGCTACGTCGTCGTCGCCTCGGTCGGCGGAGCCCCGAAGCATCCGGCGTGGTACCTGAACTTGCTCACGAACCCGGCCGCGGCGATCGAAGTCGGCAGGCGCAAGCTGGCGGTGACGGCGAGCACCGCGGAGCCGGAGGAGCGAGCGCGCCTGTGGCCGCTGGCAGCGCAGATGTATCCGGGCTACGACGACTACCAGGCAAGGACGAGCCGGGAGATCCCGCTCGTGATCCTGCGCATTTCGTAGGCTTCGTCGATGGACATCCCGGCCGACGTGCGGCGGCAGGCGTTGCATCCGTTCCAGGAGCTGCTGCTCCCGGTCGGTTGGAAGCGCCTCGAGGGCGAGCACGTGTCCGTCTGCATCCACACGTATCCGATCGCGCAGGTCGTCGAGCCGACGAACGTCGCTCCCGCCGACGTCGACGCCGCCATCAGCGAGGCGCGCGAGCTGGTTCGCGCCGCGGGAAAGGACGCGCTCGTCTGGTGGATCGAGCCCGCCTTCGCGTGGCTCGGGCCTGAGCTCGAGCAGCGCGGACTCCGGCATGGGGAGACGCCGGGGTTCGAGGCGGTTGAGAACGCGATGGCGCTCGTCGAGCCGCCGTCTGGCACCACACCCGACGGCGTCACCGTCGGACTGGTCGAAACGATGGACGACCTCGCGGCCTCCGATCACATCACTATCGAGGCGTTCGAGATGGGCGCCGAAGCAGGCAAGGAGTACGACGGGAATCGCGCCAAGCGCTTCGCCGAATACACGACGCTTGGAAACCCGGCGCGGCAGTTCAACGCGTCGCTCGACGGACAGGTCGTCGGTACCGCAGCCGCCGTCCTCGGGAACTACGGCATCAATCTATTCGCGGCCGGCGTCCTCCCCGAAGCGCGCGGCCGCGGCGTCTACCGGGCCATGATTCGCGCGCGCTGGGATCTCGCGGTCGAGCTCGGCACGCCGGCGCTAACGGTGCAGGCCGGTCAGATGTCGCGGCCCGTGCTCGAGAGCGCCGGATTCTCGTTCATCGCGGCGGCGAAGATGTACGTCGACGATTCCTGCTGATCCCCTTACGGGGCGATGACGAGCCGCGTGATGCGCTGGCCGGCGATGGTGGAGTCCCATTTGAGGTCGGCGGTGCCGCCCGGGGATTGCCGGTCAGGCGGCCGGTGACGACGTAGCGGTCGGGGCCGAGGGCGTCGGCGTTCGTGCCCTCGGTCGTGTAGGTGTATTTCGAGGCCGCGCCGGTTTGCCAGGCGCGGATCTCATCCGTGCCACGGCGTTCTTCGCCTTCGTCGATGACGGTGGCGTCGTCGGCGAAGAGGTTGACGATCGAGTCGATGTCGCGATCGGCATCGCGTTCGAAGTAGCGCACGATCACATCGGGGAGGTTGGGGGCATGCGTTCTTAGCGTGATACCTGAGCTGCCCCGTTCTAGGTCGTGAGCGTGATCTTGCGGAGGCCGCGCGGGCTGTCGAGATCGAGCTCGCGGAGGAGCGTGAGGCGAAGCGCCATCGCCTGCCCCGGCACAACCGCGGTGAGCGGGCTGAGCCATTCCGGCACGCCGGGCACGAGCGGTAGCGGCGTCTTGGCACGGCGGAGCACGGCGCGAACGTCCGACACCGCGATGAGGCGGACGCCGCGCGCGCGCAGCGGCGGGAGCACTTCCTCGACGGTCGGCCGCGCCGGGCCGTTCGGCGCGACGACGATCACGGGCCAGCCGGGCTGGATCGCGGCAATCGGGCCGTGCATCAGGTCCGCCGGCGAGTACGCCTCGGTCATCAAACCGGAGAGCTCGCGAATCTTGAGCGCGATCTCGAACGCCGTGCCGTAGTTGACGCCACGCGCAACAACGGTGAGGCCGACGGCGTCGCGATATTCCTCGAGCGCGACGGGGTCGCCGAGCGAGAGCTCGATCTGCGCCGCCAGCGCGTCGGGCATGCGTGCGAGCTCCTCGCGCGCAACGGCGTCGGGGCCGATCTCCGAGAAGAGGAGAGCGACCGCTCCGAGCGAGTTCGTGTACGTCTTCGTCGCGGCGACCGCATGCTCCTCGCCGGCTTCGAGCGGCAGCACGACCTCTGCGGCCTGCGCGAGCGGCGAGCCGGGCGCGTTCGTCAGCGCGAGCGTCGGCCGTCCTTGCCGGCGGGCTTCGGCGAGTACCGCCACGACGTCGGGGGAAGCGCCCGACTGCGAGATCCCGATCACGAGCCCGCCATCGAGGCGTGGCGGCTGGCCGTAGATCGTGTAGAGCGAGGGAGTCGCGAACATGACCGGCACGCGATGCGCACGGCCGAGGAGGTACTGCGCGTAGCGCGCGGCGTTCGACGAGCTGCCGCGCGAGGCGATGAGCACGTAGCTGATGTCGCGGCCGCGGAAGAGCTTCGCGGCCGCGCGCGCGGCGTCTCCTTGCGCGTGGAGGAGACGCGCGAGCGCCTCCGGCTGCGCCCGCAGCTCAGTCTCGAGCCACGACATCGCTTCGACCCGTGCAGAGGACGGACTGGATCTCGAGCCGGTCGTCGAGGATGACGACGTCCGCGGGCGCTCCCGGCTCGAGGACGCCGACGTCCGAGCGTCCGAGCAGGCGCGCCGGTACCTCGGTCGCGGCCCCGACCGCCTCCTCGAACGGGACGCCCAACGCGTGGAGGTTGCGGACCGCGTCGATCATCGTCAGGACGGTCCCGGCGAGGGTGCCGTCGTGCCGCATCGGCGCGGCGCCGGCTCCGACCTCGACTGCGACCTCGCCGAGCTGGACCGTGCCGCCGAATGAGGTTCCCGCGGCAGCGATCGCGTCGGTGACGAGCGCGACGCGCCCGGCGGCGCACGCCCAGACGAGGCGCACCGTCTCATCCGCGAGGTGGTGCCCGTCGACGACCATCGTGATCATGACGTCCGGCCGGGTGAGAGCGACGCCGGCAATGCCCGGATCGCGCGAGCGGAACGGACGCATCGCGTTGAAGACGTGCGTGATCGCGCCGACGCCGAGCGCGAAGGCGTGCTCGGCATCGGTGGCGGTCGCATTCGTGTGTCCGGCCGAGACGGCGATACCGCGCTCGCACAGCCGTTCGACGAGGGCGTCTGCGCCGGGCAACTCAGGCGCGAGGGTCATCTGCGTCACAGGCCCGGCGTCGAGCAGGCGGTCGAGGAGCTCGACGTCCGGAGCGCGGAGGTGTTCGAGCGGGTGCGTGCCCGGGCGCTCCGGCGAGAGGAAGGGGCCTTCGAGGTGCGCCCCGAGAATGCGCGGGCCGGACGCAGCCGCCGGCATCGCGTGCAGCGCCTCGATGGTCGCCGACTCCGCCGACGTGATGAACGTCGGCTGGTACGCGGTTACGCCGGCGAGCAGCAGCGCCTCACCCGCGCGGGAGTAGTCCTCCTCTGAGGCGGAGAGGAAGTCGACACCGCCGTAGCCGTTCACCTGGAGATCGACGAAGCCGGGGATCGCGACCCTTCCGCGGGTCGTGGTCGCGAGGCCGACCGCCTCGATCTGGCCGTCCTCCACCTCGACATCGCCGGGGACGAGCTCGCCACGGACGAGAGCTGCTTCGACGCCAAGCCTCACGCTTCACTCGCCTTCCGCACCGAACCGCCCGCGGCGTCGAGCCGCTCCCGCGCCGCCTCGGCATCGACGCCCGCAAGCAGAGCGACGAGCGCGACGCGCGCATCGCCGCCCGCCGCGGCGAGCGCCTCGTCAACCTGCTCCTCCGCCGCGCCGCTCGCGAGGACGACATTCCGGCGCGATCGTTCGCGCAGCTTCGCGTTGTCGGGCGCGACGCCGACCATCAAGCCGCCGTACGTGCGACCGAGCCGAATCATCGTCACCGTGGAAATCGTGTTGAGCAGGAGTTTTTGCGCCGTTCCGGCCTTGAGGCGCGTCGAGCCGGCGAGCACCTCCGGCCCGACGACCGCGGCGACGTCGTGCTCGGCCGCCTCGCCGGCGGCGCTGCCGCGCACGCACGTGACCGCGACGGTGAGCGCTCCCGCCTCGCGCCCTGCCGCGAGGGCGGCGAGCGCGAACGGGGTCGAGCCGGACGCGCTGACGGCGACGACGCAATCCTCGGGCAGGAGGGGTAACTCGAGCAGAGCAGTCGTCGCCGCCGCGCTGTCGTCCTCGCCCGTTTCGCCTTCGGCGACGAGGGCGAGAACCTCGCCCGGAGGCGAGCCGAAAGTCGGGCCGCATTCGGCGGCATCGAGCGCGGCGAGCGCGCCCGACGTGCCGGCGCCGACATAGATGAGCCGGCCGCCGCGGGCTAGCCGCGCTGCGATCGCGTCGATAGCGGCGGCCAGCGCGTCGCCGGCTTCCGCCACTGCGGCAGGAACGGTCGCGTCCTCGTCGTTGAGGAGCCGGACGATTTCGCGCGTCGGGCGCGTGTCGAGATCGGCGAGATCCAGCCGCGCCGTCTCGGTCACGGCGAGTTGCGGTTGCCCGGTGAGCGCGGCGCTCACGGCCTCCCACACCTGCGGTGAATCGGGGGTCGCGAGATGCGTCATGTTCCCGCACGCTTCGTAGCCCCACGTCCAGAGGTCGTCAACTCCCTCCTCACGCGCGCCTGCGAGCGCGGCCTCGAGCTCGGGGATCTCGTCCGCGACGAGGCCGAAGCTCGGCACCCAGAGCTGCGCGGCGACAGCGTGACGCTCGGTCGTCTCACGCAACAGCCGCGCGAAGCGGCGCACGAACGGGCCGGCGGGCTCGTTCCAGTGCTTCCAGTACGGATCGGTCGCGAACGTCGTCAGGCCGGGCAGCGAGGCAACGTCGTTCCAGTCCGAGATGCCGAGGTCTCCCTCGGTTGCGGGAAGGAGGCAGATCGTGTTCGCGCCGCCGCGCGCTGCGACGTGCGCGACGACCTCGCGGAGGAAGTCGACGACCGACGCCTCGCGGAACGCCTGCACCTCCGGGGTCAACTCGGCGGGGATCGGCCGCGCCGAACCGCTCGGCGCACCGGTCGCAGCGACACGTCCAGCGCGATGCGTCGTCGACGCCGACGTGAATCGGGACGACCCACGCCGGCTCGTCCCAGAACACCGAGTCGACACCGCACTCGAGCACCCAGTCGGCCCATTCTTTGCAGAAGTCCCGATACGCCGAGCTGTTGAGGCACGCCGCGGCGACGCGCCGCCCGTCGTCCATCACCTGGCACTCCTCGGGATGGAACGCGACCCAGCGGCTCTCGGCCTCGCCGCCGAACGTCCGTCCAAGCCCCCACGGGCTCGCCTGGACGTACAGCCCCTCCGCATGCGAGGCGGCGACGATCTCCGCCATCGTGCCGCGGTAGTAGGCGAAGTCGTTCTCGGAGAACGTGTGGAGCACGCCGGTATAGCCGCGCGCCGCGAGGTCGGCCATGTCGCGGCGCACGTGCCGCGTGATCCGAACCCCGAAATATGAGCAGCCCGCTCTGGTCATGACCACTTCACCCCTTCACCGCGCCGACCGTGAGCCCGAAGGCGATGCGGCGCTGGACGATGAGGAAGAAGATCACGACCGGGATCGCGATGAGCGTCGACGCGGCCATCAACGCCGCCCCAGTCGACGAACGTGCTGCCGCCGGTGTACGAGGCGAGCCAGACCGTGATCGTCTGGTTCCCCTGCCGCTGAAGCAGGAGGTTCGCGAAGATGAACTCGTTCCAGCTCGTGATGAACGCGAAGACCGAGGTCGCCACCAGGCCCGGCGCGACGAGCGGCAGGAGGATCCGGATGAACGCGCCGAGCCGCGTCGAGCCGTCGACCATCGCCGCCTCTTCGAGCTCCTTCGGGATGCCGAGGAGGAAGCCGCGCAGCGTCCAGACCGAGAACGGAAGCACCGCGCTGATGTAGACGACGATCACCCCGGAGAGCTGGCCGACGAGGTCGAAGCCGAGCACCGGCACGTGCGCGAGCATCACGTAGAGCGGGATGATCAGGCCGATCCCCGGAATCATCTGCACGCCGATTATCAGGAGGATGAAGAGCTTGCGGCCCCGGAAGCGGTACTTCGCAAGCGCCACTGCCGCGAGGAACGCGAGCACCATCGCGATCCCGACCGCGATGAGCACGACGATGAGCGTGTTCTTGACGTCGGCCCAGAAGTACTGCTTGTGAATCGCGCCGCCGAAGTGCGCCAGCGTCGGGTGGAGGCGGGAACCACGTCGGCGTCAGGCTGTTGATCTGGTCGTCGCGACTTGAACGCGGTCGAGATCATCCAGAAGACCGGGAACGCCATCACGACGAAGACGCCGATGCCGACCGCATTCCAGCCGAGCTTGCGCGGCAGCCGCACGTTCACCGGTCCACCTCGCCGATCCTGAGCATCCGGCGCACGTAGATGACACTGAGCGAGTGCGACCGATCGCGAGCATGAGGATCGAGATCGCGGCGCCGCGGCCGTAGTCGTTCTTGAAGTACGCCTCTTCCCAGAGGTAGACGCACATGAGGTAGTTCGACGGCAGGATCTGCGGCTGCCCGATCAGGAGGTACGGCTGCGTGAACACGCCGAAGTCCCAGAGGATCGAGAGGCTCGTCAGGATCAGCAGCACGGGCTGGATGACGGGCAGCGTCACGTCCTTGAAGACCTGCCACGCGCGCGCGCCGTCGATCTGCGCTGCCTCGATCAGCTCGTGCGGCACTTGCGAGAGCGCGGCGTAGACGGTGATCGCGACGAACGGCAGCGCACCCCAGACGACGAGCGTCGTGACCATGGCGAGCTGCGAGAACGGGCTCGCGAACCAGTTGTGCTGGAAGAAGTTCCCGAAGTGGAGCCCGGTGAGGATGTAGTTGAGCACGCCGTTCTGGACGTTCGTCATCCAGTTCCAGACCTGGACGGCGACGACGGGCGGCATCGACCAGACGAGCACGAGGCCGATGGTGATGAGGATCCGCACCCACGTCGAGACGCGCACGAGGAGCAGCGCGATCAGCGTCCCGAGCACGATCGTCAGCCCGACGTTGGCGACGGTGAAGACGACGGTGCGCAGCAGCGTGTGCCAGAAGATCCGCGTCGTGGAGAACGCTCGTGAAGTTCGCGAACCCGACGTAGATGCCCTTGTGGGCGATCAGCTCGAGCAGCCCGTATTTCTCGAAGCGCGAGCCGAATGAGCTGGTAGAGGGGGTAGCCGAGGATCGCCGCCATGACGGCGAGCACGGGGAAGATCAGCAGGTACGGGACGGAGCCGCGGCGGGCCTGTCTCCAGGTGAGCGGGCGCCGCCGAGGCCTCGTCGAGACGGCCTCGGCGGCGGCTCCCATGCTGGGGGCCCGTCCGCTCAGTGCGTTAGGGCTGGTTGAGGGTGTACTCGATGTTCGAGTCCGCGATCTGCGCGGCTTGCTTGACGGTGTACTTCCCCGTGAGGATCTGGGAGAGCATGACACGGAGCGATGTTCCCGTTCTCGACGTCGACCCAGTACTTCGCCTGTCGGCACGAACCAACTCTGCTCGGCCGCCTGGTCATTGATCGAGTTGTCGAGGAGGTTCGTCGCGTTCGGGATGTCGCCCTTGGCCTGCAGAGCCTTCTCGTTCGTCGTGTCCGTGAAGTCGCCGATCCACGCACGGGCCTGCGCCTGCTGCGTGCCCTGCTTCGGAACGGCGAGGTCGGAGCCGCCGAGGAAGCCCGGCATCGCCTTGCCCGAGACGTGGCTCGGCATCACGAACTGACCGGACACCTTCGTGTAGTTCCCCTCGCAGCAGCTGTACCAGCCCGGCCCGAAGATCGCCGCGGCATGGCCGACCGGCGTCGACGAGTAGACGGCGTACGGCGCGGGATTCGCCTCGTTCAAGGTCGCGGCGGAGTGCGGCGAGTACGCCAGGAAGAACTTCTTGAAGGCGTTCAGCCCGGCGATGGACTTCGCCGAGTCGAGCGTGCCCACCCACTTGCCCTTGCTGTTGAGGGTGGCGATATCTCCGCCGTAGTCGAAGACGAAGCTCAGCGCGGTGTACCAGTCGTTGCCGGCCACGTAGAGCGGCGAGAAGCCCTTGACCTTCGCTTCTCTTCTTCCCGATCTTGCCGAGAATCGACTCGAAGCTGCCGAGACTCTTCGGGAATCGTCGTGGCTCCCGCCTTCTTGAAGAGGTCGGTGCGGTACGTGACAAGCCGCGAGCCGGCGTAGTACGGAACGCCGTAGAGCTTGCTGTTGTATGTGGACGACTTCGCCAGGCCGGCGAGCCAGTGCGACGAGTTGGCGAACTGCGACTTGTTTGCCGTGAGGTTGGCGAACGCGCCCGCTGCCATGTACTTCGTCATCTCGGTGTTGCCCATCTCGATGACGTCCGGCATGTCGTTGCCGGCGATGGTGGCGTCGAACTTCTGGAGGTGCGTCGCCCCACGTCTGGTACTGCACATTGACAGTCCAGCCGGGATTGGCGTTCTCGAACGCCGTGTTGGCTGCAGCGACGACACCCGGCCAGCCGCTCTGAGCGTCGACCTGGAGCCACACGGTGAGCGTGTGCGATGTTTTTGTGCTCGCGCTGGCCGTCGTCGCGACGACGACGCCGAGTGCGAGCGCGGCGACGACCGCCGCGATAACCCGGTATCTCATACCCAATCTCCCTCGTGCCGTCGACGCAGGGGCAGAGCGCGAGAGACGCCCGTGGCCTGAGGACGTACAACGCCCAGCAGCGCGCCGAATGGTCTATACCAATTGGCCACGGCGGGACTGTCCCACACCAGACCACTCTTTGTCAAGAGGTGATGACCGCGAGGCGGCTGCGGCCTATGACTGAGTGAGCTCGGAGACGATCCGGTAGCGGTCGCCGCGGTAAATCGAGTGGACGAACTCGAGCGTCCGGTCCGTCTCGTCGCGGCTCGTCCGCTCGAACAGGAAGGCTGGCGAGTGGAGGGGCACACCGAGCGCCGCCGACTCTTCCTCGTTCGTGACCGTAGGCTCGATCGTCTGCGTAGCGGCAGCGATCTCGATGCCGTACCGCGAGCGCAGCAGCTCGTAGAACGAGCCCTCGAGGTCGGCCGGTGTGACCCCTGGCACGACCTCCGCGGGGATGTGGAGCGTCTCGATCGCCATCGAGACCCCGTCCGCGAGGCGAAGCCGCTTGACCACGACGATCTCCGCTCCAGGAGAGACGTTGAGGAAGCGGCCGAGGCGCGCGCCGGCGAGCTCTGACGTGAGCGAAAGGGTGCGGCTGCCTGGCTTCATGCCCCGCCGGCGCATGTCCTCACTGAACGAGGTCATCGTCAGCTCCTGCGCGATCTTCGGCTGCTGCACGTACGTGCCGCTGCCGCGCCGACGGACGAGATAGCCCTCGCGCGCAAGATCATCGAGCGCGGCGCGGAGGGTGAGCCGCGACACGCCGAGATCGACGCTGAGCTGGCGCTCAGAGGGGATCGCCGTCCCGACCCCGAGACGTTCGATCAGCTCGAGCACCTGCTGGCGAGCGGTGCCCTGCTTCGTGACCTTCGGGGGAGTTCCGACCGTGTTCATGGGCTCACGGGACTATAGAACCACTACGGGTAAGTGGTCAATGCCTATTGCGTTTCAGATCGCTATGCGGTATAGACTCCCTGAGCGTTCGGATGGCTGAGATCGTCCTCGACAACGTCAGCAAGATCTTCGCCGGCGGCGTGACCGCGGTCGACGGCGTCTCTCTCACGATCGGCAGCGGCGAGTTCCTCGTCCTCGTCGGTCCGTCGGGTTGCGGAAAGTCGACGCTGCTCCGGATGATCGCCGGGCTCGAGGAGACGACGGAGGGCACCGTCACGATCGGCGGCACCGACGTCACCGAACTGCCGCCGCGTGACCGCGACGTCGCGATGGTCTTCCAGAGCTACGCGCTCTACCCGCACATGTCGGTTCGCGCGAACCTCGGCTACGGGCTCAAGGTGCGGAAGACGCCGAAGGAGGAGATTGCCGAGCGCGTCGGGACGGTCGCCAAGCTGCTCGGGCTCGAGCGCCTCCTCGACCGGCGCCCGGCCGCGCTCTCGGGAGGGCAGCGGCAGCGGGTCGCGATGGGCCGTGCGATCGTCCGGTATCCGAAGGCGTTTCTCATGGACGAGCCGCTCTCGAATCTCGATGCGAAGCTCCGCGTGAGCATGCGCGCACAGATCGGCGCGCTCCACGCCCGCCTCGCGACGACGACGGTCTACGTCACGCATGACCAGATCGAGGCGATGACGCTCGGCCAGCGCGTCGCCGTGATGCGCGACGGGAAGATCCAGCAGGTCGATACGCCGCAGGCGCTCTATGCGCACCCCGCGAACCTCTTCGTCGCCGCGTTCATCGGCTCGCCCGCAATGAACCTCGTCGAAGCCGACGTCCTCGACGGCGTCCTCCACTTCGGCGGCTACGCGATCCCCCTCCCCGCCGGCGCCGTGCCGTCGCAAGGGCGCGTCATCGCCGGGCTGCGGCCCGAGACGTTCGAAGACGGCGCCTACGCCGACCCGTCCTTACCGCGGCTGGACGTCCAGGTGGAGGTCGTCGAGGAGCTCGGCGCCGATACGAACGTCATCTTCGGCGTCGACGCGCCGCAGGTCGAGGTCGGGGAGATTCGGGATGCCGCGGGAGACGACGAGGCGCTCGTGGCCGTCGAGGCAGGCTCGCTTTTCACCGCGCGCGTCGACCCGGGGACCGCAGCCCGGCCCAGCGCACCGCTCCGCCTCGCGGTCGATCCGTCGCGCTTCCATTACTTCGACCCCGAAACCGGGCTCCGGCTGGTCGCCGCCCCGGAACCGGTCGCGGTCGCGTAGCCGCTCTCCGTTTAGATCCGCTCCTGCGCATCGCGTTCCGGCCCGGCCTATGAGGAGCCGCGTACTAGGCCGTGGGGAGCGTGAAGGAGATGCAGGCGCCTCCCTGTGGGCGGTTCTCCGCCCAGATGCGGCCGCCGTGTGCCTCGACGAGGCCGCGCGCAATGGCGAGCCCGAGTCCGGCGCCGCTCCCGCTGCGAGCGCGGTCGGCGCGCCAGAAGCGCTCGAACATCCGCGCCGGCGCGTCGCCTTCCAGGCCGTCGCCGTTGTCCTCTACCCGTAGGAGGATGTCCGCGTCGCGCTGCTCGACGCGGATGGCGACAGAGCCGTCCGATGGCGTGTGTCGCAGGGCGTTCGTGAGAAGGTTGAAGAGCACGCGCTCGATCTTGTCCGGTGCCAGCTGAGCCTCGGTGCGTGCGTCGACCTCCGAGCTGAGCGCGATGCCGCGCGCTTCCGCCTCGGGTCGGAGGAGCCGGAGCGCCGAGTCGACGAGTGGCGCGACCTGGGTCAGGTGCAGCTCGAGTCCGAGCGCGCCGGCGTCAATCCGTGCGAGCTCGAAGAGGTCGTCGACGAGCATCGAGAGGGTTCGCACCTGCTGGCGCAGCGTCGGTATGTAGTCGTCGGCGGACGCGAGGCCGTCCTCGATCGCCTCGAGCATCGCCTGCATCGACGCGATCGGTGCGCGGAGGTCGTGGCTTGCCCAGGCGACGAGCTCCCGGCGCGCGTCGAAGAGCTGTTCGAGGCTGGCCGCCATGGCGTTGAAGGACGCGGCGAGCTCGGCGATCTCGCGTGCGCCGCCGTCGGGCGCCCGTGCGGAAAGCTCCCCGCCGGCTAGCTCCCGCGAGGCGGTGCCGAGGCGCCGTAGCGAGCCTGTGATGGAGCGGGCGAGGACGAGCGCCGCGAAGACGGCCGCTGTCGCCGAGCCGGCGGCCACGGCGAGGATCTTCAGGTCTGCGCCCATGTGGAACATCACCCAGCCCGAAAGCAGCACCGCGACGAGCGGCACGCAGACCGCGGTCAGGGCCAGGCCGGCGAGCTGCAGCCAGACCGTGGGAGCGCGGCGCAGGAGGAAGGCGAGAAGGAGTCCCGAGACGAGGCTTCCGGCGGTGACGGCGAGGGCGAGCTGGATCATGCGTCGAGGCGGTAGCCGACGCCCCAGACCGTCTTGAGGTGGCTCGGCTGTTCGGGGTCAGTCTCGATCTTCTCGCGCAGCCGTCGCACATGGACGGTCACGGTGCCGGTCTCGACTGCTGACGTGTAGCCCCAGACGCGATCCATCAGCTGGTCGCGCGAGAAGGCGTGCCCCGGGTGCGAGGCGAGGAACCACAGGAGGTCGAACTCGCGCGCCGTCAGCTCCACCGGAGCGCCGGCTTTGCGCACCTGTCGAGCAGAGGCGTCGAGCTCGACGTCGCCGAAGAAGACCGTCTCCGCCGCCAGCGGAGACGTGTCGCTTCGCCGCAACACCGCCTTCACGCGTGCCGACAGCTCGCGCGGCGAGAACGGCTTCGTCACGTAGTCGTCGGCACCGAGCTCCAGCCCGACGATCCGGTCGGCCTCCTCGCCCCGTGCTGTGAGGAGAATCACCGGGAGGCTCGACCGCTCCCGGATCCAGCGGCAAAGCGACAGTCCGTCCATCCCCGGCAGCATCACGTCGAGCACTACGAGACTCGGCTCGCGCTCCTCGATCAGCGCCCGCGCGACGTCCCCGTCCGCCGCGATCAGCGTCTCGAAGCCGTCGTGCTCGAGATAGCGAACGACGACATCGCGAACGATCGGCTCGTCGTCAACAACCAACACCGTCGTCATGCCTCCTATTGTGGCTCCGGATCCCACTTGCTGTGGTGGCGGCGAGCCCACTCCTCGCTCACGGTGCCGAGCGTCATCCCGCGCAGTGCGTGCCGGGTGGCCGGATGGATCAGGGCGAGATAGAGGTGGCCGACGAGCAGCGCGAGCGAGACGTACATCAGCCCGTCGTGGAGGATGACGGTGCTCGCGAAGCGGAAGCGCGTGTCCTGCTCACCGAACCAGAGCAGCAGGCCGGAGACGCCGAACAGGATCGTGAAGGCGGCGGTGAGCGCGGCGTTGATCTTCTGTCCGGCGTTGAACCGTCCCTGCGGTGCCTTGCCGCCGCGCAGCCAACGCAGGTCGTCGCGGTCGAAGGACTCGAGCTCGCGCGCCGTCCGCAGCATTCGGCGGCCGCCGAGCACGACGACGGCGGTGAGTGCGGCGAGCCAGCCGACGCCGGTCCAGAAGTGGAGGCTCTGGATCAGCTGCCGCCGCGCCACCAGCACTGAAAGGCTCGGCAGGTAGAGGATCAGCCCCGTCGCGAGCAGGAAGAAGAAGCCGAGGGCGTTCACCCAGTGGAGCAGCCGCTCCGCGCGGGAGAAGCGCTGGACGTAGCCGGCCTTCACGTGCCGTAGCCGTTCGAGCGGCCGACCCAGGCGTCGTTGTCGTACCCGTACTGCTCCCAGTATCCGACCTCGGGCGCCCGCACGAGGTTGATCTCTTTCACCCACTTGACGTTTTTGTACCCGTACATGTCGGGGATCACGACGCGGACGGGAGCGCCGTGCTCCTGCAGGAGCGGCTGGCCGTCCATCTCCCAGGCGAGCATCGCGTCGGGGAGCATTGCCTGGGACAGCAGGAGGTAGTCGACGTACGGCTGCTCGGCGGAGACGAACTGGAGCGCGTGCGCGCCGGGGAGCGGCTTCGCCGCCGCGAGGAGATCCTTGAAGCGCACGCCGCGCCAGTGGACGCCGTTCACCGTCCAGCCCGTGACGCAGTGGAAGACGGAGACCTGCGACGCCTGCGGCAGGGCACGCAACTGGTCGTAGTTCAGCTCCTGCCGCTGTTCGACCATCCCGCCGATCTTGAGACGCCACGTCGCCCGGTCGAACACGGGCATCGTCGACGCGACGGTGTAGATCCGCCAGCCTTTCGACGGCAAGATATTCGGAGCGATCGCGTTCGCGACCCGCGAGATAGGACTCGAGACGTGACCCCACACCGCCTTGCCCCACCACAGTGATGACAGTCCGCCTGCGACCGTGCCGAGGAAGACCCCCCGGCCGATGCGGCGTGGCTCGTTCTCTTCGGTGACGGGGGGCGAGTCCATCTACATGTGCGCCATGCCGGCGAACAGCTTCCCGCGCAGGGCTCCCGGATGACCGGCCGTCGCGACCCAGACCCGGTAGGAGCCGGGCTTCTCCTCGATCTTCGTGAGCTCCATCTTCGAGACCATGCCGCAGCCTTTGGCGCTGTACATGTGGCCGAGGTGGGCGACGATCATCCCGCCCGCGTCGCGGATCGTCGCGGCCGTGACGTGCATCACGCTGAGGTCGAACTTCCAGCAGAGCTGCCCTTTCGAGGCGTGCGCCTGGAGATTGACGATGCCGTGGTCGCCCATGCCGGAAAGCTTGGCGCCAAGCGTCGGGTGCATCATCCCCGCGAAAGCGATCGAGCCGGCGGCGAGAGCTGCAGCCCCGGCGAGCGCGAGGGTCAGGATCTTCGAGCGCATCTGTCCTCCTTGACGAGTTGGCAGTCCGCCAAGGATCGGCCCTCGAGATTGCGTCCCTATTAGCTAGGGCTTACGGGTTCCTTAAATCGATGGAGGCGCGCGAAGCGCGGTGATTGACGATAGAGGACGGTGTGCGGTAGACCAAAGGCCCCATGCCCTCTCCGCAGACAGGCATCTTCGCCCTAGGCACGCCGTCGCACGCCTACCTCGAGCTTGATGCCGCCGGGGACAGGGATGGGTTCGTCGCGGCGGTCGCCTCGCTCCGCGAGCCGAGGACGACGATGGGAGGCGTCAACCTCGTCGCCGGCTTCCGGCCTGAGTTGTGGCAAGACGTGGCCTCAGGCGACGCGCCTGCCGACGCGGCGGGATTCAACGCAGACATCCGTGGCATCGAAGGCTTTGCGATGCCGGCGACTCAGCACGACGCCGTGCTGTGGATCTCCGGAAGCAGCTACGACGTCGTCTTCGATGTCGCTCGCGCCGCGATCCGAGCGCTGAGTGACCTTGCCGCGGTCGGCGAGGAAACCTCCAGCTGGTCGTACCACCACGACCTCGATCTGACCGGCTTCATCGACGGAACCGAGAATCCGACGCTCGTCGAAGCGCAGCGGCTCGTAGTCGTGGCCGAAGGCAGCCCGGGCGCCGGTGGATCGGTGCTCCTGCTGCAGAAGTGGCAGCACGACGCCGCGGCGTGGGAGTCGCTGACCGTCGAGCGCCAAGAGCAGGTGATCGGTCGGACAAAAACCGACAGCATCGAGCTCGACCCGAGGCCGGCGGACTCGCACGCCGCGAGCACCGACCAGGACACCTTCGGCACGATCCTTCGCCGCAACATGGCCTACGGCACCGTCACCGACCACGGGACGATGTTCGTCGGGTTCGCGGCGAGCCGCGCGCCTCTGCAGACGATGCTCGAGAGCATGGCCGGGCTGAAGAGCGGCGCTCGGGACGCGCTCACTCGCTACACGAAGCCGGTCAGCGGCTCGTACTACGTCGTCCCGTCCATCGAGTCGATCGCCCGGTTCGCGGGGGACACCTTCAGTGAGTAGCGGAATGCTTGTGTGATCAACAACGCTAGATTGGCTTGATGGGGATGTTCTTCCACGACCGCGGTGAGGCGCCGCCCGAACGGGCCGCCGATCCGGAGGTGCGGCGCGCGAACCTGAGACGGATCGGGCCGCTGTTCCGGCCGTACTTGCGGCGGCTCTCGGCGCTGCTCGGGCTGATCGTGGTAAGCGCCGGCCTCGGCGTCGTGCCGGCGTTCTTACTTCGCCGCGTTCTGGTCGCGATCGAGGCGCACAACTCGCATGCGGTTTCCGTGAACGCGGCGGCGATGATCGTGATCGCGATCATCGCCGGCGTTCTCGGCGTGGGTCAGACGCTCTTGTCGAATCAGGTCGGCCAGCGGGTGATGCACGACCTCCGCGCCTCCGTATTCCGTCATCTGCAGCGCCTCTCGCTCGCGTTCTTCACCCGCACGCGCACCGGCGAGGTTCAGTCGCGGATCAACAACGACATCGGCGGCGTGCAGAACGTCGTCACGAACACCGCTACGAGCATCACGTCGAGTCTCACCACAGTGGTCGCGACGATGGTCGGCATGCTGCTGCTGAGCTGGCAGCTCGCGCTCTTCGCGTTCGCGCTGATCCCGATCTTCGTCGTGCTTACGCGCCGGGTCGGAAACGAGCGGCGGCGGATCGCGAAGACGACGCAGGAGTCGCTCGCCGACATCTCGAGCATCGTCCAGGAGTCGCTCTCGGTCAGCGGGATCATGCTTGGCAAGACGATGGGTCGCGGGGAGGAGCTCGCCGACCGCTTCGAGGGGGAATCTCTTCGCCTGGCCGACCTTGAGGTGCGCCAGCGCATGGCTGGCCGCTGGGTGATGGCGTCGATCCAGACGAGCTTCTCCGTCATGCCAGCCGCGGTCTACTGGCTGGGCGGCACCGTGTTCACCCACACCATCTCGATTGCAACGATCGTCGCCTTCACCACGCTGCAGGCGCGGCTCTTCTTCCCGGTCGGCTCGCTGCTCGGCGTCGGTCTCGACATCCAGACCTCGCTCGCGCTCTTCGACCGCATCTTCGAGTACCTCGACCAGCCGGTCGACATCGAGGAAGGTACGGTCGACGCCGCTGCGGCAGGCGACGTCGTCTTCGATTCGGTCTGGTTCGGCTACAGCGACGACCTCTGGACGTTGCAGGACGTGAGTTTCGTCGTTCCCGCGGGCACGACGACCGCGCTCGTCGGCGAGACCGGCGCCGGGAAGACGACGCTCGGCTATCTCGCAGCGCGCCTCTACGACGTCAATCGAGGTTCCGTGTCGATCGGTGGCGTCGACGTCCGCAACCTCTCGTTCGCGGCGCTCGCGAGCCTCGTCGGCGTGGTCTCGCAGGAGACGTATCTCTTCCACGCTTCGGTGCGCGACAACCTTCGCTTTGCCAAGCCCGACGCAACCGACGAAGAGCTCTACGCAGCCGCCGAGGCTGCCCGGATCCACCATGTGCTCGCCGCGCTCCCCGAGGGTTACGACACCGTCGTCGGCGAGCGTGGCTACCGCTTCTCGGGCGGCGAGAAGCAGCGGATCGCGATCGCGCGCACGGTCCTCCGCAACCCACCGATCCTCATCCTCGACGAGGCCACGTCCTCACTCGACACCGAGACCGAGAGGCTTGTGCAAGAAGCGCTTGACCACCTCTCCGAGGGGCGGACGACGATCGCGATCGCGCACAGGCTCTCGACCGTCAGAGACGCCGA
Source organism: uncultured Actinomycetes bacterium (assembly GCA_963753525.1). GTDB lineage: Bacteria > Actinomycetota > Thermoleophilia > Gaiellales > Gaiellaceae > Palsa-739. Next base: position 714,690 of record CAVWCS010000005.1, read on the forward strand.
CCAGATCGTCGTCCTCGACCGCGGCCAAGTCGTCGAGCGCGGCAGACACGAAGAGCTACTCGCAGCCGGCGGCCGGTATGCGACGCTCGTCAGCCGTGACGCGGAACTCGAGCCTCCGGCGCTCGTTTGAGCTCCTGTACTTGCCAGGCGACTGGTCAACTCGCCGCGACGAATCGTTCGAAGCGTTCGGCCAGACGTTCGCGATCAGGCCGCCACGTGCGGCGCGAGGGGAGTTCGATCGCTGCTGCGTGGAACGCCTTAAGTACTTCGAGCATTGGCCCGTCCTCCTCTTCGAGCAGGCGCCGCGAGACATGCACGTCGTAATCGGGCGAGATCCCGACGAGGTTCTCATCGAAAGCGCGATGGTGGATTGAACACAGGGAGAGCCCGTTCGGAATGACGGGTTCTCCGCGTACCTCGAGATCGCCGGTGATGTGAGCAGCGTCGAGGAGCCGCGTCTCCTTGAGATGGCAGATCGTGCACCGGTTCGCATACGCGACAAGGACGCGGCCCCGAAACCTGGCTTGGTGGAGACGCACGCGCGTCTCCCGGACGGCGTATCGGCGCTCGAGCGGATCATTGAGCACGACCGGATCGCGCTCGTCCGCCGGCCCGACCATGCGGCCGGGCGAGACGAGGACTCGCCGTGCCACCGGGTCATCTGCGATCACGTAGGCCGGGTAGACAGGCTTGTAGAAGCCGGGCCGCGTTGCGATGAAGTAGACGAGCGCCGCCGCTTGCGTGAACGCCGCGCGGAGCGCTCGGTTGTCCGGTTGGTCGATGGCGCCTGAGCGGTAGGCATAGAAGAAGCCGTCGGGCGTCTCTTCGTCGTCGTACGGCGAGTTCGCAGACGTGTTGATGGAGAGCGCGCCTTGCGCTTCTTGAATGGCGGCGCGGAAGATGCCTTTCTGCGGTGAGAGGAACGGGACCCGAGTACCCCGGAAGGCGAACCCTGCGTCGAGCCCACCCCGGTATGGGATGTCCTCGCCGTGCGTCGCGCACAGGACATCCAGTGAGGCGAAGCACGAGACTCGGAGAGCGTCATCCGGCACAACGCGATCCTACGACCAGATCGTTCAGCGACTCGGGCTCAGAGATTGCCGCGTCAGGGGAGAGGCTTGAGGCCCGCCACTCCGACGAGTCCCGGAGTGCGCTCAAGCAGCTCGCCGCCGAATAGCTCCTAGGAGATCTCGTACGCGTAGGAGTAGGCGTACTTTGCGTTAGCCGTGAAGGCTTTGAGGTCGTCGGTAAGGGGAAGCGCGTGCCTATTGTGTTCTTTGGTCATACCCACGAAGAACGGGTCGCGGCCCTGAGATACCGCCCGCTACGCGACCCTCATCGGATCGAGGCGCGTATCCCCATGTACCTCCCAGCGCCGACCGATATGTGCGAATACGGCGACGGTGTCCCGATTCGGTGCACTCCCAATTGTTTGGCCATCGAGGCGCTAGGCCTGCCGATCGGCATCGCTCAGCGGGATCGCGAGTCCCTCCACGAACTCTTAAAAGGACGAGTACTCCGGGGCGGGCATGTCCGCGATCTTAGACTCGACCAGCCGAGAACGTGCTTAGGCGCGAGAGCCCTCTGACGGACTCGAACCGTCGACCCCCTCCTTACCATGGAGGTGCTCTACCAGCTGAGCTAAGAGGGCTGGAGGCGTCCCAGTGTAGCCCGCTCCTCGCTCGGCTTCCGCTCAACCACGCGGCTACACTGCCACTCCCCGGGGGGTGTGCCCGAGCGGCCAAAGGGAACGGGCTGTAAACCCGTCGGCTCAGCCTACGGAGGTTCGAATCCTCCCGCCCCCATCGTGAATTACGACGCCGCGATCGTTGGTGGCGGGCCTGCTGGCTCGGTCGCCGCTTACCGTCTCGCCACCGCGGGCGCGCGCGTCCTCGTCGTCGACAAGGCGACGTTCCCGCGCGACAAGCCGTGCGGCGGCGGCGTGACCGGGCGGGCCGCGCGCCTCCTCCCGTTCTCGATCGAGCCCGTCGTCGAAGACACCGTCAGCCGGATGGATTGCGGGCTCCGCTACCGCCAGCACATCTCGCGCACCGGGCGCAAGCCGCTCGCGTACATGACGCAGCGCGCTCGGCTCGACCACTTCCTCCTCCAGAAGGCGGCCGATGCCGGTGCCGAGGTGCGCGAGGGGACGACTGCCGACGCGCGTGAGCTCGACGCCAGAATCGTTATCGGCGCGGACGGCTGCAACGGCGCGGCCGCGAAGCAGCTCGGCCTCGCCGGGGAGATCGCCCACGGCGTCGCGCTCGAGGCGAACTACCCGTGGGAGAAGCGCTTCGCCGGCTCGATGGTGCTCGAGATCGCGGTCATCCACGGCGGCTACGGCTGGATCTTCCCGAAGGGCGACCACGTCAACGTCGGCGTCGGCGGCAACGAGGCGGAGGGGCCGAAGCTGCGCGCCGAGCTGCGGCGGATGTGCGAGGCGTACGGCGTCGATCCCAACGCTGCGACCGGGACGCGCGGCTATCGCCTGCCGATGCGTGCCGCCGGGACGACGCTCGCGCGCGGCACCACCGCGGTGATCGGCGACGCGGCCGGCCTCGTCGATCCGTTCTCCGGCGACGGGATGTACGAGGCGTTCTACTCCGCGAAGCTCGTGAGCGAGGCAGCGCTCGACGTCCTCGCCGGGCGGGCGGAGGATCTCTCCGCGTACCAGACGGCTGTTGAGCGGCGGATCGCGCCGCTGACGCGCGCCGGCTGGGGGGCGAAGGCCGCGTTCGAGCGCTTCCCGCGCACGACGTACGCGCTCGCCCGGCTGCCGGTGACGTTCCGCGCGCTCGAGAAACTCCTCACCGGCGACCTACCCGAGCCGGCCGCTGCGCGGGGCGTCGAGAAGGCCGCGATCCGCGTGATCTACAGGGTCGCGAAGCTCGCCGCCTAAAGGAATCCTCCCCTGGCGCCGAAGTCTCTGACGTGGATCTCAATACCTTTCTGCGGCAGGCGATCGAGCTCGGCGCGAGCGACATCCACCTGAAGCCTGGTCGGCCGCCCGTGCTGCGCCGCGACGGCGCGCTTGGCGACCTCGAGGGGGCGGAGGCCCTCACTCCTTGGGACATGGAGGAGATTCTCACGACGATCTCGCGCCCCGACCAGATCGATGCTTTCCACGCGACGGGCGACCTCGACCTCGCCTACCAGGTCGCCGGGCTGCCGCGTTTCCGTGTGAACGTCTTCCGCCAGCGCGAACAGATGGGATTCGCGTTCCGGGTCATCTCGGCGCTCATCCCGTCATTCGAGGAGCTCGGCATGCCGCGCGGAGTCGAGCGTCTCGCGAACGAGCCGCGCGGTCTCATCCTCGTCACGGGCGCGACAGGCTCTGGCAAGACGACGACGCTGGCCGCGATTGTCGACCACATCAACCGCACGCGGCGCGACCACGTCTTGACGATCGAGGATCCCATCGAGATCGTCCACCAGGAGCAGCGCGGCGTAATCAACCAGCGCGAAGTCGGGCTCGACACCGGATCGTTCGGCGAAGCGCTGCGGCGAGCGCTGCGCCAGGACCCGGACGTCATCCTTATCGGTGAGCTCCGCGACGCCGAGACGGCGCAGGTCGCCCTGCAAGCCGCCGAGTCCGGCCACCTCGTCCTCTCGACGCTTCACACCGTGGACGCGGCCGAGACGTGCGGACGAATCATCGAGTTCTTCCCGCCCGAGAAGCAGCAGGTGATCCGCTCGATCCTCGCCGGCGTGCTCCGCGGCGTCGTCAGCCAGCGATTGCTGCCCCGCGTGGACAGCGGGCGTGTCCCGGCCGTCGAGGTGATGATCACGAACGCGCGCATCGCCGACCTGATTCGCGAGGGCCGTCCCGACGAGATCACCGATGCCGTCGGCGAAGGCGAGTTCTTCGACATGCAGACGTTCTCGCAGGCACTGATCAAGCTCGTTCTCTCCGGGGAAGTCGACCGGGAGACCGCCGCGAACGCGGCTTCGAACCGCCACGACTTCCTCGTCATGCTCGAGCGCGCAGAAAAATTGGCCCGCGTCGACACGGAAGCCGAGCGCATCGTCGAAGAGAAGGCCGACGATCCTGAGGAGGCCGTCGCGGCCCCCACGGGGTTGCGGGTGGCAGGCTGAGATGGACCTCGCGCTAGCTGCCTTCGCCTTCGCGCCCGGCCTCGCGCTCGGGAGCTTCGTGAACGTCGTCGCGGCGCGCATGCCGCTGCGGCGCTCGCTCGTCTCGCCCGGCTCGGCGTGCATGAGCTGCGGTCACGAGATCGGCTGGCGCGACAACGTCCCCGTTCTCTCGTGGCTTCTCCTGCGCGGGCGCTGCCGCAACTGCCAGGCGGCGATTCCGTGGCGCTACCCGGCCGTGGAGCTCGTGTCGGCGCTGCTTGTCGCCGGCTGCGCGTGGAAGTTCGGCCTCCACCCCGAGACGCTGGTCGCCGCGGCCTTCTGCCTCGTTCTTGTCGCGATCTCGGCGACCGACCTCGAGCACGGGATCATCCCCAACCGCATCGTCCTGCCCGCCGCCGCGGTCATCCTCGCGGCGCAGACTGCGATCCACCCGAGCCCGCAGTGGGCCGTGGGCGCACTCGGCGCGAGCGGCTTCCTCTTCGTCGCCGCGCTGCTGGCGCCGGGCGGGATGGGCATGGGTGACGTCAAGCTCGCGCTCGTGCTCGGCGCGATGCTCGGGACGACCGTGACCGTCGCGATGCTCCTTGGCATGCTCGCCGCGATGGTGCCGGCGATCGTCCTCTTCATTCGCCTCGGTGTGGGCGCGAGGAAGGTCAAGCTCCCGTTCGGGCCGTTCCTCGCGCTCGGCTCCCTCGTGGCCCTTTTCGCCGGTCACGAGCTGCTCCAGGCGTACTGGTCGCTCGTCCACCGCTAGCCATTTGGGCTAACGCTCGCAGCGCGAAATGCCGATGCCTCGTTCGAGGGATCGAAACGTGAAAACCGCCGCCCATGTCTGATCGTCAGACAAGCCTCCCGCGTCTACGGACGACGGTCGCCGCCGAGACGAACGGCGGCGACGGTGTGGCGCCGTTCGGCGTCGCCGAGTCCGTCGAGCTGCTTCTCGATCTGATCGGCGCGACGAAGCTCGTCCCCGAAGACCAGCTCGCGCTCGCCGGCAGCCGCGCCCGCCAGACGGGCGCCTTTGCGCGCGCTCTCGTCGACGAGGGCATCGCCACGAGTATGGGGGTTGCGCGCCATCACGCCGCTCAGTTCCGGCTGCCACTCATCGAGCTCGAGTCGACGGAGATCGACGAGAACGCCGTGCTGACGATTCCGCTGCGCGTACTCGAGCGCGTCGTCGCGATCCCGTACGAGCTCGACCACGACGTCCTCCGGATTGCAGTCGCCGACCCGGCGAACGTGCAGGGGATCGACGAGCTGCGGCTCGCGACGCGGTACCAGCTCGAGCTCGCGATCGCCACCCGCGACGAGATCCTCGAGCAGATCGGCCGGCGTGCTCGTGCCTTGAGTGCAACGGCGCTCGCCCCGACCGTGATCGAGGGTGAGGACATCGAGTTCGACGAGTCCTTTGCGCCGGAGACCGACCTCGAGGCCGACGACGGCTTGTCCGACGAGCCGCTCGTTCGGCTCGTCAACTCCATCCTTTTCCAGGCGGCCGAGGACAGAGCGTCGGACATCCACTTCGAGCCGCAGGAGGACTCGCTCCTCGTGCGCTTCCGGATCGACGGAGTCATGCGGGAGGTTCAACGGATTCCGAAGCAGACCGCCGGTGGCGTGGTCGCACGCTTCAAGGTGCTCGCGAAGCTCGACATCGCCGAACGGCGGAAGCCGCAGGACGGCCGCATCTCGGTCAACGCGGCGGCCGCCGGCCGCAAGCTCGACGTCCGCGTCGTGACCTTGCCGACGGTGAACGGCGAGTCGGTCGTCCTCCGTTTGCTCGACCAGTCCCAGCGGCCGCCGACGATGGTGGAGCTCGGTTTCTCCGAGGCCATGCAGGAGGAGTTGCACAAGATCATCGAGCGGCCTACGGGCGCTCTGCTCGTGACGGGACCGACGGGTGCAGGCAAGACGACGTCGCTCTTTGCCGTTCTGCACCAGCTGAGCAAGCCGGAGATCAACGTCATCACGGTCGAGGATCCGGTCGAGTACCGCCTTCCTGGGATCAGCCAGGTCCAGGTCAACCCGCGCGGAGGTGTGACCTTCGCGACTGCTCTCCGCTCGATCCTCCGCTCGGACCCCGACGTCGTGATGGTCGGCGAGATCCGCGACGGCGAAACGGCGAAGATCGCGATCGAGGCTGCTCTGACGGGCCATTTCGTCCTCTCGACGCTCCACACGAACGACGCGCCGAGTGCGCTGACGCGGCTGAACGAGATGGGCGTCGAACCGTTCCTGACAGGGGCTTCCGTGACCGGCGTGCTCGCGCAGCGACTCGCCCGGAAGCTCTGCCCGCACTGCTGCGAGCTCTACGCCCCGACACCCGAAGAGCTGGTGGTGGCGCGCGTCTCGCCGGAGCTCGCGGCGGCGAGCGACGGGATGGCGCTCTACCGCAAGCGCGGCTGCCCGCGCTGTAACCAGAGCGGGTACCGCGGCCGCGTCGGCATCTTCCAGCTCCTGTCCATGACCGAGGATCTCGCGGGGCTCGCGGCCGCGAAGGCGTCACGCCAGGAGATCAACCGCGCGGCGATGGACTCGGGGATGATGACGCTGTGGGACGACGGGCTCGCAAAGATCGCTGCGGGACTGACGAGCCTCGAAGAGCTCGCGCGCGTTACGAGCTAGCTAACGACGCGCGGTAATTCGGACGCGATCGCCGCTGAGATCGAGGACGCCTCTGGTGCCGTTTGCCGAGACGAAGGTGAGCTCTCCACGTTGCGCTGATGTCTCACGCGACGCGCCTCGCGGCGCACCGGTGATCTTGAGCGCTCCGGCTCTTCGGACATCGATGACATCAGGCGGCTCGTACTGGACTCCGAAGATCGCGTTCTGCCGGATGATCGCGAACCGTCCGTTCGTATGGAGGTTCCCTGCGGTGCCCGCGTAGACCGCGACGAGCGTGTAGCCGTCGCTGACGACCCAGGCGTTCTTGACCTTGATCAGCGCTTCGTGAAGGGGCGGTGGGGCTCGCTTGGGGAGGATGTGCGGCGGGAGTCGATCTCCGGGGCGCTGCACGTACTTCGTTCCCGTCCCGAGGTCAGTGACGGTCGACGCCGCGCCCACCGTCACGCATGTCGGCGGATCCGGGACGCGTTGTCGGACGCTCTGCCCGCGCGGAAGGCTGAACTCGACCGTTGCCTCCCCTGGACTGCCGGGCTCGCACCAGTTCCGCCAGACCCAGGTGTGCACGACGCTGGTCCACGGCTCGAGCACAGCGCTCACTTTCCAATGGGCCTTGACCGCCGCGCCGCTGGAGCCCTCGACCGTCATCCGAATCGTCGTCTTCAGCACGCACGAGCGACGCCTCTCCATCGCGGCCGCCCAGCCGGCGGTGAGCCTGACCGCCGTCTGACGATGGGCCGTTTGGGCCACGACTCCCTCCTCGAGGCCGTACCCCTCCGGTGAGCAGCGGGGGAGCGATACTCCTGCCGCGGCACCGGATCCCAGCGCGGGCTTGCCTACGGCGTAGAGGACTGAGGCGAGAGCGACCAGCAGTACGAGCCGGCTTCCCACTGTCGATCGCTCCCGTCTCATGTCTTCTCCCTCGCGTTCTAGTTGGCGCTGACGGTGTTGGTGCTGAGGTTCAGCTTGATCGTGCCGCCATGGCTCGTGCTGAGCTTGAGACCGCCGGTCAGTGCCGTCGTCTCAGCGGTGGCTCCACTCGGAGCGCCGGCCGCGATTGTCAGCGCGCCCGTCGTACCGGCGTCGACGATCTGCACGGTTTGCTTGCCGGCGCGCAGGTCCTGCCGGACGATGACGACCCTCCCCTGCGTCGCATCGTCACCTGCAGACCCGGCGTAGACGGCGACGAGGTTGTAGCCGTTGCTGACGAGCCAGCCGTTCGTCTCGGTGAGGATCGATGAGGAGATCGGGGCGGGCACGTTCGAGCTGAGGATCCCGGCCGGAATCGGATCCGGCGTGAACGTCGGCGTCGCGGCGGGACCGGCCGACGCGGTGGCGTCGATCGCTGCGGATGGCATGCGGTTTGCCATCGCGATCGCCTTGTCCGCGGGGACGGTCACGTTGCTTCCGAGCCGAGGAGTCGACAAGGGCGATGAGCCCGCAGTCGCCAGCGCGCTCAACGTTCCGCCGAGACAGAGCACGACGAGTGCGACCAGAAGCTTCACCTTGCGAGGACTGAGTGCGTTCGTGCGCATGACTGTTCTCTCCTTTCCGGTCAGCAGCCGGTGCCGAAGCAGACGAGGTTGGGGCCGACAAGACCGGAGTTCCTCGAGTTGAGGGCGTTCCAGCCTGCGGTGGCGTTGAGGCCACCCGATGACGCCGGAGACTCGCCGGTCGTGCCGTCGAAGAAGTAGCCCGCGGAGTTGGCATTCCAGTACTTGCGAATGACGGTCCACTGGTTGGCGCTCACCGTGTAGTAGATCTCCGGTAGAGGGAGGGCGAGGCCGTGGTAGGAGACATAGGCGACGTCGCTGACGCTCCAGCCGTTGTTGCAGGAACCGTTGCTGCTTCCGCTCGTCGGGCAGCCGTCGACCGAGCCGTAGTCGTCGTAGATCGCCCAGTCTTGAGCCGTGGCCCCGTTGACGAGCTGCTTCGTGATCAGCGGCCCGTCGTAGCTCGGCTCCATGTCGCTGGCCGCCCCGGCACCCTGGCTGGTGTACCCGTGGGCGCCCTGATACTGCGACAGATCCTCGGCCGTCTGTCCCTGGTCGTAGCCGGCATTCCAGGCATCCGTCGTGCTCATGCCCGCGTTCGACATGCGGTAGTTGCTGTTGCCGTACTCGATGATCACGCCGCCCCTCACGTGACAGCTGTGGTATCCGTCGGCGGCTTTCTCGACGGCGAGGAGGATGCTTGCGTTCTTGAAGGTCGTGCCGCTGAAGTCGATGGTTCCGTCGTCTCCGCCCGACAACAACCTTGCTGCGCCAAAGTCGAGGAGCATGATGTCCGTCTGGTTGTCCGGCTGGTTCTGGGCGTAGACGCAACCGTTCGAGGCGGCGGCGTTCTCCAAGGCGGTCAAGGTCGCGCCGTACATATAGAACGCCTCAACGGGCGGGGGCGCCGTCGCGGCAAACGCTGGATGAGCGGCAAAGCCCACCAGCACGACTCCGAGCGAGAGGAGCCATAGGAACTTGCGAATGATCATGTCGATCTCCTGGTTGCGGAGTTCGGAACTCGCTCCTCCCCAGAACGGCGAGTGGGGTCTCCGGTTCAGGAGAACGATTACCGTGCATGCCGGTTTCCCGGCATCGGCCGCAGGGCGTATTCGCCCCAGATCGGCGGCGTGAGGCGCTCGCTATCTGGCTACTGCGCGAAGACTTCGCAGCCGAGGTAGAGCAGCGACTCCATCGCCTCGGTCACGAACGCGGTCGCCTGGCCCACGTCGGCGAACGTGTACGGGCCGGCGTGGGTGGGCGTCTGGACGCCGCGCGGGAAGACCTCGGCCTCGACGACGCAGGACTCCCCGCGATCGAGCGCGCGCAGGCGGGCGAGCGAGCGGCCGTCGAGCTTTGCGTGCCGGACGAAGAGCTCGCGCTCTTCCGCCGCGACGACCGTGCTCACCGCGAATCCTTGACCGCCTGCGCGACTCCAGCCGAATCGAGGTAGCCGTCCGAGCGATAAAGGATCGTTCCCGGCCGCTCGTAGAGGATGAATCCCGGGTTCGGGAGGATCTGACCGGACGGCAGAAGCGCGGTCAAGGGGCCGGCGGTCGCGTCGTTGAGGACGTTGATGGGGACGAAGCCGACATAGGCAGCCGCGGCTCCAGCGCGCGCTTCCGCGAGCACGCCCATGGTGGTCGGGGACTTGGGGCTGAAGAAGCCCACGACGACGAGCCGGTGGCGCTCCAGCGCGTTGCGGACCGGGGTGGGGAAGAGCGGGTTGACCGTGGGCGGTGCGACGTGGACGGGCTTCGGGGGCTTCGGATGATGCGCCGGAGGCGTCGTGACGCTTGCCGGCTGCGTGTGGCTGTGCAACAAGAACATCGCCGACCCACCGAGCGCGATCACGAGCACTCCGACGAGTGCGGCGATGCGTGCCTGCGGGCTGATGGTCGTAGACGTCATCACGAGACCTATCGGTCGCAAACCGAATGGGCTTTAGCCCTAGGCGAGCTTTGCCGATGAAGCAGGTAGTCGATGCGTACGCGCGCTCATAACGAGAACGGATTCCTGCTGATCGAGCTCATCATGGCGATGCTCATCCTCACCATCGCGCTGTTGGCGCTTATCGGGGCATACAGTCTCGGCTACTTCTCCATAGGCTCAGCCGCGAAGACATCGTCTGCCGGTCTGCTGGCGAACAACCAGCTCGAGCTCTACTCGGCGCTTCCGTACTCCTCTATCGGCCTCGACGCCACGACGCTGACATCGGTGAAAGCGAGCGACGCGACCTACAGCACGGACGAGAGCGCGCTGCCGTCGGGCGCGTCGGGGGACGTGACCATCAGCGGTTGCGGATCGTCTGCCCAGTGTCTCCCGGTGCAGACCCTCACCGGCCCCGACCACAAGTCGTACAAGCTCGAGACGTTCATCCGGCTCCTCGCCAACCCGGACATTTCGACGCGATCGGAGAAGGTCGTCACCGTCGTCGTCCGGAACGCGAGCGCCTCTAGCTCGTCCAAAGTCCTGACGATGCAGACGGCCTTCGACACGGGCGCTCCGTTCTCGAGCCCGCCCTCGATCCCGAACTGCGCCCAGGTCGGCGTCAAGTGCGAATCGCTGCTCGCCGATCCGACGGTCGTCGACAACAACACGCTCACGATCGTGTACATGGACGACGGGGCGATGCGAACGAGTGGTGGGTACGCGGCGACCGCCTTCCTCAATAGCGTGCAGGAGCTCGGCGTCGGAGAGAGCGCGACGAGCGGGCAGCCGCAGAATTACGTCGACTCGTACGGCGGCTCGGCGCAGGCCCAAAACGAGACGCTTCTGTCGATCTCGCTGCCGACGGGCCTCGCTCCGGGTTGCTACACGGTCCTCATCACCACTAGCGACCAAGACGGGCCGGACACCGACCAATGGGCCTGGCCGATCAGCGTCGCGTCTAACGGCACGGTCACCACCGTCGGCAGCTGCTAGGTCGCTCAGTCGTGGTCGGTGTCCGCTCCGACGAGCGCGGCGAGATCGACAGTCTGACTTAGAGCGGGCGGGCTGAGCGGGACCCGGATTCCGAACGAGGTCATGGTTATGAGGGCGGTCCCGTCTCCGTTTGCGACGGTCGATGTCCGCAGAGATACGACTCGATTCGACCGATCGACCCAGATTCGGATGACCAGTGTTGCCGTGCCGCTGCCGAGCGCCTGTTGGAGTAGGGCGGTGGTGCGAACGAAGCCGGGCGCTCTCGGCCCGGAGGCTGAGGCTGCGGCGCGGGTGGGGTCGACGTTCACGAGGTATCCGTTGGTCGGGATGCCGTGGACGGTGCTGGGACCTAGCGGTGCCGCGGTGTGTGCTCCCCAGGCGACCTCGGCGAGTAGGAAACCGGGATCGTCCTGCTCCATGCGGAGCAGATACTGACTAAAGAAGGGGGAGTTCTTGGCGTGCTCGTTGAAGTCGGCTCTGGTCCAGGGTCGGCCCTGGGGGAGCCCTTGCGCCGCTGCCGCTGGGCGGCGGTCGAAGATTCGTGCAGGTTGAAAGACGAGCGTTTCCGTGCCGTTCGCGCTGTGGAGGGTCTCCTGCCCTGACGCACCTTGGAGGTCGAATGTGCCTGTGGCGAGGACGGGCGGGTAGGACACCGAGGGAGGCCACACGAGCTCGAGCGAGGCCGCGGCGCGCAGTGTGAGGGTGTGAGCAGCAGCCTGACGCACGGCGCTCAGATCGCGAGGGCTCGCGGGGCCAACGGCCGGCGGTGACGGCCCGATCGCAGGCGTCGAGCCGGTGGTGACCGAGCTAGAGGATGCGCCTCCGCAGGCAGCCGGCACAGCGCTCGCCGCCATCGACACCAGCAAGGTGAGCAGCAGTTTCTGCGGCGAGCGAGTGCGGCGTCGGATCGTGCTCAGGCAGCGCAACGCGGCCACCCTATCCGGTGCTGGAATTACCGTGCCCCGGGTGGCGAGCACACAAGTCTCGAGGGACGATCGCCTCCCCCGAGGCCTGCTGACGGTCTGCGTCCTCGTCGCGGCCGTGGTGGTGACGCCGGTCGTGATCACAGCCGTGCAGGCGTTCCAAGGCGGGACCGCGGCCGTCGTGCATGTGTTCACGAGCCACAAGGCCCTGGGCGACCTCTGGCGAACGGTCGCCGTGGCGCTGCTCGCCACGCCGCTCTGCGGAGTTTTCGGGCTGGGCAGCGCCTGGCTGATCGAGCGGACTCGCCTGCCGGGCAGACGGTTGTGGTCGCTGCTCGTGGTGGCGCCCTTGGTCGTTCCGCTGTTCGTCACGAGCTATGCCTACGCCGACCTCAGCGGCTCGCTGCAAGGGTTCTGGGGCGCGGTGGCGATCATCGCGTTCTCCCACTACCCGATCGTCTTCCTGCTCGTGGCAGCCGGGCTGCGTGTGATGGATCCCGCCCTCGAGGAGACGGCTCGCTCGCTCGGCCTAACGGGCTGGGAGACCTTCCGGCGAGTCGTGCTGCCCCAGCTTCGTCCCGCCCTGTACGGCGGACTCTTGCTCGTGGCCTTGGACGCCCTGGTCGAGTTCGACGCGTTCGCGGCGTTTCACTTCCAGACCTTCTCGATCGACATCAACGCCCAGTACCAGCTCAGCTTCAGCGCGTCTGGAGCGGCGGCTTTGTCGGGTATCTCGCTCGTGCTCTGCGTGCTGATCCTCGTTGGCGAGGCGCGGCTCCGCGGAGGCACCAACTACACCCGAGTCAGCGCCGGATCGCGGCGAGCCCTCAGCCGGCACAGGCTCGGCCGGACGACTCCGCTCGCGTTCCTCGCGATGACGCTGCTCGCCCTCGCCAGCCTCGGCATTTCGCTGGGCATGCTCGTTTACTGGTTCACGCAGGGCTCGAGCGCGGCCCGCTCGGGCGCGGCAGCGGACTTGCAGTATCTGGGAACCGCCACGCTCACCTCGGTGTTGCTCGGAGTGGCTGCGGCGCTGCTGGCGATCGTGATGGCGCTGCCCGTCGCCATCCTCGCGGTGCGCCACTTCGGTCCTGTGGTGACTGCTCTCGAGCGGAGTGTGTATCTCGCCTTCGCTCTCCCAGACCTCGTCGCTGCCGTCGCTCTCGCCTACGGGGCGAGCCACCTCGCTCCCGCCCTGTACGGAAGTGTCGTCCTGCTCGTGCTGGCCGACGCGATGCTGTTTCTTCCGTTCGCTCTCGTGGCATTGCGAAGCACGCTCGGTCTGATCGAGCCCTCGCTCGAGGAGTCCGCTCGCTCGCTTGGCCTAGGGGCGCTGCGGACGCTGTGGCGCGTCACGCTGCCAATCGCGCGCCCCGGCCTAGCCGCCGCCGGCGTTCTCGTCTTCGCCTTCGTCGTCGGGGCGGATGTCTCGACTTCTCAGGAACTCCTGCCACCGGGCATGTACACACTCGGCACGGAGTTCGCGGCGGACGCGCGCACCGTGTCCTTTGCGGCGGCCGCGCCCTACGCAGCCGTCCTCGTCGGTCTGGCGATGCTCGCCACGTATCTGCTTGGGACTCGCTTCAGCCGGGTCCGCGGATTCGGAGAGCACTGAGATGGCCGAGCTGAAGTGCAGCGGCATCGCGAAGTCGTACGGGACACGCCCGGTGTTGGCTGATGTCGAACTCGAAGTGCCGGAGGGCACGTTGACCGCGATCCTCGGCGCATCGGGTAGCGGCAAGACCACGCTGATGCGCGCCATTGCAGGGTTCGTGAGGCTCGACGAGGGCCGGATCGAGGTAGGCGGGACGCTGGTCGCTGAGGCATCGGGCGTGCATCTCGCGCCCAACCGTCGCGGGGTCGGATACGTCACCCAGGAAGGGGCGCTCTACCCGCACCTGAACGTGGCGGGTAACGTCGGCTTCGGTTTGCGACGTGCAGACCGGAGGGCCGGCCGGCGCACCGAGGAGGTGCTAGAGCTCGTCGGCCTGGGAAGCGAGTTCGCCCGCCGACCAGTGCATGAGCTGTCGGGCGGCGAGCAGCGCCGGGTTGCACTCGCTCGGGCGCTGGCGCCGCGCCCGCGGCTGGTGCTTCTCGACGAGCCGTTCTCCGCGCTGGACGCGTCGCTGCGTACGGAGACCCGACAGGCAGTCATAGACGCGCTCGCCGCCGAAGCGACCACGGCCGTGCTCGTAACCCACGACCAGGCCGAAGCGCTGTCCATGGGTCAGCAGGTTGCCGTGCTTCGCGACGGTCGCCTCGTTCAGCACGCCCGCCCCTCGGAGCTCTACACCACGCCCGCCGACCTGGAAGTGGCGCGCTTCGTCGGCGACGCCGTCGTCCTGCCGGGCTCGGCAACCTCAGGACGCGTGCGCTGCGCGCTCGGAACCCTCCCGATCGCGGATCAAGCCGCCGACGGGCCGGTGCAGGTCATGGTTCGGCCGGAGCAGATCCAGATCTCCGCGGGTCGCGAAGGGCAGCAGCCGAGGGCGACCGTGATCGGCTGCACGTACTTCGGTCCCGAAACCCTCGTCCAGTTGCAACTCACCGGCAACGACGACTGCTCGGTGACGGCCAAGGTCTTCAGCCACGAGGCTCCCCAACCCGGCGACATCGTCGAACTCTCCGTGTCGGGGCCGGTGGTGGTCTTCGGATGAGAAGAGCGAGTCTCCTGGCCGCGATCCTCGCATCGCTGCTCACCGGCTGCGGTGGCTCCGGCGGGCGCTCGATCACCCTCTACAACGGCCAGCATCCCCAACTCACGCAGGTCCTCGTTGCAGCCTTCCAGCGCCAGACCGGCATCCAGGTGCGGGTCCGAACCGGTGACGGGATCGTTCTCGCCTCCCAGCTTCTCCAGGAAGGGTCGAGCTCGCCCGCCGACGTCTACTTCTCCGAAAACTCACCCGAACTCGTCGTGCTCACCGAGCACCACCTCCTCGCGAAGTTGCCAACCTCGATCACGAGCCAGGTCCCGAGCGGGTACGACTCGCCCTCCGGCACCTGGGTCGGAGTCGCACTGCGCATCTCCGCACTGGTCTACAACCCATCGCGCATCTCGGCAGCACAGCTGCCCCGTCACCTCCTCGACCTCGCCGAGGCACGCTGGAAAGGCGAGCTGGCCATTGCGCCAACCGACTCCGACTTTCCGCCGTTGGTCGGTGGCGTGATCGCCAGGTATGGCAGCCACGCAGCGGAGACCTGGCTACGCGGCCTCAAGGCCAACTCCGTGCTCTACCCGGATGAAGAGGCTGTCGTCGCGGCAGTCGACCGCGGCCAACAGGCCGTGGGCGTGATCAACCAGTACTACTGGTACCGCCTCCGACTCGAGCAAGGAGCTGCCAATACCCACAGCAGGCTCTACTTCTTCCCCGACCGCGACATCGGCACTCTCACGAACATCAGCGGGGCCGCAATTCTCGCCTCCTCACGCGAGACGACCGAAGCCGAGTCCTTTCTCCGGTTCCTCGTCTCTGCCAAGGCACAACAGATCCTGGCCGCAAGCAACGACTTCGAGTACCCGGTACGGCCGGGGATCGCGCCGAACCAGGCCCTTCCGCCCCTCGCCCGGATCAAGCCGGCAGTCCTGACCGTGGCCAGCCTCGGTGACGACCAACAGGCCGCGTCACTCATTCAGCAGGTCGGGTTGGGCTGAGCGGTCGCGTGAGGGTGGGGCGCTAGCCGGACCAGCCGGTCGGCGGCGTTCCCGTGTACGCGACTGAGGTTGTCGGCATCGGCGTGCCCGGCGGGAAGTCTTGGATCGGCCGGAGGATGTCAGAGCCGCCCGAGATCGACCACGTGTTGCAGATGACCGGCGCCATGTTCCCCGAACCGCCGCTGAGGGTGTAGTTCGTCGTCACGTAGACGCCGACCTGCATGGTGGTGCCGCCACTGAAGGTGACGCAGCCGTTGGTGAGCAAATGGGCGCCGGTCGCGTCCTGCCAGCACTGGGCGACGACGAAGAGCACGTTGTTCTTCGTGTCCCACCCCGTCCCACAGCCCGAGATCCCGCACAACGAGGTGCTTGAGCTCGAGAAGACGAACCCGCCTGTGAAGTCGAACGACGCCAGGCCGCTGTAGACGATGTTGCCGACGGACGGGGAGGTGTACGTCCCGTCGAAATAGAACGTTCCGTTGGCGTAGAGCTGCTTCGTCGTGTGATTCCACCTGAGCTCGTTCGGGCCGACGAAACAGTCGTAGTCCGTGCTGCCGAAGAGGATGCTGCTGATGTTGGCGCTGTTGTCGTTGTTCAGCGTCGTGTTCTTGTCGAAGAGGTTCGCCGGGCAGCCGGTTTTCGTGAGGCCGGCCTGCGTGGCGTAGGCGCCCGCGAAGTCGACCGTCGGCATCGACGGGGTCGTATCGAGGGTGTTCCCGACTGTGGTCGCGTAGGTGAGGTTGTGGGCGCCGTCGCACGGGACGGTGCCTGCTGGCTTCGCTGGGCCGTTGACGGCGCACGTGCCGGTGACCTCGAGCTTGGAGATCGGGCTCGACGCGGTTCCGATCTGCGCGTTGCCGCTCGACGCGAGGTTCCCGCCGACCTCGAGATTGTTGAGGATCTTCGTCGTGGAGCCGCTCAGGCACATGTTGCCGCCCGTGAGGATCGGCATGTTTATCACCGCGCCACCCGATATGCAGTTCGGGTTGTCGCTGTTCTCGTAGAGGTAGTTCCAGATCGCGAACTGCTGCGTCGTCACGGTCTGTGCGGGCGTCACGTAGGCGCTGACCGTGCGGGTCACGCCCCCCAGCATGCCGGTGCCGGTGACCTGCCACGTTACGTCGTCATCCGAGTGCACGGAGTACGTGCCCGTCGCGCTGTTCGGCTGGGCCGGAAGGGGATAGGGGGTGTCGTTGACCGGGTCGGTCCCGTTCGCGACATCGGCGTAGACCAGGCCTTCGCCGTACGCGAGCGCCTCCTGCGCAACCGCGAAGGCGGAGCGTCCCTCCGTGGAGACGAGCGCCGTCTCCTCGTTCGCGGTGGCGGAGACGATGACGCCGGTCGTGGCGATCGCGAGGACGGACATCGCTGCGATGGCCATCACCAGCGCGATCCCGTCCTGCTCGCGGAGGAAGCGCCGGATGAGCTGCCTGATCATGAGCACCCCACTGAGTTGGAGGTCGCCGAAATAGCGGTCTCTAGAGTGATCGGCGTCGCCGACGACGCCTGCGAGGGTGATAACTACTCAGGGAACGCGCGAAAAGGGGGGACTACACAGAGCCGCCGGAGGGCTTGTCAGCCGGCCAGCCGGAGGCGCTAGCCGGACCAGCCGGTCGGCGGCGTTCCCGTGTAGGCGACAGAGGTCGTCGGCGCCGGCGTGCCCGGCGGGAAGTTTTGGATCGGGATGAGGATGTCCGACCCGCCCGTGATCGTGAACGTGTCGCAGATCACCGGCCCCATGTTCCCCGCCTGGCCGCTGACCTTGTAGTCCTTCACCGCGTAGACGCCCAACTGGACGACGGTGTTGGCGCTGCTGATGCTGACGCAGCCACTTGGACCGGAGCCTGTGCAGTCGGCGACGACGAAGAGCACGTTGTTGGCCGTGTTCCAGCCCGTCCCGCAGCCCGCGATCCCGCACAACGAGCCGGTGTTCCAGGTGACCCCGCCGGTGAAGTAGAACGACGCCAGGCCGCTGTAGACGACGTTGCCGACGCCGCTGGGCGGGGTCAGCGTGCCGTCGAAGTAGAACGTCCCGTTGGCGGTGAGCGACTTCGTCGTGTGGTTCCACTTGATCTCGTTCGTGCCGACGAAGCAGTCGTAGTCCGTGGCGCCGAACATGATGGTGCCGATTGTGTTGTCGCTGTTGTCCATCTTCGTGCTGCTGGGGCCGCTGGCAGTGTCGAAGAGGCCCGCCGGGCAGCCGGTCTTCGTCAGGGCGGTGAAGGCGTTGTAGGCGGCCGTGAAGTCGACCGTCGGCATGTCTGTGGCCGTGTCGAGCGTGTTCCCTACTGTGGTCGCGTAGGCGAGGTTGTGGGCGCCGTCGCACGGGGCGGTGCCTGCTGGCTTCGCTGGGCCGTTGACGGCGCAGTTGCCGACGACCTCGAGCTTCCCGATCGGGCTCGCCGCACTGCCGATCTGCGCGTTCCCGCTCGTCGTGAGGTTATGGCCGACCTCGAGATTCCCGAGGATCTTCGTCGTGGCGCCGCTCGCGCCGAAGTCGCCCCCGGTGAGGATCGGCATACTGATCACCGCTCCGCCCGAGACGCTGTTCGGATTGTTGCTGGTCTCGTAGAGGTAGTTCCAGATCGCGAGCTGCTGGGTCGTCACGGTCTGCGCGGGCGTCACGTAGGCGCTCACGGTGCGGGTCACGCCCCCCAGCGTGCCGGTGCCGGTGACCTGCCACGTGATGTCGTCATCCGAGTGCACGGAATACGTAACCGTCGCGCCGCTTGGCTGCGCCGGGAGGTCGTTGTAAGGGGTGTCGTTGGTCGGGTCCGTCCCGTTCGCGACATCGGCGTAGACCAGGCCTTCGCCGTACGCGAGTGCCAGCTGCGCCGCCGCGAAGGCGGACCGTCCCTGCGTTGATGTCCACGCCGTTTCCTCGTTCGCGGTGCCGGCGACGATGACGCCGGTGGTGGCGATCGCGAGGACGCACATCGCTGCGATGGCCATCACGAGCGCGATCCCGTCCTGCTCGCGAATGAAGCGCTGAGCGAGCCGCCGGATCATGAACACGCCACGTAGTTCGAGGTGGTGAGCTGGGCGTTCTCGAGCGTGATCGTGTCAGTCCCCGACGAGACCGTTGCCGCTGTCGTGCCGGAGTTGACGGTCACGACGGCCTTGAGCGACGGATAGTCGCCGACCGGCGCGACGCACGAGAACGGTGTCGTCGACGTGACATTCGTCGTCAGCGTCGTGCCGCTGCCGGAGCACGCCGAGCCGCTGTAACGGATGAGGGAGCCGCCGGCCACGCACCACGTGACGGTTCCGGTCGCGTGCGGGCACTGGCTCGGGAGCGTCAGCGTCACGCCCGCTCCTCCCGACACGAGCGTCGCCTTCGAGGCGCAGCGCGCTTCGTAGTCGAGCCGGTCGAGTGAAACGACGACGCCCGACTGTGAGGCGAGGATCGAGTCCGAGGTCTTGCTCGTGTTCAGGCCGATACCGAAGATCGTCGCCAGGCCGCCCAAGAGGATCAAGGTGATGACCATGACGACCATCAACTCGGGCAGCGTGAAGCCGGATTCGTTGCGGAATGCGCGCATCTCTGTCCCTCTCTTCGGCAGGTCGGGGGCTCGCCTTTAGCCCTCGAATGAACGAACGAAAGAAAAGAAAGAGGGCGCGGTTTCCCGCGCCCTCCTGTCGAGCACGTGCGAGGCGGACTAGGAAGCCGCCGTACCCTCGGCTGCCAGGCAGGTGCCAGGGATGATCGACGCGAGAGCGCCGGTCACGGTGACTGCGCCGGGGTTGCCGCCGACGTAGTGGTACGCGCCGTTGCCCTCGTTGTCCTCGAGGCAGTACGCCGCGCCGGTGTTGAACGAAACGGCCTTCAAGTTGGTGCCAAGGCCCGCGGTGCCGGCGTAGACGCCCGTGCCGTTCTTGAGCGTCGTCGAGGTCATGGCGGCGTAGCTGCCGTTGTTGACGTTCATCTGCTCCGCCGCCGGAATGGCCGAGCGGACGTTCGACTGCGCCGCCGCGGTCTGCGCGCCGCCCTTGAAGCTCAGGTAGGCAGGCACAGCGATAGCGACGAGGATGCCGAGAATGACGATGACGACCAGAAGCTCGATCAGGGTGAAGCCCTGTTCCGAGGCCAGCCGCGTCTTGATGCGATCAAACATAGTGCTGGGTCTCCTTCCGCAAGGGGATGGGGATGTGGGATGTGTCGCTCCCTCATCGGCCTGACGGTGATGCGAGCTGTAGCCCTCAAAAGGGGTAGCCGGGCAACTTCATGTAGTCGCCGGCGACAACACTCAAGGCCTGCGGGGTGCCTGCCGATACCCCCCTCGATGTCGCACGGATCCTTCATTGATGTCCTGCTCGAGCAGATGCTCGATCTCGACGCCTCCGACCTTCATCTCGCGGTCGGAACGGCCCCTGCCTTCCGTATCCGCGGGAGGCTCGCACCTGCGGTCGACGCCCCGCCGCTCGACGCGGAGGCCACGCGGCAGGCGATCTATTCGATCCTCACGTCCGAACAGCAGAAGCAGCTCGAGCTCGACCGGCAGCTCGACTTTGCCTATTCACTGCCGGGCGTCGCGCGCTTCCGTGTTAACGCCTTCTTCCAGCGCGGCTCGGTTGGAGCAGCGTTCCGTCTCGTCCCCGGCGAGATCCGGTCGCTCGACGAGCTCGGCCTTCCGCCCATCCTTCACACGCTTGCCGAGAAGCCGCGCGGCCTCGTCCTTGTCACCGGGCCGACCGGCTCGGGTAAGTCGACGACACTCGCCGCGATCATCGACGAGATCAACAGGACACGCGCCGAGCACATCATGACGATCGAGGATCCCATCGAGTTCCTCCACCGCCACCAGCAGTGCATCGTCAACCAGCGCGAGATCGGCACCGATGCACGGTCGTTCGGCGAAAGCCTGCGCGCCGCGCTCCGCCAGGACCCGGACGTCCTCCTCGTCGGCGAGATGCGCGACCTCGAGACGATCTCGACGGCGCTCACCGCGGCCGAGACCGGCCACCTCGTCTTCGGAACCCTGCACACGCAGACCGCTTCGTCGACGATCGACCGCGTCATCGACGTCTTCCCCCCGGCTCAGCAGCAGCAGGTGCGGATCATGATCGCGAACTCGCTGCAGGCGGTCGTCACCCAGACACTGCTCCCGACGGCCGACGGTTCCGGCCGGGTCGCGGCGCTCGAGATCCTCCTGCCGGACGACGCGGTTCGGAACCTCGTCCGCCAGGCGAAGGTCGAGCAGCTCTACACCGTGATGCAGACCAGTTCATCGCGCGGCATGCAGACGATGGAGCAGGCTCTCGCCGATCTCGTGCTCCGGCAAGTCGTCGACTACGACGAGGCGCTTGCGCGGACGACCCGCGTCGAGCAGCTCGTCGGAATCCTCGAGCGTGCCGGTGTCGTGGTCGGAGCCGGCGGCGTCCCCATCACGGCCGGCCGTCCGAGCGGCAGCGGCAAGGAGAACGGCACAACCGGCCTGCGGGTGGCCTCCTCGTGAGCCGCGGCGAGTCCATCCGGAAGAGAGAGATCCACCTGCGGCGCAAGCCGAAGGCGGAGCGCCCGGAGAGCGCGCCGAAGGCCAAGCGCGCGCGCCCGACGTTGCCGTCGCTTCCCAGCTTTTCAGCGCCGAAGCTTTCGCTCCCGACAGCGCGGAGGCCGTCGCTTCGGCACGGGACGGTCGATCGCATCGTCGGGTTGAAGATCGGGAGCTCGCAGATCGCCGCCGCCTGTATCGCCAACAACGGCAGCGCCAAGCTCGAGCAGATCGCGCGCACCCCGCTCGCGAGCGGCATCATCAGCGGTGGCGAGCTCCGCGATATGCAGGCACTCGCGGATGCCTTGCGCACCTTCTTCGACGAGAACGACATGCCGCGACGCGGTGTGCGGCTCGGCGTCGCAAGCAGCCGCATCGGCGTGCGGAGCTTCGAGATTCCGGCGATCGACGACGAGGAGCAGTTCCTCAATGCCGTTCGCTTCCGCGCCCAGGAGGCACTACCGATCCCGCTCGACGAGGCCGTGCTCGACTACCGCGTGCTCGGCGAGAGGGAGGCGGAGGGCGGTCAGCGCCTGCGGCGCGTCCTCCTCGTCGTCGCGCATCGGGAACTCGTCGAGCGCTACGTCGAGGCCTGCCGTCTCGCGGGACTGACGCTCGCCGGGATCGACCTCGAGGCGTTCGCTCTTCTCCGCGCGCTCGTGCCGCCGACGGATCGCGACCAGTCGGCGATCGTCGCCGTCTCGATCGGGCACGACCGCACGACCCTGGCAGTCTCGGACGGCCGCGCCTGCGAGTTCTCGCGTGTCCTCGAGTGGGGCGGCGCGGAGCTCAATGCCGGTCTCGCAAGCGCCCTCAGCATGAGTGAGTCGGAGGTCGAGGTCGTGAAGCGCAGCCTCTCGCTCGCCGGCGGCGACGCTCCGGAAGGCCTCACTCCCGAGCAGGCAGCCGTCGCGGTCGGGGTGCTTCATCGCGGGGTCGAGTCGCTCGTCCGTGAGCTCGTCTCGTCCCTGACCTACTACCAGTCGCAGCCGGACAGCGACGCCATCGGCGAGCTCGTCCTCACCGGCGGCGGCGCGAAGCTCGCCGGCCTCCCGGAGGAGCTCGCGCGGCAGCTCGGCGTCCCGGTTCGGCTCGGCGACCCGCTCGGCCGGCTCGAGCTCACTCAGCCGGTCGACGAGGCCGAGATCGATTCGCTCGCAATCGCCGTCGGGCTTGGGATCGAGGACTAGAGACGATGCGTGCCGTAAACCTTCTCCCGCGCGAAACGAGCAGCCGGAAGTTCGACTTCAACAGCGAGCTCGCCGCAGCCATCGCGTTCACCGTGCTCATCGCGGTGGCCGTCCTCGGCGGCTTCTTCCTCCAGCGATCGCACGCCGACGCGGCACAACAGCGGCTGGCGGTGGCGCAGGCCGCGCTCGACACCGCAAGCAGCCAGCCCACGACCAAGCGGACAACGCTCCAGACTCCCGACGTCCTCTCGCAGTCGCAACCGTGGCATATCGCGCTCGACTCCGCGCTTTCGACCCGGGTGTCGTGGGACGTCCTGCTCTCTCAGCTCGAATACGTCGTGCCTGACAGGGTCGTCCTCACGAGCGTCAGCTTTGGCGCGGCGCCCACCGCGACCCCGACGCCCGGGGCGACCGGGGCGACGGTCGCGCTCGGCGGCAGCGCCTACTCGCTGCACGACATCGCGGTCTTCATCTCGACGCTCGCACGCGTCCCGAGGGTCTCACAGGTAAGCCTCGTCAGCAGCGCGACAAATGTCGGATCGAAAGTCATGACCTTCCAGATCACGGCGCAGGTGACCCTCCCCGCGGTCGCTGTTGCGCCTCAAAGCTCGGCCGACACGACGACGACCACCGGAGGCCAGACATGACCACCCGCCAACGCCGGTTCGCGATCTTCGCCGCCCTCAACCTCCTTCTCCTCGTCGTCGGCTGGTTCGCGCTCATCTCGCCGCAGCGGCACGACGCGGCGGCGGCTGCAGCGCAGGAGCAGGTCGTGCAGAGTCAGATCGCTGCGCTCACCGTGAGCTCGCAGGGCTCGAACAAGCGGCCTGCGATCCACACCGCCGACCTCTACGCGCTCGACACGGCGCTTCCCTCGCAGCTCGATGAGCCCGACCTGCTCTTCGAGCTCGACCGGCTCGCAGCTGCGTCGGACGTGAAGATCCTCAGCATCACGCCGCAGGCGGCGCAAGCCGCGACGGCCAACTACACCGTCCAGCCGATCAACCTCTCGCTGAGCGGCGACTACTTCCAGCTGACCGGCTTCCTCCGCAAGCTCCGGGTGCTCGTCTCCGATCACCACGGACGCCTGATCGCAAATGGCCCGCTCTTCGCCGTCACCGCGGTGGCGCTCGCCCCAGGCGAGTCCGACGAAGGCAACGCCCATGTCGAGGTCGCGACGGTCGGTCTGGCCGCTTACTACTACGGCTTCGTCGGCGGCGCGGCGCCACCGGCCGTCACGACGGATACGACCACGACGACGACGACAGGGGGCTAGGAGCGACCATGGCGCGGAAAACCGCACAGGAAGCAGCGAAGAAGAAGGCTGCGAAGCAGAAGAAGGTCCTCATCGGGCTCGCGCTCCTGCTTGTGGTCGCCCTCGTCTACGGCTACATGTCGCTGTCGCACGGCTCGTCGCCCGCCTCGTCGCCCGCGTCGGCCACGACCAGCGCGACGACGACGCCCGCGGGATCCCCGGGATCCATTCCGAGCGGTACGCCGGCCCCGACCGTCACGCCTGGGATCGCGGCGCCGACGGTTGTCGCGTTGCGTACGTTCACCGCGCTCGGCCGCAAGGATCCGTTCCACGACGACGGGCCGAGCGCCTCCGACGGGTCGTCCACCACGACCACGCCCGCCTCGACCACGTCCACCCCGGCCACGAGCTCGACGATCCACGACAGCCTGCCAACGTCGAAGAAGTCGTCCGGTCGGCCGACCCGCGCTGTCATCTCGGTCAACGGGAAGAAGTTGACCCTCGCGCCGGGAGCGAAGTTCGGGCATGCGTTCGGCTCGAGCGTCCCGCTCTTCCGGCTCCTCAAGGTCTCGGCGACGAGAGCGGTCATCGCCGTCGTCGGCACGCAGCTGCAATACACGCTCAACGTCGGGCTGCCGGTGAAACTCACGCACACGGGAGCCCCGAAGTTCACCCTTATCCTCGAGCGGGTTCGGCCGACGGCTCCGAAGACGGCGAGTAGGCACTAGCGCATGGCGTCTTTCGTCTACACCGCAATCAACGCGCGCGGCCTCGAGGTCGACGGCGTCATCGCCGCCAACGATCTCGGGCAAGCACGCGAACAGCTCCAGCGCCGCGGCCTGCTCGCGGAGCGGATCTCCGAGATGGATACGAGCGCCTCGCTCGGTGAGAAGCGGATCACGCTCGGCAAGCGCGTGAAGCCGAAGTCGCTCCAGATCTTCTCCCGCCAGTTCGCCACGATGATCGAGGCCGGCTTGAGCGTCGTGCAGGCGCTCGTCGTTCTGGAGGATCAGACGAGCGAGGTGGCGCTCGCCGAGGTCGTGACGCAGCTGCGGTACGACGTCGAGGCTGGGCTCATCCTCTCGGAGGCGATGGCACGGCACCCGAAAATCTTCTCGAACCTCTACGTCGCGATGATCGAGGCGGGCGAGGCGGCTGGAATCCTCGACATCGTCCTCGATCGCGTCGCCACCCAGATCGAGAAGCAGGAGGCCATCAGACGCCGTGTCAAGGGCGCGATGATCTATCCGGCCCTCGTCTTCACGTTCGCGGTGGTCGTTCTCACCGCGATGCTCCTCTTCCTTATCCCGATCTTCGTGAAGATCTTCGCCCAGCTCCACGGCCAACTGCCGCTGCTGACCCAACTCGTCGTCCACGCGTCAGACGCCGTGCGGGGTTACTGGTTCATCATCTTCCCGCTCCTCATCTCTTCGCCGTTCGTCTTCCGTTGGTGGAAGGACACGGAGTCGGGGCGGCGGAAGTGGGACACGTTCCTGCTGCGCATCCCGATGCGGATCGGCGAGACGGCCCGGAAGGTGACGATGGCGCGCTTCTCCCGGACTCTCGCGACTCTCGTCGCGGCGGGCGTCGACATCATCAAGGCGCTCGAGATCACGGGGGCTGCCTCGGGCAACTATGTCATTGAGACGGCGCTCGCCAAGGTCCGCGAGAGCGTTCACGCGGGTGAAGGACTGTCGCAGCCCATGGCCGAGAACGACGTCTTCCCGCCCATGGTTGCTCAGATGATGCGGATCGGCGAGGAGTCCGGCGAGCTACAGAAGATGCTCGACAAGGTCGCCGACTTCTACGAGGACGAGGTCGACGCCGCGATCGCCTCGCTCACCACGATCATCGAGCCGGCGATGATGATCTTCGTCGGCGGGATCGTCGGTGTCATCGTCATCTCGATGTACCTGCCGATGTTCAAGATGTACCAGCTCATCGCGCACTAGCAAGCGCTAGCCGCCTGTCGTAGTCGTCGTCCCGGTAGTGGTAGTGCCGGTCGTCGTCGTCGCGGTGGTCGTCGTTGTCGGTGGCGGCGGGGGCGGAGGCGACGACGTGGTTGTGCGTTCCGTCGTAGTCGTCGTGTGGACGGTCGTCGTATGCGTCGTCTGCGTCTGCGTCTGCGTCTTCGTCTTCGCCTTCGGTTTCGTCGTGCATCCGTTGCTCGGCCGTGCGTTCCTCCACGTGAGCGCGAATTGGTAGCGGCCGCACCAGCGCTGGTACGGCGGGGTGCCCGGATCGGCGAACGGCACGACCGGCTGCCCGGCCAGCGCGAGGCTCATGAATGTGTGCCAGATCTCGGCCGGGAACGTCCCGCCCGTCACGGTCGGGACGCCCTGCACCGTCCCGAGCGGGCGCTCGCTCGACGGACGCCCGACCCAGACGACGGTCGCGAGCTGCGGCACCCAGCCGGCGAACCACGCGTCGGTGTAGTTGTCGGTCGTCCCGGTCTTGCCCGCCGCCGGCCGGCCGGGGAGCGCCGCCGCGGTGCCTGTCCCGGACTGGACGTTCTCCTCGAGGATCCTGGTCACGACGCTCGCGACTTTCGCGTCGATCACGCGGTGGCCGCTCGGCTGCGATGCGGTCTCGGTGTGGCCGTCGGGGAAGACGACCTTCGACAGGATCGTCGGCTGGTGCGCGACCCCATCTGCGGCGAGCGTCGCGTACGCGGTCGCGAGATCGAGCGGGCTGATCCCATTGACGCCGAGGCCGATCGACGGGACGGCCTTGAGTTTTGACTGGATCCCCATGCTCGTCGCGAGGTCGGCGATCGATTTGGGGCCGAGGTCGAGCGTGAGTCGCGCGTAGACGGTGTTGTCGGAGACGAGCGTGGCCTGCGAGATCGGGATCCGGCCCGAGTACGTGTGCTCGTACGTCGCCACGTGCCAGTTGTTCGGGCCTACGAACGGCGCGGACAGATACCGCGTCGCGAACGGGTTGATCCCGCGGATGACCGCCTCCGTGAGGACGAACATCTTGAACGTCGAGCCCGCCTGCCTCTGTGCGTCGGCGGCGAGGTCGAACGAGAGCTGCTGCCCGGTTTCCGCGACCGCCATCGCGTGGATGTCACCGGTTCCCGGGTCGATCGAAACGATCGATCCCGCCGGGTCTCCCTTGCGGTCGAGTGTCCCGACCACGGCCTGGGTCGCCTCGGCCTGCTTCTTCGAGTCGAGCGTCGTGTAGACCCGCAGCCCGCCCTCGCGAACGCGGCCGGCACCGTACTGGGCGACGAGCTGCGCCGTGATGAAGTCCGCGAGGTACGTTCCGGCGGAAGAGCCCTGCGTCTGCGCTGGATGCAGGCCGAGCGGGCTCGCGAGCGCGGATCGGTACCGCGCCGGGGAGATGTCGCCCGCAGTGAGCATTGCCTGCAACACCTCCGCCCGGCGCTGCTTCGCCGCCTGTGGCGCCGTGATCGGGTCGTACGCCGACGGCGCCTGCGGCAGGCCGGCGATGAGCGCCGCCTGGTCGAGCGTGAGCTTGCTCGCCGGCTCGTCGAAGTACGTGTGCGCCGCCGCCTCGATCCCGTATGCCTCCTGGCCGAAGTAGACGTCATTGAGGTACTCCGTGAGGATCCGGTCCTTGCTCCATTGCTTGTCGAGCTGGACCGCGAGGCACGCCTCGGTCAGCTTTCGGCTGAGGGACTGCTGCGGGCTGAGATAGACGTTGCGGACGAGCTGCTGCTCGATCGTGGAGCCGCCCTGGACGGTGCTGCCTGCGACAACGTCGGCCTTCAGCGAGCGGAGGATCCCGATGAAGTCGATCCCGTCGTTCGAGTAGAAGCGCCGGTCCTCCGTGTCCACGATCGCGCTCCGCATCACCGGGCTGATCTTGTTGAACGAGACGGGCATCCGACTGCTTGTCGCGCCGAGCGTCCCAAGCTGCGTGCCGTTGCTGTAGTAGAGGATGCTCGCCTGCGCCGGGCCGTGCGCCGCGAGGCCGTCGAGGCTGCACGGGTACCAGAAGAGCGGCCCGGCGACTGCGGAGCCGATCGCGTATGCGCCTACGAAGATGATTACGGCCGCAGCGGCGTACTGAAGGGCGCGTTTCCAGCGAGCTTTTGCCATTTGCTGGCTGGTAAACGCCGGAATGCCTCGATCGGCTACGGGCGGGCTAACTCTTGGTTAGAGCGTGCAGGCGGCGCCACAGGCGAGGTGTCGGGAAGCGGCTCGAGCGTCCGTTCGTCACGAAGCGGCAACCGGTGAGTTCGAGGGCGACGCGCTCGGCTGGGTGGTTCGCGTATCGAAAGATGACGAGAATCTCGCTCCCGTCTTCCATGGGGCAGTGGTAGATGCCGGTCACCGGTTCCAGGGCATTCAGGCTCCGCGCAAGCGTTGTCGCAAGCGTCTTGCCGGCGACCCGGGAGCCGACGAGGCGTACCGCCGGCTTCGCGTTGAGGCCTGAGTAGCGGCAGATGAGGACGCGCTGGGCGCCTGGCCGGACGAACCCCTTCGTGGGGAGGTCGCGGTTCACGAGCCGCGGCGTCTTCGGCGGGCAGTGGGGCTCAGGCCTGCTTGAGACCTGAGACGTCTGCGCCGCGCCGCAGCCGGTCAGCAGGAGGGCGCTCAACAGGAGGGTTGCACGGTGCACGCCTTCGAAGGTACGGCGCGGGCGTCGCTGAATGTCACCGGCCGAGTAAGCGTGCAAGGAAGCCGCGCTTCGCGACGGGCTCCGGCGGCGGTTCTGGATCCGGCTGGGACTCCGGCTCGGGCGCCATCGGCTCGGGCGCTGCGGGCGCAGGTGCCTGTTCGTCCTCGGGCGGCAGCATCGACTTCGGGACCTTGCCCCGTTCGCGCTGCGCGCGGATCGCGTCGTTCATCGCGTCGCGGTGCGACTCATCGGTCACGTCCGCAAGGTACGCCGCGACCCGCTCGGCTCCTCTAGTCTCCTTGACGCGATGTGCTTCGACGACGACTCTTCTCCGCCCATCCCGCCGATCTCCGGCGCGGCCGTCGCGCACGAAGACCTCGTGCTTGATTCGGCCGACGGCAACCGGTTTGCAGCCTTCCTCGCGATTCCGGAGGAGGAGCTCGGCGCGGGCGTTGTCATCCTGCCCGACGTTCGCGGCCTCTACCGCTTCTACGAGGAGCTCGCGCTCCGCTTCGCCGAGCGCGGCATCGTGGCTCTCGCCTTCGACTACTTCGGACGGACCGCCGGCCTCGAGAAGCGCCCGAACGACTGGGACTACATGCCGCTCGTCCAGCAGTTGACGATGGAGCAGGTGCAGGCGGACGTGAGCGCGTCCGTTGCGCACCTCAGCTCGATGGGCGCCGACCCGATCTTCACCGTCGGCTTCTGTTACGGCGGCAGCGGCTCGTGGGCGGCAGCCGCGTGGGGACACGGACTCGCAGGCGCTGTCGGTTTCTACGGGCGGCCTAGCCGGATGATCGATCTCGTCCCGAAGCTCGACGCACCGATCCTCGCGCTCCAGGGTGGGGCGGACCAGGGCATCCCCCACGAGGACAACGTCGAGTTCGAGCGCGTGCTGCACGAGAACGGCAAGGACTACGAGCTCGTCGAGTTCGAAGGCGCACCGCACAGCTTCTTCGACCGCAAGCAGAAGGAGTTCCAGGCGGCCTCTGACGCGGCGTGGCAGCGCACGCTCGACTTCATCGCCTCACGCTCGTAGGCCTACAGCTTCGGCTGGCGATCGACGATGTCGACCCACCACTTCGTGTGGGCCGGAGCGTGGACCTTGATCTGCTGAACGGGACCGCCCGCCGTCCCCACGTTGCTCGTCCAATTCAGAGCGAGCGTGTTATTCCCCTTGCAGTGGCCGCCCAGCAGTTCTCCGCCTTGGTGTGGGACGGTGAAGTCGACCCTGATCTTGCCCGTACCGGTGCATGTTCCTCTGATGTGAACAATCCCGTGAACCGTGAAGGTGCCGAGTGACTGGCTGCCGGTTCCGCTGCGACTGAGCGGGAGCCGCTGCACGACCTGCACCGGCGGTACGACGGTCACGACGGTCACGGCGTGCGCGCTGCTCCCACTGGGGACGCCGTTCAGCAGGAAGCTCCCGCAGGCGCTGCAAGCGAGTCCGACGACTAACACGAGGACGGCTCCTGCGACCTTCGTTCTCATCGGCACAGTTTGTCACTCCAGCGGCGGTGGCGGTGCTCGCGGTAGCCGCTACACTTCCGCGGCTTGAGGCGCCGTAGCTCAGCTGGTTAGAGCGCTGCACTCATAATGCAGAGGTCGGTGGTTCGAGCCCACCCGGCGCTACTACAGCGTCCCACACACGGATCCGAGAAAGAGAAATGGCAACCGGAGTCAGAGTCGCAATCACGCTCGCTTGTACCGACTGCAAGCGCCGCAACTATCAGACGCAGAAGTCGAAGCGAAACTCGCCCGACCGCGTCGAGTTCAAGAAGTACTGCCGCTGGTGCGGTGGGCACACCATGCACCGGGAGACCCGGTAGTCGCTATGGCTCGCACGTCTCGTCAGCAGCGGCGGCAGCGCCGCGGCGTCGCGGCCGGCACGCCGCCGCTTCAGCCTGCGCGGAAGCCACAGCCCGTCGAGCCGTTGCGCGAGACCGCGCTCGATAGCACGGAGCCGCGCGCAGAGAGCCCCAGCGAGGGTGGTGGCAGCCGCGGGATTCCCGGTATTCGCTTCCTCCAGGAAGCGTTCGCCGAGCTAAGGAAGGTCGAGTGGCCGACGCAGCAGCAGGTGGTGAGCGGTACCGCGGTCGTCCTCGTCGCCTGTGTTCTCGTCGGCGTGTACCTGTACGCGAACGACCGGGTCTGGAGCTATGTCGTCCAACACGTCCTGCTGAGGTAAGGGTGGCCCTCCAGCAAATGTCAACCACGTCCCTCGCGGCTGCAAAGCTGCGCGATGCGTTGTCCTCGGTCGCCCCGATAGCCTTGGCTATCGAGGCTCCCTGCGTCCTAGCCTCGCTTGCTTTTCGCTCGCGAGTGACGCGGCAACATTCACTGGAGAACCAATAGCAATGTTTCGCTGGTATGTGATCAACACCTATTCCGGGCACGAGAACAAGGTGAAGGCCAATCTCGAGCACCGGATTGAGTCGATGAACCAGCGCTCGCGGTTCCGCCGCGTCGTCGTCCCGACCGAGCAGGTGATCGAGACGAAGGACGGCCAGAAGGTGCAGGCCGAGAAGCGGACATTGCCGGGCTACGTGCTCGTGAACATGGACATGAACCCCGACGCGTGGACGGTCGTGAAGAACACGCCGGGCGTGACGGGCTTTGTCGGCGCGGGCGCGACTCCGGCGCCGCTCTCGCAGCCAGAAGTCGATCGGATCCTCCACACGGCGTCGCCGGCCGCGCTCGCCGCGCGCGCCCGCGTCGAGTTCCAGCTCGGCGAGTCGGTGAAGATCACCTCCGGCCCGCTTGCGGACTTCGACGGCGAGATCACGGACGTCAACGCGGACGCCCAGAAGCTCCAGGTCATGGTCAACATCTTCGAGCGGCAGGTGCCGGTCGAGGTCGGATTCGAAAACGTCAAGAAAATGGACTGAGGTAGATGGCAAAGAAAGTTCTCACCCTGATCAAGCTTCAGATCCCCGGCGGGCAGGCCAACCCGGCGCCGCCGGTCGGCCCTGCGCTCGGCCAACACGGCGTGAACATCATGGAGTTCTGCAAGGCGTTCAACGCTCAGACGGCCGACCAGAACGGGCGGATCACCCCGGTCGAGATCACGGTCTTCGAGGATCGCTCGTTCTCGTTCATCACGAAGACGCCGCCGGCCGCCGTCCTCATCAAGGAGGCGCTGCGGATCGACAAGGGCT
The DNA here is from genome assembly GCA_963753525.1 of uncultured Actinomycetes bacterium. Lineage (GTDB taxonomy): Bacteria > Actinomycetota > Thermoleophilia > Gaiellales > Gaiellaceae > Palsa-739. Next base: position 746,082 of record CAVWCS010000005.1, read on the forward strand.
CCGGCGAGCCGAACCGCCTGAAGGTCGGACGCCTCTCGCGCCAGCAGGTGCTCCAGATCGCCGAGACGAAGATGCCCGACCTCAACGCGCGCGATGTCGAACAGGCCGCGCTGATCATCGCCGGGACGGCTCGCTCGATGGGCGTGGAGGTGGATCTCGTAATGGCCGCGCACGGCAAGCGCTATCGCAGCGCCCGCGCGCTCTTCGAGCGCGAGCAGGTCTACTCGCCCGTCGAGGGCTTCCGCCTGCTCAAGGAGATGGCGGCGACGAAGTTCGACGAGACGGTCGAGGTGCACTTCCGGCTCGGTCTCAACGTCCGCCACGCCGACGAGCAGTTGCGCGGCACGCTCATGCTCCCGCACGGCAGCGGCAAGGACGTTCGTGTCGCCGTGTTCGCCGAGGGCGACAAGGCGCGCGAGGCCGAAGAGGCGGGCGCCGACGTCGTCGGCTCCGCCGATCTCGCGAAGAGGATCGAGGAAGGCTTCACCGACTTCGACGTCGCGATCGCGACGCCGGACCAGATGGGCAACGTCGGCAAGCTCGGCCGCGTCCTCGGTCCGCGTGGCTTGATGCCGAACCCGAAAACGGGCACCGTGACGATGGACGTCGCTAAGGCCGTCACGGAAGCGAAGGCCGGCAAGCTCGAGTACCGCACCGACCGCGGCGCGAACGTCCATGTCGCGATCGGCAAGAAGAGCTTCGACCAGCGCGCGCTCGTCGAGAACTACGCGGCTGTCGTCGACGAGATCATCCGCGCGAAGCCGTCGGCTTCGAAGGGGCGCTACATCCAGCAGATCACGCTGACGAGCACGATGGGCCCCGGCATCCGCCTCGATCCCGCCCGGACGAAGGGCATCGCGGAGGAGTTGGACGAAACCAAGCAGGAGCCAGCTACAGTTCCGGCCTAGTAGCTGCCCCGCCTAAGACCGCTGGCAGTCCTCCCTGTGAGGGCAGAAGACCCGCCGAGGTGAGATGAAGAAGGAACAAAAAGAGCAGGTTGTCGATGAGTTGACCGCGCGCCTGAAGGCCGCGGAGACGCTTCTCGTTGCCGACTATCGCGGCCTGACAATGCCGCAGATCGACGACCTCCGCTCGCGCCTGCTCTCGAGCGGCGCGCGGTTCACGGTCGTCAAAAACACGCTTACCCGCCGCGCCGCCGAGGCCGCCGGTGCCGACGCGCTGCTCGCGCTGCTCGACGGCCCGAGTGCGATCGCGTTTATCGAGGCCGACGGCGACATGGTCGCGGCCGCGAAGGCGCTTGCAGACTCAGCGCGCGAGACGAAGGTGCTCGAGATCCGCGGCGGCGTCATGCAAGGCCGCACGATGACGGCGGCCGAGGTGGAGAGCCTCGCGACGCTCCCACCGGTGGACGTGCTCCGCGGCCAGGTGCTCGGCGCGATCATCGCGCCGCTCAGTGCCTTTGCCGCGCTGCTCAACGCCCCGCTCCAGAACCTCGTCGGGCTGATCGACGCCCGCATCGAGCAGCTCGGCGGCGAAGGCGAAGCGCCTGCGGCCGAGGAGGCACCGGAGCCGGTCGCGGAGACTGAGGAGCCGGCGGCGGAGGAAGAGCCTGCCGCCGAAGAGGAGCCGGTGGCCGAGGAGCCCGAAGAGTCTGAAACGGAAAGCGAGGAGAACGAGTAATGGCTGTAGACACGATCTTCGACGAGCTGGGGAAGATGACCGTCCTCGAGCTCGTCGAGCTCAAGAACAAGATCGAGGAGGAGTGGGGGATCACCGCTGCCGCTCCGATCGCGGTCGCGGCTGCCGGCGGGGGCGCTGCTCCGGCCGAGGCGGCCGAGGAGAAGACGTCGTTCGACGTCGTCCTCACCGAGGCCGGCGGCCAGAAGATCCAGGTGATCAAGGTCGTCCGCGCGATCACAGGCCTCGGCCTCAAGGAGGCGAAGGACCTTGTCGACTCGGCGCCGAAGCCGGTCAAGGAGGGCATCGCCCAGGACGAGGCCGACTCGATCAAGGCGCAGCTCGAAGAGGCTGGCGCAACGGTCGAGCTGAAGTAGTAGTAGCGAGCGAGTCCTACGGACTCGCTCGCCGTGAGACGGAACTACGCAGGCCCGGGATTGCGATCCCGGGCCTGCTCCGTGCTGGAGAGCAAGGCGTAGAGGATCGCGCCTGTGACGACGCCGCTCACGAGAAGCCGGATCGGGTGCCCCTCGGTGGCGTTGAAGGGGGCGAGCCAATAGCCCAGCGGTAGGAGCCAGATGCCCGCGAAGCGCTGCCGGTAGGCGGCGATCGGGACGAGCAGGAGCGCGAAGTACTGCTGCCAGACGATGGGCGAGAACACGAGCCCCGCGAAGAGAGCGAGTGTAAAGGCCCGCCGATCGCCGTCAGCTCGGCTGACGACCAGCGGGATCGCAGCAAGAACCGCCGCGCCCGCAATGTACGGCGCGAGTCTCGCCACCTCCCCGCCCAGACCTAGGAGATGAGCGACGTGGACGATCGAGTAGCCGCGGTCAGCCTCGAGCGAGGCGAGATTCGAGAGCAGGCGCGGATAACCCAAAGCACCGTGTAACGCGATGACAGCCCAGCCGGCGACGCATAGGAGCAATCCCCCGGCCAGGCTCGCAGCGGCTGCACGCCGTCGACCTGTGAACCACAGCCAAATCACGAGTGGCCACAGGATGAGCTTCAGCGCGATGAGCGACGCGACGGCGACGGCGCATACGCGCCACCGGTCGCGGTAGCGCCAGGCAGCAGCGGCTCCGAGGAGCATCAAGGGAGTGACCGATCCCAGCATGACCCCGCTGAGGAGCGTGATCGAGAGGGCCGCCGCCCCGTAACAGCGCCAGTCGCGAACGCCCATCAGTCGAAGCCCGCCGAACGAGGCCGCCAGCAGCACCATCATCCAAAGCCACGCCGCGACGTGTCCCGACAGGTGGGCGAAGGGCAGTCCGAGGAGCAGCGCTGGTGCTGGATAGGCGGGGTAGACGGCAAGCGTCAGACCCGAGGGCGGATGGCCTGCACGGAGCGAAGCGAGCGCGCCGGCGACGCTCGCCGGATGGTAGGGCGAGCGACCGGCCAGAACGTCCCGCGCCGGCCGCCAAAGATTCCCCACGAACTCGATACCGAACGCATGATGCTGCGACCCGGCGATGACGGCGGTTGCGACGGCGAGTGGCAGGACGGCGAGACACAGCACCGAGAGCACACGCGCCAGCGGCTCGTCGGCAGAGATATGGAGTTGAGTCGGCACCTCAAGACATGGCGTAGCAGACTTGATCCGGCTCAGTTGCTACGATCACCTGGTGATACCGGCTCTCGCCGAGGCTTCTGCTTGCGGTGGGGGAGGTTCTTCCGGTACTCTGGCTGGTTGCGCCATGCTTAGGCCGCGCGCAGCCCGCTCGTTGCACTGACGCCGTTTACTTGCCGAATTTCGCACGTCCCAAGGGAGGCTGTTCTTCTTGACCACGACGGTCGTTTCGCCCCGCGCTCGTAAGTCGTTCAGCCGGCTCGAGCACGTTCTCGACCTACCGAACCTCATCGATATCCAGAAGGCCTCGTTCAAGTGGTTCCTCGACGAGGGACTGCGGGAGACGATCGACGACATCTCCCCGATCGAGGACTACACCGGCTCGCTCGCCGTCGAGTTCGGCTCCTACAAGTTCGGGGAGCCGGCCGCATCGATCCGCGAGTGCCGCGAGAAGGATCTCAGCTACCAGGCGCCGCTCTCGATGACTGTCCGCTTCGTGAACAAGGACACGGGCGAGATCCGCGAGCAGACCGTCTTCATGGGGGACTTCCCGATGATGACGGAGCACGGCACCTTCATCATCAACGGCACCGAGCGCGTCATCGTGACGCAGCTCGTTCGCTCGCCGGGCGCCTATCTGATGGAGCCGAAGGACGCGACGAAGCAGGTCTTCATCGCGAACCTCATGCCGAGCCGCGGCTCGTGGCTCGAGCTCGAGATCGACAAGAAGGGCATCGTCTACGGCCGCATCGACCGCAAGCGGAAGCTGCCGATCACGACGCTGCTCCGCGCGCTGCCGGCCGAGGATCCCACGACGGGCTTCGCGCTCGACACGACGACGAACGAGGCGATCCTCGCCCTCTTCGACAACTCGCCGTACATCGTCAACACGCTCGACAAGGACCCCTCGACGCGCGAGGAAGAGGCCCTCATCGAGGTGTTCAAGAAGCAGCGCCCGGGCGAGCCGCCGACGCTCGACAACGCGCGGAATCTCCTCCGCTCGCTCTTCTTCGATCCGAAGCGCTACGACCTGACGAAGGTCGGCCGCTACAAGCTCAACCAGCGGCTGGGTCTCACGGTGCCGGAGGACTGCCGCGTCCTCACGACCGAGGACATCGTCGCGCTCGTCCGCAAGCTCATCGAGTTGCCGGTCAAGATTGGCCTGCCCGAGGACTCGAAGGACTTCGCCGCCGAGGCCGCGTCGCTCCCGCGGGCGCCGATCATCAACGACCTCGACGAGTACGAGCACTTCGGCAACCGGCGCCTGCGCACGGTCGGCGAGCTGATCCAGGAGGCGTTCCGGGTCGGCCTCTACCGCATGGAGCGTGTCGTCCGCGAGCGGATGACGACGGAGGACGTCGACACGATCACGCCGCAGACGATCATCAACATCCGGCCCGTCGTCGCGGCGCTGAAGGAGTTCTTCGGCTCGTCGCAGTTGTCGCAGTTCATGGATCAGACGAACTCGCTCGCCGGCCTCACGCACCGCCGTCGCCTCTCCGCGCTCGGCGCAGGTGGGCTCACCCGTGAGCGTGCGCCGATCGAGGTGCGTGACGTCCATCCGACGCACTACGGCCGCATGTGCCCGATCGAGACGCCGGAAGGCCCGAACATCGGCCTGATCGGCTACCTCGCCTCGTACGCGACCGTGTCGGAGTTCGGCTTCATCCAGACGCCGTATCGGACCGTCTCGGGCGGGAAGGTCTCCAACGAGATCGTCTACCTCGACGCCGTCGAGGAGACGCGGTACGTCATCGCGCAGGCGAGTGCGCTGCTCGACAAGAACGGCCGCTTCGTCGGCGACACCGTGCTCTGTCGCTCGTCGGAGGGCGAGGCCGTCGCCGCGTCCCCGAAGGACGTTGAGCTGATGGACGTGTCGCCGGCGCAGATCGTGTCGGTCTCGACGGCGCTCATCCCGTTCCTCGAGCACAACGACGCGAACCGCGCGCTCATGGGCGCGAACATGCAGAGGCAGGCAGTGCCGCTGCTCGTGCGTCAGGCGCCGCTCGTCGGCACCGGCCTCGAGTACCGCGCTGCGGTCGACTCGGGCGACGTCGTCGTCGCGCTGAGGGCCGGCACCGTCGTCGACGTCGACGCCGAGAAGGTCGTCGTCGAGTCGAAGGACGGCAAGGACGAGTACTCGATGACGAAGTTCATGCGGTCGAACCAGGGCACGCTCATCCACCAGAAGCCGATCGTCCTGCTGGGCGACAAGGTGAAGGCCGGCGAGGTGCTCGCCGACGGCAGCTCGACCGACAACGGCGAGCTCTCCCTCGGCGCGAACCTGCTCGTCGCTTTCATGCCGTTCGAGGGCTTCAACTTCGAGGACGCGATCGTCATCTCGGAGCGCATCGTGAAGGACGACATCCTCACGTCGATCCACATCCACGAGTACGAGATCGACGCGCGCTCGACGAAGCTCGGCGACGAGGAGATCACGCGCGACATTCCGAACCGCTCGGAGGAGTCGCTCTCGCAGCTCGACGAGCGCGGGGTCGTCCGCATCGGCGCCGAGGTCGGCGCCGGCGACCTGCTCGTCGGCAAGGTGACGCCGAAGGGCGAGACCGAGCTGACGGCGGAGGAGAAGCTGATCCGCGCGATCTTCAAGGAGAAGGCCCGCGAGGTCCGCGACACGAGCCTCAAGGTGCCGCACGGCGAAGGCGGCGTCGTCATCGACGTCAAGACCTTCGCCCGTGTCGACGGCGACGACCTGTCGCCGGGCGTCAACGAGCTCGTTCGCGTCTTCGTCGCGACGAAGCGCAAGATCGCCGAGGGCGACAAGCTCGCCGGCCGCCACGGCAACAAGGGCGTCATCTCGAAGATCGTCCCCGAGGAGGACATGCCGTTCCTCCCGGACGGCCGCCCGGTGGACATCGTCCTCAACCCGCTCGGCGTGCCGAGCCGGATGAACATCGGCCAGGTGCTCGAGACGCACCTCGGCTGGGCCGCGGCGCACGGCGTCTACAGCGAGAACGGCTCCGCCAACGGGCGCAAGAACGGCGAGGTCGACTGGCGCCACCGCCGCCAGATCATCAACGGCGGCAACCCGTCGCCCATCGCGACGCCCGTCTTCGACGGCGCGTCGCCGGCTGACGTCGACGAGGGGCTGATCGAGTGGGTCAAGCAGAACCCCGACTCGCCGATCCAGTTCGTCGTCGATCGCAAGCGGCCGGTCGGCCGGCAGTGCTCGGGCAAGGTGCAGCTCTACAACGGCCGCAGCGGCGAGCCCTTCGAGCAGAAGGTCACCGTCGGCTACATGTACATCCTCAAGCTCCTCCACCTCGTGGACGACAAGATCCACGCGCGGAGCACCGGCCCGTACTCGCTCGTCACCCAGCAGCCGCTGGGCGGCAAGGCGCAGTTCGGCGGTCAGCGCTTCGGGGAGATGGAAGTGTGGGCGCTCGAGGCGTACGGCGCGGCGTACACGCTGCAGGAGATGCTCACGATCAAGTCCGACGACACCGTCGGGCGTGTGAAGGCGTACGAGGCGATCGTCAAGGGCGAGAACATCGCCGAGCCGTCGATCCCCGAGTCGTTCAAGGTGCTCCTGAAGGAGATGCAGTCGCTCGCCCTCGACGTCCACGTCCTCTCGGACGAGGGCCGCGAGGTCGAGGTGCGCGAGGAGGAGGACGAGTTGCTCCGCGCCGCGGAGGAGCTCGGTATCGACCTCTCGCCAGGCTCGCTCCGGGCCGTCGGCCGCGAGCCGACCGCCGAGGAGGCCGAGGAAGGGCAAGAGCGAGTCGACGTGGACGGCGAACTGACGCTGCCGGCCGATGAGTCGCTCGGAGATCTCGACGACGTCGAGGTCTCCCCTGCGCAAGAGGCGGAGGAGGAGGTCGATGCGGAGGTTGGTCCGCTCGGCGCTCCCGATCTCGTCGACCTGGAACTCGAGGACTGAGCTCTATGAACCGCCTAGAAGGGACTGAGGAGAAGCTTTGATCGATATCAACGATTTCGACGCGATCAGGATCGGTCTCGCGTCCTCGAAGCAGATTCGCGACTGGTCGTCCGGCGAGGTCACGAAGCCGGAGACGATCAACTACCGTACGCTCAAGCCGGAGCGCGACGGCCTGTTCTGCGAGCGCATCTTCGGGCCGACGCGCGATTGGGAATGCTATTGCGGTAAATACAAGCGCGTCCGCTACAAGGGCATCATCTGTGAGCGCTGCGGCGTCGAGGTGACGCGGCAGAAGGTGCGGCGCGAGCGGATGGGTCACATCGACCTCGCCGCGCCCGTCTCGCACATCTGGTTCTTCAAGGGCGTCCCGAGCCGGATCGGCTACCTCCTCGACATCGCACCGCGCGAGCTCGAGAAGGTTCTCTACTTCGCGGCGTCGATCGTCACTGCGGTCGACAACGAGAAGCGCGCCGCCGACCTGAACGGCCTCGAGGACCAGGTCAAGGCCGAGGCGGAGCGGGTCGACGTCGACCGCGACGAGGCTCTCGCCGCACTCGAGGACCGTCTCTCGCGCCGCCGCGACTTCTTCGCGAAGGGCAAGGACCGGAACTTCGACGAGGACGACGATTTCTGGACCCGTGGTCTCTCGACGTGGGCCGAGGAGCAGGCTTTGCCGCCGCTCGAGGAGGCGCGCACGCTCGTCGGTGGCCTCTTCGTCGAGCTCGTTCCGCAGATCACCACCGAGGACGCGAAGAAGATCCGCGAGCTCGTCCGCAACTCTGCGGTCCGCGACGACCGCCGGCTCACGCCGCGCGAGATCGAACTCGTCGCCGTCGCGGCAGAGCAGATCAAAGCGGCGATTGCGCCACTCGAGAAGGAAGCCGAGAAGGCGACCGGCTCGAAGAAGGGCGCGGTCACGAAGCACATCCACCGCATCGTGGACGGGCTTCTCTCCGGCGCCGAGCTGAGCGAGGAGGACCAGACGGCGGTCTCCGGCGTCGACCTCAAGAACCTCGAGAAGGCGCGGGAGCTCGGAAACGGCTTGCTCAAGGACACGATCGACGCGGCCGGCAGTGCTGCTGGTGAGGGGGACGTCGACATTCGCGAGCTTGCGAACGACCTCTGCCTTCGCACCGACGGCAAGATCACGAAGGAGGATCTCGACGCGATCGTCCAGTGGGCGCTCAAGGTGCGCGAGATGTACCTCGACATCGAGTCGCGGCGCGAGGACGCGCGGGAAGCTGCGGTCGACGCCGTCAACCGGCTCGAGGAGACGTGGCGGCTCTTCCGCGAGCTCGAACCGAAGCTCATCGTCAACGACGAGCAGATCTTCCGCGAGCTCAAGGACCGCTTCGGCTCGCCGTACGGCTTCGGCGTCTACTTCAACGGCGGCATGGGGGCCGAGGCGATCCGCGACCTGCTCAAGGAGCTCGACCTGACCAACGAGGCCGCGACGCTCCGCGAGACGATCCGCACCTCGAAGGGTCAGAAGCAACAGCGCGCGATCAAGCGCCTCAAGGTCGTCACCGCCTTCATCACGAGCGAGAACAAGCCCGAGTGGATGATCCTCGAGGCCATTCCGGTCATCCCGCCGGAGCTTCGCCCGATGGTCCAGCTCGACGGCGGCCGCTTCGCCACGTCGGACCTCAACGACCTCTACCGCCGCGTCATCAACCGGAACAACCGCCTCAAGCGGCTCCTCGACCTCGGCGCGCCGGAGATCATCGTCAACAACGAGAAGCGGATGCTCCAGGAGGCCGTCGACGCGCTCTTCGACAACGGCCGCCGCGGCCGCGCCGTGACCGGCCCGGGCAACCGGCCGCTCAAGTCGCTGTCCGACATGCTCAAGGGCAAGCAGGGCCGCTTCCGGCAGAACCTACTCGGCAAGCGCGTCGACTACTCCGGCCGCTCGGTCATCGTCGTCCGGCCCGCATCTCCGGCTGTACCAGTGCGGCCTGCCGAAGCTCATGGCGCTCGAGCTCTTCAAGCCGTTCATCATGAGCCGGCTCGTCGAGCGGAAGATCGTCCAGAACATCAAGGCGGCCAAGCGGCACGTCGACCAGATGCATGCCGAGGTCTGGGACATCCTCGAGGAGGTCATCCAGGAGCACCCGGTGCTGCTCAACCGCGCCCCGACGCTTCACCGCCTCGGCATCCAGGCCTTCGAGCCGACCCTCGTTGAGGGCAAGGCGATCCAGGTCCACCCGCTCGTCTGCCACGCCTTCAACGCGGACTTCGACGGCGACCAGATGGCCGTTCACGTGCCGCTCTCGGCGGAGGCACAGGCCGAGGCGCGGATCCTCATGCTCTCGGCGAACAACATCCTCTCGCCGGCGAACGGCGACGCTCTCACGACGCCGACCCAGGACATGGTGCTCGGCATCTACTACCTCACGTACCACGACAAGGACCTCAACCTCGTCGCCGCGGACAAGATCGGACCCGCGCCCGCCGCGCTTCCGCACAGAGGAGGAGGTCGAGTTCGCCGTCGAGGCGAAGCAGCTGCACCTACAGCAGCCGATCGAGTACCTCTGGAACGGCGAGCTCGTCGTGACGACCTCCGGCCGTGTGATCTTCAACTGCGAGATCGAGCGCTCGCTCCGCGAAGCGGCCGGTTCGAACGGCCGCGGCAAGGATCAGAAGACGCACGAGTACGTCAACCGGACGCTCTCGAAGAAGGAGGTCGGCAACCTGATCTCCGCGCTCGTGGACTCGCACGGCGCCCACACGGTCGCCCACGTCCTCGACACGATCAAGGACCTCGGCTTCCGCTACGGCACGCTCGCGGGCGTGACGATCTCGAAGAACGACATCGTCATCCCGCCGAACAAGGAGCAGATCCTCGCCGGCTACGAGGAGCGGGTGAAGCGCGTCGAGGACGCATACGACCAGGGCCTCATCACCGAGTCGGAGCGCCACGAGCAGATCACATCGATCTGGACGGAGGCGACCGACGAGGTCGCGCAGGCGATGGTCGACAACCTCGACGAGCTCAACCCGATCTACATGATGGCCAACTCCGGTGCCCGCGGCTCGTTCGCGCAGCTCCGCCAGCTGGCCGGCATGCGTGGCCTCATGGCGAATCCGAAGGGCGAGATCATCGAGCGGCCGATCAAGGCGAACTTCATGGAGGGCCTCTCGGTGCTCGAGTACTTCATCTCGACCCACGGCGCCCGCAAGGGTCTTGCCGACACGGCTCTCCGCACGGCCGACTCGGGCTACCTCACGCGGCGTCTCGTCGACGTCTCGCAGGACGTGATCATCCGCGAAGAGGACTGCAAGACGAAGGAACACGTCGAGCTGCCGCTCTTCCTGCCGGAGGGCCTGAACAAGTCCGTGGCCGGCCGGATCGTCGCGGAGGATGTCTACAAGCCGCTCGCCTCTGGCAAGCCTGGCAAGACTCTCGTCGCGGCGAAGGGCGAGGAGATCAAGGTGCCGCGGCTCCGCGAGATCGTGGCCGAGCTTGGCGACGACATCGCCGAGGGCTTCTCGATGCCCGTCCGCTCCGTGCTCAAGTGCAAGGCGGAGACGGGCGTGTGCCGCAAGTGCTACGGCACCTTCCTCGCAACCGGCGAGCTCTCCGAGATCGGCGACGCGGTCGGCATCATCGCCGCGCAGTCGATCGGCGAGCCGGGCACGCAGCTGACGATGCGGACGTTCCACACCGGCGGCGTCGCCGGCGCGGATATCACGCACGGCCTCCCGCGCGTCGTCGAGATCTTCGAGGCGCGGAACCCGAAGGGCGCTGCGGTGCTCGCCGAGGTGGCAGGCACCGTCGCGATCGAAGAGACCGAGCGCCAGCTCCGCATCACCGTCGTGGCCGACAGCGGCGACGAGGCGGACGACTTCTCGATCCTCGTCCCGCGCCGCACGCGGCTCACGGTCGTGCACGGCCAGCGCGTCGAGGCGGGCGACGCGCTCCACGAGGGCTCGATCGCTCCGGCCGACCTCCTGCGCCTCAAGGGCTACACCGCGACGGAGCTCTATCTCGTCGGCGAGGTGCAGAAGGTCTATAAGTCGCAGGGCGTCGAGATCCACGACAAGCACATCGAGCTCATCGTCCGGCAGATGCTGAAGAAGGTCCGCATCGAGAACGCCGGCGACTCCGAGCTCCTGCCCGGCCAGCTCGTCGACAAGCTCGTCCTCGACCGCGAGAACGCCCGTGTGAAGAAGGAGAAGAAGGAGCAGGCGACCGACGAGCCGCTCATCCTCGGGATCACGAAGGCATCGCTCGCGACCGAGTCGTTCCTCTCGGCAGCCTCCTTCCAGGAGACAACCAAGGTGCTGACCGACGCCGCGATCGAGGGCAAGGTCGACCGGTTGCTCGGGCTGAAGGAGAACGTGATCATCGGGAAGCTCATCCCGGCGGCGACCGGGTTGAAGCGCTACCGGACGATCGAGATCGGGCCGTCCTCCAAGGTGCCGGCGAGCGCGCTTGTCCGGCCCCAGACCGAGGAGCAGCTACTCGCGGCGCTCGAGGAGATCGGCGTCGACGGCTCCGACGCTCTGACGGAACTCGGCCTCGACTTCGGGTCCGCGTTGCCGGACGATGTAGAGCCACGCAGCGATCTCGAGGCGGAAGAAGTCCCCGAAGTCGATACGCCGCTCGACGACTAGCACTGTCGTACGACCGGTACCTGGTGCCGCTCGCGCGGTACCAGGTACCTGCTTTCTGTCTGCTACACCACCCGCGGCGTGACAAAGCTTGGACTTGTCTTCGTCGCCGCGCTCGCTGCGTCTCTTCTTGCAGTCGCTCCGGGCGCGGCGCAGCCGGCCTGGGCCGGTCAGTGTGGGATCCCCGCGAACCGGACGGTGTGGGCGGACTACAGCTGGTCGACGCTGCTGCCGGTCATGGCGCGACCGGGCACGGTCCTCGCGCTCACGAACGGCGACGGCACGACCGATTACTCGGCTCAGGCTCGCGCTCTCGGCGCCGCGACGTATTCGTTCGACGTCCAGCTGAAGCGGAAGGTCGGAACGCCTGACGCGCCGGCGGATCCGGCGACGATCGCAGCCGCCGCGCAGGCCCAGTACGAATCGGCTGTCGATCGGAGTGGTGGCTGCTCGTCGCCGCTCGTCGTCGAGAACGAGCTGTTCGGCGCCGCGACGGTGACCCCGTGGTCGGCGGCGAACGCCCAGTACCGCGCCGACGTACTCGCGTACCTCCAGGATCTCGCCCAGTTCGGTGCGCACCCGGTTCTGTTGCTCGCGCGCTCGGCGTACCTCGGTTCTCCCGAGGCCGTCTCGTGGTGGCTCCAGGTGGCGCAGGTCGCCGACATCGTCCGGGAGGACTACGTCCCGGCGAATCCGGTCTGGAAGCTCGGCCCAGTGCTCGGCAATCGTCTGCTCCGCGAGCGGTATCGCTCGGCGGTCGCGCAGTTCATGGCCATCGGCATCCCCGCGAGCCGGCTCGGGATCATGATCAGTGTCCTCTCCCAGAAGGGCGGCGGCGGGCGCAGCGGCCTCGAGCCGGCGTCGGCGTGGTTCCAGGTCGTGAAGTGGTACGCGCTGTCGGCGAAGGAGGTCGCCGGCGAGCTCGGGCTCGGCTCCGTCTTCTCGTGGGGCTGGCAGGAGTGGAATCCGAAAGAGGTGGATCCGACCAAGCCGGACGCGGCGTGCGTCTGGCTCTGGGCGCGGCAGGGCAGCCTCTGCGACGCGCCGAGAGTGCTCGGCCACGGATTCGATGCATCGCGAGCCGCGGGCCAGATCTCGTTTTCCGCCGGAACATTCTGCAAGGCGGCCGGCTACGGGACGGTCGGTACGGCCGCGCTCACGCGGCTCACGCTGGTCACCGGCGACGGGAATGCCGCGCTGAGCCTCCTCTTCGAGCGCCTCGTCGAGGAGCATCGCGCGCGCGCTGCGAGCAGCGCGGTCCACGCCGCGGAACGAGAAGTCGTCGACGAGTCGTTCGGCGGTAGCCATGCTGCGTACGTCGCCGCGCTTGCGCAGGCGCACCTCAGCGTCGCGGCTGCGCGAGCCGTGCTCGCCGACGAGATTCGTCGCGCCGAGCTCGAGCAGACGCAGGATGTCCTCGCGCCGAAGCCGGCCGAGATCTCGCGTTTCTACCAGGCGTACCCGCAGCTCCTCGTCCGCCGCGTCCGCGTGTCGCGGGCGGCTCCGTGGCTCGGCGGCGCTCGTGACGGCTACGCGGTCTCCGGGACGGCACCGGCTTCTGTCTTCTCCGTTCCCTCCGGCCGGACGTCGAGGGTCGTGACCCTGCTCGGGGCGTACAGGGTGCGGCCGGCGGGGGCGCCCGTCGCGCTCGGGTCGTTGCCGCTCGGCACGGTGCGTGCCGCGATCGCCTCCTCGCTAGAGAGCTTCGAGCGCGTGCGCGCGTTCGAGCGCTGGACGATCGCCGAGCAGAGACGGGCGCAGGATGTCGCGATCTGCCGCGCGGACGATCTTCCGGAACCGGCCGCGATCGACTTCGGGCAGTACGTGCCGTTTCTCGAGGTGCAGTGAGGCTCTACTCGGCGGCGGCGAGCCCGCCGCCGCCCTTTCGCATCTGCTTCGCGGCGTAAAGCGACTTGTCGGCCCGCTCGAACAGGCTCGTGGAGTCGTCGTTCGGCTGCAGCTCCGCAGAACCGGCCGAGACGCGCATGTGTCCCGCGCGCGCGATCGGCCGCGCGACAACCGCCTGCTCGATCCGGGTCACGAGCCGTTCCGCATCGGCGAGCCGCGACTCGGGGAGGATCAGGCCGAGCTCGTCCCCGCCGATACGGCACGGGATGTCGGACTCGCGCACAGCCTCGCGCACACGTTCGGCAACCTCGGCGAGCGCCCCGTCGCCGGCGAGATGGCCGATCCGGTCGTTGACCCCCTTGAAATCGTCGATGTCGACGATCACGAGGGCGAGACCGCGCGAGTACCGGTTCGCGCGCGCGACCTCGCGCGCGAGCGTCTCGTGGAAGTAGCGGCGGTTGTGGAGACCCGTAAGTGCGTCGAGGTCGGCGAGTTGGCGCGCCTCCTGGAAGCGCCGCGCGTTCTCGAGGGCTGGCGCGACCCGCTCCGCGAGCTCTTCGGCCCGGCGCAGATCGTCGTCGCCGAACCGCGCCGCCGGGTCGCGGGAGAAGATCCCGAGCCACCCGACACTGCCGGAGCCGTCGACGAGCGGAACGCCGAGGGCGGCCCGGATCACTCCCTCGGCCGGCTCCGTGTAGCGGTACGAGAGCTCGACCGCGCGCGCCCCCCAGCCGCCCGGCTGCCCGAAGAACGACGTCGCATCCGGCTGTTCGCTGCCGAAGCCACGGGAACCGACAATCGGTTTCTCGGCGTCGCCTCCGTCGAGCCGGACGAGAGCGGCGTTCACCCGCGGAAGCGCCAGCGCGGCGTCAAGAGTCGTCTCGAGGACGTGGTCGAGATCGACCGTCGTTCCGATCTGGTTGAGGAACCGGCTGCGCTGCGTCTCTTCCTCGGCGCGACGCACGCTCTCCTGCAGCTCGCGCGCGAGCTCCTCCATCCGCGCCTCGAGATTCGCGACGGCGCCGGCGCTCGGGGCCGCCGGGAGTTGCTGCGACTCGCGCGCTTTCCGCCCTCTCGCTCTGAGCGCGAGGCGGGAGAGCACGACGAGCGTGATGACGAGGGCTACCGCGAGCCCGATGACCGCAGGGAGCATCGCATGTCGCACTGTAATTCGGTTTTTGCGTTGGCGATACCCCCGCGGCTTCGCTACCATGCTGCGGGCCGGTTGGCAGGGGCAATTCGCCTCCGCCGACCGTCTCTTTGCGACTGATCATCTTTTTCTTAGGGGAGTAGACGAAAGACCCATGCCGACTGTCAATCAACTCGTGCGCAAGGGCCGCAAGGCCCCCCAGGCGAAGACGAAGACGCCTGCGCTCGCCGGTGCTCCGCAGAAGCGGGGCGTCTGCACGCGCGTCATGACGCAGACGCCGAAGAAGCCGAACTCGGCGCTGCGCAAGGTTGCACGCGTTCGCTTGACTAACGGAGCGGAGGTCGGTGCCTACATCCCCGGCGAAGGGCACAACCTGCAGGAGCACTCCGTCGTGCTCGTGCGCGGTGGCCGCGTCAAGGATCTCCCGGGCTACCGCTACAAGGTGATTCGCGCCGCGCTCGACACGGGCGGTGTCGCCGATCGCAAGCAGGCGCGCTCGAAGTACGGCGCGAAGAGAGGTTCGTAGTGCCTCGCCGTGGTGAGATCCAGGCCCGCGAGGCCTCTGCCGACTCCGTCTACAGCTCCGTCCTCGTGACGCAGGTGATCAACAAGATCATGCTCGACGGGAAGAAGTCGATCGCCGAGCAGATCGTCTACGACGCGCTCGGCACCGTCGAGGACGAAGACCGGCCGTCCGCCGGTCGAGGTGCTCGAGCAGGCCGTGAAGACGGTCACACCGGTGCTCGAGGTGCGCAGCCGCCGCGTCGGCGGCGCGAACTACCAGGTGCCCGTCGAGGTGCCGCAGCGCCGCGCCCGCACGCTCGCCGTCCGCTGGCTCGTGACGTTCGCGCGCGAGCGGCGCGAGAAGGGCATGTCCGACAAGCTCGCCAACGAGATTCTCGACGCGCTCAACCAGCAGGGCGGCGCGTACAAGCGGAAGGACGACGTCTACCGGATGGCGCAGGCCAACAAGGCCTTCGCGCACTACCGCTGGTAGGCGAGGGGAGAAGAAGACTTGAGCACCAAGATGTCAGAACAGTCCGTCGCGCTCGATCGCGTCCGGAACATCGGGATCATGGCCCACATCGATGCGGGCAAGACGACGACGACCGAGCGGATCCTCTACTACACCGGCCGCACCCACAAGATGGGCGAGGTCCACGAGGGCGCCGCGACGATGGACTGGATGGCGCAGGAGCAGGAGCGCGGCATCACGATCACGTCCGCTGCGACGACTGCGTTCTGGCGCGACCATCGCATCAACATCATCGATACGCCCGGGCACGTGGACTTTACCGTCGAGGTGGAGCGCAGCCTCCGCGTCCTCGACGGCGCGATCGCCGTGTTCGACTCGGTCGCCGGCGTGCAGCCGCAGTCCGAGACGGTCTGGCGGCAGGCGGACAAGTACAAGGTGCCGCGGATCGCGTTCATCAACAAGATGGACCGCACCGGCGCGAACTTCTTCGCGTCCGTGCAGTCGATGGTCGACCGCCTCGGCGCCAATCCCGGTGCCCGTGCAGATCCCGATCGGCGCGGAGGAGAACTTCGCCGGCGTCATCGATCTCGTCGAGATGCAGGCAATCGTCTACAAGGACGACCTCGGCCAGGAGTTCGAGACGACCGACATTCCTGCCGAGCTCGCCGAGCAGGCGCACGAGTACCACCACCAGTTGATCGACGCAATCTCGCACTTCGACGACGAGGTGCTCGGGGCGTACATCGAAGACGAGTCCTCGGTCACGTCGGACATGATCCGGCGCGCCGTTCGCGCCGCCACTATCGCCGACGAGATCACGCCGGTGCTGCTCGGTTCTGCCTTCAAGAACAAGGGCGTCCAGCCGCTGCTCGACGCGGTCATCGACTATCTGCCGAGCCCGCTCGACGTGCCGCCGATGATCGGCATCGATCCGAAGACGGGCGCCGAGATCGAGCGCCTGCCCTCGCCCGAGCAGCCGTTCTCGGCCCTCGCCTTCAAGGTGATGTCCGATCCGTTCGTCGGCAAGCTGACGTACTTCCGCGTCTACTCCGGCACACTCAAGGCCGGCGACCGCGTCCTCAACACGATCACGGGCAAGACCGAGCGGATCAGCCGCATCCTCCAGATGCACGCGAACCACCGCGAGGAGCGCGACGTCGATCATGGCCGGCGAGATCGCCGCCGGCGTCGGCCTCAAGGACACGACGACCGGCGACACGCTCTCGGCCGAGAACGCCCCGATCGTGCTCGAGTCGATGACGTTCCCCGATCCGGTCATCTCGGTCGCGGTGGAGCCGAAGTCGAAGGCCGACCAGGACAAGCTCGGCGTCGGGCCTGCAGCGCCTCGCCGAGGAGGATCCGACCTTCCGCGTCTCGAACGACGAGGAGACCGGGCAGACGCTCATCTCCGGGATGGGCGAGCTGCACCTCGAGATCATCGTCGACCGCCTCAAGCGCGAGTTCAACGTCGACGCGAACGTCGGCCGGCCGCAGGTCGCCTACCGCGAGACGGCGCGGCCGGGACGTCGAGAAGATCCGCGAGAAGTTCGTCCGCCAGACCGGCGGCTCGGGCCAGTACGCGCGACGTCGTCATCAACCTCCGCGCGCAGGAGCCCGGCGCGGGGTACGAGTTCAGCGACAAGATCACCGGCGGCAAGATTCCGAAGGAGTACATCCCCGCGGTCGACGCCGGTATCAAGGAAGCGATGGACTCGGGCGTGCTCGCGGGCTACCCCGTCGTCGACATCGCGATCGAGCTCGTCGACGGCTCGTTCCACGACGTCGACTCGAGCGAGCGGGCGTTCAAGATTGCCGGCTCGATTGCGTTCAAGGAGGCACTCAAGCGCTCGAAGCCCAAGCTGCTCGAGCCGATGATGTCCGTCGAAGTGACGACGCCGGAGGACTACCTCGGCGACGTGATGGGTAACCTCAACAGCCGCCGCGGCCGGATCGAGTCCATGACGCCCGTCGGCAACGCGCAGGTCGTCAAGGCGCTCGTACCGCTCTCGGAGATGTTCGGATACTCGACCGACCTGCGTTCGATGACCCAGGGCCGGGCCGATTTCCACATGGACTTCGACCGTTACGAAGAAGTGCCCCAATCAATCGCCTCCGAGCTCATCGACTCGGGCTCGAGCAAGTAAGACCGGAGAGGAGACCAGGAGCCACCAATGGCCAAGCAGAAGTTCGAACGCACGAAGCCGCACGTCAACGTCGGCACCATCGGTCACATCGACCACGGCAAGACCACGCTCACCGCGGCGATCACGAAGGTGCTCGCCGAGAAGGGCGGCGGCGACGGCCGTGGCGCTTCGATCAGATCGACAAGGCACCGGAAGAGCGGCAGCGCGGCATCACGATCAACACCGCGCACGTCGAGTACGAGACGGAGAACCGTCACTACGCGCACGTCGACTGCCCGGGGCACGCCGACTACATCAAGAACATGATCACGGGCGCCGCCCAGATGGACGGCGCGATCCTCGTGGTCTCGGCCGCCGACGGCCCGATGCCGCAGACGCGCGAGCACATCCTGCTCGCCCGCCAGGTCGAGGTGCCGGCGATCGTCGTCGCCCTCAACAAGGCGGACATGGTCGACGACCCGGAGCTCATCGAGCTCGTCGAGCTGGAGGTGCGCGAGCTCCTCTCGAAGTACGACTTCCCGGGCGACGACATCCCGATCGTCCATGTCTCGGCGCTCAAGGCGCTCGAGGGCGACGCGGAGTGGAGCCAGAAGGTCGTCGAGCTCATGGACGCCGTCGACTCGTACATCCCGGAGCCCGTGCGCGACTCGACAAGCCGTTCCTCATGCCGATCGAGGACGTGTTCACGATCACCGGCCGCGGCACCGTCGTGACCGGACGCGTCGAGCAGGGCCAGATCAAGATCGGCGACGAGATCGAGATCGTCGGCATCCACCCGGCGGTGGCGAAGACCGTCGTCACCGGGCTCGAGATGTTCAACAAGACGCTCGACTCGGCGCAGGCCGGCGACAACGCGGGCGCACTCCTCCGCGGCATCGAAGCGCGAGGAGGTCGAGCGCGGCCAGGTTCTCGCGAAGCCGGGCTCGATCACGCCGCACACGCACTTCAAGGCCGAGGTCTACGTCCTCGGGAAGGACGAGGGTGGCCGCCACACGCCGTTCTTCAACGGCTACCGGCCGCAGTTCTACTTCCGGACGACGGACGTCACCGGCTCGATCAAGCTGCCGGACGGCCAGGAGATGGTCATGCCGGGCGACAACACCAACATGGAGATCGAGATGATCCAGCCGATCGCCATGGATCAGGGCCTCCGCTTCGCCATCCGCGAGGGTGGCCGGACGGTGGGCGCAGGCGTCGTCACCGAGATCATCAAGTAGGAAGGGAAGGGAGGCGCCGGTGCCACAGCAGAAGATCAGAATCAGGCTGAAGGGCTACGACCACCAGCAGGTGGACAAGTCCGCGCGCGACATCGTGGACACGGCCCAGCGCACCGGCGCCACCATCACCGGTCCTGTGCCCCTGCCTACCGAGAAGAACGTCTACTGCGTGATCCGGTCCCCGTTCAAGGACAAGGACTCGCGGGAGCACTTCGAGGTGCGCACGCACAAGCGGCTGATCGACATCCACTCGCCGACGCCGAAGACGGTCGACTCGCTCATGCGGCTCGACCTCCCGGCCGGCGTCGACATCGAGATCAAGCTCTGAGATGAAGGGCATCGTCGGCAAGAAGCTCGGCATGACGCAGCTCTTCGACGCGGAGAGCGGCGTTGTGACCCCGGTCACCGTGATCGAGGCCGGCCCGTGCCCCGTCGTCGCCGTCCGCACGCCGGACGCCGACGGCTACGAGGCCGTCCAGCTCGCGTGGGAGCCGGTCGCCGACCGCAAGATCTCGAAGGCCGAGCGCGGCCACCTCGCGAAGGGCGGCGTCGACGGCGCCTACCGGCATCTCGTCGAGTTCCGCGGCCATTTCGCCGACGCCGTCCAGGGCGAGAGCGTCACCGTCGAGCTTTTCCAGCCCGGCGACAAGGTGAAGGTCAGCGGGATCGGGATCGGCAAGGGCTTCCAGGGCACGATCAAGCGGCACAACTTCTCTCGCGGCCCGGTCACGCACGGCTCGCACAACATCCGCAAGCCGGGCTCGATCGGCGCCTCCGCGTACCCGTCCCGCGTCTTCAAGGGCATGAAGATGGCCGGCCGGATGGGCGGCAAGCGCGTCACGCAGGTCGGCCTCACCGTCCATTCCGTCGACGTCGAGCGGAACCTGCTCCTCGTCAAGGGCGCCGATCCCCGGGCCGAAGAACGGATTGGTCGAGATCCGGGAGATGAAGTCGTAATGGCCGCGCCGAAGGCACTCCTTCTCGGCGGCACGAAGAAGGAAGTCTCGCTCGACGAGACCGTCTTCGCCGCCGAGGTTAAGCCGCATCTCGTCCACGAGGCCGTGCGCGCCGAGCTGAACGCAGCCCGCCAGGGCACGCGCGCGGCGAAGAGCCGCGGCATGGTCTCCGGCGGCCGCGCGAAGCCGTGGCGCCAGAAGGGCACCGGCCGCGCCCGCGCGGGCACTGTCCGCGCTGCCGCAGTTCACCGGCGGCGGCGTCGTCTTCCCGCCGAGCCCGCGCGACTTCTCGGTCAAGGTCAACAAGAAGGCCATGCGCGCCGCGCTGCGTGCCGCGCTGAGCGACCACGCCCAGGCGGAGACACTCGGTCTCGTTGCCGGCGACTCGTTCGAGACGCCGTCGACGAAGCAAGCCCTCGAGCTCCTGGCCAAATGGGGCCAGCAGACGCCGACCGTCGCTCGTCGGCGACGGAGGACGAGGAGTCGCTCATCAAGTCGTTCCGCAACCTCCAGGGCGTGCTCGTCACCGTTCCAGCCGAGCTCGAGGTCGCGCAGGTCGTCTGGGCGCGCTCGCTCATCGTGAGCGAAGCCGCGCTGCCGCTCGTGAACGTCAAGGCAGGTGTGAGCGAGTGAGCCTTCATCCCGCCCAGGTCCTGCATCTCTCCCGTCGTGAGCGAGAAGAGCTACGGCCAGATCGTCGAGAACCGCTACACGTTCAAGGTGCACAAAGACGCGCACAAGACGCAGATCCGCCAGGCGGTCGAGGAGCTCTTCGACGTCCACGTCGTCGCGGTCAACGTCATCAAGGTGCAGCCGAAGCCGAAGCGGCGCGGCGCCTTCAACGGCACGCGCCCCGGCTGGAAGAAGGCCATCGTCGAGGTCAAGGCCGGCGAGAAGATCGACATCTTCGAGGGAGCGCAGCTTTGAGAGCAGTCGCCTCCCGCACATCTCGCACGCTGGATGCGGCTGCAAACCGTCGCATCGCTGCGTCCTCGGTCGCATCCGTAGTCACCGGCTACGAATGCTCCCTGCGTCCTTGCGCTGCTCGGTTTTCGCCGCCCCAGCGCACGACCTGCGCAGGAGGAGACTGCTAATGCCGATCCGTCGTTACAAGCCGACGAGCCCCGGCCGCCGCTTCATGTCTGTCTCGACGTTCGAGGAGGTCACGAAGACGACGCCGGAGAAGAGCCTGCTCGCTCCGCTCACGAAGAAGGGCGGCCGCAACGTGAACGGCCGGATCACGACGCGCCACCAGGGCGGCGGCCACAAGCGCCGCTACCGCCTCATCGACTTCAAGCGCGTCAAGGACGGCGTGCCCGCCAACGTGGCAGCGATCGAGTACGACCCGAACCGCTCGGCGCGCATCGCGCTCCTTCATTACGCCGACGGCGCAAAGGCGTACATCCTCGCGCCCGCGCAGTTGAAGGTCGGCGCGACGGTCGAATCCGGGCCCGAGGCCGACATCAAGGTCGGGAACGCGCTGGCGCTCGAGAACATCCCGACGGGAACGCTCGTCCACAACATCGAGCTCAAGCCGGGCCAGGGCGCGAAGATGGCGCGCTCGGCCGGCGCGGGCGTCCAGCTCGTCGCGAAGGACGCGGGCTTCGCCGTCCTCCGCCTGCCGTCCGGCGAGATGCGCCGCGTGCCGCTCACGTGCCGCGCGACGGTCGGGCAGGTCGGGAACGTCGACCACCAGAACATCACCGGCGGCAAGGCGGGCCGCAGCCGCTGGCGCGGCAAGCGCCCGTCCGTGCGCGGCTCGGCGATGAACCCCGTCGACCATCCGCACGGCGGCGGCGAGGGCAAGTCGAAGGGCGGCCGTCATCCGGTCACCCCATGGGGCGTGCCGACGCTCGGCAAGCGCACGCGCCGCAAGCACAAGGAGTCCGACAAGCTGATCGTCCGCGGCCGTCGCCGCGGCAAGGAGGGACGCCGCTAAATGTCGCGGTCAAGCAAGAAAGGGCCTTTCGTGGAGGAGCGGCTCATGAGCCGCATCGAGGCGATGAACACCTCGGGCTCCAAAAACATGATCAAGACCTGGTCGCGCTCGTCGACGGTCTTCCCGGAGATGGTCGGCCACACGATCGCGGTCCACGACGGGCGTAAGCACGTACCCGTGTTCATCTCCGAGCAGATGGTCGGCCACAAGCTCGGCGAGTTCGCGCCGACGCGGACCTTCCGCGGCCATGCCGGCGATCGCGCCGCGAAGGTGAAGCGCTGATGGCTGTCGTCGAGCAGGAGAGGCAGACCGTGCGCGCCCAGGCGCGGTGGGTGCACTCGAGCGCGCGGAAGGCGCGGCTCGTCACCGACCTCATCCGCGGGCGCAGCGTGCCCGAGGCGCGGACGATTCTCGCGTTCTCGAACCGCGCGGTCGCGAAGGACGTCGAGAAGGTTCTGCGCTCGGCCGTCGCCAATGCCGAGTCGCGCTCCGACCTCCACTGGAGCGGCGACACGCTCGTCATCGTTACGGCGTACGCGGACGAGGGCCCGACGCTGAAGCGCTGGCGCGCCCGCGCGCGTGGCCGCGTCAACCGGATTCGCAAGCGGACGTGTCACATCACGATTGAGCTCGCGCAGAGCCCGACGGCGGTTGCTGCTGCGGCCGCTCAGGCTGCGGCTGCGCCGAAGAAGCGCGCGCCGCGCGCGAAGGCTGAGCCGGTCGAGACCGAGGCTGTGGTCGAGGAGACCCCGGTCGAGGAGACCCCGGTCGCCGAGAACCCGGTCGAAGAGACGGAAACCACCGAGGAGACCGCGACTGAGACGGACGAGGTCTTGACTGAGGGGACAGAAGGCTAATGGGACAGAAGATTCATCCTGGGGGACTCCGCGTGGGCGTCATCCACGACTGGAAGTCCAACTGGTACACCGGCAAGAAGGAGTTCGCGGGCTACATCCTCGAGGACGTCAAGATCCGCGAGCACATCTACGGCAAGCTCGCGCACGCGGGGTTGTCCGACATCCTGATCCGCAAGGACAAGCAGCGGATCACGATCGACATCTACACCGCACGGCCGGGCATCGTGATCGGCAAGTCGGGCGTCGAGGTCGACGCGCTGCGGAAAGAGCTGCACGCGCTCACCCAGAAGAACGTCCACATCAACATCAACGAGATCAAGCGCCCCGAGCTCGACGCGAAGCTCGTCGCGCAGTCGATCGCGGAGCAGCTCTCCAACCGCGTCGCCTTCCGCCGCGCGATGAAGCGCGCGCTCGCCTCGGCGATCCGCTCCGGCGCCGCCGGTGTGAAGATCCGGTGCGCCGGCCGCCTCGGCGGCGGCGAGATGAGCCGCAGCGAGACGTACAGCGAGGGCCGCGTGCCGCTCCACACCATCCGCGCCGACATCGACTACGGCTTCGTCGAGGCGAAGACGACTCAGCCGGCCGCATCGGCGTGAAGGTCTGGATCAACAAGGGCGAGATCATGCCGGAGGGCTTCGGCGAGACCGACAACCGGCTCGGCGACCAGGACACGCGCCGTCGTCGCGGCGGTGCGCTCGAGGGTCTCGGTGCCTCGCGCGAGAGCGGCCGCGCCCGCGGCCAGGATCGCGAGGGCCTCGGTCCGGTGCGCCAGCGCCGGCGCGGGCCAGGTGGCGGTCCGGGCGGACCCGGTGGCCGGGCGGCTCCGGTCGTCCCGGCCAGCGGCGCGGTCCGGGCGCGTCGGCGCACGCCCTTCGGGCGGCCAGGTCCATCGGCGCACGCCCTTCGGGCGGCGCGGGCGGCGGACGCGGTCCGCGCCGTGACCAGCCGGTCGAGCAGCCCAAGGTCGAGGAGAAGCAGGTTCAGGCAACCGAGCCGGTCGTCGAGACTCCGGCGCCCGAGCAGGTCGTCGAGACCCCAGCGGTCGTCGAGGCCGTCGAGACTCCGGTGACCGAGGCCGCCGCGCCCGAGGCTCCCGCTGCCGACAAGCCGAAGCGCGCCCCGCGCAAGAAGGCGGAACCGAAGGCCGAAGCGGAGCCGAAGGCCGACGCGGAGCCGAAGGACGGTGACGCCTGATGTTGATGCCGAAGAAGACGAAGTTCCGGAAGGTCCATCGCGGCCGGCGGCGCGGCACCTCCAAGGGGCAGACCGTCGTCCAGTACGGCGACTACGGCCTGAAGGCCATGGATGCCGGCTGGATCACGAACCGCCAGATCGAGGCGGCTCGTATCGCGATGACGCGCAAGATCAAGCGCGGAGGCAAGGTCTGGATCAACGTCTTCCCCGACAAGAGCTTCACCAAGAAGCCGGCCGAGACGCGCATGGGCTCCGGCAAGGGCTCGCCCGAAGGCTGGGTCTGCGTGATCAAGCCGGGCCGCGTGATGTTCGAGCTCGCCGGCGTGCCCGAGCCGCTCGCCAAAGAGGCGCTCCGGCTCGCGGGCCAGAAGCTGTCGATCAAGACGAAGATCGTGAAGCGAGAGGCTGAGCTCTTTTGACTAGGGCATCGGAACTGCGTTCGTTGACGGACGACGAGCTCGAGCACCGGCTCTCCGAGCGGCGACAGGAGCTGTTCAACCTCCGCTTCCAGTCGGTGACCGGCGCGCTCGAGAACTCGGCGCGTCTCAAGCTCGCGAAGCGCGAGATCGCCCGCATCCTCACCGTCGTCACCGAGCGAGAGGCAGAGAAGGCAACAAGCTGATGACTGAAGAGAACGAGAACATCGAAGAGACAACAGAGGCCCCGGTGGAACCGGAGTCGACGGAAGAGACTCCGGCCGAGGCAGAGGTTCCGGCCGAGGAGTCCGCCGCCGAGGAAGCGCCGGCTGACGAGCCCGCCGCCGAAGAGGCGCCTGAGCCCGTGGCCGAAGAGCCGGCCGCGGAGCCGGAGGCTGCCGTCGCAGAGGAAGCTCCCGCAGAGGAAGCTCCGCCTGAAGAGCCGGTCGCCGAGGTGCCTGCACCTGAGGTCGAAAGCGGAGGCGAGGTTTCGGACGAGCCCGGCCGCGATCCGGCGGCTTCGCCGCCGGATCTTGCAGCCATCGCGGAGGAAACTCCTGCGGCTGAGGTCGAGACGGCGCCTGCCGCTGAAGCGGCTCCGGCTGCTCCTCAAGCTCAGTCGGAACCGAAGAAGAAGAGCAAGCGCCTCCCGCGCAGTCTGCGTCCGCAGAAGACGCGTCCGTCGCGCCCCGTTGCGACCGGCGACCGCAAGCCCATCGTTCGCCTGCCGAAGCCCGAGCACGACCGCGGTCGTCGCCAGGAGCGGCGCGGCGTCGTCGTCTCGAGCGCGATGGATAAGACGATCGTCGTCAAGGTCGACGTGATCACCTCGCACCAGAGGTACAAGAAGGTCATCCGCCGCAGCGTGAAGTTCCACGCGCATGACGAGCAGAACGCCGCGAGCGTCGGCGACATCGTCCGCATCATCGAGACGCGGCCGCTCTCGAAGACGAAGCACTGGCGGCTCGCCGAGATCGTCGAGGCGGCGAAATGATCCAGCAGGAGTCACGCCTCAAGGTGGCCGACAACACCGGCGCCCGCGAGATCCTCTGCATCCGCGTCAAGGGTGGCCATCACCGCCGCTACGCGCGGGTCGGCGACATCATCATCGGCACCGTCAAGACGGCAACGCCGCAGGGCGCCGTCAAGAAGGGCGAGGTCGTCACGGCGGTCGTCGTGCGGACGAAGAAGCCGTTCGGTCGCGACGACGGGACGACGATCGCGTTCGACGAGAACGCCGCGGTGATCATCGACAACCAGCGCAACCCGCGCGGCACCCGCATCTTCGGGCCGGTCGCGCGCGAGCTGCGCGAGAAGAACTTCATGAAGATCGTCTCGCTCGCACCGGAGGTTCTCTAGATGTCCCAGACCATGAAGATCAAAAAGGGCGATCGGGTGCACGTCCTCCGCGGCAAGGACGCCGGCAAGGAAGGCCGCGTCGTCGAGTCGCTGCCGAAGGACGGCAAGGTCATCGTCGAGAACATCAACGTGATCAAGAAACACCGGCGCCCGCGCGCGATCCAGGGCGTCAACAACATCGGTGGAGCCGTAGTCCCGGGCGGGATCATCGACCTGCCGGCGCCGCTGCCGGTCGCGAACGTGATGCTCGTCTGCCCGACCTGCGGCAAGCCGACCCGCGTAAGCACGGTGACGAAGACCATCGCCGGCAAGCAGGTGCGGATCCGCGTCTGCAAGCGCTGCGGCCAGGAGATCGACAAGTAATGGCGACCGCAACCGAGACATACACGCCACGCCTTAAGGACCTGTACGAAGGCGAGATTCGCGAGCGGCTCAAGGACGAGCTGGGCCTCGACTCGATCATGCAGGCGCCGCGCATCGAGAAGATCACGCTCAACATGGGCGTCGGCGAGGCGAAGACCGACTCGAAGGCGATGGACGCCGCGATCGAGGAGCTGACGACGATCGCCGGCCAGCGCGCGCAGGTGCGCAAGGCTACGAAGTCGATCGCGCAGTTCAAACTGCGCGAGGGGATGGCTGTTGGCGCGCGCGTCACGCTGCGCGGCGTCCGCATGTACGAGTTCCTCGATCGGCTCGTCTCGATCGCGCTGCCCCGCATCCGCGACTTCCGTGGCCTCAACCCGGGCTCGTTCGACGGGCGCGGCAACTTCTCGATCGGCGTACGCGAGCAGCTCATCTTCCCGGAGATCAACTACGACGACATTCAGGACGTCCGCGGCCTCGACGTGACGATCACGACGAGCGCGCAGTCGGACGAGCATGCGCTCGCGCTACTGCTGGCCCTCGGCCTGCCGTTCGCGAACGCCGACGGCGAAGGAAGGAATATCTAGTGGCCAAAACGTCTCTCGTCGTGAAGCAGCGGCGGCCTCAGAAGTACAGGGTGCGGAACTACACGCGCTGCAACCGGTGCGGCCGGCCGCGCGCGGTATTCAAGAAGTTCGGCCTCTGCCGGATCTGCCTGCGCGAGCTCGCCCACCAGGGCGCCATCCCCGGCATGACGAAGTCCAGTTGGTAGGAGAAACGACGTGCTGACCGATCCGATCGCAGACATGCTCACCCGCATCCGCAACGCCAACAAGGCGCTGCACGAGCACGCCGCAATGCCGAGCTCGCGGATGAAGGTCGAGATCGCCCGCCTTCTCAAGGAGGAGGGCTACATCCGGGACTACCACGTGGAGAAGCCCGCCGCGTGGAACGCGGCTCATGAAGAAGACAAACGGTCCTTCGATACCCTTGTGATCGACCTCAAGTTCGGCCGCGACCGCGAGCGGGTCATCTCCGGCCTGAAGCGCGTGTCGAAGCCGGGCCGCAGGGTCTACGCGCGGAAGGACCGTCTGCCGCGCGTGCTGGGCGGCATGGGCGTCGCAATCCTGTCCACGTCGTCCGGTCTCATCACGGCCCGCACCGCCCAGGAACAAGGCGTCGGCGGCGAGGTCGTCGCTTTCATCTGGTAACCGCGATGTCATCCCTAAAACAATGAGCAGAATCGGAAAAGCCCCAATCGAGATCCCGGACGGTGTCACCGTCACGATCGAGCCTGCCCGCGTTGCGGTCGCCGGCCCGCTCGGCGCGCTGCAGCAGCAGGTGCCGGCGCGGATGAAGATCGAGCAGTCCGACGGCGTCGTAACCGTGACGCGCCCGACCGAGCGCGGCGAGGACCGCTCGCTGCACGGCCTGACGCGGACGCTCGTCGCGAACATGGTCGAGGGCGTGACGAAGGGCTTCGAGAAGAAGCTCGAGATTCAGGGCGTCGGCTATCGCGCCCAGCTCAAGGGCTCCGACCTCGAGCTCAGCGTCGGGTATTCCCACACCGTCACGATCAAGCCGCGCACCGGCATCACGTTCGAGGTGCCGACGCCGACGGAGATCGTCGTCAAGGGAACCGACAAGCAGATGGTCGGCCAGACGGCCGCCGAGATCCGCAAGGTGCGCAAGCCGGAGCCGTACAAGGGCAAGGGCATCCGCTACGAGGGCGAGTACGTGCGCCGGAAGGTCGGCAAGCGTGCCTAGCCTGACCGTTAGGGAGGCTCGTCTCCGTCGTCACCGGCGCGTACGCGGGAAGGTCATCGGAACCGCCGAGCGACCGCGCCTCGCCGTGTTCCGCTCGAACCGCGGCATCGAGGCGCAGCTCGTCGACGACGCGTCCGGCAAGACGCTCGCGTCGGCCTCGCACCTCGGGCTCGCGAAGTCGTTCAAAGGCGACAAGTCGAAGCAGGCGGAGGCGGTCGGGAAGGCCCTCGCAGCGGCGGCGAAGAAGGCCGGCGTCGAGGCGTGCGTCTTCGACCGCGGCGGCTACCTCTACCACGGACGTGTGAAGGCGCTTGCCGACGGCGCCCGCGAAGGAGGCCTGGAGTTTTGAGTGGTATCGAGTACACCGAGACGCGCGAGCTCAAAGAGCGCGTCGTCGAGATCAACCGCGTCGCCAAGGTCGTCAAGGGCGGCCGGCGCTTCTCCTTCACGGCGCTTGTCGTCGTGGGGGACGAGGTCGACCGCGTCGGCCTCGGCTACGGCAAGGCGCGCGAGGTGCCTCTCGCGATCACGAAGGCCGTCGAGGACGCGAAGAAGAACCTCTTCACGATCCCCAAGCACGGCTCGACGATCACGCACGAGGTACTCGGCCGCTTCGACGCGGCTCGCGTCATGCTCCGGCCCGCCTCGGAGGGAACCGGCGTCATCGCCGGCGGCGGCGTGCGCGCGGTGCTCGAGCTCGGCGGCGTCCGCAACGTTCTCGCGAAGAGCCTCGGCACGACGAACCCGATCAACATGGCGAAGGCGACTGTCGCCGCGCTCCAGGATCTGCGCCGGCCCGAGGATGTCGCGAGGATCCGCGGCAAGCGGATCAGCGAGGTGCTGCCCTTCTCTGAGGCAGCTCCGGTCGAGACCGAAGCTGAGGCTGCAAGCGTCGCCGGCGAAGCCGACGACGCGCGGCCGGACTCAGTCGAGACCTCAATGGACTCAGTCAAGGAAGTGCAGCCTGTAGTCGACACCGAGCCTGTCGCCGAGGAGGCTCCGGTCGAGGAGCCGGTCGCCGAGGCCGTTCCGACCGAGGAGCCTGCCGCCGAGGAACCACCTGCCGAAGAGCACAAGAAGCGGCTCTCGCTCCGGCGCAAGAAGGACGACGCCTAGATGGCGAAGGTGAAGATCACGCAGGTCAAGTCCCAGATCGGGCAGTCCGAGCGGCATCGCGGTACCCTGCGCGCGCTCGGACTCGGTCGCATCGGCAAGAGCTCCGAGCAGGAGGAGTCGCCGGTGCTTGCCGGCATGCTCCGCAAGGTTCGCCATCTCGTGAAGGTTGAAAGCGCCTGATGCCCGAGAAACAACTCAATCTCTCGAATCTCAGTCCGGCCCAGCCGCGCGAGGACCGCAAGCGCGTCGGCCGTGGGCTCGGCTCCGGCAAGGGCCGCTACTCCGGCCGTGGCATCAAGGGCCAGAAGTCGCGCGCGGGCTCGCACAAGATGGCGGCCGGGTTCGAGGGCGGCCAGACGAAGCTCTTCATGCGGATCGGCAAGCTGCGCGGCAACACGTCTGCCGACGCGATGCCGATCGGCCCGTTCCGGACGTATACCCAGCCGGTCAACCTCCGCGACCTCGACCGTTTTGACGCCGGGGCGGAAGTCACGCCCGAGACGCTCGTCGAGAAGGGCCTGCTCAAGAACACGAAGATCGACGTCAAGCTGCTCGGCAGCGGCGAGCTCACGAAGAAGCTCACCGTCCGCGTCCACGCCATCTCCGCCTCCGCGCGCGACAAGGTCGAGGCAGCCGGCGGCACCGTCGAGCTGCTCCGCGAGCCGAAGGTCAAGAAGGTGCGCCACCATAAGGCGAAGCCGGTGGCGGCTGCGGAAGAGCCCGCAGTCGACGAGGAGGCGACCGCGGACGCCACACCGGCAGACGCCACAGCGTCCGCCACCGAAACCGAGCCAGTAGAAGAGGAGAGCTAGGTCCATGTTTGCGTGGCTCGCGAACGCCTGGCGCGTCCCCGAGCTGCGCCGGCGCGTCCTCTTCACCGCCGGTGTGCTCGCCGTCTACAAGTTCGGTTCCTGGTTGCCTGCGCCGGATCTCTCAGCAAGCGCGGCAACCAACGCAGGCTCGGGTACGGGTCTCTCCAGCCTCCTCAACCTCCTTTCGGCCGGCGGCTTTTCGCGCGGTGCGATCTTCTCTGTCGGCATCCAGGCATACGTCACGGCTTCGATCATCCTCCAACTCCTGACGACGGCGATCCCCTCGCTCGAACGGCTACAGAAGGAGGGCGAGGCCGGCCAGATGAAGATCAACCAGTACTCCCGGTACCTCACGGTGGCGCTGGCCCTCTTCACGTCGACCGGATACGCGTTCCTGTTCAAGAAAGAGAAGCTGCTTGTGAGCGCGGACGCCGGCCGCATGCTCCTGCTCATCCTGACGCTCACAGCCGGGGCCGCGTTGCTGATGTGGCTCGGCGAGCAGATCACGAAGCGCGGTGTCGGCAACGGGATCTCGATCATCATCGTCGCCTCGATCCTCAGTTCCGCCCCGGCAGCGATCGGGAGAGGCGGCTGGCTCGGCGCCGATGCGACGGGGCAGCTGTTCATGCCGATCGTGATCCTCGCCGTAATCGTGGCCGTCGTCTTCGTCATGGAGGGACAGCGGCGGATCCCAGTCCAGTACGCGCGACGCCAACTCGGCGGCCGCGATTCGTCGGTCGGTACCTCGACCTACATGCCTCTCAGCATCAACATGGCAGGAGTCATTCCCGTGATCTTCGCGCTCGCGCCGCTCTCGATCGCGCAGACGATCGGCGGCTTCAAGCCGGCTTGGCAGAACTGGATCACGACGAACTTCAGCTTCACGGATTGGAAATACCTGCTCACCGAGGTCGTCTTGATCATCACGTTCACGTTCTTCTACACGTCGGTCGTCTTCAACCCGGTCGAGCAAGCCGACAACCTCAGGAAGTCGAACGGCTACATCCCGGGGCTTCGTCCCGGCCCGCCCACGGCGGCCTATCTCGACCGCGTCCTAAGCCGTCTGACCTTCTTCGGCGCGCTGTTCCTCGCCGCGGTCGCCGTCGCGCCATCGATCTTCGAATCGCAATTCCACTTCCCGCAGACCGCGACCCGCTTCCTCGGCGGAACCTCGGTGCTCATCGTGGTCGGTGTCGCGCTGATGACAATGCGGCAGATGGAGTCGCAGATGGCCATGCGGCACTACGAAGGCTTCTTGCGCTAGATGAACATCCTCGTGCTGGGGCCGCAGGGCTCCGGCAAAGGCACCCAGGCGAAGCGGATCAAGGCGACGTACGGGATCCCGCACATCGCGACAGGGGACATGCTCCGCGAGATGCGGGGGATCGACAACGACCTCGGCCGTGAGCTGAGCGAGGTCATGGATCGCGGCGACCTCGTGAACGACGAGATGATGATCCGACTCATGCACAGCCGGCTCTCGCGCGGCGACACGCTCGGCGGCTTCGTCCTCGACGGCTTCCCGCGCACGATGCCGCAGGCCGAGGCGCTCGACGACCTGCTGCGCGAGCTCGACCGTGAGCTCGACGTCGTCTTCGACTTCCAGGTTCCCGACCGCGAGGTGCTGCTGCAGCGGATGCTCCAGCGCGCCGCCCACGAAGGCCGCGCGGACGACACGCCGGGGGCGATCGAACGGCGACTCGAGCTGTACAGGCGCGAGACGGAGCCGCTCGTCGACTACTACCGGACGCACCAGGCGAACGTCGTCGGCATCCACGCCGACCGCAGCGTCGACGAGGTCTTCGGCGAGATCGAGCGCTCGCTCCAGTCGGTCGAGGCACGAGCGTGATCATCCGAAAGTCCGCCGCTGAGATCGAGGGGATCGCGCGCGCCGGCACGCTTCTTGCCGAGACGCTCGCGCTCGTCGGCGAGCACCTCGAGCCTGGGGTGACGATGCGCGAGCTCGACCGGATCGCCGACGAGCACCTCGCCGCGAACGGGGCGACGCCGACCTCGAAGGGCTACAAAGGCTTCCCCGCAGCGCTCTGCATCTCGCCGAACGCGATGGTCGTGCACGGGATCCCGAGCGACTACGCAGCACGCGAGGGCGACCTCATCTCGCTCGACCTCGGCGTGACGCTGGACGGCCTCGTCGCCGACAGCGCCGTCACGCTCCCGGTCGGCGAGATCTCACCCGAGGCCCAGCGGCTGCTCGACGTCTGCCAGGAGGCGCTCGCCGCCGGCATCGACCAGGCGCGCCCGGGCAACCATCTCTCCGACATCTCGCACGCCGTCCAGGTCGTCGTCGAGGACGCCGGCTTCTCGGTCGTCCGCAGCCTCGTCGGGCACGGCGTCGGCCGCTCGTACCACGAAGACCCGCAGATCCCGAACTACGGCCCGCCCGGCCGCGGCCCCGTTCTGCAGGAAGGGATGACGCTCGCGATCGAGCCGATGATCACCGCCGGCGAGCCGGACGTCTACGTTCACGCCGACGAGTGGTCGATCTCGTCGGTCGACGAGTCGCTCGCGGCCCATTTCGAGCACACAGTGGCGATCGTGGCCGACGGCCCGCGGATCCTGACTTCGCTGGAAACGTCGGCGGCCAAGCCGCCGACGCCCGGCAGGCAGACCGCGCCGCCTGCGGCGGCGCCCGGCGGAAAAGCGCCTTTGCTACGATGACCACCTTCCGCGCACGGCTCAGCCGTGCGCGTGTTTACGTCTCAACTCCGCTCCACTGAAGGGAATTTGCCTACCAAGGAAGAGAAGATCGAGGTCGAAGGCGAGGTCGTCGAAGCGCTCCCGAGCACGATGTTCCGGGTGCAGCTCGACGGGGGCCATGCCGTGCTCGCGACCATCTCCGGAAAGATGCGGAAGCACTACATTCGCATCCTTCCGGGCGACAAGGTCAAGGTCGAGCTCAGCCCCTACGACCTCAGCCGCGGCCGGATCACCTACCGGCACAGGTAACTCATCATGAAAGTCCGTCCTTCCGTCAAGCCCATGTGCGAGCGCTGCCGCGTCATCAAGCGGCACGGTACGACCATGGTCATCTGCACCAACCCTCGTCACAAGCAGAGGCAGGGGTAACCGAGTAATGGCACGCATCGCTGGAGTCAACCTTCCGAACCAGAAGCGGCTCGAGATCGGGCTGACGTACATCTACGGGATCGGCCAGCCGACGGCGCGCAAGGTTGCGATCGCGCTCGGCCTCGACCCCGACACGAAGATCAAGGACCTCACCGACGACGAGGTCACAAAGCTCCGCACGTACATCGACGCCGAGCTCGAGGTCGAGGGCGATCTCCGGCGCGATCGGCAGCAGGCGATCAAGCGCCTCTCCGAGATCGGCGCCTATCGCGGGGTCCGCCACCGTCGCGGCTTGCCGGTGAACGGCCAGCGGACGAAGACGAACGCGCGCAGCCGCAAGGGCCCGAAGAAGACCGTCGGACGCGGGAAGAAGGCGACCTAACGTGGCGCCTCCCCGCAGAGCAGCGGCCGCAAGGGGCCGCACCCGCCGCCGGGTCCGCAAGAACATCGCCATCGGCCAGGCGCACATCAAGACGAGCTTCAACAACACGATCGTCGCGCTCACCGACAAGGAGGGCAACGTCATCGCGTGGGAGTCCGCCGGCTCGGCCGGGCTTCAAGGGCTCGCGCAAGTCGACGCCGTTCGCGGCGCAGGTGACCGCCGACGCCGCCGCGCGCAAGGGGATGGAGCACGGCCTCCAGAAGGTCGAGGTCTTCGTCAAGGGGCCGGGCTCGGGCCGCGAGACCGCGATCCGCTCGCTCCAGGCCGCCGGCCTCGAGATCCTGTCCGTCAAGGACGTCACGCCGCAGGCGCACAACGGCGTCCGCCCGCGCAAGCGGAGGCGGGTCTAGTGGCTCGCGATCTCGGTCCGAAGTGCCGCATCTGCCGCCGCGAGGGGATGAAGCTCTTCCTCAAGGGCGAGCGCTGCCTGACGGAGAAGTGCGCGATCGAGCGCCGCTCGTATCCGCCGGGTGAGCACGGCCGCGGCCGCATCAAGCAGAGCGAGTACCTGCTGCAGCTGCGCGAGAAGCAGAAGGCGCGCCGCTACTACGGCCTGCTCGAGAAGCAGTTCCGCACCTACTACGAGAAGGCCGCGAAGGGCACCGGCGTGACCGGCGAGGAGCTGCTGCGGATGCTCGAGACGCGGCTCGACAACGTCGTCTACCGGCTCGGCTTCGCCGCCTCGCGCGCGCAGGCCCGTCAGCTCGTGCGCCACGGCCACTTCCAGGTCAACGGCCGCCGAGTCAACATTCCGAGCTACCAGGTGCGGCCGAACGACATCGTCACCGTGCCGCCCAGCTCGTCGGCGCAGCAGGTGATTCGCGACGCAACCGATCTCGTCTCGACGGTCGCTCCTTGGCTTCAGGCCGATCACGACGGACTCACGGGCAAGGTGCTGAAGCAGCCCGAGCGCGCCGAGATCGACACGCCTGTCCAGGAGCAGCTCATCGTCGAGCTCTACTCGAAGTAACGGAAAGAGGGAATCCGCTTGGCAACTACGAGC
Organism: uncultured Actinomycetes bacterium; assembly: GCA_963753525.1. GTDB lineage: Bacteria > Actinomycetota > Thermoleophilia > Gaiellales > Gaiellaceae > Palsa-739. Next base: position 780,445 of record CAVWCS010000005.1, read on the forward strand.
GATGAACTTCCAGATCCCGAAGATCGTCCACGAGGAAGTCGACGACCATCGCGGGGTCTTCGCAATCGAGCCGCTCGACCGCGGCTTCGGCTACACGTTCGGCAACTCGCTCCGGCGCGTGCTGCTCTCGGTCGCTCGAGGGCGCAGCGGTCACCTCGGTCAAGGTCGAGGGGACGGCGCACGAGTTCACGACGCTGCCGGGCGTCCGCGAGGACGTCACCGACATCATCCTCAACCTCAAGAACCTCATCGCGCGTCTCCACGGCGAGTCGCCCGAGATCGAGGTGCACATCGCGAAGAAGGGCCCGGGCGTCGTCACGGCCGCCGACATCGAGGCGCCGGCGGATCTCGAGATCCTCAACCCGGAGCTCGAGATCGCGAACCTGTCCGACAAGGGCCGGCTTGAGATCACGCTGACGATCGGTCGCGGTCGCGGCTACGCGCCGGCGGACATGAATCGCGGCTCGCAGCACACGATCGGCGTCATCCCGATGGACTCGATCTTCTCGCCGGTGCGCCGCGTTGCGTACCAGGTCGAGGCGGCCCGTGTCGGCCAGCGCACCGACTACGACAAGCTGACGATCGACATCACGACCGACGGCTCGGTCGATCCGAAGGACGCGCTCGGCGAGGCTGCCGAGATCCTCATCCGCCAGCTCGCGATCTTCACCGACCTCGACCGCATGGAGGGCTTCGGCGAGGCTGCGCCGATCGAGGGCGGTGCCACTCCCGAGACCGCGCTCGCGCACGGGATGGAGAACTTCCCGATCGAGGAGCTCGAGCTCGGCGTCCGCTCGTACAACTGCCTCAAGCGGGTCGGCATCGAGACGATCGGCGACCTCGTTATGAAGAGCGAGCAGGAGCTGGCCGCGATCCCGAACTTCGGCAAGAAGTCGATCGAGGAAGTGCGCGACACGCTCGCGCAGCACGGCCTCCACCTGCGCGGCGAGAACGGCTCCGGCGGCTTTCCGGAGGCCTGATGCGTCACGCACGGACAGGGAAGAAGCTCGGCCGCGACTCGTCGCACCGCAAAGCTCTGTACTCGAACCTGACGTGCTCGCTCATCGAGCACGGCCGGATTCGCACGACAGAGGCCAAGGCGAAGGCCGTCAAGCCGTTCGCCGAGCAGATGATCACGCTTGGCCGGCGTGGCGACCTCCACGCGCGCCGGCAGGCACTCGCCGAGCTTCGCTCCCAGGAGGTCGTCCACAAGCTGTTCGCGGACGTCGGTCCGCGGATGGCCGACCGTCCCGGCGGCTACTCACGCATCGTCAAGCTCGGCCATCGGCTCGGCGACGCCGCCGAGATGGTCTACCTCGAGCTCGTCGACTTCGATCCGGCCGGGCGCTAGCTCTCAGCCGCCGGGCGTTCCGAGCAGCGATCCGAGACCGGCGCTGATGGTCGCGATCAGGATTCCTGCAAAGGTCACGATCCCGAGCGCTCGCACGAACGTGTCGGAGAAGAAGCGGTAGCGGAAGTACGCGAGCATCAGCAACTCGAACGCCACGACCGCGACGGCGAAGATCAACGCGACGTGGTAGTTGGCGATGAGGAACGGCAGCGAGTGGAGAATGCCGCCGACGAACGTGCCGCCTCCCGTGATGGCGCCGCGCGCCCACGGGCTTCCCCGGCCGGTCAGCTCGCCGGTGTCGGAGAGGCCTTCGGAGAACCCCATCGAGATCGCCGCGCCGAGTGACGTCGCGAGACCGGCGATGAACGCGTAGCGCGTGTCATGCGAGGCGAGCACGACTGCGAAGATCGGGGCGAGCGTGGACAGCGAACCGTCGATCAGCCCGACCATGGCCGGCTGCACGCGCTGCAGGAGGAACTTGTGCTCGTCCGACATCGACTAGAGTGTATCAACCATTGTGCAATGAGTTAGAGCATAAGGAAGTCCTGACAAGCGCGGTCAGGGTCTCCTGACGTGCGCCTCATCTTGACGCTCGAGTACGACGGTACGCCCTTCTACGGTTGGGCGGCGCAGCCGGGGCGCCCGACGGTCGAGGCGGCGCTGCGACAGTCCCTCGGCGAGACGTTCTCCTCCGTAGAGAATCTCGCTGTCGCGGGGCGGACGGACGCCGGTGTCCATGCGCTCGGCCAGGTCGTGTCCGCCGACGTCGAGGGAGGACCGCCGACGGATCGGGCGGCAGCGGCGCTCAATTCGCGCCTGCCGGACGAAATGGCCGTCCTCGCGGCAGGCAAGGGAGCGCCGGATTTCCACGCGCGTCACTCGGCGCGCTCGCGGAACTACCGCTACCGGCTCTTCACTCGGGCGACGGCCTCGCCGTTCGAGACACGCCGTAGCTGGTGGGTGCCGCGCCCGCTCGACGAGGACGCGCTCGGCGCAGCCGCAGCGGCGATCGTCGGCGAGCACGACTTCCGCGCCTTCACCCCGACGCAGACGCGGCATTCGATCTTCGTCCGGACGGTCGAGCGGGCGGAGTGGATCCGGCGCGGCGACCACCTCGACTTCGAGATCACCGCGAACAGCTACCTCCGGCACATGGTGCGGAGCCTCGTCGGGACGATGCTCGAGGCGCCGGAGACGATCGCGGGCCTGCTCGATGGGCGCCCGCGCTCGGAGGCCGGCGCGACGGCGCCGCCGTGGGGGCTCTACCTGGTGTCCGTTGCCTACGATCAGCCGCAGTGAGATTTCCCACGGTTCTCTTCGATCTCGACGGCACGGTCATCGACTCCGGCGCGATCATCCTCGCCTCGATGCGCCATGCGACGCGCGAGGTGCTCGGACGGGAGTACACCGACGCCGAGCTGCTGCGGACGGTCGGCGGGCCTGGGCTCGAGGCGCAGATGGAGACGCTCGCCCCGGAGCACGTCGAGCGTCTCGTCGACGTCTACCGCGCGCACAACGAGCCGCTCCACGACGAGCTCGAGGCGTGCACGGGAATGGAGGCCGCGCTCGTCCGCCTCCACGAGGCCGGCGCGCGGCTCGGAATCGTTACGGCGAAGCGCCGCTCGACCGTCGAGCTTGCCTTCGACCGCGTCCCGATCCGCCACCTCTTCGAGACCGTCGTCGGCGGCGATGAGACCGAGCGGCACAAGCCGGATCCCGAGCCGCTCCTGCTTGCGGCCTCGCGCATGGGCGCAAGCCCGGCCGAGACCGCGTACGTCGGCGACTCGCCGTTCGACATGCGCGCGGCGAGGGCGGCGGGGATGTTCGCCGTCGCGGTCACGTGGGGTCGCATCCATGACCGCTCGCGCCTCGAGGCCGAGGAGCCGGACGCGATCGTCGACACGGCGGAGGAGCTGCTTGCCGTCCTCCTCGTCTGATCCGAAAGCGCGCGCCGCCGAGCTGCGCGAGATCCTCGGCCGCGCCCTCGTCGCGTACCACGTCGAGGACGCGCCGATCATGGAGGACGCGGCCTACGACGCGCTCTATGACGAGCTCGTCGCGCTCGAGGGGGAACATCCCGAGCTCGTCACGGCCGACTCGCCGACCCACCGCGTCGGTGGGTTGTCGGACCGCTTCGAGAAGGTCCGGCACCTCGAGCCGATGGGGTCGCTCGAGAAGGTGACGACCGACGTGGCGCTGCGCAAGTGGGACGCCGACGTCCGCAAGCGGCTCGGAACCGACGAGCCCGTCGCCTATCTCCTCGAGCCGAAGATCGACGGCCTCGCGGTCAACCTGACGTACGAGAACGGCGTGCTCGTGCGAGGGGCGACGCGCGGCGACGGCGTTCAGGGGGAAGACGTCACGCGCAACATCCGCACGATCAAGGCAATCCCCCTGCGCCTCGACGGCGATGCCCCAGCCGTGATCGAGGTGCGCGGCGAGGTCTACCTCCCGCTCAGCGGCTTCCGGGAGCTGAACGAGCGTCTCGCGGGGACGACGCAGAAGCTCGCGCCGAACCCGCGCAACGCCGCAGCCGGGAGCCTGCGCCAGAAGAACGCGGCGATCACGGCCGACCGCCCGCTCTCGATCTGGGTCTACGGCGTTGGGCATCGCGAAGGCGTCGAGTTCGAGACGCAGGCGCAGATGCTCGCGTGGTTGCGCGCGCGCGGCCTGCGGACGAACCCGTTCGTCGAGCGGTTCGAGTCGATCGACGACGTCGCCGCAGCGTGCGTCGAGTGGGAGAAGCGACGGCTGGAGCTCGACTACGAGATCGACGGCGTTGTGATCAAGGTCGACTCGCTCGACCAGCAGCGCCGGCTCGGAGTCCTCCACCAGCGGCCGCGCTGGGCGCGCGCGTACAAGTGGGCGCCGATGACCGCCGTGACGCGACTGCTCGAGATCCGCGTCCGCGTCGGCCGCACGGGTGCGCTCAATCCCTGGGCGATCATGGAGCCGGTGCAGGTCGGCGGCGTCACCGTGACCCGGGCGACGCTCCACAACGAGGAGGACATCAACCGCAAGGGCATCCGCGCAGGCGACGACGTCATCGTCCAGCGCGCCGGAGATGTCATCCCGCAGATCGTCGGGCCTGCGGGGCCTCACCGGCGAGGGACGAAAGAGTTCCGGATGCCGACGCACTGCCCGTTGTGTGGAACCGAGGTCGTCAAGCCCGAGGGCGAGGCGATGCACCGCTGCCCGAACCGCGCCTGCCCGTCCCGCGGCCTCGAGACGCTCATCAACTGGACAGGCGTCGCCGACATCGACGGCGTCGGTGAGCAGACGATCCGCATCCTCTGGGAGAAGGAACTCGTGCGGTCATTGCCCGATCTCTACCGCCTCACGAAGGAGCAGCTCCTCGAGCTCGAGGGCTTTGCCGAGATCTCCGCGACCGCAGCGATCGACTCCATCCAGCGGTCGAAGCAGGTGCCGTTCTCGCGCGTCCTGCTCGGCCTCAACATCCCGGGGATCGGCTGGGTGCTCGCGCGCACGCTCGCCGGCCACTTCGGCACCGTCGACCGCCTGCTCGACGCCACCCCCGAGGAAGTCGCCGCGGTCGAAGGCTTCGGCCCGGACCGCGCCGAGGACGTCGTCGACTGGTTCGCCGACGAGCAGAACCGCGCTCTCGTCCAGGAGCTGCGCGACCTCGGCCTGCGCTTCGAGGCTGGGGAGGATGAGCGGCCGAAGGAAGGTCCGCTCACCGGCAAGACCTACGTCATCACGGGCACGCTCGAGCGTTTCTCCCGCGACGAGGCGAAGGCGCAACTCGAAGCGCTCGGCGCGAAGGTCACGGATTCGGTCTCGGCGAAGACGACCGGCCTCGTGGTCGGCGAGGAGCCGGGCGCCTCGAAGCTCACGAAGGCGCAGAAGGCCGAGGTGCCGATCCTCACGGAGGCCGACCTCGTCGACTTGCTCGCCGAGGGTTAGAAGCCGCTCTTCGCCGCTCGCGCGAGCACCTCGGCGAAGGCGTCCTGCGTCCGTTGGGCGGCCGCGACATCGACCGGGCCGCCGTTTTCGACGATGGAGAAGACGAAGCGGTCGCCGACGAAGCCCGAGAGGCAAGACGCGTTGTCGGTCGTCCCCGTCTTCGCGCGGACATAAGCGTACGCGGGGCTGTTCCGCATCCGGTACACGAGTGTCCCGCTCACTCCGGCGATCGGCAGCGAGGTCGTGATGTACGGGCGGAGGTCGGGATCGAGCCACATCTGGCGGAGCACGTCGGCGAGGCCCGCCGCCGTCCAGCGGTCGATGAACGAGAGCCCCGAGCCGTCGACGATCCGGATCCCCGGCAGTGGCACGCCGGCCGCGGTGAGGAGCTCTCGCGTCTCCGCGGCCCCGGCGCCCGCCGTCCCAGCGCCGCGCTGCACGGCGCCGACTTGCTTCAGGAGCATCTCGGCGGTGAAGTTGTCGCTGTACAGGTCCATGAAGCGGAGAAGGGAGGAGAGCGGCTGCGAGTAGACGTAACCGAGCGCCGTCGCTGCCGCGCTCGCGACGCCGGTCTGCGCCGGCCCGCGGACCGACACGCCCGCGTCGACGAGGTCGCGCCGGAAGAGCTCCGCCGCGTAGAGCGCAGGTTGCGTCTCCTCGCGCCCGTCCCAGCCGCGGTCGACGATCAGCGCCGAGAGCGCGGGCGACTCGTGGAGGTAGAACTCGTGTTTCCAGCCGAGACCGACGCGGTGTACGTCGAACCACGATTCGTCGCCGATCACACGCCCGTTGACGCGCTTGATGCCGTCGCGCGCGACCTGGTGCGCGAGCGACCGCAGCTCGGCGGCGGAGAGAGTCGGGTCGCCGTAGCCCTTGAGGACGACGTTGCCCAGCCACTTCGTGCCGTTCTGCGTCCCCTCGCCGAGCACGTCCGTCTCGATGCGGAACGATGGCCCGAGCGCGGCGAGCGCCGCGTATGTCGTCGCGATCTTCTCGTTCGAGGCCGGATGGAGCGGGCGCTCGGCGTGGAGCGCGAAGACGACGCTCCCTGTCTGGAGGTCGTAGACGACTGCGCCCGTTTTCGCCGACTTGATCTTCGACGAGTGGAGCGCCGCCGCGAGTTGCGTGGCGAGCGACGCGCTGCCGCCCGGCGCTGCCGGAACGAACAGGAGCGCGAGCAGAGCCCCGCAGGCGGAGAGGCGAACGAGTCGGCGCATGCCGCCTAGTCTCGCGCGCAGCTCAGACGATTCCCGAGCGGACGGCGTACACCGCCGCTTGGATCCGGTTGTCGATCTGGAGCTTCATGAGGATGTTCGAGATGTGGTTCTTGACCGTCTTCGGGCTGATGTGAAGCTCCGCCGCGATGAGCGCGTTGTCCTGGCCGGCCGCGATGAGTTTCAGCACCTCGATCTCGCGGTCGGAGAGCTCGGTGCGGATGAGCGCCTCGATCCCCGAGTGCGCGCTCGTCGCGCGGACGCGCTGGAGCACCTTCCCGGCGATGTGCGGGGAGATGAGCGCCTCGCCGCGCGCCGCGGCCCGAATCCCCGCGACGAGCTCCTGGATCGAGGCATCCTTCAGGAGATAGCCGCACGCGCCGGCGAGGATCGCGTCGGTGACGTCGCTGTCCTCGTCGGAGACGGTCAGCATCACGACGCGCGTGAGCGGTGCGATCTCCGCGATGTGCCGGGTCGCCTCGACGCCGCCCATCCCCGGCATGTTGAGATCCATCACGACGACGTCGGGCGAGAGGTCGCCGACTTGCGCGACAGCCTCGGCTCCGGTAGCCGCCTCACCGACGATCTCGAGCCCCTGTTCCTCGAGGAGACTCCGCAGGCCGGTGCGGAACAGATCCTGGTCGTCGACGAGGAGCACGCGAAGCGTCTCCGCCGACCGCGTCTCCTCCTCCGTTCCGATGTGCGCCGCCACCGCGAACCCCCTTCCGCGCGGCGAAGTGTAGAGCTAATAGATCGTGATCGTCACGGTGCGCCGGCCCCACTTGGCGCACTGCGCGTACGTCGAGTACCAGAGGTCGATGATCTTGCCCTTGATCCCGCCGCCGACATCGGCAGCGATGCCCTTCCCGTAGCCGGGGATGTAGAGCCGGGTGCCGAGCGGGATGACGGTCGGGTCGACGGCGACGATGCCGGGCCCGACCGGTAGGCCGCTCGCCGTGGTCCCCTTGAGGATGTAACACGTCGCGCTCACAACCATCTTCCGGCCGCCCTTGGGCGGCGGCTGGGGCGGTGGGGTGTGACCGTGCCCGAGCTTCCGGGACTTCTGGACCGCGGACTGTGCGCTCGAAAGCAGGCCCGCGGCCTCGGCTGCGCCCGCGCCGGCGCGGATGGACGCGACATACGACGACTTGCTCGTGGCGGTGCTCGTGAGGCTCTGCTCGGCCGCGCGTGCGGAGGCGAGCGAGCGCGCCAGCCGCTTAGCGCCGGTGGTGAGCGATCGCCGCGCGCGGAACAGCCGGCGCTCGGCGGCGCGGGTCGTGGCGACGACCCGCGTGCTCTCGGCGGCGCTTCGTGTGAGGTCGTCGAGCTCTCGCAGGCCCTTCCCGAGGGACGCGGCACCGAACACGACCGCGACCGGATCGACCTCGCCCTGTTCGTAGAGCGTCCGGAGCTGGAGAGCCAGCTGCCGCTGCGAGGCGGCGAGCGTGGCGCGTGCGGCACGCAGTTCCGAACGAAGCGCCCTGCGTTCCCGCCGGAGTTTCGCGGCCTCCGTCGCGAGGTACGCGACGCGGGCTTGCGATGCCTGGAGGCGGCTGTCGAGCGCGTAGAGCTCGAGCAACGCCTGGTGCTCCCGGCTACCGCGGCTCGAGGTGGCCACGGCCGGGTGGACCGTCTGCGAGGCGAGCGCGGAGGACGCTGCGACGAGTCCGACGACGAGGGACAGGCCCGCAAGCCGGGCCGTCCGTGATCTGTTTCGCCCTGCCACGACTGCGCGGACCGTAACCGAATCCGAACCTTGTGCGGACCCCTGTCCGCGGGCGTGCGAAACGCTTTGTGCCAAATTGCAGCAGTTTCCGGCGTGGTTGTCCGTACAGACGTCTGCCCGCGCTGTTATTGTCCTGAGCTTGTGACGGTCCGGAGGACGTCCATCCGCACGCTGAAGCGGCAGGTAGCGGCCTCAGCGCTGCTAGCAGGTCTGCTGTGCGTCGCAGTCGCGGCGGCGTCCGCGGCACCCCCGATCTCGGCGAAGCAAGCCGAAGCGCAGCGCGTTCTCGCGCAGCTCCAGCAGCTCGACTCGGCCGCGCAGGTCGCGAGCAGCCGCTACCAGCTGGCCACCGCCAAGCTGCAGCTCCTCCAGCAGCGACTCTCGGAGAACAAGCAGGCGCTCGGCGTCGCGCGCGTCAACCTCGGCGCTGCGCAGAAGACCTTGGCGCAGCGGCTCGTCGCGATGTACACGTCGCAGGACAGCCAGTCGTCCCTCGCCGTCATCCTCGGCGCGAAGAGCCTCGACGACCTCGTCACCCGGCTGGAGACCATGAACACCATCACGAAGCAGGACTCGTCGCTCATCCGGCAGGTCACGTCATACGAGCGCTCGATCGTCCGCCACCGGCAGCTTCTGCACCAGGCGAGACGCTCCGTCGGCCGCCTCGTTCTCGAGCGCGCGTCCGCGAAGCGCGTGATCGATGGGAAGCTCGCCGCGGAGCAGCGGCTTTACAACTCCGTTCGCTCCGAGATTGCGCAACTCGAGGCCGCGCAGCGCGTCAACCAGCTCGCTGCGGAGCGACAGGCCGAAGGGGCGGCGCTCGCGCAGCAGACGCAGTCGGAGCTCGGCGGTGGGATCATCGACAGCGGGAATCTTCCACCCGAGCGCTACAGCGGAGCCGTCGGGATCGCGATGCAGTACCTCGGCGTGCCGTACGTCTGGGGTGGCGCGAGTCCAAGCGGTTTCGACTGCTCGGGTCTTGTGATGTACGTCTACGCGCAGCTCGGTGTCTCGCTGCCGCACTACACCGTGTCGCAGTACAACTATCCGAACGCGGTCCACCCGTCGCGGTCGGAGCTTGAGCCGGGAGACCTCGTCTTCTTCGCCGGGCTCGGCCACGTCGGAATCTACATCGGCAACAACGAGTTCATCCACGCGCCGCACACGGGCGCGGTCGTGAGTATTGACAGTCTCACCGGCTGGTACTCGTCCGAGTACTACGGCGCGACGCGCATCCTCGGGTAACGCGTCTGGCCGGCGTCGGCTCCCGCCTGGCGAAGCCCTGCTCCGCCGCCGCCTGACGTCGCTCGCTGCGGGATGCTGCGCCTCCTTTGCGAGCAACGCTCCAGACGCGGGCTACGAGCTAACCCGCGTAGAGCTGCTCGATCTCGGCGGCGAAGTGGTCGTGGATCACCCGGCGCCGAAGCTTGAGCGTCGGCGTTACCTCGCCCTCCTCCAGTGAGAACTCGCGCGGAACGATCGCGAACTTCTTGATCTGCTCGACGCGGACGCGGTCGCGGTTGACCTCGTCGACCACCCCCTGCACGAGCTCCTGCGGATCGCGCCCGCTCGAGGTGACCTCGGCCTCGTCGAGGGTCAGGAGCGCGGTGACGTACGGCCGCCGGTCGCCGACGACGATCGCCTGCGAGATGAACCGTGACGACTTGAGCGCGTTCTCGAGGTTCTGCGGAGCGATGTTCTTGCCGCCCGCGGTGATGATCAGATCCTTCTTACGGTCGGTGATCTTGAGGAAGCCGTCCGTGTCGATCTCGCCGACGTCGCCGCTCGAGAACCAGCCGTCGTCGCTCAGCACGGCCGCGGTTGCCTCGGGATCCTTGTAGTAGCCCGCGAAGATCGAGTCGCTGCGGATGAGGATCTCGCCGTCGGAGTCGAGCTTCACCTCCGTGCCCTCGACGGGCCTCCCGACCGTGCCGATCCGGAAGTCGGCCGGGTCGTTCACCGTCGCCGAGCTCGCTGTCTCCGTCAGGCCGTAGCCCTCGATGACGGGGACGCCGAGCGCGTGGAAGAACTCCATTACGTCGACCGACAGCGGCGCCGCGCCCGAGACACCGAGCTTGAGCTTCCCCCCGAGGCGCTCGCGCACCTTGACGAAGACGAGCTTGTCGGCGAGACGGTGCTGTAGCTCGAGCCACGGGGAGGGCCGCTTGCCGTTCCGCTTCGTGCGGCTGTAGCGGGAGCCGACACCGATCGCCCAAAGGCCGATCCGGCGGCGCATGCCGCCCGCGCGTTCGATCTCGCCTAACGCGTTGGCGTGGATCTTCTCGTAGACCCGCGGGACGGCCGGCAGGATCGCCGGCTGGAGCCTTGAGAGTGCCTCGGGGACGCGCCCCACGTCGGCGACGGCCGCGATGGTGGCGCCGCGGTGCGTGGCCCCTTGATGCGCGATACGCGCGTAGCTGTGGGCCATCGGCAGGAAGAGAAGGACGATGTCGCCCGGCTCCTGAATCCCTTCGAGCACCCGCGTTGCGGCGGTGACGAGGTTCTTGTGCGTGAGCATGCAGCCCTTTGGCGGCCCGGTCGTCCCGGACGTGTAAATCAGCGTCGCGAGGTCGTCCTCCGCCACGGGCTCCGGCTGCAGGTGCTTCGCCGAGCGACCCTCGGCCTCGATATCGCTGAGCCGGTCGAACGGGACGATCTCTCGGAGCGCAGGCAGCGAGCCGCGCACGGAGACGAGCTTCCGCGCCTGCTCGTCATTCTCCGCGAAGGCGAGCACGGTCTCGGAGTGCTCGAGCACGTACGCGCACTCCTTCGCCGAGCTAGTCGGATAGAGGCCGACGACGACTGCGCCCACTGACATGATTGCCCAGTCGAGCAGGATCCAATCGACCGACGTCCGCGACAGCACTGCGACGCAATCGCCGTGCCGCACGCCGTGCGCGAGCAGTCCGCGCGCGAGCGCGTCGATCCGTTCCGACGCGTCGTCCCAGGACACGGGGCTCCAGCCCTCCGTCCCCTCCTCGAGGTACGCGGGCGAGGCCGGCGCGTTGCCAACGGCTTCGCGCCAGAGCTCGGGCGCGGTGCGCCGCTCCATCTGCCCATCGTAAACCGGAGGAGAACACTTCTCCGACTAGAATTCGCCTTCCCCATGCGCACGATCTGGAACGGATCCATCAGCTTCGGGCTCGTGAACATCCCGGTCGGGCTCGCGCTCGCGACCCAGCGGCAGGATGTGTCCTTCCGCACCCTGCACCGGGAGTGCGGCACGCCGATCAAGCAGAAGCGCTGGTGCCCGGTCCACGAGCGCGAGGTTGAGGCCGACGAGCTCGTCAAGGGCTGGGAGTTCGCGAAGGGTCAGTACGTTCTCGTGGAGGAGTCCGACCTCGAAGCGGTCGCGCTGACGCGGTCGCAGTCGATCGCGATCCTCCGCTTCGTCCGTCTCCAGGACGTCGACCCCGTCTTCTTCGACCGCACGTACTACCTCGCGCCGGCCGACGCCGATGCGCAGCGCAAGCCGTACGTCCTGCTGCTGCGCGCGATGGAGGAGTCGGGCATGGCCGCAGTCGGGAAATTCGTGCTCTGGGGTAAGGAGAACCTCTGTCTCATCCGCTCGCAGGACGACGCGCTCGTGCTCGAGACGCTGTTCTTCGCCGAGGACGTCCGCTCGAAGAAGGAGATTGAAGACGTTGTTGGGGCGACCGTGCTGGCCGAGGCCGAGCTCCAACTCGCGGGTCAGGTCATCTCGAGTCTCGCGGGCGAGTGGACGCCGGAGGACTTCGCGAACGACTACCGCGAGGATCTCAAGCAGATGCTCGAGGCGAAGCTCGCCGGCCACGAGGTCGTCGCACCGGAACCGGTGTCCGAGGCGCCGGTGATCGACCTCATGGAGGCGCTCCGCCAGAGCGTCATCGACGCGCAGGGGCGCCGTGCTGCGAAGACCTCCGAGAATGGGAAAGCCGCCCAAAAGAGCGGCTCCCGGTCACGCAAGGCGCCCGCGCGCAAAAGCGCGTAGCGCAGAATCTCGTTCGCCTTACGCGGCGTTCGCCTGTGATGACGCCGCTTGCATCTGCGCCTGGAACAGGTGTTTGTCGATCTTCCCTTGATAGATCGGCACGCCCTCTTCGACGCAGACTCGGATCACTTCCTGGCGCTCGAGACCGAGCTCCTCCGACAGTTCTTCGGGCGTGAGGTGATTCGCCATCTAGTTCGACTCCTTCCCAGGAACGAAAAAACCCGCCGCGCGAAACGCGCTGGCGGGCTAGTCCGAACCCTCGGTTGTCCTTGCGAAAACCACTAGTCGGAAGAATATGCCCTAGTGGTGACGGAGAGCAAGCCGCGTCTTGACGGATTCGACGATCGCGAGCTCGTCGTGGACGGCGCGCGGCTGCGTTACGCGGTTGGAGGACCACCGGCGCCACAGGCGCAGGGGTCTCTCCGCCGGGCGTCGTCGGCTTTGCCTACGACGCTTCCAGCTTCACCCCCGGGGCTCGTGCTCGTGCACGGCCTCGGCGGCACGATCGAGAACTGGCGCGGGCTCGCGCCCGCGCTCGCGCGGCGCCACCGTGTCCTCGTTCCCGACCTGCCGGGGCACGGGCACTCCGAGCCGTTGCCCGAGGCCGCGCACCTCGACGACTTCTCCGACGCGGTCTTGGCGATGGCCGAGGCGGAGGGGATCGGCAGCGCCGTGTGGATCGGCCACTCACTCGGCGGCACGGTTGCGCTCCGCGCCGCGGTAAGGAAGCCTGACGCAGTGCGCGGGCATCGTCCTCGCCGCGGCAGCCGGGATCGGCTCATCGACGCGCCTCGGCCGCGTCACCGTCACGCTGATGGGGCTCGCCCAGCCCGGCAAGGCGATCGCTCCGTTCCGGCACGCGCTCGCCGGCTCGCGCCTCGGGCGGCGCCTCGCGTTCGGCTGGTGGGGTGTCGGCGACGCCGACGCGCTCGAGCCCGAGCTCGCGGAGGGCTTCTTCGAAGGACCCGCGCATCATACGAAGACACGCCAGGCGGGGCGCGCGCTCCTCGCCACCGATCCGCTCGACGGACTGGAGCAGATCGCGTGCCCGGTGCTCTGCCTCTGGGGCGCGACCGACAAGTGGGTGACGCTCGACGACGGGGTCGAGTACGCGCGCCGCCTCGGCGCACCGCTGCGGACGATCGCCGGGTGCGGCCATCTCCTGATCGGCGAGCGCCCCGAGGTCTGTCTTGCCGCGATCGAGGAGTTCGTCGCTCGCCTTTGATTTCTTAGCCCGCGACCGGAGCCTCGAACGGGATCACCTCGCCGCCTGCCTGCTCGTCGTCCGCGCGGGACCCGCCGCCGAGGAACTCGACCCGTCGCGCGACGACCTCGATCGCCGTGCGTCGCTTGCCTTCGTCTTCCCACGAGCGCGACTTGAGCCAGCCGTCGACGGCGACGCGCCGTCCCTTGCCGAGGTACTCGGCGCACAGCTCTGCCTGGCGGTCCCACGCGCAGACGTTCACGAAGTCGGCGCCGCCGTCCTTGCTCGCGCGGTCGACGGCCAAGAGGAAGCTCGCCACCTTCTTCTCTGGCGCGACTTCGCGCAACTCGACGTCGGTCGCAAGGTTTCCGATCAGCGTGACGATGTTCATGGGAGACACGGTAGAGCGCGATTCGTGACAACGGGCTCAAAGGTTCGTGCCGGTAGAGTGCCGCCGCGATGGGCCTTTTCAGCGGACTGACCGGCTTCGGCGGCCGCGACATGGCGGTGGACCTCGGCACCGCGAACACGCTCGTCTACGTCCGCGGTCGCGGGATCGTCCTCTCGGAGCCGTCGGTCGTCGCGATTGACCAGCGCACCGGTGAGGTGCACGCGGTCGGCGTCGAGGCGAAGCGAATGCTCGGCCGCACGCCGGGGACGATCTCCGCCATCCGCCCGCTCAAGGACGGCGTTATCGCCGACTTCGACGTGACCGAGCAGATGCTGCGCCACTTCATCCAGAAGGTGCACCAGCACCGCTTCGCGCATCCGCGCGTCGTCGTCTGCGTTCCGTCTGGCGTGACCGGTGTCGAGAAGCGCGCCGTCGAGGAGGCGACCCTCTCGGCCGGCGCGCGCCAGGCGTATCTCATCGAGGAGCCGATGGCCGCCGCGATCGGCGCGGGGCTGCCCGTCGCCGAGCCGACCGGGAACATGATCGTCGACATCGGCGGCGGCACGACCGAGGTCGCCGTCATCTCGCTCGGCGGGATCGTCGTCTCGCAGTCGCTGCGCGTCGGCGGCGACGAGATGGACGAGGCGATCATCAATCACATCAAGCGCGACTACAAGCTCCTCATCGGCCAGCAGACGGCCGAGGAGATCAAGCTCGAGATCGGCTCCGCCTGGGACATGAGGGAGGAGTTGCAGGCCGAGGTGCGCGGCCGCGACATGCTCACCGGCCTTCCGAAGACCGTGATCCTCACGAGCGAGGAAGTCCGCCGCGCGCTCGACGAGCCGGTCACGCAGATCATCGAGGCGATCAAGTCGACGCTCGACAAGACGCCGCCCGAGCTTGCCGCGGACATCATGGATCGCGGCATCGTCCTCGCCGGCGGAGGCTCGCTCCTCAACGGGATCGACGAGAGGCTGCGCCACGAGACGCAGATGCCCGTCCATCTCGCCGAGAGCCCGCTGACGTGCGTCGCTGTCGGTTCCGGCCGCAGCCTCGAGGAGTTCGAGGCGATCCACCGTTCGAATCGCGCCCGCGCCCGCGGCCGTAACGGCCGCCGCTATTAGCTCGCGAGTGCTGCGCACTCGCTTCCCAGCAAAGCCCTACAGCACGGAGCCGACCGGAGACCGCGCTCTCCGGTCGGCGCCGTTCGATTGACAGCGAGCAAGTCCGCAGGACTTGCGAGCTAATCTAGGGCGGTGGCTACCCGCGGTCGTAGCGCGCGCTCGGCGGCGCTCGCCCAGTCCGTCCAGCGTTCGAAGCCGACTCCGTACCCCTCGAAGGTCCGCAGCGCGCTCGTTCGCCGTGCGGTTCTCGTCGCGCTCGTGCTCGTCTCGCTGACGCTCCTCACGATCTCGTTTCGCTCGCCGACGTCCGGCGCGCTCCACGACATGCAGGGCGTGGGCTCGTCGGTGCTCCGGCCGTTCCAGATCGCAGCCGAGCGCGTGGCCCAGCCCTTCCGCGACGCGTACAACTACTTCGACGGCCTCGCGAACGCGAAGTCCGAGAACGCGAAGCTACGGCGGGAGGTTCAGTCGTTACGGAGCCAGCAGCTGATGAGCCTCGAGGCGGCGCAGCAAGAGAAACAGCTCGCG
Source organism: uncultured Actinomycetes bacterium (assembly GCA_963753525.1). Classification (GTDB taxonomy): domain Bacteria; phylum Actinomycetota; class Thermoleophilia; order Gaiellales; family Gaiellaceae; genus Palsa-739. The sequence continues at coordinate 795,877 of CAVWCS010000005.1, forward strand.
AAGATCCTCCGCTACAAGGACGGCTCGAAGTTCCCGAACGGCTACAGCCTGGTGACCGCCCGAGTCATCTCGTCCTCGGCGAGCCCGTTCGCACACTCGCTCGTGATCACCGCGGGCTCCTCATCGGGAATCGCGGCGGGCTCGCCCGTCGTGACCGGCGACGGCCTCGTGGGGATCGTGTCGACCGCCTATCCCGACACGGCCCTCGTCACCCTGCTCAGCGATCCGCAGACCGTCGTGCCTGCGGAAGACCTTCAGACGAACGCCCGCGGCACCGTTCATACGAGCAGCGCCGGGGGGCTGATCCTCGACTATGTCTCCAAGCAGCTTCCCGTCTACGCGGGTGACGAGCTCGTGACGCTCGGGACCATCGACCCGCGGCTTCCGGATCTCTACCCGGCCGACATCCCGATCGGCACCGTCACGTATGCCCACGCCACGGATACGTCGTCGTTCCTCACGGTGGAGTTGCAGCCGTTCGCGAATCTCAGCCAGCTCCAAGCCGTCTCTGTCCTCGTCGCGACGAAGAAGCATCACAAGTGAGCTCCTGGGATGGCGTGAAGATCGCCGTCCTGCTGTTCGTGGCGGCGGTGGCTCAGGTTTCGGTCTTCTCCCAGATCGACGTGTTCGGGGCGGCGCCAGACTTGCTGCTCGTGACGCTCGTCGCGGTCTCCCTCCTGCGCGGCAGCGTCGCCGGTGCGGTCGGGGGCTTCTTCGCCGGGTTGATCGTCGACACCGCCTCGCTCGGGACGCTCGGCCTCACGTCGCTCGTCCTCACGCTCGCCGGCTTCTGGATCGGCCGGTACGGGGAGACGACCGGACGCGCCCGCGCGCACGCGCCGTACCTCTCGATCGCCGTCATCACGATCGTCTACGAGGTCGGGCTTCTCGTCGTCCACTTCGTGCTCGGGGAGAGCGCGCCCGCAGGCGCAGTCTTCGCGAGCCTCGTGCCGGCGGTGATCCTCAACCTAATCGTCACAGGCCCCGTCTACGCGCTGGTGCGACGACTCTTCCGGCCGCTCGAGCGCAGTGAGCTCAGCGCGGAGGTGCAGCTCCTTGGCTAGTGCCGCCGCAGGACGCGCGCGCGGCCGGGCGAGAGACGCCGCGGACGCCGAGCGCGAGCCCGCCGTCGAGCCATATCGCGTCACGCCGAAGCTCGCGCGCCGGTTCGCGATCCTCGGCGCGCTTCTCCTCATCGGCTTTGCGGCGCTCGTGATGCGGCTCTGGACGCTGCAGGTTCTCGCCGGCTCGGAGTACGCAGCGCGCGCGAACGCGAACCAGACGCGCGAGGTCCCCGTGCCAGCGGAGCGCGGCGCGATCGTCGACCGGAACGGCGACCCGCTCGTGACGAGCGCGGCCGTGACGGCGGTCGACCTCTATCCGTCCGGGCTGCCGAAGCTCGGCGAGTCGCGCCACGCCGAGCTCGAGAACCTCGCCCGCATCACGCACGTTCCCCTCCGCACGATCCTCCACGGGATCTCGGCAGCGGGATCGGGCGAACGACACGCTCGACCCCATCGTCGTCCGCCCCGGGGCTCCGGCGCCGCTCGTGACGTACCTTCAGGAGCGGCTGAGCCAGTTCCCCGGTGTCAGCCTCGGCCAGACCTACGTCCGCCGCTACCCCCACGGCGATCTCGCGGCGCAACTCTTCGGAGTCGTCAGTCCGATCACCGAGCCGGAGTTGCAGGCGAACGCGAAGCAGGGGTTGCAGCCTGGCGACGAGATCGGCCAGTCGGGGATCGAGTACGCGTTCAACTCGTACCTCCAGGGCATCGACGGGTCGGCGCGCGTTCGCGTCGACTCCTTCGGGCGGCGGCGCAGCCAGCGGACGCTCGTCACGCCCGCCCAGCCGGGGCAGACCGTCCGGCTGACGCTCGACACCGGCCTCCAGCAGGCCGCACAGAATGCGCTCGCGTACGGGATCCAGCTCGCCCACAACAACCACGAGTGGGCCGCCGACGGCGGCGCGATCGTCGCGATGGATCCTCAGACCGGCGCGATTCTTGCTGCGGCGTCCTCGCCGACGTACGACCCCGCGGTCTACAGCGGCCGCAGGAGCCAGCACGCGCTCGCGGCGCAGGGCCTCACGAACGCGACCGGCCTCGCCCACAACTTCCCGGCTCTCAATCGAGCCATCGACGCGGAGTATCCGCCGGGCTCGGTCTTCAAGCCGCTCACCGCAATCGCCGCGCTGCAGGAGGGAATAGTCAATCCGTATGCGTTCGAGCCGTGCACCGGGACGTACGTGGCGCCCGAGGATCACTCGCACCACGTCTGGCACAACTGGGACCCGAACGTCGATCAGGGGATGAACCTGCCGACGGCGATCGGGTACTCGTGCGACACGTACTTCTACCAACTCGGCAATGCGTTCTATCTCCTGCCGCCCGATCGCGGTCAGCCCGAGCAGAAGTGGGCTCGCAAGTTCGGCTTCGGGCGAAAGGCGCCGCTCGGGAAAATTGGGCCGCAGGCGAGCGGGCTCCTGCCGACGATCCCGTGGAAGCACCGGACGTACACGCTTAAGACGGACCCGTGCTGCTGGCAGGTCGACCGCTTGTGGAAGCCGGGAGACTCGATCCAGCTCGCGATCGGCCAGGGAGACCTTCTCGTGACGCCGCTCCAGATGGCACGGTTCTACTCGGCGATCGCGAACGGTGGCAAGCTCGTCCAGCCGCACATGCTTCTCGACGTCGAGAACCCGAACAAGACGGTCGTCCCGACCGCGGCGCCCGTGGCGCCACGGCCGATCGCGGGGCTCAGCCAGTCGACGCTCCGGGTCGTGCAGACGGGGCTCTTCGAGGGGACGCACATGTCCTTCGGCACGTCGTACGGCGTCTTCGGCCACTTCCCGGTGCCGATCGCCGGCAAGACGGGTACGGCCCAGAAGGTCGTGCAGCTACCGGGCGGCACGCGCGACGAGAACCAGTCGTGGTGGTGCGGCTACGGGCCGTTCAACGCGCCGACGCTCGTCGTCTGCGCGGTGATCGAAAACGGCGGCTACGGCGGCTCGGCCGCGGCGCCGGCGGCGGAGCAGGTGTTCGCAGAGTTCTTCCACGTTCACACTGGCCAGCTCGGGTACATCCACTCAGACTGAGGGACGACTGATGCTCGAATACGCGGGATCACAGAGAGCGGGACGGCGCGAGCGCGAGGCGCCGCACCTCCTTGCCGTCGTGCGCTCGCTCGACTGGATCCTCGTGATCAGCCTCGCTGCTCTCCTCGTCGTGGGGCTATGGGGGATCGGAGGCGTGACGAGCCACGACATTTCGGGCAATCCGAACTACTTCCTCGACCGGCAGATCCTCTACGCCGCGATCGGCGGGATCGTGCTCGTCGGGGCTGCGCTCGTCGACCCGGATCTCTACCGCCGCTACTGGCGCGTCATCTTCGGTGGCATCTCGGGTCTCATCGCGGTCGTCTTCCTCGCGGGTCATGCGGCGAGGGGCTCGACGCGCTGGATCAGCCTCGGCTTCTTCACCTTCCAGCCGTCGGAGTTCGGGAAGCTCCTCGTCGTCCTCGCGCTTGCCGGGCTGCTCGCCGAGCGGCAGGGGGCGATCGGGCAGTGGAGGACGACGCTCAGGGTGCTGCTCTTCGGGGCGGTGCCGGTCATGCTCGTGTTCATCCAGCCGGATCTCGGCACGGCGCTCGTCTACATCGCTGCGCTGGGGGCGATGCTCTTCGTCGCGGGCACGCCGTGGCGCCACATCGTGACGCTCGGGACGATCGTCGTGCTCCTCGTCGTCGGTGTCCTCTGGGCCGGCCCCGCCGTCGGCATTACGGTCCTCAAGGGCTACCAGCAGCAGCGCTTGACGTGCTTCTTGCACCCGCAGACGTGTCCCGCCGCCGCCGGCTACAACCTCATTCAGGCAAAGATCGCGGTCGGGGCCGGCGGGATCAGAGGTCAAGGCGTGAACGGCGCGTCGCAGAACAATTCCGGTTTCCTCCCCGCCAGCAGCACCGACTTCGCCTTCGCGGCCTTCGCAGAGCAGCGCGGCTTCGTCGGCGCCGTGATCCTCCTCGGGCTCTATCTGCTCGTGCTCTGGAGAGGCCTCCGCGTAGTGACGGTGGCGCGCGACCTCTTCTCGGCCGTCGTCGCCGGCGGGATTGTCCTCGCGCTCTTCTTTCAGATCTTCGTGAACGTCGGCATGACGATGGCAATCGCGCCGATCACCGGCATCCCGCTGCCGTTCGTCAGCGTCGGCGGCTCGGCGATGATCGCCAACCTCGCCGCGATGGGCGTCCTGCTCGCGATCCACGCCCGCGGCCGCGCTTCTCGTCGCCGGCGGTAGCTCGCGGACTCGACGGCCGGAGGCTAAGACAGCGCGAAGCGCGGCTTAGTCGCAGGCTCTCCCACTCCCCGGCGCGCGCCGTAGGCGCTCGCCGCTGCGGGTAACGAGGTCTCACGTAGGCGCGGAAGACCGCGCTCTTCCGCGCCGGAGTTCCCTCAACAGCGAGCGAGTCCGCAGGACTCGCGAGCTCAGGCTGCGGCCGGCCGCAGCCTCGCGCGGCGGGCGCGGATCGCGCGGAGGCGCTGCGACAGCCGGGCCCACGCCCATGGCTCGATCTCGTGATAGCGGGTCTCCGCCTGGCTCCGCGTCGCCTCGAGGTACTCGAACCATGCGTCGGCCTCTTCGATCATCAGGAGCTCTTCTGCTTGACGCTTTGCCGCCACACTTCACCTCCCGTCGTGAATGGGCGGGATCCTAGGTCCGGGACCGGACGGAGGCGTCGCCGCTGAGCCTGCAAGCGTCGCCGGCCGAGCCGGCGACGCGCGGGCAAAGGACGGGGTCGCCGTTGGCGGCCCGGGGGCACTGCTACCCTGCCCTTCGAGGCATTCCATGCTTTCCACTGACAACAACGAGCGCGCGCGGGTCCAGTACTGGGCCGCGGCTGCGCGCCACCCCGAAGGAGTTTCTCTTTGCCTTGGTTCCGATTCCGGAAGAAATCTTCCGATGACCAGCGCGCGGACAACGCGCGTGAGCTCGAGTCCAGGCCCGAGCCCGAGCTAGCCCCCGCTGCCGCAGACGCGGCGGCACCCGAATCCAGCGATCCCACAAAGCCGAAGCGCCGGCGCGGCAGTCGCGGCGGACGCGGGCGCAAGAAGCCCGGCACCGCTCCCGCCGGCGCAACCGGCGCGGCCGCCACTCCCGAGCGGAAAGAAGGCGGGAGGCAGCCCGCCGGTTCTGGCCGCGCGTCGTCGGCTTCGCCGGCGGCGCCTGGCAAGCAGCTGTCGCAGCGGCAGGAACGCCGCCGCGACCAGTCCTCCCAGCAGCGCCGCCGCCGCGAGCCGCAGCGCCGCGCTCCGCTCCCCGCCGCGAAGCGCGAGCTGATCGTCTCGGTCGACGTCGGCGAGAAACGCGTCGCCGTTCTCGAGGACGGCCAAGTTGCCGAGGTCTATCTCGAGCGTCCCGACCGCCGCTCGATCGCGGGCAACATCTACCTCGGCCAGGTCGACAACGTTCTGCCGGGAATGGAGGCTGCGTTCGTCGAGATCGGCCTCGAGAAGAACGGCTTCCTCTACGTCGACGAGATCGTCGGCCCGGAGATCGAGCGAGGCCACGGCCGCAAGATCCAGGACCTGATCAAGCGCGGCGAGACGCTCCTCGTCCAGGCGGTCAAGGATCCGATGAAGACGAAGGGCGCGCGGCTCACGACCCAGATCTCGCTGCCCGGCCGCTTCGTCGTGCTCGTGCCGCAGGGCGAAGGGCTAGGTGTGTCGCGCCGGCTCGACGACGACGAGCGCAACCGGCTGAAGGACATCCTCAAGCGCCTGAACGTCAAGGAGGGCGGCGTCATTGTTCGCACGGCCGCCGAGGGCGCGTCCGAGGAGGACATCGAGCGCGACCTCGTCTTCCTGCAGCGGCTCTGGAAATCGATCCAGGCGCAGGCGAAGGCCGCGAGCGCGCCGGAGCTCGTCTACCAGGAGGCCGAGCTGCCGCTCCGAGTCGTCCGCGACCTCTTCACCGGCGACTTCGAGAAGGCGTACATCGACGACGAGCGCACCCACAGGCGGATCGTCGGCTACCTCAAGAAGACGTCCCCGCACATGGTCGAGCGCGTCGTCCGCTATCGCGAGAAGGCGCCGCTCATGGAGACGTTCGGCGTCGACCAGGAGATCCGCTCGACGATCGGCCGGCGCGTCGATCTCCCGTCCGGCGGCTACCTCATCTTCGACTACGCCGAGGCATTCACCGTCATCGACGTCAACACGGGCCGCTTCGTCGGCGGGCGTGGAAAGAACTCCGGCGGACGGCTCGAGGACACGATCACGAAGAACAACCTCGAGGCGGTGAAGGAAGTCGTCCGCCAGCTCCGGCTCCGCGACATCGGCGGGATCATCGTCATCGACTTCATCGACATGGCGAACCCGAAGAACCGCGCCGCGGTCGAAGAGGCGCTGCGCAACGAGCTCGAGCGCGACCGGACGAAGACGTACGTCGTCGAGATCTCCCCGCTCGGCCTCGTCGAGATGACGCGCCAGAACGTCACCGACGGCCCGCGCGAGATCATGACCCGCAAGTGCCCGACGTGCGGCGGCGACGGGATCGTCTACTCCGAGGCCTCCGCCGCGATCGACGTCGAGCGGCGCCTGCGCGCGCTCGCGGCAGGCTCGCGCTCCCAGGCGTTCCGCATCGAGCTTGCCGATCCGATCGCCAGCGCGCTCGTCGGCCCCGGCGCGCGGAGGCTGATCGAGCTCGAGGCGGTGACGAAGAAGCGGTTCTTCCTCTCCGGCAAGCCCGAGACGCACCTCGACCACTTCGTCGTCCTCTCCGAGGGCAAGCTCGCCGACCTCGCGCCGGCCACCTCGGTGGAGGAGGGCGCGGAGCTGATGATCGAGCTCGGTCGAGATCGATCGCTATGACGGCTCTGCGGCGGTCGGCAAGCTCCGACGGTCTCGAGGTCGTCGTCGCCGAGGCAGCGACCCTCGTCGGGAAGCGCCTCAAGGTTCGCGTCGAGCGCGTCCTCGACGGCCGCGCCTACGCGGTGCCCACGAGGAAGACGAAGGCCGCGGCCGAGCCGCTGACCGCCGAGGCGGAGGCCGAGAAGCCGACCCGCAAGCCGCCCGTGCGCAAGGGTGCCGCGGGCGCGACGACGGTCGAGGAGCCGGACGAGGACGTCGTGGCCGACGCCGAGCTCGAGGACGAGCCCGAGATCGCGGAGGTCGCCGAGGTCGCTGCGGAAGGCGACGAGGCCGCTGACATTCCCGTGAAGAGGAAGACGAGGCGAGGCTCGCGCGGCGGACGGAACCGGAAGAAGACTCCGGCCTCTGCTACGACCGACGGCGAGGCTGCATCCGAGTCGGAAACGACCGTCACGATCCACCTGCCGGACGACGACCTTGGGCGCAAGCCGAAGGTCGAGAAGGAGCCTGCGGCGAGCGCGGAACCGGCGGCGGAGGCCGAGGAGCCGGAGGCGGAGACCGAGGTGGCCGACGGTGACGAGGCTCCGGCACCGAAGAAGAAGACGAGGCGTGGCTCGCGCGGCGGGCGCAACCGCAAGAAGAAGCCTGCTGCCGCGACGAATGGCAGCGAGCCGGAATCCGACGCGGAGCCGGAGCCTGCACTCGAGCCGGATGAAAGTGGCGAGGTCTCGACTGAGCCCGGCCGCGCTCCGGCGGCTGTGCCGCCGGAGCTTGCAGCCAATTGGGAGTACGTCCCCATGTCCGAGTGGGCGGACGAAGTCGAGAGGAATCGTTAGCTACACTGCCGATTCGCGGGCGTCGAGCCCGCGTTTCCACGCCATGAGCGGCTACGCAATCATCAGTCTCGGAGGCAAGCAGCACCGCGTCCACGAGGGCGAGTGGCTGCTCGTCGACCGCCTCAAGGTCGAGGAGGGGAAAACCTTCCAGCCTCGCGTCCTGCTTCGTCGGCGGCGACGGCACAGCCGATCTCACCCCGTCGGTGACGGTCACCGCGCGCGTCGTCGGACACGAGCTCGGCGAGAAGATTCGCATCGGCAAGTACCGCAAGCGCACCGGGTACAAGCGGCATAACGGCTACCGCAGCCGCCTCACGCGGATCGAGATCGAGTCGATCGGCGGGAAGGCGAAGGCTGCAGCCGCGAAGTCGAAGGCGGAGAAGGCAGAGCCGAAGGCGGAGAAGGCCGAGCCCAAGCCCGCGCGCAAAGGCCGAGACAGTTGCGACGGGGATCGACGTCGGCTCCATGACGATCGCCGACATCACGAAGGCCGTGGCCGGCTGGAGCAAGGCCGAGGTCGAGGCGGCGCTCGCGGCCGAGCAGTCCGGTAAGGCGCGCAAGGGCGCGATCGCGGCGCTCGAATCGGCACTCGAGGAGAAGGAGCTAATGGCACATAAGAAGGGACTCGGCTCGTCGCGGAACGGTCGCGACTCGAATCCGCAGATGCTCGGCGTGAAGATGTTCGCCGGCCAGGACGTGTCAGCGGGGATGATCCTCGTCCGCCAGCGCGGCACGCGCTTCCGGCCCGGCCCGGGCACAGGCATCGGCAAGGACGACACGATCTTCGCGATGCGCGACGGCAAGGTCGCGTTCCGCACGAGCGGCGAACGCCGCTTCATCAGCGTCGCTCGACGCCTGAGGAGCTCGCTATGTTCCATGACCGGGCGCGGCTGACCGTAGTCGCGGGACGCGGCGGCGACGGCTCGATCCATTTCCGGCGGGAGAAGTACGTCCCGCGCGGCGGGCCTGACGGCGGGAACGGCGGCGACGGCGGCGACGTCGTGCTCCTGGCCGACCCGCGCCGCCGCGACCTCTCCGGCTTCCGTGCCGAACCAGAAGGTGCGCGCCGAGCGCGGCGGCGGCGGCGGCGGCAGCCTGTCGCACGGCGCGCGCGGCGCCGACGCCGAGCTCGCGGTGCCGGTTGGGACGCAGGTCTTCGCGGCGAGATGAGCTCATCGCCGACCTTGCGCGGCCAGGCGCGCGCGTCGTCGTCGCCGCAGGCGGGGCGGGCGGCCGCGGCAACAAACACTTCGCCGGCCCGACCCGGCAGACGCCCCGGTACGCCGAGGTCGGCTTCCCCGGCGAGGAAAAGGAGATCGAGCTTCGCCTCAAGCTCCTCGCCGACGCCGCGCTCGTCGGGCTTCCGAACGCCGGCAAGTCGTCGCTCCTCACCCGCATCTCGAACGCGCGGCCAAAGGTCGCGGAGTACCCGTTCACGACGCTCTCCCCGGTGCTCGGGACGGTGGAGTCCTCCGACGGACGCCAGCTCGTCGTCGCCGACGTTCCCGGCCTCATCGAGGGCGCCAGCGAGGGCGTCGGGCTCGGCCACGAGTTCCTCGCGCACCTCGAGCGCGCACGGCTGCTCGTCCACGTCATCGACTCGTCGGAGGGCGACGCCGACGCGCGCTGGCACACGATCGACGCCGAGCTCGCCGCGTACGGCGCCGGGCTCGACGAGCGCCGGCAGATCGTCGTGCTCAACAAGATCGACCTCAGTCCCGAGCCGCCTGACGTTCGGCGTCGAGGACGAGCGGATCGAGCGCATCCTCCGCGTCTCGGCCGCGACCGGCGCGGGGCTCGATGAGCTCCGCCGAACGCTGTTCGAGCTCGCGCCGCCGGAGGAGGAGCCGGACGTTGCCGAGCGGGCCGACGAGATGGTCGACTTCCTCGTCTACAAGCCAGGATCGGAACGGCGGCGGTTCCGCGTCTTCCGCACCGAGAGCGGCTTCCGCGTCACGGGCAAGCCGCCGCCCGCGGCCGAGCTCGAGGCGATCCTCAAAGCAGCGGGCGCGCGCGCGGGCGACGAGGTCGAGCTGGGGGAGGACGTGCTCGAGTGGGAGTGACAGTGCTATATGGCGGCGCGTTCGACCCGCCGCATCTCGGGCACGTCGCCGTTGCGGACGCGGCGCGGGAGCGGTTCCGCGTCGAGCGCCTTGTGATCCTCGTGAGCGAGCGGCCGGCGCATCGCGAGACTCAGGCTTCCGCGGAGGATCGCCTCGCGCTCGCGCGCGCCGCGTTCCCGCGCGACGACGTGCGTCTCGATCCGTACCCGCGCACGGTCGAGCTGCTGCGCGCCGAGCGCTTCGACGATCCCGTCTTCGTCGTCGGCGCCGATCAGTTCGCAGGCTTTCTCGCCTGGGCCGAGCCGGACGAGGTGCTCGAGCGCGCGACGCTGGCGGTCGCGACACGGCCCGGCTTCCCACGCGAGCAGCTCGACGCGGTGCTCGCACAACTCGCGCGGCCGGAGCGAGTCGTCTTCCTCGACATCGACCCCAATCTCGCCGCGTCGACCGCCATCAGAGCCGGGTCGTCGCGAGACGACGTCCCCCCGGCAGTGGCGCAGCTGATCTCCGAACGCGGGCTCTACGTCCGCGACTCAGGGCTACACTGAAGACGCTTGACCTCTCTCGAACAGGCCCGCCGCATCGCCGCTCTCGCCCAAGAGAAGCTGGCGGAAGACGTCGTCATCCTCGACATGCGGCCCGAGTGCTCGTTCACCGACTACTTCGTGATCGCGACCGGGCGCAACCCGCGTCAGACCGCCGCGATCTGGGACGAGGTGCACGCGCGGCTCAAGAAGCAGAAGCTCCTGCCGGCGGGCGTTGACGGAGTGCGTGAGGGAGCGTGGATCGTCGCCGACTACCTCGACGTCGTCTTCCACGTCTTCACGCCGGAAGCGCGCGCGTACTACCGGCTCGAGGAGCTGTGGAACGACGTGCCTGCGGTCGCTCTCGACGCCGCCGCGGTCTAAGTCGCTTAACGATATACCGGTCGCCGATATAGACTCACGGCTATGGCGAAGCGCGAGATCGCAGGCACCGCGACTCTGATCCTCTCGAGCCTCGCCGAAGGCGCGAAGCATGGCTGGGCGCTGACGAAGGACGTCGAGGAGTTCGCCGGCGTGCGGCTTGCACCCGGGACGCTGTACGAGGCGCTGAACCGCCTCGAGGGACTCGGCCTCATCGAGGCGTTGCCGAGCGACGACCGCCGGCGCCCATACCGGCTGACCGCGGCGGGCGCTTCCGCGCTGGGCGAGCACCTCGCGCGAGAACGGAAGGTCGTCGACGTCGGGCTCTCGCGCTTGTCCGCGAAGTGGGGAGCGGTATGAGCCGGGCGGAGAAGCAAGCGCGGCGGCTCCTACGCTGGTATCCGCGGTCCTGGCGGGATCGCTACGGCGACGAGTTCTCCGAGCTCCTGCGCGCGGACATCGCGGAGCGGCCGCGCTCGTGGTCGCGCACGATCGACGTCGCCCGGAGCGGAGCCGCCGCTCGGCTCGGCCTCGGTGGCGCCGTCCACTCGCTCCCGTCGCGCGAGCGCGCCGGCGCGCGACTCGCGGTGTTCGCCTGCTCCGCGGCAGCCTTCGTGCTGTTCGGCACTGCGATCTGGGCGCAGCTCGCGATCGGCTGGCAGTGGTCGCGGCCGGCGACTCCAGCGACGTCCGCAGCGATCGTCGCGATGTCGTGCCTCCTTGCGGTTTTCGCGGCGCTCATGGTCGCGGGCGTCGTGCCCGTGCTCTGGACGGTTGTGTGTCGGTTCGCGACCTGCCGCGGCCGCGGTCTTGCCGCGCCGTTCGCGGTCTTCGTCACCGGCGTCGTCGTCTCGGTTCTGGGCGCCCGGCACTTCGCGGCCGGCTGGCCGGGGACCGGAGGACATTCGTGGGCGCACCAGCACCTGCTACCGGGTCACGTGGCCGCTCTTGCGTGGGCCGAGACGCTGTCGGTCACGTCTTACTGGGTACACCCCGGCGCGCTCCTCGGCTTCCCGCCGGACGAGCTGCTCTGGATGGCGGCGAGCCCCGTCGCGCTCGTCGCGGCCGTCACGGGCGGAGCCCGAACGATCCGCCGCCTCGAGCTGTCTCCTCGCGTCCTCCGCTTCGAGCTCGCGCTCGCGCGGCTCGCGTGCGGGGCGATGATCGCCTTCGTCGCTGCGGCGTGCTGCTGGATCGCAGCGGGAGGCACAGGCCCGCGCAACCTCTTCCACATAGGTGCGATCGACTTCGCCGCGGTCGCGGCGATGGTCGCCGCGCTCCTCGTCGCACGGCGGGCAGGGGCGGACGCACGCGCGGCGCTCGCGCAGTGACCCGCGGGCATTTCCTCAAGCTCGGGCTCGCGGGAGCCGGAACGCTTGTCGCCGGGGGCGCGACGCTCTTCGAGCTCGTCGAGCATGGCGTCCTGCCCGGAAAGCACACGCTCGACGTCATCGACGGCGCCTGCGATGTCCCGCACCCGCCGCTCCGCTTCTCGACGCCCGGCCCGTCGTACTCGAAGCGGTTCTACTCGCACGCGCGCAAACGTGCGGTCGGGTACACGATCGCGTACCCGCCTGGCCATAAGCCGGGCGACCGCCTGCCGCTCGTCGTCATGCTCCACGGCGAGGGCGGCGATCACACGAGCGGAGTCGGCGGCATGTCGCCCGCGCAAGCCCTGGCTCTTCAGGTCGACGGCGCGCCTCTTCGGCCGATGGCGATCGTCACCGTCGACGGGGGCAGCGGCTACTGGAATCCGCATCCGGGCGACGACCCGATGGGGATGGTCGTGGATGAGCTGATCCCGCTCTGCCGCGGGCTCGGGCTGGGACGGCCGCCGCACGAGATCGGAGCGCTGGGCACCTCGATGGGCGGCTACGGCGCGATCCTCTTCGCGGAGAAGTTCCCGCACCTCTTCCGCGCGGTCGCCGCGATCAGCCCTGCGGTCTGGACGAGCTACGCGCAGGCGAGCAGCGTCAATGCCGCCGCCTACGCCTCGTCGGCCGCATTCGCTGCCGCGGACGTCATTACGCATGCCCGCGCGCTCGCGGGGACTCCTGTGCGAGTCGCCTCGGGGAACGACGATCCGTTCCATCCCGGCGTTCTCGCGCTCGCGAAGGTTCTCCCGTCGGGCGCGATCGTCGAGCTGTCGGCGGGCTGTCACTCCGGGTCATTCTTCCTCCAGCAGACACCACCGTCGCTCGAGTTCCTCTCCCGGCACCTCACGGAGTCGTGAACGTGCCGGCAAAAGCCGACCGGATCGCCGGGAATACGGGAGTCCTTTCGCTCGCGCTCCTGGCGGCCTCGATCAAGTGGGCGCACCACTGGGGCGTGCGAGCGGATCTGCTCGTTTCCTGTTGGGGCCTGGCGACGGCTGGTGCGCTGTGGTTCTCCCTCCGATCTGTCCGCGCCAGCGGTGCGGCGTTCAAGGCAACGCCGGCCCTGGCCAAGCTCGGGATCTGGCTGGCCGCCGTGTCGCTGGCGGCTCTCATCGTGGCCGGGATCGCCGCCGCGGCCGGGATGGATCCGGCCGGCGCCTGCGGCGGCGGCTAGCTGTTGTCCGCCGTGTAAACTACAATCGCGGTGTACTCACCACCGATCAGAAGGGGACCAACGCAGAGACAGCCGTCGTGCACGAGGCGGTGAGGCTGGGGATCGAAGTCTTGAAGCCGGTGAACGATGGATGCCGGTACGACCTTGCGTTCGAGTCCGGTGGCGTATTACTGCGTGTCCAATGCAAGTGGGCTCCGAGACACGGGGAGGTGGTCGTCGTGCGCTGCTACTCGGCCCGCCGAAACCGCCACGGCGTGGTGCGCCGCTTCTACGGCGCGGAAGAAGTGGATGCGTTCGCCGCGTACTGCCCTGAGCTTCGTCGGTGCTACTTCCTTCCCATGGCCGAGTTCGCCGGGAGAACGCACATCCAGCTGCGTCTTCAGCCGGCGAGGAAGAACCAGACGGCCCGAGTCAACTGGGCTGAGGACTATGAATTCAAGGCTAGACTTGGCCGCCCAGGGGCCGTAGCTCAGCTGGGAGAGCGTTCGGCTGGCAGCCGAAAGGTCAGGGGTTCGATCCCCCTCGGCTCCATAGACTCCGGCTCGTGAGCCATGCGAGCGTCGAGCTTCTCCTCCGCGGTTACCGCGCGTTCGTCGCCGGTGATCTAGAGTCGCTCGCGGGGATGCTCCATCCCGATGTCGAATGGGTTGCCGTCGGCGAGGAAGCCGTTCTGGTCAGCCGAGACCGCGTTCTCGAGGTGCTCGCCGACCGCGTCGCCGAGGACTACAACGTCACCGTCGATCGCGCAATCGGGCTGTCGGATCGCGTCGTCGTGAGCATGCGCTTCTCGCGGGTCGAGGTCGATCCGAGCGACGAGCGTCCGTTGCAGAGCCGGCGCTCATACCTCCTCGGCCGCTGGGCCGGCATCGTCCACATGGAGGACGGTCGCGTCGTTCGGGTCGAGGAGTTTCCCCATCTCGAGGGGGCGTTGGAGGCGGCAGGAGTCGAGAGCGACGGGCACGTATGACGCGCGTGCTCGTCACGGGGTTCGAGCCGTTCGGCGCACACGACGTCAATCCCTCGGCGTTAGTTGCAGAGGCACTCGACGGCGTCGTGTTGCCCGTCTCGTTCGCTCGCGCGAGCGGTGCCCTGCGCGCTGCGATTGACGAGCGCGACCCGGAGCTCGTCGTCTGCTTCGGCCTCGCCGACGGCGCCACGGCGATCTCCGTCGAGCGCTTCGCGCACAACCTCGACGAAGCGGACGCGGTCGACAACGAGGGCGCCGGCGGCAGCGGATCGCCGATCGACCCGAACGGACCGCTCGCTCTACCCTCGTCGCTTCCGGTGGACGCGATCGTCGCCGCGCTCCGCGCCGAGGAGATTCCAGCAGCGGTTTCGCGCGACGCCGGCGGTTACCTTTGCAACCACATCTTCTACGTGCTCATGGGAGAGCTCGGGCCGGGCCGAAGGGGCGGTTTTGTCCACGTTCCTGGCCTGAATGTCCTCCCGCTCGAGGTCCAGATCCGGGCCGCCCGGACGATCGTGGCGGTGGCTTCTACGTAGTCGGTACAATCCGTATACCTAGTTCACGGATTGGAGATTGCTTTGACCGACTTGCTGCTCGTCCCACTCGAGGACACCGTCGTATTCCCCGGCATGAACGTCACCCTCACGGTGGACGTTGGCGACGAGGCCCGCGTCCTGCTCGTGCCGCGGCACGAGAGCGAGTACGCCGCCGTCGGCACCGTGGCCGAGATCGGCGACCGCGTCCGCCTGCCCGGCGGCGCGCACGCCGTTTCGCTCGAGGGGCTGCACCGCGGCGTCATCGGCGTTGCGCACACCGACTCGATGGGCCGGCTCCGCGCGGAAGTCGAGGAGAAGCTCGACGAGAATCCGTCGCCCGTCCAGACGCGCGAGCTCGAGCGCGAGTACCGCGCGGTCGTCGAGGAGATCCTCGACCTGCGCGAGGCTGACGATCGCATCCGCGAGTTCCTCCGCGCGATCACCGAGGCCGGCGCCCTCGCCGACACGTGCGCGTATGCGCCCGACGTGACGTTCGCGCAGCGCGTCGAACTGCTCGAGACCGTCGATGTCGTCGAGCGGCTGAAGCTCTCCCTCGCGATCCAGCGCGAGCGGCTCGCCGAGCTGCAAGTTAGGAAGCGCATTCGCGACGACGTCGAGCAGGGCGCGCAGAAGCAGCAGCGCGAGTGGTTCCTCCGCCAGCAGATGAACTCGATCCGCAAGGAGCTCGGCGAGGACGAAGGCTCGGTCGTCGACGAGTACCGCACGAAGATCGAGGACGCCGGGATGCCCGAGGACGTCAAGGCGCAGGCCGAGCGCGAGCTGCGGCGACTCGAGACGATGGGCGACGCGAGCGGCGAGGCTTCGATGATCCGCACGTACCTCGACTGGCTCATCGCCGTGCCGTGGTCGAAGCGGAGCGACGAGACGCTCGATCCGGCAGGCGCTCGCGAGATCCTCGACTCCGACCACGCGGGTCTCGACGACGTGAAGGACCGCATCGTCGAGTACCTCGCGGTGCGCAAGCTCCGCCAGGACCGCGGGATCCCGAACGACAAGAAGTCGGGCGCGATTCTTACGTTGATCGGCCCGCCCGGCACCGGCAAGACGTCGATCGGCGAGTCCGTCGCGCGCGCGCTCAACCGCGAGTTCGTGCGGATGTCGCTCGGCGGCATTCGCGACGAGGCCGAGATCCGCGGCCACCGGCGCACGTACATAGGCTCGCTGCCGGGGCGGCTCGTCCGCGCCCTCCGCGACGCGGGCACGATGAACCCCGTCATCCTCCTAGACGAGGTGGACAAGGTCGGCGCCGACTGGCGCGGCGACCCGTCCGCGGCGCTCCTCGAGGTGCTCGACCCGGCACAGAACCACTCGTTCCGCGACCACTACCTCGACGTGGAGCTCGATCTCTCCGAGGTGTTCTTTATCGCGACGGCGAACGTCGCCGACACGATCCCTGGCCCGTTGCTCGACCGGATGGAGGTCATCCGCTTCGACGGCTACACCGTGGACGAGAAGACTGCAATTGCTCGCGGGTACCTCTGGCCGCGGCAGGTCGAGCGGAACGGGCTGAACGAGGACGAGGTCGCGATCGGGGACGACGTGATCCAGACGGTCGTCTCCGAGTACACACGCGAGGCCGGCGTTCGCCAGCTCGAGCGCGAGCTCGGGACGATCCTCCGCAAGACGGCGACGCGGATCGCCTCGAAGCAGGTCGAGGCGCCGGTCGCCGTCGACATCGACGTCGTGCGGGATGCGCTCGGCCGCCAGAAGGTGTTCCAGGAGGTCGCGGAGCGCACTGCCGTTCCTGGAGTCGCGACTGGCCTCGCGGTCACAGGTACCGGCGGCGACGTGCTCTTCGTCGAGGCGACGGCGATGGACGGCGGCAACGACCTCGTCCTTACGGGGCAGCTCGGCGACGTGATGAAGGAGTCGGCGCGCATCGCGCTGTCGTACGTCCACTCACACGCGAGCGAGCTCGGCGTCTCGGATGAGGCATTCAAGGATCGCTCCTTCCACGTACACGTGCCGGCGGGCGCGATCCCGAAGGACGGCCCGAGCGCCGGAATCACGATGGCGACAGCGCTCGCCTCGCTCCTCTCCGACCGGCCCGTGAAGCACACCGTCGGGATGACCGGCGAGGTCACCCTGCAAGGGCGTGTCCTGCCGATCGGCGGCCTGAAGCAGAAGGTGCTCGCCGCCCATGCCGCGGGTCTGACCGACGTGATCATCCCCGAGCGGAACCGCGCCGACCTCGACGACGTGCCGGCGGACGTGCGCGAGGCGATGACGTTCCATCCGGTCATGACGATCGGCGAAGTGCTCGACCTTGCGCTCGAGCCGAAGCAGAACCGGCTGCATGCGGTGTAGGGACTGCCGGCCGTTGCCCGAGGAGGTCGCCCGTGCGGTCGACCTTCTCGGGCGACGCTGGACGCTCGCGATCGTGTGGGCGTCGGCGGAGGCGGGAGCCGTCCGCTTCAACGAGTTCAAGCAGACGCTCGAAGGGATCCCGCCGCGCACGCTCGCAGCGCGTCTCGTCGAGCTCGAAGCCGCAGGTGTGCTCGAGCGACAGGTCTTCGACACGCGACCGCCGCGCGTCGAGTATCAGTTGACCGAAGTGGGGCTTCGGCTCCGCTACGTCGTGGAGGCGCTCAACGTCTGGGCTGCCTCGGCGTAAGCCGAGACAGCCCAGCGGTCGTATCGCCAGCCGCTACTTCTTCTTCTTGACGACCTTGCCGCGCTTGCAGACGTAGCCCTTCGCGAGCTTCGTCTTCTTGGTGCACTTGCCGGACTTGGCGCCCTTCGCCAGGACGACGAAGCCCTTCACGCAGGCCCAGCCGGGATAGAGCTTCGTCTTCGCTGTGCAGATCGGCCGGCCGGCGCAGTTCTGCGGCGGGTAGACGTTCTCCACACCCCGCTGGCTGCTGATGTTCGTCACCGCCACCGAGTTGCCGTCCAGGGTCGCGGTGCCGCCCTGGCAGTCTCCGCCGTAGCTGACCTTCAGCGTCTGGGCCGGAGCGTGGTAGTCGTTCGGGCCTGCGCCGGTCGTAACGACCGTCCCGTCGGTCTTCGTACATACGCCTACGCCGAGCGACGGGTAGAAAGTGACAGTCGCTGTGTCGTTGCCGAGTGGCTTGTTCTGGTACTTCGAATCCGCCACCTCGACCTTCGCGACCCGCGTGCTGACCGTGGTGATGGACGCTCCGGAGCTGGCGCTCGCTGAGACCGGGCTGAGTACCGTGTCGACGAGCCCGTCGAGCGTCAAGGCGTCCGCGTCGGAGGTGTACGCGTCGTATCCGGTGTTGACCTTGAAGTCGATGAACCCCCAGCGGGAGCCGAACTCGCACTTCAGCACGGAGTTGCAGTCGTTGGCTACACCGGTTGCGACCTGGACGTCGCTGATCGTGAAGCTCGTGTCGCCCGGCGGGCAGGGGTACACGGTCACGGTGTTCGACACCGCGGTCGCTTCGGCGTCATAGACGGTCGTACCGAGATAGGCGCACACGATTCGGTTGCCCGCCGCGCCCACGTTCGAAGTGGACACGACGGAGAAGGATCCCGAGACGGCTGTGTAGTTCGGTGTTGGCCGTTCAGGGCCATTGCCGGGGCCGAGGTTCTCGGCACTGGCGGTGGCCTCGCATGGCGTGTCCGCATGATTGACGTACACGAAGACGTACTCGGACGTCGAGGCGAAGCCGGAGGCCGTCATGGACAGCGTGTTCGGCCCGGTCAGGGAGGCGGTGGCGGTCAGGGAGTCGCCCGCGGCCGAAGCCGGAGCGGTGACTGTCAGCCCGACGAAGGCGGCGAGCGAGAGCGCGAGGATCGCGGGCGCGAGCAAGCCGCGGCAGAGCCGTGCGAGCGATGGACTAAACACTGTGAACCCCTCTCGAATGGACGGGGGTCATATCCACCCCGTTGGCATCACGGTACTCGGCATTTCGCCAATTGCAAAAGCTGGCGGATCAGGCCGGCGCGAACGCCGCGATCTCGCGCTCTCGCGCCAGCCGTTCCAGCGCCTGGATCTCGATCTGACGCACCCGCTCGCGCGTCAGACCCATCTCGCGGCCGATCATCTCGAGCGACATCGGATCGCGGTCGCCTTTCAGCCCGTAGCGCAGATTGATCACATACTGCTCGCGCTTCGGCAGCTTCGCCACCACCTCGCGCAGCAGGACCTCGCTCAGCCCGACGACGACCTCCTCCTCGACGTCTGTCGGATGCATCGCGAAGATATCCCCGAACGACGTGTCGCTTTCGCCGCCGAGCGGTTTGTCGAGGCTCGCGACCGCTCTCGCCGCCTTCCGCACTTCGCGCACGTGCTTCAAGGAGAGCTTCGCCGTCTTCGCGACCTCGTCGTCGGTCGGAGCGCGCTCGAGCTTCAGCGTCAGCTCCCGCTCCGCGCGCGCGATCTTCTGCTCGCGCTCGACGATGTGGACGGGGATCCGGATCGTCCGTGACTTGTTCGCGACGCCGCGTTGCACCGCCTGGCGGATCCACCACGTCGCGTAGGTCGAGAACTTGTAGCCGCGCCGCCAGTCGAACTTCTCGACCGCGCGGATGAGCCCGATGATTCCCTCCTGGATCAGGTCGAGGAGCGACAGGCCGTGGCCCTGGTACTTCTTCGCGATCGAGACGACGAGGCGGAGGTTCGAGTTGATCATCAAATCCTTCGCCACGCGGTCGCCGCGCTCGATCCGTTTCGCGAGCTCGACCTCCTCCGCCGCGGTGAGGAGCTTGTAGCGGCCCGCCTCGTTGAGGAAGAGCTGCAGCGAGTCGGTCGTCATTGCAGCGACCGTCTCGTTCGAGAAGTGCGTCTCCGCCAGGTCAGGCAGCGAGCAGTCGTCGGTGAGCTCGATTCCGTGGTCCTCCAGCTGCTGGTAGAGGGCCTGCGTCTCCTCGTCGTCGATCTCGAGCTCGGTGAGGAGTTGCGTGAACGCAGACAGGTTGACGCAGCCGGCCTCCTCGCCGTGCTCCATCAGGGCGCGTAGTTGGTCGTGACTCATGCCTAGGCTCATGCCCCGCGGCCCGGATAGGTAACGCGAGGCGTTTTCGGTCTTACATCCGGCGGGTAAACTCGAAAACGGTGGGTGGCCCGGACTCCCTCACGGAGTTGGTCTTCCTGATGGTGATTCTCAAGATCCCCATCGTCTATCTCTGCGGCGTCATCTACCACGCGCTCAAGTCCGAGCCGGAGAAGGGAGAGCTCCGACCCGGTACGCGTGCGTGTCTCGCCCGACGACCCGCTGCCCGGATTCGGCCGGATTCGCCCGCGTTCGCGCCGCCGCCCGCCGCGGCCGCACGGAGGCCCGGCGCGCGCCTACGCCCGCACCGCGCGTGCCGGGTACGCCCGCGCCGATAGGCTGGGGCGCGGATGAACTTCGACGCCGACACGAGCATCGCCGGCGGCCCTGCCGAGCGGAGCACGGCTCAGAGCGTCGCGGGCTATCTCTCGTCGTTCGCGATCTTCGTCAGCTTCCTCGGGATCTTCTGGCACCCGCTCCGCCTCATCGTCCCGTCGCTCCTCGTCGCGCTCATTGCGTCGGGGATGGCGAAGGGGAGGCTTCAGCTCGCTGCGGTGCTGATCGGTGGCGTCTGCCTCTTCCTCGGGCTCGCGATCGCCGTGGCCACGGGCCACGCGCTCTGGTAGCGCAGCGGCCGCTGCTACAACGGGAGAGCAATGGGACGCCCTGAGGTCGACGGCCCGAACTCGGGCTACGCCGCGCTTCTTCTCGAGCAGTACCTCGACAACCCCGGCTCCGTGCCGGAGGAGTGGCGCGACCTCTTCGAGAGCGACCCCGCCGCGGTCATCGCTTCGCAGCCAGGCCTCGCGCGCCTGCTCGAGCTCGCATCGAACGGGACTTGCTGCGCCGCCTCCGCCTCCGCCGGCTCCGGCTCCACGGCTCGCGCCGCGGTTCCCGACGCAGGAGCTGCTCGGCGGGGTCGCCGCGGCGATGGCGCTCGTCAAGGCGATCCGGATGCACGGGCACCTCAATGCCCGGCTCGACCCGCTCGGGGCGGAGCCGCCCGGCGACCCGGCGCTCGAGCCGCTTCGCCTGATCCCGAAGCTCACGCCCGAGCTGCAGGCGCGCATCCCCGCCTCGCTCCTTCGCCTCCACGTCGAGGGAGAGACGCTCGCCGACGCGCTGCCGCGGCTCCTCGCGACGTACACGGGGACGATCGCGTACGAGATCGAGCACATCTCCGACCACGAGGAGCGCGTCTGGCTGCGGCAGGCGATCGAGTCGGGCCGCTACCGCAGGCCGCTCACGCGCGACGAGCGCGTCCGGCTGCTCGGCCGGCTGAGCCAGGTCGAGGGGATGGAGCGCTACCTCCGCCGCGCCTTCCTCGGGCAGAAGCAGTTCTCCGTCGAGGGGCTCGACGTGATGATCCCGATGCTCGACGAGGCGATCGAGCTCGCCGCGGAAGCAGGCGCGCACGAGGTCGTGATCGGGATGGCGCACCGCGGCCGCCTCAACGTCCTCGCGCACGTCGTCGGCCGGCCGTACGAGGTCGTCCTCCGCGAGTTCGAGGGCGAGCGAACGATCGAGGCAGTCGTCTCGAGCGAGGAGGGCGGCAGCGGCGACGTGAAGTACCACCTCGGCGCGCAGGGCACGCGCTCGACGCCGGCCGGCGACATCACGATCACGCTCGTCTCCAACCCGAGCCACCTCGAGGCCGTCGATCCCGTCGTCGAGGGACGGGCGCGCGCGAAGCAGACCGACCGCTCGTCGCGGGAGGGCTACTCCGACCCGACCGTCGCGCTCCCGATCCTCATCCACGGCGACGCCGCCTTCGCCGGCCAGGGGATCGTCGCGGAGACGCTTCAACCTCGAGGCGCTCGCCGGCTACTCGACCGGCGGCACGCTCCACCTGATCACGAACAACCAGGTCGGTTTCACGACCGACCCGGAGAGCGGCCGCTCGACGCGCTACTCGAGCGACCTTGCGAAGGGGTTCGACTGCCCGATCGTCCACGTCAACGCCGACGACCCGGAGGCGGCGCTCGCGGCGATCCGGCTCGCGCTCGCCTATCGCGTGCGCTTCGGCCACGACGTCGTCGTCGACCTCGTCGGCTACCGCCGGCACGGGCACAACGAGCAGGACGAGGCGGCATACACGCAGCCGCTTCTCGCAGCCGCGATCGCCGAGCACCCGACGGTGCGCGAGCAGTTCGCGGCCGAGCTCGTCGCCGACGGCGACGTCGCCGAGGAGCAGGCCGCCGAGCTCGAGCAGACCGTGCTCATGGAGCTGAAGGCAGCGCACGAGGCGCTCAAGGAGACCTTCGGCGCGCACGAGCCGCCGCCGCGGCCCGATGACACGCATGTCCCGGCCGCGACCGGCGAGCAGGTCGTGACGGCCGTCGCCGCCGATCGGCTCCGCTCACTCAACGAGGAGCTCCTCCGTGTCCCGTCGGGCTTCACGCCGCACCCGAAGCTCATGAAGCAGCTCGAGCGCCGGCGCGACACGCTCGAGGAGGGCGGCATCGACTGGGGCCAGGCGGAGGCGCTCGCGTTCGCGTCGCTGCTCGTCGACGGGATCCCGATCCGGCTCACCGGCCAGGACACGGAGCGCGGCACGTTCTCGCACCGCCACGCCGTCCTCCACGACGTCAACACGGGCGGCACGTACACGCCGCTCCAGCATCTCGACGAGGCGAGGGCCGCGTTCGAGATCTACAACTCGCCGCTGTCGGAGTACGCGTGCGTCGGGTTCGAGTACGGCTACGCGGCTGCCGCGCCCGAGGCGCTCGTCCTCTGGGAGGCGCAGTTCGGCGACTTCGTCAACGGCGCCCAGATCGTCGTCGACCAGTTCATCTCCGCAGGCCTCTCGAAGTGGCGCGAGTCGACGCGGCTGACGCTGCTGCTCCCGCACGGCTACGAGGGGAACGGCCCGGAGCATTCGAGCGCGCGGCTCGAGCGGTTCCTCCAGCTCGCCGCGCAGGAGAACATCCGGATCGCGAACTGCACGACGTCGGCGCAGTACTTCCACCTGCTGCGGCGCCAGGCGCTCGACGCGATGGCGCGTCCGCTCGTCGTGATGACGCCGAAAGGGCTGCTGCGCCTCAAGCAGGCGGGCGCGACGCTCGACGATCTTGCCACCGGCGAGTTCCACCCGCTGCTCGACGACGCGACGGCCGACCGGGCGTCGGTCGAGCGCCTCATCCTCTGCCAGGGCAAGGTCTATTACGACATCGAGGGCCACGAGGAGCGCGGCAACGCGGCGGGCGTCGCGATCGCGCGCGTCGAGCAGCTCTATCCGTTCCCGGCGGAGCAGGTGCGGGAGCTGATCGCCGGCTACCCGAACCTCCGCGAGCTCGTCTGGGCGCAGGAGGAGCCGCAGAACATGGGGGCGTGGCGCGCGATCCGCCACCGGCTCGAGGAGGCCAAGCCCGAGCGACGTACCGCTCGCCTACGTCGGCCGGCCGTGGCGCGCGAGCCCGAGCGAGGGCTACCCGACAGCGCATCTGCGCGAGCAGGACCGGATCGTCCGCGCTGCGCTCGGTCTTTAGCTACTTCTTCTTGCGGGCGCGCGCCTGGACGACGTGCTTCGCGATCTTCGGGCCGTGCTTGCGCGCGAGGCCGAGCGCCTTCTTGCGCTGCTTCGGCGGGAGCCTCCGCCACACGTCCCACGCACCCACGGCGAGCGCCCAGGCGGTCGGGCGGAGCTTGAGCTTCTTAGGCATGCTCCACATCCTTTCATAACTCTCGAATCGGAAAACCCCCTGGATTTGCTTATCATTGCGGCGAGGACGCAAGCCTATGGAGGTCGTTTGCCAATGTCTGTAGAGACATCGTCGATGTTCGAGCGCGTTATCCAGGATCACCTCGCGCTCAAGGAACGCAACGCGCGGCTCGACGGCAACATGCCGATTGAGCGCTACAAGGACGAGGATCCCTTCGATAACCATCCGCTCTTCAAGACCGAAGAGCAGGCGCGGATCGAGGAGACGATGGACGGAGTCGATCCCGACTTCAGCGACGAGACCCTCGACGACATCGGGGTTGGCGTGTGGCCGGGCCAGCAGCAGGCCGCGGCGCCGGACACGTGGAGCGAGGAGCCGCGCGCGGCGACGCTGCCGCCCGAGGTCGAGGACGCGACTGCCGAGAACGCAGCGCCGGAGGTCGAGGAGACGACCGGCTTCTGGAACACCGGCGGCGCCCGCGACTTCGACTGGGGCGACTAAGTAGCTTGCCGGTCTCGCTCGCTGAACTAAGGAACTCGGGCCGCCAGAGCGCGGTCTGGCGGCCCTCGTGCTGAGAGCTCGTTTGCCCGCCGCGGCAGGCGCCTGCGGCGCGCGCCGGGGAGCGGGAGAGCCTGCGGCTAAGCCCCGCTGCGCGGAGCCTTAGCCTCCGGCCGGAGGCGAGTTACGCCGTGGCGGTGATCGTGATCCCGCCGCGTGGTTTTTGCGTGAGCGTGACTGTGACGCCGCTTCGGTCGAGCTCGCGGACTTCTCTCAGCCCGATGAGGGGACGGCGATGGAGGCGTGGTACGCGCACTCGCGCGGCAAGCCCGTCGTCGCGTACACCGGCAGCGCATGGGCGCATCCGTGGACGGTCTACGTGGCCGCGAGCATCCACGCGGAGCTGGTCGACGCCGTCGCGGCGCTCTAGTCGCTCAACCAGCCTCGCTCGCCGTCGGAAGGCGCATACCCAAGCGGAAAGTGGGGAAGCATTGGTTCGCGGCGATCCCTCCGTAGAGGGACGCCCTAGGCCGGTTCTTCACCGATGCTTTCCCGGTGGTAGTGCGGACCTCCCACCTACGGCTGCTCGAGGACGAGGACTCGTTCGGCGATGCGACTCTCATCGAGTCGTACCGCCGACTAGCCGACGTCTTCCACGAGGTGCTTGCTGAGCAGTCGCTCGACGCGCTCCTCGTGCGCGTCGCCGACACCGTCGGCGAGCTCATCCCGCACGACACGCTCACGATCTACGAAGCCGACGAGGCCAAGGGAATGCTCAAGCCCGCCCTTGTCGTTCGCGACGAGTACGTCGACGAGATCATGAGCCAGACTGTCAGCTTCATCGACGGCGAGGGGATCACAGGCTGGGCCGTGAGCCATCGCGAGGCGGTGCTCGCCAACCAGGCGCATCTCGACCCGCGCGTGGCGCTTGTTCCGGGCACGCCGGTCGAGCCGGAGTCGTTCATCTGCGTGCCGCTCATCGCGCGCGGCCATGTGAAGGGGGCTCTCAACATCTATCGGGACGGCGAGGACGTCGATTTCACCGAGACGGAGTTCGAGCTCGCGAAACGGTTCGGCGACGCCGCCGCGCTCGCGCTCGACAACGCCGAGATCCGAGCGCGGCTCGAGCATCAGGCGCGCACCGACTCGCTGACCGGACTCCTCAACCACAGCGTCTTCTACGAGCAACTCCTCCATGCTCTGCAGGAGTCGAGCCGCCTCCACTTGCCGGTCGCAGTGCTAATGCTCGACATCGACGACTTCAAGCACGTGAACGACGTCCATGGTCACGCCGTCGGCGACGAGCTTCTCCGCTACCTCGCCGAGGTGCTGCGCGTGACCGTACGGCCCGACGACACCGTCTGTCGGCTCGGCGGCGAGGAGTTCGCCGTCGTGATGGTCGGCTGCACCGAAGCGGGGGCGCTCAAGGTCGCCGAGCGGATCAAGCGCCGGCTCTCCGAGTCGGAATTTCCGGGCGTCGGCCGTCTCGCGGTCTCCCTCGGACTCGCGCTCGGCCCTGAGCACGCGATGAACCCGCGCGAGCTTGCGGCGTGCGCCGAGGCGGCGATGATGACCGCAAAGGCGCAGGGAAAGAACCGCATCGTTCTCTACGCCGAGGCCGAGACCGAGCGTCCCGACGCGCCGGCGACGACCCGCGACGTGCGCTCGATCGCGCATCTCAAGATGCTCCAGAGTCTCAGCGGCAAGCTCAATCGCATCAACGACGTCCGCGAGATCGGCGAGGAGATCGCCGCCGAGCTACGGTCGCTCATCGACTACCACAACTGCCGCGTCTTCGTGGTCGACGGGACGGATCTCGTCCCCGTCGCCTTCCTCGGCGGCCTCTCGACGAACATCAGGTCTCTGTCCCTCGACCTGCTCCGGATCAAAGTCGGTGTGGGAATCACGGGCCACTGCGCGGAGCTCGGGGAATCGATCGTCGTCGGCGACGCCGCCAACTACGAGTTCGGGCACCAGATCGAAGGGACGCCGGCGATCGAGGAATCTCTCCTCGCCGTGCCTCTCCGGTACGGCTCGCAAGTCGTCGGCGTGATCGTCGTCTCGAAGCTCGGTCTCGACCAGTTCGACGAGGACGAGGTTCGGCTGCTCGAGGTTCTGGCCGGCCACGCCGCCGTCGCGATCGAGAACGCGCGCCTCTTCGAGGCGGCGAGGCGTGAGGCGGAGAGCGCGACCGCCTTGCTCGAGTTCGGCCGCGAGCTGGCCACGCTCGTCGAGTTCGGCGAGATCGTCGAGCGGGTGACGAGCCTGTCGGCCGAAGTGCTCGGAAGCCGGTACACATCGCTCTGGCTCGAGCGCGGCGGTGCGCTGCGGCTCGCGGCGGAGCACGGTCACACAGCTGAGTTCTCGGAGCGGCTGTCCGAATTGACGTTCCCCGTCGACGGGATTCCCACCGACGGCGAACCGTACGTCATCGGCCCCGAGGACTACGCGGACATCTTTCCGGAGCCCTCCTCCCCCGACGGTCGTTATGCGGTCGCTCCCTTCGCCGTCGATGGACGCGCCGGGTGCTTCGTGGCCCTCATCGACCGCGAGGACTTCGGTGAGCGCGAGCTCCGGCTTCTCGGCGGCCTCGCCCACCAGGCGAAGCTCGCGATCGCCAACGCCTCGAGCTACGAAGGGCTCGAGCGGACCTTCGTCTCCACAGTCGAGGCGCTCGCGAACGCTCTCGAGGCGAGCGACGAGTACACGTCACGGCACGCGCGCTGGATCAGCGACCTCTCGCTCCGCGTCGGCGGGGTGCTCTCGCTCGACGAGCGGACGCTGAAGCGCCTCGAGCTCGGCGCGCTGCTCCACGACATCGGCAAGATTGGGATCCCGAGCGACATCCTCTCGAAGCCGGGGCGTCTCACCGCCCAGGAAAGGAAGATCGTCGAGACGCACCCCGAGCTCGGCGAGCGGATCATCGCGCCGATCGACCGGCTCCAGAGCGTGCGCCCGATTGTCCGCCATTGCCACGAGCGCTGGGACGGCGCCGGCTATCCGGACGGGATCTCCGGTGAGGACATCCCGCTCGAGTCGCGGATCATCTTCGTGTGCGATGCGTACCACTCAATGACGACCGACCGCCCGTACCGGCGGCGCCTCAGCCATCCCGAAGCGCTTCGGCGGCTCGCCGAAGGGTCCGGCACGCAGTTCGACCCGCGGGTCGTCGAAGTCGCGCTCCGCGTCCTCGAGCCGAGCTCCTAGCCTGCTACCGCGAACTCGGGCTCGCCGCCGTCGAGCGCGTGTGCGAGGCGGCGGAACGGCCCGTCCTGCGCGAGGAGCTCGCGCTCGCTGCCGCGCTGCACGATCTGGCCGTTCTCGACGACGAGGATCTCGTCGGCGCGCCGGACGGTGGAGAGGCGGTGGGCGATGATGATCGACGTCCGTCCCTTGCAGCAGGCGGTCGAGAGCGCGCTCGATCAGCACCTCCGTCGGGCGGTCGATGTTCGAGGTCGCCTCGTCGAGGACGAGGATGCGCGGGTCGGCGAGCAGGGCGCGCGCGATCGAGATCAGCTGCCGCTCGCCCGCCGAGAGCCCTGCGCCGCCCTCGCGCACGGCGTGGTCGAGGCCGCCCGACAGGCGTGCCGCGACGCGGTCGACGCCGACTGCAGCCGCCGCCGCCGCGACCTCCTCGTCGCGTCGCGTCGGGCTTCGCGAAGCGGATGTTCGAGGCGATCGTGCCGCTGAAGAGGAACGGATCCTGGAGCACGACGCCGAGCTGGCGGCGGTAGGAGCGGAGCTCGACGTCGCGCAGGTCGTGGCCGTCGACGCGCACCGCGCCCTGATCCGGGTCGTAGTGGCGGCCGATGAGCTTCGCGAGCGTCGACTTGCCGTGCCCGGACTCGCCGACGAGCGCGAAGCAGCTGGCCCGGCGCCAGGCGGAACGAGACGCCGTGCAGCACCGGCTCCTTGCCGTACGCGAAGACGATCGAGTCGAGATCGAGGTCGCCGACGATCCGCGGCAAGCGGCGCGGCGCCGGGCTTGTCCTGGATCTCCGACTCCTCGTCGAGGATGCTCGAGATCTTGACCATCGCGGCGGCGGCCGACTGCAGCTGCCCGTAGACGTCCGACAGGTCCTGCAGCGGCTGGAAGACGAGCTGGAGCAGGCTGACCGCCGACGATCAGCGTTCCGATCTGGATCGCGTGGTGCTGGTAGAGGCCCGAGCCGAAGTAGAGGACGGCCGTCATCGCGATCACGCCGAGGAACTCGATCGAGGGGAAGAAGACCGAGAAGATCTTCTGCGACGTACGTCGCCTGCTCGCGGTTCGCGTCGTTGAGCGCGTCGAACTCGGCCTGGAAGCGCGCGCTCGCGGTTGAACGCCTGCACGACCGCCATCCCGGAGACCGACTCGGCGATCTGCGCCGTGACCGCCGCGATCCGGTTCCGCGTGCTCGACGTGCGCGGCGTGCGAGACGCGCTGGAACCAGCGCGAGAGGACGAGCGCCGGCGGCAGGACGCCGAACGCGATCAGCCCGAGCCGCCAGTCGGCGATCAGGAGCGCGGCCACGGCGGTGGGCAGGAGGACAGCGCTCGAGACGAGCGTCGGCATCCCCTGCGAGAGCGTGTCGGAGACCGCGTCGACGTCGCTCGTCAGGCGCGCGATGATCCAGCCGGCCTTCTGCTGCGAGAAGTAGCGCAGCGAGAGCCCGGTCAGGTGGTCGAAGAGGTCGCGGCGGAGGCCGATCACGATCCCCTGGCCGATCGCGGCGAGCCCGCGGATCAGGTAGCCCTGCAGGATCCAGCCCGCGGCCGCGACGCCGAGGTAGATCGCGACGACGACCACGAGGTGGTGCTCGTTGCGGGCGACGATCCCGTTGTCGATCGCGTTCCGGACGAGCAGCCAGCCGCCGCTCTGGCCGCCGCGTTGCCGGCACCGACGAGAAGCATCAGCGCGACGACGAGCTGCCGGCCCTCGAGGTACTTCGTCAGGCGTCTCACGCCGCCACCTCGTCGCCGAAGAGCCGCGTGAACGGGCCGCCCGGCCTGCAGCAGCTCCGTCGGCTTGCCGGACTCGACGACCCGGCCCGTCGCTGGAGCACGACGGCGCGGTCGGCGAGCTCGACGGTCGAGAGCCGCTGCGTCGCGATGCAGGACGGTGCGGCCTGCGAGCGCCGGGCGCAGGCGCTTGACGAGTCGGCGCTCGGTGAAGCGTGTCGACCGCCGAGAGCGGGTCGTCGAGGACGACGACGCGCGCGTCCGGTCGACGAGCGCGCGCGCGAGCGCGACGCGCTGGCGCTGGCCGCCCGGAGAGGTTGACGCCGCGCTCGCCGATCAGCGTGTCGTAGCCCTCGGGCAAGCTCGGACCGAAGGCGTCGACGCCGGCCGCCTCGCACGCGGCGAGCGCCTCGTCCCAGTCGTCGTCCTCGCGGCCGGCGATGCAGGTTCTCGCGCAGCGGCACGGAGAACAGGACCGGGCGCTGGGTGACGAGCGCGACGTCGTTGCGCAGCTCCGCGAGCGGGAGGTCGCGCGTGTCGACGCCGCCGATCAGGACGCGCCCGGCGGTCGGGTCGTAGAAGCGCGGCAGGAGGTTGAGCAGCGATCGTCTTGCCGGATCCCGTCGAGCCGCAGACGGCGACGATCTCTCCCGGCGCGACGACGAGGTCGAGGTCGTGGAGCACGTCGCACCTCGCCGCCGTAGGCGAAGCCGACCTTCTCGAAGCGGATCTCGAGCGGCTGCGGCGGCGCCGGCAGGTGACGCGGCTGCTCGGGCTCGGGCAGCGGCTCGATCCCCTCGAGCCAGGCGAAGCTGCGGCCCGCCGAGGCGAGCGCGCGCTGTGCGAGGTTCGTGATCCAGCCGAGCGCCTCGAGCGGCCAGACGAGCTGCAGCAGCAGCGTCTCGAACAGGAAGAACTGGCCGATCGTGAGGTTGCCGTCGATGTATGCGCGCCCGCCGAAGAAGACGACGGCGGCGATCGACAGGCCCGGCAGGTAGTAGAGGCCCGGCAGGTGGCGCGACTCGACTCCGGCCTGGCGCAGGACGGTCGACGCGCACTCCCTCGGCCTTCTCGCCGAAGCGGTCGCGGACGTCGTCCTCGCGCCCGAACGCCTGCACCATCTCGATTCCGACGACCGCCTCGTCGGCAGCCTCCGTGACGTCGCCCTTCCGCTCCTGCACCTCGACGCGAGATCGGCGAGACGCGGCGCGCGAAGCGGAGCGTGAGCCACGTGATCGGCGGCAGCGCGACGACCGTGTACAGGGCGAGCTGCGCGTCGACGATCACGAGCACGATGCCGACCCCGATGATCATCATGATGCTCTGCATCCCCTGCACGAGCCCCCAAGCCGATGAAGTAGCGGATCGGGTAGAGGTCGTTCGTCGCGCGCGAGAGCACCTGTCCGGTGGCGTGCCGGTCGTAGAACGCGCGCGGGTAGCGGAGATAGGCCTGGTAGAGCAGCTCGCGCATCCGCGCCTCGATCCGGACGCCGATCCGCGCCGTCGCGAAGCGGCGCGTGAAGTTGACGACGAACCGGAACGCGCCGAGGGCGACGATGATCGCGAGATACACCCAGAGCGGCTGCCCGAGGTCGGGCCACGTCTTCTGGCTGCTCGTGTCGATCGTGTCGTCGATCGCTGCCGAGGCGAGGAGCGGGATCGCGATCGAGATCAGCACGTAGACGAGCGAGCAGGCGAGCCCGTAGAAGCCCAGGCGGCGCTGCTCCCACCAGAGCGGGAGGAGCCTGCGAAAGGTCGGCAGCAGGCCGAGGTCGGGCGGATCGACGGGATTCACATACGTGGACATGCGCGGATAGGCCGCCGCGAGGAGCCTCTAACTCGCCGCGGAACAGCCCAGCTCCGACGATACCAACGAGATCGCCGGACGACGGCTCTGGTTTTGGCGCTACGGACGCCTGGTCGTGCGCCGGCGCGCGGTCGCCGCGGGCTCGGGCTCGGACGGCGGCTGCGGCAGCGGTGTCGGAGGCCGTGGCTCGGTCTCGAGCTGCTGCTCGCCCGGCTGCGGGGGCGCCGGAGCGGAGCCCGTCACGCGGCGCCACTCCTTCTCGAGCTGGACGCGAAGGCCGGCGAGCTCGCGCTCGACCTTGCGGATGTTGCGCTCGCGCTCGTCGAGACGCTCCCGCTCCGCCTGCGCGAGGGCCTTCTCCGCCTCGGCGGCCGCGACGGCGCGAGCGAGGTC
Source organism: uncultured Actinomycetes bacterium (assembly GCA_963753525.1). GTDB lineage: Bacteria > Actinomycetota > Thermoleophilia > Gaiellales > Gaiellaceae > Palsa-739. The sequence continues at coordinate 826,876 of CAVWCS010000005.1, forward strand.
GCTCTCAGTGGGCTCGGCGACCACGGCACGGCGTCGGCTGCCGCTTCTGGTGGCGCTCTCCTCGACCTGGCGCATCAGACGCTCCTCGAGCTCGGCGACGTGCCGGGCGCGCTCGGCGAGCGCCCGCTTCATCTCCGCTACCTCCGCGAGGGCGTCTTCGTAGCGCGCCCGCATGTCCGGCGAGTCGGTCACCCCCCAAGTGTCGCTTGCGCGGCGGCTGCTGGCAACCGGTTCAAGCGCACACTTGCCTCGCAGCTAGCTCGCCTCGTCGGGAAGTGCTGCGCGCTGCTGCCCAGATATGCCTTGTGGCTCCGCTACCGGGTCGACAACACCGCCGCGCCGACGACCGCAACGACCCCCGCGATCGAGAAGAGCCACACCCATACATCCACGGACGAATACTTCAGGAATAGACCGCGAGGCGGCGGAGGTAGTCGAGCGTGTAGGGATGGACCCCGTCTGGGATGTTGTCCTCGTCTAGCCAGGCGTAGTCCGAATGCTGGTTCGAGTACCGCTTCTTGTCCAGCTCGATGTCCTCTGTCTCGCGAAGCCGATAAGCGAGCGCGATGTAATGGGTGGACAAATTCGCTATGCCCAGGGCGTTCGTGTCGTAGCGGTGCATGAAGACGCCGACAAGTCGCGCGTCGTCCCATATGAGGTCATGCTCGATGCCGAGCTCGTCGCGAGCAATCTCGGTGAGAGCGACACCCAATGTGCCGTAGTGCTTCTCGATGCGACCACCTGGAACGAAGAGGCTTCCCTTCGCCGGCTCATTCACCCGCTTGCCGACAAGTAGGCGACCGTTCTGATCCGTCACGAGAAGGTCGATTGAAACGAGCGGCGCCGCAGCGACCAGCATGGCGAACGTCTTCTCGTCCAGGCGCTTCTCCACGCGGCGTTTTTAGCAGGATTCCAGACTGCGACCCTTCACTAACGGCTGACGGCCTCTTCCACGTCAGCGAAGTTATGCGGGCCGAAGAAAGTGGAGCGTACCGGGATCGAACCGGTGACCTCCGGCTTGCAAAGCCGGCGCTCTCCCAGCTGAGCTAACGCCCCGAGAGCGGCCAGTGTAAGGATCGGCCCGGCGAGTGGCCGGGTCGATCCTTAACGGAGGGAGGTCTGTCAGGCGGCGCGTTCGAGCCGCTCTTCGACGCGCGCGCGAGCAACGATCTTCTCGCGGTCGCCGAAGAGGATCGTGGCGCGGACTGCGCGGTTCTCATCCCACAGCTCATCGAGCTTGGCGTCGAGGGCGCGGATCTCCTCGCGAACGTCCGAGTCGTGCTCAATGGAGAGTCGCTGCCAGAGCTCAGTGCGCTCCTCGCTTAGGCGCTCGATCTCCTCGTGGATCTCTTCGCTTGTTCTCATGCCGTCTTCAACGCACTGCATTCCCGCGGCATTCCGGCTCAATCCTCTGAATCTTCTAAGCCGCGGCGAGCGTCTCGCGCACGCGGTCGCCGACCGCGGCGAGCTCGAGCGTCTCGCCCGTCACGTCGCGGAGGAGCTCGTCGGCCGTCGGCTTCTGTCCTTCCGCCCACAGCTCGCGCAGCAGCGTGCTGGCGTCGCGCTTCGAGAACCACGCGTTGCCGAACTTCTCCCGCAGGTACGCGCGCAGCTGCGCCTCGAAGGCCCAGGCGCGCAGGTACTCGGAGGCGTAGAAGCCGGCGTCGATGTCGCCGAGGTAGTCCGCCGCGGCAGGCTCGACCTTCGTCGCATCTGCGAGAAGCTCGAAGTAGCGCGGCCGCATCGCCGTCACGTCCTCGGCCGTGTGGAACTCGAGCTCGTACAGAAGCTTCGCGCAGTAGCGACGCACGATCCACAGGAGTGTCGTCGCGCCTTCCGCGGCGAAGGCGTGGGGGCGCGGGAAGTTGAGGCGCCGGTCGAGCCAGACGGGATCGAACGTCAGGTGCTCGAGCAGCATCGCCCAGCCTTCCGTGACGGCGTTGTCGCCGAGCCGCCGCTCCTCGGGCGAGAGGGACGGGGACGTGTGGGCGAAGTGCTCGGTGTGGCCTGCCTCGTGGAAGAGGGAACGCCAGTCGTCCGGTCCGCCCTGCGGCTTGATGACGAGGACGACGCGGCCGGGGACCTCGATCGGCGCGCAGAAGGCGCGCGGATCCTTGTTCGGCCGCTCCTCGAGGTCGATCTCGACGTTGGGCTGCGCGTGGAGGTCGACGCCGAGCTCGCCGAGCGTCGTCTCCAGCGATGGCAGCATCGCCTCGGCCGGGAAGGCCGCGTCCCAGCCCACGCCCCGGAAGGCGCGGCCGACGTCCCAGCGCTGCACCTCGTCGAGCCCGAGCCCGAGACGCGAGCGGAAGAACCTGTCGCCGGCCTCTTCCCACAGGCTCTCAGTGTCGCTGAGGAACGTCCGGCATTGCGCGGCGAGATCGTCGAGCGGAAGGCCGAACTCGCGGTACAGATCGGCGTAGTTGCGCGCGCCGAGCCGTGCGGTCTCCTCGTGGACGACCTGGATCGCGTGGAGGTGGAGGCCGTTCAGGTGCTCTTCGGTGAGCTCGGTCCGCGAGCTCCGAGAGACGCGCGCGCTTGTCGCGGTCCTCCTCGTTCATGAGCCGGGGCCGGAGCATGCGGAACGGGATCTCCTCGTCGTCGAGCGTCGCGCTCAGCGTCGCCTCGAGTCCCGCGATCCGCTCCTCCTCGGCCGTGACGAAGTTGCCGAGATACTGCTCGCACGCGAACTTCCAGAGCTCGCGGCGACGGCGGATCCCGGCGACTGACGCCCCGAGTGCAAGTGCTGTGTCGAGCTCGGTCAGCCGTGCGTGGCGCTCATAGATCGGCGCGAGGTCATACGTCTCCTTCTGGCCGGAGAAGTGGAGGTACGACTCCTCGTCGAGCTCGGAGCTGAACCGCTCGGCCTCGGCGGAGAGCGTCGTCGATCTCGCGTTGCTGAAGCGGCTCCGCCATGGGCGTCCGTAGGATACGGGCCGTGCGCGAGATCGTCCTCGAGACCGAGCGGAAGCTCCAGCTGATCGAGGTCACGGACCAGATCCGGGACGCGCTCGGCGATACGAACGGCGCCACGGCGGCGCTCGTCTACGTCCCGCACACGACCGCTGGCGTCGCGATCAACGAGCGGATCGATCCCGAGCTCGTGAGCGATCTCGAGAACGCGTTCCAGCGCGTCGTCGGCGACGACTGGGAGTGGAAGCACGAAGACGAGGACGGCCCGAACGCTCCGTCTCACGCCCGCGCGTCGCTCGCCTCGAGCCCGCAGGTGCTCATCCCGCTCAAGGACGGTGGGCTCGCGCTCGGCACATACCAGGGCGTCTTCTTCTGCGAGTTCGACGGCCCGCGCACGCGCAAGATCTACGTGACGACGCTCACATAGTGAAGCGGGCTTTGCTGCTGGCTCTAGGAGCCGTTGTCGTTCTGGGTGCCGTGCTCGTCGCGACGGTCGAGCTTCATGGCTCGAGTCGCCCGGCTCGGCCGGTTTCACGCGCGGGGATCTTCAAGATCCGTCACGTCGTGATCATCATGCAAGAGAACCGCTCGTTCGATTCCTATTTCGGGACGTACCCCGGAGCCGACGGAATCCCGGGCCTCGCAGGCAATCCCGGCACCGTCCCGTGTCTACCCGAGCCTCGGACGAAGACCTGCGTCCGGCCGTACCACGACACGGCCGATCGCAACTCCGGCGGGCCGCACGACACGGCCAACGCGATCCGCGACATCGCCGGCGGGAAGATGAACGGCTTCGAAGCCCAGGCCCGCAGAGGGCGCGCGATCTCTTGCCGCAACAACCTCGATGTGCCCGGCTGCTCGCTCACGCCCGCGACGCCGGACGTGATGGGCTACCACGACCAGCACGAGATCCCGAACTACTGGGCGTACGCGCGCCATTTCGTCCTCCAGGACCAGATGTTCGCGTCGGTGAACTCGTGGAGCCTGCCGGCGCACCTCGCGATGGTCTCCGGCTGGTCGGCGCGCTGCAGCAAGGCCGGCGACCCGATGAGCTGTACGACCGCCGTGGCAGGACCTGTCGGTGCCTCCGGGAAGTCGGCCGACTTTCCGTGGACGGACATCACGTACCTCCTCCACCGCTATGGGGTCAGCTGGCGCTACTACGTCGCCCAAGGAAGCCAGCCCGACTGCGCCGGCAGCCAGATGTTCTGCAAACGGGCGCGCCAGCGCGCGAGTACCCCGAACATCTGGAATCCGCTGCCCCGCTTCGACACGGTCCGACAGGACAACCAGCTCGGGAATGTCGTTCCGCTTCACACATTCTTCCGGGATGCCCACGCCGGGACGCTGCCGAACGTCTCCTGGATCGTGCCGTCCCAGACGGTCAGCGAGCACCCGCCTGGGCTCGTCACTGCGGGCCAAACGTACGTCACGAGTCTCATCAACACGATCATGCGGAGCCGCAACTGGCGGTCGACGGCGATCTTTCTCGCGTGGGACGACTGGGGCGGCTTCTACGACCACGTCAAGCCACCGGTCGTGAACGCGCAGGGCTACGGCATACGGGTTCCCGCGCTCGTGATCAGCCCGTACGCGCGCACCGGTTTCATCGACCACCAAACGCTGAGCACCGACGCCTACCTCAAGTTCATCGAGGCCGATTTCCTCGGCGGCCAAACGGATCGACGGGCGCACGGACGGCCGTCCCGACTCGCGGCCGTTCATTCCCGAGGACGCGCGGATCCTCGGCAACCTCGCCAAGGACTTCGACTTCCGCCAGAAGCCCCGGCGGCCGTTCATCCTGCCGCTCCATCCGCCGTACTCCTGAACCGCTCCCGCTACGGTGGCCGCATGGCCGCGCCCGTAGCGAAGGGGGACGAGCTCGAGCTCGACGTCGAGTCGCTCGCGTTCGGCGGCAACGGAGTCGCGCGGCACGGCGGCTTCGTCGTCTTCGTCCGCAGCGGCCTTCCGGGCGACCGCGTTCGCGCCCGCGTCACGAAGGTCAAGCGCAGCCATGCGGAGGCGCTCGCGACCGAGATTCTCACCCCGGGAACGGATCGCGTCGAGGCGCCGTGCGCGCACTTTCCCGCGTGCGGCGGCTGCCGCTTCCAGGACTTCGCCTACGAGGCGCAACTCGCGCAGAAGGAGGCGCAGGTCCGCGACTCGCTCGTGCGCCTCGCCGGGATCACGGAGCCTCCGCTCGAGCCGATCGTCCCGTGCGAGCCGGAGATCTTCCACTACCGCAACAAGGTCGAGTACTCGTTCACGCAGACGCCGGACGGCCCCGCGCTCGGCTTTCACAAGGCCGGTCGCTGGGACGAGGTGCTCGAGATCGAGAAGTGCTGGCTCATCGATGACCTCGGCAACGCGATTCGCGAGGCGGTGCGCGCTTGGGCGCGAGAGGAAGGGCTCGAGGCGTACTCGCAGGCCGACGGCAGCGGCTATCTCCGCCATCTCGTCGTGCGGCAAGGGCGCAACACGCAGCAGGCGCTCGTGCAGCTCGTGACGGCGCCGGGGGAGAAGTTCGAGCCGGGCTATCTCGTCGACGTGCTGCGCCGCTTCCCCGAGGTGCGCTCGATCCACTGGGCGGTGAACGACACGCCGGCGGAGGTGACGAACCTCCCGACGCGGCTGCTCTGGGGCGACGACGGGATCGAGGAGGAGCTGTGCGGCCTGCGCTTCCGCGTTCGGCCGAATGCATTCCTCCAGACGAACACCGCGATGGCCGAGCGGCTCTACGGCCTCGCGCGCGACGCGGCCGGGCTGACCGGGAACGAGACCGTCTGGGATCTCTACTGCGGGATCGGGACGATCGGTCTGTCGCTGGCAGCCGACGCGCTAACGGTGTGGGGGATCGAGGTCTCGGAGGAGTCCGTGGCGTGCGCGCTCGAGAACGCCGAGCTGAACGGCGTGACGAATTCCGCGTTCTTCGCGGGCAACGTCGGGGAGGTCGTGGAGGAGCTGCTCGAGCGCTCCGGCGCGCCCGAGGTCGTCATCGTCGACCCGCCGCGCGCGGGGCTCGCCGGAAAGGCGTTGCGCCGGCTCGGCCGGATCGGCGCGCCGCGGCTCGTGTACGTCTCCTGCAACCCGACGACGCTCGCGGGCGACGTGAAGGCGCTGCGGGGCGAGTACGGCTACGAGCTACTGCGCGTGACGCCGGTTGACATGTTCCCGCACACGCCGCACGTCGAGTGCGTTGCCTTGCTCGAGCGAACGGCGTAGGCTCGTCGTATGGCCGAGTCCCCTGAGGAGAAGGAAGCGCTCGCGAAGCTCGACGAGGTGACGCGTGAGGTCTCGGCGGAGGAGCTCCAGAAAGAGGCAGACCGCGAGCTCAGCAGTCCGTGGTTGGGCGGCTCCCGCAGGCTCGGTTGGATGTTCGGGCGCTTCCGGCCGTTTCGCCGTATGAAGGGCGATCCCGTGCCGGAACCGGTCAACGACGAGGATCCCGGCGACGAGCACGGCCTGCGCGACAAGCTCTAGGCCGTGATCTTGCCGCCGTCCGGGTGGTGTCTCCGGCACACCGGGTGGCCGTGATCGGGATGCGGGTGCCACGACAGCCGCCAGCAGCGGTTCACATGGCAATTGCGCTGGCGAAGGAAAACGAAGAAGGCCGTGAGCAGCGTGAGCTCGCCGACGTCCGACCCGATCCCCGACCAGAACTGGTAACCGCCGCCGGAAAGGACGTGCTCGAAGTAGGTCTGGAACCAGCCTGGCACTCGGGTGAAGGCTAGGCGCGCTTCCGGACGGCCTTCCAAAGCAGATCGGCGTTTGCGGCGAGGAAGCCGGCCGACAGGAACGGCAGCGCTGGTAGTCCGCTCGCGTTCGTCGCGATCGCGATGGGGAACGACGCCGCGTAGAGCCCCGTCGTCGCTAGCCACGTCCACCCGACCCGCAGCCGGAAGCGCGCGGCCGCGCCGAGGAACAGCGCGTAGAAGAGGATGTCGGGCGGCCCGAACTGCTCGGCGCCTCCATGCGGCCCGAGGAACGCGACGGCGACGTGGTTGTAGATCGAGATGTGGTTCTTGACGATCTCGTGGGTCGGGGCTCCCGGCGTGAAGACCGAGATCGCGTCGACGACCGGGATGATCGCCGCGATGAGCACCACGAGCCCGACATCCGTGAAGAGGTAAAGGAACGCCCAGCCGGCGAAGACGGCCGCCCAGAGCTTCGCGAAGTTCTCCGCGAGCGCCCACCCGGCTTCGCTGTAGCCGAACGCGACGAGCCCGAGCACGAGCGCGACGAGCGCGAGCGTGCTCCAGCGGAGCCGCGAGAGCGGCAGCGCGATGAGGACGAGCAGGAGCGTTCCCGGCATGACGCCCGCCGAGACGATGGCGACCGCCGTCCACAAGCCGACGGAGGGCAGGCGCGGCGCGGCGGCGAACCACGTCCCGACCGCGAGACCGAGCGCGACGAACGTGAGGATCCGCGGCGGGACCTCTAGTACGGAGGAGTCTGGCTCCACCACTCGCCGAGCATCTTGAAGGCGTTCCAGAACGCCGTCTTGGAGGGCTGCTCGTCGAGCGATTCGTCGATGTCCGGCGTGACGAGCCCCTGGATCGTCGGCGTGAATTCCTGCAGCACGCCTTGCTCCGGCTCGAGCTCGCGCGCGAGCGGGAAGCGCACCGAGTTGAGGAACTCGCGTGCCGGCTCGCCCATCGCGACGACGAGCTTCGGCTGGACGATGTGGAGCTCGCGCGAGAGGAAGGCGCGCGATTCGTCCTCGTCGCCATCGACGAACTTGAGGCAGTTCGTCCCGTAGACAGCGAGCGGGTCGACGCGCAGGCGCTGCAGCGACTTGAGGAGCGCGTTGCCGGAGCGGCCGTAGAACGCGACCCCCTCCTGCAGCTCCGACGGCCGCGGCGTGTGCTTGAGGAGGAAGACGTCGGCGAGCGGATGGCCCGAGCCGAGCACCGGCACACGTGCACCCGCGCCGGCCTGCGCGAGCTCGTCCCCGAGAGCGTTGATCTCGGTGATCGCCTTTTGCAGGTACTTCTCGAAGATTTCGTCAGTCGCCACAGTCACTGATGCCCCGTGGAGAGAGTTCGGGATTACCGGACGCGTTCCTTGGCCTGGGCCACCCACTTCAATCCTTGGAGGTAGACGAGCGATTTCGGTCGCCGCAGGACTTCGGCGCTGTGGAGCGAGACAAGGAACTCCTCCGGCCCGCTGAAGCGGCGCATCCGGACGACGCCCGTCCCGACGCCCGCGAGCACGTGCGCGTCCGAGCCGGCTCCCGCGAGGAGGTTGTACTTGCGCGCGAAGCGCTCGGCTTCCTCGTTGTAGTTCTCGAACAGGAGCCGCGCGTTGTAGATCTCGAGGACGTCGATCTCGGCGAGGTGGCGATGGATCGTCGCCGGCTCGGGGATCGCGTGCATCCGGTCGAACGGGTGAGGGAGGTAGACGATGCCGCGCTGAGAGCGGATCGCCTCGACCGTCTCGCCGAATGACATCCCGCGCGGGATCTCCTCCTTCAAAAAGAGCCCGATCACCTCGCCCTGGTCGGCGGTCTTGATCTCCTCGCCGGGGATGACGACGAGCCGACGGCTGCGTGCCTTCTCGACGGCCTCGAGCGCGCCGCCGAAGACGTTGTGGTCGGTCACGGCGATCGCCCCGAGCCCCTCCGCCTCCGCGTGGTCGAGGAGCTCGTCCACCTCGATCGAGCAGTCGTGCGACCAGCTCGTGTGGAGGTGGAGGTCGGCGAGAATCCAGTCGTCATCGCGGTGCGCGGCGCCGGCGGAGGCGCGCGAGCGGCGGCGCGAGGCGAGTCGCTCGTAGACCGCTTCGATGTGGTCTGCGAGCACGTCCGTCGTCTGCGTCGCGGCGGCGGCGAGACTCTCCTCGCTGCGGCGAGCGCGGAAGGTCTCGTCCTCGATCAGCCGCGCAGTCTCGGCGGCGGCGAGCTCAGACTGTGCGGCGCGCGCGGGTGGCGCCACGATCGCCGCTCCCGTCGTCTGCGCCTCGGCAAGCAGGCGCGCCGAGCCGCTGAGCGCAGGGACAAAGATCGCGGCGGAGCGAAGGATCTCGGCGCGCGCGGCGCCGGTCAGCGCGGTCCGCACCCGCATCCGTCCGCGCAGGCGGCGGGAGACGGCCGGCCGCGGTGCGGGCGTGCGCGTCCGCAGGAGCACGAGCTCCCAGCCGGCCTGTCCCTCCAACTCCCGGACGAGCGAGCGCAGGAGCGGCCGGTCGGCCTGCCGCCACTCGACCACGACCCGCTTCACCTTCTTCATCGGAGCGAAGAGGGCCGGATCGATCCCCTGCGGGACGAGCTCGTACCGGCCGGGGAAGCGCGCCGCCGCCGCCGCTGCCACCTCCGGAGTCGCCGCCAGGAGCGCGTCGATGCGGCCGAGGAGCCGCTCGCGCTGGGCGCGGCTCGGCGGATAGGAAAGCCGCTCCGGCGAGAAGAACGTCGCCGCCGTGAGCGCGCCCGAGTCGCGGAGCGCGAGGTACGACAGGCTCGGCAACGCGGGCTCGAAGCCGTGCACGACGTCGAAGCGCCCGCGCGCGAGCGCGAGCGAAAGGCTTGCGCGGACACCGACAGGCACTCCCATCCGGCTCCGCCGCGAAATCGGCACCGCCGGCCCGAGCGCCACGAACTCCCCAAGCAACAGACTGTTACCAAGTAGGACACGTCTCGCTTGGGCGAGGTCGCGGGCGCGGTTCGACGGCGCGAGGACGGTCACCTCATGCCCGCGCTGCCGCAGCTCCCCCGCGAGCGCGGCGACGTGCTCGTTGACGTCGTGCGGCTGCGACCAGGCGAACGGCGTCACGAGAGCTACACGCACGAGGCCAATGTTATGGTCGCCGCCGATGCTCGTCGGGATCTTGATGGGGCAGCGAACGCCGGGCGTGACGATCGTCCGAGCCCGGGATTTCGAGGAGGGGATCAACCAGCGGTATGTCGACCATCTCGTCGGCGCGCGGTGGGGGTACTACGGGGTCTACCAGGTCGACGGCCTCGTACCGGGCGCGTTCGGCGAGATCCTCACCGCCGAGGGAGACGAACTCGACGACGCCCTGCGCCGCGACGAGGAGAACGACGTCGATCTGCCGGAGGGCATCGCCGCGTTCTACCGCGAGTGCAGCGGGATGTTCTGGACGCGAGGCCGCATCGGGACGATCTGGCGCGTCATAGACGAGGCGCCGCCGCGCGACGTTTCGCTCCGGGTCGCCATCGGCGACGGGACGTTCGAGCTGGAGCCGGCCGACGACCCGCCCGAGATTCCCGTCGACTCCGTGCCCGAGGACGCGCCGCGCATGCCGGAGACGATCGAGCCCGGGACGGTGGTGACGTTCCACCTGTTCGTTCGGGCCCCGCTGCCGAGCTAGAGCTCGAGCACCATCTCGTGCTGGCGGACAGTGACTGTCCCGCCTAGCTCGCGGAGAACCGAGGCCGCGGGATCGTCGGCCGGCAGGTTGAGGACGTAGACGTCCTTAAAGGTGCGGAGCGCGCGGATCAGGGGCTCCGGATCGCCTGTGTACTGCTGGAGCTGGGCCGACGATCGCACGCAGAAGAGCATCGCGTCGGTGTCCGTGACCCAGCCGCGGACGTCGTCGTAGTTGGCGAGCGTCCCGTCGGCGCGCTGCCACGGCTCGTGCTTCGCCGGGATGAGCGCCTTCGCTTCCTCCGGCGGAACCTCGCGGCCGGGAAGCTCTCCTTCGACGGCCGGCAGCGTCCAGACCTCGACGTCCTGGACAGTGCGGTAGCCGAGCTTCTCGTAGAGCGCGAACGCGCCGGTGTTCTCGACGATCACCTCGAGCCAGACCCGCTTGATCCCGCGCTCGCGCGCCTGCTCGTGGATGGCGTCCATCAGTGCCTCGCCAACGCCCGAGCGGCGGGCGCTCGTGACGACGCCGACGCCACCGACCCACGCCTCGTCGCCGCGCACGGCGAGGTTGGCGAAACCCACCGGCTCGCCGTCGCGGTACGCGATCCGTGACGCATCGAGGTCGAAGTCGAGTTTGCCCTCCGTCCAGGCGAGGCCCGTCTCATCGATGTGCACGGGGATGACGTAGCCCTCGTAGCGCGCGTTGAAGAGCGCCACGCGCTCGGCGGGTGACAGCGAACGTGCCGGGCGAAGCTCCATCAGTTGAAGCCTTTGTTGCAGACGCCCGGTGCGGGCAGCAGAACGTTAAACACAAGCAGGAGCCAGATGAAGGCGGCCACAACGGCAACGGGCAGTACAGCGATCGCGATCGCGCGGCGCTGAGCAAGCGACCAGCCGCCAGCGGTTCCGTAGACGACCAACGCGCCGATGGGGCCGACCCACCGAGCGGTGCTGCTGGGGCAGCTGAACACGATTGCCCAAACAGCGATGGAACCAACAAAGGCTCCGGCGCCCCAGGTGGTCATGCCCGTCACGACGAGGAGTAGGAGCATCTCCCGGAGAGGCCGAGAGCCTGCTCGGGCACCGACGAACCGGATGACCGCCAGCACGGTCAAGAGGCAGCCGAGGACGAAGCTGAGGATCAGCCAACGGTTGGTGTGGCCGACGCCGATCTCGACGAGCGAGACTGGGAGCGCGAGGACCGCAAACGCGAGGATGGCACCCGCGAGGAAGTCGAGCACCGCTCTAACGGGCTTGCTCATGTCACGGGCGGTGTCAGCGATCCTTTCTCCGCCGACACCGCCCGCGGCTCCATCCCTAGGCCTTCGCCGGAGCCTTCGTCTTGCCCGCGACCGTGCGGGCGTTCTTCTTGATGAACTCCTCGGTCAGCCTGTGCGCCTCGTCGTCGACGATCTGCTGCGGCGGCGACTTCATGAGGTAGGAGCTCGGGCCGACGAGCGAGCCGGCGATGCCGTTGTTGAGCGCGAGCTTCGCGAGCCGCACGGCGTCGATGACGATGCCGGCGGAGTTCGGGGAGTCCCACACCTCGAGCTTGAGCTCGACGTTGAGCGGCACGTCGCCAAAAGCGGAGCCCTCCATGCGGATGTACGCCCACTTGCGGTCGGTCAGCCACGGCACGTAGTCGGACGGGCCGACGTGGACGTTGCCGGCGCCGAGGTCGTAGTCGAGCATCGACGTGACGGCGTTCGTCTTCGAGATCTTCTTCGACTCGAGCCGCTCCCTCTCGAGCATGTTGAGGAAGTCGGAGTTGCCGCCGACGTTGAGCTGCATGGTCTTGTCGAGGTGGACGCCCCGCTCGCGGAAGAGGCTCGTGAGCACGCGGTGCGTGATCGTCGCGCCGACCTGCGACTTGATGTCGTCGCCGATGACCGGCAGGCCCTTCTCCTCGAAGCGCTTGTTCCAGTAGTCCTCGCGGGCGATGAACACGGGCATGCAGTTGACGAGCGCGACGCCGGCCTCGAGACACTGCTCGGCGTACCACTTCGCGGCCGACTCGGAGCCGACCGGGAGGTAGCTGACGACGACGTCGGTCTTCGTCTCCTGGAGGATCCCGACGATGTCGTCGGTCTTGCCCGGCGCCTTCTCCACGACCTGCGAGATGTACTTGCCGAGCCCGTCGTGCGTCATGCCACGCGAGACCTTGATCCCGGTCTTCTTGACGTCGGCGAACTTGATCGTGTCGTTCGGATGCGCCCACATCGCGTCGGCGAGGTCTTCTCCGACCTTGCCCTTGACGACGTCGAACGCCGCCGTGAACTCGATGTCGCGGACGTGGTAGCCGCCGAGGTTGACGTGCATGAGGCCGGGGACGAACTGGTCGTCCGGCGCGTCCTTGTAGTACTCGCGGCCCTGCAGCAGCGAGTTCGCGCAGTTGCCGACGCCGACGATTGCGACGCGGACCTTGCCGTCGTCCAAGCGGGCTTTGCCGTTCGACGAGCCGTTCTCAGCGGACATTGGTTCCTCCAGAAGAAGACTGTTTCAGTTGAGTGCGGACATGCAGGATGCGCTGGACGACCGTGAGCCAGGCGGTCGCGCAGAGCGCGACGATCGCCCACGGCAGTCCACCCCAGGGCGCGAAGACGAGCCCGGCGGTGATCATGACCACGCGCTCGGCCCGCGAGCCCAAGCCGACGTCGCCACGCAGGCCGAGCGCCTCGGCCTTCGCACGCGTGTAGGAGACGAGGAACGACCCCAGGACTGCCGCGAACGCGACCACGACCGCCCATCCCTCGCCGTGCTGGGAGAAGACGAGCGCGATCGCGGCGAGCATCGCGCCTTCGCCGACGCGATCCGTCGTCGAGTCGAGGAAGGCCCCAAACGGCGTCGACTTCCCGCCGGCCCGCGCGAGCGCGCCGTCGAGGATGTCGAGCAGCGAGCCGACGACGAAGATCCCGGCCGCGAGCCAGTAGACGAGCCATGCGTTCCGGTTCTCGAACGGGACGAGCACGGCAGCCGCGAGACAGAACGAGACGCCGAGCGTCGTGAGGACGTTCGGCGTGACACGGGTGCGTGCCAGGCCCTTGACGGAGCGGCTGGCGAGGGAGCGGAATCCGGCGGTGTAACCCTCTTGCACACGCCTCAGTTGGGGAGTCGAGTTCATCTCCAATATCGCAATCCTGCTATGGGCACGACTATAGCAGGTTTGCGATAGCAGGACCAACCGTGCGGCCGGCGGCGCGGACGATCTTCGGCACGCCAACGGTCGCGAGCAGCGAGAACACGGCCACCGCGATCCCGGCGAGGACGTCGAGAACGTAGTGGTTCGCCGTCGCAACGACGCAGAACCACACCCATAGCGGCCACATCGTCCAGAGCGCCTTCGCCCAGAGGCGGCGGCAGCTCACGGCGAGGCAGTAGCCGACGATGAGCGCGTCGGCTGCGTGGAGGCTCGGCATTGCCGCGTACTGGTTCCCGAGCGTGTGGATGAGCTCGCTCGAGTGATTGACGCCGCCGACGAATCCCCTTTTCGGGAACATCCACGGCGGCGCGGTCGGCATGAGCGCGAAGCCGATCAGGCCGATGAGGTTCGCAAGGAGGATCGTGTTGCGGAAGCGGGCGAACCGCTCGTGCCGCCGCAGGTAGACCCAGAGCAGCGTCAGGCCGATCACCGTGAACTCCGAGTTCCAGTACGTCCACGCGGCGGCGGTCAGGAGGAAGTGGGACGAGTCGACGACCCGTTGTGCGGGGAGCTCGAAGAGGTGGTGCCACAGGCGCTGCTCGAAGTGGATGACCTTGAGCCCGTTCGTCACCGCCTGCGCCGGGTTCTGGTCGACGGCGCTCCGCACGGCGAGGTACGAGATGTAGAAGCCGAGCCAGAGCGCGAGCTGGACTAAGAAATGAGCCCAGCCGCGCGGCAGGATCCGGCGACCGAGCGCGACGATCCGCTCCATGGCGGGAATCCTAATAGCGGTTCAACCGCCGATATACGACATTTCGACCTTGCTGGCCTTCGCAGCGGTCTCGGCCGTGCGGAGCTCGGAGTAGCGGTCGGTGCGCCGCGACCAGATACCCCGGAGCGTGTCGGCGATCTCGTCGTCCGTGGCTTCGCTCCTTAGCGGCGCGCGCAGGTCGTGGCCGCGGGCCGCGAAGAGGCACGTGTAGAGGCTGCCCTCCGCCGAAATACGCGCGCGCGAGCATGCGCCGCAGAACGGCTTCGTGACGGAGGCGATCACGCCGATCTCGCCGGCGCCGTCCGTGTAGCGGTAGCGGCGGGCGGTCGCGTCCGGGCTCTCGGCTGCGACCAGTTCGAGCGGCCAGCGCTTGCCGATCCGCTGGACGATCTCGTCCGCCGTCACGACGTCCTCGAGCCGCCAGCCGTTCGTCGTCCCGACGTCCATGAACTCGATGAAGCGGAGAACGTGCCCGGTGCCGCGAAAATGCTCGGCGAGCGCGACGACGTCGGCGTCGTTCACGCCGCGCTTGACGACCGCGTTGACCTTGACCGGCAACCCGGCCGCGGCGGCGGCGTCGATCCCGTCGAGGACGCGTCTCACGGGGAAGTCGACGTCGTTCATCGCGCGGAACGACTCGTCGTCGAGCGAGTCGAGGCTTACGGTGACGCGGCTCAACCCGGCGGCGGCGAGCGCCTCGGCCTTCTCCGCGAGGACGGAGCCGTTCGTCGTCAGAGCGAGCTCGAGCCTCGGCTCGAGCGCGGCGAGGAGCTCGATCAGGTGCTCGACGTTGCGGCGGACGAGCGGCTCGCCGCCCGTGATCCGCACGGTGCGAACGCCGAGCGACGCGAAGACGCCGACAACGCGCGCAATCTCCTCGAGCGACAGCAGCTCCTTGCGGTCGAGGAACGCGTACTCGCGGCCGAAGACCTCCTTCGGCATGCAATAGACGCAGCGGAAGTTGCAGCGGTCCGTGACGGACACGCGCAACGTCTCGAGCGGGCGCCCGAGGCGGTCGAGAAGCGGCTCCATTCGGCCAGAGTACCGAGCCGGGAGCGGGTTACCTGGCTATTTCGCCCAGACCTTGACGAGCTCGACGAGCGTCGCGGCGGCGAGCCCCATGTCCTCGACGCAGATCCACTCGCGCTCGCTGTGCGCGTCGTGCCCGCCGGTGAAGACGTTGACGCTCGGCAGGCCCATCTCGGTCAGCGCGGAGCCGTCGGTGCCGCCGCGGATCGACGTGCGGCGAGGCTCGAGGCCGACGCGCCGGACGGCCTCCTCCAGGTTCGCGACGATCTCGGGATGATTGTCGAGGACATGCTGCGGGTTGCGGTACTGGATGCGGTCCTCGATCGTCACCGCGCAGCGCGGCGCGGCCGAGCAGACCTCGTCGGCGACCGCGTGGAGGAAGGCGACGTGCTCGTCGAGCTTCGCATCGTCGAAGTCGCGGACGATGAAGCGGAGCTCGACCTCGGAGGAGTCGCCCTGGATGGTGACGGGATGGACGTAGCCCTCGCGACCCTGCGTCGTCTCCGGCGAGAGCGCGTCCTGCGGGAGCCGCGCGACGATGTCGGCCGCGAGCTTGACCGCGTTCACGAGCTCGTCCTTGGCCCAGCCCGGGTGGATCGCGCGGCCACGGATCTTTATCCGCACCTGCGCGCCGGAGAACGTCTCCGTCTGCACTTCGCCGGTCGTCGAGCCGTCGACCGTATAGGCGGCCACCGCGCCGAGCTTCTCGACGGGAAGGTGGATGACGCCGCGGCCGACCTCTTCGTCCGGGTTGAAGACGACCTTGACTGGGCCGTGCGGGAAATCGGGGTTCGCGGCGAGATAGCCGATTGCGGCGAGGATCTCGGCGACGCCTGCCTTGTCGTCGGCGCCGAGCAGGCTCGTCCCGTCGGTGACGATGAGCTCGTGCCCGGCGTGGTGGGCGAGCTCCGGCGACGCCGACGGGCGGATCACCTGCCCCGAGTTACGGAGCTCGATCTCGCCGCCGTCGTACGAGATTCGCTGCGGGCTCGCCTTGCCGCTCGCCTCGCGTGCCGTGTCGACGTGCGCGAAGAGCGCGATCGTCGGGACGGCGCGGTCGACTGTCGACGGGAGCGTTGCGGTCACGTAGCCGTTGCCGTCGATTGCCGCGTCCGCCAGCCCGATCTCCTCGAGCTCGTCGCGCAGAAGGCGGAGCAGGACGAGCTGGCCGGCCGTGCTCGGGTACGTCTCGGAGTCTTCGTCGGACTGCGTGTCGATTTGCGCGTAGCGGATCAGCCGCGCCGCAGCATCCTCCGCCAGCTGCGCAGCCAGCGACGTTCCCCCCTCGACCGCCATCGGTTCGAGCGTACCTGCGTGCGGTCGAAGCGCTGGACGGTTCCCGACCCGTAGCGTTGAGGCGATGCGCGTGCGGCTCGTACAGCTCTATACCGGCCTGCTTCTGTACGGGTTCAGCTCGTCGCTCCTCGTCCTCGCCGGGCTCGGACTCGACCCATGGGACGTCTTCCATCAAGGGCTGTCGCAGACGTTCGGGCTGGCGATCGGGACGTGGGCCATCCTCGTCGGCGCCGCCGTGCTGATCTTCTGGATCCCGCTGCGGCAGAAGCCGGGGATCGGGACGGTGAGCAACGTCGTGCTTGTCGGCGGGACGATGGACGTCGTCCTCGGGCACGTCGGGCCGCCGCACGCGCTTGGCTGGCGGATCGCGTGTCTCGCCGGCGGCGTCTTCCTCAACGGGGTCGCGACCGGCGCGTACATCGGAGCCGGGCTCGGGCCGGGGCCGCGCGACGGGCTCATGACGGGACTGGCGGCGCGCGGGCACTCGATCCGGGTCGTGCGGATGGGTCTCGAGCTGACGGTGCTCGTCACCGGCTGGCTGCTGGGCGGGACGGTCGGCGTCGGAACGCTCGTCTACGCGCTCTCGATCGGCCCGCTCGCGCACGTGTTCATCCCGCTCTTCGCGCAGGGGCGCAGGACGCCCAAAGGGGCGCTCGAGGCGGTCTAGAAGTTCAGGACGACGTCGCCGGCCGTGACGTACGGCGAGGCCGCCATGTCCGGCATGTTCTCCGCCAGCCACGCGGCGGCTGCGGCGGTCGACGCGTCGGCTCCTTCCTTGCTGTCGAACACGCTCACCGTCGCAGTCCCCTCGTCGAGCTTGACGAGGTAGTACGCCCTGAAGCCGTCGAGCCCACCGATCACGTCGCGCAGATTGTCCTCGTGCTCGAGCAGCGCGTCGGCCAGCTCGCTGTTGCCTTGATACGCGCGGATGGTCGCGTGCATCTTGCGCCTCCCCCAAGTCGATTTGAGCGACAGTCTGGCACGTGACTGCAGTTGGCCTCGCATTTCTCGCTAAAGGCCGGTACCAGGTACCTCGCCTGGAAACTGCCACAGAGACGCAACGGTCTCGTTCGTCGTGAGCCGCCAGTCTGGAGGGCATACCCCGCCGCCCGCGTGATACCTCAGCCGGTCTCTTCCATGTCTTCGCACACGGGCTCTGGGCTGTGCCCACTCTGTATCGCGACGACCGCGACCGAGTCGAGTTCCTCAGGCACCTCGCCTACGCGATGGTGAAGACGAACACGATCTGCGTCGCGTACTGCCTGATGACGAGCCACTATCACCTGATCCTCCAGGTCGAGGACGGCGCACTGCCGACCGCGATGCATCTGGTCAACCGCCGCTATGCACGCCACTTCAACCGGGCGGACGGCCTTCGCGGCCACGTCTTCTTCGATCGGTACGGATCGCCACGAATCGTGGACGAGCTCGACCTGTTGGACCGGTTCACCTACGTCGTCCGGAACCCGGTGAGCGCCGGGGTCTGCCCTGAGCCGGCGGCTCATCGGTGGAGTAGCTATGCAGGGACGGTTGGGCTCGCGGAAGCCTCGTCGTTCGTCGATCCGTCGTGCGTACTCGCCGCAGCTCGTCGTCTGGCGGAAGATCCGGTGGCTGCGCTTCGGAGGCGAGTGGAGAGACCGGTACCTGGTACCGGTCTCTAGACGCGGAGCGAGGCGTGCACGTGCTCCTCGATGGCGAAGCCGGCCTCGAGGGAGCGGCGGACAGGGCAGGTCGCTGCGGCACGCTCGAGCCTCGCGATCTGCTCCGCGTCGTAGTCACCGCTGAGGTGGAGGTCGACGCGGAACTGCCGCGGCGTCGAGCGCGCGTCGTACTCGACCTCGACGAGGACGTCGCCGAGCGCCCAGCCCTTCGTGCGCGCGTACGTCGCGACCGTCGTCGTGACGCAGGATGCGAGCGCCGCGGCGAGCAGCTCGTGCGGAGTCGGCGCCGTGTCCTCGCCGCCCGCGCTCTCGGGCTCGTCGGTGTGGAGGATGAAGGCGTCGCGCAGGAGTACCTCGTTGCGCAGTGTCCCGTGGGCGAGCGTTGCAGTGGCCCTCATAGAGCCGTTTCTAGCCCTCTTGTCGCCTGGGGGCATCCGGGAACACACCTATCCCGACATCTGCTATAAACAGACTGAGATTTTCTCATCACCATGATCGGAACCCAGGAGGCACAACGGCAACATGGCTAAGACCATTGGCATCGACCTCGGCACGACGAACTCGTGCATGGCGGTGATGGAAGGCGGCGAGCCGACCGTCATCCCGAACGCCGAGGGTGGCCGCACCACGCCGTCCGTCGTCGCGTTCGCGAAGGACGGCCAGCGGCTCGTCGGCGCTCCGGCGCGGCGGCAGCAGGTCACGAACCCGACCAACACGATCTTCTCGATCAAGCGCTTCATGGGGCGCAAGTTCGACGAGGTGACGGAGGAGATGACGATCGTCCCGTACGAGGTCGTCAAGGGCCCGAACGGCGACGTGCGCGTCGAGGCGGAGGGCAAGGATTACGCCCCGCCGGAGATCAGCGCGATGATCCTCCAGAAGCTCAAGGCACGACGCGGAGGCAGTACCTCGGCGAGTCGGTCACCGACGCGGTCATCACCGTCCCCGCGTACTTCAACAACGCGCAGCGCGAGGCGACGAAGGACGCCGGCAAGATCGCCGGCCTCAACGTCCTCCGCATCATCAACGAGCCGACCGCAGCCGCGCTCGCATACGGCCTCGACAAGGAAGGCGCAGACCAGACGATCCTCGTCTTCGACCTCGGCGGCGGCACGTTCGACGTGTCGGTGCTCGAGCTCGGCGACGGCGTCTTCGAGGTCAAGTCCACCGCCGGCGACAACCATCTCGGCGGCGACAACTTCGACAAGGCGATCGTCGACTGGATGGTCGGCGCGAGTTCAAGAAGGATCAGGGCATCGACCTCTCCGCCGACCGGATGGCGCTCCAGCGCCTCTACGAGGCCGCGGAGAAGGCGAAGATCGAGCTGTCGTCGACGATGACGACGCAGATCAACCTCCCGTTCGTCACCGCGACGCAGGACGGCCCGAAGCACCTCGACCTGCAGCTCACGCGGGCGAAGCTCGAGGAGATCACCGCCGACCTGCTCGCCCGCACCGTCGGGCCGACGAAGCAGGCGCTCACCGACGCCGGCCTCGACGCCGGCGAAGATCGACCACGTCGTGCTCGTCGGCGGCATGACCCGCATGCCGGCGGTGCAGGAGAAGGTCAAGGAGATCGTCGGCAAGGACCCGCACAAGGGCGTCAACCCGGACGAGGTCGTCGCCGTCGGCGCCGCGCTGCAGGCCGGCGTGCTCAAGGGCGAGGTCAAGGACATCCTCCTCCTCGACGTCACTCCGCTCAGTCCTCGGGATCGAGACGAAGGGCGGCGTGATGACGAAGCTCATCGAGCGCAACACGACGATCCCGACCAAGAAGGCGGAGACCTTCACGACGGCCGAGGACAACCAGCCGTCCGTCGAGGTGCACGTCCTCCAGGGCGAGTCGGAGATGGCGGCGTACAACAAGACGCTCGGCAAGTTCCAGCTCGTCGGGATCCCGCCGGCGCCGCGCGGCATGCCGCAGATCGAGGTCACGTTCGACATCGACGCGAACGGGATCATCAACGTCTCCGCGAAGGATCTCGGCACCGGCAACGTCCAGCAGATCCAGATCGAGGGCGGCTCGGGCCTGTCGGAGAACGAGGTGCAGCAGCATGATCCACGAGGCGGAGGCGCACGCCGACGAGGCGCGCCGCCTGCGCGAGGCGGTGGACACGAAGAACCTCGCCGAGACGCTCGCGTACCAGACCGAGCGCTCGCTCAAGGAGCACCGCGACAAGATCGACGAGGCGGACGCCTCGACGATCGAGGGGCGGATCATGGAGCTCCGCCAGTCGCTCGAGGGCGACGACCTCGCGGACATCCGTGCGAAGACCGAGGCGCTGACCGAGGCGTCGCACAAGCTCGCCGAGGCGATCTACGCCGAGGCGACCGCGCAGGCGCAGGCGTCGGCGGGCGGCAACGGCGACGCAGCGTCCGACGACGAGGTCGTCGAGGAGGGCGAGTACGAGATCGTCGACGAGGAGGCTCCGACCTCGTGAGCGACGAGCCCGTCCAGGAGCAGGAAGAGACCGCAGAACCGGACCAGGTCGACGACCGTCTGCTCCGGCTCGCTGCCGACTTCGACAACTACAAGAAGCGGGCGGCGCGCGAGCGGGAGGAGTACGTCGCGCTCGCGAACGCGCGGCTGCTCGCCGAGCTGCTGCCCGATCCTCGACGATCTCGAGCGGGCGCTTGCCGCTGCCGAGCAGCACGAGGAGGCGCAGCTCGAGGACGGCGTCCGCCTCGTCCACCGCTCGCTCGCGTCGCTGCTCGAGCGGCAAGGCGTGACGCCGATCGAGACGGAGGGGAAGTTCGACCCGCACGTCCACGAGGCGCTGCTCGCGCAGCCATCGGAGGACGCGGAGAGCGGTTCTGTCATCAGACGTCATCCAGAAGGGCTACAAGCTCGGCGATCGCGTCGTGCGGCCAGCGCGGGTGATCGTCGCGGAATGAGCGCGCTGTACGACACGCTCGGAGTGAAGAAGGGCGCCTCGCAGGACGAGATCAAGAAGGCGTACCGGAAGCTCGCGCGCCAGCACCATCCCGACGCGAATCCGGGCGACAAGGCCTCCGAGGAGCGCTTCAAGGAGGTGCAGACGGCATACGACGTCCTCTCCGATGCGGAGAAGCGCAAGGCGTACGACCGCTACGGCTCGACGAACGGGCGCGGCCCGTCCGGCCCCGGCCGGGGCCGCGGGCCGAACGTCGACTTCGGCAACGTCGACCTCGTCGACCTCGGCGACATCTTCGGCGGGATCTTCGGGAACGTCGGCGGAACCCGCGCGCGCGCGCGGCCGCGTCCGTCAGCAGCCGCTGCGCGGCGCCGACGTCGAGACCGAGGTACGGCTCTCCTTCGAGGACGCGCTGCGCGGCGCCGAGGCGAAAGTTCCGGTCGAGCTCACGGTCGCCTGCTCGCAGTGCGGGGGCACCGGCGCGGAGCCCGGCACGTGCGCCGGTGATCTGCCCGGAGTGCAACGGCCGCGGCGTCATCTCCGAGTAGCAGGGCCTGTTCGCGCTCTCGCAGCCGTGCCCGCGCTGCCGCGGCAACGGCACCGTGATCGAGAAGCCGTGCTCGAAGTGCCACGGCTCCGGGCCGCGAGCGGCGGCATCGAGACGTACACGGTGAAGATCAAGCCCGGCGTGAAGGACGGGACGAGGATCCGGCTCAAGGGGAAGGGCGAGGCCGGCACGAACGGCGGCCCGGACGGCGATCTCGTCGTCATCACGCGCGTCGCGAAGTCGGACACGTACGAGCGGCGCGGCGACGATCTCCTCGTCGAGGTGCCCGTCACGTTCGCGACCGCCGCGCTCGGCGGCAAGGTCGACGTGCCGACGCCGGAAGGCGCGGTCTCGCTGAAGATTCCCGGCCGGCTCCGAGGACGGCAAGCTGCTGCGGATCAAAGGCCGCGGCGCGCCGAAGCTCAAGGCTCCGGCAAGGGCGACGTGCTCGCGCGCGTGCGCATCCAGGTGCCGAAGCGCGTCAACAAGAAGGAGCGCGAGCTCCTCGAAGAGCTGCGGAAGGCGGGAGGCTGATGTCCGACCACGACGACCTGCTCAAGCAGGGCCCGCGCCAGGCGCCCGAGCCGGAGACGGCCGAGGAGAAGAGCCGCAAGCTCGGTCTCAAGACGGCCGGCGGCGCGCGTCGCCGGCGGCGGTGCCGTTGCGGCGAAGGTCGGCGGATCGGCGGGCTCGGCAAGGTCTTCCTGTGGCTGTTCCTCTGGAACGGCGTCAGCACTGCCGCGCGCGTCGGCGGCTGGATCGGGATCGCCATCGCCGTCACGGTCGTCGCCGGCGCGATCGCGTTCTACCGGCGGAGGCATGCGTGAACGACGACCGGCCGATCTACATGATCAGCGTCGCCGCCGAGCTCGTCGGCATGCACCCGCAGACGCTCCGCATGTACGAGCAGAAGGGGCTCATCCGGCCGAAGCGGACGCCCGGCGGCACGCGCCTCTACTCCGAGGCCGACGTCGAGCGGCTGCGCATCGTCCAGCGGCTCACGACCGAGCTCGGCCTCAACCTCGCCGGCGTCGAGCTCGTCGCTGCGGCTCGAGGACGAGCTGCGCAAGGCGCACGCGCAGATCGAGCGCCTGCAGCGACAGCTCCAGACCGAGGTGCAGAAGGTGCACAAGCAATACCGCCGCGACCTCGTGCTCGTCCGCGAGGAGCGGCATCCCGAAAGGCAGCACTGATGGACTTCAACAAGCTCACCGTTAAGTCACAGGAAGCAGTCGCGGCGGCGCAGGAGCTAGCGCGCCGGAGCGGCAACCCCGAGCTGTATCCCGAGCATCTGCTGCTCGCGCTGCTCGACCAGGAGCTGCCGCGCGAGCTTGTGCCCGACGCGCAGGCGCTGCGCGCGCAGGCCGAGGCGGCGCTCGCGCAGAAGCCGCGCATCGAGGGCGCGCAGCAACAGCCGGCCGTCTCCGCGGCCTTCTCGAAGGTGCTCGACAAGGCCTTCGACGAGGCGAAGAAACTCGAGGACGAGTACGTCGCAGCGCAGCATCTGCTCCTTGCGCTCGACGTCGTCCCGCGCAAGGAGCTGCTCGCGAAGATCGCCGAGGTCACCGCCGGTCGCCGCGTCACCTCAAACGACCCCGAGGGCACGTATCAGGCGCTCGCAAAGTTTGGTCGCGACCTCACCGAGGCGGCGGAGAGCGGCAAGCTCGACCCGGTCATCGGCCGCGACGAGGAGATCCGCCGTGTCATCCAGGTGCTCTCGCGCCGCATGAAGAACAACCCCGTCCTCATCGGCGAGCCCGGCGTCGGCAAGACCGCGATCGTCGAGGGGCTCGCGCAGCGGATCGTCGCCGGTGATGTCCCGGAGTCACTGAAGGGCAAGCGCGTCTGGGCGCTCGACATCGGCGGCCTGCTCGCCGGCGCGAAGTACCGCGGCGAGTTCGAGGAGCGGCTCAAGGCCGTCCTCGAGGAGGTGCAGAACGCCGCGGGCGAACTGATCCTCTTCATCGACGAGCTACACACGATCGTCGGCGCAGGCGCGGCCGAGGGCGCCGTCGACGCCGCCAACATGCTCAAGCCGATGCTCGCGCGCGGCGAGCTGCGCTGCGTCGGCGCGACGACGCTCGACGAGTACCGCAAGTACATCGAGAAGGACGCCGCGCTCGAGCGGCGCTTCCAGCCCGTCTTCGTCGGCGAGCCCTCGGTGGCGGACACGATCGCCATCCTCCGCGGCCTGAAGGAGCGCTACGAGGCGCATCACAAGGTGCGGATCCGCGACGCTGCGCTCGTCGCGGCTGCCGTTCTTTCCGAGCGCTACATCGCCGACCGGCAGCTGCCGGACAAGGCGATCGACCTCGTCGACGAGGCGGCATCGCGATTGAAGATGGAGATCGAGTCGTCTCCGGTCGAGCTCGACGAGGCGAACCGCCGTGTGACGCAGCTCGAGATCGAGCTCGCCGCGATGGAGGGGGAGAAGGACGAAGTGCGGGCGCCGATCGAGTCCGAGCTCGCCGAGGCGAAGGAGCGGCGCGACGGGCTCGCCGCGCGGTGGGCGCGCGAGAAAGAGGCGCTCGACCGGATCGGCGAGATCACGCAGCGCATCGACGCGCTCCGGATGGAAGCCGAGCGCGCCGAGCGCGAGGGGAACCTTCAGCGCGTCGCCGAGATCCGCTACGGCGAGCTGCCCGGGCTCGAGAAGGAGCTCGCCGAGCGCGACGAGCAACAGGCCGAGTCGATGGTCAAGGAAGAGGTCGACGAGGACGACGTGGCCGCCGTCGTGGCGCGCTGGACGGGGATCCCGGTCGACCGGCTCCTCGAGGGCGAGACCGAGAAGCTCGTCCAGATGGAGAACCGCCTTCACCAGCGCGTCGTCGGCCAGGACGGGGCGGTCGAGGCCGTCGCGAACGCCCTGCGCCGCGCGCGCACCGGGCTCCAGGATCCGAACCGGCCGATCGGCTCGTTCGTCTTCCTCGGCCCGACCGGCGTGGGGAAGACCGAGCTTGCGCGGGCGCTCGCGGAGTTCATGTTCGACGACGAGCACGCGCTCGTGCGGCTCGACATGTCGGAGTACCAGGAGCGGCACACGGTCGCGCGGCTGATCGGCGCGCCGCCGGGCTACGTCGGCTACGACGAGGGCGGCCAGCTCACCGAGGCGGTACGACGGCGCCCGTACAGCGTCATCCTCCTCGATGAGATCGAGAAGGCCAACGCGGAGGTCTTCGACGTCCTCCTCCAGGTGCTCGACGACGGGCGGCTCACGGACGGTCAGGGCCGCACGGTCGACTTCCGCAACACCGTCTTGATCATGACCTCGAACGTCCGGAGCGCCGACGCGCTACGAGATGTTTTTCGTCCCGAATTCCTGAACCGCATCGACGAGATCGTCGAGTTCGAGCCGCTGTCGCGGGAACAGATCGGGGAGATCGTCGAGCTGCAGCTCGAACGGCTGCGGGCGCGGCTCGCCGAGCGGCGGATCGATCTCGAGCTGACCGATGCGGCGAAGGAGGCGCTCGCCGAGGCGGGCTGGGATCCGGCCTACGGGGCGCGGCCCTTGAAGCGCGCGATCCAGCGCCTCGTCGAGAACCCACTCGCGCTGCGGCTCCTCGAGGGCGACTTCGCAGACGGCGACGCGATCCGCGTCGACGCAAAGGACGGAGAGCTCCGCTTCGAGAAGGCCGGCGCGACCGCGGTCACGGCGTAGTGCTCGTCGTCGCAGCAACGCCGCGGGAGCTCGCGCTCCTCGACGGGGCGGATACGTTCTGCTGCGGGATCGGGCCGGTCGAGGCGGCGATTCGAACCGCGCAGCGGCTCGCGGTGGACAAGCCCGACGCCGTCCTTCACATCGGCATCGCCGGAGCGCGGGGCATCGAGCCGCCGGCCCTCGTGCTCGGGAGCGAAGCCGTCTACTGCGACCTCGCGGCCGAGATCCCGACCGTGAACCGCTCCGTCCCCGACGACGCGCTGCTGGCGCGAGTCCGCACGGCGCTGCCCGAGGCGCTCGTCCTTCCCATCGGCACCTCCGCTGCGGTCGGCGGCGGGTCCGGTTGCGACGTCGAAGCGATGGAGGGATTCGGCGTGCTCCGCGCCTGCGAGCTCGCAGGCGTCCCCGCGGTCGAGCTGCGCGCGATCTCGAACGCGCCGGGTGAGCCGGACCGCGCGAAGTGGCGCTTCGACGAGGCGCTCGCCGCGCTCGCAGAGGCTCTAGAGAGACTCGACGTCCTCTAGGAACTCGGCGTTGCCGTGCTCGGTCGGCGCGCCGTACGCGAGGAAGAGGATCTCCTCGCCGGTCTCGTTGCGCGGCTGGAGCGGCGTGCCCTGGTGGACGACGACGACTCCGCCCGGCTCGACGTCGAAGCGCTCCCACGGCTCACCGAGCAGCATCGTCAGCGTGCCCTTCAGCGGGACGAAGACCTCCTCCTGATCGGGATCGAGGTGCCTCCGGCCGCGCGTGTGCGCCGGGTAGCGCCACATCCGCGCGCGCGACTCGGTCATGTTCGCCGGCTCGGTCAGTGGTGCGGCCTGCCGCGGCGCCTCGCCCTCGTGGCCGGGCCGCTCCTCCCACTCGAGGTCGGCGTAGTGGACGACGTCGTAGCTCATTGGGGCGACGATACTCTCCGCGCCGTGGCCGAGTCGCGTCCAGTCGCCCTGCCCCCGGCCGAGCGCACCGTCGGTCAGCTCGTTGCCGAGACCGTGCGCTTCTACGGCGATCACTTCTGGCAGGTGCTTCCACTCGGCGGGGTAATTGGCGCGCTGGACGCGGCCGGCCTGCATCGCACTGTGCTCGCACAGACGCTGATCCTCTGGGCTTTCGCGCCGGTGTTCTCGGCTGTCTACGTGCGGGCCGCGAGCCTCGTCCATGAGAAGCCTTGGTCATGGGCAGCGTTCGTTGCGGCCCTTCTCGTCTTTCTGCCGTTCCCGATCCTCGTGCGCCTGTTCTTGCTGCCGGGGCTCGTTTGGTTCGCGCTGTTCGGATTGGCGGTTCCGGCTGCTGTCGCGGAGCGGCTTGGCGTGCAGGCGGCGCTCCGCCGAGGCTGGCAACTCGCTCGTGCCGACCCGGTACACGCAATCGCAGGCCTCATCACGCTGGGGCTCATCTATTTCGTCACTCGCTATGCCCTTCTCGTGACGATTCAGCAGTTCGGCGATCAGAGCCAGACCGCGGCCGGAATCCTCGCCGACCTCGTCCTATCTCCCATCGTGTTCATCGGGGCGGCGCTCCTCTACGTCGACCAGGAAGCCAGGGTCGAATAGGCTTCCGCCATGCCGATCTACATCCTTCTCTCACGGGTCTCGCAAAAGGGCGTGCAGACGCTCCAGAGCAATCCGGGACGCTTGCAGGAGGTGAACCGGGACGTCGAGGAGCTCGGCGCGAAGGTGCTCCACCAGTGGGCGACGCTCGGCGAGTGGGACTTCGTCAACGTCGTCGAAGCGCCGGACACGGCGACGATCGCAAAGGTCTCGGTGGCACTCGGAGCGCGCGGCTCGACCCGCGTCCACACGCTGCCCGCGCTCTCGATCGACGAGTTCGTCTCCTCGATCAGCTAGCGCCGGCGCTACTGACGCGGACAACGCCGGAAGCGGCCCGTTCGGACCATCCCCTGGCAGTACTCCGCGAACGTCCCCCTGACCTCTCGAACCCGTGTGGCCGTCAACTGGTCAATGCACGCCTCAGCAATCACGGACGCTGCCGATCCACCAAGGAACCTCCGTGCCGCGACGCGGCAGTCCTCGCTGACATACCGGCTCCACGCGCGTTGGCCGCTCGCGAACTCTCGGCGCCCGGTCATGTCGAGCATCGGCCACAACGCGGCAACCGCCTTGTTGAACCTTGCGTCGAGCTGCGAGTTCAGACGAATGTCACAGCTCTCGATGCCCAACGGGATCTTCTGATGCCGTGGGCAGTGAAAGCCGTCGTTGGAGCCAACTATTAGCTTCGTCGGCAGCCTGGGCTGCTGAGGCGCCGTAAGCCTGACGCGATGACTCGACGCGCAGCCTGCGGCGAGGAGAAGAGCAATGACGACGAGGAGTCCGCTGCTGCGCGTAGCGCCACTCTGCGTTACGCGGCGGCTATGCGGCGAACCGTCACGCCCCAAGCCTTGCCGGAGGCGAACAGCTCGTCCGGGTCGACCTCGCCGAGCCAGCCGAGGAAGTGCGGCTCGGGATCATCTTCCGTGCAGCCGTAGACGGCAGCCTGGAGAGGCGCCGCGGGCTCGTCCTTGATCCCGCGCGCAAACTCCTCGGCGCGCCGTTCGGCCTCCTCGGCGGCAGGTCCTTCCATGTAGCCGCGCGGCATGAGAGCAGGGTAGAGGCGACCGCGATTTCCACGTCCCCAAAGGACACGTCGGTACCTGGTACCGACGTGTCCTAACGGGCCAGCGTGGGAAGGTCGAGGGACCGGCCGGGAGCCGGTGCTCATGCGGTGGCGCGGCGCGTGGCACTTCGTTAGGCCATGTCGCGTTCCGACATGTCCGGAACCTGGTTCCGGCCATGTCCGCTTAGGACGACGCTGCGACTGCGATTTCGCCTGCGAGGCGGGCGTTCTGGGCGATCAGCGCGCGGTTCGCCTCCTGCGTCCGCCCGCCGCTTTCGCGGTGGAGGTACGAGAGGACGAACGGCGTGACCGCCTGGCCCGAGACGCCCTCCGACGCGGCCGCGGCGAGCGCGTCCTCGATGAGCGGCTCGATGTCCTCGAGCGGCTCGTCGGGAGGGCGGCCCACGAGCAGGCCGGCGCCGCCGAGCTCCCAGTGCGCTACCGCGATGCGCGCCGCCTCCTCCGCCGACTCGACGCGCGCCGAGACCGGCGGCCCGCCCGCTGCGCCGTAGAAGAGCGGCAGCGTGTCGACGCGGAAGCCGAGGACGGGCACACCGAGCGTCTCGAGCAGCTCGGCCGTGGCGGGAACGTCGAGGAGCGACTTCACGCCCGCCGAGACGACGAGCGCCGGCGTGCGGGCGAGCTCGCCGAGATCGGCGGAGACGTCCGGCGGATGCGGGAAGCCGCGATGCACGCCGCCGATCCCGCCGGTCGCCATGAAGGGAATCCCAAGCGCGCGCGCGACTGAGAGCGTGC
This sequence comes from uncultured Actinomycetes bacterium, assembly GCA_963753525.1. GTDB lineage: Bacteria > Actinomycetota > Thermoleophilia > Gaiellales > Gaiellaceae > Palsa-739. The sequence continues at coordinate 855,475 of CAVWCS010000005.1, forward strand.
CGCCGACGGTCGTTGCGGCGACCGCGCCTTGCACCGCCGCCGCACCGAGGTCGCGCGGCCCCGCCTTGCGGGCGGAGACGTCGAAACGCGCAAGCTCGTCCTCGGTGAGCCCGACGCGCACCTCGCCGTCGAGGACGCCGACCGTCGCCGGCACGGCGCCTGCGGCGCGCACCTGCGCCTCCGACTCGAGCCCGACAGCAACGCCCACGCCGGGCGGAAACCCGTGCGCGACGAGCGTCGTCTCGAGCGCGACGACCGCGCCGCCGCCCGCGACCGCCTCGCGCACCTCGTCCGAGACGCGGATCACGCGGTCCGCTCCATCCGCAGGAACTCATGCTCGCCGAATTTGTCGAAGCTCCGCATGTGCCGTTCGCCGACCTCACGAAAGCCGAGCCGCTCGTACAGCTTGATCGCGCGCTCGTTCCACGACGCGACGTAGAGGCGGAACGTGTGCGGTGACCACTCTCGCCGCGCGTAGTCGAGTTCGTCGCGCATGTACCGCTCGCCGAGACCGTGTCCGCACAGGTCGGGACGCAGCCCGATTCCGATCTTGATCACGCCGGGCTCCGGCTCCTCGAAGTACCAGAATGCCTCCGCGCTTCCGTCCTCGTCGCACACGACGCGATACCGCTCGGGGTGGACGGGCGGATCGTCGGCCGGGTCGTAAAAGTCGTAGGGCACGGGGTAGTGCCACGCGAGGGTTTCCTCGAGGCTCACGCGGGCCGCTCCATCTCGAGGAAGCGACTCTCCTCGGCCACCGCGACCTCGCGGAAGCCGGCGCTGCGGTACGCCCGCAGCGCCCGCTCGTTCCAGCGCGCGACCCAGAGGCGGAACACGCGCGGCCGCCACTCGCGCCGCGCGTAGTCGAGGCCCGCCTCGATGAACGGCTGCGCGAGGCCGCGCCCGGTCAGATCCGGACGCATCCCGAGCCCGATTCGCACCTCGTCTCCTTCCGGGACGAAGTTGAAGAAGCCGACGAGCTCGTTGCCGTCGACGACCGCCCGCAGGTGCGTCCGCCGGGCCGGGTTCGCGAAGAGCTCGATGCGCCGCGGGTCGGCCGATGTGTCGTACCACTCGTACGGGAACTCGTACCGCCACTCCGCGATCTCCGCGGCCTGGTCGTCGCTCAGCGCCTCGACGTTCACGGCAGCGACCCTACTTTCGCAACGCACCGCGCAGCCGCCTCGATCCCTCGCCGCGCCGCCTCCTCCAACGAACCGCCCAGCAGGAAGCCGGCGGCCAGCGCGTCGCCGGCTCCTGTCGGGTCGACGACGTCCACCTCCAAGGCCGCGAAGTTGAGCTTCGCCTCACCGGAAAAGACACTGCACCCGCGCGCGCTGCGCTTCAGCACGCCCGTCGGCGCGGTGAGATAGGCGCCGCCGAGCAGCTCCCACTCCGCCTCGGTCGCGAAGAGGATGTCCGGCGCGAGCTCGTCGAGGAGCTCGCGAAACTGGACAGGCCCGAAGCGTCGGATCTCGGTCCACGCCGCGACGTCGACCGAGATGCGAGCGCCCGCCTCCCGCGCGAGCCGGGCAGCGAGGAGTGCCGCCGCGCCGATCGGCTCCCGCATGAGCGCGTAGCCGGAGATGTGGAGGACGTCGCAGGCGAGCCACGCCGCATCGAGCTCGTCGGACGCGAACGTCGTCGCCACGCCGCGATCCGAGGCGAGCGCCCGGTCGCCGGTCTCGACGACGGAGACGACACATCCGGTTGAGCCGGGCACGACCGGTCCGAGGAGCTCGACACCGTGCGCCGCGAGCTCGCGCGCGACGAGCCAACCTGCCGCATCGTCTCCCCGCTTCGCGATGCAACTCGCCTTCGCACCGAGCTCCGCAGCCCACGCCGCGACGTTCGCCGCCTGGCCGCCCGCACCCGCCCGCGTTGCCGCACGAACGTCGCCGCCGGGAGCGAGCGGCTCCTCGAGCCGCACGATCACGTCGAGCAGAACGTCGCCGAACGTCGCGATGCGCACGGCACAATCGTCCCATGGACGCGGAGCGGAAGGGCGGGAGAGCGTTGGACTTCCTCCTCGGCGGTCTCGTCGGCGCCTCGGCTGCGGTCGCGACCGCGCGCCGCCGACGCCGGCTTCGGCGCCTCCGGGAAGACCGGCTCGAGCGGCCCGCCGGGCTCGGCGCCTTCGAGAGCGCGCCGTGCTTCGAGGAGCTCCTCGAGCAGCAATCGGCAGGGGACGGCCATTAAATCCGGCAGTCGTCCGCATTCATCGGTGAGAATGCACAGCTGATGCTGAGACCCTCACGTGTCCTCCTCCTTGTGACGGTCGCTTTGGCGGCAGTCGCCGCCCTCGCCGTGCCCGGCACGGCGTCGGCGCGGATGACGCCGCTCGGGGCGCAGTTCGGGGTCGTCGTCGTCGACCGGATGAGCGACGGAGAGTTCGCGGCGCTCGCGCGGCGCGGCGCCGTCGGCCTCATGCGGCCCGGCTTCGGCCCGACGACGAGCCGCCGTAGCGCGTTCGCCGAGCTCGTCCGGGGCACAGAGGTCAACTCCCACATCGGCGGCACACCGCCCGGCAAGCCGATCATCGGGACAGAGGAGCTCAGCGGCGCGGAAGTTGCGACCTGTCGCATGTGCATCGTCCTCGAGCTCCCGTCGTCCGTCGGCACGAGCCAGAACGACAAGCTCTATCGGGTCGCGATCGTCGGCCGCGGTTTTCACGGCCTCCTCACCTCGCCGACGACGCACATCCCCGGTCTCCTCTCGATCGTCGACATCGCGCCGACCGCGCTCGGTCGCCCGTCGACCGGCCTCTCATGGGTCGGGGCGAGCAACACGGTAGGACGCCTCGCTTCGCTCGGGCAGGAGATCCACGCGAACAACAGGCTCAAGTACGCCGCCTTGTTCATAGTCGCCGCGCTCCTGCTCCTCCTCGCGCTTCTCGGCCTGCGCGCGGCGGTGACGGCAGTGCCGGCCGCGCTGCTCGTGAACCTCGGCCTCGGCGTGGCGCAGGTCTCGAACGAGGTTCTTCTCGTCGCCGGGATCTTGGCCGGGACGGCGCTTCTCGCGTTCGCGCTCGAGCGCGTTTGTCGCAGCGACGACGCCCTGCTCATGCTCTACGGAGGCGTCGTCTTCCTGTACGCGGCGGCGATGGTCTCGCGGCCGGAGTGGCAGGCGATCAATCCGTTCGGCCCGACGCAGAACTCGCGGTTCTGGGGGATCGGCAACCAGGTGGAGACGCTTCTGCTCGCGCCGCTTCTCGCCGGAGCGATGCTCGCGCGGCGGCGCTTTGGCCCGCTCGGTTTCCTCCTCTTTGGCTTCTTCGGTCTCGTCGTGATGACGGACAACCGCCTCGGAGCCGACGGCGGCGGCGCGATCGTGCTCGGCGTGGCGCTCGCTGTCCTTGGCTGGAGGATGTTCCGCCTGCGCCTGAGCGGCTTCATCGCGCTCCTCGCTGCGTCGGCGCTCACGGTTCTCTGGCTCGTTCAGCGCGGCCTCGCGCAGCAGGGCCCGGACCACCTGCGCAGCGCCTTCTCCGGCGGCGTCTCGGGACTGCTCGCCTCGCTCGCGAGCCGCTGGCCGCTCTCCTATCTCCCGGCGCTGCACGCGTGGATGCTCGTCGCTCCGCTCCTGCTCGTTCTCGCGGCGGCCTTCGTCGTCGCGTGGAGAGAGACGGATGTCCCCGCGACCCGTGATCTCCTGCTTGCGCTCGGCGTCGCCCTCGTCACCTCGCTGCTCGTCAACGACTCGGCGGCGTACGAGCTTGCCGCCGGGGTCGCGGTCGTCGGGGCGGTGGCCCGGTTGGCGCCGTCGAGCGTCCCGGTGCGGATCCGCGCTCGCGTGCCTGTCCTCCGCCGGCTTGGCCCGGCAGCGGAGCCGGTCACCTCGGAATTGCCACCGTCCTAAGAGAGGGATCGGCGAAACGGCGGCTGTGTCGCGGATGACGCGCTCGGCATGGCGAGGCGGCGTCCTCAGTCGCCCCGATAGCTCTGCTATCCGGGCTCCCTGCGTCCTTGCCTCGCGGCGCCGAGCACGCCCCCGCGACGAGCACCGTCCCGCCAATCCCTCCGGTACCGTCCGGCGCGTGCCGATCTACGAGTACCGCTGCCCGAAGGGCCACCACTTCGAGCGCTTCCAGTCGATGAGTGCGGCGGCTCCGGAGAGCTGTGATGTGTGCGGCGCGTCGCCGGTCGAGCAGGTGCTGTACCCGATCGCGATCCACTACAAGGGCTCCGGCTTCTACTCGACCGACTACGGCAAGGGCAAGAAGGCGAAGCCGGACGGCGGCGGCGGCGGCGGTGACGGTGGCTCGTCCTCCGGCGGCGAGAGTAAGAGCGAGTCGAAGCCGGCGGAGACGAAGAAGCAGGCCGCGAGCGGCGACTAACTCACGTAACGGGCGGCGGGTTCCCTTGCACGCTCGCTGCGAGCGTGGGGTTCCAGCCGCAGACCAGGCAAGCGTGTGCGACAGCCGAGCGGGCGAACGTGAGCGCGGCCGCGTGAGGATCCGGGCTGGCCACGACGTCGTCCCAGTCGAGGATGTACTCGCCGAGCGTGGCATCCCAGCGCGCGCTCGCGGGTGAGAGCGTCCCGTCGGCGAACCCTTCCGGTGCGGGGTGTGCGTACGCGTAGAACGCGGCGTGGCCGTAGCGGTGGTCGCCCGGCCACCATCCGACCTCGATTTGTTGCGCGTCTCCGGCGTTGCGCATGATGAAGTCCTGCGATGGCGGGTCGACCGGTAAGCCGGAAAAGAGGCTGACCGCGAGGTCGAACGATCCCCACCAGGCATTGACGGGCGATGAGCGGCCGCGGTACGGCGCTCTCAGGGCTGCGAGCACAAGCGCGGCCTGCGTTGCGGCGGCGAAGTAATCGGCAACCTGGGCGGGATCGTAGGTCGCGTGTTCGGTGTCCTGGTCGAGCGGCATCGTCCAGGGCGTCTCCTGCGGGGTGGTATTGATCTCGACGTGACCGACGAGGTCTTGCACCGCCGCGAGCACCTCGCGCGTGACCTCGCCGACCGGCCTGTCCGGAGCGAGCGCGACACGGTGGACGCGTCCGTCGCTGTGCTCGATAACCGTTTCATGGCTGCGCAGATCGAGCGCGACCACGAATGCGCCCGAGCCGTCCGGCGCAGGGAGGGACAGCGTCTCCCAACCGCGCGCGCTCAACCGCAAGGCCGCGTGCTGAAGCTGCGGCTCCGGCGGCGCGAGCGCCACCGCAAGCTTGCCCAGCACCTGCGTGTGCGCGTGGAGCGTGTCACACGTGGCGCGCCAGGCGTCAAAGGAAAGCACCGGCCAGCTCATCGCTGCCCGCCGTGCACGAGGATGAGGTCATCCGCGTAGCGGTGGCACCAAGACGCGCCCGCCATCGATTCACCGTACCGGTCCTAGCTCGAGGAGCGTCGCCTGCGCGAGTGCCCGGGAATGTCGCCCGAGCACGCTTGCATGTTGACGCTTGGAGTGGTGCTAGCTAGAATGGTGCCATGCTTGCGGATCGACTTTGGTTCTCGTTCGACCCGCTGATTGCAGAGGCAAAGCGGCGCGCGCGGTATAGGCGGCTCACCGGGGGAGCGCTTCTGGCTGTCGCGCTTGTCGTTGTTGCCGCTGTGTTCGGGCTTCGCTCGCTGACTCCGCGTGGAGCGAACGGCTCTGGCCACAGTGGGAGTATCACCGCCCATTCGGGCAGCGGAGAGGTCGTAGGCGCCATCCAGTGGAAGGGCGGAATGTACGTGCCGCCTGGGCACAAGAGCAGCGGCCTCGTAACCGTCTTTAATGCCCGAGGAAAGGTCATCCGACGAGTCAGTGTTCGAGCCGGTACGGATTTCCAGCTACACCTCGCTCCCGGCCGGTATCGCCTCGGTTACGGGCGGCACCCGCGGTCTCTCTACGGCTGTCCTCGTGCGAGCATCGTGGTTCGACCGGGACGAGTCAGCCATCAGAATCTCCTTCTCGGTTGCGATTACTTGTAGGACTCTCGGCTGCGCGAGACCGACCTCTCACCTGAGCGCCGCGTCGCTCAGCTGCGCCGCGAATCGTCACGTCACTTGAAGTTGCCGGTCGTGCCGACGGTGCAGCCCGGCCCGTAAAGCCCGCTCGGTCGCGGCGGCGCGGCGAGCCCGAGCACGGCTGCGAGAACCTGCTTCTCGGCGGGCACGTCTCCTACGATCACGTCCTGACCCCCGACCACCTGGGCCGAGCCGCCGAGGCGGCAGTGGAGGTCGCTGCCGGTCGACGAGCGGAACTTCACCCATGCGAGCTGCAGTAGCTGCCACGTCGAGAGGTCGGTCGAGATCGGCGCGAGGAGCGAGCTCCCGTCGAACGGCAGCGAGAAGAACTGCGACGGGCTCGCGAGCTTCGCCAGCGCCGCCTGCTCGACGAGCTGCTGGTCGTGCTGGCGCGCGAAGTCCGTCCACGACGGGTCGAGCTGGTTCTCGCGGATGCGGGAGAAGATCAGCGCCTGGTGTCCGGTCATGAGCGTAGGCCCCTTGCGGAAGCGCCAGCCCTTCCATGTCGCGCACTTGTTCGCGTGGTACGGGCAGTCGAACTTGTTCGAGAGGATGTTCTCCGGCACGTCGACCGTGATCCCGCCGATCGCGTCGATGAGGCTCACGAACTGGTTGAAGTCGACGAAGACGACGTGGTTGACCCGCAGCCGCTTCCCGAGCAGCCGATCGATCGTCCGGATCGCAAGCGTCGCTCCGCCGTTCTGCATCGCCGCGTTGATCTTCGAGTAGCCGATCCCAGGGATGTCGACCCAGAGGTCGCGAGGGATCGAGAGGTAGACGAGCCGGCCGCGGCCCGGATCGCTGTGGAGCAGCGTGAGCGAGTCGGAGTGCTCGTCGACGCTGCGGCCTTGCGATCCCTTCCCGGTCGCGTGGTCGGTGCCGATGAGGAGGATGTTCGTCCCGGTGTCGTAAAGCGACCCGGCGTCGGGCGCGAGGGCGGCGCGCACCTTCTGCGGCACGCGAGCATTCGCCGCGTTGACGCCGCTCTCGACGGAGAGGTAACCCGCGACGGCCCAGGCGACGACGAGCAGAATCAGCAGGAGGATCGTGAGAAACGTCCAGCGCCGCCACGTCCAACCGAACCAGAGCCGGCGCCGCCGAGGGCGATCGCCCTTGCGCGTGATCTTCCCTGGCCCCGGGCCTTGGCCCGGCCCATCGCTCCGGTGAGCGCGTCGCGACTCCCGATCCCGGCGTGAGAGCGGGACCTTTCCCTTGTCTCGCCCACCGCGGTAGACCCGGTACGGCTTCTCCTCGGAGGCGCCCATCCGTGCAATTACGGTACCCACGATGGAAGCCCTCCACGCTATCGGCGTCGACCTCGGCGGCACGAAGATCCTCGCCGGCGTCGTCGCCCGCGGCGGAGAGGTCGTCCGCCGCCACGAGCGCGCGACTCCGCAAGACGCGCAGGAGCACGTCATCGCGGAGCTCGAGGCGGCGGTCACCGAGCTGCTGGACGACTCCGTCGGTGCGATCGGGTTCGGTGTTCCGTCGCCGATCGACCAGGCGCGGGGCGTCGTCGTGCGGTGCGTGAACCTCCCGCTCGAGAACGCGCCACTCCGCGACCACATGCATGAGCGGTTCGATCTGCCGGTCGGGTTGGACAACGACGCGAACGCGGCAGCGATCGGCGAGTGGCGCGCAGGAGCGGGCCGCGGCGTCGACGACCTCGTGATGCTCACGCTCGGGACGGGCGTCGGTGGCGGGGTCATCTCGGGCGGCACGCCGTTCCGCGGCCGTAACGGCGAGGGCGCCGAGCTCGGACACGTCACGATCGTCCACGACGGCCGGCCGTGCCAGGGCGCATGCCGCGGGCGCGGCCATCTCGAGGCGTACGTGAGCGGGCACGCAGCGAGCGAGGCGGCGCGCGAGGCGTTCGGCCCGTCGGCCGACGCGCACCGGCTCATTCGGCTCGCGAACGAGGGGGACGCGCAGGCGAAGGAGATCCTCACGGAGCTCGCGGGATATCTCGGCTCCGCCATCGGTTCGTTCGTCAACATCTTCGCACCGGAGCTCGTCCTTCTCGGCGGCGGCTTCGGGGTCGCTGCCTTCGACTATCTCGCCGGGCCGGCGGAGGAGACCGCGCGTCGCGAGGCGCTCGAGCCTATGCGTGACGATTTCCGCATCGCGAAGGCCGAGCTCGGAACGGCGGCCGGGTTGATCGGCGCGGCGTTCGTCGGCTTCGAAGCGTTCGACGCGGCGTGAAACCCGGCGATCCCGTCCTCTTCCGCAGCATCTACCGCGGCAGCGTCCGCTGGTGCTTCCCGTCCCGCTACGTCGGCGAGTGGGAGGGTCGCCACGGGCTCTACTGCGCACCGGGCAACGCCGGCAAGACCATGACGCGCGACGCAGACGGCCGCTATCTCGCGGATTGGGCGAGCGGCGTTCCTCCGATCGATGCGGTCTGGGACAAGGGGCACGTCCTCCGCTTCATGCGCGCCGGCGACGCGCACACCGTCGAGATTCGCTGGGACCACGACTGGAATCTCACCTGCTGGTACATCAACCTCAACGCGCCGATCGTCGTCCGAGGCGACCGCTTCGACGAGACCGACTGGGCGCTCGACGTCTGGGTCGATCCGGACGGCACCTGGCGGTGGAAGGACGAGGACGACTTCGCGGAGGCGCAGGAGCTCGGCATCCTCGACGACGCTGCCGCGGCCGAGGTGCGGGCCGAGGGCGAGCGCGTCATCGCCGAGCGCCCGTGGCCGACCGGCTGGGAGGAGTGGCGCCCGCCGCCGGCGTGGGAGCCGCTGTCGTTGCCCGAGGGCTGGCATGTCGTCTGAGCTCTTCGCCTTCTCGATCCCGTTCCGGGATCTCGCGCCGGCGGTCGACGAGTGGCGCGAGCGGACGTGCACGTCCAAGCCCTCGCACGGCGTCCCGCCCCACGTGACGCTGCTCATTCCGGCGCCGCCCGACGTCGACGCTGCGGCCGAGGCGCTCTGCCCGTTCGGCGCGTTCGATGTCACGTTCGCGGGGTTCGGGCGCTTCCCGGCGACGCTCTGGCTCGCGCCCGAGCCCGCCGCGCCGTTCGTCGCGATGACCGAGGCGCTCGTCCAGGCGTTCCCAGACCACGCGCCGTACGGCGGGCTGTTCGAGGAGATCACGCCGCATCTGACGGTCGCACAGGGGGGCGAGCTCGACGCGGCGGAGACAACGCTTGCGGCGGCGCTTCCTCTGGGCTCGCGTGCCTCGTCCGTTGTCCTCTTCGAGCAGGCGGCCGACGATCGCTGGGTGGAGCGAGCGGAGTTCGATCTCTGATGCCGCTCGCGGTCTGCGCCACGCCGATCGGCAACCTCGAGGACGTGACGCTCCGAATCCTTGCCGAGCTCGCCGCGGCCGACGTCGTCCTCTGCGAGGACACGCGCCACACGCGCGGCTTGCTCCAGCGCCATGGCATCGAGGCGCGGCTCGTCTCCTACCACGAGCACAACGAGGCGCAGCGGACGGCGGAGCTGCTGCCGCGCCTCGCCGGCGGCGAGCGCGTCGCTCTCGTGTCGGATGCGGGGATGCCGGGCGTGTCCGATCCGGGGGCGCGCCTCGTCCGGGCGGCGCTCGAGGCGGGGGTGGAGGTGACGGTGCTGCCGGGCCCGTCGGCGGTCGAGACGGCGTTGGTGGCGTCGGGGCTCGTTGCCGAGCAGTACCGCTTCCTCGGCTTCCTGCCGCGCGGCGAGAAGCGGCTGGCCGAGTTGTGGAGCGAGCTCGCGGCGTGGCCGTGGCCGGCGGTGGCCTTCGAGTCGCCACAGCGGCTTCCCGCGACGTTGCGTTCTCTCGCAGGGGCGGCTCCCGAGCGCGAGGTAGCGGTGTGCCGCGAGCTGACGAAGCGGTTCGAGGAGATCGCGCGCGGCACTGCGTCCGAGCTCGCGGAGCGGTTCGCCGAGCCGCCGAAGGGCGAGATCGCGCTCGTAATTGGGCCGGGCGCGGGACGGAGGCCGGACGACGCTTCCGCACTCGAAGCCGTCGCGGAGCTCGTCGCGGCCGGCGTGCCGCGGAAACAGGCGACGGAGATCGTCTCCCGGCTGACGGGCATCGCGCGCAACCGCCTCTACAAGCAGTCGCTGTAAGCAGATTTGACAACGGTTCAGACGACGGCTATCTTCTGCTGCCATGTTGCTGAAATTGACAACAGTCGTGGTGGCGTTCCTCGCCTGGGCTCCGGTCGCGAGCGCGATGAGCTGGCCCCTCCAGGGGCCTGTGCTCCAGCCGTTTTCGTACGACGAGGCGCACCCCTACGCCGCCGGCCAGCACCGCGGCATCGACATCGGGGCGACCGCTACCGGCGAGCAGGTCATCGCTCCGGCGAGCGGCACGGTGAGCTTCGCCGGCTTCGTGCCAACGAGCGGCGAGAGCCTCACGATCGAGACAGCCGACGGGTACTCGGTCACGCTCACGCACCTCGGCTCGATCGGCGTCGCGGCAGGCGCCGCCGTCAGCGAGGGCTACGTTGTCGCCACGGTCGGACCGAGCGGCACGCCCGAGCAGTCCGTCCCATACGTCCACCTCGGGATCCGCCTGACGTCCGATCCGCTCGGGTACCTCGACCCGCTCGGGTTCCTGCCCGCGCCTGAGCCGACGCCTACGCCAACCCCCACGCCGGCGCCTCAGCCGGTACGACAGGCCGTGCCCGCGCCGAGGCACGCGCGCGGCGGAGGGCTGGTCATCGAGAAGCCTGCCGCTTCGCCGCCGGCCGCGGCCACGGCCGCTCCCGCTGAGCCTGCGCATGCGGCGAAGCCGAGGCCGAATCCGCATCCCCAACCGAATCTGGCGCCCGTGGTACGTACGTTCCGCACAGACGCGCCGCAGATCCGCCGGCCGCTCGCCGAGCCCGTCGCGGGCGGTCTCCCCGTCGTCGCGGCGCATCTTGAGCACGCGGTGGAAGCCGAGCCGCTCGCATTGTCGATCGCGCCCGGCATCGTGGCCGTGCTGCTCGCGATCGTCACGGCCCTCGCGCGCGGTCGCCGGCGAGCGCCGCTCCCAGCGAGCGTCATCCCGTTCAGGAGGGAGCTGCCACTGCGTCACGCAGCCTGATTGCCACACCGAGCGGCTCGTATCATCTTCCGCCCATGCCGGAAACGCCGCAGAAGATCCTCGTCGCCGTCGCATGGCCGTACGCGAGCGGCCCGCGTCACCTCGGCCATGTCGCCGGCCCCGGCGTGCCGTCCGACATCTTCGCCCGCTACCACCGGCTCAAGGGCAACGACGTCCTCATGGTCAGCGGGACGGACGAGCACGGCACGCCCGTCATGGTCTCCGCCGACCGCGAGGGCGTGACGCCGCGGGAGCTCGCCGACCGGAACAACGCGCTCATCCTCGACGACTACGTCCGCCTCGGCATGACGTACGACTGCTTCACGCGGACGACGACGCGCAACCACTACGCAATCGTCCAGGACATGTTCCGGAAGCTCTACGACGAGGGCTTCCTTATCGAGCAGACCGCACTCGGCGCGATCGCGACCGCGACCGGCCGCACGCTGCCAGACCGCTATATCGAGGGGACGTGCCCGATCTGCGGCTACGGCGAGGCGCGCGGCGACCAGTGCGACAACTGCGGCAACCAGCTCGACCCGGTCGATCTCATCGACCCACGCTCGATCATTGACGGCTCGACTCCGGAGTTCCGCGAGACGACGCACCTCTTCCTCGATCTCCCGGCGTTCCGTGAGCGGCTCGTCGAGTGGATCGAGGCGCAGACGCACTGGCGTCCGAACGTCCGCAACTTCGCCCTCAACCTCGCGCGAGAGGTGAAGCCGCGCGCGATGACGCGCGACATCGACTGGGGGGTCCCCGTTCCGGTCGACGGCTATCCCGAGGACACGAAGCGGATCTACGTCTGGTTCGACGCGGTGATCGGCTACCTCTCCGCCGCCGTCGAATGGGCGCACATCGTCGATCGGCCGGAGGCATGGCGCGAGTGGTGGCAGAACCCCGGCGCGCGGAGCTTCTACTTCATGGGCAAGGACAACATCGTCTTCCACGCGGTCATCTGGCCGTCGATGCTCATGGGCTACGGCGACGACCTCCAACTCCCGTACAACGTCGTCTCGAGCGAGTACCTGACGATGAGCGGGAGCAAGGCGAGCACGAGCCGCGGCCACGCGATCTGGGTCAAGGATTTCCTCGACCGCTACGAGGCCGACGCGCTGCGCTATTACCTCACCGCCGCCGGGCCGGAGACGCAGGACAGCGACTTCACGTGGGAGGAGTTCGTCCGCCGCACGAACGACGAGCTGCTCGCGAACTGGGGCAACCTCGTCAACCGGACGCTTGTGAATGCCCACCGCAACTTCGGCGCCGTGCCCGAGCCGGGCGAGCTCACCGAGGGCGATCAGGCGCTCCTCGCGGCGGTCGAGCGGGCGTTTGAGACCGTCGGCGAGCACATCGAGAACGCCCGCTTCCGCGCAGCCCTCGCCGAGGCAATGGCGACGAGCGCGCTCGCGAACCAGTACCTCGCCGACCAGGCGCCGTGGACGCTCGTGAAGACGGACCGCGACCGCGCGGCGACGGTGCTCTACGTCGCGCTCCATGTGGTCGACTCGTTGAAGACGCTCTTCCTGCCGTTCCTCCCGTTCAGCTCGCAGGCGCTCCACGAGCTGCTCGGCTACGACGGCTGGATTGCCGGGCCGCTCGAGATCCGCACCGTCGAGGAGGCGGACGGCTCGGCGCACGACATTCTCACGGGCGACTACGCGAGCTGGGTCGGGACGTGGGCGCCGAGCGAGCTGCCACCGGGCCAGGCGCTGCGCGAGCCGCGGCCGCTCTTCCGCAAGCTGGACCCGGAAGCGGTGCTCGCGTCCGAGCTGCCGTGATCGACACGCACGCGCACCTGACCGCGCTCGAGGACGCCGACGCGGCGATCGAGCGGGCCGTCGAGGCCGGCGTCACGCGCATCCTCACCGTCGGTACCGACGTCGATGACTCTCGCCAGGCCCTCGCGCTCGCAGAGCGGCACGACGGCGTGTTCGCCATCCTCGGCATCCATCCGCACGAAGCTGCACGAGTTGATGGGGCCGTCGGCGAAATCTGCCGCATGCAGAACCACCCAAAGGCAGTGGCCGTGGGAGAGATCGGCCTCGACTGGTTCCGCGACTACGCACCGCGCGACGACCAGCTGCGGCTCTTTGACGCGCAGCTGTCGATGGCGGCCGATATCGGCAAGCCGGTCGTGATCCATACCCGCGCCGCAGACGAGGACACGCTCGCAGCGCTGGCCGGATTCGACGGCACGGTCGTCCTCCACTGCTTCTCGTCGCCGCATCTCCTACCGACCGCCCTCGAGCGCGGTTGGTACGTCTCGTTCGCCGGCAACACGAGCTTCCCGAAAGCGGTCGACCTCCGCCTCGCCGCGACGCAGGTTCCCGCCGACCGGATTCTTGCCGAGACCGACTCGCCGTATCTCGCGCCTCAGCCGGTCCGCGGCCAACGGAACGAGCCGGCGTACGTCGTCCACACGCTCGTCGCGCTCGCGCAGGCGCGCGGGGAGGATCCGGCCGACCTCGGGCGGCAGATCGACGCGAACGCGACCGCATGCTTCGGGCTGTGAAGAAGCAGTTCGGCCAGCACTTCCTCGCGGACACGAACATCCTCGGCGTGATCGCGCGCCTCGCCGAGCTCGGGCCTGCCGATGTCGTCCTCGAAATCGGTCCGGGCGAAGGAGTCCTCACGCGCTACCTCGCCGAGCGCGTCCGCCACGTCCACGCGGTCGAGATCGACCGCGAGCTTGGGCCGGCACTGAGCGACCTCCCCGCGAACGTCGACGTCGTCTTCGGTGACGCGCTCCAGCTCGATCTGCCGCAGGACGCGACGAAGCTCGTCGCCAACCTCCCGTACAACGTCGCGACACCGCTCATCGTCGAAAGCCTCGACGGCCTCCCGTACATCGGCCTCTGGTGCGTGATGGTGCAGCGCGAGGTGGCCGACCGGTTCTTCGCCACGCCGGGGACGAAGGACTACGGCGCGGTGTCGGTGCTCATCCAGCTCGCGGCGGAGCGAACCGGCTTCCATCCCGTCTCGCGGACGGTCTTCCGGCCACCGCCGAACGTCGACTCCGCGCTCGTCGCTTTCCGGCGCACCGAGCTTCCGGCGGGCTACGCGCGGATCAAGCAGGTCGTCGCCGCCGCGTTCGGCCACCGGCGGAAGACGCTCCCGAACTCCCTCGCACTCGCCGGCCTCGTCTCACGGGAGCGGGCGGCGGTGGCACTCGAGGCGCTCGGCCGTCCGGCGGAGACCCGCGCCGAGGCGTTAGCGCCGCCCGAGTTCGTCGCGCTCGCGGAGAAGCTCGGATGATGCGCGCGCCCGCCGCCGCGAAGATCAACGTCGCGCTCGTCGTCGGGCCGAGGCGCGACGACGGCAAGCACGAGGTGCTGACCGTCCTCCAGCGGATCGACCTGGTCGACCGGATCGAGATCGAGGAGGCACCCGCGCTGCGCGTGGACGGCTTCCGCGGCGACACGCTCGTCCGCACCGCGCTCGAGCGCCTTGCCGCCGCCGCGGGAGTAGAGCCACGCTGGCGGGTACGGATCGAGAAGGCGATACCGCTCGCCGCGGGCCTCGGCGGGGGCAGTTCCGACGCCGCGACGGGGCTCCGCCTCGCCAACGGGTCGCTCGCCGAGCCGCTCCCTGCCGACCAGCTCCGGAGTCTCGCGGCCGGAATCGGCGCCGACGTGCCGTTCTTCCTCGCGCACGGTCCGCAGCTCGGCTCCGGCGACGGGAGCCAGCTCGCGCCGCTCGACCTGCCGCAGGACTTCTGGGTCGTCGTCCTCCTCCCACGCGAGACGGCGAAGACGTCGACAGCGGACGTCTATGCGGCCTTCGACGCGCGCGACGGAGCCCGCGGCTGGGACGAGCGCCGCCGCGCGCTCCTTGAGGCGCTGGACCGAGTCAAAACCCCGCTCGACCTGGCCGCGCTGCCGCCGAACGACCTCGCCCGCTCGCCGCTCGCCGCCGAGATCCACGCCGCGGGAGCCTTCCGCGCGGACGTCTCCGGAGCTGGCCCGGCGCTCTACGGGCTCTTCCTCGACCGGGCCGATGCCGACGCCGCAAAGCGCTCTCTCAGCCGCTTCGGCGAAACCTGGCTCGCGCCTCCAGCCTGGTACGGTTGACGTCGTGGGCAACGGGTCTGAGGGCGGCCGCATCACCGGCTGGCTCCATCGCCATCGCTACCGGATCGTTCTCTGGGTCGCCGTCATCGAGGCGCTGCTCGCGTGGGCGACGCATGGGCTCCACGTCACGACGATCGTCGTCGTCGGCGTCATCGCCCTCGCCAGCCTCGTCGTCTACCGCTTCTTCCAGGAGAGGACGCATTCGCCGTTGCTCCACCAGCTCACGTGGCTGCTCGCAGCCTCGCAGCTCGGCGCGACCGTCGCTGTCGCCGCCGGCTACATCGTCTGGGGCGCGCTCGTCGTGATCATCGTCATCTTCGCCCTCATCGCGCTCGGCCTCCTGCTGCTCGAGCGCCGATGACTGAGGGCTGCCGTGCGTGACATTTGGTTGTCCGGCGGCGTATAAGGAGCCGAGATGACATCTCGTCGGTTGCTCCTCGCACTCGCCGTCTCACTTGCTGGTCTCTGCCTAGCAGGATGCGGCGGTGTGAAGAAAGCTGGGGCACCGACGTCCGCAGTTCGCACAGAGCATCCAGCTGTCGCGGTCACGTATCCCGCTGTGGGCGTGACGTTGGTTGCGGCGCGTCAGGGGTACCGGTCGGCCGTATCGCGCGAGGCCGTCGTGCGTCTCCTTCGGTCGAGCCGCTTGTCACCAGGTACGGGTCGACCGTTGCTCAGTCTTCTGGCCGTGAAGTCCGCCAGAGCTCCGGGCGGGGCGTACCCGGCCTGGGTCTTCACGTACCGGCACACCCGGCCGCTTTCGTACGGGCTGCCTGAGACGCCGGACTGTACGTCTGTGGTGATTTTCAACCTCTCGACCCGGACGTGGCGATTTCAGTCCTGCCCCGAAGGGAAGCACGTGAGTCCGTCCTGCGACTCCGGTTGCACTCCCGCCAGCCGACGCTGGACGCGGCTGCCGACGAGGCACGGAAGATCGCAGGCGCGTACTACACGGGTCTCGTCGTGAGCGACCCAACCAACAGCGTCACTATCTACCTCGCTCACGCACCGCAGTCGGTACTCGACCGCTTGAGCGCGGCGCATCCCGGCACCTACACCCTTGACAACAACGCACCGAGACCGCTCAGCGCCGTGATGAAGCTCATGCACTCGTTCAGCTTCAACGCTCTGAAGGCTGAGGGCATCACAATCTCAAGCGTCGGCCCGACACAGGACGGATACCTCCAGGTGGGCGTCACGAGCGATGTCGCTGAAGCTCAGGCGAAGCTCGACGCGAAGTACGGCGCCGGGATCATCAGGGTCGACGAGCAAGCCGTGGCGATGGCTGATGACCTCACTGGACGCGTCGGTAAACGCGTCCCCTCCCACTGACTGAGCGCTTTCACGGCATGACTCCGAACCCAGGCGGGTTTGTGCGACTCATCGTGGACTATCCTCTCTCCCGCGATGCGGGGTGACTTTTGGGCGACGTTGGGGCGTAGCCAAGCGGTAAGGCAACGGGTTTTGGTCCCGTGATCCCAGGTTCGAATCCTGGCGCCCCAGCCACTTCTCACTGACATGGCGAACAAGCTCGCAGCAGTTGTGATGGCCGGAGGGATCGGCAAGCGCATGAAGAGCGCGACGCCGAAGCACCTCCATCTGCTGCTCGGGCGGAGGATGGTCGACTGGGTCGTCGAGGCGGCGCGCGGCGCAGGCGTGGAGCGGATCGTCGTCGTCGCCTCGCCGTCGACGCGCGAGTTGTATGACGGCGTCGACGTCGCCGTGCAGGAGGAGCCGCGCGGCACCGGCGACGCCGTCCGCTGCGCGCGGCTGGCGCTCGGGGACTTCGACGGCGACATCCTCGTCCTCAACGGCGACGTTCCCGCGCTGAGGCAGGAGACGATCGCGGCGCTCGTCGACACGCATCGCGCCGCCGTCGCCGCCGCGACCGTGCTCTCGTTCGAGCCCGCCGATGCGGCCGCCTACGGGCGCATCGTTCGCGACGGCGAGGACCGGCTCGCACGGATCGTCGAGGCGGGCGACGCCTCGCCGGAGGAGCTCGCGATCGGCGAGGTCAACTCCGGCATCTACGTCTTCGCCGCTGCGAAGCTTTGGCCGGCGCTCGAACGGCTCACTCCGCAGAACGCGCAGGGCGAGCTCTACGTGACCGACACGCTCGGCATCCTCGCCGGCGACGGCGAGACGTGCGCTGTCCAGCTCGCCGAGGACCCGCTCGAGGCCGACGGGATCAACACGCGCGCCGAGCTCGCAGCGGTCGCCGCGCGCCTCCGAGACCGGATCAACACCGCGCACATGCTCGCGGGCGTCACGATCGTCGATCCTGCGACAACGTGGATCGACGCCGGAGTCGCGATCGAGCCGGACGTCGTCGTCCATCCGTTCACGGTGATTCGAGGCGACGTCCGTATTGCCACTGGCGTCGAGATCGGCCCGTTCGCCTCGATCCGAACCCTGACCGAGCTCGGCCCGGACGCGAAGGTGGGCACCTTCGTCGAGCTCAAGGCGGCGCGCATTGGCGCTCGCACGAAGATCCCGCACCTCTCGTACATCGGCGACGCGGAGATCGGCGAGGACACGAACGTCGCCGCGGGCAACGTCACCGCGAACTTCAGTCACGTGCCGGGCGAGCCGAAGAAACGCACCACGATCGGCAGCAACGTCAGGACCGGTGTCGACAATACGTTCCTCGCACCTGTCGAGATTGGGGACGACACGTGGATTGCGCCCGGCACCGTCATCACGGAGAATGTGCCTCCCGGCTCGTTAGCCGGATTCGCCCCGCGCCAGGTCACCAAGGAAGGGTGGGTGTACGAAGAGCATGGAAACCCCGACAGCGATTGATCTGGCATTGCCGGGACTCGAGGGGAGCGTCGTGACGAGCGACCCGGCCCCCGAGCACTTCATCGTGCGCGGGCCGCAGAAGCGGCTCATGGTCTTCGCCGGCCGCTCGCACCCGCAGCTCGCGACTTCGATCGCCGAGAAGCTCGGCGTCGAGCTCGGCGATGTCGAGCTCAAGACGTTCGCGAACGACGAGACGTACTGCCGCTATCTCGAGTCGATCCGCGGCGCCGACGTCTTCATCGTCCAGACCGGGTGCCCGCCGGTGGACAAGAACCTCATGGAGCTCCTGCTCATGATCCAGGCGGCAAAGCTCGCGTCGGCCAAGCGGATCACGGCCGTCATCCCGTGGTACCCGTACGCGCGGCAGGACCGCAAGGCCAAGCCGCGCGAGCCGATCTCGGCGCGCCTCTTCGCCGACATGCTCCAGCTCGCCGGTGTCGACCGCGTCCTGACGATGGATCTCCACGCCGGCCAGATCCAGGGCTTCTTCACGATCCCGGTCGATCACATGACGGCGTTGCAGCTCTTCGCCACCCATTTCCGCGACCTCGGCCTGACCGGGCCGGGCGTCGTCGCGGTGGCGCCGGACGCCGGCCGCGCGAAGCACGCTGTCCGTTTCGCGGAGATGATCGACGCGGGCTTCGCGATCATGCACAAGATGCGGCCGGAGCACGAGCGGGCCGAGATCACCGAGGTTACGGGGCGCGTCCGGGACAAGGTCGCGATCATCGGCGACGACGTGACGATCACCGGCGGCACGCTCATCGCCGGAGCCCGCGCGCTCAAGGAACAGGGCGCGACCGAGGTGAACGTCTTCGTCACGCACGCGCTCTTCTCCGACGCCGCGCTCGAGGACATCGGCAACTCCGACATCGACCGGATCGTGATTACCGACAGCGTCCCGACCGACGTGCGGAGCCGCCCCGACAACCTCACCGTCCTCAGCGTTTCGGGCCTTCTCGCCGAGGCGATCATGAACGTCTTCGCCGACGACTCGGTTTCGGCGATCTTCGGCGGCGAGAACCAGCTCTTTTAGCTCGCGAAGCTGACGCTTCGTTCGCTGTGTTGTCGGAACTCCGGCGCGGAAGAGCGCGGTCTTCCGCGCCTCCGTGCTGAGACCTCGTTACCCGGCGCGCTGGGGAGCGGGAGAGCCTACGGCTAAGCCCCGCTGCGCGGAGTCTTAGCCTCCGGCTTCTTTTGGCCGGGACTGTTCGGGCGTGAGACCCCCTCGCCTGGGCTAGTGCTCGGGAATGTCCCCTGAACAGCCCGCGCCTTGACTACTCTTCTAGTGCTAGCGATACTAGTCCTATGACCCTCTACCCTCGGCGACTGGGCATCTCGGTAGACCAGCTGATCGCCGAGGCGAGGCGACGGGCTTTGAAGCGTCGGCGCCTTCTCACTGCGGGAGCTGTGGTGCTTCTAGCCTTAGCACTTTGGGGGACTCTGCGGCCGACTGGTGTGGGCACGCTGCCGTCGTACCCGCGCACTGGGGTAGTGCCGCAGGGGGTGCGCGAGATCGATGTTGCGAGCGCTTTCCCAAACATGCGTCCGGTGATTTCGACCCGCGTCACGCAGCCGGCCGCAGTCGGTGCAATTGCTCGACTGATCGACGCGCTCAAAGTCGAGCACGGGCCGATCTATGCAGGCATATGTCCAGGGATTGGCGGCCCCACGCTCACCCTCGCGCTACGGGGTGCCGGTGGGACGCTTCTCGCCAGCGCCAGCGCCATCTCGGGCGATGGGATCTTTGGTCTGTCGGGCGGATGCAATCCAGTCGAATTCGACGGCCACAATCCAGAGACGCCAGAGGTCGGAACTCTCCTGGACGGACAACAGCAACTAACGGCGACCACGAGAGGCCAAGCTCTCTTCGTCAGGCAACTCCAACGGATCGTCGGCACGCCTCTCTGCCAGTTCCATTACGGAGCGCCCGCGCAGAGCTGCTGATCCTGCACTCGCCTGCGCCAGCAATCCCTCTCGCCGACCCCAGTGGCGCCCGCGGGGCTAGCGCCGTGCCACTAAAACCAGCTACTTCGCCAGCTGATCCCAGGTGCGGGCGATGCCGTCGGCGAGCGGCGTGCCCGCGCGCCAGTCGAGATCGCGTTCGGCCCGGCTCGCGTCTATGACGCTGCGGCGCAGGTCGCCCGGGCGCGGGGCGGCGAAGTTCGGTTCCTGGTCGAGTCCCGCGGCGGCGGCGCAAACACGGTAGAGGTCGAGGATGCTCGTCGCGACTCCCGTCCCCACGTTGTACGTGCCGGTACCCGTCTCGGCGGCGCGCAGGAAGGCCGCGGCGACGTCGCTCACGTGGACGAAGTCGCGCACCTGGGCGCCGTCCCCATAGATCTCGGCGGTCTTGCCGCGCGCGAGGCGGTCGAGGAAGACGGCGACGACACCTCCCTCGAGGGCGGGGAGCTGGCGCGGGCCGTAGACGTTCGCGAGGCGGAGAACGACGTGGCTTGTCCCGTGGAGCCGGTTCCAGCCCGCGATGTACTCCTCTCCCGCGAGCTTCGAGACGGCGTACGGGGAGAGCGGCAGTCGGGCGTGATCCTCTGTGGCGGGCTCGTCGCACTCGCCGTAGATCGCGCCGCCGCTCGAGGTGAAGACGACGCGTGCCCCGGCTGCGCGAGCTGCCTCGAGGACGTGCACCGTGCCGACGACGTTGACCTCGGCGTCGAACGCCGGTCGCTCGACCGACGTGCCGACGTCGGCCTGCGCGGCGAGGTGCAAAACGACGTCCGGTCGTAGCTCCGCCCCCAGTGCTTCTACGGCGGGATCGCGGATGTCGAGCTCGTGGAGCTCGGCGCCGTCGGCGAGGTTCCCGCGCGAGCCGGTCGAGAGGTTGTCGACGACGTGCACCTCGTCCCCGCGCGCGAGCAGGGCGTCGACGACATGGGAGCCGACGAAGCCCGCTCCACCTGTGACCAGCGTCCGCATGCGCCGGATCGTAAGCCGCTTTACGCGGCGAGGCGCCGTTCGACCATACGGTTCGCGGCCGCGATCGGCGTGATGCTCTCGGCGTCGGCCTCGGCGAACAACCCGTGCAGCGTGTCGCCGATCCGCGCCAGCCCGGCCTCCAGCTCCTCAGCGTCCCAGCCCTCGTCGACGACGCCGATCAGCTGGATGACACCGCCCGAGTTGACGACGTAGTCGGGGGCGAAGAGGATGCCGCGCTCGGCGAGCCGGTCGGCGTCGGCGGCCTCGGCGAGTTGGTTGTTCGCTGCGCCCGCGACGGCGCGGCACGCAAGCCGGGAGATGGCCTCCGCGTTGAGGATCCCGCCGACGGCGCACGGCGCGTAGACGTCGACTTCAGTCTCGATCACGCGGTCGACGGGCACCGTCTCGAAGCCGGTCGCGGTCGCGCGCGCCTCGTCGACGTCGCTTGCGAGCACGCGCGCGCCCGCCGCGGAGAGCTCGCGCGCGAGGTTCGCCCCGACCGCGCCGACGCCCTGGACGAGGACGCTGCGGCCCGAGAGGTCCGGCGACCCGAAGACGTGCTCGACCGTCGCGCGGATGGCATGAAAGACGCCGCGCGCCGTGCCGGGGCCGCTGTCGCCGCCGCTCGTCGACGCGCCGTAGACCCACGGGCACGTCTCGGCCACGACGTCGAGATCCTCCGGCTTGATGTTCATGTCCCCGGCGGTGCGATACGTCCCGCCTAGCGACGCGACGAGCTTGCCGTAACGGAGAAGGAGCTTCCGGCGCGCCTCGCCGGTCGGCAGCTCGGGCACGGCGAGAACGGCCTTGCCGCCTCCGCGCGGATATCCCGTCCCGGCGAGCTTCTGTGTCATGGCGGCCGACAGCCGCAGAACGTCGGCCAGGCCGTCCGCCGGCGTCGGGTAGACGCGCATCCGCGTGCCGCCCACGGCCGGGCCGAGGACGGTGGAGTGGACGCCGACGAACATCCACGCGCCGCTCTCCTCGTCGTGCCGGATGACGGCGTGCTCGCCGTCCCAGCGCGCCAGCAGCGCCTCGAACTCCATGCCCAGACGCTACACTCCGCCGCCGGTATGGCCGGCGAACGCACCAAGCTCCTCGTGCAGCAGCGCGAGCATCTCGGCTCGGCCGAGACGCGGCGCCTGCGCAAGCAGGGCGTCGTTCCGGGCGTCCTCTACGGGAGCGGCGAGCCTATCGCGATCTCCATCGCCGAGCGCGAGCTGCGCCGCGCGCTGACCGGCGCCGCGGGCCTCCACTCGATCCTCGACGTTGAGATCGACGGCAAGGGCAAGACCCACGCCTCGATCCTCAAGGAGTACCAGGTCGATCCGGTGCGGGGCGGCGTCACGCACGTCGACCTGCAGGAGGTGCGGCTCGACCAGACGATCAACGCGTCGGTCTCCGTCAACCTCTCCGGTGGCGACGTTGCCCCGGGTGTGAAGGAAGGCGGTGTCCTCTCGCAGGTGCTGCGCGAGGTGACCGTCGAAGCGCTCCCGCTCGAGGTTCCGGAGCACATCGATTTCGACGTCTCAGGGATGGAGATCGGCGGCACCATCCGCATCGCGGAGCTCACAGCGCCCGAAGGCGTCACGATCCTCGGAGATCCCGAGCAGGTCGTCGCCACGATCACCGCGCCGACGCGCGAAGTCGAGCCCGAGCTGACCGAGGAAGAGCTCGCCGCGGCCGAGGCCGAGGCCGAGGGCGAAGGCGCCGAGGGCGAGGCTGCCGGCGAGGGCGACGACGAAGCTTCAGGCGACGCCGAGGCGGAAGCCTCCGGCGACGAGACTCCCGCCGAGGGTTAAGTGCCCCTCCGGCGGGTGTCCTCCGCACCCCTGGCGGCTGCAAAGCAGCGCGATGCTGCGTCCTCAGTCACCCCGATAGCTTTGGCTATCGAGGCTCCCTGCGTCCTTGCCTCGCTTGCTTTTCGCGCGCCAGTGGTACGGCAACACCCACCGGAGAGGCACTGACTTGCTCCTCGTCGTCGGTCTGGGGAACCCGGGCCGCGAGCATGCGCGCAACCGGCACAACGCAGGCTGGCTCGTCGTCGACGAGCTCGCTCGGCGTCACGACGGCTCGTGGCGCTCGAAGTTCTCCGGCCAGATGGCGGAGATCTCGGATCGGCGAGGAGAGGCTCGCGCTCCTCAAGCCGGAGACATACATGAACGATTCCGGCCGCTCGGTCGGACCCGCGGCGGCGTTCTTCAAGCTCGATCCTGAGGACGTGCTCGTCGTCCATGACGAGGGCGACTTCGACTTGGGGCGCCTCGAGCTGAAGGCCGGCGGCGGGCTGGCCGGGCACAACGGTCTCCGCTCGATCGCCGACCACCTCGGCACGCAGGACTTCCTCCGGCTCCGGATCGGAGTCGGTCGCCCCGAGCGTGGCGATCCGCGGCCGCTAGCCGACTGGGTGCTCGCGAACTTCGAGCCGCACGAGAACGCGGCCGAGATCGTCGCGCGCGCCGCCGACGCGGTCGAGACGCTTGCCGCCGAGGGCGTCGCGCAGGCTCAGCTCCTGATCAACCGGAAGTAGTCAGTCTCGGAGCGCCGCGTGCGCTCCCGGCTGCAGTTCGAGTCCGGCCGCGATCCGGTCGAGAAGCTCGAGCAGCTGGAGGAGTTCGCGCTCGCCGAGCATGTTTGTGACCTCCCGGTCGAACTGCTGCGCCTGCCGCTCCGCCTGCTGCAAGAGCTTCTTCCCCGCCGCGGTGAGATGGAGCGTGCGCACCCGGCGGTCGCGGGCGTGCGGCCTCCGCTCGAGCAGGTGGCGTCCTTCGAGCTCGTCGACGATCGCGACCATCCAGCTGGGGGAGATGTGCAGATTGGCGGCGAGCGTCGTCTGCGATTCGCCTTCGCTCGCCGCGACGGCGCGAAGCAGCGCGAACTCTCCCGGCTCGAGTGAGAGCGGGCCGAGCAACCCGTGGAATTTGCGCGAGACGGCGTAGCCGAGGCTCGAGAGCATGAAGGCGACGCTCCGGAACGGCGGCATTGAGTTGCCTTCGGTCATGCATTTATGATACACCTACCGAATCATTCAGACAAGAATAATTTGTTACCAAACGAAATAGGAGTCCCGTTGCTCGCTCGTCTCGCACACATCGTCGCGCGCCATCGCTGGAAAGTGATCGCTGCCTGGATCGTCCTCACGCTCTTCGGCGTGTTCGCCGCCGACCAGGTCGGCAAGCGCTGGTACCAGAGCTTCTCGATTCCCGGCAAGTCCGGCGTACGAGGCGAACCAGCGCACGCTGAAGACGTTCGGGGTCGGCGTGCTGCCGCCCGACGTCGTCGTCTTTCATACAGCCGGCGACGCGACGCAGAACGTCGCGATCGAGCGGCGATGCAGCGCGCCGCGGCCGTCCGTGCCCACACTCGCTCACGAGCTCGTACTTCTCGACGCACAACCTCGCGTACGTCTCGAAGGACAAGCACACGACGTTCGAGGAGGTCTATCCGCCTGGCCCAGCGACGTTCAGCTCGAGGAGCGGCGCCTCCGAGATGCAGGCCGCCGCCGAGAGGGGGCTTCCGGCCGGGATCTCGGTCAACGTCACCGGCCAGACGCCGCTCGAGGAGGCAGTCGAGCAACGGCGGCGGCGGCGGCTCGAACGTCCTGCTCGAAGGCGATGATCGGCGGCCTCGGCGCGATCGTGATCCTTCTCTTCGTCTTCGGGACGCTGCCGGCGGTTCTCATGCCGATCGTCGTCGCGGTGGCGGCGATCCTCAACACGTTCACGCTCGTCTGGGTGCTGACGTACATCACGAACGTCTCGATCATCGTCCAGTTCCTCATCGCGCTCGTCGGCCTCGGCGTCGCGATCGACTACGCGCTGCTGATGATCTTCCGCTTCCGCGACGAGCTGCGCGAAGGGGAGGACGTCGAGACGGCGCTCGTCGAGACGATGACGCACGCGGGCCGCTCGGTGATCGTCTCCGGCTCGACGGTCGCGGTCGGGCTGCTCTCGATGATCGTGCTGCCGCTGCCGTTCATCCGCTCGATCGGGATCGGCGGGATGCTCATCCCGGCCGTCTCGGTGCTCGCCGCGATCACGCTTCTGCCCGCGCTGCTCGCGGTGCTCGGCGAGCGGATCAACAGCGTGCGCGTCCTGCCGCGCCGCTTCGTCGACCGCGGCCACCCGGAGGACGGCGCGTGGGGACGCTGGGCGCGCTTCGTCCTGCGCCGGCCGTGGCCGGTCGCGGCGACGGGCCTCGCGATCGTCGGCGTGCTCGTCGCGCTCGGCGTCCAGCTCAACCCGAACGAGGCGCAGCTGAAGAACTTCCCCGGCACGCGGCACAGCGATCGCCGGCCGGGCGCAGCTCGCGTCGGCGAAGCATCAGCCCCGGCGTGATGAAGCCGCTCGATCGTCGCTCGTCGAGCATGGCGGCAACGCACAGCAGATCGCTGCGACCCTCAGCAGCGGTCGAAGCCGGGAATCGTCGGGCGCCGTCCGCGCCGCCGACGTGGCATCGCGGCCAGGACTCTCTCGTCGAGGCATTTCCGAACATCGACGGCTCGGCGCCTGGGATCCAGGGAATCCTCGATCGCGTCAACTCGGCTCTGCAGGAATCAGGCGGAACGGTGACCGGCGTCGCCGCCGTCAATCGGGACTTCGTCCACGCGCTGTTCGGCAACTTCCCTTACGTGCTGGCGTTCGTGCTGATCTTCACGCTGCTTCTGCTCACGCGAGCGTTCCGCTCGATCGTCCTGCCGATCAAGGCGGCGATTCTCAACCTCATCTCGCTCGGGGCCGCGTATCGGGATCATCGTCTTCATCTTCCAGATGGGCCACGGCTCCTCGCTCTGGAACATCACCGCGACCCAGGCGATCACTGCGTGGATTCCCGTGATGATCTTCGCGTTCCTGTTCGGCCTCTCGATGGACTACGAGGTCTTCATGCTCACGCGGATGCGGGAGGCGTACGACGAGACGCGTTCGACCGATCGCGCGATCGAACTCGGCCTTGCGCGTACAGGGAAGCTCGTCACGAGCGCCGCGCTCATCCTCATGTTCGCGTTCCTCGTTCTCTCCTCGAGCCCGGGCTACGAGATCAAGGAGCTTCGCGATCGGACTCGCGGCGGGGATCATCTTCGACGCGACGGTGATTCGCGCGCTGCTCGTCCCCGCTCTGATGAAGCTGCTCGGTGAGGCGAACTGGTGGCTGCCGCACTGGACGCGGCGGGTGCTGTTCATTCCGCCGGAGCCGCAGTCCGCCGTCGAAGCCGCGGACTAGCCCCGCGCACCGCGCGCACGTCGCGGACGAAGATGACGACCGCAAGGTTCGGGACGCACATGAGGAGCCCGGCGAGGACGAGCGTCGAGTGCACACCGATCGCATTCGAGAGCGGCCCCGAGAGCACCTGGCCGACCGGTAGCAGGCAGAACGAGAGGAGCACGTCGATCGACGCGACGCGCGCGAGCCGGTTCGGCTCGACCTCCTGCTGCATCGCGGTCTCCCACAGCGTGTTGCCGACGAGGAGCGCGCCGCCGAAGATCAGTCCCGCTGCCATCACGGCCGGCAGCGGGAACGGCTGGAGGAGCGTGAACGGCAGCACCGCGGTCAGCGAGAAGATCCCGAACGCTGTGGCGACCGGATGGCTCGGACGGATGCGGAAGGCGAGCACTCCGCCGAGCAAGCCGCCGACAGCCGCCGCTCCGCCGACGAGTCCCCACGCCCACGGCCCGCCGAGCTCGTCCATGACGACGAGGGAGCCGCGCACGACGTAGATGCCGACGCCGAAGTTCACGATCGCCAGGCCGAGGAATCCGGCGCTGAGCCAGCGGTGTCGGCGCACCTCCCGCCAGCCGTCGGCGACGTCGCTCCAGAAGCGCTGGGCGGCCGGGCGCGCGTGCCTCTCGACCTGCATGGCGGCGACGAAGACGAGACTGAAGAGGAAGCTGCCCGCATCGATCGCGAACACCCAGCCGGCCCCGGCGACCGCGACGATCGCCCCGGAGACGCCCGGCCCGAAGATGCTCGCGGCACTGCGCGACGTCGCGATGAGCGCGTTCGCCCCTTGCAACCTCGCGGCGCTCACCGTCTGCGGGATCAGCGCGAGCGAGGCGGGATTGAACGAGCCCGCCGCCGCTCCCGCGATCGCCTGGAGCAGCGCGATCTCCCACACCTGCGCGGTGCCGCGAAAGAGGAGGATCGCCGTCACGCTCTGCGTGCCGACGCGGACGAGGTCGGCCGACATCATCACGAGCCGCCGCGGCAGCCGGTCAGCGAGCACGCCGCCCGCGAGCGTCATCAAGGCGCCGCCACCGAATTGGCAGGCGAGGACGATGCCGACACCGGTCGGGCTGTGGAGGTCGTGGAAGACGGCCCAGATGAGTGCGACCGGGATGAGCGAGTCGCCGACTGACGAACCGGTGCGCGCGAACCAGAGCAGGCGGAACGGACGTTCCTTCAGCGGCCCGAAGCGCTCGACCCCACGCACACCTGCAGGGTACGCCGTGATGCGGCGGAGTACCATCCACCTGCGCGGAACCCCCGGTTCCGCCCTTCGTCTTGGACCGTCCCGTACTTCACGCCGTAGTTCGCGAGCTCGTCGAGGACGAGCGCGTCGCCGCGTTCGTTGACGCGCTGCCCGCCCGCGCGCGCGTCTCGGAGGCTGCTCTGCCGCCGCTCCTTGCGACGCTGCACGAGCGGCTCGGGCGTGGTCTGGTCGTGCTGTTGCCGGAGGATGCGGACGCGCGTGACGCCGCAGAGGCGGCCGCCTGGTTCCTCGGCGACGACACGGTCGGGCTGCTGCCGAGCCGCGGCGTGTCGTACGAGTCGGGGCTCGTGCCGCCGCCGCATCTCGTCGGCGAGCGGGCGCGCGCGCTCCACGTCCTCGAGCGCGGCGGGCTCGTCTGCGCGTCGGCGCGCGCGCTCGCGGAAGGCCTGCCGCCGGCTGACGCGCGTCCCTCTCCGGTCGAGGTGCGGCCGGGGCTCGAGCCGGGCGTCGAGGCTTTGGCGGAGTCGCTTGCGTTCGCCGGCTACGAGCGCGTCGAGCGCGTGGATGACCGCGGCCAGTTCGCAGTACGCGGCGGCATCGTCGACGTGTTCC
Source organism: uncultured Actinomycetes bacterium (assembly GCA_963753525.1). Classification (GTDB taxonomy): domain Bacteria; phylum Actinomycetota; class Thermoleophilia; order Gaiellales; family Gaiellaceae; genus Palsa-739. The sequence goes on from CAVWCS010000005.1 coordinate 883,301, forward strand.
CGACCACCGGCCGTGAGCCGTTGCGCGTCGAGTTCTTCGGGGACGAGATCGAGTCGGTCCGCGCGTTCTCGCCCTTCACGCAGCGCGCCCTCCACCCGGTCGCCGAGGCACGGCTCTATCCCGCGGCTGAGCGCACGCTCGACGAAAACGGACTTAGTAACACTGTGTTACTTGCGGATGAGGGAGCCGGAACCGAGCGAGTGCCGGTTCCGGACGACCTCGTTCCCGCGCTCGCCGGCCCGCCCGACTTCGTCTTCCAGCCGGACGCTGTGCGTCGTGTCTGGGAGGAGGACGGCGTCGAGGCGCCGTCGCTCGAGGGGGCGACCGAGCTCGACCCGTTCCCCCAGACGCAGCCGTTCGCGTTCGAGGCGCAGAAGCCGGCGATCGCCGCGCGCGGGCTCGCCGAGGCGGAGAGCGAGCTTGCGGCGCTCATCCGCGCCGGCCAGCGGGTCGTGGTTGCGTTCGCGCACCGCGGCGAGGCGATGCGCACGCAGAACCTCCTCCGCCGCGTCGAGGCGCGGCTGCTCGAGCCGGGCGAGGATCTGCCCGAGGAGCCGGAGCTCCTGTTCGCGATCGCGCCCGCACGGCGCGGCTTCGTCTGGCGCGACCTCGGCCTCGTCCTCCTGCCCGACCACCAGGTCTTCCGTCGTCGCGCGCCGCGTGAACGCCGCCTCGGCGGCCGCGCGCTCCAATCGTTCGCCGACCTCCGCACCGGCGATTACGTCGTCCACGAGGACCACGGCGTCGGCAAGCTCCTCGGCTTCGAGACGAAGACCGTCGCCAGCGTGACGCGCGACTACCTCCTGCTTGCGTTCCGCGGCGAGGACCGGCTCTACGTTCCGCACGAGCAGCTCGGCAAGGTCTCGCGCTACGTCGGCGCCGACGCCGGCGCCCCGGCGCTCTCGAAGCTCGGCGGCAAGGCGTGGCAGACGATGAAGTCCCGCGCGCGGGAGTCCGTCCGCGAGCTCGCCGGCGAGCTCATCAAGCTCTACGCGCAGCGGCAGACGCAGGAAGGCATCGCATACGACCTCTCGCACGAGTGGCTGCCGCGGCTCGAGGCATCCTTTCCGTTCCGCGAGACGCCCGACCAGGAGGCCGCGATCGAGGCGGTGAAGGAGGATCTCGAGACGCCGCGCCCGATGGACCGCCTTGTCTGCGGCGACGTCGGCTTCGGGAAGACGGAGGTCGCGGTGCGCGCCGCCTTCGCCGTCGCGGTCAACGGCAAACAGGTGCTCCTCCTCGCGCCGACGACCATCCTCGCCGAGCAACACTTCAACACCTTTCGCGAGCGGTACCGCGACTTCCCGGTCCGCGTCGAGATGGTCTCGCGCTTCGTCGCGCCGAAGGACACGAAGCGGATCCTCACCGACTTCAGCGCCGGCAAGGTCGACGTCCTCATCGGCACGCATCGCGTCCTCTCGCGCGACGTGATCCCGAAGGAGCTCGGCCTCGTGATCCTCGACGAGGAGCAGCGCTTCGGCGTCGCGCAGAAGGAGCTCCTCAAGTCGTTGCGGCTCGAGGTGGACGTCCTCACGCTGAGCGCCACGCCGATCCCGCGCACCCTCCACCTCTCGCTCGCCGGCATGCGCGACATCTCGATCATCGAGACGCCGCCCGAGGGGCGGCTCCCGATCCGGACGACCGTCGGCGAGTACGACGAGGAGCTCGTCAAGCTCGCGCTCGAGCGCGAGGCCGAGCGCGACGGCCAGGCGTTCTTCCTCCACAACCGCGTCGAGACGATCGACGAGCGCGCCGCGCAGCTGCAGCAGCTCTGCCCGAAGCTCCGCTTCCTCGTCGGGCACGGGCAGATGAAGGAGAAGGAGCTCGAGGAGACGATGCACGCGTTCCTCCGCGGCGACGCCGACGTGCTCGTCTCGACGACGATCATCGAGTCGGGGATCGACATCCCGCAGGCGAACACGCTCATCGTCGAGCGCTCCGACATGCTCGGCCTCAGCCAGCTCTACCAGATCCGCGGGCGCGTCGGCCGCTCCGACGCGACGGCGTACGCGTATCTCTTCTATCCCGACGCGCGCGAGTTGACCGACGAGGCGCGGGCGCGCCTGTCGACGCTCGCCGACCACACCGAGCTCGGCGCCGGCTTCGCGATCGCAATGCGCGACCTCGAGATCCGCGGCGCCGGCGAGCTGCTCGGCGCGGAGCAGTCCGGCCATGTCGCCGCCGTCGGCTTCGAGCTCTACGTCGAGCTCCTGAACGAGGCCGTCGCGGAGATGCAGGGACAGAAGCGCACCGCCGCGAGGCCGGTTCGGGTCGATGCGCGCGTCGATGCCTACGTCCCGTCCGCGTACGTCGACTCGGAGGCGCTCCGCATCGACGTCCACCGCCGGCTCGCGCTTGCGGAGACGGAGGACGAGCTGCGCGAGCTCCAACTCGCCCTCGAGGACCGCTTCGGCCCGCTGCCCGAGCCGGTCGAGAACCTTTTCCGTATCCAGGAGGCGAAGATCAAGGTCGCCCTCCTCGGCGCCGACTACCTTGTCTTCCAGGGCGGGAAGGCGACGGTCGGCCGTCTCGTGCTCGGGTCGGGCGAGCTGCGCGAGCTCCGCGACCGCGCGAAGACGGCGATCTACGCCTCGTCGAGCCAGGAAGTGAGCATGCGCGGGCAGGAGGAGATCGGTCAGGCCGTCGCGCTTGTCGATGCTATCTTGGACGCGCGCCGAGCGGCTTAAAGCCTTTTTCTCGTGGCGCCACTCCCGCGGACATCGACTCACTGGATGGAAATGAAGACACGTCTCCTGTTTGTGCCTCTCGCTCTCGCGCTCGTCGCCTCTCTCGCCGCGTGCGGCGGGGGCTCCCAGCAGGTTCCCGCGAACGCCGTCGCGGTGGTCGACGGGACGCCGATCACGACCGCCGACTTCAAGGCCTTCTTCACGCAGTCCGTGGCCGTTGCCGTCGCCCAGGGCCAGTCGAAGCCGCAGCCCGGATCGCAGCAATACACGGCGATGCGCGACCAGGTCATCGCCTATCTCGTGCAGTTCGCCGAGGTGAAGCAGCAGGCCCAGAAGGAAGATGTCTCGGTGAGCCAGAGCGACGTGGACAAGTTCCTCGCGAATCTCGCGAAGACCAACTTCGGCGGGAGCATGGCGAAGCTCACGGCCGCGCTCAAGAAGCAGGGTCTGACGATGAGCACGGCGCGGCAGGAGGTGTACCTCAACCTCCTCGGGCAGAAGATCCGCACGAAGGTCACCGCGACCGCGAAGGTGACGGCGGCGCAGGAGATGGCGTACTACCACACCAACATCACGCAGTACAGCACTCCGGCCGCGACGACGCGCAACGTCGAGCACATCCTCGTCAAGAAGAAGAGCCTTGCCCAAACGATCGAGCAGCAGCTGAAGAACGGCGCGAGCTTTGCAACGTTGGCGAAGAAGTACTCCAAGGACACTGGAAGCGCCGCGAACGGCGGCAAGTACACGGCGACCGAGGGTAAGGAGGTGCCCGCCTACGACAAGGTGGCATTCTCGCTCAAGACCGGAGCTCTCTCGGCGCTGGTCGACGCCACGTCTACCGCGAACGGTTCGTACGGTTGGTTCATCATCAAGGCGCTCGGCCCCGTGAAGAAGACGCCGGCGCATACGACGCCGTTCAGCCAGGCGCAGGCGACGATCGAGTCGACGCTTCTCCAACAGGCACAGGACAAGCTGTGGCAGCAGTGGCTCTCCGACCTGACGAAGCAGTACCAGGGGAAAGTGAGCTACCAGACCGGCTACGCGCCGCCGACGACGACCGCGCTGCCGACGACCACCTGACGTGGAGGGTCTCGCTGAGGCCCTCCTCGAACTTCAGGCCCTGACGGAGCGGCTGCGCCGCGAGTGCCCGTGGGATCGCGAGCAGACGGCGCAGACGATCGTCCCGCACACAGTCGAGGAGGCGTACGAGGTCGCCGACGCTGCGCTCGCGGCCGACGACGCGAAGCTGCTCGACGAGCTAGGCGACCTGCTCTTCCAGGTCTATTTCCTCTCGCTGCTGCTGGAGGAGCGGGGCGCCGGCGACCTCGCGGCGGTCGCGCGCGGCGTCCAGGCGAAGCTCGTCCGCCGGCATCCGCACGTGTTCGGCGAGGTGGCGGCCGAGACGGCCGAGCGTGTCCGCTCGAACTGGGAGCGGATCAAAGTCGACGAGGAGGGCCGCGAGGGGATCTTCCACGATGTCGCCGACGCGCTCCCGGGGCTGCTCTACGCGCGCAAGCTCCAGCAGCGCGCGAAGGCCGTCGGCTTCGAGTATCCCGATCTCGCGGGCGCGATGGCCGATCTCGAGGACGAGCTGCGCGAGTTGCAGGAGGAGCCGTCGGGCGACGAGCTCGGCGACGTTCTCTTCGCCGCCGTCAACGTCTCGCGAAAGCTCGACGTCGATCCTGAGCTCGAGCTGCGGCGCGCCGCGCAGCGCTTCCGCCAGCGGGTGGAAGTTGCGGAGGCGCTCGCGGCGGCGGCCGGTGAGAATTGGAGCGAGCTGCCGCTCGAGCGGCAGGACGCGTACTTCGACCGGGCCAAGGAGGTCACCGAGTGAGCACGATCCGTCACGTCCACGCGCGCCAGGTGCTCGACTCGCGCGGCAATCCGACCGTCGAGGTCGAGATCAACGGCGGTCGCGCGATCGTGCCGTCGGGCGCCTCGACTGGAGTGCACGAAGCGGTCGAGCTCCGCGACGGCGGCTCGGCCTGGGGCGGCAAGGGGGTCGCGCAGGCGGTCGCGAACGTCAAAGGCGAGATCGCCGATGCGATCCGCGGCCTCGACGTCATGGACCAGGAGGCGCTCGACCGCCGGCTCATCGAGCTCGACGGCACGCCGAACAAGGGCCGGCTCGGAGCGAACGCGATCCTCGGCGTCTCGCTCGCGAACGCGAAGGCCGGGGCGGCCGACGCCGGCGTTTCACTCTTCCGCCACCTCGGTGGCGCGGACGCGACGACGCTGCCGGTGCCGATGCTCAACGTCATCAACGGCGGCGTCCACGCCGACAACTCGATCGACCTGCAGGAGTTCATGGTCGTACCCGTCGGCGCCGAGTCGTTCTCCGAGGCGCTGCAGCTCGCGACGGAGACGTACCACGCGCTGAAGGCGCTGCTCCACGAGCGCGGCCTCTCGACCGCGGTCGGCGACGAGGGCGGCTTCGCGCCGGACCTCCCGTCGAGCGAGGCCGCAATCGAGGCGATCCTCGAGGCGGCAGAACGCGCCGGTCACCGCGATCGCGTCGCGATCGCGCTCGACCCGGCCTCGAGCGAGCTCTTCTCCGACGGCATTTACCGCTTCGAGGGCCGCGAGGCGCAGCCGGCGGAGATGGCGGAGTTCTACGCCGATCTCACGGAGAAGTTCCCGATCGTGTCGATCGAGGACGGGAACGCAGAGGACGACTGGGACGGCTGGAAGGCGACGACGGAGCGACTCGGCGACAGCGTCCAGCTCGTCGGCGACGACCTATTCGTCACGAACGTCGAGCGGCTGCGCGAGGGCTTCGAGCGCGGGGTCGCCAACTCGATCCTCATCAAGGTCAACCAGATCGGCACGCTGACCGAGACGATCGAGGCGGTGCGGCTCGCGCACGCGAATGGCTACACGGCGGTGATGTCCCACCGCTCAGGCGAGACCGAGGACGCGACGATCGCCGACCTCGCCGTCGCGCTCGGCACGGGCCAGGTCAAGACGGGCGCCCCGGCGCGCACGGATCGCGTCGCGAAGTACAACCAGCTGCTGCGGATCGAGGAAGAGCTCGGCGCGCGGGCTACATATCCCGGCTGGGACGCCTTCCCGCGCGCGAAGCACTAGCGCCCGGAAGGAGACGACACCCGCACGGCGTACTCGGCTGTCCCGCATGAGAAGAGCCGCCTGCCTGCTCGCTTCGCTGGGCCTCGTTATGGCCGTGGCCGGTTGCGCGAGCGGGAGCCGAACCTCTCAGCGGTCGCATCTGGGGTTGCAACCCTGCAGGCTCGCGGTCCGTGGCATGCCACGCATCGGTTGGGGCTTCCCGCCGGGCGGCGTGCTCGCCGCGGAGCTGCCGGATCGGTCGCTGGTGGTTGGCGCGTCCATCTTTCGCGGCTCGACGATGCGAGTCGTCCTGCGGGGCGTGAACCAAGACTGCCGCGCCGTCGCCTCTTTCGGCAAGCGGGGCCAGGCGACGGTCACCGTTGCGGCGAAGCGCTTTGCCGATATCGACGCGATGGCCACGACCCCGAACGGGCAGCTCATCTTGGCCGGGACGGACAACGGCCGCGAGCTCGTGGCGCGACTACTTCCCGACGGCCGGCTGGACACGTCCTTCGCCCATAACGGCTGGGCACGCCCTGCGCCGCACGAGAAGCCGGTGATCCGGGATCCTGGCCCAGCGCCGACGGTAACGTCGATTGCTTTCGGCTCGGATGGGTCGATCTTCCTCGGCGGCAACGACGGGGAGGCGCACTGTTGCGCCCAGGACTTCGTCACGAAACTCGCGGTCGACGGCCTGCCCGCGGCGAACTTCGGGGACGGAGGATCCGTGGTGCTGCCTCAGAGCTTCCAAGGTTCGTACGTCACCGATGTTCTCGCCGCTGCCGACGGGAGCGCTTATGTCCAGGGGGAGCTCGACTTCGGAGGTTGTGGAGGGCCAACCGTCGTTCGCATTCGGAGAGACGGCTCTCTCGACACACGCTTCGACTCCGCGATAGCCAGATCGATCAGGAGCCTGACGCGCCACCGCCTCGACTTCTCGCCGAGAGTCGTACCGGGCCGGCGCGTCGATGCGTTTGCGCTGATCGGTGACCTCGACGATGCGTGTGGCATTCCGATCCACCCGGCGCGCGCGAGCGGCCTCGCGGTCGGAATCCTCCGGTCGGGTCGGATCGACGCGTCGTACGGGAGAAGCGGTCAGGCGCGGTTCCCGTCCCTGTCAAACGTTCCTTTCCCGGGCGACCGACCGGCCCTCCAGCTCCCATCGGGTGATGTCCTCCTGGCCAGCGTCACGTACACGTCTAGGTGCTGCGGCTTGAAGCGGGTCGTTGTCCGAGCCTTCACGGAGAGCGGCTCAGTCGATCGCACCTTCGGCGAGGCGGGCGTCCGAACGTTCGAGCCGAAGCACATTCCACACAGTGAAAACTTCAGCGTCGGACTCGCCGCGGCTGCCCACGGGAACGCAAGGCTTGTGCTCGGGTTCCCGGCGGAGATCGATCTCGTACCGATCGCCGGGTAGCCGGAATCCCGCTAGCTACCCTGGATCCCATGGCGATGGACCGGCGGACGAAGATCGTCGCCACGCTTGGGCCGGCTTCCGACTCGCGTGAGCGCCTCCGCGCGCTGCTCGAGGCCGGCGTCGACGCCGTTCGGTTCAACCTCTCGCACGGCACGCACTCCGAGCACTCCGAGAAGGCCTGGCTCGTGCGCGAGATCGCCGCCGACCTCGGTCGCCCCATCGCGCTCATCGCGGACCTGCAGGGGCCGAAGCTGCGGATCGGGGACGTGGCCGAGCCGGTCGTGCTCCGCTCCGGTGACCAGATCACCGTCACCGCCGAGGAGTCGTGCAGGGACGGCGAGCTGCCGATCGCACCCGCCGTGATCGGGGACGTGCTCGCGCCGGGCCACGACGTCCTCATCGACGACGGCCGGGTGCGACTGCGCGTCGAGGACGTGAAGAGCGGCCGCGCCACCTGCGCCGTCATCGTCGGCGGCACCGTCACCTCGCACAAGGGCGTCAACCTTCCGGGCGTCCCGCTGCCGATCCCGTCGCTGACCCGCAAGGACGTCGACGACCTCGACTGGGCGCTCGAGACCGGAGTCGACTTCGTCGCGCTCTCCTTCGTCCGCTCGCCGGCCGACGTCCGCGACCTTCGCGCCCTGCTCGAGCAGGCCGGCTCGCACGCGCACGTGATCGCAAAGATCGAGAAGGCGGAGGCGGTGGACGTCCTCGACGACATCCTCGCCGAGACCGACGCGGTGATGGTCGCGCGCGGAGACCTCGGCGTCGAGATCGGCCCGGCCGTCGTCCCGCTCGTGCAGAAACGGATCATCCATCGCGCTCTCGATCTCGGGAAGACGGTCATTACGGCGACGCAGATGCTCGAGACGATGATCCACTCGCCGGAGCCGAGCCGCGCCGAGGCGAGCGACGTCGCGAACGCGATCCTCGACGGGACGTCCGCCGTCATGCTCTCCGGCGAGACGGCGGTCGGCGAGTACCCGGTCGAGGCGGTCGCCTACATGGACCGGATCGCGCGCGCGGTGGAGCCGAGCATGGACTACCGGCACGAGCTTCCCGACGCGGCGGACAATCCGACGATCGGCCAGGCGATGTCGAACGCCGCCTGCGACCTCGCCGAGGCGTTGCAGGCGAAGGCGATCCTCGTCCCGACCTTCTCAGGCCGCACCGCGAGCGCCGTCGCGCGGCTTCGACCGCGCCGCCCGATCGTCGCGCTCACGCACGTCGACTGGGCGATGCGGCAGCTCGCGCTCGAGTGGGGAGTGACCCCGGTGCTCATCACCGAGACCGGCAACGTCGAGGACCTCTGGCGGCTCGCGGTCGACGCCGCACGCGAGGCGGGCATCGTCGAGCCCGGCGACCGCGTCGTCATCACAGCGGGGACAGCGGTGAACATCCCCGGCTCGACAAACGTCATCAAGGTCGACATCGCGTAGACGCTTGACCCGTGTCGCCGGCGGCGGAAGATCGCCTCTCATGGCTCCGCGGGACGACATCACGCGCGTCATCACCGACGCGGAAGGGCTGATCGCGGCCCGGGAGTTTCCCACCGCGCTCGAACGGCTCAGGATCGCGGCGGAGACCGTCCCGACGGACCACGCCGATGCCGCCGCGCTGTTTCTGCGGATCCGAGGCCTGGCGGTCGGGCTGAATCTGCTCACGCACATCGCGCGGTCGCGCCTTGCCGCCGGTTAGACACCGAAGGAGGGAACTCGCCGGCGCGCGAGAAGTCTCGGGCCTATGGCTCGGCCTACCTCTGGGCTCTTCGCGCTTCGCCCCGGCCGGCGCCGGCTGTTCGCGGTTGCCGTTCTCGTCCTCGTCGGGCTCCTCTACTACCGGCCGCTGCACGACTATTTCTCCTCGAAGGCGCAGCGTGCCGAACGGCTCGCCCAGGTTGTGAAGCTCGAGCACGAGCAGGCGGTCCTCGAGCGGAAGCTGCGCGAGGCGTCGTCGCCGGCGGCACTGGCGGCAGAAGAGCGACTCCTCGGCTACATCCGTCCCGGCGAGCATCTCTTCCTCGTCAAGGACATCCCGCAGTGGCGCAGGCAGAATGCCTCGCGCCATGGCCGCTCACGCTGACCGGGAAATCGTCGCACGTCAGATCGGGCGTGAGCCGCGCGCGTTCCATCGCGTCGCTGTCCGCTGCCCGTTCGGCGCGCCGGCGGTGACGGAGCAGCAGCCGTACACCGTCGACGGCGACCCGTTCCCGACGATGTACTACCTCACGTGCCCACACCTCGTCGCTGCCGTTTCCCGGCTCGAGGCGGCCGGAGGAGTCGAGCGTTGGAGCGCGGTTGCGCGGGAGGAGCCGGAGCTCGCGGCGAGCCTTGCTGCGGCGGACGACGAGCAGCGCCGCATCCGCCGCCGGCTCGCGGGCGGCTCAGACCGAAGCGACGGCGGCGTGTCCCTCGACTTCGGTGTCGGCGGTTCGCGCCGGAGCGGGAGCCTCAAGTGCCTCCACGCGCACGTCGCGTACGCGCTTGCCCGGCCGGGCTACGAGCTAGGAGAACGGATCGTGGCCGAGATACAGCCGCTCTGGCCCGACCGGTGCTGCACCATCCACACGTGAGCTCCGTCATCGTCGCGAGGCACGAGTGGGAGGACGGCACCCGCCGGCTCGAGGCCGCGCGGGACGACGTCCGCCGCTACCACCAACTGCTCGAGCTCCTCGACCTCATCGTCGACGAGCTCCGCAAGCGCGTCGGCCAGACGTACACGCTCGCGCAGCTCGTCGGCGCGTACGGCGAGGCGGAGTCGTGGGCGCGCGAGCTCCTCGACGAGCGGAGCTCCGTATCCGGCTGGCCGCGAGAGCTCACGACCGTGCTTGCCGCCGCGTTCGACGCGTATCAGCTCGGCGCCGTCGATTACGCGCCGTGACGTGTAAAAAGAGACAGATTTGGACAGTTTCCCTCCCGTGAGCTATCGCGAAGACGCTGGCCGGCGCGAGCCGGAGTGGATGACCCTCGGGCAAGCGGCGAAGTTCCTCGGCGTCGCCCAGAGCACGATCCGCAAGTGGTCGGATCACGGCCGGATCCCGACCTTTTACACCCCCGGCCGCCACCGCCGGTATCGCCGCGGCGATCTCGAGACGTTCCTCGTCCGCTCCGGCCCGGGGCGCCAACAGGGCGGTCCGCCTGTCTTGCTCGTCGACGACGACTCCGGCATGCGCGAGCTCGTCCGGCTCCAACTCGAGCGCGAGGGCTACTCCGTACAGGAGGCGGCAAGCGCGGCGGAAGGGCTTGCGGCCATCGAGGTGCGCAAGCCCGAGCTGATTCTCCTCGACGTGATGATGCCGCACGTCGACGGCTGGGAGATGCTGCGCCAGATCCAAGAGCGCTACGGCGTCGGCTCGATCCCCGTCCTCATGTTCAGCGGCCAGGTCGACGAAGCGGACGAGCGGCAGGCGACCTCGAGCGGAGCGAGCGGTTTCGTCGGCAAGGGCTTCGACCTCGACGAGCTAGTCGACCAGGCGAAGGCGATTCTCCCTGTCTAGCTCGCGAGTGCTGCGCACTCGCTCGCTGTTGGCGGAACTCCGGCGCGGAAGAGCGCGGTCTTCCGCGCCTTCGTGCTGAGACCTCGTTACCCGCCGCGGCGGGCGCCTTCGGCGCGCGCCGGGGAGCGGAGAAGCCTGCGGCTAAGCCGCGCTTCGCGCTGTCTTAGCCTCCGGCTAGGGGCTAGGCCGGTCTGCCGGCGAGCCGCAGAAGACCGGCCGCTACTAGGCCGAACGCTGCGAGCAGCGCAACGAACACGCCGATGCCGCGACCGCCCGCGGGGAAATACGTGTCCGGGATCGAGGCGACGCGCACGAGGACGAAGATCGAGGCGAGCGCGCCGAGCCCGATGAGGACGAACTGCTCCGGCACCGAGGCCGGGAGCCCGATCCCCGCCTCGCGGAGCGCTTCGATGATCAACGTCACGAGGCCGATGAAAAAGACGAGCTTGCCGAGGGCCCCCGTGTGCCAGCCGGTGACCGAGAGCGTCAGCCCGTTCGGCTGCGTCGCCGCGTACCAGTCCATGAACGGCGAGAGCGTGAGCACGAGCCCGGCGATCCAGGCGACGCGTCCGGTTTGCCCATGTCCGGTTTGCACAGCCGCAGTATGGGCAATTCCCAGAGTCGATGGCGTGGGTGGCGATTGATCTTGGGGAAGACGTTGCCGCAGCGGGATCGAACACGTCCGGCGAGTTCAGGTGCACGGACTGCGGCTACGGCGCCGTCGTCCAGCAAGTCCTGCCGCCGTGCCCGATATGCCAGGGAACGGTCTGGGAGCGGCGCGAGCCGCGCGCGGCGTTCTGACGGCAATACTTTCGCGGCGTGAGCAGCATGCTCGACGTCACACCCGCATCCGCCCGGTTGCCGGCCGTGTCACTCGCGGCTCTCGTGCGCGCGGTGTCCGCCGCAGCTGCGGCAGGGACGTGCGCGGAGGCGCTGTCGGAGATCGCCGCCGTCGCGCGCGCGGTCACGGGCGCCGATGTCGCACTCGTGCGAATCCCGGTGGAGGGCTGCGCCGAGCTCGAGGCGGCTGCCGTCGCCGGGCCAGCGACGCTCGCGGCGGAGCTCGCCGGGACAAGAGTCTCGACGGCGGAGTTGCCCGAGAGCGCTCTCGACGACCTCGATCGCGCCCCCGCGGCGACGCGGCGCGCCGCAGAGCTCGCCGGTGCCTCTGAGCTCTTCCTCGTTCTCGCGGGGGAGGCGGGGGTCGCGCTCGAGCTGCTTCGCGCCGGCGAGCCGTTCTCGAGTCAGGAGCGTTTCGCCGCCGAGCTCTGCGCGGCGCAGGCGCTGCTCGTTCTCCGAGCCGTCGGCGCTGGCAACCCCACCGCGTCGCTCGCGCGGCCTGCGCTCGAGCTCGCCGGTGAGGCGCTCGCGGCTGCGCTCGACGAAGGAGATCAAGCCGGGGAGATCGTCCGTCTGGCGGCCACCGTCGCCGGCGCCACGGCCGCGATCCTCTGGGAGCAGCGCGGGACCGAGCTGGTCGCCATCGCGGCGCACGGCGTCGCGCTCCCCGAGAGGGCGGCCGCGGCCGAGGGATTGCAAGACGGCGGGGCGCTCTCGACGACGGTGCCGCTCGGAAATCCGGCGACCGCTGTCCTCCAGCTTTTCCACGCGGACGGCCGCGACCCGACCGCCGAGCAGATTGCCCGCCTCGGAACGTTCGGCGTCCGGGCGGCTGCGGCCCTCCGCGCGAGCGAGCAGTCACGGCAGCTCGCGCTCGAGCTCGCGCGCACGCGTGCGCTGCTCGAGCTCATCGTCCAGGCGACGGCAGAGCTCTCGGTCGCGCACACGCTCGAGACCGCCGTCGAGCGCGTCTCCGAGATCCTCGGCGTCGACCGCGTCGCCGTCCACCTTCGTTTGGCCGACGGCACGCTCGAGGAGGCGGCCGGTCGCGGAGCCCCGACGCGGAACGCTCCGCCCGCGGAGCGGTTGCTCGACCTCGCGCTCGGCCCCGCGCGGGTGTCACCGGTCATCGAGGTGGCCGGCGCGCTTGCCGTGCCTCTCGTCGCACGCGGCGACGTCGTCGGGCTGCTCGCGGCGTATCCCGAGGAGCGGCGCTCCGCCGGCGAGCACGAGACCGCACTGCTCGCCGCGCTTGCCGGCCAGCTTGCGGTCGCGGTCCGGAACGCGCAGCTGCACGAGGAGACGACCCGGCTCGGAGACGAGCGCGAGGCAGCGCTGGCGGCCGAGCGCGCGGCCGCGCGGCGCCTCCGCGCGCTCTACGAGATCTCGCGCTCCTTCGCCCAGAGCCTTTCGCTCGACGAGACGCTCGAGGCGCTGGCGCGAACCGTCGTCGACGTGCTCGACGTCGACGCCGCGGTCGTGCGGATGCCCGACGAGCGGCGTGAGGAGCTCCTCCTGCACGCCATCCATGTGCGCGACGACACACTCGCCGAGGCCTTCCGGGGCCTCGTCGCCCACGCGGCGCCGTTCGGGCACCACGAGGTGCAGCGGTTGTTTCGCGACGGTCGCGGCTTCCGGCTCCGGCCGGACGCGCGCGAACTGTTCCTGCCCGGTCTCGCACCGTTTCTCGAGAAGGGCTGGACGGCTGCGATCCTCCCGATTGCCTTGCCCGGCGAGGTGCTCGCCTCGCTGGGGATCTACAGCTTCCGGCCGGGAAGCCCGCTGACCGACGAGGTTGTCGAGGCCGCCGAGACGATCGCCGGGCAGGCCGCGCTCGCGATCGACAACGCGCGCCTCTACCAGCAGCAGAAGCAGTTCGCGGACACGATGCAGCGCTCGCTCCTGCCGCGCGCGCGTCCGGTCGTCGCGGGGCTCGAGGTGGGGGAGGTGTACGAGCAGTCGTCGCGGGTCGAGGTGGGAGGTGACCTCTACGACTTCCTTGCGCTCGACGACGGGCGGCTCGCGGTCGTGCTCGGCGACGTCACCGGGCATGGTGTCGACGCGACCGCCGACATGGCGATGGCGAAGTTCGTCTTCCGCTCGCTCGTGCGCGAGCACGCGGAGCCGGCCGACTTCCTCTCCGCCGCGAACCACGTGATCTGCAGCGAGATCGGGAGCGGCAAGTTCATCTCGATGAGCTACGTCGTCGTCGACGGTGTCGCGGGGACGGTCGCCGCTGCGAGCGCCGGGCATCCACCATCGCGGATCGTCCTCGCCGACGGCACGGTCTCCCGCGTCGCTGCCCACGGTCTCGTGCTCGGCATTGAGCCCGGGCAGGAGTACTCGGAGGTCCGGGCCGAGCTGCCGCCCGGCGCGTCGCTAGTCCTCTACACCGACGGCGTCGTCGAGGCGCGGCGCGACGGCGAGCTCTACGGTGACGAGCGGCTCGACGCGCTGCTCGCGGCCCGGCATAACCTGCCCGCGCGCGCGCTCGCCGCCGCAGTCGCCGAGGACGCGCGCGAGTTCGCCGGCGGCGATCTGTCCGACGACGTCGCCGTCGTTGCGATTCGGCGCCTTTGACCCGCCGCTGCCCTGGCTACACTTCGCGCGCCGTGGGAGCCGACTCTCGCCTGAACGAAGCCGTGAGGCGCGCCGGATCCATTCTCTGCATAGCTGCCGTCTGTGTTCTCGCTGCGGGCGGGAGCGTCGCGCGCGCCCAGCCGACGCCGACGACAATCGCCAGCGGTGTGATGATCGGGACCGTCGACGTTGGCGGCATGACCGCCGGGCAGGCGACGGTCGCCGTGAAGACGACGTACTACGCGCCGCTCGTTGTGCGCGTGGCGCATCACGGCTTCTCGGTCAAGCCCGTCCACTTCCACACGTCCGTGCCGGTCGGCGCCGCCGTGCAGACGGCTCTGACCGCGCCGACGAGCACTGTCGTCCCGCTCACGCCGACACTCGACAAGGCGCGCGTGCACAAGTGGGTCGGAAACCTCGCCGCGCAGACCTACCTCCGCGCCCGACCTGGCGCGATCCTCATCCACCGTGGCCGTCCGGTGCTCTTCCACGAGCATCCGGGCCATGCGCTCGCGAAATTCGTGACGCGGATCCTCATCCGCGACGCGATCGAGACGGGGACGCGGACGACGATCGTCGCGCCGCTGCGGGTGCTGAAGGCACCCGACGTCAAGGCCGGGCCGATCATCGTCATCCACCCCGACGTCAACCGCCTCGTCCTGTTCCACGGCTCGCACTACGTCCGCTCGTTCCCCGTCGCAACCGGTCAGGCGATCTACCCGACCCCGCTCGGGCACTTCCAGATCGTCGTGAAGGAGTTGAACCCGTGGTGGTACCCGCCGACGCAGGACGCGTGGGCAAAGGGGCTCAAGCCGGTGCCGCCAGGGCCGGGAAACCCGCTCGGCACGCGCTGGATGGGGCTGAGCACTCCGGGCGTCGGCATCCACGGCACCGACGAGCCATGGTCCATTGGCCAGTCGGAATCCCACGGGTGCATCCGCATGCAGATTCCGGACGCGGAGTGGCTGTACAAGCGCGTGCGAGTCGGGACACCGGTCTTCATCATCTCCCGCTGACGTGCGCTTCGACCGCGGCCGGCTGCAGCTCGCCGGGCAGACGCTGGCCATCGCTGTGGTGGGAGTGCTCGCCGGGCTCCTCCTCTGGAAGCTCACGCACCAGCCGCCGCCGCCGAAGGTCGGCCAGCGAGCACCGGCGTTCTCGCTCCACCGCCTCGAAGGCTCGCGCACGATCTCGCTCGCGTCTCTCCGCGGCAAGACAGTCGTGCTCAACTTCTTCGCTTCGTGGTGCGATCCGTGCAAGCGTGAGGCACCGGCACTCGAGAAGGTCTGGCAGGACTACCGTTCCCAGCGCGTGGTCGTCCTGGGCATTGACACGAACGACGCGTCGAACGACGCGCGGCGGTTCATCTCGGCACACGGGGTGACGTATCCGACCGTGGGTGGAGCCGGCGACGGCCTGACGGCGAAGTACGGGATCCCAGGCCTGCCCGTCACATACGTCCTCAACCGGAAGGGCCGGATCGTCGGCGGTCAAATCCTCGGCCCGGTGAGCGACTCGCCGTACTCGCAGGAGCTCGATCGCTATCTCCAGGCGGCGTTGAAGTCGTGACCGGCCGGCTGAGACTCGTCGCGCAGGTCGCCGCCCTCGCGTGCGTCGCGGGGCTGCTCGCGCTGCTCGTGTGGAAGCTCGCGCACCAGCAGCACGCGCCGCCGGTCGGCTCGGCGGCGCCCGCCTTCACGCTCCCGCGGCTCGAGGGCGCCGGATCGGTGTCGCTCGCCTCGCTACGCGGCCATCCGGTCGTCTTGAACTTCTGGGCGTCGTGGTGCGTTCCGTGCAAGTCGGAGGCGCAGGTGCTCGAGCAGGATTGGCTGCGCTACCGGAGCCGCGGCGTCGTCTTCGTCGGCATCGACTACCACGACCTCTCACCCGACGCGCGGACGTTCGTCGGCGCCCACCGCCTGACGTTCCCGATGCTCGAAGACGGCTCCGGTGACGTGACAGGTAGCTACGGGATCTCCCAGGTGCCGGAGACGTACGTCGTCGACTCGAGCGGAAAGATCGTCGCGCACCTCGCCGGCCCGATCACCGACGCCGGCTTCGCGCCGCAGTTTCGTGCAGCGCTGCGGGCGGTCTCGTGACCGGGCGGTTCCTCGCAGTCGTGGTGGTCGCGCTCGCGTTCGCCGGTCCGGCGGCCGCGTGCGCGCATCCCCTCACGTCGCTCCCGTTCCTCGAGGGGCAGGTCATGTGCCCGACGTGCCACACGACCCTCGACATGTCGGACTCGCCCGCCGCGCGCCAGATCGAGGCCTACATCTCCCAGAAAATCGCGGTGTGCTGGACCGCGCAGCAGATCGAGACGGCGCTCGTGCGCAACTACGGCCAGGCGATCCTCGCCGAGCCGTCCCACAGCGGTTTCGACCTCCTCGCGTGGTGGCTGCCGATCGCCGGCGTGCTCGGCGGCGGCCTCGTCCTCGCGTTCGGCGTCTGGCGGTGGAGTCGCGGCGGGGACGACGAACCACCCCCCGCAGCGCCGTCCGGCTTAGACGACGAGACGGAGCGGAAGATCGACGAACTGCTCGCCCGCTTCGACTGATGGGCACCCGCCTCGCCATCTCGTTCGCGGCCGGGTTCGCGTCGGTGATCACGCCGTGCGTCCTGCCGCTCGTGCCGGGGTACCTCTCCGCCGTCTCGAGCATCGAGGCGAACCGGCTCGGAGAGCGCGGAGTGGCGCGGCGGGTCGTGAGCTCGAGTCTCCCGTTCGTCGCCGGCTTCACCGTCCTCTTCGTCATGCTCGGTGCGGGCGCCGCGGCGATCGGCAGCGTCGTCTCGGGGGACGCGCAGACCGAGATAGCGGGCTTCGTCCTCGTCGTCATCGGCCTCGCTTTCATCGGGCTGTTGCCCGTGCCGGAGCGGATCCTCGCCCCTGGCCTCCTCGGTGGTGCGCGGCGCAGCGGCTCGGGCTTCCTCCTCGGCGCGGCGTTTGCCGTGTGCGCGGCGCCGTGCATCGGGACGGTACTCGCGGCCGTGCTCGTCCTAGCGAGCAACACGGGCACGGTCGTGAAGGGCGCGGTGCTCCTTGCCGCGTACGCGCTCGGGCTGGCCGCTGCGTTCCTGCTCGCCGGCGTCGCGTTCGCCCGGGCGATGGGAGCGTTCCGCTGGCTCCGCGACCGCTACACGGTTATCCAGGTCGTGAGCGGGCTCATCCTCGTCGCGCTCGGGCTGCTCCTCTTCTTCCACCGCGACTGGTGGCTCCACGTCGCGCTCAACCGGCTCCTCGACGACATCGGGCTGACGAAACCTTGAACGCCGTCAGGACCGCGCTCTAACCTTTCGGCGTGGCGACGATCCTGTTGTGTGGGGTCGACCTCTTCATCCGGGGCAAGCTCGACGCCCTGCTGCCTGAGCACCGGTTGATCACGGCCGACCACACGGAGGACCCGGATCTCGTGCTTGCCGACGTCTCGCGCGTCGATGCGGAGGAGGTCGCGGACGCGTATCCCGACATCCCGATCGTCGGCTTCACGAACCACACCGACACCGCGGGGCTGCGCGCCGCGAACGCCGCCGGCTTCGATCAAGTGCTCGCGAAATCCGCACTCGACGAGCGGATCAGTACCGTCGTGAACGAGCTGGTGCCTTCGGTAGAGTCGGGCTCGTGACGTACATCATCGCCGAGCCCTGCATCGACATCAAAGACCGTTCGTGTGTCGATGTATGCCCGGTCGACTGCATCCACGAGGCCGACCGGATCCTCGTCATCGATCCCGAGGAGTGCATCGACTGCGGCGCCTGCGAGCCGGAGTGCCCAGTCGAAGCGATCTTTCCCGAGGACGCGCTGCCCGACAAGTGGGAGCCGTTCGTGAAGATCAACTACGCGTTCCCGAACGGGATGGGCGCCGTCGACGAGCTCACGGGCGCGTACGCGACTGAGCACAACGTCCAGAACCAACCGCTCGACTAGCAAATCGCGAAACGGGGGAGTACGTCGGGGTGAACCCGAAGACGCTCGACCACGTCGCGTACTGGCTCGAGGACAGGGACGCCGTCGCCGACTTCGTCGTGCGCCATCTCGGGATGCACGTCATCGAGCGGACGGACGCGTTCACGCTCGTCGGCGCCGACGCACGCCGTGGGAAGCTGACGCTGTTCGCGGCGGAAGGGCCGCGTGAGCGCGGACCGCTCGAGCATGTCGCGCTGCGCGTCGCCGATCTCGGGGCGACGTTCGCCGGGCTCCCCGATGGCTTTGCGATCGAGCGGCGGCGCGAGGGCGAGGTGTACTTCGAGGTCGGCCAGGGTGTCGTCCTCGGCCTTGTCGAGACCGCCGCGGGCCAGGACTTCGACCTCGACCACGTCAGCCTCCGCTCCGCCGATCCCGAGGCGACCGCGGTCGAGTATGAGTCGCTCGGCTTCCGGCCCGCTCACCCCGGGCCGTCCGGCTGCCCGCGCGTGGAGGTCGGAGGAGCCTGGATCGAGTTCCAGCCCGGCGCGTCGCGCCCACCCGAGCGACCGCTCCTCAACCACCTGGCCGTCCTCGTCGACTCGGCGGACGACCATCTCGCCGCTGCGCAGGATCTCGGCGTCGAGGTCGACAGTGTCATCGATGCGCCGAACACGCTCGCGGTCTTCCTCCGCGGCCCGGAGGGCGTGCGGATCGAGTACGTCGAGCACAAACCGACGTTCTCCCTCACCTAGTGCCGGCCAATGTCCCCCTCGGCCACGGCCGGTAGCAGCTACCGAACTTGCCCATCCCCGGCTCACGTGCGGGTCTCCGACTATCCGGCCGTGTCCGCTTGGGACTCGTCCGGTAGCGGGTACCGGACGAGTCCGTGATGGCCACTGTCGCCGGCGCGGGGATGGCGGGGCTCGTCGCCGCTGCGCGGCTACGCGAGCTCGGACACGAGCCGCGCGTGCTCGAGAAGGGGACGCGCGCGGGCGGCTCGATGCTGCTGTCGTCCTGCGTCATCTGGCGGCATCTCGAGTGGGAGGAGTTCCGCGCCGAGTGCCCGGACGGCGACGAGGCGCTGCAGCGCTTGATCTGGGAGCGGCTCGACGACGCGCTCGCCTGGCTCGAGTCGCTCGGCGCCGAGCCGGTGTGGCGCGACACCGAGAACCCGCTTACGACCGGCCGCCGCTACGACCCGCGCGCGCTCACCGCGCTGCTCGCGCGTGATGTCGAGCTCGCGACGCCGCTACCGGCGGACGCCGCCCCGCCGCTTCTCCTCGCGACCGGCGGCTTCCCGGCGCGGCTCGCGCGCGAGCGTGGTCTTCTCCTCCGCGCGAACCCGTGGAGCGAGGGAGACGGACTCGACTTCGCCCGCGCGCGTGGCGCCGACGTCGCCGGCGATCTCGGCGAGTTCTACGGCCGTGTCATGCCGGCGCCTCCGGCGCGGATCGAGGAGCAGGACTTCGTCCGCCTTGCCCAGCTCTACGGCCGCGAGGCGCGCGTCTTCACCGACGACTGGCGGGAGATCACGCCGCCACGCGTCGCGTGGCACGAGAACGATCTCGCACAGCTTGTCGGCCCCGGCGCCTGGTACGTCGTCGCGGAGACGAACGAGCGGATCGAGGCGGCGCGCGCAGCCGGCGGCGAGGTCCTCGAGCGAGAGGACGGCACGCTCGCCGTCCACGTCGCGGCCGCGGTGACGCACACGATGGGCGGCCTGCGCGTGGACGAGCAGGCGCGCGTCGCGGGCACCGACGGGATCTGGGCGGCGGGAGTCGATGCCGGCGGAGTCGCGAGCGGCGGCTACGCGAGCGGCCTCGCGCAAGCGCTCGTCCTCGGCCTCACCGCGGCCGAGTCGATCGCGAGCGTCTAGGCCGAGAGGTACGCGCAGGCGCGCTTGTCGCGAGGCAGCGGCGACGGTGCGAGCTTGATCACCCGGAGCTGCTGCCCGTCGAGCTCGATCTCGGAGCCGACCGTCGGTGCGTCGCCGTCCTGCTCGACGAGCTCGTACCCCGAGGGCTTCCACACGAAGAGGAGATGCTGGCCGCTCATCGGGGCGGAACCTTACTCGCTCGTGGCGCGAAGCGGAAGCTCGAGGATCATCGTCGTTCCGGCGTCTTCGTTCTCGAGGGTGAGCGTCGCGCCGAGCGTCCGCGCGCGCTCGCCGAGGACCTCGAGGGCGCGCCGCCGTCGTTCGCTCGGCGCGTCGTCGCGGATCACGAGATGGAGCGACTCGGCGTCGGCGGTTGCGCTGATCTCGAAGCGGGAGGGAGGCCCGCGCCGGATCGCTTCCTCGAGCGCCTCGCGCGCGATCTGGTACAGCGCCGCCTGCTCTCGCTCGCCGAGCGCGTCCACGGCAGCGACGTCGAAGGAGACGTTGATCTCGTGCTCGCGCGCGCGTGACTCGCCGAGCGCGTCGAGGGCCGCGGCGAAGCCGTGATCGCGCAGGACGACGGGCTCGAGGTTGAAGGAGAGGTCGCGCAGCTCGCCGACGGTCGAGCGCGTCCGGATGAGTGCGCGGTCGACGATGTCCCGCGCCTCCTCGAGTTTCCCGCGCTCGATCAGGTCGAGCGAGGCGTCTAGCATGAGCGCGACTCCGGCGAGCGACTGCACCGGCCCGTCGTGGAGGAAGAGCGCGATGCGGCGGCGCTCATCCTGTTCGGCGGCGAGGACTTGCTCGGTCTCGCGGTCGGCGTCGGCCATCCGCCGAAACTCAGTCGATGATCGCTTCGCGGAGGGCGATCGCGACCGCCTGCGTGCGCGTGTCCGCCTCGAGCTTCGCAAGGATGTGGCGGACGTGGCTCTTCACCGTCTCCTGGCTGATGAAGAGCTTCGTCGCGACGTCGGCGTTCGACATGCCGTCGGCGAGGAGCTGGAGGATCTCCCGCTCTCGCGTTGTGAGCATGTCGTCCTTGTCCTTGCCCATGAGGAACGCGGGCATGAGCGCAGGGTCGACGTAGCCCTCGCCGCTC
Organism: uncultured Actinomycetes bacterium; assembly: GCA_963753525.1. Taxonomy (GTDB): domain Bacteria; phylum Actinomycetota; class Thermoleophilia; order Gaiellales; family Gaiellaceae; genus Palsa-739. The sequence goes on from CAVWCS010000005.1 coordinate 904,263, forward strand.
GCGACCTTCTCGATCGCGCGGAGGAGCGTCTCGTGCGGCGCTTCCTTGAGGACATAGCCCTTCGCGCCCGACTCGAGGCCGCGGCTGAGGAGGCTGCGCTCGCTGTAGGCGGTGAAGATGAGGACGGCGCTGTCGGGAACGCGCTCGGTGAGGAGCTTTGTCGCCTCCAAGCCGTCCATGCCCGGCATGCGGACGTCCATGATCACGACGTCCGGCCGGCGGCGCTCGGCGAGCTCGACGGCGGCCTCGCCGTCGGCTGCCTCGCCGATCACGCGGATGTGCGGCGCGCGGCTGAGCGAGAGGCGAAGCCCCTCGCGCACGACCTCGTGGTCGTCGACGATCAAGGCAGTGATCTCGGGGGGAGTTGTCACGGCCCGCACGATCATACGGCCGCGGTCAGCGGTCACACAGTGAGAGACAGCTGCTCGGCCGGTTTCGAGGGCTGCAGCCGGACGCGGCGGCGGTCGCGGACGCCGTGCTCGCGGGCGAGGGCGCGCACCTGTTCGCGCACCGGATCGGCGTCGCGCCGCGGCAGGTACGAGCCGCGGCGGTAGAGCTCCTCGTAGTGCGGCAACAGCTCTGGCCAGTCCCGTTCGAGTGCAGTGAGGAAGTGCTCGCGCGTGCCGGGCTGCAGGTGGAGCATGTTCGCCCAGATCCCCGTCGCGCCCGCGGCACGCGCCTCGCGCACGACCTCAGCGAGGAGCTCCGGCTTGTCGCTGAGGCCGGGCAGGATCGGCGCCATCCCGACTCCCGCCTTCACTCCCGCATCGACGAGGTGCTTCAGCGCCCGCAGCCGCTGGCGCGGTGGAGCCGTGCCCGGCTCCGTGCGCCGCCAGATCTCGTCGTCGAGAGTCGGGACGGAGAACGTCACGGACACCTCGGCGCGGCTCGCCGCCTCGGCTAGCACGTCGACATCGCGGACGATGAGCGGGCCGCGCGTGATGATCGAGAACGGGTTCCACGCGTCGGCGAGGACTTTGATGCACGCGCGCGTCAGGCGGTAGCGGCCCTCCGCCGGCTGGTACGGATCTGTCGCCGCCCCGAGCACGACCGTCTCCCGCTCCCAGCTCGGCCGTGCGAGCTCGCGCCGCAGCACTTCGGCGACGTTCGTCTTGACGCGGATGCTCGCGCCGTAGCGGTCGTCCCACGGCCGGTCGGCGCGCGCCTCGAACGCGCGGACGTAACAGAACGTGCATTGATGGACGCAGCCCATGTACGGGTTGAGCGACCAGGGGAAGGGCATCCCGCGTACGCGGTTGAGGGCGCTGCGGCAGGGCTCCTCCCGGTACTCGACGCGCATCGGTCGCCGCAGCATAGCGAACACACGTTCGTACTGTCCGATCGGAGTCTCGTATACTCCGACGCGACGGGTGGACGACAACCTTCCTAGTACCTACGCCCTCCCACCGATGACGACACGGTGAGGGCGTGAATCTTCTCTTGGAGCTCGTGGGGGTCGCTCTCCTGATCCTGCTCAACGCGTTCTTCGTGGCGGCGGAGTACGGCCTCGTCACGGCGCGGAGGACGCGGATCATCGAGCTGCAGCACGAGGGCAACCGCCGCGCGCGCGACGTCCTGCGGATCACGTCGGATCCGGGGCAATTCATCGCCGCGATGCAGCTCGGTGTCACGCTCACCTCGCTGGGGATCGGAGCGCTCGGCGAGGTCACGCTGTCGCGTGAGTTCAAGCACTGGATGGCGGCTGTGCTCGCCGTGATCCTCGCCTACGCGATCCTCACCTTCTTCCACGTCGTCGTCGGCGAGCTCGTGCCGAAGGGCGCCGCGCTCGGCCATTCGGAAGGGACGGCGCTCTGGGTCTCGGCGCCGGTGCGCGGCTTCTTCGTCGTCTTCGGCCCGATCGTCTGGCTCCTGCGGAAGGCGACCGACGGGATCCTTCAGGCGTTCGGTCTCGAGCCGCCCGGCGCCGAGCGCGACGTCCATTCCGAGGCCGAGCTGCGGATGCTCCTCTCCCGCTCGACGGCGAAGGGCGAGATCCAAACGAGCGAGCGCGAGCTGATCGAGGGCGTCTTCGACTTCGGGGACAAGGACGTCGCCGACGTAATGGTCGCGAAGCCCGACGTCGTCGCGATCTCGGTCGAGATGCCTCCGGAGGAAGCGCTCGAGACCGTGCTCGCCTCCCCATACACGCGATTCCCCGTCTACCGCGAGTCGCTCGACGACATCGTCGGCGTCCTCCACGTCCGCGATCTCTTCAGCGCGATCCACGCCCACGGGCTCGTCGGTCTCGACCTCGAATCGCTTCTGCGCACCGCCTACGTCGTGCCGGTGAGCAAGAACCTCGCCTCGCTCCTGCAGGAGTTCCGGAAGACGAACAACCACTTCGCCGTCGTCTTCGACGAGTACGGCGGCATGGTCGGGATCGCAACGCTCGAGGATCTCCTCGAGGAGATCGTCGGGGAGATCGAGGACGAGTTCGACGTCGCCGAGGATCCCATCGAGCAGATCGGCGAGGACTCGTACCGCGTCGACGGGATGTTCTCCATCGACGACTTCAACGAGCGGTTCGGGACCGAGCTGCCGGAGGAGGACTTCAACACCGTCGCCGGCTTCGTCTTCGGCCAGCTCGGGCGAGTCGCGGAGCCCGGCGACGACGTGGAATACAACGGGATGCGCTTCGACGTGCTCGAGGTCGAGGGCAACCGCATCGAGCGGATCGCGGTCACGTTCATCGAACGCCCGCAACGGCGCGATTCGTCCGACGCTTACGGCGACGAGGACGAGGACGAGGTGCAGTAGCGCGCGTTGCGCGCACGCTCTAGTCGGCGAGAGGGATCTTGTCGCCGGTTGTGCGGCTTCGACCCCGCATCTCGGCGATCAGCTCCCCGTCGGCTCGGCGAACAGTGACGTCGTAGATGCCGTTGCGACCGAACCGCGAACGCTCGACGCCTTCCGCGACGAGTTCGTCGCCGGCGCGCGCCGGCGCGGCGAAAACGATGTCGCAACCCGCCGCGACCGTCACCTCGCCGTACGTGTTGCACGCATACGAGAACGCCGTGTCGGCGACGAGGAACACGTAGGCGCCGTGGCAGATGCCGTGGCCGTTCGTCATCGTCGGAGCGACCCGCATGGCAGTCGTGGCGCGCCCCGGGCCGATCGCTTCGAGCCGGATGTCGGCCTCGCGACTCGCGTGGTCGGTTGCCGCCAGCGCGTCGGCGCAGGCGCGAGCGAGCTCGTCCGGCGTCATTCCATTCCTAGAAGTCGTCCGCGAAGTCCCAGGTGCGGATGGTCCCCGGCTCGAACCGGACGAGGATCAGGCTGCTGGTGACCTGCGCCGCGTACGCCCGTCCCGCCTCCTCGCCGAGGTAGCGGACGGCGAGCTCGTCGAACTCGCGGGCGTCGATCTCGGAGAGCACGGGCTCCGTCCTGATCTCGACGCCGCGGTACGGCGGCGCCTGGTCGTAGACGAGGAGCGACGCGCGCGGGTCATTGTGCAAATGCTTGACCTTGATGTCGCCGGGGAAGCACGTGACGTCGAAGCCGCCGTCGCGCCACCGGTGCCAGACGGGCGAGAGGAGCACGCCGCCGTCGCGGCGGTACGTCGCGAGAACCGAGGCGATCGGAAGCGCGAGGAAGTCGGTGAGCTCGTCGAGCGGGATGTCCTTGCGCATCGCTCGATCCTACGCCGTCAGTTCGAGCGGCTCGAAGGCGCCGTTCACGAACGTCCACGCCGCGAGCTCGTCGCGTGCGACGGAGTAGATGAGGTACGGACGTCCTTCCCAAAGGCCGATGTTCGCGACGTCCGTTTGCGACGGCTTCGGCTCGGTCGACGGGTGCGAGTGGACGACGGCGAGCGTGTAGCCCTCGTCCTCGACGAACCACAGCTCGGGGTCGACCTCCATCTCGAAGCGGTACGGCGAGGCGAGCGCGTTGCGCGCCGGCTCGAAGCGCTCGGCGACGCCGTCGCGCAGGAGGAGCAGCCCGCACGCCTCGTTTGGGAGCTCCGCGCGCGCGTGCTCTGCTATGGCCTCCCTAACCGTCTGTGGGATCACCACCACAGCTTCGCCTCGTCGATCGCGTCGCCATGCCAGAAGCCGGCGGAGAGGTACTTCCAGCCGCCGTCCGGGAGGATGCACACGACGACGCAGCCCTCCTTCAGCTCGGCCGCGAGCCGGCGCGCGACGTGGACGACCGCGCCGGACGAGACGCCCGCGAACACGCCTTCGGCGTTTAGAAGTGCGCGCGTCGCTACGACCGCGTCCTCGTTCGAGACGAGGAGCTTGCGGTCGATCTTCGCGACGTCGAGGATCGGCGGCACGTAGCCGTCGTCGAGCGAGCGGAGCCCCATCACCGGATCGCCCGGCAGCGGCTCGGCGGCCGCGACGACGACGTCCGGGAAGCTCTCCCGCACCCGCGCGCCTGCGCCCATCAGCGTCCCGCCGGTGCCGAGGCCTGCGACGAGGACGTCGACGCGGTCGAGCGCCGCCGCGATCTCGGCGCCCGTGCCGTCGTGGTGCGCGCGCGGGTTCGCCTCGCTCGCGTACTGGAACGGCATGAAGTAGCGCGGCTCCCGCTCGGCGAGCTCGAGCGCGAGGCGGACGGCGCCGTTCGAGCCTTCCTCGCCGGGCGAGTCGATGATCTCCGCGCCGTAGAGCCGCAAGAGCTGCCGCCGCTCCTCCGTTGCGTTCTCAGGGAGGACACACGTGAGCCGGTAGCCCTTGAGCTTCGCCACCAGCGCGAGAGCGATGCCGGTGTTGCCGGAGGTCGGCTCGAGCAGCTCGCGACCAGGCTCGAGCTCGCCGCTCGCCTCCGCCGCCTCGATCATCGCGAGCGCGATGCGATCCTTCGTCGAGCCGGTCGGGTTCTGGCCCTCGAGCTTCGCGTAGATCGTGACCCCTGGCGGGGAGAGCCGTGACAGCTCGACGAGCGGTGTGTCGCCGATCAGGCCGAGGAGGTTTTCGACCACACGTAGACGGTCGGACATGTCTTCCCCAAGAGTTGATAGATGCCCCACGCGAAGTCGGCGCGGTCGATCGGACTGTCGATCCCGAGCCTGCGCATCCGGGCGATTCGAAGCAGCGCGACGTTCGTGTCCCACTCGCTGTCTTCGATCATCCGCTCGCGCCATTCGCTGCCGAGCTCGATCTTCTGCTCGAGCTGGAGTGCTGAGGCCGCCGCCTCCACGCCGTCGCCGTCGAGGTTGACGAGCGCTATCGCGTCGCAGAGCCACGCGCGCTCCCGCGGCTCGAGCTCCTCGGTCGCGAGCGTGATGTACGCGACCATCCGCCCGCCCGGCTTCAGCACGCGCACGCATTCGGCGAAGGCCGGGCCGAGATCGACGTGGACAAGCATGTCGCGTGCCCAGATCCAGTCCACGCTCGCGTCCTCGAGTGGAATGTCTTCGATCACACCTTCGACGATGTCGGATCCGTTCGGGACGGGGTCGAGGGCGAGACCGCGAAGCTCATGCTTCTCCACGAGACGCCTGAAGTGCTTCCCGTTGCGGGCACCGACGTCGAGGAGGAAGTCGCCCGGCTTCGGGCCGAGCGACGCGAACAGCTCGAACAGCCATTCCGTTCCGCGTGGATCGAGGCTTTCGTCTAGACGTGGGTCGTACGGGGGATCGCCGGACCAGTGCTTGTAGAGCTCGCGAGCGGAAGTCACGCGCCGCCGGCCATCGCCGGAAGCAGGATGACCGTTTGGCCGGGCTCGACCGGAGTGTCGAGGCCGTCGAGCGTCCGCACGTCCTCGCCCTCGATGTAGACGTTGACGAACGGCGCGATCTCGTCGTCCCGGACGATCTGCGCGCGCAGCGCCGGGAAGCGGTCCATCAGATCGTCGAGAAGCTCCCGCACGTTCTCGCCCTCGGCGGGAACCTCGCGCGCGCCCCCGACCTCCTCGCGCAGCATCGGTGGGATGCGGACCTTGCTCATGCCAGCGCCGTTCTGCCCGAACAAAACTCGACGTAATCGACGTATTCGGTGATGGTGGGCGACTCGCCGCAGACCGGGCAGTCCGGATCCTTGCGCAGCTTCACCTCGCTGAACTCCGTCGCCAGCGCGTCGAAGAGGAGGAGCCGGCCGGCAAGCGACTCGCCGATGCCGAGGCAGAGCTTGAGCGCCTCACTCGCCTGGAGGGAGCCGACGATTCCCGGCAGGACGCCGAGCACGCCGCCTTCCGCGCAGCTCGGCGCGAGCTCCGGCGGCGGCGGCTGCGGGAAGAGGCAGCGGTAGCACGGGCCGCCGGCTTTCGTGTCGAAGACGCTGATCTGTCCCTCGAAGCGGTAGATCGAGCCGTGCACAAGCGGAATCCCGTGCCAGACCGCCGCGTCGTTGACGAGGTACCGCGTCGGGAAGTTGTCGGCGCCGTCCACGATCACGTCCCAGTCGTCCGCGAGGATCCGCTCGACGTTCTCCGAGGTGAGCCGCTCGACGTAGGTCTTCACGTCGACGTCGGGATTGAGCTCCTGCAGCGTCCGCTTCGCCGACTCCGCCTTCCACTCGCCAAGGCGCGCGGTCGAGTGGAGAACCTGTCGCTGGAGGTTCGACGCGTCGACGCGGTCGTCGTCGACGATCCCGAGCGTCCCGACGCCCGCGGCTGCGAGGTAGAGCGCCGCCGGGGAGCCGAGCCCGCCCGCGCCGAGGAGGAGGACACGCGAATCGAGGAGCTTCAGCTGGCCTTCCTCGCCGACTTCGGGAATGAGGAGATGCCGGCTGTAGCGGGCGCGCTTGGCGTCGTCGAGGCCGCCCGGCAGCTCGGTGTCGAAGCCGTTGCGCTTCCAGTCGGTGTAACCGCCCCCCAGCGAGAGGACGTCGGTGTAGCCGAGCTCGCCGAGCGTCTTCGCGCCGAAGACCGTGCGATTACCCTGCGCGCAGTAGAGGACGATTGGACGAGACTTCTCCGGCGCGGCCTGCTCGATCCGCGACTCGAGATTGCCGCGCGGGATGTGGATCGCGCCGGGAATCCGTCCCTCGGCCCACTCGTCGAACTCGCGGATATCGATGAGGAGCGGCGGATCGTCGGCCGCGAGGAGCTCGCGCGCGCGAACGGCGTCGACTTCGTCGATCTCGGCGCGCAGCTGGGCGAGAAGTTCGCGGTAGGTCGGCATCGCTCGAACTACGGTACCGGCGCGGTTCCGGGCTACGCTCGCGCCGTGGCGAGCGGGCGCGTTGTCGGAATCGTCGCGCTCTGCGCGGCCGCGGCGGTCGCTGCGATCGTCGGCGGAACCGTCCTTCTGTCGCGCAACGAAAGCACGACCCCGCCCGGTGCGATCACGACACCGCGGCCCGGGAAGCCGGTGCTGCAGCTCGAGTTTGGGCCGAGAACGGACACCGAGGCGCGGGCGCTCGCGCAGGCGCAGACGTTGCTCGACCGCGACGGCCAGGCGGCGAAGGCAGCGGCGATCTTCAAGCGCTACAGCTCCGTCGAGGCGCGCCTCGGGGGCGCGTTCGCGGAGTGGACGGGGCCGGGAAGCCTCGCCGCGGTGCAGGCGATCGCGACCGGCGCGCCGGGCTCGCCCGCGGCCCTCCTCAACCTCGGCTGGGCCGACTACCAGGCGGGCCGCAACGCCGACGCCGCGAGCGCGTGGCAGCAGACGGCGTTGCGATTTCCCGACTCGCCGTACGCGGTCGACGCCCTCGATGCGCTCAACCCCGGCGTCGCGCCGGGCCTGCCGTACATCGTCGCCGACCCAGCCGCCGTCCCCGCGCGGGCGCGGGCCGCCCTCGTCGCGGGCGTCAACCTGTGGGATCACCTGAAGGAGGTCGTCTCGGCACGGCGGGACCTCGATCTGGCCGCGCGGCTCGCGCCGCACTCGCCCGAGGCGCTCGTCGCCGCGGCGGTAGCGCGCTTCTCTCCCGCGAAGCCGAAGGCGCCGTTCCCGTTCCTCCGCCCGCTCACGGCGGACTTCCCACGTGACGCGATCGTCCGTCTCCACCTCGGCGTCGTGCTCCTCTGGTCGCGGCAGGTCGCGAAGGGGAGAGAGCAACTCCGCCTCGCCGTTGCCGAGCAGCCGAAGTCCACCTACGCGAAGGAAGCGAAACTGATTCTCGAGGCCCTGAGCCGGAAGTGAAAGATGGGCCGAACGGCCCATAGCGGCCGGGCGAAAGTTCTGGCACAGTGCTGCATCGCTTCCGGGGGGAACACAGTGGTCGAGGGCGCGCCGATTTCGGAGGTCCTCGCGCACGAGGAGGTCCGCAACCTGCTTGACGCCGCGCAGGCCGTGGGCAGCATCGGCGCCGACGCGCTCGCGCTCGCACTCGACGAGCTCGACCTCGAGCCGGCCCAGGCGGACGAGTTCCACCGGGCGCTCGACGAGCTCAACGTCGAGGTGATCGCCGCCGCGGCCGCCGAGCCGGATCTCGACGAGTCGACGCAGGAGATGTCGACCGACGCGCTCCAGCTCTTCCTCAAAGACATTGGCAAGGTCGGCCTCCTCACCGCCGCCCGCGAAGTCGAGCTTGCGAAGCGGATCGAGGCCGGCGACATGCGCGCGAAGCAGCAGATGATCGAGGCGAACCTCCGGCTCGTCGTCTCGATCGCGAAGCGGTACCGCAACCAGGGGCTGCCGTTCCTCGATCTCATCCAGGAGGGGACGATCGGCCTCGTCCGGGCGGTCGAGAAGTTCGACTGGAGGCGCGGTTACAAGTTCTCGACGTATGCGACGTGGTGGATCAGCCAGGCCGTCACGCGCGCGGTCGCCGACAAGGGCCGCACGATCCGCATGCCCGTGCACGTCGTCGACAAGCACAACAAGATCGTCCGCTCTGAGCGAAAGCTCCGCTCCGAGCTGCACCGCGACCCGACGGCGGAGGAGATCGCGATCGACCTCGACCTCCCGTGCGACGAGGTGGAACGGATCATGCGGAGCGCGCAGTCGCTGGTCTCACTCGAGCGCCCGGTCGGCGACGCGGAGGAGACCGAGTTCGGCCAGCTCCTCACCGACGAGAACGCGCCGCTTCCGGACGAGATCGCCGGAGAGACGCTTCGCAACGAGCACCTCCACCGCGTGCTCGCCGCGCTCACGCACCGCGAGCGGCGGATCCTCGAGCTGCGCTACGGCCTGGCGGGCGAGATCCCGCGGACACTCGACGAGGTCGGCCAGGCGTTCAACGTCACCCGCGAGCGGATCCGCCAGATCGAGAACCAGAGCCTCAAGAAGATCCGCGCGATGGCAGGCGCCAGCTTCTTGCAAGACGTCGCGTAGAGTCTTCGGCATGGACGATGTCGCGCTCGCCGAGCTCCGGGAATTCATCGCGATCCCGAGCATCAGCGCCGATCCCGCGCATCGCGAGGACGTCAAGCGCGCGGGCGAGTGGGCCGCGGAGTTCATCCGCTCGAAGTGCGGCGGCACGGCGCAGCTGACGCCGTGGGGCGAGAAGGAGCTCGTGCTCGGCGAGGTTCCGGCCTCTAGCGATCCGGCGAACGCGCCGACCGTCCTCGTCTACAACCACTTCGACGTCCAGCCGCCGGCGCCGCTCGACCTCTGGGAGAGCGATCCGTTCGAGCTGACGGTCAAGGGCGATTGGGCGTACGCGCGCGGCATCACCGACGACAAGGGCCAGCTCTTCATCATGCTCAAGGCCGCGCAGAAGCTCGTCGAGGCGAACGCGCTGCCCGTCAATCTCCGCTTCGCGTTCGACGGCGAGGAGGAGATCGGCGGCACGACGATCGTCGACTGGATCGAGCAGGACGAGACCGGCGCGGACGCGGGCGTCATCTTCGACGGCGGGATGCTGCGGATCGACGTTCCGATGTTCAGCCTCGCGACGCGCGGGCTGATCGCGTTCGACGTCAAGGTGAAGACGGGCGAGCGCGATCTCCACTCGGGGATGTACGGCGGTGCTGCGCTCAATGCCGTCCATGTCTTGATGCGCTGCCTTTCGGCCGTGCTCGCGGGCGAGAACGGGCTGCTCCCCGAGCCGCTCCGCGAGGGGATCGTCGCTCCAACGGCGGAGGAGCTCGCGAACTGGGAGGCGCTGCCTTCCGGCGCGGAGGAACTCGAGCTCGCAGGCGCGCGGCCGCTCGACCCTGACGCGGCGGCGCAGTTCAACATCCGCACGCTCGCCGAGCCGTCCGCGGACGTGAACGGCATCATCGGCGGCAAGCCGGGCGTCCGGAACACGACGCTCTCCGTCCACGCCGCCGGCGAGGTGACGATCCGCCTCGCGCCGGGTCAGAAGGTGGACGTGATCGGCGCTGCGGCGGAGAAGCTCATGCGCGACGCCGCCCCGGCCGGCGCCGACGTCGAGATCGTCTGGAAGGGCGTCCCAGCCGGCCTCATGCGTCCCGACGCCGCTCCGATCCAACTCGGCGCCGACGCGTTCGAGCAGGTGCTCGGCGTGCGGCCGCTCCTTGTCCGCTCGGGAGGGACGCTTCCGATCGTTCCCGCGCTCGAGGCGAAGGGGATCCCGACGATCATCACCGGCTTCGGCACACCCGAATCGAACGTCCACTCCCCGAACGAGAAGTTCCTCTACCGGTACTTCGATCAAGGCATCGAAACCGCGGCCGCGCTCTACACCGAGCTCGGCAAGCTCGCCTGATCGCGCGCGCCCCGGCGTAGCCCCGGCGTAGTCCCGGCGCCGGCATGTCGTCAATGGCCACGTCCAAATGACTGACAGCTGGACGTGGCTCGGTTGGCCATGTCCTCCGGTTGAACGAGTCGCAGGAACGCGATCGCGAGGCCGACCCTGTCCCCAACGGCCACGTCCTGATGACTGACAACAGGACGTGTCTCGAAAGGTCAGTGCCAAGGGGGCGGGTTGTGCGTCCAGCGGCCGCCGAGCATCGTCGCTACGACCTGCACCTCGCGTAGTTCCTCCGGCTCGCACGCGAGCGGGTCGCGGTCGAGGACGACGAGGTCGGCGTAGCGGCCGGGGACGAGCGTGCCACGCGTCCGTTCGTCGTGCGAAAGCCAGGCGGGAGCGACGCACGTCGCCTGGAGCGCCTGCTCGACGGTGAGACGCTGGTCCTCGCGCCAGTGGTCGAGGACGCCGGCGATGACGCCCGCCCACGGGTCGAGCTCCTCCACCGGCGCGTCGGAGCCGTTCGCGACGACAGCTCCCGATTCGACGAGCGCGCGGAACGAGTAGGTGCCGTCGAGGCGGTCCGCCCAGAAGCGCTTCGCGAGCTGCTCGTCAGATGGCGCGTGGGAGAACTGCGCCGAGACCGCGACGCCGAGCTCCGCGAAGCGCGGGACGTCGGCGGGGTCGAGGCATTGCGCATGCTCGATTCGCTGCCGCAGGCCGGCGGGGCGCCAAACGTCCTGTGAGCGCTCGAACGCGTCGAGCGCGGCCGTGTTCGCCGCGTCGCCGATCGCGTGCACCGCAACAGGCCAGCCGGCCACCGCGCCTGCCCGCGCGATCTCCTCGAGCTCCTCGCCCGACGTGATCGTCACACCCGACCCGTCGCTCATCCACGCGGTCTGCGAGCCGAGCGTCCCGTCCATGAACGCCTTGAGGTAACCGAGCCGGAGAAGGGGAGAGCCGACGCCGCTTCGCAGGCCGAGCTCGCGCAGCTGGGGGAGCCGGTCGGCCGGCGTCGACTGCCAGACGCGGATCGGCAGCCCACCTTGCGCCTCGAGCCGCTGCCACAGTCCGATCGCGCCGAGCCAGCCGTCCTTGTCGTGGAGGCACGTGACGCCACGCGCGGCCGCGATGCGTACGCCCTCGCGCATCGCGGCGAGGTACTCGTCCTCCGGCGTCTCGACGAAGCGCGCCTTGAACCGCCACGCCGCCTCCTCGTAGAGGACACCCGTCGATTCGCCCGCCGCGTCGCGGACGACGACTCCTGCGTCCACCTCGAGATCGCCGCCCGCGAGCGCGAGTGCCGTCGAGTTGAGCCAGAGCCCGTGGTAATCCTTCGAGATCAGCATCGCCGGACGGTCGGAGACGATCGCGTCGAGGGCGGCGGCCGTGGGAGGGCCGTCGGTCCAGTCCGCGTCGCGCCAGCCCTGCCCACGCAGCCACGCCCCGTCGCGCGGGTGCGCGCGAACGCGGTCGAGCGCTTCGGCGAGCGAGCCGCACCCGTCGAGCTGGACGTCCTTCCGCGCGAGCGCCCACGTCGGGAAGTGGACGTGCGAGTCGGTGAAGCCGGGGAGGACGCAGCGCCCGCCGAGGTCGACCGTCTCAGGGCTCGGCAGCGCGGTCTCGTGAACGCCGACGCCGCCGGCGATCCGGTCGCCCGCGATCCATAAGGCGGCGACCGTCGGTAGCGACGGGTCGAGCGTGCGGATCGTCCCGTTTCGGATAATCATGTGCCCATGTTCGATCATGTCGGCCCCAACGTGCGCGACTACGCGAGCAGCCGCGCCTTTTACGAGCAGGCCCTGGCACCCCTCGGTTGGACGGTGCTCGCCGAGTGGCCGGACCACGGAGTGGCCGGATTCGGAGACGGGGAGCGCCCGATCTTCTGGATCCATGTGCGCGAGCCGTACACCACCGGCGTCCACATCGCGTTCACGGCCGCTGACCGAGCGACCGTCGATGCGTTCCACGCCGCGGGCCTCGCCGCGGGCGGGACGGACAACGGAGCGCCCGGCATCCGCTGGTACCACGAGAACTACTACGGCGCGTTCGTCCTCGACCCCGACGGCAACAACGTCGAGGCCGTCTGCCACGGGCCCGCCTGAAACGCTCCGGTCCCGGGCGGACATGCTGTAGGTGTGACCCCGGCTGCAAGGCGTGAGCGTTTCGAGAGCCTGTACGGCGAGCTGTACGAGCCGATCGCCGGCTACGTCCTGCGGCGCACGACGAGCGTCGAGGACGCCGCGGAGGCGATCGCCGAGACCTTCGCGACGCTGTGGCGGCGGCTCGACGCCTGTCCGCGGGACGAAGAGGCGCGCCCCTGGCTGTTCGGTGTCGCGCGGCGGGTGCTGGCGAACCAGCGCCGCGGCGACCGTCGGCGCAGCGCGCTCGCGGAGCGGCTCACCGTCGAACTCGATCCATCGCGCGTCGCGGTAGCGGTCACACCGGCATCCGATGGCCAGGTCGCCCGCGCGTTTGCGGCGTTGAGCGAGCCCGACCGCGAGATCCTCGCCCTGCTGGCGTGGGAGGGGTTGACGCGCGAGGAGTTGTCCGTCGCGCTCGGCGTCTCTCGTCCCGTCGCCCGCCTGCGACTGCATCGCGCCAGGCGCCGCTTCGAAGCGGCGCTCGACGCGCCGGCCCAACTACGGCTCTCCGAAGGGAGAACACCATGAGCGATCCCCGCCCTATCGACCTGCTTTCGCGGCTCGCGCCCGTCTCGGACGCGGAGGCGGCCGATGTGTTCGGCGTCGCCGGCCGCGAGAACCTGCTCGACGCGATCACCCGCCTCGCGCCCGGTCGCGAGCGCCGGATTCGCCGGCCACTCGTGCTCGCGGTCGCGCTGGTCCTCGCAGCGGTCGCGACCGGCGCCGGCTGGGCGCTCACGCACGGCTCGGCGAAGGACACGACGTCGGTCGACTGCGTCGTCCAGGGAGTCGACTCCATCGTCGACGCGACCTCCGGCGACCCGGCCGCCGACTGCGCCGTCGTCTGGAAGGGTCTGGTCGGCTCTTCGGCGCCTCCGCTGACGGCGTACGACAACGGCCTCGGTGGCGTGGCCGTCATCCCCAGCAGCCAGAAGCCGCCGGTGAGCTGGACGCCGCTCGCGTCCCAGAACGTCGCGCTCATCGAGCTGCAGGAGTCGCTCGGCGACCACATATCCGGTCTCGCCTCGGCGTGCTTCGGCTCCGACGCGGCGACGACGTTCGTGCAGCGACAGTTCGACCGGCTCGGCTTTGCGGACTGGCGCGTCGACGTGCGGTCGAGCGACGGCACGTGCTACGGCGGCTACACCGAGCCGGACACGAAGACGGTTGTCCTCGGGGCTGGCGGCGACCAGTCCGGTGCGGCGACCTGGCCGCCGCACCAGCTCGCGGACAGTCTCCGCCCCTTGACGCAGGAGTGCCTGACCTTGCCGGCGATGGAGAGCGAGGTTGGCAAGCGCGCGACGGCGCTCGGGATGTCGCAGACCGTCGAGAACGACCACAACTACCAGCTGAAGGCCGTGCCGGACGACACGCTGCGCTGCGCGACCGTCACCGAGTCGGTCGCCGGCACGACTGTGGTCATCGTGAGAGGACCAGCCCGCGTCGTAGAATCGCGGCATGGCCTGGGACGTCCTGACCGACGAGCAACGGGAGCTGCGCGATCTCGTCCGCCAGGTCGCGCGCGAGCGGATCGCGCCGCGCGCGGCGGAGATCGACGCTCTCGCACGAGTTCCCGTGGGACGTCGTCGAGCTCTTCCGCGAGAACGACATCTTCGGCCTCTTCTTCGAGGAGCAGTACGGCGGGCTCGGCACCGGCGCGCTTCTCTCGCTCATCGCGATCGAGGAGGTCGGGAAGGTCTGCGGGACGTCGGCGCTCATCCTCGCGGTGCAGGAGCTCGGCTCGCTCGGGCTCAAGCTCGCGGGGACGGACGAGCAGAAGGCGAAGTACCTGCCGAAGTTCGCGAGCGGGGAGTGGTTGCCGGCGTACGCGCTCACCGAGTCCGGCTCCGGCTCCGACAGCGCCGCGATGCGCACGACAGCGCGGCGCGACGGCGACGAGTACGTCCTCGACGGCTCGAAGCGCTTCATCACGAACGCCGGCGTCGCAAACCTGTACACCGTCTTCGCGAAGACGGATCCGGAGGCGGGCCACGCCGGCATCTCCGCCTTCGTCGTCGAGGCCGACACGCCCGGGCTTCGCCGTCGCGCGCCTCGAGCCGAAGATGGGCATCTCGGGCTCCACGACCGGCGAGCTCACCTTCGACGGCGTGCGGATCCCCGCCGCGAACCTCCTCGGCGAAGAGGGCGAAGGGTTCAAGATCGCGATGCGGATCCTCGACCGCTCTCGCCCCGGCGTCGCCGCGCAGGCGCTCGGCATCGCGCAGGGCGCGACCGACTACGCGCTCGAGTACGCGAAGACGCGCGAGACGATGGGCAAGCCGATCGCGCAGCACCAGCTCATCCAGGCGAAGCTCGCCGACATGGAGACGGAGTGCGAGGCGGCGCGCGGCCTCCTCTACCGCTTCGGGCGCATGGTCGACGAGGGCGTCGACGACGCAGAGCTGACGAAGGCCTCCGCGATGGCGAAGCTCAAGTGCGGCGACGTCGCGATGGCCGTGACGACCGAGGCGGTGCAGGTGCTCGGCGGCTACGGCTACATCAAGGAGTACCCCGTCGAGCGCTTCATGCGCGACGCGAAGATCACGCAGATCTACGAGGGCACGCAGGAAGTCCAGCGCCTCGTGATCGCCCGCGAGATGGTGCGCGAGAGCCGCGCCTTCCTCCTTGCGGGGGTGAGCTGATGGACGGCGAAGACGTCGTCGTCGTCACCGTCGTCCCGAGCGAGACCGAGGCGGAGATGGCCTGCGGGCTGCTCCGGTCGGCCGGGATCGAGTGCGGCTACCGCGATACCGAGGCGATCGATTCGCCGCTCGAAAACTTCATCGCGGCTGGGCCGCGCGAGATCCTCGTCCGGGAGGCCGATCTGGAAGACGCCAGATCGGTGCTCGCGGCGCGCGGCGACTGAAGCATGACTTAGCGCGTCGGGGTCGAATCTCTCCCGCTGCAGGCGACGACGAGCGAAGGAGATCCCGATGCACCTGAACGGCGCGAACACCGGCTTCATGCTTATCGCCGCGGCCCTCGTCATGTTGATGACGCCGGGGCTGGCGTTCTTCTACGGCGGGCTCGTGGGCCGCTCGAACACGCTCACGATCATGATCCAGAGCTTCGCGTCGATGGGGATCACGACCGTGATGTGGTGGCTCGTCGGCTACTCCCTCTGCTTCAGCGGTGGCAAGGACGGGATCTTCGGGAACTTCCACTTCGCGTTCCTGCGCCACGTCGGCGTCAACACGATGTACCAGCCGTCGCACATCCCGCTCTCGGTGCTGATCGTCTACCAGATGATGTTCGCGATCATCACGCCGGCGCTGATCACCGGCGCGTTCACGAACCGCGTCACGTTCAAGGCGTACCTCATCTTCCTCGTCGTCTGGCAGCTCGCCGTCTACTACCCGTTCGTCCACATGCTCTGGGGCAACGGACTGCTCGTCCAGTGGGGCGCGCGCGACTTCGCCGGCGGGATCGTCGTGCATGCGAGCGCCGGGTTCGCCGCGCTGGCGTCGGTCATCTACGTCGGGAAGCGGAAGTTCGTCGACACGCCGCACAACATCCCGTTCATCGCGCTCGGCACCGGCCTTTTGTGGTTCGGCTGGTACGGCTTCAACGCCGGGAGCGAGCTCAAGGTCGACCACGTCACGGCGCTCGCATTCCTCAACACTGATATCGCCGCTTCGTTCGCCGCTGTCACCTGGCTGTTCGTCGAGTGGTGGTTCGCGAAGAAGCCGCACTTCGTCGGGCTGCTGACCGGAGCTGTTGCGGGGCTTGCGACGATCACGCCGGCGGCCGGATATGTGCCGATCTACGCGTCCGCCATCATCGGTATCGCGGCGGGGCTCGTGTGTTACGGGGCGATCCAGCTCAAAAACAGGTTCAAGTGGGACGACGCGCTCGACGTCTGGGGAGTGCACGGCGTCGGCGGCCTGCTCGGGATCGTCCTGCTCGGCGTCTTCGCCCGGCTCGCAATCAACCCGGCCGGAGGCGTCGGCCTGATCCATGGCTCCAGCTCGTTCTTCGGCAAGCAGCTCGCCGCCGGGCTCGGCTGCTCCCTCTACGCCTTCGTCTTCACGTACGCGATGCTCGCCGTCATCGACCTCATCACGCCGGTGCGGACCGGCGAGGAGGCCGAACACGGGCTCGACGAAGCGATGCACGGGGAGAGCGCCTACGGGCTCGAACCCGCGATGTAGCCGCTAGATCGTGGGGTGCCAGCCGCTCTCGTGGTCGAGGCGGTACTGCCCGCCTTCCCACTTCACGAGGGCGTGGATGACGTGCTTCCTGTTCCCGTTGACATAGACGGAGACCGCGGCCTGCGTGTCGCGCTTGCCGAGCTTCGCGGTGATGATCGTGAACTTCTTGATCGGCATGAAGATCTTGAGGACCGCGATCGTCAGCATGCACTGGGAGGTGCCGCCGAGATGCTTCCGCTCGTTCGCAGTGAGGTCGGCGCAGGTCGCACGGAACCGCTTGTGCGAGTAGTCGCGCGCGATCTTCAGCACGTCGACGCGGAGGATCTTCAGCGCCTTCTTCCCGCTCTTGGGAGCCGGGGTTGACTTTCCCGCTTTGATCGGTGCGGCCGTCATGGGCGAGGCGGTGAAGGCGAGCACGGAGGCGATGGCGACGACGGCCGCGAGGGTGACGAGCGCGCGCTTCAGCATGGGACCTTCATCGGCGCGGGCGGCCGCCGGCGCGTTCCCTGGTACGAGTGAAATACGCTCACGGCATGTGGCTCGACGGCATCCACCACGTCACGTGCATCACCGCCGACGCGCCCCGGAACGTCGAGTACTACACCGGCGTCCTCGGCCTCCGGCTCGTGAAGAAGTCGGTCAACCAGGACGACCCGACCGTCTACCACCTCTTCTACGCCGACGAGAAGGGGACGCCCGGCTCGGACATCACGTTCTTCGAGTACCCGGACGCGCGCGAAGGGAGGGCGGGCGCCGGGATGATCCACACCGTCGTCTGGCGGGTCGGCTCGGACGAAGCGCTCGAGTTCTGGCGCGAGCGAGTCGGCTCCGTGCCGTTCACCGACCCCGACGGGCTGCGCCACGACCTCGTCGTCTCGTCGGTTCCGGACGCGCCGCTCATCGCCGACCATCCCGAGATCCCGCGCGAGTTCGCGCTGCAGGGGTTCGAGGGCGTTCGCGCGTACGGGGACGAGCCGACGGCGTTCCTCGAGGCGCTCGGCTTCGAGGACGGGCTGACGCGCGGAGAGACGCGCCAGGGCTGGATCCGCTACGAGCCGGCGCCCGACGCGCCGCCGGTCGCCGGCGCCGGCACCGTCCATCACGTCGCGTGGGCGTGCGGGCTGGACGAGCAGGAGGCGTGGCGGGCGCGGGTGATCGACGCGGGCGGCCATCCGACGCCGGTGATCGACCGCTTCTGGTTCCGCTCGATCTACTTCCGTGAGCCGACGGGCGTCCTGTTCGAGATCGCGACGGTCGGGCCGGGCTTCGCGGCGGACGAGGATCCGGCGCATCTCGGCGAGACGCTCATCCTGCCGCCGAACTTCGAGCACCTCCGTGCGGAAGTCGAGCCGCTCCTCACGCCTCTGCCGAAGACGCGCGCCTAGCTGTCCGACTCGGACACGCCGGTACCAGGTTCCGACAATGTCCCACGCGGACATGGCCAGATCGGTCAAAGCCCTGCATAGCGCCGCAGTGGCGCTGAACTGAACATGGCCGACTCGGACACGCCGGTACCAGGTACCGGACGTGGCTCGAGCGGACGGGTCTCTACTTGCCGGGTTCCGGGAGCGAACTTGTGTCGACGACTTCGAAGTCGGCGCCTGTCAGCTGGCTCAGGGAGTGGAGGTCGTCGTTCGACCAGTGCGAGTTCGGCGCGCCGGAGACGTACCAGGGCGAGCCGTTGTCGGCGAGGATCATCCCGTAGGTCTTCAGCGCCTGGAGCACGACGCGCGCCTGCTTCGGGAAGCTCGAGATGTCGACGCTCGCCTTCAACCGCACGCGCAGGCCCATCGGCGGGAGCGAGGCGCTCGTCGAACTCGAGGCGAAGTGCCGCGCGGGATAGACGTACGCGCGGCGCGTCTCGGGCGCCGTGAAGCGGAGCGCGTGGTCGATGACGCCGGCCGAGACCTCGTCCCAGCGCGCGAGGCCGGGGAAGATCGGCAGTCCGGCGGCGTCGGCCGACGTCCAGCCCGCGGGGCGGAGCTTGTCGGACGAGAGACTCCACGTCGCGCCCGAGCCGGCCGTCCAGCCGCGACTCGTGTGATGGAGGTCGTACAGCTCGTACAGCCGGCACGTGCTCTTGTCGACGAGCAGCGCGTGGCGGTCGCCCGTCGAGCGCGGCCCGCCCTCGATGTGGACGTTCTTCGGGATCGGGTAGCGGACGCGATCGGACTCGTCGGCGTACTCGAATCGCACGCGGTACGTCGGCGTCGAGCTCGAGACGACGTCGAACGGGATCCCGATCGGGCCGCCGTCCCACTTGCCCGAGCCGAAATCGGGATGGAGGGGCGCGCGGAGGCCGATCGCCTTGATCATCGCCGCGGAGTTCTTCGCGACGGGCAGCGTGTCGACCGGCGTGTTCCATGGGTTGTCCGGCGGGAAGATCTCGCAGCTCGGCGCGTTCGGAAGCGGTGTCGCGCGGGTCGCGGAGCCGGCAAGCAGCGCGAAGACCGCGACCACCGCGACCGCGAGCGCGCGACGGCTCACGCCGGCAGAGAAACGGCGGGGTAGCGAGCGCGCACCGCGTCGATGAACGCGGCCATCTGGTCGGCAAGTCCGGCGTCGGAGAACTCGAGCACGTTCTCCGCGTTCATCTCGCCCGAGTGCGAGAGGTTGAAGCTTCCGACGAAGACCGTGTCGTCCACGACGGTCATCTTCGCGTGCATGTAGTCGTGCACCGAGCCCGGGGCGTACGGCGTCGTCACCTTGCCGGAGAACGGCGCGCGCGTCAGCGCCTCCCGCAGCAGTGGGCTCTTCGCCGAGGGGATTCCGCGTCTCCGTCTCGTTCTCGTGCCATTGCTGAAGCACTTCGGCGATCTGCGTCGCGTCCACGACCCCCGCAAGGTCGATCTTTCCGACGGTCACGACTTGTGCGAGCGCCGTGAGGATCGGGCCGTTGCTGATCACCGGTGACGCGATTCGGATGCGGCGCTCCGCCGAGCGGATCGCGCTCGCGATCCGGTGCGCGAGCTTCTCCCCGCGACGCGGGCAGAACCATGCGGCGACGCCGGGGGCCACCGGGCGACGTGTCGACCTTGCCGCTGTGGGAGACCTGCCGCGAGCTCCAGAGCTGCTCGAAGTCCTCGAGGTAGCGCGCCGCGAGCGCCGACGACTCGACGGTGACGATGACGTTCTCCTCGCGCGTCCACGAGTCGGCCGTCCAGTTCGTCGAGCCCGTCCAGACCGCGGCGCGGTCGCGCACGACGTACTTGTGGTGCATCAGATCGGGGACGCCCGGGATGGCGGCGGTGGGGAAGGGCATCGCCTCGACCGCCTCCGGATCCGTGATCGGCGGTGGCGGCACCGGCGGCACGTCTTTCCGGTAGTCGACGTTGTAGGCGAGCCGGACCGCGACGCCGCGCTTGCTCGCGGCAACCAGCGCGCCGCAGACGATCTCGTCGAGCTCGGGTGGGAGCTTGAGGTCGTAGATCGCGACCTCGACGGTCTTCTCCGCAGCGGCGACGAAGGCGGCGAGGGCGTTGGCGGTGTCCTCCGCCAGCTGGCCGCCGTCGGTCAGCGTGCGGACTTCGACGCCATCCACTGAGCTTTATGGGCTTTCTTCGCGGCTTGGTAGTCCGCGAGCGCCTGCGGCGAATCGACTTCGCCGAGCGTCGGATGGCTCGGCACGAGCTCGTGCGCGACCTCGACGCCGAAGCGCTTCGCGAGGACCGAGCCGAGCGCCTTGATCTTCATCTCGCCGAAGCCGGGCAGGGCGCCGATCCGCTTGCGGAGGTCGTTGCCGTCTGCGGCCTCCGTCCAGACCCGCGACGCGTCGCCGCCGTAGTCCTCCGCCACCGTCGCGGCGAGCTCGCTCACGCGGGTCGCCATCGAGCCGGGGAAGCGGTGGATCGCGGGCTTCTCCCGGAAGAGCGGCTCGAGATCGGCCTTCGCGACAGCGGCCGGCTCGAGCGTGCCGAGCCGCTGCTTCAGACGGAGCGGGCCGAGGAACGCCTGCTGGACGGTGATCTGCTGGTCGAGCGCGAAGCCGACGAGCAGCGCGAACGGATCCGCTGCGAGCAGCCGGCACGCCTCCTCGTCGTCCGTGAACCAGAGCGCCTCGGGCATGGCGTGATCGTAGTTACGCGGACGCGGCCAGCACGGCGTCGCAGCGCGCGAGGAACGGCGGTGCCCCTGCTTTGGCGAAGAACGCGCGCGCCGGTTCGAGCTGCGTGAGCTCCCCGCGCTCCGCCGCGAGCAGGCGCGCCCAGGCGCCGTAGAGCGGCGCGCCTATCTCGTCGTAGAGATCCGCGGCCCTGGCCAGGTCGCCGCGGCAGGCCGCGACTCCGGCGTCGGCCCACCGGGTGGCGCGGAATGACTCCGCGGCGGCGAGCCACTCCCGCTCGCGGCCCAGCTCCAGGGCGAGCAGCGCCGTGTCGCTCGCGACCGACGGCTCGACGAGCGCGGGATCGGAAAGGATCTCGTCGAGCACGGCTTGCGCTGCGGCGGAGTCTCCGGCAGTGAACAGCCCCAGACTTTGAGCGGTGAGCGTCGGCGCGACGGTCTGCGGGTCTCGGACACGCCGTGCGAGGTCGAGGCCCGGCCCGATCGTGGCGGCCGCTTTCTCCGACTCGCCGCGGAACGCGTGCACGCTGGCCCGGTTGTACGCGATGACCGCATCAATCTGCGACTCGCCCGGGAGGCGCGCCTCGAGCTCGTCCGCAGCGCGAAGCGTCTCGTCGAGGTCTCCGGCCAAGAGGGAGACGACGAGCACTTCCATCGCGGGCCAGTTCCTCGCCGCGGCTGCGCCTGCTCGCAGCCCGATCTCCGCGGCCTCTTTCCAGAGTGGGATGGCCTCGCGGACGCGGCCGAGACCGCTCAGAGTCGACGCGAGGTTGTTCCTCGCGGTCGCCATCTGCACGGGCGACTTCGCAGCGTCGGCGAGGTCGACGCTCCCGCGGAGATCGTCAATCGCGCCATCCGGGTCGCCGAGCTTGTCCTTTGCGATGCCTCGCGAGTTGAGGGCGTCGGAGCGGAACTCGTCGCTGTCGAGCTCGTCCGCCATCGCGAGTGTCTCGTTCGCGAGCTCGACGGCGCGAGTCGCATCGCCGCCGATCGCGTCGAGCCGCGCAGCCCGGCCGAAGGCGAAGCCCTTCGCGAGGGAGGTGGGAAGGTTTCGTCCCAGTTCGAGCACCGCCACAACGTGCTCGCGCGCGGCTTCGCCGGCGCCGACCCACCAGCAGGCCCAAATGAGGAATCCCTCGCACTCGAGCGCGTGCTCGGTGTCGCCGAGCTCGAGGAAGCGGTCGCGGGCCGTCTCGACGAGCTCGATGTTCATCTCGAGGTCGGGGCCCCAGGCCTTGCCGCGGGCGAGCCGGAGCTCTAGGAGCGGCCTGAGCGGATCGTTGGCGTCGGCGAGCGCAAGCGCCTCGCCGGCGAGCTCTGCCGCCGCCCCCCAGGAGTTGAGGGCCATCGCGCGCTCCGACGCCTCGGCGAGCGCGTCGCGCGCCGGCCCGCGGAACGGCTCCGGGTCGGCGCCCGAGGCGACGGCCAGCTGCAGCGCTTCGCGGTAGTGGTACGCGAGCATCTCGGCGCGGTCCTCGCTCCGGTCGGGGGAGAGCGCTGCGATCCACTCGGCCGCGGCGCGGTGCTTCTCCATCCGCCGCGCGCGCGGGATCTGGCCGTACGCGACGTCGCGTGCGAGGAGGTGGTGGAACGCGTATTGCGGCTCGTTCGCGACGGCCGAGCGACGGTCGCGGCGGATAAACTCGCGGCGCTCGAGGCCGTGGAGCAGCTCGTCGGTCGCGCCCTCGAGGGCGCCAGGCCAGAACACCTTGCCGAGAACGGCGGCGTCCTGGAGCAGAGCCTTCTCCGCCGGAGGGAGCGCGTCGATGCGCGCCGCGATCAGTCCCTGCACCGTCTCCGGCAGCGGCAGGTCGCCGCCATCGTGGTCGGCGAGCATCCGCGCGTACTCCGCGGCGTAGAGCGGGTTCCCCTCCGAGCGGCGGAGGACGGCCTGCTGCGTGTCGGCGTCGAGCACGGCGCGGTCGAGGAGGTTCGCGAGGAGCTGCGCCGTCTCGATGTCCGTGAGCGGCGCGATGGAGAGCGTCGTCGCGTTCCGCTTGCCGCCGCCCCAGTCGGGTCGCCGGTCGAGCAGTTCAGGTCGCGCGGTCGCGACGATGAGCAGCGGGACGCCTGAGACCCACTCCGCCAGGTGGTCGACGAAGTCGAGGAGCGTGTCGTCGGCCCAGTGGAGATCTTCGAAGACGAGCACGAGCGGACGCTTCTCGGCCATTGCCTCGAACAACCGCCGCCAGGCTGCGAAAGCCTCGACGCGCCGGTCGCTCGACTCGTCGGCGCGGCCGCCGAGCCCGGCGAGGACGTGGAGGTTCTCGGCGACCCAGCGCCGCTCGTCGCCGTCGCCGAACAATTCGGCGAGCATTGCGTCGAGCTTCCCGTGCACCGAATCGATGTCGTCGGTCTCGAGGACGCCCGCCTGCGCCTTGACGATCTCGCCGAGCGCCCAGGCGCTGCGCGTCTCGCCCCACGGCAGCGAGCGGCCCTGCCGCCACCAGTAGAGCTCCGGGGAGTTGTCGAGCTTCGCCATCAACTCGGCGACGACCCGGCTCTTGCCGATGCCGGGAACGCCGACGAGCGTGACGAGCTGCGCGGTGTTCTCGCGCCGCCCGCGCGCGAGTGCGTCTTCAAGGAGGAACAGTTCTCGCTCTCGGCCGACGATCTCCGTCCCGCGGGCGTGCTCGACGTCGGTGCCGAGGCGCGAGTGGGCGCACACGACCTCCCACGCGGGCACGGGGGAGGCCTTCCCCTTAGCGTCGATCCGTTCGGAGTCGAGGTAGTCGACAACGTGCCGCGTCGCGCGCCAGGTCGCCTCGCCGACGAGGATCCCGTTGACGGGCGCCGCGTTCTGGAGGCGAGCGGTCGTGTTGACGACGTCGCCGGAGACGAACGCCTCGCCTCTCGTTGGGTCGGCGTCGAGGGCGACGAGTGCCTCGCCGGTGTTGACGGCCGTGCGGATCTGGAGCTCGTCGCCGATCGAATCGCGGATCGCGAGGGCGGCCAGTACCGCTCGGATCGGATCGTCCTCGTGCGCGACCGGCGCGCCGAAGACGGCCATAACCGCGTCGCCGATGAACTTCTCCACCGTGCCGCCGCGCTCCTCGATCTGCTCGCGCAGGCGCGTGTAGTACGGCGACAGGATCGCGCGGACATCCTCTGGGTCGCGGCCCTCCGCCATCGCCGTCGAGCCGACGAGATCGGTGAAGAGGATCGTCACGACCTTCCGCTCTTCGCGCCCCGGCATAGGGGGAGCGTAAACCCGAAGGCTGCGGGACCGCTGTCGAGCTCCATCACGAACACGTGTTCGGGAGCTATGCTCGGCCGATGGCCGTGCTCGACGTCTTCAGCCCCGAGACGAAGGCCTGGTTCGAGCGCAACTTCGCGGCGCCGACGCCCGCGCAGGCAAAGGGCTGGCCGGTGATCGCGAGCGGCAAGAGCGTCCTTATCCAGGCGCCGACCGGGTCGGGAAAGACCCTCGCCGCCTTCCTCTCGGCGATCGATCGCCTGACTATGGCTGGAAGAGTCGGCGGCCAAGCCGCCGACTCCCGGCCTGGCTCGCCGAACGCGGGGCTTCGCGTGTTGTACGTCTCGCCGCTGAAGGCGCTCAACTACGACGTCGAGCGGAACCTCCGCGGGCCGCTCGCCGGGCTCCGCTCCGAATTGCGCGTCGCGGTGCGGACCGGCGACACGCCGCAGAAGGAGCGCGCCGCGATGCTGCGGCAGCCGCCTGACATCCTCATCACGACTCCCGAGTCGCTGTTCCTTTTGCTCACGTCGCAGGCGCGCGAGCTGCTCCGCAGCGTCGACACGCTGATCCTCGACGAGGTGCATGCGGTCGCCGGGACGAAGCGCGGCGCGCATCTCGCACTGAGCGTGGAACGGCTCGAAGCGCTCGTGGCGCAGCCGGTCCAGCGCATCGGCCTGTCGGCGACGCAGCGGCCGCTCGAGGAGATCGGCAGGTTCGTTGGCGGTGGCCGGCCGATCGAGCTCGTCGACGCAGGAGTCGCGAAGGAGCTCGACCTCGAGGTCGTCGTCCCGGTCGAGGACATGCGCGAGCCCGGGACCGGGCGCGAGGAGGGCTTCGACGCGCGCTCGATCTGGCCGTCGATGTACCCGGCGCTCGTCGAGCTCGTCCGCGCCCACCGTTCCACGATCGTCTTCGTGAACAACCGCCGGCTCGCCGAGCGGCTCGCGCTGCGCCTGAATGAGGCCGCTGAGGAGGAGATCGCGCGAGCGCATCACGGATCCCTCGCGCGCGAGCAGCGCACGGTGATCGAGGAAGACCTCAAGGCCGGCCGGATTCCGTGCCTCGTCGCGACGTCGTCGCTCGAGCTCGGCATCGACATGGGCGCGGTCGACCTCGTCATCCAGGTCGAGTCGCCGAAGTCGGTTGCGCGCGGCCTGCAGCGAATCGGCCGCGCCGGCCACTCGCTCGGCGAGGTCTCGAAGGGCCGCATCTTCCCGAAGTTCCGCGCCGACCTGCTCGAGTGCGCGGTCGTCGCGCAGCGGATGCGCGCGGGCGCGATCGAGGAGACGCAGATCCCGCGCAATCCGCTGGACGTCCTCGCGCAGCAGATCGTCGCGATCTGCGCCGACGAGGAGATCGAGGTCGCCGAGCTCCACGACCTCGTCCGGCGCGCATATCCGTTCGCCGATCTCTCGCGCACGCAGCTCGAGAACGTCCTCGACATGCTCGCGGGCCGCTATCCGTCGGACGAGTTCGCCGAGCTGCGGCCGCGCATCGTCTGGGATCGCACCGCGGGCGTCATCCGCGGCCGCCCAGGCTCGCGGCGTCTCGCGGTGACGAACGCCGGCACGATCCCCGACCGCGGCCTCTTCGGCGTCTTCATCGCCGGGGAGGGCGGCTCGCGCGTCGGCGAGCTCGACGAGGAGATGGTCTACGAGGCGCGCGCAGGGCAGGTCATCGTGCTTGGCGCGTCGTCGTGGCGGATCGAGGAGATCACGCGCGACCGCGTCCTCGTCTCCCCGGCGCCAGGCGTGCCCGGAGCCGTGCCGTTCTGGAAGGGCGAGGGCGTCGGCCGGCCGTACGAGCTCGGCGAGGCGATCGGCCGCTTCACGCGCGAGCTCCTCGCGCAGAAGGAGCCGAGAGTCGCGGATCTCGACGAGCGTGCCGAGAAGAACCTCCTCGCGTACCTCCGCGAGCAGGAGCGCGCGACCGGCGCCGTCCCGTCGGACCGCACCGTCGTCATCGAACGGTTCCGCGACGAGATCGGCGACTGGCGGATCTGCATCCTCACGCCGTTCGGCGCACGCGTGCACGCGCCGTGGGCGATGGCGGTCGGCGCGCGCCTGCGCGAGTCGCTCGGCCTCGAGGTGCAGTCGATCTGGTCGGACGACGGCATCGCCTTCCATCTCCCCGACGCCGACTCGCCGCCGGCGACCGACCTGCTGATCCTCGATCCCGACGAGCTCGAGGATCTCGTGCTCGCGGAGGTGGGGCAGACGGCGCTGTTCGGCGCGCGGTTCCGTGAGAACGCAGCGCGCGCGCTTCTCATCCCGCGGCGGCGGCCGGGCGTGCGCACGCCGCTCTGGCAGCAACGCCTCAAGGCGCAGGGCCTGCTCCAGGTCGCGCGCAAGTACTCGAGCTTCCCGATCGTCCTCGAGACGTACCGCGAGTGCCTGCAGGACGTCTTCGACCTGCCGGCGCTGAAGCGGCTGCTCGGGCAGATCCGTGCTCGCGAGTTCGACCTCGTCGACGTCGAGACCGCGTCGGCATCGCCGTTCGCGTCGTCGCTCCTCTTCGACTACATCGCGACGTACATGTACGAGGACGACACGCCGCCGGCGGAGCGGCGTGCGCAGGCGCTCTCGCTCGACCGCGACCTGCTGCGGGAGCTGCTCGGCCAGGAGGAGCTGCGCGAGCTCATCGACGCCGACGCGCTCGCCGACGTCGAGGCGTCGCTGCGGCCGTTCCCCCGCGATTCGGAGGCGCTCCATGACCTGCTGCGCTTGCGCGGCGACCTGCGCGTCGGCGAGTTCGACGAGTCGCACGCCGCGATCCTCGAGGCCGAGCGGCGCGCAATCCGTGTGCGCATCGCCGACGACGAGCGGCTGACGGCGGCCGAGGACGCCGGCCGCTACCGCGACGCGCTCGGCGTGATGCCGCCCTCCGGTCTGCCCGATGTCTACCTCGAGGCGGTTCCCGACGCGCTGCTCTCCCTCGTCGCGCGCTACGCGCGCGGGCGCGGGCCGTTCACGACCGCGGAGGCGTCGGCGTGGTTCGGCGTCGACGTCGAGGAGGAGCTGCGGCGGCTCGAACGCGAGGAGAAGCTCGTGCGCGGCGAACTGCGGCCGGGCGGGACGGAGCGAGAGTGGTGCGACGCCGAAGTCCTCCGCCGCCTGCGGCGCGCTTCGCTAGCGGCGTTGCGACGCGAGGTCGAGCCGGTCGAGCAGACGGCGCTCGGGCGCTTCTTGCCGAGCTGGCACGGGATCGACCGCCGCGCATCGCTGCGCGAGGCGCTCATCCCGCTGCAGGCGCTCGCGCTGCCGGTGGCGCTGTGGGAGTCGGAGCTCCTGCCGCGGCGCGTCCCCGGCTACCGGCCGGAGCAGCTCGACCAGCTGTGCGCGTCGGGCGAGCTCGTCTGGGTCGGGGCTGGTCTCGATCGCGTGGCCGTCTTCTTCCGCGACGACGCCGGGCTCCTCGGTCGTGCGTCGGCGGCGCCGGCGCCGGAGGGCGAGACGCACGACGCGATCCGCGCGGCACTCGCCGGCGGCGCGCTCTTCTGGGCGGACATCGGTCTCGACGACGCGCTCCCGGCGCTGTGGGATCTCGTCTGGGCAGGAGAGGTGACGAACGACTCGTGGTCGCCGCTCCGGGCCGAGCGGCGCTACCAGGCGCCGCGCCTCGATCGCCGCGTGCGGCGCTTCTCCCGTGCGCGGATGCAGCAGACCACGGCAACGCAGGGCCGCTGGTCGCTCGCCGCGCCGCTGTTCGACGGCGTCGCCGACCGCCGCGCGCTCGCCGAGCTCCTCCTCGAACGGCACGGCATCGTGACGCGCGACTCCGTCCGCGCGGAGGGGATTCCGGGCGGCTACGGCGCGGTGTACGGCGAGCTGAAGGCACTCGAGACGCTCGGTTCGTGCCGCCGCGGCTACTTCGTCGAAGGGCTCGGCGGCGCGCAGTTCGCGCTCGGCGGCGCGGTCGAGCGACTCCGTGAGTTGCGGCCGCGCGAGGGAGACGAAGCGGAGCCGCTCGTGCTCGCCGCCGCCGATCCGGCCCAGCCCTACGGCGCGGTGATCCCGTGGCCCAAGCGGTCGGGCGCGCGAGCGGCGCGCGTCGCGGGCGCGCACGTCGTCCTGCTCGGCGGCGAGGCGGCGCTCTTCGTCGAGCGCGGTGGCCGTTCGCTCGTCCCGCTCCGCGAGCCCGAGGGCGAGTGGCTCCGCCCGGCGCTGGCCGCGCTCGTCTCCTTCGTGAAACGAGGAGGAGCGAAGCGCCTGGCTGTCGAGCGGTTCGACGGCGAGCCGGTG
This sequence comes from uncultured Actinomycetes bacterium, assembly GCA_963753525.1. Lineage (GTDB taxonomy): Bacteria > Actinomycetota > Thermoleophilia > Gaiellales > Gaiellaceae > Palsa-739. The sequence continues at coordinate 932,544 of CAVWCS010000005.1, forward strand.
ACGGAGACGGAAGTCATGCCGCTGCTCATCGAAGCCGGCTTCCTCGCCGGTCCGCGCCGCGCCGTGCTGCGCGCTTAGGACACCTCAAGCGGCCGCTTCTCGGTAAGCGCGAGAATAGGGCTGTGCAGTCCGAAACGCAGTATGCGCGCAGCGGCGGCGTCCACATCGCCTACCAGGTGGTAGGCGATGGGCCGTTCGACCTTGTCTTTGTGCCCGGCTACGTCACGCATCTGGAACTTGCGTGGAAGCTGCCGACGTTCGGGCCGAGGCTCGCGAAGACGGCCTCGTTCTCCCGCATGATCAAGTTCGACAAGCGGGGCACCGGGATGTCGGATCCGGTGAGCGGAGCCCCAACGCTCGAGACACGGATGGACGACGTCCGCGCTGTCATGGACGCTGTCGGTTCTCGGCGGGCGGCGCTCTTCGGTCTGTCCGAGGGCGCGTCGATGAGCGTCCTGTTCGCTGCAACGTATCCGGAGCGTACGGCCGCACTCGTTCTGCGTAGCGCGTTTGCCCGGACGCTGTGGGCGCCGGACTATCCCTGGGGTCGAACCGAGGAGCAGTACGAACGCGAGATCGAGCGTGAGCTTCGGATCTACGGGCCGCGGGCGCGGGCTCTCGAGGCGGCCGGCGCGCTCGGCCGGTTCGACGACGACGAGCGTGAGGCGTTTCTCGACTATCTCCGCTACAGCGCCAGCCCTGGGATGCTCGAGGCGCTGCTTCGGATGAACAAGGACATCGACATCAGGCATGTACTGCCTGCGGTGCGCGTGCCGACGCTGGTCCTCCACGGCGCCGACGACGAGATCGTGCCGTCTGATGCGGGTCGCTACCTCGCCGAACGCATTCCGGGGGCGCGGTTCGTCGAGCATCCGGGCGTCGGGCATCTTGCGCTCGGCGAACCCGCGGACAGCGTCGTTCTCGAGATGAGCCGGTTCCTCACGGATGTGTGGGAGTCCGGTGGTTGGGAGGAGGCCGAGCCCGATCGCATGCTCGCCACCGTCCTGTTCACCGACATCGCCGATTCGACAACCAGGGCGATCGAGCTCGGCGATCGCGCGAGGCGCGAGCTGCTCGAGCTCCATCACGCGCTCATCCGTCGCGAGCTCGTCCGGTTCCGCGGGCGTGAGATCGACACGGCGGGCGACGGTTTCTTCGCCGCCTTCGACGGCCGGCTCGCGCGATCCGTTGCGCATCCGCGATCGTCGAAGGCGTCGGGCGGCTCGGGCTCGACGTTCGCGCGGGACTGCACACAGGCGAGTGCGAGGTCGCAGACGGCAAGGTTGCCGGCATCGCCGTGCACACAGGTGCCCGTGTCGCGGCCGTCGCTGGACCCGGCGAGGTCGTCGTCTCGAGCACCGTCAAGGACCTCGTCGCCGGCTCGGGGATCGAGTTCGAGGACCGAGGCCTGCACGAGCTGAAGAGCATTCCGGGTGAGTGGCGCCTCTTCGCCGTACAAGGCCAACCTGTCTGACGTCAAGTGCGGCGCGCGTCGCCGGAGCCCACGTCGTCCTCCTCGGCGGCCCGCGCGGCGCCGTGCTTCGCGTCTAGCCGTCGTCCTCGTCCAGCTCTTCGCACTCAAGGCAGACCCAATCGCCCTCGCGCGTGTCCCCGGCACTGAGCGCTGCGGGAACCATCGTCACGCCGCAACGTGGGCAAATCGGCGGGCGGTCGTCGTCACGCACACCGTGAGTATTCCGACCGCCGGAGGGCAGACACCCGCGCCGGGTCTCACAGTCCCTGAGATGCGGGCTCCGCCGAGTACGCTCGGGGGCGTGAACGCGGTTCGTTGGCTCCCGTTCGGCGCTCTTATCCTCGTCGTGACCGGTTGCGGGTTCCCGCTGTTTCTAGGGTTGTCTCCGTTGGAGGCGCGGGGTACGACGACGTACCAGGCCGCCACGGTGCTCGGATCGGGGACGCTGCACCAGTTGAGGCCGGTCCACGCCCACAACGGGCGCTACGCCGTGAATCAGGTCCGACATGTCTTCGCGGACGTTGGGCTCACGTGCAAGCGAAGCCCGATCTACGCCGGGCTCGTCATCCTCGGGTGTGGATTCCCGGCCACAACATTCAGGCTCAGCGCCGACATCAGTAACCCCCACTACAAGGGCGCGATTCTCTACGGACTCCATCGCATCCCCGGAACGCTCTACACAACGCGCAGAAACGTCACTTTGGCGTACAGACCTGCTGTCAAGCCGTTCGCTCAGATCGTGCTCTCGCTACTGCGGTAGGGCATTTATGGGACGGTGACGAACGCTTGGTTATCGGCTGAGGCGTCGCCGTAGAAGCCGGCGGCCACGCACTTGCCTGAGCGGGGGCAGGAGACCGAGGTGACGAACGCCACATGGACGTAGCCGACGCTAAGGGCCGCTGTGCCGGGCACTGCGACCGCCTTGCCCCAAGCTCCGTTCTTCTGCTCGGTCTCCACGAACGCCTCGACTTTGCGGGGGCGTGGCCTCTCGTTGGTGTAGCCGCCGGCAACGCAGTTGCCTGCGCTAGCGCAGGAGATTGAGGTGACCGCCGCCTCAGCTCTGACCGGGTTCCCGTTGTTAGGGCTGCCGATTGTGTCTGGCACCCTGACGGGCGCGCGCCAGACGCCGTTCTTCTCGGCTACCACGAACGCGTACCAGCCGAGGTCGGCGTCTTCGTAGGCGCCCCCGGCCGCGCAGTTCCCCACGCTGGCACAGGAGACCGTCAACACCGTCGCCCCGTACCAGCTGGGCCTCGCGATACGCGGCACGTCGATCGCTTTGCGCCAGACGCCGTTCTTCTCGACTACCACGAACGCCGTCTGGCGGCCCCGGTTTGGAGTGTTGTGCGTCGGGGTGTAGTAGCCGCCGGCCACGCAGTTACCCACGCTCGCGCACGCGACCGAGTTCACGCGCCCCCCGAAGTTGGTCTTGAAGGTTGCGTTTCCCCGCACCTCGCGCGCCGTGCCCCAAACGCCGTTCTTCTCGTCCACCACGAACGCCTGACCGCTCCCCTGAAACCCTCCGACGGCTTCCGTGTAGGAGCCGCCGGCGGCGCAGTTGCCCGCGCTAACGCACGAAACAGACGCCACACCGGCCTCACCACCCGCGTTAAGGGCCGCTGTGCCCGGCACCTCAACCGCGTCGCCCCAAACACCGTTCTTTTCGTCCACCACGAACGCCTGAACCTCCGCCGAGCCGTGGATGGAGTTGGCGTCGGTGTAGTGGCCGCCGGCCACGCAGTTGCCTGCGCTACCGCACGAGACAGAGGTCACGGCAGCGCCATGACCGATGTTGAGGGCGGCGGTACCAGGCACCTCGATCGCGTTGCCCCAGACGCCGTTCGTCTCGTCCACAACGAACGCCTGATAGTTGCCGGAGTCATCCGTGTACTCGCCGCCGGCCGCGCAGTTGCCCGCGCTGGCACACGAGACCGAGTTCACCGTCGCCGAGGCGCCAATGGGGCCAACGTTGAGGGCCGCGGTACCCGGCACCTCGAGTGCGTTCCCCCAGACGCTGTTCTTCTCGACCACCACGAAGGCTTGAACGTTGCCCGATGCGTCGACGTAGGAGCCACCGGCCGCGCAGTTCCCCGCGCTGGCGCACGAGACCGAGTTCAGGTTCGCGGCAGGGCCGCCACCTTCGAGGGCCACGCTCCCCGGGACCTCGACCGCGCTGCCCCAACTCACGCGTCCCGAAGCCGCGAAAGCAGCAGCAACACCGAAAACCCCAGCCAACCCGACAACAACAGCCAGGACACGTCCCGTCCTCATGGTCGGCAGCCCTTCATCGTCACGGACAATCCCCCGGTCACGTGCGAAATGATACGCCCACAGTGCAAAGAAAATTTCACTCAGTAGTTCATAGAAGAGGCGTCCCTGGCTGCGCGACCCCGGCCTCTGGCCCGAGCGTCAGTTAGGCCGGGACAAGCTTGTAGCCCTCGCCACGCACCGTGACGAGGCGCTCGGGCTGGGACGGGTCGCGTTCGATCTTCCGCCGCAGGTTCGAGATGTGCACTTCGCACGCGTGCTCGTCGCCGACGTACTCGCTCGCCCACAGGTGCTGCATGAGCTCGCGGCGGGAGATGATCGCCTCCGGCTGCTCGGCCAAGAGCGAGAGCACCTTGAACTCCGAGAGCGTGAGGTGGACGCGCTCGCCGTCGACTGTCACCTCGTGGCGCCCGAGATCGAGCCTCAGCCCGCCGAGCTCGCGCACCGTTCCGTTGCCGCCGGCGCGGTCGAGTTCGCGCCGCCGCAGAATGGCGCGCACGCGGCTCAGCAGCTCCGCGCTCGAGAACGGCTTCGTCACGTAGTCATCGGCGCCGAGCTCCAAGCCGAGCACGCGGTCAGCCTCCGCGTCGCGCGCGGTGAGCATGAGGATCGGCACGTCGCTCTCGGCTCGCAGCGCGCGACAGACCTCGATACCGGACATGCCCGGCAACATCACGTCGAGGATCACAAGTGCGTAATGGCCGGAGCGGCCGGCCTCGAGCGCGCCCGGCCCGTCGCGCTCCTCGTCCACGTCGAACCCCTCGCGCCGCAGCGTGAAGGCGACGACGTCGCGCACGCCTGCGTCGTCGTCGACCAGGAGGATCTGTTCGCTCATGCGGGCACCTCTTCGCGCACGCGCGCCCGCGCGAGGATGATGCGGAAGACCGTGCCCTCGCCGGGGGAGGAGTCGAGCTCGACGCGCCCGCCGAGCGTGCGCACCGTCTCGCGCACGATCGCGAGGCCGAGGCCGAAGCCGTCTGCGTCGCGCTCGCCGCGGTAGAAGCGGTCGAAGACATGGCGCTGCACTTCGGGGCTCATGCCCGGGCCGGAATCCTCCACCTCGAGCGTCACCGAGTCGCCGCGGGCATACGCGCGGAAGACGACCGAGCCGCGCGCCGTGTGCTTCACCGCGTTCTCGCCAAGATTCCGCAGCGCCTGCTCGAGGAGGTCGGCGTTCGTGTCGACGGTCAGTCCGTCGGGCGCCTCGACGTCGACCGAGACGCCGTCGTGCGGCCGCAGCTCTGCCGCGACCTCGCGCAGGAGGGCCGCGACGGCGACGGCCTCGAGGCGTGGAGCCTCCGTTCCGGCATGTGCGCGCGCGAGCGTGAGCATCGCCCGAGCGAGGCGCGCGAGACGCCCCGACTCCCGCTCGATGTGGGCCAGGAAGCGGTCGCGCTCGGCGGGATCATCCTTCGCACCCGCCTGGAGGACCTCGACGGCGCCGATGATCGTCGTCAGCGGCGTGCGCAGCTCGTGCGCGGCATTCGAGACGAACTCGCGCTCGGCGAGCTCGCGCCGTTCCTGCTCGGTGAGGTCGTCGATCACGAGCAGGGCCCAGTCGGTCTCGGGCTGCGACGGGATCCCGACGATGCCGTACGCGTGGTTCTCGTCGGGCGTCACGTGCGCGTGGGCGGGCGCCGAGCGCTGCTCGAAGAGCGTCTGCGCGAACGCGCGGAGCCCGAAGCCGGGCCACGGGTCGGGCAGCGGGTCTCCTTCCGTGAGCCGGCCGCCGAGCAGTCGCCGCGCCTCGGCGTTCGTGTAGTGGACGACCGAGATCCTGGTCGATCGTGAGCACTCCTTCATGCAGGCTTTCCAGCAACAACTGCAGCCGGTCGCGCTCGGCCTCGAGCCTACGGAACGAGCGGCGCAGCTGGCGGCGCATCCGGTCGAAGCTGTGCGCGAGCAGGCCGAACTCGTCGCGGAAGCGGTAGCGCATCGGCGTCTCGAAGTCGCCGCTCGCGATCGCCTCCGCCGCAACGATCAGCCGGCGCAGCCGCAACGCGATGAGCTGCGCGAGGAGGAGGCCGACGATGACGCCGATCACGCCGGCGATCACGCCTGCGCGGAGCGACTCGCCGTTGACGGTGTCGATCGCCTCGGCGACGTCGGGCAGCCGCACGACCGCGACGAGTGCGGCGCCGCGGTACGGGACGCCCGCGACGTAAACGCCGCCGTCGGCGGTGCCGCGGCTGAACCGTTGGCCCGCGAGCGCGGCCGTCACGGCGTCGCGCTCGAGTTGCGACCGCGCCTCCGCGGCGGAGCGGAAGACGTGCAGATCGTTCGCGAGCTTGGCGGGCGGTGTCTTCTCCGCAAGCCGCGCTTCCTTCAGCGCGACCTCCTGGCCGTGGCGGCGAAACGCGTCCTCCGACCGGTTGGAGAACTGCGCGACGACGATCGCCGTTGACGTTGCGGCCACGACCGCGAACGCAATCCCGAGCCACCAGCGCACGCCGATGAAAGGGCGAGACATTCTTGAATCGTAGGCTTCTCCCCGAAGTGTCAGGCAGGAGGGGAGCCGCCGCCCGCGTCGTAGGAGGTTCGTTGCGATGCGCTCGCCGGTCCTCCACGACACGCTCCAGCGGTTCTGCCTCGGTGCCTTCGCCGTGTTCGTCGGCGAGCTCGACAACGGCGGCTCGCTCCCGTTCGCGTTCGAGGAGCACGGCTCGCCGGGGAAGCCGAGCCTCTACGAGTATCGGCCGCTCGTGCGCGGCTTCGTCGAGGCGCGCGCCGACCGGCTGTACGAGCGGCTCGACGTCGCGGACGCGATCGCCGACCTCGAGCGCGAGCCTGCGGCGCAGATCTTCTCCGCCGTCCACGATCCGCACGGCAGCCGCGAGCGCGCGATCTACCGCAGCGTCCTTGTTCCGCTCCTCGTCAAGGTTTGCGAGGGGTGCGGCGGATTCGACTGGGACGACGACGTCTTCGAGCGGGCGTATGAGGATCTCGAGGCGTCGCTCTTCGGCGACGGCCACGCGTACGGCGCCGTCGCGCCGCTCGTCGGCCTCTCCGTGGGCACCCCGATCGAGCTCGGCGACGGGATCCGGGTGCGCCAGGCCGCGCAGGGCGAGCTCGCCGCGATGTGGCCCGAGGCGACGGGACTGCTGCCGCGCGACTTCGGTCGCGAGGTCGATCGGATGTGCGTGCTCGAGCTCGAGCGGACGCTTCCCGCCGGGACGACCGAGGCGCCCGACGCGCCGGGGGAGCTCGCCGACGCGGTAACCGCGATTCGCCTTGCCACCGCGGCACCGGTCGCAGCCGGGCCTGTGTTGTTCGAGCGGCTGGACTGGCGGCCGTTCGGGATCCGGCCCGTCCTCCCGATCGCGGCGACGCCGCCGCCGGGCGAGCCGACGCGCCTCGATCCATTTCGCGCGGCGGTCGCCGCCGACCTGCGCGTGCGCCTCGCCGTCGCCGACGACGATCTCGGGCTCGGCGACGCGCTCGACCGCTGGGAGCTTGCGCTCTTCCAGACTGATCCTTTCCGCACGGAGCAGCTCCGGCACGCGCTCGACGGCGCGCTTGGCGAGGGCGACGGCGCGTGGGCCGCGGTGATGCGTGGCGCGGCGCTCCTCGGCTCGACAGCTGCGGAGAAAGGCGCCCTTGTCCAAAAGCTCCGCCAGCCGACGTGCGATCTCGTCCGTCAGTTGCTTGTTGCCGTGCTCACGGACGACGACCGCCGCGCGCTCGTGCGCGAGCTCGACGACGTCCTGCTCGGCTCGCCGGCGCGGCCGGCGGATCTCCAGCGTCGCGCGAGCTAACTGCGACAGACACGTCACACCCTCGGCCGTAGGGTCGAGGCATGGAAGAAGCACGTGCCGTGCTCGAAAGGCTCGAGCGGATCGAAGCGATGGATCGCGCGGGCGCCGACGCGCCGTCGCTCCTCGCCGAGCTGCGCGAGCTCGTTCGCGAAGCGACGGAGTGGGCGGATGTGGAACGAGACCCGGACGCGCGAGCCGCCGCCGAGGCGCTGCTAGTGGCCGGCGGCAGCGGGGCCGCTCGCGACGAAGTCCTTCTCGCGCACGAGTAGGAACGCGAGGATCGCGCCGGCGAAGAGGACGAACGCCGCGACGAGGAGGATCGAATTCAGGCCGCTGAGAAACGCGCTGTGTGCGATCTCGTATCCGGGCTCGGGAGTTCGCGGATTTTGGCTAGGGATCGAGCTTGCGCCGGACGCGATCGCCTGGGCGTACGGGTGAATAAGGGCGGCCGGAAGCTTTCCTGACGCCGCGAGGGATGACGCAATCCGGCTCTGGAAGATCGCGCCGAGCGCCGCGATCCCCGTCGCGATCCCGACCTGGCGGAACGTGTTGTTGATCCCGGACGCCATCCCGGCGCGCTGCGGCTCGACGACGCTGACCGCCGTCGCGGCGAGCGGCGCGTTGACGAGGCCGACCCCGATCCCGCCGACGACGAATCCGGGGATGAGCGATGACGCGGTCGACGAGAGCGTCAGCCCGTGCATCAGCAGCAGCGACGCGCCGGTCACGGCGAGCCCGCCGCCGAGGAAGATCCGCACCGGGTAGCGCGCCGACAGCCTCCCCGCGAGCGGAGCGACGACAAACGAGACGAGCGAGAGCGGCAGGAAGATCACACCGGTCTTCACCGCCGAGTAGCCGACGACATCCTCGAGGTAGAGGGCGAGGAAGAGGAACTGCGCGAACATCCCGGCGGAGATCGCGAAGGCCGTGATCTGCGCGCCGGCGAACGTCGGGATGCGGAACAGCGAGAAGTCGAACATCGGCGCCTCCTGCCCCCGCTCGATCCGCGCGAAGGTGACGAGCAGCACGGCGGCCGCAGCGAACAATCCGACGAATTCGCCCGCTCGACCAGCCCCAGTCCGAGCCGCGGAACAGTCCGATCACGAGCGCGAACAGCCCCGCCGTGAGCGTGACGAGGCCGGGGATGTCGAGCCCTCCGTGCTCCTCGTTCCGCGACTCGACGAGCTCGCGAAGTCCGCCCGCGATGACGGCGACACCGATCGGCACGTTGACGAAGAAGATCCAGCGCCAGCCGGCGTAGGTGGTCAACGCTCCGCCGACCAAAGGCCCGATTGCCACGGCCATGCCGACCGTCGCCCCCCAGATCCCGAACGCGGTCCCGCGCTCGCGGCCGTGGAACTCCTGCGAGATCAGTGCGAGCGAGACGGCGAACATGCCGGCGCCGCCGATCCCCTGCACGCCGCGCGCGAGGATGAGAAAGAGCGGCGAGTTGGCCGCGCCGCACAGTGCAGAACCGAGCGTGAACAGTGCGATAGCAATGAGAAAGACGCGCTTCCGGCCGAGCAGGTCGCCGAGCGATCCGGCGTTGAGCATCGTCGCCGCGAGCGTCAGCGCGTACGCGTCGACGACCCACTGCAGGTCGGTGAACGACGTGTGCAGCTCCTTTTGAATGTTCGGCAGCGCGACGTTGACTACCGTGATGTCGAGGAGGAGCATGAACACCGCCACGCAGACGACGATGAGAACGCGCCACTTCCTCTCCATCCCGCGGAACCTACAGATGGAGGAGTCGTCTGCGCGGCTGCGAAAGGTCAGCCGGGATGGCGCTCATGCGGTTAATGCCACGTCCGCAGGAGCCGGCGGTGGCTAGCGGTCCGACGATGGCGAGAGTCATCGCCTTTGCGAACCAGAAGGGCGGCGTCGCCAAGACGACGACGACCCTCAACCTCGGCGTCGCGCTCGCGGAGCAGGGGAAGCGCGTTCTCGCGATCGACCTCGACCCGCAGGGCAACCTCACGATGTCGCAGGGGTGGAACCCGGACGAGATCGACCGCTCGATGTTCGACGTGCTCGTCCACCGGCTTCCCATCACCGAGATCATCCGCACGAACGAGATCGACGTCGCCGTTGCCTCCATCGACCTCGCCGGCGCCGAGATGTCGCTTTCCTCGATGATCGGCCGCGAGCGCGCGCTCGACAAGGCGCTGCAAGCGGTGCAGGAGAGCTACGACTACATCCTCATCGACACGCCGCCGTCGCTCGGCCTGCTGACGATCAACGCGTTCGTCGCGGCCCAGGGCGTCATCGTTCCCGTCCAGTGCGAGTACCTCTCGCTGCGCGGCCTCGTCCAGCTCGAGAACACGCTGACGATGATCCGCGAGAACCTCAACCCGAACGTCGCGATTCAGGGCATCCTGCCGACAATGTTCGACAAGAGGCTGCTCCACTCGCGCGAGGCGGTCGAGATCCTGAGGGAGAACTTCGGCGACCTCGTGCTCGAGACGAAGATCAAGAAGACGGTGCGCTACGCCGAGGCGCCGGTGAAGGGACAGTCCATCCTCGCGTACGACCCGACCGGCGACGCCGCAGGGATGTATCGCCAGCTCGCGAAGGAGGTGCTCGATGGCACGTCGGCGCGCCAGCATGCGTGAGGGTCCGCTAGCGGAGCTCTTCCGCGCGACCGAAGCCGCGCAGAAGCAGGCCGAGCAGCGCGGCGAGACCCCAGAGACCAAAGACGCGCAGCAGTCCATCGAGGACACCGTCGTCGCACCGCCGCCGGAGCCTGCCGCTCCGGCAGAGCCGGAGGAGCGCACGGTCGAGCACGTCCCGAGCTGGGAGGAGGAGGCCGCGGTCGAGGTCGAGCCACAGCCCAAGCCCGAACCGGAGCCAGGAGATCCGGATGCCCGAGCCACCTCCTGCGTCGCGCTTCCTCGAGCCGATGCCCGAAGCGCCGCCCGTTCTCCATCGCGCGGCCACCGGCGACAGCGGCGCGTACCTCGCCGTGATCAAGGTCATCGGCGTCGGGGGCGCAGGCATCAACGCCGTGAACCGGATGATCGACGCCGGCATCACGCAGGTTGAGTTCGTCGCCGTCAACACCGACATCCAGGCGTTGCAGATGAGCGACGCGCCGGTGAAGATCCACATCGGCCGCGACCTCACGCAGGGGCTTGGCTCCGGTTCCGATCCCGACATCGGCCGGCGCGCCGCGGAGGAGGACTACGACGAGCTCCGGCAGGAGCTCCGCGGCGCCGACATGGTCTTCGTCGCCGCCGGCGAGGGCGGCGGCACCGGCTCCGGCGCGGCGCCCGTCGTGGCGAAGATCGCGCGCGAGCTCGGCGCGCTGACGGTCGGCATCGTCACGACGCCGTTCAAGTTCGAGGGCACGAAGCGGCGCACCCAGGCGGAGAAGGGCACCGCCGAGCTCCGCGCCGCGTGCGACACGGCGATCGTCATCCCGAACGACCGGCTGCTCGAGGTGCTTGAGCGCTCGACGTCGATGCTCGATGCCTTCAAGGTCGCCGACGACGTCCTCCGCCAGGGCGTGCAGGGCATCACCGACCTCATCACGATGCCGGGGCTCATCAACCTCGACTTCGCGGACGTCCGGACGATCATGGCCAACTCGGAGTCGGCCCTCATGGGCATCGGCTTCTCGTCCGCCGGCGTCGAGATCCGCGCGCGGGAAGCCGCCGAGCGCGCGCTGCGCTCGCCGCTCATCGACGCCGAGATCACCGGCGCGACCGGCATCCTCCTCTCCATCGCGGGCGGCGACGACCTCTCGCTCGTCGAGGTCAACGAGGCCGCCGAGGCGATCCGCGCGGCCGCGATGGAGGACACGAACATCATCTTCGGTGCGACCGTCGACGAACGTCTCACCGGCCAGGTCTGGGTCACCGTCGTCGCGACCGGCTTCGGCGGGCGCGGGAGGCGGTCGACGCGAAGCGAGAGCTCCGGGTGGTCGCTGCCCGGCATCGGACGCAAGTCGAGCGGCGGGGACGACGATCTCGACGTCCCGGCCTTCATGCGCGAGTAGCGCAGCGGTGGACACGTACCTCGCGATCGCGTCGAAGCGCGACGTGCGCGATTACGCCGCGACGCCGATCCCGCCCGATGTGCGCGACCGGATCCTCGACGCGGGCCGCCTCTCGGGCAGTTCGCGGAACACGCAGAAGTGGGAGTTCGTCGTCGTGAGCGGTGCGGCGCAAGAGCGGCTCGCCGACGCCGTCTATGCGCCGGAGAACGTCCGCAACGCGAAGCTCGTCGTCGCGATCGTCGGCGAAGCGTTCGCCTTCGACGTGGGACGCTGCGCGCAGAACATGATGCTCGCCGCGACCGACCTCGGCGTCGGCTCGTGCCCGAACGGGATCCGCGACGCCGCTGCCGCAGCCGAGATCTGCGGCGGCGAGGTCAAGGCGATCATCTCGTTCGGGTATCCCGCGAAGCCGCGGGCGCCGCGCACGCGCCGAGGAGTGGTCGGCGCGCGCCAACCGCAAGCCACTCGACGAGCTCGTCCGCGAAGTGTCCTAGCCGAAGCGGAACGTCAGCCGGACCGTCGCCGCGCCGCTCGTCCGCAGCTCGATCATCCCGTCGCTCGTACGCGAGAGCGTTCCGCTCGACGCGTGCCAGTACGGCGACCAGTGGACGGCGATCCGGTACGCGCCCGCGCGTGCGACGCGCACGGCGAGGCTCGACTCACGGAAGGAGAGCACGGTGGCGGTGGTGATCGCTCGCGCGCGCGGGACGGTGTAGATCGCGATGTGCGGCGACGAGAAGACGCGGCGAAGCGCCGTCGGGACGGTTGCCGCCTCGCGCCGCGAGCTGTAGTCCGTCGGCGCGTCCGAGAGCACGACGTACTCGACGCCGAGCGAGCGCAGCCAGTCGACGTACTCCGTCGCGGTGAACCGGCGATAGAGGATCGCGTTCGTCGGGAAGTCCTCCTGCCGGAACCAGCCGCGCACGATCGGGATGCCCGACTCCGGGAGGTAGTACGCGGGCCAGTGCGCTGTCGTGTCGACCGCCTCGACGCGGTAGCCCGGTCGCAGATGGGAATGGAGCCACCCGAGCGGCGCCCGCCAAACCGCGGCGCTCTTCGTCACATCCTCGGCGCCGCGGTTCCAGCCGGCGACGAGCGGCGTGACGTTCCACGCGAGCGCGGCGCCGGCGACGAGGACGGCGACAGGCACGGGCCGCCAGCGGCGCAGCGCGAGGACGAGGAGCGCGAGCGGGAATGCGACGTAGCGGAGCCGCGCGACGTTCTCCCCGAGATCCGTCGGCACGATCCAGACGGCTGCGACGGCGACAGCGTACGCGGCGAAGACCGGGCGGAGCACGCGTGCCTCGTCGACGCGCCACGTGCATGCGAGCCCGGCGGCGCAGAAACCGAGCGCGGCGCCGGCCTCCGCCGCGGGGAACGGGTAGTGGCCCCCGCTGGGGAAGAGGAGGAGCAGCACGAGCTCCGTCACGACCGCGGCGCCGACCGCGACCGCCGGACCACGCTGCCAGCCGCACGCCGCCGCAAGACCGAGGAGGACGATGCCGAGCAAGACGAGCGCGACCGGGCTCGCGGCGAGCGTCAGGAAGACGCAGAGCGCGAACAGCCACCGCCGGCGCGCCTGCAACGCCCAGAGCGCGAGCAGCGCGAACGAGACGCCGAGTGCGAACGGGAACGCGCCGGTGAGCACGAAGCCCGCCCAGAGCAGCGCGAACGCCCGGCTCGGCCAGCGCGCCGCGGTTGCCCACCGGGCGCCCAGGAGCTCGGCGAACGCGAACGCCGCGACCGCGGCGCCGAGCACTCCGAGCAGCCGGATCCCGAGCACCGCCGCGAGCGGGTAGTAGACGACGCTGTAGCCGACGAAGCTGTACCGGCCCGCGTACCAGTAGTTGTCCCAGAGGACGAAGCCGTGCCGGAGGAAGAGCGCGCGCTCGTACGCGTGCGCCGCGAAGTCGGTACCCGGCGGCCCGAGCCAGGCGAGCAGCGCCGCGACGGAGCCGGCGGCCAATGCAGCGACGAGCGCCTCGCAGTTGACGCCCTTGGGGCGCGCCAGCATGGGCCAAGCGTACGCTCGGCCCATGAACTTCCGTATCCGCCCCGCCGACCCGTCCGACGCCGAGCAGCTCGCGAGACTCGCCGACGCCGTGAGCTCGGAGCCGGAGGGCTGGCTCATCAGCATCGCCGGCGAGTGGCGCAGCGCCGCCGACGAGCGTCGCTACCTCAAGGCGCTGCGGCGCTACGCGCACGCCGCGGTCTTCGTCGCCGAGCGGGACGACGGCCAGATCGTCGGCCGCCTCTCCGTCGGCCGCGACCCGCATCCCGCGAGCGTGCACCTCGCCGACATCGGGCTGATGGTCGCGATCACGGCCCGGCGCCAGGGCGTGGGGCGGGCGCTGCTCGAGGCGGCGGTCTCCTGGGCGCGAGGCGCCGGAGTGCGCAAGCTCGAGCTCCACGTCTTCCCCTGGAACGAGGCCGCGATCGCGTTGTACGAGGCGTTCGGGTTCGAGCGGGAGGGCTATCGCAAGGCCCACTACCGCCGCGGCGATGGCGAGTACGTCGACTCGATTCTCATGGCCTACGCGGTCGAGTAGCCGGCGCTACTTCCCGACCTTGAGGATCGGCGCGTTGAGGACGATGTGCGCGTCCTTGATCGTCAGCTTCCCTTTCGACGCGAGGGTGTTGATCTGGTCGTCGCGGCTCAGCAGCACGGGCTTCACACCGGCCTTCCACGTCACCCAGATCTCTTCCCAGAGCGGGTTGTAGTCGGACTCGCCCGGTTCGGAACCGAAGATCGTGATCTGACCCTTCGCCGCGCGGCCCTTGACGAAGTACTGGAGCGGCAGGCCTTTGACCTTGCCGATCGCGGCGGAATAGTTGATGTGCAGCGCGGTCGCCTGCGCCTTGTTCGAGACGTCGGTGAGCATGTACGTGTCGATGTGCTTGTCGTAGTAGCCCCTGTAGACGGGCTCCGACGTCATCTTCGGCGAGCCGATGTTCGGCAGGCCGCCGGTGGCCGCGGCAATGGCGGCGCCCGCAGTCGCGAGTACGCCCGCGACCACGATGAGAGTGGAGATCTTCACGCTTTGTCCTCCTTCGTGGGGTGTCAGGAGGGACTTACGGGAGCGAGCGTCCGCCGGTTTGCTCAGCGCCGGGCGAGGAGGATTCCCGTCGCGGCCGCGGCGACTGCGGCGATCGCGCCGACGAGCGTCCACGGCAGGCCGTGAACCGGCGGCGCCGCGGTCAGCGCGACGGCGAGCGTCGCGAGCGCGATGCCTCCGAGCGCGAGAACGCCCACCGCGGCGGCGCGGCGGAGCACGAGCCGACGGTCCGCGCGGATGCGGCGGCGCTCGTCCAGTGACCACGCCGCCAGCTCGCCGCAGAGAAGGAGGAGCACCGCCACAACCGGCGCGGCCGGGTCGATCCTGCCGTGGTACGCGGCGAGGAACGCGACGTACGTCCCTCCGCCGAGCCAGAGCGAGAGACCGAGAGCGCGCGCGTCGAGGAACAGCGCGACGAGCAGGAGCCCGGCGCCGGCGCCGGCTCCGGGCGCGAGCTCCGGCGTGTGCGTTCCCGCGCGCAGGAGCGTGGCGCCGATGACGCCGCCGTATGCTGCCACCGCTCCGGCGGCGGTCAGTACGCGGGCCGGGCGAGGTGCCTGAATGCGTTCACCTCCTCGAGCGGGGCCGCGAGGGGCTCGCCATCGCGCCAGGTGACGACGGGGACGCCGGCCTCCGCGAAGCGGTAGCGGAGCGCCTCGCGCGAGAGTCTCCATAGGCGCTCGGCGAGCGGTCGCTCGGCCGTGGCGAGCTGCGCGGAGACCTCCGCCGACGCCACTTCGATCACGATCACGTCATAGCCGCGGGCGCGCAGGTCGAACAGGGCCGTGGCCGTGCGGTTGTCGAAGAGCGGCGTGAGTGCGAGGACGAGCGCGCCCGGCGGAAGCAAGCGCGGACCCACGCCGACGACGCGCTCCGCGGCGTGTCCCTCCACGACCTCGCTTGTCAGCAGCCGGTCGACGATGGCGTAGAGCTGCCGCAGCCCCGCCTGCGGGACGAGCCAGGACACGAACCCACCGAAGCTGACGAGGCCGACGCGGTCCTTCCTCTGGAGGTAGCCGTGCGCGAGCGCCGCGGCGGCGCGGACGGCGCGGAGATGCGTGGCGCGAGCCTGGCCGCGCCCCTCGGCGAGCGTGTCCAGGAAGAGGACGACGTCGGTGTTCCGCTCGGGGTGCTGTTCGTTGACCCAGAGCGAACCGCGCAGCGCCGTCGCCCGCCAGTTGACGCGGCGGATGCGGTCGCCGGGCTGCCACTCGCGGAGATCCGCGAACTCGATCCCCTCCCCGCGCATGCGTGAGACCTGGTTCCCCGCGAACACCTGCGTGTCGAGCGGCGGCACGAGCGAGCGCAGAGTCTCCTCGGTCGGGTACACGCGGAGCGGATACCGCCCGCCCGCCTGGCCCTCCCACGTCCGAAGGCCAAGCGCGTCCTGCGCGCGCAGCAGCACCGGTCCGACCGAGCCCGCTCCCCAGGCGTCGCAGCGGAGCCGGATCTCGACACATTGCAGCTCGGCGTCGCTGAGGAGAAGCGCGCGCGCAGCGTTGTCCTCGGCGCTCAGATGCCCGGGCAGCAGGAGAAGCAGCTCGAGCCGCGTTGCACCGTCCGTAGCCGACACGTCGATCGTCGCAGTGACCTCCTCGCCCTCGAGCGCTCGATCGCGGTCGAGCGAGAGGCGCAGGTCGAAGCGCGGCTCGCGTGCCGCGGCGGCCGCGACGAGGGCGAGGACGAACGGTGCGGCGAGCGCGACAGGCTCGACGCGGCCGAGCGCAAGGCCGGCGATGAGCCCCGACGCCGCGAGCAACGCGTAGGCCGGGAGGCGCGAGCTGGTGAAGCGCGTCACGCGTCGGCGGCTTGGCCGTCGACGCTTGCAGCCGCGCGCAATGGATCCTCTGCCGGCGGCGTGGGGACTGTGTTGAGCACGTCGAGCACTACGTCTTCGCCGCGCACCCGCTGCACCCAGAGCTCGGGCCGCACCGTCAGCCGGTGCGCGAGCGCGGGCACGGCCACCGCTTTGACGTCCTCCGGGATGACGAAGTCGCGGCCCGCCAGCGCGGCCTTGGCACGCGAGAGCTTAAGTAACGCGATGCTGCCTCGCGGGCTCGAGCCGACGGCGAGCCGGTTCGACTCGCGCGTCGCGCGCACGATGTCCACGATGTAGCCCTCGATCGCGTCCGAGACGTGCACTTCCTCGAGCGCGCGCTGGAGCTCGACGAGCGTCGCCGCGTCGATGACGGGCTGGAGCTCGACTTCGTCGACGCCGCGCGCGATCCGCCGCTGCAGCATCTCGATCTCGTCGTCGCGCGCCGGGTAGCCGACCGAGATCCGCACGAGGAAACGGTCGAGCTGCGCCTCGGGCAGCGGGTATGTCCCCTCGTACTCGATTGGGTTCTGGGTCGCAAGGACGAGGAACGGCGGATCGAGCAGGTGGGTCGTGTTCTCGATCGTGACCTGACGCTCCTGCATCGCCTCGAGCAGCGCGGCCTGCGTCTTCGGCGGGGCGCGGTTGATCTCGTCGGCAAGGAGAAGATTGGCGAAGACGGGGCCGGGACGGAACGCGAAGTCGGTCGTCCGCTGGTCGAAGATCTGGGAGCCCGTCACGTCGCCGGGCATGAGGTCCGGCGTGAACTGGATGCGCGCGAATTTCAGCGACGTCGCCTGGGCGAAGGAGCGCGCGATGAGCGTCTTCGCGAGCCCGGGGTAGTCCTCGATCAGCACGTGCCCGTCGCTCAGCAGCGCGAGGAGGATGAGCTCGAGCGGTTCGCGCTTCCCGACGATGACCTTCTCGACTTCGGCGAGGATCTGCTCGGCGCGCTCGCGCAGTTCGGCGAGCCGCGTCATAGCTCCTCCAGCCTCGCGATCACGGCGGCGATCTCCTCCCGCCGCAGGCCGCGGCCGAGCCGGTCAGCGGGCTCCGGCCGGTCCGGCCGCAGCAAGGCCCAGGCCTGCTCCCCGAGCAGCGTCCTCGCCGCTTCCGGCCGGCGCTCGAGCTCGATCCCGTGGCGCAACGAGAGCCGCGCGTCCGCCGCGCTCCGGAGAAGCGGGAGGAGCCTGCGGTGGGCGTGATCGGCGATCGCCGTGGCGAGGTCGAGCTCGCGCTCCATCGCCGCGAACGCGGACGGCGAGGGCGCAACGGTGGCCCGCCTGCGGAGCGTCACTTCGAAGCGCGACTTCCGACCGTCGTTGCGCGGAACGCTCCGGACGAGCTCGCGAAGCGCGATCGCCGTGAGCAGCACGACCCAGATCGCAAGCACGCGTGCCGTGGGAAGGGGTCGGAGGGCGAGAAGGACGATGAGGACGACGATCGCTCCGACCAGCGACGGGGCGACCCGCAGGGCAGTCCTCACGCCGCAACCTCGGCGGGTGCCCTCAGCTCGTCGCGGACGGCCTCGAGCGCGTCGACGGCCTCATCTCTCATCGACGGCTCCGGCTCATGCTGGCTGAACCTAGCCCATTCGAAAAGGTCGGTGAGCCGGCCGACGGACGGCCCGCTCGTGTCGAGCTCGAGCAGCGCGCGCTCCACGTACTCGAGCGGAGCCTCGGCCGGCCGGCGCGGCAGGCCGGCGACGCCGAGCGCCTTCTCCATCCGCGCGTACGCCGCGACGATCGCACGGCGCAGGTCGGGCTCGGTGCGCAGGTCGTCGAGCGATTCGTCGAGCGCGGCAGCCACTTCTTCCGGCGCGGCCCCGAACCACGCCTTCGGCTTTCTCTTTGGCCTGGTCAGGGCGAAGATCGCGCCCAGGAGCACGAGCAGACCGGCGACGACCGCCACCTCGTTCCAGAGGAAGTGCGGCCCGGTCGCGTCCGCCGCCGGCTTTCCGCCCTTCAGCCCGCCGTGGCCGTGCGTGCCCGCCGGAGTCGGCTGCGGATGGAGATGGAGATGGAGCCACGCAAAGTGGTGGTGTCGCCCGAAGACGACGAACAACACGCCGAGAACGATGATCCCCACCAGGCTGCGAAGGTAGAGGAGCGTGCGAGAGCGCAGCCTCCTCCCGGGCTCCGGCACGGATTGGAGCGCCGTCGCGAGCGCGGCAAGGCAGACGAGCACGACGAGGATGATCGCGCTCGTGACGACGTAGTCCCAGAACGATGCCGGGAGGCCGCCGTGTCCGGCGCTTGCCGCGAGCGGTCGGCCGTGCGCGACGAGGGCGACGACGGCGACGAGCGCGGTGACGATCAGAGCGAGCGCGGGGAGGCGATGCCGAGTCACGCCTACAGTCTTCCCGCTGGACAGGGCGACGTGGGAGCGAGAGGATCAGACAATCGTCGGGGTCATTCGAACGGAGGTCCTAGTGAGACACAGTCTGCGCATCACCGTCGTGCTCCTCGCCGCCGGACTCGTGGTGCTCGCGGATGGGTGCGGCGGCGGGAGCAAGAGCTCCGCGCCGCCGACGACGCAAGCGACGACCACCCAGCAGGCCGTCACGACCACGAGCTTGGGGAGCTTCGCGAGCGCGAAGAACTGCCTCGCGTTCGCCGGTCTCGCCGCGAAGATCGCCCGCACGAGTGCCCTGACGTACGGGACTCCGGCGACGGCGCCCGAGGCTGCTTCGCGGGAACTTCAGACGCTCGCGGACGCGGCCCCGTCCGACATCAAGGGCGATCTCCAGACGATCGCGACGGCGTTCTCTGGCTATCTGCAGGTGCTCCAGAACTCCGGGTACAAGTTGGGCTCGACCACACCGCCCACTGCGACACAGATCGCCGCGCTCGTGCATGCGGCGAAGGTGTTCAACACGTCGAAGCTCACGCATGCCGAGCAGCATCTGCGCGCCTGGGAGGGGACGAACTGCAAGTGACGTAGCGCGCAGTCGGGTGTCCTCCGGGCACGGCGGTACGATCGGCTCCCGTGCCCGAAGCGCCCTTCGTCCACCTCCACGTCCACTCGGAGTACTCGATCCTCGACGGGGCGTGCCGGATCCCGGATCCTCGCCAAGCGGGCGGCCGAGCTCGAGATGCCGGCGGTCGGACTGACCGACCACGGCTCGCTCGCCGGCGCTGTCGACCTGTACAAGGCGGCGCGCGACGAGGGGGTGAAGCCGCTCATCGGCTGCGAGGTCTACGTCACCGACGACCGGCACGCCCAGCAGAAGGGGCAGGCGCACCTCACGCTTCTCGCCGAGACGAACGAGGGCTACGCGAACCTCATCCGAGCTCTCGTCGCTCGGCTATCTCGAGGGCTACTACTACAAGCCGCGCGTCGACTGGGAGCTGCTCGAGACGCACGGCGCGGGCCTGATCGCGCTCTCCGGCTGCCTCTCGGGCCGCGTCTGCAAGGCGCTCGAGGAGAGCCGCCCCGCCGACGCGGAGGCCGAGCTCGACCGGCTCGAGCAGATCTTCGGCAGCGACCGCGTCTACGTCGAGCTCCAGAACGCGCACCTCGAGATGCAGGCAGCGGCATCATGCCGGAGCTCGTCGCGCTCGCCGGCAAGCGCGGCCTGCCGACGGTCGCGACGGGCGACGTCCACTACCTCCGCGCCGAGGACGCGCGCGCCCACGAGGCGCTGCTCTGCATCCAGTCGGGCGACTCGCTCAAGAACCCGAGCCACTGGAAATTCGAGACCGACCACTTCTACTTCAAGACGCCGCAGGAGATGGCGCTCGACTTCCCCGGCCTCGAGGACGCGATGCGGCGGACGCTCGAGGTCGCCGAGCGCTGCAACGTCGAGATCGAGCTCGACCGGATCCTCCTGCCGCGCTTCGACACGCCGGACGGCCGCGACGCCTTCGAGTACCTCGTCGAGCTCGTCGACGCCGGCGTCGCGAAGCGCTACGCGACGGTCGACTCCCGAGCATCGCGAGCGCCTCCAGTTCGAGCTGAAGACGATCAAGGAGATGGGCTTCTCCGACTACTTCCTCATCGTCTGCCGACTTCATCGCGCTTCGCCCGAGCGCAGCGGGGTCAGCGTCGGGCCGGGCCGCGGCTCGTCGGCTGGCAGCCTCGTCGCATACTGCCTCGAGATCACCGACATCGACCCGCTCGTCTACGGCCTCCTGTTCGAGCGGATGCTGAACCCGGGCCGCAAGTCGATGCCGGACATGGATCTCGACTTCGCCGTCGAGGGCCGCGAGCGCGTCATCAACTACGCGCGCGAGAAATACGGCCGCGACCGCGTCGCCCAGATCATCACGTTCGGGACGATGGCCGCCCGCGCGGCGGTGCGCGACGCCGGGCGCGTGCTCGACCATCCGTACGGCGACGGTCGACCGCATCGCGAAGCTCATCCCCGAAGGCCCGGGCCAGATGCTCGACGAGTGCCTGGAGCCGGGCAACGAGCTGAAGCAGGCGTACGACTCCGACCCGATCGCGAAGGAGATCGTCGACCTCGCGAAGCCGCTCGAAGGGCTGACGCGGCAGGACGGGATCCACGCTGCAGCCGTCGTGATCGGCGCCGAGCCGCTCATGAACCTCGTCCCGCTCCAGCAGAAGGGCGCCGACCAGGAAATCGTGACGCAGTTCTCCGGCACCGTGATCGAGTCGATCGGCCTCCTCAAGATCGACTTCCTCGGCCTCCGCAACCTCGACGTGATCGACAAGGCCTGCCACCTCGCCGGCATCGCCGACATCAACGCGATCCCGCTCGACGACGCGAAGACATACGCGATGCTCGCGCGCGGCGAGGCGATCGGCGTGTTCCAGTTCGAAGGCTCCGGCATGCGCGAAGCGCTGCGCCAGGTGAAGCCGACGAACTTCGAGGATCTCATCGCTCTCGTCGCGCTCTACCGGCCGGGCCCGATGCGCTACATCCCGTCGTACGCGCTGCGCAAGAACGGCAAGGAGCCGGTCACGTATCCCGACGAGCGGCTGAAGGAGATCACTGCTCAGACGTTCGGGATCTGCATCTACCAGGAGCAGTACATGGAGATCGCGAAGCGGATCGCCGGCTTCTCGCCCGCCGAGGCCGACGACCTGCGCAAGGCGATCGGCAAGAAGGATCACGCCCTCATGGCGTCGCTCGAGACGAAGTTCCTCGAGGGCTGCGCCGCGAGCGGCTCGTCCGAAGGGCTCGCTCGCAAGCTCTGGGCGGACATGCAGGACGCGCAGGACTACTCCTTCAACAAGTCCCACGCCGCCTGTTACGCGCTCATCGCGTACCGCACGGCGTGGCTCCGGGCGAACCACCCGCGCGAGTACATGGCCGCGCTCATCTCCTCCGTCATGAACACGAAGGACAAGGTGCCGTTCTACGTCGCCGCGTGCGACGAGCTCGGGATCGAGGTGCTTCCGCCCGACGTCAACGAGTCCCAGGTCGATTTCGCGGTCGTCGACGGGAAGATCCGCTTCGGGCTCAACGCAGTGAAGAACGTCGGCGAGGCGACGTGCCGGGCGATCGTCGCGGCGCGGGAGGATGGCGGGCCGTTCGCGTCGATCTGGGACTTCACCGAGCGCGTCGACCCGGCCGTCGCGAACAAGCGCGCGCTCGAGTCGCTCGTCAACGCCGGCGCGTTCGACTCGACCGGCGCCTCGCGGAAGGGGATGCTCCACGTCCTCGAGGACGCGCTGTCGTTCGGCTCGAGGCAGCATCAGGATCGCCTCCTCGGCCAGGCGTCGATCTTCGACCTCGGCGACTCGCCCGCCGCCGGCGAGCGTCACCACGCGACGATCCCTGAGGGCGAGTACGAGAAGGCCGAGCTGCTGCGTCTCGAGAAGGAAAGCCTCGGCCTCTACGTCTCCGAGCATCCGCTCAGCGCGATCCGCGACCAGCTGCGCCGCAAGACCGACTGCGCGATCGCCGATCTCGACCGCCGCCGCGAGGGCGAGATCGTCCTCGTCGGCGGAATGGTCGCCGCGCAGCGGACGACGACGACGAAGAAGGGCGAGCCGATGGCGTTCGTCCAGCTCGAGGACGTCACCGGCGCGGTCGAGGTCGTGGTTTTCAACTCGACGTACGCGGCGGCGCGCGATCTGCTCGCCTCCGACGCCGTGCTCGTCGTCAAGGGTCGCGTCGACCACAAGCAGCAGGGCGAGACGAAACTCGTCGCGCTCGAGGTGGTGCCGTTCGAGGCGACGCCCGAGCGGCGCGAGGTGCGTCTGAAGGTCGACGCGCGCGCGGCTCGCGCGGGCGTGATCCGCGAGCTCGCGGGCGTCGTGCGCGACTTCCCGGGCGAGATGCCGGTCTACGTCGATCTCGTCACGTCGGTCGGCCCGAAGCTCCTCGAGCTCGGCCCCGAGTACCGAGTCGACCCGCAGCCCGACTTCTTCGCCGAGGTGCGTCACCTCCTCGGCGAAGCCGCCGTCTTGTAGCTCGCGAAAGCTGCGCTTTCGCTCGCTGTTGGCGGAACTCCGGCGCGGAAGAGCGCGGTCTTCCGCGCCTCCGTGCTGAGACCTCGTTTCCCGCCGCGGCGGGCGCCTTCGGCGCGCGCCGGGGAGGGGAGAGCCTGCGGCTAAGCCGCCGCTCCGCGGCTGTCTTAGCCTCCGGCCGACTCAGGCGAGAGCGGGCACTGTCCCAGGCGAGGCTGGAGGTGGCGCGACTTCAGGACCAGAGGGTCGGGAACTGAAGCCACCACCGGCAGACACGTCCGTCCCAACGCCAGGAGCCACTCTGTCGACGTCCCGCGATCCCGACCGAAACCGCCAACACGCTACCTCCGAGGAAGAGAGTCTCGACGCTCGCGGACCCATGAGGGGCCGCGAACGAGAAGGCGCCTACGCAGGCGAAAACCAGCGCGAGAACGATCCAGCACCACGGTGTCCCCAGAATCCATCGCCAGGTCGAGAAGGTGGTGAACACGCGTGATATATCGGCCCGACGCCTTACTGCCTTAACCGATCCGGGTGACATTCCCGAGCTCAGGCCCGGCGGTGACGCTTGCTACGAGGAGCGGTTGGCCAGCTTGTGGGCGAGCTTTACCTCGAACGAGCGGGAAGGGCCACCGGTGATTGTCGGAGCGCTGACGGTGAGCGTCTGTTCTGTGTGGCCGCGTCCGAACACGATCACGTCGACGACGATGCGAATCGTGTGGCTCCCGCTGCGAGCGTCGAGGACGGCTCGCAGTTCATTGGTGAAGTGAGCGACGTGCGGGAACTTCATCTTCTTCAGCGAGACGAGCTTGCCGGTCTTGCCGGCGGACTTGGCGAGCGACGCACGGAGGCACGGCATCACCTTGGGCGAGACGACCGTCCGCTGCCAATCGAGCTGCACCATGTGTGGCGTCTTCAGCAGCTGGACGTCGCTTTCAACGTACGCGCCGACGAGGGCGTCGTTCCACTCCGATCGAGCCGCCCCGATCACGATGAGGTCTGACTGCTTGGGGTCGTAGCTCTTGCACCCGAGCTGGTTGGAGAGGTCCGGTTTCTTCGGGCCGCCTTTCCAGTTGGCATCGAGGTCGGGTCGCGCAAGGACGGCCTTCTTCGCCGCAGCCTTCCCCGCTGAAGTCAGATGGATGTGGATCCGGTCGGCCTGCGCAGCCGCGACAAATACGAGCGCCAACAGCAGCACGCCTGCCGCAACAATCCGATTTCCCCCGAAGCGCCTCATGCGAGAGGCCAGGGTATCGCGGTCTGCCGCAGATGGTTGCCCGAGCGTCATCGCCCACGAGTGGCAGAATGAGCGCCTCATGACCGCGCTGCTCGCCTATATCCCGTCGCCGTCGTCCGGCTCGTACCAGATCGCGTCGCACTTCACGATCCACATGTACGGCGTGATGCTGCTGATCGGCATTGCCGGCTGCATCTGGCTGACCGGCGTCCGCTGGGTCCGCTGGGGCGGGGACTGGGATCTCGTCTTCCAGATGTCCCTCTGGGGCGTGATCGCGGGAATCATCGGCGCGCGCGCGTACCACGACCTCACGAGTTGGAACCAGGATCCGACCATCCACCAGCACTGGTACGGCTTCGCGGCCGTCTGGGACGGCGGGCTCGGGATCTGGGGCGCCATCCCCGCGGGCTGTCTGGTGGGCGCACTCGTCGTCAGGCGCTCGGGCAACAGCGTCCGCCTGATGATGGACGCGGTCGCGCCGGGTCTTCTCCTCGCGCAGGGGATCGGGCGCTGGGGCAACTACTTCAACCAGGAGCTGTACGGCAAGCCGACGAGCCTCCCATGGGGCCTGAAGATCGATCAGGCGCACCAAAGCGGCCTCGACCCGCAATACCAGTCATCCGGGCCGTACGGCTACTACCAGCCGACCTTCCTCTACGAGTTCCTCTGGGATCTCGGCGGCGTCGGCGTCCTGCTTTGGATCGACCGGCGGTTCAAGCTCAAGCGCCCGGCGCTCTTCGCTCTCTACGTCGCGTGGTACACGACGTTCCGCACGTTTGAGGAAGTCCTGCGGATCGACCCCTCGAACCACTTCCTCGGCATGCGGATCAACTTCTGGGTCTCGCTCGTCGTCTGGATCGCTGCGGTCGCTTTCTTCATCTGGTGGCAGTTCATCCGCGCTGCGTCGGCGCCGGCGGACACGAAGGCGAAGCCGCGGAAGATCGAGACCGGCCCGACGATGGCTGTCCCGAAGGGCCGCGTCCGGTAGCAGCAATACCCTCCCGGTGGTGATTGTCCGGGAGCTGGAGCTAGACCTCGACGCGTTCGAGGGGCCGTTTGACCTGCTGCTCGCGCTCGTCCTCAAGGAGGAGCTCGACCTGCGGGACGTCGACCTCGCCGGGATCGTCGTGACCTTCCTCGAGCGGTTGGCGGAGCGCGAAGAGCTCGATCTCGAGGCGTGCGGCGAGTTCCTCGTCCTCATCGCGGCGCTGCTCGAGCTGAAGGCGCGCGCGCTCTTCCCGGACGAGAACGCCGAGGTCGCGGAGCTCGATCCAGAGGAAGCCGCGGAGGAGCTCGCGCGCCGGCTCGCCGAATATCGGCGCGCGAAGGAAGCTGCGGCCTGGCTGCGCGAGCGGCTCGCGGCGGAGGGCGACAGGTTCTTCCGGCTCGGCCCGGCGCCGCTCGCACCCAAGGTCGAGACGCCGCTCGCGCCGCAGGACCCCGCCGTGCTCGGTGCGGCGCTCCGCCTGCTCGCGCAGGAGCCGCCGCAGGTCTCGCTCCGGCACATGGCGCTCAACTTCCCGCCGGTCTCGCAGTTCCTCGAACGGTTCCGCGCCGTGCTCCGCCGGCGCTCGCGGTTCGACTTCGACACCGAGGTGCGCGAGCTGACGCGGCTCGAGCAGGCGTCGGCGTTTCTCGCGGTGCTCGAGCTCCGCCGCTCCGGCGAGCTCGTGCTCGAGCAGGCCGCTCCGTTCGCCCCGATCCGCGTCGTTCGTACGACGACGGAGGAGAAATCCGTCACAGATGAAAGGACCCCCGAATGGAATCTCCGCTCCGCCTAGTCGCCTCCCATCCGCTCGACGAGCTCTCGCGGACGGTCGAGGCGCTGCTCGTCGTCGCCTCTGCGCCGCTCTCCCTCGACGAGCTCGGAGCCGCGGCAAACGCGCATCCGGAGCAGGCCGAGGAGGCGCTACAGCTCGTCGGCGAGCGGTTCGCAGAGGGTCGGAGCGGCATCGTGCTCGAGCACGTCGCCGGCGGCTGGGCCTTCCGCGCGGCGCGCGGCGAGGCCGCGGCGTGCGCCCGGCTCTTCGAGCGTCCGGCCCAGCGCAACCTCTCGCAGGCGGCGCTCGAGACGCTCGCGATCGTCGCGTACCTCGGTCCGTGCTCGCGTCCCGACATCGCCCGGATTCGCGGCGTCGCGGCGGACTCCGGCGTTGCGAACCTCGTCGAGCGCGGCCTCGTCGCAGAAGCTGGCCGGGAGTCCGGCGGTGGCGCGATCCGCTACCGGACGACGCCGCTCTTCGAACGCATCTTCGGCCTCGAGAGCCTCTCGGAGCTACCGCGCCTCGACGACGTCGGCGAGGACACCGCGGCGATCCGCGAGCGCCTCCACACCGTCGCCGAGAAGCGCACCGCCTAACTGGGCCACCGGTACATGTCCGGAACCAGGTTCCGGACATGTACGTAACGGCCGTGCGCAGCTCCGTAGAAACGGCGTAACCAAACCGAGCCGCGACCTAACGGACACGTCCCACACGGACACGTCGGTACCAGGTTCCGACGTGTCCGGAGGAGCCATGTACGACGGGCGGAGCACTACGCTCCGAGCGTGCGCCTCAACGCCTTCCTTGCGCGCGCCGGCGTCGCCTCGCGGCGCCGCTCCGATGAGCTGATCAAGGCTGGACGCGTCACGGTCAACGGCGCTCCCGGCCAGCTGAACACCGTCGTCGGCAAAGACGACCGTGTCGAAGTGGACGGGAAAGAGGTCGCGCGGCAGCGGCTCGCGTACGTCCTCCTCCACAAGCCGCAGGGCGTCGTCACGACCGCCAGCGACCCGCAGGGCCGGCGCACCGTCGTCGAACTCGTTCCGCTCGAGCCGCGTGTCGTCCCGGTCGGGCGGCTCGACGTCAACACGACCGGCGCGCTCCTCCTGACGAACGACGGCCCGCTCGCGCACACGCTCGCGCACCCGCGCTACGGCGTCGAGAAGACGTACGTCGCCAAGGTCGAAGGAGTGCCGGACGAGGCGGCCCTCTCGGCGCTACGCCAGGGTGTGGAGCTGGACGACGGGCGAACCGCGCCCGCGGGTGCGCGCCTCCTCGGTCCCGGCCGCGTCGAGCTCGTCCTCCACGAAGGACGGAACCACCAGGTCAAGCGTATGCTCGAGGCGGTCGGCCATCCGGTGACGCGCCTCCATCGGAGCGCTTACGCGGGACTGACGGCGGACGACCTGCAGCCCGGCGCGTGGCGCGAGCTCACAGCCCGCGAGGTCGAGCAGCTCCGAAAAACCGCCCAGCCTCCGGCTTGACGAAGCCCATTCGGTCGTACATCGCCTCGAGTGTCGGCGCCGACGCCTTGCGTGCCTTCTCCGCTCCGACCGCGAGCAGCCGCTGCAGCTCGCGCTCGTCGGCGCGCAGCTCGCGGTACCGCTCCTGGATCGGCTCGAGCAACGCGACGACCGCCTCGCCGACGTCCTCCTTGAACTGGCCGTAGCCGGAGCCGGCGTAGCGCTTCTCGAGCTCCGCAACGGTCTCGCCGGTCACGACGGACATGATCTCGAGGAGGTTCGAGATGCCCGGCTTCGTCTCGGGGACGTGGCGGATCTCCGTCTCGGAGTCCGTCACCGCCGTCTTGAACTTCTTCCGCACGACGTCGGGCTCGTCGACCATCCGGACGACTCCCTGCGGCGCGCCGCGCGTCGTCGACATCAGGCGCTCGGGCTCCTGGAGGTTCTTGATGCGCGCACCCTCCTCCGGATAGACCCCGCGCGGGATCGTGAACGTGTCGCCGTAGCGCTGGTTGAACCGCTCTGCGACGTCGCGCGTCAGCTCGAGATGCTGTCGCTGGTCGTCGCCGATCGGGACGATCTCGGTCTGGTAGAGGAGGATGTCGCCGGCCATGAGGACCGGGTAGCCGAAGAGCCCGGCGGAGACGAAGTCCTGGCCCTCCGACTTCTCCTTGAACTGCGTCATCCGGCGCAACTCGCCGAAGCTCGTCGCCGCACTCAGCAGCCACGCGGCCTCGGCGTGGGCAACGACGTGACTCTGGGCGAACACGGTCGAGCGCTCGGGATCGAGGCCCGTCGCGAAGAGCATCGCCGCGCCCGAGAGCGTGAACTCGCGCAGGTCGTCCGGCTCGATCGGCGTCGTGATCGAGTGGAGGTCGACGATGCAGAAGAACGCGTCGCCCGACTCCTGCGTCGCCGCGTACTGGCGGTAGCCGCCGGAGTAGTTCCCGAGCGTCTTGTCGCCCGTGGCGCGGATTCCGGAGAAGACACGAGGCTTGTCGGCCATGAACGGGGGATTGTGCCCGAGTCGTATCCTCCGCAGGGTGAAGAGCAGCACGAAAGCCACACTGCTCGCCGTCGCACTGGGACTGGCCTCGCTCGCGCTCGCGACGATGGCTCTGAGCGCGAATGGCATCGAGAGCCCGGACTGTCCGACGAAGGAGCCGCCGAGAACCGGACATCCCGCTCTCTTGAGCATCAAGGCCCTCCACATGGTCAACCAGCCGATCCGCCCGCAGTGTCCCGACCTGGCGAGGGGCCCGATCTGGGATCTGGGTTGGCCAGGACGGCCCGGGGACGGGCTGACGATGGTCATCGACGCGCACGATGTGACGCCCGTGCCGGGCTACGGCGCGCACGGCCCGTTCTACCGGCTCTCCACGATCAAGCCGGGGTACCTCGCGAAGATCAAGTGGCTCGGCGTGTGGCGGACGTATCGGTTCGTCACGTTCCCCTTCGCCAAGCCGCAACTCCGCACGAACGGATCCGTCAACAACAAACCCATCAAGAACGGGCGGGGCGAGGTCGTGTACTTCAGATGCTGCTGGCCGCGCTACACGCGCAACGACTATCTGTACGAAAGAGCGGTGCTCGTCAAACCAAAGAGCTAAGGCGCTCTAAGCTGTTCCGATGGCTGTAACCGGCGCACCCGAGCTGCTCATCGTGATGGGAGCGAGCGCTACCCAGGAGCAGGTGGACGAGGTCGTCGCGCGTCTCGAGGAGGCCGGCTGCGCGGCGTTCGTCACGCCTGGCCGCGAGGCTACGGTGATCGGCGCGATCGGCGAGCGCGAGCTGCTCGCGACGCTGCCGCTCGAGGGCTTCGCCGGCGTCGAGCAGGTACTGCCGATCCTCAAGCCGTACAAGCTCGTGTCGCGCGAGCTGTCACCTGATCCGACCGTGATCGAGGTGCGCGGCCGACGGATAGGCGACGGCTACTTCGGCTTCATCGCCGGTCCGTGCACGGTCGAGACGCGCGAGCAGACCCTCGAGACCGCGCGTTGCGTGGCGGCCGAGGGCGTGACGATGCTCCGCGGCGGTGCCTTCAAGCCGCGCACGTCCCCGTACGCGTTCCAGGGGCTCGGCGACGAGGCGCTCGAGATCCTCAAGGAGGCGCGCGATGAGACCGGCCTCCCGCTCGTCACCGAGTTGATGGACCCGCGCCACGTCGAGGCGGTCGTCGAGGCCACCGACGTGATCCAGATCGGCGCGCGCAACATGTCGAACTTCTCGCTCCTGTCCGAAGTCGGCCGCGCTCGGAAGCCCGTCCTCCTGAAGCGCGGGCTCTCCTCGACGGTCGAGGATCTGCTCATGGCGGCGGAGTACATCGTCAAGGAGGGGAACTCCGAGGTGATCCTTTGCGAGCGCGGGATCAAGACATTCGAGACGTCGACGCGGTTCACGCTCGACATCAGCGCGATCCCCGTCCTCAAGCAGGAGACGCATCTGCCCGTGATCGTCGACCCTTCCCACCCGGCCGGCCGCCGCGAGCTCGTCCTGCCACTCGCGCGAGCCGCCGTTGCGGCCGGCGCCGACGGGATCATCGTCGAGGTGCACCCGCGGCCGGAGGAGGCGCTCTGCGACGCGGCCCAGCAGATCCCGACCTCCGAGTTCCACGACTTCGCGGACGAGATCCGTGCTTTCGCGTCCCTCATGGGACGCACGATCGGTTGAGCTCCTAACGGGATGACGACGCGCTGGCTGGGTGCGATGGGTGGATGCGATGCAAGGACGCAGGGGGCGGGAATCGCAGAGCCATTCACGCTCCCGAGGACGCAGTCAGCGTGTCCGCACAGCGCGGCCAAACGGCCCGTCCTTCATTGCGTTAGGAGCTCTAGCCCGTGAGAATCGAGCCAGCGACCGCGGTCGTCGGCCACGTCGCGGTACCCGGCGACAAGTCGATCTCCCATCGCGCCGTGCTCATCGGCTCGGTCTGCGAAGACGCGACCCGCGTGACCGGCTTCGGGCGCTCCGGCGACACGCAGGCGACGGTCGACGGGATGCGCGTGCTCGGCGTCGAGATCGAGGATGTCGCCGACGACGAGCTCGTCGTCCACGGCGTCGGCCTGCGCGGCCTGCGCGCCGCGGCGATCGACTGCGCGAACTCGGGGACGCTCATGCGCCTGCTCGCGGGCATCGCGGCGGGTCAGGACGGCGAGTTCACGCTCAGCGGGGACGAGTCGCTCAGCGCGCGGCCGATGGAACGGATCGCGGCACCGCTGCGCCGCATGGGCGCGGACGTGCAGACGGCCGACGGTCACGCGCCGCTCGTCATCCACGGCTCTGGCGCGTTGCGCGGCGCCGAGCTCGAGCCGGAGGTCCCGAGCGCGCAGGTGAAGTCCGCGATCCTCCTCGCCGGGCTCAACGCGGCCGGGCCGACGACGGTGATCGAGAGCGTTCCGACCCGCGACCACACCGAGCTGATGCTTCAGGCCGCGGGTGCGAAGATCCGCCGCAGCGGGAGGAGCGTCACCGTCGAACCGGCCGGCGCGCTCAGGCTCGGTGAGGTGGTCGTGCCGGGCGACTTTTCCTCAGCCGCGCCGTTCCTCGTCGCCGCGGCGCTCGTGCCTGGGAGCGACGTCACGATCCACGAGCTCGGCGTCAACCCGCGGCGGGCCGGCCTGCTCGACGTGCTCGCGCGGATGGGCGCCCGCGTCTCCG
Organism: uncultured Actinomycetes bacterium; assembly: GCA_963753525.1. Taxonomy (GTDB): domain Bacteria; phylum Actinomycetota; class Thermoleophilia; order Gaiellales; family Gaiellaceae; genus Palsa-739. Next base: position 963,411 of record CAVWCS010000005.1, read on the forward strand.
TCTTCAACCGCGATCGCGTCGGCCGCGAGCCGGTCGCGTCGGTGCAGGTGCAGCCGGGTGAGCTCATCGCGACGGAGATCACGGCGGAGGAAGTCCCGTCGCTCGTCGACGAGCTGCCCCTCGTCGCGCTGCTCGCCTCACACGCGCGCGGCGAGACGGTGGTGAGCGGCGCGCGCGAGCTCCGCGTGAAGGAGACCGACCGGATCGAGGCGGTAACCGACGGGTTGCAGGCCTTCGGCGCGCGGATCCACTCGCGAGACGACGGCTGGACGATCACCGGCGTCCCGACCCGGCTCCGGGGCGGGCGGATGGATGCGCGCGGTGATCACCGCATCGCCATGCTCGCCGCGGTCGCCGGCTTAACGTCGCGGGAGGGCGTCGAGATCGAAGGCGCCGATACGGCCGCTATAAGTTTCCCCGGCTTCTACGACGTTCTCGACGGGATAACGAAGCGATGATTGTTGCGATCGACGGGCCCGCAGGCGCGGGCAAGAGCACAGTGGCGCGCGCGCTCGCGGAGCGGCTCGGCTTCCGCTACCTCGACACCGGCGCGATGTACCGCGCGCTCACATGGCTCGCGATGCAGCGCGGCCTCGACCTCGGCGACGCCGGCGCCCTCGCGCGGCTCGCGCGCGAGCAGCCCGTCCTCTTCCCTGAGGGCGATCGCGTCTGGATCGGCGGCACCGACGTCACGTCGTGCATCCGCGAGACTCGCATCGACCGGATGGTTCCCGTCGTCGCGCGGCATCCTGCCGTACGCGACGTGATGAAGGACCGCCAGCGCCACCTCGGCCGCGAGGGGAACGTCGTGATCGAGGGGCGCGACATCGGCACCGTCGTCGCGCCCGACGCCGAGGTGAAGGTCTATCTCGTAGCCGACCGCGACGCGCGGGCGAAGCGGCGGATGGCCGAGCGCCCCGGCATCGGCGCCGACGCGCTCGCGACCGATCTCCGGGCGCGCGACGAGAGCGACGCCGCGCGGATGCAGCCGGCCGAAGACGCGATCGAGATCGACACGACGAGCCTCGAGGTCGACGACGTCGTCGACCGGATCGCAGCGCTCGTGCACGAGCGCACCCCCGCGTGACTCGCGCGTCCCTCGCCGGCGTCGGCTCCCGCCGGGCAGAGCCCGGCTCTGCCGCCGCCTGGCGCCGCTGGACAGCGGGATACTGCGCTCTCAGCGCTTGGCCGTACCAGACGTACTGTCCTGCGCGCCACTCGCTTGTCTCCCTCGCCAGCGACATCCGAGGAACCCGCGAGTGAACACGCACAGCGCCCTGTGGGCGGTGGGCGGGCCTGTGGTCGGCGGCGCGGCGGCGCTCGTCACCCGCCTGCGGTCGTACGGCGCCGAGCGCGTGCCGAAGCAGGGCGGCGTCGTCCTCGCGATCAACCATTTCTCCTGGATCGACATCCCGTGCGTCGGCTTCGCCACGCCGCGGCCGCTCTACTTCCTCGCGAAGGTCGAGGCGCACCGCGTGCCGGGGCTCGGCGAGTTCATCCGCGCCTACGGGACGATCTCCGTGCGGCGCGGCGAGTCCGACCGCGACGCCGTGCGCCGGATGCGCGAGGTCGTGCGCGGCGGCAACGTCCTCGGCGTCTTCGTCGAAGGGCACGCGCCAGAAATCGGGCGTGCCGGGACACGTCCAGCCGGGCGCCGCGATGGTCGCGCTGCAAGAGGGCGCGCCGGTCTGCTGCGTCGCGATCCACGGCTCCCAGAGGTGGAAGCTCGGGAACTTCGCGCCGGTCTCGATGGTCTGGGGCGCGCCGCTCGACCTCTCCGGCCTACCGCGCGGCGGCAAGGGCTACCGCGAGGCGTCGCTCGAGATCGAGCGCGAGCTGCGGCGGCTCTGGGAGTGGCTGCGCGACGTCCACGACGCCGGCCGGCCCCGCGACGTGACGCTGCCATGAGCGTAGGCTCGACGGAGCTCACCAAAGAGCGGAGGCGCCGGCTTGGCCGGCGGGGGAGCGGGAAATGAGTATGGACGAGGACGAGACCTTCGAGGCAAAGCCGCCGCCGCCGCTCCTCGGCGCGGTCGCGATCGTCGGCTTCCCGAACGTCGGCAAGTCGACGCTGATCAACCGCCTGACGGAGTCGCGCGCGGCGGTCGTCCACGAGACGTCCGGGGTCACGCGCGACCGGAAGGAGCTCGTCTGCGAGTGGCTCGGCAAGCGCTTCGTCCTCGTAGACACCGGCGGGGTCGACATCGCCGACACGACGCCGCTGACGAAGGCGATCGCCGCCCAGGCGCGGGACGCGATCGCCGAGGCGGATCTCGTCCTCTTCGTCGTCGACGCACGGGCGGGCGTGACGCCGGGGGACGAGGAGGTCGCGCAGATCCTCCGCGAGTCGCACAAGCCGGTGCTGGTGCTCGCGAACAAGATCGACGACCCGAGCAATGAGCCGCTGATGCTCGAGCTGCACCGGCTCGGCCTCGGCGACCCGATCCCCGTCTCCGGCCTCCACGGAACGGGCGCCGGCGATCTGCTCGACTCGATCATCGAGGAGCTCGAGCGGATCGCTCCCGCCGGCCGGCCGGAGCTGCCGGACGACGCTATCCGCGTCGCGATTCTCGGCCGTCCGAACGTCGGGAAGTCGAGCCTCGTCAACGCGCTCCTGGGCCGCGAGCGTCTGATCGTCAGCGAGATCCCGGGCACGACGCGCGACGCTGTCGACACGGTGCTCGTGCGCGGCGACCGGACGTTCGTCCTCATCGACACCGCGGGCCTGCGCCGCAAGCGCCGCCACCGGCAAGGCATCGACTACTACTCCGAGCTGCGCTCGATCGAAGCGGCCGAGCGTGCCGACGTCGCGCTCGTCCTGATCGACTCGGAAGAGGGCGTCGTCGAGCAGGACATCGCCGTCGCCGACGTCGCGCGCCACGCCGACTGCTCGACGCTGATGGTGCTCGCGAAGTGGGACGAGACTACGATCGACGTCGAGGACATGCGCGGGCTTTTCCGCCGGCGTCTGCGGCAGCGTCCGCCGTTCGTTGCGATCTCCGCGCACTCAGGGCGCGGCTTGGAGCGGCTCCTCGACGGGATCGCGGAGCTGTTCGACCGGCATGTCGCACGGATCCCGACGCCCGAGTTCAATCGCGCGCTCGGCGAGCTCCGCGAGGCGCGGCAGCCGCCGAGCGGGAAGCGCGGCCGGCGCCTCAACCTGCTCTACGGCGCGCAGGTCCGCGTCCGCCCGCCGCGCTTCCGCCTCTCGGTCAACGACCCGGGACTCGTGACGCGCGACTACGGCTACTGGGTCGAGAACCAGCTGCGCGAGCGCTTCGGTCTGGAGGGCGTGCCCGTCTCGATCGACTTCGTGAAACGATCCTGAGATGCGGTTTCTGGTCGTGGGAGCCGGGTCGTGGGGGACTGCGTTCACGCGCCTCCTGCTCGACCGCGAGCACGACGTCGTGCTCGCGTGCCGCACCGCCGAGCAGGCGGAGGCGATCGCCGAGACGGGCTGGAACCCGCATCACCTCCAGCACGTCGACCTGCGCGCGCGGCGACGGCGATCGCGCTCGCGGACGCGCCGGCCGACGTCGACGTGATCGTCGCCGCGGTGCCGAGCGCCGCGTTCGGCGGCGTCGTCGAGGCGCTGCCCGGGGACGCGCCGATTCTCAGCCTCGCGAAGGGCCTCGACCCGGAGACGGGCGAGCGTCTCTCGACGCGCGTGCGTGGCCGGTCGGTCGCGGTGCTCTCCGGCCCGAACATGGCCGAGGAGATCGCCGAGGGACTGCCGACCGCGGCCGTGATCGCGAGCGAGGACGGCTACCTCGCGGGCCAGCTCCAGCACGCGCTCAACTCGACGCTCTTCCGCGCCTACGTCAATGCGGACGTCGTCGGCGTCGAGCTGTGCGCGGCGGCGAAGAACGTCATCGCGCTCGCGGCGGGCGGCGTCGACGGCCTGCGGCTCGGCGACAACGCGAAGGCGTCCCTCATCGCGCGCGGGCTCGCGGAGATGACCCGCCTCGGCGAAGCGGCCGGCGCGCGGCCGGAGACGTTCGCGGGCCTCGCGGGGATCGGCGATCTCGTCGTGACGTGCTGGAGCCGCCACGGCCGCAACCGCCGCGCCGGCGAGCTGATCGCCCAGGGCCTGACCCCGCTACAGGCGGTTGCGGAGATCGGCGAGACGGTGGAGGGCCTCACGACGGCGCCGATCCTGCGCGATCTCGCTCACCGGCTCGACGTCGAGTTGCCGATCACGGAAGGCGTCTGCGCGGTTCTCTCCGGCCAGAGCCTCGGCGACCTCGTCGCCGGCTTGATGGGCCGGGCTCCGACGGAGGAATAGCGCGCCGGTCAGGCGGCTGCCTTACAATCACGGCATGAGACGGACACTCGCTGTTTCCTTGATCGTGGGCTTCCTCATTGTTGACTTCCTCTTCTTCCACGACGTCTTCAAGCCCGGAGAGAGCACCAGCTTGCCGCAGTACATGACCGGCTTCCTCAGCATCGTGGTCTTCGCGGTCTGCGCCCAGTCACTGTTGAAATCCGCGCGCCACTAGCCGTCCGCTAGCCTGCGCCGCATGTCTAACCGCGCCTTTTCCTTCACCTCCGAGTCGGTCACCGAGGGCCATCCGGACAAGATTGCCGATCAGATCTCCGACTCCGTCCTCGACGCCGTCCTCAAGGAGGATCCCGAGGGCCGCGTCGCCTGCGAGACGCTGATCACGACCGGGCTCGTCGTCGTCGCCGGCGAGATCACGACGAACACCTACGTCGACATCCCGCGCCTCGTGCGCGAGCGCGTCCGTGAGATCGGCTACACGCGCGCGAAGTTCGGTTTCGACGCGGAGACGTGCGGCGTCGTCGTCGCAATCGACGAGCAGTCGCCCGACATCGCGCAGGGCGTCGACCAGTCGTACGAGAACCAGCATGGCGAAGGCGATCCGCTCGATCTGCTCGGCGCCGGCGACCAGGGGATGATGTTCGGGTACGCGTCGAACGAGACGGCGGAGCTCATGCCGCTGCCGATCATGCTCGCGCACCGGCTCGCGCGGCGGCTGGCCGAGGTGCGGAAGGCGGACGTGCTCCCGTACCTGCGGCCCGACGGGAAGACGCAGGTCACCGTCCGCTACGAGATGGACGAGCACGGCCGCCAGCGGCCGGTCGAGATCGAGCGCGTCCTCGTCTCGACGCAGCACCGGGACGGCCTCGACGTCGAAACGCTTCTCAAGCCCGACCTGATCGAGCACGTGATCGAGCCGATCCTCCCGAAGGATCTCTACGACGCGAAGCGGCTCGGCGACCGCGATTTCGTCTACTGCAACCCGACCGGCAAGTTCGTGATCGGCGGCCCGATGGGCGACTCCGGCCTGACCGGCCGGAAGATCATCGTCGACACGTACGGCGGCGCGGCCCCGCACGGCGGCGGCGCGTTCTCGGGGAAGGATCCGACGAAGGTCGACCGCTCGGCCGCCTACGCGGCGCGCTGGGTTGCGAAGAACATCGTCGCCGCCGGGCTCGCCGAGCGCTGCCAGATCCAGGTCGCGTACGCGATCGGTGTCGCGCACCCGCTCTCGGTGCTCGTCGAGACGTTCGGGACGGAAGCAATTCCTGTGCCGCGGATCGAGGAGCTCGTTCGCGAGCACTTCGACCTGCGTCCGGCCGCGATCCTCCGCGATCTCGACCTGCGGCGTCCGATCTACGCGAAAACCGCTGCATACGGCCACTTCGGGCGCGACGACGGCGACTTCACGTGGGAGCGCACCGACCGCGCGGACGCACTTCGCGAGGCGGCCGGGCTGCATGCCGCGGACGCTGCGCCGGCGCGCGCGCACTGAACGACGTTCGCTCGGTCGAAGACGTCACCGCGTTCCTCGCGTCGCATCACGGTGAGCCCGTCATCGACGTGGAGCTGCTCTCGGGCGGGTCATGGTCGGCGGCGTACGGCTATCGCGTGGGCGACCGCGATCTCGTCCTCCGGCTCGGCAGCGCCCCTGAATGGTTCGCAACCGACCGCGCCGCGATGGCCTACTCCCGCGAGGGGTTGCCCGTGCCCGCGGTGCTGGACATCGGCGACGCCTTCGGAGGCGCGTACGCCATCTCCGAACGCCACTACGGTCGCTTCCTCGAGTCGGTCCGCGCCGACGAGGCGGACGTGGCCGGGCCGACGCTCATGCGTCTGCTCGACGCGCTGCGCTCGGTCCCCGACGGCGGCGGCGATGGCTCGTGGCGCGCCTGGCTCGTCGCCAGCCTCCGCGACGACCCCGCCCAGCCGGTCAGCGGCTGGCGAGCGACGCTGGCGGCGGACCCCACGCTCGATCGCCTGTACCGAGCGTGCGAGTCGCGCATCCAGGAGCTCCTCGACGCGTGCCCCCAGCGCCGCGACCTAGTCCATGGCGACCTACTGCACGGCAACGTCCTCATCGCCCCCGACGCTTCGCGTGTCAACGCGGTGTTCTCGTGGAAGTGCTCGGTCCGCGGCGACTTCCTCTTCGACGTAGCGCTGTGCACGTTCTGGGGCGCCGTCGCCCACGCTGGCATCGGGGCGATCGACCCCTTCGGCCGCACGCTCGCGACCGCGCCCGCCGATATCACCGTCGACGCCGCGATCCGCCACCACTGCTACGAGCTGCACATCGGCACGTCGCACCTCGGCTGGTACGCATGGAACAACGACGATCACTGGCTACGCCGCGACGCCGCCCACCTCGAGATGCTGCTCGAGCGCGGCCCGGTGCCTACGCCGGCCTGACGAAGAGCCCAGCGGCTGCCTTCTCCGAGATCGCGCGCGTGCCGTCGCCCACGCGGACGACGAACTGATCGGCGGCCGGGTCGGCGCTCTCGACCACGAGCTCCGTCCCCGGCACGAGCTCCTGGTCGTAGAACCAATGGAGCAGGTCGCCGTCGTGCTCGGCGAGGCGGACGATCGTCGCGCCCGCGCCGGCCGAAAGCGTCGCAAGCGGCGCGAGCTCGGCGTTCTCTGCCTGCTCGACGTCCGGGTCGACAGGCCAGCCGTGTGGGCAGCGGTCCGGGCGGCCGAGCTTCTCGTGCATGCGGCCGACCATCTCGTCGTCGAACGTGTCGCCGAGTTCGTCGGCGCGCTCGTGCGCCTCGTAGCCGGTGTAGCCCATGAAGTCGGTGAGCAGACGTTCGATAATCCGGTGCCTGCGGACGACGCGCTCCGCGCGCTCGCGACCGGTCGCCGTGAGCAGCGCCTCCTTCCGCTCGCCGCGCTCGATCAGTCCCTCGGCCTCGAGCCGCTTGAGCATTTCGCCGGCGGACGCGCGTGAGACGTGCAGCATCTCGGCGACGCGCGACGCGAGCGGAGGAGAGCCGGAGCCGCGGGGCATGTACTCCCCGATCGGGAACGCGAGGAAGTAGATCGTCTCGAGGTACTCGTCTACTGAGTGGCCGGGCGAAGGCACGTCGCTATATTGCCCCTCGGCCCGCGTGTAAGGGTGGCCTTACACCGGGAGTCGCCAACCAAGACACATGTCGACAGGACACATCCTCCTCCTGGGCGCGATCGCCGGCGCGACGATCTTCCTCGGCCTGCCCGTGGCGCGCATGCAGGGGCTGGGCGCGAACGCGCGCTCGGGGCTCTCCGCGCTCGCGACCGGCATTCTCGTCTTCCTCTTCTGGGACGTGATGTCGAACGCTGTCGACCCGATCGACACCGCGCTCCACGCCCACCGCTGGGGCCACTTCAGCGAGCTCGCCGTACTCGGGGCCGCGGGGTTCGTCGCCGGGCTGATGAGTCTCGTCTACTACGACGCGTGGATGAAGACCCGCGCCGACCGGCGGGCGTCGCTGCTCGTCGGGCCGGGCGCGGCCGCGGTCGACGAGTTTGCCGCGCGGCGCACGATGGATCTCACGAACCCGGCGATTCGGCTCTCGTTCTTGATTGCGATCGGGATCGGCGTCCACAACTTCGGCGAAGGGCTCGCGATCGGGCAGGCGGCGGCGGCGAGCCAGATCGGCCTCGCGGTGACGCTGATCATCGGCTTCGGCCTCCACAACGCGACGGAGGGCTTCGGCATCTGCGGGCCGCTGAGCGGCGCCCGGATCGTGCCGAGTTGGAAACTCCTCGGGATTCTCGGCTTGATCGGCGGCGGGCCGACGTTCCTCGGCACGGTGCTCGGCCAGGCCTGGGCGAGCGATGCGGTGTCTGTCGCGTTCTTCACGGTCGCCGGCGGCTCGATCCTCTACGTCGTGCGCGAGCTGTTCGCGGTGAACCGGAAGTACGGGCACCCAGTGCTCGTCACGTGGCTCCTGCTCGTGGGCGTGCTGCTCGGCTTCGCCACGGATTTCGTGGTGACGGCCGCCGGCGTCTAGCGCGCCGTCCTTGTTATTCCTGGCACGAGCCTGTTAGGGTCGTTCACCATCTCGACACATCTACAGGGGAGTTCGTTTTGAAGAGTCAGAAGAAGTTTTGGTTCGTAGGTTCTGCCATGGCTGCAGCCGCCGTGCTTGCGGCGGCACTTGCCATTCCGCTCGTGGCATCGGCTAACGCCACGCACCGTGCTGCCACGACGGTCCATTGCAACGTGAAGAACGACCAGGTCGTTGATGTTTCCCAATTCGTCAACGACCAGTTCTCCGGGACTGCGAGCAACAAGAAGTGCAGCGTGAGCCTGACCGGTTCGTACACACCGGGCAAGATCGTCGCGCCTGTCACGGTGACGACCAAGCTCAAGCTGACCGCCGCCTCCGCAGGGACCCCAGGCGGATTCACCGGCACGATCAAGAACAAGCTCTTTAACGGGTCATTCACGGGGCAGCTCGCCAACCCCAAAGGCACCAGCCCGGGGACGTACAGAGTCAAGGTGACGGTCGGCGTCGACCTCAAGCCGCTAACCCTCATCATCATCGTCAGCTGGTAGCCGGCCTACTGGTTCCGATGTCGTTCGGCATTCCAAATCGAGAAGGGAGTTACCGTTGAAGAGTCGGAAGAAGTTCTGGTTGACAGGTTCTGCGCTCGCTGGAGCCGCCGTGCTTGCGGGGGCACTTGCCATTCCGCTCGTGGCATCGGCTAACGCCACGCACCCGGCCGCCACGATGGTCCACTGCCACACCAAGAGCGACCAGACCGTCGACATTTCCCAATTCGCCAACGACCAGTTCTCCACCACGACGACCAACTCCAAGTGCACCGTGACCCTGACCGGTTCGTACACACCGGGCAAGATCGTCGCGCCCGTCACGTTGACGACCAAGGTGACCGTCGGCTCCGCCGGGAGCGTGGGGGGCTTCACGGGCCAGATCAAGAGCAAGCTCTTCAATGGCTCGCTCACGGGCACACTCGTTAACCCCAAGGGCACCAAGCCGGGGACGTACAAAGTCAAGGTGAAGGTCGGCGTCGACTTCAAGCCGCCGACAGTCTCCGTCGAGGTCAGCTGGTAATCAGCTCACTGATCCCCGCCGTGCCGAGCCGAACGGTTCGGCCGGCGGGGATCGAGGCTGCTCGCGTGCAGAGCAGCTCCCGCTGACCCGCTAGCCGCGCGGCGCGCCCGCGTGGTTCCGACCACGGGCCTGGCTACGCTCGCCGCCCGTGTCTCGCCTCGCCTCCGTCTACCCGCTCGTCAGCGCGCGCGCGCTCGCGCGCCGGTTCACGTACGAGGTTCTCGACACGGTGGGGAAGGGCGCCGTCGTCGAGATCCGCTTCGCCAACGCGCGCCGGCGCGGCGTCGTCGTCGACGTCGATGTCGAGGCGCCCGAGGGTGTCGAGCCGGCCACGATCGGACGCGTTCTCGAGGAGCTCCCGCCGGCTCTCGTCGACCTCGCGCTCTGGCTCGCGGACTACTACGGCTCGACGCCGGCCCGCGCGCTCGGGCTCGTCGCGCCCGAGTATCCGTCCCGCCGCGGCGAGCGCCGCGATCCGGGTGCCGCCGCCGAGCTTCCCGCCGGGCCAACTCCCACCCAGCTCTCGGAAACGCAGGAGGCCGCGCTCGCGCGCATTTCGACGATGCTGGGGAGCGGAGGCGGCAACGTCCTTCTCGCCGGCGCGACGGGCAGCGGGAAGACCGAGGTCTACATCCGCGCGTGCGAGGCCGCTGTAGCCGCGGGGCGCGGCGCGATCGTCCTCGTGCCTGAGATCGCCCTGACGCCGCAGACTGTCGGTCGCTTCCGCGCGCGCTTCGAAAACGTCGCGCTGCTCCACTCCGGCCTCACCGAGGCCGAGCGCCGCGACGAGCGGGAACGAATCCTCAGCGGCGAGGCGACCGTCGTCGTCGGCGCCCGCTCGGCGGTCTTCGCGCCTCTCGCCTCGCTCGGCGTCATCTGCGTCGACGAGGAGCACGACGCCTCGTACAAGCAGGAGTCCGACCCGCGCTACGACGCCCGCACCGTTGCGGCGAAGCGCGCCGCGCTCGAAGGCGCCGTCGCCGTCTTCGGCTCCGCGACGCCGCGGCCCGAGTCGTGGCAGGCGCTCGAGCGGCTCGAGCTCGGCGGCCGGATCGGCGCGCCGATGCCCTCCGTTCGAGTCGTCGACCTCCGCGGGGAGAAGGCCTATCCGCTGTCGGCGCCGCTCCTGGCCGAGCTCGGCGGACTCGCGGAGAACGGCGGCAAGGCGATCCTCCTGCTCAACCGCCGGGGGGTCGCGCCCGCGGTCCACTGCCGCGCCTGCGGTGCGACTCGGCGGTGCATGAACTGCGACGTCGCACTCACACTTCACGGGGACGGCTCCCTCCGCTGCCACCACTGCGGCGCACGCGAGCCCGCGGGCGACTCCTGCCCGGCGTGCGGCTCGCCCGAGCTCGCCCGCATCGGTGCGGGGACGCAGCGGCTCGAGCGCGAGCTCGAGAAGCACGTGCCGGAGCTCGAGCGGATCCGTCTCGACGCCGATGCCGTCTCGAAGCCGGGCCAGCTTCGCGCCGCGCTCGAACGGTTCGCCGCCGCCGAGCGCGCCGTCCTCGTCGGCACGCAGATGGTCGCAAAGGGACACCACTTCGCGGGTGTCGAGCTCGCCGCGGTCGTCGACGCGGACACCGGCCTCGCGCTGCCCGACTTCCGCGCCGAGGAGCGGACGTTCCAGCTCCTCACCCAGCTTGCCGGCCGGAGTGGGAGGGACGCGCCGGGCCGGGTCATCATCCAGACGTTCCAGCCCGACTCGCGCGCCGTCCAGTACGCCACGCGGCACGACGTCGCGGGATTCCTCGCGGGAGAGCTCGCGCGCCGCCAGGCGCTCGGCTACCCGCCGTTCCGCCACCTCGTTCGGATCGTCGTCTCCGGCCCGAACGACGACGACACGATGCGCGCGCTAGAAGAGCTCAAGGCCGGCCTGCCGGGCTTCGACCTGCTCGGCCCGGCGCCGCTGCTCCGCCTCCGGAACCGGCACCGCGCGCAGCTCATCGGGAAGACCGACCGGCCGCGCGCGCTCGCGACCCGCGCCGCCTCGCTCCTAAGCGCCGCTGCGCCGGCGATGCGCCGCGCCGGCCTGACCGTTGTCGTGGACGTCGACCCGCAAACGGTTTAGGTTCGCACCATGAAGGACTTCAAGGAGTTCCTCCTCCGCGGCAACCTCGTCATGACGGCGGTTGCCTTCGTCATCGGCATTGCGTTTTCGGGCGTCGTGCAAGCGCTCGTCCGCGACCTCATCACGCCGCTCATCGCCGCGATCGGCGGAAACACCAACTTCGAGGAGTTGACCTTCACGCTCCACGGCAGCGTGTTCCCATACGGCGACTTTCTCAATTACCTCATCGCGTTCATCGTGATCGCCGCGGTCATCTTCTTCCTTGTCGTCAAGCCCGTGAATGCGCTGATGGACAGGATGAAGACTGAGCCGCCGGTCGACGAGACCGTGCAGTCGTGCCCGCATTGCCTCAGCTCGATTCCGGTCGCTGCGAGCGTGTGCTCGTTCTGCACGCGTGACGTCGGCTAGTACATTTCGCCGCCGAATGGCGGAGATCGAGGGGCAGGTCAAGGACGAACAGCTGGACGCCGAACGCGAAGCTCGGCGCCGGTTCGCGCTCGCGCAGATTCGCCAGTACCCCGACGCCGCGCTGAAGATGACGGCGCGGCCGGTGGAGGAGTTCGACGACGACCTCCGCCGGCTCGTCGAGCGCATGAGGCAGCTGATGACCGACGCGAACGGGATCGGCCTCGCCGCGACGCAGGTCGGTGTCCTGCAGCGGCTGTTCGTCTTCCAGAAGGCGGAGGACGATGTCGTCGCGCTTGCGAACCCCGAGATCGTCGAGCGGAGCGAGGAGACGACTGTCGATGACGAGGGCTGCCTCTCGATCCAGGGTGTGCTCCTGCCGATCGAGCGCCCTGAGACGATCGTGATCGCGGGCCAGGACGAGAACGGCGCGGACGTGCGGTACGAGCTCGAGGAGCCATATTCGCGCGTCGCGCTGCACGAGTCCGACCATCTCGACGGCGTCCTCATCCTCGACCGGACGACGCCCGAGGCGCGGCGCGAGGCGCTCGCCGCTCTGCGCCCGCGCATCGTGCTGAGTTAGTCCCCGCTCGCCCGCTTCGCTCGGCGCAGGCGGGCTTCGCGCGCTCTGGCGCGCGTTCGCGCGCGTGCGCTGTCGCTGTGCTTTCCGCTCGCTCGTGTGCCGCGCCCGCGCGTGTCGGTCGCGGCACGGGTAGAACCTCTGTCATGCCACGCCGGATTGCAGTCGCCGCGACCGCGCCGTTCGGCGCCGACGTCCTCGAGCGGCTCGCCGCGGACTTCGAGGTCGTCGAGCTCCTCACGCGGCCCGACAAGCCGGCGGGGCGCGGCCGGCGCGTGGCGGCGCCACCGGCGAAGGTCGTCGCGGAGCGCCTCGGGATTCCCGTCGAGCAGCCCGCGAAGCTCGACGACTCGGTCGGCATCGCGGCGCCCACGGTTGTCGTCTGCGCGTACGGCTTACTCATCCCGCCGATGCTGCTCGATCGCGCTCTCTGGCTCAACGTCCACCCGTCGCTCCTGCCGCGCTGGCGCGGCGCCGCGCCGGTCGAGCGGGCGATCATGGCCGGCGACACGGAGACGGGCGTGACGATCCATCGCACGGTCCAAGCGCTCGACGCCGGGCCTGTCGCGGCGCAGCGGGCGTTCCCGATCGGGCCAGACGACGACGCCGGCGTCGTCTACGCGCGCGCCGCTGAGGTCGCGGCGGAGCTCCTCCGCGATGTGCTCGTGGAGGACGAGCCCGAGTTCACGCCGCAGCCAGCCGACGGCGTCACGTACGCCGAGAAGATCGGGCCGGCGGACCGAGAGCTCGATCCGAGAGCGCCCGCGCACGAACTCGTGAACCGCGTTCGTGCGCTCTCCCCGCACATCGGCGCGCGGCTCGGTGATCTCCTCGTCTGGCGCGCTCGGGTCGGCGACGACGGCGCGTTCGAGCCGCTCGAGGTGCAGCCTGCCGGCGGCAAGCGGATGCCGTACGACGCGTACCTGCGAGGCCGCAGATGACGTGGTGGCACGCGGTCGTCGAGGCGCGGCACGAGCTCATGAACCCAACGAGCCCCGAGAAGATCCGCCTCCTCGGCGAGCGGCTCGGCCTCAGGCCCGACTCTCACGTCCTCGACATCGCCTCCGGAAGCGGCGGGCCTGCCTTACTCCTCGCCGAGACGTTCGGCTGCCGTCTGACGTGCGTCGAGCGCGCGCCGGAGTTCGTCGCCATCGCCCGCGAGCGCACGGCAGCGGCCGGGCTCGGCGGCCGCATCGAGATCGTCGAGGCGGACGCCGCGACGTACGAGCTCGGCCGCTACGACGCCGCGCTCTGCATCGGCGCGACCTTCGCGTACGGCGGCCTCGTTCCGACCCTCGAGCGGTTGCGGCCGGCTGCACCGCTCCTCGCGGTCGGCGAGCCGTACTGGCGGATGTGGCCCCTCCCGCCGGATCCGTTCGCCGGCGGGCGGGAGCGCACCGACGAGAGCGAGTGGCTTCCGCTGCTCGAGACCGTCGGGAGACTCGAGTCGACCGGCGTCCGCGTCATCTCACTCATTGCGTCGTCGCAGGACGACTGGGACCGATACGAGTCGCTCCACTGGCAGACGCTCGACGAGTGGCTCACGGCCAACCCCGGCCACCCGCAAGCCGACGAGTTCCGCGAACGCGGCGCCGCGCAGCGCGCGCGGTACCTCGGCTGGGAGCGCGAAGCGATGGGCTGGGCGATCTTCGTCTGCCGCACGTGAGCGTCTCGGCCGCGCGCCGTGCCGCGTACGAAGTCCTTCTCCGCGTCTTCGAGCAGGACGCATACGCCGATCGCGCGTTCCGCACTGCAGCGGAAGGGCTCGACGAGCGCGAGCGCGCCTTCGCGCAGCGGCTCGCCTACGGCTCGGTCCAGCGCGTCCGGACTCTCGACCACGCCATCGACACGCTCGGCAAGCGGCCGGTGCGGAAGCTCGACCCGCCCGTCCGCGCGGCACTGCGGCTCGGCGCGTACCAGCTCGGCTACACCGACACGGCGCCGCACGCGGCAGCGAACGAGTCGGTCGAGCTCGTCCGCCGCGCGAGGCTTGAACGTGCCGTGCCGTTCACGAACGCGGTGATGCGGCGGCTCGCGGACGGGATTCGTCCGCTCCTCGATTCGCTGCCCGACGGGGCGCTCAAGGAGAGCTATCCGGACTGGATCCACGACACGTTCGTCCGCGTGCTCGGCCCCGACGGGGCGCTCGCGCTCATGCGCGCCATGAACGAGCCCCTCGAGACCGTCGTGCGGCTTGTGGCGGGCGAGCCGCCGGCGGGCGCCGAGCCGACGGACGTGCCGGGAGCGTTCCGGGTCGAGCGGGTCGACAACCTCGCGGTCGCCGAGGGGCGGATCTGGCCGCAGAGCCGCGGCTCCCAGCTCGCGGCGCTCTGCGTCGGTTCGCAGGACCGCGAGCGCGTCCTCGACCTCTGTGCCGCGCCGGGCGGCAAGACCGGCGCTCTCCGTGGTGACGTCACGGCGGTCGAGGTCGACCCGCATCGCGCGAGCGAGTTGCGCGCGAACCTCGCGACGATGGGGCGGACGGACGTGACCGTCGTCGAGGCGGACGGAACGGCGCTGCCCGCTGAGCTCGACGCGTATGACCGCGTTCTCGTCGACGCCCCGTGCTCCGGCCTCGGCGTCCTCGCACAGCGGCCTGATCTCCGCTGGCGCGCGACACCCCTGCCCGAGCTCCAGACGGCGCTCCTCCGCTCCGCCGCCGAGCGGCTCAAACCCGGAGGCTCGATTCTCTACTCAGTCTGCACGCTCAATCCCGACGAGTGCGAAGCCGTCGCCGACGCGAGCGGCCTGCGCGTCCAGTCGCTCGGCGAGGAGTGGCCGCAGTTCGCGCATCCCTCGCGGCCGGAGTTCCTCCTCACGCTCCCGCACATCCACGGGACGAGCGGCTTCTTCATCGCTCGCTTCACGGCATAGAGTCAAGTCGGTGTCGTGGCGCGACTGGATCCGAACGGTCGAGATCGAGCCGTCGCTCTACGCGGCCGACTTCGCTCGCCTCGGCGAGCAGATCGACGTCCTCCTCGACGGCGGTAGCCGCGTCTTCCACTTCGACGTCGGAGATGGGCACTTCGTCGAGCCGGTCACGATCGGGCCGGTCGTCCTGCGCTCGATCGCGCCGCGCGTGCACGCGCGGGGAGGCGTGCTCGACTGCCACCTCATGGTCGACAACCCGCTGCGCCAATTCCCGCAGATCGCGGCGGCCGGCGGCGACAGCGCGACGTTCCACTACGAAGTCGTCGACGACGTTCCCGCGACGATCGCCGCCGCGCGCGCGCACGGCCTGCAGGTCGGCGTCGCGTTCAACCCGGAGAGCGAGCCGGAAGACGTCGCGCGTGTGGCCGTCGACGCCGATCTCGTCCTCTGCATGAGCATCCATCCCGGCTACAGCGGTCAGAAGTTCATGCCGGACGCGGTCGACCGCATCGCCCGGCTCCGCGCCGCGCTGCCCAGCGACATCCCGATCCAGGTGGACGGTGGGATCGACGAGGACACGATCGCCGGCGCGCGCGACGCCGGTGCCTCGCTTTTCGTGGCCGGCTCTGCGATCTTCAGGCACGACGATCCCGCGGCCGCCTATCTCCGCCTCGCGCAGACTGTTGCCTGACCGCTTCTACGCACGCGCGCTCGAGCTCGCCGAGCGCGGGCGGGGCAAGACGGCCGACCATCCCCTCGTCGGCGCGGTCGTCGTCAGCGACGGCGAGATCGTCGGAGAGGGCTGGTACGAGTACGAGCTCGTGCGTCACGCCGAGGTCGCGGCGCTCGAGCAGGCAGGGGAGAAGGCGCGCGGCGCGATGCTCTACGTCACGCTCGAGCCGTGCTGTCATCACGGCCGCACGCCGCCGTGCGCCGACGCGGTCGTTGCGGCGGGCGTCGCGCGCGTCGTCGTCGGCGCGCGGGATCCGAACCCCGTCGTCGATGGACGTGGCCTCGCGCGGCTCGCCGACGCAGGGATCGAGGTCGAGCTCCTCGACGATCTCGCCGCACGGCGCCAGAACGAGGCGTGGCGGGTCTGGAAAGCGTTCGGTCGGCCATTCGTGACGTACAAGGCGGCGATCACGCTCGACGGGCGCGTCAGCGTGTCCGGGCGCCGCTGGGTCTCGGGCGAGGAGTCGCGGCGGCGCGTGCACGAACTGCGCGCGGCCTCCGACGCGGTCGCCGTTGGGATGGGGACGGTGCGCGCCGACGCGCCGCGGCTCGACGCGCGCGGCGTCGACGCGACGCGCCAGCCGCGCCGCCTCGCGTTCGGGAGCGGCCCGCTTCCCGAAGGCTCCGACCTGGAGCTCCGGAGCGGTCCGCTCGCAGACGAGCTCGCCGCGCTCGCCGCCGACGGTGTGCAGTCGCTTCTCCTCGAAGGCGGTCCGACGATCGCGACGGCATTCGTCGAGGCGGGGCTCGTCGACAAGCTCCTCGTCTTCGTCGCGCCTGTGCTCTCCGGCGAAGGCCCGCGCGTGCTCGGCGACCTCTCGCGGCCCGTCGAACTCCTCCATCTCCGCTCGGAGCCGTGCGGCGAGGACGTCCTCGTCGACGCATACCTGCACGAGCCGTAGAGAAGAGCGGGCCTACGGGGAGTCGCAGCCGCAGGCCCGCTGCACTGCCACGCTGCCAAGACCGCGGTTCCGGCGCCTCCGCGCAAGTGCTGAGCCGCGTTCGGCAAACCCGCATCGTTACTACGCTTGATCCCATGTTCACCGGCATTGTCAGTGAAGTCGGAACCGTCAGCGCGTTCGACGGGACGCGCCTCGTCGTCGACACGGGCACCGGGGCGGAGATCGGCGACTCGGTCGCGATCGCGGGGGTCTGCCTCACCGTCACCGGACGGGAGAATGGCAGCCTCGCGTTCGACGTCGTCGCGGAGACGCTTTCCCGCACGACGTTGCGGGGTCTTGCGCCGGGCGACAGGGTCAATGTCGAGCCGTCGCTCCGCGCAGGCGATCCGCTCGGCGGCCACATCGTCCAGGGGCACGTCGACGGAGTCGGAAGCCTGCGATCGCGCGCAGAGCTGACGTGGTTCGACTCCCCGCCGGAGATAACCCGCTACTGCGTCGAGAAGGGCTCGATCGCGGTCGACGGCACCTCGCTCACGGTCGCGGCCCTCGACGACGAAGGCTTCGCCGTCGCGCTCATCCCGCACACGCTCGAGGCGACGACGCTCGGTTCGCTCGAGCCGGGTGACTCGGTCAACCTCGAGGTCGACGTGCTCGCGAAGTACGTCGAGCGGCTGCGGACATGAGCGAGTTCGCGTCGGTCGAGGAAGCGATCGAGGACATCCGCGCCGGCCGGATGGTCGTCGTCGTCGACGATCCCGATCGCGAGAACGAGGGCGACCTCGTCGTCGCCGCCGAGTTCGCGACGCAGGAGGCGGTCAACTTCATGGCCACGCACGCCCGCGGCCTCGTCTGTCTCTGCCTCACCGGCGAGCGCTGCGAGGAGCTCGGCCTGCCGCAGATGACGCAGCGGAACGAGGCGCGCCTCGGCACGGCGTTCACCGTCTCGGTCGAAGCGCGGGAAGGAGTGACGACCGGCATCTCCGCCGCCGACCGAGCGCACACGATCGCGGTCGCCATCGACCCCGCCTCGGCGCCGCACGACCTCGTCCAGCCCGGCCACGTCTTCCCGCTCCGCGCCCGCGACGGCGGCGTCCTCGTCCGTGCCGGCCAGACCGAGGCGGCGGTCGACCTCGCGCGGCTCGCCGGCCTCAACCCCGCCGGCGTCGTGTGCGAGATCATGAACGAGGACGGGACGATGGCCCGCGTGCCGGATCTTCGTGCCGTACTGCGAGCACCACGGGCTGAAGATGATCACCGTCTCCGACCTGATCGAGTACCGCCGCCGGACGGAGAAGCTCGTCGAGCGTGTCGTCTCCGTCCAGCTGCCGACGGAGCACGGCTTCTTCACTGCGATCGCCTTCCGTGAGACATTGACCGGCCGCGAGCACGTCGCGCTCGTCATGGGGGAGATCGGCGACGACATCCTCGTCCGCGTCCACTCGGAGTGCCTGACCGGCGACGTCTTCCACTCGCTCCGCTGCGACTGCGGCGAGCAGCTCGAGTCGGCGCTCGCGACGATCGCGGCCGAGGGGCAGGGAGTCGTGCTCTACATGGCGCAGGAGGGGCGCGGGATCGGCCTCCTCAACAAGCTCCGCGCGTACGAGCTGCAGGAGCATGGCCTCGACACGGTCGACGCGAACCTCGCGCTCGGCTTTGCCGCCGACGAGCGGGAGTGGGGGATCGGCAACCAGATCCTCGCCGAGCTCGGGATCACGACGATGCGCCTCCTGACGAACAACCCGAAGAAGGTCTCCGGCGTCGAGGCGTACGGCCTCCGTGTCACCGAGCAGGTGCCGATCGAGATGCCGCCGCACCCCGAGAACGTGCGGTATCTGGCCGCCAAGCGGGATAAGCTCGGCCACAAGCTCCACCATCAAGACCTGAAGTTCGGACCGGAGGGCGAATGAGCAGCAGTGGCGGTGGGTTCTGGCCGGGCGACGAGCCCGAAAGTGATGACACGGCTGATCTCGACGACGACGAGGTCGGTGGCGAGGATCTCGAGGTGACAGAGTCGGAGTCGGCAGGCTGGCAGCTGCCCGAGCCCGAGTCCGAGCCCGAGCTGGAAGAGGAGCCGGAGCCCGCGCCGGTCCTCGCGCACCGGCCCGGCGAGATCGATGTCCCGGGCGGCATCGCCGTGATCGAGGGCGCGCCGTTCGGCAGCGGCCGCAGCGTCGGGATCGTCGTCGCCCGCTTCAATTCCGAGATCTCGAACGGGTTGCTCGAGTCCGCGCTCGAAGCGCTCGCCGCCGCCGGCGTGCAGCAGGATCGGATCACGGTCATGCCGGTCCCCGGCGCGTTCGAGCTTCCCATCGGGGCAATGGCCCTCGCAAAGACGCGCCGGTACTCGTGCGTGATCGGCCTCGGCTGCGTCATCCGCGGCGAGACGTCCCACTTCGACTTCGTCGCGACCGAGGCTGCGTCGGGCCTCCAGCTCGCGGGGCTCGAGACGGGAGTGCCGGTCGCGTTCGGCGTGCTCACCGTCGACACGATCGAGCAGGCGAAGGCACGGCTCGGCAAGGGCGGCGAGGCGGCACGGGCGGCGCTCGAGATGGCCGACATCTTCTCCCAGGTTCGCGCCCAGGTGCGGGCAAAGGCCTAGCGCCGCATCGGCTACCCTGTCGCGCTGATGTCCAAGGTCTGCGCAATCTGCGGCAAGAAGCCCGGCTTCGGCAATCACCGGAGCCATTCGATGGTCGCCACGAAGCGGCGCTTCAACCCGAACCTTCAGCGGGTCCGCGTTCTTCTCGGCGGCACGGCGCAGCGGGCGTACGTCTGCACGAAGTGCCTCAAGGCCGGCAAAGTCCAGAAGGCCCTCTAGGCGCGCAACCGCCGCCCTCCTCCCGGCGTCGAAGTCGTGGATGGAGGCATCAACTCTGGGCCGGATCACGATCGCGAGTGGCGCGATCGCGCAGATCGTGGCCGAGACCGCGCTCGAGTGTTACGGCGTCGTCGGGATGAAGGGGTCGCTGCGCGGGCGGATCGCGCGCGGGCGCGGGCACGAGCGCGGGATCGAGGTCGGGCGTGACCGCGATGGCGGCGTCACGGTCGACCTTCACGTCGTCGTCGAGTACGGCCTCAACCTCGCGGAGGTCGCGTCGAGCGTCCGGAATCGAGTCGCGTACGAGGTCGGAACGGCTGACCAGGCTGCCGGTGCTGGCGGTTGAAGTTCACGTCGATGCCGTGAGAACCTCGGGGAAGTGAGCGCCGCGACCGACATCGATCGCGTCCGCGCCCTCGTGGGCTCGGCGCTCAGCTCGCTCGAGGCGAGCCGCGACCGGATCGACGACCTCAACGTCTACCCCGTCCCCGACGGGGACACCGGCACGAACCTCACGCTCACGGTGCGCGCCGTCGCGGAAGCCCTCAGCGACTCGGACGCGGCGGACCGGCCCGCGCTCGCGCACGAGGTCGCGCGTGCGGCGCTCATGGGCGCGCGCGGGAACTCGGGCGTGATCCTCTCCCAGATCGTCCGCGGCGCGGCCGACGTGCTCGCCGAGTCGGCGAACGGCGTCGAGCCGAAGCTCGCCGCGCGGGCGCTGCGCGGCGCCTCAGACGCGGCGTACAGCGCGGTCCGCCGGCCGGTCGAGGGGACGATGCTCTCCGTCGTGCGCGAGCTCGCCGAGGAGGCCGAGAGCCGCGCCGGCGACTCCGCGCCGCTCGGCGAGCTGCTCATCGACCTCGTGCGGCGCGGGGAGGACGCGGTCGCGCGCACGCCGGACCAGCTCGAGGTGCTGCGCGAGGCCGGGGTCGTCGACGCCGGCGGCGCCGGCCTCGTCGAGCTGTTGCGTGGCGTCGCCGCGGCGGTCGCCGGCGAACCGGTGCCGGAAGCGCCGGTCGTTGCGACTGAACGCGCAGGTGTCGACGCGATCCACCTCGAGCAGTCGCGCTACCGCTACTGCACCGTCTTCGTGGTCGAAGGCGACGGTCTCGATCGGGACGCACTCGAGGCGCAGCTCGAGCGGCTCGGCGACTCGCTCCTCGTCGTCGGCGACGAGACGGCGCTCAAGGTGCACGTCCACACCGACGATCCCGGCGCCGCCCTCTCACTTGGCACCGCAGCCGGGACGATCGAGGGGATCGAGATCGCGAACATGCAGATGCAGCAGGAGCAGCGCGAGCGGCGCCTCTCGGTCGTGCCTGATCCCGTCGAGCGGGCGCATAGCGGCATAGTCGCGGTCGTCGCTGGTGACGGGAATCGCAACCTCTTCGAGAATGTCGCCGCGCCGGTCGGGCCGATCCGGATCGTCGAGGGCGGTCAGACTTCGAACCCGTCGACCGCGGAGCTGCTCGCGGCGATCGATGAGCTAGCGGCCGACGAGGTGATCCTCCTGCCGAACAACTCGAACGTCCGGCTCGCCGCCGATCAGGCTGCGCAGAATGCACGGCGGCCGGTGGAGGTCGTCGCGACAGACTCGATCACGGCGGGGCTCGCCGCGCTCGTCGTTTTCGACGGCTCGCGCACTGCCGCGGAAAACGCCGCCGAGATGCGTGAGACGGTCGCAGCGGTCGCGGCGGGAGAGGTGACGCGCGCCTCGCGCGATGTCCAGCTAAACGGGGTTGCGATCAGAAACGGCGCGTGGCTCGGGCTGGCGGACGGCGATCCGGTCGCCGGGGGAGACGACTTCGTCGATGTCACTGTGGCCGTGGTCGAGCATCTCCTCAGCGAGCCGCGCGTCGCTCCTGACGCTCCTCACCGGCGCAGAGGCGCCGCAGCTCGAGGGCCTCCTCGAGCGGATCGCCGCGGCCCACCCGGAGGTCGAGATCGAAGTGCACGAGGGCGGCCAACCTCACTACCCGCTCCTAATCGGCGCCGAATAGGCTCCACGCCGTGAGACTTACGGCCGCGAACACGGCGATCGTCCTCGACTCGACCGCCGACCTTCCCGACGCGGCTGCCCGCTTCCCGAACTGGCGCGTCGTGCCGCTCTACGTCCGCTTCGGCGACGAGAGCTTCAAAGACGGCGTGGAGATCACCGCGGATGAGTTCTACGAGCGGCTGCGACACGACCCGGAGTTCCCGCGCACCTCGCAGCCGACGCCGGCCGACTTCCTCCGCTGTTATCGCGAGCTCATCCAGTACGAGCGGATTCTCTCGCTTCACCTCTCCGGCAAGGTCTCGGGGACGTACGAGAGCGCGGTGGCCGCCGCGGAGGAGGTCGGTCACGGAGTCGCGCGCGCGGTGGACACGGAAACCGCGTCCGCGTCGATCGCGATGCTCGCGCTCGCGATCCAGCGCCGGCTCGAGCGGGGAACGACGGACGAGGAGATCGACGCGCTGATCGAGCGGTACAAGCGCGAGCGCGGGCTGCTGTTCACCGTCGACACGCTCGAGTTCCTCCAGCGCGGCGGACGGATCGGCAAGGCGGCCGCGTTCGCGGGTGGCCTGCTTCACGTCAAGCCGATCCTCTCCGTCGTGGACGGCGAAGTCACGCCGGTGAAGCGCGTGCGCGGCGAGCGTAAGGCGTTCACTGAGCTCGCCGACGCGCTGGAGACGCAGACCGCCGACGAGCCCGCGTGGCGTCTCGCCGTCGCGCACGCTTCGGCGCCGGAACGTGCCGCGGAGCTCGAGGCGCTCGTCCGTGAGCGTCGCCCGAATGCCGAGCTCGAGCTCGTCGTGACGCTCGGCGCGGTGATCGGCGCCCACGCCGGGCCTGGCACGCTGGCGCTCTTCTGGTTCCGGGATCCCGTCTAAGGCTAACGGGGCTAACGGTGTCCGACACCGCCTAGTGGACCGCGCTATTTGTCAAGCGCGATCCGTGGCAATAGCGCAACTTCTTCGTGACGGCCTCGTCACGAGACGGTAGGTCAGGTGTTCGCCGCCGTCCGGACAGGTCGGAATACTGATCTCGCTCGGTGCCGCAGACGATGACAGCAACTGGCCGACACTCGGCCTTCGCAGGCCTGGACCCGCCGGAACGGTGGCCTCTGCTGCCGCGCTCGCCGCGCCCTGAGCGGCTCGAGCTCGGCCTCGACACGCTGCCGGGCGTCGGTGCGACGCTCCAGCGCAAGCTCGCGAAGCTCGGCCTCGCGACCGTTCGGGATGTCCTCGAGCACCGACCGCGCCGCTATGAGACGGCCGCCGACGAGGTCACGATCGCTGCGCTGCGCGAAGGCGAGGAATGCGTCATCTCCGGACGTGTCCTCCGCGCCGAGAAGAAGCCGATGCGCGGCCGGCGGACGCGGATCGTCGCGCGCGTCGACGACGGCACTGCCGCCGTCAGCGTGAGCTGGTTCAACCAGCCGTGGCTCGCCGACAAGCTCACGCCCGGAACGCAGATCCGGCTGCGCGGCAAGCTCGGTCGCTTCGGCTTCGAGCCGCGCTCGTATGACCTCGGCGAGACGCGCGCAACGGCCGACTTCGCGCCTGTCTATCCGGCGGCGGAGGAGATCGCTGCGGCGAGCGTGCGCCGCGTCGTCGATCTCGCCCTACCGCTCGCGACGAACGTCCCTGACCCGCTGCCGGCGGAGTTGCGCGAACGCGAAGGCCTCGCGCTCAAGCGCGATGCGCTCGCTGCCGTGCACCGGCCGCACGATCTCGCCGAGGCGGAACGCGGCCGCGCCCGTCTCGCCTTCGAGGAGCTGCTCGTCCTCCAGATCGGAATCGCGCGCCGCGTCGAAGAGCGCGAAAAGACGCTCGCGGCCGGGCTCGGCGAGCCGGGCGATCTGATCCGCTGCTACCGCGAGGCGCTCCCGTTCGCGCTCACGCCGTACCAGGAGGAGGCGATCCGCGAGATCGACGGCGATCTCGCCCGCACGACTCCGATGCAGCGGCTTCTGCAGGGAGACGTCGGCTCGGGCAAGACCGTCGTCGCGCTCTACGCGCTCCTCCGCGCGGTGGAGAACGGCCGGCAGGGAGCGCTCATGGCGCCGACCGAGACGCTCGCGGAGCAGCACTTCCTCACGATCGCCGACCTCTGCCTCGAGCTCGGCGTCAGCTGCGCCCTGCTCACGAGCTCGTCGAAGAAGGCGGAGCGGGTGGAGGCGCTCGCCGCCGACGTCGTCGTCGGCACGCACGCCCTCATCCAGACCGGCGTGGAGCTGCGCGACCTCGCGGTCGCGGTCGTCGACGAGCAGCACCGCTTCGGCGTCGAGCAGCGCTCCGCGATCTCCGGCGAGCGCGCTCCGCACGTCCTCCACATGACCGCGACGCCGATCCCGCGCACGCTTGCGCTCACCGTCTACGGCGACCTCGCCGTGTCCGAGATCAAGAAGCCACCCGCCTCGCGCAAGCCGATAATCACGAGCTGGATCACGGAGGAGCGCGCGTCGGAGGCGTACACACGCCTGACCCGGCTCCTCGACGAGGGACGGCAGGCGTACGTCGTCTGCCCACTCATCGAGCTCTCCGAGACGTCGCTCGCACGGGCGGCGGAGGCGGAGGCCGAACGCCTGCGCCGCGCCGAACTGAAGGACTTCCGTGTCGGCTGCGTCCACGGCCGCCTCAAGACGCCCGAGCGGCGTGGGCTCATGGCCCGCTTCAAGGCGCGCGAGCTCGACGTCCTTGTCGCGACGACCGTGATCGAGGTCGGAGTCGACGTCCCGAACGCAACGGTGATGATCGTGCAGGAAGCCGACCGCTTCGGCCTCGCGCAGCTTCACCAGTTGCGTGGCCGCGTCGGCCGCGGCGCCGAGCAGTCGTACTGCGTCCTCGTCTCGCGGGCGAAGGAGGAGCTGACCGAGTCGGCGCACGCGCGGCTCCAGGCGCTCGTCGACACGAGCGACGGCTTCGAGCTCGCCGAGGTCGACCTCGACCTGCGTGGCGGCGGTGCCCTGCTGGGGACGCGGCAGTCGGGCCTCTCCGACCTCCGCTTCGCGCATCTCCGGCGCGACCGCGGACTGCTCGAGCGGGCGCGCGCGGCGGCACCTTCAATCGGAGCCGGCCCTTTGCAGGACGGCGCGGACCTCCTATTTTCAGACGTGGGACGCGAACAGCTCGCATAACGACACAGGAGGGATTCGATGAAGCGGGTTCTCATGGTCGCGGCGCTCGCCGCCGTTGCAACAGCTACTTACGTCGCGACGGCCACCGGCGCCCAGCAGGCCGGACCGACCGCAAGGCAGTTCAAGGCGTTGGAGAAGAAGGTCACCAAGCTCCAGACGGACGAGAAGAAGGTCAAGACCCTCGCCATCGAGGAGGCGGAGCTGCTGAACGTCTGCATGGTGCACTCGGCCCCGATCGACCAGTTCGGCGATGTCCAGAACGACCCAGCGACGTTCGGTTACTCGTACACGGACCCGGCCGTGAACAGCGGGACTCCGTATCTCACGACGGGTCTCGACCTCACCGCGAACGATGACCCCGGGGCTCTTTGGATCACCGGCGGAACGTCTGCGTGCGGGAACACCCTCAACGCATCACTGCGGAAGATGGATCGGCTGGCGGGAGTTCGCGTGCACACGTCCGCGCCTTGGGCCTTCCGCGCGGGGAGTCACTAAGCCAGCCCGTCGAGGATCGCCGCGAGCTCGCGCGGGCTGTCCAGCATCGGCATGTGGCCCGCGTCGAGCTCGATCGGCTCTACGCCGAGCAGGTCCCGCGCCGCATGGCGCTGCCAGTCGGGGCGGATTACGGCGTCTCGCGAGCAGACGATGTACGCCGGGTGCTCGGGGCGGCGCGGATCCGTTCCGTAGGGGGCTTGAGGCCGAAGCAGTTCGGCGAGGTGGGCGTGCTCGGGCGGGTACTGCATCTCCGCCGCCGCCACCGCGGGATCCGGGTAGTACGAGCGGCCGAGCTCATCCCGTTCGCGGCCGGCCCCGAAGCCTGGGACGAAGACGTCGTCCCAGCTGGTGACACCGCCGGCGACGAGGGCGCAGAGGAAGACATGCTTGCCCGCTTCGACGTACGGGATCGTCAGGCCCCCGAGCGAGTGGCCGACCACGACGTCGCAGGCCGGAACGGCGGCCACGTACTCGTCGACCCCGGCGTCGATGTCCTCGCAGGGCATGTCCGGCGTGTGCACCGTGTGGCCGCGCGCCTCGAGCTCGGCGCGGACCATGCCCCACTGCAACCCGAGACCCCACGCACCGTGAACAAGGGAGAACGTCGCCATGCGACGATCCTCCCATGCGACGATCCTCCCATGCGGGTCATCGCCGGGAGCAGGAAGGGGCACACGCTCGTCGCGCCGCGCGGCACCGAGACGCGGCCGACGTCGGATCGCATCCGCGAGAACATCTTCAACCTCGTCGGCCCGCTCGACGACGCGCGTGTTCTCGACCTCTTCGCCGGGTCGGGTGCGCTCGGGATCGAGGCGCTCTCTCGCGGCGCGACGCGCGCCGTCTTCGTCGACTCCGACCGGGACGCGATCCGCACGATCGAACGGAACCTCGAACAGCTGCGGCTGACGGGCGCGCGCGTCGTCCGCGGAGACGCTCTCCTCACGCTTGCGCAGGAGGCGATGGCGGGCGCGAAGTACGATCTCGTGCTGCTCGACCCTCCCTACGGCATGCTCGACGACATCCAGCCACGCCTCGCCCACCATCTTCCCGCGCTTCTCGCCGCGGACGGTCTCGTCGTCGTTGAGACCGACGCGCGGAGCGAGGCCGAGCTGCCGCTCCCCGTCAGGACCTCCCGGAAGTACGGCAACACGCGTGTGACCATCTTCGAGGCAAGCACGTGATTACGGCGATCGCGCCCGGCAGCTACGACCCGGTCACGAACGGACACGTCGATGTGATCACGCGCGCGGCCGGGATCTTCGACCGCGTCGTCGTCGGCGTCGTCGGCACGCCGCACCACAAACAGCCGACGTTCACCGTGGAGGAGCGGATCGAGTTCCTCCGTGGTGCGCTGGCCGCGCACGACAACATCGAGATCGACGTCTTCCGCGAGCTTGTCGTCGACTTCGCCCGGCGGTGGGAGGCAAAGGCGATCGTGAAAGGGCTCCGCGTCATCTCCGATTTCGAGTGGGAGTTCCAGATGAACCAGCTCAACCGGCACCTCGCTCCCGACATCGAGACGGTCTACGTCATGGCGAGCTCGCAGGTGAGCTTCGTCTCCTCGAGCGGCGTGAAGGAGATCGCGGCGTTCGGCGGCGACGTCTCTGCGCTCGTCCCGGCGCCTGTCGCCCGTCGCCTGGCCGAGCTCTTCCCGGACGGGCGCCCGGGTACGCCCGAACGCCCCGACGACTAGAGCTCCTAAGCCGGACGCGCCAGCAGGACGTATTCCTCGACGTCGCGGAAGCCGAGCCGGCGGTAGACGCCGTGCCCCATCTCGCTGGACTGCAGGTACGCGAGTTCGGCGCCGCTCGCGAACCCGTCCTCGACAACCCGCGCGGTGAGCGTCGCGCCGTGCCCGCGCCCGCGGTGCTCGGCAGCGGTTGCGACGTTGAAGACTCCGGTCACACCGCCGACCGTGATCCCGAGAGCCGTTGCGACGATCTCGCCGTCGACACGGCCGACGTAACAGGTCGCTTCGTCGAGCGCCGCGCACACCGCGGCGAATAGGTCGAACAGCTCCCGCGGCGCGCCGAAGGACGTCGCGAGAACGGTGTTCGCCGTAACGACATCGTCGTCGTCGATCAGATTGATGGCGAGGCCGTCGCCGGCCGGCGGGGTGAGCTCGGCAGGCCTCACGACCATCCCCGGCAGGGTCTCCCGGTGGGTGAGGCCGAGCTCGGCAGCTGCCAGCTGCGTTCGCTCGTGCCCGGATCGGGTCTGAACCCACGCCTGGGCGCCGGCGGCCTCGACCTCCGCGATCGCTTCGGCGAGGGCATCGACAGCCGCGGGCGTGTCCTCCACGACCCACGGGCCATTGCACTGCGGGATCGGGAACGGCGGGTGCAGCGCGAGGAACAGATCGCCGCGACGCTCGAAGCGGGCTCCGGGCACCTGGCCGTAGAGCAGCCCCCAGACCGACTCGAGCGCACGGTGCATGGTCGCCGCCTCCGACTCCACCGCCCGACTGTACCTTTGCGCGCCGCGGCGGTTAGACTCCCTGCTAATGGACGTACTCGTACTGATCGACAAGCTCGACGACCTCGTGCACAACGCGAAGGCCGTCCCGCTCACCGACCAGGTGCGCATCGACCGCGAGGAGATCTACGACATCCTCGATCAGATGCGGGCCACGATCCCCGAAGAGATCAAGCAGGCCCGGTGGATCGTCAAGGAGCGCCAGGAGATGCTCGCCGAGGCGAAGCGCGAGGTCGACCGGCTCCTCGCCGAGGCGCGCGAGCAGGCCGTTCGCGAGGCGTCGCAGACGGAGATCGTCAAGATCGCCGAGCGGCAGGCCGACGAGATCGTCCAGGACGCCCGCCGCAGCGCCCACGAGATGAAGATGGAGATGGAGGACTGGGCCGACAACCAGCTCGCCTCCCTCGAGGTCAATCTCGAGCGCTTCCTCACCGCGGTGCGCCGCGGCCGGGAGCGGCTGCACGAGCGCTCGCAGGAGTCCGTCGTCGCGGGCCTCGGTGGCCCGAACGGCGATCTCGGCGACGACGGCTACTAGCTCGCGAAAGTTGCGCTTTCGCTCGCTGGGCTGAGGAACTCCGGCGCGGAAGAGCGCGGTCTTCCGCGCCTTCGTGCTGAGACCTCGTTACCCGCCGCGGCGGGCGCCTACGGCGCGCGCCGGGGAGCGGGAGAGCCTACGGTTAAGCCGGCTGCGCCTGTCTTAGCCTCCGGCCGGGCTTCGGGAGTCGCCCAGCTCTTTCGCGAGCTCCACGAACGCCTGCGCCGCTGCCGAGCGGTAGCGGTCGCGGTGCCATGCCAGGACGATCGTACGCGGCGGGATGCGCGTTCCGAACGGGAGCATCTTCACGGCGCGATCCTTCTGGTCGACAACGAGGCGCGGCTCGATCGCGACTCCGAGCCCTTCCGCGACGAGCGCCTGCAGCGTGCCGTTGTCGTCGGTGCGGAAGACGACATTGATGTCCGGCACGCGGCCGGCGAGATGACGCTCCGGCTCGTCGGTGCTGCGGCGGCCGAGCAGCGGCAGCTTCCCGACCTCGCGCAGCGACGGCGCAGAGTCGCGCGCCGCGAGTTCCGACCGCGCGGATACGAGTAGGACGTAGGGATCCTGGAGCAGCTCCGTCCACTCGAACGGCCCGTCCGCCAGCGGCAACTCGGCGAAGGCTAGGTCGAGCTCGCCGTGCTCGAGCAGATGGAGGAGCTCGGTCGAGTCGCTCTCCTCGCGCACGCGGACGCCGACGCTCGGCCACTCCGCGCGGAAGCGGCGGACGAGAGCGGGGAGTAGGTTCGCGCCCACGCTCTGGAAGACGCCGACGCGTAGCGTTCCCGCCGCGCCTTCGGCGAGCGCGGCCATGTCCGCCCGGGCCGCGTCGAGCCGCGCCACGATTGCGTCGGCGTGGCGGAGCAGGAGGAGCCCCGCCTCGGTCGGCTCCACGCGCCGCGGGCCGCCCGGCCGGTCGAACAAGCGCTGTCCGACGATCTTCTCCAGCTGTGCGATCTGCTGGCTCACTGCCGACTGCGTGTAGCCGAGCTCACGCGCGGCCGCGCCGAACGACCGCGTTCGGGCAACCGCCTCCAGCGCCGCGAGATGGCGCAACTCGACGCCCAGCCAATCATTAGCGCTCATGATCGTTATGAACGATAACGCGACTTGCCCTGATCGGTGGGCTTTGGCACGCTGGAGACATGCGCACGAAGGTCGCCATCGCACTCGCCACCGTCTACGTCGTCTGGGGATCGACCTACCTCGCGATCGCCGTCGCCGACCGGACACTGCCGCCGCTGCTCATGCTCGCGGTGCGCTTCGGCCTGGCCGGAGCGCTTCTGTACGGCTGGTCGTGGTGGCGCGGCGATGTCGCCCGGGCGAAGCTCGGCCGGCGGGAGTGGCTCGCGGCCGCGATCGTCGGCGCCCTTCTCCTCTTCGTCGAGACCGGCGCTGTCGCGTGGGCAGAGCAGCGAGTCGCCTCCGGGCTCACTGCTCTGCTCGTCGCGAGCGTCCCGCTCTTCACCGCGCTGCTCGACCGCACGGTCTTCGGCGTCCGGCTGTCGCTGGGCGCGCTCGCCGGGATTGCGACCGGGCTGTTCGGCGTCGTGCTCCTCGTCGGCCCGAGCGCGCATATCGACCCGCTCGGCGCCGCCGTACTGCTCGCGGGGGCCTTCGCGTGGGCTGCGGGCTCCGCCTACGCTCGCGTCGCGCCGCTGCCGCGCGCTTCGTTCCTCTCCACGGCGATGCAGATGCTCTGCGGCGCCGCCTTGCTCGCGATCGCCGGGATCGCCTCCGGAGAGCTCGGCCAGGTGCATCTCGCCGCCGTCTCGGCCGGGTCGCTCGGAGCGTTCGCCTATCTGGTCGTGGTCGGCTCGATTGGCGCGTACACCGCGTACGGCTGGCTCTTGCAGAGCGGGACGCCGAGCGTGGTCGTCTCGACGTACGCGTACGTCAATCCCGCGATCGCTGTCGTCCTCGGCTGGTTGTTCGCCGGCGAGGCGGTCGGCGGGCGGGAGATCGCCGCCGGCGCGGTGATCCTCGCCTCGGTAGGGATGCTCGTCCTCGCCCGCGCGCCGAAGGAGCGCATCAGGCGTGTGCGGCAGCCGGTGGTGCCGCGAAGTCGGCCGTCGCTCGCGCCGCCCGTCCCGCCACGCTGACGCAAGCGTCCGCCCCGCCGGTGGCGCGCAGCCGTTAGGCGGCCATTAAGGCGCCATTGGCGGCGGCGCCGACCCTGCGGGGCATGAATCGCCTTTCCCCCAATCAGCGGATGACCCTCAACGTCGTCTCAGGCGTCGTTCTCGTCGTCGGCCTCGTCTTCTTCTACGCGCTCGTGCTCGGGCCTGGCAAGGCCGTCAGCGCCGCCGATCATCTTCCCCTAGCCGCCACCAGCTGTAACGGCCCGACCGGCTCGTATGGCCCGACTGGCTCGTCCGGCGCAACCGGCTCCTCCGGCGCGACAGGCTCCGGCGCGACTGGCTCCTACGGAGCGACTGGGTCTTCCGGAGCGACTGGGTCTTCCGGGCCGATTGGTTCGGCCGGCGCGACTGGCTTCTACGGGCCGACCGGCACAGACGGCTCGACCGGCTCGCACGGCCCGACCGGCTGCGCCGGACCGAGCGGTTCGGATGGCGCGACCGGCTCGAATTTCGGGGACGACATGGACGGTCCAAGTGGCTGCACCGGCGTGGGCGACATCCCGCCACCCGCCAACCCGCCCGCCTGGTGCTCAACCGAGTGACGCGGAGGCGCGCCGACGCTCGCACCGCATATTCCGCAAGGCTGAGGGCGAAAGCTTCCGCTTGAACCGGACATAGGTTCAGAGTGAGGCCCGTGGAGGAGGACTTCCGACGCCTTTGGGCCGAGCATCACCGGCACGTCCTCGCGTACGCGCTGCGCCGCACCGGGCAGCGGGCGGACGCGGAGGACGTGGTCGCCGGCACGTTCGCGGTCGCATGGCGCCGCGTCGCGGACGCGCCGGCCGAAGAGCTGCGGCTCCCGTGGCTCTATGCGATCGCGGCGCGCGTGCTCGCGAACCAGCGGCGCTCGGCGCGGCGCCTGCTCGCGCTCCGGCTGCGTCTGCGCGAGCTTCCCGAGGCACCGCCAGTCGAGCGGAGCGAGTTGTCGGAGGTTCTCACCGCACTGCGCGAGCTTCGCCCGAAGGAGCAGGAAGTTCTCCGCCTCGCTGCCTGGGAGGGACTCACGAACGCGGAGCTCGCAGTCGCGCTCGAATGCTCGGAGAACGCTGCAACGATTCGCCTCCACCGCGCTCGCAAGCGACTCGAGGAGCAGCTGGCGAAAGAAGAGCCGAAAGCCGGACACTCAGTAGGCGGAGGCACGAAATGAGCGAACGCGACCTGATGGCAATGCTGAGCGAGACGAATCCGGTCCAGGTGGCGGACCTGGCGCCGCTCGATCCTCCATCCCTCGGCCGCCGGCCACAAAGCCGTCGCTTCGTTCTCGTGGCTGCCGTTGTTGCCGCTGCAGTTGCCGCCTCGCTGATCGGAGTCTTCGCCTTCAGCGGGTCGCCGAGCCGGCACGCTGGTGGCCTCGGGGCTCAGGTTGTTCCCCCTCCGACCCTCGCGCATCCGCTTCCGCCCGGGGCGAAGCAGACTTCGTTGCGGGAGGCTGCGGAGGCCCTCGGAGTTCCCCTAGTTCTGCCGGATAGCTCACTTGCTGCGCCGTCGGACGTCGGCGCTGTGTGGACAGGTTCCTTCTTGGCTGAGAGACGGGCCGCCGTCACGTTCCCCGCGGCGGGTCTGATCGTTCTCTATTGGCATCCCGCCCTGTACGCGCATCCCGACTCGCTATTTGCGGCAGTCGCTAAAGGGAAGCCGGAGTTCCACGCGCTCGATCTGGAAGGCGTTGCGGCGCTCGCGATCGATCAGAACTCCGACAGCACCGGGACCAACTTCGGCTCGATCGAGTTCAACACCGGTGGGGCAACGATCGCCGTGCTGGGTCACTACGACCAGGCGACACTGCAGGAAGTTGCGCAGTCGATCGTCGATCGGGCGCCTCCTCAGCCCCCGATCGTGGCTGGACCCGTGACGGTCCCGACGAATGTGGACAGTCCGGCTGCGGCGCAGAAGCTGCTGCCGTTCGACGCCGTGTTCCCCTCGGAGGCGACTCCGATCAGCCTCGCCGTCTTTAAGCCGTCGCACCAGCTCATGGCCTTCTTCAACACGTCGGCGACCGGGCCGTACGAGCTCGTCGAGGGGCCGAGCGACGAGACAGTCGCGATGCTCGAGGAGACGGCCAAGCGATGGACCGTCGGGCCAATTCACGAGATCGATCTGGTTGACGGCGTCGAGGTCCTCCTTCAGGGCTCCTCCGACGGCTCGCTCACGGCCAGCTGGCTTCGGAGTGACTCGGGCAGCACGATCCTCACATGGATTCAAGGCCCCGAGACCGCGGCGCGGGGTCAGGTCGACGGAACGTTCACCAAGCAGCAAGCCCTCTCCATAGCGAGTGACGTGATCGCTCAGGGAGGCTGAGTTCCCCGCGCTACGGTGGTCACGTGACCACCTTCGACCTTCGCAAGCTCCGGCTTCGCGCCGGCGATCAGGCGCGGGAGCGCGTCGAGATCGACCTTGAGCCGCTTCGCCTCGCCGGCCAGGAGTACGACCCGAGCCCGAATCCCGTCTCGGCCGAGCTCGTCGTCACGCGCGCCACGAGCGGCACGGTCCTCGAGATTGCGTTCGACCTCTCGCTCCACGGCCCGTGCTTCCGCTGCCTGCAGGACGCCGAGCTGGCGCTTTCGCTCAAGCTCCGCGAGTACCAGGCGACGAAGCCGGCGAGCGAGGAGGGCTCGACGGAGTATCTGGTCGATGACCAGCTCGACCTCTTCGCCTGGGCGCGCGACGCGATCGTGCTCGCGCTGCCCGAGCAGATCCTCTGCCGCGACGACTGCGCTGGCCTCTGTCCCGTCTGCGGCAAGGATCTCAACGTCGAGCCGCACGAGCACGTCGAGGAGACGGTCGACCCGCGCTGGGCCGTGCTCAGCGAGCTGCGGGAGGAATGACGAACGGCGTCGTCGTCGTGAGGCGGGCGAAGCCGAGCCGCTCGAGGATCGGCCGGCTCGTCGGCAGCGCGTCGACGTAGAGGTACTGGAAGCCGGCCTCGCGCGCCAGCTCCGCGCAGTGGGCGACGGTCGCGCGGTAGAGCCCGCGGCCGCGGAACTCCGGCAGCGTGACGCCGCCGAACATCCCGGCGAAGTCCATGCCCGGCGCGAGATCGACCCGTCCGCCCGACACGGGGACACCGTCCACGAGCGCGACGACGCCGACGGAATGCGTCGGCGAGCCCGAGCCGTGGCTTCGCCCGAACACGCGCTCGGCGAGATCGGCGAACGCCTCCGGATCCTCTCGCAGCTCAACGTCGCGAGGCGGCGACGGAATCGAGTCCGCCTCCGCGACGAGCACTGTTTCCTCGTCCTCCGGCACGAGCCCGGCCACGACCAGCCGCTCGGGCAGATCCGCGGGGAGGTCGTGGGAGTAGTACTTCCACTCGACGTGGCCGGGGATCTCACGCATCCGCGCGACGAGCGGCGCGACGGCGCCGTCCGCGGGCGGCCGAATCACGGCGCTCCAGCCGTCGCCGATGGACGTGCAGTCGTCCGGTTGGTTGGGCTTCCGCATTTGCTCGTCGAACAGTTCGAGGAGGCGCTCGGCTACCATGCCGCTCGCATCATGGCTGTCCCGAAGCGGAAAACCTCCCAGTCACGTCGCGACAAGCGGCGCGCGACGCACAAGATCGAAGCGGCGAAGGTCAACGTCTGCCCGACGTGCCACCAGCCGAAGCGCCCGCACCGCGTCTGCCCGACCTGTGGCCATTACAAAGGCCGCGAGGTCGAACCGCTCCGCACCCAGGCTCCGTAAGCTCCTTTCCATGACTCGGGTCGCGGTCGACGCGATGGGAGGAGACCGTGGGCCAGAAGCCGTGGTCGAAGGTGCGCTCGCCGCGCGCGCTGCCGGCATCGAGCCTGTCATCTTCGGCTCGGCCGGTCTCGACACACGCGGTCTCGAGCTCGTCGAGACGACGCAGGTCGTCGGCATGGACGAGAAGCCGGCGGACGTGCTGCGCGCGAAGGAGGACAGCTCCCTCGTGCGCGCCGTCAAGTCCGTCGCCGACGGCGAGACGGCCGCGGTCGTGTCGCCGGGGAACACCGGTGCGATGCTCGCCGCGGGCCTCGTCCAGATCCGCCGCCTTCAGGGCGTGCGCCGCCCCGCGATCGCCGTCCCGATCCCTGCGAAGAACGGTCCGTGCGTCCTCGTCGATGCCGGCGCGAACGCCGACTGCCGGCCCGAGCATCTCCTCCAGTTCGCGACGATGGGCGTCGTCTTCGCCGAGGAGATCCTCAGCATCGCACGCCCGACCGTGCGCCTTCTCTCGATCGGCGAGGAGGCGGAGAAGGGCAATCAGCTCGCGCTCGAGGCGCACGCGCTGCTCGCCGCGTCCGACCTCGACTTCCGCGGTAACGCCGAGGGTCGCGACATCCTCGAAGGCGCGGCCGACGTCCTCGTCACCGACGGCTTTACGGGCAACGTCGCGCTCAAGACCCTCGAGGGGACGATCCGTTCCGTGCTCACCGGCCTCCGTGCCGAGATCGAGGCGTCCATGACGACGAGGCTCGGTGGCCTGCTCATCCGCCCGGCCGCGCGGCGGCTTCGCTCGCGCCTCGACCCGGACACCTACGGCGGCGCCTACCTCCTCGGGCTCAAGGGGCTCGTCGTGATCGCGCACGGGAACTCGTCGCCCACTGCGATCGCGAACGCGATCGGCCTCGCCGCGCGCGGCGTCGAGCACGACGTAGTCGGGCGCCTTGGTGCGCGTCTGGGCGCCGGGTCAGTTTGATCGCTACAGCGCGTATTAGTCAGTCGTACGCGCAGCCGTACCAAAGCGTGTAGTGCGCTGTGTGGCTGGCGGTGACCGTGGCGATCTTCGGCCGGCATCCACCAAGCTGCTTGGCGGATTTCCGTCCGTGGCCGAGCCCAAGGCTGTAGTGACCCGGCGGAAGCTTCACCCTCGCGGTCTTTCCTTCTTTGACCTTCAAGGCCTCTACCAGGTGGCCGTGCCGATTGAAGATCGCGACGTGACCAGCGAGGAGCCTGCCGACAATCCCAGCAGGTCCTCCGGCGAGCTTGACCCCCACGACGAGAGAGCCGAACTGAGGCTGGACGACTGGAGGACTGGGCACGACTTGCACCGTGCTCCCGCAACCAGCCGCGAAAGCGACGACGAGAACACTCAGCGAGTAGAGCGCGGCTCGCTTCATCACACCCAAGATACGCCGCCGCGCCTGCGAACGTCACACGTTCAAACTGACCCGGTACCCGCGTCTGTCCAGCCAGTCCGTCCAGTCCGACCCTGTATGATCGGCGCGCTTTCCGGCTCCGACAAACGAATGAGGTGACATGGCAGCTTCGCGCGAGGAAGTCTCCGAGAAGGTCAAGGAAGTCCTAACCGAGCAGCTCGGTATCGAAGAGTCGGAGATCACCGACGAGGCGTCCTTCCAGGAGGACCTCGACGCCGACTCGCTCGACCTCGTCGAGTTGATCATGGAGCTCGAGGATCAGTTCGGGATAAAGATCTCGGACGAGGATGCGCAGAAGATCACGACTGTCGGCCAGGCGGTCGACTACGTCACAAGCCACCAGTAGCGACAGCGCCCTCGCGCAGCTGATCGACGGCCTGCCGCCGCATCTGGCGGAGGTCGTGTTCACGCACGCTTCGTGGACCGACGACCGCTCGGCGTCGTACGAGCGGCTGGAGTTCCTCGGCGACAGCGTGCTCGAGCTCGCGGTGGCGCATGCGCTCTACGAGCGGCATCCCGACTTCCCGGAAGGCCCGCTGACGAAGGCGCGGGCGCACGTCGTCTCCCGCGCGACCTGCGCCGTCGTCGGCGCCGCGCTCGGTCTCGGCGACCGTCTTCTTTCCCACGCGCCTGCCGGGCTCGAGGAGGACGCCCGGCGGCTTGCCGCGATACCGAGCGTTGTCGGCGCGGTTCTCGAGGCGGCGCTTGGCGCACTCTTCGTGCGCCACGGCTTCCTCGCGCTCGAGGACGCGGTCGTCGACGCGTTCTCCGAGCACATCGAGACCGCGGTCTCGACGCGCGTCGACCCGAAGTCCGATCTCCAGGAGCTCCTCGCCCGGTCCGGCCGGCGCGTGACATACACCGAGCTGTCGGCCGAAGGCCCGGCGCACGACCGGCGCTTCACGTGCGCCGCAGTCGTGGACGGAGAGGAGCTCGGGCACGGCGAAGGCCGGACGAAGAAGGACGCCGAGCAGGATGCCGCCCGCGAAGCGCTGGTAGAGCTCGAAGCGCGCCAAGCAGCTCGCGAGCTGTGACCGGTAGCCCGCTCCGCAACGTCGCGCTGCTGATCGTCTGCGGCGTCGTCCCGGCCGTCTGGCTGCTCGACGCGACGATCGGCCAAGCGCTCAGCGCCCGGCCGCACAACTGGCCCTATGCCGCCGATTTCCATCCGGTCTGGCACGCGGGCCGCCTCTTCCTACAGGGCCGGCAACCGTATCCACGGCCGGGGCTGCTGCTCGAGAACCTCCCGCGGTACACGGGCTACTTCGTCTACCCGCTGCCGGTCGCAGCGCTGTTCAGCCCGCTCGGCGCTCTTCCCTATGGCGTCGCCGCCGCGATCCTGACGCTCGCCAGCATTGCCTCGATCCTCGGCTCGCTGCGGCTGCTCGGCGTCCGGGACTGGCGCTGTTACGGCATCGCCTTCGTCACCCCGGTAGTGGATACGGCGGTGAGGTACGGGACGCTGACGCCGCTCCTCGTCCTCGCGGTAGCGGTCGCCTGGTGCTATCGCGACTCGAAATGGGCTCCCGGAATCGCGCTCGGGCTCGCGATCGTCGCGAAGCTCTTCCTCTGGCCGCTCCTTCTGTGGTTCATCGTCACGAGACGATTCCGCGCCGCGGGGATTGCAGTCGCGACTGCGCTCGGCCTCGCCGTCGCCGCGTGGGCGCGAATCGGCTTCCAGGATGCGCGCGTGTTCCCGACCTTGATGCGGAACCTGGCGGATGTCCAGGCGCCGCGCGGTGACGGGTTGTCGGCGCTCGTCGGATCCGGTCATGCGTTGTGGGCCCTGACGCTCGCGCTGCTCGCGCTGGGGATCGCGGTCGGGAGGCGAAGCAAGGACGAGCGCGTGCTCTTCACGATCGTGGTTGCGCTTTCTGTGTGGCTGAGCCCGATCGTGTGGACGCACTACTACGCGCTCTTTATCCCGCTGCTCGCGCTCTGGGCGCCGCGCCTGAGCCCTGCGTGGTTCGTCTTGTTCGCCTGCTGGGCGACGCTCGGCCAGAGCACGCACGCGCACTGGCGCGCACCAATTGCCCTGCTGGCGTCGGCGGTCGCGCTTCTGCTTGCGATGCGGGGCACGCCGGAGCCCACGGAGCAAACCGTACTTTCGGGAATTGCCGACCCGCCCGTGCACGCCACGATGCAGACCTGAGCGCGAGTCCGCCCGATCTCTGGCACCCTGTCGCGCTCATGTCTGAGCGGCGTCCGACGAAGTCCGAGCTACGCCTCAAGCGCCTCACGGCGGAGGAGCCGGACAAACGGCGGCGCGGCATCTTCGAGCTCTTCCGCGAGGAGGAGCCGGAGCAGCCCGACGAGGACGCTCCGCTCGCCCGCGAGGGCGACGATTCCGCGGCGTAGCGCCGTCCGTTCGGCTCATTAGGTTCCTGGAGTGGCCCCGTCCCCGAGTCTGTTGTGCGCCTGACCGGCTGCAAAGCGTCGCATGACTGCGTCCTCAGTCGGCCCCGTACCCTCGGGTACGAGGCCTCCCTGCGTCCTTGTCCTGCTCGCGTTTCGCCGGCCATGCGCGAACAGACCCGAGAACGGAACCACTAGTGCACCTTCGCGCGGTCAAGCTGCGTGGCTTCAAGTCCTTCCCGGAGCCCGTTGAGATCCGGCTCGAGCCGGGCGTCGGCGTCATCGTCGGGCCGAACGGCTCCGGCAAGTCGAACGTCTCCGACGCGATCCGCTGGGCGGCCGGTTCGCTGAGCCCGAGCGAGCTCCGCGCCGAGAAGCCCGACGACGTGCTCTTTGCGGGAGGCGCCTCGCGCGGCGGCAGCGACTTCTGCGAGGTCGAGCTTCTCTTCGACAACGCCGACGGGACGCTGCCGGTCGACTTCGCGGAGCTGTCGGTCGCGAGGCGGCTCCATCGCGGCGGCGAGGGCCAGTACCTCGTGAACAAGGCTCCCGTACGGCGGCTCGATCTCGTCGAGTTGCTCGCCGACCTTGGCCTCGGGCAAGGGATGCACTCGATCATCAGCCAGGGCAAGGTCGAGGCGATCCTCGCGTCGCGTCCCGCCGAGCGGCGCGCACTAGTCGAGGAAGCTGCCGGGCTCGGGCGCTTCAAGGCGCGCCGCCACCGCGCCGAGCTCAAGCTCGCGCGCGTCGCGATCGAAGTCGAGCGCGCGCGCGACGTCGAGGGCGCGGTGCGGAAGCGGCTCCGGCCGCTCGCGCTCCAGGCGACGGCCGCGGAGCGCGCGGAGAAGCTCCGCGACGAAATCGCCCGCATCCACGCCCGCATCGCCGAGCTAGACCTCGCCGCGCTCGACGTCCGTCTCCACGAGATCGACGCGCGTCGCGCAACCGCGGCTGCTGCGAAGAAGGGCGTCGCGACACGGCTCGAGGAGGTTCTCGCCGAGCGGCGCGCCGCCGAGGAGAAGCTCGCCGACGCCGCGGGTGCGCGCGAGCAGGCGCTTCAGGCTCTCTACCGGCTGCGCAGCGGTGCCGAGCGGCTTGCGCTGCGGCGCGAGTCGGCCGAAGCACGCCTGACGCGACTGCGCGCCGCCGCCGAGCAACCGCGCCGCGTCCTCGACGAGCGGGTGCGCAGCGAGCGCGAAGCGCTCGGCGAGCAGGCTCGTCTCCTCGAGGAACGGCTCCGGGCGCTCGATCGTGCGCTCGCCGAAGGCGAGGGACTGCCGCCGGCCGCCCGGGCGCTCGCGGAGGAGGGTGAGCGCATCGCGTTCTCGCTCCTCGACGTCGAGCCGGGGATGGAGCGCGCCGTCGTCGCGGCTCTCCGTCACCGCGCCTCCGCGCTCGTCGCCGACGACGCCCAGGCCGCGTTCGCGCTCCTCGAGCGCGCGCGTGCGGCAGGGCTCGGCTCGCTCACGGTCGTCATCGGCAAGCGCGAGGCCGAGCTGCCCGTCGTCCCGAAGGACGAGCTGCTCGCGTCGCCGGTCGCCGCGGTCACAGTCGAGGGCTTCGGCTACGACCCCGCGAGCGGCGAGCTTTGGTTCGCGGGCGAGACCGCCGAGGCGCTGCTCCTTGAGATGAAGGCGCGCCGCCGTGCGCTCGGCGTCGAGCTTGACGATGTGACGGCGCGGCGCGAGGCTCGCATCCCCGACAGCGCGTACGCGCTCGAGGCGAGTCCCCGCGCGGCGCGCGTCATCGCGCTGACGGAGCGTCTCGTGCGCGCGCTCGACGTCGCCACAGCACGCTTCGAGGCACCGCTCAGCGAAGGAGACACGGGAGCGGCAGCCGCGCTCGGCGCGGAGCTCCGCAAGCTCGGTGCCGCCGAGGTCGAGCTGCGGCAGGAGCTTGCCGCGGTGACGGAGTCCGCCTCCGTCGTTGAGATCGAGGCCGCGCGTCTAGGCGCAGAAGCCGACGAAGCGCGCCGCCGGCTCGAAGCCGCCGGAGCCGACGAAGCCGCCGAGGGTGACGACCGCGACGCGCTTGCCGCGACGGTCGAGCGCCTCGAGCGCCGCCGCGAGGCCCTGGGCGCAGTCAATCCGCTCGCTAAGGAGGAGTACGAGGCCGAGAAGGTCCGCCTCGAGGAGCTCGCCGCGCAGCGCATCGACCTCGAGGACAGCCTCGCCGAGCTCGAGAAGCTCAGCAAAGAGCTCGCCGACACGGTCGAGCGCCGCTTCACCGAGACGTTCGACGCCGTGCAACGCAACTTCGCCGAGGTCGCCGGGACGCTCTTCCCCGGCGGCGAGGGACGACTCCGCCTCACCGACCCAGAGAACGAGGAAGAAGAAGCCGGCGTCGAGGTCGAGCTGCGTCCGGCCGGCAAGCGCGTGCAGCGCCTGTCGCTCTTGTCCGGCGGCGAGAAGGCGCTCGGCGCGATCTCGTTCCTCTTCGCGCTCTTCCTCGCGCGGCCGTGCCCGTTCTATCTCCTCGACGAGGTCGAGGCCGCGCTCGACGACGCGAACATCGGCCGCTTCGTCGAACTGCTCCGCCGCTACTCCGACCGCGCGCAGTTCGTCGTGATCACGCACCAGAAGCGAACGATGGAAGCCGCCGACATCCTCTACGGCGTGACGATGGGCGGCGATGGGGTCTCGCAGGTCGTCTCCCGCCGGCTCCCGCGCGAGGACGCCGAAGCCGTCAGCGCCGCGTGATCCTCTACAACAGCCCGATCTCGGGCAACTGTTACAAGGTGCGGCTCCTCGCCGCCCACCTCGGGATCCCGCTCGAGCTGCGCGAAGTCGACGTGATCGACCGCAGCGACCCGCGCGACGAGCTCGCCGGGCTCAACCCCGTGCGCCGCACGCCGACGTTCGTCCTCGACGACGGCCGGCCGCTCGCGGAGTCGAACGCGATCATCTGGTACCTCGGCGAGGGCTCGCGGTTCGTCCCGGAGAACCGGTACGACCGTGCAAAAGCCCTGCAATGGATGTTCTTCGAGCAGTACGAGCACGAGCCCGCGATCGCCGTGGCGCGGTTCCTCAAGACGTACTCGACGCGGCCGGAGATCTGGGAGACGCAGCGCGAGCACCTGACGAAACGCGGCGTCAAAGCGCTTGCCGCGCTCGAGCTCGGCCTCGACGGACGCGACTGGCTCGCAGGCGACGCGATGACGGTCGCGGACATCGCGCTCTACGCCTATACGCACTGCGCCGACGAGGGCGGGTTCTCCCTCGACGGGTCTCCGGCGACCCGCGCGTGGCTTGACCGCGTCGCCGCGCAGCCGGGACATGTATTGATTACCGCGTGAGCGCCGCCGACGAGAGGCTGGAGCGCTACGCGGAGCTCGCCGTCCGCGTGGGCGCGAACGTGCAGGAGGGCCAGGAGGTCTTCCTCTACACGATCCCCGCCCATGCCGACGTTGCCCGCGCGCTGACGCGGCAGTGCTACCGCGCGGGCGCGTCATACGTCAACGTTCTCTACGACGACGCGCACGTCAGGCACGCCATGATCGAGCTCGGGCCCGACTCGGCGCTGACGTACGCGCCCGAATGGAGGCAGCAGCTGGCCCGCGAGATGGCCGGGAACGCGCTCCTCGGCACGACCGGGAATCCCGAGCCCGAGCTCCTCGCCGATCTCGACGGCGACCGCGTCGGGCGGGCGATGCAGATCGAGGTCGCGAAGATTCGCCGGCAGCAGCACGCCGACAACTCGGTCAACTGGTGCGGCGTCGGCGCCCCGAACGCCGGCTGGGCGCAGCAGGTCCTCGGCGAGCCCGACGTCGAAGGGCTCTGGGAGCTCGTCGCAACGTGCTTCCGGCTCGACGAGGACGATCCGGTCGCCGCTTGGCGGGAGCATCTCGCGCGCCTCGACGCGCGCGGGAAGGCGCTCACGGCGCTGAAGCCCGACGCGCTTCACTACCGCGGTCCCGGCACCGATCTCACCGTCGGGCTGCTCTCGACTGCCAAGTGGGCCAGCGCCGGCTTCGAGACATCCGGCGGCATCTACTACGTCGCGAACATGCCGACCGAGGAGATCTTCACGACGCCCGATGCTCGGCGCGCGGAAGGGACGATCCGCTCGACGCTGCCGCTCTCCTTCTCCGGCCAGCTGATCCGCGGCCTCGAGCTCACCTTCGAGGAGGGGCGGATCGTCAACGTCGACGCCGAGGCAGGCGCGGAGCTCATCCGGTCGCAGATCGCAAGCGTCGAAAATGCCGACCGCCTCGGTGAGCTCGCGCTCGTGACCTCCGAGTCGCGGGTTGGCCAGACCGGGACGCTGTTCTACAACACGCTCTTCGACGAGAACGCGACGTGCCACATCGCGTTCGGCGCCGGTCTCGAGTACGCCTTTGACGGCGAGCCAGACGAGGGGATGAACGTCTCCAATATCCACGTCGACTTCATGGTCGGCGGGCCGGAACTCGAGGTCGACGCGCTCCTCGCGGACGGGACAGTCGTCCCGCTCATCCGCGACGAGATCTGGCAGCTCGCTTGAGGATGCGTGAATGCCAGACCTGACCCCGGGTCTGTGACGCTCGAACTCCAAGCTCGAGGTCGCTATGTTGGCCGGATCGGGGGCAGCTGACGGTTGTGCTGCCCGGCCTTCCCACAGGAGCGTGATTCCCATTTCTGATTACACCGTCGTGAACCTGAAAGAGGTCGAGGACTCCTTCGGCGACAATCCCGCTCTCGATGCGCATTTCGGCCGCAAGCATCTGAACTCCGAGCATCTGGGTGTCAGCCATTTCCGCGCCGGCCCCGGCTTCCGCAGCGAGAAAGGCCACAGCCATCGGGAGCAGGAGGAGGTCTACATCGTCGTCGCCGGCTCGGGCCGGATCAAGCTCGGCGACGAGATCGTCGAGCTGCGCCCTTGGGACACGGTTCGTGTCGCGCCGGCCACCGTCCGCTCGCTCGAAGCCGGCCCCGACGGTATGGAGTTCATCGCCATCGGCAGCGACCGCCCCGAGGGCGGCGACGGTATGCAGACCGAGACGGGCTTCTGGGGCGAGTAGGAGCTGTCCCGCGAGTTCGAGAAGCTTCTCTAGGCTGGAACGATGTCGCGGAGTTGGGGGGAACTGCTGGGGGAGTCTGGCGCTGCGCCCGAGCCCGAGGAGCAGGGCGGACGGTTTTTCTCGCGGCTGCGTGACTCGCTCTCGAAGTCGCGCCGCGCGCTCACGGGCGAGATTGCTTCGGCGGTTGCGTTCGATCCGGGCAACGCGGCCGACTGGGAGCGGCTCGAGGAGGCGCTGATTGCCGGCGATGTCGGGGTTCGCGCGACGGCCGAGCTCGTCCAGCGGCTCGAGGCGCGCGGCGGCATTGCCGACCTTCCCGACGAGGTCGCCGCGCTTTTCGGCGAGCCGCCGACGCTCGACCTCGCGCACGAGCCC
This sequence comes from uncultured Actinomycetes bacterium, assembly GCA_963753525.1. Lineage (GTDB taxonomy): Bacteria > Actinomycetota > Thermoleophilia > Gaiellales > Gaiellaceae > Palsa-739. The sequence continues at coordinate 1,006,747 of CAVWCS010000005.1, forward strand.
GCCGTCATCCTCGTCGTCGGGGTCAACGGCACGGGCAAGACGACGACGATCGGGAAGCTCGCGGCGAAGCTCGCCGAGCACGGCCGCTCCGTCCTCGTCGCCGCGGCCGACACGTACCGCGCCGCGGCGGAGGAGCAGCTCGAGATCTGGGCCGAACGCGCCGGCGCGGACTTCGTCGGCTCGGAGCGCGGCGGAGACCCGGCCGCCGTCGCGTACGACGCGCTCGACGCGGCCGTTGCGCGCGGCTGCGACGTCGTCATCGTCGACACCGCCGGTCGCCTCCACACGCAGACGAACCTCATGGAGGAGCTCGCCAAAGTGCGCCGCGTGATCGCCTCGCGGCTAGACGGAGCGCCGCACGAGACGCTCCTCGTGGTCGACGCGACGACCGGCCAAAACGGCCTCCAGCAGGCGCGCCTCTTCGGCGAAGCGGTCGGCGTAACGGGCGTCGTCCTCACGAAGCTCGACGGCTCGGCGAAGGGTGGCGTCGCGATCCCGATCGTCTACGAGCTCGGCTTGCCGGTGAAGCTCGTCGGCGTGGGGGAGGGGCTCGACGACCTACGGCCGTTCGATCCCCTCGACTACGCGCGCGCTCTCGTCTCCGGCTAGCCCGTCAACGTCACCGTGTAGAAGCCGATGCTGCCGGGGTTCGAGACGTCGACCTCGGCTTCGAGCTCGACCTTGACCGTGTAGTTGCCCGTCCCGACGTCCTTGCTCAGCTGAGAGAGCGCCTGTTCGAGCGCGTCGTCGAAGCCCTTGTGGTGATCCTTACCGTGGTTCGCCGGGACGCTCGCCCTAGTGCTTCCACTAGGCATGTTGTACCTCCTGGTCGGTTGAGCGACCCTAACGCGTAGCGGGCGCGGAAGTCACACGCCCCTTTTGCTCGTAGAGGACGGTTGCCTCTTGCCGAGCGCGCTCGGCCTCGCTCGCGTCGCCGGCCACGTTGAGAACCGCGGCGAGGTCGAAGAGGGACTCGGCTCGCATCGCGAGCCCGTCCGTCAGCGCGGCCATGTCGACCCCTTCGCGCGCGAGCGCGAGCGCGACCTCGACGTCTCCGGCGGCGGCTTCGATACGGGCGAGCGCGCCGCGCCAGACGACGCTGGCCAGCACGTCCGTCGTGAAAGTTGTGTCGCGTGCGGCTTCCGCCAGGGGCCGCGCCTCCTCGTATCGCCCCTGAGCCACGAGTGCTGCCGCGAGTTGCGCCCTGAAGAACAGCCCTTGGCCGGACACCAGCTCCACCGCGGTGCGGAGCTCGGCCTCGGCTGCGACCGGATCACCGGCGAGCCGCTCGACCTGAGAAGCGACTTCGGCGAGTCCCGCCGCATGCATCTGCAGGCCGAGCTCGCCGAAGATCGCGGCTGCTTCCGCCCGGAGCCGCCGCGCCTCGTCGAAGTCCGCCTGCAGCGCGCGCAGACCCGTGAGCGCGCTGAGAACGTTTCCGCGAAGCTGTCCGTTCCCGGCCGTTTCTGCGAGTAGCAGGTCGCATCGAGCGATCGCCGAGTCGACGGGCTCCGGCCCCCAGTAGAGCGCGGTGACGACGACGTCGACGGCTCGGGCGGCTGCAACGCGCTCCTCGCACCGGCGCGCGTAGTGCAACGCCCGTTCCGCTGCGGCGGCGGCGGCGGCGAAGCTGCACCGGCCGAGCTCTGCCCTGCCGATCCGGCGCCAGGCCTCCGAGAGCCCGCGCTCGTCATCGAGCTCGGAGAAGACCTCGACCGCCTGCGAAGCCATCTCCAGGAAGTCCGTGCCCTCGAGCCTCTCGATCACGGCGGCGTCAAGCCGCGCGTACCACTCTTGCGCCCGGTCGCCCGCCGCGACGGCGTCGTCGGCGACGGCTCTGAGCAATTCGAGGGAGCGCTCTCCGTTCCCCGAGTCCCAGAGCGTCTGCGCGAAAAGACGGCGAAGCTCGAGATCGCCGTCCTGGAGCGCAAGCGAACGCTCGAAGAGGTTGTTGGCCGCCGGCGCATCGCTGCGGGCGAAGGCGCGACGTCCGGCAGCGGCAAGCAACTCGTACGCCTCGGCGGCGAGCGCCTGAAGCTCCTCGTCGTCGATCCCGAGTTCCCTCCGCAGGCGCACCGCCTGCTCGAGGTGATAGCCGCGGATCTCGTCGTAGTCCTCGCCGAAGCCCTCGCTCGCCAGCCACTCCGCAAACCGCTCGTGATGCGCGGCGCGGCGTCGGAGCGGGGCCGAGGCATAGGCGGCCTCGCGGATGAGTGCGTGGCGGAACCGGAAGCCGTCCTGTCCGGGAACGGTCGATGCCGCAGGCTCGACGAGCTCGCGTCGTACGAGTCCAAGCAGCGTCGCGCCGAGTGTCTCGTCGCCCTCGCCGAGAGCGGCGACGGCCCCCGGCCAGAACTCGTCGCCGACGACGGCGGCCCGCTCGAGCACGTCGCGCTCGACCGGCTCAAGGCGATCGAGCCGCGCCGCGATGAGGGCCTGGATCGTCGGCGGCAGCTCGGCCGCCTCCGTGCTCCCCTCCGTCTCTGCGAGCATCGCCACGACCTGCTCGGCGTAGAGCGGATTCCCCTGCGCCGTCTCCGCCACGCGCTCGCGAAGCTCCTCCGAGAGCGCGCCGGTCGCATCGAGCGCGTCGAGCAGTTCCGAGGCCTCCGCCCGCGAGAGCGGCTCGAGCCGGACGATCTCGCCCTCCCAGCGTGGCCGTTCCTCGAGCAGCTCGGGCCGCGCGATGCAGAGAAGGAGCACCGCGGCGTCGCGGCTCCAGCGGCTGACGTGCTCGACGAGGTCGAGCAGCACCTCCTCGGCCCAGTGCACATCTTCGAGCACGACGACGAGCGGCTTCCGGCGCGCGAGCGCCTCGAACAGCCGGCGCACAGCCCAGAACAGTTCCTCGGACGAGCCTGTGCCGCTCGTAAGCCCGTCGAGACGCTCGACGATGAGAGATGCGTCGGGCTCGTCCTGGACCGCCTCGGCGACAGCTTCCTCTCCGCCGAAGGCACGGAGCAGCTCGACGAGCGGCCAGAACGTGATCCCGTCTCCGTACGGGAGACACCGGCCGGAGAGAACCGTCGCGTGTTCGCCGACCTCGGCGGCGAGCTCTGACGCGAGCCGCGTCTTGCCGACTCCCGCGGTGCCGACGACCGTGACGAGCCGGCAACTCTTGGTGTCGACACTCGCGGTCAGCTCGTCCCGCAGGACGGCGAGCTCGCTGCGTCTGCCGACGAGCGGTGTGTCCCAGCGGCGCGCGAACGGCTCGGCGCCCTCGACGAGACTCAGCACGCGCCACGCCTCGACGACTGCGCTCTTCCCCTTCGCATCGATCGGCGTAACCGGTTCGAGCTCGACCGCGTGGCGGATCAGCCGCTCGGTGACCGCGCCGACGAGGATCTCGCCTCCGTCGGCCGCCTGTTCGAGGCGCTTCGCCGTGTTCACCGCGTCGCCGGTCACGAGCGTCGTCGCCTCGTCGCCTGTGACGACGACGCCTGTGTTGACGCCGATGCGGAGGACGAACTCGCTCGCCGCCTTGCGCATCTCGAGCGCGGCCCGCACGGCGCGGAGCGCGTCGTCCTCGTGCGTTCGCGGCAGCCCGAACACCGCCATCACCGCGTCGCCGACGAACTTCTCCACGGTCCCGCCATGGCTCTCGACGACCGTCCGCATCGCCTCGTACCACGACGCCATCAGCTCGCGCAGCGGCTCCGGGTCGAGCCGCTCGCCGAGCGCGGTCGAGCCGGCCAGGTCGCAGAAGAGAACGCTGACGGTCTTCCGCGAGGCGGCTGCCGAGACCACGAGGGGAGTGTGACGCTCTCCCGCCGGAGAATCCACCCCGAGTACCCTGGACCGACGATGTTCGACGCCCTGGCGGACAAGCTCCAGAGCGCGCTCGGCGACCTGCGCGGGCGCGGCGTCCTCGACGAGGAGTCGATCTCGCGCGCGATGCGCGAGGTGCGGCTTGCGCTGCTCGAGGCCGACGTCAACCTCGGCGTAGTCAAGGACTTCGTCGCGCACGTGCGCGAGCGCGCGCTCGGGGAGGACGTCCGCAAGAGCCTGACGCCGGGCCAGCAGGTCGTGAAGATCGTCCACGACGAGCTGACCGAGCTGCTCGGCTCGACAGACTCGGGACTCACCTTCGCCGCAGAAGCCGCCGACGACGATCCTCCTCGCCGGGCTGCAGGGCTCCGGCAAGACGACAACGGCCGCGAAGCTCGCGCGGCTCCTGCGCGAGGAGGGGAAGAAGCCGGCGCTCGTCGCCGCCGATCTCCAGCGCCCGGCCGCGATCGAGCAGCTGATCCAGCTCGGCGCGGAGCTTGACGTCCCCGTCTACGCGGCGGAGCGATCCGATCCGGTCAAGGCCGTTCGCGACGGGATCGCCACGCGCCGCAGCGGACGGGCGCGATGCGGTCATCCTCGACACCGCCGGTCGCCTCCAGATCGACGAGGCGCTCATGGACGAGCTCGCGGCGGTGCGCGACGAGGCGAAGCCGACCAACGTTCTCCTCGTCCTCGACGCGATGACCGGCCAGGAGGCCGTGAACGTCGCGACGGCGTTCCAGGAGCGGATCGACTTCGACGGCGTGATCCTCACGAAGCTCGACGGCGACGCGCGCGGCGGCGCGGCGCTCTCGGTTCGCTCCGTGACAGGACGCCCGATCAAGTTCGCGTCCGACGGCGAGAAGCTCGACGCGCTCGACTGGTTCCACCCCGACCGCATGGCGTCGCGGATCCTCGGCATGGGCGACGTCCTCACGCTCATCGAGCGCGCTGAGGCTGCCATCGAGGACGACGAGAAGGAAGAGCTCGAGCGCCGCATGATGAAGGGCGAGTTCAGCTTCGACGACTTCCTCTCGAGCTACAAGATGCTGCGCCGGATGGGGCCGCTGCAGGGCGTGCTCAAGATGATCCCCGGCCTGGGCAACCAGCTGGAGGGTCTCGACCAGGTCGACGAACGCCAGCTGAAGCGCGTCGAGGGGATCATCCTGTCGATGACGCCGCACGAGCGGCGCGTCCCGCACGTCATCGACGGCTCACGCCGCCAGCGGATCGCGGCCGGCTCCGGCACGACGGTCGAGCAGGTCAACCAGCTCCTCGAGTCGCGGAAGCAGATGGCGAAGATGATGAAGATGGTCGGGTCGGGGAAAATGCCATCGCTGCCCGGGATGGCGCCTGGAACGCCTACCATGGGCGGCGGTCCGCGCCCGAGCGCGACCCGTAAGGCCAGTTCAAAGCGGAAGAAGAAGAAAGCGAAGAGGTAACGAATGGCAGTGAAGCTCAGGTTGACGCGGATCGGCTCGAAGAAGAACCCGATCTACCGCGTCGTCGCCGCCGACTCGCGCTCTCCGCGCGACGGCAAGTTCATCGAGATCGTCGGCCGCTACAACCCGCAGCACGAGCCGTCTCTCATCGAGATCGACGAGGCGAAGGCAAAGGCCTGGCTCGAGAAAGGCGCGCAGCCGACGGCGTCGGTCGCGAAGCTCCTCAAGACCCAGGGCATCAAGTAAGCGGAGTGGCCTCCATGGCGAACAGCGCACTACCTGGACGGCTGCAAACGCGTCGCATCGCTGCGTCCTCAGTCGCCCCGATAGCTTCGGCTATCGAGGCTCCCTGCGTCCTTGCGCTGCTCGGTTTTCGCTCGCCCGAGCAGCACGCCGGCCACCGCGGAGACCACTAGTGGACGAGCTGGTCGCAGAGTTGGCGCGCCGGCTCGTCGACGAGCCTTCCGAGGTGCGCGTCGAGCAGTACGAGGAGGATGACGGCACGCTCGTCTTCGAGCTCATCGTTGCCGAAGGCGACGTCGGCAAGGTGATCGGTAGGCAGGGGAGACTGGCGCGCGCGCTGCGGACGATCGTCCGCGCCTGCGGTACCGCGTCAGGGCGAAGGCTGGCGCTCGAGATCGTCGACTGAGGTCGACGATGGCGCCCGTCGCGACGCTCTACGACATCCACGGCAATCTCGCCGCGCTCGACGCGGTCCTCGGCGAAGTGCCGGCCGACGCGACCATCGTCGTCGGCGGAGATGTCGTCGCGGGTGGCCCGGCGCCAAGCGAGACGCTCGAGCGGCTCCGCGGCCTCGGCGCGCGCGTCCTCTGGCTGCGCGGCAACGCCGACCGCGAGCTCAACCCCGAAGAGCCCGGGCTCGCTCCGCCAGGATTGCTCGACGCCACACGCGCGGCGCTCACCGAGGAGCAACTGCACTTCCTCTGGTCGAATCCGCCGACCGTGACGATCGGCCGCACGCTCTACTGCCATGCGACGCCGCGCAACGACCTCGACATCTTCACCGAGCGCACGCCCGAGAATCAGGTCGCGTTCCTCTTCGCGGATGTCGACGCCGATGTCGTCGTGTGCGGCCACACGCACATCCAGTTCGACCGCGAAATCGCAGGCAAGCGGGTCGTCAACTCCGGCAGTGTCGGCTCCCCGTACGAGGACGAGCCGGGCGCATACTGGACTCTCGACCTCGAGCCGCGGCGCACCTCATACGACGGCATGCAGCCGCCCGCGACATCGCGCGAGGAGTGGCTCGACTTCTGCGATGCGCATGCCGTCACAAGCTGATGTCGTCACGGTCGGCCGCGTCGGGCGGCCGCATGGCGTCGACGGCGGCTTCTTCGTCGAAGACCCCAGCGAGCGGGAGGAGACGTTCACGGTCGGTGCGGTCCTGCTCGCGGACGGCGAGCCGGCGAGGGTCGTTGCCTTCCGGCGCGGCTCGGGCGGGCGTCCGGTGATCCGGCTCGACCGTGCGGTCGGTCGCGGGACGGAGCTGACGGTGGAGCGCGCCACGCTCCCGGCTCTCTCCGACGACGAGTTCTACATCTTCCAGCTCGTCGGCCTCAGCGTCGAGCAGGAGGACGGACGACAACTCGGACGAGTCCGCGAAGTGCTCCAGTACCCTGCCAACGACGTGCTCGAGCTCGACTCGGGCGCGTCCTTGCCTCTCGTCGAGGCGTGCGTGCGGCAGGTGGATGTCACCGGCGGGCGCATCGTCGTCGCCGCGGGGTTCGCGGACCCGGACTGAGCCTTGGCCATGCGCATCGACGTTTTCACCCTCGTCCCGCAGGCGTATGCCTGGCTCACCGAGCAGCGTGCCAGTCGCGAACGTCCTTGGCACCGAGCTCGAGCTGCGCCTCTTCAACTACCGCGACACGACGCCGCTCCGCGCAGGCCAGGTGGACGACGAGCCGTACGGAGGCGGTGCGGGGATGGTGCTGCGCGTCGACGTCGTCGCAGCGGCGCTGGATGCTGCCTACGGCGGGGCCACGCCCGGCGCGGTGATCGCGCTCACGCCGAAAGGGCGCCCGCTCACGCAGGCGATCGTCGAGGAGCTCGCCGTCGAGCCCTCCCTCACGCTCCTCTCCGCGCGGTTCGAAGGCTTCGACGACCGCATCGTCGAGCAACTCGCGACGGACGCCATCTCGGTCGGCCCGTACGTCCTCTCGAACGGCGACCTGCCCGCGATGCTCGTCCTCGACGCCGTGGCGCGACGCCTGCCGGGCGCTCTCGCCGCCGGCTCCGGCGAGCTCGAGAGCTTCTCGGCCGAGCTCGGCGGCGGCCTCGAGTACCCGCACTACACGCGCCCGGCCGAGTTTCGGGGCTGGAGCGTGCCGGACGTGCTCCTCTCCGGCGATCACGCGCGCATCGAAGCGTGGCGCCGCGACCACGTGGTAGGGATCGAAGCGTGAGCGACTGGAGCTCGTGGGATCCTCCGACGCCGGAGGACGAGGAGCCGCAGGCGGAGCTGCCGCCCGCGCCCGACGACACGGACTACGGCTGGGGGGACTATCCGGAGTGGCCCCTTGCCAACCCGCCTTTCTCGCAGTATCCGGCCTACGACGAGCTCCCGACGCACCAGGCCGCTCCGGCGCGGCGCTCGCACGATCCACTCGGAAGGCTCTTTCCGGGTCTCTCGCACGGCACGCGCGTCACGCTCGACTGGATCCTCACGATCGCCGGCGCGGTACTCATCGTGGTCGCGATCAAGCACTGGGTCGTCAACCCGTACCGCATCCCGTCGTCGTCGATGGAGCCGTACCTCAACTGTGCGAAGCCGGGACAAGGCTGCCTCGGCAACTCGAGCGACCGCGTTCTCGCCTGCCGGATCTGTCTCGACTTCTCGAATCCTTCCCGGGGCGACGTCGTCGTCTTCAACACACCGAAGGCGACCGTGAACGCATGCGGCGAGGGCGGGACGTTCGTCAAACGCTTGATCGGCCTGCCCGGCGAGACCGTCCGGGAGGACGATCACGGCTTCATCTTGATCCGCGGCCCCGACTCGAAGAAATGGGTCAAGCTCAACGAGCCATACATCTCGGCGCAGGCGCGAGAGCATGACTCCCTCCACTACAACAGGCGTTGGAAGGTTCCCGAGGGGGAGTACTTCATGATGGGCGACAACCGGTCGGAGTCGTGCGACTCGCGTACGTGGGGATCCGTGCCGCGGAGCGACCTGATCGGCACCGTCTTCTTCGTCTACTGGCCGCCCGACCGCATCGGCTTCAAATAGCTCGCGAGTGCTGCGCACTCGCTCGCTGGGCGGCGGAACTCCGCGGGCCGGAAGCGCGGTTCCGGCCCGCTCCGTGCTGAGTGCTTGTTACCCGCCGCGGGGGGCGCCTTCGGCGCGCGCCGGGGAGCGGGGGGAGCCTGCGGCTAAGTCGCGCTTCGCGCTGCCTTAGCCTCCGACTTGTCTTCTGCTCCGCTACCCTTCCCCGTCGGCCGTCCGGCCCTTTTGTCATGAGCAACGTCATCCAGGACATCGAGCGCGCCCAGTTGCGCAACGTGCCGCAGTTCAAGGCCGGTGACACCGTTCGTGTCCACTTTCAGGTGATCGAGGGCTCGCGGCGTCGCGTCCAGGTCTTCGACGGCATCGTCATCAAGCGCCAGGGTTCCGGCGTCCGGGAGACGTTCACGGTGCGCAAGCATCTCGTCCGGCGTCGGCGTCGAGCGGACGTTCCCGCTTCACTCGCCGAAGATCGAGAAGATCGAAGTCGTGGCGATCGGCGACGTCAACCGCGCGAAGCTCTACTACCTACGCGATCGCGTCGGCAAGAAGGCGCGCGTGCGCGAGCGCCGCTACGGCACCGGCCACACGCTGCCGAAGGCCGCAGCGGTCGAGGAAGCCGCGCTCGACGAGACCGCCGAGACCGAGGAGCAGGCCGCCGTAGACGAGGCGCTCGTCGACGAGGTGGTCGCCACCGACGAGGCGCAGGCCGCTGAGGCCGAAGCTCCTGAGGCCGAAGCCGCCACGGAGGCCGAAGTCGCCGAGGAGCCGGTGGCCGAGGCTCCTGCTGAGGAAGCTCCGGCCGACGAAGCTCCGGTCGACGAAGCCCCGACCGAGTAACGACTCTCCGGCAAGTTCTCCACACGCACTGACGGCGGCCGGATCGGGCGCTAAGGTCGGCGCATGGACAAGCGGACCGGCCAGAAGCTCCTCCGGTTCGACCGCAAGCTCGGCGCGCGGCTCGTCGCGGGTGCGGACGAGGCCGGACGCGGCTCGCTCGCGGGACCGCTCGTCGTGGCGGGCGTCCTCCTCGACTACGGCTCTCTCCGCGAGCATCGCGTTCGGCCGCTCGCCTTCCTCAACGACTCGAAGCAATGCTCGCACGAGCGGCGCGAGGAGCTGTTCCACGCAGTCGTCGCCTGCGCGGAGCGCGTCGCGGTGCGCGTCATCCCGCCGGCCGACATCGACCGCGTACGGCCTCCACAAGTCGAACCTCGCCGGGCTTCGCGCGATGCTCGAGGCGCTCTCGCCGGCGGATGCGTGCCTCGTCGACGGCTTCCGCCTCGGCCCCGCCGCGCCCGAGCACATGGCCGTTGTCGACGGCGACGAGAAGAGCGCCGCGATCGCCGCGGCGTCGATCGTCGCGAAGGTGACACGGGACCGGCTGATGCGCCGGCTCGACGCGCTCTATCCCGCGTACGGCTTCGCGCAGCACGTCGGCTACATCACGCCCGATCACTCCGCCGCGGTGCGCCGCACCGGCCCGTCGGCCGTGCATCGCCTCAGCTTCGCGGCGCGCTGCTACGAGGGCCAGGCAGCTGCCTAGGAAGGGCGCGGGGGAGAGCGCCGAACGGAAGGCGCTGTGGTGGTATCGCATGCGTGGCTGGCAGATCCTCGGAACGAACGCTTGGGCGGCGGGCTACGAGCTCGATCTCGTCGTCCGCCGCGGCTCGGTGCTCCGGTTCGTCGAGGTGAAGGAGAAGCGCGGCTCCCGCTTCGGCGATCCGCTCGAGATGGTCACCGCCGAGAAGCAGCGGCGCCTGCGCCAGGCCGCCGAGACGTGGCTCGCCTCGCGCCCGGAGCACGGGCGGCTGCGCGTCGGGTTCGACGTCTTCGCCGTCCGCGACGGTCACGTCCAGCGGGTGCCGCAGGCGTTCTGAGCAGGTTGTCGAAGTCCGGTCCATGGCCGTCACGCAGGACGAGCTCTACGCGACGCTGGACCTCGACCTCTCGTGGTCGGAGACGGCGCTGCCCGAGCGCGAGCGGACGAAGCACGTCCACCGCCTCCATCCGTACCACGGCAAGTTCATCCCGCAGCTCGTCGAGGTGCTCCTCGACCGCTACGTCCCGGCCGGAGGGCATGTCCTCGACCCGTTCGGCGGCTCGGGCACGACGCTCGTGCAGGCGCTCGAGTCGGGCTACGACGCGACCGGCGTCGACATCGCCGCGTTCAACTGCCTCCTCATGCGCGTCAAGACGGCGCAGTATGACCTCGCTGCGCTCGGGGAGGAGCTGCGCGAGGTCTGGACGCGCCTCGAGTCGCTCGCCGTCCGCCGCAAGCGTCCGAGTAGCTGGGTGCGGGCCTGGTACATGCCGCAGGCGGCAGCTGAGCTGCTCTCGTTCCGCGACCTGATCTCCGAGTACCGGCACAGCGACGTCCTGCGCGTGATCCTCTCCCGCGCGGCCCGCTCGGCGCGCCGGACGACGCACTTCGACCTTGAGGCGCCGCGCGAGCCGCAAGTCGGGGAGTACTGGTGTCACAAGCACCGTCGCACGTGCCGCCCGGTCGAGTCTGCGCTCGGCTTCCTTGGCCGCTACACGCTCGACACGCTCGCCCGGGTCGAGGAGTTCGCGCAGGTGCGGGACCTAGAGCGCGAGGCGGCCGTTCTGCACGGCGACTCGACGGAACTGCCGCTCGCCGGGCCGTTCGACGCTGTTCTCACCTCGCCGCCGTATCCGGGGCTCATCGACTACCACGAGCAGCACCGCTACGCGTACGAGCTCCTCGGCCTCGACGACCGGCGGGAGCGGGAGATCGGAGCCGCCGAGTCGGGAACGTCGCTTGCCGCCCTCGAGGCGTACCGCGCGGGGATCGCCGCGGTGCTCGAGCGCGCGGCTTTGGCGCTTCGGCCGGGCGCGCCGGTCCTCGTCGTCGTCAACGACCGGCGCGACCTCTATCCCGAGATCCTCCGGCGGGCGGGGCTGCGTCTCGAGGAGCGCCGCCGCCGCCACGTGAACCGCCGCACGGGCCGCCGGGCGGGCGAGTACTACGAGGACGTCCTCGTCGCGTACGCGAGCTAGCTGCGGCGAAGTCTCGAACCACTCGTATCGGTTTCGCTCGTAGCGTCGAGGCGTGCTCGCACGCGCGCTCACGCATGCTCTGGTCGGCCTCGAGCCGCGGCGCGTCGACGTCGAAGCCCATGTTCGCGACGGCCTTCCCGGCTTCACGATCGTCGGACTGGCCGACAAGGCATGCCAGGAAGCCCGCGAGCGCGTCCGCAGCGGCATCTCGGCCGCCGAGCTGAACTTCCCCGACGGCCGGATCACGGTCAACCTCGCTCCGGCCGAGCTGCGCAAGGAGGGATCGGGCTTCGACTTGCCGATCGCGCTTGCCGTCCTCGGCGCCTCCCTGCAGTTGCCGCGCGCGGCACTCGAGCGAACGGCCGCGGTCGGCGAGCTCGCGCTCGACGGGCGCCTTCGGCGTGTCGGCGGCGTTCTCGCGGTCGCCGAAGGGGCGCGGCGGCTCGGCATAGAGCGGCTGCTTTGCCCCGCGGAGTCGGCGCAGGAAGCCGCGCTCGCCGGCGTGTCTGCCGTCCCCGTGCGTCACCTCGCCGAGGCCGTCGCCTATCTCAAGGGTGAGCTGGAGCTCGAACCTCAGCCGTACGAGGTATCGAACGGAAACGGCGCAGTCCCGGCACCGGATCTCGCGGGTGTCCGCGGGCAGGAGCGGGCGCGCCGCGCGCTCGAGCTCGCGGCGGCCGGCGGTCACAACCTGCTGCTCGCCGGGCCGCCGGGGACCGGCAAGACGATGCTCGCGCGGCGGCTGCCGGGGATCCTGCCGCCGCTCGATCGCGATGGCGCGCTCGAGGTGACCCGCATCCATTCGGTCGCGGGTCTCGTGGACGGTGCTCATCCGCTCGTCTCGACTCCGCCGTTCCGCGCGCCGCATCACAGTGCCTCGACCGCGGCGATTATCGGCGGCGGCCCGCACCTCCGCCCCGGCGAGTCGAGCCTCGCGCATCGCGGCGTCCTGCTCCTCGACGAGCTCGCGGAGTTCAGGCGGGATGCGCTCGAGGCGCTGCGCCAGCCGCTCGAGGACGGCTTCGTCGCCGTCGCACGCGCCGCGGGCCGTGTCGTTTTCCCGGCGCGCTTCCAGCTCATCGGGACGATGAACCTCTGTCCGTGCGGCGGTCGCGGCGACCCGGCTGCGCAGTGCAGCTGTTCCGCGCAGCGGCTCGCGCACTACCGGGCCAAGCTCTCGCGCGCGCTCCTCGACCGCTTCGACCTCGTCGTCGCGATGCCGCGCGTGCGCGGGGTCGAGCTGGCCGCGGCACCGGGTGAGGCGTCGGAGACCGTCCGCGAGCGCGTCGTGGCGGCGCGGGTTTTGCTCGACTCCCGGCCGCCGAAACGCGACGCAGAGGCGAGCGATCTCCTCCGGAACGCCGTCGATCGCCTCCATCTCTCGGGCCGTGGCCACGCGCGCGTCGGCCGAGTCGCGCGCACGATCGCAGCGCTCGCGGGCGCCGAGACCGTGCGCGCCGAGCACGTCGCCGAGGCGCTCGCGTACCGCTCACCCGACGAGCTCCGCGATGTCTGACCTCGCGCTGGCCGTCTTCGCGTCCGAGACAGGGACGCACCTCGTCCGGCCGCCGACCGGCGCGCGCTGGGCGGAGTTCCGGCGGCGCTTCGACGAGCGGTCGTATCTCGCCGACCTCGCGGCGCGCGGTTTTCGCTTCGTCGCGCGGTCGGCACCCGACTTCCCTGCGCTGCTCCGCGCGATCCACGACCCGCCGGCCGGGCTCTTCGTGCGCGGGAACGCGGACTTCGAGCTCCTCGCGCAGCCGGCGGTGGCTGTCGTCGGCGCCCGCGCGTGCTCCGGCTACGGCTCGTCGGTCGCGCGGAGCCTCGCGCGCGAACTCGCCGCCTCCGGCTTGGTCGTCGTCAGCGGACTCGCGCGCGGGATCGACGCCGAGGCGCATCGCGGCGCCCTCGATGCTCCGGGAGCGACCGTCGCTGTCCTCGGCTGCGGGATCGACCGCGACTATCCGGCTTCGCACGCCGAGCTCGCCCGGCGGGTGGCGGCGGGAGGCCTCATCGTCTCCGAGTACGCGCCGGGCGTCGAGCCGGCGCCGTGGCGGTTTCCGGCCCGAAACAGAATCGTCGCAGGCCTTTGCGCCGCGACGGTCGTCGTCGAGGCGCGGGAACGGAGCGGCGCCCTCATCACCGCCGATCTCGCGCTCGAGGAGGGTCGCGAGGTGTTCACCGTGCCGGGCGAGATCACGTCTGCGCTCTCCGCGGGAACAAACGACCTCCTCAAGCTCGGCGCGTCGCCGCTGACGTCCGCGCGCGACGTCCTCCTCTCGTTCGGCATTGAGTCCACGCAGGAGGCGGGGGAGAGCTCTCCGCTGCTCGAGCTCCTCCCCGCGAGCGCGGACGAGCTCGTCCGCGAGACCGGTCTCGGAGCGGGCGAGATCGCCCGCAGCCTCGTCGAGCTCGAGCTGGCCGGCCGCGTCGCCGTCTACGACGGTGTCTATCGTCCGACCTCTTGAACCTGTATTGGCTCGAAGATCCCGCACCATCCCGCCCCGACCGCCGGCACGACGGCCGCGTCGACGTCGCGATCGTCGGCGCCGGCATCACGGGCTGCTCGGCTGCGCTCCGGCTCGCCGAAGGCGGGTTGCGCGTGCGTGTCCACGACGCGCGCGGAGTCGCGGAGGGAGCGAGCGGCCGCAACGGCGGCTTCGCGCTGAGCGGCGGATCGGCGCGCTACGACGTCGCGCGCGAGACGTACGGCGCCGACCGCGCGAAGGCGTACTGGCTCTGGACGGAGGAGAAGCTCGACCGTCTCGCCGAGCTCGCCGGCGACGCGTTCCGCCGTGCCGGCAGCTACCGGCTCGCCGCCGACGAGGAGGAGCGCGACGCGATCCGGCTCGAGTACGAGGCACTGCGCGACGACGCCATCGAGGCCGAGTGGCTCGACGACGTCCCGGGCGCAGCGGCGGGGAAGTTCTTCGGAGCGATCTCCCATCCGGGCGACGGTTCGATCCAACCGGCGCGGTTCGTCCGCCGGCTCGCGGCGCGCGCCGCCGAGGCGGGAGCTGAGTTCCGGGAACACGATCCGGTCGAGGACGTCGACACGCTCGACGCCGATCGCGTCCTCGTCGCGACCGACGGTTACGGCCACGACCTCGTCTCCGAGCTCGCCGACGTGATCTGGCCTACGCGCGGGCAGGTGATCGTGAGCGAGCCGCTCCGCGGCGTCCTCTATGACCGGCCGCACTACGCGCGCCACGGCTTCGACTACTGGCAGCAGCTTCCCGACGGCCGCATCGTGCTCGGCGGCTTCCGCGACCACTCGATCATGGACGAGCTCACCGATCGGGAGGAGCTGACGCCGACGATTCAGGCCTCGCTCGAGAGCTTCCTCCACGAACTCGCCGGCCGCGAGGTCGAGGTGACGCACCGCTGGGCCGGCATCTTCGGCCTCACGCAGGACGCGCTGCCGCTCGTCGGGCCTGTGCCGGGCCACGTCGGCCGCGTTTGGGTCGCCGCCGGCTACTCGGGCCACGGCAACGTCCTCGGCTTCGGCTGCGGTGAGCTCGTCGCAGACGCGCTGCTCGGCCGCGAGTCGCCGCAACTCGAGCTGCTCGACCCGGCGCGGTTCTTCGAGGCGTGAGCGGCGACACCGCCGTCCGCGTCGACGCGCTCCGGGTCGTGCGTGGCGGCACGGTCGTCCTCCCGGAGCTCAGCTGCGACGTGCTCTCCGGCCGCGTCACGGGACTCCTCGGGCCGAGCGGCAGCGGGAAGACGACGCTCCTCCGCTCGATCGTCGGCGTCCAGCACATCACGGCCGGGACGGTTACGGTGCTCGGCTCGCCCGCCGGCTCGAAGGAGCTGCGCTCGCGCGTCGGCTACATGACGCAGGCGCCGTCGGTCTACCGCGACCTGACGGTGCGCGAGAACCTCCGCTTCTTCGCGCGCGTGCTCGGTCGCGGGTCGGAGACGGTCACGCGCGCGATCGCCGACGTCTCGCTCGAGAGCCATGCCGACAGCGTCGTCGCGCGCCTTTCGGGCGGCGAGCAGGCGCGCGTCTCGCTCGCGGCGGCGCTGCTCGGCAGCCCGGAACTCCTCGTCCTTGACGAGCCGACCGTCGGTCTCGACCCCGTCCTCCGCCGCGACCTCTGGAACCTCTTCCACGACCTCGCCGAGCGCGGCGTGACGCTGCTCGTCTCGAGCCATGTCATGGACGAAGCCGACCGTTGCGACGCGCTCCTGCTCCTGCGGGAGGGACGCCTGCTCGCGCACGGAACGCCTGCGGAGCTGCGCGCGCGGACGGGCGCCACGTCGCTCGACGACGCGTTCCTCGCCCTGATCGAGGCGGAGGCGTGAGAACCGCAGCGGTAGCCCTCCGCGTGCTGCAGCAGCTGCGGCGCGACCCGCGGACGCTCGTCCTCATCGTCGGCGTGCCGTGCCTGCTCGAGACGCTGTTGCGCGAGCTCTTCCGCGGCGGCCCGGTGTTCCAGCACGCCGGAGCGCCGATGCTCGGGCTGTTCCCGTTCGTGACGATGTTCGTCGTCACTTCGATCACCATGCTGCGCGAGCGCGTGACGGGGACGCTCGAGCGGTTGATGACGATGCCGCTCACGAAACTCGAGCTCCTCGCGGGCTACGGCGTCGCTTTCGGAGTGGTCGCCGCCGTGCAGGCGACCGTCGTCTCCGTCGTTGCGTTCGGACTGCTGGACCTCCACGTGGCCGGCCCGCGCGTAGTTGTCGTTCTCCTGGCCGTTGCGAACGCCGTGCTCGGGAGCGCGCTGGGCCTCCTCGGCAGCGCGTTTGCGCAGACGGAGTTCCAGGCCGTGCAGTTCATGCCGGCCCTCGTTCTGCCGCAGTTCCTGCTCTCCGGTTTGTTCGTCGCGCGTGACTCGATGCCAACCTGGCTCCGCTGGGTCTCAGACGCGATGCCGCTGACGTACGCGTACGACGCGCTCGCGCACACCGCGGACGACGTCTTCGATGCGCGCTTCACCGCCGACGTCGCCGTCGTCTGCGGCTGCATCCTGCTCGCCGTAGCGCTCGGCGCGGCGACGCTGAGACGACGCACTCCATAGCCGCCGCGTGACATGACGGCGTCGGGCGTCGTATAAAGAGCGACATGAAGCGGCGTGAGGTCTTTCTATTCGTCGTCGTCCTCACCGTGACGTTCGTGACTGCCGCGCAGTCCGCCGGCGTCGGAAGTCGCGCAGGGGCCGTTCCGGGCCAGCGCTCGGCCGCTCGCTGGGTCGAATCGATCGGATCGAGCGGCGGCGTCGTGTGGGCGATCGACCGTCACAACTTCGTGTGGCTCTCGATGGACAGCGGCCGCACGTGGCGGGTCTTCCTGCGGACGGCGCACTGGCCGAAGCGCGTGACGGGGAAGCCTTTCAAGGTGCAAAGCCCTCGCGACATCGCCAGCCTCGAGCAGATGCAGTTCATCGACAAGCGGCACGGCTGGATCAGCGTCTTGCTGGACGGCGGACCCGTGTCCATATCCCCTGTCGACAAGCGCCCCTGGGCGATCGAGCGGACGGCGGACGGCGGTCGCACCTGGCGGATCTCCTGGCTGCCCGGCTGCGGCTGCGGCAACGGGTTCGTCAGCTTCTTCGACGCCCGCCACGGCTACGTGCTCGCGGCCGATCGGCTGGGGAGGGGCAAGCCGAGGTTGTTTTGGACGAACGACGGTGGCGCCAGCTGGAAGCTCGTGGGGCACGGGCCTGACTTCGGACCGATCACGTTCCTCAATCGGCGGGATGGAGTCCTCGGCACATACCCCGGCGCTACCGGTGGCGTAATTCCGGGTGGCCGGGGGCGCAGAATCCCTGGAGTTCTCTACCGAACCACTGACGCCGGCAAGACGTGGTCCAAGGAGCGGGTGCCGCCGCCATCCGTCGACTTCTCCCCGCTCCCGGTCGGCTCGTTCGGTCGCCTTCTGGTGGTGGCCCGCGGGATCTATCGACACGACCCGAAGGTCTTCACAAGCGTCGACGACGGAACACACTGGACGGCGTTCGCCCCACGGCTGCCAGCGAAAGCCGTCGCCAGCGACTTCACAGCGGGCTCGTCGGAGATGTGGGCATTCGTGACCCCGGGCAGGCTCTACGTGACACACGACGGCGGCCACAGCTGGAGCTCGATCGTTCCGCGCGGCCTGCCCGACGCCATCTACCAGCCGCTCGTCTTCAGCTCGCCGAGCGTGGGCTGGGCGCTGGTCGGCCGCGACCGCGAGCTCTACCGCACGACGGACGGCGGCCGGCACTGGACGCCTGTAGCGCTACGGCTGCGCACTCGGTAGGCGGAAGGCGACGTCCGACGTCAGGTGCCGGTGAGTTGCATCAGAAACGCGGGGCGCAGGACTCGGAGCTAGAGCGTTTTGACGGCTGCCGTGAGCTTCATGATCGACTCCTTCGCGTCGCCGAACAGCATCACGGTCTTCGGGTTGTAGAAGAGCGGGTTCTCGATCCCCGCGAAGCCGGGGTTCATCGAACGCTTGAGCACGACGACGGCCTGCGCGTTGTCGACATCGAGGATCGGCATCCCGTAGATCGGCGAGCCCTGGTTCGTGCGCGCGTCGGGATTGACGACGTCGTTCGCGCCGACGACGACGGCGACATCCGTGCGGGAGAACTCCGGGTTCGCCTCGTCCATCTCCTTCAGCTGCGTGTACGGGACGTTCGCCTCGGCGAGCAGGACGTTCATGTGGCCGGGCATGCGTCCCGCGACCGGATGGATCGCGTACGTGACTTCGACGCCCTTCGCCTCGAGCATGTCGGCGAGCTGGCGGACATCGTGCTGCGCCTGCGCGACCGCCAGGCCGTAACCCGGCACAAAGACGACCTTGTGCGCGTACGCGAGCATCACGGCGACGTCCTCGGCGCTCGCGCTGCGCACCGTCCCGCCGCCGTCGCCCGCAGCGACCGCCGCGGCTTCGGCGCTCACCTGGCCGAACGCGCTGAACAGGAGGTTCCCGAGCGAGCGGTTCATCGCCTTGCCCATCATCAGCGTGAGCAGCGTGCCGGAGGCGCCG
Organism: uncultured Actinomycetes bacterium; assembly: GCA_963753525.1. GTDB lineage: Bacteria > Actinomycetota > Thermoleophilia > Gaiellales > Gaiellaceae > Palsa-739. Next base: position 1,025,198 of record CAVWCS010000005.1, read on the forward strand.
ACGAGCATGCCGGCGACGATGAGGACGTTGTTCTGGAGCTCGAAGCCGCCGATCGCGACAGCGAGTCCGGTGAACGCGTTGAGGAGCGAGATGACGACGGGCATGTCCGCGCCGCCGATCGGGAGGACGAAGAGGATCGCCGAACAGCGCGCCACCGCCGACGACGATCCAGAGGATCCACTGATCCTGGACGCCCGCCGAGAGCGCGACCGCGAAGGCGAGCAGCGCGGCGAGGAGGACGAGGTTCCCGACGTTCTGGCCGGGATACGTGATCGGGCGGCCGCCGATCAGCTCCTGCAGCTTCGCGAACGCGATCATCGAGCCCGCGAACGAGACCGCGCCGATGAAGCCCGAGAGCGCGATCGCGATGAGGACGTCGATATGCGGGCGACCCGGCTCCGGCAGGAACTTGTGAAGCTCGGCGAGCGCGATCAGAGCCGCCGCGCCGCCGCCGACGCCGTTGAACAGCGCCACCATCTGCGGCATCGCGGTCATCTTCACCTTGCGCGCCGCCGACCGCCCCGAAGCCGCCGCCGATGACCATCCCGATCACGATCGCCCACCAGCTCGTCGTGCCGGCCTTGATCCACGTGACGACGATCGCGACGAGCATTCCCGCCGCGCCGATCTGGTTGCCGCGCCGCGCGGTGGCCGGGTTCGAGAGGTAGCGCAGTGCGAGGATGAACGTGACGATCGAGATCAGGTAGAGCAGGTCGGCGAGGTTCGTGCTCACTCTCGTCCTGCTGCTTCGGCGGCTCGCGCTTCTTGAACATCTCGAGCATCCGGTCGGTGACGACGAAGCCGCCGACGACGTTCGCGGAGCCGAGCACGACGGCGAGGAAGCCGACGATCCAGGTGAATGCGCCCTTGTCCGGCTGCGCGAGGACGATCATCGCGCCGACGACCACGATCCCGTGGATCGCGTTCGTCCCCGACATAAGCGGCGTGTGGAGCATGCGTCGGCACCTTCGAGATCACCTCGAAGCCGAGGAAGATCGCGAGCACGAAGATCGTCACTTCGAAGACGAGGAGCATGTTGTGGCTCATGCGGGCGCGGCCTCCTGTTTGCCGGCGACGCACGCGCCGCTCGTGATCTCATCCGACCAGTCGAGCGCAAGCGTCCCCTCGGGCGCGAGGTGAAGGAGAAGCGCCTGGACGTTGCGCGAGTAGAGCATCGAGGCGTGGTACGGCATCGTGCTCGGCAGGTTCGTCGAGCCCGACGAGCGTCACTCCGCCGCGCTCGACGATCTCGCCAGGCTGCGTGAGTTCGCAGTTGCCGCCGCTGTCGGCGGCGAGGTCGACGATGACCGAGCCGGGACGCATCGCCTCGACGGCGGAGGCGGGGATGATCTTCGGCGCCGGCCGGCCGGGCACGGCGGCGGTCGTGATGACCGCGTCGAAGCCGGCGATCCGCTCCTCGAGCGCCGCTTGCTGCGCCGTCATCTCCTCCGCCGTCAGCTCGCGTGCGTAGCCGCCTTCGGCCTCCGCGCCGGTGACGCCGAGGTCGAGCCAGTTCGCGCCGAGGCTCTCGATCTGCTCGCGGACCACCGGACGAACGTCGAAGCCGGTCATGACCGCGCCGAGACGGCGCGCCGTCGCGATCGCCTGCAGGCCGGCGACGCCGGCGCCGATCACGAGCACCTTCGCCGGCGGCACGGTTCCCGCGGCGGTCATCAGCATCGGGAAGAAGCGGGGGAGCGTCTCCGCGGCGAGGAGCGCGGCTTTGTAGCCGCCGACCGTTGCCTGCGACGAGAGCGCGTCCATCGACTGCGCGCGCGTCATGCGCGGGATCGACTCGAGCGCGAACGCGGTCACGCCGCGCCCCGCTAGCGCTTCGAGTCCGGCCGGGTCGGAGAGCGGCTCGAGGAAGCCGATCAGCACCTGTCCCGCGCGAAGCTTCTCGATCTCGGCCGCCGACGGCTTGCGCACCTTGACGACCGCATCGGCAGCCCACGGATCGCCAAGCGTCGCGCCCGCCTCGGCGTAATCGGCGTCGGGAAAGGAAGCGGGTGCTCCCGCGCCCGGCTCGACCACGATCTCGAAGCCCGCCGCCATGAGCTTGGCGACGGTCTCCGGGACGAGCGCGACACGGCGCTCGCCGGCAGTTGTCTCCCGCGTGACCCCTATCCTCATGCGTGAATAGCCTACGTAGCGTGACGCACTTCGTCAGCGAGTACGGACTCTGGGTCGTCTTCCTCGTCGTCTTCGTCGAAGTCGCCGGCTTGCCGTTCATCCCCGGCGAGACCGCGCTCATCACCGCGGCTGCGCTCGCCTCGAAGGGGCACGGCAGCATTGTCGCGATCATCCTCCTCGCTTTTGGAGCCGCGGTGCTCGGTGCGCTCGCCGCGTACCTCGTCGCCCGCCGCTGGGGGATGGAGCTGCTGAAGCGGTCTAGTTGGATCGAACGCCGCACGGACAAGGCCGTCGAGCGCGGGCATGAGTTCTTCCGCAAGCACGGTTCGAAGGCGGTCTTCCTCGGCCGCTTCGTGCCTGTCGTGCGTGCGTGGCTCGGATGGATGGCTGGTCTCGGGGAGATGAGCCTCGGGAGGTTCATGGTCTGGAACGCCCTCGGTGCCGCCGCGTGGAGCTCGCTCATCGGCCTGCTTGCGTACTACCTCGGTCAGGCGGTCATCGATGCCGTCGAGCGCGACGCGGGGATCGGCGTCGGGCTCATCGCCGCGATCGTGCTGATTGTGGTACTACATCATTGGTGGCGACGGCGGCGAGAGCACTGACGCGGAAGCGCACCTTGGGGGGCGGTCTCGTCGTGCTCGTGCTCGCCGTGTGCGCTGCGGCGTCGGCGTGGAGCTCGCCCGCGCGGGCTTCGGCGACGGCGACCATCCCGAACTTCAAGCACGTCGTTGTCGTCATGTTCGAGAACCACGGGTACAGCGACATCGTCGGCGATACCACCGACGCACCGACGTTCAACTCGCTCGCCACGCAGTACGCGCAGATGACGAACTACGACGGCATCGCGCATCCGAGCCTTCCGAACTATCTCGCGATCGTCTCCGGCTCGACGCACGGGATCAAGACGGACTGCACGACGTGCACCGTCAAGGCGACGAATCTCGCCGACTCGCTCGACAAGGTGCATAAGACGTGGAAGACATACGCGGAGACTCTCCCGTCGGCGGGCTCGACGGTGGCGACCGCCGGCGGCGTCAACGGCTACGTGAAGCGGCACGACCCCTTCATGTACTTCAAGGACATCCTGAGTTCGAAAAAGCGGCGCGCCCACATCGTCCCGTTCACGAAGCTCGCGCACGATGTCGCGCACAAACAGCTTCCCGCCTTCTCTCTCATCATCCCGAACCTCGAGGACGACATGCACAACGGCACGGTCGCCCAGGGCGACGCGTGGCTGAACACGAACATCGTGCCTCTCCTCAGTTCGCCGGCGCTCGGCAGCAACGGGGTCGTGTTCGTCGTCTTCGATGAGTCCGAGGACAGTGACACCACCGGCGGCGGCGGTCACATCGACGTGCTCGCGCTCGGGCCGGCGGTGACGCCGGGTTCGACGTTCGCCGGCCTGACGAACCACTACGGCCTGCTCCGGACGATCGAGGACGCCTGGCACCTGCCGCGCCTCGCGAAGTCCGCCCACGCGACACCGATCACCGGCATCTGGAAGTCGGGATCTGGAAGGGATAGGCGTGCTCGCGGGGAATCCGTTCCCGCGATGCTCGTCTCGATCTCTCGCGCGCTCGAGGAGCGCGACTCGCAGCTGGGTCACGGCGCCCGCGTCTCCGCGCTTGCTGAGCCCGTGGCGCTGCGCCTCGGATGGGATCGCGAACGGCTCCGCACGCTTCGCACCGCAGCGCCGCTCCACGACGTCGGCAAGGTTAAGGTGCGGCCGCAGGTGCTCTCCAAGCCCGGTCCGCTCACGGAGGAGGAGCGGCGGGAGGTTCAGCTCCATCCCGAAGCCGGCGCGCAGCTCGTGTTGCCGCTGCGCCGCTTCCATGACGCGCTCCCGTACGTGCTCTTCCATCACGAGCGCTGGGACGGCGGCGGCTATCCGGTGGGACTCCACGGCCGCGGCATTCCTGCCGAGGCCCGCGTGCTCGCGGTCGCCGATTCGTTCGACGCGATGATCTCGGAGCGGACGTACCGTCCGCCGCTCACGCATCAGGAAGCGCTCGCGGAAGTCGAGCGCGGCGCCGGGACGCAGTTCGACCCGGTCGTCGCCGAGCTCTTCGTCCAGGTTTGGGCGGAGGGCTGGGACACCTGGCTCGCCCGCGCTTCGTAGCTCGCGAGTCCTGCGGACTCGCTCGCTGTTGGCGGAACTCCGGCGCGGAAGAGCGTGGTCTTCCGCGTCTCCGTGCTGAGTGCTCGTTGCGCCGGGGAGCGGGGAGGGCCTGCGGCTAAGCCGCCGCTGGCGCGGCTGTCTTCGCCTCCGGCTCTAGAGCGCGGCCCAGACCTCGAGCTTCGCCCGTACGCGGGCGATCACTTCGTCCGTGAACTCCGTCGTGCCGAGGTGGCCGCCGAGATCCGCCGTGCGGGCTCCCGACGCGACCGCCTCGAGGCATGCCTCGCGAATCGCGCGTCCTACCTGGGGGACTTCGCCGCCTCCGTGGGAGAGAAGCGCGGCACCGGCGAGGATCATCGCCATCGGGTTCGCGACGTTCTTGCCCTGGAGCGACGGGGCCGTCCCGTGCGCTGCCTCCGCCATGATCGCGGACGGCTCGAAGTCGTCCCCGAACGCGACGAGGAGTGACTCGGAGCCCGCGATCGAACCGAAGAGCGGCAGGACGAGGTCGGAGAGGATGTCGCCGTCGCGGTTGAGCGCCGGGATGACGAGCGGGTCGCCGGCCGAAGAGAGGAGCAGCGCGAACGTCGCGTCGATCAGTTGCGGCTCGTACGGGACGTCGGGATGCCGCGCGGCGGCGGCGTCCATCTCCTCCTTGAGCATCCCCTCGTACGTCGGGCTGACGGTGTACTTCAGGCCCGCCGAAGACCTTTGCGGCCGGTGCGCTCGGCCTGGCGGAAGGCGAACTCGGCGACGGCGTGGCAGATGCGACGCTCGATCCGCTCCGTCCGGAACGCGACCTCGTCGTCTCCCTCGCCCTCACGCCACTCCTTCGCGCCATAGGCGTCGCCGACGGCCATGCGCACGATCGAGATCGGAGCGTGGACGCCACCGAGCGGTGCGACTCCCGGGATGCGGCGACCGGTGCGGACGATGACCTTGCCGCCGATCTCCTCGCGGAGGATCCGGTTCGGGGAGCCGACGTCGTCGCGTCCCTCGGGCGTGACCGTCGCCGCCTTGACGCCGAGGCCGTGGTCGCGGATCGCGGCGGCGGCGTCGTGGACGACCCCGTTGTCGGTCGCGCGCCTGCTCGCGAGCGAGAGGTCGAACCGCGGGAAGTCGATCTCGAGCCCCGTGACGTCCGGCGCGAGCACGCGGAGGCTCTCCTCGAGGAGCTCCTGTCCCGTCTCGTCGCCCTCGAGGACGGCAATCGTCAATTCGTCGCGCACCGCCGGCCACTGTATCCGCCCACCGGCAACCGTTCCCGCGCTCTGGCGGCTGCAAAGCGTCGCGACTCCTCGCTTCGCTCGTCGGCCGGCTTCGCCCGGCTGCGTCGTCCTCAGTCGCGGTCGTAGCCGAGGCTACGACCGCTCCCTGCGTCCTTGCCTCGCTCGCTTTTCGCGCGCCAGCGACGCGCGAACAGTTACCGGCGGACGAATAGTGTCGTTCTCGCAGGGGATGGCGACGAGAACAGGACGCAAGGGAGCTTTCCGCTATCGCGACGCGCGTGGGCGCGAGATCCGCGATGCGGCAACGCTCGAGCGCATCGAGGCGCTTGTCATTCCGCCGGCGTGGAAGGGCGTCTGGATCTCGCCGAGCGCGGGCGCGAAACTCCAGGCGACGGGCTACGACGCCGCGGGACGCAAGCAGTACCTCTACCACCCGGCGTTTCGCGCGGCACAGGAGCAGGAGAAATACGACAGTCTCATCCGCTTCGGGGAGCGGCTGCCTGTGCTGCGCGCGGCGATGGCAGAGCATCTCGATCGCGACGAGCTCGATCGCGAGCGCGTCTCCGCGGTCGCTCTGCGACTCATTTCCCTCGGCTGGTTCCGGGTCGGATCGGAGCGCTACGCACGCGAGGGGACGTACGGCGTGACGACGCTCCTGCGCCGCCATGTCCATGTCCGCGGGAGCCGCGTCCAACTCGCCTTCCGCGCGAAGGCAGGTGTCCGCGTCCGGACCGAGCTCGTCGACGAGGAGCTCGCCGCTGCGATTCGCGGCCTCCTGGCGGTGAAGGGCGGCGCGCGCGTCTTCAAGTACCGCTTGGACGGCGATCTCTACAACCTCACGAGCACGCGCCTCAACGACTACGTGAAGATCTATCTCGGCGAGGAGTTCTCGGCGAAGGACTTCCGGACGTGGGGCGGCACGCTCCTCGCCGCCATTCACTTCGCCGAACGCGACCGTGCGGAGGCCGATCAGAAGCAGGTTGTCACCGCGGTGATGCAACAAGTGGCAAAGCATCTGGGAAATACGCCTGCCGTCTGCCGCGCTTCCTACGTCGCGCCTGCCGTGGTCGAGCAGTACCTCGACGGTAGAACCATCGACGATTTCCGGCCGCGTCATTTGCGCGCCGTGAAAGCACGCGGCCTCGGTCTCTCGCCCGAGGAAGCGGCGATGCTGAGCTTGCTCCGTTCGTGGCGCATTCGGCAAGCGCGAAAGGTTGCTTGACTTGTCGCTACATTTCCCTCGCGATTTTCAATTCGAAGGAGGAACGAAGTGGCACGTAAGACGATTCTCGTTTGCGACAAGTGTGGCAAGGAAGTCGATGAGGAGAAGGGCGCCGTCCTCCGCGTGACGTTCGCCGACGCCCGCCGCACGTCGAAGCAGGCAGACCTGTGCGACACGTGCGCGGGCACCATGCCGGGCCGCGCAGTGGCCCGCCGCGGCCGCCGGCCGAAGGCGGCCTAGGAACTCGTCTCAAGCGCTCCCTGGACCGCAGACGACTCGCGCGCTAGCGTAGGCGGGTGCCGCTCCGTTTGATCGCGGGGCCCGCCAACGCGGGCAAGGTCGAGCTTCTCCTCGACCGGTACCTAGCCGTCCTTGAGGCCGGGCAGGAGCCGATTCTCGTCGTCCCGAACCGGGCGGACGAAGACCGCGTCGAGGGGCAGCTGCTCGCGCGCGCCGGCGCGCTTCTCGGTGGTTCGATCGTCACCTTCGAGAGGCTGTTCGACCGGATTGCCGCGGTCGACGGAAGGCCGCTCGGGCCCGCGGAGCGTTCACTCCTCGTCCGGCGTGTCCTCGCGAGTGCCGAGCTCGGCGGGTTCCGCGCGTCGGCGGCACGCGGAGGCTTTGCGGAGTCGCTCCTCCAGGCATTCGACGAGCTCGAGGCCGGCCTGCTCGAGCCGGAGGCGGTTGGTGGGGAGCTCGGCTCGCTCTGGGCGGCGTACCGTGCGGAGTTGCAGGCGCTCGGCCGCTCGAACCGCGGCATGCGGCGTCGCGCCGCCGTCGACCGGCTCCGCTCCGACCTCGACGCGTGGACGGGCGCGCCGATCTTCGCGTACGGCTTCGAGGATTTGACCGGCGCGGAGTGGGCGCTCGTCGAGGCGCTATCCGTGCGCACCGACGTGACGGTCTCGCTCCCGTACGAGCCGGGGCGCGCCGCGTTCGTCTCCCTGACCCGCACCGCCGAAGACCTTGCGCGCCTGGCCGCGGGCGCGATCGAGGAGCTCCCGCCGGGTTACGCGGCGATCGCTCCGCCGCCGCTCGCGCACCTCGAGCGCGCGCTCTTCGAGGACGAGCCCGGAGAGGCGCCGCCCCTAGACGGTGTCATCCGCTTCTTCGAGGGCGCCGGCGGCCGGGGCACGCTCGAGCTCGTCGGCGAAGAGCTCCTCGCTCTCATCCGCGGCGGAATGCAGCCGGAGCAGATCGGCATCGTCGTGCCCGGCGTCGACCGCGTCCGCGGCGTGCTCGACACGGTGCTCGGCCAGTTCGGGATTCCGTACTCCGTCGACGGCGAGGTCCGCCTCACGCAGACGTCGCTCGGCCAGGCGCTGGCGGGGCTCCTCCGCTTCGCGTGGGCGGACGGAACGCGCAACGACCTCTTCACGTATCTCCGCTCGCCGTTCTCCGGCCTCGAGCGCCGCGCTGTCGACTTCGTCGAGGGACGCCTGCGCGGCCGGGCCGTGCAGAATCCCGAGCGCGTCGTCGAGGAGTCGGAGCGGTTGCGCGGCGCTCCGCTGCCCGCGCTCGACGAACTGCGCGGCGCGGAGGATCCCGTCGTCGCGGTGCGCGAGCAGGTCGCGCGGATGCTCCGGAACGCGCACGGTGTCGAGCGTCCGCCGGCCGACGACGCAAGCCGGCTCGATCTCCGCACGTACGACGCGCTCGTGCGCCTCCTCGACGAGCTCGACGGTTGGCGCGAGCTCGCGGGCACGTTGAGCCGCGAAGACGTCCTTGCGGCGATCGAGCGGCTCACGCTCCGTCCGCAGCGGGGTGACGAGATCGGGCGGGTCGCGGTCGTCGATCTTCTCCGCGCCCGCACGCGACGCTTCGAGGCGACGTTCGTGCTCGGCCTCGAGGAGGGAAGGCTCCCGCGGCGCGGTGGCGGCTCGCCGTTCCTCGACGACGACGCGCGGCGGGAACTCGACGCGCACGGCGCGCGCCTCGCGCGCCCCGACCCGGTCTCGCGTGATCGCTACCTCTTCTATACGGCGTGCACCCGCTCGTCGCGGCGGCTCTATCTCGTGCGGGAGGCAGCCGACGACGACGGGAGCCCGCGCGAGGCGAGCCCGTTCTGGCACGACGTGCAGTCGTTGTTCGATCCGGAGGACGTGCGGCGTGCGACTACCCGCCGGCCGCTCTCGGCACTCACCTCTCCGGTCGACGAGGCGCCGACCGATCGCGAGCGCCTGCGTGGGCTGGCCGAGCTCGCGGCGCGGGACGCCGAGCTTGCGACCGCGCTCGCCCGCGCGAACGGCTGGGATCGGCGGCTCGAGCGGGCGCGCCGCGCCTTCGACCGTCCGACGCGGATCACGAATCCGCTCGTCCTCGAGCAACTCGGCTCGCGGGGCACGTTTGGCGTGACGGAGCTCGAGCGCTTCGCCGACTGCTCCTCCGCGTGGTTCGTCGAGCGCTTCCTCGCGCCGAAGACGATCGACGCCGAGCCCGACGCGATGCAGCGAGGCTCGGTCGCGCACACGGCGCTCCACCGCTTCTTCGCGCGGATCCCCGCCGAGCTCGGCATCGAGAAGCTCGCGCCGGAGAACGTCGAGGACGCGAAGCGGCTGATGCGGCAGTGCCTCGAGGAGGCGGTCGCCGGCGTGCGGATGGATCTGACCGAGATGCAGCTGCGCGAGCTCGACCAGACGCTCTGGCGCGACCTCGAGGCGTTCGTCGAGGACGAATGCGAATCGGAGCTCGCGCTCGTGCCTCGGCGGTTCGAGGTGGCGTTCGGGAGCGAGCGGGCAGCGCCTGAGCTCCAGCGCGGGCTCGAGCTCGCGCCGGGCCTGACGCTCTCCGGGAAGATCGACCGCATCGACGTCGACCCGTACGGCGCGCGCGGCATCGTGCAGGACTACAAGTCGGGGAAGCACGCGCACTCGGCACGCGAGATCGAGCGGGAGTTGCGCCTGCAGGTGCCGCTCTACATGCTCGTCCTCCGCGACCTCGTCGGGCTCGAGCCGCTCGGTGGCCTCTACCGCCCGCTCGCGGGTGCCCGCCGCGCGCGCGGCCTCGTTCGCGCGAGTGAGGCGGAGACGCTGCCCGGTTACGTCAAGAACGACTACCTCGAGGAGGAGGACTTCTGGGGCGTCGTCGAGTCGGCGCGCGCGACCGCGGCGACCGTCGCGGAGCGGATCCGCGAGGGCGATGTCCGCCACGATCCACGCGACGGCGAGTGCCCGGCGTGGTGCGATCTCTGGCCTATGTGCCGGGTGGAGCGGGCGTGAGCAAGTACGCGCTCAACGAGCAGCAGCGCGCGGCCGTCGAGGCGACGGGCGAGGTCTTCGTCTCTGCCGGCGCCGGCACGGGGAAGACGGCCGTACTCGTTGAGCGCGTCGTGCGCGCGGTCCTCGACCGTGGCCTCGACGTCGACTCGATCCTCGTCATCACCTACACGCGGCGCGCCGCCGGCGAGCTTCGGACTCGGATTCGCGCGGCGTTCGCCGAGCGTGGCCGCCACGACCTCGCGCGCGAGCTCGACGGGGCGTGGATCTCGACGATCCACGGCTTCTGCAGCCGGCTCCTGCGGGCGTATCCGCTCGCCGCCGGCCTCGATCCGCGCTTCCGGGAGCTCGACGAATCGCAGGCGGCGGTGCTCCGCTCGGAGGCGTTCGCGGCCGCGCTCGGCGAGTTCCTCGCGGGAGACGATCGGCAGCGGCTCGAGCTGCTTGCGACGTACGGCAGCGCCGGGTTGCGGCGGATGCTCACGACGGTCTATGAGACGTTGCGCGCGGCCGGGCGGGACCTCGACCTCGCCGTTGCGCCGCGGCCAGAGCTCGCGCAGCGCGTCGAGGAATTGCGCGACGCGGCGCGCGCGCTTGCGGGGGATCCGGACGCGACCGACGCGCAGTGCCGGGCCGCAACCGAGCTGCTCGCCCTGCTGGAGAAGGACGCGCGCCCGGATCGCCTGATGTCTCTCTCGGCCTTCAAGGCCCGGGGCGACCGCGCAGCCGCGTACGGCGAGGCGCTCGCCGCGGTCGAGCAGGCCGCGCTCGACGAGGCAGCCGCCCGTGACCGCGCGCTCCTCCAGGAGCTACTCGACGCATTCGGGGCGAAGTACGCCGAGGCGAAGGCGCGCGAGTCGGCGCTCGACTTCGAGGATCTCCAGCTCGAGGCGCGCAACCTCCTCCGCTCGCATCCCGAGATCCGCGAGCGCGAGCAGCTGCGCTTCCGCGAGATCCTCGTGGATGAGTTCCAGGACACGAACGCGCTGCAGACGGAGATCGTCGAGCTATTGCGGACGCCGGAGACGGAGCTCTTCTTCGTCGGCGACGAGTTCCAGTCGATCTACGGCTTCCGGCACGCCGACGTCGACGTCTTCCGCGAGCGGCGCGCGGCGGCGGAGACGCTCCTCTCGCTCACGAACAACTACCGCTCGCGGCCGGAGGTGCTTGCCGCGGTCAACCACCTCTTCGGCTCGCACTTCGGCAGCGAGTTCCAGCAGCTCACGGCGGCGGTCGAGTTTCCCGATCCCGTTTTTGGTCATCCGGTCGAGCTGCTCGTCACCGACAAGGAGAGCTACAAGGACACGCCCGAGCACTGGCGGCGCGGCGAGGCGCGCGCTGTCGCGCGGCGTGTGCGCGAGCTCGTCGACGCGGGCGACGGCCACGCCGGGCGAGATCGTCCTTCTCTTCGCGGCGGGCACGGACGCGGAGTGGTACGAGCAGGAGCTGCGGCGCGAGGGGCTGCCGACATACCGCGCGACGGGCAAGGGCTACTTCGGCCAGCAGCAGGTCGTCGACATGCTCATGTACCTCCGCCTCCTGCAGAACCGGTACGACGACGAGGCGCTTCTCGCGGTGCTCGCCTCGCCGTTCGTCGGCGTCTCGAACGACGCGCTCGCGCTGATCCGGCGGATCGCCACGCGCCGGCCGCTCTTCGGGGGGATCGAGCACACCATGCCGCCGGGACTCGCCGAGCGCGACGAGCGCCTCCTGCGCGCCTTCCGCCAGCGCTACGACCGGCTAGTCGCCGCGATGCCGCGGCTTTCGCTCGAGCGCCTCTGCGAGCAGTTCGTCGCTGAGCACGACTACGACCTCGCGGTGCTCGCGCGGTGGGACGGCCGCCGCCGCTACGCCAACATGCGCAAGCTCGCGCGGCTCGCGCGTTCGTACGAGGAGTTGCGCGGGCCGGACGTCGAGGGATTCGTCCGCTTCGTCGCCGAGCAGGAGGCAGTCGGCGCGCACCAGCTCGAGGCGGTCGCGGAGGAGGAGGGAGCCGATGCCGTCCGCCTCCTCACGATCCACGCCGCGAAGGGGCTCGAGTTCAAGGTCGTGATCGTCGCGGACGCTGGGCGCGACCGCGTCGCGCCTTCGCCGGACGAGATCCTCGCGCTTCCCGACGGCCGCTTCGGCTTCCGTGTCGCGGATCCGGTCACGACGAAGCGGCGCGGCGCCTTCGACTACGAGGCGGTGAAGGAGGCACGGCAGGAGGCCGAGCAGGCGGAGCGGTTGCGCCTCTACTACGTCGCGATGACGCGCGCGCGCGAGCGGCTGATCGTCTCCGGCTCGGTCGACTTCGGGAAGGCGAGCGAGGTGCCGACGCCGATCGCGTGGGTGCTCGAGCGCCTCGAGGCGGAGGAGGAGCTCGCTGCGGCGGGCGACTCCCCCATCGAGCTCGTCCGCGACGACGTGCGCGTTCTCGTGCGCGTCGACCGCTATCGCGAGGAGGCGGCTGAGGCGGTCGAGGACATGGAGCCAGAGGAAGGCCAGCTTGCGCTCTTCGCGTCGCTGGAAGACGTCGGTCCCGCGGTCAAGCCGGCCCCGCTCCTGCCGGAGCTCCCCGCGATCGCCGCGCCGCCGCTCCTCCGCGTGCGTCGCCTTTCGTTCACTGCGCTCTCGACCTTCGAGCAGTGCGGCTACAAGTACTGGGCGCGCTACGGCATCGGTCTCCGCGAGCAGGAGGTACCGCGCGGCGAGGGCGGCATGTCCGGCGTCGAGGTTGGGAGCCGTGTGCACGAGCTCCTCGAGCACATCGACCTCGCCGCGCCGGTCGTCCCGGAGATCGAGGACGAGCGCGTGCGTGCGCACGTGAACGCGTACGTGGGCTCGCCGCTCGCACAGCGGCTCGGTTCGCTTTCCGGCGTGACGAAGGAGCGCCACTTCACCTTCGAGCACGACGGCGTCCTCGTCCACGGCTTCCTCGACGTGCTACAGCTCGCAGACGGCAAGGCGCTCGTCGTCGACTACAAGACGAACCTCATCGGCGAGTCCTCACCGGAGGAGATCGTCGAGGCCGACTACCGCCTGCAGCGGCTCGTGTACGCGCTCGCGTGCTTCCGTGCCGAGGCGGAGGAGGTCGAGGTCGTCTACACATTCCTCGAGCGCCCGAACGAGCCGGTGGAGGCGCGCTTCACGCTCGCGGAGCTGCCGGAGCTCGAGGCTGAGCTCTCCGCCGCGATCGCACGTCTCCAGGCCGGAGAGTTCCGGCCGACGCCGAGCGATTTCGCGTGCGCCGGCTGCCCGGCTCTCGACCTCGTCTGCGCAGGCCCGCGCCTGCGCCAGCCGCCGACGGCTCTCGTTGCCTCGTAGCTTCGTCAAGGAAGCGCGGAAGCGCGTCGGCCCGAAGCGCGAGCGCATCCGGCCAATCATCGAACGGCTCGCGTTCGAGCACGCTGACGCGTCGATCGCACTGACGTTCCGAACCCCGCTCGAGCTGCTCGTCTCGGTGATGCTCTCGGCACAGACGACCGACGTGAACGTCAACCGCGTCACGGAGAAGCTCTTCGTCAAGTACCGCCGTCCCGAGGACTACCTCGCCGTGCCGCAGGAGGAGCTCGAGCAGGACGTCTTCGCGACCGGCTTCTACCGCCAGAAGACGAAGTCGATCCGCGGCGCGATGCACGTCCTCCTCGAGGAGTTCGACGGGGAGGTACCGACGCGCATGGACGAGCTTCTCCGGCTCCCGGGCGTCGCGCGCAAGACGGCGAACGTCGTCGCCGCCGAGCTGGGCGAGGCTCAGGGGATCGTCGTCGACACGCATGTGCGCCGCCTCTCGCAGCGGCTCGGGCTGACGAAACAGGAGGATCCGGTCAAGATCGAGCGTGACCTCATCCGGCTCGTTCCGCGTGAAGACTGGGCGCGATTTCCGCACCTCATGATCTGGCACGGCCGCCGCGTCTGCGACGCCCGCAAGCCGCGCTGCGAGGATTGCGTGCTCGTGGATCTCTGCCCCTCGAGCCGTGTCTGACGCGCGCTACGCCCGTAGCTTCGACGGCGTCGCAGAGCAGTACGAGCGCGCGCGGCCGGAGTACGCCGACGAGGCCGTCGACTGGACCGTCGATCGGCTCGGACTCGCGCCGGGGTCGCGCGTCCTCGACCTCGCCGCCGGGACAGGGAAGCTGACGCGCCAGCTGATGCGGCGCGGCTTGGACGTCGTCGCGGTCGAGCCGGGCGACGAGATGCGTCGCGTGTTGCAGCGCATGCTGCCGGAAGTGGAGGCGCTCGCCGGGACTGCGGAGGCGATCCCGCTGCCCGAAGCGTCGGTCGATGCGGTCACGGTCGGGCAGGCGTTCCACTGGTTCGAGCGCGACGCCGCGCTCGCGGAGATGGCGCGTGTGCTCAGGCCTGGCGGAGGTATCGCGCTCCTCTGGAACCGCTGGGACGAGGAGGATCCGCTCCTCTCCCGAGTCGACGCCTTGCTCCGGGAGATCCGGCCGCCCGTTGTGCGCCGCGACGACTTCGAGCTCGAGCACCAGCGCCGCACGTTCCGCCAGCTCCGCCCGATGACGCGCGACGCGCTTGTTGAGTGGGCCGGCTCGACGAGCGGCTGGGTCAACGCGCCGCCCGAGACGCAACGCGAGCTCGAGGCCGGGATCCGCCGCCTTGGCGAGGATCACGCGGGCCAGGTGTCGATAGCCACCGAGGTGATCGTCGCTCAGTTCAGCGACGGATCTTCGGGCATGCGGGCGACGAGCTCGTAGATCCCGCCCTTGCGGCGGAGGACGTCGCGCCAGAGCTCGTCCGGGTCCGCGGTGAACGCATCGTCGGCGAGCGCCGGCTCGAGGATCCAGTCGTCGTTCGCAATCTCCTCCTCGAGCTGACCGGCGCCCCAGCCCGCGTAGCCGGCGAAGACGCGGCGACGGGTCGTGGCGGGGACGATCTCCTCAGGCTCCTCGAGCGACGGGAAGCCGAGCGACTCGAAGAGCGGTACGGCCGCGTCGTCCGGATCGAGGAACTCGCCGAGCACGAGCACGGCCTCCGGCTGCACCGGCCCGCCGACCCAGACCTGCTCGTCCTCGTCGACGACTTCCTCGAGTTGCGGCACAGCAGCCACGACCTCGACCAGCGACGGGCGGTTGAGCACGAGCCCGGCAGCGCCCTCGTCGGTGTGCTCGGTGACGAGCACGACGGTCCGGAAGAAGTTCGGGTCGAGCAGGGCCGGCGAGGCGACGAGGAGGTGTCCGCGCAGAGACTCCACACCTGAATTGTGCCTGGAGGGATTGGCGGGGCGGCAAGCTGCTGTTCCGCCAATCCCTCTTACATGGCCCGTGCCAAAACGATTCCTGCGTAGAGCGCGAGTACGCCGGCTGCGACGCTCCCGAACGCATTGGCGAGGGCGATCGGGACGTGCCCGGTCGAAGCGGAGCGGTAGATTTGCAGCGTGTACGTCGAGAACGTCGTGAAAGCGCCGAGGAAGCCGACCGTGGCCGCTGCCTGGAGCCAGAGCGGCACACCGAGGCGGTGGGCGAAGAGGCCGACGAGCGCGCCGAGCACGAACGAGCCGCTGACGTTGACGACGAACGTTCCCCACGGGAAGGCGTCTCCCCAGTGGCGGTTGACGAAGCTCTCGAGCAGGTGGCGGGAGGCTGCGCCGAGCGCTCCGGCGGCGGCGATGACGAGGGTCGTCCGCATGCGTGGCTCCTTTCGTCGCAGGAGCCATCAGCCGTTCGGCGGTTCGCGGCGAGCTCCATCGCCGGGCGCCTCGACCTCGGCGCCGCCGGAAATCTAGCTAGCTCTGCGCGGGCGTGAGGGCGACGAGCAGGCCTCCGTCGTCGTCGAGCGCGGGGAAGAAGTCCCCGACGACGCGCTTCACGTGGCCGGCCCGCGTGCGTAGCTCGAGTTGCTCGTTCAGCCGGCGCACGCCCCACTCGAGCGTGAGCTTGACCGGGTTCTTCTCCTCCTCGAAGCCTTGCAACCCGAAAGCAGAGATGACGTCGGCGCCGATCACGTGCTCCTCGCTCCAGCCGCTCAGCTCGAAGACGCCACGGCCGAGCGCGAGGATCCGCCCCTCCTGGTCGCACGTGACGAGCCCGGTCGTCGGCGCGGGGTAGTAGTCGTCCATCAGCTCGAAGAGGAAGCCGAAGCCGCAGCGGTGGCACGCGACCGCCTCGTTGTAGAGACCCTCGAAGCCGTCGGAGTCGACCGAGCGCTCTTTGCAGTTAGGGCAGATGTAGTGCGGCACAGCCCTACGGTAGCCCGGTTAGAACCAGTGCTTCCGACGGAACCACCAGAGCTGCAACAGCGTCGACCCGACGATGACGCCCCAGCTGAAGGCGTAGCCGTAGTGCCACTGGAGCTCGGGGATGTCGACGAAGTTCTGGCCGTAGACGCCGACGATGAACGTGGGAGGCAGAAGGAGCGCGGCGATCACGGTCAGGCGTTTCATGACGTCGTTCTGGTCGTTGGCGATCTTCGACTGCTGGTAGTCGCGGACTCCGGCGAGGAGATCGCGCGCGAAATCGAGCCCGTCCGACGCGCGCATGAACTTGTCGTAGGCGGCGTTGAAGGCGACCTCGACGTCGCGGGGGAAGACTTCAGGGCCTTCTTCGACCTCGACGGTGTCGTCGATCACGCGCCGCACGGCGTCGCGGGTGGGACTGAGCGTTCGCCGGATGTGGAGGAGGTCGTGCCGAAGCGAGGAGATGCGCGTGCGGGTCACTTCCGGCGCCTGCGTCTCGACACGGTCCTCGAGTTCGTCGATCTCGTCGTTGAGTACGTCGACGAGATCGAGGTAGCGCTCGGCGATCTCGTCCACGAGCCGGTAGGCGAGCATCCCGGCCGACTCGCCGGGCTTCTGGACACTGTTGAGGAGCGCGAGGTCGCACGCGGGCCTGCCGCCGGGCGGGGTCTTGCGGACGGTGAGGAGCGTGTCGTGGGTGAGGACAAGGTCGATCTCCTGGTAGTAGACCGTGTCCTCTTCCGGGACTGCGACAACCACGAGGAAGATGCCGAAGACGTAGTCGCCGTGCCCAACGAGTGTCGGACGCGGCTCGTCCTCGTGGTGCGGCGGCGCAAGCAGCTGCGCGAGCGCCGTGTCCTCGAGCCCACGCGGCGCCTGCGCGCGCAGCTCTTCGGCGCTCGGGTCGAGCAGGTCGATCCAGGTTCCCGCCATCGCGGGCGGATTCGCCGCGGGCGGTGCTAGACCTTCGTTGCGGCCTCGACGAGCGCGTCTGCTTCTGCGAGGAAGCGCTCGGCGTCGAGGGCGCCCATGCAGCCGCTGCCGGCTGCCGTGACGGCCTGGCGGTAGATGTGATCCTGGACGTCGCCAACCGCGAAGACGCCGGGGATGTTCGTCTCGGTCGAGCCCGGCTTCGTCGTGAGATAGCCGTTCTCGTCGTGGTCGAGCTGGTCGACGAAGAGCGCCGTGTTCGGGTCGTGTCCGATCGCGATGAAGAGCGCGCCGGCCTCAACTTCCTCGGTCTCGCCCGTAGCGGTGTTGCGGAGCCGGAGGCCGCTGATCGAGTCGGCGCCGAGCACCTCCTCGACCTCGAACGGCGTCTTGAGCTCGATCTTCTCGTGCGCGCGGGCGCGGTCGACCATGATCGGCGAGGCGCGGAACTCGTCGCGCCGGTGGACGAGCGTGACCTTGTAGCCGAAGCGGGTGAGGAAGAGCGCCTCCTCGAAGGCGGTGTCGCCGCCGCCGACGACGACGATGTGCTTGTCGCGGAAGAACGCGCCGTCGCACGTTGCACAGGCCGAGACGCCACGCCCCTTGAGCCGTTCCTCGGAGTCGAGCCCAAGCCAGCGGGCGCTCGCGCCGGTCGCGATGATCACCGCACGTGCGGTGTACTCCGTGTCCTCCACCCAGATGCGAAACGGTCGCTGGGAGAAGTCGACGCGCGTCACGTTGTCGGTGACGAACTCCGTGTCGAACCGCTCGGCCTGCCGGCGGAAATCGGCCATCATCTCCGGCCCCATGATCCCGTCGGCGTAGCCCGGATAGTTCTCGACGTCGCTCGTGATCATCAACTGGCCGCCCCAGTTGAAGCCTTCGATCACGAGCGGCTTGAGGTTCGCGCGCGCCGCGTAGAGCGCTGCCGTGTACCCCGCGGGGCCGCCGCCGATGATGATCAGGTCGCGGGTCTCGTCGTTCATGTCCACACCGTAATAAACGACGAGCCGGGCGGAGCTGTTCCGGGTCTAGCTAGGCGGCGTCGTCCAGGGCACGCGGGAGCGCGGGAGGCTCGGCCACATCCACCTCGAGCTGTTGATCGGCGGCACGTCCGAGCTTCGTCCCGAAGCGATCGAGCCGCTTCTCGGCCTCCGCGTACTTGCCCTGCGCGTTCGAGAGGTGTTTGCCGACGACTTCGAAGTCGTCGCGGAACCGGGAGAAGTCGAGTTCGAGACCGGCGATTCTCTTCATCACGTCTTGCGCGGTCTGCTCGATCTGAAGTCCGCGGAGGCCGAGGACGATCATCTGCAGGTAGGCGCTGAAAGTCGTGGCCGAGACCGGGAACACCCGGTGTTCGTGCGCGTAGGAGAGCAGAGCGCCGGTCTTGCCGGCGACGACCTCGTAGTGGATCGCCTCGGCCGGCAGGTACATGAACGCGAGGTCGAACGTCCCGAAATCCGGGCGGATGTACTTCGCCGCGATCGCGTCGATGTGTCCTTTGACGTCACGGGCGAACGCCTTCTCGTGGAGTTGGCGCTCTGCGTCGTTTTCGGCCGAGACCACTCGCTCGAAGTTGTCGAGCGGGAACTTCGCGTCGATCGGAAGCAGCCTGTCCGCGGCGCGTACGACCGCATCTACGCGCTCGCCAGTCGGGAACGTGTATTGCAGCTCGTAGGCGTCCGGTGGCAGGCGGTCGCGGAGGAGGTTCTCGAGCAACAGCTCGCCGAAGCCGCCGCGCGCCTTCGGGGGCCGCAGCGCTTGCTCGAGCCGGGCGAGATCCTGGGCGCGCGCGATCATCGTCTTCGTCGCCTCGGCCGCCTCGCCGAGCTGCTGGCTCATCTGATTAGCCGTGGTGGCGCTGGCCGCAAGGCGCGTGTCGACGCGCTGGTCGAGCTCGGTAAGCCTCGTGCTGAGCGTCTGCTCGAGTCCGGCGAGCCGACGGTCGACCTCGGCGTTGCGTGCGCCGAGCTCGCCGCGGAGGAAGCGCGGGAGCAACACGACCGCGACGCCGACGGCGCAGAGGACGAGAAGCGCGGTGAGAAGTCCGACCACCATGGGGGGCAGGACGATAGACCCGGCGTCGGACGGACTCGCCTGAGCGCACAAAAATGCTGGCCCCGACGAACCCGAAAGTCCATCGGAACCAGCACGCGCAGACTAACCCGGCCGTCGAGCCGGAGTCAAGGTGGTGAAAGCAAGGAAACCCGCTCTTTGCGGATTTTCGTCCGCGAGCTCTACTTGAGCAGCTTGTTGATCGCCGGCTCGAGATTCACGAGATCCATCGCCGGCGAGCCGGTGCCGTAGTAGTGCGGTGTCGCGTTCCCCTTCGCGAGCTGCAGCGTGGGTGTTCCCGTGAAGTCCGGCTGCGTACGCGGGAACGCGTCGATCTGCCGGATGAGGCTCGCCGTGGCCGCGGAGTTCGCGTCGGTGGCGAACTGCGCCGTGTTCAGTCCGTCGACGCTCGCCGCGGCGTTCGAGATCATCGCGTCATTCATCCAGCCTGTGCCCTCCGAGTTGAGCGGTTGGTTGTCGTAGAGCACCTCGGCGAAGTTGAATGCCTTGTTCTGCGCGGCGGCCGCGATAGTGGCCTTCTGGCCGCGGAGCGAATCGTCGCTGCCGTGTACTGCGTCGAGGATGTTCCACGTCTTCAGCTCGATCTTCAGCTTTCCGGGTCGCACATACTTCTCGATAAGTGGTTGCAGTTCCGTCGTCTCGAACGACTGGCAGACCGGGCACTGGAGGTCGATCCACTCGACGAGCGTGACCGGTGCATTGGGCTTGCCAAGCACGAATCCGTGTTGCGGAATGCCGTTGAGGAGCGTTGCGACGTCCGGCGCGCCCGGGAGCGCGCTCGGGCTCGAGGAGTTTCCGACCGCGGGCGTTCCGCTTGCGATGGTGATCGTCGGGGTGTCGGTGCTTCCGTTGTTTCCGCCGCTCCCCCGGCTCAGGACGATGCCGAGCACAACGGCAAGGATGACGACGACGATCACGCCGCCGGCGATCGCGAGGGTGCGCGGCGACGCCTGACGAGCGCCGAGTCCCGGGCCGCCCTTCGCGCGGACGGGCGGCGGCACGGCCTGCCGGCGCTGCTGTTTCGCTCTCTTCCCGCTAGGCATCGGCCGGAAGCGTAGCCGCGTCGTCGGCGGTCCCTGTGCTTGCAAGGACCAAGAATCCGATGAGAAGAAGGAAGCCCGTCAAGGCGAGCGTCGGGATCGAGAGGTAGCCGAACGTCGCGCCGACGCCGAAGGGAGGCGTGCCACCAAGCCAGTTGGTGGCGCAGCCGGCGCCCGGCGCTGAGATCGAGCAGGCCGCGGGTTCCTTGATCGCCCCGTACTGGATCAGCATGTGGTAGATCGACACGCAGGCGCCGCCGATCGGAAGCAGCACGAGGTAGCGGGCGAGGCGCGTCTCTCCGTACCACGCTGCCGCCAGCAGGAGGATGGAGAGCGGGTACATGCAGATGCGTTGGTACCAGCAGAACTCGCACGGGATGAAGCCCATGATCTCCGAGTAGAAGAGGCTCCCGCCTGTTGCGATCGCGGCGACGATGAAGCCTGCCCATAGCTCGTACCCCCACAGCATGCGCCGCACGAAGTCGAGCGGTCCGCGGACCCCGAGTAGCGCGAGCAGGCCGATCAGGAGGAAGATGGCAATGACGACCTGGCCAGCGACGCCGAGCACCGAAATTGCCCTGGTCACGTCGATCTGAGTCTGCGAGTACGCAGCGACGAGCATCGCCGCGTACCGTACATCGAGCCGGGATGGCGGAATTGGTCAGACGCGCCCGACTTAAAATCGGGTGACTTCGGTCATGCGGGTTCGAGTCCCGCTCCCGGCATCCGCTCAACCATGCGGAACGCCCTTGAACGCTTCGGGCGGAAGTTGCTCTTGGGGCAACACTCCCAACCGGTAACGGCTTGCGCCGTTCGCGCCTCGGCGCGTTCCACCATTACCCCTGGTCGCTCGCACCCGAGCTGCGTTGCGCCGACCGACTGGCGATCAGGGCTGACCCGGATGGCATCGACCCGGTTCGGCAGTACGTTCGTTTGTTAACAGGAAGGAGCGGTCATGGACATGCTCTTCACGGTCATCACGATCGCTGTGGTCGTTGTGGTGCTCGGTTTCGTCGCGTTCGTGCTCGTAGGAGAGCCGTTCGTCGACCACCGCGAGCGCTACCGCGACTCGCAGGGCCGAAAGCTCGGCTCAAGTCCCCACCTCTGAGTGGCGTTGCCTCGAATGGCGTCAGGGAGCGACGATGTTCGTATGTGCGACCGTCCTCTCACCTCCGGCGGAGCGTCACGACACGCGCGGGCTCGGGTGACGTTCCCGAACTCACTGTCATCCTTTCCTAGCGTTGTCCGTCTCACTTCCACACGACCAGCTGCCCGGAGTTGCTGATCGAGGTGGTAGCGGTGCCGCTTGCCTTGGTGCTTGGTGCGTTGTAGACGGGGATGTCGTGTTGCGCTTGGGCCGGCGTCTCGCCTGCGGGCAAGTAGACCGTGGCGCACGCGGAGATCCAGATGCGGTGTTCATCCGCTCTGACGAGGTCGTCGAGAGTGACCGGCCGACTCGGGTTGATGACGTGCTTTCCCGTCGTACCTTCGAAGCGCACGAACGTGAAGTTCGGCATCAGCTGTCCTGGACCGTAGATGTGCTCGTAGCGGCGATCCAGGCCGATGATGTGCCCGGTGTCGACGTGCAGTCCGAGCCAGCCGTCCATGACCGTCCCGATCGGCACCCACGTCGTGATGTGGTCGCCGGCAGGCACCCGGATGAGGCCGTTCGGCGGCAGCCAGTAGCCGTGCGCGGAGATGACAGTCGCAGGCGCCTTGTCTCCCAGCTGCGCCTCGGTGAGCTCGGTGTCGGAGCCGCGCCACGCCGAGGGGATCGTGCCGGGCGGCTTGGCGCGCTTGACAAGCGCCGCGACGTTGCCCGCGACCGCGACGTCCTCCGCGAGCACCTTCGTGTTTCCGGTGGGCACCCAGCCCACGCCTGCCGTACGGAGTGCCGTCAGGTCCCGCTGCGAGAGGTCGGACGGATCGATCTGGTCGACCCGAACGGGCGTGATGGCCAGATCCCTCTGCCGTTCGACGGCGTCGATCACTTTGGCGGGGATGCTTCCAGCGTCGCCGTCCCACGCTCCAACCTCGACGGCGCACTGCGACCCTTTGGCGTCCGACAGCGCGTCGACGCCAGGCACGTTCTCAACCGGTGAGGAGCAGCTGTCGATTACGACCGGGAACGTCCCGTTGACCTTGTCGTCGTACTGGTCGAGGGAGACTTTGAGCTGCTGGCCCCCGACCGTCGCAGTCAGGCCGACGTGATAGATGCCCGTCGCAGGCTGGTCAAACGTCAGCCGGTACCTGCACGAGCCGAAGATCCGCCACGGCCTGCAGATCGTCGTCGGCGAACGAGTACGTGGCGTTGGCGTCGCACCCACCTGAACCTTTCGGAGAACTCATCAAGCCCACCGTGACGTCGGCCGCATCGAGTTGCGTATCGTCGGCGGCAACCGACACCACCGACAACAGCAGCGGCCGCACGAACACCCACGCGGCTCCTGCGCCGCTGTTGTCGCCGGGGCCGCCGACGATCGCTGTGCTTCCGTCGCCGGACAACGCGACGCTCGACCCCTGGAACACCTGCGTGCCGACTGCGCCGCTACCGTGGAGTTTCGAGCCTTGCTGTGTCCACGTCGTCCCCGAGCGCGCGAACACCCACACGGCCCCCGAGTAGGTGACGTCGCCGACGCTGCCGACGAGCGCGGTGTCGCCGTCAGCCGAGAGCGACACGCTTCCGCCTTGGCCGTAACGGCCGGCGCTGAAGGAGACGGCACCGCTCCCGACGAGTTTCGTCTGCTGGGTCCAAGTCCCCGCCGAGCGTATGAACACCCATGCGGCCCCTACGCCACTGTCGGCGCCGGGGCCGCCGATGATCGCCGTGCTCCCGTCGGTGGACAACGCGAGGCTTGAGCCCTCGACTGCCCCCGCATCGGCCGCGGCGGCGAGCTCCCCTTGCTGGGTCCAGGTCGCCCCCGAGCGCGCGAAGACCACGGCCTCCCCGACGCTGTCGTTGACCCCGGTCTCGCCGACGAGCGCCGTGGTCCCGTCACTCGACAACGCCACGCTCCCGCCGAAGCCTCCTTCGATCGTGTCGCCGGCGAAGTCCGCTTGCTGGGTCCAGGTCGTGCCCGAGCGCGTGAACACCCGTGCCCCGCCATAGGTATTGCAGTACCCCGCGATGCAACCCGGGGGCGGGTTGTCGCCGGGGGCGCCGATGATCGCTGTGTTCCCGTCGCCCGACAGCGCCACGCTCGAGCCAAACCAGTCGGTGAAGTAGGGGCCGGGAATCGAGCCTACGAGCTCCGCCTGCTGGGTCCAGGTCGTTCCGGAGCGTACGAACACCCATACCGCGCCAATATCCCCGTTGTCGGCGGGGTTGGCGACGAGGGCCGTGTTGCCGTCACCCGACAGCGCCACACTCGTGCCCTGGCCGAGGTTGTAGCCGCTCGGGACCGCGCCACTGCCGACGAGCTTCGCCTGCTGCGTCCAGGTTCCGCCCGAACGCGTGAATACCCAGGCCGCGCCTTGGTAGCCGTTGTCGCTGGGGCCGCCGACGATCGCCGTGCTCCCATCACTCGACACCGCCACGCTCGCGCCCTGCCCAGCCCAGTTGTTCGTCGAATTGCCGACGAGCTTCGAGCCCTGCTGGACGAACGAATCAGGCGCGGGCGTGGATGCTGCCGCCGAAGCACCGGCGCACGTGCCTGCGAGGAAGATCGCGACCACCCACGGGAACAGCGCACGATGAATCGCTGTCGAAGCCGGCATGGGACACACCTCCCACGAGTGGAGTGCACGCCAAGACCATCGCGCAATGCCGCTCGTCGCCGAATCGGGAATTCGCGGATCTCCCGCTCACGTGCCTCCAACAACTCGCGCGTCTCGTCCTGCTGATCGGCCCTAACAACCCGATCTCGGGTGGGCCAGTAGTGCTCGGGCCACGGCTCAAGAGAGCCCCCTGAGGGGACTGCACCGATCGACCCAAAGGCGTCCTCGCATGCGAGAGCGGGCCGGAATGTTCCCGGACGATCAGCGGGATGGAGCGTGGGCTATCGCCCGAGCCGAGTGCGGCGGCGGATGCCGAGGCGCCTCTGGGCGGCCCGGTCTTCCTCGCCGTCCTTCTTCGCCGCCCAGATGAACGCCCAAGCGACGACCGCGAGCGTCAACACGCTGACGGCGGCAATCACTATCCCGAGGAAGGCGCTCACAGCGGCAGCTTAGGCTCCACCGGGCGACAGAGCAGTCGCCTGGGCGAGCGTGCGGGAGTGTCCCCTGAGCGGCGGCAAATTGCGCGGCCCGGAAACGAGGGGTTCACCGTCTCCGGGCCGCGGCTTCCTCAGTCGTGTTGGCGGGGCGTTGCCTCGCCTGGTCAGGAAGCCTTGCGACTTCTATTTAGCGCTGTCGGGTGGGCGCCGTCATCAGTAGAAGCACTGCATGCCTGCGAACGACGGAGGCCGCCCCGAGGGCGGCCTCCGTGCTTTTCCTTGGGAAGGGAGATCGCCGCTAGACGAGTTCCTTCCAGAACGCCTTGATCTCCTCGGCGGGGAACGTCTCGGTCTCGAACACCTCGAGCTTCGCGATCTTGCCGAGGACGCGGAACGCGGCCTCGAGATTGGGATACTCGAAGATGCCGAGATACTCCCACGGGCCCATGACCGCGAGGAAGCGCTCGACGGTGCCGCCCTCGCCCTTGACGATCTCGTGGATCTTGTCGAAGTACTCGGGGGTTTTCTCGAGGTGCTCGCGCGCCATCGGCGCAACCCTGAAAAGCCCGACATACGTGAACATGTGTCGCCTCTCCCTACTTAGGGGCATCGCTTAGAGCCCCAACGACGGGAGTGTCTCGCCCACGCCGTCCCGAGGCATCCGGGAGGACTACGTAACGTCGCGCTGACCCCTGGAGTTTCTCAACGGGATGGCGCGAACGGGAGAGCTCGCCCGGCTACGCCAGTGGTCGGGAATGTCCCCCGAGAGTCGAGGGAGCCGGTCTGCGATCGGTGCAGTGCGCTTGGATCAGTCTGCTCGAGTCTCTTAGGTTCACTTCATCCGTTCGGGTTCGGTGGTGGGCTCCGAGTGACCTCACGGCGATAGCGATGTGGTGGCGTGCCGCCAGATGTGCCAACGTGACGCTCTGCGTTGGATGTCGCGCTCGTGGCGGCCGATGGTGCGGGCGAGCGAGCGGCCACCGTGCGGCTTGAAGAAGAGCATGACGCCGAGCTGGGCGAGGGCGAGGTAGGTGGCGATCATGCCGGCGAGGACGGCGAGGAAGGAGAGTGGCAGCGTCTGGAAGCCGAACAGGCGCGCGAAGGGTCCGATGTACGGCAAGGCGACGCCGACGCCGGCGCAGGCGAGGGTCGCGGTCAGAAGCGGCGTGCTCGGACGGCTCTTGAAGAACGGCACCCGCCGGGTGCGGATGACGAAGATGACGAGCGTCTGGGTGGTGAGGGACTCGACGAACCAGCCGGAGCGAAACAGCGTCGGGCCGGCGTGGAAGACGCGCAGCATGACCACGAAGGTGAGGAAGTCGTAGACACTCGAGATGGGGCCGAAGAACGCCATGAAGCGGCGGATAAGGCTGATGTCCCACTGCGAGGGGCGGGCGAGCAGCTCCTCGTCGACGTTGTCGGTCGGGATCGTCATCTCGCTGACGTCGTAGAGGAGGTTGTTGAGCAGGATCTGCGTCGGCAGCATCGGCAGGAACGACAGGAACAGGGAGGCGCCGGCGGCCGAGAACATGTTGCCGAAGTTCGACGAGGTGCCCATCAGCACGTACTTGATGGTGTTGGCGAAGATCCGCCTGCCCTCGACGACGCCGTCGGCGATGATCCCGAGGTCCTTGTCGAGCAGGACGACGTCCGCGGCGTCTTTGGCGACCTCGGCGGCCGACTCGACGGAGATGCCGACGTCGGCGTCGTGAAGGGCGATCGCGTCGTTCACCCCGTCGCCGAGGAAGCCGACGTCGGCGCCGAGCGTGCGCTCCGCCCGAATGATCCGCGATTTCTGCTCGGGGGTGACGCGGGCGAAGATCGTCGTTTGCGGCAGCAGCTTCAGGAGGGCTTTGTCGTCCAGCGCATCGAGCGCGGCGCCCGTGATGACCTCGCCGGGGTCGAGGCCGACCTCGCGGCAGAGGTGCGCCGCCACCTGGCCGTTGTCGCCGGTGACGATCTTGACCGCGATCCCGAGACGAGCAAGGCGGGCGAGCGAGGCCTGAACGTCGGCCTTGACGGGGTCGCTGAAGCAGAGGAAGCCGTCGAGCGAGAGATCGCGTTCGTCGTCGTGGCCGAGATGCTCGAGCTTGACCGGGCGGCTGGCGACCGCCACAACTCGCGTGCCGGAGGCGAACAGTACGTCGAGGGTCGCCTGCGCTTCGCCGGGAACGGTCGCGCAGCGGGCGAGGACGCCTTCGGGGGCACCCTTGGCGATCAAGAGCCGGCCGTCCGGGGTGTCCACGAGGACCGACGCGAGCTGGCGCTCATGGTCGAACGGCAGCGCATCGAGTGTCGGCCAGTCAGGACTGTTCGCGGCCGCGTTCGGAGCGGCGTGGAGGGCACGGTCGAGCTCGTTGCCGGTCTTGTCGCTGCAGGCCAGGCCGAGGGCGAGGACAGGGTCTTTCGGCTTGCCGTGCAGGTCGACCGGCTGTGTGAAGGAGATGTGCCCTTCGGTCAGGGTGCCGGTCTTGTCCGTGAACAGGATCTCGACGTTGCCGAGGTCCTCAATGCAGACGAGACGTTTGACGATAACCTTCCGCTTCGCCAGCCGCCGCGCCCCGGTGGCCAGACTGACGGTCACGATCGCCGGTAACAGCTGCGGCGTCAGTCCGACGGCGATCGCGAGCGCGAACAGGGCCGACTGCAACAGCGAGCGGCCGAGCGCGGCGTTGATGACGAAGATCGACCCCGCGAGCAGCACGGTGACGGTGGCGAGCAGCCGCGAGAACTGCTGCAGCCCCTGCTGGAACGACGTCTGGCCCTGCCGCTCCCCCAGGCGCAGGGCAATCGCGCCGAAGGCGGTCCGCGCGCCGGTCTCGACGACGACGCCGCGCCCGTTGCCGCTGCGCACCACCGTTCCCATGAACGCGCAGGAAGGGAGATCGAGCGGCGAATTGCTGGCCGGCTGCGCGTCGGTGGTCTTCGCGGCAGCTTGCGATTCGCCGGTTAGCACCGATTCGTCGCACTCGAGCTCGTGCACCTCGATCAGGCGCAGGTCGGCCGGAACCACGTCGCCGACCCGCAGATGCACGAGATCGCCGGGGACGATCTCGCTCACGCTGACCTCCGCCGACTGTCCGTCGCGATCGACGAAGGCGAGGTGGCGGATCTGCGAGTGGAGCGCCTCGACCGCCTTCTCCGAGCGGAACTCATTGAAGAAACTCAGGCCGACGCTCATCAGCATGATCCCGCCGATGATCGCCGCCTCTGTGCGATCGCCGACAACGGCCGAGACGACGGCCGCCACAAGCAGGAGCAGCAGCAGATAGCTGCGGAGTTGACGGACGAGAACCGAAAGCGCGCTCACACCGTGCGAGAGCAAGGCGTTAGGCCCGTAGACGCTCAGGCGACGGCTCGCCTCGACGCTCGAAAGGCCCTGCGCCGACGAATCGAGCTTGCCCAACGCATCGGCCGCGGGCAGTGCCGCGGCCGCGGCCAGCTCAAGCTGCTGCGCCTCGGCGAGCGGGGGCCGAGGCACTCAGAACCCCTGTCGAGTCAGACGCGCTCGCATGTCACGAGCGTACGCCCACGCCGCGCCGGACCTTCTGGCTAGTAGTGCGCCTTGGCGGCTTCGTGCCCACCGCGCAGGTGGCCGCCGCCGCGTCCTAAACACAACGCCCAAAGGCCAGCAGTCGCTTGCGCCAGCGTGCGCGAGTGGCGCCCGATTGAACCGTCTAGCGGCTGTTGAGGCTATCGACTGCGAGTGCGATCTCCCGCACGGCATCCTCGAGCGCCGCCACTCTTGCGGCGAGTTCGCGAACCGTAAGCGAGATCGGTGTCGCCGACAGGTGGGGACTTCCCCACTCGGTCGGCATCGTGTGGGTGTGGGCTTGCATCAGAGTGTCCATGCGCTCTGTCAAAGTGTCGGGCACCGTCAAAGTGTCTGCCGACATGTTCGCGAGCCTCCTCCGTCGAACCGGAGAGGAAAGGCTTAACCCCCGCTCTGGCCCTGACACATCGGGGACTTCACGCACCTTTCACGGCCCAGAGTCTCTCGAAGAACCTCAGGTGTCTCTATAGCTGGCCGTAGGGGGCTCTGGACTAGGCCACTCAACGACGCGGCGGACGGAGCTGAATCCGAGGCCGCTCCCTAACGGCTCGCTAACGGCGGCTAGTAATGCCGGGAGCAACGGTGCTAGAACCTCTCGCGTTGGTCGAATTTGCGATCCTCGGTCCGCTCGAAGCTCGTACAGGAGGCGAGCAGATCGCCATGGGCGGGCCGAAGCAACAGGCCCTGCTCGCGATGCTGCTGCTCGAGGCCGGGCGAGTCGTTTCCATCGACCGGCTCGTCGAGGCGCTCTGGGCCGACGGGCCGCCGGCGACCGCCGTCGCGTCGCTCCAGAACTTCGTCGCACAGTTGCGGAAGGCGCTCGGGCCGGAGGTGATCGAGACGCGGCCGCCGGGGTACGTCCTGCGGCTCGAGCCGGAGCAGTTCGACGCGGCGCGCGTGCGGAGCCTCGTCGACGAGGCGCGCGCGAGCGAGCCGGCGCGGCGCGTCGAACTGCTCGGCCAGGCGCTCGGCCTCTGGCGCGGCGAGCCGCTGGCGGAGTTCCGCTACGACGCGTTCGCGCAGGAGGAGATCGCGCGGCTCGAGGAGTTCCGGCTCGTTCTGCTCGAGGAGCAGGCGGAGGCGCGGCTCGCGATCGGCGAGCACACCGCGCTCGTCGGCGACCTCGAGGCGCTCGTCCGCGCGCAACCGCTGCGAGAGCGGCTGCGGGCGCAGCTGATGCTCGCGCTCTACCGCTCGGGCCGGCAGGCCGCCGCGCTCGAGGTCTACCGCCAGGGGCGCGAGAGGCTCGTGGAAGAGCTCGGCCTCGAGCCGAGCCCGATCCTGCGCAACGTTCACGCCTCGATCCTCCGCCAGGAGACGTTCGCGGTCAGCCGCGGCGCGATCCCCGAGCTCGAGCACTTCGAGGAGGTCGCGGCGCAAATCCTCGCCGGCAAGGTCACGATCGTCGTCGGCTCCGGCTCCGAGCCGCTCGCCTCCGAGCTCGCTCGCCGCTTCGGCCTCGAGGAGGTCTCGCCCGAGCTCGCCCGGGTCTCGCAGGCGGTTTCTGTTCTCAACGGGTCGGGCCAGCTCTACGACACGCTGCACGCCCTCGTCGAGAGCGACGGAGATCCGACTCCGGTCCATCGCTTCCTCGCCGGGCTGCCTTCTCTGCTTCGTGCGAGACATACAGCGCAGCCGCTTCTCGTTACGACCGGCTACGAGCTAGCGCTCGAACGGGCGCTCGAGGAGCGCGACGAGACGTACGACACGGTCTGTTACCTCGCTTCCGGCGCGATGCGCGGCAGCTTCTGTCACATCGAGCCGGGCGGTGCCGCAACCGTCATCGAGCGCCCGAACGCGTACACCCGAGAGCTCGACCTCGACGCGCGCACCGTCCTCCTCCACCTCCAAGGACGCATCGACCAGACGACCGAGCGCGCCTGGGAGAGCTTCGCCGTGACCGAAGACGATTTCATCAACTACGGCGACGTCGGCCGGCGGCTGCCCGTCGGCTTGGCGGCGCGGCTGCGGCGAACGCATCTCCTCTTGCTCGGGTACACGCTCTCGACCTGGACTCTGCGGGTCGTGCTCGAACGGCTGTGGGGGAGCGAGCCGCTGCCGTACCGCTCGTGGTCGGTGAACGCCGGGCCGCAGCCGCTCGAGCGGGAGTTCTGGCGGCACCGCGACGTCGACGTCGTCGACATGGCCCCGGCCGCGTACGTCGCCGAGCTCGAGCGGGCGCTCGCAGAGGCCGCGCGATGACGGGCGTCCCCGACACCCCGTACAAGGGCCTCGCGGCGTTCGACGACTCCGAGCTCGACGCGCTCCTCTTCTTCGGGCGCGAGCCGGAGGTCGAGGCGGCAGTCGCCAACGTCCTCGCAAGCCGGCTCACTGTCCTGTACGGGCCGAGCGGCGTCGGCAAGAGCTCGCTGCTGCGCGCCGGCGTCGCGCGGCGGCTGCGGGAACTGAGCGACGCGCCGGTTGTCGTGCACGACGCGTGGGCGGAGGATCCTGCCGGCGGGCTGATCGCGTCGGTGCGCGCCGAGTGCGGCGAGCTCGGCGCGACCGCGGGTCTCGTCGACACCGTCGCGGCGGCCGCGGCGCGACGGGGCGGGGAGCTCTACCTCTTGCTCGACCAGTTCGAGGAGTACGTCCTCTACCACGGCGCCGACGGGCCGCTGAGCGCGGCGCTGCCCGAGCTTTTGCGCCGGCCCGGGCTACGGGTCAACGTCCTGATCGCGATCCGCGACGACGCTCTCGCGGAGCTTGACGAGTTCACCGCGCGTATCCCCGAGGTGTTCGCAAACCTGCTTCGCCTCGACCGGCTCGATCGCGCCGACGGCCGCGCAGCGATCCTCGGGCCGCTCGAGCGCTACAGCGAGCTGAGCGGTACGACATTCACCGCCGAGGACACGCTCGTCGAGGCGGTGCTCGACGAGGCGTCGACGGCAGACGGGGTCGAGGCGCCGTACCTCCAGCTCGTCCTCGAGCGGCTCTGGGGGCAGGAACGCGCCGAGAACTCTCGGACGTTGCGCCTCGCGACGTTCCAGCGCATCGGCGGCTCCCGGGCCGTCGTCCACGAGCACGTCCAGAACGCGCTCGAGCAGCTTTCCGTGGCCGAACAGGAAGCGACGACGCGTGTCGTGCGGCAGCTCGTCACGCCGTCTGGACGCAAGATCTCGCACGAGGCTGCCGACCTCGCCGAGTACGCGGCCGTCGAGCCGGCGCAGTTGCGCGATCTGCTCGAAGAGCTCGGCCGGCGGCGGATCGTGCGTGGCGTCGATGGGACGCCGGGGGCGGCGGCGCGGTACGAGATCTTCCACGACGTCCTCGGCCCGCCGCTCCTCGCCTGGCAGCAGGAGCACCAGCTGCGCGACGAGCGCGCACGCGCTGCGCGACAGCGGCGGCGCCTCCGGATCATCGCCGCCGCGTCGCTCGCCGGCTTCGTCCTCGTCGCGCTGCTCGCCACGTTCGCGCTTATCCAGCGAAGCAACGCTCGGGCGCAGGCCGAGCGTGCCCGCGGGCGCGAGCTGGCGGCCCACGCGCTTGCCGACCTCGCGACGGATCCGCAGACCAGCGTGGAGCTCGCGCTCAGTGCCGCGAAGCTGACCCCAGGCGGGGTCACCACGTCCGTCCTCCGCTCGAGCCTCCTCGCGATGCGCGAGCAGCGGGTCTTCCGCCTCGGCGGGAACATCGTCGCCGCCTCGTTCGCGCCGCGCGGCGACCAGCTCCTGGTCGCGAGCAGCGACGGACAGCTCGGCCTCTACGACGGAACGACCGGACGATTCCAGCGGCTCGAGCGCCAGTCGCCCCTGACCGCCGCCGCGTGGAGCCCCAACGGACGGGTCTTCGCGACCGGTTCCGCCGATGGCTACGTGCACGTGTGGCATGCGGGCGGCGCCGATTTCAAGACGGGAGCACCGATCACCTCCCTGACCTTCGGAGGAAACACGCTGCTCGTCGCCAGCGGCTCACATGTCGAGCTCGAGGACGTCGTCACGGGCCAACGAGAATTTTGAGCTTCCCGAGGAGCGTTGACGCGGCGGCGCTCGACCCGAACGGCTCGGTGCTCGCCGTCGCGTTCAAGCGCCGGCGGCCCGACAAGAGCACGAGTGCGGAGCTCCTTGACGCGCGCACCGGGGGACTGATCCGTCTGCTGCCGGAGAGCGGCATCCGCTCGTTCGCGTTCAGCCCGGACGGAAAGCTGCTCGCGAGCGGAAGCTACGACCTCACCGCGCGCCTCTGGAGCGCGAGCGCCGGCCAGCTGGTCCGCGTCCTCCCGCACAAGGGTTACGCCTGCAGGAGACCTTCTCCCGCGACGGCGCGACGCTCGTGACGGGGAGCTCTGACGGAGCCGCCTACGTCTGGGACGTCGCGACCCGCCAGCGCGAGCTCCTCCTCGCCGGCGCGACCGGCGCGATCAACGCGGCTGCGATCAGCCCCGACGAGAGCGAGATCGTCACCGGCTCCGCCGACCGGCTCGCGCGTATCTACTACGCGAACGACGGCCGCCTCCTCGCCCCGCTCAGCGGCTCAACCAACGCGGTGACGACCGTCGGCTTCGACCCGAGCGGGCGGAGGATCGTCACCGTCTCGAGCGACGGCACCGCGCGCCTCTGGGACGCCCAGCCGCCCGGGACACTCACAACGATCGACAGGCAAGAGAGCCCGGTTCGGTCGTTCTGGCTCGGCGACGATCCGGTGACGGTTGCCGGGCGCGTAGCGCGGGAGCTCACGACCTCCGGCCGCGTTCTCCACACGCTCACGATGCCTGCACCGATCGTCGCGACGGCACATGAGGGCAACCGGTTCGCGTTCTTGGACAAGGACGGCTCAGTCGCGAACGACTGGGCCGGCGGCCTCGCCTTCGACCCGGACTTCCACGTCACCGCGATCGCCTACGAGCCCAACGGAACGCTGTTGGCCGGCGAAGCCGACGACGTCATGCTGCAAGGACGTAAGCAACTCGCCAACGTCGGAGCGCCTGTGCTCGGACTCTCGACGGGTGGCGACCGCTTCCTCGTCCAGCTCGCCCACCAGCTCCGCGTCTACGACGACGACGGGACGCTCCTCAGCACGATCCACGCCATGACCGATCACGCGACCCTCGCGCCCCGCGGCCTTGGCGTCGCGACCGCCAACGGCGCCGTCGCGCAACTCTGGGACCCGACGACCGGCCGGCTCCTCCACACACTGAACGGCCACCACTCGCCGATCACCGCGCTCGCGTACTCCCCCGATGGCCGCGACCTCGTCACGGTCAGCTACGACCACACCGGCCTCATCTGGAGCGCGCGCGGCGGGCGTCTCATCCACCGCCTGATCGGCCACTTCTTCCCGATCTACGACGTGAACTGGAGCAGAGACGGCCACTGGATCGTGACTGCGAGCCAGTTCAACGCCGGCCTCTGGAATGCGGCCACCGGCCAACTCATGTTCTACGTCGGCCCCCACGCGGCCCCACTGACCGGCGCGGCCTTTAGCCCGACGGGCTACGAGATCCTCACGGGGAGCAAGGACGGCACCGCGGGCATATACGACTGCCAGGTCTGCGAGCCGCTCGGACAGCTCGAGAAGCTCGCGGAACTTCGTCTCAGCAGACTCACCGCCCCGTAGGAGAGCATTAGGCAGCCGTTGGTGCGCGATTAGGGCCTAGGCGCAGCCTCGGGAGGCGATGAAACGCCTCTCGGTAGTCGGACTACTGTTCTCGCTTCTGCTTCTGGCCGGAGGAGCGCCGGCGCCCGGCGCGGCCCGCTCTTCGCTCGCCTATCACTGGCCGGTCAAGCCGTTCAACCGCCAGCATCCGATCCGGGGCGCATTCGGCGACCCGCGAACACTTGTCATCCTCCAGCGCTTCGGCGTCACGCGACCGGGTGACACCGGCGGCTACTCCTTCCACAACGGCGTCGACATCGCCGCCGCTCCCGGCACTCCGGTATACCCGGTCGTCAGCGGCCGGGTGGTCAAGGTTGGCGACCACGAGATCGTGGTCCACACCAACGACGAGCGCACCTTCCAGTACATCCACCTGCGCGGCAATGTCGAGCTCGGGCAGGAGGTCGTCGCCGAACACACTGTCATCGGCTGGATTCAGCAGCCGTTCGACCATGTCCACCTCACGGAGATCGACCACTGGCGCGTTCAGAACCCCCTCGCCCGCGGTCACCTCGAGCCGTACGCCGACCACACGACACCCCGGGCTATCGCCCTCGACTTCGACAACGGCCGCTCGCCCAAGCTGACCGAGGGCGGCCGGATCGGACGCAGCGACGCGCTCGCGATCGAGGCGATCGACACCCCGGCGATGCTGGTGCCCGGACCGTTCGCCGGCCTGCCAGAGACACCGGCACTCGTCGAGTGGCGGCTCCGGTCTGGTCGGCACTGGAGCGTCTGGCATGTCGCGGCGGACTTCCGGAGAACGGAGCCCACTTTCCGCCATTTCTGGGACGTCTACGCCCCGGGCACCTATCAGAACTCCCCGGTCTTCGATTCGCGGCTCTTCAACGGGATTCCTGGCCTGTTCCTGTTCCGAGTCCACCTAGACAGGAGCCGGCTCTCCCCCGGCACCTACGAGCTCGAGGCCAGGGTCGCCGACATCCGCGGCAACAGCTCCACCACCACCTGGCCGCTCGAGATTCCCGGCAGCTGAGATTGAAACCGGCGGGACCTACCCGTGGATAACGCGCTCGCCGTGGCGGTTCGTCAGAAGGAAACCGAGCCCCGTCTTCTCAACGACGCACCGGGTTCCGGCTCGGAGTGCGGTGCAGCGAAACGGGCCGAAGGGGATCGACTGCCCATACCGCAGCGTCGGCGCTCCGAGGTAGGCGTTACCAACGGAGCAGGTTGGTCCTACGTGGCTGATTCTGAGACGTCCCGACTTGGTGAGCGTCGCGCAGATCGCGGTGTTCTCGCGGAACGATTCGTCCGGACGGGACAGACCGCTGAGGCAGTACACCTGGGTCGTTGAGCCGACATACGGGGCCACGTCGATCTCGCAGTTGGCCCCGTTGGGGCCTTGCGTGAAGAATTCGACCATCGCTCCGGCGAGCTTCCCGAGAATCCTGGTTCCGGGCAAGAAGGCGCACGGTTGAAGCTTCGTGCCTTTGTGGCAACTCCGGTAGAGCTTGCCGTTGTAATAGAGCACCCCGCTCGTCTGGTGGCTGACTTTCGGGTGGTGGATCGGAGGGGGCGCGCTGTTCATGGTCGGCTGCTCGAGGAGCGGCCACCCACAGCCGGCGAGTAGCGACACCACCGCGGCGAGCACGAGCCAGCGAACGATCTTCACGCCATAGTTATACGGCGCCCGTCGTCGAGTTCCGCTCCCGGCATCAGAGCTTGAAGCCGGCGGGATAGGCGAAGTTGGCGAAGTACCAGACGTCGAGTCCGATCACGCCGCAGAGAGCTGCGAGCCACAGCGCCTTGAGGACCGGAGACGCGTCGCAGCGGATGAGCGCGGCGCTTGTCCAGCCGAGGACGGCGAGCTGGAAGACGACCAAGATGATCGGCAGCAACAGGTTCTCCTACTCGTAGCCGAGGTCGCGGAGCTTCTCGACCATCTGGCGCTCTTCTTCTTCCGTGTACACCGGTTCGTCGCTCGCCTCGTGCGACGGCGCCGCTGTTGCTATGCCCGCGGCCGGAGCGGCGTCCTCGAGTAGGTCTTCGAGCGGCGGCATGCTCGTGCTGGTCAGGGCCACCGCGACCCAGCTGGAGTCACGCGGCCACGCATACTCATACTCCGCGCCGACCCGCCAGTCGGCCAGCACGGCGCCATCCGGCCGGACCGCCAGCCTCAGCTCGAGCAGGGCCCTGGTGGCGATGGACCGCTGTGTCGCGGTGGCACCGGGGACAAGCCCGGTTTGCAGCCAGTTGCGGTCGGCCTGTTCGGTGGCCGCGACGCAGGCCGACTCGGCCGGGGTCAGCGGGACCGTCCGGCCCGGCGCCGCGTAGACTCCCCCGGCCGTGCGCAGGATGCTGGAGTCCGCCTCGAACTGGCCGCTCAGCTGGGCCGGGACCGGCAGCGCCCGCTGCGGCTGACACGGGTCCTGCGCGATCCCGGCGACCGCGAGCCACGGTTGCGGTTCAGGCGGCCTGGTCGCCGCGGTGACCCCGGCGGCCGCCAGCACCAGCGCGGCGCCGACCGCGACGGCCCGCCACCTGGCGACGGCGTGGCCGCTCACGGGCGGGCCACCTCGAGCGGCCCGCTAGCGGTCGTCAAGCGGGAGCTGACCGCGACGGAGGGCCACCGCCTGCTGGCGCCGAAGCCGCCAGCAGCTCGCTGACCGTCACGAACCTGTATCCGGCGTCCGTCATGGATCCCGTCAGCCGGTCAAGTTGCTTCATGAGGCTGGCGTTGGGCTGGGGCCCGCCGTCATGAAGGAGCACGATGCTGCCGGGCGAGGCCTGCTGCAAGATCTCGTCGACGTCGAACTGCGCGTTGACGCCGGTGATGCCATGCGACCACAACGTCACGCCGTAGTTCAGGCCGGCGCAGACCGCCAATCCGACACTGTCGATGCGGCCGTACGGCGGCCGGCACAACGTCGGCGCCCGGCCGGTCAGTTTGGCCAGGAGTTCGTGGGTGCGTTCCAGGGTGTCGCGGTCAAACGTCTCGTCATGCCGGGTCAGGTCGTCGTGCGCCCAGGTGTGATTACCCTGTTCGTGATCCGCATCCGCGGTCCGCGCCACCAGGTCAGGAGCGGCCTGCGCCCGCTCCCCGACTCTGAAGAACGTCGCCTTCACGCCGCGCCCCTGCAAGATCTTCAGCACCTGCGGCGTCCACTCCCGGGTCGGGCCGTCATCGATCGTGAGCGCGATGAGCCGGGCGGGCGCTTCGGTACGAAACGTCGCCGTCGCTACGTACGCCGCGGGCCCCGCCGGCCGGGCCGTCCGCGCGGTCGGGCTCTCCTGCGTCAGAACCTGCTCGGCCGCGAGCCCGGCCCCGGCCCCGGCCACGCCGCCCGCGGTGAGCAGGCCGACCCGGGCGAGGAACCTGCGGCGATCCATGTGGCCAGTCTTACCCCTTTGACGGCCAGTGTCGACGGCATTTGAATCCGTAGCCGTCTACCGAACGATCGTGGTGCGTGCCCTCAGCCTGTCGCCGCCCGGTAGGGGCGGAAGAACGCGCGCAGCTCCTCCGCGTAGAGTTCGGGTTCTTCGAACGGCGCGAAGTGCCCGCCGCGCGCGGGCTCGGTCACGCGCACGACGTTCGTCGTGCGCTCGAGCCACGCTCGCGGCGGGCGGACGATGTCGCCGGGGAAGAGCGAGAAGCCGGACGGTACCTCGACCCGGCGGGCGTGCTGCGCGGGCGGGATCGCGGCGTTCGCGCGGTACATGCGCATCGACGAGCCGATCGTCTCGGTGAGCCAGTAGAGCGTGACGTTGGTGAGGATCTCGTCCTTGGTGAAGCGCCGCTCGACGTCGCCGTCGCAGTCGCTCCACGCCCGGAGCTTCTCGACGATCCAGGCGGCGAGCCCCGCCGGTGAGTCGGTGAGCCCGAAGGCGGCCGTCTGGGGCTTGGTGCGGTGCATGGCGCGCGTAGGCGCCCTCGGTCGCGCCCCAGGCTGCGGCGCTCTCGAGCCAGGCGCGCTCCTCGGGCGCGAGGTCTGCCGGGTCGCCGGTGAAGACGGGCACGCCCGCGTCGGTGCGGTGGACGGCCACGACCCGGTCGGGGTGGTCGAGCGCGAGGTAGCGGCTCACATGGCTGCCGATGTCCCCGCCTGCCGCGCCGAACCGCGGGTAGCCCAGGACGCTCATGAGCTCGGCCCACAGGCCGGCGACGGCGATGGAGTCCAGCGGCGGGCCGGCCGGGCGGTCGGAGTACCCGTAGCCCGGCATGTCGGGCACGACCACGTCGAACGCGTCGGCGGGGTCGGCGCCGTGCGCGCCGGGGTCGGCCAGGAGCGCGATGACCTTCGCGTAGCGCCAGAACGAGTCCGGCCAGCCATGGCTGAGCACCAGCGGCAGGACGGCCCACGGACCCGGCCGGCGCGGCGGCCCGGACGTGCACGAAGTGGATACCGAGGTCCGCCGAGCGGGACGCGGAAGCGGGGGAACCGGGCCAGCGCCGCCTCCTGCGCCGGCCAGTCGAACCCGTCCGCCCAGTAGGCGACGAGCTCACGGAGGTAGGCGAGGTCGGTCCCGAGCGACCAGCCGGCGTCCTCGGGCGCGTCCGGCCAGCGCGTCGCGCGCAGCCGCGCGCGGAGGTCCGCCAGCGCCGCGGGGGCGGCCTGCG
Organism: uncultured Actinomycetes bacterium; assembly: GCA_963753525.1. Classification (GTDB taxonomy): domain Bacteria; phylum Actinomycetota; class Thermoleophilia; order Gaiellales; family Gaiellaceae; genus Palsa-739. The sequence continues at coordinate 1,063,215 of CAVWCS010000005.1, forward strand.
GGGTGAACGGCTCGGGGCGGGGCCCAGCCGCGGCAGATGGGGCGTCCGGCATGGGACGCATCCTACGGGCCGGCGGACGGCACCCCGGGGAGAACGCTCACGGGGCCGACGGCGCCGGGGTCGACGGCGGGGGCGGAGGCGGAGGCGGAGGCGGGGGCGGAGCGGGCAGCGAGAACTGCACCGTGACCGGCGCTGAGAGCGCCCACGGGCTGCCAATGGTGTAAAGGCCCAGCGTGTAGTCCACGCCGGGATTCAGCTGCATGTCGTCCAACCACAGGAAGGTGGCCGTGGCAGGCAATGCATTGCCACTCACGTGGGTGCCGTCGGGGGCCGTTATCCGCAGCAGGTACCCGGTAAAGACTTCGTCTAAGCCGAGCCCTGCGGTCCAGGATGCGGTCACGCGGGTGACGTGGATAGAGTCGGTGACCGGCCCGACCGTGAGCCCGGTCGGCGGGTCGAGGGCAGTGAAAGCGACCGGGCTGCTCCAGTTACCTGCAGAGTTGGGGGTGTGCGCCCGGATCTGGGCGGTGTAATACCTCCAGCGCGACTGCCCCGCCATGTCGGCCTGGACGACCACCCGATAGCGGCTTCCTGACAGGGGCTGGCTGCCGTCGGCGCGCGTCATCGTAACGGGCGGCCCGGTCGCGCCGCTGAGGGAGCCCACCTGAACATCTTGGGCAAGCTCATTGATGAGCTGGAGATTGTAAACGGCGGCAGGTGCGCCCGCCACGGTGACCGTGAGCAGCTGGCCACGAGCGCGCCGGCCACTTCGTTGAGCGTGCGCCTACCGGAAGCGGGTACGTCCCACACGGCAAAGGTGGCCGACGTCCATGGGCTGAGCGCGGCCGAAAGTGAGGGTTTCCGGAGGGTTATTCATTCATCCTATTACCGGGTGTTTTCCGACGGTAAATCTGGCGACTGGATCGGAGAAATGTTATCCACATTTCCACAGCCCAAGATGAACATTTACTGAGAATGGCCGCAAGGTCTGGACATGGCAACGGTTCCTCCATTTAGATCCAAAGGTTGACAAGACCGGATCGGATCAGAAAGAGGAACCGTTGGAGTACTATGATCTCACAGGGCTAACCTGGGGGCAACTGACCAGGCTGAGCATCATGGTGACCGCAGAAATCAGCTCCATCACCAAACCTGACGCGAAGAAGCCGCCAGCGGTGGACCTTTTCCACTCGGTCATCCTAGTAGTCGCGCTGATGCGGCGTAATATCGTCCAGGCGGCTGCAGCGAATGTTTTCAAGTGCAGCCAGCCGACCGTGAGCAGGAGATGGGATCTCCTGCGGCCAGTTATCGGCAGGGCGCTCGCCTCATTCGTCCCTGACCCGGCACAGGTGCTGGGGCGCCGAGGAACAGCCCTGGTAGACGGCACCGTCTGCCCGGTATGGGACTGGAACGCTATCCCGGACCTGTTTTCCGGTAAAGTGAAGTTCGCGGGCATGAACGTGCAGATCGCAGCCAATCTGAATGGCGATGTGGCCGCGATCGGTCCGGTTCCGGTACACGGCGCCAGGCACGACGCTTATGCATTCGAGGCGTCCGGCCTGAAATCAGCACTGGAAAATTCCATTGGCCCGGACGGCGCCGCTGCTGACCTAGGGTATATAGGGGTCGACGGCATTGCGATCGCGCCGTTCAAGCGGGCTAGCGGCACGGAGCTGAAGGACTGGCAGCGCGAATTCAATGCGAATTTCAGTAAGATCCGCTCCGCTGTCGAGCACGCCGTCGCGAAGGTGAAGTGCTGGCGAATGCTTAGCGAGGAAGGCGGCCGGTATCGCTGCCCGATTGATAAGTACGAGAGCATGCTGACAGCAGTGACCGGGCTCTATTTCTTCGCCCTATACAGTAATGATGAATGAATAATCCTCCCGGTGGCCGACGTGTACCCATGCGCTGGCCGGGTCAAGAAGGACCGCGACAGGCATGGCCGGCGGGTGCAGCTGAGGGGCGTATAAAGCGCCTCATAGAGGCGCCGACCTTACGCTGGTGATCATGAAACGGCCTGCGGTCCCGGGCCGGAAACAAGAGCTGGAGACGAGCCAGACGCCAACGCCTGGGCACTCTTTAATTAAGAATTCATGAATTAGAAATCGGCAGGCAATGACCATGGCGGGTCGGGCATCAACCTCTGTCCCGAGTGACACAATCCCGCCGTGTTCATCGCCTGGATCGAGGAGAACATTAGTCACAGGCGAGAGCAGCGACACCCTACGGATGCCTTATCGCCACGCTCAACCCGGGTGGATAACGACGAGACTTCATATTTTTTAATTGCGTTTCCGCAGCTCAGGACGTGATCTGAGGGCTAGCAGGAGGCCTCCGTCGACACCAGGCCTGTCTGGGCCTTGCCTTCGGTCGTTCCGTGCGTAGGCTGGGAGACGTCTCAACGCAATGGGGCTGGGAATGGAATATCATCACCCAGAGGCTAGCAGGAATCCCGCATCAGCAGGCAGGGCGCGTATACGATCCGCTAGTTTCCACAGCGGAAACTAGCGGCGCCGCCCGAAATTTCTCATAGCACAGCCAGCCAGCTGCATTCATTCAGCAAAACCGCGCAAAGGGAGACAAACAATAATGTCACAGGCTTACGTCGACGGCATCACCGACTCGGTGCCTCACCGCTTCGCGAGCAGCCTGACCGCCAGCCAGATGGCAGCCGACGAGGACATAGTCAACGTCTGGGTGGTCCGTCCTGACCGCTGGTTCCTCGGCGACTTCGCCGTGGTCACCAGCCGTGACGGCCGCGCGTTCGCCGGCCAGGTAGAGGGCATGGACGTCTGCACCGGCGAGGTCACCATCAGGGGTGGCGGCCAACTGAGCAGGCGTGCTACCCCCCTGCACGCTCTGACCGACCGAGGTCAGCGCTAAGGGCGCCTGCGCGACCGGCGTGACGCCGGTCGCGCAGGCACGTACGTTGGGAGTGTGGACCGGCGGATATTCGGGGTCGAGACTGAGTACGGCATCACCTGTACCTTCCGCGGCCAGCGGCGGCTGTCTCCCGACGAGGTAGCGCGCTACCTGTTCCGGCGCGTGGTGTCCTGGGGGCGGAGCAGCAACGTGTTCCTGCGCAACGGCTCCCGCCTCTATCTCGACGTGGGCAGTCATCCCGAGTACGCGACCCCGGAGTGCGACAACCTCGTGGACCTAGTCGCGCACGACAAGGCGGGCGAGCGGATCCTCGAGGGACTGATAGTCGACGCCGACCGCCGACTGCGTGAGGAAGGGATCGCGGGGGATATCTACCTGTTCAAGAACAACACGGACTCCGCCGGGAACTCCTACGGCTGCCATGAGAACTACCTGATCCCCCGGCACGGTGAGCTGGGGCGGCTGACGGACATCCTGACGCCGTTCCTGGTCACCCGGCAGATGATCTGCGGCGCCGGGAAGGTGCTGCCGACGCCGCGCGGCACCGTCTACTGCGTCAGCCAGCGCGCCGAGCACATCTGGGAGGGGGTTTCATCGGCCACCACGAGGTCCCGCCCGATCATCAACACCAGGGACGAGCCGCACGCCGACGCCGAGCGCTTCCGCCGCCTGCACGTGATCGTCGGCGACTCCAACATGAGCGAGACCACGATGCTGCTCAAGGTCGGCTCCACCGATCTGATGCTGCGGATGGTCGAGGCCGGCGTAGTGCCGCGGGACATGACGCTGGACAACCCGATTCGCGCGATCCGCGAGGTCAGCCACGACATGACCGGCCGCAGCCGGATCCGGCTCGCTAACGGGCGCGAGATGAGCGCGGTGGAGATCCAGTACGAGTACCTGAACCAAGCGAAGGACTTCACCAGCAGGAACGGGCTCGACGCGATGAGCGCGCGGGTGCTGGAGATGTGGGAGCGGGCGCTCGGGGCGATCGAGACCGGGAACCTCGACAAGATCGCCCGGGAGATCGACTGGGTCACCAAGTACCAGTTGATCGAGCGGTACCAGGCCAAGCATGACCTCCCGTTGTCCGCGCCCCGGATCGCCCAGCTGGATCTGGCCTACCACGACGTGCGCCGCGGCCGCGGCCTGTACTACCTGCTGCAGCGCAACGGCGCCGTGGACCGGGTCACCCGGGACCTGGACATCTTCGAGGCCAAGTCCATCCCGCCGCAGACGACCCGGGCGAAGCTGCGCGGCGAGTTCATCCGCCAAGCCCAGGAGAAGCGGCGTGACTTCACTGTCGACTGGGTGCATCTGAAGCTCAACGACCAGGCTCAGCGGACCGTGCTGTGCAAGGACCCGTTCCGTTCGGTCGACGAGCGGGTCGAGAGGCTCATCGCCGGCATGTGAGATTAGGCTGGCCCCATTGACTACGACGCCGAATTGCGGCTGCACCAAGAGGTACTGCGCCGGGCCTGGGGCGTCCAGCCCGACGATCATGTCCTGGACATCGGATGCGGGAGCGGGCAGACGACCCGTGAGGCCGCTCGCCTGGCCCGGGCAGGCAGCGCGCTCGGGGTCGACATCTCGGCGTCCGCCATCGAGCGGGCCCGCGAACTCGCCCGGGCGCAGGGAGTTCGCAACGTTACCTTCGAGCGCGCCGACGCGCAGGTTAACCCCTTTCCGCAGGAGCGTTTCGACCTGGCCATCAGCAGGTTCGGCACGATGTTCTTCGCGGACCCCGCCGCCGCGTTCGGCAACGTCGGCCGGGCGCTGCGCCCGGCCGGGCGCCTGGTGATGATGGTCTGGCAGGACCGCGAGCGCAACGAGTGGGACGTCGCTATCGGCCAGTCCCTGGCCGGTCCCGCGGAAGCGGCGGCCGCTTCCGCGGGACCGGATCCGTTCTCGCTCGCCGATCCGCCGGCCGTGACGGGGATGCTGGCGGCTGCCGGGTTCGCCGACGTCACCTTCACCGACGTCCGCGAACCCTACTGCCGCGCCCATTGTGGAGCGGCCTGCAGGATTTCCAGGATCCGGCGATGGAGACGAAACCGTAACGCTCTCGGGACGCTCCGTTCTTAGGTTGAGCTCATACCGGTTGGCCTGCCGAGGGGGCGGGCATCCCGGTCGACGCGAGCCTGAGCTCAGGCAGGCTCGGGGGAAGGTGAGTTACATGTCAGCATGGCTTAGCAAGTGGGCGCCCGCGTCAGGGGTGCTGGCGGGGGCGCTCGTCGCGATCACGTTCTTCGCGGGGCCGAAGTCACTAGGCACTGACGCCTCGGGCGCGCAGGTCATCGCCTGGTACGGGAGCCACCACGGGTCGGACTTCGTGTTCGACCTCCTGGGAGGCCTGGCCGTGCTATTCCTGGTGCTGTTCGCGGCGGCGCTGGCCCGGCAGGTGCGGACCGGTGATCGCTGGCTGGCACACGGAGCGCTCGGCGGGGCTGTTTTCGGCGGCGTGGGCCTCCTGACCTCCATCGGTTTCAACACGGTCCTCGCGCAGGATCACAACCATCTGACGGTCGCGTCGGCCCAGACGCTGAATTTGCTCGAGAACGATTTCTTCCTGCCCATTCTCGTCGGGTTCGCCCTGTTCGGCATACTGACCGGCCTAGCCGTTGTGGTGGGCCGGATCCTGCCGAAATGGATGGGATGGGTCATGTTCGCGTTCGGCCTGGCCACGCTGGCCGGTCCAGTCGGGTTCTTCGGCCTGCTGGCGACGCTGCTGTGGGTGCTGGTGGCCGGGATCTGGATGGTGAAGCAGGGTCCGCCGGTCACTGAAGGCGTGACGCGGCCGGCCAAGGATCACGTTACGGTCTGACTCAATCGGGCGGGCGCGGTGCGCTTACATAGTCATCCGCGCCCGCCAGGGCGCCCCAGGCCTGCGCGGGGTTAGGCGGCGTCTGTTACCCGCGGGAAAGCGTCACCAACTGGCGGTTACCTTGCTGACGAACCAGGATGCTTGTGCCAGCGCGCTGTCGGCCGCGGCGAGCAAACCGGGCTGTAGCGCGAAGTCGTGCCACATGCGCGGCCATCTGGTGTATGTCATGTCTACCTCGGCGGCCGAAGCACTGGCGGCCAGCAGTTCGGCGTCTGGGGCGAGCAGTTCCTCGGTCCCGGCCTGGATCAGCAGCGGCGGCAGCCCGGAGTGCGTGTCGCGCAACGGGGAGACCAAGTGGTCGGCCCAGGCGGATGGGTCGGCGTAGGCGCGGGCGCAGGCGTCAATCCAGTCCGGGTTGAGCAGGATGTCGCGGCGCACCAGGTCTGGGACGGCCCGGCGGTCGCGGCCGAGATCAAGCCACGGCGACAGCAGGATGCAGCCGGCCGGGAGTTCCTGCCCTGCGTCGCGCATCGACAGGACCAGGGCCAGGGCGAGTCCTCCGCCTGCCGAGTCGCCCGACACCACCACCGGGCCCGGGCCGGACTCGGCGGACAGGGCTCTGATGACCGCGCGGGCGTCCTCAAGTGCTGCCGGATAGGGATGCTCAGGTGCCAGGCGGTATTCGGGCAATACAACCCGGCAGCCCGTCTGGGCGCTCAGGTGCGCCGCCCACGACCGGGCCATGCGCGCCGAGCCCAGGCAATAGCCGCCGCCGTGAAAGTGGATCACCGTTAGGTGCGAACCCGGTGCCCGGGAGGACACCACCTCGGCGCGCAGCCCGGCTATCGTCTGCTCGCTGACCGTGGTGTGCCGCGGAAGCATGGAGATCCTGGTGACCTGGTCCAGCCGCGTACGCTGCACCTGCCAGGGCAGAGCCGGGTCCAGGCAGCGCCCGCCGAGCTGCCGCACCCCGAGGCGCATGATGGCAGGCGGCAAGCGCAGCCCCCGGCGCGCGCGGCGGGCGGTCATGCCGCGCTGGGGTCGGCCATGGCCGTTTTTGGCATGACCCGGTACGTGGCAAGGTCAAAGCGCCGGACCTGGTACCGGTACATGAACGTGTAGTCGGGCCAGTTGTTGGTGTTGCGTCCGGAGGCCGTCGTGTACCAGCTGTGACAGCCGGTCTCCCACACCGACGTCCGGCTGGCCGATTGCACCCAGGAGTTGAACGCGTCCTGCACTTCGGGACGCACGTCAAGCCAGGCCAGGCGCTCGGCCTGGAGCGCCTGGATCGCGCCGAGAACGTAGCCGATCTGGCCTTCGAGCATGTAGATGATCGAATTTCCGCCGAGGTTGGTGTTAGGCCCGTAGAGCATGAAGAAGTTCGGGAACCCGGAAACAGTCATGCCGAGGTAGGACCGCGGCCCGTCCTGCCACGCCTGCTGCAGCTGCCAGCCGCCGAGGCCGGACACCAGCATCGGCGCGAGGAACTCCGCCGCCTTGAAACCGGTGCCGTAGATGATCACGTCCGCGACGCGGGTCATGCCGTCGGCGGTAACCACCCCGTCCGGGACGATCCGCTCGATCCGTTCCGTAACTAGCTCCACGTCCGGCCGCGCCAGAGCCGGGTACCAGTCGTTGGAGAACACGACCCGTTTGCAGCCCATCACGTAGTCAGGGATGCACCTGGCGCGCAGCTCAGGATCGGCGATCTGCGAGCGGAGCTGGCGGCGCCATAGCTGCATCGGCCCGGCTAGCAGCTTGGGCGACAGGACAAAGCCGCTGGTGAGCAGCTCGCCGTAGAGGAAGATGCGCAGCCGGTCGATCTTGCGCACGACGGGCAGCCGGTCATACAGCGCCTGCTCGGCGTCGCGGTACGGCCGGTCGGCCTTGGGCAGCACGTACGGGGCACTGCGCTGGTAGACCGCGACATGGCCGGCGACCTTGGCGATCTCGGGTACGAACTGGATGGCGCTGGCCCCGGTGCCGACGACAGCCACACGCCTACCTGCCAGGTCGACATCGTGGTTCCAGCGGGCGGAATGCCACGAGGGGCCGGCGAACCCGTCCCGGCCGGCGATGTCGGGCAGGGCGGGACGGCCGAGCTGGCCAAGGGCACAGACGACCACCCTCGCCTGCAGCGTGCCGCCATCGTCAAGAGTGAGCTTCCAGACCGCGCGGTGTTCATCGAACTCGGCCGCCGCGACGCCGCAGCCGAAACGGAGGTGCGGGCCAAGGCCGCGCTCGGCGACCAGCGCGTGCAGGTAAGCCAGGATCTCCTCGCGCGGCGGGAAACGCCGGCTCCAGCGCCAGGGCCGGAACGAAAACGAGTACAGGTGCGACGGCACGTCGCAGGTCAAGCCCGGGTAGCTGTTATCGCGCCAGGTTCCGCCGAGGTCATCGGCCCGATCCACCACGACGAAATCTTCGATGCCCGCCTGCTTGAGCGCGATCGCCATGCCGATCCCGCCGAAGCCGACGCCGATGACGACCACCCGGTAAGGCATGGGCACTCCCCTCAGACCGAGTTCAACCTCAGCGGAAGCGTCACAACCACTATGGGCGTAATCATCGCGCATTACACCCGCCGGTGAGCTGCTCCGCGAAGCCACACGGCGAACAGAATGCTCAGACCGAAGATCGTGATGTCGGCCGCCGTGTGGACGGCAGCGGTACGTTGCCGGACCGCTGCCGTCCAGGTCGGGGCAGCTACTTCTTCTTCCCCTTCTTCTTGCTCTTCTTGCTTTTCTTGGCCACGGGTATCACCTCGCTTCCCGACTCGGCAGGTCAACGATACGTTGACCGACGCGTCAACATACCATTGACCGGCATCGGTTGTCGAATACGCTGTGATGGTGGCCTCCAAGAATCCCGTCAAGCGGATCACCGCGGCGCTCGGCGCTCTCGACGTCGCCGACGGGCCGATTAGCCGGCTCGCGGCTGCCCGGCAGCTGCGAGAAGCGGCAGAGGAGCTGGAGACCGCCCAGGTCGAGGCCGCCCGCAAGGCCGGTGCCACCTGGAATGAGATCGGCGCGTGCTACGGGCTCACCAAACAAGGCGCCCAGCAGCGTTTCCGAGCTGTCCGCGACCAGGCCAAGACGGTTACTGCGGCGCCAGAAAGGGTCTGAGCTCACGCTGCGCTGCCTCGGCGGATGGCGTCTCGCAGCGCCGGCCAGGCGGCGCGCAGCCCCGGGTGAAGGCCGGGATGGTCGGAAACCTGCTCGGCTGGTACCCAGGCCAGCCCGGCTGTCTCCCATGCCGCGTGACCGGAGGCGACCTGGACGCCTGGCAGGTAGCTCGCCTCGGTGTTCTGGATCCGCACAGCGAAGGTGGTGTAAGTCCACCCGCAGCCGTGCTCGCACGGAACCTCCAGCTCGGCGGCCACGACGCCGAGGCGGACATCGATACCGTCGATCTCCTCGCTGATCTCCCGGACGGCCGCGTGCCACGGCGTCTCGCCGCCGTCGATGGCGCCACCGAACGTGGACCAGGTGCCGCCCGCCTGTACGTGCGGGGAGCGGTGGCTCAGCAGCACCCAGGTGCGCCCGTCCCGCGTCACCGTCCACGGCAGGACGCCTGCCGCGCCGTTCGGTCCCCAGTGCCGCCCAGCCGGGCACGGGTGGAAGCGCTCGGGGGCAGGCTGCCTGGTGTAGCTGCTCGGCGGCTGTGCGCCTGCCTCGCGCTCGCTTGCTTCCATGCTGTGGCTGCTCCCCCGGGTCTCCTGCCGCACGGTGATCTCGCCGGCTGCTTGATCAATACATTTACCCCGGCCTGGGCGACTTCGGCATCTTCCAGGGCAAGCAACCCACCTCGTTCGGCCGAACGAACCCGGGGTACGGCCCTCGGTCAGGCGCTGTGTCTGGGACAATCGCGGCATGAGTCCGAAGAGCCGCGGGCGTCCGCCTGGACGTGGCCGCAGCCGGCGTCCGGCATCAGGCCGCAGACCGGCCGGAAAGCCGCGGCGGGCCGGGAGCATATCCGGGTGGGTAGCCGAGGAGGACGCCGACTGCTGGTTCGACGAGCTGCTCCCAGGCGACCGGCGTTCCTGGGCGGTGCCGCCGGGGCACGGCAGCTATCGGGGCCTCGACCTGGAGCGACTGGATCCGGACGACGAGGACGAGCGCACGTTCCTGCTCGAGGCACAGCACCTTGACATGGCGGAGGCGCTCGCGCGTCACGAGGAGATGACGGGCGCCGACGGCGAGCCGTTCAATCCCCGGCTGCACGTCACGCTCCATCAGGTGATCGCCAACCAGATCCTGGCCGACGACCCGCCCGAGACGTGGCAGACGGTCCAGCGGCTCGCCGGGCTCGGTTACGACTGGCACAACGTGATGCACCTGATCATGGGTCCGGTGACCGAGGCCGTCTGGAGCGCCCTGGCCGAGAAGCGGCCGTTCGACCGTGCGGATTACCTGCGGCGGCTGGCCGAACTGCCGGGCGACTGGCCGTCACCGGAGGAACTCGGCCACCCCGGTAGCTGATCGCCGCGGACGCTCAGAAGACGAAGGGGATCAGCATCTTGGTCGAGCGCTTGTACGCCGGATAGGACAGCGGGCAGCGGCTGGCCATGAAGCGCTCCGCCAGGCGGTCGCGCTGTAGGCTGAGATGTCAGCCTGATGGGCCGGGAAGCCAGGATTCCGTTACCGGCGGAGCCGGTGGCCCGGCGGTCAGCCACGCGTGCAGGGCGTTGATCAGCGGGCCAGGATTTTTCCTAGACCTCGGGAAGGACCGGCTGCTGGTGAACAGCAGCCCGCAACCCGGCGGCCCGCCCGGCAAGGCGCGCAGCATGATCGGCCTGAAGTCCTTGACGTTCTCCGTGAGCAGCCATCGTCTTTCCGCACTCGCCCACGCGAATATCTCCTCGTCGGCCTTGGCGCGCAAGTCCGGCCGGTCCGCTACCGCGATGACGTCGTGACCGAGTTCGCGCAGTTCCGCCGCGATGGCCGGAGAGAACATCTCGTCCAGCAGGAGCCTGACGTCAGGCTGCTGGTTCAAGCGATGAGCTGCTGCTGGACGCGCCACGCCGCTTCGGCATGTGCCGAGGCCTCGTCGGCGTCTGCTATCTCCGCGTCGATCTCCTCGGCGTAATCCCCGTAGTAGCTGATCGCCGTGCTGATCCGGCTGATGTCGACCGTGAATACCTCGGCGGCGGCGTCGATCGCGGCGGGCCCGCGCTCATCGATCTCGCGGAGGAATTTGATGACCTCCCAGACGTCTGGTCCGTAGGCCAGCGCGGCCCGGCGGCCGGACGGGCCGTCCTTGAAGATGACGCCCGGGTGATCGGCCATCCGCAGGCCCTCGTCGATGAGGCGTTGCGCCAGCCCGGCGGCGCTGGCACCGGTCATGGCGCGGGCGCGCTGCCGCAGCCGGGCCAGCAAGGACGGGGTGAAGCGGATGGACATCGGCGTCGTCATGACTACATTGTAGCTTTTGCGCTACACATGCCAGGCTCACCGGCGGCCTGGTCGCCCTTTGCGGAGAGAGCGCGTTCATCTGCCGTTGCGGGTGTAGCTTGAGCTCCCGCCCGGCGGTGTCATGGCCGGGGGGTTCCGGGTGGTGCCGGCGGGGTCGTGGATGCCTCGGCGAGGCGGGCGTGCAGCCGCGCCCGGATCTCCTCGGGGGTGTAGGCGCGACGACGCCGCTGGTCCCGTGCGATCACGACCCCGGTGGCCGCGACACTCGCGAAGGCGGCCAGGCCGAGTATCTTCCACCAGCGCATCTGTCTATGCTACGGCTGTGCCTGGCGTGCGCATCGGCCTGGATGAGGCCCTCGACCTGACCCGCACCGGTGACGTGTGGCTGTTCCGCGGGCACACCGCGGCCGACCGGGCTATCCAGCTGACGACCAACAGCCCGGTCAACCACGTCGGCATGTCGGTAGTCCTGGATGACCTGCCCGCGCTGATGTGGCATGCCGAGCTGGGCAGGTCACTGCCCGACCTGTGGTCGGGCAGCCGCCACCGCGGCGCGCAGCTGCATGACCTGCGCGCGGCCGTCACCCTGTGGGCCACCAGATACGGCCAGCGGGCCTGGCTACGCCAGCTGGAACCTCCGCCCACCCGCGAGATGGAAGACGCGGTGCTCCGCACCATCGCGCGGCTGGATGGCACGCCGTTCCCGTCCGCGGCCCGGCTCGCCTCCGGGTGGCTGCGCGGGCGGCTGCCACCGGTCAGCCGAGGGGCGCGGGAGGCCGCCCTGGAAACCGCCTACTGCGCGGAAATCGTCGCCGTCACCTACCAGGCCATGGGCCTGCTGCCCGCCCGCCGGCCGAACTGGTATGACGCCGGCCGGTTCTGGAGCGGGGACGACCTCCGCCTGTCCGCCGGGGCCCGGCTCGGCGGGGAGATCGCCGTGCAGATCCCTGCGGCGCAGCTCGCCGCACCGAACGACTTACACCGCCGGCGTGACAGCGCGGCCTTAACCCATGATCAGCGGTGGCCGCAGCCTTCCTGCAGCCGGTCCACCAGCAAGATCAAGGTTCATGGCTGGAGGTCGCGCTGGTACCAGGTGCCTGACTTACCGCCGAGATCAGCCGGGGTGGCCGGGCCAGCCGGGACGAACCCGGCCTTGGCCAGCACCTTCTGGGACGCGGCGTTGCCGTGAGAGGTCGCCGCCCGCAGTGTGCGCAGCCCGTGCCGCGCCGCCGCAATCCGGCACAGCTCCCGGACAGACCTGGTCGCCACGCCGCGGCCGGCGACCTGCTGCGCGACTCGGTAGCCGAGTTCGGCAGTGCCGTCTTCAAAGTCGTACAGGTTGAACCGGCCCAGAACCGAGCCGTCATCAGCCACGAGTACGTAGAAGGCGCAGATGCCGGCCTCTTGCTCAGCCAGCAAGGCGCTGTACCGGTCGGGGAACTGGTCGAAGAACTCGTCGCCACGGTCAGAGACCGAAGCAGCGAAGTAGGCGCGGTTCACCAGCTCGAAGGCCAGGACCGCCGGGGCATGGCCAGCACGCAGCTGATCCAGCTCGGGCACCGCCCAACTCTACCCAGATGGTGCGCTGAGGCCACCTATGATTCCGCCGCCGGTCGGCCGAGGAAGTCCTGCGAATCCGCAAGAGTCCCTTCAGGCTGACCGCCGACAGCCAGCCGACGATAGCACTGGCGCCGCGCTGGGCATGCTTGCAGACGTGAAGGACCTGGTTAGGCTGCTCCGCCGAATCGCGATCACGGTCGTCGGCACAGTGATCCTCGCCGTCGGCGTGGTGCTCTTGGTGGCTCCCGGGCCTGGCCTGCTGGTAATAGCGCTGGCGCTGGCCGTGTTCGCCATCGAGTATCAATGGGCCAGACGCCACCTCGCCGCCGTGCAGGCACGCGCCCGTTCGGCGGCTCTCAAGGCGGCAGCCAGCCGAGTCGCCACGGCCTCTGCCGTCCTTTTCGGCGTAGGCGCCATCGGCCTTGGCGTTGTGCTGGTATTCACCGATTTCCTGCCATTTTCCGGCACGGGAACCGGCGTGGGCGTTGCCGTCGGCGGCCTGACCGTGCTGGTGACCATGGCATACAGCGTCCGGGAATTTCGGAATGCTAAGAAGGTCGAAGAGAACGAGGACGCTGAGTAGGCTCGGAGACCAAAGCCTGGCGGACGGCGCGCGATGGTGATTCCATCAGGATGGAGTTTCCACCCGGCGGAAGGCCAGCCACAGGCCCGACAGCATGATCGCGAACACCGGCAGCCAGGCCAGCCGTTCGGCTACCCACAGGCCGCTCGTCGGGGCGCTCAGCAGGCCCGGCACCCGGCCGGCCAGCAGGCCGACGGAGCTGACCGTGACGAACGCGGTCTGGTGCCACAGGAACAGGGTCATCGCCGACAGGTTGACCAGCGCGATCCCGGCCCAGGCCAGCGGGCGGCGCATCAACCGCGCCAG
>CAVWCS010000006.1:0-184437 GCA_963753525.1 uncultured Actinomycetes bacterium
TGCAATCGCTGCTCAGGCTAATGCCGTCAGAACGGCGAGCGATTCTGACCGAGAACTGGGCCGACTACAACCGCCTGATCCGACGAGCCGCCGAGGAAAACACGAAGCACTACGGCGTCCTCTTCGCCTCCCGCCAACAGCTGCCGCGCAGCCGGCACACGATCGGCCTCTACGTCCGTGTCCTCAACGACTTCCTTCAGCGCCATCCAACCGACGATGCCGTTGTCAACAGCTCGCGCTGGCTGCCAGACCGACCCATATAGATGTCTAGGGCTCACAAGTTCGCCGCCCTGCAGAAGAAGAGCTCCCATGATTCGACACGACGGCGTACTCGCTCACGACACCACCCGCCGCCGGAACGTCCACAGCGAGACGAGCCCGAGCGCGGCCGAGCCGCCGGCGAGCGCGAGCATCCAGGCCCAGACCGCCATGTGCGGCAACTCGGGTGTCAGTGACGTCCGTAGCCCCTCGCTCATGTAGACCATCGGGTTGAAGAGCACAAGGATCTTGAGCCAGAGGATCGGCGTCAGCCTCGCCCACGGGTAGTAGATGCAGCCGAGGAACGTCAGCGGCAGGACGACGACCGCGAAGAGCAGCGTCACCTTGCGCGGGTCGAGAACCGTTCCGATGAAGAGGCCCATCGCGGCGGCGAGGAAGCACGCGAAGATCAGCGCGAACGCGAACAGCGGGATGTCGGAGACGTGCACCACCGGGGCTGCGCCGTGCGCGTGCACGAGGTAGACGATCGGGAAGACGACGCCGGCAGCGATGAGCGACTGGATTGCACCGGCGACGATCTTCTCCAGTCCGACCACCCAGACCGGTACCGGCGCGAGCACGCGATCCTCGATCTCCTTGCTGACGCTGAACTCCTGCACGAGCGGCAAAGCGACAGCCTGGATCCCCTGGAACATGATCGCCACCGCGATCAGCCCCGGCACGAGCACGGTCGAGAACGAAACGCCGGTCTGGCCGCCGTGGAAGCCCTGGCCGATCTTCGGGAACACGTACGCAAAGACGAAGACGAACAGCAGCGGCTGCATGATCGTCCGCACGAGGAACTGGCCGAAGTTGCGGCGCAGGACGCGGACATCGCGGGCGAGCAGCGCGCCGAAGGTCTGCAGCCAGCGATTCACTCGCGGTACTCCCGGCCGGTGAGGTTGAGGAAGACGGTCTCGAGACTCGGCGGCAGGCTCGTCGCGTCGGTGACGTGCAGGCTGAGGTCGGCAGCCGACTGGACGAGCTGCGCGAGCACGCCATGGGAGCGCGAGGCGTGGACGCGGACGACCTGCTCGTCCCGCTCCACGCGCTTGACCCCGTCGAGCTTCTCCGCGCGCTCGGCGAGCGGCCCCGGATCGCCCTCGACGGTGACGGTGATCAGCGTCTCGGCGCCGTGCGTCCGCTTCAGCGCGGCGGGCGTGTCGATCGCGAGCGCCTTGCCGTGGTCGATGATCGCGATCCGCTCGCAGAGGGCGTCGGCCTCTTCCATGTTGTGGGTCGTGAGAAGCGTGGTCTGCCCTGAGCGATGCAGATCCTCGAGGATCCGCCAGAGGTTGATGCGCGTCTGCGGGTCGATGCCGGAGGTCGGCTCGTCGAGGAAGAGCACCTGCGGCTCGTGAACGAGAGCGCGCGCAATCATCAGCCGCTGCGCGAGCCCGCCGGAGAGCTGAAAGACCATCGAGCCGGCGCGGTCGGTGAGGGAGAACTGCTCGAGCAGCGCGTCGGCCCGCGCCCGGGCTTGCACGCGCGGGACGCCGAAGAAACGGCCGTGGTAGTAGAGGTTCTCCCAGACCGTGAGCGCACGGTCGAGCGTGTTCGCCTGCGAGACGACGCCGATCTGGCGCTTCACCTCCGCCGAGTGGTGACGGGCGTCGAGGCCGGAGACGAGCGCGCGTCCGCTCGTCGGGATCACGGTCGTCGTGAGCATCCCGATCGTCGTCGACTTGCCGGCGCCGTTCGGGCCGAGGAGGCCGAAGAACTCGCCGCGCAGGATCTCGAGGTCCAAGCCGTCGACGGCGACAAGGTCTCCGAAGACCTTGCGCAGCTGCTCGGTACGGATCGGAGCGTCGTCCACCACGGAGAACGCTAGCCGCCCTCAAGTGCTTCTTATCGGTTGCTCATCGAGTTAGCCCACGACGGGACTCAAACCCACATTTCCCTACCATCGAGGTGAGGCGACGACCGTTGCCTGGGCCAGCAACCGAATTCCAAGAGGCTCGATGAGTAGGGTGAGGAGCTGTGAGCTCGATCTTCTCTTCTCCGCCTGGTAGTGGTTCATCTTCAGGAGATAGCGATGACCGAGGCCCGGGAGACCCAGTCTCGTGGCTTCAGATCGAGCAGGGCTGGAACGTCGTCACCTCCGACGGCGTCGAGGTCGGGACGGTCGCCCAGATCGAAGGCGATAAGCAGGACGACATCTTCGACGGCCTCGCCGTCGCATCGGGGCAACAGATTCGCTACGTCCCAGGCGAGAGAGTTGGGCTGATCTTCCCCGGGCGGGTGACTCTGAAGATGGGATCCAGCGACCTCGGCACGCTGGAGCCATTCCAGGCTTCTCCGCCGGAGACCAAGTGGACGCCCGGAAAGGCACCCCTCTCGGCCCGGTTGTCCGGCTGGCTACGGGGAAGAAGCGAATCTCCTGAGCTGAGTTCCGCTGCGAGCAGGCGGCGCTTGGCCGATGATCGACCGTCGGTTCGCGCTGGCACGCGATTCACGCACCCGCCAGCCCATGGGTTCGGCGATGACCGTTGACGGGCACTCCGAGTCGAGCGGGGGCGAGCGTGCTGGGCTATCACCGGGCCTTCATCTGCCACTGCTCTTCTGACGACATGCCTTCTCACGCGCGTGACGCCGGTCTACGGAGATTGTCCAGAGCCACCGTCTTCCTGACCCTCGTAGCAGGCGCGCTCACTGCTGTCTTCACCGGCCTCGCGGCCCGCGCATTTCCCGGGCGTCACGCCAGTGCCGGCGTGCCGCAAGCCTCGCCGGTCCGGGCGCAGAACGCGAAACCGACTGCGCCGCAACTCGTCCCCGTGCAATCGGGCTCCTCGGCCGCGCCTGCTGCGCCGGCGTCGCCGCCGGTTCCGAGTTCGAGCCCGCCGATAGCCACCTCAGGAGGTTCGTGACGGTCTCGTTTCAGGCGCTGGGAACGACGGTCGTTCTCGCCGTCTTGGACGACGAAGTGCTGCCGGACGCCAGGGCCGCGCTCGACCGTGAGCTGGCGCTGGTCGACGCAGCGTGCAGCCGCTTCCGCCCGGACAGCGAGCTCGTTCGTCTCAATGCCCGGGCAGGCCGGCTCACGCCTGTTGGTGCGTATCTCTTCGAGGCTCTGACGAGGGCGGTCGAGGTGGCCGAAGCGACCGGCGGCCTTGTCGACCCGACGGTCGGCCGCTCACTCCG
Source organism: uncultured Actinomycetes bacterium (assembly GCA_963753525.1). Lineage (GTDB taxonomy): Bacteria > Actinomycetota > Thermoleophilia > Gaiellales > Gaiellaceae > Palsa-739. Next base: position 3,400 of record CAVWCS010000006.1, read on the forward strand.
GCTCGCGGGCTACGACGTCACGTACGCGGTCGTGCGCGACCGCGACGGCTCGCGCTTCCGCCCGCGCTTCGAGGCGGCGCCCGGCTGGCGCTGCCTCGAGCTCGACGAGGCGAATCGCACAGTGCGCACTCCTGTCGGCGTGGAGCTCGACCTCGGCGCCACCGCGAAGGCGCTCGCGGCCGACCGTGCGGCGCAGGCCGCCGCGTCGGCAAGCGGTTCGGGAGCCCTCGTCTCGCTTGGCGGCGACATCGCCGTCGCGGGTCCGTGCCCCGGCGTGGGCTGGCCGGTGGGGATCGCCGACGATCACGCAGGCTCTGCCGCGGAGACGGTGACCATTCGGAGCGGCGGGCTCGCGACCTCGTCGGTGACGGTTCGCCGCTGGCGCAGCGAGGAGGCGGAACTCCACCATCTCATCGATCCCCGGACAGGACGCTCGGCGTCGAGCCGCTGGCGCACCGCCACCGTCGCAGCCCGGACGTGCGTCGACGCGAACGCCGCGGCGACCGCAGCGATCATGCTCGACGAGGCCGCGCCCGAGTGGCTCGACGCGCGGCGCCTGCCGGCGCGCCTCGTTACACAGGCCGGCTTCGTCGAGCGTGTCCAGGAATGGCCGGTCGCGGCATGACGACGCTCGTCCTCGCCGCCGGCAGCTCCAAAGGCTTGTGGTTCGTCACCCGAGGCGCGGGGATCGTCGCGCTGCTGTTGCTCACCGCGACCGTGGTGCTCGGAGTCGCCGGGGCGGTCCGGCTGCGCTCGGACCGGCTCCCGCGCTTCGTCGTTGCGGGGTTGCACAAGAACCTGACGTTGCTCGCGCTTGTGCTGCTGACCGTGCACATCGGAACAGCAGTGGCTGACACCTACGCGCCGATCGGGTTGAAGGACGTCTTCATCCCGTTCCTCTCGGGCTACCGCTCCTTCTGGCTCGGCCTCGGCACGCTCGCGTTCGACCTTCTGCTCGCGCTCACCATCACGAGCCTGCTCCGTGTGCGCATCGGGTTCCGGCGCTGGAAGCAGTTGCACTGGCTCGCGTACGCGGCCTGGCCCGTCGCACTCGTTCACGGTCTCGGCACCGGAAGCGACGCACGGTTCGGCTGGATGCAGGTGCTCGCGTCTGTGTGTGCGCTGGCCGTCGTGGCCGCCATCTTCGTCCGTCTCGGCCCACCGGCAGCTTGGCAGAGGAGACAGGCGACGCTCGGAGGGCTCGCGGTCATGACCATCCTCGCCGGGACGGTCTGGTACACGGGCGGCCCGGGCAGCGCGGGCTGGGCGGCGCGCGCGGGAACCCCGGCGACGCTGCTTGCACCTAAGGCGCCCGCCCGCGCAGTGACGTCCACGCCGACGCTTCCCTCCGCTCCGTTCCGGGCTAGGTTCACCGGGCGACTGAAACAGTCGTCGTCCCAGAGCGGCCAACTGTTGATCGACATCGCCGGAACGACAAGCGGCGGCGCGCCCGGCCATCTCTGGATTCCGCCTGCAAGGCATTCCCAGCGGCGAAGGGGTGACGTTGACGGCGAGTGGCGCGAGCTTTGGGCCGCCGACCCGGCCGAACGAGTACGTCGGCAGCATCGTCGCGCTCGAGGGCACGCATCTCGACCTCTCGCTCAACGGCAGCGGCCGCAAGATGCGCGTCCAGGTCGATCTCTCGATCGACCGGGCGAGCGGAGCCGTCACGGGCACCCTTCAGGCAGGCACCGACCAAGGAGAGACGTCATGAGCGCGGCGACCACGGCGATAGAACCCGAGTCGCCTGGCATGCCCCGGCTGCTCGCCGGGATGCGTGCCGATGGAGCCCTTTCGCTCGACGCGCACGTCCGCCATCACGGGCCACTGCCCGAGGGCGGCCCCGACCTGATCGCCGCCATCGAACGCGCGGGACTCACGGGTCGTGGTGGAGCGTCGTTCCCTGTCGCCCGCAAGCTCGAGGCTGTCTCCCGGCGCGGCCGGCCCATCGTCGTCGCGAACGGGACGGAGGGCGAGCCGACGTCGGGCAAGGACAAGGTCCTGCTCACCTACGCGCCTCACCTCGTGCTCGACGGCGTCGTTCTCGCCGCGCGCGCAATCGGCGCCCGCAACGCGATCGTCGCCACGTCGAGCAAGACGGCGGACGAGGCGCTTGCCCGCGCCCTCGGCGAGCGGCGCGACCGTGGCGTCTCGATCAGGCAGGTCATCGTTCCCGGCAGGTTCGTCTCCGGCGAGGAGACCGCACTCGTCCACTTCCTGAACGGCGGGCCGGCGCTTCCGACCTTCACCCCGCCGCGCCCATTCGAGCGTGGAGTCGACGGCGAGCCGACCCTCGTCCAGAACGTCGAGACCCTGGCGCACATCGCCTTGATCGCACGCCACGGCGCGGACTGGTTCCGTGAGAGTGGCACCCGAGCTGAACCCGGCTCTGCGCTCGTGACCCTCTCGGGCGCGGTACGGAGCGCCGGTGTCTACGAGATTCCCCTCGGTCTCCGGCTTGCCGATCTCGTTCGGCAGGCAGGCGGAGAAACCGGTGACCTCCAGGCCTTCCTCATCGGCGGCTATTTCGGCACGTGGATCTCCGCCGCCGATGCAGCCTCGGCACGCCTGGCCGATTCCGACCTTGCACCCCTGCGTGCATCCCTCGGCGCCCGGGCGATCGTCGCCCTACCGCTCAGCGTATGCGGGGTGACCGAGACCGCGAACGTCGCCCGCTACCTCGCGAACGAGAGCGCGCGGCAATGCGGGCCGTGCTTTCACGGCCTCGCGGCCGTCGCGGACGACCTCGAGCAAGTCGCGCACGGGAAGCGGATCGACGACGTCAAACTGCGTCGCCGCCTCAGCGTGATTACGGGACGCGGAGCGTGTCGGCATCCCGACGGCGCTGTGCGATTCGTCGCGAGTGCCCTCGACGTCTTCGGAGGCGAGGTCGAACGGCACCTCCGCGGCCACCGGTGTCATCGACGCAGCGCGGTCCTCCCTGTGCGGGAGGGGCGCCGGTGAAGCACGTCCTTCGCGTAGATCGAATCGCCTGCGATGCGCACGGCCTCTGCGCCGAGCTGCTCCCGGAACTCGTCGAACTCGACGAATGGGGATATCCGATCATCACCAAGGCTGCGGTGCCCCGCGACCTCGAAGGTCATGCCCGCCGTGCAGTCGCCGGATGCCCGACGCTCGCGCTCAAGCTCTCCGCCCAAGCCGACCTTGCGCGACGTCGGTAGAGGCGCAACCTTGGATCCTAAGTAGCCGACTTGACGTAGCTCGCGAATTGGCTTGTGGTGCCGTGGCTCGGTTGGCGGCAGCCTTGGAAACCCAGCTTCGTCCGCGACTCCGGCTTCTCCAGTAGGAGGTCGTTGGTAGCGCGACCTGCGACCTCATCCGTGTGAGGTCGCAGACCTTCCTGCCTCATCCAGCCCTCTCACCCGTAGGAGGTCGAAATCTCCGGCGGGCGGTGCCGTTTAGATCCGGCCTTGCCAAATCTTGCCAAAGCGGCCCGTCGGCGACGCTCTGCGAACGTCTCGCCTAAGAGAAAAGCCCTGATTAGAGGGCTTTGTTGAACGGGAGCGACGGGACTCGAACCCGCGACCTCCGGCGTGACAGGCCGGCGCTCTAACCAGCTGAGCTACGCCCCCGCGGACGGCCCAGTGTAGCCCTGGTCAGTACGCTCCCGCAGTGACCCTCGTCGACTGGATCGCGGTTGCGATCGTCGTGCTCACAGCCTTCGCCGGCATGCAGCGCGGGCTCGTCCTCAGCGCGTTCTCGCTCGGCGGTCTGGCACTTGGCTGCGTATGTCGGGACGACGGGTCGCGCCGCACGTGCTCAGCGGGGGCGCGAACTCCTATTGGGTGCCGGTCGCCCGGCTCGTCGGCGCGGTGATCGGCGCCGGGCTGCTCCAGGTCGTCGCGGTCATCGCCGGGTCGCTACCTCCGTGGCGGCTTGCGGCTCACGCCGTTGCGCGTCCTCGACTCGGTCGGAGGTTTGCTGCTCGGGATCGTGACCGGCCTCGCGATCATCTGGGTCTGCGCGTCGGTCATCGTTGCCCACTCGCCGACGCGGACGCCGATCAGCTTCCGCACCGACGTGAAGAGGTCGTGGATCGTGCGGCGGCTCTTCTCGGTACTCCCGCCGAGCGATGTCGGCGTGATCGATCCCTTCCCGTCCATCTTCGGGCCGGCGGCGCCGACCCTGCCGCCGTCAGTCGGCGTTCTCCGCAACCCGCGGATCCGTTCGTCGCTCACCCGCGTCGTCAAGGTGCTCGGCACGGCGTGCGGCAACGGAGTCGAGGGGAGCGGCTGGTTCGCGCGCCGTGACCTCATCGTCACCGCCGCACACGTCGTCGCCGGCGAACGCAGCACACTCGTCGAGATCCCGGGCGACCCCGACCAGCACCTCGCGACGGTCGTTGTCTTTGACGTCCACAACGACATCGCCGTCCTCCGCCTCTCGGACGTGACCGCGCGTCCGCTGCGACTCGCGGATCCGCAGGACGGCGCCTCGGTCGCGATCGTCGGCTACCCGCTCGACGGGAACCTCACGGCGATTCCAGGCCGTGTGGGACGCACCGCGAACGCGTTCACCGAGGACGCGCTCGGCGGTGGCCCGGTCGAGCGCGCGATCACCGCTGTCGCCGGACGCGTCCACAAAGGCGACTCCGGCGGGCCGGTGATCGACACGCACGGCGACGTCGAGGCGACGATCTTCGCGAAGAAGAGAGGCTCGCCGAGCGGCTACGCCGTCCCGACCTCCATCGTCCGCGACCGATCTCGCGAAGGCCGGCCGACGGGCAGTCTCGACGGAGAGCTGCGCTCCCTAGAGCTCCGGCAGCAGCTCGACGACGTTGAGCGGCTGGCGGAACGGGGCCATGACGTAGACGCCCTGCGCGAACTCGCGGGCGTGGGCGATGAGCTCCTGTCCGAGCTCGCGCCCAACCTCGCGCGCGTCGGCGCCGGGGGCGGCATACCGCTCCTGCACGCTCTCGGGGACGACGATCCCGGGCACCTCGTTGTGCACGCGGATCAGCGTCTCGGTCGTGCGGATCGGCCAGACGCCCACGAGCACCGGGATCGGCCAGCCGCCGAGCCGCTCCCGGAACGCCTCGAGCGACTCGAGGTCGAAAAGGATCTGCGTCATCGCGAAGCGCGCGCCCGCCGCGACCTTTTTGTGGAACCGCTCCGCCTCGAGACCGAGGTCGTCGGCGGTCGGGTTCACCGCGACGCCGGGGAAGAACGACGTCGGCGCGTCGATCGCACGACCGTGCCAGTCCTCGCCCGAGTTGAGGCGCGCGATGAGCTCGACGAGGCCGATCGCGTCGACGTCGTAGACGGCGCCCGTGCCGGGATAGTCGCCGGCTTCGGGCGGGTCGCCCGTCACGGCGAGGACGTTGCGGACGCCCTCCGCGTGCGCGCCGAGTAGCACCGACTCGAGGCCCGCGATCGTCATGTCGCGCGGCGTCAGATGCGGGATCGTCTCGACGCCGGTGAACCGCTCGATCGCAACGGCGGCCATGACCCCGCTCATCCGCGCCCGCGCCCGCGGGTTGTCGTTGACGTCGAGGAACTGTGCGCGACCGGAGTCGCGGACGGCGCGAGCGGTCGCGATGAGCGCTTCGGGGTTCGCTCCGAGTGGTGGGTCGACCTGAACGGAGACCGCGAACTCGCCCTCGCGGAGGATGCGCGCGAGCTGCGTCTCCTCCTCGGACGGCGCCGGCTGCGTCGCCGTCTCGCGCTGGCGGACGAGGAACGAGCCGGTCGGGCGCCGCTCCTCGGCGATCGCGGCGCAGATCGCCTCGATCTGGGACGGCGTCGTGCCGCAGCAGCCGCCGATCACGCGCGCGCCGAGCTCGCGCGCCCGCGCGGCGAACTCGCCGAAGTACGCGGGCGTGGCGTGCGGGAAGACGATCCGCTGGCCGGACATGCTCGCGAGACCGACGTTCGGGAGAGCCGCGAGCACGTCGCCGCCGCCCTGCATGTGCGCGAGCGCGCTCAGCGCGGCGGCCGGTCCGGCGCCGTGGTTCGCGCCGAATGCGGCCACGCCAAGCGGTCGCAGCCGCGCCGCCGCCTCTTCCGGCGTAACACCCGCGAGCGTCTCGCCGTCGGCGTCGAACGTGAGGAGCGCGACGACGGGCAGCGACGAGACGGAGCGCACCGCCGCGAGCGCCGTCTCGAGCTCGTCGAGGTCGAAGAACGTCTCGACCATGAAGAGGTCGACGCCACGGCCCTCGAGCACGGTCGCCTGCTCGGCGACGAGCTCCGCCGACTCGAGGCCCCGCAGCTCGACGTCGCCGAGCGGCCCGATCGAGCCGGCAATGAAGACGTCGCGCCCGGACACCTCCCGCGCCTCGCGCGCGACGCGGACGGCTGCCGCGTTGATCGCCTCGGTCTCGTCGGCGAGGAAGTGCCGCGCGAGCTTGCCGCGGTTCGCCCCGAACGTGTTCGTCTCGATGAGCTCGGCGCCGGCGTTGATGTAGCTGAGATGCACGCCGAGCACGCTCTCCGGCGCGCGGAGGTTGGCTTCCTCCGGACAGCGCAGTCCGGCAACCGCGCTCGCGATCAGCGCGCCCATGCCGCCGTCGGCGACGACCGGCGGGCCGTCCGCGAGACGTTCGAGGAAGCGGCTCATAGGCCGGGGTGAACGGTGCGGCCTTCCATCCCGCCTGCGACCGCGACGAGCTCGCCGGTGATGTGTCCCGAGAGCTCGTCGGAGGCGAGGACGACGACCGCGCGCGCGATGTCCTCGGCGACCGCGACCTTGCGCAGCGCCATCGTCCTGCTGAGCCGCTCCACGAGCCCCGGGTCGAGCTCGCCGCGCGTCATCGGCGAGTACGTCCAGCCGGGGGCGACGGCGTTGACGCGGCCGCCCGGCGCGATCCGGACGATCTCGTTCTTGAGGCTGAGGAGCAGGCCGACCTGCAGCGCAGCCTTCGCCGCGGCGTAGTCGGCATGCCCGGCCTCACCGAAGCGCCCCGCCGTCGAGCCGACGAGGACGAGGTTGCCGCGGCCGGTGCGCTCCACGCAGCGGAGAAAGCCGCGCGCCGTGAGGAACGTCGCGGTGAGGTTCGCGTCGAGCGTCGCCCGCCAGCGCGCGAGCGGGAGCTGCCACACCGGCTCGTCGTCGCGCGGCCAGTAGCCCGCAACCGCGGCGCAGATGTCGAGGTCGCCCGCCGCTGCGAAGAGCGCGTCGACCTGCTCCTCGTCGGTGAGATCCGCCTGCACGGCGACCCCGCCGACCTCGGTGGCAAGCTCCTCGGCCCGTTCGCGGCTCGTGTTGTAGTGGATGGCGACCTCGGCGCCCTCGGCCGCGAAGGCGCGCACGCACGCCGAGCCGATCCCGCCGGCGCCGCCTGTGACGAGGACGCGCTTTCCCGAAAGTTTTGTTTCCACGGGGATGACGTTATCGTCCCGCACTAGGGGCCAGGCGTCGACGAAGGGTGGAGGGAACCGTGCGGAGAAAGGTTGCAATCCTCGTGTGCATCGCGATCGCGGCCGTCGTCACGACCGGAGCCGCTGCGCGCAGCAGTTCGACATTCCGGCCACGGATCGGCCACGCATTCGGCCTCGCCCCGGTGGTCGGCGAGACGTCCGGCCCCGGAGCGCTCGTACCCGTGACGTATCACGGCGGCGGCGTCATGAACGACGGCGTGACAGTGCACCTCATCTTCTGGGCGCCGGCCGGGTACGCATTCTCCGGCTCTCCCGGCGGGGGAGCGCCCGGCTACGAGGCACTCCTCGAGCAGTACTTCGCCGACGTTGCCGCCGACTCGGGGCCGGCCAGCGCAAGCAACTGCGCGACGCCGAGCGGAGAGTGCAACGTTTTCTCGACGCTGACCCAGTTCGGCTCCGAGGACGGCTCTGGCGCGGTCACTCCCGGCGACTACTCGATCTCCTTCTCGGGCGGCGCGGATGTCATCAACGACACCGACGCCTACCCCACCCAGCAGTGCACCTCTCCGCAGGACACGAAGGCCTGCATCCTCGACAGCCAGATGCAGGAGGAGATCGACCACGAGGCGTCGATCCACGGCAACGGTCGCGGGCTCACGAACCTCTGGTACGTCTTCACTCCCCCCGACGTCGACGAGTGCATCTCGCCCGGCGTGTGCGAGACGAACGACTACGGCGGCTACCACTCGGTCTCTGACATCAACGGGCACGGCCCGACGATCTACGCCTATACCGGCGATCCGATCGTCGAGAGCCAGTCTGTTCTGACGCCCGGCAGCGACCCCGAGGGAAATCCCGACGCCGAGGTGACGGTCGACATCGCCGCGCACGAGACGAACGAGGCGATGACGGATCCCGAGGGCGTCGGCTGGATGGATCCGAACGGCTACGAGGTCGCGGACAAGTGCGAAGACGGCTCGCAGCTCGGAACTCCGCTCGGGTACGCGCCCGACGGGTCGCCGTACAACCAGGTGATCAACGGCCACGAGTACCTGACGCAGGAGATCTGGTCGAACGACGGCGACCAGGGAAATCCGGCGCAGAACTGTGTCCAGGGAACGACGGCCACGGACACCGGCTCGCCGCTCCCGCAGGTCAACCTGACGCAGTTCAGCCGGACAGTCACGGGCAACCTCGGCACGGAGACGGCCGGAGTCGGAGTGACCGTCACCCTGCGCCGTGGACACAGCGCGACGCGCGTGGCACAGGCCAGCGGCACGACCAGCGGCACGGGCGCGTGGTCGGTCACGCTCAAGCATCCCGTCGGCGACGACCGCGACGAGATCGACGTCCGCTACTCCGGGGAAGGCGCCCCGACGCCGAACCGCCAGGTGATCCTGACCGGCAACGGAGACGACCCCGTTGACGAGGCGGGGTGGACCGGCTGGACATGGCTCGACGAGGGCTTCGCGCTGACGAACCACGACGCCTCGATCGGAAGCGGCCCGTCCCTCTCCATCGGCCCGTGCTTCCAGACCGGTGTCGAGACGTACACGATCGCCGGCGTTGCGGGCGAGGAGTCGCCCACCGACTTCTGCGGGACGTCGAGCGGCGTCGCCGACACGCCACTGGCCGCGAAGGTCACGCGCGGCCAGGCGGTCACGTACAGCACGAACGACAACCGCGCGTTCCAGCCGCCCGATGCCAATGTGCCGAATGGCCCCGGCGGGCTTGTCGACATGACGGTCAGCGTCGGCGAGCCCGACTCGGTCGGCGCGTTCGACAACGGCCTGTTCGCGTCCACCGGCTTCCCGACCTGCACGGCGGATCTCGGTGCCGGGCAGGTGAGCTGCTCCGGCCTCGTGCCGCATGCGTTCTACACGCTGACGGATACGCTGAAAGGCGGGGCGGAGAGGGCTTATGTCAAGGCGGACGGCACGGGCGTCGTCGCAACGCCGTTCCGTGCCCCTCGGGGCTACGAGATCGTCCTCTCCAACTCGGCGTCACGCACGCTCACCACGCTTCACGTCGCCCGCCTCCGGGTGCACATCGTGGGGAACGGGCGGCGGGTCGCGAGTGGAACGTGCTCGCCGTTCGAGTACTGGGGCGGGCCGTTGACGAGACCGCCCACGAGCGCCGCGGCGGGGGAGCCGACGAGCGTCGCGGGCGGTTCCGCGCTGACCGGCCGCATCTGCCCGGCCAGCGGACGCGCCGTCGGGCTTCCGACGAGCGACATGGCGCAGACGGATGAGTTCAGCGGCGGCGAAACGGTGACGGAGGTCGCGAAGCTCACGAGCACGTCGCCGCTCGACCGCGAGACGGTGTACGGATCGTTCACCGCAGTCGCGACGACGAGCGGCGGCGACCCTGCGTTGGTGTCGCTTCGGATCACGAAAGCCGGGAGCGGCAAGCGGGTGGCCAGTGCCTTGCTCGTCAACAAACCGAGAGGCGCGACTATCCCAGCCTTGCCTCCGGGCGACTACACCGCGACCTGGACCGTGAGCGATCGGAACGGCGATACCCGCGTCGTGAAGACGCGGTTCATCGAAGGCTCGCGAGGCTGACGGGCGGTAATGCGCGTCCACATCATCAGCGACATGGAAGGCGTCGCCGGGATCGTCAAGGGAGCGCAGACGACCGGCGGCGACTCCGCGCTCTACCAGGAGGGCCGCGTCCTCTACACCGAGGAGATCAACGCGGCCGTGCGCGGCGCGAAGGCGGCGGGCGCGACCGAGATCGTCGTCATGGACTGCCACGGCGCAGGCGGCGCGTACGACTTCAACTCGCTCGTCCCCGAGCTCCTCGACCCCGCCTGCGAGTACGTCGTGCAGCGCGAGTGGACGGAATACACCGCGTTCCTCGAGGCGGGATGCGACGCCGCGCTGTTCGTAGGGATGCACGCGATGGCCGGCACGGCGCAGGGCGTTCTCGCGCACACAGTGTCGGGCCAGGCGTGGGAGAGCCTCCGCTTCAACGGCACGCTTGTCGGCGAGACGGGGATCAACGCCGCGCTCTGCGGCAACTGGGGCGTGCCGGTCGTCCTCGTCACCGGCGACCGGGCCGTCTGCCGCGAGGCCACCGAGCTTCTCGGCGAGGGCGTGACGACGGTCGAGGTGAAGGAGGGCCTCGGCGCGATGAGCGCCCGGATGAAGACGCCCCAGAAGGCGCGCGAGCTGATCGAGGCGGGCGCGAAGCAGGCGCTCGCCGATCTCTCCGCCGTCGAGCCGTACGACCCCGGCAAGCCGTGCGAGATCACGATCGAGTTCTTCTCCCCGTTCCGCATGGAGGAGTACGTGAATCGGAAGCGCGTCGAGCTGACTGGCCCGCGCTCCCTCGTCGTCCGCGCGGACGACTGGTGGAGCGCCTGGTCAGACTTCTTCTTCTAATGGCAGGCACTGTCGTTCGGATCTCGATCGCCCCGGTGAAGTCCCTGCATCTCGTCCACCCGGAGGAGATCGAGCTCACGCGCGCAGGAGTCGTCGGCGACCGTCGCTTCTGGCTCGTCGACGCCGACGGACGGCTCGCGAACGGCAAGCGCTTCCCTCAGCTGATGCAGAATCCGGCCGGAGTGGGACGAACCGGCGCGCCGGCTCGCGTTCGAGCTGCCGGGCGGTGAGCGGATCGACGGCATCGTCGAGCCGGCGGAGCCCGTGGAAGCAATCCTCTACGGCAATTCGCACGCGTCGCGCCGCGTGCCCGGGCCGTGGCAGGAAGCGATCTCCGAGCTCGCCGGCGAGCCGCTCACGCTGCTCTGGTCGGAAGGCGGCGCCGTCGATCGCGGCGCGTGGCTCGGCGGCTGGGCGTCGATCGTCTCCAGGGCGTCGCTCGAGCGGCTGCGGAAGGAAGCCGGCGCTGCGGAGGTTCCCGACGGCCGCCAGTTCCGCATGCTGTTCGAGATCGACGGTGTCGGCGAGCACGAGGAGGACACCTGGATCGGCGCGCACGTGCAGGTTGGTGAAGCCGTCGTCGCGCCCATCGGAGACGTCGGCCGGTGCGTCGTCACGACGAAGAATCCCGACACCGGCGAGTTCGCCTTCGGCACGCTCGACGTGCTCGCGGGCTACCGCCGCGAGGGCGTCACCGAGCCGCTTCCGTTCGGCGTCTACTGCGACGTCGTCGAGTCCGGGCGGGTTCGAGTAGGCGATCCGGTCGTTCCCGCATAGCATTACCGCGATGGCTGCCAAGACGCGCGAGCCCGCGAAGGGCGCGGTCGAAAGACTCCACGAGCGGATCGCGACCCGCGACAAGGGCTGGTTCTTCGCTCAGATCGCCGATCGCGTGGCCGAACGGCGCGTCGCGATAGGCCTCTCCCAGCGCGAGCTCGCCGAACGCTGCGGGACGACGCAGTCGGCGATCGCACGCCTCGAACGCGGCGGCCGGCCGCCACGCATCGACACGCTGCTCCGCATCGCGGACGCGCTCCAGTGCGATCTCGTCGTCGAGCTCGCTCCGCGCGACGAGTAGAGGATGCCGCGCGTCGCGGTCGTCGGCGACTCGATCTCGGCAGGGTCGCCGCTCTGGGATCCCGACCCGGCCGTGCGCGCGCGCATCGAGGCTCCCGACGAACGGAGCCAGTGGCAGTGGTGGGCGGCGCAGGCAGACGGACGGCTCGAGTTTCGGACATCCGCGGTCTACGGCGAGCGCACCGACCAGGTCGCGCGCCGGCTGGAGCTCCTTCTCGGCTGCGGCGACGTTCTCGTTGTCCAGGGAGGGATCAACGACATCGCGCAGCAGCGCCCGGTCGTGGAGGCAGCCCGCAACCTCGAGGCGATGGTCGAGCGTGGGAGGGAGGCGGGCCTCGCGGTGGCGGTTCCCGACGTTCTCCCGTGGCCGGCCGGCGACGCGCGCGCCGCGAACGAAATCGCGCGCCTGAACGAGCTCATCTACGCGATCGACGGCGTGACGCATCTCCCGTTTCACGACACCCTCGCGAGCGCCGGCTTCGACTGGAGCGACGACGGCGACCATCCGTCGGTCGAGGGGTACCGCCTGCTGGGCGAGTGCGCGGCGCCGCTGCTCACCCGCTAGGCGGCGTGCACGAGGCGACGCCCGCCGTCGTACTCGTACGAGTACCAGTCACGCATCGTCGAGATGTGGACCACGGCCCCGCTGTGCGGCGCATCGATCACTCGGTTGCCGCCGACGTAGATCCCGACATGGCTACCGCCGGCGAAGAAGACGAGATCGCCCGGCTTGAGGTACTTGCGAAGGACGGCCCTCCCGCGCGACAGGTCGCCGTAGCTCGAGTGCGGCAGCGAGATCCCGAAGTGCTGGTAGACGTAGCGCACGAAGCCCGAGCAGTCGAAGCCGTAGCGGGGAGACGATCCGCCCCACGTGTACGGGACTCCGACAAAGCGCCTCGCATAGTTCACAACCCGCACGCCGAGCGGGTTCCGGAGATTCGGCAGGTGGTGGTGTCGGCGTCTCTGGCGGTGCTTATGCGCGAGCTTCTTGATCCCGGCCGTCTGGCCTGCGAGGCCCGGCAGAGGCCGCAGGAGCGCCACGAGAAGGGTGGCCCAGAGTACGAGCAACAGTATGAGGAGGCGGAGTGGCCGCATTGGAAACTGGAGGAACTCCCGTCGATGGGGACGCGGCCGATTACCCGGCGGCCGCTCGCTGTCGGCGTGGACTTCTCTCAGTGTGCCCGGTTTCCGGGCCTGGCCGTACCCCTTCTGGGGGAGAGTCGCCATGCTTTTCAAAGAATTGACAGATCAAAAACGCGGCTTCTTAGAACTCGTCTCGGAGTGACCACGCCCAGACGGCCGTGCTTCATTTTGAGACGAGTTCTTAGGGCCTTCTTCGCCTTCTCTCAGGCCCGGCTCATCCTCGGGCGGCTCAATGGGGACATGCCCGAGCGGACGAGAGTCGAAGCAGGACGCAGGCGCGCCCAGGTCGCGAAACGGACAGTGGCCCTGACCGCCGCAACCGGCTTCGCGGTCGCGCTCGCTCTCGTCCGGCAAGGGCATCCCGCGACCGCGACATCGTCCCCGACCCGCACCGGATCGCAGTCCGGGAGCTCTTCCTCCGCAAGCCGGCGGCGCGGTTCCACCCTCGACGGCGGTTCGATCGCGCCGTCGTCGGGTGGAACCGCGCCGGTCGGCACCGCGACTTCGTGAGCGGGCTCGACTGGTACGCCGCCCGCGCAGCGGGTGTTGTCGCGTACGCACTTCTCACGTCGGGCGTGCTGCTCGGAGTGCTGCTTGCCGGACGCGCTCGCCTCCCGCGCTGGCCCGCCTTCGCCGTGACGGACGTCCACCGGTTCCTGTCGCTGCTCACCGGCGTGTTCATCGCGATCCACGTCTCTGCCTTGCTTCTCGACCGGTACGCGCACGTCTCCGTCGCGACGCTTGTCGTACCGGGCGCGTCGTCGTACCGGCCCTTCTGGCTCGCGTGCGGGACGGTCGCGCTCGAGCTGCTTCTCGCCGTCGCGCTCTCGAATCTCTTCCGGAAGCGACTCGGGCACGTGCGCTGGCGCCGGGTCCATTACCTCACGTTCGGCGTCTGGATCGCGGCGACCGCGCACGGCATCGGCGCCGGGACGGACGCGAGCGCGGGCTGGCTGCGGGTGCTCTACGTCGTCTCGATCGGCAGCGTCGCCCTCGCACTCACCTGGCGCGTCGGGCGCGACGCGGTCACCCCCGCGCGTGCGCCAGCGCGGCGTGGACGCGACTGACGAGCCACGTCCGGCTCGGCCATCCCTTCACGGCGACGTCGTAGCTCCAGAGGATCTTGCCGGAGCCGGAGACGAGGGTCAGCCACGGCGAGTCCTGCACGCCGTAGCCGTCGGCGACCCGGCCGTCTTCGTCGACGGCGACCGGATAGGCGAGTGCGGGAATCCGCCGGAGGAAGTTCGGCAGCGCTTGCGCCGACGGCTCGACGTTGGCTTCGTCGACCGCGACTAGCGGCGCGACTGAGTCAAGCGCGGCGTAGCGATTGAGCCCGAGTAGGTCGGACGAGAGATCGGATACCTCGTTCTCCCAGGTGTCGAAGAAGAGGAGCAGACGCGGGCCGTGTCCCGGCCCGAGCGGTACGGCTCCGGTGCCGGCTCGCGGGAGCGTGACGTTCCGCCGCGGACCGATCAACTTGATCGGCGCGAGCGACACAGAGTCGCGGACGCGCGGGTGGCCGGGCAGGTCGGCGGCGATGCCACGCGCGAGCACCTCGGCGAGCTGCGGCACGCTCGAATACGACATCTCGGAGATGAACAGCCGCGTCTCGCGTCCCTGCGGGTCGACGACGAATGTCGCCGGTGTGTGGTCGATCATCCCTTGCACGACCGCAGCAGCGATCCCGTACGACGTCCACACGCGCTTCAGCCGCGGCAGCGAGCCGGTGAGGAAGAGCCACTTGTGCAACATCCCGTGCGCCTGCGAGTAGGCCCGCACCCACTTCACCTGCGTCACCTCGGGGTTCGCGCCGACACCGAGGAGCTGGACGTCCGCCGCGGCCGAGCCGAGCAGCTTCTTCGCCTGGAGCATCGCGGTCGTCGTGAGGGGGCAGATCGTCGTGCACTCCGGGTCGTTGAAGCTGAGCACGACGACCTTGCCGCGGAAGGAGCTGAGCGAGGCCGTCTTCCCGAACTGATCGGTCAGCGTGAACGCGGGCGCGACGGAGTTGAGCGGCGTGCCCGTATCGAGCCGTGGGTTGGAAATCTGCTGGAGGGACTCGAAGGCGGCCGGCTTCTGCGGGGAGCTCTGTCGTGCGGCCGCGATCCCGACTCCGGCGCCGATTCCCACGACTAGGGCGCCGAGCCAGAGTTTCCAGCGAGGCGCCATCGCGCTCAGTATCGCAGCGGTCTCCGGACCTCTGTACGCTCCCGCGCGTGGCCGTGAGCTCCTCACTCAGCGCGTCCGGCGTCCGCTGGAATCTCGACGATCTTCTCCCCGACGCGGAGGCCTCGCGCACGGCATGGGAGGAGCTCCTCGCGCGCGCCCGCGACTTCGCCGAGCGGCGGCGCGGCACTGTCGGCTCCGTCGGCCCCGCCGAACTGTTCGCGCTCCTCGCCGAGCTCGACTCGCTCTACGAGGACATCGCCCGGGCACGCTTCTACGCGACGGCGCGCGAGCACACCGAGGCGACCGACGCGGAGGCGAACGACCTCGCGACGCTCGCCCGCGACCGCCTCTCCGACCTCGAGAGCCTGCTGCTCTTCGTCGATCTCGAGTGGCTTGCGCTCGACGACACCGCTGCTGAGGCGCTCCTCGCCGCGCCGGAGCTCGAGCCGTACGCGCACCGCCTCAGGGTCGCGCGCGAGGAGAAGCCGTATGTCCTGTCCGAGGGCGAGGAGCAGGCGCTCAACGCGCGACGGCCGGCGATCTCTGCGTGGGAGTCGCTTCACGGCCGCGAGCTCGCGACGCTGACGGTCGACTTCGACGCGGGCGACGGATCCGAGCCGCACACGCTCGACCGCCTCCTCTCGTACGTCCACCACTCCGACCGCGAGATCCGCCTCTCGGCGCTCGAGACGCTCTACGAGACGCTCGGGGGCGTTGCCGACGTGCAGGCGGCGTGCTACGACGCGATCGTCGGCGACCGGCTCTCGGTTGACCGGCTCCGCGGTGTGCCCGAGCCGATGTTGCCGACGAACCGCGCGAACGAGCTCGAAGGCTCCGTCGTCGAGGCGATGATCGCCGCGGTCGAGGCGAATTACCCGCTCGCGCGGCGCTGGTTCGTGCGCAAGGCGTCGGTACTAGGCCTCGACAAGCTCCAGCTCGCCGATCAGTACGCGCCGGTCGGCAGCGACCGCCGCGTCGAGTGGAGCGAGGCGGTCGAGATCGTCGACGACTCCCTCGCCGATTTCTCTCCGCGTCTCGCGGAGATCTACCGCACCTGTCTCGAGCGCGGCCACGTCGACGCCGAGCCGCGCCCCGGCAAGGTCGGCGGCGCCTACTGCAGCTCGATCTCGAAGACCGTCCTCCCGTACGTCCTCATGAACTACACCGACCGGCTGCGCGACGTGATCACGCTCGCGCACGAGTTCGGCCACGTCGTGCACGGGACGCTCGCGCTCGAGCGCCAGCCGTACCGCGCGTACCACACCGGTCTCGCGGTGGCCGAGGTGCCGTCGACGTTCACCCAGCTCCTCGTGGTCGAGCGTCTGATCGAGCGGGAAGACGACCCGTCGACGCGCGCGATGCTCCTCGCCGACCGCGCCGAGAGCGCGATGGCGTCGATCTTCCGCCAGACGATGATGGCGCGGTTCGAACAGCGTGCGTACGGGATCCGCGGCGAAGGCAAGGCGCTGACGAGCGACCGGCTCGCCGGCGTCTGGATCGAGGAGAACGAGCGCTACTACGGCGACGCGCTCGGCCTGCCGGAGGGCTACCGGCTCGGCTGGTCGTACATCCCGCATTTCATCCACGTCCGCTTCTACACGTACGCGTATGCGTTCGCGCACCTCGTCGCGTTCTCGCTGCTTGCGCGGTATCGGGAGGATCGCGAGGCGTTCGTCCCGGCGTGGCTCGAGCTGCTCGGCAACGGCGCGTCGCGCTCGCCGCAGGATCTGCTCCTCCCGGTCGGCGTCGACCTCCGCGATCCGGAGACGTGGGCGCTCGCGTTCGGTGAGTTCGACCGCTGCATCGTCGAGGCCGAGGCCGGCCTCGACGCACTCGAAGCTGCATAGTCCGTAGTTCGCCGCTTGACGTCCAGTGTGGTGCTAGCAATACTAGTGCCATGGATGTGCAGTTTCCGCGCTCCCGCTTCGGGCTCGACCTACTGATTGCAGAGGCCAAGCGGCGCATGCGCTGGCGCAGGGGTCTCGTCGTGCTCGCGGCGGCTGCAGCGCTGGCAGCATTGGTGCTGATTGTGCAGCCGTGGGGCGGAGGCCACCCGCTTGGGGTCGCGGCGAACGACACCGCTATCGCACAGATTCCCGGGATGACGCGGGTGCGTGTGACCGCCGCCACGTCGCTCTGCGCAGGCACGAAGGGCACCTCCCTTCCACCCTGGTGTACCGCGCTGAAGCTGCGAAGCGGGCGGTACGAGGCGTGGATCCTCACGACCGCCTACGAGCAGGGCAGCCGGTCCAACGTCTCTGCGACGTTCGCCGGGACGCATCCCGGCCCGGTGATCGTCACAGACGACAGGCTGAGGCTCGCTTCGGCCCGACAGGCAGAGCAACTCGTGCGCGAGCCTGACTTCAACAACTCGTATTCGGGCCGCCCGGTCCCAGCGGTCAACGGAGGCGTCGGGCGCTCGATTGAGGACTTCTACTTCGCGGGAACGAGAGCTCCGGCGCGAGAAATCGAATTCTTCTGGGCCAGCGGCCCGACCGTCGTCAACGTGAACGTAATCGGTGCCGGGCTCACTGCCGGGGAGGCGCAGCAGATCGCTCTCCTCGCGCGTCCTCGCTAGGCGGCGGAGAGTCCCTCGCGGCGTTGTCGGATCCGTCTACGTCTGGTCGCCCTCGCTCGGGCTGTGACGGATCGCGATGCCATGCCGTATAAGGGCATGAGATGACGAGGTTTGCGCTACGCACGGTCGTCGTTAGCGCGTTCGTTGTGGGCGTGTCCTTGGCGATCTTCTTCGGGTTCCTGAACCACAATCGCAACTCGCTCGCCTGCCACGGCTGCCAACTGCCGCGGCCGGTTCTCGTGGCCAAGGTCTCGATCGCGAAAGGGACGAGTGGGCGGGTGATCGATACCGGGGGCTTGTTATCAGCCAAAGAGGTCGGGGCGAGTCAAGTGGTCAAGGGCGCCTTCCTAGATCCTGCCGAGTTCCGCGGCGAGATCACGATCCGGGCCATCCCTCCCGGAGCGCGGCTGACCGCCGCCGATTTCGCGCTCCGCGGGCCGCTCTACTACCCGCGCGGCTACCCCAAGAGCGTTTCGGCCTCCGAAACGCCGGCGAAAATGTCGCGCTATCTGCCGGCCCAAAGCTTCCCTTCGGACCTCGAGGTGGCCCCGGCGTCTGGGTGGACGGATCGCCGTCGGAAGCCACGCTGGACAAGCACGTTGCAAACGGAACCCTGGTCGGTTACTGCCGCTCCGTGCGAGCCTTCCAAGCCCACAATCCGAAGATCCCGTTCGCAACAAAGTGCTGGCGAACCTAGAGCGTCGTTGCCGATCCGTCGGCTAGGTCTTCGAGGCGGCGCCTGTTCCGGCGTACGTAGTCATCGAGTTGGTGGCGTGGAACGAGGCTCGGACGGATCCCGCAGGCCACCGTCTGCAGTTCGCCCTCGCGTATGAGCGCGCGAACCTCGTCCACAGAGCACCGGAGCTCAACAGCGGCCTCGTGGACGGTGAGTGGGGCGGGCAAGTCCATGGCTGAAGTATCGCTCTTGGGGGGTGTTAACGATCCTGGGTCAGGAGGCGGCGAGTCCCTCGCGGTGGAGTAGCTCGCGCGCCCTCGCGGCGTTGTCGGCTCCCGCGACGAGGATGACGAGGACGCCGCCGTACTCCGGCGAGACGTGCCGGAGCTCGAAGTCCTCGATGTTGATTCCGGCGGCGCCGAGGATCTGGGTGATGCGGGCGAGGACGCCGGGGCGGTCGGGGACTCGGACACGAATGCGGTTCAGCTGTGCGGGCTCGGTCTTGTAGGCGAACGACTCGAGCCGCTCGCGCGCTGCGGCCGCGGCGGCGATCGAGGCCTCGAGCTCGTCCCGGCCCGCGACCGCGAGCGCATCGAGCGACGCACGAAACGCCGCGAGGGCGGCGTCGAGCTCGTCGCGGTTTTCGAGGAGGATGTCCGTCCAGAGCCGCGGGTTCGCGCCCGCGACGCGGGTCATCTCCCGGAACGACGCGCCGGCATGCGCGAGCGCGGTCTCGTCCTCGGAGGCGGCGAGCATGAGCGCGTTCGCGATCGCGTGGGGAAGGTGGCTCGTAAGCGCGAGCATCCGATCGTGCGCGTCGGCGGTGGTACGGACCGGGCGCGCGCCGAGCGAGGAGACGAAGCGCTCGACGAGGGCGACCGACTCCGCGGCGCTCGCCGGCGTCGGCGTGAGGAACCACGTCGCGGCCTCGAACAGGTCGGCCGTCGCGCGCGCAGGTCCGCCCGTCGCGCCGCCGGCGATGGGGTGGCCGGGGACAAAGCGTGGGTCGTCGATCGCCGCGAGCGCGCGCTTCGTCGAGGCCACGTCCGTCACGACGGTGCCGGCGTCTGCGACGGCGAGGACTTCGGCGACGACGGCCCGCGCGGCGCCCACGGGCACTGCGACGACCACGAGTTGCGCTTCGGCGACCGCGTCTGCGAGCGATCCCGCAGCGTCGAAGGCGCCGAGCGCGACGGCGCGTTCGAGCGTCGCTCCGTCGGCGTCGAAGCCGCGACACTGCGTCCCGCTCCGCCGGGCCGCGAGCGCGATCGACGTGCCGATCAGCCCGGTGCCGACGACCGCGAGACGTTCGACCGCTCGCGCCGCGGCGCGCGGCTCCGGCTCGACGCGGGCCGGACGCTCGGCGGCGACCTCCTGCTTCAGGACGTCGAGGATCGCGGCGAAGATCGCTCGCACGCCGCGCTCCGAGAGCGGCCCGCGGTTCGCGGCGACGAGCGTCTGCAGCAGCTCCGCCTCGCGCTCGGGGTCGATCCAGCGCTCGCCGGCCTCGTCCTTGTGGCGCCGCACGGCGTCGACGAGCTCGAGCCGGCGGTTGAGTGTCTCGAGCAGCTGCCGGTCGAGCGCCTCGATCTCGGTGCGGAGCTCGGAGAGGTCGCTCACGTGTGCTTCTCCCCGGCCCGAACCGCCACGGGCAGCCGGTTTGCCGGCGGCGCGAGCGGACAGACCCAGGACTCCTCGTACGAGCACGAAGGGTTGTAGGCGAAGTTGAAGTCGAGCACGAGTCGCCCGGAGTCTTCCCCGAGATCGGCTCCTTTCACCGTGTCGAGGAGATAGCGCCCGCCGCCGTACGTCTCCGTGCCGCTTGTCGCGTCGCGGAAGCAGAGGAAGACGCCGCCGCCGTAGCTCTCGAGCCAGTCGAGCTCGAGCGAGAGCGGCTCGCCGCGCAGCTCGAAGTGAGCGCGCGCGAAGGGCCGGAAGAGGATCGGCTCCCGCGCGCTCGTCTCGATCGGCTGCGGTGTCGCGTCGACGTCTGCGAGCTCGGCGAGGACGCGCGCCGCCGGGTCGTAGTCGTAATACGCGAGGCCGTCGTAGCCGGGCCGCGGCGACTGCGGGTGCACGCGGAAGAGCTCGGCGCGCACTTCCCGCCACCGCTGCCAGACCGCCTCTGGATCCGCGGATGCGCGGATCTCCGCGTAGAGCGCAGAGATGCGGCGCTTCCAGTCGAGGAGAGCGAGGGTGTCCGCGACGGCCATGGGGCGACGCTACCACTCGGCCGCGGTGGCATAATACGCGATTTTATGCGTATTATGCGGGTGTGTTCACGACCGCCATCCTCGGAGCGTCCGGCTATGCCGGCCAGGAGGTGCTCGACCGCGTGCTCCTTCATCCGGAGCTCGAGATCCTCGCGCTCGGCTCCGACTCGCTCGCCGGCCGGGCTGCGGCGGCCCTCGACGTCCGGCTGAACGGCTCGTTGCCTCTGTTTGTGACGAACCACGAGGCTCTTGCGGCGGGCGCCGACGTCGTCTTCCTCTGTCTCGGCAACGAGCGCGCGGCCGCGATCGTCCCGCCGCCGGACTCCGTCGTCGTCGATCTGTCCGGCGTGCACCGGCTCGCCGACGCGGCAGTCGCCCTGCGGCACTACGCGGCAGCGCCTGGTGCGTGGAGCTACGGCCTCCCCGAACTCTTCCCGCCCGAAGGCGAGCTCATTGCGAATCCGGGCTGCTACGCCACCGCCGTCCTGCTCGCGCTCGCGCCGCTCGTGACGGTGCTCGACCCGGGCACTGTCGTCGTCGACGCGAAGTCGGGCGTCTCGGGAGCGGGCCGCGAGCTGAAGGAGAGCTCGCACGCCGGATTCGTGCTCGAGAACCTCGCGCCGTACAAGATCGGCACCCACCAGCACGCGCCCGAGATCGAGCAGGCGCTCGGCTTCCCCGTCTGCTTCGTGCCGCATCTCCTTCCAGTCCGCCGCGGTCTGCTCGCGACGTGTTACGCGAAGGTCGACGGCGACGCACGCGAGCTGCTGGAGGAGGCGTACGCGGACAGCGCCGTCGTTCGCGTGCTGTCGGAGGAAGTCACGCCGGAGCTCACGCGTGTCCAGCACACCGACGGTGCTGAGATCGGCGTGTTCGAGGACGAGTCGACTGGGACGACGATCGTCGTCAGCGCGCTCGACAACCTCGGCAAGGGCGCGGCCGGCCAGGCGATCCAGAACGCGAACCTTGCGCTCGGGCTCGACGAGACCGCCGGGCTGCGGCTGAGCGGGGTGCTCGTATGAGCGTCACTGCCGCGAAGGGATTCGTCGCCGCCGGCGTCCACTGCGGGATCCGCAAGGGCGGCAAGCGCGACCTCGCCGTCGTCCGCTCGCTCGCACCGGCCACCGGGGCGGGGATGTTCACCGCGAACCGCGTTCAGGCCGCGCCCGTCGTCGTGTCGCGCGACCACCTCGCCGCGGCGGAACCGCAGGCGGTAGTCGTCAACTCCGGCGTCGCCAATGCGGCGACCGGCGAGCAGGGACTGATCGCCGCGCGCACGACCGCGGCCGAGGCGGCTTGGCTGTTCGGCTTGGCGCCGGAGCAGGTCGCCGTCCTCTCGACGGGCGTGATCGGCGCTCCGCTGCCGCTCGACAAGGTGCTCGGCGGCGTGCGGAGCGCGGCGCTCCAGCTCACGCGCGCCGGCGGCGCTGCGGCGGCCGAAGCGATCATGACGACGGACACGCGCGTGAAGGAGTCGCTCTCGCGCGGTTCGGGCTTCGTCGTCGGCGGCATGGCGAAAGGCTCGGGGATGATCCACCCCAACCTCGCCACGATGCTCGCGGTCGTCACGACCGACTACCCGCTCGAGCCCGGCGAGGCGATCGACTTCCTGCGGCCGGCCGTGGACGCGAGCTTCAACTCGATCTCGGTCGACGGCGAGTGCTCGACCAACGACACCGTCCTGCTCATCGCGAATGGCGAGAGCCGCGTCGAGCGAACTCCGGCGAGTGACGAGCAGTTCGCGCTCTGCTTGCGGAAGGTCTGCGCCGACCTCGCACGTCAGATCGTCGCCGACGGTGAGGGCGCGACCGTGCTCGCGGAGATCGCCGTGCGCGGCGCGGCGACCGAACCCGAGGCGCGTGCGATTGCCGAGCGCGTCGCGACGTCGCCGCTCGTCAAGACCGCGCTCCACGGTCACGACGCGAACTGGGGGCGGATCGCGTCCGCCGCCGGCTCCGCGCGCTGGCAGGACGGCTACGCGCGACTCGATCCCGACCTCCTCTCGATCGTCATCGACGGGGTGCCGGTGCTCGTCTCCGGGAGTCCGACCGGCGACGAGCCCGTGCTCGCGAACGGTCACTGCGCGATCGAGCTCGACCTTGCGCTCGGCGGCGGCGAGGCGACGTACCTCACGACGGATCTGTCGCACGAGTACGTGACGATCAACGCGGAGTACCGCTCGTGATCATCTTGAAGGTCGGCGGAGCGTCGGTCGGGCGGATTGAGGTTCCGGGCGAGTCATGCGTCGTCGTGCACGGCGCGGGGCCGCAGATCAGCGAGGAGATGGGGCGGCGCGGGCTCGAGCCCGAGTTCGTCGGCGGCCGGCGCGTGACGACGCCCGAGGTGCTCGAGATCGTGCGCGAGAGCTTCGCCGACGTAAACGCCGCTGTCTGCGCGGCCATCGGGCCCCGCGCGATGCCGCTCTACGGCGAGGAGATCGGCCTGCTTGCGGAGCCTTGGCCGGAATTGGGTCTCGTTGGGACGGCCGTCCCGTGCGCCCCTCCGGCGATCTGCTCGGCGCTCGACGCCGGACTCGTTCCGGTCGTCACGCCGCTCGCGGTCGGCCCTTTGAACGTCAATGCCGACGAGATGGCCGCGGCGCTCGCGGTTGGGCTCGGCGCTGAGCGGCTGCTGTTCCTCACCGACGTGGCGGGCGTCTTCCACGGAGGGCGGCTCCTCGAATCGATCGGGGCCTCGCGCGCGGAAGAGCTCGTCGGGAACGGGAGCTTCGAGGGCGGGATCGTTCCGAAGCTCCTCGCCGCCGCGCGGGCGGCGCGCGGCGGCCTCGTGGCGGAGATCGGCGCAACGGCGGTGGTCGCATGAGCGCGGTCACCGAGAGCGCGCTGCTGCCGACGTATCCGCCGGTGCGAGTGACGTTCGTCGAGGGCGACGGAGTCTGGCTCGTCGACGCCGACGGCTCGCGTTACCTCGACTTCGCGGCGGGCATCGCAGTTGTCGGCCTCGGCCACCGCCATCCCGCGCCGCTCGCCGCCGCACATGCGCAGCTCGACAAGCTCTGGCACGCGTCCAACCTCTTCGGCACGGAGCCTGCGGCCGATCTCGCCGCGAAGCTCTCCGAGAGGTTCGGTGGCGCTCAGGCGTTCTTCTGCAACTCCGGCACAGAGGCGAACGAGGCGGCGCTGAAGTACGCGCGCAAGGCGACTGGGAAGACCGGCGTGATCGCGCTAGAGGGCGGTTTCCACGGCCGGACACTCGGGGCGCTCGCTGTGACCGGCCAGGCCGCGAAGCGTGGGACGTTCGTCGAGGCGGGCGCGACTTTCGTCGAGCCGAACGACGCCGACGGCCTCCGCGCTGCGATGTCGGACGATGTCGGCCTGATCCTGCTCGAGCCGGTTCTCGGCGAGGGAGGCGTCATCCCGCTCACGCCGGAGTTCGTCGCGGTCGCCCGCGAGCTCGACGCGCTCCTCTGCTTCGACGAGGTTCAGACCGGCGTCGGCCGCACCGGGTCGTTCTTCGCGTGGGAGCAGCTCGGCATGACGCCGGACCTCGTCACGCTCGCCAAAGGCCTCGCGAATGGCCTCCCGATCGGCGCGCTGCTCGTCTCCGACGATGCCGCCGGCGCCTTCTCCCCTGGAGACCACGGCTCGACGTTCGGCGGCAACCCCGTCTCGTGCGCCGCTGCGTGCGCCGTGCTGGACACGATCGACGAGGAGCTGCTCGCAGGAGTGCTCACGAACGGCGCCAGGCTTCTCGCCGGAGTAGCCGGCCTGCCAGGCGTCGTCGAGGCGCGCGGCGCCGGCCTCCTCGTCGGCGCCGAGCTCGACCGGCCCGCGCAGGACGTCGTCGACGCAGCGCTCGACGCCGGGCTCGTCGGCCTCACGTCCGGCCCGAACGTCCTTCGTCTCGCGCCGCCGCTCGTCGTCGAGCGGGCGCATGTCGACCAAGCGATCGCAATCCTCGAGGAGGTCCTGCGGTGAACAGAGCCGAACGGCACGCGGCGATCCAGCGGCTGATCCGGGAGGAGCCGGTCTCGACGCAGACCGAGCTCGCCGAGGCGCTGCGACGCCAGGGGCACGACGTCGTCCAGACGACCGTCTCCCGCGACATCCACGAGCTCGGCCTCGTCAAGGTGCGCCACGCGAGCGGCCGGCTCGTCTACGCGTTCCCCGAGGACGCGACCGGCTTCGACCAGGACGTGGCCGACGCCCTTGCGCGCTGGGCTCTGACCGTCGAGCCGAGCGGGAACCTCGTCGTCGTCACGACCCCGTACGGCTACGCACAGGCGCTCGCGCAGGCGATCGATGTCGCGCGTCATCCGCACCTCGCCGGCACCGTCGCAGGGGAGAACACCGTCCTCCTCATAGCGCGCGAGCCGACGACCGGCGCGCAGCTCGCCGAGGAGATCCAGGCGCGGAAGGCGGCAGCAGCTTGAGCCTCGTTGAGCGCACGAGCGGCGGCGCGATCCTCGGCTCGCTCCCGGTCGGCGAGCGCGTCGGGATCGCCTTCTCCGGCGGTCTCGACACGTGTTGCGCACTCGCGTGGATGCGCGAGAACGGCGCGGTCCCGTATGCGTTCATCGCCGACCTCGGCCAGCCGGACGAGCCGGACCTCGCCGCCGTCCGCGAGCGCGCCCTCCGCTACGGGGCCGAGGAGGCGTTCGTCGTCGACTGCCGTGACGCGCTCGCGCGGGAGGGTCTGGCCGCGCTCCAGTGCGGCGCCTTCCACATCCGCACCGCCGGCAAGACCTACTTCAACACGACGCCGCTCGGCCGCGCCGTGACGGGGACGCTCCTCGTCCGCGCGATGGCGGAGCAGGGCGTGGAGATCTGGGGCGACGGCTCGACGTACAAGGGCAACGACATCGAGCGCTTCTACCGCTACGGACTGCTCGCGAACGAGCGGCTGCGGATCTACAAGCCCTGGCTCGACGAGGAGTTCGTCGGCGAGCTCGGCGGCCGGACGGAGATGAGCGAGTGGCTCGCCGAACGTGGGCTCGCGCTCTCGAGCTCTCCTGAGAAGGCGTACTCGACCGACGCGAACATGCTCGGCGCGACGCACGAGGCGAAGGATCTCGAGCTCCTCTCCACGAGCATGGAGATCGTCGAACCGATCATGGGCCTCGCGCACTGGGATCCCGCGGCCGCGATCGAAAGTGAGCAAGTAACACTGTGTTACAAGGACGGTCTGCCGGTCGGCGATTCGGTCGAAGTGATCGCGTGGGCGAACGAGGTCGGCGGCCGGCACGGGCTCGGCATGTCGGATCAGATCGAGAATCGCGTCGTCGAGGCGAAGAGCCGCGGCATCTACGAGGCGCCCGGCATGGCCCTTCTCCACATCGGCTACGAGCGGCTGCTAAGCGCGATCCACAACGAGGCGACGCTCGAGCGCTACGCGGTCGACGGGCGGCGGCTCGGGCGGCTCCTCTACGAGGGCCGCTGGTTCGACCCGCAGGCGCTGATGCTGCGGGAGTCGCTGCAGCGGTGGGTGGCCGAGCCGGTGACGGGCGAGGTGACGATCGAGCTGCGGCGGGGCGACGACTGGACGATCCTCGACACGCAGGGAGAGCTGACGTACGACCCCGAGCGGCTGAGCATGGAGCGGAGCTCGACGGCGTTCACGCCGCGCGACCGGATCGGGCAGCTCGCCGTGCAGGTCAACGACGTCGCGGACACGCGGGCATTCCACGAGCGCATGGGCGTGAAGCCGCTGTGACGCTCTGGTCGGGACGGGTCGCGGGCGAGCTCGCGCCGGAGGTGTGGGACTTCCTCCGCGCCGACGACGCCGAGCTGCTCCCGTACGACATCGCCGGGACGCTGCTCCACGCCGAGCGGCTCCACGCGGCGGGATTGCTCGATGACGCCGAGCTGGCCGAGGTGGGCGAGACGCTCGCGCGCGTGGGCGTGCCCGACGCAGCTGCGGAGGACGTCCACAGCTTCCTCGAGGCCGAGCTCGGCGAGGTCGGGCGCAAGATCCACGCCGGCCGCTCGCGGAACGACCAGGTCGCGGCCGCAGTGCGGCTCTATGTTCAGGACGCCGGCGTCGAAGCCGACGCGGCGTTGGCGGCGTTCGCCGCCGCGATCCTCGAGCAGGCTGAGTCCGGAGCCGAGACGCCGATGCCCGGCTACACGCACCTCCAGCGAGCGCAGCCGGTCACGGTCGGCCATCACCTGCTCGCGTGGGTGGAGATGCTCGAGCGCGATCGCGCACGGTTCGCGTTCGCTGCCGCGCAGGCGGCTCCCTCGCCGCTCGGCGCGGGCGCTCTCGCCGGGTCGACGCTGCCGCTGCCTGCACCTCCGAACGCGATGCGCAACTCGCTCGACGCGGTAGCCGACCGCGACTTCGTCCTCGACTACCTCTACGCGGCGGCCGTCCTCTTCACGCATCTCTCGCGGATCGGCGAGGAGCTCGTCCTCTGGACTACGCGCGAGTTCGCGTTCGCGAAGCTGCCCGAGGAGGCCGCGACCGGCTCGTCGATGATGCCGCAGAAGCTCAACCCCGACGTCGCGGAGCTCGCGCGCGGGAAGGCGGGCACGGCGATCGGGCGGCTCACGGGGCTGCTCGCCGTCGTCAAAGGTCTCCCGCTCGCGTACGACCGCGACCTGCAGGAGGACAAGGCGCCGCTCTTCGCCGCGCGCAAGGACATCGCCGGCGCGCTCGCTGCGCTCACCGTCCTCGTCGCGGGTCTCGAGCTCGACGCCGAGCGGCTCGCCGAGGCGGCGTCCGATCCGCTCCTCCTCGCGACCGACGCGGCGGAGGCGCTCGTCCTCGACGGCGTCCCGTTCCGCGACGCGCACGAGCAGGTCGCTGCGTCGGTGCGCGACGGCTCGTTCGAGGCCCCGCCGGCCAGCAATCGTCTCGGCGACGTCGCGGCCGCGGTCGCCGCTGCGAAGGAGCGGTGGGGATGCTGACCCCGCTCGGGACGTCGCTCGCTGGCCGCGACCTGCTGCGGATCGGCGATCTCGTCCCTGCCGAGGCGGAGGCGATTCTCGATCTCGCCGTCGAGTTGCGCGCCGAACCGAAGCAGCCGCTCCTGCCGGGCACGACCCTCGGCCTCTACTTCTCGAAACACTCGACGCGAACGCGTGTCTCCTTCTCCGCAGGCATCACGCAACTCGGCGGCGTTGCGATCGCGCTGTCCCCGGAGGAGCTGCAGCTCTCGCGCGGCGAGTCGCTGCCCGACACGGCGCGCGCCCTCTCGCGCTACCTCGACGTGCTCGCCGTGCGAACGCACGAGCACGCCGAGCTCGAGGCGTGGGCCGAGTGGGCGACGATCCCCGTGATCAACGCGCTGACCGCCGACGAGCATCCGTGTCAGGCGCTCGCCGACGCGCTCACGATCCGCGACCGGCTCGGCACTCTCGACGGCGTGCGCGTCGCGTGGGTCGGCGACGGCTCGAACGTCCTCGTCTCACTCGCGGCGCTCGGCGAGTTGCTCGGCTTCGACGTCGTCGCCGCATCGCCGGCCGGGTACGAAGCGCCGGGCGTAACGACGATCGCCGATCCGCGGGAAGCGGTCGACCGGGCGGATGTCGTCGTCACGGACACGTGGATCAGCATGGGTCAGGAGCACGAGCGGGGCGAGCGGCTGCGCGACCTCGAGCCGTACCGCCTCGACGAGAAACTCCTCGCGCTCGCCGCGCCCGACGCGTTCGTTCTGCACTGCCTGCCCGCCCACCCGGGCGAGGAGGCGACCGCCGACGTCCTCTACGGGCCGCGGTCGGCAATCTGGGACGAAGCCGAGAACCGGCTCCACACCCAGAAGGCGCTCCTGGCGCTAGTGCTCGGTGCCCGCTAGCTCGCGGATGCCGGCGACCGCGCGCGCGAGGGACTCCTCGTCGAACAGATACGGAGTCGCATTCGCGACCGACCGGAGCGGCCTGTTCAGATCGTCGGTGCCGCCGGCCGCGTTGACGACGTAGCGCACCGGGATCTCGTGGCAGACGACGAGCGTCGTCCGCTCGTCCCGCGCGAGGAGGCGCTCGAGCGCGGCGACGTAACGCAGCGCTGCTTCGTCGAGACTCTCGCCGCCGGGAAAGCGCTCCTTGCGGTTCGCGTGCGCAGGCGCCGCGCGATAGACGTCGAGCGACGCGCCCTCGAGCACGCCGATCCGGACGTCGCCGAGGTCGTCGTCCACGACATGCGGCACCTTCCGGTTCCCCAGCGCGATGTTCGCGGTCTGCAAGGCGCGCGGGAACGGAGAGACGGCGGTGAGGTCGACCGGTAGCGCCGCGATCTCCCCGCCAAGTCGCTCCGCCTCCTCGATCCCGAGCTCGGAAAGCCCGCGGTCGAGCGCGGGGTCGCCGTTGACGACCTTGTCGACGTTGAACAGCGACTGGCCGTGCCGTACCAGGAGGAAGAGGCGCATCGCAGGAGATTACGGCTGCGGTCGACTCCTACGGCGAAATGGCGTCCCGCACGCCGCGCGCCGTTGGAGCCGACCGCGTGCTCGCCGATGTTTTCCGCTCAGGTGCGCTTGAAACGTCCGACGATCGCCTTGGTCTTGTCCCGTTTCTGAGGAAAGAGCCAGCGGGAGGCGACTGCCCCGACCGCCCAGACGACGACCGTCGCGCCGACGAGGGTCCAGAAGCCGCGGATGTGGAAGCCGCTGACGATCGCGCTCGACAGCCAGAGGATGAACATCGCGACGAAGAACCACGCGATCCCTGCGGTGATGATGGCGAGCAGGAAAGTCGCAAACTTCAGTACCGGCTTCACGAAGGCGCTGAGCAGCCCAAAGACGAGCGCAGCGCCGATGATCGCGGCCGCGGAACCGTAGACGCCGGTGAAGATCCACGCCGCGGCCGCGAGCGCAAGCGAGTCAATGGCCCAGCCGATGGCGAGTCTCTGCCAGAGGGGCATGGCTCGATCCTAGAGGGAAGGTGGGCCGGGCAGGGATCGAACCTGCGACCTTGGGATTAAAAGTCCCCTGCTCTACCGACTGAGCTACCGGCCCGCTTCTGCATCGAGCGTAACGCCGGACCGTAGGATCTGCTTCGTGGCCTACGCCTACGACAAAGAGTTCCCGTCGCTCGACATCGAGCGCCTTGAGTACGGGATCCTGCGGCTCACCCTCCGCGCGCCCAGGCGGCTCAACGCGGTGAGCGAGGCGCAGCACGGCGAGCTCGCGCGCGTCTGGAACGCGATCGGCGCTGACGAGGAGACGCGGGCGGTGCTCGTCCGCGGCGCCGACGGCGCCTTCAGCTCTGGCGGCGATCTCGACCTCGTGCTCCGCATCGCCGACGACGAGGAGACGCGGCAGCGGGTCTTCCACGAGGCGCGCGACCTCGTCTACAACATGCTCGCCTGCCCGACGCCGATCGTCTCCGCGATCACCGGCCCGGCTGTCGGTGCCGGTCTCGTCGTCGGCCTGCTCGCCGACGTCTCGCTCGCAAGCCCGAAGGCGCGCATCGTCGACGGACACACGAAGCTCGGCGTCGCCGCCGGCGACCACGCGGCGATCGTCTGGCCGCTCCTGTGCGGGATGGCGAAGGCGAAGTATCACCTGCTGCTCTGCGAGGAGGTCGACGGCGTCGAGGCGGAGCGGATCGGCCTCGTCTCGCTCTGCGTCCCCGAGGACGAGCTCGAGGATCGGGCGGTCGAGATCGCGCGGCGGCTCGCGACCGGCTCGCGCTCCGCCATCTCGCACACGAAGCTCTCGCTCAACGAGTGGATGAAGACGGCAGGCCCGATCTTCGACGCGTCGCTCGCGCTCGAGTTCCTCGACATGACCGGCCCGGACGTGCGGGAGGGCGTCGCCGCGGTCCGCGAGAAGCGGCCGCCTAAGTTCACATGAACGAG
This sequence comes from uncultured Actinomycetes bacterium, assembly GCA_963753525.1. GTDB lineage: Bacteria > Actinomycetota > Thermoleophilia > Gaiellales > Gaiellaceae > Palsa-739. The sequence goes on from CAVWCS010000006.1 coordinate 33,741, forward strand.
GCTGAGCTGCGCGAGGTGCTCGGCGAGCCGACGGAGCTCGTGAAGACGAAGATCGTCGACTACATCCACCCGTTCAACCGGCGCTTCATCGAGCTCTCGCCGTTCGTGATTGTTGCGACCGGACGGCCGGACGGCGGCCTCGATGTTTCGCCGCGCGGCGACCCGCCGGGCTTCGTCCGCGTCCTCGATGACCGGACGCTGCTCGTCCCCGACCGGCCGGGCAACAAGCTCGCCGACTCGCTGACGAACCTTCTCGAGGACGACCGGATCGCGCTTCTCTTCCTCATCCCGGGCATCGGCGAGACGTTTCGGGTGAACGGCCGCGGCCGCATCGTCGACGACCCCGAACTGCTCGCTGCCAGCGCGGTCGAGGGGAAGGTGCCGAAGCTCGGCATCCTTGTCACCGTCGAGGAGGCGTACGGCCAATGCCCGAAGGCGTTGCTTCGCTCCGACCTCTGGAACCCGGACAAGCACGTGTCGCGCGACGAGCTGCCGAGCCCCGGCGAGATGCTGCGCGCCGTCGCGAATCCCGAGCTCGACGTCGAGGAGTACGACCAGGCCCGCGACGAGCGCTACCGCCGTCGCGAGGGCTTCTACTAGGCGGCGATTGGCTCGTGTCTCATGGCGTGGAACGATGCATGGCTTGCGATGTGCTCGAAGGGCGACTTGAAGCTCCGGGCGGCACGATCATCCGAGAGGGAGGATGGGTTCTCGATCACTCCGTCAGTCCATGCGTGCTGCGCGGCTGGCTCATTCTCAAGACAGAACGCCACGTAGAGCACATTGCCGACCTAACCGCGGACGAGTCGGCGTCGCTCGGACCATTGATCCAGAGAGCATCTCGTGCGTTGATGGCCGCGCTCGGCGCGGAACGCGTCTACGTCATGTCAATGGGCGAGGTCGTTCGTCACGTCCACGTCTACCTCATCCCCAGGTACGCCGACATGCCCCCTCACGGCCTGCAAGTCCTCTCGGAAATGTTCTCTGCGGAACGTCCCTGGGCGTGCAGCGATGAAGAGGCCAGCGAGGCAGCCCAAGCTGTCCAGCGCGAGCTTCTAGGCTCACCGCGTGGGTAAACCGTTTCGCTGGTGGTGGCGTAGGCACGTTCGGCATCCGTTGACACGCGGAGCGGCATGGGCTTACCGCCGACGGCATCCGCTCCCTCCCAAGGAGCCTTGGTTCGAAAACCTGTTCGGCTAGCGCTGCCGTTCCCAGGCGTCGAGCAGCTGCTCGACGTTGCGGCGCTGCGCGTCGCTGAACTCGAACCGAGCGAGAAGGCGCCGCGCCTCCGCGACGTCGTCGTTCTCGACGGCGGCTTCGAGGTGCTCGCGCGCCGGGATCGGCTGGCGCAGCTGGCGCCGCAGCCAACGGAGCAGGCTCACCTGTGCCGCTTCCACGCGATCAGTCTCGCATGCGAGTGATCAAGGGCTGGATCAGGGCCGCCGATAAACGCGTGTCGTGACCGGACGCGCTCCAGGCGGACTGTTGCTCGCGGCGGTCGGGGCCGCCGTCGTTGTGTTGGCAACATTCCAGCCCTGGTACGCGGTCAGCATCACCCCCGCTGGTGCGGTCGCGGCGCAGCAGCAACTCAACTCCGTCGCACAGCAGTACGGAAACTCGGCCTTCCAATCGCTGGCGAACGAGATCGGCTCCCGGTTCACCGCGGTCGCCGGCAAACGCGTTGCAACCCTCAGCGCGCATCAGTCCATGAAGCGCATGAGCGAGCTGCTGCTCTTACTGGCGGGGCTCGCGCTGCTCGCGTCGCTCTGGCGCCTCGCAGGGATGATCGAGGGCGGTGGCGGGTTGGTCGCGGCCCTTGGCGTCGTCGCGGTTCTCTGCGTCCTCTACCGGATGTTCTTCCCACCGAGTCCGGCCGCCGGCTACATCTCGCTGTCGCTCAGCTGGGGAAGCTGGCTCGCGCTGATCGGAGCGACTGCGGTCGCCGTCGGCGGCATGTGGTCTCCGCCGGCGGACATGTACCGGCCGCACCGGTCCGCTCACTAACCGGAGGCGCAATCAAACCCGGCGAAGTTCACGCCACACCGCCCGTGCGAACGGCCAGATCAGGACGGCCCAGAGGAGGAGGCCGCCGAAGATGCCGATCGCCTCGACGCTCTCCCGGCCCTGCCGCTGCCAGTAGACGTCTTTGAGGTTGAGCCAGAGCGCGAACTCGTCGAGGATCAGCGCCGCGAAGATCCCGTACGCGATCGCGGTCAGCCGGAACCAGAGGCGTCGCGGCTGGTTCTCGAGAGCGAAGAGCAGGAGCCACGCGTAAGAGACGAGGAGTAATCCGATGATCCCGAAGACTTCGTGGTGGATGTGGACGCCTTTGATGATGATGCCGCCGTTCGCGCCGGCGCCGTGGTAGTGGAGCCACGTCGTGATCCCACGCGTGATCGCGAGGCCGACGAAGAAGCCGAGCGTCGCGAACATCGCCCGCTCGCGCCGCGGGCCGAGGTGATGGTGCAGGTGGAGGCCCTTCTCCAGCTCGCCGACGACCTCCGGGGGGAGCTTGGTCACCTCGTTCACGCGTTCAGTCTGGCATTCCTGGTCCCGGGAAGCGGGGTCAGGTCTTGCATTCGAGCACCGTCGCCGCGCCCGACATGCGCGGGCGCGGCTGACACCCGCCGCGCTCCTGCAGGCGCGAACCGTAGGCTCGCGCGCCCCAGCGAGCGGAAAGCACAGCGCAGGCCACCGCGCGCGAAGCGCGCGCTGGACAAGCGAAGCGGGCGAAGCGAAAGAGAATGGGCGGTGACGGGCTCGAACCGCCGACCCCCTGGGTGTAAACCAGGTGCTCTCCCAGCTGAGCTAACCGCCCGAGCTGTGAACCGTAGCGCTAGCTCTGCTGGGCCTCGGCCAGCGCATCGATCGCCTTGCGAATCTGTTTCAGCAGGGTCCCGTGCCGGGCGGAGCCTTCGAGTGCGCGTAGCTCCGTGATCGACGAGGGAGCGCCGACGTTCGCAATCGCCTCGACCGACGCGTTTGCGAGTCGAACGCTCCGCGTGTGGCGGTAGTACCCGCTGCCAATGATGGCGACGCTCTTCGCAGCCAGGCGTCCTAGTCGCGGCAGGACTGATGCGTCTCCGACGATTCCGGCGAACGTCGCGGCCCCGCAGAGGAACGACTCGTTTCCCCCATCCGTGAAGCGTGTCAGCGTGAAATCGGTGTGTGTTTGCTCGGTGTCAGTCGCCTCGAGCGCGGCGTCGATCAAGCTACTCATGAGAAGAGCGGGCCTGGCGAGGAGGTTGCAGACGCGCTCCGCTTCCGCGTGCCACTTTTTGGACGGTCGTCCGGTCTCGGGATACGTCCCGACGAGGACGAGCGCGGCGGCGCGAGCTTCGTCGGATTCGCGGCTCGTCTCGAACACGGCGCACATCCGGAGACCGACGTCGTCGCGGAGGTCGATGAGCTCGTACGGGATCTGGCCGCCGGCGGCGATCAGCTTCCGGAGCCGGTTCGCCGTCGACGCGCCGAGGGGCGTGTCGCCGACGACCCCGGCGACGTGCTCGAGGAAGGGCTTTATCCGCGCCTTCTCGGTGTCGGAAAGTCCCGAATACGCCGATTCGACCTGCCGGCTCAGAATCCGCACCGACTCGCGACACTGCCACGCCCTCGTACCCGGAGGGCCGGGCTCGGCGTAAGGCCGAGAGAGGATCTCGATGTCCGTCGCGCTCAGCTCGAGTCGCTTGCGGGCGATCACCGAGAGAAGCTCCACGTGTCTATGCGCATTCGAGTCTCGGCGCTGCACCAGGTCGAGGACGCACGCGCGCCGGAGCTCGTCCGGAGCGTCGAGGATTGCCTGGACTTCTGGCAGCTGCCGCTTGTCGGGCTCGGGCCTGGTCGATCCGTCGTCGACGGCCCTCAGCGCTGCCGTGACGAGGGCGCTCGCCTCATTGGAAGCCATCGGCGGAGAATAGGCGACCGCCCAGCGTCCGAAAAACGCCGGTGCGGCTACTTCTCGTCGAGCTTCAGCGCGGCGGAGTTGATGCAGTAGCGGACGCCGGTCGGATGCGGGCCGTCGGGGAAGAGGTGGCCGAGGTGGCCGCCGCAGTTCGCGCACATGACCTCGGTGCGCACCATCCCGTAGGCCGTGTCCGTCTCCTCGTCGATCGCGTCGTCGCCGGCGGGCGCGTAGAACGCCGGCCAGCCGCAGCCGGAGTCGTACTTCGTCTCCGACTCGAACAGCGTCGCGCCGCAGCCCGCGCAGCGGTACGTCCCCGGCTCGAAGGTGTGGTCGTACTCGCCGCTGAACGGCGCTTCGGTTCCCTTCTGGCGGAGGACGTGGAACTGCTCGGGCGTCAGCTCGGCGCGCCACTCCTGCTCGGACTTCTCGACCTCGGCCATGCCCTGAGCGTACCGGCATGATTGTGGTGTGGCGGGGCCTCCATACACCGGGCATTGCATGTGCGGCGGCGTGCGGTTCGAGATCACCGCGGAGCCCGAGAGCGCCGGCTATTGCCACTGCACCCGTTGCCAGCGGCGCACCGGTACGGCGGCGTCGGCGCAGGCGCGCATCGCGCCGGGCTCGTTCCGCCTCCTCGCGGGAGAGGAGCTCATCCGCGAGTACACGCCGGAGGACGGCTGGCCGAAGTGCTTCTGCGCGGACTGCGGCGCGGCCCTCTGGAGCAAGTACCCGGACACCGGCGAGGTCGGCAGCGTGAGGCTCGGCCTTCTCGACCCCGGCCATGACATCCGGCCGCAGTGGCGCGCGTTCGTGAACTACGCGTGCGACTGGGAAGCGCTCCCCGATGACGGGCTCGAGCGCTTCCCAGAAGCAAAGCCGCGCTAGCGGTACTCTCGTTCCCGGCCCCCATCGACTAGCGGTCCAGGTCGCGGCCCTTTCAAGGCCGTCGCACGGGTTCGAATCCCGTTGGGGGCACTTCGGGCTCGCGCCTCGACCCTCAGCCAGTCAGACCCACATGCTTGTGCGCCTTGTGCGCCGTGCTCGAGCTGCCGCTGCCGCCGCCGGTCTTGTGCGTCTTCTTGTGCTTCTTCGGGGGCGTCGAGGCCGCGCACTTCGAGTTGGTGATCGTGTCGGTGTCGAGCGTCACGGCGCCGTTACGAGCGAGGACGCGTCCATGGACCGTCACGCCCGTCGTCACGGTGATGCTCGTCAGTGCGAGGATCGTCCCGCGGAACGTCGAGCCCGTTCCGAGTGTCGCCGAGCTCCCGATCTGCCAGTAGACGTGGCACGACTTCGCGCCGTTGACGAGCACGACGCTGCTCGCCGACGCCGTGGTGAGCTTCGAGCCTGCCTGGAAGACCCATACCGAGTTCGGATTGCCACCGCCGTTGAGCGTCAGCACTCCGGTCAGTCCGATCGACGACCCGGAGTTGTAGACCCCCGGGGTCAGTGTCTGGCCCCCGAGATCGGCGACAATCGGGGAGGTCGGCCCTTCTCCGGCCGCGGTGTCGTACGCAGCGACGAGATCGGTCTTCGCGCTCTGCGTCACGGCGTCGCCGTGGTGATTCGTCCCGATCACGGTCAGGGGCCCGGCACCGGTGATCGACGTCGTCGGATACGTGCCAAGATCGCCGTGAACAGTGGTCGGGCCGGTATTCGTGATGCCCGAGCCGCCAAGGACGGCGAAGCTGGCTGCGCTTCCGAGCGGAACGGTCGTAACCGCGGCCGCTGCGCCGCTGACGAGCGTCACCAGGATGACGGCGGCGAGCACCGCTACCAGGGCCGTCGTCGTCGCAGTGCGCGAGCGGAAGAGCCTGCGGCCCTCGCGGACTTGGGAGATGGAGTACGGCATGTTCGGCCTTTCCTCATAGCGTCAGTGGCGACCGCAAAACGGTCACCTCGGATGGCTCATGCCGACCTGTTCGCTGAGGGCGGAACTTCTTGCGGCGGACGATCCAACGATGACCGCCACTCCTGCATCACTGCGCCGATGATTGAGGCGTCAGCAACTAGACCCTAGCATTCGCCCCCGCGCGCTAGAGGTACATGACCCACGACGGGGTCGCGCCGCAGGCGCAGTCCTTGTGCTTCGCGGTGCAGCCGCGGCAGTCCCAGTGCTCCCACCAGATCCACTTGAGGTGCTGGATCTCGAGGATCATGAGCGCGAGGATCCAGAGCAGGATGACGGGCTTCGACACGCGGCCACGGTTACACACCGCCGGGCGACCCGCAATAGGCCGCCCGGCTCATCCTTCGGTCCTCTGAGGCCCAGCCGCCTAGAGGCGCGAGCCGCTGCGGCCGAAGCCGCCGGTGACCATCGCGATCACCCAGATCAGCGCGAGCACGACCGCGACGACGAACAGCCAGTGGATCGTGAAGCCGACGCCGAACGCGACGATCGCCAAGAGCGCCAAGAGTACGAGTAGCAGCATCGTTGTCCCCTCCTTCCTTTCCACGTCGAGCGGGATCACGAGGAAAACGAGGAAGTCGCGAACGCGGTTACGCACGTAAAGTCACGAGCTGTGGACCTGACGGGGAAACGCGCGATCGTTACCGGGGCGTCTTCGGGAATCGGGCGCGCTACGGCGCGCGCGCTCGCCGAGGCGGGCGTGCATGTGGCGGGTGGAGCCAGACGGGTGGCGCGGCTCGAGACCGAGATCGCGCATGAGCTCGATGTCACGGAACCGCAGAGCTGTGCCCGGTTCGTAGAGGCGGCGATCGACGCGCTCGGCGGCCTCGACATCCTCGTCAACAACGCGGGAGGCGCACTCGGCCGTGCTCCGTTCGACGAGTCGAGCGACGAGGACGAGGCATGGGTCCTCGGCACCAACGTCGCCGGGCTCGATGCGAATGACGCGGCTCTGCCTGCCGCACTTCGGCGACTGGGGCCACATCGTCAACATCGGCTCCGTCGCGGGGCGCGCCGCGTACGAGGGCGGCGCGACGTACATCACTGCGAAGTTCGCCGAACGTGGCTTCACGTATGCGCTGCGCGAGGATCTCCTCGGCCGGCCGATACGCGTCACGACCGTCGATCCAGGTCTCGTCGAGGGGACGGAGTTCTCGCTCGTCCGCTTCAAGGGCGACGAGGAGAAGGCGGCGGCCGTCTACCGCGGCGTCGAGCCGCTACAGCCCGGCGACGTGGTCGACTGCATCCTCTTCGCACTCACGCGGCCGTGGCATGTCAACGTCGACGAGATCGTCGTCAAGGCGCGCAACCAGTCGTCGGGTGCGAGGATCGTCCGCGACGAATGAGCCGACTGCCTACGAGATCGGCGTGGTCCTGATTAGCACCGCCCGCTCATAGAGGAACTTCTCGCGGGTGTATCGGGGCCAGCAGCACCTGATGTAGAAGCTTTGCACCCGCCAGTTGTTCTTGACCGGCCTGTCGTTGCCCATGCACATGAGTTCGCCGGCGAGGCGAGCGGGTAAGTCGTTGACGTGCTTCGAGAAGCACTGCCTCTCAGCCCAGGGCTTGGTGACGAACCGGTAGGTGTACCTAACGCCCTTCCACTGGATCGTCGCGAGATCACCGGGCTTGAGCAGGTGGAGCCTGTAGAACGGCCCATGGGCGCCGTAGCCCGGGACAGGCGTTACGTCGTGCGCGTCGATGACCATCGTCTGGCCATCGCCGGGGCGTCCTGGATGGAACGGGTCCCACATAGGCCCCTTCGCTAGATCGCACTCTTTCCAACCGATCTGCTGGTTGTACATATGGAGGACTCGGACAGTCATCCGAGCCGAATGTGGTCCGAACCCGCAGCGTTGGGCGGCAGCGTCGGTGGTAGGCGCGTAGAGAACGGTCGCGCCCACCAGAGCTGCGACGGCGAGCAGTACGTGTTTCGTGTTGATCGGGGGATGTTAACCAGTTGTCGGGAGCACGTATCCTCCACGCTCAATGAGCTGGCGTGTCGTCATCGTCACGCAGATCCTGCCGGTCGCGCAAGGCTTCCACGCCGCGGTCACCGGGCTTGGGCATCAGCCCGTCGCACTGCTCTCGGTCATCGACCGCGAGGGGCGCTACCCGGCCGACGTGCACATGAACCTGTCGCAGGTCGCGCCCGAGCTCGACATCCTCGCGCCCGCGCGGCGCAGCTCGATCGCGCCGCTGCTGCGCTCGGTGGAGCCCGATCTCGTCGTATGCATGGGCTTTCCGTGGAAGGTGCCGACGGGCGCGCTCGCAGTGCCGCCGCTCGGGTGGGTGAACGGCCATCCGTCGCTCCTGCCGCGCCACCGCGGGCCGACTCCTGTCGCGTGGGCAATCCGAACGGGGGACGAGGAGATCGGGATCACGTTCCACCGCATGGACGCCGAGCTCGACACCGGGCCGATCCTCGCGCAGCGCGCCCACCCGCTCGGAGAGCAGGAGGAGCCGGACGCGTTCTACGCGAAGTTCGGCCAGGTGGTCGGCGAGACTCTTGTGGAGGCGCTCGAGCGGCTTGCGTCCGGCGACGAGGGCGCCGTGCAGGAGGAGGGCGGCGGTGAATACGAGACGTTCTTCACCCCGGAGGACGCCTGGCTCGACCTCGCGCGGCCTGCCGCCGAGGTGCACCGCCTCGTCTGGGCGTGGCGCTACGGGATGATCCTCGACGGAGCGAAGGGCGCCCTCGTCGAGCTCGACGGCAAGACGGTGCGCGTTCTCACCGCGTCGCTCACCGAGGTCGACGGGAGGCCTAGGGTCGAGTGCGGCGACGGGCCGCTCTGGATTGTCGAGACGGAGGAACTCAGCGAGGAAGAGGCCAGCTCGACCAACGCTCCGGCTGCATCCATGCCGTGAAGCGCCGGCTTTCGCGGTTCGCGTACGGCTGCCGCGTGTAGCGGATCGAGAGGCGGTCGATGTCGCGCAGGCCTTCGTCTTCCTCGATCGAGACGACGCTGCCGAGGAGTGTCACGTGGCGGTACCAGTCCGTCAGCGCAAGAACAGTGAGCGACACCGACGGATTTGCGCGGAGATAGCCAAGCCGCAGCCGGGTCTCGTCCATGTTCAGCAGGACGCGGCCGTCCTCCCAGTCGTACCAGGTCGCCGCCGTGTGGGCCGTGCCGCGCGGGCTGACGGTGCCGACGACCGCGGGATTCGCGGCGGCGAGGAACTCGTCGATCTCGGGCGGGACGGGGACGAGCGGCATCGCGCGAGCCTACCTCTGCGCCCGCTTCTCCGCCCAGCGGGCGAGGCCGCGGTACGACTGCCAGAACGGCATCGCCTGCGCGTACGCGTCTACGTCCTCGCCGGAGTCGTGGAGCTCGGCGAGTGCGTAGTCCACGAACTCCTCCTCGCTCGCGCCGCCCTCGACCGACTCCGCCCAGTCGAGCAGGATCAGGCGCAGCTCGGTGAGGTGGCGGGAGACGTCGTCGGCAACGCCGAAGTGGATCAGCGCGAGCCGCTCGGGCGCGCGCCGCTCGATCTCGTCGAGGGTCGTCTCCCATGCCTCGACGTCGACCTCGGGCGGCGGCGTGGGCGGCAGGACAAAGCGGCCGGGCAGGACGCGTACGCCGCACGCGTCCCCGGCGTACAGCGTTCCGTCGGGGTCGAGATAGCAGACGTGGTGCGACGCGTGGCCCGGGCTCGGGAAGGAGTCGAGGCCGACTACTGCGCCGTCGAGCGGGTGGACGTTCTCCGCGGGCACCGGCGCGAGCTCGCCCCAGAGCGAGTCGAACGTGTCGCCGTAGAGCCGGCGCGCGCTCCTCTCCAGCCGTTCCGGATCGATGAGGTGCGGCGCGCCGATCGGCGAGACGTGCACCTGCAGGCCGGGATGCTTGCGCACGAGCACCCCCGCGGCGCCCGCGTGATCGAGGTGGATGTGCGTGAGCAGCAGGTGGCGGATGTCGGTGAGCGCGAGGCCGTGCGCCGCGAGCCCCGCCTCGAGCGCGGCGATGGTTGTCGTCGGCCCGCAATCGAGCAGCGCCGGACCGTCCGTCGTGTCGAGGAGGTAGCTCGCGATCACACGCTCGCGGCCGAGATGAAGCAGGTCGATCGGCTCGGGCGCGGCCACTCAGCCCGCCTTGCGCTTGCGCGCCGCGGTGAGGATCTTCTCCGCCTCGCTGCGGTTCCCCCAGCCACGCGTCTCCGTCCGCTTCGACGGCTCGAGATCCTTGTACCGCTGGAAGAAGTGCTCGATCTCGTCGCGCAGCTCGTTCTGCACGTCGTGGATGTCGGCGACGCGCTCGAAGGCGGGGTCGCCGAGCGGCACGCACAGGAGCTTCTCGTCGGGGCCTTTCTCATCCTCCATGTGGAACACGCCGACGGCGCGCACGCGGATCCGGCAGCCGGGAAACGTCGGGTCGGAGACGAGGACGAGGGCGTCGACCGGGTCGCCGTCCTCGCCGAGCGTCCCCTCGACGAAGCCGTAGTCGGCGGGATACGCCATCGCGGTGAAGAGCCGCCGGTCGAGGACGATGCCGCCGAGTTCTTCGTCGAACTCGTACTTGTTCCGCGAGCCGGACGGGATTTCGACGAAGACGACGGCTTCCGTCATTCAGCCGGCGAGCGCGTTCTCGAGATCCGCGAGGAGGTCCGCCGCCGATTCGATCCCGACCGAGAGGCGAATGAGGTTCGGCGGCGCCGCGAACGGCGCGTCCGCCGTGGCGGCGTGCGTCATGCGCGCAGGCACCTCGATGAGGCTCTCGACGCCTCCAAGCGACTCGGCGAGCTGGAAGAGCTTCGTCGCGCCGGCGATCCGCGCCGCTTCCTCCGGCGACTCGGCGAGGAAGGAGACCATCCCGCCGAAGTTCCGCATCTGCTTCGCGGCGATCGCGTGACCGGGATGGTGCGGCAGACCGGGGTAGAGGACGCGCTCGACGCGCGAGTGCCGCTCGAGCATCGCCGCGACCGCGATCGCGTTCTCGCAGTGCTGGCGCATCCGCACGGCGAGCGTCTTGATCCCGCGTAGCACGAGCCAGCTGTCGAACGGGCCGGGCACCGCGCCGAGCGACTTCTGGAGGAAGCGGAGCTTCTCCGCAATCGCCGCGACGTTCGTCGCCGCGAAGCCGCCGACGACGTCGGAGTGGCCGCCGAGGTACTTCGTCGTCGAGTGGACGACGACGTCGGCGCCGAGCTCGAGCGGCCGCTGCAGGTACGGCGTCGCGAACGTGTTGTCGACGACGAGCATCGCGCCGGCGGCGTGCGTCGCCTTGGCGGCAGCAGCGATGTCGATGATGTTGAGCATCGGGTTCGATGGGCTCTCGATCCACACCATCCGTGTCGAGTCGTCGAAATGCGCGGCGAGGTTCGGGAACTCCTCCGCCGGGAGGTACTCGAAGCGGTAGCCCTTCGGCTCGTAGACGAGCGACGTCATCCGGTAGACGCCGCCATAGACGTCGGCGATGAGGACGACGCGGTCGCCGGGGTTGAGGAAGTGCATGAGCGTCGTCGTCGCGCCGAGCCCAGAGGAGTAGGCGACGCCGTGCTCGGCCGACTCGAGCGACGCGAGGGCCGTCTCGAGCGCCTTCCGCGTCGGGTTCGCAACGCGCGAGTAGTCGAAGCCCTTGTGCTCGCCGACCGCGTCCTGGACGTAAGTCGAGGTCTGGTAGATCGGCGTGATGATCGCGCCGGTCGCGGGGTCGGGCTCCTGCCCCTCGTGGATCGCGCGCGTCTCGAAGTCCATCAGGCCGACTGTAACCAGCGCTCGAGTTTCGCCAGAGTCGCGTCGAGCTTGAACGGGCGCACGCCGGGTTCCCACCAGAGGCCCTTCACCGCGAGGCGCTTCGTCTTCCGGTCGAAGACCGGCTCGATCCGCCCGACGAGCCGGTCGCCGCGGAGGATCGGAAGGACGTAGTAGCCGTACTCCCGCTTCGGCGCCGGCACGTACATCTCGAGGCGGTAGTAGAAGTCCCAGAGCGCCTCCGTGCGGTTGCGGTCGTGGATGAGCCGGTCGAACGGCGAGAGGAACGTAATGCGGTCCGGGACCGGGCCGTCGGCCGCCTCGGGATGCGCCACGAGCCGCCCGCGTTCGAGCCGCACGCCGACTGCGCGGAAGCGCTGCTCGTCGTACATCGCAAGGGCAGTCTTCAGCGGCAGCGCCTTCACGTCCGGATACCACCGCTCGGCGAGATCCCAGACACGCTGCTTGCCGCGGCGGCCGACGACGGCGACCTTCCCGACGGCGGCGAGGATCTCGAGCATGAGCCCCATCTGTCGTGAGCCCCACCAGTCGTGCCGCTCCGCGTCGCCGCGGCTCGCATGTGTCTCTATCTCGCGGGAAAGCAGCGGCCCGCGTTCGCGCAGTTCCCGGAGGACGTAGCGGCTGAAGGCCGTGTTCGCGCGAAGGAACTCCCGCCGGCGCGCGTCGAGCGGCCGGTCGGTGCGCCGCATGAACGCCTTGAGGATCGGCAGATCCTCCATCGGGTACACGAACGCGCGCCACTCGACGAGCTTCCGCTCCTCCCAGAGCAGGCGGTCGAGCTCGGCGGTGCGGAACGCGCCGAGTCGGCTCCAGAGGACGAGATGCTGCGGCGGCGCGACCGACGAGATGGGGTCGAGCTGGAGGAAGCCGAGCCGTCGCACGGTCTCGAGAACGGAAGTCTCGGAGCCGTCGAGCCCCTGCGCCCGCACGGCGATGCGGCGAGCCGTCTCGACGTCGACGGGCACGCCGACAGCTGGCGTCGTCCAGCGCTCCAACATGAGCCCGAATCTAGTTGCGACGCGGTGCGCTGCGAGTGGATAGCCTCCCACCCGTGGCGCCCCGGAACCGGAAGAATCCGTGGACATCGACGAGCGAGGTCCTCCTCTGGCTCCTCTTCGTCGTGCTCATCTTCCCGGCCGCGTTCGCCGGGTACGCGGTGGGGCACTACACCTCGCTTGGCAAGCCTCCCGCGACGGTGACCACGACCGTCGGATCGACGTCGACTCCGACGACCACGACGTCCGCGACGACGACAAGCTCGTCCGCGGGCGGGGACATCGCCGCCGGCAAGGCGCTCTTCAACTCCTCTGGTTGTTCCTCATGCCACACGTTCACGGCGGCGGGGTCGAGCGGCGCGGTCGGCCCGAACCTCGACACGGCGCCGGCGACGGACGCGGCGTCCGACGGGAACATGGCGCTAGGCGCGTTCATCAAGCAGTCGATCGTCGACCCGAGCGCCTACATCGCGAAGGGTTACAGCGACGGGATCATGCCGAAGACGTTCGGCACGAGCCTGAAGCCGGCGCAGATCGACGATCTCGTCGCCTTCATCCTCTCCGGCACGAAGCAGTAGCGTCACTAAAGAGGGCTAAAGCCCGTCGCCTTTCGCGCCGATGACGGTAGCGCGGTTATATCGCACTCCCTTTCATCCGCTCGGAAGGAGACCTAATACCATGTTCGATCGCATCAAGACGCGGCTGGCCTCGGAACAGGGCTTCACCCTGATCGAGCTTCTGGTCGTCATCGTCATTCTCGGCATCCTCGTCGCTATCGCTGTGCCTGCCTACCTGAGCTTCAAGGGCGGCGCGCAGACTGCGGCGGCGCAGTCGAACGTCCGCTCGGCCATTCCGGCGGCGGAGCAGATGAACGTCAACAACGGCAGCTACGCCGCCATGACCTCGACGACGCTCAAGAACGGCACGGGCGTCTACGCCGGCACCGCGGGCCTTGGCACCAACTTGATGGCCGTTTCGTTCAACAGCGGCGCGGCGTACTGCCTCGAGGACAACGAGGGCAACGGCGCGTACCACTACGTCGGTGGCAACCCCGGCGCAGTCACCGTGACCGGCGCTCTCGCGTCGATCATCCCTGGCACCTGCCTGGCAGCCGTCGGTACAGCTGCGAGCTAGTCGAGAACAGGCGCGAGCGGAGGCGGGGGCGAACCCCCGCCTCCGTCTCGACCATGTCGTCTACGCGAGGGCGCTCTCAAGCGCCGCGCGGTCTGTCGGCTCGCCGTGCGCGGGCAGTACGAGCTCGACGGGTAGATCGAGCAGAGGCCTCAGCTCCGCGGCGATGTCGTCGCGGGTTTTGTGCTTTCGGCCCCCCATCTGGATCCCGAGACCGTCGCCGAAGTCGGACAGCGAGTCGCCGCTCACGATCGTGCTGATCGCCGGAATCCAGAGGACGAGGTCGTTGTCCTCGCGACCGGCGTAGGCCTGAATCCCGAACGGCCACGGGCCCGGCCCATGGAACTCGCCCTCGCCCTCGCCGGCCCGGAGCCACGCGAGATCCTCGCTCTCCATCCCGCGCACCTTGTCGGGGTCAACGCCGAACTTCTCCACCCAGTCCTCCCACGTGTCGGCGGGCGGCGTGTGGATCGGGAGGCCGAGCCCGCGCGCGTCGCGCTCGTGGTACGGCGCGGTGAGGACGACGGCGGTCGCGCGCTCGCGCATCTCGTCCGGCACCGCGATCGGGTCGAAGAGGACGAAATCGTCGCCGAGCTCGATTGCATACGAGGAAACGACTTCCGGCCACCACTGCTCGTCGTCCCAGTCGGGATGAGGAGCTGTCCAGTGCCAGATACCGGGGCGGAGCTCACGCATGCGTCGGAATCTACGTGACAGTCGTGGCTCGGGCGGCGTATAAAGGCCGGATGAAGCGGCTGCTTCTGTGTGCGGTTCTCGGTATTGCCCTATCCGCGTCCGTTGCATTGGCGTGGCCCGGGGCGAAGCCGATCGCCGCGAAGCGGAAGCATGCAGCCATGGTTTCGGCGCGGCACCTGCTGCACGAGTTCGTTCCACCGCCAGGCGCCTCGCGTACGCAGCAGCCGAGCGGGTACGGCGGCCCCCTGCGCAGCCAAGGACCGGTACCGGTGGCCGATTTGGCGGACAGCCACGCCTTCTGGCAGCTGCGCGGCTCCTTCTCGTCGGTCCTTGCCCATGTGCGCGGCCATCGGCCGGCTGGTTTCCGCCTCTGGAACCAGAGTGGGTCGTCGCCCGGCCAAAACCCGTCGGCCGTGTTGAGCTACGTCCGTCACGGCACCAAGTACTTCAATGCGACGATCTATCAGCTTCCGGGACGCGTTGTCATTCGGGTGGACGCGCTGGTCGTCTGGAGCTATCCGCGCTCGCCGCAGGAGAAGGTGCCGGCATCGGTCGCGGAGGTCGACGTCAAGGCGCCGAGTGTCGTCCGGCGCGTGACCGACGCGGCACAGGTTCACCGGATCGTGGCGTGGTTCGACGCGCTTCCGGTCATCCCGCCCGATGTCGCGTCCTTGTGCGGGCCAAGCGGCAATGGAGACGTCGAGCTCACGTTCCGTTCGGCTAAGGGCACGCGACTCGCGATCGCCTCTGCGTCCACGTTCGGGAAGGCACGGGACTGCGATCCGATTGGGTTCAGCATTCGCGGCAAGCAGCAGACGCAGCTCGTCGACAAGTACGGCGGTCCTGGCTTCGTCTACCGCGTGCAGCGCCTCCTCGGCGTGACGCTGCTCGAGAAGCAATGAAGCGACTGCTCGCGCTTGCCGTCGTGGCTCTGCTCGCTTCCGGCGGTGACAGTCGCGCGACGGCTGGTGTACACGCACACCGGACCGTGAAGGCGATCGCCGCGGCGCGTGAGCGCGCCGCCGCGCGCGAGGCCAAGGTTCTGCTGCGGCGGTTCGTCACGCCGCGTGGCGCGACTCGCCTCGCGCACCCGCCGTCACTGCCGGTGAACGCCTGGGCCGGCAGCGCTCCTACCGCGAAATTCGCGTATCGCACGGCGTACTGGCGCTCGAGCGCGCCGCTGAACGTGGTCGCCGCCTTCATCCAGACGCATCCGCCGCGCGGCCTGAAGATGGAGCAGAGCGGTAACGGCCCGCAGTTCCGGCTGATCGAGTTCGCCGCGGGACGGACGTGCTACATCGAGGTGACCGTGCTCCGCCATGCCGGCACGACCTTCGTCCGCGCGCAGGCCGACGTCGTCTGGATCTATCCGCGCTCGTCGCAAGAGAAAGTGCCGGCGTCCACGACGGAGATCGACGTCAAGGGGCCCGAGGTATCGCGGACGGTCACCGATCCCGCGAAAGTCGCCGACATCGTCCGCTGGTTCGACGCGCTGCCGGTCAGTCCGCCAGGAGTGGCGCTCATGTGCCCCGCAATCCTCGGACCGAGAGTCCAGTTCGTCTTCCGCTCCGCGAACGGCGCCCGCCTCGCGAGCGCCTCGGGGCGGATGCCAGGGAAAGCCTGGATCTGCTCCCCGATCTCTTTCAGCATCCACGAGAAGCAGCAGACAGCGCTGGTCGACTCGCCGCGCGGCCCCGGCTTCATCTACCGCGTCGGGAAGCTGCTCGGCGTGAAGCTCCTCGAGACGCGCCGCTAGCCGGCGGCGAGGTGCTCGCGCATCTGCCGCTCGCCGCGCCGCATGGCCCAGTTGTGGTTCGAGCGGAAGAGCGGGCGGAGGACGGGTGTCAGATGCCGGATAAGCGGGTGGTTGACGGTCGGGCGCCAGTCGAGCGTCGCGGTTGTGACGCCGTCCTGCTCCTCGAGCGTCCACTCGCCGCTGCCGTCAAAGTCCTTCGAGAGGCTCGACAGAATCCGGCGCGGCCGCTCGGCTTCGACGACGGTGAGGACGAAGTTCACCTTGTACGGCAGGTACGCCTTGACGAGTAGTTCGTTCGACTTGCCCGGCTCCGGCGGCGGCGAGTCGCCGGTGGCGCGGATGACGAAGTCCGTCCACCATCGCTCGTACGCGCGCACGTCCCCGATGGCGTCGTAGACGCGCTCGATCGGAGCGGAGACGACCCACATGTCGACGAAGCGATAGCCGGGAGCCGCCATCGCGCGCTATTTGCACAGACTTTTGCGCTAGAAGACGCGCCAGCCGCGCTTGGCGAGGCGGAAGCCATGACCGTCCGTGCTCTTGCACGTCATCCCCTGCCGGAACGAGGTGCACGAGAACGAGCCGCCGTGCCAGGTGCGCCCATACGAGAGGGCAACCGCTGCTTTCGGGTTGCCGAACGGCCCGGCGTCCCCGGCGCACGGCTGCGTCTGCCCGCGGCCCTTCTCCATGACCTGCATGCGGTTGCCGACGTAGTCGGTGTCCATCGGGCAGCCGCCCTTCGGCTTCGGTTCCTGCGGTGAGAGCTTTGCCTTGAAGAAGCCGCAGCGGACGTAGCGGTACTTCGCCACGACGCCGCTGCCGTAGAGGTAGTCACAGTAGACGGACCCCGACGGCGTCTTGAGGTACCCGGAGTGGGTCACTCCCTTGGCGCCGGCGGAGGCGGCGAGCGCCGAAGCGCACAAGACCGCGGCCGCAGTCACGAGGAGACGCATTCTCACTTCACGACCTCCGTGAACTTCGCTGACCGCGACCCGATGAAGCTCGGATTGCCTGAGTATCTCGCCTGGATCGCGTCCGTTCCCGTCGCCTTGTCGGTCGCCCGGCAGCTTGCCTTGCCTGTCACGATGTTGACGGCGCTATGGCCACAGCCGCGAAGGACGTGTCCGTCACTGGTGAAGCTCACCGTGCCGCCGTCGGGTAGTGGCTGGACGGTTGCGGTGTAGCTCACCTTCTTGCCAACGCGGGCCGGGTTCGACGAGGACTTCAGCGTCGCTTTCGTGACCGGCGGACCGACGCCGAGTCCGCATACGCCGGGCGCGTCGGCGATGAAGCTCGGATTAGGCTGCGTCCCGTTCAATTTGGCGCGCCCGATCGCGCCCGTGCCATCGGCCCAATAGATATTGCTCGCGGTCACGGTGACGCCACAAGAGGCGGTGCCTAACGACATGAACGTTGTGTTCACGTTGCCACCGTTGAGGTTTGCCCGGCCGATCGCGCTGGAGGTGCTCGACCAGTACACGTGGCTCGAGTCGACGGCGACGCCGTAACACGTTCCGCCCGCGTCACGGATGAAGGTGGCGTTCGCTCCGGCGCCGTCGGTCTGCACGCGCCCGATCGCCTCACTGTTCTCCTCTCCCCAGTACACGTGCCCACTGCCCGCTGCGATGCCGCACGGCTGAGAGCCGGCGGCCGCGACGAAGCTCTCGTTGACCCCAGTGGCGCCCAGGTTGGCTCGGCCGACGGTGGCGTTGCTGAAGTTTGTCCAGTAGAGATGCCCGGCGTAGACCGCGACCCCACACGGGCCACTTGCGCCGGTGATGAAGTTCTGGTCTACGTCGGCGCCGTTGACCTTCGCTCGGCCAATCGTGTCGCTCGCATAGTTCGACCAGTAGACGTAGGTCTTCGTGGCGGCGATGTTTCCGCAGGGCGTGCTTCCACCAGTCACGAAGGTGGGATTCGCGTGGGTTCCGTCCAGGTTGGCCCGACCCACGGTTCCTGCGTTGTACCCGGCCCAGTACAGGAAAGGCGCCGCCGGGGCCGACGCGCCGGCCGATGAGGCGATCCCCGCTCCGCAAAGTGCGACGACGGCGGCTGCCAGCAGGACGCGGAGCGTGGTCACGACTGCATCACGTCGACAATACGCTCCTCGGCGCCGGCAGCTAGGAAGCTGCCGAAATCTACGTGACAATCGGCGCGTTGGTGACGTATAACGCGCTGGATGAAGCGGTTGCTCTTCCCGGCGTGTGCCTTCCTTGTTTCCTTGGCGTTCTGCGCCGCGCTGCCGGCGGCGACTTCGTCGCCGCACGCGTCGGCGAGCGCAGTGCGCGGGGCGCAGCGGCTGCTCGACGCCTACGTTCCGCCGCAGGGCGCTGTCCGGCTCAAGGCCGTGCCGAAGGGAGACCACCTGCCGGGCGGCGGTGCGGGACGTATCTTCGGGAAGCGCGTCGTGCGGCATCGCCTCTGGCTCGTCCATCTCCCGGCAAAGGCCTTCGTGGGGTACTTCTTCCACCGGCTACATGGCTGGCACGCGACCTCGTACGCGACCTCGCACGATTGCACGTGTCGTGCAGTGGCGAGTACGTCGGTGACCTATGCGGAGATCGGTTTCGGCGGCCGCGCCACCGGTCGGGTGCTAACCGTGGTTGCGGTCAAGTCGCATCGCGCGGGCTGGAGTCTTCTTCGCGCTGGCCTAGTTCTCGTCTGGCACTTGTCCGCCACGGAGCGGGAAGATGTCCCGGCAGGAGTCCGCAAGATCGACATCCGCGGCCCACATGGCAACACGAGTGTCACGAACCGCGATCGGGTTAGGACGATCGTCCGCTGGTTCGACCATTTCCAGCTTTACGAACAGCCGTTCTTCGGGGGGCTCTGCGGCGTACACAAACCGAGCCCGAGCCTCACGTTCATCTTCCAGGGCCGGCACGGCACGGTCGCGCGGGCGATCGTCCCCAACCCGTCGGGAGGCTGCTCGGCGGCGAGCTACTCGATCCGCGGGCAGGCGGAGACTCCGCTCATCGCGGGCGACGTCGACCAGCGGGTGCACAAGTTGCTCGGCGTGAAGCTGCTCCGCTAGCGCGTCGTTACGACTGCATCACTTCGACGACGCGCTCCTCGGCGCCGTCGGCGTAGTCCGCGCCGAGCTTCGTCTCGAGCAGCTGCTTCAGCTCGCCGCTCTCGGCGAGCTCCTGCGTGATGTCGGCGCCGCCGACGAGCTCGCCCTTCACGAACACCTGCGGGATCGTCGGCCAGCCCGAGAGCTGCGACAGCTCCTGCCGGATCGACGGGTCGCGAACGATGTCCACCGCGGTCACCGGCGCGCCCTGCGCACGCAGCGCCTCGAGCGCGCGACCAGAGTTGCCGCACATCGGAAACTGCGGGGTGCCCTTCATGAACAGCACCACCGGCTCCTCTTCGATCACGCTCTTGATCCGCTCGCCTACCTCAGTCATGCCGTCCCTTTCGTCTTGATTCGCAGCTCGTGGATAGTGCCGTCCCGCAGCGGCTCGGCCAGCGCGTCGTTCACGAGCCGGTGCTGGTCGAGGAGCGAGAGCTCGTCGAAGCGCGGGCTCGCGACGGTCACCTGGAAATGGTCGCCTCCGCCGGTGCGGTCCTCGACGCTGAGCTCGTCCGCGTCTGGGAACGCGGCGCGGAGCAGCGACTCGAGTCTCTCGGCGGCCATGCTCGGAGAGTAGCTAGCGACGGTGCGCGAGGAACTCGAGCAGGTCGCTGCGCGTGAGCACGCCGACCGGCTTTCCCTCGCGCGCGACGACGACGGCGTTCGTCGCCGCCGGTCAGCGTCGCGAACACCTCGTCGAGCGTCGCCGACGCTTCGACGGCCGCGAGCGGCGGCTGCATCGCCGCGGCGACGTCCTCGTGCACCGCGTCGGCGTTTCCGAAGACGCGCTCGAGGAGGGCGCGGTCCTGGAGCGAGCCGATCACGTCCGCGAGCGACTCGCACTCGCCGTCGCGCACGACCGGCAGCTGCGAGATCCCGTAGCGCTGCATCGTGTCGATCCCCTCGCCGACCTTCGCGTGCGCGCTGATCGTCACGAGCTCGGGCATGTCGCCGCCGTGCTTCGCGCGCAGCAGCTCGTCGCACGGTCGGCAGCGCGCCCGCGCGCTCGACGAAGCCGTGCTCGAGCATCCAGTTGTCGTCGTAGAACTTCGACATGTAGCGAGCGGCCCGAGTCGGGGATCATCGCGAGGACCGTTGCGCCGGCCGGCAGCCGCTCGCGCGACCTGCACCGCTGCCCACACCGTTGACCCCGCGGAGCCGCCGGCAAGGATTCCCTCCTCGCGCGCGAGCCGCCGCGCGGTGAGGAACGAGTCGCGGTCGGAGACGCGGATCCACTCGTCGACGACTTTTGGGTCGATCGTGTCGGGCCACGTGTCCTTGCCGATCCCCTCGACGAGATACGGATGGAGCTCGGAGTCGTCGGCCGCGGTGTAGATCGAGCCCTCGGGATCGACGCCGACGATCTTCACTTCGGGCTTGCGCTCGTTGAAGTAGCGGCCGACGCCGGAGATCGTCCCGCCGGTGCCGACGGAGATGACGATCGCGTCGATCTCGCCGCCGGTCTGCTCCCAGATCTCGGGCGCCGTGACGTCGTAGTGCGACTGCCGGGTTCGCCATGTTCGAGTACTGGTCGGGCTTGTAGCCGCCGGGGATCTCCTCGGCGAGCCGCGACGAGACGGAGTAGTAGCGACTCGGGCGAGTCGTGGCCGACCGCGGTCGGCGTGATCACGACCTCGGCGCCGTACGCGCGCAGCATCGAGATCTTCTCCTGGCTCATCTTGTCGGGCATGACGAAGATGCAGCCGGTAGCCCTTCTCGCCGCCGCGAGGGCGAGCCCGACGCCGGTGTTGCCCGGAGGTCGGCTCGACGATCGTCCCGCCCGGCTTGAGCTGCCCGTCGCGCTCGGCCGCCTCGATCATCGAGAGGCCGATGCGGTCCTTGACCGAGCCGCCCGGGTTGAGGTACTCGAGCTTGGCGAGGATGCGCGCGCCGACCCGCCGGCGAGATCCGGTCGAGCCGGACGATCGGTGTGTTCGCCGACGAGGTCGAGGACGGTCGGATACTCCCGCGCCATCGGGGGAAGCGTACGCCGGACCCCTACGCGTTCGTGCCCAGAGAACTGGAACTGCACGCGTTCGCAGTACATCTCCGCCTTCACACGGCTGGTGGCGGCGCTGCTCGTCGGGATCCCTCATCGCAGACAAGCCCGACAGCCGGTAGAGGCGAGGTTCCGCGAGGCCGATGGTGACCGTCAGGCCGTTGTTAGCTCCGATGAGTGCGAGCGCCCCGTCACGCTCGCTCGTCAGCGCCGCTGGACCATGCTCGCGTACCAGCTCCTGCCACGACGACAGGTTTGCCTTGGGGAAGCTGACGCCGATGTCACTCGACGTCGAGCACCTGCGATCCGTCGGCCGCGACCGCGCACTTCCACGTGAACGAGTCGATGCTCGCGACCCGGCTCGTCGTCCACGCCGTCGAGCTCGAGCACGAAGTTCGCGGGCAGCCAGGCCTTCTGCTTCGCCCCTGGCACGGGCTTCCCGGACGGCGGGACGTCGGCCAGCTTGGCGGAAGACAAATTCACGGCGATGTAGATCCCCGCTTTTGACGTGCGGTCGAGCACCGGAATCGTTACCGACGAAATGAACGCTTGGCTCATCGTGGTGCGGCGCTTCTCGTTGAAGTTGAAGTCGCCGGTGCTGATCGCACCGCTCTTTCTCACGCTCGATCCCTTGTCGAACGAGTCCTTGATCCACTGGTACATCGGCTTGCTCGATCCCGCTGCCGACCTGAAGCGTGCGATGCTTCGTACTCGACCCCTGCGATGTGCTTGCGCTGGATGTTGTCGCTCCCCACCGGGAGGTCGAGGGCGACGGCGAGATCACGCTCTCCGCCGTCGAGCCCCACCATCCATCCGCAGTTGACGCCGTCTATGTCGAGCGAGAAACGGCCGCGCCGTGTAAGTCCGCTCGGTCCGCCGCCGAGGCGCTCTGTGCGAATGCGCCCACCCCTGCACCGGCTCCAGCGACCGCCGCCGCCGCGCCTGCCGCCCGCCCGAGAAACGCGCGCCGTGAAGTCCCGCTTGCCGCTCCGTTCATCTCAGCCTCCCCTGTTTACCGGACTGACACAAGCTACTTGTGTCGCGCGGGCAGAGTCAATGGCGGAAATGACGGCGGCCGGTGAAGACCATCGCTGCGCCCGCGGCGCTCGCCGCGGCAACGACTTCGTCGTCGCGCTGCGAGCCGCCCGGCTGGACGATCGCGGTGACGCCGGCGTCGAGCGCGATCTGCGGCCCGTCGGCGAACGGGAAGAACGCGTCGGACGCGAGTGCGGCGCCCGTCGAGGTCGTGGCCGAACTCCGCGCGCCTTCTCCACCGCGATGCGCACGGCGTCGACGCGGCTCATCTGGCCGGCGCCGATCCCGATCGTCGCGAGGTCCTTCGCCAGCACGATCGCGTTCGAGGAGACGTGCTTGCACACGCGCCACGCGAAGACGAGGTCGCTCCACTGCGCCTCGCTCGACCTCGCCGGAGGCGACCTCCCAGCCGTCGCGATCCTCGATCTCGGCGTCGGCGTCCTGGACGAGCATCCCGCCGAGCACGCGCTTGTAGCTCCGCTCGCGAGGGTCTTCGAGCCGGCGCTCGCTGTCGAGGAGGATCGCGCGTGTTCTTCTTGTGCTGCAGCGCGGCGAGCGCGTTGCCGGTGTAGCCGGGCGCGAACAGCACCTCGACGAACTGCTCCGCGAGTCTTCTCCCCGAGCGCGGTCTCGACCTCGCGGTTGAGGACGACGACGCCGCCGTACGCGCTGACCGGGTCGCAGGCGAGCGCCTTGTCGTACGCCTCCTCGATCGTTGCGCCGACCGCGGCGCCGCACGGATTCGCGTGCTTGACGATCACGCACGCCGGGCGCGTCGAACTCGCGCGCGAGCGCGCGCGCGCCGGAGAGGTCGTTGAGGTTGTTGAACGAGAGCTCCTTCCCGTGCAGCTGCTCGACCCGCGAGAGGAGGTGCCGGCGCACGCCGCGCTCGGCGTAGTACGCGCCGCGCTGGTGCGGGTTCTCGCCGTAGGTCAGCTCCTGCTACCTTCTCGAGCGAGACGATGAGCCGGTCGGGCAACGCCTCGCGTCCGTTGAACCACGTCGCGATCGCGGCGTCGTAAGCAGCGGTCGTCGCGAACGCCTTCGCCGCAAGCCGGCTGCGTGTCTCGAGCCGAAATGCCACCGTCGCGCAGCTCCGCGAGCACGGGCTCGTAGTCGTCCGGATCGCAGAGCGCGGTGACTGACGCGTGGTTCTTCGCGGCGCCGCGCAGCATCGACGGGCCGCCGACATCGATGAGCTCGATGGACGGGTCGCTCCTCGAACGGATAGAGGTTGACGCAGACGAGGTCGAACGGCTCGATCGCGTGCTCGGCGAGCGTCGTCCATGTCGCCGCTCTCGTCGCGGCGGGCGAGGATGCCGGCGTGGATGCGCGGGTGGAGGGTCTTCACGCGGCCGCCGAGCATCTCCGGCGACTCGGTCAGATCCTCGACGCGCGTCACTGCGAGGCCCAGGCTCTCGAGGTGCGCGGCGGTCCCGCCCGAGGAGACGAGCTCCCAGCCGAGCTCGGCAAGGCCGCGCGCGAAGTCGTCCAGGCCGGTCTTGTCGTAGACCGAGATCAGCGCGCGCATAGTTCTCCCACGACCTCGGGCAGCAGGCGGTGCTCGACCGCGTGGATCCGCTCGGCGAGCGTCTCGCTCGGGTCGACGGCCACCTCCTCCTGGCGCAGCACCGGGCCGGTGTCGAGCCCCTCGTCGACTAGGTGGACGGTGACGCCGGTCGTGGCGACGCCGGCGGCGAGCGCGTCGTCGATCGGGTGCGCGCCGGGAAACGCCGGCAGCAGCGACGGATGGACGTTGACGATGCGCCCCGGGAAGCGGTCGAGGAACGGCTTCGTCAGGAGGTGCATGTAGCCGGCGAGCACGACGAGCTCGACGCCGTGTTCCTCCAGCCACGTCGCCATGAGCGAGGTCGCGTTCCTCGCGGACGGGGTGGCAGTCGAGGGAGAACGTCGCGGTCGGAACGCCTGCGTCGCGCGCCCGGATCAGCGCGTAGCGCGTCCTTGCGGTTCGACGCGACGGCGGCGACCGGGAGCCCGCGCGTCGAGCAGCGCCTGGAGGTTCGTGCCCTTCCCGCTGACGAGGACGCCGATCATGCGATGCGCGCCGATCACGAGGTCGCCTGGCTCCGCGGCGGGGACGACCGCGCAGAAGCCGATGCCGAGGTTGAAGACGCGGCGCAGCTCGTCCTCGGCGACATGGCGTGCGAGCCACGCGAAGACGGGCGGCCGCTCCCACGCGTCCCAGTCGATCTCGGCGCTGGCGGCCGGCGGGGAGGACGCGCTCGAGGTTCCCGAGCGATGCCGCCGCCGGTGACGTGCGCGAAGCGCGCGCGCGCGGCCGCGCAGCGCTGCGGACGACGTCGAGGTAGAGGCGCGTCGGCGCGAGGAGATCCGGCCCGTCGTAGTCCTCCGCTTCGAGCACGCGCCGGACGAGCGTGAAGCCGTTCGCGTGGACGCCGGCCGACGGGAAGCCGACGACGCCGTCGCCGGCCTCGATCGTGGAGCCGTCGAGCGGCTCGTCGACGACGCCGACGCACGTGCCCGGCGAAGTCGAGCTCGCCGTCGCGGTAGATGCCGGGCAGCTCGGCCGTCTCGCCGCCGATGAGCGCGACGCCCGCTTCGCGGCAGACCTCCGCCGCCCCTTCGACGAGCTCTGCCACCTCGGCGAGATCGATCTGCGCAGCGGCGACGTAGTCGAGGAGGACGAGCGGCTCGGCGCCCGACGTGATCACGTCGTTGATGCAGTGCGCCGCGAGGTCGGCGCCGCAGGCGCGCAGCGCGCCGCGCCGCCGCGCGAGGATGAGCTTCGTCCCGACGCCGTCGGTCGAGGCCGCGAGGAAGCGGCCGATCGCCGAGCGGATGGAGCGCGGCGAACTGTCCGAATCCCGTCGCGCCGGTCGACTCGACCGCGGCGCGAAGGCGCTCGACGACCGCGTTTGCCGTCGTGAGCGAGACGCCGGCGGCGTCGTACGTGCGTCCCTCGTGCCCCACGGAACGAGTGTACGGCGGCCGTCCGACGTCCGTTTCGGCCACCGACGAACGAGTCACGTCCGGAACCTGGTTCCGGACGTGACTCGTAAGGACAGCTCCGCGACGCCCGGTAAGCTCTGCTTTGCAGGGACTTCGATCTTGGCGGACACGTCTCGACGCGACACGTCGGAACCTGGTTCCGACGTGTCCTAAACGAACAGTTCGCCGAACAGCTCCGGCCGGCCCTGCGGGCCGCCGCGGACGAAGCGGACGACGGTGTCGCCGATCGTCACGTCGTTCGCGTCGCGCTCGGCGTCGAGGATCTCCGCGAGCGCCTCCGCCTTCGCCGCGGGATCCTCGGCCTTGAGGTGGAGCTCGGTCAGATGGAGCTCGTCGTCCTGCGCGAGAAGCTCGTCGATCCAATCGCGCGGCGGGTGCACCTCGAGCCGATAGCCGGCGTTCGTGGACACGAACGTCCGCCGGCCGCCGTGCTCTTGGATGCGCAGGCCGTTCCTCTCCGCCCGCTCGAGCATCGCCTCGAATTCGTCCTCGTCGAGGACGAGGCCGAGATGGTCGACGCGCGGCACCGGCCACTGACCCGGCTGGACGACGACGTTGACCGAGCCCTTCTCGAGCTCGGTCAGGCGCAGCTTGAAGCCGAGCGCGTCGAGGTCGCCCCACGACACGCCGGGCTCGTACGACGTGAGCTCCTCCCCGATCCGCCCGTGCCGCGCGACGAGATCGAAGCCGAGCTTGCCGACGTATCGCGCCTCGACCTCGCGGACGCGGCTCGTGACGAGGTGGTAGTGGAAGAGCTGCACCGGCCGGGCATGGTACGAAGACATCGACATGGAACGCGTCACCGGGATCGGCGGTGTCTTCCTGCGGGCTAGTGACCCCGCGGCGCTCGCCGCCTGGTACTCCGAGCACCTCGGGATCGAGGTCCAGGAGTGGAACGGAGCTGTCCTCCGCTCGGCCGGCGGCGAGTCCACCGTCTGGGCCGCGTTCCCGGCCGAGACGGAGTACTTCGGGCGTCCCGGGCAACAGGCGATGGTGAACTACCGCGTCGGCGACCTCGCCGCGATCGTCGGCCAGCTCCGCGCCGCCGGTGTCGAAGTCGACGAGCCGCAGGAGACGGAGAACGGCCGCTTCGCCTGGGCAACAGAATCCCGAAGGAAACCGCTTCGAGCTGTGGCAGCCGCCAGAGGGCGAGTAGCTACGAGCGTGCAGGCTCGAAGCGGTGCTTCGCCGCTTCGGCGGGGATCCGGGTCGGGTAGTCGCCCGTCAGGCAGGCGCGGCAGAGCGCCGATGCCGGCCGCTGCGTCGCCTCGACGAGGCCGTCGTGCGAGAGGTACGCGAGCGACGTCGCACCGATCCGCTCGCGCACCTCCTCCACACTCCGGCCCGCCGCGATCATCTCCGACGGATCCGCGAGGTCGATCCCGTAGAAGCACTGGCCGACGACCGGAGGCGACGAGATCCGCACGTGCACCTCCGTCGCGCCCGCGTCGAAGAGCATCCGCACGATCTGCTCGGTCGTGTTGCCGCGGACGATCGAGTCGTCGACAGCGACGACGCGCTTGCCGGCGACCTCGGCGACAGGGTGGTACTTGAGCCGGATGCCCTGCTTCCGCAGCTCCTGCCCGGGCTGGATGAACGTGCGCTGGACGTAGCGGTTCTTGATCAGGCCCTCGCTGAACGGGATGCCGAGCGCGCGGGCGAAGCCGATCGCGGCGGGGATGCCGGAGTCGGGGATGGGGAGGACGAGATCGGCCTCGGCGGGCGCCTCCGCCGCGAGGCGTTCGCCCATGCGCACGCGCGCCCCGTGCACCTCGACGCCCTCGAGCTCGGAGTCGGGGCGAGCGAGATAGAAGTACTCCCAGATGCAGAGCGCGCGGCGCTCGCGCGGGTCGAGCACCTGGATCGTCTCGAGCCCGTTCTCGTCGGCGACGACGAGCTCGCCCGGCTCGACCTCGCGCACGATCTCTGCGCCGACGAGGTCGAGCGCGCATGTCTCGGACGCGACGAGCCAGGCGTCGTCCAGCTTCCCGATCACGAGCGGCCGGAAGCCGTGCGCGTCGCGGAAGGCGACGAGCTTCCCTTCGGAGAGAGCGACGATCGAGTACGCGCCGTCGAGGCGGCGCATCGCGTTCGCGGCGGCTTCGGCGAGCGGCGCCTCGTCGCTCGCGAGCAACGCTGCGACGAGCTCGCTGTCGGACGTCGTCGCGAGCTTGACGCCGGCGCCGCGCAGCTCATCGCGCAGCTCGTCGACGTTGATGAGATTGCCGTTGTGGCCGAGCGCGACGGTGCGCACGCGGCCGTGGTGGAGGAGCGGTTGCGCGTTCGCCCAGGCCGACGAGCCGGTCGTCGAATAGCGCGTATGACCGATCGCGACCTCGCCCTGGAGCCCGTGGAGCTTCTTCTCGTCGAACACCTGCGCGACGAGACCGAGGTCGCGCATCCCCGTAAGGCGACCGCTCTCGGAGACCGCGATCCCCGCCGACTCCTGGCCGCGGTGCTGGAGAGCGAAGAGGCCGAAGTACGTAAGCCGCGCGACGTCGTGCCCGGGCGCGTAGATGCCGAAGACGCCACACATGACTAACCGACCTCGCCGATCTCGCGGAAGCCGCGCGAGCCAAGCTGCGCGACGCGTTCCGGCGCGCACGCGAGAATCGCTGCGCCGCGGCGCGAGTCGTAGTCCGCCGGGATCTCGACGTCTGCCTCGAGACCTTCGCTCCACGCCGCCGCCTCGGCGAGGGCGGCGCGGATTCCGCCGCTGCCGACGTCGTGGCAGAGCGACAGGTGCGGTGCCGCCTTCCAGAGGAAGCGGACGAGCGCCGCCTCCGCCTCGAGCGAGCCGTCGGGCGACTCCGCGAGGAGAACCGCGTCGCCGTTTTGCCAGCGGCCGGGCACTCTGCGGACGTCCTCGACGATGCCGACGCAGCCGACGACAGGCGTGGGCGGGATCGAGACGCCGTCGGCGTCGTTGTAGAGCGAGACGTTGCCGGAGACGACGGGGATCCCGAGCGCTTCCGCCGCGAGCGCGATCCCTTCGATCGCCTGTGCGAGCTCGTGCGCGATCTCGGGCTTCTCGGGGTTGCCGAAGTTGAGGCAGTCGGTGAGGCCGATCGGCTCGCCTCCCGCGCACGCGACGCTGCGCGCGGCGCCAATCGTCGCTTGGACGCCGGCGCGCAATCCGTCCGTCTCGCCGGGCGCCGGGCCTTGCAGGGAGACGGCAAGGCCGCGCAGGGAGGGCCGCAGGCGCAGCACCGCCGCGTCGAGCCCCGGCCGTCGCACGGTGCGCGAGCCGACGAGATGGTCGTACTGCTCGATCACCTCACCGACGTCGAACTCCGGCGGCGTGACGCGGCGCACCTGCTTCGGCGCGGCGCGCTGCTCGACCTCGTAACGCGGGCACTCCTCGGTCAGCAGCTCTGCGGGAATCTCGCCGACAACCTCGCCGTCGTGGAACGCGCGGAGGATCCCCGTGCCGGTCACGGTGCCGATCACCGCGCACGGCAGCTCCCAGCGGTCGCACACCATGCCGACCGCGGCGAGCCTCTCCGGCTGGACGACGGCGACCATCCGCTCCTGCGACTCCGAGATCATGATCTCCCAGGGCTCCATGCCCTCCTCGCGCAACGGCACACAGTCGAGCTGGACGTCGATCCCGGCCCCGTCCGAAGCCATCTCAGCGAGGGAGGAGGCGAGGCCGGCGGCGCCGCAGTCCTGCAGCGACTCGACGAGGTTCGACTCGACAAGCTCGAGCGAGACCTCGACGAGCTTCTTGCCGGTGAACGGATCGCCGACCTGCACCGACGGCCGCTTGTCGGTGTCGTCTTCGCTCAGCTCGGCGCTCGCGAGCACCGAGGCGCCGCCGATCCCGTCGCGCCCGGTCGTCGCGCCGTAAAGGACGATGACGCGGCCTGGCCCGCTCGCCTTCGCCGACTGCAAGAGCTCCGTCTCGAGCAGCCCGACGCACATGGCGTTGACGAGACAGTTGCCGGAGTACGCGGGGTCGAAGACGGTCTGCCCGCCGACGTTCGGGACGCCGACGCAGTTGCCGTAGTGCCCGATCCCCGAGACGGCCTGCCAGAAGTGGAAGTCGGGTGCGCCGAACCAGAGGCCGTCGAGCAGCGCGATCGGCCGCGCGCCCATGGCGATGATGTCGCGGAGGATCCCGCCGATCCCCGTCGCGGCGCCCTGGAACGGCTCGACGGCGGACGGGTGGTTGTGCGACTCGACCTTGAACGCGACCGCCGTCCCGTCTCCGAGGTCGAGCACGCCGGCGTTCTCGCCCGGCCCCTGTAGGACGAGCTCGCCGGACGACGGGAGCCGCTTCAGCAGCGGCGCCGAGTGCTTGTAGCCGCAGTGCTCCGACCAGAGGAGGGAGAAGACGGCGAGCTCGAAATGGTTCGGGTCTCGGCCGAGCAGCTCTCGGATTCGCCGCGCTTCCCAGTCGGTGAGACCGAGAGCGCGGTGGAGCGGCTGATCGGCGACTTCCGTCAGGTAGTTCACTGTAGCCGGGCTTCCGGTGGGTGGAATCTCACAGCTGACGGCCGCGTTACGTTCCCTTGAGTGATGCGCCGGCCGATCGTCTTCCTCACGCTGCTCGCCCTCATCTGGGGAGCGTCGTTCATGCTCATCAAGATCGCCGACCGGCAGCTCTCGCCGGCGACGCTGATCCTCGGACGGATCGGTTCCGCGGCCGTCGTGCTCGCGGTCGTCGCGGTCTGGCGGCTCGGCGCGCGCGAGACGCTCGCGGAGCTGCGCGGTGCCTGGCGCTGGCTCGTCGTGGTTGGCCTCGTGAACACAGCCCTGCCCTTCTGGCTTCTCTCGTGGGGCGAGAAGCGGCTCGACTCGGGCCTCGCTTCGATCATCCAGGGAGCGGTGCCGATCTTCAACGCCGTTCTTGCGTTCGCGTTCTTCCGCGAGCACCGCGTGACCGGGATCAAGCTCGTCGGACTCCTGATCGGCTTCGTCGGCGTCGCTTTGCTCGTCGGCGCGCAGCCGCACGGAAAGCTCCTCGCTGCGCTCGCGGTCGTCGCGATGGCGCTCTGCTACGCATTCGGGACGCTTGTCGCGGGGCGGTACCTCAAGGGCACACCGCCGCTCGTCGTCGCGCTCGCTTCGACCCTGGTCGCGACCATCGCCGCGGCGCCGGCGGGCGTGATCCAGGCGCCGGCCGAGATGTGGCACGGCGAGACGATCATGGCGATCCTCGTCCTCGGCGTCGTCGGGACGGCGATCGCGTACCTGCTCTTCTTCGAACTCATCCGCACGGCCGGCCCCGCGTACGCGACGCTCGTGACGTACCTCGTGCCGCCGATCGCGCTCGCGTACGGCGCGATCTTCCTTGGCGAGCGCTTCGGGATCTACGCGTTCGTCGGTCTCGCGCTCATCCTCGGCGGCGTCGCGCTCGCGACGGGTGGAGTTCGTCTAGCCTCGTTCCGTGATCGCAGAGCATTGGAAGGACGAGCCGGATGAGCACGACTTCCCGGCCGCGACCGACTACCTGACCCTGGTCTTCTCCCCCAAGGACGCGGCAGCGCTCGTCCAGTCGCTTCGCTCGGCGAAGACGGAGCACCGCAAGGCGAAGGATCTCCTGCGAGCGAGCCGGCTCCAGCTACTCCCGGCCGACAACGTGCATGTGCGGAGCGACCTCGAGAAGGTCGCGGAGGGGAAGAAGCTCTCCCCGGCGCTGCTCGTGCGCGGCAGGGCGGCGAAGGATGTCCCGCTCGTCATCGCCGACGGCTATCACCGGATTTGCGCGAGCCACCACCTCGATGAGAACGCCGACGTCTCCTGCCGGATCGTCGGCCTCCCGTAGCATCCCGGCATGGCTGAGTTCCTCCACACGATGGTGCGGATCACCGAGCCCGAGCGGAGTCGCCGCTTCTACGAGGCGCTCGGCTTCGAGTTCGAGCGGGACATGGACATCGTCCGGAACGGCGAGCTCGAGGCGACGAACTACTTCTTCGGGATCGGCGCCAGCAAGGCGGTGCTCGAGCTGACGTACAACCACGACGGCCGCACGTACGAGCTCGGCACGGGCTACGGCCACATCGCGCTCGCGGTCGACGACATGGCCGCCACGCTCGCGGAGCTAGCCGAGCAGGGAATCGAGCCGGAGCGCGAGCCGTACCGCCTCCGCGAAGGCGGCTCGCTGATTTGTTTTGTGCGCGACCCGGATGGCTACCGTCTGGAGTTGATAGAAAAATCCGGCGCGTAGTCGCGTGACGGCCGGCCGTGCGGGGATGCACCGGGGCGGATTGAAGTGATCTCTCGCGTCGCATACCAGGATCTCGAGGCTCGTATGAAGGCGCTGGCTGAAGGCGAGGGTGACGTCTTCCTGCCGAATCCCGAGCCAAGTGGGCGGGTCGAGTACGTCTTCATCTGTATGGAACCTTCGCTGGGGAGGACTCGCCCAGCCGACGCGAGGGCGAAAGTCGAGGCTGGGGCCCGTAACTTCGTCTTCTCGCTCGAGGACTTCATCCTGCACTTCTGTATCCGGCGCTACCTCTGTCGGAGCGCGGAGCGCTACCACATCACGGATGTGTCGAAAGGCGCGATGCTGGTCGCTCGCGCAGGCGTGGCACGGGCCGATCGCTACGCGAGGTGGAACGCGCTGCTCTTAGAAGAGGTGGACATCGTGGCCACGCCGGAGGCAGGGATCTTCGCCGTCGGCAAGGCCGTAGCCCAGCACCTAGCAGGCAGCGGGTTCCCTAGGCCCTTCACGACGGTGATTCACTATTCGGGTCAGGCGGCGGCTGCTCGGGCAGCTGGCATCCGCGGGCACGAGGCATGCTTCGAGGAATTCAAGAACGCAGTCTCTTTGGAAGATGTGCTCGCGACTGCAGAGGATGTGTTGGACGAGTGGGTGCCTGCGTTCAGGGACGAGACACTCGCAAGGCTGGCGAGTAATCAGTTGTCCGAGTCCCGCACGCAACTCATCTTCAACTACAAGCTCGCCTTCGAGCGCTCGAAAACACCGACGGCCTAATTTGCGACCCGGACGGATACCGCATCGAGCTGATCGACCGCAGCGGCGGGTAGCCATGCGCGGCAGGGCGGTCCTCACCGCGCTGCTTCTTTCCGCCGCCTTCGGCGCGGGAGACCAGTACCTCGGCTCCGGGCACGTCGCGGGGATTGGCTGGCCGACCGACGTGAGCAATCTCTCCGCGCCGTGGATCCTGCTCGCGTTCGTCGCCGGCGCGACGCAGCGCGACCCGAAGCGCGCGGCGCTGCTCGGGCTCGCGTGCACGTACGTCGCGCTACTCGGGTACGGCGTGATGACGCTCAGTCCCGCCGAGAACGCCCACATCACCATGGCGACGGTGCGCGGCTTCGCCTATAGCGAGCGCACCGTGTTCGTCGGCGGGATCGCGACCGGCCCGCTGTTCGGTTGGTTCGGGCAGCAGTGGCGGAACGGGACGATGCTCGCCGGTGCGCTGCTCGTTGCCGCCGCGCTCTGCCTCGAGCCGTTCGCGCGCCGCCTGAGCGTCAATCCCATCCGCTACGCGCGCGTTACGGTCGTCGAGGTCGCTGCCGGACTCCTTCTCGGTGCCGCCGTGCTCGTCCGGCACTACCGGCAGGAGGCTTAGACCGGGGGAATACGGGCAGGTCCAGCGGTGTGAGAGCCGCGACGTCGACAACCGAGTACGTCCGTCGGCTGCAGTCGGTCACGGACGCCGCGCTTGCGCACCTCCAACTCGATGCGCTCCTCGATGCGCTCCTCGACCGCACGCGGGAGCTGCTCGACGTCGACACGTGCGCGATCCTCCTGCTCGACGAGGAGACGAACGAGCTCGTCGCGCGCGCCGCGTTGGGGATCGAGGAGGAGGTCGAGCAGGGCGTCCGCATCCCTGTAGGCGGCGGGTTCGCCGGTCGGATCGCGGCCGAGAAGGAGCCCGTGATCCTCGACGACGTCGACCACGCGCACGTGCTCAACCCGATCCTCCACGAGAAGGGGATCAAGTCGCTGCTCGGAGTCCCGCTCGTCGTCGAGGGCGAGGTGCTGGGCGTCCTGCACGTCGGCTCGCTCGTCTATCGGGCGTTCGAGCCGGAGGAGGTAGAGCTGCTTCAGCTCGTCGCCGACCGCGCGGCGCTCGCGATCGAGCACGCGCGCCTCTACGAGGCCGAGCGCGCGGCGCGTGAGCGCGTCGAGAACATCCAGGCGGTCACCGACGCCGCGCTCGCGCATCTCGAGGTGGGCGAGCTGCTCGCCGTGCTGCTGCCGCGGATCCGCGACATCCTCCGCGCCGACACGTGCGCGGTGCTTCTCCTCGACGAGGAGTCGAACGAGCTTGTCGCGCGTGCCGCGGTCGGGATCGAGGAGGAGGTCGAGCAAGGTGTGCGCGTCCCGCTCGGCGCCGGCTTCGCGGGCAAGGTCGCTGCCGAGGGCCGGCCGCGCGTGATCGAGGTCGACGCGTACCCCGTGTGGAACCCGATCCTGCGTGAGAAACGGATCAAGTCGATGCTCGGCGTGCCGCTCATCGTCGGCGGCCAGTCGCTCGGGGTGCTCCACGTCGGCTCGCTCACGCTGCGCGCGTTCACCCGCGACGAGATCGAGTTGCTCCAGCTCGTCTCCGAGCGCGTGGCGCTCGCGATCGAGCGCGCCCGCCTCCATGAGGAGACCGTCCAGCTCGACCAGTTCAAGCTCAACTTCGTCGCCATCGCCTCGCACGAGCTGCGGACGCCCGCGACGTCGGTCTACGGCGTCCTCAAGACGCTCGCCGAACGCGGGCCGGAGCTCTCCGCGGACTTGCGGGAGGAGCTGCTCAATGTCGGCGTCGAGCAGGGCGAGCGCCTACGTCGCCTGGTCGAGGAGTTGCTCGACCTCTCGCGTCTCGACGCGAAGGCGATCGACGTCGACCCTCGGCCGATCGTCCTGCGCGCGGCGCTCAGCGAGGTCGTGGCAGGTGCGCTACCCGACGTGGACGGCGTCGAGCTCGACGTCCCGCACGACCTCGCGGGGATCGTCGATCCGCTCGTGCTCGAGCGGGTGGTGACGAACCTCCTCCTCAACGCGGCCCACTACGGCGCGCCTCCGATCCGCATCGAGGCGCAGCAGCGCGACCGGCACCTCCGCGTGATCGTCGAGGACTCCGGGCCGGGAATCCCGCGGGAGCTCGAGGGCCGGATCTTCGACCGCTTCGCGCGCGGCGCGCAGTCCGGCCACGGCCTCGGCCTCGCGATCGCGCGCGCGTACGCGCAGGCGCACGGCGGCGATCTCGTCTACGACCCGCGCGGCGGCGGCGCCCGCTTCGAGCTGCTGATCCCTCAGCAGAGCTGAGTCAGCGCGCCGGTCTCCACGTCGTAGACGAAGCCGCCGGACTCGAGGGAGGGAAGCTCCGAGCGGAGTCTCGCCACGTCGCCGCACAGTGTCTCCTCGCGCTCCTCCGGGCCGGTCGCGGCGCAGTCGGTGTGCGCGACGACCATCGCGCGGGTCACGTCCAGCTGCTCGTGCGCGAGGGCGAGAGCCGCGATCACGCCGTCGTCGACGCGAGCACCCGCGTTGCGCAGGATCTTCGCCTCGCCGGGCACGAGGCCGAGCATCGGGAGCGGCTCGATGCGCGAGTCCATGCACGTCAGCACCGCGAGGCCCTTCCCCGCGCGGCCGGTCAGCCCGCCGAGCGAGAAGTCGCGCGCGTACTCCTCGTTCGCCGCGAGGACGTCGTCAAAGCCCCCCACGAGCGGGAGGCTAGCCGCCGAGGGCCTGGCGAATCGCCGCCAGCGTCTGCTTGCCGACGACGCCGTCGGCGGTGAGATCGTTCGCGCTCTGGAAGTCCTCGACCTCGGTCTTCGTCGCGGGGCCGAACGAGCCGTCCGCCTTGCCCGGCGAGAAGCCGAGCGCGGTCAGCGCCTTCTGCAGGAGCTTGACCTGCGCGTGGTTCGTGTCGCCTTCCTGCAGCGTCTGCGTCGGCGCTGCCACGGTGGGCGTCGTGGGCGTCGTCGACGTCGTCGGGAGCGTCGTCTGCGTGGTGATCGTCGGAGGGATCGACGCGGGGCTGCTGCTGAAGACGCCGGCAGCGGCGAGGATGGCGATGAAGATCGCGAGCGCCGCAATGGCGAGGATCGCGACCTGCGTCGTCGTGAGCGCGACCCCAGCGAGGACGATGTCGCCGCGGCGCCCGGCTCTCCGAGCCCGGCGTGGCTCGTCCTCCGGCAGCGTCCAGACATCCTCTTCCGTCTCGGCGGGGGTGTCGTAGGACGGACGGCCGCCGCGCCCGGTCTCGAGCGTCGGGGGCTCCGGCTCGTCGAACCAGTCGTCGTAGCCCGGCGGGTCGCGGTCGTCCATAGTCCAGGACCGTACAGCGTAGAGCGGCGTTGATACAAGAGATAGCGTCGCGCGGGTGACGGCGCTTCTGATCGTCCTCGCGCTCGGGTTCGCCTGGAGCATCGGCGCGCACTACACAGGCGCGGTCATGGGGATGCCGCATGCGCTGAAGGTGATCGGCGCGTGGCAGGCCCTGATCCTCATGGCGCCGCTCGCTTTTCTCGGCGCGACGTTCGCGAGCCACGCGGTCGAGGAGCGTGTCGGATCCGGGCTGACCGGAGGACCGCTCGGCGTCGAAGCGGAGGTGGTCGTGATCGGTGTCGCCTTCGCGGTGACGACGTTCTTCAACCGCTTCAAGATGCCGACGTCGACGATTCAGATCCTCGTCTTCTCCGTCGTCGGGGTGACGCTCGCGACGCGCCGGGCGGTGCGTTGGGGCGCGATCGGGCGGCTCGCGATCGTCTGGGCAGCGGCGCCGCTCGCCGCGATCGGGCTCGGCTTCGTGTTCACGCTCGTGCTCGACCGACTGCAGCTGGGCGCGCGGATCGGCGCCGTGCTCGTCGCCGTCGGCGCCGTCGCCGCGTTCGCGATGGGCGCGAACGACGTCTCGAACGCGAGCGGCGCCCTCGTCGGCACGGGGACGTTCAGCCCGCTCGCGGCGGGCGCGGTCGGCGGGGCGGGGATCGCGGTCGGCGTGCTCACGTGGGGGAAGCCGCTGCTGCGGCGCGTCGCGTTCGAGATCGTCGAGGTCGACCGTGCGATGGCGACAGCGGCGCAGCTCGTGCAGGCGGGGGTCGTGCTCGCGGCGGTCGCGTTCGGCTTCTTCACGTCGATGAACCAGGCGCTCGTCGGCGCGATGGCGGGAGCGGGCTTCGCGCGCGGCCGCGAGACGGTGCATCTCGCGACGCTCCTCTCGATCCTCCAGGGCTGGGTGCTCGGCCCGGTTGGAGCGCTCGCAGCGGGCTTCGTCTTCGGGTTGACAGTTCGCTGACGAAGCTGCGACGGACACGGCGCGGATGCCGGTCTACCGTTCCCGACATGGCGACGAAAGCGGCGACACCTTGGGGTCCGGCAAAGCTCGTCGAGGAGCTGACCGTCCCGCAGCAGGCGGGCGAGAAGCGCTTCGCCTCGAAGCTCCAGCTGCTCGAGACGGCGAAGGGCGAACGGCTCGTGCGGTTCTCCTACAGTGGCCCGGGCGGCGGCGTGCGCGGGCCGGTCACACTCCGCGCGCGCGACATCGGCCGGCTCAAGACGGCTCTCGCGAAGTACCCGGCACTGGCGGAGACTCTGGGGATCTAGGGCGTCACGGCGATACGGGTCGAACCCGTCCCGACTTTGCGACGCTGGCTGCGATGGACGCCCGAGGATCGTAGACCTCGATCTGGTAATCGAGGCCGGGGAAGGCGATGAGAACGCTCTTTGGGTCATTCGGCCTGATGTAGACGATGCTCCCGCGCGGCCCGGCAATCCCCTTGCCGTTAGCGAGTTTCTTGAGCACGTCAAAGGCTCCGACGAAGGGGTACGTGGCCACCGTGAGGTAGCTCGCGCCGGGTGCTCCGGCATGAACTCCCTTCGGCAGATAGCGAAGGTAGACGTCACCTTTTGTCGTGCGCCGGACCTCGTAGCTGAATCCCTTCCGCGGCCCGGCCCAGTAGATCGGCTTCCCTGTGTGTTTCGCCTCCCGCCCAAGGCCGGCCGCGGAGAGCGCGACAGGCGCGATTGCGGAGGTGATCTCCTGTATCGGTGCGCTCGAGAGGCCGGTACTGGGGTTGAAGGTCTTCTTGAGACTCGTGCAGACGAGGGACATCAACGGATTCGACCCGTTGGCCTTCACCGTGATCGTCTTCCCGTTGAGGGAGGCGTACTTCCCCTTGGCCTCCTTGATTGTCTTCGCGTACGAGCACGCTTGAGGGCCTGTCGCGTGCTTGACGAGCGTCCCGCCACTCCTAAACTCGGCCACCAGCGCCGAGGGCAACGCGACGGGTGAATCGATCGTGATGTAGACGCCGCTGGTCGACCTCACGATGTAGGTGTGATGAGCCCCGCTGCCGCCGCAGCCCGCCAGGATCAGCGATCCGACCACGCTGACCATGAGAAGGGAAAGCGTGGGCTTCCGCGGCATCGCGGATCAGCATACGACCGAAACGGCGCGGTTGAGTGGATGTCAGGCGGCGGCGAACGAGCGGTCGCGAGCCGCGTCGACGAGCGACGCGAGGATGAGCGCGCCGTGGTTCGAGCCGAGCAGCGTGTCGACGGCATGCTCCGGGTGCGGCATCAGCCCCATGACGTTTCCCGCGTCGTTGCAGACGCCGCCGATCGCGTCGACCGAGCCGTTCGGGTTGTCGAGGTAGCGCAGCACGACCTGCGCCGGGTCGAGGTCGGGCGGCGGGACGTATCGCCCGTCGCCATGCTTGACCGGGATCACGAGGCGCTGCCCGCGCGCGCAGCGAGACGTGAACGGCAGATCGTTCCGTTCGACGCGGAGCGGCGCGTCGCGGCACACGAAGCGCAGCGACTCGTTCCGCAGCAGTGCGCCCGGCAGGAGCCCCGCCTCGCAGAGGATCTGGAAGCCGTTGCAGATCCCGAGCACGAACCCGCCCGCCTCCGCGAACTCACACGCCGCAGCCGTCGCAGGGGAGAAGCGCGCGATCGCGCCGCAGCGGAGGTAGTCGCCGTACGAGAACCCGCCCGGCAGTACGACGGCGTCGAGACCGGAGAGGTCACTCTCCTCGTGCCAGACCGCCACCGCATCCGCCCCGAGCGCGATGAGCGCCCAGAGCGCGTCCCGGTCGTCCTGCGAGCCGGGGTAGGTGACGACGCCGATCCTAGGAAGACTCAAAGATCTCCACCTCGTACGACTCGATGAGCGGGTTCGCGAGCAGCCGCTCGCACATGCTCTCGACCTTCGCCTTCGCCTCCGCAGCGTCCGCCGCCTCGACCTCGAGGTCGATGACCTTGCCGACGCGCGCGTCCTTGACGGCGAAGCCGAGGTGGCCGAGCGCCGAGCCGACCGCATCACCCTGCGGATCGAGGATGCCGGGCTTCGGCCGGACCAGGACGGTGGCTCTCACCCGAGCACCACCGCCGGATCCTCGACGTACGCCGGAAACGGAATCGTCGTAAGCCGCTCGAACGCCTCGATGTATTTCTTGCGCGTCCCGTGCACGACGTCGGCCGGGATCTCCGGGCCGGGATCCGTCTTGTCCCAGCCGGTCGTCTCGCAGTAGTCGCGGACGAACTGCTTGTCGAAGCTGTCCTGCGCCCGGCCCGGCTCGTACGAGTCGCCCGGCCAGAAGCGCGACGAGTCGGGCGTGAGCGCTTCGTCGCCCAGCACGAGGTTGCCGTCGGCGTCGAGACCCATCTCGAACTTCGTGTCCGCGATGATGATCCCGGCCGCGAGCGCGTGCTCGGCGGCCGTCTTGTAGAGGCGGAGCGCGACGTCCTCGACCTGCCGGAACAGCTCTTCGCCGACGAGCTCCGCGGCCTGCTCGCGCGTGATGTTCTCGTCGTGGCCCTCGGTCGCCTTCGTCGCCGGTGTGAAGATCGGCGCCGGAAGCTTGTCCGACTCGCGCAGCCCCTCCGGCAGCGCGTGCCCGCAGACCTGACCCGAGCGCGAGTAGTCCTTCCAGCCGGAGCCCGCGAGGTAGCCGCGCACGACGCACTCGATCGGCAGCATCTCGAGCCGCCGGCACTCCATCGACCGGCCGTCGTCGCGGATCGCGAGCATGTGGTTCGGGACGATCGGTGCCAGGAGCGTGAACCAGTAGCCGCTCAGGCCGGTGAGCACGCGGCCCTTGTCGGGGATCTCCGTCGGCAGGACGACGTCGAACGTCGAGATGCGGTCGGACGCGACGAGGAGCAGCTTCTCGTCGTAGATGGCATAGATCTCCCGGACTTTCCCGGATGCGACGTGCTCGAGCTCAGGCATGCGCAGGTTCTCCTTTTAGCGATTCGAGACGGGCGAAGACGGTGTCGACGTGGCGGGTGTAGGACGTCAGGTCGAACGTTGCGTCGAGATCGACGCGCGAGGCGATCTCGTCGTCGGCGCGGCAAAGCTCGCGGAAGTCGAGCTCCTCCTCCCACGCGCGCATCGAGGCGCCCTGCACGAGGCGGTACGCGTCGTCGCGCGCGAGGCCGGCTTCGACGAGCGCGTTGAGGACGCGCTGGCTGAAGAAGAGGTAGTGGCTCTCCTCGAGGTTGCGGCGCATCCGCTCAGGCCGGACGATCAAGCCGGAGACGAGCCACGTGAAGCGGTCGAGCATGTAGTCGAGCGCAAGGAACGAGTCGGGGATGACGACGCGCTCGGCCGAGGAGTGCGAGATGTCGCGCTCGTGCCAGAGGGCGACGTTCTCGAGGCCGACGAGCGCATACCCGCGGACGACACGCGCGAGGCCGCAGATCCGCTCCGCCACGACCGGATTGCGCTTGTGCGGCATCGACGACGAGCCCTTCTGGCCGTGGCCGAACGGCTCTTGCACCTCGGCCACCTCGGTTCGGGCAAGGTGTCGGATCTCGAGTGCGAAGGTGTCGAGCGAGGAGGCGACGACGGCGAGCGCGGCGAGCAGCTCGGCGTGGCGGTCGCGCTGGAGGATCTGGGTCGAGGTCGGCGCGGGCTCGAGGCCGAGCCGCTCGCACGCGATCCGCTCGAGCTCGGGGTCGGTGGCGGAGTACGTCCCGACGGCGCCGGACAGCTTCCCGACGCGCATCCCCTCGAGAGCGCGCGCGACGCGCTCGCGGCCGCGCGTCGAGCTCGAACGCCCAGCCGGCGAGCTTGAGCCCGAACGTCGTCGGCTCGGCGTGGACGCCGTGCGTGCGGCCGATCTGGAGCGTCGCGCGGTGCTCCTCGGCGCGCGCGACGACCGCGGCGAAGGCGTCGTCGAGCCCGGCGAGGATGAGCGTCGCCGGCCTCGCGGATCTGCAGCGAGAGCGCCGTGTCGACGACGTCGGAGGAGGTCAGCCCGTAGTGGAGCCAGCGCCGTCCCTCGTCGTCGAGCTGCTCGCCGACGGCGTCGACGAACGCGGCGGTGTCGTGGTGGAGCGTCGCTCGAGCTCCGCGACGCGCTCCGGCGGTCGGCGGCGTCGCGGCGGCGATGCGCTGCCGCGGCCTCCTCGCGGCACGACTCCGAGCTCGGCCCAGGCGGCCGTGGCTGCCTGCTCGACCTCGAGCCACGTCGCGAGCTTGCCCTCGTCCGACCAGATGCTGGCCATGGCCGGGCGGGAGTAGCGGGCGATCACCTTCCTCAGTCTAAAGCGCGTTCGTGACGCCGAGGATCCGGAGCGCGAGCGCCCCGGCGTTCGTCGCGTTGTCGACGCCGACCGTGGCGACCGGGATGCCGGGCGGCATCTGCGCGATCGCGAGGAGCGCGTCGAGGCCGTCGAGGACGCTGAGGCTCGAGCGGAGCGGGACGCCGATCACCGGCAGGTCGGTGTGCGCGGCGACCGCTCCCGGCAGCGCGGCCGAGAGCCCGGCGCCGCAGATGAGGACGCGCAGTCCGCGCTCGCGGGCGGTCTGCGCGTACTCGGCGACGGCGTCGGGCGTGCGGTGCGCCGAGCGCACCTCGAACTCGTACGCGACGCCGGCCTCGTCGAGCGTCTTCGTTGCGCCCTGCATCCGCTCGCGGTCCGACTCCGAGCCGACGAGGATGCCGACGAGCGGGCGGTCAGCCATTAGCGATGTCTCTGCGGAACTGCATGCCGGCGAAATCTATGCGCGCGACTGCCTGCGTAGGCCGCGGTTCTCGCGGCGGCGACCGACTCGCCGACTCCCGACGACGTTCAGGATGCGGCCGCCGTTCGTGACGAGCCGGCCGTCGTGGAGCGCCGTTCCCGCGTGGAAGACGAGCGCGCCGGTCGCCTCCGCATCCTCGACCCCTTCGATCGGCGTGCCCTGGTCGCCGCGCTGCGGGATAGTCGCGGCCGGCGAGCACGACGGTGACCGCCGCGCGGCTCGAGACCTCGCATCGGAGCCGAGAGGTCGCCGAGCAGCAGCGGCAGGAGGTCGCTCTCGAGTCGCGGCAGGAGCGGCTGCGTCTCGGGATCGCCGAAGCGGCAGTTGAACTCGATCACGCGCAGCCCGTCGTCCGTTCGCATCAGTCCGCCGTAGAGGAGCGCCGTGGAACGGCGCGCCGCGCCGCGCTAGTTCGCGCAAGACGGGAAGGTGGATGGTCTGGAGGATCTCGTCGGCCTCCGAGTCAGGGACGTCGGGCAGCGGCGAGAACGAGCCCATCCCGCCGGTGTTCGGGCCGGTGTCGCCGTCGCCGATCCGCTTGTAGTCGCGGGCGGGCGGGAGGGCGACGGCCGTCTCGCCGGCGGCGATCGCGAAGACCGACAGCTCCGGGCCTTCGAGGAGCTCCTCGACATGGAACGGCCGGTCGAGCGCGCGCGCGGCGGCGAGCGCTTCGTCGAGCTCGTTCTGCGTGCGGCAGACCCAGACTCCCTTGCCCGCAGCGAGGCCGTCGAGCTTGACGACGCACGGCGGTTCGGCGGCGGTCGAGCGTTCGCGCGCTCGGAACGCCGGCGGCGTCCATCACATCTTTCGCAAACGCCTTCGAGCCCTCGATGCGGGCGGCGGCGGCGCTCGGCCCAAACACGGAGATACCTCGGTGCCGAAGGTCGTCGGCGAGCCCGGCCACGAGCGGCGCCTCGGGGCCGACGACGACGAGGTCGACGCGGAGCTCGAGCGCGAGCGCGCCGAGCGCAGCCTGATCGTCGGCGCGCACGGGATGGCACGTCGCGAGTGCGGCGATGCCCGGGTTGCCCGGCGCCGCATGGAGGTCGGTCACGCTGGCGCTGCGCGAGAGCGACCAGACGAGGGCATGCTCTCTTCCGCCTGATCCGACTACGAGCACCCGCACAGTCGCGATCGTATGCAACGCTCCGGCGATGGACGCGCCGCCCTACTCGGCCGTCGGCGTCGATGTCGTCCGGCTCCCCGGCGGCGCGAGCGAGCGCGATCGCGTCGCGGTCGAAGAGCCGCTCGAGATCCGGATCGGGGGCGAGCCGGTCGCGGTCACGATGCGCACGCCCGGCCACGACGAGGAGCTCGCGCTCGGCTTCTGTCTCTCGGAAGGGCTGCGCCCGACGGCGGCACGCGTCCCCGACGATCTCGCGGCGAACACCGTCGACGTCGACGCGCCGGGCTTCGATCCCGAGCGGCTGCGGCGGAGCTTCTACACGTCGTCGTCGTGCGGCGTCTGCGGGAAGGGAGCGCTCGAGGCCGTCGCCGTCGAGGCGCCGCGTGTCGAGTCGGAGCTGCGCGTCCCGTTCGCGCGTCGTCGCTTCGCTGCC
Source organism: uncultured Actinomycetes bacterium (assembly GCA_963753525.1). GTDB lineage: Bacteria > Actinomycetota > Thermoleophilia > Gaiellales > Gaiellaceae > Palsa-739. Next base: position 76,449 of record CAVWCS010000006.1, read on the forward strand.
CGACCGGCTGCGCGAGGCGCAGGCCGCGTTCGCGGCTACGGGCGGTCTCCACGCGACGGGGCTGTTCACGGCGGGCGGCGAGCTCGTCTGCGCACGGGAGGACGTCGGCCGCCACAACGCGATGGACAAGGTCATCGGCCGCGCGTTCCTCGACGGGCTGCTGCCGCTCGCGCGAGCACGTCCTCTGCGTGAGCGGACGGCTGTCGTTCGAGCTCGTCCAGAAGGCTGCGGTCGCCGGCTGTCCGATCCTCGTCGCCGTCGGCGCGCCGTCGAGCCTCGCCGTCGAGCTCGCCGCCGATCGCGGCATCACGCTCTGCGGCTTCGTCCGCGGCGGCGCGGCGAACGTCTACACCGAGCCGTGGCGCATAGACCCGTAACGGGAATCCTGCTGGTCGGGTGGAGCGAGCAGCCGGTTCGGCTCGCCGAAGGAGCTCGCGCGAGTACGACGGCGAGACGCTCGGCGACCGCGCCTGGCGGCTGCTCGGCGAGGCGTGCGACGAGCGGATCCCGGGTCGGGCCGGGCGGTCTCGCCGATCCCGGCACGGGGCCGGTCGCAGCGATCGCGGTCCGGGCTGCGGGCGGCTTCGCACGAGATCGCCGTCGTGATCCCAGTCGACATGCCGCAGCTCACTGCCGCCGCGTTGCGCGAGCTCGGCAGCCGCGTGCCGCGATGCGGCAGTCGCGCAAGACGGCCCGCTGCCGTGCGCGGTCGCGCGCTGTGCGCTCCCGGCCTTCGAGACGGAGGAGCGGCGGCTGCGCACGGTGCTCGCCAGCCTCGACACGGCGCAGATCGAGCTCGACGCAGCACTTCTCCTCAACGTGAATACTCCGTCTGATGTGGAACTCTGACGCGGCGTACGACAACTTCATGGGCCGCTTCTCGTCGCGGCTCGCGCCTGTCTTCGCCGACTTCGCCGGCGTGACGGCCGGCGAGCGCGTCCTCGACGTCGGCGCGGGGACGGGGCTGCTCACGCAGGAGCTCGTGCGCCGCGGCGCGCTGCCGGCCGCGATCGAGCCGGCGCCGGCGTTCGCCGCAGTCGCTGCGCCGCCGCTTCCCCGACCTCGACGTGCGCGAAGGCGCCGCCGAGCACCTGCCGTGGGCGGACGGCTCCTTCGACGTCGCGCTCGCGCAGCTCGTCGTCGCGTTCATGGGCGACGCACCGGCCGGCGTCGCCGAGATGGCGCGGGTCGCGAACGGTCGCGTCGCGGTCTGCATGTGGGATCTCGAGGGGCAGGAGCTGCTCGCCTCGGTCAACCGACGTTCGTGAGCGGATGGGCGGAGGAGCCGACCGAGCCGCGGCGCTACCGGACCGCCGCCGGAGATCGAGGAGCTCGTCGGTGCCGGGAGCCGAGTGCGCTGAGCTCGATGTCGAGGCGAGCTACGAGGACTTCGAGGACTTCTGGTCGTCGTTGCTCGGGGGCGCCGGGCCACTCGGGGCGTGGGTCGCCTCCCTCGACGACGCGCACCGTGAGACCGCGCGCGCGGAGCTCATGCGCGAACTCGGCGAGCCCGAGGGCCGTTCACGCTGAAGGCCGAGCGTGGGCCGCGCGTTAAGCGCGGGTGAGGACGGACTCGCGCTCGGCGCCGGTGCCGACGAGACGTCACCGCGACGTCCAGCTCCCGCTCGACGAAGTCGACGTAGGCGCCGCGCCGCGGCCGGCAGCTCGGCACCGAGCGTGGCAGCCGTCGAGCGGCTCGTTCCAGCCGGGCAGCACCTCGTAGACCGGCGCCGCGGCGTGGAAGTCGCTCTGGTGCGCGGGGAAGTCGCGCGTCTCGCTCCCGTCGCGCATGCGGTAGCGGACGCAGACCGGCAGCTCGGCGAAATGCGAGAGGACGTCGAGCTTCGTCAGCGCAAGCTCGTCGATGCCGTTGACGCGCACGGCGTAACGGAGCGCGACGAGGTCGAGCCAGCCGCAGCGCCGTTCGCGGCCGGTGACGGTCCCGTACTCGCCGCCGAGCTCGCGCATCCGCGTCTGGTCGTCTCCTGCGATCTCCGACGGGAACGGCCCCTCGCCGACGCGCGTCACGTATGCCTTCGAGACGCCGAGCACGCGGTCGATCCGCTTCGGCCCGATCCCCAAGCCGACCGCCGCCTGCCCCGCGACCGGGTTCGACGACGTGACGAAGGGATACGTGCCGTGGTCGAGGTCGAGCAGCGTCGCCTGCGCGCCCTCGAACAGCACCTCCTTGCCGTCGCGCAGCGCGTTCTCGACGTAGAGGGACGTGTCGGCGACGTACGGCCGCACGCGTTGCGCGTACCCTTCGTACTGCTCGGCGACGCGTCTCGAGGTCGAACGGCTTGCTCGTCGTAGACGCGCTCGTGAGCCAGAGGTTCTTCTCGGCGAGCGCGACCTCGATCTTCTGGCGGAGGATCTTCGGGTCGAGGATGTCCTGGACGCGGATCCCGAGCCGCATCGCCTTGTCGGCGTAGCACGGGCCGATCCCGCGCTTCGTCGTGCCGATCGCGAGCTTGCCGAGGCGGCGCTCGCTCGCCTGGTCGATCGCGAGGTGCCACGGCATGATCAGATGCGCGTTGCCGGAGAGGTACAGCTCGACGATCCGGGAAGGCGTCGAGCTCGGAGATCAGGACTTCGAGATCGACGACGCACCCGTTGCCGATCACGCACGGCTTCCCGCGGACGACGCCGCTCGGCAGGGCGCGGATCTTGTAGGTCTCGTCGCCGACCACGATGGTGTGGCCTGCGTTCGGGCCGCCTTGGTAGCGGCACACGATGTCGGAGTTCTGGGCGAGCAGGTCGACGATCTTGCCCTTGCCTTCGTCGCCCCACTGCGCGCCCACGATCACGGTTCCGGGCACGTCACGGAAGTCTAGATGGTTGATGCCACGATCTTGCGTGTCCGGGTCGCGATCTGGCACGTCTGGGCCGCGGAGGCCCGCTGCGGCCGGCGGAGCCGGCCTCCGCCGGGGCCTGCGCTCCAACCACGTCGACCGCTTCCCGCTGCCACCAGCAGCGAGAAGCGCCCGCCGCGGCGCCCCAGACGCACCAGCTCGCGCCCCGAACAGACGACCTCATGCCATCAACCATCTAGGTGAGCGGCGCGCGTCCGAGCCGTGGCAGTGTCCAATCGACGAAGGAGGAGTGGATGCCGAGGTACTTGATCTCGTTCCCCAGCAGCGCGATGGGTCACGTCCCCGCCGACGAGCTGGCCGCGGTGGGCGAGGCCGTGCACGGCGTCGCGCGCGAGGCGATGGACGCGGGTGTGTGGGTGTTCGGCGGAGGGATTGCCGAGAACGTCCCGTCGGTACGGGTCGCCGCCGACGGCTCGGTCGTCGCTGGCACGTACCCCGAGACGACGCAGCTCGGCGGCGGCTGGACTGTTCTCGACCTGCCCTCGCGCGAAGCGGCATTCGAGTGGGCGGCGAAGATCGCGACGGCCTGCCGGTGCGATCAGGAAGTCCGCGAGTTCATGCCCGACCCGGAGGTCGGCAACTAATCGAGCGGGAGGTGCGCTCGCGTGCGCCGGTGTTCGGGAATGTCCCCTGAGCGAGGGTAGGGGCTTGTAACGTGAGCTAGCGGTTTGACCAAGTACTGGATGTGAGTGTTTCGCGCGCGTCGCGTTCGCTTCGGGGGCCGGGTGAGGGTTCCCTTGAGCGGAGCGTTAGTGAGTTTGAAGCGGTGTACCGCGCGAACGTGGCAGGCGTGGCGGCGTTTTTTGCGAGGCGTTGTGGTGAGCCTCAGGACGTTGCGGATCTGACGTCCGAGACGTTTGTGCAGGCGATCGGCTCGATTGGCTCGTTCGATCCGCGGCGTGGCACTGCACGGGCGTGGCTTTTCGGGATCGCCCGGCATGTGTACGCCCAGCAATGCGAGAGGTCGGCGTCGGCTCGCGACGGCGTGGTAGCTCTGGCAGCCCGCCGCCCACTTGACGATGGCGAGATTGAGGAGCTCGCGGCACGGATCGATGCCCAGGGCTTCGGGCGCGAGCTGCTCACCCAGCTGGAGGGTCTGCCTGAGCTGGAGCGAGTCGCCTTGGAGCTGGTTGATCTGGCAGACCTGACCACGCGGGAGGCGGCGAGCGTGTTGGGAATCGCCCCCGGAGCGCTTCGGGTGCGCCTGTTCCGGGCACGCCGCCGACTCAGAACTGAAAAGGAGAAGCGATGAGCACGTTCGAGGATCACCTGTGGTCTCAGCTCGTTTCCGATCACGGCGAACGAATCCGCCAAGCTGGGAAACAGACGGCAACCCTGGCGGGGTCGTTACGCGACAGCAGCGGCCGCACGCGCCGGCGGGGGAGCTTCCGACCAAGCCGTCGCAAACTCGTCCTCGCCAGCACCACGCTCGGCATAGCCTGCTTGGCAAGCGCGATCATCGCAACGCACACGACGACCAAACCCACTGCTCCGGTCGTCAACCGCACGGCGTTCATCGTCACGAACAACCATGACGGGACCCTGACCGTCACGCTCCACTACCGCTCAGCGCTCCCTGCGCTGAACGCGAGCCTCGTCAGCTACGGACTGAAGGCGAAGCTTCCCCGTGACGTTCCGGCCAGAGCAATGTCCCTGACCGCCACCTGTCCCAAGGTGCCGACCCTGTCTGGAGGAGGTCACCCGGCAGCCGTCGGACCCCCGCACGCGCCCCTCCCCGCCAAGTCGCAGCGCTTGAAGAACTGCTTGTTACACGCGACGTCGTGAGTCGCAGGTAGTCAGCCCTCATCAGCAAGCACCGAGACCAGACTCGCCTGGGCCAGTGCTCGCTCTCGCCTGAGCGCGAACCGCCCGCGTTGCGGGCTTCGCTAGGCCGCTTCGCGCTCGCGGAAGTCGTCTCGTGCATCGACGTGCACCTCGCGCGTCAGCCGGCGGAGACGGCTCGCGGTTGGGCCGCCGACTCGACCGGCGAGCGTTCCCCAGTCGTGGTTCGTCGTGACGATGACGAGGCCGCGCTGTTGCTCTCGCTGGTTCACGAGGTTGTAGATCCGGTCGCGCGCCCAGCTCGTCCAGTCCTCCGCGCCGAGGTCGTCGAGGACGACGAGGTCGTAGCCGCTCGGGCTCGGCGGCGGCTCGCCGTCGCCGTAGCTCTCGCGCAGCGCGTTGAGCCAGTCCGGGACGTTGAGGAAGAGCGCCTTCTTGCGCCGGTCGCTCCACACGACCTCGCGGAGAATCGCAACCGCGAGATGCGTCTTGCCCGCGCCCGGGTTGCCGCGGAGGAGAAGCCCCTGGCGCAGATCGGTGCCCGCGCGCAGCTCTTTCGTCCACTGCCGGCAGACGGCGAGCGCGGTGGCGGTGTCGGGGACAGCCTCGAACGTCTCGAACGAGCAGGTGGCGTACGCCGAGGGGACGCGGACGCGCGCCCACCGCGCGTTGACCTGCCGCTCCTCGTCCTCCGCCTTCTCACCCTCGCGGCAGACTTCGCAGTAGCGCTCTGCCGCAAACGTCTGACCGAGGAGGAGCACCTCTTCGGTCGCGAACTCGCGATCGCAGCCGAGGCAGCGCACCGTCAACGGGCTACTGGGGCTAGGGATGTTATTGCTGGATGCTGGCGAATTTCGCATAGCGGCTCATCCAGGCGACGTTGAAGGTTCCGGTGGGGCCGTTCCGGTGCTTGGCGATGATGACCTCGGCGACGCCCTTCTTCGAGTCGTCTTCCGCGTCGCGGTCGTAGTACTCCTCGCGGTAGAGGAACATCACGAGGTCGGCGTCCTGCTCGATCGAGCCCGACTCGCGGAGGTCGGAGAGCATCGGCCGCTTGTCGTGACGCTGCTCGGGCGAGCGGTTGAGCTGGGAGAGGGCGACGACCGGGAGGTCGAGATCCTTCGCGAGAGCCTTGAGGTCGCGGGAGATCCTCGAGACCTCCTGCAGGCGGCTCTCCTCGTTGCGGCCGGTCGTCATCAGCTGGAGGTAGTCGACGACGATGAGCGCGAGGTCGGGCTGGCGGCGCTTCAGCGTCTGCGCGCGGGCGCGAAGCTCGAGCAGGCTGAGGCCCGGCGTGTCGTCGACGTAGAGCGGCGCCGCCTCGAGTTGGCCGCACGCCTTGATGAGGCGCGGCCAGTCGTCCTTCGCGAGCTTGCCGGTGCGGATGTGGTGTGCGTCGACCTTCGCGCGGGAGCACATGAGGCGCTGCGCGACCTCCTGCTGCGACATCTCGAGGCTGAAGAACGCGCACGGCTTGCCCTCGTCGACGGCGACATGGTTCGCGATCTCGAGCGCGAAGGCGCTCTTTCCCATGGACGGGCGGGCGGCGAGGATGATGAGGTTCGAGGGCTGGAAGCCGGCGGTGAGGTTGTCGAGATCCTTGAAGCCGCTCGCCAGGCCGGTTACCTCGGCGCCGTCCTCGTACAGCTTGCTGATGCGCTGGAACGACTCGACGAGCGCATCCTTGAAGAGGACGAGCTCGCCGTCGGCGCGGCGCTCGGCTAGCTCGAAAACGAGTTGCTCGGCGCGCGCGACAAGCTCGGTCGGTTCTCCCTCGCGCTCCCACCCGAGCTGCGCGATCTCTCCGCCGGCGCGGATCAGGCCGCGGAGTGTCGCCGTCTCGCGCACGATCTCGGCGTAGTGGCCGGCGTTCGCGCTCGCGGGGACGATGAGCGAGAGCTCGTGGAGCCGGACGCGGCCGCCGACCTCCTCGAGTTCGCCGCGCTGCTCGAGCTCGTTCGTGAGCGTGATCGCGTCGACCGGCTCGTTCTTCGAGTAGAGCGCGAGCGCCGCCCGGTAGATCTTCGCGTGCGACTCGCGGTAGAAATCGGAGGCGTCGACGATCTCGCTCACGGCCGCAATCGCGAGCGGCGAGATCATCATCGCGCCGAGGACGGACTCCTCAGCTTCGAGATTTTGTGGGGGGATGGCGCCGGGAGCGGGCGCAGGCGAGGGGACGGGGGCAAGAACCATGCGCTTTGATTCCAGCACTCGCGGCCCCGGGTTACTAGGTGTTGGCATGTCTGTTGTGAACAGGTCGTTTTCGGCCATTTGCAGGTGAATCGCACATAGTTGCAGGCGTGCCGGACGGCGCATCTGTGGACGGGGAACCCGCTCAGAGCGGGACTTTCCTGCACACATCCACAGGGCGGGGACAGCCTGTTAACGGCGCGTTACGGCGTGGGAGACGTGCGTGGAGAGCGCGAGGGCTAGGGCTATTCGTCGGCGAGTGCGGCTTCGGCGTCGGCGCGCCACTCGGGCTGCGGCTCCGCCTCGGGCTCGGCGGCGTCGGCCTCGGCGACCTCGGCGGAGTCCGCCTCGTCCTCGGCCGCGAGCGCCTCCTCGAGCTCCGCGTGATCCTCGGCGCCGGCTTCGTCGTCGACGCGCTCGGCCGCCTCCATTGCCTCGAGCTCCTCGTCGGACGGCAACTCGCCGCCCTCCGGAACGACCTCGGTGCGGACCTCGACCCGAACGTCCTGGAAGATGTCGATGGGGACCGAGTAGCGGCCGATCCGCTTGATCGGGTCGGTGTCGACCTTGCGGCGGTCGACGCGGATCTTCTCCTTCTGCCACAACTCGTCGACGATGTCGGTCGGCGTGACCGAGCCGAAGAGCGAGCCGGTCGGGCCGGCCTTGACCTCAAAGCGGAGCACGGTCTTTGCGAGCGTCTCGGAGATCGACTGCGCCTCCTCGACGGTCTTCGCCTCGTGGCGAGCCCGCTTGGCATCGCGCTTCTCGAGCTCTGCGACGCGAGCCGGCGTCGCCACCTCGGCGAGCTTGCGCGGCAGGAGGAAGTTGCGCGCGTAGCCGCGCGCGACCGAGACGACGTCGCCCCGCAGGCCGACGTGGTCGACGTCATTGAGGAGAATGACCTCCATCAGCGGTCGTTCCTGTCGCCGCGATCACCACGGTCCCGCCGGCCGCCGCGGCCACCCGCGCTGTCGTCCGAGCCCTCCGCCACGTACGGCAGGAGAGCCATCTCGCGGGCGCGCTTCACGGCGGAAGCGACCTGCACCTGGTGGCGCCGGCACGCGCCGGTGATGCGCCGGCTGCGGATCTTGCCGCGCTCCGAGATGTAGCGCCGGAGCTGGTTGATGTTCTTGTAGTCGATCTCGGCGACCTTGTCCTTGCAGAAGAAACAGTTCCGCCGGCGGATCTGGCCGGCCGGCCCGCCGGGCCGCTGCCTGCGCTGCGATTGCTGCTGGGGTTTCTCTCTGGCCATCTGTCTCCTAGAGATGCTTCGTCGGTGGACAGTGCCGTGCCTCTGACGCGCGAAAACCAAGCGAGGCGGCATCGCGCCGGTTTGCAGCCGTCAGAGGTGCGGATGCTGTTCGCCGGCGGAGCATCAAAACGGAATGTCGTCGTCGGTTGGGGTACCCGGGAAGTCGGCGCCGCCCTCGGATGCGCCCGCAGGCACGAACTGGTTGCCGCCGCCGCCGCCCTCGCCGTCGCCGCGGCTGCCGAGGAACTGGACGCTGTCGGCGACGATCTCGACGGCCTCGCGCTTCACGCCGTCCTTCTCCCACTCGCGCCAATCGAGCCGGCCGTCGATCGCGACGGGGCGACCCTTGCTCAGGTACTGCGCGCAGCTCTCGGCCTGGTTGCCGAAGACGCTGACGCTGAAGTAGTTCGGCTTGTCGGCCCACTGTCCCGACTCGTCGCGGCGCCGTCCATTGACGGCGATGCGGAGACTGCAGACCGGGGTGCCGCCGCCCGTGTGGCGCAGCTCTGGGTCCTTCGTCAGGTTGCCGACAAGCACGACGCGATTGATGTTGGCTGCCATCGCTACTCCTCTTCTTCCGCGGGAACCTCTGTCGGTTCCTCCTCCGTGGGAGCGTACTCCGGCTCCTCGGCGGCGGAAACGTCCGCTTCCGCCTCGGCCGGTTCGGACACGTCGGCCTCGGCCGTCGCCTCAACCGGTGCCGTCTCCACGGGGGCGGCCTCCACCGGCGCGGCCGCGGCCGGAGTCGGAGGAGCGAAGTCCTCGCGCGGCGCGCTCGTGCGCGAGCCCGCGATGTGGCGCGTCGCCATGTGGCGCAGCACCGCGTCGTCGATCTTCAGGACGCGAGAGACCTCGTCGAGCGTCGGGCCGTCGGCGTCGAAGACGAGGAGGTGATAGACGCCCTCCTCTTTTTTAGCGATCGGATAGGCGAGGCGCCGACGGCCCCACGCGTCGTTGCTCTGCCAGGTGCCGCCGCTCTTCTCGACCTGCTCGCGTGCGCGCGCGACGATCTCGTCCTCGCGCGCCTCGGCGTGCTCCGGGTCCAGCAGCAGCAAAATTTCGTATCTCGTCACGGTCCCGATCCCTTCCTTCCCATGGTCTCGATGTCGCGCTCGGTGTCGGCCCCGACTGCAAGTGCCGCTCGGGACAGAACGGCACGTTGACGGGGCAGGAAGCGACGGCCAGAGTAGCATCCGGTCGATGAAGCGCCTCGCAGACTGGATCGGTGGAGCTCTCGGGGGAGTCGTTGCCTACCGGCTGTGGAAGCGGCGGCAGAAGCCCGCGGTCGCGACTGGGCCGGCGGCCGCGGAGATGGACGACCGCGCCGAGGAGCTGCGCACGAAGCTCGCCGAGTCGCGGGCGAGCGATGAGCCGGCGCCCGCTGAGTCGACCGAACAGTCGGGGGAATCCGCCGACTCGGTAGAGGAGCGCCGCCGCCGCGTGCACGAGGAAGGGCGCGCCGCGATCGACCGGATGAACGACAGCTAGACCGCCGGCCCGCTCTTCCCAACCCTCGTTCGAGTGATCTTTCGCCGTGCTCCCCTTACCGGGGGATGCTGCTGCCCGGCCGACCGATCAAGGTGCGCCTGGTTTTCGACTGCGGCAAATAGACGGAGGGTTTCGAGTGTCGATCTTCGGAGTGTCTTGGAAGCGCGGACGGCGGACGTGCGTCTCCGTGTTCGGGGTTATGGCTGTCTCGCTCGTCTTTGCGGGAGTGAGCTGGGGCAGTGCGTACGACCCGGCGATGGACAGCTATTCGATGCCCAACCTCACAGCCCAGATGGGTGCGCCGGCCTGGTGGAACGCCGGCTACACAGGCCAGGGCGTCGACGTCGCCGTGATCGACACGGGCGTCGCGCCGGTCCAGGGGCTCAACTCGCCCGGCAAGGTCGTCTACGGGCCCGACCTCTCGCTCGAGTCGCAGAACCCGACCCTCACGAATCTCGATACGAACGGCCATGGCACGTTCATGGCCGGGCTCATCGCCGGGCACGATCCGTCCCTGACCGCGCCGTACTCGAGCGCGCCGGCGTCGGCGTATCGCGGCATTGCCCCGGACGCGCGAATCGTTTCGCTCAAAGTCGCGGACGCCGACGGCGGCGCAGACGTGACGCAGGTGATCGCCGCGATCGACTGGGTCGTCCAGCACGCGCACGACCCCGGCTTCAACATCCGCGTCATCAACCTCTCGTACGGCACGCTCTCGAGCCAGCCGTACGGGGCTGATCCGCTCGCGTACGCCGCCGAGCAGGCGTGGAAGCACGGGATCGTCGTCGTCGTGGCCGCCGGCAACACCGGCTCGGGGCCTGGGAACGGCCGTGGCCTCTCAGACCCGGCCTACGACCCGTACGTGATTGCGGCGGGCGCCTACAACTCGATGGGGACGAACAAGCTCAAGGACGATGTCGTCGCGGCGTACTCGGCGCGCTCTAACGGCTGCGGCGGTTGCAAGAACCCCGATCTCGTCGCGCCGGGCACGCATATGCAGGGCCTGCGGGTCCCCGGCGGATACATCGACCAGAACAATCCGGAAGGCGTCATCGACGGTCGGTACTTCCGCGGCTCGGGCACCTCCGAGGCAGCGGCGATCACATCGGGCGTCGTCGCGCTCCTCCTTCAGAAGTACCCCGATCTGACGCCGGACGAGGTCAAGTCCATGCTCATGGGCAGCGCTCAGAACATCCCGGGCTGGGACGGGCACTTCCAGGGCGCGGGCGCGCTCAACCTGCCCGGGCTCGCGACGCAGCAGGATCCGAACGGCGCCGGCCCGTTCTGCGCCCTCCCCTTCAGCGGGGCGGCGGCGAGCCTCGAAGTGCCGATGGGCTCGACGTGCACGCTGACCTCGACGGCCAGCGTTACGGGTGACGTCAAGGTCGATCCCGGCGGGACGCTCATCGACCTGGGCGCGACGATCGGGCACGACATCCACGCGGATCACGCGCTCGCAGTGACGATCACGGGCGGCAGCGTCGGCCATGAAGTCCTGATCCAGAACACCTACGGCGCCGTGACCGTCCAAGGCGTGAGGGTCGGTAACGACCTCAAGGTCACGAACAACGCGGGCGCCGTTTCGGTCTCCGGCAACTCGGTCGTCGGCCCCTCCCAGGTGCAGCCCAGCGGAGCTCCCGTCCCGCCGCTCGGACCGTTGCCCGCCGGTCCGGACGCGCAGAACTTCCCCGCCCCCCCGGGACCGGGAGGGAACGGGAGCGGCTCGCTCGAGGCCTCGCGTGGTGGCGACCACCTCAGCCTGAACGGCGCAGCGCTCTCGGGCAACGAAGACATCTTCGGTAACCCCATCAACCTGAACGCTCTGGCCCAGGCCGAGGCGGCCGGGACAAGCTGGTCGGGCGGAACGTGGAACGGCAGCCCGTGGACGGGCAGCAGCTGGTCGGGCTCGAGCTGGAGCGGCTCCTCGTGGAGCGGCAGCAGTTGGTCGGGCTCGAGCTGGAGCGGCAACAGTTGGAGCGGCAGCAGCTGGAGCGGCAACTCCTGGTCGGGCTCGAGTTGGAGCGGCTCGTCCTGGAGCGGCAGCAGTTGGTCAGGTGACGCGTGGTCTAGCGACGTCTGGGCCGGCGTGGGCTGGAGCTGATGGGAGTCGCAGCTTCCGCTGCGAAGGCGCGGTCGAGGACACAGCTCCGCGGCCCCGCCTCGGTCTGGCTTCTGACAACTGCGATCGCCGTGGCCGCCGGGCTCATCTGGCGTGACGGGCTAACCCTCGGCCGTGCGCCCGGTGGCGCGTGGCTGCCGTGGTGGGGGATCGCGATCGCCTTCTACGTCGCCGAGGCGTGGCCGGTCCACGTCCACTTCAGGAAGCAGGCGCACACGCTCTCCGTAACGGAGATCGGTCTCGTCTTCGGCCTCTTCTTCGCAACGCCTGTCGCCCTCTTCGCGGGGCTGATCGTCGGCGCCGGTCTCGCTCTCGCCATCCATCGCCGCCAGAAGCCGGTCAAGCTCGCCTTCAACCTCGCGGAGCAGTCGCTCTGCACGGGGATCGCGCTCCTTCTCTTCCGTTCGCTCGCCGGCGGCGGTGGCGGACGTCTATGGGTTGCCGCGCTCGTCGCGGTCGGCGTCGGACACGTCGTCGGCGTACTGCTCGTTTCCGCGGTCATCGCGGTGGCAGAGCGCGCCTGGCTTGTCGCCAGTCAGCTCCCGAAGACGCTCGGCCTCTCGCTCACCGGATCCCTCGCGACGAGTTGCCTCGCGCTCGTCGGCGTCGCCCTCGAGGAGAGCCGGCCCCTCGGGCTCCTGCTGCTCGCGTTCCCCGTCGGCGCTTCCCTCCTCGCCTTCCGCGGCTACATGCAGCAGCGCACGCAGCGGGACTACGTCGAGTTCCTCTACGAATCGATGCGCGCCGCGCAGGGCGCGCCGGAGATGGGCCTCGCGATCGGCCAGCTCCTCCTCGCGGCCCAGCGGTTGCTGCGGGCCGAATACGCGGAGATCATCCTCCTCACGCGCGCCTCCGACGAGCCTGTCCTGCGAAGCACGAGCGGCTCGGCGGGCCAGGTGCTCATGCGGCCCGACGCGCTCTCGCCGGGGACGAACGAGGCGATCCTTCGCGTGAGCGAGGCCGAGCGCTCGATCCTCCTGCGCCGCAAGCGTGAGCCGCACGCGCTCGACGGGCTCCTCGCGACCCGCGGGCTGACGGACGGCGTCGTCGGTGCGCTCCGCGGCGACGAGGGCGTCTTCGGGCTCCTCCTCGTCGGTGGCCGCGTCGGCGACGTGACGGAGTTCGACGAGAACGACCTCGTGCTCTTCGAGACGTTCAACAGCCACGCCGCCGTCCTGCTTCAGAACGGCCGGCTCGAGCAGTCGCTTGCGCAGGTGACGGAGCTGCAGGAGCAGCTGAGGCATCAGGCGTACCACGACGGACTGACCAGCCTGCCGAACCGGGCGCTTTTCACCACCCGCGTCGCCGAGGCTGTCGTGAGCGCCGCGATCGACAACACTTCGTGCGCCGTCCTCTTCCTCGATCTCGACGGCTTCAAATTCGTCAACGACAGCTGGGGTCACGCCGTCGGCGACGAGATGCTCGTGCAGGTCGCTGAGCGCCTGCGCAGCGCGATCCGGCCCGGCGACACGCCGGCCCGGCTCGGCGGCGACGAGTTCGGCGTCCTGCTCGCGCACACGAACGCGGCCGACGCCGAGCATGTCGCGCAACGGATTCGCGATGCGCTCGCCGCGCCGTACTGGCTGTCGGGTCGGGAGACGACCGCGCACGCGAGCATCGGCATCGCGCTCACCGGAGCGCATGCGGTCACGGCCGAGGAGCTCCTCCGCAACGCGGACATCGCGATGTACGTCGCGAAGAGCGACGAGCGCAGCCACTACGCGATCTACGAGCCGCGTTTCCACCAGCGTCTCCGTGAGCGGCAGGAGCTCGCGGTCGAGTTGCGGCGCGCGCTCGAGCGGGACGAGATCGTCGTCCATTACCAGCCGGTGGTCTCCCTCACCGGCGGATCGATCGAAGCCTTCGAGGCGCTCGCCCGCTGGGAGCATCCGGAGCGCGGGCTGCTCGGTCCCGACGAGTTCCTCGGGATCGCCGAAGAGAGCGGTCTCATCGTCGAGCTTGGCGCGACCGTCATGCGTCAGGCCCTCCAACAGGTGCGCGAGTGGCAGGACGCGATTCCCACCGCCGCGGACATCGGCCTCTGGGTCAACCTCGCGCCGGGCGAGTTCACGACCGAGCGGCTCGTCGAGGATCTCGCGTTCGCGCTCTCGCGCGCCCGGTTCGACCCGCGGAAGCTCACCGTCGAGATCACCGAGGGCAGCGTCATGCGCGACGAGAACAACGGGTTGAAGGCGATGCACCGCCTTCGCGACCTCGGCGTCTCACTCTCGATCGACGACTTCGGCACGGGTTACTCGTCGCTGAGCCGCCTCGCGCAGTTCCCGATCCAGCTGCTGAAGATCCCGAAGACGTTCGTCGACCCGCTTGCGGGTGAGGAGGTCGACACGAGCTTCATCGATGCGATCCTCCGGCTCGCCGAGTCGCTCGGGATCCTCACGGTTGCCGAGGGGATCGAGCACTCCTCCCAGGCGCGCCGGCTACGCGAGATCGGGTGTGAGCTCGGCCAGGGCTACGTCTTCAGCGAGCCGCTCACCGCCCCCGAGGCGCGCGCTTTCCTCGAGGAGCGGAGCTGCATCGCTGACGAGCCGCCCCTGCGGGTCGTCGCCACCGCTTGACGGAGCGGCGCCGGAGTCGAACCGACCTAGCCGTGGGTTGCACGACCATACGAGTTTTGAAGACTCGTTGGGCCACCAGGCCCGGCCGCTCCGCCGCTGAGGCTAGCTCCTAGCCTGCGTCGTCGAGGTACTGCGCCTCCCAGCCGTCCGGGGCGTACGCCTCGCCGGGCCGCGCGCCGCCGATCGCGAGGACGAGCGTGTCTTCGGCGTTCGCGGTCGCGGTGCGGGTCGCAGTGGCGTCCGTGATCCACACGCACGTGCCGGCGGGCGCGTCGACCTCCTCGCCACCGATCGAGAACGTCGCGCTGCCCGTGGCGACGTAGAACAGCTCGGGCGCGCCGCCGTCCGACTCGTCGTGCTCGGGCACGACGGCCTCGCCGGTGTTCCGGCGGTAGGCGTTCATGCCGAAGGTCTCGATCCCGAGCGCGTGCCGGATCGGGATCCAGTGCGGGTACTTCGTCGACGCGAGCTCGTCGAGGTGTGCCTTCTTGTATGCAGCCATGCGGTCGAGCCTACGCGGTCGCGAAGCGGCTGAGCAACTCGTCGGGCGGGAGGTCGGCGAGCGAGTCGAGGAGGAGATCGGCTCCAGCGGCGTCGAGGCCGAGCTCGCGCGTGACCTCGTTCGGGACGGCGACCGTGAAGATCCCGGCGGCCTTCGCGGCTCGGACGCCGTGCGGCGAGTCCTCGAAGGCGACGGCTTCCTCCGGCTCGACCTCGAGCAGGCGGAGCGCCTCGAGGTACAGCGTCGGTGACGGCTTCGCGCGCGCCGGATCGCCGTCGGCGGTGCAGATCGCGTCCCAGCCGACGGTCTCCTCAAAGCGCGCGATGTGCATGTCCACCCACCAGCGCGACGAGCTCGAGACGATCGCCCGCTTCAGGCCGTGGCGGCGCGTGGCGGCGAGGTAGTCGACGATGCCGGGCCGCAGCTCCTCCGCCTCGATGAGCGCGAGCTCGTGACTCCGTCTCCGCTCGTTGAGGGCGTCGCGGTCGAGCGGTCGGCCGACGAGATCCTCGAGGTGCTCCATCGGGCTCCACGGCGCGTGCGTCGTGCCGACGAGCGTCGCCCAGAGATCCTCCGGCAGGTCGTGGCCGTGCTCGCGGTAGAGCATCTGCCACCCGGCGCGGGAGGCGAGCTCCGTATCGAGGATCAGCCCGTCGAAGTCGAAGAGGAAGGCGCGGATTGCCACGGCGATGCAGAGTAGGGGCGTGGCGATTCTCGGCGTCGATGTGGGCGGGACGTTCACCGACGCGGTGCTCGTCGAGGACGGGCGGCTCTGGACGGCGAAGGTTCCGACCGCGGCGCGGCAGGAGGAGTCAGTGCTCGCCGCGGCTCGCGCGGTCGGAGCGGGAGAGGCCGAGCTCGAGCGGTTCGCGCACGGCACGACCGTCGCGACGAACGCGCTTCTCGAGCGTCGCGGCGCGCGCACGGCATACGTCGGGAACGCCGGCTTCGAGCATCTCCTCCATCTGCGACGTCAGACGCGCGCGCACTTGTACCGCCCCTGCGCGCGCCATCCCGAGCCGGTCGTCGAGCTTGCGGACTGTCACGGTGTCGCGGGACGCCTCGGGCCGGACGGCGAGCTCGAGCCGCTCGATCTCGACTCCCTGCCGGATCTCGGCGAGGTGGAGGCGGTGGCCGTGTGCCTTCTCTTCTCCTTCCGCGATCCCGGGCACGAGCTCGCTGTGGCCGAGGAGCTGCGGCGGCGGTATCCCGGCGTGCACGTCGTCGCGTCGCACGAGGTCGCGCCGGAGTTCCGCGAGTACGAGCGCGCCTCGACGACGGCGGTCGACGCGTATCTCGCGCCGGTGACGGCGAGCTATCTCCAGGCACTTGCGGGTGCGGCCGTTGACGCGGGGCTGCCGGAGCCCGTGGTCATGCTCTCCTCGGGCGGCGTCGCGTCGGTCGGCGAAGCGGCGGCGCATCCGGCTCGGCTGCTCGTCTCCGGCCCGGCGGGCGGCGTTGTCGGCGCGGGGCTGCTCGCGCGGCGCGCCGGGTTCGCGAACGCGATCGCGTTCGACATGGGCGGGACGTCGACGGACGTGTGCCTCCTGCCGGGCGGGCGCGCGGCGCGGGTGGCGGAGCGTGAGATCGGCGGCGTCCCCGTCCGGCTGCCGACCGTCGACATCCACACCGTCGGCGCGGGCGGCGGCTCGCTCGTGCGGCGCGACGCTGGCGGCGCGGTGCATGTCGGGCCGGAGTCGGCGGGTGCGGATCCTGGGCCGGCGTGTTACGGCCGCGGCGGCGGGCCGACGGTCACCGACGCGAACCTCCTGCTCGGCAGGCTCCCGCTTGAGCTGCCCGGCGGGCTCGTCCTCGATCGCGAAGCGGCGGCTGCGGCACTCGAGGGATTGGATCCGGCCGCCGTGCTCGCGGTCGTCGAGGCGGAGATGCTGCGTGCGCTGCGGGTCGTCTCCGTCGAGCGCGGCCACGATCCGCGCGACTTCGCGCTCGTCGCGTACGGCGGCGCGGGGCCCCTCCATGCGTGCGCGCTGGCCGAGGAGCTCGGGATCCAGACGGTGCTCGTCCCGGCGGCGGCGGGGGTTCTCTCGGCGCTCGGGCTGGCGGCGAGCGAGGAGCGGCGGGATCGCGTCGTCTCCCACGTCCGCCCGCTCGCCGAGGTGGGCGACCTGCCGGCGGAGGGCGAGGTGGATGTGCGCTATCGCGGGCAGTCCTTCGAGCTCACGGTGCCGCTCGGCGGCGACATCGCCGAGGAGTTCCATCGCGCGCACGAGGAGCGGTACGGCTACGCCGACCGCAGCCGCGAGGTCGAGCTCGTCGCTGTGCGCACGGCCGAGGTCACGCCGGGGCCACGGCTCGAGCTGCCGGACGAGGCGCCGGGGCACGCCACCGGCCCGACCCTCGTGGAGCTCGACGGCTCCACCCTCTGGATTCCCCCCGGGTGGGTGGGGGTTAGGGATGGTCCCAGCTGGGTCGTGACCCATGCGTGAAAACTTCGCGCCAATTCAGCTCCAAGTCATCGGCGCGTCGCTGCGGTCGATCGCCGAGGAGATGGGCGCGGTGCTCATCCGCTCGGCGTTCTCCGCGAACATCAAGGAGCGCCGCGACTGCTCGACCGCACTCTTCGACGACCGGGGGCGGATGGTCGCGCAGGCGGAGCACATCCCCGTCCACCTCGGCGCGATGCCCGACGCCGTCGCGGCCGTCATGCGCCTCGGCCTCGCGCCCGGCGAGGTCGCCTTCCTCAACGATCCGTACACCGGCGGCACGCACCTCCCCGACGTCACGCTCGTCTCCCGCACCGCGCTCGGCTACGCGGTCTCGCGCGCGCACCACGCCGACGTCGGCGGCATCGAGCCCGCGAGCCTCCCCGCTTTCTCGCGCACGCTCGAAGAAGAGGGCGTGATCGTCCCACCGCAGCTCCTCACCGACGATGCGCTCGAGCGGTTCGTCGCGCAGACGCGGCAGCCGGAGGAGCGTCGCGGCGACCTCCGCGCCCAGCTCGCCGCGCACCGGCTTGCGGAGCGGCGCCTCGACGAGCTCTGCGAGCGTCGAGGGCGTGCGGATGTCACCGCCGCGATGGACGAGCTCTACGCGTACTCCGAGCGGATGGTGCGCGCTGCACTCGCGCGGCTCCCCGACGGGCGCGGCGGGGCGGAGGATGTCGTCGAGGCGGTCGAAGGCGACCTCCCGATCCGCTGCACGGTCGAGCTTGCCGGGGACGAGATCCACTTCGACTTCGCCGGCACCGCGCCGGAGTACGACGGGAACCTCAACTGCCCGCTCTCGGTGACGAAGTCGGCGTGTTACTTCGTCGTCCGCTGCCTCACCGAGCCCGACCTGCCCGCCTCGGGCGGCGCCTTCGCGCCCGTCACCGTCACGGCGCCGGACGGCTGCCTCGTCAACGCGCGCTCGCCGCACGCGGTCGTCGCCGGCAACACCGAAACGTCGTCCCGCATCGTCGACGTCGCGTTCGCCACCCTCGGTCGCTTCCTCGACGTGCCCGCGCAGGGGCAGGGGACGATGAACAACGTCGCGCTCGGAAGTAACGGCTTCACGTACTACGAGACGATCGGCGGCGGCCAGGGCGCGTGCCCCGGCGCGGACGGCCCGAGCGGCGTCCACGTCGCGATGTCGAACACACTCATGACGCCGGCCGAAGCGCTCGAGCTCGAGTACCCGCTCCGGGTCGAGCGCTGGGAGCTGCGGACCGGATCCGGAGGCGACGGCGCGCACCGCGGCGGCGACGGGATCGTCCGCGAGCTGCGCGTGCTCGAGGACTGCCGGCTCTCCGTTCTCGCCGAGCGGCGCCGGCATGCTCCGCACGGCGCAGCCGGCGGGGAAGACGGCGCATCCGGCCGGACACTCGTGAACGGGGAGGAGCAGGAACCGAAGCTCACGCGGCAGCTCCGCGCCGGCGACGTCGTGAGGATCGAGACGCCTGGCGGTGGCGGCTACGGGCGCGCGTCGCGCGCACGGTGAGAGGCCGAGTAGACGTCCTTTCGTGCGATCAGGCCATCACGCAACGGGAACACGTCGACCCCGGCCCATTCCCGGCCGCCGGTCCGCGCGGTCCACTCACAGACCGCGAAATCGTCGCCGACCCGGAGGTTCTGCGTCGTGAAGCTCAGATCGGGATACGCGGCGAAGATCCCGGCGATGTGCTCGCGGACAGCTTCGCCCTCGGCGTGCTCGTCCGCGGTGTGGTTCTCGAACACCATCCCCGGCGCATGCAGCGCGCAGATCGCGTCGAGATCCTGGGCGTTCCACGCGTCGTTGTAGCGCTCGATGAGTTCTCGGACGTTCATCTGCGTCGCAACACTCTCGCATAGCATCGGCGCGTGGCAAGCCTCTCCCGCAAGTACGATCTGTACAGCGAGGACTTCTTCGCCAACGCATACGCGACGTTCGCGCAGATGCGGGAGAACGACCCGGTCTTCTCCCAGCCGGGACTCGACGGTGAGACCCCGATCTGGTGGGTGACACGCTACGAGGACGCGGAGGCGGTGCTCCTCGACGACGAGCGCTTCGTCCGCGACCCACGGTTGGCACTTCCGCCGGACCGGCTCGCTCAATTCGAGGCGGACATGCCGGAGGCGATCGAGTTCGTCGAGAGCCACATGCTCAACCGCGACGGGGGCGACCACCGTCGACTCCGCCGGCTCGTATCCAAGGCGTTCACGCCGCGGATGATCGAGCGCCTGCGGCCGCGGATCCAGGAGATCGCGGACGACCTTCTCGACCCGGTCGTGTCCGACGGCGAGATGGAGCTCGTCTCGACGTTTGCCTTCCCGCTGCCGATCACGGTGATCGCCGAGCTGTTGGGTGTCCCGGCCGCCGATCGCGACCAGTTCCGCGAGTGGTCGGACGCGTTTGTACGCCCGGCGCTCGAGCCCGAAGAGCAGGCGCGCTTCATGGAGTCGATGGCGCAGTTCGTCGCGTACCTTCACGCGCTTTTCGAGGAGCGTCGCGGCAAGCCGGGCGAGGATCTCATCAGCGCGCTCGTGGCGGTCGAGGACGGTGGCGACACCCTCTCCGAGCAGGAGCTCACGAGCATGGCTTCGCTCCTGATCGTGGCCGGGCACGAGACGACGGTGAGCCTGATCGGGAACGCGGCGGTCGCGCTGCTCACGCATCCCGAGCAGCGTGCGCTCATCGAAGGCGATCCGTCGCTGCTCGCGCGCGCAGTCGAGGAACTGATCCGCTATGACGGCCCGGTCGAGCGAACGCTGAACCGCTGGGCTGCGCAGGACGTCGAGCTGCATGGCAAAACGATCCGTCGCGGTGAGTCGGTGATCGTCATCCTCGGCGCCGCCGACCACGACCCGGAGCGGTTCGAAGCGCCAGACGAGCTCGATCTCGCAGTCGAACGCGAGGCTCGACACCTCGGCTTCGGTCGCGGCAGCCACTTCTGCCTCGGCGCGCCGCTCGCGCGGCTCGAGGCCGACATCGCGCTTGAGACGCTGCTACGCCGTCTTCCCGGCTTGCGCCTCGCGATCCCCCTGGACGAGTTGCGCTGGCGGCCGGTCCCGCTCTTCCGCAGCCTCGTCGCGCTCCCTGTCGCCTGGGACGTCTAGCGCCGTCGCAGAACGCGCGCGTCTCCGACGCGCCGTGTCACGCCGTCGGCGTCGAAGCGCTCGAGATAGAGCTGCGCCGTCTTGCGGCCGACGCCCAGCGCATCGCGGAACTCGGCGAGCGTGATGCCGTTGTGCAGAGCGCCGCGCGCCTGCTCGTACGCCGCGGGTGCGATCGCGTACCCGTCGCCGACGCGGACGAGACGGCCCTGCCTCCTCGAGGAATCGCGCGAGTGCGGCGTCCTCGACACGGATCGGCTCGACCCCGAGCTGGGACTCGAGCTTCGCGGCCTCCGCCTCGCGTTCGCCGAGCCCTGCCGCCGCGCCCGGCCGGTAGAGCTTCGAGCCGCGCTGCTCGAGCCCGAGGTGGGGGAGAACCGCCTTGGCCCACGCGGCCGCCGGAATCGGGACACCCGGGTCGAGCGGGTCGGCGGCGTCGATGCCCCGCTCGAGACCGGCGCGCAGTTCCTCGAGCCACTCCAGCGACCAGCGCCACTCGCCCTCGACGAGCGCGGGCGCGTCGACGACGACCTCGCCGCGCTCGGCCGCCTCGAAGCGCGCGAGGTCGGCGTGCCGGGCAGGCGCGGGGTCGAGCACGACACCGCCGCCGACGGTCGTGTCCGTCCGCAGCACGAACCTGTCGCCCCGCGCCGCGACGACCGGACGCGCGAGCCGCAGCTGCGCGAACCGCTCGCCGGCGCGCACGACGCGCGCGACCGTCTCCGCCGTGCCGTGATGGAGCTGGACGCGCGCGGGCAGGTCGCCGGCGCCGTCGAGCGTGACGTCGAGCCGGAAGCTCGGCCGGAACGCGCCGGGTGTGACGAGCACGTCGCCGCGGTCGATCTCGTGCCGCTCGACGCCCGGCAGCGAGGCCGCGACGCGCTGGCCCGCCTCTGCACGCTCGACCGGCCGGTCGTGCACCTGGACGCTCCGCACGCGCGCGGCACGCCCGCGCGGCTCAAGGCGGAGCTCGTCGCCCTCGCCGATCGTCCCCGACCAGAGCGTCCCGGTCACGACGGTGCCGATCCCGCGCAGTGAGAAGGAGCGGTCGACGTGGAGGCGCGCCGGCCCGTCGGCGGTGTGTCGCTCGACCTGCGCCGCGACAGCGGCGAGCGCCGCGCGGAGCTCGTCGAGCCCGGCGCCGGTGCGCGCGCTCGTCGCGACGACGGGCGCGCCGGGAACGAGCTCCTCCGCCTCGAGCCGCGCGAGCTCGAGCGTGTCCGCGTCGACGAGATCCGCCTTCGTCAGCGCGACGACGCCGCGCTCGATGCCGAGCAGCCGGAGGATCGCGAGGTGCTCGTGCGTCTGCGGCCGCGCTCCCTCGCCCGCGTCGATGACGAGGAGGAAGAGGTCGATGCCGCTCGCGCCCGCGACCATCGTGCGGACGAAGCGCTCGTGGCCGGGGACGTCGACGACCGAGAGTTGGGAGCCGTCCGGCAGCTCGAGCGGCGCGTAGCCGAGGTCGATCGAGATCCCGCGCGCGTGCTCCTCGGGGAGCCGGTCGGTGTTCTTGCCGGTCAGCGCCTCGACGAGCGAGGTCTTGCCGTGGTCGATGTGCCCCGCAGTGCCGACGGTCAGCGGCATCGGAGTACTGCGGCCGCGGCCTGCTCGGCCTCCTCGTCCGTCAGCGTCAGGCAGTCGAGGAGGAGGCGGCCGTCGCGGACGACTCCGACCACCGGCGGCTCGCCGCGTGCGCAGCGGCGCGGCGAGCGACTCCTCGAGCGCGCACGCGAAGCTCGGCAGCTCCGCGAGCGGCAGCGCGCCGCCGCCGACGCGCGCCGACGGTCTCCTCGACCTCGCCGCCCGTCGACGCCGCGAGCCGCTCGGCTCGTGCGCGCACGGTCGCGGCGCCCTGCGCGAGCGTGCGCAGCACCGGGATCCGCTCGGGCGCCTCGAGATGGAGGAGCAACGTCCCCTCGAGTGCGGCGAGCGAGAGCTTGTCGATCCGCAGCGCGCGCTGGAGCGGATGCCGGCGCAGGCGCTCGACCAGCTCGGCGCGCCCGAGCGACGATCCCCGCCTGCGGCCCGCCGAGCAGCTTGTCGCCCGAGAAGCAGACGAGGTCGGCGCCGCGCCGCGAGCGACTCCCTCGCGGTCGGCTCGGCATCGCCCAAGTAACACAGTGTTACCGAAGTGACGCCCGAGCCGAGGTCGTCGACGAGCGGCAGGTCGTGCTTCCGCGCGACCTCGGCCACCTCCTCGAGCCGCGGCCGTTCCTCGAAGCCGACGACGCGGAAGTTCGACTGGTGAACGCGCAGGAGCAGCGCCGTCTCCGGCCCGATCGCGGCGCTCGTAGTCGGCGGCGCGCGTGCGGTTCGTCGTCCCGACCTCGACGAGCCGCGCGCCCGAGCGCGCGAGGACGTCGGGGATCCGGAAGCCGTCGCCGATCTCGATCAGCTCGCCGCGCGAGACGACGCACCTCGCGTCCCTCCGCGAGCGCGGCGAGCGCGAGCAGCACCGCGCCGGCGTTGTTGTTGACGACGAGCGCCGCCTCCGCGCCCGTCAGCCGCCGCAGGATCGCCGCGACGTGGTCCTGCCGCGAGCCGCGCGCGCCGGCGTCGAGGTCGTACTCGAGGTTCGAGTAGCCGCGGCCGGCCTCGACGACGCGCGCGAGCGCCTCCTCCGCGAGCGGCGCGCGCCCGAGATTCGTGTGGACGACGACGCCCGTCGCGTTGAGGACGCCGCGTAGCCGCGGCTGTCGCGCGTCCGCGAGCTCGTCGCGCAACCGCGCTGCGAGGTCGCCCGGATCCGCACCGGCCAGGATCTCCTCCCGCGCCCGCTCGATCACGACACGCGCGGCGTCGACGGCGAGCGGGTCGCCGGCCTCGCGCGCGAGCTCGTCCACCGAGGGGAGGTCGCGGAGCTTCACGGCCGGCGTCACCCTGCTCGAAGGCCACGAGCACAGTGTCGAGCGCGACCCGCGGCTCGTCTGTCACGGTCAGAAGCTCGAGATCGCGCGGGCGAGACCATCCCGTCGGCGAGCGCGCTCCGCCGCACCCAGTCGAGGAGCGGCGTCCAGTACGCCTCGCCGAGCAGGACGACCGGGAAGTGCATGACCTTTCCGGTCTGGATCAGCGTC
The DNA here is from genome assembly GCA_963753525.1 of uncultured Actinomycetes bacterium. Taxonomy (GTDB): domain Bacteria; phylum Actinomycetota; class Thermoleophilia; order Gaiellales; family Gaiellaceae; genus Palsa-739. The sequence continues at coordinate 99,839 of CAVWCS010000006.1, forward strand.
AGCGACTCGAACAACTCGTCGGCCGTCCCGAAGCCGCCGGGGCAGACGACGAACCCCTCGGCCGCCTTCACGAACATCGTCTTGCGCGCGTAGAAGTGGTCGAAGACCATCGAGAGGTCGAGGTACGGGTTCATGGATTGCTCGTGCGGCAGCTCGATCCCGAACCCGACCGACAGGCCGCCGCCCTCCTGGCAGCCGCGGTTCGCGGCCTCCATCACTCCCGGCCCGCCGCCCGTCACGACCGCCCAGCCCGCCTTCGCAAACAGCTTCCCGACCTCGCGCGCGAGGTCATAGGCGCGCGTCCCCTCGTGAACGCGCGCCGAGCCGAAGCACGACACCGCCGGCCGGTCGATCTTCTCCACCGCTTTGAACCCGGTGAGGAACTCGTCTCCGATCGACACGCTCTTCTCCTTCAGGTACTCGAGCGAGTGGTGAGTCTGGAGAAGGGTGCGATCCTGCATCAGAGAGCTCCGTTCGGTTTCGTCGCAATGAGGCCGATCACTATCGCGGCCCCGAGGAGAACGTAGAGGAACAGAATCGCCCGGGCGCGCTCGTGGTCCGGGTGCACCGGCTCGACCGGCACGCCGTTCTCGTACCGGATCCAGCCGTGCCGCTCCTCGCCGATCGCGCGCGCGACGGAGCCGCCGTCGAGGAAGCCGATCGGGAGGAGGTTGAAGGCGTTGAGAAGGAAGCCGAGGTTCGCGAGTCCGACGAGCAACTGCGCGTCCCCGAACGACGACGCTGCCCATGCCGCCGCCGCGCCGATGCTGCCCACGAACGGCCCGGCGAGCGAGACGAGGGCGCTGTTCCACGGCGCGAGGTGCGCCTGCCTGATCCGGACGTACGCGCCGAAGAACGGGACGAACTGCGGCAGCGTCACGCTCAATCCCTGCCGCTTCGCCTCCACGAAATGGCCCATCTCGTGGACGAGGATGAGGAGGACGAGCCCCAACCCGAACTCCCAGCTCCCGAAGAGGTACGAGTAGAGCGCGAACGAGACGAAGATCGCGAAGAACTTCCCGAAGACAAACGCCCACTTGAGCGCCGTCGCGCCGAGCACGACCGCCGAGCCGGCCCCCCGACGGAGCGAACGGCGAAAGCTGCCGCGGTCGTCCTGAACCGGATTGACGCTCACGAGCCTCGCCCGATCCATTCCTCGCCGCCCTCATACGTCTCTTTCTTCCAGAGCGGGATCGACGTCTTCAGCGTCTCGATCGCCTCACGACACGCGTCGAGCGCGGCTGCGCGATGGGGGGCGGAGACCGCGATCACGACGCTCGGCTCGCCGATCTCGACGCGGCCGAGCCGGTGGTGGATGGCGACCGCCGTTAGTCCGTAACGCTCGCTGAGGTCGGCGCCGAGCTGCGCGAGCATCTCCTCCGCCATCTCCTCGTATGCCTCGTAGTCGAGATGGAGAACGTCGCGCTCGCGCGATCGCCGCCGCACCGTGCCGACAAAGCTCGCGATCGCGCCGGCGTCGGCGGACTCGACCTCGCGCAGCGCCGCGGCGACGTCGAGAGGCTCCGGGACGAGGCGGAAGGAGCCGCCACTGACGGGCGGAATGAGCGCGACTTCGTCCCCGTCCGTGAGGCCGTGATCTGACTCGACGTACGCGCGATTGACGGCGTAGAGAAGCCCGCCCGGCTCGTCGCCGAGCTCGAGCCGCGTCCAGACGTCGGCGACCGTTGCCACGTCCTCGAGCTCGATGCTCGAGCGGCCCGCGAGCTCGCGGAGGCCGGCGAAGAGGCGGACGGTCACACGCACGCATGGATCTTGCCTGCGGGAGAGACGCGAGAGGCCGGCGATGCCGGCCTCTCGCTCCCAAGGAGGAAACCCAACCGCACACTGGAGCTGCGGTCGCTTGAACAGCGAGTCAAACATACCCCCGCGCACCGTTCGGAAACCCCGCGCCGTACGATCCGTAAATGGCGACGACCGACGACCGCTGCACGGAGTCCGGGATCGAGGTGAAGCCGGTCTACTCCGCCGCCGATGCCCCGCGCGAGCTCGAGCCGCCGGGTGTGTTCCCGTTCACGCGCGGCCCGTACCCGGACATGTACCGCGGCCGGCCGTGGACGATCCGCCAGTACGCGGGTTTCGCCTCCGCCGAGGAGTCGAACGCGCGCTATCGCTACCTCCTCGACCGCGGCCAGACGGGGCTCTCGATCGCGTTCGATCTGCCCACCCAGCTCGGCTACGACTCTGATGACCCGCGCGCGCTCGGCGAGGTCGGCCGCACCGGTGTGGCGATCGACTCGCTCGCCGACATGGAGATCCTCCTCGCCGGCATCCCGCTCGGCGAGGTCTCGACCTCGATGACGATCAACGCGCCCGCGTCGCTGCTGCTTCTCCTCTACGAGCTCGTCGCCGAGCAGCAGGGTGTCGAGCCTGCGGCGCTGCGGGGCACCGTCCAGAACGACATCCTCAAGGAGTACATCGCGCGCGGGAACTACATCTTCCCGCCGCGCCCGTCGATGCGGCTGACGACGGATCTGTTCGCGTACTGCGCCGAGCGGATCCCGAGCTGGAACACCATTTCAATTAGCGGCTATCACATCCGCGAGGCCGGCTCGACCGCGGTGCAGGAGCTCGCGTTCACGCTCGCGAACGGCATTGCGTACTGCCAGGCGGCGGTCGACGCGGGGCTCTCGCCGGACGACTTCGGCGCCCGCCTCTCCTTCTTCTTCAACGCGCACAACCACTTCTTCCAGGAGGTGGCGAAGTTCCGCGCGGCGCGGCGGCTTTGGGCGCGGATCATGCGCGAGCGCTTCGGCGCGACGAACCCAAAGGCGCTCGCGCTCCGCTTCCACGCACAGACCGGCGGCTCGACGCTTACGGCGCAGCAGCCGGAGAACAACATCGTGCGCGTCGCGATCCAGGCGCTGTCGGCAATCGCCGGCGGCGCGCAGTCCCTCCACACGAACTCCTTCGACGAAGCGCTCGCGCTGCCGAGCGAGCACGCGGCGCACATCGCGCTCCGCACGCAGCAGATCCTCGCTGCGGAGGGCGGGACGACCGACACCGTCGATCCGCTCGGGGGCTCGTACTTCATCGAGGCGCTCACCGACGAGCTCGAGGCGCGCGCGTGGGAGCTCATCGAGCGCGTCGACGGGCACGGCGGCGCGGTAGCGGCGGTGGAGTCGGGCTTCGTCCAGGACGAGATCGAGCAGGCGGCCTTCGAGTGGCAGCAGCAGGTCGAGGCGGGCGAGCGCGTCATCGTCGGCGTCAACGCCTACCACGAGGACGGGGCCGAGCGCGTCGAGCTGCTCCAGATCGACCCGGCTGCGGAGAAGCGCCAGCTCGAGCGCACAGCGCGCGTCCGCGCCGAGCGGAACGCCGACGAAGCCGCCGCCGCGCTCGCCGCCGTGCGCGAGACGGCGCGCGGGGATGCGAACCTCCTGCCGCCGATGCGCGAAGCGCTCCGCGCGCGGTGCACCGTCGGCGAGATCTGCGAAACGCTCCGCGAGGAGTGGGGAATGTACGACTCCCTCCGCCCACGCGCCTAAGACGGACATGTCTCCATCGGACACGTCCGGTAGCAGCTACCGGACGTGTCCGCGCTGGCCATGTCGGAAACGGCCAATTGTGGATGTCGCTTGATCCTGGGACGCTGCACGCATGCCCAGCCGGCCGCGAGATCGAAGCCCAGGGATTCACCATGTCTGGGTCAACGCGACCGGTAACTGGCCGTATTTCGTCGACGACGCCGATCGGATCACCTGGATCCGCCAGCTCTCCTATGTGCTCGATCGCTACGACTGGGGCTGCGTCGCGTTCTGCCAGATGACAACGCACGTCCATCTACTCGTCGACATCGCCGACGAGTCGTTGTCGGACGGTATGGAGTACCTCAACCGCGAATACAGCAAGGACTTCAACGCCCGTCATGGTCGATTCGGCCACTTCGTGCGGAAGCGGTACGGCAGTCGGCGCGTCGAGGACGCGCGCGATCTACTCGGCACGTATGTATACGTGGTGCTGAATCCTGTCCGAGAAGGGATGTGCCGACGGGCTGAGGACTGGTTCTGGAGCAGCTACCGAACCACCATCGGTGCGAGCCACTCGTTCTCGTTCGTGGACGCTGGAGTCGTGCTCGCCGAACTCGGCGGCTCCATCGCGGCGCTCAAGCTGCTTGTCGATGAGCAGGCGCGGAGACATGTCTCGAGGGGCCACGTCCGGTAGCGAGGGGCCACGTCCGGTAGCAGCTACCGGACGTGGCCCCTTTCGGACACTGCGTAGCGAAGCAGCCTACGCTTCGGCGCGTGCGGATCCTCCTCGTCTCCCAGATGTACCCCGGGCCTGACGCGCCCGACCTCGGGACGTTCGTTTCGCAGGTCGAGAGGGCGCTCGTCGCGCGTGGCCACGAGGTCGACCTCGCCGTCCTCGACACGCGGGCCGGCGGGAAGCTCCGCTACCTCACGCTCGCGCGGCGGACGCTCGCGGCGAAGCGACCGGACGTCGTCTACGCGCACTTTCTCGTCCCCGCGGGGCTGATCGCTGCGCTCGCCGGCCGCGCGCCGCTCGTGGTCACCGCGCACGGCCGCGACGTCCGGAACATCGGCGCGTATCCCGGGATCGCCGCCGCGACGCGGCTCGTGGTCCGGCGCGCTGCGACCGTGATCTGCGTCTCCGACTACCTCCGCCGCGAGCTCGAAACCAAGCTGCCGGAGGCCGCCGGAAAGATCGCCGTCGTCTCGAGCGGCGTCGACCGCGAACGATTCTCCGTCCAACCCGCGCCCGACGGCCCGCCGCGCTTCCTCTGCGTCGGCGCGCTCGCCGAGCGGAAGAACGTTGTCCGCCTCGCCGACGCCTTCGCCCGCCTCCCCGAGGGCACACTCACCTTCGCCGGCGACGGCCCGGAGCGCGTCGCGCTCGCAGGCCGCCCGAACGTCGAGCTCCTCGGCCGCGTCGCCCACGACGAGATCCCGCGCCTGCTCGCCGCCAGCCACGTCCTTGCGCAGCCGAGCCTCGTCGAGCCGCTCGGCCAGGCGCTGCTGGAGGCGATGGCGTGCGGCCGCTCCGTCGTCGCCACGCGCATCGGTGGCCCGCCGGAGTTCGTGCCGCCCGGGGTGGGCGTCCTCGTCGACCCGCTCGACGTCGACGATCTCGCGCGCGCCCTCGCGACCGCCGCCGCGCTCCCCTGCCCGAACGACGCGGCCCGCGAAGCGTCCGCCGCGCACGACGTCCTCCTCCAGGCGGAGCGGATCGAAGCGATCCTCAGCCGGGCGGCCGGTCTAGATCCGCAAGCCTGAGCTCCACGAGCGGCCGAATTCGCTCCTCGAGTCCCGCCTCCCGCGCGACGGCAAGCGCCTGCTCCCAGCTCTCCCGCGCCTTCGCCGGATCGACGCCTTGTTTCAGCCGGTTGTCTCCGGTGACGAGAAGCTTTTGGATCCGCTCGCGTACGTCCCCTTCCACATCGCGACGGTAACAGCGAGGATTGAGCCATGGCGCCGCCGCGCAAGTCGACGAAGAAGACAAAAGCGATTCGCGTCCTCATCGCGGACGATCACCTCCTGTTCACCGAGGCCCTCGAAGCGATCCTTTCCGGCGACGAGCGGATCGAGGTCGCCGGCCGCGCGCGCGACGGAGGCGAGGCGGTCGAGCTGACGCGGAAACTCGAGCCCGATCTCGTCCTGATGGACGTGAGCATGCCCGTGCTCGACGGGATCGAGGCGACGCGGGAGATCCGTGCCGCCGGCAGCGACGCGGCCATTCTCATGCTCACCGGCTCGAACTCGCGCTCCGACGTCGACAGCGCACGCGAGGCCGGCGCGTCGGGCTATGTGACGAAGGACAGGATCGCCTCGGAGCTCGTCGAGGCGATTGTCGAGGTCGCACAAGGACGGCTACCCTAGGCGCGTGCTCCAGGTCCTCGCAGTCACCCAGGTGCTGATCGTGATCGGGCTGATCTCACTCATCCTCATGCACTCCGGCCGCGACGCCGGCATGGGCGGGCTCGGCTTCACCCCCGCCTCGCAGGGCGGCACGCACATCGTCGAGCGGAACCTCACCCGCCTCACGGTCGTCGTCGCGATCCTGTTCTTCGCAAACAGCATCGCGCTGTTCCACTATCTGTAGGCCGCGGCTACACTGCCTCCGCTCTCGCGCTGGTGGCGGAATTGGTAGACGCGCTAGGTTGAGGGCCTAGTGGCCGTTAATAGGCCGTGGAGGTTCAAGTCCTCTCCAGCGCACTCTCTTCGGGCCGCCTCCGGGCGGCCTGTTTTGTTGCGTTTGACGCCGTCCGAAGGAGTCCGTACGCTGCTGGCGAACACTTGTTCGTCCTTGCCCGCGACCCCGGAGCGTGAGATGCAGACCAGCACGGAACTGACCGCCCGTCAGCGCGAGATCTGGAGCTTCGTCCTCGACTACAGCGACCGGCACGGCTATCCGCCGACCGTCCGCGAGATCGGAGAAGCCGTAGGCCTTGCGTCTCCGTCAACCGTGCACGCCCATCTCGCGAACCTCGAGCGCGCGGGACTGCTCCGCCGCGACCCGACGAAGCCGCGCGCGCTCGAGCTCATAGGCCGCGAGAAGCCCGTCGCGGCCGAGCCCGGCGAGCTGCCGAAGCTCCCGCTGCTCGGGCAGATCGCCGCGGGTGGGCCGCTGCTCGCCGACCAGAACGTCGAGGACGAGATCGCCGTGCCCGAGACGCTCCACGGCGACTTCCTCCTCCGCGTGAAGGGCGACTCGATGATCGACGCCGGGATCCTCGAAGGCGACCTCGTCGTCGTCCAGCGCGCGCAGGACGCGCGCAACGGCGAGATCGTCGTGGCCCTCGCCGGGGACGACGAGACGGCCGACGAGGCGACCGTCAAGCGCTTCTTCCGCGAGAACGGTCGCATCCGCCTCCAGCCGGAGAACAGCGCACTCGAGCCGATCTACGCCAACTACGTCGACATCCTCGGCAAGGTGGTGGGGGTGTTCCGGCAGCTATGAACTCGGTCGCGCCTTTCGCCCGGTCGCTCGAGCAGGAGCTCCTCGCGGTGCTGCGCGGAGCGTCGCTCGAGTGTCCGGTCTGCGGCGAGTTCGTCCTCCACGAGGGGCCGCACGTGCGCTGCCCCGAGTGCGGGATGCGCCTGCTCGGGCGCATGACGAACGAGGACGCGCGGGTACAATCCGGGTCGCAGGCCGGGTGACCGCGGACTCTTAGGAGTTCGAGGAAAGTCCGGACACCGCAGGGCAGGACGCTCTCACGAGAGAGGCGGCGAAAGCCGACGGAAAGTGGCACAGAAAACAGACCGCCGGTCGCGGATCTCCGGAGTCGCGACAGGTAAGGGTGAAACGGTGGGGTAAGAGCCCACCAGCGGCCCTGGCGACAGGGCCGGCTCGCGAAACCCCGTCCGGTGCAAGGTGAACAGGCTCCGCTGACGCTGCCCGCCGAGGAGCCGGGTAACCGCATAGATGGATGGTCACCCTCGACAGGATCCGGCTTACAGGCCTGCTACCGAAAAGCCCCGCCTAGGCGGGGCTTTTCCATACTTCCGGATGCGTAGCGGATCGCGCTAGGCGCTGCTTCCGCCCGAGTTTCCAGCCGAGTTGAGCACGCGATCCCAGCCCATCTCCTTCACGAGCGCCGCGCCCGCGAAGAGCGCCAGGCCGATCGAGGCCCAGCGGAACCAGTTCACGTCTTGGACGAAGATCGCGATGACGAAGACGACCGTCGCCGCGAGCAGAAGTAACTGCCGGAGTCCGATTGACATCGACCCTCTCCCGTTTGAGTTAGTGACGGACCGAACGACGAGGGTTATTCACGCTGGATCGTGGGAAACCTCTTTCGGCCAACCGTCACTGCGGCGGAGAGGAGAGACCCGATGCATTCGAGGATGTTCTGCGCGGCGCTGATCGGAGCCGCAGTGGCGCTGGTCGTCGCCGGCTCGGCCGGCGCGACCTCGGCGCTCAGCTCGCACGGACAGCTGATCCACGTCCGGGCCAACACGAATCAGAGCTCCAACTGGTTCGGCTATCAGCAAGGGACGCTCGAGAAGGGCGACACGCTCTTCAACTCGATCACCGGCGACTGGACCGTGCCCACCGCGAGCCTCACGGGGAGCGGTCAGGACGAGAACTCGTCCGATTGGATCGGGATCGGCGGCGGCTGCGCCGACAGCGGCTGCACTGTCACCGACAACACGCTCATCCAGACCGGTACCGAGCAGGACGTCACCGCCACCGGGCAGACGTCGTATTCGGCGTGGTGGGAGCTCGTCCCGGCACCGTCCATCTCGATCTCGATGACGGTTGAGCCGGGCGACCACATGCACGCGGCGATCGCCGAGGTCGTGTCCGATTCGGATCTCTGGACGATCACGCTCACCGACGTCACCCGCAACGAGACGTTCACCCAGACAGTCCCGTATCCCTCGACGCACCTGACGGCCGAGTGGATCGAGGAGACGCCGCTGATCCTCGGCACAAACGCCGGTTTTGCGGCGTTGCCGAACCTCACGTCGCCCGTCTTCGACCTCGCGACGGTGAACGGCCAGCCGGCGAACCTGATCTCGTCGGAACAGATGCAGCTGATCGACTCGAACGGCAACGTGATCGGGACGCCCTCGGCTCCCGACCCAGATGCCGACGGCTTCAACGCCTGCACGTGGGCGACGTCGTGCGCCGCGCCGAGCGGTAGTTAGCCGGCGAGCTCTCTATATGGGAGAGGCCCCGCTTCGGCGGGCGGGGTCTCTCCTCAGCCCGACTGCGAGTTCTTCGGCCCGGTGAGGCCGTAACTCTGCAGCGTGCGGTGGAGATAGATCGCAAACTGCACCGCGCCCGCGCCCGTGAAGTGGATCCCGTCCGTGAACCACTCGGGGTGCGGCCGCGAGTATGCGGCCCAGTTGACGACGGTCATGAACGGCCACCGGTGCGCCGCGCCACGGATCACCGAGTTCGTGACGCCGTACTGCTGGGGATGGGAAACCGTGCGCAGGGTCAGCCAAAGCACCTGCTTGACGCCACGCATGTGCATCCCGCGCAAGACGGTGTCGATCCCGTTCAAATAGACGTGCGGGTCGTCGTTGTAGCCCACGAGGACGATCACCGTTGGCCCCATCCGGTGGCCAAGAGCCCTGACCTCGGAGAGGACGCTCGGCGGCGGCGGGTTGAAGCATCCGGGCGTCGCCAGCCGGCCGCAGGGCTGGAGCTCGAACGTGACGCGGTTGCCCTTCTCGACCTCCGCGCGCGCCTGCGCATCCCAGTCGAGAGCCGCCGCGGAGGAGTCGCCGAAGATCGTCACGTGCTGCAGCTGCGGACGCTTGTGGGCCACCGCATTCTTGTGGGCCACCGCATTCGCAGAAAACATGCACGCGAGCACGAATCCGCTGAGCAGGATGAATACGCGCGTCACGGCGGACAATGTAGAGGGAACATCGGCGGTCTGAGGGACGGTTTTACGCTCGCCGAACGAAGCGCGACCCCTCGATGGGGGATCGCAGTAATCGCAACGGGTGCCGATGCAGTACAACATCCGAGTCCTCCGATGGGGTGGGGCCAAATCGGATGAGAGCGGGGCAGGCCCACAGCAGGCCCGCCCCGCTTTCTACAAACTCGTGAAGCCGGCGAGCGCCGCATCGACGAGACGGGGCAGCGTGTCGAGCTCGTAACCGCCTTCGAGCACGGCTGCGACGCGATCGCCGAGCGCTCGGCAGCGCCGCGCGAGCTCGCGGAAGCCGTGCTCGGTCACGCGCATGTCGGCGAGCGGGTCGTCCTCATGCGCGTCGAAGCCGGCCGAGACGAGCACGAGCTCGGGCGCGAACGCCGCGACGGCGGGAGCGACCACGCGGTCGAACGCGTCGAGGTACTCCGTCGTCGCCCGACCCCGGGCGGAGCGGGACGTTGAGCGTCGTCTCGGCCTGGTCGTCCGGACCGCCGCTGCCGGGATAGAACGGCCACTGGTGCAGCGAGACGAAGAAGACGCTTGTCGTCGTCTCGGAAGATCGCCTCCGTGCCGTTCCCGTGATGGACGTCGAAGTCGACGATCGCAACGCGCTCGAGCCCGAGCTCTCGCTGGGCGACGCGCGCCGCGACGGCGACGTTGTTGAAGATGCAGAAGCCCATCGCGCGGCCGGCGAGCGCGTGGTGACCGGGCGGCCGGACGAGCGCGAAGCCGCCGCGCAGCGCCGCCTCGATCGCCGTGCCGGCCGCAAGCGCCGCTGCCTCGTACGTCGTCTCGGTGCAGAGCGTGTCGCCGTCGAGCCAGACCGGCGCGTCGCAGTCGCGAATCAGCTCGACATGCTCGGCGGTGTGGCAGAGGAGAAGCTCCTCCTCGCTCGCGGCACGTCCCTCGCTCCAAAGGTGCTGGTGGGCGAGCAGGACAGCGAGGCGCTCGGGACGCTCCGGGTGGCCGCCGGTCGGGTGCAGCCGCGCCATCGCCGGATGCGTCAGGACGTCGATAGCGCTGCCACCCGCTCCGCGAGGCCGTCGAGGCCGAGGCTGTCGAGGAAAGAAGACGCCTCCGCCCACGTCGGTGCTGATGGTGCTAGGGGAGGAAGGGGAGCGGAGGCGTCCATCGCCGCGATTCGCCGGTAGAGACGCAAGTCCTCCGCCTCCGCCGCGAAGCGCCCGTCGGCGAGTGCTGCCTCGAGCGTCCCGTATTGGTGGAGGATCTCCGCCGCCTTCTTCGGGCCGATCCCGCGGGCGCCAGGCAGCTTGTCCGACGGGTCGCCGCGCAGCGCGATGAGGTCGGGAACCTGTTCGGGCTCGACGCCGTAGCGTTCGCGCACCTCGGCCGGCCCGATCCGCGCAAGCTCGCTCACGCCTCTCGTCGGTTGGAGGATCGTCACGCGTTCACTCGCGAGCTGGAAGGCGTCGCGGTCGGACGTGGCGACAAGGACGGCGCCGTGCCACGTCTTCGCGCCCGGCAGCGAGGAAGTCGTCGGCCTCGTAACCCGGCGCTTTCGCCGTCGCAAAGCCGCAAGCCGTCGTGACCTGCGGGAGAATCTCGAGCTGCGCGACGATCGAATCCTCGAAGACGCGACCCGACTGGTACGGCTCGAACGCCTCGTGCCGGTAGGTCGGCACGGTCAGCGTGTCCCACGCGACGAGCACGCAGTCGGGCTTCTCCGCCTGCCAGAGCCGCATCACCATGTTCGTGAAGCCGACGGCGGCGTTGAGGCGGATCGACTTCGGCAACGCGTGGTATGCGCGGTGCGCGAACGAGTCGCCGTCGATGGCGAGGAGCGTGCTCATTTCCCGCTCCGGCGCCGCGCAGGTCGGCGCCTCCGCTCCTTGTTGAGCTCCGTCGAGCCTACGCTCATGCGAGGGACGCCTCGAGCTCGGCGATGCGTGCCATCAGCCTGTCGGTCGCCTGCTGCGAAGCGTCGCGCAGGTCGTCGCTGCCGCGCAGGTCGTCGATATCGACGGGAGCGCCGTACGCGATGCGGAGCCGACGGAGGCAGAGCAGGCGGTCGGTCCCGGCAACCGCGGCCGGCACGAGCGGGACGCCCGCCTCGAGTGCGATCCGCGCCGCACCCGTCCGCGGGCGCGCCTCGCGCGTCTTGAGGAGCCCCTTCGTCCGGCGCGTCCCCTCGGGGAACATCACGACAGTGTGACCGTCGCGTACGAGTTGCACCGCCGTCTCGATCGCCTCCGCGTCGGCGAGGCCGCGCCGCACCTTGAACGCCCCGGCGCCGTCGAGCACGAGGCGCATCGGCCACCAGTAGAGCTCCGACTTCGCCATGAACCGCAGCCACCGCTTCGGCCACAGCGGCATCCCGAGCGGCCACGGGTCGAAGCTCGAGACGTGGTTGCACGTGAGGACGAAGCCGCCGGAAGCGGGCAGGTTCTCCATCCCGCGGTCCTGCAATCGGTACAGCCCGCGGAGCACAGGCCAGCTGAGCGCGGCGACGACGTTGTAGAGGCGGGGCGGGCGCATTCACAGAGCAGTATCCCGGGCGGTGGCTATCGTGACCGGCCGTGCCCAAGCGCCTAGTCATCGTCGAGTCCCCGGCGAAGGCACGGACCATCGCCGGATACCTCGGCCCTGACTTCGTCGTCGAGTCGTCCATCGGGCACATCCGCGACCTGCCCGACAGCGCGGCGGACATCCCGGAGCAGTTCAAGGGCGAGTCGTGGGCGCGCCTCGGTGTGAACGTCGAGCAGGGCTTCGAGCCGCTCTACGTCGTCGACTCCGACAAGAAGAAGAAGGTCGCGGAGCTGAAAAAGGAGCTCAAGAACGCCGACGAGCTCCTGCTCGCGACGGACGAGGACCGCGAGGGCGAGGCGATCGCGTGGCACCTGCTCGAGGTGCTGCAGCCCAAGGTTCCCGTGCGGCGAATGGTCTTCCACGAGATCACGCGCGAGGCGATCGAACGCGCTCTCGGCGAGACGCGTGAGGTCGACTCGAGGCTCGTCGACGCGCAGGAGTCGCGCCGCATCCTCGACCGGCTCTACGGCTACGAGGTCTCGCCCGTCCTCTGGAAGAAGGTCATGCCTCGGCTCTCCGCCGGCCGCGTCCAGTCGGTCGCAACGCGCCTCGTCGTCGAGCGGGAGCGCGAGCGGATGGCCTTCCGCGCCGCCGCGTGGTGGGACTTCGCTCGCGACCTTCGATCCCGAGAGCTTCGAGGCGCGACTCGTCTCGCTCGACGGGCAGCGCGTCGCGACGGGGCGCGACTTCGGCCCCGACGGCAAGGCGCGCAGCGAGGCGCGGCAACTCGACGAGGAAGCGGCGCGCGGGCTGGCTTCCCGGCTCGAGGGCGCGGCGTTCCGCGTCTCGAAGGTCGAGGAGAAGCCGTACTCGCGTAAGCCGGCCGCTCCGTTCATGACCTCGACGTTGCAGCAGGAGGCGAGCCGGAAACTCAAGTTCACGGCGCAGACGACGATGCGCCTCGCCCAGCGCCTCTACGAGAACGGTTACATCACGTACATGCGCACCGACTCGACGACGCTGTCGGAGTCGGCGCTCACGGCGGCGCGCAGCCAGGCGGTCGAGCTCTTCGGCGCGGATTTCGTTCCCGCGGAGCCGCGTCGCTACGAGCGGAAGGTGAAGAACGCGCAGGAGGCGCACGAGGCGATCCGGCCGGCCGGCGACTCCTTCCGCACGCCGCAGCAGGTGCAGGGCGAGCTGTCGCGTGACGAGTTCCGCGTCTACGAGCTCATCTGGATGCGCACCGTCGCCTCGCAGATGAAGGACGCGCAGGGCCGGACGGTCTCGCTGCGCATCGGCGGCGAGTCGTCGGCCGCGGAGACGGTCGAGTTCGCGGCGAGCGGCACGGTGATCACGTTCCGCGGCTTCCTCGCGGCGTACGAGGAAGGCCGCGACGACGACCGGGCTCCTGCGGACGACGACGAGGAGCGCCGCCTCCCGAACGTTTCCGAGGGCGACACCGTCGAGCTGAAGGCGCTCGAGCCGCAGGGTCACGAGACGAGCCCGCCTGCGCGGTACACCGAGGCGACGCTCGTCCGCACGCTCGAGGAGCTTGGCATCGGCCGCCCGTCGACGTACGCCGCGATCATCGGCACGATCCTCGACCGCGGCTACGTCTCCAAGCGCGGTGGCGCGCTCGTCCCGTCCTTCCTCGCGTTCTCCGTCGTCAACCTGCTCGAACAGCACTTCGGCCAGCTCGTCGACTACGACTTCACAGCTCGGATGGAGGACGACCTCGACCGCATCGCCTCTGGTGACGAGGAGCGGGTCGAGTGGCTACGGCGTTTCTATTACGGCGACGGCGCTCCAGGGCTCCACGAGCTGGTGAGTGACCTCGGCGCGATCGATGCGCGCGAGATCAATTCGCTCGAGATCGGCGACGGGATCGTCCTGCGCGTCGGCCGCTACGGCCCGTACCTCGAGCGCGACGGCGTGCGCGCGAGCGTCCCCGACGACACCGCGCCCGACGAGCTGACGGTCGAGCGGGCGGAGGAGCTTCTCGCGCAGCCGTCCGGTGATCGCGAGCTCGGCGTCGATCCGACCACGGGCCTCCCGCTCGTGGCGAAGACCGGCCGCTACGGGCCGTATGTGACCGAGGCGCTGCCGGAGGACTCGAAGGAGAAGCCACGCACCGCGTCGCTCTTCCAGTCGATGTCGCTCGACACCGTGACGCTCGAGGATGCGCTACGCCTTCTCCAGCTGCCGCGCTCGCTCGGCACGGCGACCGACGGCGAGGAGATAGTCGCGCGAAACGGCCGCTATGGGCCGTACATCGCGAAGGAGAAGGAGACACGCTCGCTCGAGTCCGAGGAGCAGCTCCTCACGATCACGCTCGACGAGGCGCTCGCGCTCCTCGCACAGCCGAAGCCGCGACGCGGCCGCGGTCAGGCGAAGCCGCCCCTCGCGCAGCTCGGCGACGATCCAACGACTGGCAAGCCGATCGTCGTCAAGGAGGGTCGGTTCGGGCCGTACGTGACCGACGGCGAGACGAACGCGAGCCTTCGCCGCGGCGACGATCCGGAGTCGCTCGACCTCGATCGCGCTCTCGAGCTGCTCGCCGAGCGGCGAGCGAAAGGCCCCGCGACAGGGGCGGCGAAAAAGCCGGCGCGCCGCCGCAAATCGTCGTGATGCTTCTCCGCGGGGGCAGCCGAGACGCGGAATACACTTGCGCCTCGCCACGTTCGACCGAGGGATCAAGTAGCGGGCGGAAGATTCCGCTCCTATGGTGAGACCTGACGTTTCCGACGCTCGTTGAAAGGATGGGGAGGGCCCTGACTCAGAACCAGCTGCAGGAACTGCTCGAGTCGGATCAGATCAGGGCCATCGTCGAGGGCGCGGAGGAGCGCGGCTACATCGATCCCGCCGCGATCGCGGCGTTCGCCGTCGAGCAGGAGCTCAATGAGCAGGAAGTCGAGGAGCTGACGCGGGAGCTCGAGCGCACGGGGCTCGAGATCGGCCAGCCTGTCGCGGCCGCTCCCGTCGTCGCCGAGACGAAGGACGAGGTCGACGACAAGGACGAAAAGGAGAAGGAGGACGAGGCTCCGCCGCCGACCGTCGCCATCTCCGGCTCGGCCGACAGCCTCCAGCTCTTCCTCGCCGATGTCGGCCGCCACAAACTGCTCACCGCCGCCGACGAGGTGATGCTCGCGAAGCGGATCGAGCGCGGCGACCCGACGGCGAAGCGCCGCATGATCGAGTCGAACCTTCGCCTCGTAGTCTCCATCGCGAAGGGCTACCGCGGGCTCGGCGTGCCGTTCCTCGACCTGATCCAGGAGGGGACGCTCGGGCTCAACCGCGCCGTCGAGAAGTTCGACTGGCGCCGCGGCTACAAGTTCTCGACGTACGCGACGTGGTGGATCCGCGCAGTCGGTCCAGCGCGCAGTCGCGAACCACGCGCGCACGATCCGCGTCCCGGTCCACGTCGTCGAGCGCCAGCAGAAGCTTTCGCGCGCGGCGCGCCGGCTCGAGGTCGAGCTCGGCCGCGAGGCGACGAAGGAGGAGCTCGCCGAGGCGACCGGCCTGCCGATGCAGCACGTCGACGAGGCGCTCGGCGCGGCGAACGCGTCCGTCTCGCTCAACCAGACCGTCGGCGCCGACGACGAGGGCGAGCTCGGCGATCTCTTCGCCGACCGCGAGGCCGCCGATCCGTTCGACGAGGCCGAGGAGTCGCTCCGCCGGCAGGGCGTGCGGCGTGCACTCGAGGCGCTCCCGGAGCGCGAGCGGCGCATCCTCGAGCTCCGCTTCGGGTTCGAGGGCGAGCCGTGGACGCTCGAGGCGATCGGCAACGAGCTCGACCTGACGCGCGAGCGCGTCCGGCAGCTCGAGGGTCAGGCACTCGCGCGGCTCGGCGCGCTCAGAGATCTCATCTCGGTCGCAGCCGCGTAGATCCGCTCGCGGTCGAGCGGGACGCAACGCAGCTCCGGCGGCGGCTTCCGCAGGAACGAGTCGACGAGGAGCAATTCGTCGAGGTCGAACTCGCCGGAACGCCGGGCGGCTGCGAGCCCCGCTTCGATCTCGACCATCGCGCCGCCGCCCGGCGGCAGCGTCCGCTCGTCGGCGACCCGGCCGCCGGCGACGAAGATCGCGCGGACGCAGCTCGGCTCGCTCGCGGGGACGAGGACGCAGGCTTCGCGTCGCCGCAGACGCTCGAGTCGGTCCAGCTCGCGACAGATGCGCTCGACCGCCTCGATCCGGTCGCGCCAGCGAGCAGCATCTTCGAAACGCCGCGCGTCTGCCAGCGTCTGGAGCCTGCGCCGCAGCCGCGGTAGCGCGGCAGCCGGACGCTCGAGATCGTCCGGCGTCAGCGCCCGCGCGGCGAGCTGCGCCTGTCGTCGCGCGCGCAGCGGCCCGAGCGGAGAGGAACGCGTCGAAGCGACGACCTGGTCGCCGCGCGCTTTCAGCCATACGTGGCGGTCCGGCCGCGGAGACGCGCGCGTTGCCCGGCGGGCGCAGCTCGCGGATCAGGCGGAGCTCCTCGAGCGCGGCCTCGAGCTCCGAGCCGAGCACGCGCCACTCGATCCGTTCCGTCGCGCCGAGCGCTGCCTCGACCGCCGGCCGTTGCCGGTCGCTCCGGAAGTACGACCGCAGCCTCGCTCGCAGGTCACGCGCGCGCCCGACGTAGAGCACCTGGTCGCCGCGGCCGCGGAAGAGATAGACGCCAGGTCGCGTCGGTGCGCCGAACACGAGATGGCGCTTGTCGGCCAGCCCGACGGCTCCGTGTCGCGGCGAGGGAGCCGAGATCGGCGACCGTCCGTGCACCACGCTCCTGCGCGAGCCCGATCAGGGCGAGGAGCAGCTCCGCGGTCGCGCGCGCGTCGGGCAGCGCGCGATGACAGGGGCGCGAATCCGTTCCGAGGAACCACGCGAGCTGCCCGAGCGAGAAGCCTGGCACGCGTCCCGCGAGCAGCGTGCGCGCAAGGAGGACGGTGTCGACCACGGGCGCCGCGATCCGTGAGCCCGTGAGCCGCTCGGTCTCGCGGTCGAGGAAGGCGAGGTCGAAGCGCGCGTTGTGGGCGACGAGGACTGCATCGCCCGCGAAGTCGAGAAAGCGCCGCACCGCCTCGGCCGGCCGCGGCGCGCCTCGCAGCTGATCGTTGCGCAGGCCTGTGATCGCCGACGCGCCGGGCGCGATCCGGAGCCCCGGATCGACGAGCGTCTCGAACTCGTCGACGTGCTCGAGCTCGCGGATCCGGACGGCGCCGATCTCGCAGATCGCCGAGGTCCCGGGCCGCAGCCCCGTCGTCTCGAGGTCGACGACGACGTATGTCGCCTGCTCGAGGAGAAGCTCGGCTCCGAGCGGCTTCGCGAGCGCGACCGTGTCGCCGTTCCATGCCAGACGCGCGTCGGCTTCGACGACCTCCGTGAGGAGCGAGCGCGCGAGAGCGACCGGCGCCTGGCGCAGCGCGAACAGCCGCTGCGCCGCGTCCTCCGCAGAAACCGGTCCGCGGCGTTCCTCAACGAGCTCCACGAGCCGGTCGGCCGCGTCTAGCCTGAGTTGCATGTCCGAGAGCGTAGGCGAACACACGTTCGTGCGCCACGCGGGGCTGATCCGACTGGGTCTGGCCGCGGGACTTCTTGTCCTTCTCGTCGTCGGATGCGGCGGCAGCAGCAGCGCCGCGACTTCTCCCACCACCGAGCCGACGACGACCGTTGCGCCGACGACGCCGGTGGCGACGAAGCCGGGCGGCCGGCTCCATGAGTTCGCCGACTTTAAGATCGCAATGGACGGGTCGACGGATTACCTCGACCCCGGCCTTTCGGACACGGCCGAAGGCTGGGGCGTGATGTGGAACGTCTATCTCCCGCTCATCGGCTACAAGCACGTCAACCGTTCGGCGGGGGCGACGCTCGTCCCGTACCTCGCTACCTCGCTGCCGCACATCTCGCCGAACGGCCGCGTCTACTCGCTTCGCCTTCGGCGCGGGCTCCGCTACTCGAACGGCGAGAGCGTGCACGCAGGCGACTTCAAGCGGACGATCGAGCGCGACATCGTCCTCGACTCCGCAGGCGCTGCGCTCTTCAACAACATCGCCGGCGCGGCGCGCTTCGCGAAGATCCAAAAGGGAGGGATCATCGGGATCCGCGTCAACGATCTCCAGCGGACGATCGTCATCCATCTCGTCGCGCCCGAGGGCGATTTCGAGAACATCCTCGCCTCCGAATTCGCGGCTCCTGTCCCGTCGAACGCGCCACGCTCCGATACGACGCTCCATCCGCTCCCATCCACCGGCCCGTACGAGATCGCGAGCTATCAGCCGCGCTCACGGATCGTCGAGGTGCGGAACCCCCGCTTCCAGCCCTGGCGGTTCCACGGCAACGTCCCGGTCGGCAACCCCGACCGTGTTACGTGGGACATCGTTCCGACGGCCGGCGTGGCGCTTCGGTCCGTGTTGAGCGGCAAGGACGACTGGATGAGCTACTGGCCCGTGCCGAACAAGCGGTTGCCCGGCCTCGAGAAGCGTTATGCGAGCCGGCTGCGCAAATTCACGCCGCCGAACCTCGCCTACTTCTTCATGAACACCCACGTCGCACCGTTCGACAAGGTCGCGGTGCGGCGGGCCGTGAACTACGCGATTTCGAGGAAGTGGCTCGTCCACCTCGCCGGCGGTCTCGCACGCGGGACGGAGAACATCCTGCCGCCGGGCTATCCGTCGTACCGGCCGCACGAGCTCTACCGCCACGACCTCCGCAAGGCGAAGAAGCTCGTCGCGGCGTCGGGCGAGCGCGGGACGCGGGTGACGGTTTGGAACCACGACGTGCCCGGTGACCTCCCGTTCACGAAGTACCTCGTCACCGTTCTCGACAAGCTCGGCTTTCGCGCGCAGGAGAATATCGTGACTGCGAGCGACTACTGGTCGACGCTCAGCGAGCCGTCGACGAAGGCCCAGATCGGCTTCGCGGATTGGGTTCAGGACTATCCGCACCCGCTCGACTGGTTCGGCGTCCTCCTCGACGGCCGTCAGACGACGGCGGCGGGCAGCGACAACTACGCGCACTTCGACGTGCCGTGGGTGACCCGGGAGATCGAGTCGCTCACGCGGCAGCCGAAGCTCACGCCCGCCCTCGACGGGCGGTGGCGGCGCCTGGATCGCCGAGTGATGGAACTCGCCCCGTGGGCGCCGTTCCTGAACCGCGAGGAGATCGACTTCTTCAGCGCCCGCGTGCGGCTGAAGTGCTACGTGAACAACGTCCTGTATGGCTTCGATTACGCGAAGATCTGCGTCAGGAAATAGCGGTCGAGACCCCCGTTCGGGTGGTCGCGGTCAAGGGCAAGGGGGATTGCGCCGATACGCAATGGGATGGACGCCGCTGAGCGCAAAGAGATTCTCGGCCGTTACTTGACCCACTCGCGCCACTTCGAGGAGGTCGCGGCGCGCCGCCGCGGGGTCGATGGCGGCGAAGTGATCCACCTACAGGCTCCCGCACGCGGGCTCGAGCAGGCGCCGACGGTGCGGGAGGTCGAGGTGCTTCAGCTCATCTCGGACGGTCTCGTGAACCGCGAGATCGGCGAGCGGCTCTTCCTGTCGGAGGAGACCGTGAAGTCGCATGTGCGTCACCTGCTTGCCAAGCTGCAGGCGCGCTCGCGGGCTCATGCGGTGGCGGTCGGCCTCCGCCGCGGTCTCATCGCGTAGCTAACTGTCCACACGGCACCAGGAAACACAAAGCGCCGGGTGAACTACACCCGGCGCCTCGTGAACATTTGCCGTCGGCCCGTTATTTATCGCCGTGCGCGAATCCCTCAACATGGGGATGCCCACAGGCTGTGGATAACGGACTATCCGACGGCGATTACCAGGGCTTCATCGCTCCACCGGTTGTGACGCGGAGAGCGAAGCGAACAAGGGACGTGCGCATTGGACGCTCCGATCGATCGGGGACTGACGGCAACGGAAGCTTATACCCCTTCTGGGGGATACGCAAGTCTGCGCCGCAATCTTCGCGAAATGACAGCCCGAACGCTTCGTTCCATGGCTTGGGCAGCCATCTTGATCGCTGGTACCACGGGCGTTGCAGTCGCGCTTTGGTCTCAGGGGTACCGGCTTCCGCCTCTCTGGGCGATCGTTGTGCTTGGCGGGATTGCCGCGATCGCCGACCGCCAAGGGGTGGTCGTGACCGATCGGACGACGCAGTCAGTGTCATTCCTTCCGCTCGTCTTTGCGGCGATCGCCTTCGGTCCGCTCGGCGGGCTAGCGATCGGGGCGATTTCGAACCTTTGGGACTTCCGCGAGTCTCGGTTGAAGTGGGTCGTCTACGCGCCGACGAAAGCGCTTACCACCGCCGCAGCCGGTGCAGCTGCGTGGACGTTCATCCGGCACCCGTCAGGCTTCGAGCAGTACTTGCTTGTCTGTCTGGTGGCGTCTCTCGCGGCTCTTGTGATCGAGGCCGTCCTGATTGGTACCACGGCGCGCATTCGCGGCATGAACGCGGCGGACGTGCTACTCACAATGGCGTCGGTCTCGTGGCTAACTGTCCCGCTGTACGTCCCGCTGCTCGCGTTGCTGGTGTTCACCTACAGCGCGTACTCACTGGGAGTCGCGCTGATCCTTTTCGTTCCGACGCTCGCCGCGCAACGGCTTCTTCACCTCTATCAGCAGGAGAAGGAAGCCACTCGCCACCTTGCTACTGCGAACGCGCGCCTCTTGACGGCGAACGCGCGATTCGCAACGGGTCTGGTAGCGATGCTCGAGGAGAGCGACCCGTACACGGCCGGCCATTCGCTTGCAGTCGCGACCTACTCGCGCGATATCGCGGAGCGGATGGGATTCTCGGACGACGACGTCGACCTCGTGCACCTCTGCGCGTTGGTCCACGACATCGGTAAGTACCGGCTTCCCAAGTCAGTCCTCGAGAAGGAGGGGCCGTTGACTCTGGACGAGCGCCGGCTCATGGAAAAGCATCCCGAATATGGCGAAGAGTTGCTTCGGAAGGTCGAGGTCGAAGATCATGGCCGGATCGGGAAGATCGTCCGCCATCATCACGAGCGGATCGACGGAGAGGGATATCCCGACCGTCTACCAGAGAGCGAGATTCCTCTCCTCTCGAAGATCATCTCCGTCGCCGACGCCTACAACGCGATGACCTCCAAGCGATCGTACCGAGACGCGATGCCAAGCCAGGTGGCGCGCCTCCGGCTCGCGCAGGCAGTTGGTACTCAGTTTGACACGTCGGTGGTTGCGGCTTTCGAGGCGATTCTCGCCACGTCCGACGAGGGCTATCGGACCGGCGCCGGGTCGCGGTTTGTCTTTGACTGGAACGGGGCCGTCGCCGAGGAGCAGGCTGAAGTCGTCCCGCTTCGAGCGGTCAGCTAAGAGCTTCCTCCCAAATGCGGGCGGCGTCCCTCCGTGAGCGAACGCCGAGCTTCTCCAGAATGTGCTTCACGTGCACTTTGGTGGTCGAGAGGCTGATGAAGAGCGTCGCTGCGATTTCTTGATTCGTCCGCCCTTCGGCGAGGAGCTCGCATACCTCCAGTTCGCGCGCGGAGAGGTTGAGTCTCCGGGTCGCCGCTCTCGGCACTGATACGCCTGACCTCTTGGCTATGGCTGTATCGTTTGCGCTAAGAAGCAGCGGGAGCACGGAGTCGCGATGTTGGCGACTCTCTAGGAGCACCACGGCGACCTCGAAGCGAGCTCGCCAAGCGAGCGGGAGCACATAAGTGAAACCCGACGCCACAATCTCCTCGTAGGCTGCGACGCAATCGGCCGTTTCGCCGTGGATTGCCGTGCGGACCGCAGTTGCTGCGGCCAGAAGCGCACGAGTCTCAAGGCCTTGCGATTGGCCGAGGGCGTGATGAGTCTGATCTTCGGCTGCGTCAAAGTGGCCGAGCGCCGTTAGCACAAGGGCTCGAAGGGCGTGGTGTACACCCTGGGTGCCCTTAGGCGCCCGGGGATGGCCAGATGTAGCAAGGTGGTCGATCGCGCGGCCGAGATCGCCCCGCGCGATTTCAAGGGCGGCGGATTGGATGGCGTGATGCGAGGCGAGAAATGGATCGGAGTCCGCGCGGAGACGCTTCTCGACGACGCTCAAGGCGCGTCGTGTCTCAGCAAACTCGCGCGAAGCCGTGAGTGAGCATGCGCGGATGAGCTCCGCGTAAGGGATGACGAAGGGGAGTCCGAACTCTTCGGCAATCGCAATCTCCTTTTCGGCCACGGCGAGCGCGTCTCTGTATTGGCCGGCGGCAAATAGCGCATACGCCAATACGTTCAGCATCGAGGTACTGGCGTATGGATCGGAGGCCGTGTCCACAAGGGCCACGCGGCCTTGTGCAGCCTCGATGTGCTCGAGTAGTGGTCCGCCTCTGAACCCGAGATGGAGATTGGCGGTCACGACCCGCAGCGCGTGATCGTGCGTCGGGTCGTCGACCCGTAACAGCTCGTCGGCCAACTCGCTGGCGTTTGGGCGCTCGTCCTCAATCGATGCCGCTACGCGGAGCCACCGAAAGTTGGATTCTGTCCTCGGCTGCGTTGCCAACTTGCTCGCGCATGAGAGGTGGTTGTCCCGCAATCTCGCGCGGTTCGCCAGATGCGCCGACCTTGCAGCTACGAGATGGGCGCGAGCTGCGAGATCTCCGGCGAGATTGTCGCCTGCACAGCCTCCGAGCGCGATTGAGCGGTCGAAGCTGCCGCGGCGGAGGCAGAGTTCGGCCTCGGCGTAGTCGACAAGGCCGCCCCCGACTGCAGCCTTTCGCGCGACTGTAACCCAGCGGTCGAGGCTGCTCGTCCGGCCCGCCTCGAGGAGGTCGTCGAGTGCGACGGCGATGGCGTCCGCAATGAAATCCGCGTCGAGAGAGTGCTCGATGACCGAGAGAGCCTCGTCCCACAGCCGGAACTCGAGTAGCCGCCCGCAGCGCGCGAGGAGCGAGGCGTGCTGCTCCACGGTCAACTCCGCGAATCGGCGGATCAGGAGGTCGCGCAACAACGGGTGGAAGAAGAGGGCGGTCCGCTCCGTCACCGCAATGAGGCCGCGCGCGGCGCCGTCCCCGATCGCGTTCGTTGCTGCATCCTCGCCGAGGAGCTGCTCCGCGCGGCCGCGATCGACGATCGCCGAGACGGCGAGGAGCATCAGCGCTTCCTGCGTCTCGGGCGTCGCCGCCGCGAGCAGCTCTCCGGCGAGGAAGTCGTCCAACGTGTTGGACAGAAGCACCGTGGAGCCGAAGTCGACTTCGCCGCTCATTGCGGCCAGGCCAAGTACCGCCGGCCAGCCCGCGGCCGTGCGCATCACCCGCGCTCGTCCGGCGACCGCGCCCGCCGCCTCTAGTACCCGCGCCGCTTCCTCGTCCGTCATCCGGAGCTCGTCCACTCCGATCTCGAGGCCCTCGCCGTAGATCTTCCGGCGCGGGCTGAACCACTCTGGTCGTTCGCGCGTTGTGATCACGAAGCGCACCGGGATTCCGTCGACAATCGTCGAGAGGAGCTCGTCCGACTCCGGGGTCTCCGCCGCTTCCCACTCGTCGACGATGACGAGGATGTCTGTCGAAATCGCCTCAAACGTGCGGACGAGCGCGCGGCCGAGGGGCTTCGGGCTCGGATTCGCCGCCGCGATCGCCGCGACCTTGCCCGGCTCGCGTGGGAGGCCCGGCGCGAGCGAGGCGAACAGCTCGTCGAACTGGACAGCGAGGAGCGCGACGTCGCCCGAAGCGCGGTTCGTCCGGTACCACACCACGGGGCAGTCCTGCCGCTCTCCCCACTGACGGGCGAGCGTCGTCTTCCCGTAGCCGGCCGGCGCGGCGAACATCGAGACGCGTGAGCCGCCGCCCTCTTCGAGGCGCGCGATAAGCCGGGGGCGCTCGATGATGTGCGCGAGTGCCGGCGAAACCGCCGCTGAGATCGTCTCCACCATTTCCCCTGGCCGGGTCACGCCCGGGACGTGCCAACCCTACTCCTCTCACATCGTCAGTCAAAGAGGGGGCTCCCGCGCCTGGTGAGGGCCAGGCGCGGGTTGCCGTCAGCCCCCGACGCCGGACATAGCCGGCGCGGGCTTGTGGGCGTGGGCGAGGGGATCCACGCCCGTGAGCGCCCTGAACGCGGCAGGGATCTGCCGCCGTCTCGGAACACCGAGCTTCTGCCGCAGCGCGTCGGAGTGCGCCTTCGCCGTCCGCGGCGAGATACCGAGCTTCGTCGCGACCTCCACGTTCGAGCAACCGTTTGCGATCAACTCGACGATCTGCACCTGGCGCTCAGTGAGGCCGGGCCGTGTCTTTTCTTCGGTCGTCATGGCGCGGACGCTACGACCGCGCCGGAGGACGAGCTATCGGCCGACGGGGGTATTCGGCCGGGCGGTGCGGAAACCGCCGACGAAGCTCGCCTCGTGGCCTCGGCGATTCGCCTCCGCGAGCTCGTCTTGCGTCAGCGCGCCGACGCGCAGCAGCAGGTCGAACTCGTCCCGCAGGTGCGTGCGCATCATCTCCGGGCCGTCCGTTGCGATCGTGAAGTGGACGCCGTTCTCGACGAATGTGCGGAAGACGTCGCGCAGCGCCGCCTCGTCGGGCAGCGCCTTCGTCAGGAGGTTGGACGTCGGGCAGATCTCGAGGACGACGCCGCGCTCGCGCAGCAGCTTCATCAGCTCGGGATCTCCGGCGGCGAGGATCCCGTGGCCGATGCGGTCGGGCTGGAGGAGCTCGAGCACCTGGCCGATCTCCTCGCGGCCCATCTCGCCGCCCTCCTCGCCGACGTGGATCGTGACCCCAAGGCCGGCAGCGCGCGCCGTCTCGACCATCGGCTGCACCTGCGCGTAGTCGTACCGCTCGCCGCCCGGCCGCGGCCCGGCGATGTCGATTCCGACCACGCCGCGCGGCGCCCAGCGGATCGCCTTCTCGACGATGATCTCGTTCTGCCGCGGCGTGAACGTCCGATCCATCATGAGGATCAGGCCTGCCCGGACCTGCGAGTACTCGAGGCTCGCGACGTCGAGGCCGCGGATCGCGGCGAGGATGATGTGGTCGAGATCGCGCTCGCCGCCGCGGTTCCGCTTCATCGGGTTGAAGCGCAGCTCGAGCGTCGTGATCCCCTGCGAGCGGTACGCGCCGCCGATGGCGCCGTGCACCGAGACCTCGACTGCGGCCGGGCTCGACTGGATGAGCTCCGTCCAGTGGTAGATCGCGTCGAGCGCGTCGAGGTCGGGCACGCCACGCGGGTCCGAGACGGTCACGAGCCGGTCGAAGTCCCAGAAGTCCTTGACCGGGAGGGCGATCCCCTGCCGGTGCGCAAGCGACCACAGCGCGTCGGACGAGACCGACCCGCCGAGGTGGGTGTGCAGCTCGGCGAGGCCTTCGTCCATCGGCGCAGTCTAATTCCAGCCCACGACTGCCCAGCGCCGGCGCGCGAAGCGCGGCCAGAGGAGCGCAAGGCGCGCGGCGATGAGCACGTCGAGGGCGGCCCACACGCCGATCACTCCCCAGCCGAGCGCGAGAGCGACGGAGGCGAGCGCGATGAAGACGACGCTCGCGGCGAGCATCGACCACATGAGATAGCGCGTGTCGCCGGCGCCGATGAGGATCCCGTCGAGGGCGAAGACGGCGCCGCCGAGCGGTTGCATCGCGACGAGGAACGGCCACAAGAGCGCGGCCTGGTGGAGCACGCGCGGGTCATTCGTGAACGCAGCCGGCAGCGCATGGGAGAGCGGAGCGAGGATCGCCGCGAAGACCGCCCCGATCGCGACGGACCACCAGATCATCCGCGTCGCGGCGGCGTGCGCGCCGTCTGCGTCACCCGCGCCGAGCATCCGGCCGACGATCACCTGGCCGGCGATCGCGACCGCGTCGAGGACGAGCGCGATGAAGATGAAGAGCTCGTACGCGATCTGGTGCGCGCCGATCTCGGCATCGCCCATCCGCGCGAGAACAG
Organism: uncultured Actinomycetes bacterium; assembly: GCA_963753525.1. Lineage (GTDB taxonomy): Bacteria > Actinomycetota > Thermoleophilia > Gaiellales > Gaiellaceae > Palsa-739. The sequence continues at coordinate 125,534 of CAVWCS010000006.1, forward strand.
ACGCCGCGACGAGGAACGACGCGTACAGCGCGGCGGTGCGAACGAAGATCTGGCGCCCGACGCGCACCATCGGCCGCATCTCGTTCCAGCTCGGGCGGCGCGAGGGCGCGTGCGGGCGGAGCAGCTCGACGACGAACGCGACCCCCATCCCGGCCTGCGCGATCGCTGTTCCCGCTGCCGAGCCGGCGATTCCCCAGTGGAAGTCGTAGACGAACAGCAGCTCGAGGACGAGGTTCGCGACGTTCGCGACGACGACTATCTCGAGCGGCCGGCGCAGGTTCGAGACGCCGCGGAGGTAGCCCTGGCCGGCGAGCGCGACGAGCGCCGCGGGAAGTCCGAACGCGGCGATCCGGAAGTACGTGAGCGCGTACTGGCCGGACTGGCCATGGCCGCCGAGTCCGCGGAGGAGCGGCGACGCGACGATCTCGCAGCCGACGAGCAGCGCGAATCCGATCCCGAGCGACGCCCACAGCGCCTGCGCGGCTAAGCGCGCCGCGTCCTCTTCGCGCCCGGCTCCCGATGCGCGCGCAACGACGGCGGTCGTCCCGTACGTGAGGAAGTTGAAGATCGTGAACGCCCCCGCGAGCACCGTCCCGGCGAGCCCGAGCGCGGCGATCTGCGGCCGGCCGAGGTGGCCGACGATCGCGGTGTCGGCAAGGACGTAGAGCGGCTCCGCCGCGAGCGCGCCGAGCGCGGGCAGCGCGAGCCGGACGATCTCGCGGTCGTGGGGCGAACGTAGGCGCATCAGGCCCGCCGACGATAATGGCGCGATGGAGCACGAGACCGATCTCCACGAGGCGGCGCCGCCGCCGAACCGGCTCGTGCGGCTTCCGTCCGCCCTAATCCTCCGGCTCGTGTTCGCTGTTCTCTTCCTCGCCGCCGTCGCTGCTGTTCTCTGGTGGCGACGCGGCAGCCTCTCGGCGATCGGCACGGCATTCAGCCATGTGCGGTGGGAGTGGGTCGTCGTCGCGATCGGCTTCAACCTCGTCTCCGTCGCCGTGCGGGCGCTCGCCTGGACGACCGTGATCCACTCCGCGATGGAGCCGCCGCGCCCGCGCGCGCTGCTCGTCTTCTCCGCGTTCTCCGTTGGGCTCTTCGCGAATGCGGTGCTGCCGGGTCGCATCGGCGAGCTCGCGCGCGTTGCGGTCCTCACGCGCAAGCTGCCGGGGCGGAAGGGGGCGTGGGCGACGCTCGTGGGCACCGTCTTCGCGCACCGGGTATTCGACATCGTGCCGGTCGTCCTGCTCGTCCTCTACGTCGTCGCCACGGCGAACATCCCAAACTCGGCGCAAGAGAGTCTGCTCGCCGTGATCGCCTTCGGAGTCGGTCTCTTCGTGTTCGCCTTCGTATCTGCCCGCAGGCCGTTGATCGCCTCGCTCGAGGAGCTGGGGCCGGTGCGCAAGCTGCTCGCGATGGGGCGCGCGGGCCTGCTTGTGATGCGCTCGCCGGGCGCGACTGCGCTCGCGATCTTCTTCCAGATTTGTGGTTGGGCGTGCCAGCTCTTCGCGGTCTACACCGCTATGCGCGCCTTCGCCATCCACGCGCCGCTGCCGGCGGCGGGCGTCGTCCTGCTCCTCATGAACGTCGTGACGATCTTCCCGTTCTGGCCGGGGAACGTCGGGATCGTGCAGGTGACGCTCGCCTCGGCGCTCACCGGGTACGGCGTCGCGTACGCGGTCGGCGTGGCCTACGCCTTTGGGCTGCAGGCGATCGAGGCGTCGGTCGGGATCGGCGTCGGCCTGATCTTTCTCGCGCGCGAGGGGCTCTCGTTCGCGATGCTCCGCGTCATGCCGGCGGCGTCGCAGGCGGAGTTGCCGGAAGCCGGCTAGCCAGCTCCTCGACCTTGCCTTGGGCGGCGTCGAGCTTTGCGCGGCAGAACGCGTGCAGCTGCTCGCCGCGCTCCCAAAGCGCGATTGCCTCGTCGAGCGGAACCTGGCCGCGTTCGAGCCGCTCGACGATCTGCTCGAGCTCCGCCTGGGCCTGCTCGAAGGTCGGTTCTGCCTCGCTCACGGCGCGATCTCCTCGACGCGTGCGCCGAATGCCCCTTCGGCGAGCGTCACGTCGACGTGGTCACCGGGCTCGACGTCGGAGCTCGACGAGACGAGGCGGGAGTCCGTCCGAACGATCGCGTATCCTCGCCGAAGTGTTTGCAACGGTGACAACGCAACGAGCTTCGCGGCCGAGCTCTCGAGCCCCGCCCGCTTCCGCTCGACCATGAGCGCGGGTGCGCTGCGCAGGCGCCCGTGTGTGTGCTCGAGCCGGAGGCGGTCGCGCTCGAGACCGAGGCGCGGCGCCGCGCGCAGCCGGTCGGCGGTGCGGGTCAGCCATTCGCGGTCGCGGTCGAGCACGCGGCGGACGCCTCGCGCCATCGTCTCGCGCGCACGGTCGAGGTTGCCGGACAACTGAATGAGGTCGGGGACGACGAGCTTGCCGGCGGCGGTCGGCGTCGACGCCCGCACGTCGGCGGCGAGGTCGCACAGCGGCGTGTCCTGCTCGTGGCCGACCGCGGAGACGACGGGGACGAGGCACGCCGCGACCGCGCGGACGACGCGTTCGTCGCTGAACGGGAGCAGATCCTCGAAGCTACCCCCGCCGCGGGTGAGGACGATCACGTCGACGTCCGGCTGCTCGCAAAGTGCGTCGATGGCGGCGACGATCTCCGCGGCTGCGCGAGGACCCTGCACGTACGTCTCGGCGACGAGGACCCGGGCCGGCGGAAAGCGTGACGCGATCGTCGTCACGACGTCGCGCTTCGCGGCGGCGTCATTGCCCGTGACCACGCCGACGCGGCGCGGGAGGAAGGGCAGCGCCCGCTTCCGCTCCGCCGCGAAGAGGCCTTCTGCGGCAAGCTTCGCCTTGAGGCGCTCGAGCGTCGCTAGATGTGCTCCGAGCCCGAACCGCTCGACGGTGAGTGCGCGCAGCTTGAACTCCCCGCGCTGCTCGTAGAGCTCGGCGCGGCCGAAGACGTGCACGCGCTCGCCGTTCTCGAGATCGAGCCCGAGCGCGTCAAACTTCCCGCGGGCCATCGTCACGCCGACGGAGGAGCCGTCCGCCGGATCCTTCAGCGTGAAGAAGACGCTCGCCCAGCGGTCGTGACGCCGGAGCTCGGTGACTTCTCCCTCGACCCAAACGCTCGGCAGCCGCCCGAGCCAGCGCCCGACGCCCTCGTTGAACGACGCGACCGAGTAGACGGTCCGCTCGTCGTACGGGAGCGCCTCGACCTTCGCCACCGGCGCAGCGTACTCGCGCGCCGAGGTTCGCCCAGGAGGGATTGGCGGCGCGGCACAGCCACTGTTTCGCCGATCCCTCCTACTGAGAAGGATCTCGGCGGCCGTCTCGTGGGCGCAGCCGCGGCCGATCATCTCGCACGCGGTGTGGAGATCGGCCTCGCTCGCGGCGAGCCTCTCGGCGAGCGAGAGCGGGTAGCCGGCCTCGATGAGGACGTGCAGGCGCCAGCTCTCGACTTTCGAGCGCTCATCGATCACGGGCTCAAGGATCGGGGTTGTCGTATCGCTCATCGTCTCGCTCATGGCTCCTCAGGTTCGTGCTCGTACTGACGAACCCTCCAACACATTGTTAGATCGCCAATCGGCAGAATTTCTTTAGGAATTAGTTAGATAGTTGCTGACGGAAGCTCGCGGCCGAGCTCCTTCAGGCGCGTCTCGAGGACGCCCGCGCTGCGTGTCGATGTCGGCTTGCAGCGCCTGCTGTCGGTTCTCGAGCTCGGCCGTGACCTCGGCGAGGCGGCGTTCTACGCGCTGCGCTCCCGCGTCGCCGACGCGTGCGAGCCTCTCGGCGAGCACCGTCTCCGCTTCGCGGGCGAAGTTGCTCACGGACCTCTCGAGCTCGCGCGTGAGGCGCTTCGCGGCATCTTCTCGGGCGGTCTTGACGACGCCGGCGAACTGCTGCGACGCCTCGGCGGCGTACGAGGCGATGGCGCGCTCGACCTGGCGGTCGAGTTGCTCGACCTGGCGGCGGGCGACGTCCTCGAAGCTCGCGCGGATCCGCTGGGCAGCGTCGTTCTCCTCGCGCTCGATCTGCTCGGCAAGCGCGCGCTCACCGCGCGAGAGCCGCTCTTCGAGCTCGTGGAGCGCCCGCCGCCGTTCGGCTGCGTGGACGTCGAGCTCGTTGCCGGAGAGGGCCATCGCCTCCGCGAGCGTGCGCTCGATGTCGGAGCGGATGTCGGCGAGCGCTGCGCGTTGTCCTGCGCTCTCGGCGGCGAAGCGCTCCGCGTCGGCGAGCATCCGCTGCTCCACATCGGTGAGCAGCTGTTCCTGGCGGCGGCGGAGCTCGGTGATTTGCGCCTTCGTCGCTTCGGTGGAGCGGTCGAGGTCCTCGGCCCAGCCGGCGAGGCGCTGTTCGACCTGGGCTTGAACCTCGGCAAGCTTCGTCGTGAGGGCCGCGGTTACGGTGCGCTCCTGCTGTTCGGCGACGGCGCGCCGCTCCTCTGCGAGCCGCCGCTCCTGCTCTTCGAGGATGGAACGCGAGTCGGCGCGCGCCCGGGCGAGGGTGAGTTCGAGCTCGGAGGCGCGTGTTTCACGCTCCCGCTCGACGACCGCGAGGAGATGCGCCTCGGCCTCGACGAGCCGCGTATCGATCTCCGCCGTTCGGCGGAGAGCTCCCGCGAGCAGGAGGGCAGCTGTTGTGGCGATGACGCACCCGGTCAGGCCTCCTGCGGCGACGGCGAGCGGGCGGTCGTGGCGCAGCGCGAACGCGATCCAGATAGCGACCGCCGCTACGCCCTCGAGCGCAACGAGTCCCGTGAGGACGGACGCCGAGCTGCGCCGGAGCATCGCGAGCGTCAGCGCGGCAGCCGCGACGACCACGCCGGCCGCGAAGACGAGATCGGCGAACGTCGTCAGCGCCACGCCGTCCAGTGTAGGCCGCTCTTACGCGCGCGCAAGAAGCAGAGCGGCCGCGACGAGGACGGTCGCGGCAGCGAGCGCCTGCAGGGCTCGCTCCGCCACCGGCGCGATGGCCCGTTCCGCGTCCGTGACCTCGTTCGCCGGCTTCCTCCGCACGGCCCGGACCGGCGTCGAGAGCGTCCGCTGCACCCAGCTCGTCGCGAATGCGTACGCGGCCGCGGCCACGGCGGCGCCGCGAATCGTGTGCGCGGCGGCGAAGTACGCGGTCAGGACGGGCAAGGCTCCCCACGCGGCCGGGAACCAGAGGCCGCCGTGGAACGCGCCGCCGAAAAGCTCGAGGTTGTAGGCGACGACGATGAAGCCGCCGACCGCGACGAAGACGAGGAGCCAAAGCGTCCGTTGCACGGCGATCGTGCAGCCGATCGCGCACGCGGCTCCGATCGACACAGCCGCGAGGGCGGCGAGCACAGGCGCCGGGATGAGCGTCTGCAACGGGCGACTCTTCAGCTCGTCGAGCGCGTGGGCTCCGACGCCCATCGCGAGGAAGAACGCGAGCGTCGTCCAGCCGAGCAGCGCCCAGTCCATCCGTGGCGCAAGCGCCGCGCCGACTGCGACGTAGGAGAGATGCCACAGCGTGTACGGCGGATGGAGGAGCGTCACGTAGTCGCGCCAGCCGCCTTGCCGCAGGGCGTAGAACGCCGGTCTCAGCGCTCTCGCGTCCCCCAGACGACGATGCCGCCGCCGACACTCATCCGGCGTGCGCCCACGTCGTCGAGCCCCGCCTCGCGCCACACGTCGAGCAGCCTCGGCTCGGGCCACTCCGTCCAGAAGTCGCGGATGCTCGGGCCGAGGAAGCTCCCGACCTCGTGCCAGCCCGGTGCGATGACGGCGCCCGCGGCGGGGAGCCCGATCCGGACGTAGAGCTCCCACAGCGGCCGCCAGGCGCCGCGCGGCAAACCGAACTCCTGCATCGCGACGACGCCGCCGGGCCGCACCACGCGGGCAAGCTCCCGCAGAGTCGCCGGCACGTCGTCGACGTAGCGGAGGAGGTATGTGAACGTCAGGGCGTCGAACTCTGCCGTCGGCGAACGGCAGCGCACTCGGCGCGGCCCTCGCACAGCTCGATCCGTCTCGTCCGACGCGCTCCCGCGCGGCCGCGAGCATCTCCGCGCTCTGGTCGATCCCGACGACGCGTGCGCTCGGGCTGCGCCGCGACGAGTTCCAGTCGCGACCGCCGCCGGTTCCGGTCGCGACGTCGAGCACGCGCTTCGCCGTCCGGCGGGATCCGCGAGACGAGGAACGCCCGCCAGCGCGGGTCCTGGCCGAACGAGAGGAGCCGGGCGTAGCGGTCGTACGTCGGCCCGAGAGGCGCGAACAGCTCCCGGGCATCCATGCGCCCGACTCTATGCTCGAACGATGTCGTCGAGCGAGGACGTCGAGCGGATCGCGGCCGTAGCCGCCGACTTCGCGGCGCCGGGAGAGGCGCTGGCCGGCGTGCTTATAACGGAGACTCTCGGCCGGCGCGTCTACCTCTGCGCATTCGCGTCGGCGGAACGGACCGCGTGGCTCGCGCTGGACGACACGGCGCAGCCGGTCGGGGATGCGAGGCTCGTGCGGGAGGCGGCGTCGCTCGCCGCGTTGTGCGAGGTCGCCGAGGAGTCGGCCGGCGGCGGCGATCTCCCCGAGTTGCGGGCACGCCTCGCCGAGATCCGCGAGACCGACGCTCCGCAAGGCATAGAGGCCGCGGAGGCCGCCGCAGCCGCGCTTGCCGACGTCATCCAGCCCGAGCCGCGGGTCGCGAGCGGCGCGTATCTCGACGCGATCGGCACCGCTGCGCGCCGCCTCGAGGAAGCGCTCGGCGACAGCGGCGGCTCCCCGTTCGCGGCGACGATGCAGGCCGCGGTTGGCGCCGTCGAGGAGCTCACCGCCGACATCGAGCGGAACTACAAGCTGCCGCTCGCCTGACGGCCGCTACCCTTGGCGCATGGAAGGCGGAGGCTTCGGATTCCCGTTCGGGGGCGATCCCGAGGAGATCATGCGCGGGCTGCGCGAGTTCGCCGAGCAGCAGGCGGAGAGCGTCCAGGAAGCGCAGCGCGAGCAGTTCGCGACCCTGACGCTCAACACCGCGGTCGAGCTGACAGCGGCGGCGCTCGCAGCAGATCAAGCCGCAGGGCGGCGTCGACGAGCAGGCGATCGCCCTGCGCGACGCGATGCGCGTCCTGTTCCCCGAGGCGGTGGCGCTCGTCAGCGCTGCGCGCCAGGGGTTCATGCACGAGCGCTAAGAATCGGCGCGGCCGTGTCGCTGCTCGATTCCGCCATCGTTCGTCTGCTGCCGGCGGTGCCGAAGCCGATCGTCCAGCACTTCTCCGCGCGCTACATCGCTGGCGCGACGCTCGCCGAAGCGGTCACTGTCGTGCGTGACCTCAACGCCGGCGGGAAGATGGCGACGGTCGACGTCCTCGGCGAGGAGATCACGCGGGAGGAGGAGACGCGCGCGATCGCGCAGGCGTACCGGAACGTGTTCGCGGCCATCGACGCGGAGAAGCTCGACTCGAACGTCAGCGTCAAGCTCACTGCGCTCGGGCTGGGGCTCTCGTACGAGCTCTGCCGTGAGAACCTCCTCGAGGTCGTTCGCACCGCGTCGGGCTACGGCAACTTCGTGCGCATCGACATGGAGGACTCGACGACGACCGACGACACGCTGCGCCTCTACCGCGAGTTGCGCGAGGACGGCCACGACAACCTCGGCGTCGTCCTCCAGGCGCGGCTGCGGCGGACGCTCGACGACATCGCCGCGCTCGCCGACCTCCGCCCGAGCGTGCGGATCTGCAAGGGGATCTACCTCGAGCCTGCGGCGATCGCGTTTACCGACGCGGAGGCGATCCGCGTCAACTTCCTCCGTTGCCTCGACGCGCTGCTCGACGGCGGCTGTTACGTCGGCGTCGCCACGCACGACGAGTGGCTGATCGGCGAGTCGCTCGCGCGGGTTTCGCAACGCGGGCTCGGGCGCGAGGAGTACGAGCTCCAGATGCTCCTCGGCGTGCGCGAGGAACGGCGCGACGAGCTCGTCACCGTGGGTCACCGCCTGCGCGTCTATGTCCCGTACGGCGAGCATTGGTACGCGTACTCAGTGCGCCGGCTGCAGGAGAACCCCGCGATGGCGGGGACGATCGCGCGCGCGACGGCCGGGCGCCTGCTCGGGCTCGGCGGCCGGTGAACGATTCGGCCTCCTGAGGCGTCGTAGGTCCTGTGCTCGCGAGGCGTAGACAGCCGTTGCTCGACGGCGCCGCTGCGCTTCGCGTGCGCCGAGTGCTGTACCTCAATGGCTTGCGTGGAGGGGAGATCGACGACGCGATGCAGGAGATCGAGCTAAGAGCCATCGAACGTCCGCCCCGCGACCGGAGCGCTGCGACCTCCTGGGCGTGCGTCGTTGCGACGAATCTCGCGATGGACGTCCATCGCCGCACGGAGCGGCAAGAGAGCGTCCTTGCCGAAGAGACGGCGGCTGTGCTCGACGCGGCAGAGCCGACCGGCCTCCGTGACGCCGTTCGCTCCGGTCTCGCCGGTCTGCCGCCGGAGCTCCGCGCGACGATCGTTCTCCGCTTCTACGCCGATTTCACCGTCCCGGAGATCGCGACCGCGATGGCAGTGCCCGAGGGGACAGTCAAATCGCGGCTCCATCGCGCCATCGAGGAGTTGCGCCAGCGTCTACCGATGGAGGCAATGAGATGAGCGACAAGACCGAGGATCAGATTCGCAAAGGGCTGAAGCTCTTGGCCGAGGACGTTCAGGCGCCCGAGGGCGATGTCGGAGCTGCCACGCGGACGTGGTTCCGCCCGAGAATTTCGCCGCGGCTCGGCGCTGTACTCGCGGGCGCGGCCATCTGCGCCACCGTCGGAGCGCTTGCCGCGACGGGAACGTTCTCCGGCGGTCACAGGGCTGCGGGGAAGGGCCGGGCGCGCGTCGCAGGCCCGATGATTCCGGTTGGCATCCCGCCCATCCCCCCGCTCTGGATCACGGTCAACCGCGCCAGTGATGGAGCGCTGAGCTCGGTCGATGTCAGGGTCCACTCGGACTCGGCCAACGACAACATCCAGCTCAGGGTCATCCATTCGACTCCAGGCGGTGGGGACCCCGTCGTGTACTCAACGCAGGTCTCGACCGGCGCCAGCGCGTCGTCGTGCCCGAGCGGCGCTACCGGCGCGTCTGGTCCGACTGGCGCGTCGGGTCCGGTGCGGAACTGCTTCAACATGGGCTCTTATTGGTCGGGCACGCTCGTTCCAAGCGATTGGAACAGTGGGTGTCAAAGCAGCGGCGACTACTGGATCTCCGCGGGCGACTTCCACAGCGAAACGTTCACGTGCGACGCCGCTGACGCGGGTCCCACCGGGGGGTTAGGCCCGAGCGGCGCGGCGGGCGCGACGGGTTAGGTCCGGCGCGCGTAGAGGAGGAACGTCGCAGGGACGCGGCGGTCGTGGCCGCGGCGGGACGTGCCGCCCGGGTACTCCTCGAGCGCTCGCACCTCGATCCCTGCGCGTGACACCGCGCTCACGACTTGTCCGAGTCGCCAGAGCCGGTTCGGGTCGGCAGGATCCCGGAAATAGCTGCTTTGCCAGCGGAGCAACCCGTCGACGCAGTCCGCGACCGGGTGGTCGTCGAAGACCAGCAGCTCCCCCGCCGGTTTGAGCACGCTCGCGATCCCCTCTGCCCACCGCGCGAGGTCGCCGACCCGGTCGAGCACTCCCTCGCCGGAATAGACGAGGTCGAACTTCCGGCGGCCGAGCTGGCCACGGAGATTCTGCGGGTCGCCGTTGACCCAGAGGATGTCGGGCCGCAGCTCGCGTGCGGCTTCGAGCGCCTCGTGGCGCGGGTCCATGCCGGTCACGACGGCGCCCAAGTCCGCGAGGGCGGCCGTCGCCTCGCCCGTCGAGCACAGGAGATGGAGCACCTTCTTCTTCGTCAGGTCGCCGAGCGTCCGGGCGACGATCGGTGGAAGCTCGTCGGGCTCGTGCCGCGCGCGATGCATGGCGTCGAACGCGCGGAGGTTGTCCTCGGTCGGCTCCACTACGCGGGGAGCGAGTAGCCGCCGTCCACGACGAGCGTGTGGCCGCAGACCATCTTCGCGTCGTCGGAGCAGAGGAACGAGACCGCCGCGGCGACGTCCTCCGGCTCGACGAGCCGGCCGGCCGGCGTCCGCTTGACCGAGTTCAGCATCTGCTCCTTGTTCGGGAACCAGTCGAGCGCCTCGGTGTCGACGACGCCGGCCGAGACGCAGTTGACGCGGATCCCGAGCGGCGCGAACTCGACCGCGAGGTAGCGCGCGGCCGTCTCGAGCGCCGCCTTCGAGACGCCGATCAGGACGTAGTTCGGGAGGACGCGCTGCGAGCCGAGGCTCGAGATGGCGACAATCGAGCCGCCTTTCTCCATCTGCGGCACGGTCGCGCGCGCGAGCGCGAGGAGGGAGCGGGCGTTCGCCGCGAGCGTCCAGTCCCAGTGCTTGTCCTCGGTCTCCATCGCGGGGCGGACGACGCCCGTCGCGGCGTTCGAGACGACGACGCGGTACGGGCCGTGGGACGCGAGCTCGGCGATCGTCTTCTCCTCGGCGACGTTGCCGCGCACGAGGACGACCTCGGCGCCGATCGCGCGCAGCTCTTCGGCCGCAGCCTCGGCGGCCTCGTCGTTCCGCATGTAGCCGAGCACGGCCTTCGTCGCGCCGTCGGCGACGAGCCGGTGCGCGATGGCCTTGCCGATCCCACGCGTGCCCCCCGTCACGAGGACGGAGTGGCTCACCGCGGCAGCGGTTCGTCCGCCGGCGCCGAGCTCGGGAGCTCGTTCCAGCCGGGCCGCGTCTTCGGCTCGCGATGGCTGTCGACCGCCTTCGAGGAGGCGTAGCCGAGGTCGTCGAGGAGCGCGACCTTCTCGTCGGCATACGCGCGGACGGGATGGCCCTCGGGCAAGTCCATAACAAGCTCGCGCACGCGCGCGCGGAGCTGGTACGCGAAGTGCGGTGTCGCTGGCCCGACGAGGGCATCGACATCGGCAAAAGTCGGCTCAGACATCGCAGGGGAGCCTAGTGGATCACTGCCGTTACGTCCGCAGACATACCGGTTCCTCGCCGGTCTACTCGGAGGCAGACTCACCTCCGGGCTGTCCGCTAAGGCGTCGAGCGCATCTGACTTGGGCCGGCGCTCGGAAAAATCCACCGCCCCGGAATAGTGTTCGGCGTGTGGATCAGCGGTTGGTTCCCTCGTCGAAGTTCGACCTTGAGTCAGCCGAGCGGGCCGTTGCTTGCGGGTGGCCCGGCGTCGAGTCGGTTATGCCGCAACTCTTGGAGTGGCTGCAGGATTACAACTGGCCGGTCGCGCACGTCCTAGCGCCCTTCATCGCAGGAATCGGCGATCCGATCGCCCCCTACTTACGACCCATCTTCGATGGCGATGACCTGCTCTGGAAGTACTGGATCATTAGCGCGGTCCTCGACCGCGCGCCACTCACGGTGGTCGAGCTGTTCCGGCCGGATCTTGAGCGCCTCGTGGAGGATCCGACGCCGCGCGAGGCGGAGGAAGAATTGCCCGAAGTTGCCAAGCCCGTGCTTCACCGGCTTCGACTGAAGGGATAACGGGTCGCCTGCGCGAGTTGCCGCCTCTCATTCGAGCTCAGACGGTCCAACAAGCCCTCTGAATCACCCGCGTCCTCGATCGCGGTCGGGGATGTAGCTTCGAAGACGTGCGCCGCCCGTCTCCCGAGTACGCGATGTTGCTGGGAGCGGTGCTCCTATGGGCGCTCAACGTCACCGTCACGAAGTACATGTTCGAGCACGGCTGGCAGCCGCTCGCGTACGGGACGATCCGCTACTTCGCCGCGATCTCGCTCTTCTGGATCTTCACGTACCGGCGCGAGGGCTCGTTCCGGATCGCGCGGGAGGACTGGCACCTCGTCGCGATCGCCGCGGCGATGATCTTCACCAACCAGATCGCCTTCGTCTACAGCCTCGAGTTCGCGCAGGCGTCGACGGTCTCGCTGCTCTTCGGGACGACGCCGGTCTTCGTCGCGATCGTCTCGCTCATCTTCCGGCTCGAGAAGCTGACGCGCGCGTTCTGGGTCGGCGCTGTGCTGACGTTCGCCGGCGTCGCGCTCGTCGCCGCCGGCGCGGGCGGCGGCTTCAACTCGAGCACGAAGGGCAACCTCATCGCGATTTGCACCGCGCTGACGTGGGCGTGTTACACGGTCGCGATCGCACCGCTCATGCGGAAGTACTCGCCGTACCGGATCAGCGCGGTCGTGCTCGCGCTCGGCTGGGTGCCGCTCGCACTCATCTCGATCCCGCAGATCTCACGCCAGCAGTTCCACTTCGGGACGCTCACCTGGGTCGGCTTCGCGTACGCGGTCGTCGGGCCGCTCTTCCTGACCAACCTCCTCTGGTTCACGGCCGTCTCGCGCGTCGGCGCGGCGCGGGCCGTGATCGTGAACAACCTCCAGCCGTTCTTCGGCGTTCTCTTCGCGCTGCTCCTGCTTTCCGAGTCGCTTCATCCGCTCGAGATCGCGGGCGGCGTCCTCATCTTCATCGGGATCTACCTCGAGCGGCGGCTGCGGCAGCAGGCCGCTATCGAGGCCGCTGCTCTTGACGCGCCCGCCTAGTTTATCTATAACACTAGATATATGGCGTTGATCGAGTTCCATCTCGACTCCCGCTCGGGTGTCCCGACCTATCTCCAGCTCGCGAACCAGGTGCGGCATGCCGTCCAGCTCGGGATCCTGAAGCCGGGCGACCAGCTGCCGACGGTGAAGGAGGTCGTCTCGAGCCTTGCGATCAACCCGAACACCGTGCTCAAGGCATACGGAACGCTCGAGACCGTCGGCATCGCCGAGGGACGCCGCGGCCAGGGGACGTTCGTGAAGAGCTCCGCGCCGGCACCGCTCGGCGACGACTTCGGCAAGCTGCGCCGCTCCCTGCGTGACTGGTTCGGTCGCGCGCGCGCGTCCGGCCTGGACGACCAGGCGATCGAAGCGCTCCTCTCCGAGCAGCGCAGCTCGGGCTCCGCGAAGAGGGTCGCGTGACCGCCGCGCTCGAGACGCGCGGGCTTGGCAAGCGCTACGGCTCGCAGTGGGCGCTGGGCGACTGCACGCTCGAGATCCCGCGCGGCTCGGTGACGGCGCTCGTCGGCCCGAACGGCGCCGGCAAGACGACCCTGCTGCGGATGGCCGTCGGCCTGACGCGGCCGAGCGAGGGATCCGTGCGTGTGCTCGATCTCGATCCGCAGGCCGACGCCGGAGACGCGTTGCCGAGCGTCGGATTCCTCGCGCAGGAGCACCCGCTCTTCGGCGGTTTCACCGTTGCGGAGATGCTCCGCGTCGGCCGCGAGCTCAACCCCGGCTGGGACGACGAGCTCGCGCACGCGCGCATTGCCGACCTCGGGCTGCCGCTGAGGAAGAAGGTGCGGAAGCTGTCGGGCGGCCAGCGCGCCCAGGTCGCGCTGACACTCGCGCTCGCGAAGCGGCCGGAGCTGCTCCTCCTCGACGAGCCGGCCGCCGCGCTCGACCCACTTGCTCGGCGCGAGTTCATGCAGACGGTGCTCGCCGCGGTTGCCGAACAGGAGCTGACCGTCGTCCTCTCGTCGCACATCGTGGCCGACCTCGAGCGTGTCTGCGACCACCTCGTGATCCTCGCGACCGGTCGCACGCAGCTCGCCGGCCCGATCGACGAGATCGTCGCGTCGCATCGCCTGCTCACCGGCCCGCGCGGCGAGGCCGAGGACGTGACGCGCTCGCACGACGTCGTGCGCCAGAGTCACGCCGAGCGGCAGACGACGCTCCTCGTGCGCGCGAACGGTCACGTCTACGACTCGCGGTGGACGGTGCACGACCTCGATCTCGAAGAGATCGTCCTCGCCTATCTCGGCCAGGACGCAGTGGCCCGGTCGCAAGAGGAGGTACTCGCATGATCTGGCTCAGCTGGAGGCTGCAGCGAACGGAGACGCTGCTCACAGCGGCGCTCGTGGCCTTGCTCGCCGCCGTGTTCGTCCCCGGAGCGATCCATCTTGCGTCCGCGTACGCGCACAAACACTGTGCGAACCACGATCCGGCCTGTGCGCGGGCGTTTCACGAGTTCTGGCTGGCCGCCGGAGGCCGGAACAGCGTGCTTACTTGGCTCGTGTTCGTTCCGGGGATCATCGGCCTCGCGCTCGCAGCACCGCTCCTGCTCGACCTCGAGAACGGCACGTTCCGACTCGGATGGACGCAGAGCGTCACGCGCGGGCGATGGCTTGTCGCGCGACTCTCGTTTGCCGTCGTCTTTGCCGTCGTCACCGCTCTCGTCGCCGTGGGACTGCTCGCCGCGCTCATCAGCTGGTATCGCGTCCCGCTCGACAAGGTCTACGGCCCGTGGGACCACATAGCGGGCTTCGATGTCGACGGCGTCGTCCCGATGGCTTATGCACTCTTCGCGCTCGGCCTGGGGCTCGCGGTCGGCGTGGTCTGGCGGCGGACGGCGGCGGCCCTGGTCACCTCCTTCGTCGCCTACGGAGCTTTTCGGCTCTTCGTGGAGAGTTGGCTGCGGCCGCGATACGTCGCGCCCCGCTCGGTGACGTTGAGGTTGGGCGTGCCCTACTCGCCTCCGCTCCGCCTCGAGAGGGGCTTGCCCGTGTGGGAGGGCCTGAGCGACAAGTCCGGACGCCCGGCGGCGTCATCCGTCATCGAGAAGTGCGCCAACGCAGGCCCGGGCTGTCTCGCACGGCATGGTTTCTCATACGTCACCACGACTTATCAGCCGGCGGGCCGCTTCTGGGAGTTCCAGGCGATCGAGTTCACTCTCGTCGGCGGGCTGTCGGTGCTTCTCCTCGCTTTCGCCGCGTGGCGCGTGCTCCGGACCGAGTAGCGGGCATAATCGCGGCATGGCCGATGACTTCATGCCGCTCGAAGGCTGGGACCACCTCGAGCTCTGGGTGGGGAACGCAAAGCAGGCCGCCTACTTCTACGAGCACGCGATGGGCTTCACGCGCACCGCGTACGCCGGGCCGGAGACGGGACTGCGCGACCGCGCCTCGTATGTGCTGGAGCAGGGCGACGTCCGCTTCGTCGTCACGACCGCGCTGCGCGAGGAGCACGAGATCACGCGCCACCTCGCGAAGCACGGCGACGGCGTCAAGGACATCGCGCTCACCGTCCCCGACGCGACGCAGGCGCACGCAGAGGCGGTCGCACGCGGCGCGCGCAGCGTGATGGAGCCGGAGCGGGTCGAGGACGAGTTCGGCGTCGTCGAGCGCTCGGCGATCGCGACGTACGGCGATACCATCCACACGTTCGTCGACCGCTCCGACTACGCCGGCCCGTTCCTGCCCGGCTACGTCTCGCTCTCGGAGAACGGCAACCGCGACCCTGGCGTCGGGCTTCTTACCCTCGACCACGTCGTCGGCAACGTCGAGCTCGGCCAGATGGACGTCTGGGTCGAGTTCTACGAGACCGTCTTCGGGATGACGAACATCATCCATTTCGGCGACGACGACATCCAGACCGAGTACTCGGCGCTCATGTCGAAGGTCATGTCGAGTGGCAACGGCAAGGTCAAGTTCCCGATCAACGAGCCGGCCGAAGGCAAGCGCAAGAGCCAGATTCAGGAGTACCTCGACTACTACGGGACGGCCGGCGCGCAGCACATCGCGCTCGCCTCGAGCGACATCGTCGGCACGGTCGAGGCGATGAAGGAGCGCGGCTTCGTGTTCCTCGACACGCCCGACTCGTACTACGCGGACGCGCCGGACCGCGTCGGCGAGATCGCCGAGGACTACGCGGTGCTCCAGCGCCACAAGATCCTCGTCGACCGCGACGACGACGGCTATCTCCTCCAGATCTTCACGAAGACGGCGCAGGATCGCCCGACGGTGTTCTTCGAAGTCATCGAGCGGCACGGTGCGACGACCTTCGGCGAGGGGAACTTCAAAGCCCTCTTCGAGGCGATCGAGCGCGAGCAGGCCCTCCGCGGGAACCTCTAGGCACTCGATGTTCGACGACGCGAGGGCGACGCGCCGGCAAGCGCGCTCGCTGCGCCGTGTCGGGCACCGTCCCTTCCCGCTCCCGTCGAGCCGCTGGACGCTCGGCCAGACGTGGGAGCACACGCTCTGGGCGCACTGGCGCGTGCCGCTCGAGGAGCTGCGCACCGCGGTTCCCGACGAGCTCGAGATCGAGGAGTACGACGGGACGGCCTGGCTCGGGATGGTCTTCTTCCGCGTGCGCGCGCTGCGGCCGCGTGGCGGCCTCCCGCTCCCGGGCATCTCGAACTTCCTCCAGCTCAACGTCCGCACGTATGTGCGCGGGCCGGACGGGTTGCCGGGCGTCTGGTTCTTCACGATCGACGCCTCGAGCCGGCTCGCCACCCTCGGCGTGCGGCGGCTCTACCACGTGCCCGCCTTCCACGCGCGGATGACGCTCGATTTGGCTAGTGACTGGCACGAGGCGGAGTGTGTGCGTATGGGCGAGGCGGGCCGTGTCTTCTCCGGCCGCTACCGCGCCGCCGGAGACGGCTTCCACGCGGAGCCAGGCTCGCTCGAGTGGTTCCTGACCGAGCGCTACCGGCTATTCGCCCAGGACTCGTTGCGGGCCGAGATGCATCACGACCAATGGCTCCTCCGTCCGGCCGAGGCGGAGATCGAGCTGACGACGATCTCGCCCTTCCCGCTCTCCGGCGAGCCGCTCTGTCACATGGCCGTGCGTCAGGACGCGCTCATCTGGCCGCCCGAGCAGGTTCGCTAAGTGCTCGGTGCCGCGGCGAGGCAGGCGCGCTCGGTCGAGGAGACCGCGCATCGTGCGTGGCCGCTTCCCTCCGGCCGGTGGGTGATGGGCCAGACGTGGGAGAGCCTCGTGTTCGTCCACTGGCGGGTGGCGGTGGACGAGCTGCGGCCATACATTCCGGCGGGTCTCGAGATCGAGGAGTTCGACGGGAGCGCGTGGCTCGGGATCGTCCCATTCCGGATCACGGGGCTGCGGGCGCGCGGGATGGTGCCGCTGCCCGGCTTTTCGGCGTTCAACGAGCTGAACGTGCGGACGTACGTGCATGCGGCGGACGGGAAGCCTGGCGTGTGGTTCTTCTCGCTCGAGGCGACGAGCCGGCTCGCGGTGCGCGCGGCGCGGCGGCAGTACCGCCTCCCGTACTTTGGTGCGCGGATCGCGCTCGACGACGACGGCTCCCGGATCGACGTCGAGTGCTCGCGCCTCGGGGATGCGGGCAAGGTCTTCTCTGGGGTCTTCCGGGCAACCGACGAGCCGGCCGTGTCTCCCGTCGACTCGCTCGAGTTCTTCCTCGTCGAGCGGTACTGCCTCTACACCGAGGGCGGCGGCGCGCTCTGGCGCGCCGAGATCCACCACGCGCCGTGGGTGGTGGGCGCGGGCGAGGCGGAGATCGGCCTCAACTCGATCGCGCCTCTCCCGCTCTCCGGCGCTCTGCTCTGCCACGTCGCCGGGCGGCAGGACGTCGTCATCTGGCCGCTCGAGCGAGTGGTCGCCTCCGTCTGACCTGGCGCTGGAAGCGTCGCCGGCTAAGCCGGCGACGCCCGGCGGAAGACCGTCAGGCGCCTCCGGCGTCTGACCTAGGCTTCTGCCGATGAGCCCGCAACGGCGTACCGCGCTCATGTCCGTCTTCGCCGCCTGCGCGCTCATCGCGCTCAAGCTTGCGACGGGCCTCGCGACGCACAGCCTCGGTCTCATTTCCGAGGCGATCCACTCCGGCACCGATCTCGTCGCGGCGCTGCTGACGTTCTTCGCGGTTGGTGTCGCCGTCCGCCCGGCGGATACCGGCCACCAATACGGGCACGGCAAGGCGGAGCATCTCGCGGCGCTCGCCGAGGCTGCGTTCCTCGTCGTCGCGAGCGTCTTCATCGCGATTCGTGCGGTGATGCGGCTCACGTCGGCCCATCCGCAGCCGGTGCACGCGGCGTGGTGGGCGCTGCTCGTGATCGGCGTCGTGATCCTGGTCGACGTGGGGAGGACGGGCGCCTCGCGCCGGGCCGCGCGCGAGTATCACAGCGCCGCGCTCGCCTCGAACGCGCTCCACTTCGCGACCGACCTCGCGGGCTCGTTCGCCGTCCTCGCCGGACTGCTCCTCGCGCGCGCCGGCGAGCCGAAAGGCGACGCCATCGCAGCATTGTTCGTCGCGGTGCTCGTCCTCACCGCCGCAGGCCGCCTCATCCGGCGCAACATCGACGTGCTCATGGATCGCGCTCCGGCCGATGCCGAGGCAGCCGCGCTGCGGGCGATCGAGGCGTTGGAGCCACCGGTGGAGGTGCGCCGGTTGCGGATGCGCCAGGCGGCGGGACGCCACTTCGCAGACGTCGTGATCGGCGTCTCGGCAGACGCGGCTCTGCGCCAGGGGCACGCAGCCGCCGACGCGGTCGAGCGCGCGGTGCAGAACGCGCTGCCGGAGGCGGACGTCGTCGTCCATGTCGAGCCGGAGGAGGCGGTCGGCGCTGTGCGCGAGCGCGCGCACGCGGCGGCGCTCGGCGTGCCGCGCGTGCGGGAGGTGCACAACGTCACCGCCGTCGCCCTCGCCACGGGAACGGAGCTCTCGCTCCACCTCAAGCTCCCCGCCGACCTCTCGCTGGCGGAGGCGCACGCGATCGCCGAGGAAGTCGAGCACGCGATTCGCGACGAGGTGCCCGAGGTCTCGTCGGTCCAGACGCACCTCGAGCCGCTGGCCGAGGTGGCGGAGGGAACCGCCGCGCACGACGTTCGCGAGGAGAACGAGCTCGTCGTCCGGATCGTCCGCGACGAGACCGACCGGCCGCCGCGCGAGCTGCGCTTCCTCCACACCGACGACGGCCTCGTCGCCTTCCTCACGCTCGCCGTCGGTGGCGACACGCCGCTCGGCGAGGCGCACGCGCGCGCGAGTCGGATCGAGGAGCGGATCCGCGCCGAGCGGCCGGACATCGCCGATGTCATCGTCCACACTGAGCCGTAGCCGATGAAACTGTGCATGTTCAGTCCGGTGGAGATGGACATCGAGCGCGGGTGGCCGGGCCGGATCGACGGCGACACGGTGATCCAGCTCGCGGCGCAGACGCTGCAGGCGTTCTTCACCGGTGGGGGCGAGGCGCGCGAGCACGCCGTCTATCCGCTCGCGGATGTCGTCTTCCGCGCGCCGGTGCTTCATCCGCCGTCGGTGCGGATCTTCGAGGGCGTCGATGACTTTCGGTTCGCGAATCCGGCGGCGATCGCGGCCGCGGACGCGGAGATCCCGGTTCCCGACGCGGTCCCGGTCGAGCGCGTCGCCGCGGTGATCGGCCTCGACGGCGCGATCGGCGGCTTCACCCCGCTTGTCGAATGGACGGCGCCGCAGCTGCCCGGGGAGAAATCCCGCGACTTTGCGCTCGCGCTCGGGCCGTTCGTGACGACACCGGACGAGGAGACGCCGCCCGGCCACGACTGGGAGCAGCTCGTTGCCTACGCGGCGTTGAACACGCGGCTCTATCCGGGAGACGTCATCGCGGCGTGAAAGTCGCGGTCGTCGGGGCGGGGATCATGGGCGCGGCGACCGCGTGGCAGCTTGCGCGCCGCGGCGCCGACGTCGTCGTCCACGAGCAGTTCGAGCCCGATCACGCGCGCGGGTCGAGCCACGGCCGCTCGCGGATCGTCCGGCTCGCGTATCCCGAGCCAGAGTGGGTGCGGTTCGCCGCCGAAGCGCGGGACGGCTGGGCCGAGCTCGAGCAGGAGAGCGGCACGCGGCTCCTCGAGCTGCACGGCCTCGTCGAGATTGCGTCGCGGGTGGAGCACACCTCCGCGGCGGGTCTCGCGGCGGAGGGGATCGAGCACTCGTTCCTCACGCCAGACGAAGCAGCGGCGTTCGGCGTCGCGGTGCCGGGGGGCTGGGTCGCGCTTTACGAGCCGAGTGGCGGGATCGGGCTCGTCGACGAAGCGCGGCATGCGTTCCTCGAGGGACTGGACGTGCGGTACGGCTCGCGCGTGGACGATCTCGATGCGCTTGACGCCGACGTCGTTGTGGTCACTGCCGGCTCGTGGGTCGGCCGCTTCTTCCCCGATCTGCCGCTCAAGGTGACGCGCGAGACGGTCGCGTTCTTCCGGCAGGAGACCGTCCCGCCGTCGATTGTCGAGACCCACGAGAATCGCGCGCACGCGATGTTCTCCCTCCACGATCCGGTCTACGGCTTGAAGGTCGGCGCGCATCACGCGGGCATCGAGACCGATCCGGACGATGTCGGCGTGCCCGACCCGGCCCTCGTCGAGCGGATCTCCGCTTGGGTCGCCGAGCGCCTGCCGAACGCCGATTCGGAGCCGGTTCTCGCGGAGACGTGCCTCTACACGACAACGCCGGACGAGCGCTTCATCCTCGAACGCCGCGGCCGCGTCGTCATCGGCTCCGCGTGCTCGGGCCACGGCTTCAAGTTCGCCCCCGCGGTCGGCAAGCGGCTCGCGGATCTCGCCCTCGGTTAACGTAGGCGCATGCCCTTCTACCAGCGTCTCGGCGAGGTTCCGCGCAAGCGGCACATCCAGTTTCGCGAGAACGGCAGCGCTCCTGACCGAGGAGGTCATGGGCCTCGAGGGGTTCACGGGCAACGAGTCGATCCTCTACCACCTCCAGTCGCCGTGCCGGGTTGCGAAGCTCGGCGGCTTCGTGCCGATCGAGCGCGACGAGTGGGTGCCCGAGCAGCACACGCACCTCCACCTGAAGACGTACGAGCATCGACGCCGCAGGGCGACGAGATCACCGGCCGCCGGCTCCTCATGTGGAACAAGGACGTCGAGATCTCGCTCTGCCGCCCGCAGCAGCGGATGGACTACTTCTTCCGGAACGGCGAGGGCGACGAGGTCGTCTTCGTCCACGAAGGGTCGGGAGCGCTGGAGACGATCTTCGGCGACCTGCCGTACCGAGAAGGCGACTACATCGTCATCCCGCGCGGCACGACGTACCGTTTCGCGCCGCAGGGGCCGCAGCGCTACCTCGTCTTCGAGACGCCGGGCCTGATCGAGATCCCGCGCCGCTACCGGAACCAGTACGGCCAGATCATCGAGGGCGCGCCGTACTACCACCGCGACATCCATCCGCCGACCGAGCTGCAGACGGTGCGCGAGACGGGCGAGTTCCCGGTCAAGGTGCGCGTGCGCGGCGGCTACCAGACGTACGTCGTCGACTACCACCCGTTCGACGTCGTCGGCTGGGACGGCTACCTCTTCCCGTGGACGTTCTCGATCCACGACTTCGAGCCGATCACCGGGCGGATCCACCAGCCGCCGCCGTCGCACCAGACGTTCGCCGGGCCCGAACTTCGTCATCTGCTCGTTCTGCCCGCGCAAGCTCGACTTCGACCCGGATGCGGTGCCGATCCCGTACCACCACTCGAATCTCCAGTCGGAGGAGATGATCTATTACGTCTCCGGCAACTTCGGCTCGCGGAAGGGCGTCGAGGTCGGCTCGATCACGCTCCATCCCTCCGGCCTGCCGCACGGGCCGCAGCCGGGCCTCGCCGAGAAGGCGATCGGGATGCACGAGACGCACGAGCTCGCGGTGATGTGCGACACGTTCAACCCGCTGCGCCTGACGACGTTCGCGCGCGACCTCGACGACGGGAAGTACTGGCGGTCGTGGTACGACAACGCGGAGTCGGACGACGGGGACGACGACGCGTCCGGTGCCGGTCTGACGTCCCACCTGTAGCGCGGGGGACTACTCAGTAACTGTAGGGAGAACGCCCTAGGACTTCCGCGCCAGTAGTCCTACAATGAAGTTACAGGCCGGTTGCACGCGTTCATGGACACGATCATCCGGCGTCCCACGGTCGGAGCAACAGGAGGGTTACACATGAGCTCGAGAAAGCGGATCGTCGCGCTTCTCGTCGTCGCGTTTGCCGGCATGATCGCGGCGTTTACCGGCAGCACACTCGCGGCGACGAAGACTGCGAATACGCTCGTCATCTGGACGGATTCCAATCGTGCCGCTGCATTCACCAGCATCGGAAACAAGTACGAGGCCGCGAATCCGGGCGTCACCGTCACCGTCGTGACGAAGCAGTTCGGCGTCAGCGGCCAGGGCACGATCGGCGGCGACCTCGGCACGACCGACGCGGCCGACGCGCCGGACATCATCGCGGCCGCCAACGACTGGACCGGCGCGCTCTCGGCGGACGGCCTCGTCGTGCCGCTGCACCTCAGCAAGGCCGTGAAGAAGCTCTTCCCGGCGTACACGCTGAACGCGTTCTCGTACGGCACCGCCATCAAGAACCTCTATGGCCTGCCGACGCAGATCGAGAACATCGGCCTCATCGTGAACACGAAGGAGGTCAAGGTTCCGAAGACGTTCAAGCAGCTTGTCAGCGAGGCGCTCGCGTACAAGAAGAAGCACCACCGGAAGGTCGGCATCGCGGTCCAGCAGGGCTCGGGCGGCGACGCGTACCACATGTACCCGTTCTTCTCGGGTCTCGGTGGCTACATCTTCGGTGTCAACCACGCTGGGAACCTCGATCCCTCGAACATCGGCGTCGCGAGCAAGGCGCTGATCAAGAACTCGGGGATGATCGACCAGTGGAACAAGGAAGGCCTGATCAACTCGGCGGTCGACAGCTCGACCGCGCAGAGCCTGTTCATGTCCGGCCAGGTTCCGTTCTGGGTCACCGGGCCGTGGAACTCGTCACTCCTCGAGTCGAGCAAGCTGAAGTTCACGATCATCCAGATCCCGAAGATCGCGTATCGCGCCGTTCCGTTCCTCGGCGTCCAGGGCGTCATGATCTCGAAGTACGCGTCGGTTCACGGCGTCAGCGCGATTGCCACGGACTTCGTCGACAGCTATCTGACGAAGGCTTCGGCGCAGTTTTCGCTGGCCGAGGCTGAGGGTCGCTACCCGGCGAGTATCCCGGCCGGTAAGCAGGACCACGACAAGGTCGTCGCGGAGTTCGGCCGGGCGGGCGTCGGCGGCGTGCCGCTGCCGAACATCCCGCAGATGAACGACGTCTGGACAGCCCTCGGCAACGCCTGGGTCGTCTCGACGAAGGGCGGGGGGGCCACGCACGCAGCGAAGGCGTTCAAGGCCGCCGCGCACTCGATCGCGGAGGCGATCGGCTAGGCACCAACGGGGTTGGTGGGTGTGGGCGTCCGCGCGGCGCCCACACCCACCCGTGCCCTCTCCGCGCGTGAGCACTGCCGCCGCCCCCACCCCCGAAATCTCCAGCCCGCGCCGCGCCGCGCGGTTGCCGGTTCTCATCTCCGCGCTTTCGGGGACGACGGGCTTCCTCATCAAGATCGCGTTCCTCTCGGTCTCGAACGCACTCGCGATCTGGGCCGCGTACGCCCTGGCGACGCGGCACAACTGGGTCGCGGTGGCCGGTCTCGTCGCGGTGACTGCCGCGATCGACTACGTCTACCTCGTGCGGCGCGCGCCGCTACCAATGAAGTTTCTTGTCCCCGGGATGATTCTGCTGGTCGCGTTCCAGTTGATCCCGATCATCTACACGATCGACACGGCGTTCACGAACTACTCGACATCGCATCTCCTGTCGAAGGCCGACGCGATCCAGGGGATCAAGGTCGACTATCTCCAGCAGACGTCGCACTTCTACAACATGGCCATCGGGCGGAACGCCTCTGGTTACGGCGTCATCCTCCAGGACCAGTCGACCGGCAAGTTCTATATCGGTACGCAGAAGAGTCTGACTCCAGCGCCCGCCGGCAGCGTCACAGCCTCAGCCGGAGCGATCACCGCCGCGAAGGGCTACACGCTGCTGAGGGGGATCCTCGAGGTCAACGCCGCCGAGGCCGGCCCGCTGAACGGCTTGAAGATCCCGTACGGCGTCGGAGAGTTCGTCGAACTGAATGGGAAAACCCAGGCCGTCCTCGAGCAACCGACGCTCCGCTACGACGCGAAGCACGACGAGTTCGTGGCCGTCACGAACCAGACGGCGCCGAAAGGAACGGTCTTCCGCGACGACGGGAACGGCGAGTACGCGGCTCCGGGACAGCAGCCGCTGCAGCCCGGCTGGAAAACGTACATCGGCTGGTCGAACTTCTCCGCGATCATCCACAACCCGAACATCAGCTCGCCGTTCATCCGGATCTTCATCTGGACGTTCGTGTTCGCGGGCGGAACTGTCTTCTTCTCGTTCGCTATCGGACTGCTGCTCGCGATCGCGCTCGACAAGCGCGGCATGCGGTTCCAGAGGACATACCGCTCGCTGCTGATCATCCCGTGGGCCGTGCCGGGGTTCCTCTCGCTCCTCGTCTGGGGCGGCCTGCTCAACAACGAGTTCGGCGTCGTCAATCGCATCCTCCACCTCAATGTGCAGTGGCTCGTCGATGCGAACTGGGCGCGCTTCTCGTGCATCCTCGTCAGCACCTGGCTGACCATTCCGTACTTCTTCGTCGTCTCGATGGGAGCGCTGCAGTCGATCCCGGGTGAGCTCGTGGAGGCTGCGCGCGTCGACGGCGCGAGCGCACCGCAGGTCTTCCGAAAGATCACGCTGCCGCTGCTTCTCGTCGCCGTCGGGCCGCTGCTCATCGCATCGTTCGCCTTCAACTTCAACAACTTCAACAACATCTACCTGCTGACAAAAGGCGGCCCGATCTTCAACGGCGGCAACGGCCTCGCCGGCGCCACGGACATCCTCATCAGCTACACGTACAAGATCGGAATCTCGTCGGGTGAAGGGTCGAACTACGGCCTCGCGTCGGCGATCACGATCATCATCTTCCTGATCACCGCCGGCCTTTCGACCGTCGGCTTCTCGCGCACTCGAGTCCTCGAGGACCGGGCATGAGCACGGTCGACGTCTTGGCTCCGCCGGTCCCGGTCGCCGTGCAGAAGGCTCCGAAGCCACGCAGGCCGAAGCTCTCCGAGACGTGGTGGCGCCACATCGTTGGAGTCGTCGCGTGCCTCTTCGCGCTGTTCCCGATCTGGTTCGTCGCCTCGGCGGCGTTCGACGCCGACCAGTCGGTCTCGGGCACGGGCTTCGTACCGCTGCACTGGACGCTCGCGAACTTCGGCACGCTCCTCCACAACAACGTCGTGAATCCTTCGACGGGGAGCCCGCAGTACGCGCCGTTCCTCCACTGGTTCGGCAACACGCTCATCGTCGCCGGCATCAGCTCGCTCTTCACGGTCTTCATCGCCGCGCTCGCCGCGTACGCGTTCAGTCGCTTCCGCTTCAAGGGCAGGCGGGTTGGGATGCTGTTCCTGCTGCTCGTCCAGATGTTCCCGGGCCTCTTGCTCGTGGTTGCCCTCTACCTCATCATCCGGAACGTCGGCGGGATCTTCCCCTTCGTGGGATTGAACACGTACGTCGCCCTCATCCTCATCTACCTCGGCGGCGCGATGGGTGCGAACACGTGGCTGATGAAGGGCTTCTTCGACACGATCCCGAAGGAGCTCGACGAGTCGGCGCGCGTCGACGGAGCGACGTCCGCGCAGATCTTCTGGGGCGTCATCCTGCCGCTCGCGCTGCCGATTCTCGCCGTGATCGGCCTCCTGTCCTTTATCGGGGCGCTGAACGAATACGCCATCGCGAGCGCGATCATGCAGACGCCCAACCACTACACGCTGCCCGTCGGGATGAACGGGTTCATCTCGGGCAACTACGGCCAGTACTGGGGCTATTTTGCGGCGGGCTGCCTCGTCGCGGCCGTTCCCGCCGCGCTCCTCTTCGCCTGGCTGCAGAAGTACATCGTCAGCGGGCTCTCGCAGGGCGCGGTCAAGGGCTAGATGGTCGTATCGGAGCAGACCGCGGTCGCCGCGGGCCTCGCGCAGCCGCACCACGACGGCTCGGAGCTCTACGTCCTCGACCGGCCTGACGACGTCGGAGGTGAGGCGACGGTGCGCGTGCGCGTGCCGCACGCGGCCGGTGTCGAGCGCGTTTTCCTCCGACATGTGCGCGACGGCGAGCCGAAGGCGGTGCCGGCGGAGAAGGACGCTGAGAGCGAGGGCGAGACGTGGTGGCGGGCGAGCTTCCCCGTCACGGCGGAGTCGGCTCACTATCGCTGGCTGCTCGACCGCGGCGACGAGGGCTATCTCTGGCTGAACGGTGGCGGCATCGGGCCGACCGACGTCGGCGACGAACAGGACTTCGTCCTGCGGGTCGGCGACACCGGTCCGGACTGGCATCTCGAATCGGTCGTCTACGAGATCTTCCCCGACCGGTTCTCTCGCGCGGGCGCCGTCGGGCGCGACGCGCTGCCGGCGTGGGCGGTGCCGCGGGCGTGGGACGACCTGCCGGAGGGGCGTGGCCCGAACACGCCGTTCGAGTGGTTCGGCGGCGACCTGCCCGGAATCGAGCAGCGGCTCGACCACATCGCGCGCCTCGGCGCGAACACCATCTACCTCACGCCTATCTTCCCGGCCGGGAGCACCCACCGCTACGACGCCTCGAGCTTCGACGTCGTCGACCCGCTCCTCGGCGGCGACGACGCGTTCGACTCGCTGATCGCGGCCGCGCACGCCCGCGGGATCCGGCTGATCGGCGACCTGACCCTCAACCATTGCGGCTCCGGCCATTCGTGGTTCCGCGACGCGCGCGAGTTCCCGGCGTCGCCCGAGCGCGGCTTCTTCTACTGGGACGACGAGAAGTACGGGAAGCTCGACTACGCCTCGTGGTTCGGCGTCGCCTCACTGCCGAAGCTCAACTGGGCCGACGAGGAGCTGCGGCGCCGGATGTTCGACGTGGCCCGCCGCTGGATCGACCGCGGCCTCGACGGCTGGCGGATCGACGTCGCGAACATGACGGCGCGGCTCGGCACGTACGACGCGAACCACGAGGTCGCCCGTCTCACGCGCGACGCGATCACCGCCGAGCGAGAGGATGCGCTCCTCCTCGCCGAGCACGGGCACGACTTTCGCGGCGACGTGCAGGGCGACGGCTGGCACGGGACGATGAACTACGCCGGCTTCCTCCGCCCGGTCTGGATGTGGCTACGCCGCCACGACCTGCCCGAGCGCGTCGAGCTCGCGTTCGGAGACCTGCCCGTCCCGTTCCCGGTCCGCAGCGGCCAGGAGACGGTCGCGGCGATGAGTCTGTTCCGCAGCGGTGTGCCGTGGCCATCGATCGTCCAGTCGTGGACGCTGCTCGACAGCCACGATGTGGCGCGCTTCCGCAGCGTCGCGGGCTCGCGCGACCGGCAACTCGTCGGCGTCGGCCTGCAGATGACGACGCCCGGCGTGCCGATGATCTTCGCCGGCGACGAGATCGGCCTCGAGGGCGACTGGGGAGAGGACGCGCGCCGCACGATGCCCTGGGACCGGATGGACACCTGGGACGGGGCGCTGTTCGAGGGCTATCGCTCCCTCGTCGCGTTGCGCCGCTCGAGCGACGCGCTCGCGCGCGGCGGGATCCGCTATCTCCACGTCTCGGACGATGCGATCGCGTACCTGCGCGAGTCGCGCTCCGAGCGGCTGCTCTGCCTCGCGGCCCGCGCGCCGCACGACCCGATCGTCGCGCCGTTCGCGCAGCTAGAGACGCTCTACGGCGAAGATGCCACTGACGGCGTCCTGCCTTCGCACGGCCCGGCTTTCCACGTCTGGAGGATCAACGACCGAGGAGTCCACGATGGCTGAAGTCACGTTCAACGAGGTCGACAAGGTCTACGACAACGGCTTCCACGCCGTCCAGGACCTCTCGCTCGAGATCGCCGACGGCGAGTTCCTTGTCCTCGTCGGCCCGTCCGGCTGCGGCAAGACGACCGCGCTGCGGATGGTCGCGGGCCTCGAGGAGATCAGCGACGGCGAGATCTCGATCGGCAACCGCGTCGTCAACACGCTCACGCCGAAGGACCGGGACATCGCGATGGTCTTCCAGAACTACGCGCTCTACCCGCACCTCTCGGTGTACGAGAACATCGCCTTCGGGCTGCGGCTGCGGCGCGAGGCGAAGGAGGAGATCGAGCGGCGGGTCAGCTGGGCGGCGCAGATGCTCGACCTCACGGCGTTCCTCGACCGGAAGCCGAAGCAGCTCTCCGGCGGGCAGCGGCAGCGGGTCGCGATGGGTCGCGCAATCGTCCGCCAGCCGCAGGTCTTCCTCATGGACGAGCCTCTCTCCAACCTCGACGCGAAGTTGCGCGTCCAGATGCGCGCCGACATCGCGAAGCTCCAGCAGGAGCTCGGCACGACGACGATCTACGTCACGCACGATCAGGTCGAGGCGATGACGATGGGCGACCGCGTCGCGGTGATGCAGAGTGGCGTCCTCCAGCAGGTCGCCGGGCCGCAGGTGCTGTACGACACGCCGGCCAATCTGTTCGTAGCCGGCTTCATCGGGACGCCGCCGATGAACCTCCTCGAGGCGACGGTCTCGGTCAACGGCGCGGTATCGCTCGAGCTCGGCAGTGTGACCGTGCCCGTGCCGGACGCGGCGCTGAAGGCGTATCCCGGCCTGCGCGGCGCGAACGGGAAGAAGGTCGTCGCGGGGATCCGCAGCCAGTTCCTCCACCCGGCTGCCGACCGCCCCGAGCTGCCGACGCTGCGGGGAAGGATCGAGCTCGTCGAGGCGCTCGGCAGCGATTCGATGGTCTACCTCCACGTCGACGCGACCGCCGTGCGCGACGGACGGCACGCCGATCAGGACGTAGTCGAGGAGGCAGGCGCCGGCGTTGGCGGCGTGCGGCCGAACCTCGTCGCCGATTTCCCGGCGCACGTACAGCTCAAGCTGACGGACGAGATTCCCGTCGGCGTCGACGTGGCGATGCTTCACTTCTTCGATGCGGATTCCGGCGAGCCTCTCCGTTAGCGTCGCCGCGGCGGCCGTGGGCGTCCTCGCGCTGGGTCTCAGCGCGAGCGGGGCTGTCGGCTCATCGGCGTCCAACGGCCTGAGCCCGGCCGTGGTGGCGAAGCTCGCCCAACCTGGCCCGCCGTCGCCGCTCGCGAGCGAACGCATCTACTTCGTCATGACCGATCGCTACGCCGATGGCGATCCCTCGAACAACACCGGCGGCCATACGGGCGGCGTCGACCAAACCGGCTACGACCCGACGTCTCCGGCCTGGTGGCACGGCGGCGACTTCAAGGGCCTCACCGGCGACTGCACGACGGGCAACGGGCTCGCGCGGATCAAGGCGCTCGGCTTCAACTCCATCTGGGTCACGCCTCCCGTCGTCAACCAGATCACGAATAACGGGTCGGGCGGCTATCACGGCTACTGGGGAACCGACTTCATGAACGTTGATCCGCATCTCGGCACCGACCAGGATTTCGCGAACTTCGTCAACTGCGCGCATTCGCTCGGGATGAAGGTCATCCAGGACATCGTCGTCAACCACACCGGCGACGTCGTCCAGGTGCCGGAGCCGACGACGTACGTCGGCGGCAGCTACCGCGACTGTCACGGCAAGAAGTTCGACCCGGAGCAGCTACGTCGGCACGAACCACTTTCCCTGCCTCAGCGCGAACCACATGCCGCAGAAGCCGTTCTTCAACTCGCCGGCCGACGCACACGCGAAGAACCCCGCCTGGCTCAACAGCCCGCTCAACTACCACGACCGCGGCGACATCGACTTCTCGAGCTGCAGCGCCTCGTGTCTCGACTGGGGCGACTTCTCCGGCCTCGACGACCTGTTCACGGAGAAGCCCAACGTCGAGAAGGGGCTCGCCGCGATCTACGCGTCGTGGATCACGCGCTTCCACGTCGACGGCTTTCGCGTCGACACGACGCCGTACGTCAATCCCGGCTTCTTCAAGCTCTGGGTGCCGCAGATCATGAAAGCCGCGCGGGCTGCCGGGGAGCCGAACTTCCAGATCTTCGGCGAGGTCTACAACAGCGACCCGTTCCAGCAGATGCCGTACGTCCGCGACCTCGGCATGCCTAACGTCCTCGACTTCCCATTCCAGGCCGCAGCTACGAGCTATCTCGCCGGCCAGACGAGCGCGCTCGCCGTCTCCGACCGCCTGCAGGAGGACGACTACGTTCGCCTGCCGAACGGAAGCGACCCCGCGCCGCCGACCTTCCTCGGCAACCACGACATGGGCCGCGCCGCGTACCAGATTCTGTCGCAGGCGCCCGGCCTCACGTCCGACGAGCTGCTGCAGCGCCTCGAGCTCGGCTACGACCTCATGTACTTCGCGCGCGGCGCGCCGGTCGTGATGTACGGCGACGAGGTCGGGATGATCGGCTCTGGCGGCGACCAGCAGGCGCGGCAGGACATGTTCCCCACGCAGGTCGGCGAGTGGCAGACGCAGCCGCGCGTCGGCTCGCCGGCGATCGGGACAGGCTCCTCCTTCGACGACACGACCAACCCGATCGAGCTCCAACTCCCGGTGCTCGCGCAGCTGCGCGCGGAGAATCCGGCGCTCGAGTACGGCGCGACGATCATCCGCTACTCGCACCAGAAAGTCCTCGCGATGAGCCGGATCGACGCGACGGCGAAGCGCGAGTACCTCGTCCTCACGAACAGCGACACGAGCGACCACACGATCACGATCCAGACCGCGACGCCCTCGTCGACGTGGGACGTCCTCTTCCCCGATCCGCCCGCACCGATCACGAGCGGCGCGAACGGCAAGGTGACGGTCACGATCCCGGCCGTCGGGGCGCTGCTGCTCGAGGCCGAGAGCCAGATCGCGGTGAGCGCGCCGGCGAAGCCGCAGGTGACGGTCGGCTCCGACCCGTACACGAACCTTTTCGACGTGAAGGCGAGGGTGACGGGAAAGCAGCCGCTCACGGTCGCGTTCGCGGTGCGCCGCGCGGGCTCCTCGCACTGGCTGCGGCTCGATGTCGACGACTCGCCGCCGTATCGCGGTTTCCTCGACCCCACGAAGTACAAGAAGGGCGAGAAGCTCGAGCTCGTCGCCATTGCGCGCAACCTCGCCGGCCGCACGGCGACGTCGGCGGTCGTGACCTACCGCATGCCGAAGCACTGACGCGTGTCTATCGTGGCCGTGTGATCCGGGCGGCAACGAAGGACGACCACGCGCTCGTCAAGGAGCTGCGTGCCGAGTTCGAGGCGGAGGTGCCGTTCGAGCTCTGGGACGACGATGACGCGGACTACGAGTGGACGCACGTCCTCCTTGCCGACGACGCCGGGATGGCGGCACTCGACCGCAAGAGCGACAAGGCGTGGCTGCTCGACATCCTCTACGTGCGGCCCGCGGCGCGCGGGAAGGGGCTCGGCGTCGAGCTCATCCGGGCGGCCGCGGAGTATGTCCAGGCGCAGGGAGCAGAGACGCTTGCGCTTGACGTGCTCGAGTCGAACGTCGCGGCGAAGCGTCTCTACGACCGGCTCGGCTTCGCGACCGTGGAGCGGACGCTCGCGGCCCCAATCGCTGCTCTCCTCGCCGTGGAGGAGGAAGTCGACACCGTCGGCGCCGTCCATGTCCAGAACGACGACGCCGACAAGGTCCGCCGCGACGCCGCGAAGGTGCTTCGCCGCGAGCCGGACGTCACGACCGGCGACAACGGCTGGTCCCGCGTCGAGGCGAATCCCGACGAGCTGCGGGACCTCGCGCGTGAGCTCTCCTTCACTACCGGCGTCTCCGTCGCGCTCAGCCTCGAGGCCGGCGCCGTCGTGCGCTACGTCCTCTTCGACCGCGGCTCGATGGTCGACGAGTACCTCTCCGTGCCCGAGTACTTCGGCGAGCTGCCGCCCGGCGACGTCTACGCGCTCGGCGCGAACCCGACCGTCGTCGCGCGCCTCACGAACGCCGACCCGGCGCGCGTCCGCGCAGTGGCGCGCACGGCGTCGTCTCCCTCTGAGTTGCCGCCGGCGAAGGAGCTGTACGAGCAGATCGCCGGCGTGCTCGGAGTTCAGCTGTGACGCTCACGCTGTACGACGCCCAGCGCTGCCCGTACTGCGCGCGTGTGCGCATCGCTCTCGCCGAGAAGGGCGTCGAGTACGAGGTCGTCGAGATCGACCTGTCGGATCGGCCGGCGTGGCTGTACGAGAAGAACCCGGTGGGCCGCGTGCCGGTGCTCGAGGAGGACGGTCGGCCGCTGCCGGAGTCGGCAGTGATCATGGAGTTCCTCGAGGAGCGGTATCCCGAGCCTGCGCTTCTCCCGGCCGATCCGGCTGACCGGGCAGCGGTGCGCCTTCTCGTCTTCCGCGACGACGACCTGACCGATCCGTACTACGCGTTCCGGCGGGGCGAGGGTTTCGAGGACTTCGACGCTGCACTGCGGAAGCTCGACGCGTCGCTCGTGGAGCAGCCGTACCTCGCCGGCGCGGAGTACTCGCTCGCCGACATCGCTCTCGTCCCGTGGATCCTCCGCGCCCGCGACATGCTCGGCGTCGACTTCGAGCCGTATCCGGCGCTCGCGGCGTGGGTCGAGCGACTCCTCGAGCGTCCCGCCGTCGCGGCCGAAGCGGGTATCGTCGCCGCGCTGTGAACTCGGTCGTCGACGCCACCTGGCTGGAGGAGCATCTCGCGGACGAGGATCTCGTCGTCGGCGACGTCCGCGGTCCCAATGCGCACATGCGCGGTCACATCCGCGGCTCGCGCCCGCTCATGCTCGGTTCGCCGCCGCCTGGCGTGGACGAGGCGATCGCCGCCGCCCTCGCGCAGGAGATTGCGCTTCGTCTGCGCCGCCACGGGATCACGGGACGCGAGCGGCTCGTTCTCGTCGACCGCGGCGACGGGATGGGCGCGATGCCCGCGCTCCAGATGGCCGAGCTCGCCGGGCATCCGAACGTCGCAGTTCTGCTTGGCGGGATGGCGGCGTGGCAAGGAGCGCTGGATGAGGGCGCCGTCGAGCTCGAGCCAGTGCGCGAGGCGGATCTCACGCCGAACCCGCGCGCGATGCCGACGCGACAGGAGATCTCCGGCCGGCTCGGCGACGAGTCGTTCGTCCTTCTCGATATCCGCACGCCGGACGAGTACAGCGGCCGCAGCGGCAGTCCATGCGACCCGCGCCAGGGGCACATCCCCGGCGCCCGCCTCGTCGAGCTGGCGGACCTCTTCGACGAGCCGGGCCAGCCAGCCTCGCCCGAGCGCGTGCGCGAGCTCGTCGGTCTTCCGGAGGGAGCAGAAGTCGTGGCGTACTGCCACTCCGGCTCGCGCTCGGCACTGGCGACGCTCGCGCTCCGTGCGGCCGGCTACAGCGCGCGCAACTATCCCGGCTCCTGGCACGAATGGAGCCGGCACGACGAGCTTCCGCTCGAGCGCTAACGGCAGGAGCGGAGGAGCGTGGCGAGGATCGACTCGCCGTTGCGGTAGTACGCGATCCGGTCGCGGAACGGGAAGTCGTCGGCCGTCACGTCGACGCGGGCGAGCGGTCGGACCGGTGTTCGGGAGACGAGATGCGCGGTGTCGATCACGCCCGCGAGCGGCTCGTCTCCGACGAAGCCGTCCAGCGGCAGGAGATAGACCGAGCCCGGCCCGAAGCGGCCGGAATCCGCGGAGCCTCGGTTGTGCGCGAAGAAGTAGCGCCGCGGATAGAGAGGCCCACCAGGCTTGCCCATGCTGCCGTTCCGCGTCCCCGTCCACGTGCCGTCGCGCCGGAGACAGGCGAAGTAGATTGCCCAGACCGGATCCGTCGTCGCGTACACGGCCTCCTGATTGCCCCACGCCGTCGTGTCGCGCGACTTGCGCTCGGTCGAGAGCTCGGTGAGATCGCCGCGCGGCGAGCCGTGGAAGGCTACGGGGCGGTTCTCCGCGACCCAGCGCAGGAAGTCGAGCCGCCGCTCGGTCACCTCGGCATCCCCGCCGGCGAGGAGCGCGTCGGCGTTCCGGGCGAAGGAGGCTTCCGTCTCGGGGTCGACGGTGAGCGGCGAGAGCGACGGGAGCGCGAGGACTCTCAGCAGACCGAGGAGTGCCGCGCCGCGGAGGGACGTCTTCACCGACCGACGGCGGCCGGCTGCTCGGCGGCGACGAGGAACGCGCGGCAGAGACGGCGGCCGAGCTCGTTCCACTCACCGATGTGAGCGCGTGTCTCCGCGCGCAGGCCCTCTTGCTCGGAGGGCTCGCCGTCCTCCTCGATCCAGAGGTCGAGTTGCGGCTCGGTCACTTCCGGATGGAACTGGACGCCCCAGCACGCATCGCCGATACGAAATGCCTGCAAACACGCTGTATTGCTCGCCAACGCGATCGCCCCATCGGGCAGGCCGTGGTGGTAGTGGTGCCACTCGAGCGCGTCGAAGCGCGCCGGTAGCGCCGAGAGAACCGGATCGGCGGGGCCCTCGTCGGTGAGCGCGACCTCCGTCCAGCCGATCTCGGGCTCGGCGAGCGGGCCGACCCACGAACCGGCCGCGCGCGCGAGGAGCTGCGAGCCGAGGCAGATACCGAGCGTCGGCACACCGTCGTCGATGAGGCTCTCGAGCCACGCGAGCTCGTCCTTCATCCACTCGTGGCGGTCGTCCTGGTCGGGATGGATCGCGCCGCCGAAGACGAGGAAGGCGTCGGCGACGGGCGGCACTCCGTCCGTCGCGAAGCTCCATTCCGAGAGGCGGTGCCCAGCGGCAGCGACGACCGGCCCGAACAGCTCCGTCCGCGCGCGCTCGCCGTGCACGACCGAGAGCACATCCATCGCCAGGACTCTACGCGCCGCCGGTCGCCGCGATCTTGTTGACGTCGAGGAGTCCGCGCAGCTGGCGCGCGTTCGTCGCCGCCTGCGAGACGCGGCGGAGCGGGTTATCCG
This sequence comes from uncultured Actinomycetes bacterium, assembly GCA_963753525.1. Classification (GTDB taxonomy): domain Bacteria; phylum Actinomycetota; class Thermoleophilia; order Gaiellales; family Gaiellaceae; genus Palsa-739. The sequence goes on from CAVWCS010000006.1 coordinate 159,933, forward strand.
GATCCTCCGACGAGGCGTTGTTGTTGAAGAAGGCGTACGCGTTCTCGGCCAGCCCGGCGAGCTCGCGCAGCGGCTCGATCCACTCGCCAAGCTCGTCGTCGGAGTAGAGGTAGTCGAACCGCTCCGCCGCCGAGCCGCCGCGCTTGTTCCACGTGCCGAGGTTGCGGCCATGGAAGCGGACGTACGCGGTCGGCGAGGTCGTCCCGACGACGGTCGGCACGAGGTTCTTCGCCGTGTCGGAGCGTGGCGCGTCGACGACGACGTAGCCGGCGCCGATCGTCTCGAGGAAGGCGAGGCTCTTCGCGCGGTTCTCGTCGTCGAGCCACGAGCGATGGCGGAACTCGACGAGCATCTCGTGGCCCGCGAGCTGCTCGCGCGCCCACGCGAGGTAGTCGAGCGAGGCGTCCTTGTAGACGACGTACGGCGGCAGCTGCATGAGGATCCCGCCGAGCTTCCCCGCCACGCGTAGCGGCTCGAGCGCGTCGAGGAAGAGCCGGAATACCTCGCCGCGCAGCTCGCGCGACGGCCGGTCGACGCGGCCCCGCTCGTCCACCGGCATCTCGTCGCGGAGATCCGGCGGGATCGTCTCGAGCTTCACCGGATGGCGCGTCATGAGGCCGAACGCCTTGACGTGCATCGTGAACCCATCCGGCGTCCGGTCGGCCCAGCCCTGCACCATCGACTCGTTCGGAAGGCGGTAGAACGTCGAGTCCACCTCGACCGTGTCGAAGTGCTCGGCATACCACGCAAGCCGCTCCTTTGCAGGGAGTTTCGGCGGGTAGAACCACTTCGAGAGCGCCTCGTCGGCCCACGAGCACGTCCCGATCCGGACGGGCGCGCTCAGCGGTTGAGGAAGGAGAGTGTGCAGGTGATTCGCGTGAGCCGGATCCTCGCTCCCGCGCCGACGGCCGTATCGAACACGCCGTCCGGCGAGGTCGCGCCGAGCGTGACGACGATCGTCTTTCCGCGCGGGACGGTGGACGCCTCGTCCATGAGCCGGATCTTCACGACGCCGGAGGACCGGGTCACTCGCGCCGCGCCCTCGGTCAGCGGCGTGTGGGAGCCGCGAAGCGAGACGGTCGCGACGAGGTGGTCCCAGTTTGACGCGCCCGAGTAGCGCACCGTGATCGAGCCGTCGCCGAACGTCGTGAACGGCCCGCCCGTTAGGCGCACTCTCCGGGTCACGCGTGCGTCCGCGGTCAACGTCGTCGCGCCGGGCAGGTTGACGCTCGCGTCGCGCGTCGCCGGGACACGCGAGTACGTCCGCCCGGCGATCTCGACGGTGCTCACTGGCGGCGGCCCGACGCCGGCGAGGTGGCCGTAGAGCCAGGCGGTGATGGTCGAAAGCGCTCGCGTCGTTGTCCCGATCTCGAGGAACCTCGAGCCGTCGAGCAGGTTGAACGCCGAACGGGCCTGATCGATGTCGAAGAGGAGATCGTTGCGCCCCTGCACGATCAGCGTGGGGACGGTCAGCGGTTGGCGCTTGCCGCGCGACGAGCGGGCGGCGAGGCCGGACGCCGAGTCCCAACCGGCAGGCGGGCCATGCGCCGTGATCGCGTCGAGGAGCGCGGTCTTGACGACTCCATTCGACTCGAGCGCCGACTTGAGATTCGTCCATGTCGTATCCGGGACGATTGCTTCGAACGGGACTCCTGCGACTGTTGCATTCCACACCTCAGCGCCACCGACCGAGATCCCGAACGCGCCGATCTCGGTGTCCGATACGTCGGAGCGCGCGGCGAACCAGTTGAACAGATCGTTGACGTCCTGCACGTCGGTAGCTCCGGCGAGGTCGAAGCTGCCGCCTGATGCTCCCGTGCCGCGCTCGTCGCACGCGAGCGAGGCGAGGTCGTCCGGCGCGAAATCCGCGACCGCAATCGAGTCCATCGTCGCGTGCGCCTTGCCGAGGCCGGGGAAGAGGAGGACACCCGGCCAGCCTCCCGACGGCGGCGTGCCGGTCGGCAGCGTGAGCCCGCACGCGAGCTGCGTGTTGTCGGACATCGTCACGGTGATGTCCTGCGTCGTCGGGCCGCCGGCCTGCGCCGCCGAGGAAGCCGCCGCGCAGGCGAGCGCGGCGCCGAGAACGAGGAGCGCAGCCCGACCGCGATTCACAGGCGCAGGCTAGCCCGCCTTTACGATGCTCGCATGGATCCGCGCGCCGTGGGCGTCTTCGACTCGGGAGTCGGCGGCTTGACCGTCCTCCACGAGTGCCTCGTGACGATGCCGAACGAGGACTTCGTCTTCCTCGGCGACCACGCGCGGCTGCCGTACGGCCCGCGCCCGCTCGAGGAGATCCGCCGCTTCTCGCGCGAGATCGCCACATACCTCGCCGGGCAGGACGTGAAGCTGATCGTCGTCGCGTGCAACAGCGCCACCTCGGCCGCGTTGCCACGCTTGCAGGAAGAGCTCGCGGTGCCCGTCGTCGGCGTGATCACGCCGGAGGCGCACGCCGCGGTGCAGGCGACGCGCAACCGGCGTGTCGGGCTGCTCGCCACCGAGGCGACGGTCGCCGCTGGCCGCTACGACGAACTCGTCCACGCGCTCGACGCGGGCATCTCCTTCCACCAGGTAGCGTGCTCGCGCCTCGTGCCGCTCATCGAGGGAGACGACCCGTACGGCGAGGAGACGGAGGCCGCGGTGCGCGAGTACGCCGCGCCGCTGCAGGCCGCCGGCGTCGACACTGTGATCCTCGGCTGCACGCACTACCCGCTGATCCGCAAGATCTTCGAGCGCGTCTTCGGGCGTGACGTGACGCTCGTCTTCTCGGCGGAGGAGACCGCGCGTGAGGTCGCGGAGACGCTGGCGCGCAAAGGCGCCGAGAACGAGCCGGGCCGCGTAGGCGAGTACCGCTTCCTCACGACCGGCGACCCAGCGGCGTTCCGCGAGCTCGGCCGCCGCTTCCTCCAGCTGCCCGTGCGCGACGCCGAGCATGTAACCCTCGCGACGCTCGAAGGAGCGGCAGCGTGAGAGAAAACGGTCGCAAGCCGGACCAGCTCCGCGAGATCTCGTTCGAGGTGGACTACCTCGAGAACCCGCACGGCTCGGTCGTGATCACGGCCGGACGCACGAAGGTGCTCTGCACGGCCATGGTCGAGGAGGACATCCCCCGCTGGCTCCGCGGACAGGGCAAGGGCTGGATCACCGCCGAGTACTCGCTCCTGCCGGCCTCGACGGGCGACCGCGTGCAGCGGGAGGCGTCGCGCGGCAAGCAACAGGGCAGAACGGTCGAGATCCAGCGCTTGATCGGGCGCGCGATCCGTGCTGTCGCCGATTTCGAGGCGCTCGGCGAGCGAACGCTCTGGCTCGACTGCGACGTGCTCCAGGCCGATGGCGGCACGCGGTGCGCGGCGATCTGCGGCGCGTACGTCGCCGCGATGCGCGCGCTCGAGCGGTTCGGGCTCTCGAAGACGTTCCGCGACTCGGTCGCTGCCGTGTCGGTCGGCGTCGTCGATGGCGTCCCGCTCCTCGACCTCGACTACTCCGAGGACTCGAGCGCCGACACCGACATGAACGTCGTGATGACCGGCGACGGCCGCCTCGTCGAGGTGCAGGCGACGGCCGAGCGCGATCCGTTCGCGCGCGAGACGCTCGACGAGCTGCTCGGCCTCGCGACGGCGGGGATCGGCGAGATCGCCGCGCTCCAGGCCGAGGCTGTCGCGACGCCGCTGCCGTGAACGCGGTCCTCTGCTCGCGCAACGCCCACAAGGCGCGCGAGCTCGAGCGGCTCCTGCCCGGCTGGACGATCGCGCCGCTCGACCGCGACGACTATCCGCCGGAGACGGGCGAGACGTACTACGACAACGCGCGGATCAAGGCGGAGTTCGGTCGCGCGCATGCCGGCGGCTGGGTGCTCGCGGAGGACTCCGGCCTCGAAGTCGAGGCGCTCGACGGCCGCCCCGGTGTCCACTCCGCGCGCTACGCGCCGGAGGGTGCACCGGCGATCGCGAAGCTCCTCGGCGAGCTTGAGGGTACGGAGGAGCGGAGCGCGCGCTACGCATCGGAGCTCGTCCTCCTGGCCGCCGACGGCACCGAGTACCGCGGCACCGGCACGCTCGACGGGCGGATTGCCGCTGAGCCGAGCGGGACGAAGGGCTTCGGCTACGACCCGGTCTTCGTCCCCGCCGGCGAGGAGCGCACGGTTGCGGAGCTCGGCGACGGCTGGAAGGCGCTCAACTCGCATCGGGCGCGGGCTGCGCAGGCTCTTCTGCAAGCGCTCGCCGATGCTCCCGCCACCACCAGTTGATCTCTCCGCCGAATACGAGCACGTTCGCCATCACGTACAGCCAGAGAAGAAGGATCGCTGGGCCGCCGAGCGTCCGCAGCGTGACGTTGACGTCGGCGAAGCGCACGAAGAGCGGCAGCGCCTGGAACGATGCCTCGAGCGCGATCGACCCGATCACGGCTCCCGGTAGCACCTCGCGCCAGCCGATCTCCGTGTTCGGCAGCCAGTGGTATACGCCGAAGAGGAAGAGGAAGACACCCACGGTCGACGCCGCCACCGAGAGCAGGTAGGCAAGGGTGGTGCTGTGGCCGAAGCCGAGGCCGTGCTTGAGCGCGTCGACGCCGATCGAGCCGACGACGAGGCTCGCGAAAAGCGTGACGAGGACAGTCACCATCAGGGCGCCGGCACGGAGCTTCCCGCGCAAGAACGTCCGGTTCGGCAGCCCGTAGACGATGTTGAGCGCCGACTCGAGCGCGCTGAAGAGCGAGAGGGACGACCACAGAAGGCCGACGCCGCCGATGATCCCGAGAGCCGCGGCGTTTTCCTGCACCTTGCCAACGAGCGTGATGATGCTGCCGAGCGACGTCCCCGGGAAGGCGCGCTTCAGCTCCTTTACGAAGAAGGTGCCGGCGTCCGCCTTATGCACGAGGCCGAACAGGGCGAGCGCGAGGAAGATGAGCGGCACGAACGAGAGCAGCGCGAAGTAGGCGACCATCGCGGCCAGGTGGGTGCCGCGGTCGGCGAAGAACTTCTTCGGCAGCTGGCTGAACCCGATCCGCACAAGCGGAGTCTGCACCTTGACCCTGCTAGCGTCGCGGCCGTGGAGCCGGAGCACGCCCTCGCGGATCTCCTCGTCGCCTCCCCGCAGGTGAAGGCGGCGACGGTTTTCGACCGCGAGAGCGCGCCGCTCGGCTCCGTTGGACTCTCGGACGGACATGCGACCGCCGCCGTGCGCGCGGGGAGGACGCTGCTCGAGGAAGCCGGAGAACTCCGCGGCGTGGGCGAGGCAACCCAGGTTCACGCGGTACTAGCCGGCGGCGACGTCTTCGTCGTCGGGAGGCACGGCGGGCCGGCGATCGTCGCCGTCACCGCCGCGCGCCAGCCGGCCGGGCTCGTCTTCCACGATCTCAAGCGCTGCCTCGCCTCGATCGTCGAAGCACAGGCGAAGAGCCGCACGGAGGTGTGGCAGTGAGGCGTCGCCTGCTTGCGCTCGCCGGGCTCGTCAGTGGCGGGATCGCGGCGGGAGCCGCCTACAAGCGGCGGCAGGCACGCCGGCGCGACCGGCTCGACGTCTATTTCGACGACGGCTCGTTCGTGACGTACGTCGAGGGATCGAGCGAGGCCGCGAAGCTTCTTCCGCTCGCGCGGCAGGTGCTCGCCGCTGTGCAGGGGGCGCGATGAACGACGACGAGCTCCGCCACGCGCTCGTCGAAGCCGCCTACCTCGAAGGCGACTTCATCCTCCGCTCGGGCAAGCGGTCGTCCTTCTACTTCGACAAGTACCGCTTCGAGACCCGTCCCGACCTGCTCGCCCCGATCGGCGAGCGGATCGCCGCGATCGTCGCCGAGCACGAGCCCGAGGCGGTGCGGCTCGCCGCTCCGGTGCTCGGCGGCGTCGTGCTCGCGGCCTCCGCGGCGCTCGTCTCCGGTCTCCCGTTCCTCATGATCCGCGACGCGGCGAAGGAGTACGGCACGGCGAATCGCATCGAAGGGCCGTTCGAGCTGGGGGAGACCGTGTGCTTCGTCGAGGACGTCGTCACGTCCGGCGGAGCCCTCCTCGAGGCGATCGGAGCCGCCCGCGAAGCCGGTCTCGTCGTGCGCACTGCGGTCTGCGTTGTCGACCGCGAGGAGGGCGGATCGGACGCTTTGGCGCGCCAAGGGGTGCGCCTCCGTCCGCTCTATCGGGCAGGATCCTTGCTGCAGGGGCCGAAAGCTTCCGCCAAGCCGCCCACCGATCCGCATGGTTGAGCGGCAAACGCTTAAGTTGTAGGGTCGTCCAAACCTGCAAGCGATCAAAGACTGGAGGAGAGAGTGACGAAGCAGGATTTCGTTTCCGAGGTGGCAAGGCGCTCAGGGCTCTCGAACAAGGACGCCGGTAAGGCCGTCGACGCGTTCCTCGAGACCGTGACGGTGACGCTGCAGCGTCGAGGCGACGTGACCTTCACGGGATTTGGGAAGTTCTCGACCGCAGATCGCGCCGCGCGCATGGGGGTCAATCCGCGCAACCCGACCGAGAAGGTGCACATCGCCGCCGCGACGGTGCCGAAGTTCTCGGCCGGCAGCACGCTGAAGGCCGCCGTAAAAGCAGGTGGCTGAGAACCGCTGAGCTACGTCTCCTCCGAGGATCGAGAGGCCGCCTACGGGCGGCCTCTCGCATTTCCGGGAAGATGCGTCTCATGACTCGGTTCGCGGACAGGCTCGCGGCGGCGGTGGAGGAGAAGGGCGCGCCGCTCTGCGTCGGCATCGATCCCGATCCCGCGCTCATGCCGGCGGGGGTCGGGCTCACGGAGTTCTGCCGCGGGATCGTCGACGCCGTCGCGCCGGTGGTCGTCGTCGTCAAGCCGCAGACCGCGTTCTTCGAGGCGCAGGGGCCGGTCGGCTGGGCCGCACTCTGCGACGTCTGTGGGTACGCGCGCGAGGCGGGGCTGCTCGTTCTCGTCGACGGCAAGCGCGGCGACGTCCCCTCGACCATGCGCGCGTACGCGGCGGCGCTCGCGCCGCTCGCGGACGCGGTCACCGTCAACCCGTATCTCGGTGAGGACTCGCTCGAGCCGTTCCTCGCTCACGACGGGCTAGGGGTCTTCGCGATCGTCAAGACGTCGAATCCCGGTAGCGCCGATCTCCAGGACGTCCCGCTCGGCGACGGCCGGCCCTTCTGGCACCACGTCGCCGAGCGCGTCGACGCCTGGGGAATCGACGCCGTGGTCGGTGCGACACATCCGGACGTGCTCGCGGACGCACGCGCTCTCATGCCGCGCGCAGTGCTCCTTCTCCCCGGCGTCGGTGCCCAGGGCGGCCGACTCGAGGATCTCGCGCCGGCGTTCTCGGCCGGCCCGGCGAGCGCGCTGCCCTCCGCGTCGCGCTCGGTGATCTATGCGGACGACCCGGCCGCCGCGGCCGCCGCGCTGTCGGAACAGCTGCACCGGGTACTCTCCGCAGTGGGTTGATCGTCACCGTCACCCTCAATGCGGCAGTTGATCGGACGCTGACTGTCCCGAACTTCCAGTTCGGCCACCGGCATCGCGCGAGCGCGAGCCTCACCGGCGCCGGCGGCAAGGGGATCAACGTCGCGCGTGCGCTCAAGCGCCTCGATACGCCGGTCATCGCGACCGGCCTCGCCGGCGGGCGCACGGGCGACCGCATCGTCGAGGATCTCGCGTTCGAGGGGATCCTCAACGACTTCGTGCGCATCTCCGACGAGTCACGGACGTCGATCGCCGTCGTCGACCCCACCGCGGGCGCGCTGACGGAGGTCTACGAATGGGGCCCGGCCGTGCGCCCGGAGGAGCTGGACGTTCTCACCGACAAGCTTCGCTACCTCGCGCGCGTCGCGAGTTACGTCGTCTTCAGCGGCTCGCTGCCGCGCGACGTCGAGAACGACTTCTACGCGGAGATGATCCGCGACCTCACGCGCCGCGGTATCCACTGCGTCCTCGACTGCGAGGGCGAGGCTCTGCGGCTCGGCGTCGAGGCGGAGCCGTTCCTCGTCTCGCCGAACCAGCAGGAGGCCGAGAGCCTCGTCGGTCAGGACTTCACCGACGACGAGGACTTCGTCATGGCTCTCGAGACGATCGCCAACCTCGGCGCGCGGAACGTCCTCATCACCCAGGAGACGTCGTGCTTCGCGTTGATCCGCGAGGAGCGGGAGGCGCGACGGTTCCGCGCCTCGATTCCGCGGATCGAGCCGATCGCGCCCGTCGGCGCGGGCGACGTTCTCCTCGGTGGCTATCTCTCCGAGCGCTTCAACGGCGCCGGCGTCGCCGATGCGCTACGAACGGCGATCGGGTGCGCGGCTGCGTCGGTCGTCGAGCTGGGCGCGGGCCGCTTCGACCCCAAGGAAGCGCAACAGCTGGCGGCCGGCGTCGAGATCCACGAGCTCGATCCCGTCGCGGCCTAAGCTAGGGCACCGATAGAGCCCGGATACGGCCGGATGAGCGACCGTTCTCGGCCCAGACGAGCCGGGTTCCGTCGAGGGAGAGGCCGAGGTATTCAGGACTTGTCTTGCCGAGCGCGCGGACGTGACGTGTCGCGAGCACCAGCGCGCGAAGCGCGCGGCCGACGCGGTAGACGACGACCTGATCGTTGACGGCGAGCGTGTGCGCCGTCGCGGCAGGGACAACGATCCCCCCGAGCGTTTGGCCGGTCGAGGGGTCGTACCACGTCAGCCGCAGGACGCGAGCGTTGCGAGCACCACGGGAGAGCACGGCGAGCGCGTGGGAGGCGAGACCGACCGCGAGCGGGACGCCGACCGACTTCACCTTGCTGACGACTGTCCCGTTCGAGATGTCTTCGACCTGCACGGCCGCGCCCGAGCCGGCCGCCGGGGCTCCGCCCTTCGCGACCGTCGTCGCCGGGATGTACGCGATGCGGCCGTTGCTGACCGCGAGACCGAGCGCAGGGCCGGCGGCTGGGAGCGACGTCTTCTGGCCGGCGGTGACGAGCTCGATCCCACCGCCCGCGATCTTCTTCTTGCACGATCCACCCGAGGCGCAGCCGAGCTGATCGACGTACTCGACATCGGCTGAGGAGTACGCGAGCGTCGTTCCTCCGCCCGTGGTTCCGCCGAGCCACCAGCCCGTGCCGTTGCTCTGGTGAGCCAGCCGGTCGACCTTGATCTCCTTGCCGTCCACCTGCGCGGTCATGACGAAATCGGTGCCGTGCTCGTGCAGTGTCCAGAGCGCGGCGGATGCGCCTGCGGCGACCGCAAGCTGCTCCGCTCCGCTCGACGAGATCCCAGTGGCACGTCATGCTGCCGTTCGGCGGCTGCGGGAGGACGGAGGTGTTCCCGCCGCCGCTCAAGTGGACGTTGTTGCACTTCTTTCCGTCGCCGGCGAGCCACGCGAGCAGGCTTCCGTCCTGGGCGAGAGCCTCCACGGGTGCGGGGGCTCGAACGATGGTCGTCGGCTGTGGCGTCGCGGCCGCCGCGATGCCGGCGACTGCGAAAATCCCGGCCGTGACGATCAAGGCGCGCACCGTTTGCACCGTAGCCGTGGCGTGTTAGGGCGTTGTCAATTTAGTTCTAGCCGCGGAGGTTGGTACCCTGGCTTTCCCTTGAGAGACCCCGCCGCAGCCGAGCCGAGCGCCGCAGACGTTCAGCGGCTGCTGGAGCTAGACCGGAAGTTCGGGGAGGAAGGCCTCACCTTCGACGACGTGCTCCTCGTCCCGGCGGAGTCGCATGTCCTCCCGAATGACGTCTCGACGCGCTCGCGGCTGACACCGTCGCTCGAGCTCGCGATCCCGCTCGTTTCGGCGGCGATGGACACGGTGACCGAAGCGCGACTCGCGATCGCGCTGGCACGCGAAGGCGGGATCGGGATCGTCCACCGCAACCTCTCGATCGAGGCGCAGGTCGCGGAGATCGACAAGGTCAAGCGGTCGGAGGCGGGGATGATCGTCGAGCCCGTGACGCTGCCGCCCGATGCGCCCGTCCGTGCGGCGCTCGAGCTCATGGCGCGCTACAAGGTCTCGGGTGTCCCGATCACCGACGACGACGGCATCCTCGTCGGGATCCTCACCAACCGCGACCTCCGCTTCGAGAGCGATGTCGACCAGCTCGTCTCGGCGCTCATGACCTCGCGCGACCTCGTCACCGCCCCGGTGGGGACGACGCTCGCGGAGGCGGAAGCGATCCTTCACCGCAACAAGGTGGAGAAGCTCCCCGTAGTCGACGCCGACGGGCGCCTGCGTGGGCTCATCACGGTCAAGGACATCCAGAAGAAGATCGAGTTCCCGCACGCGACGAAGGACGCGCAGGGGCGCTTGCAGGTCGGCGCCGCGGTCGGCGTCGGGCCCGACGCGCTCGAGCGCGCGCAAGCGCTGGTGCAGGCGGGCGTCGACGTCCTCGTCGTCGACACCGCGCACGGCCACTCGCGCGGTGTCCTCGAGATGGTCACGCGCGTAAAGGGCTCCGTCGCCGTCGACGTCGTCGCCGGGAACATCGCCACGGCGGACGCGGCGCGGGCGCTCATCGACGCCGGAGCCGACGCGCTGAAAGTCGGAGTCGGGCCGGGGAGTATCTGCACGACGCGCGTCGTCGCGGGCGTTGGCGTCCCGCAGGTCAGCGCGATCCACGAGGTCGCAAGCGCCGCGGCGGAGGAAGGCGTTCCGGTCATCGCCGACGGCGGACTGACGTCCTCCGGCGACATCGCGAAGGCGATCGGCGCCGGCGCCGACACGGTCATGGTCGGCTCTCTGCTCGCAGGCGTCGAGGAGGCGCCGGGCGACGTGATCCTCGTCCAGGGCGAGCGCTTCAAGGAGTACCGCGGCATGGGCTCGCTCGGCGCGATGAAGGCGCGCGGCTTCTCGAAGGACCGCTATTTCCAGGGCGACGTCGAGGACGTCGAGAAGCTCATCCCCGAGGGGATCGAGGGACGCACGGCGTACAAGGGGCCGCTCCAGACCGTCGTTCACCAGCTCGTCGGCGGGCTTCGGCAGGCGATGGGCTACTGCGGCGCCGCGACGATCGCGGAGATGAAGCAGGCGCGCTTCGTGCGCATCACGGCGGCAGGCCTGCGCGAGTCGCACCCGCACGACGTGACGATCACGAAGGAAGCGCCGAACTATCGCCGCTGAGCCGGCCAAGGTTCTTGCGTTTCCCGGCCCGGAGGACAGGCCGGTTCTCGTTATCGATCTCGGCGGGCAGTACTCCCAGCTGATCGCGCGCCGCGTGCGCGAGTGCCGCGTCTACTCGGAGCTCGTCGGCCACACGATCACGCCCGAGGCGGTACGCGCCCGCAACCCGTACGCGCTCGTGCTGAGCGGTGGGCCTGCGTCGGTCTACTCCGACGACGCGCCGCGGGTCGATCCGCGCGCTGTTCGAGCTCGGGATCCCGGCGCTCGGCATCTGTTACGGCGCGCAGCTGATGGCGCTCGAGCTCGGCGGCCGCGTCGACCGCACCGGCGTCTCCGAGTTCGGGCGCACGGAGATGCGCGCCGAGGAGTCACGGCTGCTCCACGACACGCCGGCGGAACAGACCGTCTGGATGTCCCACCGCGACACGGTCGTCGAGGCGCCCGCGGGTGCGCGCGTCGTCGCGAGCTCTCCCGCGACGCCCGTCGCGGCGTTCGAGGATCCCGAGCGCGGGATCTACGCCGTCCAGTTCCATCCCGAGGTCGTTCACACGCCGCACGGGATGGACGTCCTCAAGAACTTCCTCTACTCGATCGCCGACGCGCCGCCCGCCTGGACGGCCGCCGCAGTGATCGAGGAGCAGGTCGCGCGGATCCGCGCGCAGGTCGGCAGCGAGCGCGTCCTGTGCGCGCTCTCGGGCGGCGTCGACTCCGCGGTCGCCGCGCTGCTCGTCCACAAGGCCGTCGGCGAGCAGCTGACCTGCGTCTTCGTCGACCACGGCCTGTTGCGGCAGGACGAGGCCGAGCAGGTCGTCGAGACGTTCGGTGACCACTTCCACGTCCCACTCGTCCACGTGCAGGCGCAGCAGCGCTTCCTCGACCTCCTCGACGGGGTGGAGGAGCCGGAGGAGAAGCGCAAGATCATCGGCCGCGAGTTCATCCGCGTCTTCGAGGAGGAGGCGCGGAAGCTCGGCGACGTGCCCTGGCTCGTGCAGGGGACGCTCTACTCCGACGTGATCGAGTCGGGCGGCACCGAAGGCGTCGCCGCGACCATCAAGTCCCACCACAACGTCGGCGGCCTTCCCGACGACATGAAGATGAAGCTCGTCGAGCCGCTGCGGATGCTCTTCAAGGACGAGGTGCGGCGCGTCGGCGAGGAGCTAGGGATGCCCGAGCGGATGGTCTGGCGCCAGCCGTTCCCGGGACCCGGCCTCGCGATCCGGATCATCGGCGCGGTCACGCCGGAGCGGCTCGAGATCCTCCGCCAGGCCGACGCGGTTCTACAGGAAGAGGTGCGGCGGGCCGGGATGTACGGCGAGCTGTGGCAGTCGTTCGCGGTACTACCGGCAATCCGCTCGGTCGGCGTGCAGGGCGACGAGCGGACGTACGGATACCCGATCGTGATTCGCGCCGTAACGAGCGACGACGCGATGACCGCCGACTGGGCGCGCCTCCCGTACGACCTCGTGGAGACCATCTCGGCGCGGATCGTCAACGAGATCCCCGGTGTGAACCGCGTCGTGCTCGACGTCACGTCGAAGCCACCCGCGACGATCGAGTGGGAGTAGCTCTCGCCGGTCAGAGAACGTACGGGACGAGCATCTTCGTCGAGCGCCGGTAGGCCGGATAGGCGTCCGGGAACTGCTCGGCCAGGAAGCGTTCTTCGACGGTCGCCGCATAGACGAAATAGATCGAGGGCAGCGCGGCGATGACGAGCCACCACCAGCTCAGCCCGACAGCGGTCCCGAACATCGCGAGGAGGATCCCCGAGTAGATCGGATGGCGGACGAAGCGGTATGGGCCGCTCGTCACGAGCTCCGGTTCGGCCTTTTGCGTCATCGGCGTGCCCCAGTTGCGGCCAATGTGGACGCGCGCCCAGATTGCGAAGAGGAGTCCCGCCGCCCAGAGCATCAGCCCGATCGCCGCGCGCCACGGATCGGTGTGGACTCCGTGGTGGCCGCGGAAGACTCCGAGCCGCGCGAGAGCGACGATGAGCGCGACGAGGACGATGCGGATCCGGATCTCGCGCCCCCACGTACGGCTGCCGCGCTTCATCGAGAACGCCGCCACGAGCCAGTAGAGCCAGAAAGCTCCCCAGCCGATCCCGAAGACGAGCTCGACTCCCTTCACGCAGTCGATAATGCCGGGATGAGCGCCGAGGACGACGCAGACGAGTACGCGACATTCGAGACGTTCGCTCGGAAGGTCGTCAATACGCCGAAGCCGACGCCTGACTCAGGCGACGATCGACCGCCGGCCGACTCGGTGGGCGAGTCGACCGACGACGACCCCGAGCGCGAACGAGCCTAGGGCGACGGCCAGCAGCACCCATGGGTCGGGTCGGGTCGCGAACCGGACGCCTGGGGGCTCGACACTCCCTTCCGTCGTGAGCGGTTCGGACGGGGTCGGCGAAGCCACCCAGGTGCTCTTGGCCTCGGCGATGCGGTGGAGCATGAACCACGCCGACTTCTGGGTGGTGCCGAGCGCGCGGGCGAGCTCGTGCGAGCTCATTCCGGTCCCTGGGTTCGCCGCGAGCCAGATCGCGGGGAGCCACTTGTCGAGTCCTAGCGCGGAGTCCTCGAGGATCGTGCCGACCTTGACGCTCGACTGCTTCTTGCAAGACTTGCACTTCCACAAGCGTCGCGTCGAGACGTACGAGTACTCGCGGCCACCGCAGTGGGGGCAGACGAAGCCGTCCGGCCAACGGAGTGCGGCGACGTACTCGGTGGCGGCGCCGAGGTCGGAGAAGTAGCGGATGGCTTCGAGGAGGTTGGTTGGCTTATCCATGGGGGCGTGGTGCTTTTAGTACGTCATACGGGTGCGTCAGATACGTAGCTCACACGGGATGAATCGGCCATAATGCCGCTGTGGACAAGTCCTTCTACGATCTGCTGAAGAAGCGGCGAGCCGTCCGCAGCTACACCGGCAAGCGCGTGCCGCGCGAGGCGCTCGAGCGGATCGCCCGTGCCGCGCGCCGCGGGCCGAACGCCGGTTACAGCCAGGGGCTGCGGATCCTCGTCGTCGACGACCCCGAGACGATCGCCGCGCTCGTCGAGGCCGACGCCGACGAGAAATCGCGCGCCTGGTTCACGAAGGCCGCGGCGCACTTCTTCGTCCTCACACGCGAGCAGGACTATCACGACCGCTACACGCGCCCCGACAAGCTCGCGATCACGGGCGGTGCAGAGATCGTCTGGCCGGTGCCCTTCTGGCACGTCGACGCGGGTGCGGCGATGATGCTCGTCATGCTCGCGGCGCTCGAGGAGGGCCTTGGCGCAGGCGTCTACGGGGTCACGGTCGATGACGATGCGCGGGTGCGCGAACTGCTCGGGATCCCCGCCGACCTCACGATCGTCGCCGGCATCACGGTCGGCCATCCGGCGGAGGATCCGGACTGGGATCGCGCCTCGAGCGTCTTCTCGCAGCGCCGGCGTGCGCACGACGACGTCGTCCGCTGGAACCGCTGGACGCCGTAGCGGCGCCCTTTAGGCGTTCAGGGCCACTGAACGGGTCCAGGCGAAAGGTTGGCCGCGACTAGCCGATCGGACAATCCCTCGATGGGGGGCCCCCGCTCTACTTCTACGTCGGCAATGGGCTCACCGGGTCAGGAGTGCGCTCCCGCCCGGAGATCGAGAGAGGGGAAGGGAAAATGTTTCGTAGCGTCTTTCAGCGCAAGTTCGGGAAGGGTTCGCTTGTCGGGCTCACACTCCTGCTTGTTGTCGTAGCGGGAACTGTGAGTGCGGTGCGGCCGCTCAATATCTTCGCGGCTCCGGCCAGCACCGATACGTGCGGTTATAACCCGAACGCGGCGCCGTCGCCGAATGGTGGCACGGTTGTGTTTGACGAGAACACGGTTACTCGCGCGATCGCTTTTTATGGGGTTGGTCTGAGTGGGCGCGTTGGCGTGTTTGCGAACGATGAGTCTGGGCTGAATATCGGCAGCGGGGGACCCCCTCTTCCTCCGCGGGCTCTTCGGTCGGCACCGCTGGCTCGTTGCCTGCCAACACGGCGGTGACGTCGATCCCTGTTCCCGGCGGGACATCCGTTGCTGTCTCGTCTGGTGATCAGATCACGGTCACCGCGGGCGCCAACCATCAGAACTTCAACGTGAACGCCAATGCTGCGGCGGGCGCGACGAGCATTTCGGTGCAGTCGCAGAACGTCGGCGGCCAGGCGCTCACGGGCGGGACGATTTCTGATCCGAGCATTGTGTGGGGTCAGGCGGTGCCGCCGACGTTCGGGGCAGGCAGCGACGCTGAGAGTCGGCCGACGGCTCCGACGATCTACCTCACCGACATCACAAGCAATGCCGCCGCGACTGGTGGTGACTGGGAGCATGGCGGGCAGCCTGGCGCGACGGGCGCGACGGGCCTGTACGGCTCGTGGACGAACACGAGCGGGACGAATCCGGTCAACAAGAACGACTGGAACCTCGGCCCGAACGCTGATCCGATCCCCGCGACCGATGCGTTCGGCGGGACAACGACCTCGTTTGACGAGGGCTATGGCGCGGAGGTCAATTGGAACGTGTCCGGCTTGAAGGCGTATGACCCGACGACGAGCACGTTTGTCGCGGTTCAGCCGGGTCACACGTACCGGGCGCAGAGCATGACTCATGACGGCGACCAGAACCACACGTCGGGTGGTGGTGACGTCGGCGAGGTGTGCACGACCTTCAGCATTCCGGTTGCGAACCTGTCGATCACGAAGACGGCGGATGCCGCTTCGGTGAACGCGGGCGATCAGGTTGGGTTTACGGTCGAGATCAAGAACACCGGGAACGCTGCCGCGACGAGTGCGGCCCTCGCTGATTCGCTTCCGGCGGGTTCGGGCTCGGGTGTGACGTGGGCGGTTGACGGTTCGACGGGTACGCCGGCGAAGTTCGTCCTCTCGGGCGCGAAGGGGAGTCAGATTCTCGGGCTTGCGTCGTCGACGATTCCGGTCGGGGCGGACTACACGGTGCACATCACGGCTTTGACGTCGGCGAGCGAGTGCGGCACGTACAACAACACCGCGACGCTGACCTCGTCGGACTCGAACCCGGGTCCGGCTAGCGCTTCTGAGGCCTGTAAGCCGGCGAACGTGACGATCACGAAGACGGCGGATGCCTCGCCGGTGAACGCGGGCGATCAGGTCGGGTTCACGGTTGAGGTGAAGAACACCGGTACGGGCCTCGCGAAGGGCGTCACGCTTAATGATCCGCTGCCGGGCGGTTCGGGCTCGGGTGTGACGTGGGCGGTCGACAGTTCGACCGGTACGCCAGCGCAGTTCGTCCTCGCGGGAAGCAAGGGCAGCCAGACGCTCACGCTTGCGTCGAGCACGTTGGCGGCGGGTGCGGACTACACGGTGCACATCACGGCTTCGACGTCGGCGTCGGAGTGCGGTGTGTATGACAACACGGCGACGTTGACGACGACGAACGCGAACGATCCCAATCCGGCCAGCGCGGAGGAGGTCTGTAATCCGGCGCATGTGACGATCACGAAGACGGCGGATGCGTCGCCGGTGAACGCAGGCGACACGGTTGGGTTCACGGTCGAGGTGAAGAACACCGGCACCGGCCTTGCGAAGGGCGTCAACCTCAGCGATTCGCTGCCGGGTGGTTCTGGCTCGGGTGTGACGTGGGCGGTTGACGGTTCGACGGGTACGCCGGCGAAGTTCGTTCTCGCGGGCGCCCAGGGCAGCCAGACGCTCACGCTTGCGTCGGGCACGCTGGCGGCGGGTGCGGATTACACGGTGCACATCACGGCGATGACGTCGGCGAGCGAGTGTGGGGTGTATGACAACACGGCGACGTTGACGACGACGAACGCGAACAATCCCAATCCGGCCAGCGCGGAGGAGGTCTGTAATCCGGCGCATGTGACGATCACGAAGACGGCGGATGCTTCACCGGTGAACGCGGGCGACCAGATCGGCTTCACGGTCGAGGTGAAGAACACCGGCACCGGCCTTGCCAAGGGTGTCAACCTCAGCGATTCGCTGCCGGGTGGTTCGGGCTCGGGTGTGACGTGGGCCGTTGACGGCTCGACGGGTACGCCGGCGAAGTTCGTTCTCGCGGGCGCTCAGGGCATCCAGACGCTCACGCTCGCGTCGAGCACGCTGCCCGCCGGCGCGGACTACACGATCCACATCACGGCGACGACGTCGGCGACGGAGTGCGGCGTGTACGACAACACGGCGACGCTGACGACGACGAACGCGAACAATCCCAATCCCGCCAGCGCTGAAGAGGTCTGTAATCCGGCGCATGTGACGATCACGAAGACGGCGGATGCCTCGCCGGTGAACGCGGGCGACACGATCGGGTTCACGGTCGAGGTGAAGAACACCGGCACGGGTGTCGCGAAGGGCGTCACGCTCAGCGATTCGCTGCCTGGTGGTTCCGGCACCGGCGTGACGTGGGCGGTTGACGGCTCGACGGGTACGCCGGCGAAGTTCGTCCTTGCCGGCAGCCAGGGCAGCCAGACGCTGAGCCTTGCGTCGAACACGCTTGCGGCCGGTGCGGACTACACGATCCACATCACGGCCACGACGTCGGCGACGGAGTGCGGTGTGTACGACAACACCGCGACGCTGACGACGACGAACGCGAACAATCCCAATCCCGCCAGCGCCGAGGAAGTCTGTGGGCCGGCGCATGTGACGATCACGAAGACGGCGGATGCTTCGCCGGTGAACGCAGGCGACCAGATCGGGTTCACCGTTGAGGTCAAGAACACCGGCACCGGCCTCGCGAAGGGCGTCGCGCTTAATGATCCGCTGCCTGGTGGTTCGGGCACCGGCGTGACCTGGGCCGTCGACAACTCGACCGGTACGCCCGGGAAGTTCGTGCTCGCCGGGAGCCAGGGCAGCCAGACGCTCACGCTGGCGTCGAACACGCTGGCGGCGGGTGCGGACTACACGATCCACATCACCGCCACGACCTCGGCAACGGAGTGCGGTGTGTACGACAACACCGCGACGCTGACGACGACGAACGCGAACAATCCCAATCCGGCCAGCGCGGAAGAGGTCTGCAAGCCCGCGCATGTGACGATCACGAAGACGGCGGATGCTTCGCCGGTGAACGCCGGCGACCAGATCGGGTTCACCGTTGAGGTGAAGAACAACGGCAACGGTGTCGCGAAGGGCGTCACGCTCAGCGATTCGCTGCCGGCCGGTTCGGGCACGGGTGTGACGTGGGCGGTTGACGGTTCGACGGGTACGCCGGCGAAGTTCGTCCTCGCCGGAGCCAAGGGCAGCCAGACGCTGAGCCTCGCGTCGTCGACCCTTCTCGCGGGTGCGGATTACACGGTTCACATCACGGCTTCGACGTCGGCGAGTGAGTGTGGTGTGTATGACAACACGGCGACGTTGACGACGACGAATGCGAACAATCCGAATCCGGCTAGTGCGGAGGAGGTTTGTGATCAGGCGTCGATCCAGATCGCGAAGACGGCGGATAACGCTCAGGTGAATCAGGGTGATGCGATTGGGTTCACTGTGACGGTGTTTAACGCGGGGACGGGCGCGGCGAAGGGTGTGAAGTTGAGCGATCCGTTGCCGACGAATACCGGTCTGTCGTGGTCGATCGACAGCCAGGGCGCTGGTTGGGGCGGTACGTGCTTGATCACGGCTGGGACGCTTAACTGCGGCCCGGCGACGGTTCCGGGTGGCACGGCTAAGGCCGTGAGTACGTTCACGGTGCACATCACGTCGTCGACCGGTGCTGGTACTGGCGGGCTGTGCCCGAACAGCGGTGTCGTCACGAACACTGGTTTCGTGACGACGACGAATGATGGTTCGGGGCAGGCGACGGCGACCACGTGCGTGGAGGGCGTTACCGACCTGCAGATCACGAAGACGGGTTCGCCGTCGAGTCAGGACCTGCCTGCTGGGACTGCGTTCCAGAACATCACGTGGACGATGGTCGTGAAGAACAACGGCCCGGATGTGGACACGGACGTGAAGGTGTCCGATCCGTTGCCGGCTGGCACGTCGTATGTGACGAACACGACGACGGTGGGGTCGTGCACGTTTACCGTGGCGACGCTGATCCTTAACTGCAGCCTGGGCACGATGCAGGTGGGCGACTCGGTGACGATCACTCTGGTGACGGCGCCGACGGTCGAGGGCACGCTGACGAACACGGCGACGGTCGTGGGTGACATGCCGGAGACGACGCTGACGAACAACATGGCGTCTGCGTCTGTCACCGTCGTGCACGAGGCCAGGCCTCCGTCGTACTGCACCGCGGTGATCGTGCGGCCGAAGCAGCTGTACGCGGGCCGCTCGACGACGATGCACATCACGGTCATCAATCACCACCACGCGGTGGCGGGGGTGCGTGTCCGGATCACGGGCCCGGGTATCTCCACCACCACGAGCAAGTCGAACGCGAAGGGCAAGATCACCAAGGCGCTCAAGCCCAGGAAGGCCGGCATCGTGACCTTCAGGCCAATCGCGACCAAGTCTTGCGCAGTCCCCAGGGTCGGCATCACCGGCGTCTTCACGCCGCCGGTCACGGGGTGAGCCAGGGATCGGGGAGGGCCTGGGACGCGATGTCCCAGGCCCTCCCCTTCGTTCCAGTGGGGACGGCTACCTCGGGTTTGCGCGGAGGATGATGGGCGCTGCGGTTGTTGAGACTCCGGCTCGTGTGCTGATTGCTGCTGAGCGGCGGCCGATGCGGGCGCGGCTTCGGCTTGCGCTCGAGGGTGACGCTCGGTGTAGCGAGGCGGAGAGTGCCGACGCTGCGGTGGCTGCGGCTGTCCGGGAGCGTCCTGACGTTTGTCTGCTCGGTCTAAAGGCTGGGGCCAAGCGGGTCAGGGCGATCGCGGAGATCGTCTCGCGTGCGCCGTCTGTCGCCGTGATCGTGCTTACGAACCGTCCCGACGAGGATGAGTTCATGGCCGCAATGCGGGGCGGCGCGGCGGGCTATCTGCCGCAGAGCCTCGATCCGGACCGGCTTCCGGACGTGGTGCGCAGCACGCTGCGGGGCGAGCCGGCCGTGCCGCGCCGTTTCGTGGCTCGGCTTCTCGCGGAGGTGCAAAGCCAGACCCAGGCGCGGCGGACGTTCGTGCGAGTCGGCAAAGAACGGATCTCGCTCACGATTCGCGAGTCGGAGGTCGTCGAGCTACTCCGGCACGGCGCCACGACCGCCGAGATCGCCGGCGAGCTCGGCATCGCTCCGGTGACCGTGCGCCGGCACATCGGCTCGATGAAGCAAAAACTCGGCGTCTCGACCCGCGCCGACGTCATGCGCCTCCTCCGCTAGGTCGACGCACCGTTCACAGCGACTGAACGGGTCCAGGCGAAAGGATGGCCTCGACTAGCCGATCGGACATCCCACGACGGTGGCCCGCCGTTCTACTTGTACTCCGGTAAAGGATTCATGCTGGGCCAAGGGTGCGCTCGCGGCTCGGGAGGAAACAAGAGAGAGGGAGAGTTTCAGAATGCTTCGTTTCGCACGGCGACCCAAAGGGTTGACAGCAGTCCTCGTGACCATGGTTGCGTTTGGCGTCTTCGCGGTTGCCGCGCTCGCCGACGCTCCCGAGACAACACAGACCACCAACTACTCGAACCTGGGCTTCGCGCCGAACCAGACGTCCGTCGTCGGCATCGTCTACAACGCGCTCGGCGACGGTGGGCTCGGTACCACCACGCTCACGGTCGAGGGCGGCTGGGCGTGGCCAACTCATGGCTCGGACTGCAACACGGACCGTGCGGGCGCGGGCTATGCCATGGATTGGTATGACCCCAACGACGCGGGCTACGCGATCGGCAACACCGGGATCTCGGTGGGATCGCAGAACCCAAGCAGCTTCGCGGCGAACACCGACGGGAATGTCGTACAGCCGACGCCGAGCGCGAACGATCCGAGCAATCCGTCCGCCGTGCAGACGGTCTCCACGCCGGCCGACTACGCCTCATGGGGCGGCGGTTGCGGCAAGGTCTCGACCGGCACGGTCACGGGCTGGCAGGGCGGGGGAAATGCGCCCACCTCTTTCTCGCAGGGCTTCTGGGGGCCTATCTCTCACACGTACGTCGGTGCCCCGAGCGATCTCCCGAGCAAGGTCTGCACCATCACGTACGACGTCCACCCCGGCAAGAGCGCTGCGAGCCAGACCGACGGGCTCGGTACCCCGGGGAGCGCGGGCGAGATCACGGCCGGCGGGAACGGCGGGAACGGCGACAACAGCATGCAAGACAACGCCAAGTCTCCGGCCGGAAACGTGTGCACGGCAATCATCATCCCGCAGCTTCAGATTGTGAAGACCGCGGATGCGGCGCAGGTGAACGCGGGTGAGTCGATCGGGTTCACCCTCACGGTCTCGAACCCCGGTTCGGGTGACGCGACGGGCGTGACCCTGGCGGATCCGCTGCCGACGAAGGCCGGCCTGTCCTGGCAGATCGCGAGCCAGGGCACAGGGTGGGCCAGCACGTGCGCAATTAACGCTGGGTCGCTCAACTGCGGCCCGGAGACGGTGCCTGCCGGTACGACGGAGGCCGCGAGTACGTTCACCGTGCACATCACGTCGCCGACGACGGCCGCGACGGGTGGTCGCTGCCCGGCCGGCAGCGGCGTTGTCAACAACACCGGCACCGTCAACTCGACGAATGCCGGCTCGGGACACTCCTCGGCGTCGACATGCGTCAAGATCGGCACGCACACGCCGCCGCCGGGGTGCACCGGGCTGCTCGTCAAGCCGAAGGCGCTCAACGTCGGCCAGTCGACGAAGATCCACTTGAAGATCACGAACGGCCTCAAGGGGGTCGCGGGTATCCGTGTCCGCATCAAGGGCGCCGGTCTGAGCCTCATCACCGGTAAGTCGAACGCGAAGGGCAAGATCACCACGAAGATCAAGCCGAAACGGTCAGGCATCGTGACCTTCCGGACGGTGTCGACGACCAGCTCATGCAAGCTCTCGAAGCGGCTCGGCGCCGTCAAGGCCGCGAACATCTCGCTCACGGGTTGAGCTAGCCCTGAGCTAACGGATGGGCCGAAGGGCCTGGGACGAAGTGTCCCGGGCCCTTTCCGTTAGTGGTCGTCGATGGGGCTTTCGACGAGGCCGTTTTGGTAGGCGAGGCGGGCGGCTTCGGTGCGGTTGGTGACGCCGAGTTTGCGGTAGATCTTGGTGAGGTGGAATTTGACGGTTTGTTCGGCGACCCAGAGTTCTTTTGCGATGGCGTCGTTGGAGAGGCCGCGGGCGAGGGCGGCGAGGATGGTTGTTTCGCGTTCGGTGAGTCCGGCGGTGTGGGCGGGGTTTTCGTTGGGTTGGGGGAGGCCGATGGTGGTGTAGACGGTGCCGTCGTGTGTTTGGCGGAGGATGGAGGGGAGGTCGGCGGGGTTGACGCTTTTGACGACGTAGGCGCTGGCGCCGCGTTTGAGGGCGTTGGCGATGACGTTTTCGTCGGTGGAGGAGGAGAGGATTACGACTTTCACTTGTGGGTGTTGGCTGCGGATGCGGGTGAGGCAGGAGAGGCCGTCGGCGCCTGGCATGCGCAGGTCGAGGAGGACGACGTCGGGGTTGGTGCGGCCGACCATGGGCAGGACTTGCGAGCCGGAGGAGCATTCTCCGACGACGTCGAAGTCGCCAGCTTCGTCGAGGGCTCGGCGTATGCCTTCGATGATGAGGCGGTGATCGTCAGCGATGAGAACCCGCATCGCGCGATCGTAGCCCCGCCACGCGCGCTGTCTTGGTGCGGGACGCGATGAGTGTTCCACTGCCGCACGTACAGCGAAGTAGGGCAGGCTCGCAGCTGCAGCACCCTGCGCGGCGAGCCCGCCGTGCCCCGCCGTTTCGTCGCCCGCCTTCTCGCCGAGCTCCGACACCAAACACACGCACGCCGCACCTCCGTCCGCGTTGGTAGAGAACGCGTGCCGCTCACCATCCGCGAATCCGAAGTCGTCGAGCTTCTCCGGCACGACGCGACCACCTCCGAGATCGCCGGCAAGCTCAGCATCGCTCCCGTAACCGTCCGACGCCACATCGGCTCCATCGAACACAAACTCGGCGTCACGCACCGCACCGACGTCAAACGCCTCCTTCGCTAGGTCGGAGCGGCGTTCAAGGCGACTGAACGGGTCCAGGCGAAGGGCTAGCTTCGACTAGCCGATTGATGAGTGCGCGCCAGGGGCCTACCGGACACGGTTAGGCCTCACGCTGGGCCGGGACTGCGCTCCCACCCGGAGAGGATCGAGAGAGGGGAAACGAAACATGTTTTTTGGCGTCTTTCAGCGCAAGTTCGGGAAGGGTTCGCTCCTCGCGCTCACACTCCTGCTGGTGGCCCTAGCAGGAACGGTGAACGCAGTGCGGCCGCTCAACGTCTTCGCGGGTCCGCCGGCCGCCACCGATACCTGCGGCTACAACCCGAACGCCGCGCCGAAGCCCGGCGGCGGCACGGTCGTGTTCGACGAGAACACCATCACCCGCGCGATTGCCTTCTACGGCTCTGGTCTGAGCGGGCACGTCGGCGCGTTCTCGAATGACGAGTCCGGGATCTACATCGGCAGCGGTGGAACCCCCTCTTCCTCCGCAGGCTCGAATGCCGGCACCGCCGGCTCGCTCCCGGCCAACACGCAGGTCACCTCGATCCCCGTCCCCGGTGGACTCTCCGTTGGTGTGTCTTCAGGTGACCAGATCACCGTCACCGCGGGCGCGGCGCATACGAACTTCACCGTGACTGCCACCGCTGCGGCCGGTGCGACGAGCATCTCTGTACAGATGCAGAACACCGGCGGGCAGGCTCTTACGGGCGGGACGATCTCGGACGCCAGCATCGTCTGGGGTCAGGCGGTACCGCCGACCTTCGGCTCCGGCTCCGACATCGAGGGCCGGCCCGAAGCTCCGACGATCTACCTCACCGACATCACGAGCAACGCGAGCGCCACGAGCGGCGACTGGGAAAACGGCGGCCAGCCCGGCAGCACCGGAGCCACGGGGCTGTTCGGCTCGTGGACGAACACGACCGGTGTGACGCCGGTCAACAAGAACGACTGGAACCTCGGGCCGAACGCCGACCCGATCCCGGCGACGGACGCATTCGGCGGGGTGACGACCTCCTTCGACGAGGGCTACGGCCAGGAGGACACCTGGAACGTGTCCGGTCTCAAGGCGTACGACCCGACGACCAGCACCTTCGTCGCCGTCCAGCCCGGCCACACGTACCGCGCCCAGGCGATTACGCACGACGGCGACCAGAACCACACTTCGGGCGGCGGTGACACCGGCGAGGTCTGCACGACCTTCAGCATTCCGGTCTCGCATCTCACGATCACGAAGACGGCGGATGCCGCCTCGGTGAACGCGGGCGACCAGGTCGGGTTTACGGTCGAGATCAAGAACACCGGGAACGCTGCCGCGACGAGTGCGGCCCTCGCTGATTCGCTTCCGGCGGGTTCGGGCTCGGGTGTGACGTGGGCGGTTGACGGTTCGACGGGTACGCCGGCGAAGTTCGTCCTCTCGGGCGCGAAGGGGAGTCAGATTCTCGGGCTTGCGTCGTCGACGATTCC